>NZ_JBMBWF010000001.1:0-2532140 GCF_048606415.1 Knoellia tibetensis
CCACACTTGGGCGTCAAACCCGGCCTACCGACCGAACCGACCACACTTGGATCTTCGCGGGGCGCCTACCGTAGCAGCCTCTCGGCCGCGTTCCAAACCCGCTTCTCAGCAGGTCCGTGACGGTGGGTCACTCCCAACACTCGCACACTCTCGGGCGTGCTCCGTCCGGCCTCTTGCGAGGACCGAAGTCGTTGGGGTCAGACCCAGGGACCGGCCTACGTCGTGCTGGCCGTGAGGCCTGCACCGTGGTGTCCGTTCCTCCCTCTCGGGCTGACGTCGAGAACAGTAGACGACGTTCTCGCGCATCTCCAAATCGGCCTCGCTCAGGCCCTTCGGGCCCCCTCAGGCCCGTCGGCCGGCGGCCATCGACTTGCGCCCGCGGCGCAGGATCGCGACCGAGCCATGCAGGAAGTGCTCCTCGGCCAGCGCGAACTCGGGGTCGGTCACCTTCTCGCCGTTGACCGAGGCTCCCCCGTCGCCGATCGCCCTCCGTGCGGCGTTGCGCGACTCCACGAGACCGACCGCCACGAGGGCGTCGGTCATCGACATCCCCGGGCTGACCTCACCGCCGGGCAGCTCGGCCGTCGCGTCACCGAGGGTGCGTGCGTCGAGAGCCGCGAGGTCGCCCTTGCCGAAGAGTGCCTCGGACGCCGCCTGGACCGAGGCCGTCGCCTCGGCCCCGTGCACGAGGGTCGTCACGTCCGCGGCGAGCGTGCGCTGGGCAGCGCGGCGGAACGGCTCCTCCGCGACCTGTCGCTCGAGCTCGGCGACCTCCTCCTGCGTGCGGTCGGTGAAGATCCGCAGCAGCTTGACGACGGAGGCGTCCTCCACGTTGAGCCAGTACTGGTAGAACGCGTAGGGGCTCGTCATGTCCGACGACAGCCACACCGCGTTGCCCTCGCTCTTCCCGAACTTGTTGCCGGCGGCGTCGGTCACCAGGGGCGTCGTCAGTAGGTGCACCGACTCCCCCTCGACCTTGTGGATGAGGTCCGAGCCGGCGGTGAGGTTGCCCCACTGGTCCTGACCACCGGTCTGGAGCGTGCACCCGTGCGTGCGGAACAGCTCGAGGAAGTCGAGCCCCTGGAGGATCTGGTAGCTGAACTCCGTGTAGGAGATGCCCTCGTCGGAGTTGAGCCGGGCGGCCACGGCGTCCTTGCGGACCATCTGGTTGACCCGGAAGTGCTTGCCGATGTCCCGCAGGAAGTCGAGCGCCGACATCGGGGCCGTCCAGTCGAGGTTGTTGACCATCGTCGCCGCGTTGTCCCCCTCGAAGTCGAGGAAGGGCTGGACCTGCTGCTGGATGCGCGCAACCCACTCGGCCGTCTGCTCCTTGGTCTTGAGGACGCGCTCGGAACTGGGCCGGGGGTCGCCGATGAGCCCGGTCGAGCCGCCGACGAGGCAGATGACACGGTGGCCGGCGCGCTGGAGGTGGCGCAGCACGATGAGCTGGACGAGGTTGCCGAAGTGGAGGGAGGGCGCCGTCGGGTCGAAGCCGCAGTAGGCGGTGATCGGCCCGTTCATGAGGGCCTCGCGCAGCGCCTGCTCGTCGGTCGTCTGCGCCACGAGGCCGCGCCACTGGAGTTCGGCAAGGATGTCGTTCACGGGCGAAAGCCTGCCACGGGGAACTCGGTGGACGGTGCAGCACGTCGCCCTGTGGGATGGGCGGCATGCCTGCGCTCTTCGACGGTGAGACCCCGGTGACGGACGCCCTCGTGCGATCGCTCGTCGACGAGCAGTGCCCCCGCTGGCGCGACCTGCCACTGCGTGGCATGACGACCTCGGGCACCGAGCACGCGACCTACCGCCTCGGCGACGAGCTCCTCGTCCGTGTCCCGCGCAACGGCGACGCCGAGACGGGGCTGCGCAAGGAGGTCGACTGGCTCCCCCGGCTCCAGGGGCGCCTCCCGCTCGAGGTGCCGGTCGTCGAGCACGTCGGCGCACCCCGCGAGGACTACCCGCACGCGTGGAGCGTCAACCGCTGGATCGAGGGCGCTGACGTCGCCGGGCGCGTTCTCGCCGGGGACATCCCTGCGGGCTGGGCCGACACGCTGGCCGAGACGATCGCGGCCCTGCAGGCCGTCGACCTCCGCTCCATCCCACCCGAGCACTGGCCGCGGGGCTCCAGGGGTGGTCACCTCAGCGAGCGCGCCGACGGCCTCGACGACTCCGACGACGTCGTCTCGGGTCCGCTCGACTCCTCGCACATCCGGCAGGTCGTCGACGACGCCCTCGCTGCCGGCGTCCCCGACGACCGCTGGGTGCTCCTGCACGCCGACCTCATCCCCGGCAACCTCGTGGCCCGCGGCGACGAGCTCGTCGGGCTGCTCGACTTCGGGACGCTCACCACAGGCTACGCCGCCACCGACCTCACGCCGGCCTGGTGGGTGCTCGACGCGCCGGGACGGCGACGCTTCCGCGACCTGCTCGAGGTCGACGACGTCGCGTGGGCGTGGGGTCGGGCGTGCGCCGCCATCCAGGGCTGCTTCGCGCACTGGATCTATGCCCCTCGCGGACACGGCCTCGCCCCGCTCGGCGCCCGCGCCGTCGGCGAGGTCCTCGCGGACTGACAGACTGCGGCGCATGGGTGAGCGGACGGCATACGAGGGTTTCATCGCGGGGCTGCCGAAGGCAGAGCTGCACGTGCACCACGTGGGGTCCGCGCTCCCGGAGACGGTCGCGCGCCTCGCGCAGCGGCACCCGGACTCCGGTGTGCCACAGGACATCGAGGCGCTGCGCGACTTCTACACGTTCTCGGACTTCGAGCACTTCATCGACGTCTACCTCGCCGTCGTCTCGCTGCTGCGCACCCCGGAGGACATTCACCTGCTCACCTACGAGGTCGCCGAAGGCCTTGCGGCACAGCGGGTTCGCTACGCCGAGCTGACGATGACGCCGTTCACGAGCGTGCGCATGGGCATCCCGATCGAGGCCTACACCGAAGCGATCGAGGACGCGCGCCGGGCCGCCGAGCGCGACCACGGGATCGTCCTGCGCTGGATCTACGACATCCCCGGCGAGGCGGGCCTCAGCTCCGCCGACGCCACCCTCTCGTATGCCGTGGAGCACGGTCCCGAGGCCCTGCTCGGCTTCGGCCTCGGTGGCCCCGAGGTGCCGCGGCCGCAGTTCCGCGAGCACTTCGAGCGCGCGCGTGCCGCCGGGCTGCGCTCGGTCCCCCATGCCGGCGAGTCCACCGATGCGCAGTCCGTCTGGGACGCCCTCGACGCTCTCGGGGCCGAGCGCATCGGGCACGGCATCCGGTCGGTGGACGACCCGCGGCTCATCGAGCGGCTCGTCGCGGAGCGCATCCCGCTCGAGGTCTGCCCGACGTCGAACATCGCGACGCGGTGCGTCGAGCGGCTCGAGGACCACCCGCTTCGTGCGCTGCGCGACGCCGGCGTCGTCGTCACCGTCAACAGTGACGACCCGCCGATGTTCGGCACGACGCTGTGCGACGAGTACGCCATCGCCGGCGACCTGCTCGACCTCGACGAGTCCGGCCTTGCCGACCTGGCCACGACCGCGGTGGACGTGAGCTTCGCCCCCGACGACGTCAAGCGTCGCGTGCGCGACGAGATCATCGCGTACGCCGGCGCGTGACCGCCGGGCGGTAGTCGCTCACCGTCGGCTCGCCGTCGATCCAGAAGCGGTACGGGTATGCCGTCCCGTCGCCACCGAGACCACTCACCCCCACCCGTGGTCCGGTCCTCACCCGCGCGGGGTCGACCGGCTCGTCGGGCGCGGCGAACGACACCGACCCGTCGGCGCAGACGTCGATGCCGTCGTGGGCGCGGTCGATGGCCAGGGTCCGGGTGAGCCGCGCCGGGCCGCGCGCCCAGTCGCGCTCGCGCAGCCCCGGCCGCCGGGCTGCCGCGACGTCGTGGCCCGCGACGACCTCACCGGCGCGGAGCAGGACGGCCTGGGCCACGCCCTCCTGGCCGCAGACCGCGTTGGCGCACCAGTGCATGCCGTAGCTGAAGTAGACGTAGAGGTGGCCGGCCTCACCGAACATCACCTCGGTGCGTGGCGTCCGACCGCGGAAGGCGTGCGAGCCCGGGTCGGCGCCCTCACCGGCATACGCCTCGACCTCGGTGAGCCGGACGCTCACGCCCTCGTGCGTGAGGAGGCAACCCAGCAGCTCGGGCGCGACGACGAGCGCCGGCCGGGCGAAGAACGAGCGCGGGAGGCTCACCGCACCACGGGCAGCGACGAGGACCACTCGCGTGCGGTGTCCCGCTGGGCCGAGGCCCGGGCCAGCTGCTCGGCCACGCGGGCCGGGGCGGTGCCACCCTTCGCGTCGCGCGAGGCGAGCGACCCCTCGACGGAGAGGACGCCGCGCACCGCCGGCGTGAGGTGCTCGGAGATGGCGGACAGGTCGTCGTCGGTGAGGTCCCAGAGCTCGATGCCCCGCGACTCGCAGACCCGCACGCACTCCCCCGCGACCTCGTGGGCGATGCGGAAGGGCACGCCCTCACGCACGAGCCACTCGGCGATGTCGGTGGCGAGCGAGAAGCCCTGCGGCGCAAGCGACTCGAGGCGCTCGGTGTCGAACACGAGGGTGTCGACCATGCCGCTGAACGCGGGCAGGAGGACCTCGAGCGTGTCGAGCGAGTCGAAGACCGGCTCCTTGTCCTCCTGGAGGTCGCGGTTGTAGGCGAGCGGCAGGCCCTTGAGGGTCGTGAGCAGACCGGAGAGGTTGCCGACCAGACGGCCGGCCTTGCCGCGGGCGAGCTCGGCGACGTCGGGGTTCTTCTTCTGCGGCATGATGCTCGACCCCGTGGAGTAGGAGTCGTCGAGGGTGACGAACCCGAACTCCTTGGTCGCCCAGAGGATGACCTCCTCGGCGATCCGTGACAGGTCGACAGCGACCATCGCCGTGACGAACGCGAACTCGGCGACGACGTCGCGGGCGGCAGTGCCGTCGATCGAGTTCTCGACCGAGCCGTCGAAGCCGAGGTCGGCGGCGACCGCCTCGGGGTCGAGGCCGAGCGAGCTGCCGGCGAGGGCGCCTGACCCGTAGGGGCTCAGGGCCGCCCGCGCGTCCCAGTCGCGCAGGCGCTCGACGTCGCGCAGCAGCGGCCACGCGTGGGCGAGGAGGTGGTGGGCGAGCAGGACCGGCTGGGCGTGCTGGAGGTGGGTGCGGCCGGGCATGGCGACGTCCGGGTGACGCTCCGCCTGCGCGACCAGAGCGTCCACGACGTCGATGACGAGACCGGCGAGAGTCCGGGCGTGCTCGCGGAGATACATCCGGACGAGGGTCGCGACCTGGTCGTTGCGGGACCGGCCGGCACGCAGCCGACCACCGACGTCGGCGCCCGCGCGCTCGATGAGGCCGCGCTCGAGGGCGGTGTGGACGTCCTCGTCGTCGGGCCCGGGGACGAACGCACCGGACTCGACGTCCGCGGCGAGCCGGTCGAGGGCGCCCAGCATCGTCGCGAGGTCGCCGTCGTCGAGCAGGCCGGCCGCGTGCAGCACGCGTGCGTGGGCGCGCGACCCGGCGACGTCGTGCAGCGCAAGGCGCCAGTCGAAGTGGGTCGAGCGCGACAGCTCCGCGAGGGCGTCGGCGGGTCCGCCGGTGAAGCGGCCTCCCCAGAGGCTGAGGCGGTCCGAACCGGTGTCGCTCACGCGTTCTCCTTGCGGGTGTAGGCCAGCAGGCGGGAGGTGACCTTGCGGGAGGCCGCCGCGCCCGTCGTGATGACCATGATGGTGTCGTCGCCCGCGATCGTGCCGACGACCCCGGGGACGCTGGTGTGGTCGATGGCGGACGCCAGGAAGTTCGCCGCGCCGGGCGGGGTGCGCAGGACGACGAGGTTGCCCGACGCCTCCGCGGTGACGAGCAGCTCGTGGCAGCGCTGGGCGAGCCGGTTGGACGTCTCGACCTCGTCGGGTGCGACGCGGACGGTGCGGTCACCGCCCTCTCCGGGGACGGCATACACGAGGTTCTTGCCGACGCGGACCTTCTCGGCCCCCACGTCGACGAGGTCGCGCGACAGGGTGGCCTGCGTGACGTCGATGCCGTCCTCGCCGAGGATGCCGAGCAGCTCGGTCTGCGAGCGCACGGGGCGGCTCGAGAGGATCTCGACGATCCGCCGCTGCCGACCCGTACGGCTGGACGACACGGTCACCGTCGCTCCCCTCCGCTCTTCTCCAGGAGCCACGAGAGTACGGCCTTCTGGGCATGGAGCCGGTTCTCGGACTCGTCCCAGACGACGGACTGGGGGCCGTCGATGACGGCGGCGTCGACCTCGAAGCCGCGGTAGGCCGGCAGGCAGTGGAGGAAGACCGCGTCGGGCTTGGCCTGCGCCATGAGCTCGGCGCTCACGGCGTAGCGGGCGAAGGGGCTCGCCGAGCCCTGGCGCGACTTCTTCTCCTTCTCGAAGCCCATGGAGACCCACGTGTCGGTGGCGACGACGTCGACCCCCGTGACCGCCTCGACCGGGTCCTCGACGATCGTCACCGACCCACCGGTGGTGGCAGCGATCTCCTGTGCGCGGGCCAGGAGCGGCGGTGAGGGCTGGTAGCCCCCCGGCGTGCCGATCCGGACGTGGAGCCCGGCGGTCGCGCCGCCGAGGAGGTAGCTGTGGCTCATGTTGTTGGCACCGTCGCCGACATAGGCGAAGGTGAGCCCGGCGAGTCTGCCCTTGTGCTCCTTGATCGTGAGGAGGTCGGCGAGGACCTGGCAGGGATGGAACTCGTCGGTAAGCGCGTTGACGACCGGCACGCTCGAGTGCGCGGCCATCTCCTCGATCCGCTCCTGACCGTAGGTGCGCCACACGATGACCTTGGCCTCGCGGGTGAGGACTCGCGCGACGTCGGCGATCGACTCGCGCACGCCGACCTGCGCGAGCTTGCCGTCGATGACGAGCGGGAACCCGCCGAGGTGCGCGATCGCCGCGGCGAAGGACACCTGGGTGCGCAGGGTCTGCTTGTCGAAGAGGACGGCGACGACCTCGGGGCCCTCGAGGCAGCGGTCGCTGAACGGCCGCGCCTTGATGGCCGCGGCGCGCTCGAGGATCTCCGCCTGCTCGGCGGGCGTGACGTCGTCGTCGCGCAGGAAGTGCCTCGGGGTGGTGCTCATGGGTTCGTCTCCTTGACGGCGGCGGCAGCTGTGGCGATGAGGGAGGGCAGGGCGGCGACGAAGAGGTCGAGCTCCTCGCGCGTGACGACGAGCGGTGGCACGAGCCGGACCGCGTCGGGCGCGACGGCGTTGACGAGGAAGCCGGCGTCGCGAGCGGCGGCGGCGATTCCGGCGGAGAGGTCGGAGCGCAGCACGATCGCGCGCAGCAGGCCGCGACCGCGGACCCCGGCGATGTCCGGGTGGTCGAGCGCGTCGACGGCCGTGACGAGGTGCTCGCCCATCGCCCGCACGTGGTCGAGCAGCCCCTCGGCCTCGATCGTCGAGAGGACGCTGAGCCCGGCGGCGGCGACGAGGGGGTTGCCGCTGAACGTCGAGCCGTGCTGCCCGGCGGTGAGCAGGCCGGTGACCTCGGGCCCGAAGGTCACGAGCGCACCCACGGGCAGCCCGCCGCCGAGCCCCTTGGCGAGGGTGATCGCGTCGGGCACGATCCCGCTCTCCTGGAAGCCGAACCAGTCGCCCGTGCGACCGATGCCGGTCTGCACCTCGTCGATGACGAGCAGCGCACCTGCCGCGGTGGTGATCTCGCGGGCCGCACGCAGGTATGCCGGGTCCGCGACGACCGCTCCCGCCTCACCCTGGACGGGTTCGAGGACGACGGCGGCGGTGTCGGTCGTCACGGCCGCCCGAAGTGCCTCGATGTCGTTGAACGGCACGTGGGTGACCTCGGGGATGAGCGGCGCGAAGGGCTCGCGGTAGGCCGCCTTGTGCGTGAGCGCGAGGGCGCCCGTCGTGCGTCCGTGGAAGGCGCCCTCGGCGGCGACGAGCCCGGTGCGGCCGGTGCGGCGCGAGAGCTTGATCGCGCCCTCGACCGCCTCGGCGCCGGAGTTGGCGAAGAAGACGCCCGAGCCCTCCGGCGCACCGGCGATCCGCAGCACCTGCTCGGCGAGCTCGACCTGCACGCGCGAGGTGTAGAAGTTCGAGATATGCGCCATCTCGGCGACCTGCTTCGAGACGGCAGCGACGAGGGCGGGGTGGTTGTGTCCCAGGGCGTTGACGGCGATGCCGCCGACGAGGTCGAGGTAGCGCTTGCCGTCGGTGTCCCAGACCCACGCGCCGTCGCCGCGCTCGAGGACGAGCTGTGGACGGCCGAAGACCGGGATGAGGGAGGTGGCGTAGCGGTCGAGCACCTCGTCCTGCGTCTCGGTGTCACCGGGTGCGTTCATGCGTCCTCCTCGATGAGGGTGCCGATGCCCTCGGAGGTGAAGACCTCGAGGAGCAGGGAGTGGGGTTCGCGACCGTCGATGACGTGGGCCTGGGGCACACCCTCCTCGACGGCGCGGATGCAGGCCTCGAGCTTGGGGATCATGCCGGCGTCGACCTCGCCGAGCAGCTCGCGCGCCCGGCTCAGCGGCAGGGTCGAGAGGAGCGAGGACCGGTCGGGCCACGCGGCATACACGCCCTCGACGTCGGTGAGGACGACGAGCTTGCGCGCGCCGAGCGCGGCGGCGAGCGCCGCGGCGGCGGTGTCGGCGTTGACGTTGAGGACCTGGCCCTCGTGGTCGAGGTCGGGCGCGACGGTGGACACGACGGGGATGCGGCCGGCGTCGAGGAGGTCGTGCACCGCCCGGGTGTTGACCGACACGACGTCGCCGACGAGACCGAGGTCCTCCTCGACGCCGTCGACGACGACTCCCCTGCGGCGGGCGCCGAAGAGGGCGCCGTCCTCCCCCGAGAGGCCGACGGCGAGCGGACCGTGCTGGTTGAGCAGTCCGACGAGCTCGCGCCCGACCTGGCCGGTGAGCACCATCCGGACGACGTCCATGACCTCGGGGGTCGTCACGCGCAGGCCCGCCTTGAACTCGCTCTCGAGCCCGAGCCGGTCGAGCATCGCCTTGATCTGCGGACCGCCGCCGTGGACGACGACGGGACGCAGGCCGGCATACCGGAGGAAGGCGACGTCCTGCGCGAACGCGAGCTTGAGCTCGTCGTCGACCATCGCGTTGCCGCCGTACTTGACGACGACGAGGGCACCGCGGAACCGCTCGAGCCACGGGAGCGCCTCGACGAGGGTGCTCGCCTTGAGCCGGGTCAGGTCGTCGGTCACGTCGGTGGTCCTCACGTGCTGTAGGCGGAGTTCTCGTGGACGTAGTCGTGGGTGAGGTCGTTGGTCCACACGGTGGCGGTGGCCTCGCCCGCGTGCAGGTCGACGACGACCCGGACCTCGCGCGGGCCGAGGTCGACGAGGTCGCGGTCGTCGCCGACGCCCGCTGCCCGGCACACCTGGACACCGTTGATGGCGACGTCGAGCGTCGTGGGGTCGAAGGCCGCCTGCGTCGTGCCGACGGCCGCGAGGACCCGGCCCCAGTTGGGGTCGCCGCCGAAGACGGCGGCCTTGAAGAGGTTGCTGCGGGTGACCGAGCGGGCGACCTCGACGGCGTCGGCCTCGGTCGCGGCGGAGCGCACCTCGACGGCGATGTCGTGACTCGCACCCTCGGCGTCGGCGACGAGCTGGCGGGCGAGCGAGGCGCAGACCTCCGTCACCGCGGCGGTGAGCTCGTCGGCGTCGACCGCCACCCCGGAGGCGCCGGACGCCATGAGCACGACGGTGTCGTTGGTCGACATGCACCCGTCCGAGTCGACGCGGTCGAAGGTCGTCGAGGTGGCCGTCCGCAGCGCGGCGTCGAGGGTTGCCGCGTCGGTGACGGCGTCCGTCGTCACGACGCAGAGCATCGTCGCGAGCCCGGGGGCGAGCATGCCGGCGCCCTTGGCCATGCCGCCGACGGACCAGCCGTCGCGGGTCGTCGAGGCCTGCTTGGCCACCGAGTCGGTCGTCATGATGGCGTGGGCCGCGGCCTCGCCGCCCTCGCGGCCGAGCCCGTCCGCCGTGAGCCCGACGCCGGCCTCGATGCGGTCCATCGGGAGGTACTCGCCGATGAGCCCGGTCGAGCAGACGACGACGTCGAGGGCGCTGCACCCGAGGGCGTCGGCGACGAGCTCGGCGGTGCGATGGGTGTCCTCGAAGCCGCGGGCGCCCGTGCACGCGTTGGCGCCGCCGGAGTTGAGGAAGACCGCGTCGGCCCGCCCGTCCTGGACGGCCTGCCGCGACCACGTCACCGGCGCCGCCTCGACGCGGTTCGACGTGAAGACGGCGGCGACGTGGTGGTCGGGTCCGTCGTTGACGACGAGCGCGACGTCGGAGGAGCCTGACGCCTTGAGGCCGGCCGTCGCCCCCGCTGCCCGAAAGCCCTGTGCCAGCGTGACGCTCACGAGTCGGTCCGGCCGGTGAGGACGGTCGGGGTGACGATGAGGCCGGCCTTGCGCCACGCCTCGGACGCCGTCGTGATGTGCTCCTCCGGCACGAGCACCCAGTCGGTGTCGAAGGTCGACATCGCGAGGACGCTGATGCCGGCCGTCACGAGCGGCGCGAGGATCTCGGCCATGACGCCGACCGCGTCGAAGGCGAGCGGACCCGCGACCTCGACCCCACGGAACGGGCCCTCGGTGAGGACGCCGTCGGGCACGAGCTCGGCGAGACCGACGACCGAGGTCTCCTGCGGCGTGCGGGTGAGGGAGGAGAACGGCCCCTGGGTCCAGTCCCACGACACCTCTGCGCCACCGTCGAGGCGCGCGACGACGAGGGGCTCGGGATGGGTCATGAGGTGCAGTGGCATGGCGCTCACGGCGCCACCCCCGATCCGAGAAGGCCGGTCGCCTCGGGCAGGCCGGCGGAGAGGTTGAGGCACTGGACGGCGGCGCCGGCCGTGCCCTTGGCGAGGTTGTCGACCGCCGCGACGGCGACGACGCGACGGGTGCGCTCGTCGAGCGCGACCTGGACGGTGACGTGGTTGCTGCCGACGACCGAGGCGGTCGCCGGCCACGCGCCGGGCTCGAGCAGGTGGACGAAGGCCTCCCCCTCGTATGCCGTCCGCCACGCCTCCCGGACCACCTCGGCCGTGGTGCCGGGTGCCACTCGTGCGGTGCACGTCGCGAGGATGCCGCGCGGCATCGGCGCGAGGGTCGGCGTGAAGGAGACGGTGACCGGCGCACCGGCGGCGGACGTGAGGTTCTGCTCGATCTCGGGGGTGTGCCGGTGGACGCCTCCGACGCCGTAGGGCGACATCGAGCCCATGACCTCGGACCCGAGCAGGTGCGGCTTGAGGGCCTTGCCCGCGCCGGACGTGCCGGACGCGGCGACGACGACGACGTCGTCAGGCTCGACGACGCCTGCCGCGAGCCCGGGTGCGAGGGCGAGCGAGACGGCCGTCGGGTAGCAGCCGGGGACGGCGATCCGGTCCGCTCCGGCTAGCGCCGAGCGCGCCTTGTCGCCGCCCGCGAGCGGGAGCTCGGGAAGACCGTAGGCCCACGACCCGGCATACGGGGTGTCGTAGAAGGACGTCCACGCCTCGGCGTCACGGAGCCGGAAGTCCGCACCGCAGTCGATGACCGTGGTGCCGCCACCGAGCGCCGAGGCGACGGCGGCCGAGTGGCCGTGCGGCAGGGCGAGGACGACGACGTCGTGCCCCCCGAGCACCTCCGGGGTCGTGTCGTCGAGGACGCGGTCGGCGAGCGCGAAGAGGTGGGGGTGGATCGAGCCGAGACGGGCCCCGGCGTTGCCACCCGCGGTGACGGCACCGACCTCGACCTCGGGGTGCTGGAGCAGCCACCGGAGGACCTCTCCCCCGGCGTACCCGCTCGCACCGGCGACCGCGACTCTCAGCATGTGCATAGTCTTGCATGTCGTCACAACTGTATGCAATTTCGCCACTCGCGTATCAGCCTCCATCGTGCTCTCTCCTCCCCCGTGACGACGCCACACCGGGTGACGTCGACGACCTGAGGGGGAAACAACCATGGCTGGTGTCAACGACGCCATCGGCGCGGCCACGCGCCTGGGCGAGATCGGCTTCGTCGAGTTCACGACGAAGCTCGTGAGCGACGTCTTCGACACGCTCGTCGCCTCGAACCTGCGTCAGCAGCAGGCGTTCATCGAGCTGCTCCAGGCGACGAGCAAGTCGCTCACGGCCTACGTCAACGAGACCAAGGACGACATCGGCCCCGGCGAGATCATGCAGGTCCTCACGGCCATCGCGCCGAGGAACACGGACACGCCGCCGACGAGCGACAGCCCGACCGCGGTGACGAGCGGCGGCAAGCTCAGCGCCGACGAGGCGGCTGCCATCAACACGGCCCTGACGATCACCGACCCGGACACCAACGCCGTGTCAAACGACAAGGCCGCCAAGGCCGGCGCCCTCGACGACAAGGCCATCGACGCCCTGCGCGAGGCCGTCGCGCAGCGGGTCGCCGCGAACAAGTACACGCTGCTCAAGGAGATGGTCAAGCTCGGCATGCTCCGGCTCGTCGTCACCGACGGCACCATCGAGAGCGGGCTCAACTTCCACACCTACGGGTCGGACTTCCTGCGCAACAACTCGAGCCGCTACTCGAGCCAGCAGTTCCAGCTCAAGGCCACCGCGCAGACCGGCAGCATCCTGTCGGCGTGGGTCAAGGCGTCGGCGAGCACGGCCTACACCTCGGTCAACGTCAGCACGAGCAACACCTCGAGCGGCTCCAGCTCGGGGGTCGACGTCACGATCACCGGCGGCGTGAAGATCAACTTCAAGACCGACTACCTGCCGCTCGACACCCCCTGACGCCCGATCCCGAACGGAGCCTGAGCCATGCCTGACAGCGATGTCTCGGACGTCGGCTTCGCGGAGTTCGTGGCGGTCCTCCTCGTGGAGACGCTCGACTCGATCGTCGCCTCCCATGCGAGCCAGGAGGACCGCCTACGGGCCCTCGACGCCGCCGCCGACGTCACTCCCGAGGAGGTCGCGGCGACCTCGATCACGGCGGGCATGGTCGACCTCACGCTCGTCGAGGTGCTCCCCGACGGCAAGGGAGGCACCACCGTCGTCGTCGGGGGTCCCGTACCCTCCCAGGGGACGTTGGAGGAGCTCGGCGCCGCGGTTCCCGACCGCGACAACGGCCTCACGAGCGGCGACGTCGGTGCCATCCGCAACGCCGTCGCCCTCTTCCTCGCCCGTCGCCACCTCGAGTCGGTCCAGGAGGTCCGCAGGAAGGGAGTGCCGCGGGTCGTCGTCGACGGCGGGACCCTGCGGGCCAAGCTCGCCTTCAGCACGACCCGCACCCGTACCACCACCCCGCCGCCGGCGCGGGCGACGGCTCCCGGCCTCTCGCCGTCGGTGACGCGCTCCGTCCTCGGCGGGCTGCCCGCCAGCCGTATTGGGGACCTCATCGGGCCTCGGGCCACCGTGCTCCGGCCCGAGGTCCTCGACGGCATCCGGGACCTGCGGCTGCGCGTCCGCCCGCCGGCGGCCCCGACCGAGCCCGGTGGGCCCACCGAGAAGGCCGACGTCTTCGGCGAGATCGAGATCCGCTTCCGGACGGAGGCCTGACGTGGGTCCGGCCGAGCTCGCGGCGCTCGTCGCCCGCGAGGCCGACGCCGGGGTCGCGGGTGCCCTGCGTGCCGTCGACGCCGCCGGAGTGCTCACCGTCGAGCGGGTCGTCGGCCGCATCGGTTCGCGTCCCGCGTCGGCAACCGTCGCGTGGGAGGACGTCGTGTGGCAGGCCGAGGTCGTCATGCTCCCCAGCGGGAGCGTGCGCGACGAGGAGACGCTGCCCGGTCCACCGTCGGGAAGGGACGCAGCCGACGTCGTGGCCTCGCTGTCGGTGCGGGCCCTGCGTGGCGTCGGGTCACGCTGGTCGGACCTCCTCGCCGAGCGTGGGGTGGTCACCATCGGCGACCTCGCGGCCACGACACCGGCGACGGTCGCGGAGTGGGCGCGCCTGCGCGACGGCGGGTATGCCGTCCAGCTCGTCGCACGTGCCCGCACCTGCGCGGGGCCGTGGCCCTTCGTCGACCCGCACGACACCCGTACGCTGCTCGCGGTGTCCGAGGCGGACCCGGGTGACGTCACCGGGTGGCCGCCGGGCAGCCGCGCCGACGCCCACCTGCTCTGGGGGACGTGCCTGCGGCTGCGCGCGGCTCTCGACGACGACGTGCTGGCCCGGCTGCGCGTCAACGGCAGCTGACGGCGTCAGCCCAGCGGGTCGTCCTGCCCCCAGGCGATGAGCCCGAGGGTGCGGTCGCGCTCGCCCAGACCGGCCTCGGCCCGGGCGACGAGCGACTCGACCGTGTCGACGCCCGCGCGCACCAAGCGGCCGCTCCACGCGTCGAGGTCACCGCGTGCCATCACGAGCACGAGCGCGCTCACCTCGTCGGGAGAGGTCCACTCGGTGCGCCCGCGGTGCATCTGCATCGAGAGCGTCATGTCGGTGCGCACGACCCCGGGTGCGAGGTCGAAGACGAGCGCGGTGCGTTGCGGCCCGAGCCCGAGCTGCGCGGTGATCCGCGACAGCGCCGCCTTGCTGAGGTTGTATGCCGTCGCGCTGTCGGCGTTGCGGTAGGCCGCGCCTGACGTGAGGTTGACGATGCGGCCCGTTTCCGGCGTGAGGTGCGGCAGGACCGTCCTCGTCACGAGGTAGGGGCCGCGTACGTTGGTCTCGACGGTGCTCCACCACTCGTCCGGGTCGCTCTCGCCCAGCGGCACCTCGGCGTCGATTACCCCAGCGTTGTTGACGAGCAGGTCGACGTGACCGTGGCGGGCCACGACGTCCGCGACCCAGGCCTCGACCGCGGCGCGGTCGGTGACCTCGGCCGTGGAGCGCGAGCCGCGCTCCACGGCATACCCCTCGTTCTCGAGGGCCGACGCGAGGTGGGCGCCGATGCCCCGGGAGGCTCCGGTGACGACCGCCACGGGCGCGCTCACCGCTGGACCGCGCCGGTGCGGGTGGCCGCCGCGGCGACCGCCGAGTCGCGCAGGCCCGAGACCTCGTCGGTCGTGAGCGTGCGGTCCGCCGCCCGGAAGGTGAGGCGGTAGGCGAGGGACTTGCGCCCCGGCTCGAGCTGGTCGCCGTGGTAGACGTCGAAGAGGGCGAGCGACTCGAGCGTGGGGCCGGCGCCGTCGCGCAGCGCCGCCTCGACCGACACGGCCTCGACCGCCTCGTCGACGACGAGCGCCACGTCGCTCTGCGCCATGGGGAACGTCGTCAGCGTGCGCGCCTGGACGGTCTCCTCCGCAGCCTGGGTGAGCACGTCGAGGTCGAGCTCGCCGGCCACGGTGCGGGCCGGGAGCCCGAGCGCGGCGACGACCTTGGGGTGCAGCTCGCCGACGTGCCCGACGACGGTGCCGTCGGCGAGCTCGACGCGGGCGCAGCGGCCGGGGTGGAACGGCGCCGCGGTGTCGCGAGCCGTCCGCACCTCGACGCCGAGCGCCTCGCCGAGCACGCGGGCGAGGTCGATGACGTCGGTGACGTCGGCCGTGCGTCCCGCGCCCCACCAGCCGGCGCGGTCGCGGTCACCGGCGAGGAGCAGCCCGATGTGGCGCGGCTGGCTCGGGACGGCGGCGCGGATCGCGTCGAGCACCTCGTCGGACGGGCGGACGCCCACGTCCTCGGTCGGCGCCGGGCGGCGCTCGCCGTCGTGGTCGACGACGAGGCCGATCTCGAAGAGCGCGACGTCGCGGGTGCCACGGGCGACGTTGCGCCGCAGCGCGTCGACCATCGTCGCGAGCAGTCGGGTGCGCATGAGCGGCTGCTCGTCGGAGAGCGGGTTGGCCAGCCGCACGGAGCGCGCGACCTCGGCGTCGACGTCGAGCCCGAGTGCGGCATAGCGGTCGGCACCCACGAAGGGCGCACTCCACACCTCCGACAGGCCCTGGCCGGCGAGGACGTCGGCGACGGTCCGCCGGACGCGCTGGCCGTGCGTGAGGCCCGAGCCACCCGGCGGGGTGGGCAGGACCGACGGGATCTCGTCGTAGCCGTGGATGCGGGCGACCTCCTCGACGAGGTCGGGGGCCGTGGTGAGGTCGGGTCGCCAGGTCGGCGGGACGACGGAGAGCACGTCCGCCTCGCGGGTCACGGTGCAGCCGACCTCTTCGAGGATCCGCACGACGTCGGCCTCCGGGTAGTCCACCCCGGCGATGACCGACGGGAAGCCGACGGGCATCGAGACGGCGGCAGGGGCGTCGGGCGTCCCCACGTCGGTGACATCGTCGTCGGCCACACCGCCGCCGTGCTCGACGAGGAGGTCGACGGCGAGCTGGGCGGCTGCCGCTGCCAGCGCGGTGTCGACGCCGCGCTCGAAGCGGCGCGAGGCCTCCGACGGCAGCTTGTGGCGCCGGGCGGCGCGGGCAATGCTCACCGGATCGAAGTGGGCGGCCTCGATGAGGACGTCACGCGTCTGTGCGCCGACCTCGGTGGCGGCACCGCCCATGACGCCGGCGATCGCCACCGGCCGCTCGCCACCACGGTCGGTGATGAGCAGGTCCCCGGTGTCGAGGGCGCGGTCGGCGTCATCGAGGGTCGTGAGCCGCTCGCCGGAGCGGGCCCGGCGCACGACGATCGGTGCCTCCAGGGTGGCGAGGTCGAACGCGTGGAGCGGCTGGCCCAGACCGAGCATGACGTAGTTGGTGACGTCGACCGGCAGCGAGATCGGGCGCATGCCGGCCTCGGTGAGGCGGGTCGCCATCCACGGCGGCGTCGGGGCGGCGACGTCGATGCCGCGCACGACACGCGCGACGTAGCGGTCGCACCCATCGCGGCCACGGATCGGGGCGTCGTCGCGCAGCTCGACGGCGAAGCCACCGTCGGTCGGCTCCGGCGCCCTGGCGTCGAGGTCGGTCACCGGGTCGGTGAAGGACGCACCGGTGGCGTGGCCGTACTCGCGAGCCACCCCACGAACCGAGAAGCAGTAGCCCCGGTCGGGCGTGACGTTGACCTCGACGGTCTCGCGGTCGAGGCCGAGGAGCGGGATCGCGTCGGTGCCGGGGGTGAGGCGGGCGAGCAGGTCCGGGTCGCCGGCGAACCGGCGGTCGAGGACGAGGATGCCGTCGTGGTCGTCGCCGATGCCGAGCTCGCGCTCGGAGCAGATCATGCCGGCCGACACGTGGCCGTAGGTCTTGCGGGCGCTCACCTCGAGGGGCCCGTGCGGGGTCGTGAGGACGCCGCCCGGGAGGATGACGACGACGAGGTCGCCGGGCTCGAAGTTGTGGGCGCCACAGACGATGCCCTGAGGCTCGCCGGTGCCGTTGGCGTCGCCGACGTCGACCGAGCACCAGTTGATCGTCTTGCCGTTCTTCTGCGGCTCGGGGTCCTTGGAGACCACCCGGCCGACGACGAGGGGGCCGGTGACACCACCGGTGTGCAGGCCCTCCTCCTCGAGGCCGACGCTCACGAGGTCCGCGGCGATGTCGACGCCCGAGGCGTCCTGCGGGACCGCGACGTACTCACGCATCCACTCGACGGGTACGCGCATGTCAGATCTCCCTTCCGACGCAGAACGGTGCACCAGCGCGGGGTGCCCGGATCCCCTGACCCAGCATCAGATCTCCCATCCGAACTGCGCGTCGAAGCGGACGTCGCCCTCGATCATGTCCCGCATGTCGCTCACGCCCGTGCGGAACATGAGCGCGCGGTCGATGCCCATGCCGAAGGCGAAGCCGGTGTAGCGGTCGGGGTCGACGCCGCACGCCGTGAGGACGTTGCGGTTGACCATCCCGCAGCCACCCCACTCGATCCAGCCGGTGCCCTTGCAGGTGCGGCAGTCGGGGTCCTCGCCACGGCAGACGAAGCAGCGCAGGTCCATCTCGGCGCTGGGCTCGGTGAACGGGAAGTAGGACGGGCGCAGCCGCGTCGTGATGCCGTCACCGAAGAGCTCGCTCGCGAGCCGGTCGAGGGTGCCCTTGAGGTGGGCCATCGTGATGCCCTCGTCGACGGCGAGGCCCTCGACCTGGTGGAAGGCCGGCATGTGGGTCGCGTCGAGCTCGTCGGTCCGGAAGACGCGGCCGATCGCGGCGACGTAGACGGGCACGCCGCGGTCGAGCAGGGTGCGCGCCTGCACCGGGGACGTGTGCGTGCGCAGGACGAGGCCGTCCTCGGGCGGGTCGACGTAGAACGTGTCCTGCATCTGGCGCGCGGGGTGGTCGGCGTCGAAGTTGAGCGCGTCGAAGTTGAACCACTCGGCCTCGATCTCCGGTCCCTCGGCGATCTCCCAGCCCATGCCGACGAAGAGGTCGGCGATGCGCTGCGACATGAGCTCGATCGGGTGGCGCCGGCCCAGCGGGCGTCGGCCGGTGGGCAGTGTGACGTCGACGGCCTCCTCGGTGAGGATCCGCTCGTCGCGCTCGGCCTCGAGCTCGAGCTGGCGCGCGGCGAAGGCCTGGTTGACCCGGCCGCGTGCCTGGCCGACGCGCTTGCCGGCCTCGGCCTTCGCGCTCGGGGGCAGCGCACCGATCTCGCGGTTGGCGAGGGCGAGCGCCGACTTGTCTCCCTGGTGGGCGGCGCGCAGCGCCTTGAGCTCGTCGAGCGACGTCGCGCCGGCGACGGCCTCGAGCGCACTCGCCACGGCGGAGTCGACGGCCTCGGGGTCGAGCACTGCGACCTCCACCGGGTCGTAGTTCGTGTTGGGTCCTGACATGGGTTCCACTCTCGTCACGGGCGCGACGAGGTCGCGCCGGAGGGGCTGGGACGGCTGGGGTCGCGGCCCTCGGGCAGTGGTGGACGCCGTGCGCCCGGTCGGCCGGGGCTCAGGCAGGCGTCACCGCACCCGAGGGCACGGTAAATCGGCGCACGGCACGGGGGGTGCGGGAGCCTGCGGCGGGCGACATGGGGCCAGCCTATCGCGCGGGCGCCGAGCGTCGCCGTCGGGTTTGGGCGGCCACGGCCCCGAGGACGGCGACGACGAGGCCGACGGCCGCCGGCGCGACGAAGCCACCGGCTCCCCCCGCCCGGTCGATGGCCACCCCGGCGAACGGGGCCCCGAGCGCACCGCCGAGGGTGAGCGCGGACCCGTGCCACCCCATCGCCTCGCCCCGCGCGGAGGCCGGCACCATGCGGCTCGCCTGGTCGACGCTCGCCGTGATCGTGGGCGCACAGAACAGGCCGGCGACGAACCCGAGCCCGCCGAGGGCGAGCGACCCACCGGCGAGCGCCATCGGGAAGGTGACGAGGGCCAGCGCCGCGAGCAGCCAGAAGGTCGAGATCGACCGGCTGAGCCCGCCGTAGACGAGGGCGCCGACGAGCGAGCCGAGACCCCAGAGGGCAAGGACGAGGCCGATCGCCGTCGGCTGGTCGAGCTCGCGCATCCGCGCCACGATCCCGAGGTCGGTCCCGGACAGGACGAACGTCGCGCACGACGCCGCGAGGCAGACGGCCAGGAAGGGCAGACCGAACCAGTCCGACCGTCGCGGCCGCCCGGCCTCGTCGGCCTCGTCGGCCTCCCCCCGCAGCACGGGGTCGACGAGCCAGAGGATCGCGCCGCCCACGACACCGAGCATCTGGATGACGAAGAGCACCCACCGGGTGTCCCAGTGCGCCGCCGCCCAGATCGACACCGCGGGACCGACGATGAACGAGATCTCGACGGCGACCGAGTCGAGCGAGATCGCCGTGCGGCGCTCCGTCGGCGGGACGGCCGCGATGACCGCCTGCCGGATGATAGAGAACGTCGGGATGACGAAGAGACCGGCGACCCCGGCGAGGACGAGCAGCGGCAGGTAGCCCACCCACGGCGCGACCGACCAGCAGACGAGGGCGACGAGCGTGGACGGCAGGACGACCCTCCGCAGCCCGATGCGGTCGAGGAGCCGGCCGCGCCACGGTCCGCTCACGGCGATGGCCACGGTGGCAACGGCCGCGAGGAGGCCCGCCGCGGCATACGACTCCTCGAGCGTCGTGACGACGTGCACGGTGAGCAGCACGCCCGCCGAGAAGACCGGGATCCGCACGAACGCCCCGAGCACGAGGGCCGACCGCAGACCAGGGCTGGCGAGAGCGGCGCGGTAGGGCGCCACCGACACGACCGACACGACTCTCCTCCCGGCCGCACACCCCTGGCACCGCCCGAAGGCAAGGGTAGGTCGTCCCCTGGCTCCCCCGGCGACGCGTCCTCCCGGGGCCCACCGGAACGGAGCGACCGGACCGAGCGGCTAGACCATCTCCCCCGGGAAGAACGCCCGCACGACCGCCCCGCCACCGGGTGCGTCGTCGATCTCAGCCCACCCGCCGTGGGCCTCGACGACACCGCGCACGATGTAGAGGCCGAGCCCCGTGCCACCGCCGCTCGGCCCGTGCCAGAAGCGGCTGAAGACCGCTCGGCGCTGCTCCGACGGGATGCCGGTGCCGTCGTCGCTCACGCTGAGCATGACACCGGGACCGGTCGGCCCCTCCCACGGCGCCGCCTCGAGGGTGACGCTGGCTGCGCGGTGGCGCACGGCGTTCTCGAGGAGGTTGGCGAGCACCTGGTCGAGCCGGTCGGGGTCGGCATAGATCTCCTCGGCCCCCTCGGCGACGGTGACCGTGAAGTCCTGCGCGTCCTGCCCGGCGTTGACGTGCCGCTCGACGTGGCGGGTGAGGATGTCGCGCGTCACGAGCGGCACCTCGTGGATGCGCAGCCGGCCGGCGTCGATCCGCG
Source organism: Knoellia tibetensis (assembly GCF_048606415.1). Lineage (NCBI taxonomy): Bacteria > Bacillati > Actinomycetota > Actinomycetes > Micrococcales > Intrasporangiaceae > Knoellia > Knoellia tibetensis. The sequence continues at coordinate 20,571 of NZ_JBMBWF010000001.1, forward strand.
AGACGTCGAGCAGGTCGGTGATGAGCCGGGTGAGGCGGTCGGCGTCGGCGTCGATGGCCTCGAGCATCGTCAGCCGCTGCTCCTCGGTGAACTGCGACCAGCGGCGGCGCAGCGTCGAGGTGAAGCCCTTGACGCCGGTGAGCGGCGAGCGCAGCTCGTGGGCGATCGTCGAGATGAGGGCCGCGTGGTCGAGCTCGGCCCGTCGCCGGCCCTCGGCGTCGCGGAGCGAGACGAGGACGGCGGTGAGCGGCCCGGCCCGCCCGCTGCGGAGGTAGCGAGCCGTGACGAGCAGCTCGAGCCCGCTCGGCAGCTGGAGCAGCTTCTCGCGGTGGCCGGTGCGGGTACGCAGGCCGTTCCACGGGTCGGTCATCGCCCACCAGGACTCGCCGTTGCGGGTCTCGAGCGGCAGCGCCTCACGGATGTCCTGTCCGACGAAGGTGTCCGCCGGGAGCCGCAGCATCTGCGCCGCGCGCGGGTTGACCGACGTGATGACCCCGTCGGCGCCGGCTGCGACGAGCCCGTCGGGGAGCATCGCGGCGGCGGCCGCGGCGACCGGGTCCGGCACGGTGAGGACGTCAGCGACGGGTGGCGTCTTCGGGTCCATGACCACATCCCACCACGTCAGGGCCGGCGAGTCGCCCCAGATGACGCAGCGAGGCACACTGTGGCGGCCATCGCGAGGTTGAGCGACTCGACCCGCTCCGAGATCGGGACGCGGACGACGTCGGTGCAGCGGTCGCGGATCTCGGCGGGCAGCCCCCACGCCTCGTTGCCCATGACCCACGCGTGCGGGGTGCTCGTGTCGACGTCGGGCAGCAAGGTCTGGCCGACCCCGTCGGCCGCGAACGTGCGTATGCCGGCCGTGGCCAGCGCGTCGAGCGTCGCCACGACGTCGAGGCCGGCGACGACGGGCAGGTGGAAGATCGAGCCCACCGTCGAGCGGACGACCTTGGGCGCGAGGACGTCGACCGAGCCGTCGGTGACGAGGACCGCGTCGGCGCCGAACGCGTCGGCGCCCCGGATGACGGTGCCCGCGTTGCCGGGGTCGCGCACGTTGCTCAGCAGGACGAGCAGCCGCGGACCGGACGCGAGGACGTCGTCGAGGGTGACCGGTCGCGAGGCGACGACGGCGAGCAGCCCCTGCGGGGACTCGGTGTCCGACATCGCCTCGAGGACGGCGTCGTCGGTCTCGTGGACCCGGATCGAGGCAGCGCGGGCCGCGTCGACGAGGTCGGCGTGCCGCTCGAGGGCCGCGGTGGTGACGTAGAGGTCGTCGATGGAGCTGCCGGCATACCGGATCGCCTCGCGCACGCCCTGGGGACCATCGACGACGAAGCGACCGGTCCGCTCACGCACCGAGCGCCGGGAGAGCGATCGCACTGACCTGACCCGATCGGATCGGACGTTCGTCAGCACGGCTCTCCCGGCGCTTCGACAGGACGCAGCTGTGCGTCCCTGGGGTGGCTCAGGCGGAGGCCTTCTCGGCGACCGGCTGCGCGGGGACGTTGGCCTTGGCGACCTCGACGAGGGCGGCGAAGGCGGCCTCGTCGTTGACAGCGAGCTCGGCGAGCATGCGGCGGTCGACCTCGATCTCGGCGGCCTTGAGGCCCTGGATGAGGCGGTTGTAGGTCATGCCGTTGGCGCGAGCCGCAGCGTTGATGCGCTGGATCCACAGACGACGGAAGTCACCCTTGCGGGCGCGACGGTCGCGGTAGGCGTAGCCGAGGGAGTGGGTGACCTGCTCCTTGGCCTTGCGGTAGAGACGGGACCGCTGTCCGCGGTAGCCGCTCGCGCGCTCGAGGACGACCCGGCGCTTCTTCTGGGCGTTGACCGCCCGCTTCACGCGTGCCACGTGAGTACTCCTTGTTCAGTCTTGGACGTTCGGGGTTTCGGCTCAGATGCCGAGAAGCTTCTTGACCTTCTTGACGTCGGCCTTGGAAACGAGGACGTCCTTGGAGAGGGCGCGGGCCTTCTGCGGGGTCTTCTCGTGGAACTTGTGGACGTGACCGGCCTGCTCGCGCATGACCTTCCCGGAACCGGTGACGCGGAAGCGCTTCTTGGTGCCGCTGTGGGTCTTGTTCTTCGGCATGGCTGCCGATCTCCTTCGCTGTCGGTGCTGCTGTGGTGCTGCTGTGCGGAAAACGTGGGGGTCGCGCCCTACTCGGCGGCGACCGTGTCCTCGGCCGGGGCTGCCTCGGTGGAGGCCTCGGCGGGCGCCTCGGGGGCGGCCTCGGCCGGTGCCTCGGCGGGAGCGGCTTCGCTGTCCTTCTTGCGGCGCTGCTCGGCGCGGGCCTCGGACTTCTTCTTCGTCGGCGCCAGGACCATGATCATGTTGCGGCCGTCCTGCTTGGGCGCGGACTCGACCGTGCCCAGCTCGATGACGTCCTCGGCCAGCTTCTGCAGGAGGCGGTAGCCGAGCTCCGGGCGCGACTGCTCGCGGCCACGGAACATGATCGTCACCTTGACCTTGTCACCGCCGCCCAGGAACCGGACGACGTGCCCCTTCTTGGTGGCGTAGTCGTGCGGGTCGATCTTCGGGCGGAGCTTGATCTCCTTGATGACCGTGTTGACCTGGTTCTTGCGTGCTTCCCGGGCCTTCATGGCGGCTTCGTACTTGTACTTGCCGAAGTCCATGAGCTTGGCGACGGGAGGCTTGGCCATCGGAGCCACCTCGACCAGGTCGAGGTCTGCCTCGGCGGCGAGGCGCAGGGCATCCTCGACGCGAACGATGCCGACCTGCTCGCCGTTGGGTCCGACCAACCGCACCTCCGGAACCCGGATGCGGTCGTTGATACGAGGCTCGCTGATGTCATGCTCCTTGAGATCGAGGACGTCGAGTGGTGCGCGCCGGACATGAGAAGGGGCTCCTCGTGCCGCGCACGAGAAGCCCTCATCCGTCCACCGGTGCCACGGCATACACGAATGCCGTGACCGTGGTGGAGAAGAACCCGGCGACCCTGAGGTCGTCGCGGGTGGAAGCGAGCTTCACTTGCGCACCGCGTCCCGAAGGACACAGCCGGTCAGCGCACAAGGTTAGCAGCAGGCCGCCGACGGGCGAAATCGTCGTATGCCGGCCGCCTGCCTGCCGTGGAGGCCGCACCTTCCGATCCGGTCGGGAGGGACGGTCAGCGGATGCGGAAGGCGAGGCCGTCGATGCGCGCCCGGAGCTCGCCGTCGGTGGCGAGCCGCTCCCCCACCCGGGTCGCGACGGCCTGGACCTCGTCGCCGGCGAGGCCTTCGCGCAGCTCGAGGACGACGCCGAGGACGCCCTGGCCTGCTGGGGCACCCTCCTCGACGTGGTGCGAGACGACGTCGGGCTCCTCGGCGACGGCGCGCGCGACGCCGATGGCGACGAACTCGTCGAGGTGCGGCGGCAGCCACGACCGCTCCTGCGCCAGGGCCCACACCATCGAGGGGCGCAGGACCCGGGTCTGCGGGCCGGCCACGTCGACGACGACGACGTCGCAGCGCTCACTCACCGCGGCCTGGCCGGCGCGGGCCGCCGTGACGGGCACGGGGCGGGCGGCGGGGTCCCAGGCGGCGAGGGCGTCGAGGCTGCTGAAGACCGGCAGGGCGCGTTCCCCGTCGGGAGCGACGAGGGTGACCGCGGCCATGCCGGTCTGCTTGTCGACGGTGAGACCGCCCTCGGTGGCCGTCTCGACGGGCTCGGCGACGATCGGCACGAGCAGCCGGGACTCGCGCAGCGCCGCCATGAGGGCGGCGGGGTCCTCGTTCTCAAGGGCCGCGGTCAGCGCCGGAGGAGCCGAGCCGTCGTCGCCCTCGAACCCGGTGAAGACGAGGTCGCGGGTCACGGGCGGCCCGCGACGTCGAGGGCTTCGGGCAGCGTGAACGCGCCGCGGTAGAGCGCCGAACCGGTGATGGCCCCCTCGACGCCCTCGGGGACCATCGTGCGCAGGACGGCGATGTCGTCGAGGGTGGAGACTCCTCCGGAGGCGATGACCGGGCGGTCGGTGCGCCCGCAGACGTCGCGGAGGAGCTCGACGTTGGGTCCGGCGAGCATGCCGTCCTTCTTGACGTCGGTGACGACGTAGCGGGCGCAGCCCTCGCGGTCGAGCCGCTCGAGCGTCTCCCACAGGTCTCCGCCGTCCTGGGTCCAGCCGCGGGCGGCGAGGGTCGTGCCGCGGACGTCGAGCCCGACGGCGATGCGGTCACCGTGCTCGGCGATGGCCGACGCGGTCCACTCGGGGTCCTCGAGCGCGGCCGTGCCGAGGTTGACGCGGCGGCAGCCGGTCGCGAGCGCACGCTCGAGCGTCTCGGCGTCGCGGATGCCGCCGCTCATCTCGACCTGGATGTCGAGGGTGCCGACGATGGAGGCGAGCAGCTCGGCGTTGTCGCCGCGCCCGAACGCGGCGTCGAGGTCGACGAGGTGGAGCCACTCGGCGCCCTGCTCCTGCCACCGCAGGGCGGCCTCGAGCGGCTCGCCGAACTCACCGCCGCTGCCGGCGACCCCCTGGACGAGCTGGACGGCACGGCCTCCGGCGACGTCGACGGCGGGCAGGAGCTGGAGGCGGGGGGAGGTCATGGCACCTTCACGTTCTCGGGGGTGGGGCTCGGGGTGGTTCGGGGGGGCCGGGTCAGAGCGAGCGGACCCAGTTCTCGAGGAGCTGCAGCCCGGCCTCGCCCGACTTCTCGGGGTGGAACTGGGTGGCCGAGAGCGGGCCGTTCTCGACGGCGGCGACGAACCGGTCGCCGTGGGTCGCGGTCGTCACCCTCGGCGCGACGGCCGCGAAGTGCCCGGTGGGCTCGGGCAGCGTCCAGGACCGGACGGCATACGAGTGAACGAAGTAGAAGCGCTCCGACTCGACGCCGGCGAAGAGCGTCGACCCGCTCGGGACGTCGACCTCGGTCCAGCCCATGTGCGGGACGACGGGCGCCTGCAGCCGCTCGACCATCCCGGGCCACTCCGACAGGCCCTGCTGGGCGACGGCGCTGGGCTCGGTCGAGGAGTCGAAGAGCGCCTGCATGCCGACGCAGACGCCGAGCACGGGCCGCCCGCCGGAGAGACGGACGTCGATGATGCGGGGAGCGTCGGCGGCACGCATCCCGCGCACGCACGCGTGGAAGTTGCCGACGCCGGGCAGCAGCAGCCCGTGGGCGTCGAGCGCGCGCTGGCGGTCTGCGGTGAGCTCGACCGTGGCGCCGACACGCTCGAGGGCCCGGACCGCGCTGTGGACGTTGCCGCTGCCGTGGTCGAGGACGACGACCCTGCGCCCACTCATAGGTCCTGCTCCGCTCGGTGGGCCGACTCCTCGGCGACGAGCGCGTCGAAGGCGGCGATGGATCTGGGGCTGGGGTCGACGCGCACGTGGCTCTCGTCGGCACCCTCGCGCAGCAGGTCCTCGCCGGGCAGCCCGAGGAGACGCATGAGGCCGACGAGGACGTCGAGCGGCTCGCCCCCCGGGTCGGCGAAGTGCTCGGTCACCTCTGCCGGGGTCGTGCGCGAGCGGGCGCCCGCGACGTCGACCACGAGGGCCGCCGGGAGCGCGGGCAGGTCGGGGGTTCGGCGCACGCCGACGCCGGGCTCCCACACGAGCCAGCGCTGCTCGAGCCGCCACCCGCGAGTCTGCACGGTGACGACCGCGCAGCCGTCGATGACGAAGAGCCCGATCGCCGGGCGGTGCCGCGTGGGCACGTGCCGGGCCGCGAGGATCTCGAGACCGACGTCGTAGGGCGCGACGGCGCGCGCGCGGGCCTCGGCGAGGCACACGCCGGTCCAGCCCTGGAGGGGGCAGACCCGCACGGCCGCGAGCCCGCGCCGCACCCAGCGCGCGGACGCGGCGGCGCTGCCGCGCACGAGGACGAGCCCGTGCCCGGTCAGCGGGGTCTGGTCGTCGACCATCGGCTCAGAGCGCACCCTTGGCGCTGGGGATGCCGACGACGCGCGGGTCGCGCTCCACCGCCGCACGCAGCGCGCGAGCGACCGCCTTGAACTGGGCCTCGACGACGTGGTGGGGGTCGCGGCCACCGAGGACGCGCACGTGCAGCGCGATGCCGGCGTGGTAGGCGAAGGACTCGAGGACGTGACGGGTGAGCGAACCGATGTAGTTGCCGCCGATGACGGCGTACTCCTGGCCCGTGGGCTCGCCGGTGTGGACGACGTAGGGGCGTCCGGCGACGTCGACGACGGCGTGCACGAGCGCCTCGTCGAGCGGCACCGTGGCGTCGCCGAAGCGGGAGATGCCGCTCTTGTCCCCGAGGGCCTCGCGGAGCGCGTCGCCGAGGACGATCGCGACGTCCTCGACCGTGTGGTGCGCGTCGACGTCGACGTCACCGGTCGCCTTGACCCGCAGGTCGATGAGTGAGTGCTTGGCGAAGGACAGGAGCATGTGGTCGTAGAAGCGGACCCCGGTGCTCACCTCGCCGACCCCGGTGCCGTCGAGGTCGAGGGTGAGCTCGACGCTGGACTCCGAGGTGGATCGCGTCAGCGTCGCGGTGCGGTTGCTAGTCACGGCTGTCCTTCCAGGTGGTCGGGCCCGAGCGCGGCGACGGCGTCGAGGAACGCGGTCGTCTCCTCCGGGGTCCCGGCGGTCACACGAAGATAGTGGTCGATCCCGACGTCACGGACGAGAACCCCCCGGTCGAGCAGGGCCCGCCACGTCGCGGCGCTGTCGCGCAGCCCTCCGAAGAGGACGAAGTTCGCGTCGCTCGGCACAGGGTCCAGCCCGAGCCCGGGCAGCGACTCGACGATCCGGTCGCGCTGCTCCTTGATGGCGTCGACGGTGCCGAGCATCGTGTCGGCGTGCCGCAGCGCGGCCCGCGCGATGGCCTGTGCCGGCGCGGACAGGTGGTAGGGCATCCGCACGAGGCGGAGGGCGTCGACGAGCTCGGGGTCGGCCGCGAGGTAGCCGAGGCGCCCGCCGGCGAAGGCGAACGCCTTGCTCATCGTCCGGGTGACGACGAGTCGGGGCCGCCCCTCCAGGAGCGTGAGGGCGCTCGGGGTCCCGGCGCGGGCGAACTCGGCGTAGGCCTCGTCGACGACCACGACCGCGCGCGGGGCCGCGTCGTGCACGGCCGTGACGACGTCGAGCGTGAGGGCGGTGCCGGTCGGGTTGTTGGGCGAGCAGAGGAAGACGACGTGGGGGTCATGCCTCTCGACCTGCTCGACGGCCGACTCGACGGAGAGGTCGAACGCTCCCCCGCCGCGACGGTCCTCGGCGCCGACGCCACGCATCCCGTCGACCCACGTCGAGCCGGTCGTCGCCGTGATGATCGGGTGCATCGAGTAGGCCGGGGTGAACCCGAGGGCCTCGCGCCCCTGGCCGCCGAAGGCCTGGAGCAGGTGCAGGAGAACCTCGTTGGACCCGTTGCCGGCCCAGACCTGCTCGGACCGCAGGCGCGTGCCGCTACGCGAGAGGTAGGCGGCGAGGTCGGTCCTCAGGTCCGTGAACTCGCGGTCCGGGTAGCGGTTGAGCCCCGGAGCGACCGCCGCGACGGCGGCGACGATCTCGTCGACGACCTCCGGTGGCACGGCATACGAGCTCTCGTTCGTGTTGAGCGCCACCGGCACGTCGAGCTGGGGCGCGCCGTATGCCGTTCTGCCCCGGAGGTCCTCCCGGAGCAGCTCCTCGATGGCGCTCATCGAAGCTCGGGGAGGCGGGCGATGACGGCGTCCCCGTGCGCGGGCAGGTCCTCGGCCCGCGCGAGGGTGACGACGTGAGCGCCGACGTCGCGCAGCGCCTGCTCGGAGTACTCGACGACGTGGATGCCGCGCAGGAAGGACTGCACCGACAGGCCGCTCGAGTGCGTCGCGCAGCCGCCGGTGGGCAGGACGTGGTTGGAGCCGGCGCAGTAGTCGCCGAGGCTCACCGGCGACCACGTGCCGACGAAGACCGCACCTGCGTTGCGGACCCGCGCGGCGACGACCGCAGCGTCGGCGGTGTGGATCTCGAGGTGCTCGGCGGCATAGGCGTTGACGACGTCGAGGCCGACCTCGACGTCGTCGACGAGCACGACGGCCGACTGGCGCCCGGTGAGCGACTCGGCGACGCGCTCGGCGTGCTTGGTCTCCCCCGCGCGCCGGACGACGGCCGCCTGGACGGCGTCGGCGAGGTCGGGGCTGTCGGTGACGAGCACGGCGGCGGCCAGCGGGTCGTGCTCGGCCTGGCTGATGAGGTCGGCGGCGACGTGCTCGGCGTCGGCGGTGGCGTCCGCGAGGATGGCGATCTCGGTGGGACCGGCCTCGGAGTCGATGCCGATGAGCCCCTTAAGCAGGCGCTTGGCGGCGGCGACCCAGATGTTGCCCGGTCCGGTGACGAGGTTGACCGGGTCGAGCGGCTCGTCGCCGTCGAGGCCGTGGGCGAACGCCGCGACCGCCTGGGCGCCACCCATCGCCCAGACCTCCTCGACGCCGAGCAGCGCGCAGGCGGCGAGGATCGTCGGGTGCGGCCAGCCGTCGTGGTCCTTCTGGGGCGGGCTGGCGACCGCGAGCGAGCCGACCTCGGCGAGGAGCGCCGGGACGACGTTCATGACGACGCTGCTCGGGTAGACGGCGCGGCCACCGGGGACATAGAGGCCGACGCGGTCGACGGGGACCCACCGCTCGCTGACGGTCCCGCCGGGCACGACGGTCGTCGTCGTCTCGGAGCGGCGCTGGTCGGCGTGGACGATGCGGGCGCGGCGGATCGACTCCTCGAGCGCGGCGCGGACGTCGGGGTCGAGCCCAGCGAGGGCCGACGCGACGACGTCCGCAGGGACGCGCAGCGACGTCGGCCGGACACCGTCGAACCGCTCGGAGGCGTCGAGGACGGCCTCGGCACCGCGCGCGGCGACGTCGTCGCAGATGGGACGGACCGTGGCGACGGCGGCCTCGACGTCGAGCTCGGCACGAGGAAGCGTGGCCCGGAGCTCACGGACTCCGGGCGCGCGGCCTCGCAGGTCGAGAACGGGGATCATGCGCCCCAGTCTATTTCGTGCTCCGAGGTGCCCCGGCGGCTGTCCGCCCGCCGACCGTCGGTCAGCCCGGCCTCCACCGGGGCTCGGCCCCGGCGGCGCCGGCTACGCCTCGTAGAACGTCTTCTCGGCAGCGTGCCGAGCCCGGCGGGCGACCCGGCGGTAGCGGTTGGCCAGCTCCTGCCCGGACTTCGGCGGCAGCCCCATGATCCGGGCCATGCCGTCGGCGTCCTTGTGGTCCGACGGCACCGAGTCGACCGCGCGGCCGCGCGAGAGCAGCCCCGCGTTGCGCATCTGGGACGCGAGCCGCCAGGCCTCTTCGAGGGCCACCGCGTCCTCGGCATCGACGAAGCCCGCGGCCCGAGCGGCCTCGAGCGCTCCCATCGTCGAGGTCGTCCGCAGCGCCTCGTGGTCGTGCGCGTGCTGGAGCTGGATGAGCTGGATCGTCCACTCGACGTCGCTGAGCCCGCCGTGACCCAGCTTGAAGTGGGTCTTGCGGTCGGCGCCGCGCGGCAGCCGCTCGGACTCCATCCGGGCCTTGAGTGTGCGGATCTCGCGGACCTGCTTGGCGTCGAGCCCGCCCTCGGGCCAGCGGAGGGGGTCGATGAGCTCGACGAACGCGGCGCCCAGGTCGGGGTCGCCGGCGACGGGGGCGGCGCGCAGCAGCGCCTGCGCCTCCCAGACCAGCGACCAGCGCTCGTAGTAGGCGCGGTAGGACTCGAGCGAGCGGGTGAGCGGACCGTTCTTGCCCTCGGGCCGGAGGCCGGCGTCGACCTCGAGCCGCGGGTCGGGAGCGGCGACGCCGAGGAGGCGGATGAGCTCCTTGACGACCTCGAGCGCCTGCTCCTGGGCCGCCCGCGAGTCCGCGCCCTCGACGGGGTCGTGGACGAAGAGCACGTCGGCGTCGCTGCCGAAGGACGACTCCCCGCCCCCGAGCCGGCCCATGCCGACGACGACGTGACGGCTCAGCGGCGGCTTGCCGCTCTGCTCCTCGACGTTCGCGAGGACCACCTCGAGGGTGACGTCGACGAGGGCGCCGTTGAGGTCGGCGAGTGCGCGACCGAGCTCGTCGAGCCCCACCTGCCCGAGCAGCGAGGCGACCGCGAGCCGGAAGAGCTCGGAGCGCCGCACGGCACGCGCGGCGAGCACCGCCGGCTGCGGCTCGTCCTTGCGCTTGGCGGCTGCTCGCATCCGGCCCTGCACCTCGTCGCGGGTCCGGGGACGCAGCCCGCCCGAGTCGCCGAGGAACTGCACCGACTCCGGCCCCTGCTCGAGCAGCTCCGCGGCGTAGCGGCTGCGACCGAGGGTGTGCGCGAGCCGCTCGGCGGCGCTGCCCTCGTCGCGGAGCAGCCGCAGGAACCACGGCGTCGTGCCGAGCTCGTCGCTGATCCGGCGGAAGGCGAGCAGCCCTGCGTCCGGGTCGGCCTCGTCGGCGAACCAGCCGAGCATGACCGGCAGGAGCTGGCGCTGGATCGCGGCCCGCCGACTCACGCCGTCGGTGAGCGCCTCGAGGTGGCGCAGGGCGCCCTTGGGGTCGCGGAAACCGAGGGCGGCGAGCCGCTCGCGGGCCGCCTCGGGGGTGAGCCGCACCTCGTCGGGCCCGAGCCGGGCGACCGCCGAGAGCAGCGGGCGGTAGAAGATCCGCTGGTGCAGCCGGCGCACCTCCCGCGCGGCGGTGCGCCACTGGCTGACGACCGCCTCCTCCGGGTCACGCTGGTGCCCGAGCGCGCGGCCGAGACAGCGCAGGTCGGACGAGGACGTCGGCATGAGGTGTGTGCGCCGCAGCCGGTGCAGCTGGATGCGGTGCTCGAGCGTGCGAAGGAGCCGGTATGCCGTGGCGAGGGTCTGCGCGTCCTCGCGCCCGACGTAACCGCCCTGGGAGAGGGCGGCGAGCGCCGTGAGGGTGGTCCCGGAACGCAGCGACCGGTCGGCCCGGCCGTGGACGAGCTGGAGCAGCTGGACGCTGAACTCGATGTCGCGCAGGCCCCCGGGTCCGAGCTTGAGCTGGCGATCGGCCTCGCCGGCGGGCACGTTGTCCTCGACCCGGCGGCGCATCGCCTGCACGTCCTCGACGAAGTTCTCGCGACCGGCCGCCTGCCAGACGAACGGTGCGACCGCCTCGACGTAGGCACGGCCGAGGGCACGGTCGCCCGCCACGGGGCGGGCCTTGAGCAGGGCCTGGAACTCCCACGTCTTGGCCCACCGCTCGTAGTAGGACACGTGCGAGTCGAGGGTCCGCACGAGCGGGCCGTTCTTGCCCTCAGGGCGCAGGGCGGGGTCGACCTGCCACAGCGAGCCGGCGGTCGTCGCGCTCGAGCAGATGCGGATGAGCCGGGTCGCGAGGTCGGTGGCGACCGCGAGCGCGGCGTCCTCGTCGGCGCCGTCGGTGCCTTCGGCCGGCTCGGCGACGAAGATGACGTCGACGTCGCTGATGTAGTTGAGCTCGCGCCCACCCGTCTTGCCCATGCCGATGACGGCGAAGCGGCAGCGGTCGGCGGCGTCACCGACCTGGGCCCGGGCGACGACGAGCGCGGCCTCGAGCGCCGCCTCTGCGAGGTCCGCCAACGACGCCGCGACCTCGGGCAGCCGCGCCTGGGGGTCGGGCCGGGCGACGTCGAGCGCGGCGATGCCCAGGAGCTGCCGGCGGTACTCCAGCCGCAGGGCGTCCTCGGGCGTCACGCCGGCGGCGGGCTCGCGGACGGCCCCGGTGAGCAGCTCGATCCGCTCCTCGACCTCGAGCGGGAAGGCCTCGGCGACGGACGTCCAGTGCTCGGGCCGGGCGACGAGGTGGTCCCCCAGCGCCGTCGAAGACCCGAGCACCGCGAGCAGCCGGTCGCGGGCACGACCCGGCTCGCGCAGCGCCGCGACGAGGTCGTCACGGAACGCGTCGTGCGCCGGCGCCGCCACGGCGTCGAGGAGCCGGACGAGGGCGAGCAGCGCCTGGTCGGGGTCGGCGACCCTCGACAACGACACCGCGAGCCCGTCGGACTCGACGCGCTCCCTGTCCTTGATGAGCGGCGCCAGCGACCGGTCCCGGAGCAGCGTGTCCGCGCGGCGGGGGTCGGAGAAGCCGAGCCGGGTGAGGTCCCCCGGGAGGGACGGCATACGGGCGGTCATGGTGCGCGCCTCACAGGCGCGGGAGGTACCGATCGAGCTCGAACGCGGTCACCTGGCCGCGGTAGTCGGCCCACTCGGCACGCTTGTTGCGCAGGAAGAAGTCGAAGGTGTGCTCGCCGAGGGTCTCGGCGACGAGCTCGCTCTCCTCCATGACCTCGATGGCCTCGCTGAGCGACGCGGGCAGCGGCTTGATGCCCATCGCCTTGCGCTCGGAGTCGGTGAGCCCCCAGACGTCGTCCTCGGTCTCGGGGGCGAGCTCGTAGCCCTCCTCGATGCCCTTGAGCCCGGCGGCGAGGAGGACGGCGAAGGCGAGGTAGGGGTTGCACGCGGAGTCGACCGAGCGCACCTCGACCCGGCTGCTCTGGCCCTTGTTGGGCTTGTACATCGGGACGCGCACCATGGCCGAGCGGTTGTTGTGGCCCCAGGTGAGGTGCGCCGGGGCCTCGCCGCCACCCCAGAGCCGCTTGTAGCTGTTGACCCACTGGTTGGTGACCGCGGTGATCTCGGCTCCGTGGTGGAGCAGGCCGGCGATGAACTGCCGCCCGGTCCTGCTCAGCTGGTAGGGCGCGCCCGCCTCGTAGAAGGCGTTGCTGTCGCCGTCGAAGAGCGACATGTGGGTGTGCATGCCGGAGCCGGGGTGGTCGGCGAGCGGCTTCGGCATGAAGGAGGCGTAGATGCCCTGCTCGAGCGCGACCTCCTTGATGACCGTCCGGAAGGTCATGATGTTGTCGGCCGTCGAGAGCGCGTCGGCGTAGCGCAGGTCGATCTCGTTCTGGCCGGGGGCGCCCTCGTGATGGCTGAACTCGACGCTGATGCCCATCGACTCGAGCATCGTGATCGCGGCCCGGCGGAAGTCCTGTGCGGTGCCGTGCGGCACGTGGTCGAAGTAGCCGGCCTGGTCGATCGGGGTCGGGGTCTCCCCCGGGCGCCAGCCCTTCTCGAAGAGGAAGAACTCGATCTCGGGGTGGGTGTAGAAGGTGAATCCCTGGTCGGCGGCGCGGGCGAGGGTGCGCTGGAGGACGTGGCGCGGGTCGGCCATGCTCGGCGACCCGTCGGGCAGGGTGATGTCGCAGAACATGCGGGCGGTGCCGGGGCTCTCACCACGCCACGGAAGGACCTGGAACGTCGAGGGGTCGGGCTTGGCGAGCATGTCGGCCTCGTAGACCCGCGCGAAGCCCTCGATGACCGAGCCGTCGAAGCCGATCCCCTCGGCGAACGCCCCCTCGAGCTCGGCCGGCGCCACGGCGACGGACTTGAGCGCACCGAGCACGTCGGTGAACCAGAGGCGGACGAAGCGGATGTCCCGCTCCTCGATGGTGCGGAGCACGAACTCCTGCTGACGGTCCATGCTCGGCATCCTATGGGGCGGGACGGCAAGGGCCCCGGAGCATCTCGCTCCGGGGCCCTTGTCTCGCAGTGTGGGTCAGCTCAGGGAGGCTGCACCCACCCTTCTTCGGTCAGGTCACTTGAAGGAGACCTGCACCTGCAGCTGGTTGCCGTCGGCGCTGGACTTGTTGACCTTCATCACGGTGCCGGAGCCCGCGACCTTGACCGAGCTCGACGGATTCTTCGCGTCCCAGTAGCGGTTCGGGTCCGAGTCGTCGAAGGTCGGGATGCCGGCCGAGGACTTCACGGTCGAGGGGACGCCGTTGCGGTGGAAGGTGACCTCGTCGGTGCGCTCGAGGCCGAAGGTGGCGTCGAACGGCTGACGACGGTTGCCGAGCAGGTAGCCACCGGGGAAGGTGACCGGCGCCGGGCGGGCGTCGACCGGGAGGGACTGGCCGCCACCCGGGTGGGCGGAGGTGTTGTTGTCGCCGAACTCACCGTCGACGTACCAGACGAGCATGCCGTTCTGGTAGGGGAAGCGCTCCACCCAGTCGGGCTTGGTGTTCGAGAACCCGAAGTTGTACGGACCCGTCTTGAGCGTCGAGTCGTAGCCGGTGTAGTTGCGGTTCTCCGCGAGGTAGTAGTGGCTGACGACCTCGGAGGTCGAGCCACCCATGCGGGTGAAGCCGTTGGCGGTCCAGCCGTTGTCGCCGGACTCGACGTCGTCGGACAGGACGGTCGCGCCGTCAGCGGTCACGGTGATGTCGTCGAGGAACGCGCCCTCGTAGTGCAGACCACCGTCGGTCGCGTAGCGGAAGCGGAACTGGACGTTCTTGCCGGCGTAGGCGCCGAGGTCGAACGACTTCTGCGTCCAGCCGGACAGGCCCTCGTTGCCCTCGGGTCCGTCGATCGGCGTGCCGACCTGGTTCCACGTCGAGCCACCGTCGGTGCTGACCTCGCCGTAGAGGTAGTCGTAGTCGACCTCGATGTTGTACTGCATCCAGGCCGCGACGGAGGCGGAGGTCTTGCCGGTGAGGTCGATCGAGCGGGTCAGGGTGTTCTGGAGGCCGTCGGCCGCACCGCTCCACCACTCGGTCGCGCCGGAGCGCGGCGTGTTGTAGTCCTCGGTGACCGTCTTGTCGGGCAGCGGGACCGCGATGGCCTGGAAGTCGGACTTGCTCGCCGGCTTGTCGGCCGGGCCGAGGTTGACCGTCATCTTCTGGCCGAAGGGGACGACCTTGTAGTCGAGCCAGCCGAGCTGGAGCTTCTCGAGCGGACCCATGTAGCCCGGCTTCGAGCCGATGTCGACGGTGCCGTCGTTGAGCCACGAGCCACCGGACATGAGCGTCCAGAAGCCGGTGCCGTTGTCGCCACCCTGGGTGTCGTAGTAGTCCGGCAGGCCGAGGTCGTGGCCGAACTCGTGCGTGAAGACGCCGAGGCCGCCGTTCTCGGGCTCGGTGGTGTAGTCACCGATCCAGATGCCGGAGCTGCCGAGCTGGACACCGCCGGCCTTGTTCTGCTCCGGGCCGGTCTTGCCGATGTTGGTGGAGTAGGCGTACCAGCGGTGGCTCCAGATGGCGTCCTCGCCCTGGGCACCGCCACCGGCCTCCTCGCCCGCACCGGCGTGGATCGCCTGGAAGTGGTCGATGTAGCCGTCCGGCTCGTTGAAGTTGCCGTCGCCGTCGAAGTCGTAGCGGTCGACGCGGTCGAACTGCTCGAGGTAGGTCTTGATCTGGGCGTCGGTCTTGCCGGCGGCCTTCTCGGCGTTGTACCAAGCGGTCGCCGAGTCCTGGATGAACGGCCAGGCGCCCTGGGCGTCGCTGATCTTGTTGCTGCCGTAGCGGGCCTCGTTGTAGGGCACCTTGACCCAGTCGGAGACGTCGCCCTTGGCGAGGAACTTGCCGTTGGACTGCTTGAGGTAGAAGTCCTTGAACGACTCGCCCTCACCGAACATCAGGTCCTGGTAGTGCTGGCGGTCGAAGTCCTCGGTCCACTCGGTCGAGTTGTCGTCGGTCGCGCCACCGTCCCAGTTGCGGTCAGGCTCGGGGATCTGGTTGCGGACCGGGCCCGGGGTGCCACCGGTGGTCGGGTGGATCTGCGTGCCGAACTCGGAGAGGATCGTGAAGATGTCCTCCTCGCGCTCGACGGGGTAGGACACGTAGCGGTCCTGGGCAGCCTTGGAGCCCTTCGCGGCCTTCTTGTTGCCGGCCAGCTTGATGACGCGCTGGCCACCGCGGGTCTCGGTCGTCGCCTCGCCCTTGACGAGCTTGTCGACGGCCTCCTTGCGCAGGGCGCGCGCGGCGTCGCCGAGCGGGTTGGGCAGGTCGTCCTGCTTGTGGGCCTTCGAGGGGCCGTCGGCAGGTGGGGCGGATTCGGTCGCCTGGGCGCCCATGGGCGCAAGGCTCACTAC
Organism: Knoellia tibetensis; assembly: GCF_048606415.1. Lineage (NCBI taxonomy): Bacteria > Bacillati > Actinomycetota > Actinomycetes > Micrococcales > Intrasporangiaceae > Knoellia > Knoellia tibetensis. The sequence goes on from NZ_JBMBWF010000001.1 coordinate 36,334, forward strand.
CAACGCCGCGCCAGCAAGGGCGGCGAGGGCACGACTGTGTCGTGTGGTCACTGTTCCTCCGGGTGTGATCGCCAGCCAGGGGTCAGGCGGGCCCATGCAGAGAAACATGTGCAATCCGATTGCACAATGGTTTGTGCGGTTCTTTTTACCTGCCTTTTACCTTCCACGCACGAGGCCTGTCGGGCAGCGCACACCTCCACCTCACCCCTCACGGTCTCTGACAGGATCGCCCCATGAGCGATCAGCCGACTCCCGCCGCGGAGACGACCAACCCCTACGGCACCGGAGCGCAGGCCGCCCCGCAGAAGCGCATCCGCGTCCCCCACCTCCAGAAGATGAAGGAGACCGGGGAGAAGTGGGCGATGCTCACGGCATACGACATGTATGCCGCCGAGATCTTCGACGAGGCAGGCATCCCCGTGCTTCTCGTGGGCGACTCCGCGGGCAACAACGTCTACGGCTTCGAGACGACCGTGCCGGTCACCGTCGACCACCTCGTCCCGCTCTGCCGCGCCGTGACGTCGGCCGCCCGGCACGCCATGGTCGTCGCGGACCTGCCGTTCGGCTCCTACCAGGCGAGCCCGCAGCAGGCCCTCGCCACCGCGACCCGCTTCATGAAGGAGGGCATGGCCCACGCGGTCAAGCTCGAGGGCGGCAAGCCGATGGTCCCCGAGGTCGAGCTGCTCGTGCGCGCCGGCATCCCCGTCATGGGCCACATCGGCTTCACCCCGCAGAGCGAGCACGTCCTCGGCGGCTACCGCGTCCAGGGGCGGGGCGACGGCGCCGACCGGCTCCTCGAGGACGCCCTCGCCCTCGAGCAGGCCGGCTGCTTCGCCGTCGTCATGGAGATGGTGCCCGCGCCGCTCGCGGCCAAGGTCACCGAGGCGCTGCGCATCCCGACGATCGGCATCGGCGCCGGCCCGCACTGTGACGCGCAGGTCCTCGTGTGGCAGGACATGGCCGGGCTCCGGGGCGGCCGCGCCCCGCGCTTCGTCAAGAAGTACCTCGACATGCGCACCGACCTCGGCAACGCCGCCCGCAGCTATGCCGCCGAGGTCGCCTCCGGCACCTTCCCCGCCTCCGAGCACTCCTTCGAGCAGTAGGCGGGAAAGCGAGAACGAGAGGCGGTATGCCGGGTGCGCACCCGGCATACCGCCTCTCGTTCTCGCCTGTGCCGCAAAGGCTCCGGCGGTCAGTCCTCGGAGTTCTCGCCCTCCCAGGCGCGGTCCTCGGCGTCCCACTGCTCGGTCTTCTCGCGGGCGGAGGCGATGGCGTTGCTGGCCTCGGCCTCGGTCTCGTAGGGACCCATGACGTCGTCGTTGCGACTGCGGTTCTCGTCGGTCTCGACCTGCTTGGTCTGGATGTTGTACCAGTACGCCATGTCGTCCTCCTCGGTGTCGCGGTCGGCGCTCTGCCTAGACTCCACCGTATGCCGCTGACGTACGGAAGTGTCGCTCCGGGAGAGGTTTCCGCGCGGCGGCCCGTCCCCTCCTCGATCGAGCGACCGGAGTACGTCGACAAGGCCACGCCGGACAAGAACCTCTCCCCCGAGGTCAAGGACGCCGAGACCATCGAGCTCATGCGGGTCGCGTGCCGGCTGGCGGCGCAGGCGATGGAGGCGGCCGCCGCGGTCATCGCCCCCGGCGTGACGACCGACGAGATCGACCGCGTGGGCCACGAGTTCCTCCTCGACCACGGGGCCTATCCCTCGACCCTGGGCTACCGCGGCTTCCCGAAGTCGCTGTGCACCTCGGTCAACGAGGTCGTGTGCCACGGCATCCCGGACTCGCGCCCGCTCGAGGACGGCGACATCGTCAACATCGACATCACCGCCTACATCGGCGGGGTCCACGGCGACACCGACGCGACCTACCTCTGCGGCGACGTCGACGAGGAGTCCCGGCTGCTCGTCGAGCGGACGCGCGAGGCGATGATGCGCGGCATCAAGGCCGCGGTGCCCGGCCGGCAGGTCAACATCATCGGCCGGGTCATCGAGAGCTATGCCAAGCGGTTCGGCTACGGCGTCGTGCGCGACTTCACCGGTCACGGCATCGGGCGCTCGTTTCACTCCGGGCTCATCATCCCGCACTACGACGCGGCGCCGTCCTACGACACCGTCATCGAGCCCGGCATGACCTTCACCATCGAGCCGATGCTCAACCTCGGCACCGAGGCGTGGGACATGTGGGACGACGAGTGGACCGTCGTCACCCGCGACCGCCGCCGGTCGGCCCAGTTCGAGCACACCATCCTCATCACCGACTCCGGCAACGAGATCCTCACCCTCCCCTGACCGCACCACCGACCCGACGGACGAAGGAGTCCCCATGAGCAAGAAGACCGGTCTGCCACTGGGCATCGACGTGGGCGGGAGCGGCATCAAGGGCGCGCCGGTCGACCTGGCCAAGGGCGAGTTCGCGGCCAAGCGCAAGCGGATCGACACCCCGGAGCGGTCGACGCCCGACGCCGTTGCCGATGTCATCGACCAGATCGTCGACCACTTCGACGACGTCCGCGGCGACTCCCCCATCGGGATCACCGTGCCCGGCGTGGTCACCCACGGCGTCGTCCGCTCGGCGGCCAACATCGACAAGTCGTGGCTCGACTTCGACGCCGAGCCGATGCTCGAGAAGAAGCTCGGCCACGACATCGTCCTCGTCAACGACGCGGACGCGGCCGGTGTCGCCGAGCTCCACTACGGCGCCGCCAAGGGCCAGAAGGGGCTCGTCATCCTCACGACCCTCGGCACCGGCATCGGCACCGCGCTCATCCACAACGGCACGCTCATCCCGAACTCCGAGCTGGGCCACCTCGAGCTCGACGGGTTCGACGCCGAGAAGCGGGCTGCGTCGTCGATCAAGGACGTCGAGGGGCTGAGCTACCCCGAGTGGGCCGAGCGGCTCCAGCGCTACTACAGCCACCTCGAGAACTTGCTCTGGCCCGACCTCATCGTCGTCGGCGGCGGGGTCTCGAAGGACCACGAGGAGTTCCTGCCGCTGCTCGAGCTGCGGACCAGGATCGTGCCCGCGGTGCTCGAGAACAAGGCCGGCATCATCGGCGCCGCCCACCTCGCGCAGGAGTACCACGACTCGCACTGACGCGGCTGGGTCGGGACCGTCACGGTTCGCGAACCGTGACGTGGCTCGCGAGCCTGGTCGAACCGGCTCGCGGGCAGCTCCGTGGTTCGCCAACCGCTCCCTGAGTGGTCAGCGCTGGCGCGCGAGGACCATCGCCTTCTTGGGGACGTTCTTCTCGACCGAGTACTTCGCCTTCTTGCCCGTGGTGAGCTGCTCGGCGTAGCCCATCTTGCTCAGCCGCATGAGGACCACCGGACACGCCTTGCAACGAGGCTTGTCCTTGCAGCACTTCTTCTTCGCGGCGACCTTGGGCACCCGGCGAGAGTAGGTGAGCCTTACCTATCTCTCCAAACCGGGTCCACGACCCGGGCGCGTCGCCGGCGGCCGTCAGCTCGTGGCGAGTTCGACCGCGCCCCGAGCGGCCAGGTCGCGGATCTCCGTGTCGGTGCCGCCCAGGGAGTCGGCCTGCCCGAGGTAGAGCCGGCGGCCCTCGGCGCTGAGCAGCGCGTCGTGGATGGGTACGGCGACCGGCGGGTTGAGCCGCCGGAGGAAGGCGGCCATGTCACGGCTGGCCTGCCACGGGGCGTTGAGCGGGAAGGCGACGACATCGACCTCGCCCGGGTCTCCGTCGAGGCTGTCGCCGGGGTGGTAGATGCTCGCCTCCCCGAGTGCCCGCAGGACGACCCCGACGTTGGGGATCCGTGGGATGTCCTCGTGGATGAGCGCGTGGGTCTCGCCGACGGGGAGGAGCGACACCGGCCCCACCTTCGTCGGCTCCATGCGCACCTCGGCATCGAGGCCGAGGCCCGAGAGCACCTCGGCGCTGCCGGGGTCGGCGAGCAGCCGCGCCGACCTGTTGTGCCCCATGAGGATCGGCAGCCGACGCTGGTCGAGGTGGTCGGCGTGCTGATGGGTGACGACGACGGCGGAGAGGTCGCGCAGCTGCTCGAAGCCCGGCGTCCACCCACCGGGGTCGACCAGGATCCGCTCACCGGCGATCTCGACGAGAAGGCACGCGTGTCCGAGGTGCGTCAGTCTCATGCACTCACCGTATGCCGGGGCCGCGGCGACGGTGGGGCGGACGAGTCAGTCATAAGCCGGGTTCTGTCGCGTGGCCGGTTGCCCGGGTCACGCTGACGGTCATCCATCTCGGACCACTGTTGCCAGTGGCCTCCAGCGCTCTACCCGTGTGCTCGGGCGGGCCGCCCTCGAACGCACACTGTCTGAGCTTGCTCCGGGTGGGGTTTACCTAGCCGGCTCCGTCACCGGAGTCGCTGGTGGTCTCTTACACCACCGTTTCACCCTTGCCGCCCGGCCGGAGCCGGGAGGCGGTCTGTTCTCTGTGGCACTGTCCCGCGGGTCGCCCCGGGTGGCTGTTGGCCACCACCCTGCCCTGTGGAGCCCGGACTTTCCTCGAAGCGGTTGCCCGCGTCGCGACCGTCGGACTGACTCGTCCGCCCGCACATCATACGTGTCGTATGCCGGTCGCTCACGCGACCGTGAAGCGCACCTGCCCGGTCGCGACGTCGGCCGACTCGAGCCGCACGTCGACGGTCGCACCGAGCTCGGCCTCGCCGGTGGCACGAGCGACGACGGGGACGTCGAGGAGCTGGACCTCGAGGGCCTTGTCGTCGCGGTCGACGACGACGGCGGAGAAGCTCTCGCCGACCCTCGGGTGAAGGACGGCGGCCTCCACGGCGTCGGCACACATGCGCTCGGTCGCACCCGCGCGTCGGTCGGACTCCTTCATCGTCTCGGGCAGCGTCGGCAGCGCCTCGCGCACCCACGACGGGACCTCGGCGCCGCTGCTGATCGCCTCGCAGATGACGAGCCCGAAGCGGTCGACGAGGCGACGCAGCGGAGCCGTGACGTGCGCATAGGCGTCGGCCACCGCGGCCTGCTCGACCTGCTCCGGCACGTCGCCGTCGAAGGGCGTGTAGCCGGCACCGCGGAAGAGCGAGGTGGCGTCGTAGATGAGGGCCAGGTGCTTCGGGTTGGTCCGGTCGAGGCTGCGGAGGAAGTCGCCGTAGGACTGCTCGGCGGGCCACGGCGCGCCGAGCGCCTTGGCCTGGCGACGGAAGCGGGCGACGGCGTTGTGCTCGGCCTCGGGCATCGTGCGCAGGATGCCGACGCGCGCGTGGAGCATCATGTCGGCGGCCGCCATGCCGGTGAGGAGCGAGATCTGCGCGTTCCACTCCTCGACGGTGCGTGGGGGCCGGAACTCGAGCGTGAAGTCGCCGTCCTCGCCGAGGTGGACCTCCTGCTCCGGCATCGGCAGGCTCGCGCCGCCACGCAGCTGTTCCTGGCGGATGCGCTTCTCCCCGATCTCGCGCAGCAGCGCCCACCGCTCGTCGTCGGTGCCTGCGTCGACCAGCTCCTGCACCGCGACGTAGTCGAAGCGCTCGACCGAGCGGACCATGGCGCGGTAGACCTCGGCGCTCGTGCCCTCTCCCTCGGCGTCGAGCCGCATGTCCCAGACGAACGCCGGACGCACCTCGCCCGGCAGGAGGCTCGCCGCGCCCTCGCTCATCACCGTCGGGTGCAGCGGCAGCCGCTTGTCCGGGCAGTAGATCGTCTGGCCCCGGCGCCGAGCCTCGGTGTCGACGGCGCCGCCGGGCGCCACGAAGGCCGGGACGTCCGCGATGGCGTAGCGGACGCGGTAGCCGTCACCGTCGCGCTCGAGGTGCATAGCCTGGTCGAGGTCCATCGAGCTCGCCGGGTCGATGGTGAAGAACGGCACCGCCGTCTCGTCGCGCTCCGGCAGGTCGACGGGCGCGGAGACGACCTTTTCGGCCTCGGCCGTCACCTCGGGAGGGAACTCCTCCGCGACCTCCAGCTCGGCACGGATCGCCGCGAAGCGGGCGAGCAGCGCCTCGCGAACGGCTTCGGAGGTGGTGGCGTCGGTCGGCGGGAGGCTGATCTGGCGCTGGCGCATGCCCGTCAACCTACCCAAGCGGTGCCCCACATAGGGTGTCCGCGTGCTCATCCTCCTGCCGCCGTCGGAGTCCAAGGCCAACAGGCGCCGGGGCAGGCCGGCCGACCCGTCCACGTGGTCGTTCCCCGAGCTCGCCGCGACGCGTGCGCTCGTCGCGCGGCACCTGCGCGAGGTGAGCGACTCCCCCACTGCCACAGCCGATCTCGGCGTCTCGCCCGGTCTGTCCGACGAGGTAGCCCGCAACCTCGTCCTCGACTCGGCCCCCGCCACGCCGGCCGCCGAGGTCTACACCGGCGTCCTCTACGACGCGCTCGACCTCGCCTCGATGGACCCCGCGGCACGGCGTCGCGCCAACGCCTGGCTCGTCGTGGTCTCGGCCCTCCACGGCGCCGTGCGTCCCAAGGACCGGATCACGGCCTACCGGCTGTCGATGGACGTCAACCTGCCCGGCCTCGGACCCGTGGCCTCCGCGTGGCGACCGGTCCTCGACGGCGTGCTCGCCCCCGCCGCCGGTCGCGAGGTCGTCGTCGACTGCCGGAGCTCGACGTATGCCGTCGCGTGGACTCCCACGGGCGAGGTCGCCCACCGCTGGGTGCAGGTCCGGGTCCCCGGCGCGAGCCACATGGCCAAGCACACCCGCGGACTCGTCGCCCGCCACCTCTGCGTGACCGGGCAGCGGGTGCGCACCCCGGAGCGGCTCGCCGCGGTCGTCGGTGAGGCGTTCGACGTCGACCTCACCCCGCCCGCCCGTCGCGGGCGGCCGTGGGTGCTCGACGTCACCGCTCGCTGACGCCCCACTGGTTGCGACGTCGCAGAGCTGCGAGCGCCAGCGAGTGACTCTGCGACGTCGCAATCAGTCGGTGGTGGGCGTGCCGGTCGCGACGAGGGTAGAGCGGCGGCCGGGCCCGCGGTGCAGGCGCCACATGCCACACCGGACGAGCTCGTCGAGCTCGTCCACGAGCAGCCGGGCGACGGCCCCGGCCTCGGCGTCCTCGGCCGCCCGCTCGGACGCGTCCACGACGAACCGCAGGTGCAGCCGTGGCTGCGGGTGGCCCGTTCCCACGCCGGCGACGTCGAGCAGCCGGTCCTCGACGACGTGCGTCTTGGCGAGGACGGCCTCGGCCGCGGGCAGGACGGCCTGCGGAGCCACGCCGGCACGGACGTCGAGCACGTCGACCGTGACGCGATAGGACGGCATCGGCTAGGGCAGCGCCCCGGCGAGGGCGGCCTCGACGTCGTCGACGAGGTCGAGGACCGACTCGAGACCGACCGAGATGCGGATCGTCCCGTCGGTGATGCCGACCGCCGCCCGGGCCTCCTCGGTGAGCCGCCGGTGGGTCGTCGTCGCCGGGTGGGTGACGAGCGACTTCGCGTCGCCGAGGTTGTTGGAGATGTCGACGAGCCGCAGCGCGTTCATGACCCGGAAGGCGACGTCCTTGCCTCCCTCGACCTCGAAGGTGACGACGGTCCCTCCCCCCGTCATCTGGCGCAGGGCGAGCTCGTGCTGCGGATGGCTCTCGAGGAAGGGGTGGACGACCCGGACGATGCCGCGGCGTCCCTCGAGGTGACGGGCCAGCGTGAGGGAGTTCTCGGCCATCTGCCGCACCCGGATGCTCATCGTCTCGAGGCCCTTGACGAGGACCCAGGCGTTGAAGGGCGACATGGCCGGGCCGGTGTGGCGCATGAGGTTCTTGACCGGGCCGTCGACGAACTCTGCCGGGCCCAGCACCGCGCCGCCGAGGACGCGCCCCTGCCCGTCGATGTGCTTGGTCGCGGAGTAGACGACGACGTCGGCGCCGTGCTCGAGCGGGCGCGAGAAGACCGGCGTCCCGAAGACGTTGTCGACGACGACGGTCGCACCGGCCGCATGCGCGAGCGTGGAGACCGCCTCGATGTCGACGAGCTCCTGCATCGGGTTGCTCGGGGTCTCGAAGAAGACGGCTGCGGTCGGCTCGGACAGGGCCGCCTCCCACTGGGCGAGGTCGGGCCCGTCCACGAAGACCGCCTCGACGCCGAACCTCGGGAGGATCTCGTCGATGATGACGAAGCACGACCCGAAGAGGGCGCGCGACGCGACGATGCGGTCACCCTTGCCGCACAGCGCGGCGAGGGCGACCCAGACGGCGGACATCCCCGAGGACGTCGCGTAGCAGGCCTCGGCCCCCTCGAGCTGGCGCAGCCGCTCCTCGAACATCGAGACCGTGGGGTTGCCGTAGCGGCTGTAGATGAACTTCTCGATCTCGTCCTTGAAGGCCGCCTCGGCCTGCTCGGCGGACTCGTAGACGAAGCCCGACGTGAGGAACATCGCCTCGCTCGTCTCGTCGAAACCGGTGCGGGACAAGCCTCCTCGCACGGCGAGGGTCTCGGGGCGGAACGAGCGCCCGGTCTCCTCGCTCACCTCAGCCCTGCTTCCACGGGAGGCCGGCGACCTTCCACCCGGACACCGTCCGGTGGCCCTGCGCGTCGTGAGGACCCTCGAACCCCTCGAGGACGTTGTATGCCGGCCCGAGACCGGCAGCCGTCGCCGCCTCCGCGGCCGCGACCGACCGGACACCCGAGCGGCACACGAAGTAGATCGGCGTGCCCTCGCCGACACCGGCGGCCCGAAGGTCGTCGACGAAGCCGTCGTTGACGCTGCCGTCGGGGTAGCGCTGCCACTCGACGAGCACGGGGAGGCTGCCGTCGTCGAGCAGCGGAACCCCGACGTAGGCCCACTCGGCCCGGGTGCGCACGTCGACGAGGACGGCGTCCTCGGAGGCGGTCACCGCGGCATACGCCTCGGTGGGGGTGACGTCACCGGCATAGGTCATGCGCGCCAGCCTAGGCTCGCGCCGTCGTGCGGTCGCGGGTCGTTCAGAGACCGGACTCGGGGGTGCGCACGAGGATCCGGCGGCACTCCTCGCAGCGCAGCACCTCGTCCTCGGGGGCGTCCTTGATGGTCCGCAGCTCGACGGGGTTGAGCTCGAGCTGGCATCCACCGCAGCGACGCTGGCGCAGGGCCGCGGCGCCGGTGCCGCTCGTCGCGCGGATCTTCTCGTAGAGGGCGACGAGGTCGTCACCCACCTCCTCGACGACGGTGTCGCGCGGGGCGGCGACGGCGGTCTCCTCCGCCGCGAGCTCGGCGAGGCGCTCGTCGCGGGCCTTCTCGAGCGTGGTCAGCCGTTCGGTGAGCTCGGCCCGGCCGCGCTCGAGCTCGGCGACGTCGGACTCGATGGCCTCGGCCCGCTCCATGACCTCGAGCTCGACGTCCTCGAGCTCGCCCTGGCGGCGGGCGAGGGACTCGAGCTCGTGCTGGATCGCGGTGAGGTCCTTGGCCGTGCCGACACCGGAGTCGAGCCGCTGCTGGTCGCGGGTCGCGCGGTCGCGGACCTGCTGGACGTCGGCCTCGGCCTTGCGGATCTCGCGCTGGACGTCACCGAGCTCCGTGCGCGACCGGACGAGCTGGTCGTCGAGCAGGCGGGCCTTGCCCTCAAGGTCGGCGATCTCGGCGAGCTGCGGGATGGTGCGGCGCGCGTGGTCGATCTGGGACAGGCGCGTGTCGAGGGCCTGGAGGTCGAGCAGCCTGGACTGGCGGGTCGGGTCGGCCTTCACGCGGTACCTCCGAGGTTCTCCGCCCCGACCGTGAAGGTCCACGGGTCGGTGCGCACTGTGCTGATGTCGATGTCCACCCTAAGCGCAGCGCCGAGGGCGTCCCGCAGGGTCGTCAGCCAGACCGCCTCGCTCGACCAGTGACCGGCGTCGATCAGGTAGGGCGCTCCCCCGCGCGCCTCCTCACGGGCCTCGAGTGCCGGGTGGTGGCGCAGGTCGGCCGTCACGTAGACGTCGGCGCCGCTCGCGCGCACCGCGTCGAACTGGTCGTCCCCGGCGCCGCCGAGGACGGCCACCGTCTCGACCGGCGCGTCGGCCGGGCCCGAGACCCGCAGGCCGCCGGCGGCGGGTGGGAGGACGGCATACAGGGTGGTGGCGAACGCTCCCAGGGTCGTCGGCGAGGCGAGCCGCCCGACACGACCGAGCGGCTGGTCCTCGACGACCGCGAGCGGCCGCGTGTCCTCGAGCCCGGCTGCTGCGGCGAGGGCCTCGCAGACACCCGTGGCCGCCACGTCGGCATTGGTGTGCGCGACGTAGAGAGCGATGTCGCCCACGACGAGGCCGGTGACGCTCGCGCCCTTGGCGCTCGTCGTCGCGACCGAGTGGATGCCGCGCAGCAGGAGCGGGTGGTGGGTGACGAGGAGGTCGGCGTGCAGCTCGCGGGCCTCGTCGATGACGGCGAGCGTCGGGTCGAGGGCGAGCAGGATGCGCTCGATCGGCTGCTCGGGGTCGCCGGTCACGAGACCGACCTGGTCCCACGACTGCGCGGTCGCGGGCGGGTAGAGACGGTCGAGGACGTCGACGACGTCCCGCAGGGTGGCGGTCACGTGGGCCCGGCCGGCCTCGAACCGACGACACCCGCGGTGTAAACGCGGTGCTCTACCAACTGAGCTACAGGCCCCCACACGGCTCCCGGCCGTGTGCGGTCGCCCATTGTGTCAGGACTCGGTCAGGCCCGGGCGAGGGCGTGGTGGTAGCCGCTGAAGTCGCGGCGCTCCCCGATCCCCGTGACGAGGGACCAGCGGATGACGCCGTCGGGGCCGATGAGGAAGGTCCCCCGCCGAGCGACGCCGGCCGTCTCGTCGAAGACGCCGTAGGCGCGGGCGACCTCGCCGTGCGGCCAGAAGTCGGAGAGCAGCGGGAAGAAGTAGGCGTCGCGGTCGGCGTAGGCGCGCAGCGAGAACATCGCGTCGCACGAGACGGTGAGGACCTGGACGTCCTCGGTGACGTAGGCGCCGAGGTTGTCGCGGATCTCGGTGAGCTCGCCGGTGCAGATGCCCGAGAACGCCCACGGGAAGAAGACGAGGAGCACGTGGCGGTCGCCGAGGTGGTCGGCGAGCGAGACGTCCTGGCCGTTCTGGTCACGCAGCGTGAACATCGGGGCCTGCTCCCCCACGGGGAGACCGGTCAGCACGTCGTCCATGACGAAGAGTCTGCCGCAGGAGGTGTCAGCGCCGCCCCTTGGGGGCGACGAGCTTGGTCGCCCGCCAGTCCGGCGACGCGTGGAACGCACCGGCTGTGTGGAGACCGGCGGTGGCTGCGGCCTCGTCGATCTCGGAGGGGTCGACCGCGCCCTTGTCGCGGTTCTTGGGGGTGAGCGCGACGACGAAGCCACCCTCCTGGAGCACGCCGACGAGGTCGACGAGGGCGTCGGTGAGATCGCCGTCGCCGGACCTCCACCAGAGCAGGACCGCGTCGGTCTCGCCGGTGTAGTCGTCGTCCTCGAGCTCGGACCCGATGACGTCCTCGACGGCGAACCGGAAGTCGTCGTCGACGTCCTCGTCCCAGCCGAGCTCCTGCACGATCTGCTCGGCGACGAAGCCGAGGCGACCGACGGTGCCCGAGCCGTCGGGCCCGGGTTCGGCGGCAGGTGCTGCGGGGGTGTTCACGGTCGGCTACCTCTCATCGTGCGGTGCTGGGGGCTCTAGTTGACTAGGAACGGCGTCCGTCGTGCAAGCGGTTCCAGAGATTTGCCGTGCGGCGCGCGACCGTCCCGCCTCGTCACGCAGCAGACCGGTCGCCGTGCCGGCCTCCAGGTGCTGGACCTGCACGGACACCGGACCGGGCGTGGAGACAAGGGTGACCGTCGCGAGGTCGAGGCGCCGGTCGATCGGCCCCTGCGAGAGCGTGAGCGACTGGACCCGAGCGTGCGGCATGACCGACACCCGTCGCCAGAACCGTCCGGTGCGGACCATGAGCGAGTGCGCGGACACGGCGAACCCGTTGCGCCGCCAGCTCAGCGGGTCGAGGATCCGGGCGCGCTCGGAGACCGTCGTCCACCCGGCCTCGCCGCCCTCGCCGAGCGCGGCCTGCCGGAGGTCGTCGGCCGAGAGCGCGGGGTCGAGCAGGGCGAGCACCTCGAGCGCCTGGTCGAGCGTCCCCACGGGCAGGACGGTCGTGTCGTCGTCGCCGGAGCCGCCGGAGGGGTCCTGACCGATGCCGGCGACGTTGACATGGACCCGCCACCAGCCGACGGGGCGCCACCACAGCGGCTGCACCATGCCGACCGCCTGGATGCGGTGCAGCGGGATCGTCGTCGTGCGCTTGTCGGTGAGCCCGTGCTGGACCCGGGCGGCGGTGCCCGTGTCGCCGAGGCGGAAGTTGCCGTGCTTGAGCAGCTCGCCGACCCGGTTGACCGCGATGCCGAACGCGAGCGGGCCGAGAGCCGGCAGGGCGATCGCCGCTCCCGTGAGTGCCTCCAACGTCGATCCGTATGCCGCGAGCGCCACGCCCGCGGTCACGAGCGCCACCGCGCCGAGAAGGATCGTGCCGCCGTGGAGGATCGTCGCGACGAAGAGACGGGAGTTCGGGACGCGCAGGACCTCGCGCCCCTCGTCGGGGTCGAGGAGGCCGGTCGCGGGGAGGCCGGGTGCGACCTGGCCGGGTGCGGCCTGGCCGGGTGCGACCTGGCCGGGTGCGGCCTGGCCGGGTGCGGCGTGGCCGGGTTCGGCGCGGCCGACGGCGGCCGCGCCGCCCTCGGCGGCCGAGGTCGGACCGGCCTCGTCGCGGCGCCCGGCGAGGGCGAGCAGCTGGCGGCGCACCTCCTCGGCGCGACGCGCGCCGAGGAACGCGAGCCTGAGGTGCGAGTCGCCTCCGCCGGCGGACTGGACGATGACCTGTGAGAGACCGGTGATCTGGGCGAGCAGCGGCCGGCTGATCTCGATGGCCTGGACGCGCTCGAGCGGGACCTGGCGGTGCTCGCGGAAGAGCCAGCCCTTGCGCAGCTCGATCTGGCCTGCGGCGACGCGGAACTTCGAGAAGCGCCACGTGAGCCAGCCGACGAGCCCGATGACGGCGAGCACCGCGACGATCGCGGCCGCGGCGGCGAGCGAGTGGTCGAAGAGGAAGGCCAGCCCCTCGCGCAGGCCGCGCTCAGACCCCTCGTCGCCCTCGCCGCCACCGCCGAGACCGCTGAAGAGGTCGTCGACGAACTGGGAGCCGGCGTAGCCGAGAATCGCGACGCCGACGAGCCCGCCTCGCAGGATGGGCGAGAGCGGGTGGAGGTGCTGCCACTCGTGCAGCTCGGGGACGCGCGGGTCCGCAGCCCGCACACCCGGGTCCGCATCCGGCATACGCGGGTCGGCATCCGGCTCACGCGGGTCCGCCACCGGCATACGCGGGTCGGGGTCCGGCATACGCGGATCCTGGTCCGTCACAGGCCTGCTCGCTGCGCCTCGCCACGCGAGGCGAGGCGACCCCGCAGGGCCTCGGCCTCCTCGAGCGGGAGCCCGGGCAGGGTGCCGCCGCTCTGGGGCGAGGCCGTGTGGAACTCGCACGACGCGATGCCCCGCGAGCGCATGAGCGGACCGGACTCGACGTCGATGTACTGGAGGCGGCCATAGGGGATGCTCACGAGCGACCGGAAGACGCGGCCCTTGCGGATGACGATCTCCTCGGGCAGCTCGATCCACGAGATCGCCGAGACCTGACGGCCGATGAGCCACGCGCCCCATGCGAGGACGGCGGCGGCCACCGCGGCCCCGATCCAGAACCACACCGAGAGCAGGACGGCCAGCACCGCGAAGGCGACGACGAACGGTACGAGGCAGGCGGTGAGGGTGATGAGCCGCACGGTGCGCAGGGCGGGGCTCACGGGGCGCCACGGCAGCTCGTCACCTCGGAGGGTGACGGCGTCCGGGTCGAGCGCGGAGGTCATGGCCACAGCCTGCCAGCCGACCCACGTGTGACGACGGCCACTCCCGAGTGACAGGATGGTCGGGACGACCTCTTGGTCGAATCCGCAAGCAGAAGGGACATCGTCGTGACGTTTCGCGAGGAAGCCGGCCCGATCCTCAATGGCCTCCCGAGCAGCCTCACCGACATCGACCCCGAGGAGACCTCGGAGTGGTTGGACTCGCTGGACCAGGTGATCGACGAGGGTGGCCGCCAACGGGCGCGATACCTCATGCTGCGTCTCCTCGAGCGCGCCCGCGAGAACCAGATCGGCGTCCCGTCCCTCACCGCGACCGACTACGTCAACACCATCGACCAGGAGCAGGAGCCCTGGTTCCCCGGTGACGAGGAGGTCGAGCGGCAGTACCGCCGGTGGATCCGCTGGAACGCCGCGGTCATGGTGCACCGCGCCCAGCGACCCGGCGTCGGCGTCGGTGGTCACATCTCGACCTACGCGTCGGCCGCGACCCTCTACGAGGTCGGCTTCAACCACTTCTGGCGGGGCCAGGACCACCCGGGCGGTGGCGACCAGATCTTCTTCCAGGGTCACGCCTCCCCCGGCATGTATGCCCGCAGCTTCCTCGAGGGCCACCTCGGCGAGACCGACCTCGACGGCTTCCGCCAGGAGAAGAGCCACCTCGTCGACGGTCGCATCCGGGCCCTGTCGTCCTACCCGCACCCGCGGATGATGCCGGACTACTGGCAGTTCCCGACGGTGTCGATGGGCATCGGCCCGATGAACGCGATCTACCAGGCGCAGTTCAACAAGTACCTCCACAACCGCGGCATCAAGGACACGAGCGACCAGCGCGTGTGGGCCTTCCTCGGCGACGGCGAGATGGACGAGCCGGAGTCGCGTGGCCTGCTCCAGCTGGCAGCCACCGAGGAGCTCGACAACCTCACGTTCGTCGTCAACTGCAACCTGCAGCGGCTCGACGGCCCGGTGCGCGGCAACGGCAAGATCATCCAGGAGCTGGAGGCGTTCTTCCGCGGCGCCGGCTGGAACGTCGTCAAGGTCATCTGGGGCCGCGGGTGGGACCCGCTGCTCGCCGCCGACCGCGACCACGCACTGCGGCACATCATGAACACGACGACCGACGGTGACTACCAGACGTTCCGTGCCAACGACGGCGCCTACGTCCGCGAGCACTTCTTCGGGCGCGACCCGCGCACCCGCAAGATGGTCGAGGGCCTCACCGACGACCAGATCTGGCACGACCTGCAGCGGGGCGGCCACGACTACCGCAAGGTCTACGCCGGCTACCAGGCCGCGGTGCACCACACCGGCCAGCCGACGGTCATCCTCGCCCACACCATCAAGGGCTACTCGCTCGGCAAGGGCTTCGCCGGCCGCAACGCGACGCACCAGATGAAGAAGATGACGGTCGACGACCTCAAGGGCTACCGCGACGTCCTGCGCCTGCCGATCACCGACGCGCAGATCGAGGAGAACCCCTACCAGCCGCCGTACTTCCACCCGGGTGAGAACGACCCGACGCTCCAGTACATGCTCGAGCGGCGGCGCGCGCTCGGTGGTCAGATCCCGGAGCGGCGCAGCAAGTACACCCAGGTGACGCTGCCGGGCGACGACGCCTACAAGCAGGTCAAGAAGGGCTCGGGCAAGCAGACCATCGCGACGACGATGGCGTTCGTCCGGCTGCTCAAGGACCTCATGCGGGACAAGGAGTTCGGCAAGCGGATCGTGCCGATCATCCCCGACGAGGCCCGCACCTTCGGCATGGACAGCTTCTTCCCGACGCTCAAGATCTACAACCCGCACGGGCAGAACTACACCCCGGTGGACCACGACCTCATGCTCAGCTACCGCGAGTCCGAGCAGGGCCAGATCCTCCACCTCGGCATCAACGAGGCCGGCTCGGTCGCCGCGTTCACCGCCGCCGCGACGAGCTACTCGACGCACGGCGAGCCGATGATCCCGATCTACATCTTCTACTCGATGTTCGGGTTCCAGCGCACGGGCGACTCCATCTGGGCCGCCGCCGACCAGATGGCCCGCGGCTTCCTCATCGGCGCCACCGCCGGGCGCACCACGCTCACCGGAGAGGGCACCCAGCACGCCGACGGCCACTCGCCGCTGCTCGCCTCGACGAACCCGGCCGTCGTCGCCTACGACCCGGCCTTCGGCTACGAGATCGGGCACATCATGCGCGACGGTCTCGAGCGGATGTACGGCGAGACGCCCGAGGACCTCATCTACTACCTCACCGTCTACAACGAGCCGATCGTCCAGCCGGCCGAGCCCGAGGGCGTCGACACCGAGGGCATCCTGCGCGGCATGTACCTCCTCGAGAAGGCCGACACGTCCGGCTGGACCCACACCCCGGCGCGCGCCCAGCTGCTCGCGTCCGGCGTGGGCGTTCCGTGGGCGCTCGAGGCACAGCGGCTCCTCGCCGACCACTGGGGCGTCGCCTCCGACGTCTGGTCGGTGACGTCGTGGGGCGAGCTCCGCCGCGACGGCCTCTCGTGCGACGAGGAGGCCTTCCTCCACCCGGAGAACGAGGCCCGCGTGCCCTACGTCACGCAGAAGCTCAAGGACGTCGAGGGCCCGGTGCTCGCGACCTCCGACTACATGCGCGCCGTCCCCGACCAGATCGCGCAGTGGGTGCCTGGCGAGTTCCACTCGCTCGGCACCGACGGCTTCGGCTTCGCCGACACCCGTCCCGCGGCCCGTCGCTTCTTCCACGTCGACGGCCCCTCGCTCGCGGTCCGCACCCTCCAGGTGCTCGCCGCCCGCGGTGAGGTCCCGGCCGACGTCCCCGGCAGGGCCGCCGAGAAGTACCAGCTCCTCGACGTCCGCGCCGGCACGAGCGGCAACGAGGGCGGCGACAGCTGACCCTCACCCATCCAGCCGCCTGCGCCCGTCACCCTCCGTGGTGGCGGGCGCAGCCGTTTCCCTCCGTATGCCGTGCCACGCCTCCCTCGGTGCCGTCTCGCGCCCCCGCCCGGCCAGCCACGCCTGTCTGTGCGAGCCAAGGATGGCGGGCTCGCTCGCCAACCGTTGGCTCGCTCGGGGGCGCGGGTCAGAGCCAGCCGCGGTCGCGGGCGTGCACGGCCGCCTCGCCCCGGGTCGAGGTCCCGGTCTTGGCCATCGCCGACGAGAGGTGGTTGCGGACCGTCCCTTCGGACAGG
The DNA here is from genome assembly GCF_048606415.1 of Knoellia tibetensis. Taxonomy (NCBI): domain Bacteria; kingdom Bacillati; phylum Actinomycetota; class Actinomycetes; order Micrococcales; family Intrasporangiaceae; genus Knoellia; species Knoellia tibetensis. The sequence continues at coordinate 53,257 of NZ_JBMBWF010000001.1, forward strand.
TGCACCGCCCGCGCCACGACCGCGACGGGTGCGCCGCCGAGGGTGGCGCGCAGGACGTCCTGCTCACGGGGCGTGAGCGGGTTCGCCCCCTCGATGAGCGACTCCGCGGCCAGTGCGCCGTCGACGACCCGCTCCCCAGCATGCACGCGCCGCACCGCGGCCGCGAGCTCCGAGGCCGGAGTGTCCTTGACGACGAACCCCGAGGCGCCGGCCTCGAGCGCCCGTCGGACGAACCCGGGGCGGCCGAACGTCGTCACGACGAGCGCGCGCGTCGACAGGCCCGACGCCGCGATGGCCCGGCAGACCTCTATGCCGTCGAGCCCGGGCATCTCGACGTCGACGAGCGCGACGTCGACCTCGTGCTCTCGCAGCAGCCCGAGCACCTCGTCGCCGCGACCGGCCTCGGCGACGACCGAGAGGTCGGGCTCGAGGCCGAGCAGGGTGACGATGGCGCCGCGCACGAGCGCCTGGTCGTCGGCGACGAGGACGCGGATGACCGCTCCCGGGTCGCTCACAGGGTCACCTCGAGCCTCGTGCCCGGCCGCGCGTCCTCGACCCGCAGCACTCCCCCGGCCGCGTCGACCCGCTCGCGCACGCCGCGCAGGCCGTTGCCCTCGCGGAGTCCCGACGCGCCCCGGCCGTCGTCCTCGACGGTGAGGGACGAGGCGCCCAGGGCCACCCGGCATACGGAGGCTCCGCTGTGGCGCACGACGTTGGTGACGGCTTCGCGCAGGACCCACGCGAGGACGACGCGGTGCCGCGGGTCGACGACCGTGAGGTCCTCCGGTAGGTGCGCCGCGATGCCCGCGGCCTCGAGCACCCGTGCGGCAGAGGCGATCTCGTCGTCGAGGCGGGCGGAACGGATGCCACCCACGGCGGCGCGCACCTCGGCGAGCGCCTGTCGGCTCAGCGCCGCGACCTCGGCGATCTCGCGTCGCGCACGCTCCGGGTCGGTGGTGACGAGCCGCTCGGCGACGTCGGCCTTGAGGCTCATCGCCGTGAGGGTGTGACCGACGACGTCGTGGACGTCACGGGCGAGCCGGTCGCGCTCGGCCGAGACGGTGAGCTCGGCGGCGAGCTCGTCGTGCAGGATGCTGCGCCGCTCGATGGTCCGGACGACGGCGGTGACGACGGCGACGAGGATGACGATGCCGGGGAGGTACCACGTGTCGGACAGCTCGCTCGAGACCGAGGTCAGCAACACCGTGAGCCCCACGACGACGACGGCGAGACCGACCGCCGCCCACATCGGCAGGACGAACATCGCGAGCGCGACGAGGTAGGGCCCGCCCCCGACTGAGGCCGCCCCGACGATCAGGTGGATGAGCACGCAGATCGCGACGAGCACCGCGAGGTGGGCAAGACCGCCACGGACGACCTCCTGCTCCGAGCGGGCGCGACCCAGCGCGCGGAACCCGTGGATGTAGACCGCGGCGAAGAGGGCGAAGAGGACGACACCCGTGACCACGCGCGGCCGGCTCGCGCCGCTGTCGACCACCCCGGCGACCGGGAAGGCGAGGAAGACGAGCCAGACGCCGCCCATGACCCACCCCCAGCGCTGCCAGGGGTGGGTCGGTGTGCCGGCCACGCCGCTCACTGCCGCCCGCGGCTGCGCCGCACGAGCCAGGTGGCGAGCACCGCGAGAATCGTCGTCCACGCCGCCACGTTAGCCACTGACATCCACAGGGCCTCACGGACCATCGTTCCGTCGCCGGCCACGACGAAGCCCTCGGTGAGCGGGTAGCGCGCGAGCGAGACGTAGCCGTAGAGCGGGGTGAACCGGGCGATGTCGAGGAGCACACCGCTCAGCGGGAAGAAGATGTTGCCGAGGAAGCCGAGCACGACGAGCGAGCCAGCGGCCGCCGAGACCGCCGCCTCCGACCGGAACGCCAGCCCGAAGACGAGGCCGTAGAGCGCGAAGAGGACGGCGCCCACGACGAGGATCACGGCGCTGCCCAGCCATGCGCCCACCGTGCCCTCGGCGCCGGTGAGGAGCCCGAGGACGTAGACGACGAGGATCGGCAGCGCCGCGACGGCGAGCGCGACCGCGGCCTTGGTCGCGACGTAGGTGCCGTCACTGAGCGGCGTGAGGCCGAGCTGGCGTCCCCAGCCCTGCATCCGCTCGACCGCGGCCGTGCCGCCGATGCCGACGGTCGCGGTGACCGCGCCGTAGGCGGCCATCGAGATCATGACGTAGAGGGCGACGTTGCCATTGCCCGCGTTCTCCTGCGAGTAGCCTGCGCTCGCCCCGAAGAGGAGGTACATGAAGCCGGGGAGGCCGACGACGAAGAACATCGTCACGAGGTCGCGCAGGGTCCGGCGCAGCTCGATCCATGCGTATGCCGTCCGCTTGCCTCGCGTGGCCGTGATGGCGCTCATGCCGCTGCCCCTTCGGTGACAGGGGTCGAGGACCCGGCGAGCGCCGAGGACCCCGTGAGGGCGAGGAAGGCCGACTCGAGCGAGCCGGTGGTGATCTCCACGTCCCTGCCGCCGAGGGTGGTGAGCAGCATCCGGGCGACTGCGTCGGAGTCCGACGTCGTCACCCTGAGGCGGTCGCCGTCGACGCGGACGTCGTGCACCGTTGCGAGGGTGCGGAGCTCGGCGCCCGCGCGGTCGACGACCTCGGGGGCGAGCCGGGCGGCGACGGTCCGGCCGAGCGCCGTGGAGCGGATGACGTCGGCGGGACCGTCGGCGACGACCCTGCCGCCGGCGACGAGGACGATCCGGCTGGCGAAGTCGTCGGCCTCCTCGAGGTAGTGCGTGGCGAAGACGACCGTGCGCCCCTGCGCGGCCTCGTCGTGCATCGCGTCCCAGAAGGCGCGGCGCGCGGCGACGTCCATGCCGGCCGTCGGCTCGTCGAGGACGAGCAGCTCGGGGTCGGGCAGGAGGGCGAGGGCGAAACGGAGCCGCTGTTGCTCGCCGCCCGAGCACTTCGAGACCTTGCGCGAGGACACCGCGGTGAGGCTCGCGCGGCGGAGGACGTCCTCGACCGGGGCGTGGACGGCATACGTGCTCGCGATGAGCTCGACGGTCTCGCGCACGCTGAGGTCGCGCAGGAGTCCCCCGGTCTGGAGGACGGCCGCGATGCGGCCCGCGCGCACGGCCTCGCGCGGTGACCCGCCGAGGACCCTGACCTCGCCCGAGGTCGGGGTGGTGAGGCCCAGGAGGAGGTCGAGGGTCGTCGTCTTGCCGGCGCCGTTGGGCCCGAGCAGCGCGACGACCTCGCCGCGGTCGATCGTGAGGTCGACGCCCCGGACCGCGCGGACGGTGCCCGCGCGGCCGGGGAACGACTTGGTGAGGGCCGTCAGCTCGACGGCTGGGTGCTGTGGTGAGGACATGCCCCAAGGCTCCGCCGGCGAGCACGGCCCGCGACAGTGCCGGACGCCACGACCTCGCCGTGACATCTGTCAGGGGTCAGCGAGCGAGGAACTCCGTGCGGGCCGCCACGCAGATGTCGGGCTGGTCGCAGAAGACGCCGTCGACGCCGGCCTCGAAGTAGCGCGTGACCTCGTCTCCCATGCGGCCGTGCGTGGCCGGGTCGGTGCCGACGCGGTAGTCGACCGGGAGGAACTGGTTCTCGGCGCGGAAGGTCCACGGAGTGACGTCGAGCCCGACGCGGTGGGCGTCGGCGACGATCGTCGTCGGCGTCCCGAGGGTCCCGTCGCTGCGGCGCGGGATGACCCGGCTCTTCTCGACGCCGAGGCCGTCGATGTCCTTGGCGAGCTGCTTGAGGCTCGCCGGGGCGATGAGGTCGGTGTAGCTGCGCGGGTCGCCCTGGGCCTCGAGGTCGTAGGGCCGGCCGCTCGCGCTCACGAGGAAGACGAGGTTGGCCTTGTAGCCGAGCTCGTCGTCGAGCCGGAGGAGCGGGGTGAGCTCGAAGCTCTGCACCCACACGGCGGCGTTGGGTCGGTTGAGGCCGAAGGCCTCGAGCTCCTCGACCACGGCGACGTCGGGGTCGAACCCCGCCTCGTGCAGGAAGGTCGAGTGCTTGATCTCGGGGATGACGCCGATGGTGCGGCCCGTCTCGGCGCTGAGCTGCTGGCGCAGGGCGAGCACCTCGCTCAGCGTCGGCACCTCGAACTGCCCGTCGAAGCTCGCGCTCTCGGTGCGGACGGTGGGCAGGCGTTCCTCGGCGCGCAGCGTCTTGAGCTCGGCGAGCGTGAAGTCCTCGACCCACCAGCCCGTGATCGGCTTGCCGTCGAGCTGCTTGGTGACCCGGCGGTCGGCGAACTCGGGGTGCGCGGCGACGTCGGTCGTGCCGCCGATCTCGGGCTCGTGGCGGTCGACGAGGACGCCGTCCCTGGTCATGACGAGGTCGGGCTCGATGTAGTCCGCGCCCTGCTGCACGGCCAGCCGGTAGGCGGCGAGGGTGTGCTCGGGGCGGTAGCCGGACGCACCGCGGTGGGCGTGCACCAGGGGCTCGGTGAGCTTCGCCCGCCCGTTCGACGAGGGTGGTGCGTCGGCTCCGGCAGGCGCCGTCGTGGCGACGGACGGGAGGGCCACACCGGCCGCGACGACAACGGAGATCAGGGGTCTCATCATGTCCGCCAACGTAGGGCGGTTGGGGTGATCCCGCCTGTCGAGGACGTGGACGCGAGGTGACGGGCGCGCGTCCGGCGAGCCACGGCATCGAGCGGATTTGTGGTTATGCGCGCGGCTGTATAGTCTTGCAACGTGTCCAAGGTCCTCACCTCCCTGCCCGTCGGCCAGCGCGTCGGCATCGCCTTCTCCGGAGGTCTCGACACCTCCGTCGCCGTCGCGTGGATGCGCGAGCGAGGCGCCGTTCCCTGCACCTACACGGCCGACCTCGGCCAGTACGACGAGCCCGAGATCGACACCGTGCCCGACCGTGCCGGCGACTACGGCGCCGAGGTGGCCCGGCTCGTCGACTGCCGCAGCGCGCTCGTCGAGGAGGGCCTGTCCGCGCTTGCGTGCGGCGCCTTCCACATCCGCAGCGGCGGCAGGACCTACTTCAACACCACTCCGCTCGGCCGCGCCGTCACCGGCACCCTGCTCGTGCGGGCGATGCAGGCCGACGACGTCTCGATCTGGGGCGACGGCTCGACCTTCAAGGGCAACGACATCGAGCGGTTCTACCGCTACGGCCTGCTGGCCAACCCCGACCTGCGGATCTACAAGCCCTGGCTCGACCCGGCGTTCGTCAGCGAGCTCGGCGGCCGGCATGAGATGAGCGAGTGGCTCACGCAGCGCGACCTTCCGTACCGCGCGAGCGCAGAGAAGGCCTACTCGACCGACGCCAACATCTGGGGCGCGACGCACGAGGCCAAGACCCTCGAGCACCTCGACGAGTCGATGGAGATCGTCGAGCCGATCATGGGCGTCAAGCACTGGGACCCCTCGGTCGCCATCGAGTCCGAGGACGTCACGGTGCGCTTCGTCCAAGGTCGTCCCGTCGCGATCAACGGCGAGGACCTCGACCCCGTCGCCCTCGTCGACCTCGCCAACACCATCGGTGGGCGGCACGGCCTCGGCATGTCGGACCAGATCGAGAACCGGATCATCGAGGCCAAGTCGCGCGGCATCTACGAGGCGCCGGGCATGGCGCTGCTCCACATCGCCTACGAGCGGCTCCTCAACGCCGTCCACAACGAGGACACGATCGCGAACTACCACGCGGAGGGTCGCCGCCTCGGCCGCCTGCTCTACGAGGGCCGGTGGCTCGACCCGCAGAGCCTCATGCTCCGCGAGGCCATCCAGCGCTGGATCGCGTCGGTCGTCTCCGGCGAGGTCACCCTCCGGCTGCGGCGCGGCGACGACTACTCGATCGTCGACACCCGGGGCGAGAACTTCAGCTACCACCCGGACAAGCTGTCGATGGAGCGCGTCGAGAACGCCGCCTTCGGCCCGCTCGACCGCATCGGGCAGCTGACGATGCGCAACCTCGACATCGCCGACAGCCGGGCCAAGCTCGAGCTCTATGCCGAGCAGCCGGTCGACCAGGGCCAGCTCCTCGTCGAGAACGGGACGCTCTTCGGAGACCTGCCCGCCGGTGGCTACGACCGCATCACCGACAACCCGGCGGCCTCCGGGCCGGACGACAACGCCCTCGACGCGGCGGCCATGGAGTTCGGCACCGACTGACCGACACGCCTGCTGTGCTCGAGCGGAGCCTCTGGCGTCCGCCGACGCACACGAGGCATGCTTCGGCCATGGACAACCGACGGATCCTCGATCGCGTCGTCGCGACGCTCGGCGTGCTGGGGCTCTTCGGGGTCCTGCCCTTCTTCGTCGCCGCCGGGCTGGCCGCTCCACTCTGGGCCGTCGTGCTCCTGCTCGCCTTCTGGCTCGTCCTGCTCGTCGTCGCGATCCGGCAGTTCACCCGCCGGCCGTGGCTCGTCCTCGCGCTGCCCTTCGTCGCCGCCGCCGTGTGGTGGCTGACGATGACGCTCGGGGAGTCGGTCCTCGGCTGGCAGGCCTGACCTCGCACGACTCAGGGCCACGCGGCAACCCGAGAAGGTCACGGGACGGTATACGTGTTGTGCACGGCATACAAATAGACTGCCCTCGTGGCCACGACGCGAACACGCCCCTCGGCGGCGACCCGGCGCCGGGTCGAGCGCGCGGCCGGCGACCTCGGCGCCGCCGCCGTGCAGCAGATGGAGAGCTCGCACGGGTGGTACAGGGCGCTGCCACCCGAGGAGCGGTCGTGGGTCGGCCTCGTCGCGCAGGCCGGCATCCGCTCGTTCATCGAGTGGTTCACCGGCAGCCAGGACCAGGCCCACGTCACCGCCGACGTCTTCGGGACCGCGCCGCGTGAGCTGACCCGCTCGATCAGCCTCGGCCAGACCCTCGACCTCGTCCGCACGGTCGTCGAGGTGGTCGAGCGCGAGTCGATAGGGCTCGCGGCCGGGAACGACGAGGTCAAGGTCCGCGAAGCGGTGCTGCTCTACTCCCGCGAGATCGCGTTCTCGGCGGCGGAGGTCTACGCCCATGCCGCCGAGGCCCGCGGCGCGTGGGACGCCCGCCTCGAGGCGCTCGTCGTCGACGCGGTCATCCGCGGCGAGGCCGACGACTCGATGCAGTCGCGCGCGTCGGCCCTCGGCTGGGGCACGACGAGCGACGTGTGCGTCATCGTCGGGTCCACCCCGAGCACGGGCGCCGCACAGGTGGTCGACCAGCTCCACCGTGGCGCGAAGCGGCTCGGTGTCGAGCTGCTCGTCGCCATCCACGGCCGGCGCGTCGTCTGCATCGCCGGCCGGGTCTCGGACGCGCTCGAGACCGCGTCCCACCTCGGCAGCCACTTCGGCGCCGGCCCGATCGTCGTCGGTCCCGTCGTCCCCCACCTGTATGCCGCCGGGCGCAGCGCGCGGGCCGCGCTCTCGGGCCACACGGCCGCCCCCGCCTGGCCCACGGCGCCTCGGCCGGTGCGCAGCGACGACCTTCTCGCGGAGCGGGCGCTCCTCGGCGACCTGCCCGCTCGGGCCTCGCTCGTGTCGCGGGTCTATGCACCGCTGTCGGCGAGCGGTGGCGGCAACCTCCTCGAGACGGCGGCGGCCTACCTCGACGGCGGTCTCGGGCTGGAGGGCACCGCGCGCACCCTCTTCGTCCACCCCAACACGGTCCGCTACCGCCTCGCCAAGATCGCCGACATCATCGGCTACGACCTCACCGACCCGCACGACGCGCAGACCGTGCGGCTCGCCCTCGCCTACGGACGAGTAGCCCCCGAGCCCGCAACGCGCGTGACCCGACCCTCCGCCCGCGCGTTGTAGGAACCCTACAGAAGTCTGCGGCGAGGTTCGTCGCCGCCACTCGCCCCCCGAGGGTGCCCGGGCGGACACGCTGAAGGGGTGCTCGTGATCGTCTGCCCTGGACAGGGCTCCCAGACCCCCGGCTTCCTCACCCCCTGGCTCGCCATCCCCGGCGTGCGCGAACGGCTCGGCTGGCTCTCCGCCGTCGCCGGCATGGACCTCGTCAAGCACGGGACCGAGTCCGACGAGGAGACCATCAAGGACACGGCCGTCGCCCAGCCGCTCATCGTGGCGTCGGGCCTCGTCTCGCTCCTGGCACTCTTCGAGCACCCGGCCGACGGGTTCCGCCTCGTCGGTGCGGGAGCCGGCCACTCCGTCGGTGAGATCACGGCCGCCGCGGCAGGTGGGGTCATCTCCGCCGAGCAGGCCATGGTCTTCGTCCGCGAGCGCGGCCGCGCGATGGCCGAGGCCAGCGCCGTCACCCCGACGGGCATGAGCGCCGTCATGGGCGGCGATCCCGACGACGTCGCGGCGACGATCGAGCGCCACGGCCTCACCCCCGCCAACATCAACGGCGCCGGACAGGTCGTCGCCGCCGGCACGATGGAGCAGCTCGCCGCCCTCACCGCCGAGCCGCCGGCCAAGACCCGCGTCATCCCGCTCAAGGTCGCCGGCGCCTTCCACACCCAGCACATGGCGCCCGCCGTCGACGTCCTCGCCGGCTACGCCAAGGCGATGTCGACCCACGACGCGCGCGTGCCGCTCGTCTCCAACCGCGACGGCGCCGTCGTCCACAGCGGCCGCGAGGTCCTCGGGCGCCTCGTGAGCCAGGTGAGCAACCCGGTGCGCTGGGACCTCACGATGGAGACCTTCAAGGAGCTCGGCGTCACCGGCATCATCGAGATCCCGCCGGCCGGCACCCTCGCCGGGCTCGCGAAGCGCGTCCTCAAGGACGTCGAGATCCTCGCGCTCAAGAGCCCGGACAACCTCGAGCAGGCGCACCGCATGGTCAAGGAGCACGCCAAGTCCTCCGGTGTCGCCCAGGACCCGACGTGGCGTCTCGTCATCAGCCCCGCCAAGGGCATGGTCTCGTTCACCCACAGCGAGGTGGGTACCGCGGTCGAGGCCGGCAGCGTCGTCGCGACCGTCGGCACCCTGCGCGACACCTACGAGGTCGTCGCCCCGCACGGTGGCCGCGTCGTCGAGTGGCTCGTCGAGGACGGAGACCCCGTCTCTCCCGGCCAGCCCGTCCTCCGCCTCCACCCGAAGGAGGGCTGACATGGCCGGCACCATCTCCCCGTCCACCGGCGCGGCCCACGCCCGGATCGCTGGCGTCGGCGCCTACCGCCCCCGGCGCGTCGTCCCCAACTCCGAGATCGTCGACGCGATCGACTCCTCGGACGAGTGGATCCAGGAGCGCTCCGGCATCAAGACCCGGTACTTCGCCGGCGAGGGCGAGAGCATCATCGACATGTCCGAGGCCGCCACGCGCGACGCCCTCGAGATGGCCGGCATGGAGCCCGGCGACGTCGACGCCGTCGTCCTCGCGACGGTCTCGCACCCCTACCAGACCCCTGCCGCCGCGCCGATGCTCGCCGACCGCATGGGCATGGACAAGCCGGTCGCCTTCGACATCTCGGCCGCGTGCGCGGGCTACTGCCACGGCATCTCGATCGCCAGCGACATGGTGCGTGGCGGCAGCGCCCGCAACGTCGCCGTCATCGGCGTCGAGCGCCTCTCGGACTTCACGAGCCGCACCGACCGCGGGACCGCCTTCATCTTCGGCGACGGTGCGGGGGCCGCGATCGTCACCGCGTCCGACTCCCCGGGCATCGGTCCGACGGTGTGGGGCTCCGAGGGCGACAAGTGGGACGTCATCGCGCAGAACGAGAGCTGGATCGACGTCCACGAGCAGAAGCTCGACTGGCCCACCATCGGCATGCAGGGCCAGAGCGTCTTCCGCTGGGCCGTGTGGAGCATGGCGCCGGTCGCGCAGCAGGCGCTCGACGCCGCCGGTGTCACGGTCGACGAGCTCGACGCGTTCATCCCCCACCAGGCCAACGTCCGGATCATCGACGCCATGTGCAAGCAGCTCAAGGTGCCCGAGCACGTCGCCGTCGCCCGCGACATCGTCGACTCGGCCAACACCTCCGCGGCCTCCGTGCCGCTCGCGACCGAGCGCCTCCTGCGCGAGGGCCTCGCCCCGCGCGGCGGCCTCGCCCTCCAGATCGGCTTCGGAGCAGGCCTCTCGTATGCCGCCCAGGTCGTGACGCTCCCCTAGGGACTCCCGCGGTCCACGGGTCACCTCGGACCACAGCACCACTCGCACCACGCACCACCCCACAGCGTCCGCACCCGGCGGACCGAACGATGAAGGAGCAGCAGACATGGCTCAAAGCGAGCAGGAGATCCTCGCGGGTCTCGCCGAGATCGTCAACGAAGAGACCGGTCTCGACCCGGAGAGCGTCCAGAGCGACAAGGCGTTCACGGACGACCTCGACATCGACTCGCTGTCGATGATGACGATCGTCGTCAACGCCGAGGAGAAGTTCGGCGTGCGCATCCCCGATGACGAGGTCAAGAACCTCCGCACCGTCGGCGACGCCGTCTCGTTCATCCAGTCCAACCAGAGCTGACCCGCTCGCCCCTTCGACTTATTGCGCTTTTGTGCGCCGCATGCAGCGGCACACCCACCGCGGAGCGCGCACAAAAGCGCAATAAGTCGACCCGTCCCACGCCAAGGAGTCATCGAACATGAGCACCGAACGTCGCGTCGTCGTCACCGGACTCGGAGCCACCACACCCCTCGGTGGGACGATCACCGACACGTGGGACGCCATCCTCGCCGGGACCCCCGGCGCGCGGCCGCTCACGGAGGACTGGGTCGAGCAGTACGAGCTCCCCGTCAGCTTCGCCGCCACGATCCACACCTCCCCGGAGGAGGTGCTGACCAAGGTCGAGTGCCGCCGGATGGACCCGAGCGCCCAGTACGCCATGGTCGCCTCGCGCGAGGCCTGGGCCGACGCCGGAAGCCCCGAGGTCGACCCCGAGCGCTTCATGGTCGCGATCGGCACCGGCATCGGCGGCGTCCACACGCTGCTCAACCAGTGGGACAACCTGCGCGAGAAGGGCGTGCGCCGGGTCTTCCCGCTCGCCGTCCCGATGCTCATGCCCAACACGAGCAGCGGCAACGTCTCGCTCGCCCTCGGCGCACGCGCAGGAGCACACACCGCAGTGTCGGCGTGCGCCTCCGGTGCGGAGTCCATGGGGCTCGCCGTGGACCAGATCCTCTCCGGTCGCGCCGACATCGTCATCGCCGGTGGCACCGAGGCCGCGATCCATCCGCTTCCCTTCGCCGGCTTCGCGCAGATGCAGGCGCTCTCGACCCGCAACGACGACCCGGCGCACGCGTCCCGGCCCTACGACACCGGCCGTGACGGCTTCGTCATGGGCGAGGGCGCGGCCGTCATCGTCCTCGAGTCCGAGGAGCACGCCAGGGCCCGCGGAGCCCGGATCTATGCCGAGCTCGCGCCCGCCGGCATGTCGTCCGACGCCCACCACATCACCGCACCCGAGCCCGAGGGCGCCGGCGCGTCCCGCGCCATGCGTGAGGCGGTCCAGCGCGCGGGCCTCACCCCGGCTGACATCGTGCACATCAACGCCCACGCCACCTCGACCCCGGTCGGCGACGTCGCCGAGGCCAACGCCATCCGCCGTGCCTTCGGTGACGCCACCGACGGCATGTGCGTCAGCGGCACCAAGTCGATGACCGGCCACCTCCTCGGTGCCGCCGGTGCGCTCGAGGCGCTCTTCACGATCCTCTCCGTGCACCACCGGATCGCCCCCGCCACGATCAACATCGAGGACCTCGACCCCGAGATCTCCCTCGACGTCGTGCGCGGCGAGCACCGCAAGCTGCCCGAGGGCGACATCGCCGCCCTCAACAACTCGTTCGGCTTCGGTGGCCACAACGTCGCCCTCGCGGTGAAGAGCATCTGATGGCGCACCAGCCCAACGAGGCCTCGGCCACCGCTTCCGCAGCGACCAAGCCCAAGCCGGACCGCGCCACCGACCCGCGCAACCCCCGCCTGCGGCTCGCTGCGTTCTTCGACGAGGGCTCGTTCGAGCTCATCAGCCCCGAGGACGACTCCGGCATGCTCGCCGCCGTCGGCACCTGCCGGGGCACGCGGGTCGCCGCCTTCTGCTCGGACGCGACGATCATGGGCGGCGCCATGGGCGTCGCCGGCTGCAAGGTCATCCTCGCGGCCTACGAGCGCGCGCTCGCGGACGGCATACCGGTCGTCGGCATCTGGCACTCCGGAGGCGCGCGGCTGCCCGAGGGCGTCGTGAGCCTGCACGCCGTCGGCGAGGTCTTCGCGATCATGACCCGTGCCTCGGGCAAGATCCCGCAGATCTCGGTCGTCATCGGCGCGGCCGCCGGCGGCGCGGCCTACGGACCGGCGCTCACCGACATCGTCATCCTCGCCCCCGAGGGCCGGATCTTCGTCACCGGCCCCGACGTCGTCCGCTCCGTCACGGGCGAGGCCGTCGACGCGCTCCGCCTCGGCGGGCCCGAGCCGCACGGCCGTCGCAGCGGTGTCGTCCACGTCGTCACCGAGTCGACCGAGGAGGCCTACGAGCGCGGACGGCAGCTCTGCTCGCTGCTCGCCGACCAGGGCACGCTCGACGCCACGGGCATCGAGGACATCGACCTCGAGGAGACCTTCCCCGAGTCGGCCAAGCGCGCCTACGACGTGCACCCGGTCGTCGACAACGTCCTCGACAAGGGTGCGGACTCCGTTGAGCTGCACCCGCGCTGGGCGCCCAACATCGTCACGCAGCTCGGTCGCTTCGGCGGCCGCACCGTCGGCGTCATCGCCAACAACCCGATGCGCCTCGGTGGTTGCCTCGACTCACCCAGCGCGGAGAAGGCAGCCCGGTTCGTGCGCATGTGCGACGCCTTCGGCGTGCCGCTCATCGTCCTCGTCGACGTGCCGGGCTACCTCCCCGGCGTCGGACAGGAGTGGGACGGCGTCGTCCGCCGGGGCGCCAAGCTGCTCCACGCCTTCGCCGAGGCCACGGTCCCCCGCGTCACGCTCGTCACCCGCAAGACCTATGGCGGCGCCTACATCGCGATGAACTCGCGATCGCTCGGCGCGACGAAGGTCTTCGCGTGGCCGACCGCGCACGTCGCCGTCATGGGCTCGGTCGCCGCGATCCGGATCCTGCACCGCCGGCGTCTCGCCGAGGTCGACGACGCCGAGCGCGCCGCCGTCGAGCAGCAGCTCGCCGACGAGCACGACCTCATGTCCGGCGGCCTGCCGCGCGCCGTGGAGATCGGGGTCGTCGACGAGATCGTCGAGCCGACCGCGACCCGGTCGGCGCTCGCCAAGGCCATCACCGAGGCCCCCCAGCGCCGCGGCCAGCACGGCAACATCCCTCTGTAGGCCGAGCACAGCACGAGGCCCGCTCCCCCTGTACCGGAGCGGGCCTCGTGACGTGTGCGGGTTGTCGGCCGGTTCAGCCGACCTGGTGGAGCCAGCGCACGGGCGCCCCGTCCCCGGCATACCGGAAGGGCTCGAGCTCGGCGTCCCACTCGGTGCCGAGCACCTCCTCGAGCATCTCCTCGATCGCGTCGGGCGAGCCCTGCGCCAACATGAGGATCTCCTTGAGCCGCTCCTCCCCGACGACGGCGTCGCCGCTCGCGGACGTCGTGGCGTGGTGGATGCCCAGGCTCGGCGTGTAGGACCAGCGCGAGCCGTCGCAGCCGGCGCTGGGGTCCTCGGTGACCTCGTAGCGCACGCCCTGCCAGCCGCGCAGCGTCGAGGCGATGTGGGCGCCGGTCCCCTGCTCCCCGATCCACGACCACTCACCGCGGCGCAGGCCGGGGGCGATCGGCTGCTCGGTCCAGTCGATGACCACCCGGGAGCCCGTGGCCTTCTCGAGGGCCCAGGTGATGTGCGGGCACAGCGCTGCCGGGGCCGAGTGGATGAACACCACTCCCCGGGTCGACACACGTCGCGTCGCGACAGACATCCTGGCCTCCTTGGTGTGCAAGGGACGTCTTCCCCAACGCCTTCGCACGTGTCCGGAGGCAACAGATCTGTATGCCGGCCAGCTTGCTATGAGGGCGCCTTGCGCGCCGCTGTTTGTCGCCTCACGAGAGAACTCGTGAACCGTGGGTCACATCATGCCGCACGAACCCCAGCCGCACCACCACGAACACGCGTCACCATGTGAGAAGCGCCCGGAGGACCCGGGAGCCGTTGAGCGCGAACCCTATAGTCCTTTCGGGTCATTTGCTCGCCAAATGACTGATCCGAGTTGCCCAAGGGAACGTCCACCTTGACTATTGGCCTGCCTGACCCGTTCGGGTCACCCCCTGCACCACACCTAGGAGCGCCCTCGATGGGATCCCGCCAACTCGTCTCCCGCCCAGCCCTGGCCGCCCTCGCCGCCACCCTCACGAGCCTCGGTTGCGCCGTCGCCCTGTCGGCCGCGCCGGCAAGCGCCGCCAAGCCGTCGCCGCCCCCGCCCCCGTCGGCCGACGCGCTGCCGACCTACTCGACCTCCGTCGTCGGCATCAGCCCGCAGGCCGCCGCCAAGCCGACCTCCTCCGGCAAGACGATCCGCAGCCTCACCTCCGACGGCGGCAAGTTCTACGTCGGCCACGGTGACTACCTCCAGAACTCCGGGCCGACGAAGGTCAGCACCTTCGACCCGGCGACCCGCACCTTCGCCGAGTCGGGCCTCACCGCCCCGACGGAGGAGATCACGACCTTCCGCAAGATCAACGGCAAGCTCTATGCCCCCTGGACCGACCCCACCGGGACGGCCACCGCCAACCAGGGCTTCTCCACCAACGCGAGCGGCACCTGGACCAACGAGTTCAAGGCACCCGCCGAGCACGTCTTCGACGTCGCCACCCTCAACGGCACCGACCTGTGGATGGTCGGCTCCGCCCGCTGGGGCACCGGTGGCGGCGCTGCTGCCTACCGGTCGACCGACGGTGGCAAGACGTGGGCGCTGGCGATGAAGGACACGTCGGCGACCTACGGTGGCTACGAGCGCTACTACTGGGCAGCCCCCCTCAACGGCAAGATCTACATGCAGGCCCGGGACGTCTACGGCGGTGCGCCGCTGCGTGCGTTCGACGGTCGCAGCTGGACCACCCAGAGCCTCACGCCGTGCACCGCGGTCGAGGCGCGCGCCGTCGAGGTCTTCGCCGGCAAGATCCTGTGCCCGAACTACCTCAAGGGCCTCGTCGCCTTCGACGGCAAGACCGCGACCACGGTCCTGCCGCAGGCGCTGGGCAACGTCCTCGACTTCGACATCCCGGGTGACGGGTTCGTCTACGCCCTCACCCCGACCGGCATCTTCCGCAGCTCCGACGCGATGACGTGGACCGGCCTCGCCCGCACGCCCGACCTCTCGTGGTCGATCGGCGTCCACAACGGCACGGTCTACCTCGGCCAGCGCCTCAACGCGACGATCGTCAAGGTCGACGGCCTCAACGTCGCGACGGCGACGCGGACGGCCACGACGACGAGCTCCTGCAGGGGCAACTCGAAGAACTGCTGACCCACATGCACGAAGGAGGGGCCGGTCCGTCTCGGACCGGCCCCTCCAATATGCGCGGGTGGGGCGGCTGGGGCTTGAACCCAGGACCGACGGATTATGAGTCCGCTGCTCTGACCGACTGAGCTACCGCCCCGTGAAGCCGAGCCGAGCCTACCCGCGGGCGCTCACGGGACACGCACCCTCCGGGCCTCGCGCACACGGACCGGACGGTGGACGGCATACGAGCGGGTAACCGACCGGCAGCGTTGCGAATCGGTGTCGCATCGGGCCAGTCACGCGTGGCAACAGGCACATGACGGTAGGTTTCGCCCCATGACTGAGCCCCTCGTCGTCCTCAAGGACGTCCAGAAGCACTTCGGCGACCTCCACGTCCTGCGCGACATCGACCTGGAGATCGGCAAGGGAGAGGTCGTCGTCGTCATCGGGCCGTCAGGCTCGGGCAAGTCGACGCTGTGCCGCGCGATCAACCGGCTCGAGACGATCGAGTCCGGCACGATCACGATCGACGGCAAGACCCTGCCCGAGGAGGGCAAGGAGCTCGCGCAGCTGCGTGCCGACGTCGGCATGGTCTTCCAGTCGTTCAACCTCTTCGCGCACAAGACGATCCTCGACAACGTCACGCTCGGCCCGATCAAGGTCCGCAAGCAGAAGAAGGCCGAGGCCGAGAAGCGCGCCATGGAGCTGCTCGAGCGCGTCGGAGTCGCGCACCAGGCGCAGAAGTTCCCCGCCCAGCTCTCCGGTGGCCAGCAGCAGCGCGTCGCCATCGCCCGCTCGCTCGCGATGGACCCCAAGGTCATGCTCTTCGACGAGCCGACGTCCGCGCTCGACCCCGAGATGATCAACGAGGTCCTCGACGTCATGGTCGGCCTCGCCAGGGAGGGCATGACGATGATCGTCGTCACCCACGAGATGGGCTTCGCCCGCAAGGCCGCGAACCGCGTCGTCTTCATGGCCGACGGCCAGATCGTCGAGGAGAACACGCCCGAGGAGTTCTTCACCAACGCCAAGAGCGACCGGGCCAAGGACTTCCTCGGCAAGATCCTCACCCACTGATGTCAGTCCCACACAGGAGGAAAACAATGAAGGTTCGTCAGATCGGCGCGGTTCTCGCGGCGTCGGTGCTCACGCTCGGTCTCGCCGCCTGCGGCGACAGCGCCAACGACTCGGGCTCCGGCTCCGGCTCCGGTGGTGACGCCAGCGGCGGCACCGGCAAGGCCGTGAAGATCGGCATCAAGTTCGACCAGCCCGGCCTCGGCCTCAAGAAGGGCGAGGACTACGCCGGCCTCGACGTCGACGTCGCGAAGTACGTCGCCAAGGAGCTCGGCAGCGGCGAGGGCGACATCACCTGGGTGCAGGCCCCGTCCGCCCAGCGTGAGACCCTCATCTCGACCGGCCAGGTCGACATGATCTTCGCGACCTACTCGATCACCGACAAGCGCAAGGAGACCGTCTCCTTCGCCGGTCCGTACTTCGTCGCCGGCCAGGACCTCCTCGTCCGCGGTGACGACAGCTCGATCACCGGTCCCGAGACCCTCACGGGCAAGAAGCTCTGCTCGGTCACCGGCTCGACCTCGGCCCAGAAGGTCAAGGACAAGTACCCCGGTGTCCAGCTCCAGGAGTTCGGCACCTACTCCGAGTGCGTCGCGGCCCTCGTCTCCAAGGGCGTCGACGCCCTGACGACGGACAACACCATCCTCGCCGGCTACGCCTCGCAGGACCAGTACAAGGGCAAGCTCAAGGTCGTCGGCAAGACCTTCTCCGAGGAGCGCTACGGCGTCGGTATCAAGAAGGGCGACACCGCCCTCTGCGAGAAGATCAACACGGCGCTCACCAAGATGGTCGACTCCGGCGACTGGCAGAAGGCCGTCGACGCCAACCTCGGCCCGGCCGGCTTCAAGGTCGACACCGCGGTGAACCCGCCGAAGCCGGACGCCTGCTCCTGATCCTCCCCTCGACCACGGCACCTCGGGTATGCCGTCCGCTCACCCGGGCGGACGGCATGCCTGAGTGCCGGAACGACCACGGCAAGGAAAGGTCTCTGCATGGGTGAGATCCTCAGCAACTACGACGTGCTCGCCGCGTTCTGGGGCACCATCAAGCTGTCGCTCCTCGGGACGTTCGGCGCGCTGGTCCTCGGCACCATCGTCGCCATCCTGCGGCTCTCGCCGGTGCGGGTCTTCCAGTGGATCGGGACGTGGTACGTCAACACCTTCCGCAACACCCCGCTGACCCTGCTCATGGTCTTCAGCATCCTCGGACTGACCTTCATCCTCGGCATCCAGCTCAACTCCGAGGACATCAGCAGCAACGTCTTCCGCTGGGCCGCAGTGATGCTCTCCGTCTACCACGGCGCCTTCATCTGCGAGGCACTGCGCTCCGGCGTCAACACGGTGCCGGCGGGCCAGGCGGAGGCAGCGCGAGCGATCGGGCTCACCTTCGGCCAGAGCATGCAGCACGTGCTGCTGCCGCAGGCCTTCCGTGGGTCGATCGCCCCCATCGGGTCCACGATCATCGCCCTCATCAAGAACAGCACGGTGGCCGCGGTCATCGGCGCTGGGGAGGCAGCCAACCTCATGTCGACCGTCATCGAGAACGAGGGCAGCCGGTTCAGTGTCTTCCTCGTCTTCGCGATCGGCTTCGTCCTCCTCACCCTGCCGCTCGGACTGCTCTTCACGAGCATGTCGCGGCGTCTGGCGGTGAAGCGATGAGCGCCCAGTCCGTCCTCTTCGACGCCCCGGGCCCCAAGGCCCGTCGCCGGCACGCGATCCTCGCGGTCGTCGGCGGCGTGCTGGCCCTCGTCGCGCTCTATGTCGTCATCCGCAAGATGCAGACGGCCAACCAGCTCCAGGGCTACATGTGGGAGCCGTTCTTCACCGACCGGTCGGTCTGGCGCGACTACCTGCTCAAGGGCCTCTGGGGCACCATCAAGGCCGCCCTCATCTCCATCGTCTTCGCTGCCGTCTTCGGCCTCGTCTTCGGCGTCGGGCGACTCTCGACCATCGCCCCCGTGCGGTGGGTGAGCAGTGTCGTCGTCGAGTTCTTCCGGGCCGTCCCGGTGCTCATCATGATGATCTTCGCGTTCGGGGTCTACACCCGCAACGGCGTCTTCGCCAACGACGTCAACCCGCTCGCGGCGGTCGTCACGGCGCTGACGCTCTACAACGGGGCGGTCATCGCCGAGCTCGTCCGTTCCGGCGTGTACTCACTGCCCAAGGGACAGGGCGAGGCAGGTCTCGCCGTCGGCCTGACGACGGGTCAGGTGCTGCGCTCGATCCAGCTGCCGCAGGCCCTCACCGCCATGCTGCCGGCCCTCATCGGCCAGTTCGTCACCATCCTCAAGGACTCGGCGCTCGGCACGGCGATCACCTACACCGAGCTCCTCACGTGGTCCAAGACGCTGGGGTCGGCCTTCACCAACACGGTGCCGGCCTACATCGTCGCGGCGATCCTCTTCATCACGATGAACTACCTGCTCTCCCGTCTCGCGGTCACGGTGGAGAGGCGGCTCAACCGCCGTGGCAAGACCGCCGGCGGCGCACACACGACGGCCGTTCCCGCGGCTCCCCTGCCGGGAGCCGGCGCGACGACCTGACGCCGGCCGCTCGGCCTCCGACGGAGGTGCGGCACGACGAAGGGCCCGGATGCTTGGAGGGATCCGGGCCCTTCGTCGTGAATGCTAGGACAGGCGGGCGCTGGCGCGGTCCAGGTCCGCGCCGGAGACCGTGGTGCGCGCCCGCCCGTGCTCACCGAACCAGTCGAGGAGCAGGATGGTGGCGTCGTCCTTGAGGTTGTGCCCGGTGGCCGCGAGAACCCTGTCGGCCATGTACCGGGCGGCCTCGCGGGGGTGCAGGGCGGAGGTCTCACCGATGACCTCGGTGAGGTCGAGACCGGCGGCGTTGCGATCGAGCATGCCGTCCGTGACGATGACGAGCCGGTCGCCGGGCTCGAGGTCGAGCCGGGTGCTGCGGTAGCCCGTGTCGGCGAAGAGACCGACCGGCAGGTCCGGCGGCAGGTCGACGGCCTCCACCCTGCCCTTGCGGGCAAGGTAGGGCGGCACGTGGCCTGCGTTGACGAGCTCGAGGGCCCCGGTCTCGAGGTCCAGACGTCCCGCCACCCCGGTGACGTAGTCGTCGGCCCCATGCTTGTCCGAGTGCTCGACCAGGGCGGCGTTGGCAGCCGCCACCTGGTCGAGGAGGGAGACACCCCGACGGCGGGCACCACGCAGGGCACCCACGCTCAGCGAGGCCGTGAGGGCCGCCCCCACGCCGTGTCCCATGGCGTCGGTGACCGACAGGTGCAGCTCGTCGCGGGCCAGGCTGTAGTCGAAGCTGTCGCCGGCGATGTCGCTCGCGGGCTCGAGCCAGGCGGCCAGCGTGAAGGCACCGGCCTCACACGTGCGTGACGCGGGCAGGAGGCGTTGCTGGATCTCGGCGGACAGGCTGGACGGCCTGCTGCGCTGACCCCACTCGAAGAGGTCGGTGTGCCGTCGGTTGGCGATGACGACGAACCCCATGAAGTGCGCCAGCTGTCCCGCTGCCGACCGGGTGTCCTCGTCGGGTTCCGACGGCAGGAGCAGCTCGAGCACACCGATGACCTCTCCCCGCTCCGTGATGGGGGCCAGCAGCGTCCACATACCCGCCGTGGGACCATCCTCGGCACCGTCGGGAGCCACCACCTGGACGGCCTGCGTACGCACCGCCTGCTCCCCCGGCCCGCCGTCCAGGGGCAGCACGGTGGCACGCTCCGCGCCGGCCTGACGTTGGTTGGGCTCCAGCGGTTGGGTGTCGCCTGGGTCGGCGTCCTCGGCGAGCGGCACGTGGGCGAGTCGGACGAGGGCACGTCCCGACAGGTCGGCGACGAGGAACGAGACCTCGGTCGCACCGAAGGCCTCACCCAGCTCCCGCGCCACGGACTGGACCGCCTCGACGGGCGAGGCTGCCTCGGCAGCCTCGAGCAACCTGCCCAGTCTCCCCATCAACATCACGTCAGACACGTGGGCAGCATAAATGAGGTCGTCCGCGCCGGCGCGGCTCTCGAGCGACACCGTCATGGCCGCCGACGCCGACGTCGAACCACGTCGTCCCCCCTTCGCGGCGGTGCGCGCCGGCCCCTCGCCCCGTGACCTCCACGACAGCGCGAAGGGCCCGGATCCAGTGCGGATCCGGGCCCTTCGTCGAGGTGCTCCCCCGGTTGGACTCGAACCAACAACCTGCCGATTAACAGTCGGCTGCTCTGCCAATTGAGCTACAGGGGAATGCAATGCATCGGTGCTGACACCGGCGCGGCCACCCGGGGGTGGCGCGCTGCGCAACGATAGCAAAGGGTGGGGCCAGTCACGAAAACGGCTCCCCACCCTGCCGCGAGGGCCGGGATCAGTCGAGCCCGACCTGCTCGCGGAGACGGTCGAGGGCCGCTCGAGTCTGCTCGCGGACCCCCGGGTCGCTCGCCCTCACACCGCGTCCGAGGATCGTCTGACCGAGAAGCGCCTGCGTCTCGAGGTCCTTGCGGACGACGACGCGGGCGCGCCGCTTCTCGCCGAGGTCGACCTCGTCGGAGAGCACGACGCTGGCCTGCACCCGCTCGCGGAAGACCTGCGGGAAGGTCGACGGCAGCTCGACCTGCCACACCGTCGCTGGCGCCCGGTCGACCCACTGGACGGTGAGCCGCCGCGTCTGGTCGTCCCACGAGCCGGTGTCGACCATGTGCCACGGACGGTCGAGGACCACGGAACCGTCGCGGACGGCATACACGTGGGTCGTGGTGGCGACGACCCACGTCGTGGAGCGCTCGTCGTGGCCGAGGCTGAGCACTTCGCTCCCCCGGTCGCCGAGGGCGCCGGCCACCTCGACCGGCACCTCGGGTCCGCGACGACCGAGTCGGGGAAGCCTCACGTCGTGAGCCGATCGCGCAGCCGGGCCCGGCTCATCTCGAGCTCGATGAGCTTGCGGGAGCGTTCACGGATGGCCTCCGGTTCCGGTTCGGGTGAGTTCTGGAGCCGACGGATCGCTGCGGTCTCGTCGGCGATCTGGCGGGTCAGGCCGGCGTCATGGACGCCGATGACGAGCGAGTCGAGGTAGCGCTGGGGCGGCAGGCCCGTCGTCGGGTCGACCTTGGTCGGCAGGGGCGCCACGCTCAGCTCGGCGAGCAGCCCGCGCACGGCGAGCGGACCGGCCTCGGCGACGGCGGCGGTCCACCCGGCGGTGGAGAGCTGCGAGGCGCGGGCCGCGACGGTCCGGACGCCGTCGAAGATCGCCGCGTGCGCGGGCGCGGTGAACGCCACCGTCGGCAACGCGTCGATCGTCTCGGTGCTGAACCGCGTGGGGTACTGCAGCAGCGCCTGGAGCAGCTGGCGCTCGGTGTTGACGACAGGGTCTCGCAGGTTGGGCGCGGGCATCGCCGCGGCGTCCTCGCGCGCATCGGGCTCGGGTACGTCGTCGGTGGACGCGGGGGTGCGCTCGCCGGGTCGGCCGGGAGCGCCGGCCGAGGCGTCGCGGGAGGCGATGCGCCCGGCACGCTGCACCTCGCTGCGCACCTGCTCGACCTCGACACCGAGCATGCCGGCGACGGTCCGCATGTACTCCGGCCGCAGTGACGAGTCGCGGATCGAGTTGATGATCGGCGCGACGGCCCGCATCGCCTGGACGCGCCCCTCGGCGGTCTCGAGGTCGAAGCGGCGGATCGTCGTGCGGACCGCGAACTCGAACATCGGGACGGCGTCCTCGACGAGCGCCTTGACCGCTTCGTCGCCCTTGGCGAGGCGCAGGTCGCACGGGTCCATGCCGTCGGGTGCGACGGCGACGAAGGCCTGCGAGGCCCAGCGCTGGTCCTCGCCGAACGCCTTCATCGCGGCCTTCTGCCCGGCCGCGTCGCCATCGAAGGTGAAGACGACCTTGGCCGGGGCACCGTCGGTCTCGTCACGCATGATGCGGCGCAGGATCTTGATGTGGTCGACGCCGAAGGCCGTGCCACACGTGGCGACAGCACCCTCGACGCCGGAGAGCTGCGCGGCCATGACGTCGGTGTAGCCCTCGACGATGACGGCCCGGCGCTCGGTGGCGATCGACTTCTTCGCGGCGTCGAGGCCGTAGAGGACCGTCGACTTCTTGTAGATGGGGGTCTCGGAGGTGTTGAGGTACTTCGCGGCGATGCGGTCGTCGTCGAGGAGGCGACGCGCGCCGAACCCCACGGTGTCGCCGGTGACGTCGCGGATCGGCCAGACGAGGCGTCCGCGGAAGCGGTCGTAGAGGCCGCGGCTCCCCCGTCCCGAGAGCCCGGCGGTGACCATCTCGTCCTCGGTGAAGCCCTTCTCGCGCAGGTGGCGGGTGAGCTCCTCGCCGCCGCGTGGGGCGAAGCCGACGCCGAAGCGCTCGGCGACCTTGCTGTCGAAGCCGCGGTCACGCATGAAGTCGCGCCCGGGTCGCGCGTCGGGACGGCCGATGAGGACCGAGGCGTAGAACTCCTCGGCGACGCGGTGGGCCTCGATGAGCCGCGAGCGCCGACCGAGCCCGCCCTCGGAGCGGGGACCCCCGCCCTCCTCGTAGCGCAGCTCCATCCCGATCTTCGCCGCGAGCCGCTCGACCGACTCGGCGAAGGTGAGGTGCTCAACCTTCTGCACGAAGGAGATGACGTCGCCGCCCTCGCCGCAGCCGAAGCAGTGGTAGGCGCCGACGGCCGGGCGCACCGTGAAGGACGGAGTCTTCTCGTCGTGGAACGGGCACAGCCCCTTGAGCGAGCCGACACCGGCCGGGCGGAGCGTCACGTGGTCACGCACGACGTCCTCGATCGAGGAGCGCTCCTTGACGGACTGCACGTCGTCAGCGTTGATCCGCCCCGCCACGCGCACCTCCGGTCCTCGTCCGCTCCTGTGAGGGCTTCAGTATGCCGCGTGCCCACCCGGGCGCGTGGCCCCGTCCCCAAGCCGGGAGGGCCGGTCGGCGTGCGACCGAGGTCGGGGGGTCGCAGCGACCGTGGTGGCGCGGTCGCACCGGAATCGCAGCGGATTCGCAGCGTCGGCGCCGAGGGTGGCGGCACTGCCCCGGTCGGACCCGGGGCGAGCGTGCCCCCGGACCGTCCGGGGCGCGCACCGGAGGGGGAACCGCCATGGACAGGACCATCACGCTCGACCGCCGCAGGTTCGCGGCGCTCACGGCCGCGGCCGGCATCGGCCTCGCCAGCGCCGCCGCCGTCGGCGCTCCGAGCGCCCACGCCGCGCAGAACCCGAACAGCGTCTGGGTCGGCACCCACAACTCGCACTACGGCGACGGCAGCTTCCCCGCCTTCGCCGGCGTCATCGGGTGGCAGGAGGTCAACGACCCCGTCGACCGCGACAAGATGCGCAACCGGCTCGGGGCGGAGTACTCGCACGCCGTCTTCAGCGGTGCGGCGTCCGCCGTGCCGATCTCGTGGAACTCGCGCTTCGCCAAGGTGGCGCAGTCGTCGCAGAAGACCCACGACGGCGAGGCCGGCGTGACCCCGGCCCGCTTCGTCAACGCGGTCGTGCTCAAGAACAAGCAGACCGGCAAGAAGTTCGTCTTCGTCAACACGCACTTCATCTCCGGTGCCTGGAACGGCAAGCACCCGGACCGGCAGGGCCGCTGGCTCCGGCACCTCGACATCCTCAAGTCCGAGATCACCCGCCTGCGCCGGCTGCACAACGCGCCGGTCGTCGTCGTGGGCGACTTCAACCGCAGGCGCGCCGTGAACCTGCCGGGGCTGCGCATGCTCGACGTCAAGGACGTCGCGGGCTACACCATCGACCAGATCTACGTGCCCGACAACGCGGTGGCCACGAAGTCCTACCAGCTGCAGGAGTTCGGCTCGGACCACCACGCCTACAAGGCGCGGGTCGACTGGTGACGCATGCGGGTGCACGGGTGACCCGCGCCCGGGAGGGACGGGCGCGGGTCACCCATGCATCCGTGGGTCCTGCGACGGGTCGGCATACATCGCGGGGCAGCCGTCGACCCCGGCGTCGGGTCGCAGCTCCCAGTGCCAGGGCTCGTTGCGGTAGGTCTGGCACAGCCCGTAGCGCGCACCGTGCCGCGCCAGCCACGCCGTCACCCCGGGGCCACCGAGGTCGACGGCGTCACCCGACACGTGCGGCGAGGTCTCCGGGGTGGCGACCCACCGGGCCGCCTCGCGCCACGAGCCGTGGTCGTCGACGGCCTGTCTGAGCAGCTCCTCCTGTCGTGCGGCGGAGCGCCAGCCGCTGTTGACGACGACGGTGAGGCCCTCGGCGGCCGCGTCGATCGCGGCCGTCCGAAGGGCTGAGCGCAGGTCGTCGTCGAGGTTGAGGATCTCGGGAGTCCTCGCGTCGAACGCCGTGCGCACGGACGGCCCCGACCCCACGGCGACCTCGGGAAGGTCCGTCGAACCCGTCCCGGACACCGACAGCGGCCGTGCCTGCGCGTGCCCCGCCCGCCACCGTGTCGACGGCAAACCGGTGGCGAGAGCGGTGGCCGCCAGCAGTGCGCCGACGGCGACGAGGAGGACGGCGCGCCGAGTGCGGCGCAGGGATGGCGCGGCGGGTGCGGGCGTATGTGGCGAGAGCATGACGTCGACCCAACGCGGTCGCGCGTTGCCCTGCCGTATGCCGTTCTGCATACGTCCGCGATACGTCCCGGCTCGTAGCATCGTCGCCATGCGCGTGCTGGTCGTCGAGGACGAGCCCCTGATGGCCGATGCCATCCGTGACGGCCTGAGGCTGGAGGCCATCGCCGCCGACGTGGCCCACGACGGGGACACCGCCCTCGAGCTGCTCGCCGTCAACGCCTACGACATCGCCGTCCTCGACCGTGACGTCCCCGGGCCGTCGGGCGACGAGGTCGCGGCGAGCATCGTCGCCTCCGGCGCCCAGACACCGATCCTCATGCTCACGGCCGCCGACCGGCTCGACGACCTCGCCTCGGGGTTCGAGCTCGGCGCCGACGACTACCTCACCAAGCCCTTCGAGCTGCGCGAGCTCGTCCTGCGGCTACGGGCGCTCGACCGGCGCCGCGGGCACCTGCGGCCGCCGGTGCGCGAGCTTGCCGGCCTGCGCGTCGACCCCTTCCGCCGCGAGGTCTTCCGTGACGGACGCTACGTCGCGCTCACCCGCAAGCAGTTCGCCGTGCTCGAGGTGCTCGTCGCGGCCGAGGGTGGCGTCGTCAGCGCCGAGCAGCTGCTCGAGCGGGCCTGGGACAAGAACGCCGACCCGTTCACCAACGCGGTCAGGATCACCGTCTCGGCGCTGCGCAAGCGGCTGGGCGAACCGTGGCTCATCGCGACCGTCGCGGGTGTCGGCTACCGGATCGACACCGGCACCCCGGACGCGTCGGGGGTACCCGGCATACCTGGCCCGAGCGCGGGCGACGACCGGACGACGCGGTGACGGGCGTGGACCGGCGACCGGGGACGAGCGTGCGCCTCCGGCTCACCCTCAGCTATGCCGGCTTCCTCATCACCGCCGGCGGGCTCCTGCTCGCCACGGTGTGGGTCTTCCTGCTGCGCTACGTCCCCGACGGCGGGCGTCCGGGTCCGGGACCGTTCAGCCCGTCGCGCAGCGACCTCGTCGAGGCGTTCATGCCCAGGGCCGCCCAGGCGATGGTCTTCCTCCTCGTCTTCGGGCTCGTCGGCGGGTGGTTCCTCGCCGGGCGGATGCTCGCCCCGCTGTCACGGATCACCGACGCCACCCGGCTGGCGGCGGCGGGGTCGCTCTCGCACCGGGTCCGCCTCGAGGGGCCGCACGACGAGTTCCGCGAGCTGGCCGACGCGTTCGACGCGATGCTCGCGCGGGTCGAGGCCCACGTCGGTGAGCAGCGGCGCTTCGCGGCGAACGCCTCGCACGAGCTCCGGACGCCGCTCGCCGTGACGCAGACCCTGCTCGACGTGGCACGGGCCGACCCGGACGCCGACCGCGACGCCCTCGTCGAGCGGTTGCGCGCCGTCAACACCCGGGCCATCGACCTCACCGAGGCACTGCTCGTGCTGAGCCGGGCCGACCAGGGAGCCTTCCCGCGCGAGGACGTCGACCTCTCGCTCCTCGCCGAGGAGTCCGCCGAGGCGCTGCTGCCCGTCGTCGAGCAGCGCGGGCTCACCCTCGAGACGGCGGGGGGTGCGGCGCCGACCACGGGCTCGCCCTCGCTGCTCCAGCAGATGACGACCAACCTCGTGCACAACGCGGTCGTGCACAACATGTCCCCCGGCGAGCACGGCACCGTCCGGGTCACGACCGGCGTGACCGGCGACGGCGCCGAGCTCGTCGTCGAGAACTCCGGACCGGTCCTCACCCCCGCACTCGCCGCCACCCTGGTCGAGCCGTTCCGGCGTGCGACCGACCGGGTCCGCAGCGACCACGACGGCGTCGGGCTGGGGCTGGCCATCGTGCGGAGCATCGTCGCCGCACACGGCGGGACGCTCGACGTCGCGCCACGCGCGGGCGGGGGCCTGCGGGTCGTCGTGCGCCTGCCGCAGCGCTGACACCCTCGGACGTCCGGAAAGAACGTTCCGATGGGGTGTCGTATCGGGGCGATCCCGTTCGTGGAGAGGATGACCGTCCACCCTGAACCGGAAGGACACCAACATGCGCACCCTCATCGTCTCCGAGTTCATCTCCCTCGACGGTGTCGTCGACTCGCCCGGCGGTGGCGACCACCCCCACGCGGGCTGGACCTTCAAGGACGTCGAGTTCGACGAGGCGGCCTACGAGATCAAGGGTCGCGAGCAGGCCGACGCCGGCTGCCTCCTTCTCGGCCGCCAGAGCTACGACGAGTTCGCCCCTGTCTGGCCGACGATGGAGGAGTTCGCCGACTACAACGCGATGCCGAAGTACGTCGTATCGAGCACGCTCACCGACCCCGAGTGGAACAACACCACCGTCCTGCGCGGTCTCGACGACGTCTGCGCGCTCAAGGAGTCCGACGAGCCCGGCACGGTCCTCGTCCACGCGAGCCCCACGCTGGCCCAGGGCCTCGCGGCCGCCGGGCTCGTCGACCGCTACCACCTGCTCGTCTTCCCGGTCGTGCTCGGCAGCGGCAAGCGTCTCTTCACGACCGACGCCGAGAAGGCGCGCCTCAGGCTCACCGAGCACGCGGCATACGGCAACGGGGTGCAGCTCAACGTCCTCGACGTCGTGCGCTGAGACGGCGCCCGCTCAGCACCAGCGGCGGTGCAGCTCGAGCGCGCGGACGTCGGTGAGGGAGGCCACCTGGTCGACGACGACGCGCAGGGCTGCACCGTCGTCCGTCGCCGCCTCGTGGTCGGCGAGCAGGTCGGCGTCGAGACGCGACGGGTCCTGCCGGAAGGCGGCGACGAGGTCCGCGATGACGGCTCGCTCCCCCGCCATGAGCTCGACCCGCTCGGCGACGTTCATGACGAAGTGCGCCGCGACCGCCTTGAGGACGGCGCACTCCGCGCGCGTCCCGACGGGGACGACGAGGTCGGCCTCGTGCCGCACGAGCGCACCGGCCCCGTGGTGCTCCCGCGTCGCCTCCTCCACCGAGTGGACGAAGCGGCCGATGATGCGTGAGGTCATGTCCTTGAGACCGGCGAGGTCACCGCGACTGCCCTCGTATGCCGTCGGCACGGTGCCCGTGGCGAGCAGCCGTTCCAGCGCGCGGCCGAGGTCGTCGCGGTCGAGGTCGACGGCATACGAGGCGGTGGCCACGTCGAGGACGACGTCGACGTCGGAGGCGTCGCGCAACCGGCGGGGGTCGAGCCGGCCCGAGGCGATGGCGTCCTCGACGTCGTGGACCGAGTAGGCGACGTCGTCGGACCAGTCCATGACCTCGGCCTCGAAGGCGCGGCGGCCCTCGACCGCACCCTCCCGGAACCACGCGAAGACGGGCAGGTCGTCGGCGTAGACCCCGAACTTCGGTGTAGGCGACGGCGCCCCGCCGCGGGCCCACGGGTACTTCGTCGTCGCGTCGAGGCTCGCCCGGGTGAGGTTGAGCCCGGCCGGACGGCCGTCAACGTGGAAGCGCTTGGGCTCGAGCCGGGTGAGGATGCGCAGCGTCTGGGCGTTGCCCTCGAACCCGCCGATGCCGGCGGCGATCTCGTTGAGCGCGGTCTCGCCGTTGTGTCCGAACGGCGGGTGCCCGAGGTCGTGCGCGAGGCAGGCGGTGTCGACGACGTCGGCGTCGCAGCCGAGCGCCGCCCCGAACTCACGCCCGATCTGGGCCACCTCGAGGCTGTGGGTGAGCCGGTTGCGGACGAAGTCGTCGCTGCCCGGTTGGAGCACCTGCGTCTTGGCGGAGAGGCGACGGAGAGAGGCGGAGTGCACGAGCCGGGCCCGGTCGCGGGCGAAGTCGTCGCGGTCGGCCCGCTTGTGCGCAGGGTCCTCGGCGACCCAGCGCTCACGGTCACGCGCGGTGTAGGTCACGCGCACGACACTAGAGGGTGGTGGGCCGCACGCTTAGGGTTGCACCCGGCGCGGGACAGCAGTCCCCGGCGACGCAGAGGCAAAGGGACCAGAGGTGACGGTGCAGGCACGACTCGCGCGAGCGATGGCCGCGGCGGCCGCCGTCGCGCTCCTCGCCGGGTGCTCCGGGGGCGGCGACGGCGAGGGCTCCACCGACGGGTCCGGCACGACGGACGCGCCCCGCGAGGCCAAGCCCGCGGACACCACCGGGCCGATCAAGGACGCGGCGCTGGCCGCCGGGTCCGTCGCCGTGACGCGGACCGTCCGTCCGGGAGACGCCGACCACGGGATCACCCAGGAGGAGATCGAGGTCGAGCTCACCGAGCCTCCCTCGGGACGCGTCCTGCACGTCGGCGAGGAGATCTGGACCCTCGCCGTCGTCGACGGCGTCGGCTACCTCAAGGACCAGAGCGAGCGGAAGTCGACGAACCGATGGCAGCGGCTGTCGGCAGCCCAGACGACCGAGCGGCTCCAGGACGTCACGCTCGACGGGCTCCTCGGCGTCGTCGACCGGGCGTCCCGGATCACGAAGACGGAGAAGGCGACCGTGGCCGGGACCCCGGCGACCTGCCACTCGCTCACCCTGTCACCGGGTGCCACGGCCGGCGCCGACGACGGACCGGTCCCCCAGTCGGCGCGGATCTGCGTCGACGGCGACCGCCGGCCCCTCGAGCTCGTCGTCACGGCCGGCGACGAGGTGACGACGTCGACGTTCACGTCGTGGGGTCTCGCGGTGGAGGCCCTGGCGCCGCCGCCGGCCCTCGTCGACGGCGACTGAGCCGACCCTCGCCTACCGGGTCGTGGAGCGGGCGGCCTCTGCGGCGGCCGCGGCGCGCTCGACCCACGCGGGCGTCGTGCCGTAGCGCTGGCTGGGGATGAGCCGGCCGTGGGCGCTGTCGTCGATGAGCTGGGCCAGCCTGCTCTCGCGCGTCTCCTCGCGCTTGGCGGTGGCCACCCAGTTCTCGGCGACCCGACGGTAGGACGGGGTCGCGACCTCCCAGAACGCCGCGGCGGCGGGGTCGGCGAGCAGGCGGGCGCGCTGCTCCTCGCCCAGCTCCTGACGCGTCTCGGAGGAGTAGCCGCTGTCGCCGGGCCGGCGGCGCTCGAACGCTGCGAGGCCCGCCGGGCGCATGAGACCGGCCGCGGTGAGCCGCTCGACGTGGGCGATGTTGACCGCGCTCCAGACGCTCGACGCCTTGCGCGGCGTCCACCGCTGACGGCGTGAGTCCTCGTCGATCCGCTGCGAGATGCTGTCGATCCACCCGAAGCACAAGGCCTCGGGGACCGCGTCCTCCCACGTGAGGCCGCGGTCTTCTACGTGCTTCTTGTGCAGGCCCATCCACAGCTCGGTCGCGCTCTCGTGGTGCTCCTCGAGCCAGGCCCGGAACTCGGCCGCGTCGCGGAAGAAGAGCGCCGGACGCTCGGCCGAACCACCCGGCATACCGATGTCAGCCATGGGCGCCAGTCTCGCAGCGCCCACCGACAGATGCACTGCGCGACGTCGCGACCCGTAGGCTCGGAGGGCTGGCCGGACAGAACAGACGTCGTGGAAGGAGGTGTGCGTTGAGCGTGGCCGAGACCCTCGTTGCCGGGCGCTACCGCCTCGTCAGGTTGATCGCGACCGGTGGGATGGGCACCGTCTGGGAGGCAGTCGACGAGCGGCTGGAGCGGTCGGTGGCCGTCAAGCGGCTGCACACGCTGGTGGGTGTGCCCGAGGCCGAGGCTCAGGTCGCCAAGGACCGTGCCATGCGCGAGGCCCGCATCACCGCGCGGCTGCACCATCCGCACGCCGTCACGGTCTTCGACGCCGTCGAGCACGAAGGACAGCCCTGCCTCGTCATGCAGCTGTTGCCGTCGACCCCGCTGTCGGCGGTGCTCCGGAAGCAGGGTCCGCTCCCGGTCGACCGCGTCGCCCGCATGGGGCACGAGGTTGCGTCCGCGCTCGCCGCGGCCCATGCGCTCGGCATCGTTCACCGCGACGTCAAACCCGGCAACGTCCTCATCACCGACGACGGGGCGTCGCACATCAGCGACTTCGGCATCTCGCACGCACTGGGTGACGCCACGCTCACCCGGACCGGGATGCTGCACGGCACACCCGCGTACCTCGCACCTGAGGCGGCCCGCGGGGAGGATGCGTCCTTCCCGGCCGACGTCTTCTCGCTGGGCTCCACGCTCTATGCCGCCCTCGAGGGGTCCCCGCCCTTCGGTGCCGACGAGAACTCGATCGCGCTGCTGCACAAGGTCGCGGCAGCGGACGTGCCCGCACCCACGAACGCCGGGCCGCTCACCGGCTTCCTCCTCGACATGCTGTCGCCGGACCCGGCGGCACGCCCGACGATGCGCGAGGTCGCCGACCACCTCGCCCGGCTGCCCGACGAGGACGTCGCCCACGCGGCACCACCGATGGCGCCGACGACCGTCCTCCCCCGCCGCGACGAGCCGGATGACGTCCTGCCGTGGTTCCCGGCGGAGCCGGACGGGACCGCCGCGGTGACCGGCGGGACGGCGACGACGGCGGGCGGACCTGCTGCGCCGCGGGAGCCTCGGCGCCGCGGCCGCGCCGTCCTGGTCCTGACCGCTGCCGCGGTCCTCCTCGCCGTGCTGGCGGCGGCACTCACGGGCAACCTCCCCGGCAGCTCCGACCGCGAGGCCGGCGACGACGCCCGCGACGCGTCGCCGAGCACGTCGGCCACCTCGGCCACCCCGTCGACCTCCGCGAGCCCGTCGCCCACGCGGTCGGAGCCTTCACGGACCCCGACGACCCGGCCAACCCCGACCACGCCGTCTCCCAGCGCGTCACCCAGCGCTTCACCCAGCGCTTCACCGCCGGCGAGCCGGTCGCAGCAGCTCTCCTCCGCGATCACGGGCTACTACGCCCTGCTGCCGGACGACACGGACGCGGCGTGGTCCCGGCTGACCGCCGGCTACCAGCGGAGCCCGAGCGGCGGCCGGGACTCCTTCGAGTCCTTCTGGAGCCGCGTCGACGACATCCGGGTGAGCGAGGTCCGGCCCCGACCACCGGACGAGGTCGAGGCCACCCTGCGCTACGTCTACGAGAACGGCCGGGTCGACGTCGAGCGCACGAGGTTCCGTCTCGTCGAGGAGGACGGGAGACTCAAGATCGCCGGCTCCGAGGTGCTCTCCAGCGGTCCGGGCTGACGCGGCGCCCGTGCCGACGACCGGGTCGGGGCGCCGTCGCCGAGCGCCCGCGTGGTCAGCCGCCGGAGACCGAGAGCTCCGCGTGCGCGATCTGCGCCCGCTGTGCCTCGTCGAGGTCGCGCGACCGCAGCCAGTTCTCCGGCAGCGCGACCACCCTCGGCGACCCGGCCCGGCCCCGCTGGCCCTCGGCCGGCTCTCCCGGCCACGGGGCGTCGAGGTCCATCGTGCCGATGAGGTCGTCGAGCGCCTGGAGGCTGTCGACGAGCGCGAGCTGGTTGCGCACGGTCGAGCCGGCCGGGAAGCCCTTGAGGTACCACGCGATGTGCTTGCGGATGTCGCGGCAGCCGCGCAGCTCGTCGCCGTCGTAGAAGTCGACGAGGTAGCCCGCGTGGCGGCGCAGCGTGTCGGTGACCTCACGCAGGCCGGGCTGGACCCGCGCGGTCGTCCCCGCGAACGCGGCCGCGAGGTCGGTGAAGAGCCACGGCCGGCCGAGGCACCCGCGGCCGACGACGACGCCGTCGCACCCGGTCTCGGCGACCATGCGCAGCGCGTCCTCGGCCGACCAGATGTCGCCGTTGCCGAGGACCGGCACGCTCGTCACCGCCTCCTTGAGCCGGGCGATGGCGGACCAGTCGGCCTGTCCGGAGTAGGCCTGTGACGCGGTCCGGCCGTGCAGGGCGACGGCTGCCGCGCCCTCACCCTCGGCGATCCGCCCGGCGTCGAGGTAGGTGATGTGGTCGGCGTCGATGCCGATGCGCATCTTGACGGTGACCGGCACGTCGTAGGGGGCGGCCTCGCGCACGACGTTGCTGACGATCCCGCGGAAGAGCTCGGTCTTCCACGGCAGCGCTGCTCCCCCGCCCTTGCGCGTGACCTTGGGGACCGGGCAGCCGAAGTTGAGGTCGATGTGGTCGGCGAGGTCCTCGCTGACGAGCATCCGCGCGGCGAGGCCGGCCGTGGCCGGGTCGACCGAGTAGAGCTGCACCGACCGCGGGTGCTCCTCGGGACCGTGGCTGATGAGCCGCATCGTCTCCGGCGTGCGCTCGACGAGGGCGCGCGACGTCACCATCTCGTTGACGTAGAGGCTCGTCGCCCCGCTCGCCCCACCCGCGGCGGCACCGGCCGAGCCGTACTCGCGGCACAGCCGCCGGAAGGCGCGGTTGGTGATGCCCGCCATCGGCGCGAGGACGACGGGCGACTCGATCGTGTGACGCCCGATCTGCAGTGGGGGCAGAACGGGCGCGTGGGTGGTCTCGGCTGGAGCAGTCATGACCCGTCGATTCTCCCACTG
Source organism: Knoellia tibetensis (assembly GCF_048606415.1). NCBI lineage: Bacteria > Bacillati > Actinomycetota > Actinomycetes > Micrococcales > Intrasporangiaceae > Knoellia > Knoellia tibetensis. Next base: position 86,399 of record NZ_JBMBWF010000001.1, read on the forward strand.
GTTGACTGGCGCCATGTCCACGCTCCTCACCCCCGCCCAGCTCGCCGCCGCGATGGAGGCCGACGAGGTGCGGGTGCTCGACGTCCAGTACTCCCTTGCCGGGGACGGACCGTCCCTGTATGCCGTGGCGCACGTTCCCGGGGTCCCGCACCTCGACCTCGACGCGGTCCTGGCCGGGCCGCCCGGTGCGGGCGGGCGGCACCCCCTGCCCGACCCCGACGTGCTCGAGGCCGGCCTGCGGGCGGTCGGGCTGCGAGAGGGCGAGAGGGTCGTCGTCTACGACCAGCAGACGTCGCTGGCGTCGGCGCGCGCATGGTGGGTGCTGCGGTGGGCCGGTGTCGCCGATGTCCGCGTCCTCGACGGCGGCCTCGCCGCGTGGCAGTCGGCAGGGCTGCCGGTCACGGCGGACGTCCCCGAGCCCGAGGCCGGCGACGTCGTGGTGCGGCCGGGCTCGGCCCCCGTCCTCGACGCGGACGGTGCGGCCCGCGTGGCTCGCGACGGGGTCCTCCTCGACTCTCGGGTCGGCGAGCGGTTCCGTGGCGAGACCGAGCCGATCGACGCCGTCGCCGGGCACATCCCCGGCGCCCGCAACGCCCCGATGGGCGAGCAGCTCCAGCCCGACGGCCGCTTCCGGTCGACCGACGAGCTGCGTGCCTACTTCGCTCGGCTGGGCGCCACGGGCGACGGCGAGGTGGGAACGTCGTGCGGCTCCGGTGTCACCGCCGCCCACACGGCGCTCGCGCTGCACCTCGCGGGTGTCGACGCCACGCCCTACATCGGGTCGTGGAGCCACTGGATCACCGACCCCGAGCGCCCCGTCGAGACCGGACCGAGCTCCTAGGGCGCGAGGGCGACGGTCGCCGCCGGGGTTCCCGGCGCGCTGCCGTCACGGCCGGGCAGCGTCGCCACCCGGAGGAGAGCGCCCGTGGTGGCGTTCCATGACAGGAGCTCGGTCGTCCGCCAGCGCACCAGCACCTCGTCGCGGTAGGCCCAGCCGAGCACCTCGCAGCATCCGACGGACACACCCTCGCTCAGCGGGGCGATCAGGAGCCGCGGCGCACCGCCGTCGGCCACCCCGTCGGCGCCGCCCTCGGTGCCCGGGAGTGCGAGCACACCCTGGAAGAGTCGCTCGGGCCGCCGCTGGTTCGCCGCGAGCGCTGCGTCGCGACCGAGGAAGCCGCCGGTCGCCAGACGACCACCCGGCCCGGTGAAGGTCGAACCCCACACGTCGCTGAGCACGCCCGGGCCGCCGCGGGTGGCCATGTTGGAACCCTTGTCGTCGAAGGTGCTGATGCGCACGTTCTCACCACCCTCGACCGTGATGCGTTGTGGACCCGGGAAGGACGAGAGGGACAGCCGGTGCACCTGGCCCGTGACCCGGTCGACCCGCCAGCGCGCCGTGTCGGACCACGCAATGACCGACGTCGGTGTCCAGCCGGCCTGGTCGAGGTGGCGGTCGGCGACCGGGTGGGTGCGCAGCTCCCCCGTGTAGGCGTCGAGCACGACGACCCTGCCGGGCTGCAGGAACACGACGTGCCGCCGGTCCTCCGCCACCGCGGTGACCTCGAGCGGGGCCGTGACGCGGCCCGCCTCGTCGACGTTGGCGACGAGCGGCAGGGTGTCGACGAGGACGAAGGGGTCGTCGAGCGTCGGCCGCACGAGCACCGCCCGGAAGCCGTCGGACTCGTGGCGCAGGAGCACCGCCCGAACCGGGGCGCTGCTCGCGCCGATCTCGCTCAGGGTGCGCATCCGCGTGCGCGGTCCGAAGGAGAGCACCTCGGACAGGGCGAGCTGGCCGCGGGTGAGGTCGTCGACGCTCGGCAGCCGCGCGAGCTGCTCCTCGCTCGGGCCGACCTGGGCCAGCGTGCCCAGCAGCGCGAAGGTGGAGCCGTCCCAGGCGGACGTCGCGCCGACGCTGCCCGAGGCCGAGGGGGTCGCCGTTGGTCGCGGCACGACCGTCCGCCCGGCACCGTCCGGCAGGGCTACGACGGCGGCCACGAGGACCAGGCCCGCGGCGACCGACCCGGCCCACCCGCGCCAAGCACGCCGTCGCCGCCTCCCGGCGGCGAGCCGAGCCCGGTCGACGTAGTCACGGTCAGGGACGAGCGAGGCCGCGTCGACGAGGACGTCGCGGGTCACCGGCGGCAGCTGACGCCGCAGCGACGCGCGCGACAGCCCCAGCACCTCGGCGGCCTCGACCTCTCCCCTCTCCTCATAGCGAAGGAGCACCGCGAGCGCCCGCTGCCGCCGCGTCAGGGCCGCGAGCTCGGGCGGCAGGCCAGGTCCCGCACCGGTCCCGTCGGACCGGCCGACCCGTCGCAGCATCGCCGCGCGGTAGAGCCGGCGTCGCACGAACGTGTCGGGGTCCTCGTCCCGGAGGCGGCGCCACTGCCCCAGCAGCGCGCCGAACGCGTCCTGCGTGACGTCGTCGGCCAGGGTGACGTCACCACAGACGAGGTAGGCCGCACGCACGAGCTGCTCCTGCCGGGCGCGGACGTAGTCGGCGAACTCGTCGCCGTCCTCGCGTGGTGGGCCGCTCACCCTCCCACTGTCCAACGCGCGAGGCCGCACGCAAAGGGGCGGCGGGCACACGGCATACGAAAACCCCCCGACCGGATGGTCGGGGGGCTTCGACGAGAACGAGGTCTCGAAGGTGGTCCTTGGGTCAGAGACCCTTGACCTTCTCGGCCTGCGGGCCCTTGGGGCCCTGCGTGACGTCGAACTCGACCTTCTGGCCCTCGGAGAGCTCGCGGTAGCCGCTGCTCTCGATCGCCGAGTAGTGGACGAAGACGTCAGCGCCGCCACCGTCCTGCTCGATGAAGCCGAAGCCCTTTTCGCTGTTGAACCACTTCACGGTGCCGGTTGCCACTGGTGTTGCCTATCTGTGTGTTGCGAGCGCTCCCGTGTGGAGAGCTCAGGTGCCGCCTTGAAGGCAACGCGACAACGGTATCAGCGAGAGGGTGTCGGCGTCCCATCGTGCGACGCGTCGGGATCGGCCGGGCTCAGGACGAGGCGCGCCGGAGGAGCTCGCCGAAGTCGGTGACGTCGTCGAACCGGTCCGTGAACCCGGCCTCCCGCTGCTCCTCGTCGGCCGGGAGGAAGCCGGACCGTCCGGCGGCAGAACCGGCCGCCGACCCGAGGAGGGCGGTGACGAGCTCGGCGGCCGCGCGGTCGACCCGGCGGTCCAGGCCCGGCGTGCCGAAGTCGTCCGTGGCCGCCATGACGCCGGTCGGCACGACGGAGGCGTGCAGGTAGGAGAAGAGCGGGCGCATCGCGTGGTCGAGCATGAGCGAGTGGCGTGCCGAGCCGCCGGTCGCGGCCACGAGCACCGGCTTGCCGTCGAGCGCGCCCACGTCGAGGTTGTCGAAGAACGACTTGAACAGGCCACTGTAGGAGCCGGAGAAGACCGGTGAGACGGCGATGAGCGCGTCGGCCGAGATGACCTTCTCGATGGCTCCGGTGAGCTCACCGGTCGGGAAGCGGGTGAGCATCTGGTCGGCGATGAGCCGGGCGAGCGGGCGCAGCTCGACGACCTCGACGACGACCTCCTCACCGTGGGCCGTGACGTGGCGCGCCACGGCCTCGGTGAGGCGGTCGGTGAGCAGCCGGGTCGAGCTCGGCTCGGACAGGCCGGCGGTCACCGCGACGATGCGACGGGTCATCTCAGACCTCCACGGGGGTGCCGTCGAGCGCGACGAGGCGCTCGGCGTGACGGGGTGCGGTCGCCGGCACGTGAGCCGGACGGCGTGCGTCGGCGATTCGGCGCAGCTCCGGGACGACCTCGCCGCCGAGGATCTCGATCTGCTCGAGGACCGTCTTGAGCGGCAGGCCGGCGTGGTCCATGAGGAAGAGCTGGCGCTGGTAGTCCCCGACGTGGTCGGCCATCGTGGCGTAGCGCTCGATGACCTGCTGCGGCGAGCCCACGGTGAGCGGCGTCTCGCGGGTGAACTCCTCGAGCGACGGACCGTGGCCGTAGACCGGGGCGTTGTCGAAGTAGGGGCGGAACTCGCGCACCGCGTCCTGGCTGTTGGGGCGCATGAAGACCTGGCCGCCAAGGCCGACGATCGCCTGGTCGTGCTTGCCGTGGCCGTGGTGCTGGTAGCGGCGGCGGTAGAGGTTGACCATCTGCTTCGTGTGCGACAGCGGCCAGAAGATGTTGTTGTGGAAGAACCCGTCGCCGTAGTACGCCGCCTGCTCCGCGATCTCGGGGCTGCGGATCGAGCCGTGCCAGACGAACGGAGGTATGCCGTCGAGCGGGCGGGGCGTGGACGTGAACCCCTGCAGCGGGGTCCGGAACTTGCCCTGCCAGGTCACGGACTCCTCGCGCCACAGCCGGTGCAGCAGCGCGTAGTTCTCGATGGCGAGGTCGAGGCCGTCACGGATGTCCTTGCCGAACCACGGGTAGACCGGGCCGGTGTTGCCGCGGCCCATCATGAGGTCCATCCGGCCGTCGGCCAGGTGCTGGAGGTAGGCGTAGTCCTCGGCGAGACGCACGGGGTCGTTCGTCGTGATGAGGGTCGTCGACGTCGAGAGGACGATGCGCTCGGTCACCGCCGCGAGGTGCGCGAGGAGCACCGGCGGGTTGGCCGGCGCGGCGAACGGCGGGTTGTGGTGCTCACCCGTCGCGACGACGTCGAGGCCCACCTCCTCGGCCTTCCTTGCGATCGCGACCGTGGCCTTGATGCGCTCGTTCTCCGAGGGCGTCACGCCGGTGGTCGGGTCCATCGTGACGTCCCCGACGGTGAAGATGCCGAACTCCATGCCACTCATTCCTTCGACTGGGTTAGTTGACGATTCATCTACCTGAACGGGAGTACCCGCGTCAACATTCCCGCCCGCCCGCAGCGCCCGTGCTCCGCCCTTGCGGCAGCCGTGTGGACCGCGCGGCGGGCAGCGCGCGGCGGGCAGGCGCGGGGCCCGTTCAGTCCGCGGAGGAACCGGTCGAGGGCTCCGGGAGACGTTCCGCGGCGCCGACCCGCAGCCTTGCGATCCGGCGACCGTCCATCTCGAGGACGGTGAGCGTGCGACCGTCGACCGAGACGCTGTCGCCGACGACCGGGATGTCCTGGAGGTGCTCGAGGACCAGCCCCGCGACGGTCGAGAAGCGCTCGACCGCGACCTCGGTGCCGGTGAGCTCGGCGTAGTCGGCGAGGTGCATGCCGCCGTCGATCTCGGTCGTGGCGTCGAGCGGGAGCTCCCCCGTGGCGGGCTGCGAGGCGCCCGGGCCGTCGCCCTGGGGGTCGTACTCGTCGCGGATGTCGCCGACGAGCTCCTCGACGATGTCCTCGAGGGTGACGATGCCGTCGGTGCCGCCGTACTCGTCGACGACGAGGGCCATGTGCACGCCCTCGCGCATGCGGGTCAGGGCCGCGAGCACGCGGCCGCTGCTCGGCAGCACCGTGATCTCGCGGACGAGCGGGGCGATGGTCGCGCCGCCGTCCCTCCCACCGGCCCCGGCGGCGTCGTCGGCCGAGAGGATGTCGCGCACGTGCACGAAGCCGAGGATGTCGTCGACCGAGTGACGGCGGGTCACCGGGAAGCGCGAGTGCGGCGTGCGGGCGATGACCTCCCGCGCCTGGGCCAGGGTCGCCGACGCGTCGAGGAAGTCGACCTCGCCGCGGGGCCGCATGACCTCCTTGAGGTTGCGGTCGGTCGCCGCGAAGACGTCCTGGAGGATCTGCCGCTCGTCGGCCTCGAGGTCCTTGTGGTGACCGACGAGGTGGCGCAGCTCCTCCTCGCTCATCTCGTTTCCGGCGGCGTCGGGGTTGCCACCGAGGAGGCGCACGACGGCGTTCGTCGATCGCGAGAGCAGCCAGATGACCGGCTTCATGAGCGTCGCGAACCGGGACAGCGGAGGGGCGACCGCGAGCGCGATGGCAGGGGCGCGCTGGAGTGCCAGCCGCTTCGGGACGAGCTCACCGAAGACGAGCGAGAGGTAGGCGATGACGAGCGTCATGAGGACGAGTGCGACCGACCCGGCTGCACCCTCGGGCAGTCCGGCCCGCTCGAGCAGCGGGGCCACGTCGGGAGCGATCGTCGTCGCGCCGTAGGCCGCCGAGAGGAAGCCCGCCACGGTGACGCCGATCTGGACCGCGGCAAGGAAGGTGTTGGGGTCGCGCGCCAGCCGGGCGACCTTGGCGCCCCGCGCGCCGCTGCGCTCCATGGCGCCGAGCTGGGTCTCACGCAGGGAGACCAGCGCCAGCTCGGTCGCAGCGAAGACTCCCCCGACGAGGACGAAGAGGAGCACGAGCCCGAAGGCGAGCGCAGTGTCCTGGTTCACCGGAACCTCCTCGCGACGCTCTCACGGAGGTTCCGGACGGTACTTCGAGGGCGATCCATGCGCATATCCTACGGAGGCAGCTGGACGTTTCCTGTGACCCTCAGGCGTCCTCGGCGTCCGCCGCAGCCACGGCTGCGCGCGCGGCGTCGAGCCTCGACTGCGCGTCGACGACCGCGCGCCGGGCGGTGCGAGCCGCCTTCTCGGCCTCGTCGAGGGCCTCCTGCGCGGCGGACATCTCGGCCTGCGCCTCCGCGAGCTCGGTCGCGGCCCGGCGCCGCTCCTTCTCGAGGGCCCGCGCCCTCGCCTTCGCCTCCTTGGCCTCCGCGACCGCTCGGGCGAGCTCCTCCTCGGTGAGCTCGTCGTCGTCGTCCTCGTCGGCGTCGGCGTCCTCGTCACCGGCGCCTGCGTCGTCGCCTTCGGTGCCCCCCGCCGGCGGAACCCCGCCCGCCAGAACCGAGACGACAGACCCCGAGCTCGTCACGCCGACCGCACCCGAGAGGTCGACCTCGCCGAAGCCGCTGTAGCTCAGCGCCCGGGTGAGCTGCCCGGACGCCACCGCCTCCGACGCGCTCTCGTCGGCGAGCGCCGCGATCGCCGAGGCGCGCACCTCCTCGCGCGCCGCCGGCGAGAGACTGGCCCCCTCCGCCTCCGCGGCGTCCGCCACCGTCTCGACGTATGCCGTGAGCGCGGCGTCGCGCTCCCCCCTCACCGACGTGAGGGTCGCCGTGTCGAGCCGGGACTGGGCGGCGCGCATGCGTGCACCGAGCCCGACGAGGTCGGCGAGGGCCTTGGAGTCGCCGCGGGGCACGAGGTTCATGGCCCAGGCGGGCAGCGTCGGCTTGCGCAGCGCGACGACGGCCTTGGCCGCGACCGGGCCGGCCGCCGCCTTCACCTCGGCGGCGAGCGCCTTGCGGGAGGAGACGAAGTCGGCGAGCGGGACGGCATACAGGCGTCGTGCGGCATCGGCGACGGCCTCGTCGACCGCGCCCTCGTCGTCCGTGTCAGCCATGAGCCGACGATAACGGCCGGGGCGACAGCGGCGTCAGGAGTGCGGCGCCGGCTCCGACGGTCGCGCCGTTCCGCGGTCGACCGCGAGGTGCCAGACCCACATGAGGCACCCGAGGGCGACGATGACCAGGCTCGTCACCGCCAGCGTCGTCACCGAGCCGGTGACGAGCGGGGTGAGGAAGGCCGCGACGACGGCGTTGGTGGCGAGCGGCATGACGCCGGCCACGGAGGCCGCGGCTCCGCGCACGTGCGGGAAGAGGTCGAGCAGCGCCACCTGGATCGTCGGGAAGGCCGCTCCCGTGCCCACGGCGATGAGGCTCGGGCCGACGACGGCCCACGGGAGGGAAGGGCCGAACGCCGCGGCGAGGACGACGTTGACGACAGCCGCGAGCGCGGACAGGGCGAACGACACCGTGATGAGCCGGCGGGCGCTCACCCGGCCGGCCGTGCGACCGCTCACCCACGAGCCGATGATGACGCCGCTGATCATCGGGACGAAGAACTGCCAGAAGTCGCTTTCGCCCTTGCCGAGGAGGTCGACGACGAAGATCGCGGCACCGCCGATGTAGATGAACTGCCCCGCGAAGACGAGGGTGATCGCCCACCCCATGCGCTCGAACCGCCCGTCGCGGGCCACGTGGACGAGGTCGCGCAGCATTGGCCCGACCCGCAGCGGACGCCGCCGCTCGTGCGGGTGGGTCTCGGGCACGACGACGAGGACGACACCGGCGAGCACGAGGGCGAAGGCGCCGATGAACCAGAAGATCGTCGGCCACGGCCCGAGCCCGAGGAGGAGGCCACCGATGATCGGCGCCACCGCCGGCGCGAGACCGAAGATCATCATGACGCGGCTCATGACCCGCTGCGCTTCGGCGCCGTCGAAGAGGTCGCGGATGATCGTGCGGCCGATGATCGTCGAGCCACCGGCCGAGAGGCCCTGGAGGACGCGGAAGAAGAGCAGGACCCCGAGGTTGGGCGACAGGGCGCAGCCGATGCTTGCGAGTGTGTAGGACGCGAGCGCCCCGACGACGACGGGCTTGCGCCCCACGGCGTCCGACAACGGTCCGTGGAAGGGCGTCATCACCGCGAAGGCGAGCATGTAGGCGCTGACGACGAGCTGCATCTCGTCGATGCCCACCCCGAACTCGCCCCGCATCTGCGCGAACGCCGGGAAGGGCGTGTCGATCGAGAACGGCCCGAGCATCGCCATGCCCGCGAGGACGAGCGTGAGGAGCAGCCCGGCGTGGCGCCGGGAGGCCCTCTCGGGACGGGCGCTCCTCAGCACGTCATGCGCCGACCCGGCGCGGCAACCGCATCAGCAGCCGACGAGACGCTGCGCGAGGTACCCCTCGACCTTGTCGAGCGAGACCCGCTCCTGGGCCATCGTGTCGCGCTCGCGGATCGTCACGGCGTCGTCCTCGAGGGTGTCGAAGTCGACGGTGATGCAGAACGGCGTGCCGATCTCGTCCTGACGGCGGTAGCGCTTGCCGATGGCGCCGGCGTCGTCGAAGTCGACGTTCCAGTTCCTGCGCAGGGTGGCGGCCAGGTCGCGGGCCTTGGGCGAGAGGTCGGCGTTGCGGCTGAGCGGGAGCACGGCGGCCTTGACCGGCGCCAGGCGGCGGTCGAGGCGCAGCACGACGCGCTTGTCGACGCCGCCCTTGGTGTTGGGGGCCTCGTCCTCGGCGTAGGCGTCGACGAGGAAGGTCATGAGGCTGCGCGAGAGACCGGCCGCCGGCTCGATGACGTAGGGGGTGTAGCGCTCGCCGCTCGTCTGGTCGAAGTAGACGAGGTCGGTGCCCGAGTGCTGCGAGTGCGTCGACAGGTCGAAGTCGGTGCGGTTGGCGATGCCCTCGAGCTCGCCCCACTCGCTGCCGGCGAAGTTGAAGCGGTACTCGATGTCGACGGTGCGCTTGGAGTAGTGCGAGAGCTTGTCGGCCGGGTGCTCGTAGTGGCGCAGGTTCTCGGGCTTGATGCCGAGGTCGACGTACCAGCGGGTGCGCTCGTCGATCCAGTACTGGAACCACTCGTCGTCGTCGCCCGGCTTGACGAAGAACTCCATCTCCATCTGCTCGAACTCGCGCGTGCGGAAGATGAAGTTGCCGGGCGTGATCTCGTTGCGGAAGCTCTTGCCGGTCTGGGCGATGCCGAACGGCGGCTTCCTGCGCGAGGTCTGCATGACGTTGAGGAAGTTGACGAAGATGCCCTGCGCGGTCTCGGGGCGCAGGTAGTGCAGGCCCGACTCGTCCTCGATGACCCCGAGGTGGGTCTTGAGCATCATGTTGAACTCGCGCGCCTCGGTCCACTGGCCGCGGGTGCCGCAGTTGGGGCAGGCGATCTCGGTGAGCGGGATCGAGTCGGGGTCGACCTCGGGCTTGTCCTCGCCCTTCTTCGCGTTGGCCTTGGCGGCGATGGCCTCCTGCATGTGGTCGACGCGGAAGCGCTTGTGGCAGCTGAGGCACTCGGTGAGCGGGTCGGTGAAGGTGCCGACGTGGCCAGAGGCGACCCACGTCTCGCGCGGCAGGATGATCGAGGAGTCGAGGCCGACGACGTCGTCGCGACCGATGACCATGGCCTTCCACCACTGGCGGCGGATGTTCTCCTTGAGCTCGACCCCGAGCGGCCCGTAGTCCCAGGCCGAGCGGGTGCCGCCGTAGATCTCACCACTGGGGAAGACGAAACCTCGCCGCTTGCAGAGGTTGACGACGGTATCGACGGTGGAGGTCTCCTTGGCCATGCGCGCAAGGATACGGTCCGCGAGGAAGCGTTCCCGCACCGGTTTCGGCGCCGGAGTCGCCGGGCGCGCGACCTCCGCGCCACGCCGCTCCCGTAGGCTCTGCGCTCGTGCCCAGCCTTCGCGAGTCCCTCGAGAACGCGAGCGCGCCCGCCCTGCGGACGATCGCCTCGCTCCCCCGCGCCGTCCCCTTCCTTCTCATCCTCGGCCTCATGGTCGCCGGGGCGCTCATCCCGGGCTGGGGCTGGGTCCTCCTCGCGATCGTCACGCTCTTCCTCGCGTGGCTGCTCGTCCTCGGCTGGCCGCGGCTCACGGCGCCCGAGCGGCTCATGCGGATCGCTGTCGTCGCCATCGCGCTCGCGATCACGGTCACCCAGGCCGTCCCCCGCTAAAACCCTGTTTGACAATCATTCTCAACTGAGTTGAGAATGATTGTCATGAAGCGACCTCTCGCCGCCCTGCCCCTCCTCGGCCTGCTCGCCCTCACCGGCTGCGGCTCGGGCGCGGACGCTGGGTCCTCCGGCTCGGAGGGGAAGGTTGCCGTCACCGCCGCCTTCTACCCCCTCGCGTATGCCGTGGAGCGCGTCGGCGGTGACCGCGTCACCGTCGCGAACCTCACCAAGCCGGGTGCCGAGCCGCACGACGTCGAGCTCACTCCGAAGGACGTCGCCGGCCTCGCCGAGGCCGACCTCGTCGTCGTCGAGAAGGGCTTCCAGCCGGCTGTCGACGAGGCCGTCGAGCGCGTCGACGGCGACCGGGCGCTCGACGTCTCGACCGCGGTCGACCTCTCGATCGAGGCGACCGAGGACGGGCACGACCACGGCGGCGAGGAGCACGCGGACGAGCACGGCTCGACCGACGGAGCGGTCGACCCGCACTTCTGGCTCGACCCGACCCGCTACGCCAAGGCCGCGAAGGCGATCGCCGACAGGCTCTCGGAGGTCGACCCGGCCGGCGCGACGGCATACGGGCAGAACGCGGACGCGTTCGTCGCGGAGCTGACCACGCTCGACGAGGAGTTCCGGACCGGGCTCGCGAGCTGCGCCAACCGCGACCTCGTCACGGGGCACGTGGCGTTCGCCTACCTCGCCGACCGCTACGACTTCCACCAGTCGGGCATCGCCGGCCTCTCCCCCGACGCCGAGCCCAACGCGGCCGCTATGAAGGAGATCGTCGAGCACGTGCGCGAGCACAAAGTGACGACGATCTATGCCGAGACGCTCGTCGGCCGCGACCTCGCCGACACGATCGCCAAGGAGGCGGGCGCGACCGTGGCCGTCCTCGACCCGATCGAGGGGCTCACCGAGGCGTCGGCGGGCAGCAACTACCTTGAGGTCATGCGCTCCAACCTCGCGACCCTCAAGAAGGGGCAGAGCTGCCGATGAGCGCGGGCACCCTCATCTCCCTGCGGTCGGCCTCCTTCGGCTACGCCGACCGCAAGGTGGTGGACGGCGTCTCCCTCGACCAGGGACCCGGTGAGGTCATCGCGCTGCTCGGCCCCAACGGCTCGGGCAAGACGACGCTCGTCAAGGGCCTCCTCGGCCTGTCCGAGCACCTCGGCGGGGAGGTGAACCTCTTCGGCACACCGCTCGCGCAGTTCCGCGAGCGCCCCCGCATCGGCTACGTCCCGCAGCGGCACTCGCTGTCGACGTCGGTGCGTGCGACCGTCCGCGAGGTGGTCGAGATCGGCCGCCTGCCGCTGCGCCCCTGGTGGCGCCCGTCCGGCGCCGAGGACGCCCGGCTCGTCGACGAGGCGCTCGACGCCGTCGGCCTTCGTGACCGCGAGCGCGAGGACGTCGCCGCCCTCAGCGGCGGCCAGCAGCGCCGGGTGCTCATCGCCCGGGCGCTCGTCGCCGAGCCCGAGGTGCTCGTCATGGACGAGCCGACGGCCGGTGTCGACACCGACAACCAGCGCGTCCTCGCCGAGGTCCTCGGGCGCCTCGCCGCCCGCGGCACCTCGATGCTCGTCGTCACGCACGAGCTCGCTGCCCTGCGCGACGTCGTCACGCGCATCGTCTGCATGGACGGCGGGCACGTCGACTTCGACGGCAGCCCGGGCTCCTACGCCCGCGGCCACCGCGGCCACGAGCTCGGTGACGGCCACCACCACGAGTCCCCGTCGCAGGACCACCCCGCTCCGGGCATCGGGGCGATCCTCACCGACCCTCTCCCCGCGAGGGAGGTCCAGCCGTGAGCGGCCTGCTTGCCCTCGACTTCATGCGCCAGGCGCTCGTCGCCGCGGTGCTCGTCGGCCTCGCCGCGCCCCTCGTCGGCGCCTTCCTCGTCCAGCGCCGGATGTCGCTCATCGGCGACGGCATCGGGCACGTCGCCCTCGCCGGTGTCGCCGTCGGCATCCTCACCGGCTCGATGCCCGTCGTCACCGCCCTCGTCGCCGCGGTCGCCGCCGCTGTCGGGGTCGAGCTCATCCGGGCCGCCGGCCGCACGAGTGGTGACATCGCCCTCGCCGTCATGTTCTACGGCGGCATCGCGCTCGGCGTCGTCCTCATCTCGAAGTCGAGCGCGACGTCGCCCGCCAACCTCACCGGCTATCTCTTCGGTGCCATCCTCACGACGAGCCGCAGCGACATCGTCGTCTTCGCCGCCCTCGCCGTCGTCGTCGTCGCCGTGACGTGGGTGCTGCGGCAGCGGTTCTTCGCGGTGGCCAACGACGAGGAGTACGCCCGCGCCGTCGGCCTGCCGGTCATGGGCTACAACATCGCGCTGTCGGTGCTCACCGCCGTCACCGTCGTCGTCTCGATGCGGGTCGTCGGGCTGCTGCTCATCACCGCGCTCATGATCATCCCCAACGCGACCGCCCAGCTCGTCTCGCGCAGCTTCCGCAGCAGCCTGCTCTGGGCCTCGCTCGTCGGTGTGCTCGCCAGCGTCGGCGGGGTCGTCACGTCGTTCTACGCCGAGACCCCCTCGGGCGGCACGATCGTCCTCCTCGCCATCGGTGCCTTCCTCGTGGTCAGCGTCGTCTCCGGTGCCGTGGCCCGGGCCCGGCGGGCCGCGCACGAGCGGGCCGAGCGGCACGACCACGAGCACGGACCCGCCTGCGGGCACCCGGCGATCCCGCACGACGGCCACGTCGACTACCTCCACGACGGCCACCGGCACGCGCCGCACCGCGACCACTACGACGAGCACGACGAGCACGACGACCACGACGGGACCGGCGACCACGACGCACCCGGCCAGCAGGACCACGACGAGCAGGAGGTCGCGCGATGAGCCCCGCGCACACCGAGACGGCGGCCGGGACCGCTGCACGCCGGCCGACGCGACAGCGGGCGGCCCTGGCCGAGCTCATGTCGAGCACGACGGAGTTCCTCTCGGCCCAGGACCTCCACGCCCGGCTCCAGGAGCGTGGCGAGTCGGTCGGGCTCGCGACCGTCTACCGCAACCTCCAGGCGATGGCCGCCGACGGCGACGTCGACGTCCTGCGCACCGACGACGGCGAGTCCGTCTACCGCTCGTGCGGCACCGACGCCCACCACCACCACCTCGTGTGCCGCGAGTGCGGACGCACCGTCGAGGTCGAGGGCCCCGCCGTCGAGAGGTGGGCGGCCGAGGTCGCCCGCCGGCACGGGTTCAGCGACGTCACCCACACGATCGAGCTCTTCGGGACCTGCACCTCCCACTGACCCACACCCCGACTGGTTGCGGTGCAGAGCGGTCGAGGTAGCAGGACCTGCCGGGGGCCGGGCGCCGGGGCGGCGTGTCGTGCTATCTCGACTCGGCCGAGGTCCCGTCCGGGCCCGCCGTCGTGGCGGCCGCGTCGACGGCGCCGCCATAGCGACGGTCGCGGTCGGCATAGATCTCGATGGCCCGCCACAGGTCGCGACGGTCGAAGTCGGGCCACAGCGTGTCGAGGAAGACCATCTCGGCGTAGGCGCTCTGCCAGAGCAGGAAGTTGCTCGTGCGCTGCTCCCCCGAGGACCGGACGAAGAGGTCGACGTCGGGCATGTCGGGCTCGGGCAGGTAGCGGGCCAGCGCCTTCTCGTCGACGTTCCTCGGCTTGAGACGCCCGCGGGCCACGTCCTCGGCCAACGCCCGCGCGGCGTCGCCGAGCTCGGCCCGCCCGCCGTAGTTGACGCAGAAGTAGAGGGTGAGACCGGTGTTGTGCTGGGTGAGCTCCTGGGCGATCTCGAGCTCCTTGATGACCGAGCTCCACAGCCGCGGACGCCGGCCCACCCAGCGCATCCGCACGCCCCACTCGTGGAGCTGGTCGCGGCGACGGCGGATGACGTCGCGGTTGAAGCCCATGAGGAAGCGGACCTCCTCGGGCGAGCGCCGCCAGTTCTCCGTCGAGAAGGCATAGGCGGACAGATGCGTCACACCGGCCTCGATCGCGCCGGCCACCACGTCGAGCAGCGCCCCCTCGCCCGCCTCGTGACCCTTGGTGCGCGGCAGCCCGCGCTGGTTGGCCCACCGGCCGTTGCCGTCCATGACGATGGCGACGTGGCCGGGAACCTGTTGAGCCGGGAGGGACGGGGGCTGCGCGCCACTCGGGTGCGGGAAGGGACGGCTCGTCACCGCTCCACCATACGGAGCGAGCGCACACCGCGTTCGAGGTGCCACTGGAGGAACGCCGTCGTCAGGCCGCTGCCCTCGCGGCGGTGGCGGAGCTCGGAGCCGTCGGCGATCATCCAGTCCCCCGCGAGCAGCGCCGCCAGTAGGCGGAGCGTCTCCGGCGCGGGCGCGCTCGAGCCGGGCGGACGGCATACGGAGCACACCGCGCCACCTGAGACGACGTGGAACGCGCGGTGTGGACCCTCGGCGCCGCACTTGGCGCAGTCGTGGAAGCTCGGCGCCCAGCCGGCGATCGCGAGCGCGCGCAGGAGGTAGGCGTCGAGGACGAGGTTGGGGTCGTGCTCCTTGCCGGCGAGCGAGCGCAGCGCACCGGTGACGAGCAGGAACTGCTGGAGCGCCGGCTCGCGCTCCTCGGTGAGCCGGTCGCACGTCTCGAGGACGGCGTTGGCCGCGGTCCACGCGTCGTAGTCGCGGGCGCAGACGTCGCCCCACGACTCGATCGTTTCGGCCTGCGTCACGGTGTCGAGGTTGCGCCCCTCGTAGCACTGGAGGTCGACGAGCATCCCCGGCTCGAGCCGGGCACCGAAGCGCGACTTCGTGCGCCGCACACCCTTGCCGACCGTGCGGACCTTGCCCAGGCTGCGCGTGAGGACCGTGATGATGCGGTCGGCCTCACCCAGCTTGTGGGTGCGCAGGACGATCCCCTGGTCACGGTAGAGCGGCACACCCCATTGTCTCCCGAGCCTCCGACAATCCCTGTATGCCGTGCCGTCCCGGCCGTCTCCCGCCTCCGCGAGCGTCCGGCATACATCGTCCGGGAATGGCTCGCCACCGGGGCGGAGGGGTAGCGCTCCCCATGTACGCGTGACACCCACGCTCCTAGGTTCGGGTGCGGCAGCAGCCGACCGACACGCGAGCGAGGGGAACACGACGATGTGCGAGCAGCACCACGAGCAGGGACCGGACGAGGCGTTCGCGGAGAGGCCCGATGTGGGGAGGCGGGCGCTCGTGCGCGGCGCGGGCGGCCTGATCCTCGGCGGCGGCCTCGTCGTCGCGGGGGCCGGTGCGGCACAGGCCGCCACGTCGCAGAACGGCTGGCCGGCGAGCAGCAGCCCGAGCGCGATCGGCATCACCGGGCTCACCGTCGTTGGCCACGCGTTCCCGTCGGGTGTGCGCGGCGGGCAGGTGCACACGATCCTCGGCTACGTCGCCCGCCGCTTCCACAACGAGGTGGAGGCCCTCGTGACCCCCGGCAACTGGGGCTACAACTACCGCGTCATCTCCGGCAGCACGAGCCTGTCGAACCACGCCTCCGGCACCGCCATCGACGTCAACGCGCCGCGACACCCGCTCGGCGCGTCGGGCACCTTCAGCTCGACCCAGGTGAGCCGGATCCGCTCGATCCTCAACTCCTGCAACGGAGTCGTGCGCTGGGGCGGCGACTACTCGGGCCGCAAGGACGAGATGCACTTCGAGATCAACGTCCGCCCCGGTGACTCGAGGATCGCGCCGCTCGTCGCGAAGATCAGCGGCTCCCCCGCCCCCTCTCCGACGATCGCGTGGTCGACCGTGCGCTCGGGCGCCACCGGCTTCCGGGTCACGGTCATCCAGCACCTGCTCCGCGCCCGCGGCCAGTCGCTCACCGTCGACGGGGTCTTCGGGTCGGTGACTGTGAGCCGGGTCAAGGCCTTCCAGTCCTCCCGTGGCCTCTACGCGGACGGGATCGTCGGACCGAAGACCTGGGCGGCGCTCGTCGTCACGGTCCAGAACGGATCGACCGGACAGGCGGTCGTCGCGGCGCAGAAGGCCCTCAGGGCCCGCGGTTACTCGCTCACCGCCGACGGTGTCTTCGGCGCGACCACGCTCGCGCGGACCAAGGCGTTCCAGACGAGCCGCGGCCTCGTCGCCGACGGCGTCATCGGTCCGCGTACCTGGGCCCTGCTCACCATCTGACGCGACCCGTGCGAGAGGCCGGCGCGTGCAGACGCGCCGGCATGCCGCCGGGTCTAGAACAGGTGTTCGATCTGCGCTAGGCTCGGTGCCATGGACGCCGTCCTGCAGCACTCGCTCTTCGACACCGGGGACTCCATCGAGCTCGGCCCGGTGACGCCGACGCGCACCCTGCTCGACCGCGGCGCCTGGGTCGACTACCAGCCGAGCTGGCTCACCGGCGCCGACCTGCTCTTCGACGCCCTCCACCACGACGTCCCGTGGAAGGCCGAGCGACGCGAGATGTACGAACGCGTCGTCGACGTGCCGCGCCTCCTCAAGTTCTACGAGGAGGGCGAGGCCCTCCCCCACCCCACGCTGACCCAGGCGCGAGATGCGTTGTCCGACAGGTATGCCGGCGAGCTGGGCGAGCCGTTCGTCAGCGCCGGCATGTGCCTCTACCGCGACGGCCGCGACTCGGTCGCGTGGCACGGCGACCGGATCGGCCGGGCGCGTGACATGGACACGATGGTCGCGATCCTCTCGGTCGGTTCCGCGCGCTCGCTCATGCTCCGGCCGCGTGGCGGCGGCGCCTCGATCGGCTTCTCGCTCGGCCACGGCGACCTCGTCGTCATGGGCGGTTCGTGCCAGCGCACCTGGGACCATGCCATCCCCAAGACGAGCAAGCCCGTCGGACCCCGGATCTCGATCCAGTTCCGGCCCCGCGGCATCCGCTGACCCGCGGCCCGGGCACCCCGTTACCGCTCGACGAGCGCGCCGCTCCGGGTCGTGCCATCCTCATCGTGTGAACAAGTCACGTTTGCTCCACGTTGGCCGCAAGCTTGTTCCTACGTCATCGGGGTCGGGTGGGATCGGGGGCATGACCTCCCTCCCGCGCCCTCGCGCGCGCACCGTGCTCGTCGCGTCCCTCGCCGCTCTCCCCCTCGTCGTGGCAGCGCCGTCCGCGCATGCCGCTCCGGACGGCCCGGGCGCCGATGGGCTGGCCCCGGTGACGAGCGGCGTCGACCCGGGTGCAGGGCGCGTCGCCGCCGGCAGCTCCGACACCACCGAGCCCAGGGTCCTCGCGCCCGCCGCGGTGCAGACGCAGGACCGGCTCTGGCTGCGCGACGTCACCCGCCCGGTGGCACCGGCCGTGAGCCTGCGCTCCTTCGAGTGGCTGGACGCCGGCGGGTTCATGCGCGGCGACCTTCTCGAGGTCGACCTCGCCGCAGGGTCGGTCAAGCCCGACTACATCAACAACGGCCAGGTCGCCTCCACCAGCCCCCTCACCGAGCAGGCGGACCCGCGACGGGTCGTCGCGGCGGTCAACGGCGACTACTTCGACATCAACAACTCGGGCGCTCCCCAGGGTGGCGCCAAGAAGCTCGACGGCACCGTCGTCAAGGGACCCAACCCCGGCCACAACCTCGCCGTGGGCGTCGGCGCCGACAACCTCGGCCGGATCACGTCGATGTTCCTCGAGGGCACGGTGACCCTGCCCAGCGGTCCGGTCAAGCTCGACGGGCTCAACCAGTTCGCGATCCCCACAGGCGGCATCACGGCCTTCACCTCGCAGTGGGGCGCCTACACCCGCACCCGCGTCACCGGGGGCGCCACCGAGGTGCGCGAGGTCGTCACGCGCGACGGCGTCGTGGAGTCGGTGGCGACGAAGGCCGGCGAGGGTCAGCTCGCCGACGGCCAGGTCGCGATCGTCGGCCGCGGGGAGGGCGCCACCCGCCTCGCCGCGGTCAAGGTTGGCGACCGCGTGGGTCTCGAGTACGCGCTGCGCAACGACGGGGCCAACCTCGCCATGGCGATCTCCGGCAACACCATGCTCCTGCGCGACGGCGCGGTCCTGCCCCAGACCGACAAGGCGATCCACCCGCGGACGGCCGTCGGCTTCGACGCCGACGGCTCGACGATGTTCCTCCTCACCGTCGACGGTCGGATGGCGGACTCGCGGGGCATGACCTACGCCGAGACCGGCGCCTTCCTCAAGGAGGTGGGAGCGGACGACGGCATCAACCTCGACGGCGGCGGCTCGTCCACGCTCCTCGCCCGCGAGGCCGGTGAGGACGACCTCGACGTCGAGAACCAGCCCTCCGACGGCTACCTCCGCTCGGTGCCCGACGGCATCGGCCTCGTCGCCGACGGCGGCTCCGGCGAGGTGCGCGGCCTACGCCTCGTCACCACCTCGGACGAGGAGAACGAGCAGCTGCGCCGCGTCTTCCCCGGGCTCACGCGGCAGCTGACCGGTCTCGGCCACGACGAGACCTACGCACCGGTCGACGCGCGGCCGGCATACCGGGCGACGAACGGCGCGACGGTCACTTCGACCGGTCTGCTGCGCGCCGCGGCCCCCGGCGCGGTCGTCGCGACCGCACAGATCGGGAGCGTCAAGGAGGACCTCCCCCTCACGGTGCTCGGTGCGCTGCAGCGCACGAGGTCGAGCGTCGACAAGGTGTCCATCCTCGACCCCGCCGAGCCGGCGACATTCCGGATCGTCGGAGCCGACGCCAACGGCTTCGAGACGCCACTCGAGACCGGCGACGTCACGCTCGACTACGACCGTTCGCTCGTCGAGGTCACGGGCAGCGGGGTCGACTTCACCGTCCGGGCCAAAGAGGGTGTCACCACCGGTGCCGTCGTCGTCAGGGCCACCGCGGGCGGCGTGACGACGCACGTGCCCGTCGCGATCGGCTCGGTGAGCACGACCCTGGCGAACTTCGACGACGCCGCGTCGTGGCGGTTCACCCAGGCCCGCGCCGCCGGGTCGGTCGAGCCCGCGGCGGGCCGCGAGGACGCCACCGGCCTGCGGATGAGCTACGACTTCACGAAGTCGACCGCGACCCGCGTCGGCTACGCCCGGCCGCCGACGCCGATCACCATCACGCAGGGCCAGCCGCTCGCGCTCGGCGTGTGGGTGCTCGGTGACGGCAGGGGCGCCTGGACCTCCTTCGGCATCAGCGACGGTGAGGGCAAGGCCGCCTCGCTCTACGGGCCCTACGTCACGTGGACCGGATGGAAGTACATGGAGGTGCCCGTGCCCCAGACGCTGCCCGGGCCCATCACGCTCAACTTCGTCGCCACGATCGAGGTCGGCGCCTCCCGCTCCTACACCGGCTCGGTCGTCTTCGACGACCTCACCGTCAAGACGGCGCCGCCCGTCACCGCACCGAAGGCGCCCCTGCTGCAGGACCCCGTGGTCCAGCAGCACACCGCGCTGAGCACCTCGGGCGAGCAGTTCACGTATGCCGTGATGTCGGACGGGCAGTTCACCGCCGACAACCAGTCGCTCGTCCCGGCCGTGCGCCGCACGATGCGCGAGGTCGTCGCGAGCCGGCCGGACTTCGTCGTCATCACCGGCGACCTCGTCGACACCGGCTACCCGGCCGACTTCGCCCTCGCCAAGAAGGTCATCGACGAGGAGCTCACCGCCAAGGGGCTGCGCTGGTACTACCTGCCCGGCAACCACGAGATCTACGGCCCGGGCTCGACGAGCAGCTTCAGCACGGTCTTCGGCGAGACGCACCACAGCTTCGTGCACAAGGGCACGCGGTTCGTCCTGCTCGACTCCTCCACCGGCACGCTGCGCGGTGGCGGGTTCGACCAGTGGCAGATGCTCCGCTCGGCGCTCGACGACGCCGAGGCGAACGATGACGTCCACGGTGTCGTCGTCGGCTGGCACCACCCGCCGCGCGACCCGAGCCCGGTCAAGGGCTCGCAGATGACCGACCGGGTCGAGGCCGAGACCGTCGAGCGCTGGCTCTCCGACTTCCGGATGTCCACGGGCAAGGGCGCGCTCTTCGTCGGCGGCCACGTCGGGGCGTTCTCGGCCGGCCGCGTCGACGCCGTCCCCTACGTCGTCAACGGCAACTCCGGCAAGGCCCCGTCGACCTCGCCGGCCGAGGGCGGCTTCTCGGGCTGGACGACGGTGCGCATCGACCCCGAGGCGACGCGCACCCCGGCGCCGCAGCTCTTCCGCGTCGACCCGACCCGCCCCGGTCCGCACCCGTGGGCCCGGGTCCAGGTCCGGCCGCACGTCGACTCGCTCGCGGTGTCGGTGCCCGGCGTCGCGGTCGGTGCGACCACGGCCGTGACGACGACCGTCACCCAGGGCACCCGCTCGTTCCCGCTCGCCTACCCGGTGAGCGCGAGCTGGTCGGGGTCGGCCGTGCACGTCGGCCCCGGGAACCCGCCCGGGAGTGCCGTCGCGTCCTACGACCCGGCGACCGGCAGGCTCACCGGCCTGCGCGCCGGCACCGGCTCGCTGAGCGTCACCGTCAACGGCGTCACCCGGGAGGCCGCCGTCACCGTGGGGTGAGCGGACGGCATACCCGCTTTTGCTCCCCATGAGGGAAGGTTCGGGGTCCGGAGGGAACACTTCCCTCCGGACCCCGAACCTTTCCTCCGGTCGGGTCGCGCCGAGCCGCGGGGCGTCAGGCCGACGCGGCGTCGCGCTCGGCGCGGTTGACCGCCGAGAGCACCGCCGTGAGCGAGGCGCGCACGATCGAGGAGTGCATCCCGACGCCCCAGAGCACCCGGTCGCCGACGGCGCACTCGACGTAGGCCGCGGCCTTCGCGTCGCCACCGGAGGACAGCGCGTGCTCCGAGTAGTCGAGGACCCGCACGTCGACGCCGACCGACGCGAGGGCGTCGATGAACGCCGCGATCGGGCCGTTGCCGAAGCCGTCGACGGTGATCTCCTGGCCGTGGTCGAGCATGACCGCGGTGATGTGGTCACGGCCGTCGCCGGCGCTGACGAGCGTGTGGCTCACCGGGGTGAACCGGCCCCAGTCGTTGCGCTTGCCGGGCTTGGCCGGGAGGTACTCGTCGCGGAAGATCGACCACAGCTCCTTGGCCGTGACCTCGCCGCCCTGCTCGTCGGCCCGGCGCTGGACGACCTGGCTGAACTCCACCTGGAGCCGGCGAGGCAGGTCGAGCCCGTGCTCGGCCTTGAGCAGGTAGGCCGAGCCGCCCTTGCCCGACTGGCTGTTGACACGGACGACCGCCTCGTAGGACCGCCCGATGTCGTGCGGGTCGATCGGGAGGTAGGGCACGCCCCAGTCGAGCTCGTCGACGGTCTTGCCGGCGGCGCGGCCGCGGCGCTCCATGTCCTCGAAGCCCTTCTTGATGGCGTCCTGGTGGGAACCGGAGAAGGCCGTGTAGACGAGGTCGCCGCCCCACGGGTGCCGTTCGTGGATGGGCAGCTGGTTGCAGTACTCGACGGTGCGCCGGATCTCGGCCATGTCGGAGAAGTCGACCTGTGGGTCGATGCCCTGGCTGTAGAGGTTCATGCCGAGGGTGACGAGGCAGACGTTGCCGGTGCGCTCCCCGTTGCCGAAGAGGCACCCCTCGATGCGGTCCGCGCCGGCGAGGTAGCCGAGCTCGGCCGCCGCGACGCCCTCACCGCGGTCGTTGTGCGGGTGCAGGCTGACGACGACGGACTCGCGCCGGTCGAGGTGACGGATCATCCACTCGATCGAGTCGGCGTAGACGTTGGGCGTGGCCATCTCGACGGTCGCCGGCAGGTTGACGATCATCTTGTGGTCCGGCGTCGGGTCGATGACGGCGATGACCTCGTTGCAGACGCGGACGGCGAACTCGAGCTCGGTGCCGGTGTAGGACTCGGGCGAGTACTCGTAGTAGACCGTCGTCTCGGGGATCGTCTCCTCGAGCTTCTTGCACAGGCGCGCGCCCTGGAGGGCGATGTCGATGATCCCCTCCTCCGGCAGGTCGAAGACGACCCGCCGCTGGAGCACCGACGTCGAGTTGTAGAAGTGGACGATCGCCTGCTTGCTGCCCCGGATCGCGTCGAAGGTCCGCTCGACGAGGTGGTCACGGCACTGGGTGAGCACCTGGATCGTCACGTCGTCGGGGATGTGCCCGCCGTCGATCAGCTCGCGGCAGAAGTCGAAGTCGGTCTGGCTCGCGCTCGGGAAGCCGACCTCGATCTCCTTGTAGCCCATCTTCACGAGGAGCTTGAACATGCGCATCTTGCGCTCGGCGTCCATCGGGTCGATGAGCGCCTGGTTGCCGTCGCGCAGGTCGACCGCGCACCAGCGCGGTGCCTTGCTCATCACCTGGTCGGGCCACGTGCGGTCCGGCAGGTGGACCGCGATCTGCTCCTGGAACGGCACGTACTTCGTCGCCGGCATCCCCGAGGTCTGCTGCGGGTGGATCATCGTCTCTGCTTCCTACTCGTCAAGGGTGCTCAGCCGGGCACAGCGAGCTCCGCGACGAGGAGGGCCGATTCAGGCCTCGCCGCGGCAGAGAAGGAGGAGTCGCGAGTAGCGCACACCTCGAGTATGCCGTCCGCCCACCCGGGTGCGTGGCCCCGGTCCGCAGTGTGGTCACCCCACGCTCCCTTGCGTCCGCAACTGTGGTGGCCAGCGCGCCATCTCGCCGGACGCAAGCAGGGGTCGTGCCGAGTAGGTTGCCGGTCATGATGATCCGCCCGGCCACCCTGGCCGCGATCAGGGACGGTGAGGTCGACCTCGCGTTCCGGCGCTGGGACCGGCCCCGCGTGCTCGTCGGCACCCGGCTCCGCACCGGCGTCGGCCTCGTCGAGGTGACCTCCGTCGACCGCGTGGTCACGTCCCGGATCACCGCCGGTGAGGCCCGGAGGGCCGGTGCCCCCTCGCTCGCCGACCTGCTCCGGATGCTCGAGGCGAAGGCCGACCGGCCCGTGTGGCGGGTCGGTCTGCGCCACGCCGGGGCCGATCCGCGAGAGGCGTTGCGGGTGACCACACCCGACGCAGCCGAGCTCGAGGGCCTGCGCGCCCGGCTCGACCGGCTCGACGCCGCGTCGTCCATCGGGCCCTGGACCCGGGCGACCCTCGCGATCATCGACCGCTCCCCCACGGTCCGGGCGCCCGAGCTGGCCGCGGAGCTCGGCCGCGACACGCCCAGCTTCAAGCGCGACGTCCGCAAGCTCAAGGAACTCGGCCTCACCGAGTCGCTCGACATCGGCTACCGGCTCTCACCACGCGGAGCCGCGGTCGTCGACGCCGAGTCCGGCGACGGCCCTCGCGTGCGGGAACCGAGGCCGAGCGGCACGCCGATCCCCCGCATCGGCGCGGCCGCGACCCGCGCGCTGCGTGCCCGCGACGTCTGGACGCTCGAGCAGGTCCGCGACCTCCGCAAGGGCGACCTCGCCGAGCTCAGTGGGGTCGGTCCCGTCGCCCTCCGTCGACTGGGCGAGGCCCTTGCCGATCGCGGCTGGTCGTTCGCCGACTGTCCCGAGTGACCCTGCCCGTCGTCAGCCGCGGCAGCGGACCGAGAGACAGGTGACGCAGCCCTCGAGCTTCTCGAACTCGCTGATGTCGACCGTGACGACGTCGAGCCCGCGTGCACTGAGCAGCTCGGCGGTCCGGGGTGCGCTGGCCGCCATGAGGACCGTCGACTCGTCGAGGAGCACGACGTGCGCGCCACCCTCCTCGGGCATCCCCTCGTAGGCCGGGAACGCGCCGGGCCAGTCGACGACCGGGTCCCAGCCGATGACGGTGCCGTCGGGCAGCGCGGTCACCGCGGACTTGAGGTGCAGCGCGCGCTCGACCGTGACGGCCTGCGTCCGCATCCCGACGGTGGCCAGGTGCCCCGCGAGCTGCTGGATCCCGGCGCCGTTCGTGCGACCACCGAGCCCGACGTATGCCGTGTCGCCCACCTTGAGCACGTCGCCGCCGTCGAGCGTCCCCGGGCCCTCGACCCGGGCGACGCGGTAGCCGAGGTCGCGCACGACCGCCTCGACGGCCTCGACCTCGGGCTTGCGCTCGTCGGCGCCGGGGTTGGTCAGCACGGCGAGGTCGCCCGCGACGACGACGGCGTCCTCGATGAACACGGCGTCGGGGCAGTCGTCGGCGGCGGGGACCTCGACGGTCTCCCAGCCGGCTGAGCGCAGGCACCCGGCATACGCCTCCCACTGCTCCCTCGCGAGGTCGAGGTCGACGACCGACTTCTCGAGGTGGGTGACGAGACCGTCGGCGAGGCGGGGACCGGGACGGCGGACGAGGGCGGTGCGGCGGGTCACGCAGCGACCCTACGTGGGCTCAGGCGGTCTGCGGCGCCGGGTCCGGCAGCCGGTCGTCGAGCTCCTCGATGGTGCGGGTTCCGGGGATGGGCGAGCCGAGGAGCCAGAGGACCGACAGGGTGCCTCCGACGGCCGCGACGACCATCGTCGGCCTGATCCCGACCCACTCACCGAGCAGCCCACCGAGGACGGCACCGAGCGGGCGGATGCCGTAGTTGACCGTCGAGAACGCCCCCACGACCCGGCTGCGCACGGCGTCGGGAGTCACCGCGGTCTGCAGCGCGTTGAGCGGGACGTCGAGGAGCATGACGCCGAACCCGGAGACGAACTCGACGAGCCCGAGGACTCCCATCCGCACCCACAGCGGCCCGCCGGCGAGCGTCAGCAGGGCGAGGGGTGCGCTGAAGAGGACGGCGCCGACGCAGATCGTCCGGCCCACGCCCAGCCGACGGGTGACGCGACCCGCGAGCACGGCGCCGAGCACCCCGCCGGTGGCACCGATGCCGAGGGTGAGGCCGATGGCGCCGGCGGACAGCTCGAGCTCCCGGCTCGCGAAGAGGATGAGCAGCGCCGCGGCGACGAAGTTGAAGAAGTTGATCGTCGAGACGCAGGCAAGCGAGGCACGCAGGTAGCGGTGCCTCAGCACGAGCCGCATCCCCTCGCGTGCCCGGCGCAGGAGGCTCTCGCCGCTCGGTTCGACGGGCCGGTCCTCGACCTTGACCCGGCCGATGAGGACGGCCGAGACGACGAATGACAGCGCGTCGACGACGAGGGCCACCGGCGCGGTGAGCGCCTGGATGAGCGCGCCCGCCAGCGCGGGCCCGCCGACGAACGAGACCGACCGCGTGGAGCTGAGCAGCCCGTTGGCCTCGACGAACTGGTCACGGCGGACGAGGGAGACGAAGAAGCTCGGGTAGGCCGTCTGGTAGAGCACCTGTCCCAGGCCGGCGACGAGCGCCACCGCGAAGAGCTGGCCGAGGGTCACCGCGCCCAGCCAGTGGGCGACCGGCAGGCTGAGGAGCACTGCGGCACGCAGGAGGTCGGCGACGACGAGGAGCCGGCGCTTGCGCGTCCTGTGGTCCACCCACGAGCCGATGAGGAGCGAGATGACGTTCGGCGCCCAGACCGCGGCCGTGAGCAGCCCGACCGTCGGTGCGCTGGCGTGCAGGGTCGTCACGGCGAGGAACGGGATCGCCAGCTCGGTGATCCGGTCGCCCACCTGCGAGATGCCCTGCCCGGCCCAGTACGTCGCGAACCGGCGGTCGCGCCACAGCGGCGTGGCCGCGCTCATGATTCGCCTCCCGAATCGTCGGCAGCGGTGGTGTCGGGGGCGCTGGGGAGGACGTAGCGCAGGAGCCGGACCCGCCGGGCTCCCTCGGCGACCTCGCCGCCCGCCTTGCGCAGGACGTAGGGAGCGAGCAGCTCCTCGATGGCTGCCTCGACCTCGGCGAGCTCGTCGGCGGTGATGGCGACCGTGGTGTTCGACAGACCGGCCGACCGGCGCCACTCCGGCTCGAGCAGCGGCTCGGCGTCACGGGCCCACTCGTCGGGCAGCCCGGCGGCCTGGTCGAACATCACCCTCGACAGCAGCGCAGCCGCGGAGTCGTCGTCGCCGCCCCCCGCTGGAGTGAAGCGGATGCCGGTGCCGGCGGCCTCCCACCACCGCTGGCGCCCGTCGGACTCGACGTCGGCGTCGCGCACGAGACCGTGCTCGGCGAGGTGGCGCAGGTGCCAGCTCGTCACCGACGGGGTCGCACCGACGAGCGGCGCGAGCGCCGTCGCGGTGCTGGGGCCGTGGCCCTGGAGGCGGCTGAGGATCGCCAGCCGGACGGGGTGGGCCAGGGCTCGCATGCTCCGGGGGTCGAGCTCGATGTCGCCGTAGGGGTTCGTCATGGACTGCTCCGCCACTGGTGTCTATATGAGAGAACTCTCTCGATAGAACTCTCTCACATCTGGGGCCCGGTGGCGACCCCCGAAAATCCCGAGACAGCGACCCGGCCGCTCGGGCACGCTCACCGTCATGGACCTGAAACCACTCCCCGCCGGGCTCGAGGGGCTCGTCGCGCGCCCCCACACCGTGGGCGACGCGCAGGCGGTGTGCGACCTCGTCGCCGCGACCGAGGTCGTCGACGCCGGCGAGGCGGCGATCGAGGTCGAGGACATCCAGGGCGACTGGGCCCGCAGCAGCTTCGACCTCGCCACCCAGAGCATCGGCGTCTGGGACGGCGACCGGCTCGTCGCCGCCGCCGAGATCTTCAAGGGCCGTCGGGCCGACGCGGGCGTGCACCCTGACCTCCGCGGACGCGGGCTGGGCACGTGGCTCGCAGACTGGGTCGAGGACTGCGCGCGGTCGACCGGCTCCCGGCTCGTCGGGCAGACCGTCCCCTCCTCGAGCAGCGCCGAGGACTTCTTCCGGGCCCGGGGCTGTCGCGAGGGCTGGACCTCGTGGGTGCTGCAGCTGCCGTCGGGCACCGCGATCGAGCCCCAGCCCCTGCCGCCGGGCTACGCGCTGCGCGAGTTCGCCGGCGGGGAGGACGGCCGGACGACGTTCCGGCTCATCGAGGACGCGTTCAACGAGTGGCCCGACCGCGACCCGTCGAAGTATGACGACTGGGCGCCGCGGGGCCCGCTGCGTCCCGGGTTCGAGCCGTGGCAGATCCGCTTCGTCACCGACGCCGACGGCACCGACGTCGGCACGTGCTACACGATCCTCGCCGCGGACACCGGCTACGTCGACGCCATCGCCGTGCGCCGTGACCAGCGCGGGCTCGGTCTCGCCCGCGCCCTCCTCGCCGACGCCTTCGCCCGGGCCCGCGAGCACGGCGCGAGCGTGAGCGAGCTCTCGACCGACTCGCGCACGGGCGCGCTCGGGCTCTACGAGCACGTCGGCATGAAGGTCACGCAGACGTGGCGGCACTGGATGACCGACCTCTGACCTGCTGGCTCCGGCGGGTCGGCGCGGTCAGCCGGGGGTCGGGATCCCGAAGGTCGTGCCGTGGTCGGCGAACTCACGCACCGTCTGCGTCATGACGCCCGAGATCGACAGGGTCGCGGTGTGCCGCACCGGTGTCCAGTCCTCACGGACCCACACCGTCGCGGTCGTCGTCGTCGCACCCGACAGGTCGAACCGCGCCGTGCACTCGAGCCGCACGAGTCCGGTCTGCTCGGCACCGTCCCTCAACGTGACCTGCTCGCGCTCGGCACCGACCCGCCACGACGGACACTCCCCCACTCCCTGCGTCATCCCCTGCGGCGAGAACGCCACGGTCGCGAACTCCCCCGTCGCCGCCGCGAGCGCCTGCTCCTCGTCCTCGGAGTTGAGCACGCCCGGCACCCACCGGCCGTCGACCAACGAGAACGCCGAGCCGTCCGCGACGACGACCACGCGCCCGTCGGAGGCCGCCGTCCGCAGCCGGTCAGTCGGCGACAGCTGGACCTCGGCCTCCATCTCGGGCGGTCCGCTCGTCCACGCGCGCACCGACCCGTGGGCGGCGAGCGCGTCCCGCCAGCACGTGGCGAGCGCCGGACCGGGCAGCGTCGAACCCGCGTCGACCGCCAGTGCCGCGCACGACTCCGGCACGGCGTATGCCGTCCGCCCGCCTCCCCCGTCCGCCGCACCTGCCGTGGCGGTCGCCGACCTCGACGCCGAGGGACCCGACCCGGACCCGTCGGAAGGGTCCGAGGTGCAGGCCGTGAGGGCGACGAGCAGCGTCAGCCCAGAGGCAATCGGCCGCAGGCGCAGAGTTCCCGCCCGGCGGACGGGCATCGGCGAGGTCACCGGCGCCGGAGGAGCTCCTCGGCGACCTGCACGGCGTTGAGGGCCGCGCCCTTGCGCAGGTTGTCACCGACGACGAAGAGGACGAGCCCCTTGCCCTCCGGAGCCGCCTGGTCGGCGCGGACCCGGCCGACGAAGACCTCGTCGCGACCGGCCGCCTCGAGCGGGTTGGGCACGTCGGCGACGACGACGCCGGGCGCCTTGCCGAGGAGCTCGAGGGCACGCTCGGGCGAGATGTCGTCGTCGAACTCGGCGTGGATCGCGAGCGAGTGGCCGGTGAAGACGGGCACGCGCACGCACGTCCCGCTGACCCGGAGGTCGGGTGCGTGCAGGATCTTGCGCGACTCGTTGCGGAGCTTCTGCTCCTCGTCGGTCTCCAGCGACCCGTCGTCGACGATCGAGCCGGCGAGCGGCACGACGTTGAAGGCGACCGGGACGGCATACACATTGGGGTCGGGGACGGCGACCGCACGTCCGTCGAGCGCGAGGTCGGCGGGCGAGCCGGCGGCATACGCACCGCGCAGCTGGCCGTCGAGCTCCTGGACGCCCTTGCCGCCGGAGCCGGAGACCGCCTGGTAGGACGCGACGTGGAGCCGGACGAGGCCGGCGACGTCGTGCAGCGGCTTGAGGACCGGCATCGCGGCCATCGTCGTGCAGTTGGGGTTGGCGACGATGCCCTTGGGGATGGTGTCGAGGTCGTCGGGGTTCACCTCGGCGACGACGAGCGGCACGTCGGGGTCCTTGCGCCAGGCAGAGGAGTTGTCGACCACGATCGCGCCGGCCTCGGCGACGCGCGGAGCCCACTCCTTCGACGTCGAGCCCCCGTTGGAGAACAGCGCGATGTCGAGCCCCGAGAAGTCCGCGGTCGCGGTGTCCTCGACCGTGACCTGCGTGTCCTTCCACGGCAGCGTCGTTCCTGCCGAGCGGGCGGACGCGAAGTAGCGCACCTGCTCGACCGGGAAGTCACGCTCCTCGAGGAGCGCGCGCATGACATTGCCGACCTGACCGGTCGCACCGAAGACACCGACTCGCATGGCCCCGATTCTAGGAGCCATGCGAGTCGGGTGCGTCGGCCGCTCAGGTCGTGGGCGTCGACCCGACCACGACGTCCTCCGTCTCGGCCTCGTCGTCCGGGGTGCGGCCGGACCCGTTCGTGCCGCTCGAGGAGCCGGGCAGGGTGACGAGCTCACCCACGCCCTCGCCGGGCGCGGCCTCCTCGAAGGTGAGGGTGAAGTCGTCACCGTGCTCGGTCACACCGGCGACGACCGCCTGCTCGACGGCCGCGACGGCATACGCACGGCGGACGACGAGCGGGTCGCTCGCGAGGTCCTTCACGAGCGAGACCGCGAGCCCCACCATGACGAGCACGAAGGGCAGGGCCGCGACGATCGTGATGTTCTGCAGGCCGGACAGCGCGTCGGCGCCCCCGACGAGGAGCATGACCGCGGCGACCGCACCGGTGGCGGCGCCCCAGAAGATCACCGTCGGGCGGCTCGGCACGAGGGTGCCGCGCTCGGAGAGCGTGCCCATGACGATCGAGGCGGCGTCGGCGCCGGAGACGAAGAAGATCGCGACGAGCAGCATGACGAGGATCGACGTGATCGTCGACAGCGGCATGGTCTCGAGCATCCCGAAGAGCGTCGCCTCGGGCGTCTCGGCCCCGGCGAGGTCGGTGCCACCGCGCTGGGTGGCGATGCCCGCGCCACCGAAGATGGCGAACCAGACGAGCGAGACGAGGCTCGGAACGAGGAGGACGCCGGTGACGAACTGGCGGATCGTGCGGCCGCGCGAGATGCGCGCGATGAACATGCCGACGAACGGGGTCCACGAGACCCACCAGGCCCAGTAGAAGATCGTCCAGCCCGACAGCCAGGTCTGCATGGCGTCGCCACCGGCGGCGTCGGTGCGGGCGGACATCATCGCGAGGTCCTGGAAGTAGCTGCCCACGGCGGTCGGCACGAGGTTGAGGATGAAGACCGTCGGACCGACGACGAAGACGAAGACGGCGAGGACGAGCGCGAGCACCATGTTGGTGTTCGACAGCCACTGGATGCCCTTGGAGACACCGGAGACCGCCGACAGGATGAAGCACAGGGTCAGGACGGTGATGATGGCGACGAGGACGCCGTTGCCCGTGCGGTCCAGCCCGGCGACGATCTCGAGGCCCGAGCCGATCTGCAGGGCGCCGAGGCCGAGCGAGGCAGCCGAGCCGAAGAGCGTCGCGAAGATCGCGAGCATGTCGATGACGCGGCCAGCCGGGCCGGAGGTGCGGCGCTCACCGAGGAGCGGCGTGAAGGCCGAGCTGATGAGCAGCGAGCGACCGCGGCGGAAGACGCCGTAGGCGACGGCGAGGCCGACGACCGCATAGATCGCCCACGGGTGCAGCGTCCAGTGGAAGAGGGTCGTCGCCATCGCGGTCTGGACGGCCTGCGGGTTGCCCTCCACACCGGTTCCGGGAGGCGGTGTGACGAAGTGCGACACCGGCTCCGAGACGCCGTAGAACATGAGGCCGATGCCCATCCCCGCGGAGAACATCATCGCGATCCACGAGACCGTGCGGAACTCGGGCTGCTCGTCGTCGCGACCCAGCGGGATCCGGCCGAACTTGCCGGCGGCGAGCCAGATGACGAAGACGACGAAGCCGGAGGCGACGAGCGAGAAGAGCCAGCCCATGTTGTGGACGACCCAGCCGAGTCCGGCGCTCGACGCCGAACCGAGGGTCTCGGTGCTGAGGAAACCCCAGGCGACGAAGCCGATGGCGATGAGGGCGGTGACGCCGAAGACGACGGTGTCGAGCCTCTGCGGCTCCTCGGCGGCGTGCTCCGCGACGTCGTGGTCGAGGGCGGGGTGGGGCGGCTCGTCGCGCAGCGGTCCGTCGAGGATCTCGCGCTCTCCCGCGGCGTCCCCCGGCGCGGTCGGGCCTGTCTTCATGAGTTTCGTGGTCACGGGTGATTCGGCGCGGACGCCGCTCCTTCGTTCGTTCTCGTCAGCTACGTGTGCGGCATGTATGCCGTGTGGTTCCGGTCAGGGTGCAACCTGCCCACCATGCCGAAGGTGACCCCGCGGTCGCAAACTGGACGTGCGGGCGAGAACGTGTCTCCGGAGTCCTGCGGACTCAGAAGCCCAGTCGCTGCAGCTGCTTGGGGTCGCGCTGCCAGTCCTTGGCGATCTTGACGTGGAGGTCGAGGTGGATGCGCTGCCCGAGCAGCTTCTCGATGCCCTGTCGGGCCGTGGCTCCGACGTCGCGCAGCCGCGAGCCGCCGCGCCCGATGATGATCGCCTTCTGCGACGAGCGCTCGACGAAGACGTTGACGCGCACGTCCATGAGCGGCTTGCCCTCGGGCCGGTCGGCGCGCGGCACCATCTCCTCGACGACGACCGCGATGGAGTGCGGGAGCTCGTCGCGCACTCCCTCGAGCGCTGCCTCGCGGACGAGCTCGGCGATCATGACGACCTCGGGCTCGTCGGTGAGGACGTCGTCGGGATAGAGCGGTCCCGGGGACGGCGGCAGGTAGCTCGCGAGGACGCTCGCCACCGTGTCGACCTGGTCGCCGCGGGTCGCCGAGCAGGGCACGATCTCGGCCCATTCGCCGAGCTGGTCGATGGCGATGAGGTGCTCGGCCAGACGCTGGCGGTCGACCTTGTCGGACTTGGTCGCGAGGGCGACGACGGGCGTGCGCCTGGCCTGCCGGAGCTCGGCGAGCTCACGCGCGATGAACTGGTCGCCCGGGCCGATGCGCTGGTCCGCGGGGAGGCAGAACCCGACGACGTCGACGTCGAGCAGGGTCTCGCGGACGAGGTCGTTGAGCCGCTCACCGAGCAGGGTCCGTGGCTTGTGCAGGCCGGGCGTGTCGACGAGGACGAGCTGGCTCGTGGGCGCGGTGACGATGCCGCGGATCGTGTGCCGGGTCGTCTGCGGCTTGCTCGACGTGATGGCGACCTTCTCGCCGACGAGCGCGTTGGTCAGCGTCGACTTGCCCGCGTTGGGGCGGCCGACGAGGCAGGCGAACCCCGCGGCATACGGCCGTTCCTCGCCCGCGGAGGGCGAGGAGGCCATCGGGCCGGGAAGCGCGCCCGCGGGCGCGGCGTCGGGTGCAGCCTCGGCTGCGGCGTCGTCACTCATGGGTACTCCCGGTCTCGGCTGGCTCCATCATGTCGTGCTGCGCCGGCACGACCCGCTCGACGATGACCGTCGCGATGCGGTGCCGGCGTCCGGCCATGCGCTCGGCCGTGAGCCGCAGCCCCGCGACCTCGCAGGTCGAGCCGAGGATGGGGACCCGGCCGATGGTCTTGCCGATGAGCCCGCCGACGGTGTCGACCTCGTCCTCGTCGATCGTGACACCGAGCTCCTCCTCGAGGTCGTCGATGTCCATCGTGGCGTCGACGCGCCAGCGCCCGTCCCCGAGGTCCTCGAGGTCCGGCGTCTCGCGGTCGTACTCGTCGGCGATCTCGCCGACGATCTCCTCGATGATGTCCTCGATCGTGACGAGGCCGGCGGTGCCGCCCCACTCGTCGACGACGAGTGCGAAGTGCGTCTGGTCGCGCTGCATCTCGCGCAGCAGGGCGTCGACGGGCTTGGACTCGGGGATGAAGGGCATGGGTCGCATGAGGTCGACGACCGGCGTCGCGGCGCTCGTCGGGTCGGCGGTGACGCGACGCACGACGTCCTTGAAGTAGAGGAGGCCGAGCACGTCGTCGGAGTCCTCGCCCGTGACGGGGATGCGCGAGTAGCCGCTGCGGAGGAAGAGGTTCATCGCCTGCTTGGCGACGCGGTCGCCACCGATGGTCACCATGTCGGTGCGCGGCACCATGACCTCGCGGGCGAGGGTGTCGCCGAGCTCGAAGACCGAGTGGATCATCTGCCGTTCCTCGGCCTCGATGAGCGAGGACTCCCCCGCGAGGTCGACGAGGTCACGCAGCTCGGACTCGCTGTCGAACGGCCCGTCGCGATAGCCACGGCCGGGCGTCACCGCGTTGGCGAGCAGGACGAGGAGGCGCGCGAGCGGGCCGAGCACCCGGCGCAGCCAGATCGCGACCGGGGCGGCGACGAGCGACACCCGGGAGGCGTGCTGCCCGCCGAGCGTCCGCGGCGAGACGCCGACGAGCGCGAACGAGACGACCGCGAGGACCGCGATCGCGATGAGGAGCGGCTTCCACGTGCCGTCGACGACGCGGTAGACCGCGGTCGTCACGAGGACGGCGGTCGTCATCTCGGCGATGACCCGGACGAACGAGAGGACCGAGAGGTATGCCGCGCTGTCGCCGACGACCTTGGCGAGCGCACGCGATCCGGGGCGCCCCTCGTCGAGCAGCTCCTGGGCGCGCACGCGCGACATGCGGTGCAGCGCGGCCTCGGCGGCCGAGAGGACGAAGGAGAGGACGACACCGACGACGGTGAGGACGACGAGCCGGGTCATGACCGCCGCCCAAGCGTTCCCGGCACCGAGCGGGCGCCGGGACTGGCTGGGTCAGGCACCGGGACGGCCCCTCGTCGCGAGGAAGGTGAGGAGGAGCTGGCGCTGCAGCTCGAACATCTCCTTCTCCTCCTCGGGCTCGGCGTGGTCGTAGCCGAGGAGGTGCAGGATGCCGTGCGTCGTGAGGAGCAGGAGCTCCTCCTCGGTCGCGTGCCCCGCGGTCGCCGCCTGCTTCTCGGCGACGCTCGGGCACAGGACGATGTCGCCGAGGACGCCCTCCTCGGGCTCCTCGCCGTCGTGTCCGGGCCGCAGCTCGTCCATCGGGAAGCTCATGACGTCCGTGGGGCCGGGCAGGTCCATCCACTGCACGTGCAGCGTCTCCATCGCGGCCTCGTCGACGAGGCGGAGGCAGAGGTCGGCCTGCGGGTGGACCTTCATCTCGCTCATGACGTAGCGGGCGCAAGCGACGAGCTCGAGCTCGTCGAGCTCGAACTCGGTCTCGTTGAGGACGTCGATGCTCACGCGTCACCCTCCGCGGCCTCGGGGGTGATGTCGCCCGCGTCGTGGGTGGCCTTGTGGGGACGGCGCGTGGCGCGCTTGGGCGAGCCGCCGGTACGCGGCTGGTGCCGGGCGTCCCACCGTCCGTAGGCGTCGACGATCTCGCCGACGAGACGGTGGCGCACGACGTCCTGGGCGCTCAGCTCGGCGAAGTGGACGTCGTCGAGGCTCTCGAGGATCTCGCGAACGACGCGCAGCCCGCTCTGAGTGCCACCGGGCAGGTCGACCTGGGTGACGTCGCCGGTGACGACCATCTTCGAGCCGAACCCGAGGCGGGTGAGGAACATCTTCATCTGCTCGGGCGTGGTGTTCTGCGCCTCGTCGAGAATGACGAACGAGTCGTTGATCGAGCGACCGCGCATGAACGCCAGCGGGGCGACCTCGATCGTCCCGGCCGCCATGAGCCGCGGGATCGAGTCGGGATCGACCATGTCGTGCAGCGCGTCGTAGAGCGGGCGCAGGTAGGGGTCGATCTTGTCGTTGAGCGTGCCGGGGAGGAAGCCCAGCCGCTCCCCCGCCTCGACGGCCGGACGGGTGAGGATGATCCGGTTGACCTGCTTGCCTTGGAGCGCGGCGACCGCCTTGGCCATCGCGAGGTAGGTCTTGCCCGTGCCGGCGGGTCCGATGCCGAAGGTGATCGTGTGCTCGTCGATCGCGTCGACGTAGCGCTTCTGCCCCAGCGTCTTCGGGCGGATCGTGCGGCCGCGCGAGGAGACGATGTTCATCGTCAGCACGTCGGCGGGGCGCTCGCTCGTCTGGGCGCGGAGCATGGCGATGGAGCGCTCGACAGCGTCCCGGTTGAGCGGCTGGCCGCCGTCGATGACGGCGAGGAGCTCGTCGATGACGCGCTCGACGAGCGCGACCTCGGCACTCGGGCCGGAGATGTGGAACTCGTTGCCGCGCACGTGGATCGCGGTGAGCGGGACGTTGCGCTCGATGGTGCGCAGGAGCTCGTCGCGCGGCCCGAGCAGGGCCACCATCGACACGTCCCCCGGGATCGTGACGGTGTGAACCGGCGTGTGCTTCGGCGAGCTGTCGGAGGTGGGCGTATGCGGTGCGTCAGTCATGTCGTCGCCAAGTCTACGGTTCGGCTCAGCCGGGAGGCCATTTCATCGACCGCCCGCCGAGAAGGTGGAGGTGGGCGTGGAAGACGCTCTGCCCCGCGCCCTCACCCGTGTTGAAGACGAGCCGGTAGTCGCCGTCGAGCTCCTCCTGCTCCGCGACCGTCCGCGCGAGCAGCACGACGTCGGCCAGCTCGTCGGCCGAGGCCTCCGCCAGCTCGCCCGCGTTGGCGACGTGCCGGCGCGGGACGACGAGGACGTGCGTCGGCGCCTGCGGGTCGAGGTCGCGGAACGCGAGGCTGTGCCCGCTCTCGCCCGCGACGTCGGCCGGCACGCTCCCGGCGACGATCCTGCAGAAGAGGCAGTCCGGGTCGGTGGTGGCGGCGCTCATGCTCCGACAGTAAACCGAACGGCCTCCTCGGGCGTCTTCCCGGCGTGACAATGACCTCCGTGGGCACCCGACGTGACGCCGCCGCGCGCGCCGCCGCCGATGACGGCGTGTCGAGCCTGTATGCCGTCCACTGGGCTCCCATGGTCCGGCTCGCCTGGCTCTTCGTCCACGACGACCTCCTCGCCGAGGAGATCGCGCAGGACGCCTTCGTCGCGCTCCACCGGAAGTGGAACGAGGTCGAGGAAGGCCGCGGGCCGGCATACCTGAGGCAGTGCGTCGTCAACGGTGCACGGTCCGCCCTGCGGCACCACAAGGTCGAGCAGCGCTACCTCGACTCGCTGCGGGAGCGGCGCAGCCAGCCGACCCTGGTGAGCGCCGAGGACGCGGCGATCTCGGCGGCCGGGACCGCGGAGGTCTTCCGGCGGCTGCAGCGCCTGCCCGCGCGACAACGAGAGGTGCTCGTGCTTCGCTACTACCTCGACCTCAGCGAGGCCCAGATCGCCGACGCGCTCGGCATCGCGCCGGGGTCGGTCAAGGCCCACGCCCACCGCGGCCTCGCCGCCCTGCGCACCGAGATGGAGGCACGGCCATGACGACGCACCAGGACGAGTCGCAGACCGAGCGCGAGCTGCGGGCGGCGCTCGACCAGAGGGCACGCGAGATCCGTCCGTCGTCGCGCCTCGACGCCATCCTCGACGAGGCGTCGGGTCCCGGGCACGGCACCGTCCGCAGGAGCTGGTGGGCGGTCGCCGCGGTCGCGGCCACGGCGGCCCTCGTCGGCGGCATCGTGTGGGCCGCCCGCCCGGACGACGACGGGACGCTGCCCGCCACGCCGGCGCCGACGACCTCGGTGCCATCGCCCTCGGCCAGCCCTTCGCCCACCCCGTCGTCATCGTCCTCGGCGTCGCCGTCGGCCTCGCCCTCGGCAACCGGCACCCCGACCGGCACGGGGACGGCGACGCTCGGGATCTACGTCGTGGGCAGCAACGGGGGTGAGCAGGCCCGGCATGGGCTCGTCCGGGAGTTCTCGACGCTGCCCATGCCCGAGAACGCCACCGAGTCGGACCGGGCCACGCTCGCGGTCGTGGAGTCGATCCGGAGCACGGATGAGCAGTCGGACCCCTGGAGCGGAGTGGCCCTCGACAGGCTGGTCGTCGAGCGTGGGCGGATCACGATCGAG
Organism: Knoellia tibetensis; assembly: GCF_048606415.1. Classification (NCBI taxonomy): domain Bacteria; kingdom Bacillati; phylum Actinomycetota; class Actinomycetes; order Micrococcales; family Intrasporangiaceae; genus Knoellia; species Knoellia tibetensis. Next base: position 123,288 of record NZ_JBMBWF010000001.1, read on the forward strand.
CTCACCGGCCCCGGAGGGACCGCACCCGACGCGCGGCGGGCCGAGCTGGCTGTCTCGGCGCTGGTGTGGACGGCGCAGGCGGCCGTTGGTCGCGGCGACCTGCCGGTGACCGTGCGCACGCCGGGTGGGCAGCGCCTCTTCGGACACCTCGACCCTGCACGCGTCTGGACGCGTGCCAGCACGCCACCGGAGTTCCTCTGCGATCTCTGGGTCGACAGCCCGGCCCCGGGCGCGTCGGTGCGAGCCACGCAGCCGGTCGTCGTCCGCGGACAGGCCGTCGCGTTCGAGGCGGCCCTCGAGTGGGACCTCCGGCGCGGGGCGACGGTCGTCAAGGACGGGTTCACCACGGCGTCGATCGGCGCGCCATCACGGGGCACGTTCTCGGTGGACCTGGGCCGGCTCGACGCCGGCACCTACACGTTCCGCGCGTTCACGACGTCGGCCGAGGACGGGTCAGTCTTCGCCGAGCGGTCGGTGACCTTCACGGTCCGCTGACCGACGTGCGGGTGTTAGCGCCAACGCGCAGCGGCACTGAGGACGGCCAGGGCCGCAGGGCCGGCGCTCGACGAGCGCAGCACCGTGTCGCCGAGCCGGACGACGTGGGCACCGGCCGACCTGAAGGCCTCGAGCTCGTCCGGCGAGATCCCGCCCTCCGGGCCGACGACGAGGAGGACGTCGCCCTCCCCGGGCAGCTCGAGCGAGGCGAGCGGCACGTCGGCGTCCTCGTGCAGGACGTATGCCGTGGCGCCCGTCGCGATGCGGTTGGCCAGACCGGCCGTGGTGACGACCGGGGCGAGGTGCGGGCGGCGGGGCCGGCGGGACTGCTTGGTGGCGGCGACGAGGACGGCGTCCCACTTGCGCCACGCCTTCTCGCCGCGGTCGCCACGCCACTGGACGATGCTTCGACCGGCCTGCCACGGGACGACCTCGTCGACGCCGAGCTCGGTCGCGGCCTCGATGGCCTGGTCGTCGCGGTCGCCCTTGGCGAGGGCCTGGACGAGGACGAACCTCGGGGAGGGCTCGGGCGCGGCTGCGACCTCGTCGACCCGCAGCGCGAGCTCGGCCCGGTCGACCGACTCGACGGTGCCCGTGACGACGCGGCCGGCGCCGTCGGCGATGCGGAGCTGCTCGCCGGTCTGCGTCCGGCGAACGGTGGCGGCGTGGCGACCCTCGGCACCGTCGAGCACGACGACGTCGCCGGGTCCGGTGGCGTCGAGCGACCCGGCCGGCACGAGATAGAGCGCGAGGCTCATCGCCCGCTCCCCCTCACGCCGCCTCGCCCACGCGCCACCCCAGCCCCGGCACACCCCGACTTCTTGCGCAGGAGCGACACGGAACGGTTCGAAACGACCCGCAGAGTGTCGCTCCTGCGCAAGAAGTCGGGCATCAGCGGGCCTTGAAGGCGTCGCGCAGCTTGCCGAAGATCGAGCCGTCGGTCGGGTCCGCGATGCGACCGGTGGGCTTCTCCTCGCCGCGCAGGGCGGCGAGGCGTCGGAGCAGGTCCTCCTGCTCCGAGGTGAGCTTGGACGGGGTGGCGACCATGGCGTGGACGATGATGTCGCCGCGACCGGACCCGCGCAGGTGGGTGACGCCGAGACCCCGGAGGCGGATCTGCTCGCCCGACTGGATACCGGGACGCACGTCCAGCTCCTGCTCGCCGTCGAAGGTGTCGAAGGGCACCGTCGCGCCGAGCGCGGCCGCGGTCATCGGCAGCTCGAGCGTGGCGTGCAGGTCGTCGCCCTGGCGCTGGAAGCGCTCGTCGCGGCGGACCGCGACCTCCACGTAGAGGTCACCGGCTGGACCCGCACCGGGACCGACCTCGCCCTCGCCGGCCAGCTGGATGCGCGTGCCGGTGTCGACACCGGCAGGCACGCGGATCGTCAGCGTCCGGCGGGTGCGGACCCGGCCGTCGCCGGAGCACTCGTAGCAGGGCGCCTCGATGACCTGGCCCGTCGCCTGGCAGTTGACGCAGGGGCGCGAGGTCATCACCTGGCCGAGGAAGCTGCGCTGCACGCTCTGGACCTGGCCCTGCCCCTGGCAGACGTCGCAGGTGCGGGTGCCGGTGCCGGGCTGGGTGCCCTCCCCGTGGCAGGTGGAGCAGCCGACGGCGGTGTCGATCGTCAGGTCCTTCTCGGCGCCGAACACGGCGTCGACGAGGTCGAGGTCGAGGCGCACGAGGGCGTCCTGGCCGCGGCTCTGGCGCGAACGCGGACCGCGGCCCTGGGCCGCACCGGCCCCGGCACCGAAGAACGCGTCCATGACGTCGCTGAACGAGAAGCCCTGGCCGAAGCCCGCGGCACCGGCGCCCGAGTAGGGGTCGGCGCCCATGTCGTAGCTGCGCTTCTTCTCCGCGTCGGAGAGCACGTCGTAGGCCTGGGAGACCTTCTTGAACTGCTCCTCGGCCTCGGGGCCGGGGTTGACGTCGGGGTGGAGCTTGCGGGCCGCGCGACGGTAGGCCTTCTTGATGTCGTCGGCAGTCGCGTCACGGGCCACGCCGAGGTCGGCGTAGTAGTCGTTCACTTCGGTGGACGTCCTTCGCTGGGGGCTGTTCGGTTCAGGGGAAGCGGCACAAGGTGCAAGGTCCGGGAGTCACCCGGTCATTCCGCGAGGATGCGGCTGACGTAGGTCGCGACGGCGCGTACGGCCGCCATCGTCGTCGGGTAGTCCATGCGGGTCGGGCCCACGACGCCGAGACCGGCGACGAGGTCGGAGCCCGCGCCATAACCCGAGGTGACGAGCGAGGTCGTCTGCAGGCCGGCATACGGGTTCTCCGCACCGATGCGGACGGCGACGGCCGAGCCCTGCTCGGTCACGGTGCCGAGGAGCTTGAGGAGGACGACGTGCTCCTCAAGGGCCTCGAGGACGGGGCCGATCGAGCTCGGGAAGTCCTCGCCCGCGCGCACGAGGTTGGAGGTGCCGGCCATGACGACCCGCTCCTCGCGCTGCTCGACGAGGACCTCGGTCAGCTCGGCGGCGATGGCGGCGAGGAGGCCGCGCGCGGCGGGGTCGACCTGCGTCGGCAGCTCGCCGAGACCGCCCGCGGCGTCGGCGAGCGTCTTGCCCACGGTGGCGCCGTTGACGTCGGAGCGCAACGAGGCGAGCATCCGCTCGGTCTCGGGGTCCGCCAGGTCCATGCCGGTCTCGAGGACGCGCTGCTCGACCCGGCCCGTCGTCGTGATGAGGACGACGAGCAGGCGCGAGGCGCCGAGCGGGACGAGCTCGATGTGGCGGACCGAGGACCGGGTGAGCGAGGGGTACTGGACGACGGCGACCTGGCGGGTCAGCGACGCGAGCAGCCGGACGGTGCGGTCGACCACGTCGTCGAGGTCGACGGCCCCGTCGAGCAGGGTGCTGATGGCCTTGCGCTCCGGGCCGCTCAGCGGCTTGACCGTGCTGAGCCGGTCGACGAAGAGCCGGTAGCCGGCGTCCGTGGGGATGCGGCCCGCGCTCGTGTGGGGGGCTGCGATGAGGCCCTCCTCCTCGAGGACGGCCATGTCGTTGCGCACGGTCGCGGCGGAGACGCCGAGCGAGTGGCGCTCGAGCAGGGCCTTGGAACCCACTGGCTCGGACGTCTCGACGTAGTCCTGGACGATCGCCCGCAGCACCGCGAGCCGACGGTCCTCACTCACGCGCGACACCTCCTCCCGTTGCTGGCACTCATGCTTGGTGAGTGCCAATTCTACGTCTACCCTCGCGCAGGTGACTGATCGCTACGGCTCGGACGTGCTCGCGGGTGACTGGAAGGCACCGCGTGGGGGCCGCTCCACCCCGCTCGCCGCGGAGAACGGGATCGTCGTCGAGGACGTCGAGACCGGATGGGTCGGCGCCGTCGTCCGCGTCGAGAAGGCCGGCGGCATCCACGTCGTCCACCTCGAGGACCGTCGCGGCCGCACCAAGGCGTTCCCGCTCGGGCCGGGCTTCCACGTCGACGGCCGGCCGGTGACGCTGACGAAGCCCGAGGCCGCGAACAGCGCGCGGCTCGCCGAGGCTCGCCAGGCCGCGTCGCGCACCGCGAGCGGCTCGCGCACGGTCCAGGGCGTCAAGGCCAAGGTCGCGAGCGCCTCGCGGATCTTCGTCGAGGGCACCCACGACGCCGAGCTCGTCGAGAAGGTCTGGGGCCACGACCTGCGTGTCGAGGGCGTCGTTGTCGAGCCGCTCGACGGCGTCGACGATCTCGAGGCCGCGATCCGCGACTTCTCCCCCGGCCCCGGCCGGCGCATGGGCGTCCTCGTCGACCACCTCGTGCCCGGCACCAAGGAGACACGCGTCGTGGAGGCGGCCTCGCGGCTCCAGCCGTTCGCGCCGCACGTCCTCATCGTCGGCCACCCCTACGTCGACGTGTGGCAGTCGGTCCGGCCGGAGCGCCTCGGCATGGCGCAGTGGCCCGTCATCCCCCGCGGCACGTCGTGGAAGCACGGCATCTGCGCCCACCTCGGCTGGCCGCACGACACCCAGGCCGACATCGCCCGCGCGTGGAAGCAGATCCTCGGCACCGTGCGCTCCTACGCCGACCTCGAGCCCTCGCTCCTCGGCCGGGTCGAGGAGCTCATCGACTTCGTCACCGCGCCCTGACGGTCGCCCGACCTCGTGCGTCTGCGGATTCGGCGGTGTTCGCCGCCGTTTCCGCAGACGCGACCAGCGCGGTATGCCGGCTGCGCGCCGTGAGTGGGAACCGCGCGTGGGCCCCGGGCGCGCCTCCCACGGCAGGGTCGCCCCTGACCGCACCCTGAACGCACCCCGAAGTGGGGATCAACGAGCGCTGCGATGGGTTTGACTGGGTGACAGCACCCCGTCCCCTGAAGGAGGACACACCATGAGCACCACTCCGGACCCCGAGTTCCACGGACAGCACCGTCCGGACCCGACCGCCGACCCGTCGGGTGAGCGGCCCGCCTCGCAGGCGCAGGCTCCGCAGGGGCAGGTCCCGCCGCCCCCGCCCTCGTCGCAGGGATCGGCCCCGCCCCCGCCGCCCGGTCACGGCCACTCCCAGCCCACGCCGCAACCGGCCTACCCACAGGGCGGGTACCCGCAGGGCGGCTACCCGCAGACGGGACAGACGCACCCCGGCCAGGCCACGGCATACGGTCAGCAGGTCCTCGACCCGGCGCAGCAGCGGCAGTGGGGCATGTTCGCCCACCTCGTGCCGCTCATCGCCATGGTGCTGAGCGCCGGCCTGCTCGGCTTCGTCGGATCGCTGGTCATCTACGTGCTCTACAAGGACCGAGGCGACTTCGTCCGCCAGCACGCGGCGAACTCGCTCAACATCCAGATCCTCACCGGGATCGTCCTGCTCGTCTCACTGCCGCTCATGCTGGTGCTGGTCGGCTTCCTCACCTACTTCGCCGCGCTCGCCGTGGCGTTCGTGCTCCACATCATCGGGGCACTGCGCGCCAACGAGGGTCAGCTCTGGACGCCGCCGATGACGCCGTCCTTCGTCAAGTGAGCCGCTGACTCCGACGTGACCGTCGGTCGACGTAGCACGACACGCCGTCCGGGAGCCTCCCGGGCGGCGTGCCCTGCTCTCTCGACCGGCTCAGACGCCGCCCTTGAGGAGCAGGCCGCCGTCGACGACGACGAGCTGTCCGGTCATCCACGCCGCATCGTCCGAGAGCAGGAACGCCACGACCCCGGCGATGTCCTCGGGCACACCGAGCCGGCCGAGCGGGTAGCCCGCTGCGACCTTCTCCTCGCGTCCCTCGTAGAGCGCCGTCGCGAAATGCGTCTTGACCACGGCCGGCGCGACGGCGTTGACGCGCACCGACGGCCCGAGCTCGACCGCGAGCTCCTCGGTGAGGTGGGTGAGCATCGCCTTGCTCGCGCCGTAGAAACCGATCCCGGGTGCCGCGCGCACGCCCGCGACCGACGAGACGTTGACGATGGCGCCGCCGCGCTCCTCGAGGCCCGCTTTCACGGCCTTCTGCACCCACGACAGCGCCGCGATGCAGTTGACCTCGACGATCTTGCGGGCCGCGTCGAGGTCGAGGTCGACGAGCCGTCCGTATGCCGGGTTGATCCCGGTGTTGTTGACGAGCAGGTCGAGCGGTCCGAACCTCTCGGACACCGCGGCGAGCACCTCGTCCTGGTGGTCGGGGTCGTCGGCGCGACCGGCCACGGCCATGGCGACATCGGGTCCGCCGAGGGACTCGACCGCCGCGTCGAGCGCGTCCTGCTTGCGCGCGGTGACGCAGACCCGGGCGCCCTCGGCGACGAGGCGCTCGGCGATTGCGAGGCCGATGCCCCGGCTCGCTCCGGTGACGATCGCGGTGCGGCCCTCGAGCCGGCGGCTGTGCGTGGCAGTCATGCGCGCCACCCTACGAGCGACGGTTCAGCACGGACGCAGTGACAGCACCTGCGCCCAGATCATCATCGAGGCGAGGGTGCCACTGACCATCGTCACGGCCGCGGTCACCCGGCGGGCCGCGGTGAGCGCCAGGCGCCAGCCACCGACCATCCGCAACCCCCGTCGTGCCAACCACCTGCGTCGCAGGACCAGCACCACGACGGGAGAGACGAGCAGCCACCAACCGAGCACCGTGCCGATCCCCCGCAGCAGCCCGTCCCAGCCACCGTGGAAGGCGTACTCGCCGTAGAGGAAGTATCCGGTGTTGAGCAGGTAGAGCGCGGCGAGGGGGAGGCCGGTCCGCCAGCTCCAGTCCGACACGTTCGGGCGCGCCATGAGGACCACGAACATGATCGCCGCGACACCGCAACAGGCTCCAGCCGTGAGCATCGTCCCGAACACCCACTCGGGCGTCGTCGTCCCCAAGCACCCCCCGTCCTCCATGCCGCGCACTCTCGCACGGCACGAGGCGGTCAGGAGGTCATTCGGGACAGCCGACTTCAACCATCGTGCCGATCGACAGGCCGAAGGAGGCCACGCACACGAGCACGCTGAAGGAGAGCGCCACTGCCGTCGACCATCGGGCCCTGCCGACCCGTGACCGCTCGGCGGGGGTGAGCGGACGGGCATCCGCCATGGCAGCGAAGCGCAGCTCGCCGAGTGTCACGGCGGGCTGCAGGGCCTTCGCAACCGCCGGTACAACGACGACGACTGCCGCCGCCATCGCGGCGCCGGCCCCGACGAACGGCCAGTCCCCTCGCCGAGCGGCTGACAGCAGCAGCCACGCCCACACGACCAGACCCAACGCCGCGGCGCCATGGTCACGGAGGACGCCCTTCCACCCCGGCTTCGACGGCTCCTCCGCGACGGGCCTCGACGACGGCAGGACGCCCGACCACAGGCCGATCGTCACACCGACGAGGAGGAGGGACAGGACGCCGCTGCCGAGGGCAAGTGGGAACCACCACCACTGACCCGCGCCCTCGTCGCACGCCCCCATGCCGGGAAGTGTGCCAGCCGGCGACCCCGCCGCGAGCCGGTTCGGTCAGGAGGCGAGGCCGAGGAGGCGGCGGACGACGGTGTCGGCGAGGAGCCGCCCGCGCAGGGTGAGGACGACCCGACGGTCGCGGACCGCGGCCGCGCCGTCGACGAGCCCGTCGGCGACGAGACCCGCCACCGCACGCCGCCCGACCTCGTCGAGGTCGTCGACGACGAGCCCGTCGCGAACGCGCACCCCGAGCAGCACGCGCTCGTCGCGCACCTGCTCGTCGGTGAGCCTCTCGCGCCCGGCCGCCGGCGAGCCACCGGACGCGAGCCGACCGGCATACGCCCTGGGGTGCTTGACGTTCCACCAGCGCACGCCGCCCACGTGGCTGTGCGCGCCGGGACCCACGCCCCACCAGTCACCGCCGGTCCAGTAGCCGTCGTTGTGGCGGCAGCGTCCGGCCGGCGTGCGGGTCCAGTTGCTCACCTCGTACCACCCGAACCCGGCCGCGGACAGCACCTCGTCGGCGAGCTCGTACTTCGTCGCCTCGTCGTCGTCGTCCGGCCGAGCGACCTCGCCCCGGCGGACCTGGGCCGCCAGCTTGGTGCCCTCCTCGACGACGAGCGCGTAGGCGGACACGTGGTCGGGCTCGAGCGCGACGGCGGCGTCGAGCGAGCGGCGCCAGTCGTCGAGCGACTCCCCCGGTGTGCCGTAGATGAGGTCGACGCTGGTGACGAGACCGGCATCCTTGGCGGCGCTCACGGCCCGCCCGACCCCGGCCGGCTCGTGCGTCCGGTCGAGCGTGGCGAGGACGTGCGGCACCGCCGACTGCATGCCGAGCGAGACCCGGGTGAACCCGCCGTCGGCGAGCTCGCGCAGCGACTCGGGCGTCACCGAGTCGGGGTTGGCCTCGGTCGTCACCTCGACGTCGCCGGCCAGCCCGAACCGCTCGCGTATGCCGTCCACGACCCTCACGAGGTCGGCCGCCGGCAGCATCGTGGGCGTGCCGCCACCGACGAAGACCGTGTCGACGCGAGGCACGCCACCGCCGAGCACGGTGCCGGCAAGGTCGAGCTCGGCCAGCGCGGTGTCGGCGAAGGTCGAGGTGCTCGCGCCGGCACCCAGCTCGGTGAGCGTGTAGGTGTTGAAGTCGCAGTAGCCGCAGCGCACCCGGCAGAACGGCACGTGCAGGTAGATTCCGAACGGCCGGCTCCCCAGGCCCGCGAGCGCCCCAGCGGGCAGCTCGCCCGAAGCGGGTGCGGGATCTCCATCGGGCAGCTGGGGCACCGACGAATCCTCCCACTCTCGCCCGCATGGGCTCGCCGCGAGGTGGCCGGGCGGCGTGTCCACTGCGACACGCCGTCGCCCGAGAAGTTTGTCGAAGAACTTCACCCAAAGGCCTTGCGCACCCCTGGAGGCGCGACTACAAATACCTCTACGCACTCACCTCGGTGAGAGCGTCGAAGCAGGAACTTCGGTTCGTGTTTCGTCGAGGGCCTCGGAAACTCATACTTTCCGAGGCCCTCACCTATGTGGCGGATCGTGCTGTGCCACAGGGCAATTCACGCCGGCAACATCTCGGCACCTTCCTTCCCGAACGGCTTGCGACCCCGACCCGGAGCGACGAGGAATGTCCTACGCACCCACCTCGGTGGGAGCGTCGGGACACGCACTTCGGTTCGTGCTTCGTCGAGGGCCTCGGAAACTCGTACGTTCCGATGCCTCACCTTTGTGCCCCGATAGGTTGGCGCGCGTGCGCATCCTCACCGACGCCGACGTCCGCGCCAGCCTGCCGCCGCTCGTCGAGGTGGTCGACCTCGTCGCGGACGCCCTCACGGCCCTCGCGGAGGGTCGCGCCGACGTCCCGCCCAAGCCCACGGTTCGCACCTCCCCCGGCATGTTCGCCAATGCGATGCCCGCCGCCTACCCCGAGCGCGGCCTCCTCGGCTGCAAGTGGATCAGCCTCGTCCCCGACAACCCGGTCCGCGGCCTGCCGACCGCGACCGGCGTCATGGTCGTCAACGACGGCACGACCGGTATGCCGTCCGCCCTCCTCCCGGCGGCCGAGCTCACCGCCGTGCGCACGGCCGCCGTCACCGGCGCCTGCGTCCGGGCGCTCGCCCCGCGGGACGCGCGCATCGCCTTCCTCGGAGCCGGGGTCCAGGCGGCGTCGCACCTGCGGGTCCTCGAGGCACTCGGTCACGAGGAGGTCCACGTCTGGGCCCGCCGACGCGAGGCGGTCGACGCGCTGGCGACCGAGACCCGAGAGGCCGCACCCGGCATACGGGTCGTGGCGTCCGCGTCGCGGGAGGCCGCCGTGCGCGACGCCGACGTGGTCATCACCGGCCTGTCGATCGGCCTCACCGACATGGCGATCGCGGTCACGTGGCCGCGCGAGGACGCGCTGCTGCTGCCGATCGACTACGCCAGCTCGGTCGACGGGCGGCTCGCCGACACCGCCGTCCTCGCGTCTGACGACCCGGCACAGTTCGCAGCGATGCGGGAGGTGCGCGGCAAGCTCGATGGCTACCCGACGGCGACCGCCTGGACCGGCCATCTGCTCCGGTCGGGCCGACCCGAGGGCCGGCTCGTCGTGTCGAACCTCGGCACCGGCATCACCGACCTCGTCGTCGCCGACGCCGTGGTGCGGCGCGCCGAGGCAGCCGGAGCCGGCAGCGTCGTCGATCTCTGATCGACCTACGATGGCCGCGTGAGCGAGAACCGGATCCCCGACGTGTCCGCCACCGAGCGCTGGATCGAGCTCGAGGGGGTCGTCAACATGCGCGACTCGGGCGGACTGCCCACGCGGGACGGCGGCACGGTGCAGCCGCTGCGTCTGCTCCGGTCCGACAACCTCCAGGACCTCAGCGAGGCCGACGTGCGGCACGTCGTCGACGTCCTCGGGGTGAGCGACATCGTCGACCTGCGCAGCGACACCGAGGTGAGCACCGAAGGTCCGGGCCCTCTCTGGCACGTCGAGTCGCTCACCCACCACCACCACTCGCTCTTCGCCGACGGCCACCCCGTCACCGCCGAGCAGGCCCTCGCCGTGCCCGAGCACTCGACCCGTCCGGTGCGGGACGCGACCTTCTGGTCCGAGCACTACCTCGGCTACCTCACGACACGGCCGGACTCGGTGTCGGCGGCCCTCGACGTCGTCTCACGCAGCACCGGCGCGACGGTCGTGCACTGCGCGGCGGGCAAGGACCGGACGGGCACGGTCGTCGCTCTCGCCCTCGCCGCCGCCGGTGTGCCGCACGAGGTCATCGTCGAGGACTACGCGCTGACGGGTGAGCGGATCGAGCGGATCATCGCGCGCCTCCTCCCCCGCGACCTCTACGGCACCGCCCTGCGCGAGCAGAGCGTCGACGACCAGCGCCCCCGCCCCGAGACGATGCAGACGATCCTCGACACGCTGCAGGAGGAGTTCGGCGGCGCGACCGGGTGGCTGCGGGAGCAGGGCTGGGGCGACGACGACATCGAGCGCCTGCGCCGCCGGCTGACGACGTGACCCGTCTGCCGGTCCTCGCCGCCCCCGACCCGGACGCGCGACCGCGCAACCGGCGGCGGGCGATGCGGGTGCTCCTCGTCGACGAGGCCGACCGCATCCTGCTCTTCCGCGACAGCGACCCCGGCATCACGCCCGTGCCCGTCTTCTGGATCACGCCCGGCGGGGGCGTCGACCCGGGTGAGAGCGACCTGCAGGCCGCCGTCCGCGAGGTCGCCGAGGAGACAGGTCTGGCGATCACCGAGGACGACCTCGTCGGGCCGCTCGCCGAACGCGTCGTCGTCCACGGCTACAGCGACATCGTCACGACGCAGGACGAGCAGTTCTGGTTCGTCCGGTGCTCGTCGTTCGAGGTGTCGACCGCCGGGCACACCGCGGTCGAGCTCGCCACGATGACGGCCCACCACTGGTGGACCCGGGCCGAGCTCGAGGCGACGACCGAGGAGATCTGGCCACGCGACCTGCTGACGATCCGCGACCTCGTGCCGGAGAAGGGCTCACCCCAGGGCGACCCACTCGACCTCGGCGACGTCGACGAGTCGACGGTCGCGCCGGACTAGAGCCGCACACGCGGGCGGCCTCAGTCCTCGACCGGCTCCAGCACGAAGACGGGAATGAGGCGGTCGGTGTTGCGCTGGTACTCCGCGTAGTTCGGGAAGGCGGCGACGCAGCGCTCCCACCACTGCTCGCGCTCCTCGCCGTCGAGCTCACGAGCGCGCGCGACCCACGTGCGGGTCCCGTCCTGAAGCTCGAGGACCGGGTTCTTGCGCAGGTTGGCATACCACTTCGGGTGGTCCGGCGCGCCGCCCTTGCTCGCCACCGCGGCATAGACGCCGTCGTGCTCCACCCGCATGAGCGGGACCTTGCGCACCGAGCCGGTCACGCCGTTCATCGTGAGCAGCACGACCGGCCGGCCCTGGATGTCGACGGATCCGGTGGTGCCGGTCTCCTCGATTGTCTCGACCTGCTTGCGGACCCAGGCGCTGGGGCTCGGGAGGTACGTTCCGGTGATCGTGGTCATGTGCGGGACAACATCACGACGGGCGCGCCCATTTCGTCAGGCCGACTTCTTCTTGTCGCTCACGTAGATCGTGATGACGCCCTCCACGACGACCGTGCCGTCGTCGCGGATCGCCCGCACCCGCACGGGCACGTCGCCCGGCTCGACCCAGTCGGCCGGGTCCGTGTCGGCGGTGCACAGCAGGTCGGTCGTCGACTTCGCGGTGTAGGCGACCTCCATGCCCTTGGGGATCCAGCGCCGTCCGGGCGGGGTCGTCGCCTCGGCGAGCAGACCCATCGCCGCCTCGAGCCCGTTGCACACGGCGATGGCGTGCACGGTGCCGATGTGGTTCTGCACGGCCCGGCGCTTGCGGATCGTCAGCTCGGCATGGTTCTCGCGGACCTCACGGACCTGTGGTCGCACGGTCCAGAAGTAGGGCGCCTTCTGGGCGAAGAGGAACGAGAACGCCTTGCGCCCGAGGGGCAGCGAGGTGAGCTGGCGGTACAGGGCGAAGGTCTCCGGCATACGGCGATGTTACTTCCCGGTATGCCGGCCGCCCGCCACCCGTGGCGCCCCTCACCCCCAGCCCGGGGAGTCGAGAGGGGAGGACACCCCGTCGAGGCTGGACGGCATACGGCGCGTTCTCTCCTCTCGACCCACGACGGCCGAGGCGGCTACTTCTTCTTGGGCTCGGCGGCGTCGGAGGAGAGCGCGGCGATGAACGCCTCCGGCGGGACCTCGACGGTGCCGATGTTCTTCATCCGCTTCTTGCCGGCCTTCTGCTTCTCGAGCAGCTTGCGCTTGCGGCTGATGTCACCGCCGTAGCACTTGGCGAGGACGTCCTTGCGGATGGCGCGGATGTTCTCGCGGGCGATGACCCGCGCGCCGATGGCGGCCTGGATCGGCACCTCGAACTGCTGCCTCGGGATGAGCTCTTTGAGCTTGCCGGCCATCATGTTGCCGTAGGCGTAGGCCTTGTCCTTGTGGACGATCGAGCTGAAGGCGTCGACGTTCTCGCCCTGGAGCAGGATGTCGACCTTGACGAGGTCGGCGGCCTGGTCGCCGGACTCCTGGTAGTCGAGCGAGGCGTAGCCGCGGGTGCGCGACTTGAGCTGGTCGAAGAAGTCGAAGACGATCTCGGCGAGGGGCAGCGTGTAGCGCATCTCGACGCGCTCCTCGGAGAGGTAGTCCATGCCGAGCAGCTGGCCGCGCTTGCCCTGGCAGAGCTCCATGATCGCGCCGATGAACTCGCTCGGCGCGAGGATCGTCGCCTTGACGACCGGCTCGCGGACCTCCGCGACCTTGCCGTAGGGGAACTCGCTCGGGTTGGTCACCTCGATGAGGGTGCCGTCGTCCATCGTCACGTCGTAGACGACGTTGGGCTGGGTCGAGATGAGGTCGAGGTCGAACTCGCGCTCGAGCCGCTCGCGCACGATCTCGAGGTGGAGCAGGCCGAGGAAGCCGCACCGGAAGCCGAAGCCGAGCGCCGCCGACGTCTCGGGCTCGTAGACGAGCGCGGCGTCGTTGAGCTTGAGCTTGTCGAGCGCGTCGCGTAGCACCGGGTAGTCGGAGCCGTCGATCGGGTAGAGCCCCGAGAAGACCATCGGCTTGGGGTCGCGGTAGCCACCGAGGTCGGTCTCGGCCGGCTTGCGCTCGTTGGTGACGGTGTCACCGACGCGCGACTGGCGGACGTCCTTGACGCCCGTGATGAGGTAGCCGACCTCCCCGACGCCGAGGCCCTTGCCCGGCATCGGCTCGGGGCTGATGACGCCGATCTCGAGGAGCTCGTGCGAGGCCCGCGTCGACATCATGATGATCTTCTCGCGCGGGTTCAGGTTGCCGTCGACCACGCGGACGTAGGTGACGACGCCGCGGTAGGTGTCGTAGACCGAGTCGAAGATCATCGCGCGCGCCGGGGCGGCCGGGTCGCCGACCGGGGCCGGGATCTGCCGGACGATCTCGTCGAGCAGCGGCTCGACGCCGACACCGGTCTTGCCGGAGACGCGGAAGCAGTCCTCGGGCTCGCATCCGATGAGGCCCGCGAGCTCCTCGGCGTACTTCTCGGGCTGTGCGGCGGGCAGGTCGATCTTGTTGAGCACCGGGATGATGGTGAGCTCGTTCTCCATCGCCAGGTAGAGGTTGGCGAGGGTCTGCGCCTCGATCCCCTGCGCGGCGTCGACGAGGAGGACTGCGCCCTCGCAGGCGGCGAGCGAGCGCGAGACCTCGTAGGTGAAGTCGACGTGGCCCGGGGTGTCGATCATGTTGAGGATGTGGCTCACCGGCGCGCCCGTCTCGCCCGCGACCTCCCACGGCATGCGCACGGCCTGGCTCTTGATCGTGATGCCGCGCTCGCGCTCGATGTCCATGCGGTCGAGGTACTGCGCGCGCATGGCGCGCTCGTCGACGACACCGGTGATCTGGAGCATGCGGTCGGCGAGGGTCGACTTGCCGTGGTCGATGTGGGCGATGATGCAGAAGTTGCGGATCGCCTCCGGCGGCGTGGCGTGCGGCTGCAGCACGGTGCGGGCGCGGGGAGACACAGTCGTTGACGTCCTCGGGAAGTGCGGATCGGGCTTCCGGACAGTCTCCCATGGCGGCGCCGCCCCACCGAACCGGCGCCACCTCTCCCCCGCCCACCTCACGAGCCGAACCCCGTGTGCCGTGGCGCGTCACGGCATACGGGCGGGTGTCCGTCTCGGTTAGCGTCAGGTGCATGGCGAGCTATCCGGGCGACTACGACGGCCCCCTCGACCTGCGCTACGCGCCGGAGACCGACGGCCAGCCGGACCCGGGCGAGGTGGTGTGGGCGCACGTGCCCTTCGAGGAGGACTTCACCCGGGGCAAGGACCGACCGGTCCTCGTCGTCGGCCGCGACGGGCGCTGGGTTCTCGGGATGCAGCTGACGAGCAAGGACCACGACCGCGACGCCGCCCAGGAGGAGCGCGCCGGCCGCTTCTGGGTGGACGTCGGCGTCGGCGGCTGGGACGGCGCCCGCCGCCCCTCCGAGGTCCGGGTCAACCGCGTCGTGCGCATCGACCCCGCGACGATCCGGCGCGAGGGCGCCGTGCTCGACCCTGCACGCTGGGAGGACGTCGTCGCCGCGCACACTGCCCACCCGCACCCGCAGACCGGTGGACGGGGCCCCGCAGCACGTCGCGTGCCGGATGCAGCGCGGCGGCCCTCACCGCTGCGGCGGCTCCTGCGGCTGCTCTCGCGCCGGTAGCACGCCGGGTTCGCGGCCGTCCTGCTTGGGTAGCAGCCAGAGGTGACGAGCCGCACCCACCGATCAGACGTGAACCCCGACCGTCTCCCCTCGACAGCGCCTGGGCTGCTCTTCGGTCTGGGGCTCGGGGGCTTCGTCGACGGCATCGTCCTGCACCAGCTGCTGCAGTGGCACCACATGGTGAGCGACGTGGAGGCGTGGCCGCCGGCCACCGTGTCCGGACTGGAGGTCAACACGCTGGCGGACGGGCTCTTCCACCTCGGCACCTGGGTGCTCGTGCTCGTGGCGTCGCTGCTCACCGTGCGGGAGTGGCGTCGCGGGTCCTCGGCTCCGAGCTGGCGCTTCCACGTGGGCCTGCTGCTGGCGGGATGGGGCGGCTTCAACCTCGTGGAGGGCGTCGTCAACCACCTACTTCTCGGGGTGCACCACGTCCGCGACGACCTCGGTGGTCCACTGTCCTGGGACGTGGGGTTCCTTCTGCTCGGCGCGGTCCTTCTCGTCGGGGGCTGGTCCCTGCACCGGCGCGGTCGCGAGTCGGCGCGCACCTGACGACGGCATCGCAGAGGGCCCGTCACCATGGTGGTGACGGGCCCTCGTGCGTTGCGGTCAGGAACCGCGGTGCGGCTGGCTCAGAGGCCGGCGGCCTTCTTGGCCATGGCCGACTTCTTGTTGGCCGCGTTGTTCTTGTGCAGCACGCCCTTGCTGACGGCCTTGTCGAGCTTCTTGGACGCGAGCTTGAGCGCGTCCTTCGCCTCGTCGGCCTTGCCGGCGTCGGCAGCCTCGCGGAACTTGCGGACCGCGGTGCGGACGTCCGACTTGACGGCCTTGTTGCGCTCCGTCGCGACCTTGTTGGTCTTGATGCGCTTGAGCTGGGACTTGATGTTTGCCACGAAGAGATTCTTTCTGAGAGGTCGGTGGTTGCCGTGAGAGGGCGGCAGATGCGGCTCGGGACCGGGAGTGGGGACACCCTTGCTGAACCGCTCTGGATGGATCTACGTACGCGCACGACCTGAGCGCGCACGCAAGGGGCAAATCTACCAGCGGGCGGCGCACCGAGGCAAAACGCCTCGGACCAGCCCGTATGCCGGCCGCTCCCCAACGCTCAGCGGTCGCCCTCGGCCTTCTCGCGGGTGATCGTGAGAACGGCGCGCTCGACGGCGTAGACGGGGTCGCGGCCCCCGCCCTTGACCTCGAAGTCGGCGGCGGCGACGGCCTTCAGCGACCGGGCGAGCGCCTCGGCGGTCCACCCTTGGAGCGAGCGCCGAGCCTTGTCGACCTGCCACGGCGCCATCCCGAGGTCGCGGGCGAGGTCGGCCGAGCGGCCGCGGCCGGCGGAGCCGACCTTGATGAGCTGGCGCAGCTGCTGGGCGAGGACCGCGACGATGGGCACCGGGTCGACGCCGACGGCGATGGCGTGGCGCAGCAGACGCAGCGCCTCCCCCGCGTCACCGGCGACGGCGGCGTCGGCGACCTTGAAGCCCGTCGCCTCGACCTTGCCGCCGTGGTAGGTGAGCACGACGGGCTCGTCGATGACCCCGGTCGTGTCGGCGATGAGCTGCTGACAGGCGGCCGCGAGCTCGCGCAGGTCCTTGCCCACGGCGTCGACGAGGGCCTGCACGGCCTCACCGGTGGCCCGTCGCCTGGCCCGCCGGAACTCGTTCATGGCGAAGTCGGCCTTGTCGCGGTCGGTCTTGATCGCGGGGGCGTCGATGACCCGAGCCCTGGACTTCTTGAGCGTGTCGAGGACCTTCTTGCCGCGGTTGCCGCCCTTGTGGACGACGACGAGCGTGACGTCGTCGGGTGGGGCCGCGAGGTAGGCGAGGAGGTCCTGCTGGAGCTCGTCGGTCGCCTCGTCGAGGTCGTGGACGACCACGGTCTTGTCGCCGCCGAAGAGCGACGGGCTCGCGTGCACGATGAGCTCGCCGGGCTCGTAGGTCGCGGCGTGGAGCCGGATGACCTCGACGTCGGGGGTCCGCTCGCGCACGGCCTGGAGCACCTCGGCGAGGCCGCGCTCGGCGAGCACCTGCTCGGGTCCGGCGATGAGGACGAGCGGCGGCATCCGGCGCTGCACGTCGACGAGATCACTCACGGCGGTCACTCTGCCACGCGGGTCCGACCGAGGGTCCGGGCACGGCGGGCATGTCAGTCGAGGCTCAGGGTGGAGCCGGCGCCGGCCTCGAGACCGAGGCCTGCGAGCCTCGCGGCAATGACGTCGGAGGGCATCTCGAGCGACTCCCCCAGCTCCTCCACACTGAGGCCGAGCTCCACGCCGTCGCGCAGCTCCTCGTCCTCCTCGTCCGTCCAGGCATGGCCCTGCGTGACGGCCGTGCGCGCGGACGGAGCGGCCGGAGGGGCGGTCGCGACGGGGCGGGTGTCGGTGGCGTCGACCTCGCCCTTGACCTCGGCATCGCCCATCGACGTGCCCTTGAGGGCGCCGGTGAGCCCACGCAGCGCCGGGTCGGCCACGGGCAGCGGCGGCGGCGCCGTGGCGTCGAGGCGCTTGAGCGCGTTGAGGACGAGGTCGCGGTCCGAGGTCGGCCAGAAGGGGGGCAGCGAGCGCTGGAGGAACCCGGCATACCGGGCACTCATCATCCGCGAGTCGAGGAAGGCGACGACGCCACGGTCGTCGCCGCGACGGATGAGGCGGCCTGCGCCCTGGGCGAGGCGGAGCGCGGCGTGGGTCGCGGACACGGCCATGAAGCCGTTGCCACCCATCCGGGCGATGGCCTGCGAGCGCGCGGATGCGAGCGGGTCGTCGGGACGCGGGAAGGGGATGCGGTCGATGATGACGAGCTGGCAGCTCGAGCCCGGGACGTCGACCCCCTGCCAGAGGCTGAGCGTGCCGAAGAGGCAGGTGCGCGGGTCGCGGGCGAACTGCCGCACGAGCGTTGAGATCTGGTCCTCGCCCTGGCAGAGGACCGAGACCTCGCCGTCGAGGTCCTTGAGGCGCTCCCTCATCTCGTCGGTCGCGGCGCGGGCGGCGCGCATCGACGAGAAGAGGCCGAGCGTACGGCCGCCGGCGGCGCGGACGAGCGTCTCGATCTCGTCCATCGCCTCGGGCGACGCGCCGTCGCGGCCGGGTGGCGGCAGGTGCTTGGCGACGTAGGCGATGCCCTGCTGGGGGTAGTCGAACGGGCTGCCGACGTCGAGCCCGGTCCACGACGGAGAGCCCTCGCCGCGCAGCCCGATCGTGCCGGCGACGGCGTCGAAGGTGCCGCCGAGCTCGAGGGTCGCGGAAGTGAGGATGACGGTGCGGTCCTCGAAGACCTTGTCGCGCACGAGCATCGCCACGCTCATCGGCGCCACCCGCAGCACGCTCCCCCGCCGCGGGTCCTTGCTCACCCACACGACGTCGAGCTCTCGCTCCTCGAGGATGCGCGAGGCGTTCTCGTTGAGCTCGTCGACGGCGGCTCGGGCGACCTGGCGCGCACCGTCGACCTCCTGGCCCTGCGCCGGCTTGAGCTCGGTCTGGACCTGGCGGGTCGTGTCACGCAGGCGGGCGAGCGCCAGCGCGAGGTTGTCGGGGACGCCGGTGAGCCGGCCCTCGGGGATCTCGTCGAGGACGGACTCGAGGAAGGTGCCGGCGTCGTCGATGGTCTCGCTCGAGTCGGCCTGCCTGCCGGCGCGCTTGGCGGCGGTGCGCGCCATCGCTGGGGTCACCTCGTCGGTGATCGTGGCCGTGACCCGGTCGACCAGCTCGTGCGCCTCGTCGACGACGAGGACGTCGTGCTCGGGCAGCATCTGCCGCCCCTCGAACGCGTCGATCGCCATGAACGAGTGGTTGGTGACGATGACGTCGACGTCCTTGGCCGCATCGCGCGAGCGCTCGACGAAGCAGTCGGCGACCATCGGGCACTTGCTGCCCATGCACTCGTGTGCGCTCACCGACACCTGGCGCCACGCCCGCTCGGAGACACCGGGAACGAGCTCGTCGCGGTCCCCGGACTCGGTCTCGCCGGCCCACTCGCGCAGCCGGACGACCTCCTGACCGAGGCGGCCGGCCTGCTGGTCGACGGCGCCGACACCGAGGAGGCTGTCGGCGTCGTCGTCGGGGAAGCCGCCCTCGAGCTTGTGGGCACAGAGGTAGTTGCGGCGGCCCTTGACGATCGCGTAGGTCGGTCGCCGGCCGAGCAGCGGGGCGAGGGCGTCGGCGACGCGTGGCATGTCGCGGTCGACGATCTGCGCCTGGAGGGCGAGGGTCGCGGTGGCGACGACGGCCGGCTTGCCGGCGTCGATGGCGTGCTGGACCGCGGGGACGAGGTAGGCGAGTGACTTGCCGGTGCCGGTGCCCGCCTGCACGAGCAGGTGCGTGCCGGTGTCGATCGCGTCGGCGACGGCCTTGGCCATCGTCACCTGTCCGGCCCGCTCGCTTCCCCCGACCGAGCTGACCGCTGCGGCGAGGAGGTCGTCGAGGGTCGGCACCGACACAGGGTATGCCGTCCCGCCGACACCGACGTCGTGCCCTCCACAGCCGTACCGAACCCGAGGAATTGGCGAGTTGTGCACGGAGGTGGGCCGACGGCATACCGGCGTGTCCCGTGCCGAACCCGAGGAATTGGCGAGTTGTGCACGCAGGTGGGCCGACGGCATACCGGCGTGTCCCGTGCCGAACCCGAGGAATTGGCGAGTTGTCCACGCACGGTCATCCGCTCAGGTGTCCACCTCCTCGCGGAGGCTGTCGGGCGGGGTGCAGACGAGGTGCGCGACGAGCGCGGTCCAGCCGGTCTGGTGGGAGGCCCCGAGACCCACGCCGGTGTCGCCGTTGAAGTGCTCGCTGAAGGTCGGGTGCGGGTCCCAGAGCGGGCCGCCGGGGTATTCGCGCGGGGTGCCGGGCCGGCGCCCGTCCGCCCCGGGGAGGAAGAGGTCGATGAGCCGCTGCCGCAGCCCGATCGCCGCCTCCTCCAGCGGAACCGGCCGCCCCGAACCGGTGGGGAACTCGACGCGGAGGTCGCCGTCGGCCCCATCGGCGAGGACGAGCAGCGCGTCGAGGATGAGGACGTTGACGGGGAACCACACCGGTCCGCGCCAGTTGGAGTTGCCACCGAACATGCCGGTCGAGGACTCCCCCGGGTCGTAGGCGATGTGCACCGTTGTGCCACCCGCGTCGACCTCGGTGCCACCGCGGTAGGCCGCCGAGAGCGAGCGGATGCCGTGCGGCGAGAGGAACTCGTCCTCGTCGAAGAGCCGTCGCAGGATCGCCTCGAGGCGCGGCCGGACGACCGGGGTGAGGCTGTTGTGGACGACCTCGCCGTCCTGGCTGTGCAGCAGCGAGTCGGTGAGGTCGGGTCGGCGGTCCTGGAGCCAGCGCAGCCTTGACGTGAAGTCGCCGAGCTCGTCAAAGGCCCAGGCGGGCACGTTGGCGACGGCGATGAGCGGCAGCAGCCCGACGAGCGAGCGGACCCGCACCGGCGAGCCCCTGCCCTCCTCGTCGACGAGGACGTCGTAGAAGAACTCGTCGGTCTCGTCCCAGAGTGAGACCTGCTCCGTGCCGAACGCCTCCATCGCCTCGGCGATCGAGAAGAAGTGCTCGAGGAACGTCGTCGCGAGCCCGTCCCACGCGCGGTCGACGCGGCTCAGCTCCAGCGCCATTCGCAGCATCTGGAGGCACGTGAAGGCCATCCAGCTCGTCGCGTCGGACTGCTCGAGCCGCCACCCCTGCGGCACCTCGCGCGAGCGGTCGAAGACGCTGATGTTGTCCATCCCGAGGAAGCCGCCCTCGAAGAGGTTGGACCCGTCGGAGTCCTTGCGGTTGAGCCACCACGAGAAGTTGAAGAGCAGCTTGGTGAAGACCCGCACGAGGAAGCCGTGGTCGCGCGCGCCGTCGAGGACGTAGACGTGCCACGCGGCCCACGCGTGGACCGGCGGGTTGACGTCGCCGAACTGCCACTCGTATGCCGGCAGCTGGCCGTTGGGGTGCTGGCTCCACTCCCGGCACATGAGCAGGAGCTGGTTCTTGGCGAACTGCGGGTCCATGTGCGCGATGGCGACGGTGTGGAAGGCCAGGTCCCAGGCCGCGAACCACGGATACTCCCACTCGTCGGGCATCGAGATGACGTCGGCGAGCGCGAGGTGGGTCCACGACGTGTTGCGGCCGGCGGGCTCCCGGGCCCCTCGCGAGTCCGGCGGGGGCGGGTAGGCCGGGTCGCCCTCGAGCCACTCGCGCACGTCGTAGCGGTAGAGCTGCTTGCCCCAGTTGAGCCCGGCGAACGCCCGCCGGGCCACGAGCCGCTCCTCGTCGCCCACAGCGTCGGGGATGACGGCGGCATAGAACGCGTCGGCCTCGGCCCGGCGTGTGGCGAGCACCTCGTCGAACTCCGGCCCGAAGGCGTCGTGCAGCGAGGACGGGTCGGGCACGACCCGCGCGGCAGTGCCCTCGGCCCAGGCGTCGTCGAGCAGCCGAAGGCGGACCCGCACGGTCTCACCCGGCGCGACCGCGTCGAAGGAGTGCCGCAGCGCCACCTTGGTGCCCCGGCCGTCGGTCTCGAGGAGGCTCGGGTCGCCGTGAACGACCGCACGGTCGACCGCGTCCTTCGGGTGGGGGCTGCGGCTCTCGCCCTCCCCGAAGACCGCCTCGACATGCGTCTCGTTGTCGCACACGAGGACCTCGGGCGACCCCTCGGCGACGAGGTGCACGACACCGAGGTGGGCGTGTGTCGCGCGAAGCACGACCATCCCGGCGGGCGCGTCCTCGACGACCTCGATCGTCGGGGTGCGGTCGTCACGACCCCAGGCCCACGTGTTGCGGAACCACAGCTGCGGCACGAGGTCGAGGGGCGCCGGGTCGGGTCCGTGGTTGGTCGCCTCGATGGTCATGAGGACGTCTCCCGGCGACGCCTTCGCGTGCGTCGTGACCACGTCGAAGAACCGGTCCTCGTCGAGCACACCGGTGTCGACGAGCTGGAACTCGGGGTCACCATGACCGCGACGCGCGTTCTCCTCGCGGAGGACGGCATACGGGAAGGCGGCCTGTGGGTAGCGGTGGAGGTGCTGGGCCCAGCTGTGCGTCGGGGTGGCGTCGAGGTGCCACCAGTACTCCTTGGCGTCCTCGCCGTGGTTGCCCTCGCCGTTGGTGAGGCCGAAGCAGCGCTCCTTGAGCCGGTCGTCCTTGCGGTTCCACATGGCGACGGCGAGGTTGAGGAAGCCGTAGCGGTCGCAGAGCCCGGCGATGCCGTCCTCACCCCAGCGGTAGGCCCGGGCGTGGGCGTGGTCGAAGGGGAAGAACGACCACGCGTCGCCGTCGTCGGAGTAGTCCTCGCGCACGGTCCCCCACTGGCGTCCCGAGACGTAGGGACCCCAGGCGCGCCACGGGTCGCCGTCGTCGGGCGAGTCCCGCAGCCGGAGGTGCTCCTCGGTGAGGGCGGGCTCCTCCGGCTCCACCGACGTCATGCCCCCACCTTGGCACGGGGGTGCCGAGGTGGGGGCGGGACGCCACGGCGGGCTACGCCTGCCGGGCGAGGACCGAGGTGTCCGGAGCGGCAGGTGCCGCAGGCAGCGCGGCGTCGTGGCCGGCATACGCCTCGTCGGTCATCCGCAGGATGCGCAGACCGAGGTGGGCGAGGACGCCGGTGCCGGCGAGCCACAGCGGAATCGCGGCGGGGCCGTAGGGGACGGTGAAGCTGCCGGCGACCCACGCGGCGAACAGGAGCGGCACCCAGACTCGCACGAAGCCGGCCCGCCACAGGATGACGAAGAGCGCCACCGTGCCGCCGAGCGCGAGGAACGGGCCGGGGACCATGAAGCCGAAGATCACGCCCGGGATCTCGAGGACCTCGTTGGTGAGCCGCTCGGCCTCCTCCGGCGCGTAGCGCTCGCCGAACCACCAGTTGACCGGGTCGGTGAGCAGCAGGGCGGAGAGGTTGATCCAGCCGATGGCGGCCACGCCGGCGACGACGTGCCCGGCGAGGACCGCCCGGCGGCGGGTGAAGTGGGCGAGGCCGAGGACGGCGACCGCCATGAGGAGGTAGCCCCAGTGGTAGAGCGCGGACTGGAGCTGCGCGAGGGCCGGGTTGTCCTGGTAGCTGACGACCTCGCGGTCGTCGCCCCAGGTGCCGGGGTCGACGAAGAGGGCGGTGACCATGAGGACCGCGGCGAGGCACAGGGTCGTCCCGGTCGTGAGGCGGCGGATCCGATGGGGGTTGGTGCGCATCGCGCTGTCCTTTCGTGGAGGGTGGATGCGTCGAGAGTGGCCCCGGGAGCGTCCCGTTCGGCAGGGGTCGGTGTCCCGACTCCGCGGGCAGTTCCGGGTGGTCCCCGCTCTGCCTCGGACGTGCCCGGCGCGGGATGGGAGGATTCCCCGCAATGACCTCCCACCCGCTGGCCGAGCGCGCCCTCACCTCCGTCACGACCGACCCCGACACCCTGTATGCCGTGTTCTCGGCCTGGGCGGAGGAGTCCGGGATCGCTCTGTACCCCCACCAGGACGAGGCGGTCATCGAGGTCGTGTCGGGCCGTCATGTCGTGCTCGCCACCCCCACGGGCTCGGGCAAGTCGCTCGTCGGCGTCGCCGCCCACTTCGCCGCGCTCGCCGGTGACCGGGTGAGCTTCTACACCGCACCGATCAAGGCTCTCGTCAACGAGAAGTTCTTCGCGCTGTGCGACGTCTTCGGCGCCGAGAACGTCGGCCTCCTCACCGGTGACGCGTCGGTCAACGCCGATGCCCCGATCATCGCCTGCACCGCCGAGGTCCTCGCCAACATCGCGCTGCGAGAGGGCTCCTCGGCCGACGTCGGCCTCGTCGTCATGGACGAGTTCCACTACTACGCCGACGGCCAGCGGGGGTGGGCGTGGCAGGTGCCGCTGCTCGAGCTGCCGCAGGCGCAGTTCCTCCTCATGTCGGCGACCCTGGGTGACATGGCGTCGATCTCGGACGACCTCACTCGCAGGACCGGGCGCGAGGTCGCGTTCGTGACGACGGCAGAGCGTCCGGTGCCGCTGTCCTTCACGTGGTCGCTCACACCGCTCGCGGAGATGGTCGAGGAGATCGTCACGACCCACCAGGCCCCGGTCTACGTCGTCCACCCGACCCAGCAGCTCGCTGCCGAGCACGCCGCCTCGCTCGTCACCCTCAAGCTGCTCACGCCGGAGGAGAAGGTCGCCATCGCGGAGCGCCTCGCACCGGTGCGCTTCGCCGCCGGGTTCGGCAAGACCCTGTCCGGTCTGCTGCGTCGCGGCATCGGCGTCCACCACGCCGGGCTGCTCCCCCGCTACCGCCGGGTCGTCGAGCAGCTCGCACAGGCAGGCCTGCTCAAGGTCATCGCCGGGACCGACACCCTCGGCGTGGGCATCAACGTCCCGATCCGCACGGTGCTGTTCACCGGTCTGGCGAAGTTCGACGGGCAGCGCGACCGCGTCTTCCGCTCGCGCGAGTTCCACCAGATCGCCGGCCGCGCCGGACGGGCCGGCTTCGACACGAGCGGCTCGGTCATCGTCCAGGCGCCGCCGCACGTCATCGAGAACGAGCGCAACATCGCCAAGGCCGGCGACGACCCCAAGAAGCTCCGCAAGGTCCAGCGCCGCAAGCCACCCGAGGGCTCGATCGTCTGGACCGAGCAGACCTTCGACAAGCTCGTTGCGAGCGAGCCGGAGCCGCTCACCTCGAGGATGCGGATCGACAACGCGATGATCCTCAACCTCATGGCCCGACCCGGCGACCCCGTGGGGGCGGTGAGCCGGCTCGTGCGCGACAACCATGAGTCACTCGCCGGTCAGGCCAAGCTGGCCCGACGCGCGATCCGGCTCGGGCGCTCGCTCCTCGACTCCGGGGTCGTCGTTCGGTTGCCGGAGCCCGCAGCCGACGGTCGCACCGTCGAGCTCACGGTTGACCTGCCGGCGGACTTCGCGCTCAACCAGCCGCTCGCCCACTTCGCGCTCGCGGCGCTCGACCTCCTGGACGCCGAGTCACCGACGCACGCGCTCGATGTCGTCTCGGTCGTCGAGGCCGTCCTCGACTCACCCCGCCCGGTCCTGCGCGCGCAGCAGTGGGCGGCCCGCGGCGAGCGCATCGCCGAGCTCAAGGCCGAGGGCGTCGACTACGACGAGCGCACCGCCATCGTCGAGGAGATCACCTGGCCGCGCCCGCTCCTCGAGCTGCTGGAGCCGGCATACGAGACCTATCGCCAGACCCACCCGTGGCTGCACGAT
This sequence comes from Knoellia tibetensis, assembly GCF_048606415.1. Taxonomy (NCBI): domain Bacteria; kingdom Bacillati; phylum Actinomycetota; class Actinomycetes; order Micrococcales; family Intrasporangiaceae; genus Knoellia; species Knoellia tibetensis. Next base: position 148,484 of record NZ_JBMBWF010000001.1, read on the forward strand.
GACGCCCTCGAGCCCAAGAGCATCGTCCGGGAGATGTGGGAGCAGGCGATGAGCTTCGGCGACCTCATCCGCCGCTACGGGCTATCGCGCTCCGAGGGCGTCGTCCTGCGCTATCTCTCCGACGCCTACCGCACGCTGCGCCAGACCGTGCCCGAGGCACACCGCGGCGAGGAGCTCGACACGCTCATCGAGTGGCTCGGCGAGACGATCCGCCAGACCGACTCCTCGCTCATCGACGAGTGGGCCGCGCTCACCGACCCGGAGTCGGTGCGCAACGCCGCGGCAGCGCACGGAGAAGCGCCACCGCCGCCGCGCCCGATCACGGCCAACGACAGGGCCTTCCGCGCCATGGTGCGGCAGGCGATGTGGCGCCGGGTCGAGCTCGCCGAGCGCGACGACATCGAGGCGCTCGCTCGGCTCGAGGCCGACGCCGCCGCCGTGCCTGAGGACGGTCGGTCGCGGGTCATGGACCTGGATGCCTGGGACGTCGCGCTCGGTGCGTATTGGGACGAGCACGGCACCATCGGCACCGATGCCGACGCGCGTGGCCCCCAGCTGCTCCAGATCACGCCCGCCCGCGATGTTGTGCCGGGGCTGGACGACGACACCGAGCACCGCATCTGGCGCGTTCGTCAGGTCCTCGCCGACCCCGCCGACGACCACGACTGGGGCATCGAGGCCGTCGTCGACCTCGACGCCAGCGACGCCACAGGAGAGCTCGTCATCACAGCCACGGATCTGAGGCGGCTCTGACCCAAGGCCGAGGGCACGGGCGCTGCGTGCCCGAGCGTGCCATCTCAACGCGCACGCACGAGGACAAGCTCAGTCAGCCAGGTCAAGAGTTCGAAGCGCTCGCCGGAATCGAACGTCTGGATCTACCGAGGTCCGGTCGACATTAGACGCGTCATTCCGCCCACTATGGGGCTACCCGTGTGTCGGGCGTTCGATTCACCCACATGCCGATGAGCGCTAGATGTCGTTCCGGGTCTCTTCGCCCACTTAGGCGCACCTCGACCGCGGGTCCCCTCGGCCGCTCGTGCCTACAGACCGACGTTCGTGAGGATGGAGAGGTATGCCCGAGCGTGGAAGGTGATGCATGCATGAGTACAGCCGAATCGTGTGACAGCGGCCAGGCGCCAATCTTGAGTTCAGCGTGGTGAGCGCCCTTCGTGGAGCAACGGGTACCCGCAATACGTCCGCCCTCCCGGGTTCGACTCGGTGGGATAAGCCTGTGGTTCGTCGTCGAGGTGATCCAGCGCGCGGTAGCGCGGACCGTGATCAGTGCCGTCCCCGCAGCAGGGACCGAAATGCCAGAAACTGCTGAAGGTGTTCCCGTGACGCTGCTACGTACGCGTCCTCGAGCGGTTTTATACCGCGCAAGTCGACCACAGACAGGGGAATATTCATGTCGGCATCGGTGGTCGTGGCCGGCGCGAGCCACGCGTCGTGACAGGCCGACCCGGCGACCCGGCGAAGCTCATTAACTAGGTCGGCGTATGCGCTGCCGACCTGCTCAGACTCAGCAGTTGTCCACGCGAGGTAGTAGGACAGCTTCGCTTGGACGCCGGACATCGCCTCGGCGAGACGAACCCGTTCGGCTTCAGGCTCGTCGTGGCGCCGGCGGCGAATCGAGTACGGGAACTCCTTATAGGCAGCGGCGGCCTCGAACGCCTCGGCGAAGACGCCCCGCACTCGGGCACGTTCTTCTTCCAGACTCTTGCGCCGAGCCAAGACGGTGTTCACGATGGCGCCGATGACGGCGGCTAAGACGGCGCCGGTCAACAGCAGTCCCAGCACCCCGCTTCCTTCGGTGCCTACCGTTGTCGCGGCCGGGACCCCCGTCGTCGTTGAGGTCGAAGCCGTGGTGGTGGGCCAGGGCGTCGCGGTCACAGTGTGTCTCCCTTCGTGCGGTCGGGTCGTGCCTAGTCCAGTCGAGCTTGGCCTGGGCTGGGAGAGTGCGGAGCTTCGTCCCCGACCCACTGCCCGCTCTCGCGCCACCACGCCTCCTTGAGCAGGTGCGTCTGCACCATGCCGAACAGGCGCAGCAGTCCGTCGTCGGGGACCCAGCGACGTCCCGATGGGTCCGAGGGCAACCAGACGCACAGGCGTGTGCCACCACGACCGTCGAACCGGTGCGGGGACTCAGTCGGCCCGTCTGCGTACACCTCGGGGTGACTGGCGAAGCGGCGGTCGAACTCGGCGGTCACGACGCGCGACGGGTAGCCGGGCACGGCCACCGTGGCGGTGTACACGTGCACCCACGAACGGCCGGCGCGGCGACGCCGAACGCGCAGGTCGGGGTAGGCGGCACGCAGCTCGGCCTCCACCCGAGACCGGGTGGGGTAGTCCTGCAGCCACGACTGCGGGTGTCGCGGTCGAGGCGGGCGACCCCTCAGCGGGATGTCCCGAACGACCGGGGGTTCTTCAACTCGAGCCCCGTGCTTGCACTGAGAACCCCGCCCGTGGTGACCGACAGCGGTGCGGCGCTCTTCAGTGCGGCCAAGGCGCGGGCCTTGGTGACCCCGCTCCGGTCGCCGGCCACGAACTCCGGCCACAGGGAAGCGAGCTGCTGACGCACCCAGGTCTCGTTCTCGTCGTGGGCCAGCGCCGCCTCCAAACGAGACGCGGCAGTGTCGAACCGGTCAGCAGCCGCGTACCGGTCGGCGCACTTGATCGGTGCTGACACCCCTGCCGGATCCGGGGTGAGCCGAGCCCGCAAGTCAACCGCACCATCGCGCCACAGCCGCACCAAGGCCTGCGGGACTCCGGCGCCGGGGGCCACGAACATCAGGGCGAGAGCCTCAATGTTGAACGAGCACAGCAGCGGTTCCGGGACGCGCTTGTTCTCGGCCTTGGCCAGGCGGATGGCCCGCGCTCGGGTGACGCGCAGGCTCTTGGGCTCCCCCGTCAGGAGGCTGGTGTGCCCCTCGGGGTGAGAGGCGTTCCACTCGTTGGTCTCGGTGTTCGGAATCCACAAACCCTGGGCGCTGACCCGGTCCAAGCCGACGACAAGGTCGACCGTTGGGTCCTGCCCGCTGGCCAGCGGCTCGTGAAACTCCAGCAGGATGGCACGCTTCGTCGTCGTGACCTCCACCTTGGGGTAGCTGCGTCCGACCTCGTTCTGGATGTGGAACCGCAACTCCTCCACGATCTCGTTCGGTCCCTCATCCGAGGCGGAGTCCGGCCCCAGCCACGGGTAGACACGACGGTCGAGGACGACACCGCAGTCGGCATCCAGCCCCTTGTCCCGAAGATGGATAGGGCAGTTCGCAGTTCCGTGCGCCAAGGAGCCGGAGGCGAACGTGCGGCGACCTCCGTTGAAGCTCAGCGCTGCGCCGCGGACCGCTTCGCGGCGAGCCCGGGCCTCGTCCAGCGAGGCCTGGTCCGGTGCCAGCTGGGCACGGACGTCGTCCAAGAGCTGTGCGGTGAAACCCATCGGGTGTCCTCATCTCTACACGTGGGCGGAATGGTGCCGCCTCCACGCTGAGACGCCATACCCCGGCGTAGCCACCCCGGAGAGAGATGAACTACAACCATGTGATAAGGGTACTCCGCCCCACCGACAGACCCCCCGCGTCTCCACCGGCCCGCCCCGTTCAGGCATCTGGGATGGCCGCGCCCTGGCCCCGAAGGTCACTAGTCCGCGGCGCGTCAAAGCTTCCACCTCACGTTGTTGCCAGGGGCGCGACCGTGTAGTCGTCGTCTCGGCGAATCGGCCGTCCCCTTGACCGCGCATGACGCGGGTACGAACGTCCGCTCATGCCGCGACCCGCTCCTGAGTCAGAGGTGCGTCCAACCACGCGGGTGCGGCGCCTCCGACGGCCGCTCATAGGGCCTGAATCGTGCATCCTGTCGTGAGCCACTTCACGGCGGCCAAGCTTTCGAGGCGTGAGGCCCGTCAAACCTGCTGGCCGACGGGTTCGGTCAGCCGCGCGCGTCGGGGATGAGCGTGCGGCCGTCGAGGCGGCGGGTCATGGTGATGTTGTCGCGGTCGTCACCGTCGCCGACCCGGATGCCGCCGAGGATGCGCCCGGACTCGCGGTAGCCGCAGGCCTCGTAGAACGCCGTCGTGCCCATGCCGCTGCGGACGCCGAGGGTGAGGATCTCGATGTCGGCCTCGCGGGCCACCCGGTGCGTGCCGGCCATGAGGAGGCGGCCGAGGTTCTGTCCGCGGCGCTCGGGCTCGGTCATGACGGTGTAGACCCAGCGCTCGTGCGCCTGGAGCCGCCCGCCGGCATCCGCGAGGAACGCGAGCCCGAGCAGCCTGCCGTCCGCAGCGGAACGCTGGACGACGGCGACACGAGAGCCCTCGGCCATCCGCTCCTCCGAGGCGTTCAGCGCCGCCTCGACCCGCGCACGCGGCGCACCCGGCAGGAAGCCCACGGCCCCGCCCGCCTCGTTGGTGCGCACCCACAGGTCGAGCACCTCCTCATGGGTCCCGGCGTCGAAGGTCGTCGCAGCCTCGATGCTTGGCGCCTCGAAGACGGTCGACGGCGGCTCGTCGGGCAGGTCGTCGTGGAGCACGCGGGTGCCGGCGCGCTCGAGACCGGTCCCCAGGGCGGTGGCGACCGACGGCGTGTTGACCTCCTTGACGAGGGCCCGGACGGGCAGCCGCGGCAGCCACTCGACCGCGTGGGCCACCGACGCCCGCGACATCTCGCGACCCAGGCCGCGTCCGAGGCTGTCGTGGGTGAGCCGGTAGTAGAGGTTGAGGAAAGCGTCCTCGATGACCTTGAGCCCGCAGACCCCGACGACGTCACCGGTCCCCCGGTCCTGTGCCAGCCAGAAGCCGAACCCGTGCTCGTCCCAGTGCGCGAGCGTGCGGTCGAGGAAGTCCGCGGCGTCGTCGTCGCTCTGCGACATCGCGTGTGGGGCGTGCCAGTAGGTGCGCGGATCGCGGTGCAGCCGCACCCACGCGTCACGGTCGCCCGACGTCGGCGGGCGCAGGGTCAGGCGGGAGGTCTCGACGACCGACGGGGACGGCATACGAGCATCCTATTGCGAAGGATTCGCAACAAGACCTCAGACCCCGTATGCCGCGAGCTCGGCCGCGAGGTCGGCGTTGACGCGCGCCGTGACGCGGGTGCCCTCGCTCACGTGGTCGCTCGCGAGGATCTCGCCCTCGTCGTGGATCCGGCTCAGGAGATCGCCCCGGCCGTAGGGCAGGAGGACGTCGACGTCGATGTCGGGCTGCGGCAGCTCGTCGGCGATGAGGGCGCGCAGGGCGTCGAGCCCTTGGCCGGTACGGGCCGAGACGGCGACGGCGTGCTTCTCGTGGCGCAGGATGCGGTCGACGACCTCGGGATCGGCGATGTCGGCCTTGTTGACGACGATGACCTCGAGGACGTCGGTCGCGTCGACGTCGGCGAGGACGGCGCGGACCGCGGAGATCTGGCCCTCGGGGTCGGGGTGCGAGCCGTCGACGACGTGGAGCAGGAGGTCGGAGTCAGCCACCTCCTCGAGCGTCGAGCGGAAGGCCTCGACGAGCTGGTGCGGCAGCTGGCGGACGAACCCGACCGTGTCGGTGAAGGTGAACTCGCGCCCGTCCGGTGTCTCGCTGCGGCGCACCGTCGGGTCGAGGGTCGCGAAGAGCTGGTTCTGGACGAGCACGCCGGCACCGGTGAGCCGGTTGAGGATCGAGGACTTGCCGGCGTTGGTGTAGCCGGCGATGGCGACGCTCGGGATGCCGTTGGCCCGGCGGCTGCCGCGCTTGGTGTCGCGGTGGGTCTTCATGCCGGCGATGTCGCGCTTGAGCTTGGCAATGCGGCTGTTGATGCGTCGGCGGTCGAGCTCGATCTTGGTCTCACCCGGGCCACGCGAGCCCATGCCCTGGCCGCCGGCCGCCTGGCCACCAGCCTGCCGCGACATCGACTCACCCCAGCCGCGCAGGCGCGGCAGGAGGTACTGGAGCTGGGCCAGCTCGACCTGGGCCTTGCCCTCACGGCTCTTGGCGTGCTGGGCGAAGATGTCGAGGATGAGGGCGGTGCGGTCGATGACCTTGACCTTGACAACGTCCTCGAGGGCACGTCGCTGCGAAGGAGCGAGCTCGGTGTCGCAGATGACGGTGTCGGCGCCCTCGCTGATGACGATGTCGCGCAGCTCCTCGGCCTTGCCCTTGCCGAGGTAGGTCGCGGTGTCGGGCTTCTGCCGCCGCTGGATGAGGCCCTCGAGGACGTGTGCGCCCGCGGTCTCGGCGAGGGCGGCGAGCTCGCGCAGCGAGTTCTCGGCGTCGACGAGCGAACCCTCGGACCAGACGCTCGCGAGGACGACTCGTTCGAGGCGGAGCTGGCGGTACTCGACCTCGGTGACGTCCTCGAGCTCCGTCGAGAGGCCCGCGACGCGGCGCAGGGCCGCGCGCTCCTCGCGCTCGAGCTGGTCACCGTCGTACAGAGCGGAGGGGCGGTCGGTGTCGTCCTCGCCCTCGAGAAGGAAGCCGTCGTCGTCGTAGGCCTCGTCGGAGAGGGCCTCGGCCTGGCCGGAGAAGATGTCGTGTCGTGCAGTCATGTTCCCTCTAGGGTCTCACCTATGACCGACTCGGGGCGAACGGATTCGCGCGAGCACTACTTCACGGCTCGGCCGGCCACCGCCGACGAACGCCGTCCGCTCGACGTCACGCTGGCCGGCCGGCGGGTGCGGGTGGAGGTCGCACCGGGCATCTTCAGCCCCGGCGGGCTCGACAAAGGCACCGCCGTGCTCCTCGAGGAGGTGCCCGACCCCCCGCCCTCCGGCCGGTTCGTCGACCTCGGGTGCGGCTGGGGCCCGATCGCCCTCACCCTCGGCCTGCTGTCGGAGCACGCCGAGATCGTCGGCGTCGACGTCAACGAGCGCAGCGTCGAGCTCACCAACCGCAACGCGAGCGCCCTCGGGCTCGACCATGTGCGCGCGGTGACGCCGGACGCGGTCGCGGACGAGACGGCATACGACCTCATCTGGTCGAACCCGCCGATCCGCATCGGCAAGACCGCCCTCCACGAGCTGCTCCGGACGTGGCTTCCGCGCCTCACGCCGGAGGGCGTCGCCTACCTCGTGGTCCAGAAGAACCTCGGCTCGGACAGCCTCCAGCGCTGGGTCGAGTCCGATCTGCGTATGCCGTGCACCCGCCATGCGTCGAGCAAGGGCTTCCGCGTCCTCGAGGTCCGCCACCCCTGACGTGATGCGGAGCGGGGCACCGCGTCGGACGACCGACGCGGTGCCCCGCTCCCCTGCTCAGCGCGTCACTGAGGGTCGACGACCATGGCCGACCCGCCGCCCCGACGCACCGGCTCGGCCGCGGCCGTCCAGAGCGACGGTGACAGGCTGCGGATCGCCGTGGCGTTGCCGATGACCGGCCGCGAGCGCAGGACGTGTCCCTTGGCGCGCAGCTCGTCACCGATGGCCGTCGCGAAGATCGCCGTCTCCGCCTCCTCGGTGCCGTTGCGCGAGGACAGGCGCGGGGCAGCCACGGCGTCGTCGACGGGCAGCCCGCGGTCGACGACCCCGGCGATGACCTGGGCGACGGTCGTGATGATCGTTGCCCCTCCGGGGCTGCCCGCGGTGAGGAACGGCTTGCCGTCATCGAGCACGATCGTGGGGCTCATCGAGCTGCGCGGCCGCTTGCCGGGGCCGGGCAGGTTGGGGTCGGGCACGCCCTTCATCGTCGGGGCGAAGTTGAAGTCGGTGAGCTCGTTGTTGAGCAGGAACCCCCAGCCGGGCACGACGATGCCGGAGCCGCCGTACTGCTCGATCGTCAGCGTGTAGGTGACGACGTCGCCCCACCTGTCGGCCACGGTGAGCGAGGTCGTCGACTGACCGTCCTTGGGCAGCCGCGTGGTGCCCGCCGGTGCGCACGTGTCGTCGTAGTCGCCGTCGGGAGTGCCGAACGGGACGGGGCGCTTGAGCGCGGTGTCGTCGCTGAAGAGGCAGGAGCGCTCGTCGGCGAACGCCTGGGAGGTGAGCTCGGCGGTCGGCACCCCCGGCACGTCCCCGACCCAGCGATTGCGGTCGGCGAAGGCCAGCGCCGACGCCTCGCTGAACCAGTGGAGGTACTCCGCCTCGCTGAGGTCGCCCACCGTGCGGCCGGTGCGCTCCTCGAACGACTCGAGGAGGTTGAGGATCTGCGAGACGGCGATGCCGCCGCTGCTCGGGGTGTCCATGCCGTAGACGTCGAGGCCGCGGTGTTCACTGTGCGTCGGGGCCTTGTGGTTGACCCGGTAGGCGGCGAGGTCGGCCGCGGTCATCTGTCCCTTGGGGACGGTGACCCCCGGCGCGGTCGTGGGGTTCTGCACCTCGCGCACGAGGTCCTGTCCCATGCGGCCGGTGTGCAGCGACGCGATCCCGTGTGTGCGCAGCTCGCGGTAGGCCCTGGCGAGGTCGGGGTTGCGTTGGACGCCCCCGACGGGAACCGGCTGACCGCCCGGCAGGTAGATCGCGGCCGTCGCAGGGAACATCGAGAACCGCTCGGCGTTGTCGAGCGTGTCCTGGCGGAAGGTCGCGTCGACGACGAAGCCCTTGCGGGCGATCTCCTCGGCGGGCTTGAGGACCTGGTTGAGGGTCATCGAGCCGTGGGTGCGCAGGGCCGCGTCCCACGTCGCCGGGGTGCCGGGGACACCCACCGAGAGGCCGGAGTTGACGACGGTCATGAAGTCCATCGGCGTGCCGTCGGGGCGGAGGAAGACCTTCTCGTCGAAGGACGCCGGCGCCGTCTCGCGCCCGTCGATCGTCGTGACCTTGCGGGTCTGTGCGTCGTAATGGACGAAGAAGCCGCCGCCACCGATGCCCGACGAGTAGGGCTCGACGGCGGCGACGGCGGCTGCCGTTGCGACCGCGGCATCGGCGGCGGTGCCGCCCTTCTCGAGGATGTCGATGCCGACCTGCGAGGCGACGGGGTCGACCGAGGCGACCGCGCCGCCGCCGCCGGTCATGACCGGGACCTTGGGGAGCTCGTGCCCCACCGGTGGTGGACCGGTGCGACCCGGTGGCGCCTGTGGTGCGGCGGTGGCCGGGAGCGCGAGTGCTGCCGCCACTCCGCTGGCCGTGACGAGGGCGAGGACCGTTGCGGGAGTTCTCATGTCCTCGACGCTAGAAGTGACTCGCTGGTACCGCATGTCGAGCAGCGGGCCGGGGCGTCAGAGGGCGGAGAGGTCGACCTCACCGTCGGCGACGAGGGCGGCGGGTCCGGCGAGCTCCACCTGGTGGCCCGGCAGGGCGCGCACGCGCAGCCGGCCACCCGGGACGTCGACGGTCCAGTCGCGGGTGGGCTCGGGGTCCCCCGCCCAGAAGCTCGTCGCCAAGGCGGCGGCGCACACACCGGTGCCGCACGAGCGGGTCTCCCCCACGCCTCGCTCGTGGACGCGCATCGTGATGTGGGCCGGTCCGACGAGCCGCACGAACTCGACGTTGGTGCCGTGCGGCGGCACCGGCCGCACCTCGGGGACATGGAGCAGGTCGAGGCCGTCGAGGTCGACGCCCTCGGGCAGCGCGACGACCGTGTGCGGGTTGCCCATGTCGACCGACAGGGCGGACCACGGGTCGCCGTGCCCGGCGACGTGGACCAGGGCGTCGAACCCGTCCGCGCGCGCCCGGTCCTCGTCCGCCAGGCGCCACGGGCCCATGTGGGTCGCAACGAGGTCGCCCTCGAAGCGGATGCCCTTGATGCCGGCACGGGTGGCGATCTCGAACTCATCGGCGGTCTCGATGCCCTCGCGCCGGAGGAACGTCGCGAAGACGCGGGTGCCGTTGCCGCACATCTCGGCGACCGAGCCGTCGGCGTTGCGGTAGTCCATGAACCAGGGCGCGCGGTCAGCCAGCGCCCGCACCGACTCCTCGTCCGCCGAGGCCGTCGGGACGACGCGGATGACCCCGTCGCCGCCGATGCCTGCGTGACGGTCGGCCAGGCGCCTCGTGAGGTCGGCGTCGAGGTCGAGGCGCGCGTCGACGTCGGCGAGCACGACGAAGTCGTTCTCGGTCCCGTGCCCCTTGGTGAAGCGCAGGCTGCGCGAGTCGGCTGGCATGTCAGCCATTGTCCGCGACGGCGCGGCGGACGTGGGCGAGGGCCTCGTCGAGCGCGCCCTCGGCAGTGGGGTCGAACCACGTCGTGCGCGGGTCGGGCCGGAACCACGACTCCTGCCGCCGTGCGTAGCGCCGGGACAGCCGCGCCGTCTCCGCCCTCGCCTCCTCGGTGCTCATGACCTCGTCGATCTCGGCAAGGGCCTGCGCGTAGCCGAGGGCGTGCGACGCCGTGCGTCCCTCCCGTATGCCATGGGGCAGCAGCTCGCGAACCTCGTCGACGAGGCCGTCCTCCCACATCCAGTCGACCCGCGTGTCGATGCGCTCGTCGAGCACTTCGCGCGGCGGGAGCAGCCCGACGGTCACCGTCGGGTGCAGGCTGCGTCGCTCCGGCATCGAGGCGCTGAAGGGGCGACCGGTGATCTCGACGACCTCGAGCGCCCGGATGACCCGCCGCACGTTGCGTGGCTCGATCGACTGTGCCGCAACGGGATCGCGCTCGGTGAGGAGCGCGAACATCACCTCGGCGCCGAGGTCGTCCGCCTGCTCCTCGAGCCGGGCGCGCACCGCCGGGTCGGTCGGCGGGATGTCGAGGTGGTCGAGGGCTGCCCGGACATAGAGACCCGAGCCGCCCGCCACGATCGGGTGCAGTCCACGAGCCCGGATGTCGTCGATGTCGGCCCGCGCCTCGACCTGGTAGCGCGCGACCGACGCCTCGTCGGTGACGTCGAGCACGTCGACCTGGTGGTGCGGGATGCCGCGACGCTCGGCCGGGGAGAGCTTGGCGGTGCCGATGTCCATGCCGCGGTAGAGCTGCATGGCGTCGGCGCCGACGACCTCGCCGCCGATCACCTCGGCGACGCGCAGGGCCAGCTCGGACTTCCCGCTGGCGGTCGGGCCGACGACCGCGACGACGAGCGGACCGTCAGCGGGCAAGCTCGTCCTCGGTCGCCTCCGTGTGCCCGCCCTCGGGGACGGTGCCGAAGTCCTCGGACTCCTCGTCGACGTCGTCGTGCCCGAAGGGGTCGCGGTCGGTGCCGGGCATCCACGTCTGGCCGGGCGTGCCCCAGCCCTGCGACTTCACGGCCTTCTTGGCCTTGCGCGCCCACTTGCCCTGCAGCCGGTCGACGTAGAGGAAGCCGTTGAGGTGGTCGTACTCGTGCTGGAACATCCGCGCGAACCAGCCAGTCGCGGAGTAGGAGATCTCGTTGCCGTCGAGGTCGAGACCCGTGAGGGTCGCGGTCTCCCCGCGGCGCAGCGGGAACGACTCCCCCGGCACCGAGAGGCAGCCCTCGGACTCGTCGTGCGGGTCGGGGTCGCCGACCGGCGGCTTGCTCGAGGTGACGAAGGGGTTGATGACGACGCCACGAGCCGGAATGCCGTCACGGTTGTCCATCTGCCAGGTGAAGATCCGCAGCCCGACACCCACCTGGGGAGCCGCGAGGCCGACTCCGCGGGCGGCGTCCATCGTCTCGAACATGTCGGCCACGAGCTCGCGGATGCCGTCGTCGATGACCTCGACGGGCTCGGCCCGGCGGTGGAGCACCGGCTCGCCGGTGATGGTGATGGGACGGATCGTCATGCGGGGATTCTCTCAGATCGCCCGAGATGCCCTGCGCCTCCCGGGTCCACCGGACGACGGCTGCGGCACAGTGGGAAGGGTCCTGAAGTCCCACACGAAGGAGCGAACCATGAGCATGTTCGACAAGGCGAAGGACCTGGCCGGGGAGCACAGCGACAAGATCGAGGAGCACAGCGACCGCGGCCTGGACCAGGCCGGCGAGTTCGCCGAGGGCAAGGGAGTCGGCGCCGAGCACGTGGACTCCGGGCGCGACCTCCTCGACGACCGCATCGGCGACTCCGGCCAGGCCGGCGAGGCCGGGACGGCCGAGCAGTCCTGAGCGACGCCAGGAGGGCCCGACCACGTCCGCGCGGTCGGGCCCTCCTGCTGCGTGCGTCCGAGGGGCGTCCGAACGGTTCGTATGCCGGTCAGACGCCGCAGGATGGAGCGCTCACCGGAGCGGTGGCCGGCTTCCCGATCGACGGCATACCGAGGCTCACGGCCGGCTTGCCCGGGACGGGGGCGTCCTGGAGCGCCTCCCAGGCGTCGCCACCGGAGGTGCGGCGGACGGCATACGTGCCGCCGTTAAGGGCGCCGTCTGCGACGAGGTGATGCGGGGCGCCGTAGGTGACGTCAACGCTCACCATGTCGCCGGGACGGGGGCGCTCGCCACCCTCGGGGACGGTGAAGTGGACGAGGCGGTTGTCACGGGCGCGACCGCTCATCCGCGAGGTCTCGCGGTCCTTGCGGCCCTCGAAGGGCGCGACGAGGACCTCGACGGTGCGCCCCTGGATGGCGCGGTTCTCGGCCCACGACACCTCGTCCTGGAGGGCGACGAGCCGCTCGAAGCGCTCCTGGACGACGGCCTTGGGAACCTGGTCGTCCATGGTCGCGGCGGGGGTACCGGGACGGATGGAGTACTGGAAGGTGAAGGCGCTCGAGAAGCGCGACTGCTCGACGACGCGGAGGGTCTCGGCGAAGTCCTCCTCGGTCTCGCCGGGGAAGCCGACGATGAGGTCGGTCGTGATCGCAGCGTCGGGGATCTGCTCGCGCACGCGGTCGAGGATGCCGAGGAACTTCGCGCTGCGGTAGGAGCGGCGCATGTCCTTGAGCACCTTGTCGGAGCCGGACTGCAGCGGCATGTGCAGGCTCGGCATGACGTTGTGCGTCTCGGCCATCGCGGTGATGACGTCGTCGGTGAACGCGGCCGGGTGCGGGCTCGTGAAGCGGACGCGCTCGAGGCCGTCGATCTCGCCGCAGGCACGCAGCAGCTTGCCGAATGCGAGGCGGTCGCCGAACTCGACGCCGTAGGTGTTGACGTTCTGGCCGAGCAGGGTGATCTCGACGACGCCCTGGTCGACGAGCGCCTGGATCTCGGCGAGGACGTCGCCGGGCCGGCGGTCGGTCTCCTTGCCGCGCAGGCTCGGCACGATGCAGAACGTGCACGTGTTGTTGCAGCCGACCGAGATCGACACCCACGCGGCATACGCGGAGTCGCGTCGCGTCGGCAGGTTCGAGGGGAAGGTCTCGAGCGACTCGAGGATCTCGACCTCGGCGCGCTTGTTGTGACGGGCACGGTCGAGCAGGGCCGGGAGCGAGCCGATGTTGTGGGTGCCGAAGACGACGTCGACCCACGGGGCGCGCTGGACGATGCTCGCGCGGTCCTTCTGGGCCATGCAGCCGCCGACGGCGATCTGCATGTCGGGGTTGCGGGTCTTGGCCGGGCGCAGCTGGCCGAGGTTGCCGTAGAGCTTGTTGTCGGCGTTCTCGCGCACGGCGCACGTGTTGAAGACGACGACGTCGGCGGTGTCGGGGCGCTCGGTCGCGGGCACGCTCGCGAGGTCGACGTAGCCCGCCGTCTCGAGCAGCCCGGCGAGCCGCTCGGAGTCGTGGACGTTCATCTGGCAGCCGTGGGTGCGCACGTCGTAGGTCTTGAGGTCAGTCATCGCACCGACAAGGGTACGTGCTGCTCAGCCGTCCACTCCCCACAGCGCAGCGACGTGGCGGACATCGGTGCCACAGCAGCCACCCACCACGTCGAGGTTCGGGAGCCGGGCGGCGAGGCGCTCGTGCTCGGCCACGAGATCGGGGATGTCGCCCTCGTCGAGCTCCTCGGCGGCGTCGAGCTCGGCGTGGGACTGGCGCGAGGCGTTGACCCGCAGCCCGGTCACGCTGCTCGTCCACGAGTCATCGCCCTCGAGCGCGCGGGCGATGTGGCCCGGGTGGGCGCAGTTGACGAGCAGCCCGTCGGGCGCGGCCTGCTCGTTGAGCTCGGCGACCGCTTGGGCCAGCGGCGTCCCGTCGGGCAGGCGACCGTCGGTCTCGACGGTGAACGACACCGCGACGCCGATGCCGTGCGCCCGGGCGGCCCGGACGACGCCGACTGCCTCGGCGACCGTCGTCAGGGTCAGCGCCGTCACTTGAGAGGCTCCGCTCTCGGCGAAGGTCGACACCTGGGCCGAGTGGTAGTCGGCGAACTCGTCCGCGGTGGTTTCCTGTCCGGGGACGTAGCCGTCGCCGCGAGGGCCCACCGTCCCGCACACTCGGAACCCGCTTGGCCCGTCCCCGTCGGGCGTCAGGGCGCCGGCGGCCGTGAGCGACTCCCCCAGGGCTGCGAGAAGCACGACGCTCTCGAGGTTGACCCGCCGGACGTCGTCCGGGCTCCCGCCCACGGCGGCGACCCAGTCCGGGTTGGCCCGCCACGTCGGCGTCTCGAGGAGGAGCCCGGCCCCGGCCCGGCGCGCCACCTCGGCATAGCCGGAGTAGTAGTCGGTGAGCAACGCACGGCCGTCCCCGGAGTCGAGGAGCGGGTACGCAGCGAAGTGGGACAGCTCGACCCCGTGGTGGAAGATCAGGTCCGTCTCGAGGCCTCCGTCGGTGACCCAACGCGGACCGGTGCCTGCAATGACGGCCCCGCGCGAGGGCCCCGACTCCATGTGCGCGCTCATGTCCCGGGCCGCCTTTCTCGTGGCTGCCCTCCAGAGTGCTCCCGTCCGAGCCGTTGGCGCATGACCTTCACGACATCCAATACTTGACACGACAACTTTCATCTGTCATCGTTTAGTTGAACCAACAACCACTTACTCGAAGGACGCGCATCATGGGCCTCTTCTCCCGCTCCCCCAAGACCACGACCACGACCGCCGCCGCCCAGCCGGCCCCGGCCTCGAGCTCGGCCTACGTCTCCGACATCGCCGGCGACTACGTCCTCGACCCGAGCCACTCGCGCCTCGGCTTCTCGGCCCGCCACGCGATGGTCACCAAGGTCCGCGGCAGCTTCGAGGAGTTCGAGGGCACCGCCCACGTCGACACCGTCAACCCGGCTGCCTCCTCGGTCACCGTCACCATCGCTGCCGCCTCGGTCACGACCGGCAACGAGCAGCGCGACGGCCACCTCAAGACCCCCGACTTCTTCGACGTCGAGAACCACCCGTCGATCACCTTCGTGTCGTCGAAGGTCGCCCGCCAGGGCGCCGTCTGGAGCATCACCGGCGACCTCACGATCAACGGCCGGAGCAACCCGGTCACCATCGACTTCGAGGAGACCGGCTCGGCCAAGGACCCCTACGGCAACACCCGCATCGGCTTCGAGGGTGCGACGACGATCGACCGCGGCGACTGGGGCCTGGCCTTCAACGCCGCCCTCGAGACCGGCGGCGTCCTCGTGAGCGAGAAGGTCACGCTCGAGTTCGACATCTCGGCCATCGCCCAGGTGCCGGCCGCCGTCTGACGACGCGCAGCAACCGCCGAAGGGGCGGGGACCACCACGGTCCCCGCCCCTTCGTCGTCCCTCGGATCAGTCGCGCCGGTGCTCGTCGGCCGTGGCGATCGCCTCACGGATGACCCGCATCGACACCTCCGACGGGTAGCCCTTGCGCGCGAGCATCCCTGCGAGACGGCGCATCTGGACGGTGGCGTCGAGGCCGTGCAGGCGACGCAGGCGCTTCTCGACGAGCTCGCGGGCCCGCTCCTCCTCGACAGCCGGGTCGACGTCGTCGAGCACCGTCTCGGCGACCTCGTCACTCACGCCCTTCTGGCGCAGGGTCTGGGCAAGCGCGCGGCGGGCCAGCCCGCGCCCGGCCTGCTGGGAGCGGACGAGCATCCCGGCATAGGCCTCGTCGTCGACCAGGCCGACCTCCTCCATGCGGTCGAGCACGGTTGCGGCGACGTCGGGGTCGCAGCCCTTCCTCGCCAGGGCCTGTTCGAGCTGCGAGCGCGACTTCGGCGCGTTGGTGAGCTGGCGCAGGACGATCTGGCGCGCGACGTCATGGGCGTCGGGCTCGACGCCCTCGACCGCCGGGTCGGGTGGCGGCGGCGCCGACCGTCGCCCTCCCTGCCGGCGCGCCCGACCTCGATCGGCAGGCGTCGACGCGTGCTCGTCGAGCGCGGCCCTCAGCGCGTCGACGGGCTGCGGACCTTCATGCGCGCCGGGTGCGACCTTCTGCCCGCCGGGCGAGACCGACTCGGTGGACGGGGCGTCCGCTGCCCACTCGGGAGACGGGGTCGTCCCCGCCGCCCACGAGGGCGGCGGGGACGACGAGGACCAGGAGTCCGGGGACGGCATACGAGGTCTGGTCCGGCTCAGAAGTCGACCGGAACCTCGGGAACGACCTCGAGGGGCTTGTCGACCTGGGGACCGATGCCGAGCTTCTCCTTGATCTTCTTCTCGAGCTCGTCGGAGAGGTCGGGGTTGTCCTTGAGGAAGTTGCGGGCGTTCTCCTTGCCCTGGCCGAGCTGGTCGCCGTCGTAGGTGTACCAGGCGCCGGCCTTGCGGACGAAGCCCTGCTCGACGCCCATGTCGATGAGGCCGCCCTCGCGGGAGATGCCCTGTCCGTAGAGGATGTCGAACTCGGCCTGCTTGAACGGCGGCGAGACCTTGTTCTTGACGACCTTGACGCGGGTGCGGTTGCCGACGGGGTCGGTGCCGTCCTTGAGCGTCTCGATGCGGCGGACGTCGAGGCGGACCGAGGCGTAGAACTTGAGCGCCTTGCCACCGGTCGTCGTCTCCGGCGAGCCGAACATGACGCCGATCTTCTCGCGGAGCTGGTTGATGAAGATCGCGGTCGTGCCGGTGTTGTTGAGCGCACCGGTGATCTTGCGCAGGGCCTGGCTCATGAGGCGGGCCTGGAGACCGACGTGGCTGTCACCCATCTCGCCCTCGATCTCGGCGCGGGGCACGAGCGCGGCGACGGAGTCGATGACGATGATGTCGAGGGCGCCGGAGCGGATGAGCATGTCGGCGATCTCGAGCGCCTGCTCACCGGTGTCGGGCTGGGAGACGAGCAGGTTGTCGGTGTCGACGCCGAGCTTCGCGGCGTACTCCGGGTCGAGGGCGTGCTCGGCGTCGATGAACGCCGCGATGCCACCGGCCCGCTGCGCGTTGGCCACCGCGTGGAGGGCGACGGTCGTCTTGCCCGAGCTCTCGGGGCCGTAGACCTCGACGACACGGCCGCGGGGCAGCCCGCCGATGCCGAGGGCGACGTCGAGGGCGATCGACCCGGTGGGGATGACCTCGATGGGCGGGCGCACGTCGTCGCCGAGGCGCATGACCGCACCCTTGCCGTGCTGCTTCTCGATCTGCCCGAGGACCACTCCCAGGGACTTCTCGCGGTCGTTCGTGACGGCTGCTGCAGCCATGTCGCACCTGCTCTTCCTGTGTCGTTCGATGTGCGCGCCCGCCGGCGACCTCTGTCCGCGGTCGGTCTCGTCGCGATCTCGGGTCAGACGCTAGGTCTCCGCACCGACAGCCGTCCGCAGCTGCCGTGAGCCTGTGGACAGGTGCTGGGGGTTCGGCGACCTGTGGACAACAGTAGACGAACACGTGTTCGACGGCGGGAGCGACACGACGACACGCCGCGAACCTCCCGACGTCGCTCAGCCGGCCCGTCCCTCGCGCCGCATCGGCACGTGCGGCATGCCGTCCTCGTCCTCGAAGACCGGACCCGACGGGACGAAGCCGAACCCGGCATACCAGCCCTCGAGGTAGGTCTGCGCGTCGAGGACGACCGGCTCGCTCCCCCACCGGTCCAGCACCTCGCGCATGAGTCGACCGGCGAGCCCGCGCCCGCGGTGGCCGGCGTCGGTCGCCACCCGGCCGACCCGCCACGCCTCGCCGTCGTCGAGCACCCGCAGCGTCGCGACGGGAACGCCGTCCTCGTCGGCGCACCACAGGTGCCACGTCCCCGCCTCCGTGTCCCGGCCGTCGAGGTCGAGGTAGAGCGCCTCCTGCTCGATGACGAAGACCCGCGAGCGCAGCGCCCACAACCGGTAGGCCACGAGGGGGTCGAGGTCGGCGAAGCGCTGGACGCACAGGTCGGTCGGCGGTCGGTCCACGGAGCCACCCTAGGCAACTGGCAGACTCCTCCGCCGTGACGATTCATGCGGCAGCGGACGGCTCGGCCCTCGGCAACCCCGGACCCGCCGGCTGGGCCTGGTACGTCGACGCGGAGCACTGGGCAGCCGGCGGCTGGCCGCACGGCACGAACAACCAGGGCGAGCTCACGGCGGTCCTCGACCTGCTCCAGCAGACGGCGGGCACCGACGAGGACCTCGTCATCCTGTGCGACAGCAAGTACGTCATCAACTCCGTCACCCAGTGGATGGCCGGCTGGAAGCGCAAGGGCTGGAAGAAGGGCGACGGCAAGCCGGTCCTCAACGTCGAGATCATGAAGGCGCTCGACGAGGCGATGACCGGCCGCTGGGACCGTGTCCGGTTCGAGTGGGTCAAGGGCCACTCCGGCCACGCGCTCAACGAGGAGGCGGACCGGCTCGCGAACAGTGCGGCGACGGCATACCAGAGGGGAGCCACGCCCGAGCCGGGTCCCGGCTGGGCCGGTCCCGGCGAGGCCCCCACCGCTCACCCCGCCCCCGCGGCGCCGGCGGTCGAAGCCGACGAGCCGGACCTCTTCTCCGCACTGGCGGACGACTCGACGCCGTCGGACGCCGAGCAGGTCATCGCGCTCGAGCGCTCGCTCCTCACCGACGAGGTCCGAGGCGACGCAGCCGCCGTCGCCGCCCTGCTCCACCCGCAGTGGTCCGAGGTCGGCCGCTCCGGTCGCCTCTGGACGCGCGAGGAGATCCTCGACGAGATCGGACCCCTCGATGAGGAGGCCTCCCTCGACGTCCTCTCCTGTATGCCGGCCGGTCCCGACGCGATGCTCCTCCTGTGGCGCTCGGTGACGAACTCGGGCTCGACGCTGCGCTCGTCGCTCTGGGTGCGCGAGCGCGGCCACTGGCAGCAGCTCTTCCACCAGGGCACCGCCGAGGCCTGAGCCCGCGAGCGGCTCGGGTCAGAGGCGCGACTGGAGGTCGGCGACGATCTCGGCCGCCGGCGCCTGCCGGGCGCTGCGGTGGCCCGTGCCCGCCCAGAGGTGGACGAGATCGGGCTGCCCGGTGGCCTTGCCGTGCGAGCGCAGCGGCGCGGTGAGGTGGTGCACCTGCGGGTAGGCCGCCGGAGCGATCTCGGTGAAGACCTCAGTCCACGACGTGACCAGGGCCCGGGCGCTCCGCCCGGTGAAGGCCCGGGTGACGACGGTGTCGGACCGGACGCCGAGCTCGTGGCGGTGCACCTCGGCCGTTCCCGCCTCGTCGGCTCGGAGGAAGGCCGTCCCGCACGCGACCGCATGGGCTCCCGCGTCGAGCAGGGCCGCGACGTGGGCGCCGTCGCCGACGCCACCGGCGGCGACCACGGGCAGCGAGGTGAGCTGGCGGATGTTGCGGAGCAGCATCCGGGTGGGCGCCTGGTGGTGGCCCGTGTCGACGGGTCCGCCACGGTGCCCGCCGGCCTCCCAGCCCTGGGCGACGATCGCGTCGACCCCGAGCGCGTCGGCCCACGCCGTCTCGCCGGCGTCGTTGAGCGTCACCCACACCTCGATCCCCGCGGCCCGCAGCCGGTCGACGACGTCGGCGGGCGGCCACGCGAAGGCGAAGGAGACGACGGCCGGGCGCTCCGCGAGGACGACCTCGATCTTGGCGTCGAAGGAGTCGTCGTCGTGGACCGACTCCCCCAGCCCCACCCCGGCCTTGTCGGCCAGCGGCTGGAGACGCGCGGCGTACTCGAGGACGCGCGCGGCGCTGCCCGGCTCGTAGGGCGACGGCGCGAAGAGGTTGACTCCGAAGGGCGCGCCTCCCACGGCCGCGCGCAGCAGGACGATGTCGTCGCGCAGCCGGTCGGGCGCGAGGTAGGCGCCGGCGAGGAAGGCGAACCCTCCGGCGGTCGTCACCGCGGCGGCGAGCCCGACGGTGCTCGGGCCGCCGGCCATGGGCGCGAGCACGAGCCGCCGGTCGAGGAGGGTCACGGGTCAGCCGTGCCGGGCGGGGTCGTCCCGGCCGAGCCGCCGCTCCTGCGGGACGTCCATGTCGTCGCAGAGCGCGAGCCAGACGATCCTCGGGTGCACGCCGTCGTCGAGGGCCTGGGCGACGGTCCGGCCGCCGAGCACGCCGAGCACGTGGTCGCGCGCCAGGGTGGGCGCATAGGTCTCGCCGAACTCGTCGTTCATCAGCGTCCAGAAGTGGCTGATCCGCATGTCGGCGAGTCTGTCACACCGCCCTTTCGGGTCCTTCAACCCGCGCAGGACCGCCCCTATACTGCGTCCACATAATTTCCTTTGTAAGGTCATCGACATGTCGCGTGCAGTGGAGCCGGACCCGAGGCGGGACCTCGTCCTCACCGCGACGACCCTCAAGGCGCTGACGCACCCGCTGCGCCCCCGGATCCTCAGCGCACTGCGCCTTCACGGACCGGCCACGGCCTCGCGCCTCGCGGAGCACCTCGGCGTCAACACGGGTGCGACGAGCTACCACGTCCGCCAGCTCGCCGAGGCCGGCTTCGTCGTCGAGGCGACCGAGATGGGCAACGCCCGCGACCGCTGGTGGCGGGCCGCCCACGCGCGCACCTACTTCGACACCCACGACGCCGACAGCGAGACCTCGGCGGCCTACCTCTCGGCCGTCGCCGCCGGCTACGCCGACAGTGCGCAGCGCGCCATCGCCGAGATCGCCACCCTCCCGCCCGAGTGGGAGGACGCTGGCACCTTCAGCAACTTCACCCTGCGCCTCACGCCCGACGAGGCGGCCACCCTCATCACCGAGCTCACGACGCTCATCCGCGGCTACCGGCCGCACCAGGGCACGACCGACGCACCCGAGGACGCGCGCCCCGTGTCGGTCAACCTCGAGGTCTTCCGTGCGCCGGGGATGCCCGCGGAGTGAGCACCAACCCGCCGCCCTCCCGGCGCAGTCTGCACGGCATGCTCCTCGCCTCGGGCATGTCGATCGCCGGGTCCCGCGTCGCGACGATCGCCCTCCCCTGGCTCGTGCTCTCGGAGACCGGGTCGGCCGCCTACGCCGGTCTCGTCCTCACGGCCGAGATGGCCCCCTACGTCGTGTCGAAGGCCCTGGGCGGACCCCTCGTCGACCGCTACGGCCCCCGCCTCATCAGCGTCGTCGGCGACGTCGTCAGCGGTGCGCTGCTCGCCCTCGTCCCGATCCTGTATGCCGTGGGGCAGCTCACGCTCCCCGACCGCCTCCCGCTCCTCCTCGCCCTCGTCGCGCTGGCGGGTGCGGTGCGCGGACCGGGTGACGGCGCTCGCAACGCCATGATCCCCGGCGTCTCCGACGCGACCGGCATCCCCGTCGAGCGGATCACCGGTCTCGACAGCACCGTCGACCGGGCGAGCGGCCTCGTCGGCGCCGGTGTCGGTGGCCTCCTCGTCACGGCATTCGGGGCGGCCGAGACCGTCGCCGTGACCGCGGGCGCGTCGTTCCTCAGCGCCCTCGTCGTCGCCACCCTCATCCCGCACATCTCCCACCGCGACACCGAGGAGCCCGGGACCTACCTCTCCCAGCTGCGCGCCGGGGTCGACTACCTGCGCCGCGACCGGCTGCTGCGCAGCATCCTGTTCATGGTCACGGTGACCAACCTGCTCGAGGCCGCCTACCTCGGCGTCATGCTTCCGAAGTGGGCGTTGGACAACGGCTACGACGCGAGCCTCGTCGGGCTCGTCGGCGTGCTCTACGGCGGCGCCGCCGTGGCGTCGAGCCTCGTCGCCACGACGATGGCGGGACGGTTCAGCCGGCGCACCGCCTTCCTCACCGGCTTCGTGCTCTCCGGCGCGCCCCGCTATCTCGCCCTCGCACTCGGCGCCCCTCTCTGGGTCATCATCGCGGCCAACGTCGTCTCCGGCCTCGGGGCGGGCTTCGTCAACCCGACGGTCAACGCCCTCTTCTTCGAGCGCGTGCCGCGCCACCTCGTCGGCCGCGTCGGGTCGCTCGCCGACGCTCTCGCGTGGGCCGGCCTGCCGGTCGGCGGCGTGGTCGGCGGTGTCGTCGTCACCGCGCTGGGAGCCGCGCCGGCCCTGGGAGTCGCGGGGACGGCATACCTCGTCTCGACGGTCCTGCCGGGCCTGAGACCGGAGTGGGGCGAGATGGATCGGACCCGGGCGGGTGTCGGACGCGAGTGAGAGGGTGGTCCTCTCATGACCTCTGACGTGCTCGAACGCTTCTCCCCCGCCACCGCGACGTGGTTCCGGGACTCCTTCAGCGCGCCCACCGCCGCCCAGGCCGGCGCCTGGGAGGCCATCAGCTCGGGGCACCACGCCCTCGTCGTCGCACCGACCGGCTCGGGCAAGACGCTCTCGGCCTTCCTCTGGGCGCTCGACCGTCTCGGCACCGAGCCGCTGCCCGAGGAGAAGCTCCGGCGCTGCCGCGTCCTCTACGTCTCGCCGATGAAGGCGCTCGCCGTCGACGTCGAGCGCAACCTGCGGAGCCCGCTCGTCGGCATCGGCCACGCGGCGACCCGGCTGGGCCAGACCGCACCCGACATCACCGTCTCGGTCCGCAGCGGCGACACCCCTGCGGGCGAGCGCCGGGCCTTCGCGCGGACGCCGAGCGACATCCTCATCACGACGCCGGAGTCCCTCTTCCTCATCCTCACGTCGCAGGCGCGCGAGGCCCTGCGTGGCGTCGAGACGGTCATCATCGACGAGGTCCACGCCGTCGCCGGCACCAAGCGCGGCGCCCACCTCGCCCTCTCGCTCGAACGACTCGACGCGCTCCTCGACGAGCCGGCGCAGCGCATCGGGCTGTCCGCAACCGTCGAGCCGGTGGACGAGGTGGCCCGCTACCTCGCCGGTGGTCGGCCGGTCGACGTCGTCCGCCCGCCGTCGACGAAGGAGTGGGACCTCGACGTCGTCGTGCCCATCGCCGACATGTCCTCGCTCGGTGAGGTCGTCGAGGGCGACCTCAGCGGCCCGGCCGCGGGTGCCGAGCGGCGCGCGTCGATCTGGCCGCACGTCGAGGAGCGCATCGTCGACCTCGTCGCGACGCACCGCTCGACCCTCGTCTTCGCCAACTCGCGACGGCTCGCCGAGCGCCTCACCACCCGTCTCAACGAGATCTGGGAGGAGCGGCTCACCGCCGCTGCCGAGGCGGTGGCCGTCGACGGGAACGGTGAGGGATCGGGCGACGCGGCGGACGGCTCGGGCGGACGGCATACCGGCGGTTCGCGGACCCCCGCCCAGGTCATGGCGCAGTCGGGCTCCTCGTCCGGCGCTCCACCGGTCCTCGCGCGGGCGCACCACGGCTCGGTGAGCAAGGAGCACCGTGCGGTCATCGAGGAGGACCTCAAGGCCGGGCGGCTCCCCGCGGTCGTCGCGACGTCGAGCCTCGAGCTCGGCATCGACATGGGTGCCGTCGACCTCGTCGTCCAGGTGGAGTCGCCACCGTCGGTGGCGAGCGGGCTCCAGCGCGTCGGTCGGGCCGGCCACCAGGTCGGAGCCGTCTCGCGGGGCGTGCTCTTCCCCAAGTTCCGCGGCGACCTCGTGCAGACCGCCGTCGTCGTCGAGCGCATGCGTGCCGGCGCCATCGAGTCGCTGCGCGTGCCGGCCAACCCCGTCGACGTCCTCGCCCAGCAGGTCGTCGCGATGACCGCCCTCGACGACTGGACCGTCGACGACCTCGAGCAGGTCGTGCGCCGGGCCGCGCCGTTCGCCTCACTCCCCCGCTCGATCCTCGAGTCCGTGCTCGACATGCTCTCGGGCCGCTACCCGAGCGACGAGTTCGCCGAGCTCCGACCGCGCATCGTCTGGGACCGCGTCACCGGGGTGCTCGCCGGCCGGCCCGGTGCACAGCGCCTCGCCGTCACCTCCGGCGGCACGATCCCCGACCGCGGCCTGTATGCCGTCTTCCTCGCCACCGGCGAGGGCACGGGCCGGCGGGTCGGCGAACTCGACGAGGAGATGGTCTACGAGTCGCGGGTCGGCGACCTCTTCACGCTGGGCACGTCGACGTGGCGGATCGAGGACATCACCCACGACCGGGTGCTCGTCACCCCTGCGCCGGGGCTGCCCGGCAAGCTCCCGTTCTGGAAGGGCGACCAGCTCGGGCGACCCGCCGAGCTCGGCAAGGCGGTGGGCGCGTTCGTGCGCGAGGTGGCGGCGGCGACGCCCAAGGCCGCCCGCAAGCGGGTCTCCGAGGCCGGCCTCGACGAGTGGGCCACCGACAACCTCGTCGCCTACCTCGACGAGCAGCGCACCGCCACCGGGCACGTGCCCGACGACCGGACGATCGTCGTCGAGCGCTTCCGCGACGAGATCGGCGACTGGCGGGTCGCGGTCCACAGCCCCTTCGGGGGGCAGGTGCACGCACCGTGGGCACTGTGCGTCTCGGCGCGCATGCGCGAGCGCTTCGGGGTCGACGTCCAGGCGATGCACGGCGACGACGGCATCGTCTTCCGGCTGCCCGACCTCGAGCTCGACGGTGAGGGGTCGAGCGGGCGCGGGGCCGCTGCCGAGCTCCTCGACCTCGTCCGGCTCGACCCCGACGACGTGCACGACCTCGTCACCGGCGAGATCGGCGGGTCGGCGCTCTTCGCCGCGCGCTTCCGCGAGTGCGCCTCAAGGGCGCTGCTGCTCCCACGCCGCCGGCCCGACCGTCGCCAGCCGCTGTGGCAGCAGCGCCAGCGGGCCGCCCAGCTGCTCGAGGTGGCGAGCCAGTACGCCTCGTTCCCCATCGTCCTCGAGACGGTCCGCGAGTGCGTCCAGGACGTCTTCGACGTGCCCGGCCTCACGGCGCTCATGTCGGCCATCGAGTCCCGCGAGGTGACCCTCGTCGACGTCGAGTCGGCGCAGCCCTCGCCCTTCGCCCGCTCGCTGCTCTTCGGCTACGTCGCCCAGTTCCTCTACGAGGGCGACTCGCCGCTCGCCGAGAAGCGGGCAGCCGCGCTCTCCCTCGACCCCACGCTGCTCGCCGAGCTGCTCGGGCGGGGCGAGGGCCTCTCGCTGCGCGACCTGCTCGACCCGGAGGCCGTCGCCCGCACCGAGTCCGAGCTCCAGCGCCTCGCCGAGGAGCGGCGCTGCCGAGACGGCGAGGACGTCGCCGACCTGCTGCGCACCCTCGGCCCGCTGTCGTTGCCCGAGATCGAGCGCCGCACCCGCGACGGGGTGACGACCCGCGACATCGGCTCGTGGCTCGTCGACCTCGAAGGGGCTCGGCGCGTCATCCGCGTGCGCGTGGCCGGGGAGGAGCGGTGGGCCGCCATCGAGGACGCCTCGCGACTGCGAGACGCCCTCGGCGTCTCGCTCCCCGTCGGCGTGCCCCAGGCCTTCCTCGACCCCGTGCCCGACCCGCTCGGCGACCTCGTCGCGCGCTACGCCCGCACCCACGCGCCGTTCCCGGCGTCGGCCGTGGCGCAGTGGTGGGGCGTCGGGCCTGCAGTGGCGCTCGACGCCCTGCGCCGCCTCGTCGCCTCCGGTCGCGTGGTGGAGGGTGAGCTGCTGCCCACCGAGAGCGGCGGAGGCGCGCACGGCCTCGACTACTGCGACGCCGAGGTCCTCCGCACCCTGCGCCGTCGCTCGCTCGCGGCGCTGCGCGCCGAGGTCGAGCCGGTCGCCGCGGTCGAGCTGGCTCGCTTCCTGCCGCAGTGGCAGTCGGTCGGTGGCGGGCTGCGCGGCCGGGAGGGGCTGGTCCGCGCGATCGAGCAGCTTGCCGGTGCCGTCCTGCCCGCGAGCGCCCTCGAGACGCTCGTCCTGCCCGCCCGGGTCGCCGGCTACTCCCCCGCCCTGCTCGACGAGCTCATGAGCGTCGGCGAGGTCGTCTGGCGCGGCCACGGCTCGCTGCCGGGCGATGACGGCTGGGTCTCGCTCCACCTCGCCGACACCGCGCACCTCACGATGGCCGCCCCCGACGACACCGAGCTCGGCGACCGGGCCCAGGCGCTGCTCGACGTCCTCGCCCGCGGCGGCGCCTACTTCTTCCGGGCGCTCGCCGACGCCGTCGACGGCTCCGACACCGACGTCCTCGACGACCTCTGGTCGCTCGTCTGGTCGGGGCACGTCTCCGGCGACACCTTCGCGCCGGTCCGCGCCCTGCTCTCCGGCGGACGCACCGCCCACCGCCGCGCCGCCTCCGGCCCGCGCTCGACGAGGTATGCCGGCCGCGCCGGTTCGCTCGGCACCCTCGGTGGGCGCGGAGGCGCCTCCCGGGGGATGCCCGTGGCTCGGTCGGCGCCGGGCACCGCTGCCGGGCGCTGGTCACTGCTGCCGGAGGTCGAGGCCGACACGACGGTGCGCACGCTCGCGACGGCCGAGATCCTCCAGGACCGCTACGGCGTCCTCACCCGGGGCAGCGTCGTCGCCGAGGACGTCACCGGCGGGTTCGCCGCCGTCTACCGCGTCCTCGCCGCGGCCGAGGAGTCGGGCCGGGTGCGCCGCGGCTACTTCGTCGAGTCGCTCGGCGCCGCGCAGTTCGCGACGACCGGTGCGATCGACCGCCTCCGCGCGGGGGCTCGTACCCTCGGCGCCGCCCCCGACACGGCTGCTCCACGGGCGCTCGTCCTCGCCGCGACCGATCCCGCCAACGCCTACGGCGCGGCCCTGCCATGGCCCGACCGGCCGGTGAGCGAGTCCGAGGACGACTCGGCGACGACGGGGCGCAAGGGTCACCAGCCGGGCCGCAAGGCCGGAGCCCTCGTCGTCCTCGTCGACGGCGACCTCGTCCTCTACGTCGAGCGCGGCGGCAAGACGCTGCTCTCGTGGACCGACGACGCCGCAGCACTCCAGTCCGCAGCCGACGCCCTTGCCCTTGCCGTCCGCGAGGGCGCGCTCGGCCGGCTCACCGTGGAGAAGGCCGATGGTGGCGCCCTGCTCGGTTCGGGCCACCCCCTCGTCGACGCCCTCGCCCAGGCCGGCTTCCACGCGACTCCCCGCGGCCTGCGCCTGCGCCGATGAGCACGCCCATGGTCCGGGGCCGAGCGCATGCCTGAGGGCGACACCGTCTGGCGCACCGCCGACCGCCTCCACCGTGCCCTCGCCGGTGAGCCGATCACGCTGAGCGACTTCCGCTTCCCCGAGATCGCGACGCTCGACCTGCGCGGCGCCAGCACCGTCGAGGTGGTGAGCCGCGGCAAGCACCTTCTCCACCGCGTCGACTCCGGTCTGACGATCCACTCGCACCTCAAGATGGAGGGCCAGTGGCGCGTCGAGAGCCCGGAGGACACTCCGCGCTGGCTCCGCCGGGCCGACCTGCGGGCCGCGGTCGGCACGGCACACTGGACGGCGCTCGGCCTGCGGCTCGGGATGCTCGAGGTGCTGCCGACCCCACGGGAGGACGAGGTCGTCGGCCACCTCGGTCCGGACGTCCTCGGCCCCGACTGGGACCCGGTGGTCGCCGCGGCACGCCTCCGGTCCTCGGGCACCGTCGTCGGTGCGGCCCTGCTCGACCAGCGCGTCCTCGCCGGTGTCGGCACCCTGTGGGCGTCGGAGTCGCTCTTCCTCGAGCGGATCGGCCCGTGGACCCCCACCGCAGAGCTCGACCCCGAGCGCACCGACGCGCTCATCGCCCGGATCAGCCGGCTCATGGACGCCTCACGCCACCACGCCGTCCAGTCGAGCACCGGCGTGCGCCGCAGGGGTGAGGAGCACTTCGTCCATGCCCGCTCGGGCCGTCCGTGCCGCCGGTGCGGTGACCCGGTGAGGGTGTCGATGATCGGCCCCGCCGGGCGGGAGCGGACGATGTTCTACTGCCCCACCTGCCAGGGCGGTCTGGCTCCGAACGACGACGGTCGGCGCCAGAACCCGCTCGGCTCCTCCGGTGGCCGGACCTCCCCCTACCGCAGGGTCTGACCCGCACCACAGACCGGTCGTCGTGACCAGCTCCCGACGTGGGCGAGCCGATCACCGGCGCTGAGGTCGACGAGTGGCGCCCCCATGGGTGCGCCGGCCGCCACGCTCTGCGCCGGTCGCGCCACCGACGCCCAAGCCCTGCGGCTATCCGGGAGCCCGAGCGACCTTCGCGAGGATCGACTCGACGACCGCGGACTTGGCGTCGGCGTAGTCCTGGACGTAGCGCCACGACCGGGCGGCCAGCCGGCGCTTCTCGGCGGCATAGGCGTCGCGGTCCTCGGGGTGCGAGCGCAGCCAGTCGCGGAACCCGAGGAGCCGCGCGACCTCCTCCTGCCCGGTGTCGGGTGCGAGGACGTGCACGTTGACGTCGTGCGGGCAGCCACGCTCGGTCCGTTGGTAGAGCACACGGTGCTCCAGCCACTCCGGCTCCCGGATCTGGAGCCAGTAGCCCAGCGCGACGAGCGCAGGCACGTAGGCGTCCTCGTCGGCCGGGTCGGCCACCTGGAGCAGGATGTCGATCACCGGCTTGGCGGGCAGCCCCGGCACCGACGTCGACCCCACGTGGTCGACCCCGAGCGCCCGCTCGCCGAGGGCACCGCGGATGAGGGCCGCGTCCGCCTCGAAGAGACGGGGCCACTCCGGGTGGGGCTCGTGCAGGACGACGGGCACCGACCACGGGGCCGGACGTCCACCGACGTGCTCGGCCGGCACGGCGACGAGGGTCAGGCCGCGGAGGCAGACACGACGTCGGCGCGACCTGCGACCGGCAGCGACACCGGTGCACCGAGCGACTCGACGTGGGCGGCGCGGCGGCTCACGTCGTCGAGGACGACGGAGAGCGGCACGTCGAGTGCCACGCAGATCGCGGCGAGCAGCTCGGAGGAGGCCTCCTTGACGCCACGCTCGATCTCGCTGAGGTAGCCGAGGGACACCGACGCCGCGGCGGCCACGTCGCGCAGGGTGCGGCCCTGCTGCTGTCGCCGCTCGCGCAGCGACTCACCGAGCTCGTGTCGGAGCAGGATCATCGGGCCTCCCTTCGTCGTGCCGCTGGTCGTTTCGCCCTCCACGCTACATCGCGAGGGTGTCACTTCGTCGAAGACTTCCCCGACCCGGGCTATTCCCCCTGCCTGGCGACACCGGCCAGCTGCTCGTCGAGCAGGGCGAGGACGGCGTCGACGGTGGCCGCGCGCACCTGCGCGCGATCGCCGGTGAGGGCGAGCCGGCGGCTCGTCACCCCGCCCGGCCACGGACCGCAGGCCGCGACGAAGACGGTGCCGGCCGGCATACCGTCGGCGGGTCCGGGACCGGCCACCCCCGTCGTCGCGAGGCCGACGTCGGCCCCGAGGACGCGGGCGACACCCACCGCCATCTGCTCGGCGACGAGGGCGTCGACCGGCCCGACCGAGCGCAGCCGCTCGGCGTCGACACCGAGCACGTCGGCCTTGACATCGGTGGCGTAGGACACGACTCCGCCGCGCACGGTGGCCGACGAGCCGGCGACGGAGGTGAGGGCCGCGCAGACGAGGCCACCCGTGAGCGACTCGGCGCAGGCCACCGTGAGACCGCGCGCGACGAGGTCGGCCACGAGCGCCTCCGGCGAGCTCACGCCTCGGGCCGCCGGTCGCGGGCTGCCGCGCGAGCCGCCTTCTTGGCCATCGCGCGCGGGCTGGTGCGCCGCAGCCGGAAGGCGTCGACGGCGTAGTCGACGCCGGTGACGACCGTGACGACGAGGGCGGCGACGAGCGTCACCCACGCGATGAGGTCGAGCGCGCCGCTGAAGGGCAGGGAGAAGCGCGGGATGACGAAGAAGCCGAGGGCGAGCGCCTGGAGCAGCGTCTTGACCTTGCCCCCGCGGCCGGCGGCCATGACGCCGTGCCGGATGACCCAGAAGCGCATCGCCGTGATGCCCCACTCGCGCACCGTGATGACGAGCGTGATCCACCACGGGATGTCGCCGATCATCGAGAGGCCGATGAGGGCCATGGTCACGAGCGCCTTGTCGGCGATGGGGTCGGCGACCTTGCCGAAGTCGGTGATGAGCCCACGGCTGCGGGCGATGTCGCCGTCGATCCGATCGGTGACCATCGCGATGGTGAAGACGACGAAGGCCCACCAGCGCGGGCCCGCCTGGTGGCCGTCGTCCCAGAGCAGGAGCCAGCCGAAGACGGGCACGAGCAGCAGGCGCAGGACGGTCAGGCCGTTGGCGATGTTCCAGGCACTGGGCGCCATGCGCGCGACCGGCGACGGCCGCTCGCTCATGTCGCTTCCGCGACGAGGTCGATGCCCTCGGTCCCCACGACCGTGGCGACGACGGTCTCCCCCACCGCAGCGGTGACGCCGAGGACGCGGGTCGTCCCGTCGACGTCGGGTCCCTGGTGCTCGCTTCGGCCGACGACGGACCCGTGGCCGGAGCCGTCGATGCCCTCGGCGTGCTCGACGTCGACCTCCTCGACGAGCACCCGCACCGTCTCGCCGATGCGGTCCTCGGCTCGCTGCGCGGTGAGCTCCTCGACGAGGTCGGTGATGCGCGCGACCCGCTCGGCGATGGCGTCGGGGTCGACCTTGCCGGTGAGGGTCTCACCCTCGGTGCCGTCCTCGTCGGAGTAGCCGAAGACGCCGACGACGTCGAGCCGGGCGGCGGTGAGGAACTCGGCGAGCTCGTCGACGTCGTCCTCGGTCTCGCCCGGGAAGCCGACGATGACGTTGCTGCGGATGCCCGCGAGCGGCGAACGACGGCGCACGTCCTCGACGAGCCCGAGGAAGCTCTCGGTCCCGCCGAACCGGCGCATCCGCCGCAGCAGGGGCGCGGCGGCGTGCTGGAAGGAGAGGTCGAACCACGGCATGACCTCGGGCACCGCGACCATCGCGTCGAGCAGGCCCGGACGCACCTCGGCCGGCTGGAGGTAGGAGACGCGCACCCGCTCGATGCCGTCGATGCCGGCGAGCTCGGGGAGCATCGCGTCGAGGAGCGCGAGGTCGCCGAGGTCCTTGCCGTAGGACGTCGAGTTCTCGCTCACGAGGAAGAGCTCGCGCACGCCCTGCCCCGCGAGCCAGCGCGCCTCGTCGAGGACGTCGGTGGGGCGGCGCGAGACGAAGGACCCGCGGAACATCGGGATCGCGCAGAAGGCGCAGCGCCGGTCGCAGCCGGACGCGATCTTGAGCGGCGCCCACGGCCCCGTGCCGAGCCGGGTGCGCGGCGCGGCGTGCCCGGGCAGCGCGACGTCGGCCGCGGCGTCCTGCCGGACGGCGGGCGAGAGCGGCAGCAGCTTGCGGCGGTCGCTGGGCACGTGGCTCGGGACGCTGCCGCCGTCGAGGATCGTGCGCAAGTGGGTCGACATGTCGGCGTAGGAGTCGAAGCCGAGCACCGCGTCGGCCTCGGGCAGCTCGTCGGCGAGGGTCTGGCCGTAGCGCTCCGCGAGGCAGCCGACGGCCACCACCTTCTGCGTGCGCCCGTGGTCCTTGAGCGACGACGCCTCGAGCAGGCTGTCGATGCTGTCCTTCTTGGCCTGCTCGACGAACCCACAGGTGTTGACGACCGCGACGTCGGCGTCGGCGGCGTCCTCGACGAGGGTCCAGCCCCCGGCGGACAGCCGACCGGCCAGCTCCTCCGAGTCGACGTCGTTGCGCGTGCACCCCAGCGTCACGACGGCCACCGAACGTGAGGTCGTCTCGGGTGCGGGCATGCGCTCAGTCTAGGTGTCCGCGAGATCGCTCCCGGCACCGCGCGGGCGTGCGGGCCGGCGCGCCCCCGTGACCTAGGTTGGGGCGATGACCTCGACCGCGCAGCGCATCTCGGACCTGCTCGCGAGCCATCCCGTCTGGGACGGCCACAACGACCTGCCCTGGGCCGCGCGCGAGCAGGTCGCCTACGACCTCGACCGCCTCGACATCGCCGGCGAGGTCGGCTCGACCCACACCGACATCCCGCGGATGCGCCGCGGCGGCATGGGCGCGCAGTTCTGGTCGGTCTACGTCGACGCCAAGTGGGCCGGCGAGAGGGCCGTCACCGCGACCCTCGAGCAGGTCGACTTCGTCCGCACCCTCACGACCCGGTATGCCGGTGAGCTGGCTCTCGCGGTGAGCGCGGCCGACGTCCGCGCGGCTCGCGAGTCGGGCCGCATCGCCTCGCTCATGGGGGCCGAGGGCGGCCACAGCATCGACAGCTCGCTCGGGGCGCTGCGGATGCTCCACGCGCTCGGGGTCCGCTACATGACGCTCACCCACAACGACAACGTCCCGTGGGCCGACTCGGCGACCGACGAGCCCGTGCTCGGCGGCCTCTCGCCCTTCGGCCATGAGGTCGTGCGCGAGATGAACCGTCTGGGCATGGCCGTCGACCTCTCGCACGTCTCCGCCGACACGATGGGTCATGCCCTCGCCACGACGCAGGCGCCGGTGATGTTCTCGCACTCGTCGGCGCGCGCCGTCTGCGACCACCCGCGCAACGTCCCCGACGACGTCCTCGCCACCCTCGCCGACAACGGCGGGGTATGCATGGTCACCTTCGTGCCGAAGTTCATCTCGCCCACCGTGCGCGAGTGGGACCTCGAGGCCGCGGACGCGGCGGCCGCCGAGGACGTCCACTGGGCCGACCACACGGCATACAGCGCGTTCCTCGAGCGGCACCGCGAGGCGCACCCGCCGCCCGAGGCGACGATCGACGAAGTCGTCGCGCACGTCGAGCACGTCCGCGAGGTCGCCGGTGTCGAGCACATCGGGCTCGGAGGCGACTACGACGGCGTGGGCCGGCTCCCGCGCGGGCTCGAGGACGTGTCGTCCTACCCGAGGCTGCTCGAGGCGCTGGCCGAGCGCGGCTGGTCCGACGACGACCTCGGCCGGCTCACGTGGGGCAATGCCCTGCGCGTGCTCGAGGGCGTCGAGGCGACCGCCCGTGACCTGACCGACCGCGAGCCGAGCATCGCGCGGATCGAGAACCTCGACGGGGCGTCCGCCACCTGAGGGCGGCGGACCATCGCGTCAGCGCTGGTTGCGCATCACCGTGAGCGCGACGAGGCGCGAGATGACCATCGCGACGTACATGACGCCGGCGAGCTGCTCGATGATGGCGACGGCGCGGGCCTGAGACCCGACCGGCAGGACGTCGGAGAGACCGACGCTCGTGAGGTTGGCACCGGAGAGGTAGAGCAGCTCGAGGAAGCTGCGCCTCGCGCCGTCGGTGTGGCCGACGAAGGACCCCGGCCACAGCTCCTGCACGGCGAGGAAGAGGTAGGCGAACGCGAAGAGCAGCACCGTGAATGCCGCCCCCACGGCGAAGAGCTCGTCCTTGGTCACCCAGGCGTCCTCGAACATGTAGGAGACGAGCCCGTATGCCGTGTAGAAGTAGAAGAGCGACAGGGCCGTGTGCGCGAGGGCCACGATGACGGTGCTGTCGGTGTCGATCGAGGACCAGACCTCGAGGACACCGGCGGGGAGGCCGAGCCCGACCGAGAGCCAGGTCAGCGCAGGGGTGCTGCGCACCGTGAAGACCGCGACGGTGAGCGCGCAGAGGCTGAGCACGGTGAGCGCGAGGCGGCCGTACTCGAGGTCCTGGAGCCACGGCAGCAGGACGATGACGACGAGCTGGACGCCGAGGAGGAAGGCCGACGGCTGCTTGCGGAGCACCGCCCGCCAGCGTTGCGCGCGGGTCGGCGGCTCGCGCAGGTCGTCCCAGACACTCGTCTCCATGGGTGTCACTCTAAGCGCCGGACGGTGGGGCGACGCCGACCTAGGATGACGCCATGCAGCACCCTGCGTGGGTCGTCGCCCCCCTCGCGCTCGTCGCCGTGCTCGGGTTCAGCGCGACCACCAAGCTCGGCCGCGGCGAGACCCTGCGCACCATCGTCCGCAACCTCGAGCTGCCGGACTGGGTGCTTCCCCGGCCGCTGGCGCGGGCGATCCCCGGCCTCGAGCTCGTCCTCGCGGTCTTCCTGCTCGCACCGTCGCGGTTCCTCTTCACCGCGGCAGCCGTCGCGACCCTCGGGCTCATGCTCGTCTACTGGGCGCTCATCGCCCGGGGCCTCACCCTCACCCCCAGGCCGCAGTGCGGGTGCTTCGGGCAGGTCGGCGACCAGAGCATCTCGGGCCGCACCCTCGCCCGCAACACCGTGCTCGTCGCCGCCGCCGTGGCCACCGTGGCCTTGGGCGCCTCGGGTCGCACGGCCTGGTCGCTGTGGGACGGGAGCGACAACGGCGACCTGCTCTGGCTCGCCCTCACGGCCGGCGCCTGCGTGCTCACCGCGCTCGTGCTCGGCGGGCGGCAGGGACAGGCGGACGAGGTGGCGCACCCTCCCGCGGCTGTGGCGACCGAGCCGGCGAGCGCGGACGCGGACGACTACGTCCGCACCCCGACGCCGCACCTCGTCGTCCACGACGTCGACCTCGGCCAGCCCGTGACGCTCCAGGAGCTGGCGAAGCACCGGGCCCAGCTGCTCGTCTTCGTCAACTGCTACTGCGCGTCGACGAAGGAGGTCATGGCCGACATCACCGCGTGGGACGAGCGGAACCCGCTCGTCGACGTCCGGCTCGTCTTCTCCGTCCCGATCGCCGAGAAGTTCGTCGGTCCACCCCCGGCCCGCACCCTGCTCGACCACCGCGGCATCGTCTGGGAGGCGCTCGGCCTGCGGGGCTCCCCCACCGCGGTCCTCCTCGGGGTGGACGACCACCTCGCCGGGGGCCCGGTGTCGGGCAGCGATGACGTGAGGCGTTTCGTCGATGACGTCGAGGAGGCGTTGCGCGAGGCCACCACGTCAACCGAGGCGACGACCGAGCCGGCCCCCGTTCTCGGTGAACCCGCAGAGCCCGCCGAACCCGCCCAACCCGCCGAGCCCGCCGACACGCTCGGCGGGAGGCAGCTCACCGGCGACCGGTGAGCTCCCAGGCGTCCTCGCTGTCGTCCTCGTCGTCGTCCCAGGCCTCGACCTGCGGCCGGCGGTCGAGGTCGGCTGCGACGGCGTCGCTGCCGTAGCGGTCGGCGGGAGCCCGCGGCGCGGCGGCCGGCTGCCCCTCGTCGTCCCCGTCGTAACCGGCGCTCGAGTCCTCGGCCTCGTTGTCGAAGGCCTCCTCCGCCTGCGGCACGTCCTCGCCCCGCATGATCGCCAGCGTCGTCGGCAGGTCGTCGGGTCGCACGAGCACGTCGCGGGCCTTCGAGCCCTCGGACGGGCCCACGACGCCACGGGACTCGAGCAGGTCCATGAGACGACCGGCCTTGGCGAACCCGACGCGCAGCTTGCGCTGGAGCATCGAGGTGGAGCCGAACTGCGTCGTCACGACGAGCTCGGTCGCCTGCAGCAGCAGGTCGAGGTCGTCACCGATGTCGTCGTCGATCTGCTTCTTGGCCGCGACGACCGTGACGTCCTCGCGGTAGGTCGGCTTGAGCTGGCCGGTGACGTGCCCGACGATCTCCTGGATCTCGGACTCGGTGACCCAAGCGCCCTGGACGCGCATCGGCTTGCTCGCGCCCATCGGGAGGAAGAGGCCGTCACCCTGGCCGAGGAGCTTCTCCGCGCCGGGCTGGTCGAGAACGACGCGGCTGTCGGCGAGCGACGAGGTCGCGAAGGCCATCCGGCTCGGCACGTTGGCCTTGATGAGGCCGGTGACGACGTCGACGGACGGACGCTGCGTCGCGAGGACGAGGTGGATGCCGGCGGCGCGCGCGAGCTGGGTGATGCGGACGATGGACTCCTCGACGTCGCGGGGGGCGACCATCATGAGGTCGGCGAGCTCGTCGACGACGACGAGGAGGTAGGGGTAGGGGTGGATGACCCGCTCCGAGCCGGGAAGCGGCTGGACCTTGCCCGACTTCACCGCCTTGTTGAAGTCGTCGACGTGCTTGTAGCCGTAGTTGGCGAGGTCGTCGTAGCGGGCGTCCATCTCGCGCACGACCCACTGGAGTGCCTCGGCGGCCTTCTTGGGGTTCGTGATGATGGGCGTGATGAGGTGCGGGATGCCTTCGTATGCCGTGAGCTCGACCCGCTTGGGGTCGACGAGCACCATGCGGACCTCGTCGGGCGTCGACCGCATGAGGACCGAGGTGATCATCGAGTTGACGAAGCTCGACTTGCCCGAGCCCGTGGCGCCGGCGACGAGGAGGTGCGGCATCTTCGCGAGGTTGGCGATGACGTAGCCGCCCTCGACGTCCTTGCCGACGCCCATGACCATCGGGTGGTGGTTGTCGCGCGCGACCCGGCTGCGCAGGACGTCGCCGAGGCAGACCATCTCCTTGTCCGGGTTCGGGATCTCGATGCCGATGGCGGACTTGCCCGGGATCGGGCTGAGGATGCGCACGTCGGCCGAGGCGACGGCATACGCGATGTTCTTCGAGAGCGCGGTGACGCGCTCGACCTTGACGCCGGGACCGAGCTCGACGACGTAGCGGGTGACCGTCGGGCCACGGGTGAAGCCGGTGACCTGGGCGTCGATGCCGAACTCGTCGAGCACCGTCGTCAGCGACTCGACGACGCGGTCGTTGGCCTCCGAGCGCTCCTTGTGCGGGGCGCCCTGCTTGAGCGCGGCGTTGTCGGGCAGCGTGTAGGTGATGTCGCCGGCGAGCGAGAGCTGCTCCACGCGCTGCGGCAGCGGGGTCGTCGGTGGCGCCTCGAGCTTGACCTGCTCCACGGGCGCCTTGGCGGCGGGCGCGAGGACGCCGGGCGCGGTGGGGCGCTTCGCCCCAGGCCTCGGCTGCGCCGCGTCCTGGGGACCCCGGCCCGGGCGCGGGCCGCCCTCGTCGGTGTCGGCGGGCGGCGGCAGGCGCCGCGACTTGCGCCCCTTGGTGTCCTCGTAGTCGACGATCGCGGCCTGCTCGTAGGCCTCGTCGCCGACCATCGGCTCGTCGGCCTTGGCACGCGAGCGCCGCGGCTTCTTGACTGGCACCTCCTCGGTCGCGTCCTCGTCTGCGTATGCCGGCCGCCCCAGGAGCGTGGACCGCAGCAGCTCGAGCCGGTCGGGGATCTCGTGCACGGGCGTGGCCGTGAGGACGAGCAGTCCGAACATGCCGACGAGGATGAGGAGCGGGATGGTGCCGTAGATCGAGACGGCGGCCTCGAGCGGGCTCGACGCGAGGAAGCCGATGATGCCGCCGGCCGCGCGCATGCCGTCGGCGCCGGCCGGGGGCTCGGGGATGCCGGCCGCGACGTGGACGACACCACAGGCGGCGAAGGCGAGGATGGCCGTGCCGATCGCCATGCGGTTGGTCGCGGGGTGCTCGCGCGGGGTGCGCCACAGGTGGAGGCCGAAGAGCAGCAGGACGATGGGCAGGGCGTAGCCGACCCGGCCGAAGGTCCCGGCGACGACGGCGTGCGTCGCCTCGCCGACGATGCCGGCGAGGCCCCACCACTCCCGGGCGGCGACGACGACGGCGAGCGCGATGAGGGCGAGCCCGGCGCCGTCGCGGCGGTGCTCCGGCTCGAGGTCCTGGCCGACGTGCGAGACCTTGCGGACGGTGCCGCCCGTGACGTGCGCGAGGCCCATCCACGCGCCGCGGACGGCGGCGACGGGCATCGGCGTCGTGCTGCCCTTGGCCGGCGCCTTCTTGCGGCTGGTCGTGCGGGCAGGCGCGCGGCGGTTCGCGGGGCGCGACGACGCCGTGCGGGAGCGCGCAGGGGTGGTCGAACGGGAGGCCATGCTCGCACCCTAGGCCACAGTCACACCGTTCACACGGAGCACACGCGCACCACCGAAGCTGTGGTCAGGCCTCGATGACCACCGGAATGATCATCGGGCGGCGGCGGATCTTGCGGCCCACCCAACCGCCGACGGCTCGCCGCATGACCTGCTCGAGCTGGTAGGTGTCGAGGACGCCCTGGGCGGTGGCCTCGTCGAGCGCCCTTGTCAGCTGCGGCATGACGTCGTCGAAGACGACGTCGTCCTCGACGAACCCGCGCGCGGTGATCTCGGGTCCGGCGACGATCTTGCCGGTCGAGGAGTCCATGACGACGATGACGGACACGAACCCCTCGTCGCGAAGGATCCGGCGGTCCTTGAGCAGGGTCTCGTCGGCCTCGCCCACCGACGAGCCGTCCACGTAGACGTAGCCGCACTCGACCGCGCCGGCGACCTTGACCTTGCCGTTGACAAGGTCGACGACGACGCCGTCCTCGACGACGACGACGCCCTTGGGGTGGACGCCGGTCGCGAGCGCGAGGTCGGCGTTCGCCCGCAGGTGCCGCCACTCACCGTGCACCGGCATGACGTTGCGCGGCTTGACGATGTTGTAGCAGTAGAGGAGCTCGCCGGCGCTGGCGTGGCCGGAGACGTGGACGCGTGCGTTGCCCTTGTGGACGACGTCGGCCCCGAGCCGCATGAGCCCGTTGATGACGCGGTAGACGGCGTTCTCGTTGCCGGGGATGAGCGAGGACGCGAGGAGGACGGTGTCGCCCTCCCCCACCTCGATCTGGTGGTCGCGGTTGGCCATGCGCGACAGGGCCGCCATCGGCTCACCCTGTGACCCGGTGCAGATGAGCGTCACCTTGTCGTCGGGCAGGTCACCGAGCTTCTTGAAGTCGACGAGGATGTTGTCGGGCACGTGGAGGTAGCCGAGCTCGGCGGCGATCCCCATGTTGCGCACCATCGACCGGCCGACCATGGCGACCTTCCGACCCGACTTCTCGGCCGCGTTGAGCACCTGCTGGACGCGGTGCACGTGCGAGGAGAAGCAGGCGACGATGATCCGGCGCTGCGCGTCCCGGAAGACCCGGTCGATCGCGGGCGCGATGTCCTTCTCGGGCGTCGTGAAGCCCGGGACCTCGGCGTTGGTCGAGTCGGTGAGGAAGAGGTCGACCCCCTCCTCGCCGAGGCGGGCGAAGGCGCGCAGGTCGGTGAGCCGGCCGTCGAGCGGCAGCTGGTCCATCTTGAAGTCGCCGGTGTGGAGCAGGTTGCCGCCCGAGGTGCGCACGAAGACCGCGAGCGCGTCCGGGATCGAGTGGTTGACGGCGACGAACTCGCAGTCGAAGACCCCGAGGTTCTCGCGGTCGCCCTCCTTGACGGAGAGCGTGTAGGGCTTGATCCGGTGCTCCTTGAGCTTGGCCTCGATGAGGGCCAGCGTCAGCTGGGAGCCGACGAGCGGGATGTCCGGCTTGAGGCGCAGGAGGAACGGCACCGCGCCGATGTGGTCCTCGTGCCCGTGGGTGAGGACGATCGCCTGGATGTCGTCGAGCCGGTCCCTGATGTAGCTGAAGTCCGGGAGGATGAGGTCGATGCCCGGGTGGTGGTCGTCCGGGAAGAGGACGCCGCAGTCGATGACGAGCAGCTGCCCCTTGTGCTCGATGACGGCCATGTTGCGGCCGACCTCGCCGAGCCCTCCGAGGGCGACGACGCGGACGCCGCCCTCCTTGAGCGGACCGGGCAGCGAGAGCTCGGGATGCGGGTGGCTCACGCGAGACCCGACCCGGCCAGGCCCTTGCGGAGGGTGTCGAGGTGCTCCGGTGGTGACTCCACGAGCGGCAAGCGCACGGTCGCTGACGCAATCACTCCCAGCTCCACGAGCGCGGCCTTGGCCATGATGGCGCCCTGCGAGGTCGTCATGATGGCGTCGACGACGGGGATGAGGCGCTCGTGGATCTCGCGCGCCCGGGCGAGGTCACCCGCGTCGACGGCGGCGATCATCGCGGCGTACTCCTTGCCGGCGACGTGCCCGACGACGGAGACGCAGCCGACCGCGCCCTGGGCGAGGTGCGCGAGGGTGAGGACGTCGTCGCCGCTGAACCACAGCAGGTCGGTCGCGGCCATGACGTGGGTCGAGGCCCACAGGTCGGCCTTGGCGTCCTTGACGGCGGCGATCCGCGGGTGGCTCGCGAGCTCGACGAGGGTCGCGGTGTCGAACGCCGTCCCCGTCCGCCCCGGGATGTCGTAGAGCATGATCGGCAGCTCGGTGGAGTCCGCGACCGCACGGCAGTGCGCGAGGAGCCCGGCCTGAGTGGGCTTGTTGTAGTAGGGCGAGACGAGGAGCAGGGCGTCGGCGCCGGCCTCGGCAGCCCGCTCGGCCATGAGGATCGAGTGGGCGGTGTCGTTGGACCCGATGCCGGCGGTGATCGCCGCCCGGTCGCCCGCGGCCTCCTTGGCCAGCCGGACGGCTGCGATGCTCTCGTCGTCGCTCAGGGTGGCCGACTCCCCCGTCGTACCGTTGACGACGATGCCGTCGTGGCCACTCGCCAGCAGGTGCTCGACGACCGCCCGCAGTCCCGCCTCGTCCAGTGATCCGTCGGGGTGCATGGGCGTGACCATGGCCGTGATGACCCGGCCGAAGGGGTTCGTCGTCATGCCCCTCAGGGTAGTCGGTGCCCGAGGCGAGGCCTCCCCGGCGCCGTCGGTGCCCGCGGCTACGCTCTCGCCATGCGCCAGTACCTCGACCTCCTCGACCGCATCCTCGACGAGGGGGTCGAGAAGTCCGACCGCACCGGCACCGGCACGCTCTCGGTCTTCGGCCACCAGATGCGCTTCGACCTCGCCGACGGCTTCCCCGTCGTCACGACGAAGAAGCTCCACCTCCGGTCGATCATCGGCGAGCTCCTCTGGTTCCTGCGCGGCGACACCAACGTCCGCTGGCTCCAGGAGCGCGGCATCTCGATCTGGGACGAGTGGGCCGACGAGCAGGGCGACCTCGGCCCGGTCTACGGCCACCAGTGGCGCTCGTGGCCGACCCCCGACGGCCGGCAGGTCGACCAGATCGCCAAGGTCGTCGAGTCGATCCGCACCAACCCCGACAGCCGCCGCCACATCGTCAGCGCCTGGAACGTCGCCGACGTCGACGACATGGCCCTGCCCCCGTGCCACGCGCTCTTCCAGTTCTACGTCAGCCCCGCGACCGAGGGCCGTCGTGCGCGGCTGCACTGCCAGCTCTACCAGCGCTCGGCCGACGTCTTCCTCGGCGTGCCCTTCAACATCGCCTCCTACGCCCTGCTCACGATGATGGTCGCCCAGCTCACCGACCTCGAGCCCGGCGAGTTCGTCCACACGCTCGGCGACGCGCACCTCTACTCCAACCACCTCGAGCAGGCCCGGCTCCAGCTCACCCGCGAGCCCCGCCCGCTGCCGACGATGCACATCACGCCCAGGACGGCGATCGACGACTACGACCTCGGCGACTTCGAGCTCGTCGGCTACGACCCCCACCCCGCGATCAAGGCCCCCATCGCGGTCTGACCCACCCGCCCGTATGCCGGCCGCCCACCTCGCGAGGCGCGTCGGCCTCGCGAGGTGGGCCGGCCTGCCGAGGTGGGCGAACGGCATACCGTGACGTCGTGGGTGCCACGGTCCTAGGGTGAGGCGCATGACCCAGGTGACGCTCATCGCGGCGGTCGGGCGCAACGGCGTCATCGGCGCCGACAACGACATGCCGTGGCACCTGCCCGAGGACTTCGCGTTCTTCAAGCGGACGACGATGGGCCACGCGATGGTCATGGGACGCAAGACCTTCGACTCGATCGGGCGCGTCCTGCCGGGGCGGCGGACGATCGTCATCACCCGCCAGGCCGACTGGCACCACCCCGACGTCGAGACGGTGCACTCGCTCGACGACGCCCTCGGGCTCGCCGGCCCGGTCGGCGAGGTCTTCGTGGCCGGTGGCGGCGACGTCTACGCACAGGCGATGCCCTTCGCCCAGCGGCTGCTCATCACCGAGGTCGACCAGGAGCCCGAGGGCGACGTCCGCTTCCCCGACATCGACGCCGACATGTGGCGCGAGACCGAGCGCGAGCAGCGCGACGGCTTCGCGTGGGTCACCTACGAGCGCCGCTGACCCTCTTGGGTTGCGTCCGCAACGGTGGTGGGTATGCCGTCACCTCGCCGGACGTCGCGGCTCACCTCGACATTGCGTCCGCAACCGTGGTGGGTATGCCGTCACCTCGCCGGACGTTGCGACTCTCCCGGCCGGACTCAGCGCTTGCGTGGGTCGATCGGTCCGGTCGAGGTGAACCGCTCGCGGTGGATGTGGTCGGCGCCGACGCCCTCCCCCCCGAGCCACGCCTCGGCGTCGGAGATGAGCCCCTCCGGGCCGCAGAGCCACCAGTCGTCGACGCCCTCGAGCCCGCCCACGTCACGCAGCACGTCCCTGATGACGAGCGGGTCGATGCGGCCGTGGCGCACACTTGGCACGCGCTCGCGGCTGAGGACGTGCTCGACGCGCAGCCGACCGCCGGACGCCTCGGCCAGCTCCGCGAGCTGGTTGCCGAGGACCGTCGACTCCCGCGTCCGGTTCGCGACGACGAGGTCGACGGTCGAGCCGGGGTCCTGCTCGAGAGCGGCGGCGGCGATGGCGAGGACCGGCGTGATCCCGGACCCGCCGACGACGCCGACGTGGTGGCGCGGGCCGGCCACCTCGTCGAGGACGAACTCGCCGAGCGGCGGCAGGACACCCATGACTTCCCCGACGCCGACCTCGTTGGCGAGCCACGGCGACATCCGCCCGCCCTGCACGGCCGCAGCCGCGACCCGGATGACACCCTCGCGGCGGGCGCGGCTCGGCGGCACCCAGATCGAGTAGGACTGGCGCACGTCCTCGTCGCCGACGAGCGCACGCAGCGTGACGTACTGCCCCGCCCTGTAGTCGAGGAACCCGGGCATCTCGCTCACGTCGAAGCCGATCGACACCGCGTGCTCGGCCACGGGTTCGACCTCCGCCACGGCGAGCGGACGGAAGACGGGGTGCGGCTTGGCGGGACGGCGGAGCAGGGACACGCGCTCCATCCTCACAAACCCGCCGCGGTTAGGCTCGACCGCGTGGCGATCACCTCATCCACCTCAGACCGGGTCACCGTCCTCACGATCGACCGACCGGAGCGGCGCAACGCCCTGGGCCACGAGGCCCTCGACGAGCTCGACGCGGCTCTCGAGGCCGCGCTCGTCGACTCCCGGGCGCTCGTCGTCACCGGAGCGGGCGGGCACTTCTGCGCCGGGGCAGATCTCACCGAGCTCGAGGACGTGGGCTTCACCGACCGGCTCGCCGAAGTCCTGACCCGCCTCTCGCGGGCGCCGATCACGACGGTCGCGGCGATCTCGGGCTCGTGCATGGGGCTCGGCATGCAGCTCGCCGTCGCCTGCGACCTGCGGGTCGTGTCCGACGACGCCGCCTTCGCCCTGCCCGTCGCCAAGCTCGGTCTCATGGTCAACCACTGGACGCTGGAGCGCACGACGCGCTGCTGGGGCGAGGGCGCCGCGCGGCACATGGTCCTCACCGGCGCCGTCCTCACCGCCGACGACGCGTGGCGCCTCGGCTTCACCCAGGTCCGCGGAGGTCTCGACGAGGCCCTCGAGCTGGCCCGCCGCGCGGTCGCCCTCGCGCCGCTGACGCAGGCTGGGTCCAAGCTCGGCTTCGACGCCCACGGCGGTGACTCCGCCGGCGTCGCCCGCTACGAGGCCGCCTTCGCCACCGCGTGGTCGAGCGACGACCTCACCGAGGGACGCTCGGCCTTCCGTGAGCGCCGCGCCCCGGAGTTCCAGGGCTCATGAGCCACGACCACTCCCACGACCCCGGCCCGGTCGCCGACGCGAGCGTGCGCGTCGCGAAGCCGACCGACGCACCCGCCGTCGGCGTCGTCCAGGCCGCGGTGTGGACCCAGGCGTATGCCGGCCGCGTCCCCGACGAGGTCGTCGCGCTCTTCGAGCCGCCCGCCTTCGCCAAGGCCTGGCGCCAGTCCCTCGAGAACCCACCGGAGGGGGTGCACCGGCTGCTCGTGGCCCGGGCCGGTGAGCAGGTCGTCGGCTTCGCCGCAGTCGGCCCCAGCCAGGACGCCGACGCCGGGCCCGCGCGCGGCGAGGTGACGGCGATCGGCGTCCATCCCGGTGCCAGGCGGCTGGGCCACGGCTCCCGCCTCCTCAACGCCTGCGTCGACACGCTTCGCGGGGCCGGCGCGGACGACGTCGCGATCTGGGTCCTCGCCGACGACGAGGCCACCCGCGCCTTCCTCACCGCCTCCGGGCTCGGTCCCGACGGCGCCTTCCGCGACCGGGTCGTCGCGCCCGACGGCGCAACCTTGCGGGAGGTGCGTCTCGTCGCCTCCCTCGCGACGGACGAGCCCGGGTGAGCTCGGCAACGCCCGCGTCGCACGACGAGGGTGGGCACCCGGCATACGCGGCACTGACGGCTGGTGACCGCAGGGCCGTGCTGCGGCAGTCGCTCTCGGTCGGCATCGCGACCGGGGCCTACGGCATCAGCTTCGGCGCGCTCGGTGTCGCCTCCGGCCTCACGACCCTCCAGACGGTCGCGTTGTCGCTGCTGCTCTTCAGCGGCGGCTCGCAGTTCGCGCTCGTCGGCATCCTCGGCGCCGGCGGCACCGGGTCGGCAGCGGTGGCGACCTCGACCCTCCTCGGCGTCCGCAACGGGCTCTATGCCCTGCAGACCTCACGCATCCTCGACCTCGGCGGGCTCCGGCGGCTCGCGGCGGCCCAGATCACCATCGACGAGTCGACCGCCGTCGCGGTCGGCCAGGAGAAGCGGCGTGCCGGTCGGCTCGGGTTCTGGGTCACGGGCATCACCGTCTTCGTCTTCTGGAACCTCATGACGTTCGCCGGCGCCGTCGTCGGCAACGCCCTCGGCGACCCGCAGCGGTGGGGGCTCGACGCGGCGGCCGCTGCGGCGTTCACCGCCCTGCTCTGGCCGCGTCTGCACAACCGCGACGCCGCGGCGACGATGGTGCTCGCCGTCGCGATCGCTCTCGTCGCGTCCCCGTTGCTGCCCGTCGGCGTGCCGGTCATCCTCACTGTCCTCGCTGCGGTCGTCGTCGGGCTC
Organism: Knoellia tibetensis; assembly: GCF_048606415.1. NCBI lineage: Bacteria > Bacillati > Actinomycetota > Actinomycetes > Micrococcales > Intrasporangiaceae > Knoellia > Knoellia tibetensis. The sequence goes on from NZ_JBMBWF010000001.1 coordinate 192,864, forward strand.
GCCGCCCACGGCCGGCACGAGCGCACCGACCCGGAGGTCGAGTCGTGAGCGCGTGGACCGTCGTGCTGCTCGCCTCCGGGCTGGCCTTCGCGACCAAGCTCGCCGGCTACCTCGTACCCGAGTCGTGGGTCGAGGGCCCGCGTCGCAGCCGCGTGCTCACACTCCTGCCCGTCGCGCTGCTCGCCGGGCTCGTCGCGATCCAGACCTTCGGCGGGGAAGGCGGCTCCCTGCACCTCGACGCGCGGCTCGCCGCAGTGGTCGCTGCGGTCCTGCTCCTCCTGCTGCGCGCGAACTTCCTCGTCGTCGTCGTCGGGGCAGCGGCCGTGGCCGCGGGTCTGCGCGCGCTCGGCTGGGGCTAGATCCCGAGGTAGTGCTCGAGGCCGACCGTGAGGCCCGGGTGCTCCCCGACGCGGCGGACGGCGGCGACGACACCGGGCATGAACGACACCCGGTCGAAGGAGTCGTGACGGATCGTCAGCATCTCGCCCGTCTGCCCGAAGAGCACCTCCTGGTGCGCGACGAGCCCGCGCAGCCGCACCGAGTGAACCGGTATGCCGTGTGCCCGCGCCCCGCGCGCACCGTCGGGGTCGTGCGTGGTCGCGTCGGGGACCTCGGTGAGGCCGGCCTGCTCGCGTGCGGCACCGATGAGCTCGGCGGTGCGGGCGGCGGTGCCCGACGGCGCGTCGACCTTGTCAGGGTGATGGAGCTCGATGACCTCCGCCGACTCGTAGAACTCGGCCGCCTTGGCGGCGAAGGCCATCATGAGGACGGCGCCGATGGCGAAGTTGGGGGCGATGAGCACGCCCACCTCGGGGTGGCCGGCGAGCTGGTCGCGCAGCGCGTCGAGCCGGTCGGCACCCCACCCGGTGGTCCCGACCACGACGTGCACGCCCTGCTCGACGCAGTGCGCGACGTTGGCCGGTGAGGCGTCGGGGACCGAGAACTCGACGACGACGTCGGCACCGGCGAGGTCACCGAGGTCGTCATCGACGTCGAACCTCCCGACGAGCTCGAGCCCGTCGGCGGCCTCGACCGCACGGCACACCTCCGATCCCATGCGTCCGGAGGCTCCGATGACCGAGACCGAGGTGACACTCACGCCCCGCACTCTAGTCATCCCGAGAGTCGTTCACCTGTTGTTCACCTTCGGGGTACCATAGGGTGAACAACAGGTGAACGGACGCACGATCGACGCCTCTCGCGTTCACCTTCCGCAGGTCCACCGAAGGAGCCCACATGAAGAAGGTCGCCACGACCGCCACGGGTCCGGCCTGCCTGACGATGCGTTGGGTGCCGGTCACCACCAAGGACGGCCGCACCCACATGGAGATGCGCTGGAGCGCGCCCGCCACGGTGCAGCGCCTCCGCCCCACCGCCTGACGACTCGCGCCGGCGGCCCTCGCCGTCGGTTGCGCCGCACGCTGCCCTCGCCGTCCTGCCGGCGGGGGCAGCGGCGTCGTGCCCCGGACGGCGGCCCGGGGAGGGCGCTGTGGTGGCCCGTGGGACGGGCGGGCCATCTTTCGCAGGAAGTCCCGGCCCCCGTGGCCCGTTGGACCTAGCCTGTGGTGGCCGCTTCGGTCACGGCTAACCCGTCCGTCCGACCGACCCGGTCGAGATCGGGAGTCCACATGGCACGAGAGCGCGAGCTCGCCCTGGGCCGTCCAGCGGGGGTCGACCGGAGAGCCGTCCTTCGCACGGGGCGGCACGTCGCCTGGTCGCTGCCCGCCGTCCACGTCGTGCTCCAGTCCCCCGTCTACGCCACGTCGGGCCCGGCCGCCCTCTCGGTCACCGCGGTAGGTCACGCCCTCGAGGGCCGAGCGGAGTCGCCGAGCCGGTTCGTCGTCACGACGACGGTCGCCAACCTCAGCAGCGAGGCGACCGACGACCTCAGGGTGGCCTACCGGATGGCCGACGGTGTCTCGGCCACCGTGTCGCCGCCCCTCGGCTGGACCGTCGTCTCGGGCGACGGCACCGGGCTCATCGTCCTCAGCGTCGACACCGAGCTCGCCGGCAGCGCATCCACGGGGCCCTGCGAGTGCGTCTTCGTGAGCACGGGGGTCACCGGCGGCCAGCCGGTCCCCGTCACGGTCGTCGCGACCCCCGGCGTCGCCGGCCGTCCCGGGACGGCGATGACGACCGTGACCGTCTGAGAGGCACCCGAGAGGCACCCACCGGAGCCGGGGGACGCACGGTCGTCCCCGGCCTCGACGACGCACAGGGCGTCCACTGCACGTAACCTCTCCCCCGTGGGAGCCGATGCCACGGACGACAAGGGGGTGCTCGTGCAGGACAGGACGGGCATGCCCTCCTACGTCGACGTCGTCCGGACTCCGGGCTTCCTCCCCACCTTCGTGGCCCTCAGCCTGTCCACCTGGGGCGACTACATCGCCAGGATCTGCGTCGCGCTCGTCGTCCGCGAGCGCACCGGCTCCGACCTCGCGATGGCGGCGACGTTCGCGGTGAGCCTGCTCCCGAGCATCCTCGGGCGCAGCCTGCTCAGCCCACTCGCCGACCGCATCCCCTACAAGCACGTCCTCGTCGGGTCCGACGTGGTCCGTGGCGCCCTGGTCGTCGCCCTCATGACCGCGGTCGGCCAGGACACCCATGTGGCGGTCCTGCTGGCGCTCCTCTTCGGGCTGGAGCTGTTCGGCGGGCCGGCGGGAGCGGCTCACCAGATCCTGCTCACCGACCTCTTCCCCGACCGGCGCCAGTTCATGCGCGCCCGGGGGATCTCGACACTGGCCGAGCAGGTCAACCAGGCCATCGGCCTCAGCGTCGGTGGCATCGTCGTGACTGCCCTCTCCGCGCGTGGCGCCCTTCTCGCGGACCTCGCCACCTTCGTCGTGTCGGCAACGCTCTACGCACTGGCCGTCCGTGCCCGTGCCGTCTCGGGCGTGCCGAGCCCCGGCATCACCGGCTTCTTCCGGGACTTCGGTGGCGGGGCCAGCTACCTCTTCCGCAACCGCGTCCTGGTGTCGCTGCTCGCCCTGAGCCTCGTGGCCATGCTGGGTGTGATCGCACCCGAGGCGGTGGCGATCCCCTACGTGCTCGACCACCAGCTGCCCGAGTGGCTCGGCGGGATGCTCATGGCGGCGCCCGTCGTGGGTGCCGTCGTGGGAATCGTCGTCGTCGGGCGCTGGCAGCCCGAGGTCGCAAGCGCCCGCATCATCATCATGGCCCTTCTCATGCCGGTGCCGCTGGTCGTCACCCCACTGGTCCCGACGACCGCGGAGTGGTTGACCGTCGTGTGGCTCCTGTGGTTCACCAGCGGCGCGCTCCAGGCATTCATGCTCCCGCTTCAGGCGACCTTCGCGCTCGTGGTCTCGCAGGAGCTGCGAGGGCGGGTGATCGGGTTGGCGGGTGCCGCGGCGATGGGCGCCTCGGCCGTGTGCTACCTGGTCGCGGGCTGGCTCTCGGAGACCTTCTCGCCGACCGCAGCGGTGTCGATCTGCGCCCTGGTCTGCTTCACCGGTGTGGCCATATTGGCGCGGAGCTGGCCGAGGCGCGCCCTGCAATCAGCAGTCGACCACGCTTTCAACGAGCCCACATCGGAGGAAGAGCGATGACCGAACCAGACGTCCCAGAGGCACAGAGGGACGGCGGACACCCCGGACCCAGTCGGCAGCGACTGCCCGTCACGGGCCCGCAGATGCGCTTCTACCACCTCTTTCCCGAGGGCCCCATGCCTGTGCCGGCACGGGCGATCCTGCGCGACCTGCTTCCGGCGAAGGCCGTCAAGCGGTGCCCGCCGGTGACGGCCGCGAGCTCGTTCGGATGGCTGCTCTTCCCGCCCACGGCCTTTGCCGTGCGCTGGGTGGGGCAGAGCCTCGAGTTCAGCCTCCTCGACGACGACGGCGGCCTCGGTCCCTGGACCGTCCTCGGCCCCGACCGGCCCGGCCGCCACCCCGGCACGGCCGCGGCTCTCGCCAGCGTCCCGGACCATCGGGTCGCTGAGCTGGGTGCGAGTCTCGACGACCACGGGGTCCCCCTGGTCGACCCGAACCCCGCGGACCCCCGCGAGTTCCAGCTCTTCACCGGCGTCACTGCCCGCACCGCTCCGGGGTGGGCCTCGCTCGTGCGACCGGTGCCCAACCTGCCGGTCCCCCCGGGCACCTTCGACGTCGTCGACGGGGTCGTGGAGACGGCGTGGTACGGCAACGGACTGCCGGTGATGGTGCGGCTGCGTGCCCGGGACGAGATCGTCCGCTTCTCCCCCTCCTTCCCGGTGGCCGCAGTGCAGCCGGTCCCTGTCGCTGCCCTTGCCCAGGAGAGCTCTCACGCCGAGATGTCCGAACCCGGCATCGGCAGCTGGCCGGACGACGAGTGGAACCGTTTCGTGGCGACTCGCCGGGGTCGCCTCGACGCGCTGCCGGGCTCCTACCGGCGCGCCCAGCACGCCTACCACCGTGAGCCCCCGCCCGAACAGGACTGACACCCGCGCGGCCACTCCCCTGTCAGGTCAGGCCCCGGCGCCCCTGCCGGACCACAGCCGCCACAGGGTACGTTGGTCCTCCGCGACGTCCTCGCGGTAGGCGGTGTAGAGGGGGTCGAACGGGGTGCGCATGTGGTACGCCCGCACCGTCTGCGCCTGCACCGAGACGATCGTCCCGGCGGCCCGTGAGAAGAAGTCCCGGTGGTCCACCATCCGCAGACGCTCGTCCCACCGCACCTTGTGGACCGACGCGGTCCGGGCGAGATAGAGCTGCGGCGTCTTGGGCACGACCGGCAGTCCGTCGATCACGGTGCCGTAGGCCACGAGGGGGGCGGCGGCACCGGCGAAGAGGGCACGCGCGTCGCGCGACTCCACCGCCCTCCACCGCGGAAGGTCGACCCTGGTGAGCGCGACGAGGTCCACTCCGGGGTTGTCGTCGAGGTAGTGCATCGCAGCAACGAGGTCGCTGGCCGCGGTGAAGACGATGTCGTCGTCCGAGACGAAGACGTACTCGGTGCGGACCTCGTCGAGCGCGGCGTTGCGCCCCACCGGCACACCGCTGTTGAACGGCAGCGCCACCACGTCGACGCCCGGCCCGAGGTCCCGGGCGGGCTCCCGCGAGTCGTCGGCAACGACGACTCGGCCGTCGAAGACGGTGCGGGCGCTCGCGAGGCACCGGCGCAGGACGGCCGGCCGCTCGAAGGTCTTGACCGTCATCGTCACCCGACGCGCGACCTCGGCCCGCTCCTCCGGCGTGGGACTGCCGTGGCGAGCACGGTCGAGCGGTCGCACCGCGGCGAGCTGGGCCGTCTCGGCCAGCCGGTAGGCCGCGCGGAGCGGGCGCCCGAACCGGCCACGCAGGGCGCGCTTGATCCTGCGGACGTCCACATTCCCTCCCTCACGGCCTGCGGGCTCCCATGATGACCCCCACAACGACCGCTGGGACGGCATACGGCAAAAGCCGACGGGACGGCATACCTCGAGAAGAGGTATGCCGTCCCGTCACCAACGGTCCCGAAGGGACCTGGGCTCACTCGTCGCCGGAGGCGTCTCCCGAGTCCGAACGCTGGCCGCGACCACGGCCACCGCGGCGGCGGTTGCGCTGGCGACGCTCGCCATGCTCCTCGCCACCCTCGCCCTCGCCGGCCTCGTCCGAGGCCTCCGGTGCGTCGGAGGCGTCGACGTCGGCGTCGTCCGTGTCGTCCGCGTCGTCCGAGCCGCCGTCGGCGGGGGCGTCGCCCTCACCCTCGGCGAGGACCGCGGCGAGCGAGAGCTTGCCGCGCGGGTCGATCTCCTTGAGCTCGACCTGGACCTTCTGGCCGACCGCGAGGACGTCCTCGACCGCGTCGATCCGCTTGCCGCCGACGAGCTTGCGCACCTCGGAGATGTGCAGCAGACCGTCCTTGCCCGGGAGCAGGGAGATGAACGCGCCGAAGGTCGTCGTCTTGACGACGGTGCCGAGGAAGCGCTCGCCGACCTCCGGCATCTGCGGGTTCGCGATGGCGTTGATCGCCGCGCGGGCCGCCTCGGCCGAGGGGCCGTCGGTCGCACCGATGTAGATGGTGCCGTCGTCCTCGATCGAGATCTGGGCGCCGGTGTCGTCCTGGATCTGGTTGATCATCTTGCCCTTCGGGCCGATGACCTCTCCGATCTTGTCGACCGGGACCGTCACCGAGATGACGCGAGGAGCGAAGGGGCTCATCTCGTCGGGCGCGTCGATGGCCTCGTTCATGACGTCGAGGATGTGCAGGCGGGCCTCACGGGCCTGGGTCAGCGCGCCACCGAGGACGTCGGCGGGGATGCCGTCGAGCTTGGTGTCGAGCTGGATGGCCGTGACGAACTCGCGCGTGCCGGCGACCTTGAAGTCCATGTCGCCGAAGGCGTCCTCCGCACCGAGGATGTCGGTGAGCGCGGCGTACTGGGTCTCACCGTCGACCTCGGCGGTGACGAGACCCATGGCGATGCCGGCGACCGGGGCACGCAGCGGCACACCGGCGTTGAGCAGCGACAGGGTGGACGCGCAGACCGAGCCCATCGACGTCGAGCCGTTGGAGCCGAGGGCCTCGGACACCTGGCGGATCGCGTAGGGGAACTCCTCGCGGGTCGGGAGGACCGGCATGAGCGCACGCTCGGCGAGCGCCCCGTGGCCGATCTCGCGACGCTTCGGGGAGCCGACGCGGCCGGTCTCGCCCGTGGAGAACGGCGGGAAGTTGTAGTTGTGCATGTAGCGCTTGCGCGTCACCGGCGACAGCGTGTCGAGCTGCTGCTCCATGCGGAGCATGTTGAGCGTCGTCACACCCATGATCTGGGTCTCGCCGCGCTCGAAGATCGCCGAGCCGTGCACGCGCGGCAGCACCTCGACCTCGGCGGAGAGGGCGCGGATGTCAGCGAGGCCACGGCCGTCGATGCGGACCTTGTCCTTGATGATGCGCTCGCGGATGAGCTTCTTCTGGACGGCGCGGTAGGCGGCGGAAAGCTCCTTCTCGCGGCCCTCGAACTGGTCGGCGAGGGCGGCCTTCATGGAGTCCTTGATCTCGTCGAGGCGGTCCTCGCGCTCCTGCTTGCCCGCAATCTGCAGCGCGGCAGCGGCGTCCGAGCCCACGTGGGACTCGACGGCGGCGTAGGCGTCGTCCTCGTAGTCGAGGAAGATCGGGAACTCCTGGATCGGCTTGGCAGCCTTGGCGGCGAGCTCGGCCTGCGCCTCGCAGAGGGCGCGGATGAACTTCTTCGACGCCTCGAGACCCTCGGCGACGACCTCCTCGGTGGGAGCCGTCTTGCCCTCGTTCTTGACGAGGTCCCAAGTGTGCTCGGTGGACTCGGCCTCGACCATCATGATCGCGACGTCGTCGCCCGCGACCCGGCCGGCGACGACCATGTCGAAGGTCGAGCGCTCGATGTCGGAGAACTGCGGGAAGGCGACCCACTGGCCGTCGATGAGCGACAGGCGGGTGGCGCCGATCGGGCCGGAGAACGGCAGACCGGAGATCTGCGTCGAGGCCGAGGCGGCGTTGATCGCGAGGACGTCGTACTGCGCGTCCGGGTTGAGCGCGAGCACGGAGATGACGACCTGGACCTCGTTGCGCAGGCCCTTCGTGAAGGTGGGGCGCAGCGGGCGGTCGATGAGACGACAGGTGAGGATCGCCTCGGTGGACGGGCGGCCCTCGCGACGGAAGAACGAGCCGGGGATCTTGCCCGCGGCATACATGCGCTCCTCGACGTCGACCGTCAGGGGGAAGAAGTCGAAGCCCTCGCGCGGGGACTTCCCGGCCGTGGTGGTGGAGAGGAGCATCGTGTCCTCGTCCAGGTAGGCGGCGACGGCGCCGCCGGCCTGCTTGGCCAGGCGTCCGGTCTCGAACCGGACGGTGCGGGTGCCGAACGAGCCGTTGTCGATGGTGGCTTCGGCGAAGGTGATCTCAGGACCCTCCATGGGTCCTCCTTTTCTTGAGTTCCTACGAACCTCGTGCATCGTCGTTGTGCACGGGCGGTCTTCTGGTGGTGCTGTGTGCTGGTGTCGCTATGAAGTTGTCGCAGGGCAGGGCCCTACACATCCGAAAGAGCGGCCCTCCAGGAGTGGAGAGCCGCTCCGACGGACAATCGGGGGCGTCAGCGACGCAGGCCGAGGCGCTTGATCAGCGAGCGGTAGCGCTCGATGTCGATGTCCTCCAGGTAGCGGAGGAGGCGGCGGCGCTTGCCGACGAGGAGCAGCAGGCCACGACGGCTGTGGTGGTCGTGCTTGTGCTCACGGGAGTGCTCGGTGAGGTCGAGGATGCGCTGGGTGAGGAGCGCGATCTGCACCTCGGGGGAGCCGGTGTCACCCTCGGTCGTGGCGTACTCGGACATGATCTTCTGCTTGACGTCTGCGTCCAAAGGCATGGGCGACTGACTCCTTCTGTGGCGGTTGCGCGGCGCTCCCGGGCTGGTTCACCGGGGCTCTCTGGGTCCGCGGCCGGTTCTCACGGCTCCCCAAGGTTAGCAGCGGGGCTCGTGCGCCCCTAATTGCCGGAGGCGACGCGTATGCCGGCCAGTCGCGGCACGATGACATCGAGCGCCTCGTCGATCTCGGCGGCGCAGCGGCGCGCGGCCGCCGACCCCTGCCCGAAGGGGTCGGTCACGTCCCAGCCGAGGCTGTCGGGGCCGGCCACGGCGAGCGCGGCGTCGAGGGCCGCCAGCCCGCCGTCGTCGGCGGTGCTGCGGGTCAGGGCGTCCGCCAGCTGGCGCAGGCCGAAGACCTTGGGGGCGTGCTCTGGCCAACGCTCCGTGATGCGGAGCCGGTGGGCGAGCTCGAGGGCGAGAACGACGTCCGCGGCGGCGAGGATCTCGCCCGACACGGCGCGGCTGAGGTGACCACGACCGTCGGCACCGCGGGCCTCGAGCTCATGAGCCATCGCAGGGTCCATGGCGTTGCCCGGGAAGCCCGGGACGCCGGCGCTCGAGAGGTCGAGGGGCGACGGCGTCGACGACTCCTCCGCCAGCTGCCTCGCCCGGCGCTCGGCGTAGGGCGACCGGCTGATGTTCGCGGTGCACACGAAGAGCACGCGCAACGTCTCGGGTCGCCGCTCGCGCCGCGTCCGCCGGCGGGTCGGGTCGTCGGTCAACATCTCCCTCCCTCTCTGCTGGTCGGCGTGAGAGCCCCGACGCCACGGGCATCATGGGCGTCACGGGCGGACGTGCGAAGGACGCCGAGCGGCGGAGGCACGCCCGGCGTCCTTCGGTGGAGCCCCGTCCCTGATCGGGGCACGTTCTGAGTCAGACGCCGCAGTTTGGCGGGAGCGTGACCTGGCACTTCGGGCTCTGCTGCGGCGGCGTCGAGGGGTAGGTCGCCGAGCCCGTGGCGGGCGGGTGGTTGTCCGGGTCGCTGCCGGCGGGGAGCGTGTGGCCCCACGGGATGCTGATCCCCACCGTGATGTTCTGGACGTTCTGCGAGTTGCCGTTCTCGCCGGCGTTGAGGACGAGGACGATCGTGTTGCCCGGGGGCAGCAGGACGGGGAAGGTGACGACGTCACCGACCTGGATCGGACCCGCGCCGTCCGGGTCCGTCGCGTAGACGGCTGCCTGGAAGAAGAGGCTGATGTCCGGCGAGTTCTCGGTGATGAGGATCTCGAAGCCGGCCTGGTCGAAGAGGTAGATCGGCTTGTCGGTCGTGTTCGTGATCGCGACGTCGAAGATGTAGCCCTTGACGAACACGTTGCCGCAGGAGTTGCCCGGCAGCTTGCACGCGTCGCCGAGGTCGACGCTCGGTCCACCCCCCGACGCCGCGTATGCCGGTGTGGCCACGACGAGCGGCACGGCGGGAATCGCCCACGCTGCCCCCTTGGCGATGGTGCGCCGTGAAATGCGCCGGTCCTCGCGCTGCTCGGTCATGGAACTCTCCCCTGGGATGGTCAGTCGGCTCAGCACGTCGAAAGTAGCCCCGGGGCTAGCCCCTTCGTCCCGCGTTGGCGGGGTGGGGGCTAGAAAAAGGCCCGTCCTGACCAGCCGGGCATGCCGAGCGGGCTAGTCAGCGCAGGTGAGCAGACCGGTCTCGACGAGGTGCACGAGGTAGGCCTCGACGTCGTCGGCGATCTCCTCGCGGGGCAGACCGACGGCCTTGGCGACAGCGGTGGCGACGTCCGCCTCGCCCTCGGCGGCGAAGGTCCAGATGAGGGCCGCCGTGCCCTCCAGCGCGACCGGCGGGCCGTCCGGCAGGCGCATGAGGAAGACCTGCGGCAGGCCGTCGGCGTCGCGCTCGACGTGGGCGACTCGCTCTGGGACGGAGTAGGCCGTCACCGGCCCCTCCTCTCCCGGGCGGCGGCCCGGAGCAGTGCGACCAACTCGTGCGTCCCCGCTCGGGAACGCGAGAAGTATGCCGCAGCGACCTCGCGTGTCGTCGGAGGCCGTCCCAGGCGCGTCTCCATGCGTCGCCGGTTCGGCACCACGAGGTGGACGGCCGTCCGCACCTTCGCCCGACGCGTCGGTGCCGCACGGACCCTGGCCAGCAGGATGCGCGCTCGTGACGTCTCGCGGGTCGAGAGCACGCGCCAGAGGTCGTGGCCCGGTCGGTCGTCGAAGGCGGCGAGCCGGCCGGTCCCCGCGGCGAGGGCGACCTCGGCCCCGACGTCCCGCGCCAGGGCCATGAGCTCCTCCCGCTCCTGCTCGCTCGCGTCGTCCCAGCTGCGCCGGATGTCGGGTGAGCCGAGCGAGCCGCCGCGGGCCGCGTGGAGGATGAGGAGGAGGCGCTGTGCCGCGAGGGACGGCACCGGGCAGGCGATGCCGGCGATGGACACCGTGTGCCGGTCGGCCCACAGCCGGTCGAACGCGTGGTCCCCGCCGTCGATGCCCGGAAAGCTACGGTGGACGTCGACCGGGGCGAGCACCCCGTGGACGAGGGTCGAGGCGTGCTCGAAGGCGGAGCCGTCCTCGAAGCGGTACATCGTCGTCCAGCCGTGAGCGTGCATCGCTGCGACGAGGCGGTCGACGTGAGCGGGCCGCACGAGGACGTCGGCGTCGATGCTCTGCCGCTCCCCCTCCGTGAGGCGGTCGTCGACGGCGGGTCCCTTCACGTGGAGCAGGTCGACCCCCGAGTCCTCGGCGAGCACCTGGAGGGTGGCGTGCGAGAAGCGGATGCCGACCGACCAAGGCATCACGGGGTCGTCCACGCCCCGACATTACCGAGTCGCCGGTGCGCCTGTCCGGCCGCTGATAACCTGCGATCGTCGGGCCCGGCGAGGGCTTCTTCCCGTCGTGGGGGTGGCACGTGAAGGTCGTCGTGACCGGTGGCGCGGGGTTCATCGGCGCCAACCTCGGGCGCGAGCTGCTGCGCCGCGACGAGGTCGACGAGGTGGTGGCTCTCGACGACCTGTCGACCGGCTCGAAGGACAACCTCGCCGGCACCGGGATCACCCTGCTCGAGGGCACGATCCTCGACCCCGACGCCCTCGACGCGGCCTGCCAGGGCGCGAGCGCGGTCGTCCACCTCGGCGCCCTCCCGTCCGTGCCCCGCTCGGTGCGCGACCCGCTCGCCTCTCACCACGCCAACGCGACGGGAACGCTCGAGGTCCTCCAGGCCGCACGCCGTGCCGGTGACCTGCATGTCGTCTCGGCCTCCTCGTCGTCGGTCTACGGTGCCAACCGTGAGCTGCCCAAGCGCGAGAGCATGCGCACCGCCCCCATCTCCCCGTATGCCGTGAGCAAGCAGGCGACCGAGGCCTACACCCTGTCGTTCGGCCACACCTACGGCCTGCCGACGATGGCCTTCCGCTTCTTCAACGTCTACGGCCCGCTCCAGGCGGCCGGCCACGCCTACGCGGCGGTGCTGCCGGCGTTCATCGACGCGGCCCTGCGCGGGCGCCCGCTGACGATCCACGGCGACGGCGAGCAGACACGCGACTTCACCTTCGTCGGCACCGTCACCCGGGTGCTCGCCGACGCCGTCGTCCGCCGGGTCGCCGACCTCGAGCCGGTCAACCTCGCGTTCGGCAGCCGCACGTCGCTCAACACCGTCGTCGACGAGCTCGAGGGGATCCTCGGCTTCCGGCCGGAGATCGAGTACGTCGAGTCCCGCGCCGGCGACGTCCGCGACTCGCAGGCCGACAACGCGCGGCTGCTCTCGCACTTCCCCGAGGTGCAGCCGGTCCCGCTGCGCGAGGGCCTGCGGGCGACGGTCGACTGGTTCCGGACGCTGCCCGACCACGACGGCTGACGCGGCGGGTCGTCATGGGCCGGCTGTGGCGCCTCGTCGCGTGGCCCGGTGTGCTCGCGCTCAGCCTGCTCGGCGCGTGGATGGCCTGGTCGGTGGCGAGCGCCGTCGTCGGCGACGGCGACGGCGGAGTGCGGCCGGTGCTCCCCTACGTCCTCTGTCCGCTCGTCCTCGTCGCCGGCGTCGCCACCGGCGCGGCCCTGCACCGGCGCGCACACTCCCCCGCCGTGCCGGTCGCGCTCGTCGTCACGTCGACGGCCCTCGTCCTCGGTGCGCTCCTCGTCGTCGACCCCGGCAAGGCGCCTCTCGGCTACCCCAACGCCAACGCCGCGCTGGGCGTGCAGCTCGTCGCACTGTCGGGACTCGCGCTGCTCGCGACACCGGTGGAGGCGGCACGCGGCCGCGTGCTCCTCGCCCTCTCGGCGCTCGCCGCAGCGCTGGCCGTGGGCCTCAACCGGTCGGCCGCGGGGATGGCGGTGCTCCTCGCCGTCGGGCTCGTCACCCTGCTAGCCGTGTGGTGCCGGCCCGTGTCGCAGGGGTGGCGGCTGGCGGCGGTCGTCGTGGGCGCGGTCGCATCGGTGGCCGCCGGGGGACTCATCGTGGCCGCTGCCCGGGAGCCGGTCTTCCCCGCCTGGGCGCGGACCGCCTTCGACCCCGCGCGTGAGCAGCTGTGGGAGGACGCCGCGGCTCTGTGGCGGCAGCGGCCGCTCACGGGGTCCGGCCCCGGTTCCTTCGCGGGAGCGACCTCGTTGGCTGCCGACGCCGACACCGTCGCGGCGCACTCGTCCGTGCTGCAGGTCGCCGCCGAGACGGGGTGGGTCGGGGTGGGTTTCCTCGCCCTCACCGGTCTGGCCGGCCTCCTCTGGGCCGCGCGCGGCCGGACGCCCGAGGCGGTCGTGGGTGCGGCGGCGTGGGCGGCACTGCTCGTGCACTCGACGGCCGACCACCTCGTCGAGTTCGGTCCGGTCGTGCTCCTCGCGGGAGCCGTCGTGGGCTGGGCGGGGGCAAGCGGTCGGTCGAGCACCCGGCCGGAGGGCTCAGAAGAGCTCGACGTCCCCGAGCGTGAGCGCCCACTCCCCCGGTGACGGCGGCGACGCCGCGAGCGGACGGGTCGTGAGGAGCGGCCCCTGCTTGGGCAGCGGCAGCAGGCCCGCGGAACGCCCGGTGCGCAGGCCGATGGCGTAGTCGGCGCCGGTGTCGGCGAGCACCCGGCGCACGAGACGCGCCCCCGTGGCGACATCGGGCACGAGCTGCTCGAGGATCGCGGCCTCGACGGCCGCCCCACGCCGCCGCAACCGGAAGACGAGGCCACCGGCCGCCGGGTCGTCCTCGGACGCGAGCGCCACCCGGTAGTGCAGCGGCTCGAAGCCGGTGCGCCACGCGAGGTAGTCCGGTGTCCGGCGCGTGCGCACCCCGCTCGCCGGGTCGTGGCGCAGCAGCTGCTCGGCGAGGTCGGGTGTCGCGAAGGCCTCGCGTGCGTCGAGCCCGACGTCGGTGGGCTCGGACCAGAGGCTGGCCGGCACCTTGGACGTGGCCATCGAGACGAGGGCGCGCGGACCGCGGGGCAGGACCCCCACGGGCAGCCGCCGGGCGACGGTCCAGCCCATCTTGAGGTAGCCGGGCCGGCTCTGGTCGTTGGGCGTGTTGAAGACGATGCCGTCGCCGGCGAGCGTCAGCTCGGCCACGCCCTGGAGGGTGAGGGTGCGGAAGATGCCGAGGCCGCGGTAGCCCGGGTCGGTCGCCGTGTCGACGGCACGCACCGCCCGCAGCACCTTGCCGTCCGGCCGGTGGAACTCCCACCGCAGGAAGGTCCGGTAGCCGACGACGACGCCGTCGTGCAGGGCGACCCACGCGGGCGACGGCCCGAAGGCGTTGTCGCGGTGCTTCCACGTGAGGAAGGCCTCGTAGTGCGGGTCGTCGACCTTGCCGAGCGAGGCTCGCAGCATAGGGAGAGCGGTGGCGTCGTCGCCGGGCTCGGCCCGTCTGACGACGAGGTCCTGCGCCGTGACCGAACCCATCCCTGCCCCCGTCCGTCGTTGGTAGCCTCAGCGAGTCTAGGGCGGCGCACGGGGCGCCCGCCGGGCTTCGGCGACGCGAGCAGGGAGGGCGCGAGTGGCTGCTGCTCCCTCTCCCGCCCGGCGCGTGCGCGTCCTGTGGCTCGTCAAGGGCCTCGGCCCCGGCGGCGCCGAGCAGCTGCTCCTGCTCGCCGCGGGGGTCGTCGACCGGGAGCGCTTCGACTACCGGGTCGCCTACGTCCGGCCCGACAAGACCCACCTCGTCCCCGAGCTCGAGGCTGCCGGCCTCACCCCCGAACGTCTCGGTGCGCGCACCACCCGCCCCGGCGGCTGGGTCGCCGACCTGGCCAGGGCCATGACCGAGGTCGACGTCGTCCACGCCCACTCACCCTTCCTCGCGTCGGCGGCACGCCTCCTGGCGCGGGCCATGCCGCGGTCACGCCGCCCTGCTGTCGTCACGACCGAGCACAACGAGTGGACGAGCCACCGGCGCCCGACCCGGCTGCTCAACGCGGCGACCGCCCCGCTCGACGCGCACCATTGGGCCGTGAGCGAGCAGGTCCGCGACACGGTCTGGCCCTCGCGCCGCGACGGCTTCGAGGTGCTCATCCACGGCATCGACCCCGACGTCGTGCGACCGCGCGAGGACGCCCGCCGCACCCTGCGCGCCGCGCTCGGAGCCGCTGACGACGACGTCGTCTCGCTCACCGTCGCCAACCTGCGCCGCAACAAGGACTACCCCACCCTGCTTCGGGCCGCCCGGATCGCGCTCGACCGCGAGCCGCGCCTGCGCTTCGCCGCGGTCGGCCAAGGCCCGCTCGTCGAGGAGGTGGCGGCCCTGCACGCCTCCCTCGGGCTCGGCGACCGGTTCCGCCTGCTCGGCTTCCGACGCGACGTCCACGACCTCATGGCCGCGGCCGACGTCTTCACCCTCGCCTCGGCGCACGAGGGGCTTCCGGTCGCGGTCATGGAGGCCTTCGCCAGCGGGCTGCCCGTCGTCGCGACGACCGTCGGCGGGCTGCCGCAGCAGGTCGAGGACGGCGTCCACGGCCTCCTCGTCCCACCCGGCGACCCCGAGGCCCTCGCCACCGCACTCACGACCGTGGCCGGCGACGCACACCTGCGCCGACGCATGGGCGAGGCGGCCCGCGAGCGGTCCACGGCATACGACATCCGGCGGGCCGTCGCGGAGCAGGAACGCATGTATGCCGTCCTGTCCCGTCGCGCGCGGGGCTAGCCGCCGAGCCCCGCGGCCTTGCCGAGCCGCACGGCGGCGGCGTAGGCGCGCTCGGGTCCGAGGCCCCCGGTGAGCTTCGCGCGGAAGAACTCGATGGGGTCGGACTGTCGCACGGGCACGCGGGCGAGGCGCATGCGGTCGGTGTCGGGGACGTTGCGCCCGAGGCGGCCGGTCGAGGCGCTGCGGAACCGGGCGGCCAACGCCACCTCCATCGACGGGACGGGAATGCCCCAGGGGTAGGTGAAGTGGCGGGTCGTCACGCCGAGGTGGTCCTCGACGGCCTCGGTGCACCGGTCGAGGTCGTCCTCGCCGAGCACATCGGGCCGCACGTGGCCGTGGGTGTGGTTGCCGACGGTGCAGAGCCCGGAGGCGACGAGCTCGCCGAGCTGGTCCCACGTCATGCCCCGGCCGGCCGGGCCCTTGGCGGTCGAGCCCTCCCAGACCATCGTCTCGCCGACGAACCCGGACGCGAGGTAGACGGTGAACGGGAGCCCTCGCTCGCGCAGCAGCGGCCACGCGTTGGCGTGGACGTCGTCGAAGCCGTCGTCGAAGGTGAGCACGACGCTCGGTCGCGTGTCGCCCTCGTCGAGCCGGTCGAGCGCGGTGTCGAGGGAGACGACGTCGTGGTCCGCGAGGACGTCGAGCTGGCGCTCGAAGGCCGCGGTGGGCAGGTCGAGCTCGTCCGGCGTCCCGCCACCGATGCGGTGGTAGATGAGCAGGCTCGCACCGGTGGCGGGCGAGGCGCGCGAGGTGTGGACGAGGGCCTGCTTGAGGCGGCGGCGCAGGCTCGCCTGGTCAGCGACGGGCACGGGCCAGCTCCCTCACCCGCTCGGCGACGTCCTCCTGCATCTTCTCGACGCTCGGCAGCGCGAGCAGGACGAGGAAGAAGGGGATCATGAGGACGCGCTGCCGCGCGAGGATGCCGAAGTTGCCGAAGCCCGAGAACGCCCAGACGAAGGCCGTCGTGTAGGTGAGGGCGAAGGTGACGTAGGGCGTGCGGCGCAGGACGCTCGGCAGCCGGCGCAGCTGCGGCCAGGCCCGCACCGCGAGGACGAGCAGCACGAGGCCCTCGAGGCTCTGCACGAGCATCTGCGCGTTGCGCGCCTCCCACGGGAAGGGGCGGAAGAGGACGGTGACGATGGCGCCCGGGATGTCCGCGGGCGAGCTGATCGGGGTCGGGTCGAAGGCGGACGTGCCGCCCTCGCTGGCCTGCTCCGAGGCGGAGCTCACGGTGTCGGAGACGGCCTGGATCGAGAGGTCGTCGATGCCGAGGAAGGACGCCGACTGGCTCGTGAGGATGACAGCGGAGACGCCGAGGACGACGACCCCGAACGCCTTGCTCAGGATGCCGGTGCTGCGCGCCGGAGTGGGGCGGAAGAGCTGGGCGACGAAGAGCGAGGCGAAGAGCAGCACCGACAGGTGCGGGCGGAGGAGCGCGGTGCCGGCGGCACCGACGAGCAGGAGCGCGAGGGCGCCGTGCTGGCGGGCGAAGAACTTCGCCGCGCCGAGGGCGGTGGCCCCGACGAAGAACATGAGCCACGCCTCCTTGCCGATGCTCGACGGCCAGAAGATGAGCGAGGGCAGGACGAAGACGAAGACGGCATACCTCTTGTGGTTGCCGTCGGGCACGGCGATGCAGAACGCGCGGTAGAGGAGGTACTGCCCCCAGAAGGCGAAGGCGGAGAAGATGACGAACGCCGCGAGCGGCGAGGGTCCGATCACCGTGTAGAGGGCGGTGGTGATGACCTCCATCCACTGCGTTCCCTGCTTGCCGCCGATGGCGAAGGTGACGTTGCCGTTGCGCCACTGCTCGTACTGGATGGCGGCGACGAAGTTGTAGCGCTGCGCGTCCGCGGCCCCGCCGTAGACGACGTAGGCGACGAAGTAGCGGGCGACGGCGCCGAGCATCTTGAGCCCGAAGCCGGCGGCGAGCAGCCCGGCGAACCACGGCTCCTCGTGCTTCCTGGCCACGTGCCTGATGAGGGCGATGTTGGCGGCCAGGACGACCGGGACGACCATGACGGCGCCCCAGAAGTTGTAGGACTGCGTGCCGACCGCGACCCGGAAGAGCGCGGCGACGCCGAGGCCCGCGAGGACGGCGAGCGCGACGGCGAGGACGCGGCGCCCGGTCGGCGACCTCACGGCGGCCTCAGGCCGAGGAGGAGGTGCGTCGAGGTTCGCGGTCAGCGTCCTCGAGCGCCGCCGGCTCGGCGTCCACCTGGTCGGCTTCGACCATCCTCGTCCCGGCGGTCGCGCGCCCGCCGCGGGACCTGGCCGCCTTGGCTGCGCGCTTGGCCTTGCGCTTGGACTGGCGGTTCTCCCCGTAGCCGTATCCGTAGCCGTAGGCGTCCGCGCGCTTCGCGGGAGCGCCGAGGAGGATCACGCCGCTGACGGGGACCTGGAAGCGACCGATGAGCTCGGCCACGCGGTTGCCCGCCGGCTCGGTCAGGCGTCCGCTGCGGACGACGAGGAGGAGGGTGTCGACCATCGGGAGGATGTCGAAGACGTCGCTCGCCTCGAGGAGCGGGGCCGAGTCGATGAGGACCACGTCGGCCATGCCGCGTGCCTCCTCGAGCAGCGAGCCCATCCGGCTCGCGAGGGACGCGGGGTGGGCCAGGCTCGTGCCGGCGGTGATGATCCGCACGCCCGGGACGCTCGTGGGGCGCACGACCGCGCTCAGCGAGGCGTCGTCGCTCGGGTCCCTGAGGTAGTCGGAGATGCCGGCACCCTGGGGGACGTCGAAGAGGTTGTGCGCGTCCGGGGAGCGCAGGTCGGCATCGAGGACGAGGACGCGCTGGCCGGTCTCGGCGAAGCTCGCGGCGAGGTTGGCGACCGAGGTCGTCTTGCCCTCCGCGGCGTGCGCTGAGGTGACGAGGACGAGCCGGGCTCCCTCGGCCGGACGTGCTCCCGCGGCGGAGCGGCGTGGGGTGTAGTCGCCGGGCATGATCTGGCCCGTCGTGTGCACGAGCGCCGTGCGGGCGGCGCGGTAGCCGTCGCTGTAGTTGCTCAGCGGGTCCTCGGCCACGGCGATCGAGCCACGGTGGCGCTGCGAGCGCTTGAGCCGCGGGATCTCGGCGATGATCGGCATCCGCAGCGCGTCGTGGATCTCCTGGCGGGTGCGCAGGCGGGAGTCGAGGCGGTCGAGCAGCAGCGCGAGCGAGAGTCCGGCGAGGAGGCCGAGGACCGTCGCGATCGCGGTGCGGGGACCGCGCCCCGGAGGCACGACGAAGCCGCCGTCAGCGTTGGTGACCGGGATCGGCGTCGCGGTCTGGAGGATCGACAGGGCGACGTTCTCGGCACCCGGGCGGGGCTTCTCCCTGAAGAACTTCACCGTCTCGGTCGCGAAGGCGTTGGCGACCGCGGCCGCGCGGGCGCCGTCGGAGGCGGTGGCGCCCACCGTGATGGCCTGGGCAGCGTTGTCCGGCGTCACCGTGAGCCCGCCTGCGAGGAGGGCAGGATCGCCGTCGTAGTCGACGACCGCAGCCGCGCGGCGTGGGATCTCACCGGTCGTCATGTAGAGCGGGATGCGGCCCATGTTGGCGACGGGGTTCTCGGTGTCGGTCGACCCGACGAGGATCGTGGCGGTCGCGGTGTAAGAGCCGATCTTCTTCGTCGTGTCGGCGCTCGCCGGGGTGACGAACCAGGTCGCGGCCCCCGCGACGAGGGCGCACACGACGATGACGATCCATCGGTGCCTGAAGACCTTGATGTAGTCCTGAAGCGTCACTGCGTCACTCCCTGTCTGTGCGCCGTCGACATCCCCCGCGTCACCGTGTCGGCACGTGCGCCAGCGGGACGGCCGGTGCCCGAGTTTAGCCGCGGGACCTGAGCCGCACAGGGGCTTTGCGCGAACCCGCCACGCCGGTGCCCGCCGCTTGTCAGGATGGTCCCGGCAGGACTCTCGACCAGGACGAAGGGGGTGCTTCAGCCCTGCGCATCGCCCATCTCACGACGGTCGACATGAGCCTCGCGCTGCTCCTGCCGACCGAGCTCGAGGTCGACGTCGAGGCCGGCCACACGGTCTTCGGGATCAGTGCCCCGGGGCCCTACGTCCCGCGCGTCACGGCGCTCGGCGTCACGCACGTGCCCCTGCCCGAGCTCACCCGCTCGTGGGACCTCCGGCGGGACGCCCGGGCCTTCCGCAGCCTCGTGGGCACCCTGCGCGCGCTCGAGCTCGACGTCCTGCACACCCACAACCCCAAGACCGGGGTGATGGGTCGCATCGCGGGCCGGCTGGCCGGCATACCCGTCGTCGTCAACACGTGCCACGGCCTGTGGGCGCGACCCGAGGACCGGCTGCGCAGGCGGGCTCTCGTCTACGGCGCCGAGGCGCTCGCCATCCGGTTCTCCGACTACGAGCTCTTCCAGAACGCCGCCGACCGCGACACGATGCGCCGCGTCCTGCGCCGGGGCCGGCACGAGGTCGTCGGCAACGGCGTGGACCTGGTCCGGTTCACGTTCGACCCCGAGGGCCGTCGGCGGGTGCGCGCCGAGCTCGGCGTGGGCGACGACGAGCTACTCGTGGGGACGATAGGCCGCCGGGTGCGCGAGAAGGGGCCGGCGGAGTTCGCCACCACGGCCGCGGCCCTCGGCGACCGGGCGCGCTTCGTGTGGGTCGGGCCGGACGACAACACGGATGCGAACACCGCTGTGCCACATCAGGACTCCGTCACCTTCGTCGGAGAGCGCACCGACATGCCCGCGGTCTACTCCGCCCTCGACGTCTTCGTCCTCGCCTCCCACCGCGAGGGCTTCTCACGCGCGTCGATGGAGGCGGCCGCCTGCGGAGTCGCCATGGTCCTCACCGACATCCGCGGCTGCCGCGAGGTCGGCACCTCCGGGGAGCACCTGCTCCTCACCCCTGCCGGGGACGCCGAGGCGATGACGTATGCCGTGCAGCGCCTCCTCGACGACGCGCCCCTCCGCGAGCGGCTGGGTCGCGCGGCGGCCGAGCGGGCGCGGGGCCACTTCGACCAGCGAGCGGTGGCGGCGCGGTCGCTCGCGACGTATGACCGGGTCCGGGCGTGGGGGCAGTCCGGGCGGCACGGACGAGCGTCCTTCCGGGCGTCGCAGGTGCGTCCTATCCTCGGGATGACCCGGCAGCGAGCCGGGAACCCGCGTGGGACCGCGACGAAGGACCGTCACCGATGACGCAGAAGGCGCCCGGCGCAGAGGGCCGAGGGGGCTGGTCGGCGCTGTGGCGACTCGGCCGGGGGCACCGCGGGCGGATCGTGCTGCTCGCCGCGGCCTCCTTCGGCGCCGCGATGGTCGAAGCGGTCTTCCTCGTCCTCGTGACCGGGCTGCTGCTCGCGCTCACCAGCGGGCGCGACGTCATCGGGCCGGTCGCGGGACGTGAGCTCGGCATCGACGTCGCCCTCGTCGCGGCGCTCGTCGGCCTCGTCCTGCGGTTCGCGCTCAACATGCTCGCGCTGCGGGAGTCGGCGGCGCTCAGCGCCTTCGTGCGCACGAGCCAGCGCCGTCGCCTCGCCCACGCCTACCTCGGGGCGGCGTGGGCGGTGCACCAGCAGGAGCCGTCGGGGCGGCTGCAGGAGCTGCTCACGTCGTTCGTCGCGCGTGTTCTCGTCGCGGTCGCGGCGGCGACCCAGGGTCTCACCGCCGCCCTCAGCGTCGTCGCCTTCCTCGGCGCCGGGCTCGTCATCCAGCCGCTCGCGACCTTCGCCGTCCTCGGCTTCCTCGGCGTCCTCGCCGCCCTCCTCGGCCCGCTACGCGGGGCGATCCGGCGGGCGGCCGTGCGGTCGAGCGAGGCCGATCTCGACTTCGCGACCTCGGTCGCCGAGCTCGGCGGGCTGGGTCGGGAGATGCAGGTCTTCGGTGCCCGGCGCGCCTTCCTCGACCGGGTCGACTCGCTCACCGACGTCGCGACCGAGCGACAGCGACGGGTCCAGGTGCTCTACGGCTCGCTGGCCCCCACCTACACCTTCTTCGCCTACGGCGCGGTCCTCGCCGCGATCACCGGACTGAGCCTCGTCGACGCCCGCGACCTCACCACGGTCGGCGCCGTCACGCTGCTCATGCTCCGCTCCCTCACCTACGGCCAGCAGCTCGTCTCGGTGCACGGCACCGTCGTCTCCTCGCTGCCGGCGCTCGAGGAGGTCGAGGCCACCGCGCGCCGCTACGAGTCGCTCCCCGCGCCGGCGGGCGACCGCCGGCCGGACACCGTCCTCCCCGTCGTCGTCGAGGCGGCCGGCTTCTCCTACGACGGCGAGCGGCCGACGCTGAGCGACGTCGACCTCACCCTGTCGGCGGGCGAGATCCTCGGCGTCATCGGACCGTCGGGCGCCGGCAAGTCGACCATGGCCCAGCTCCTCCTCGGGCTGCGCGAGCCGGTGACGGGCGGCATCACCGTCGCCGGGGTCCCGCTGCCCGAGGTCGACCGCGACTGGTGGACCGGGCAGGTGTCCTTCGTCCCTCAGGACCCCGCGCTCTTCACGGGGACGGTCGCCGACAACATCAGGTTCTTCCGCGACGGCATCGACGACGCGGCGCTGCGCCACGCGGCCGAGCAGGCCAACGTCCTCGACGACGTCATGGCGCTCCCCCAGGCGTTCGACACCCACCTCGGCGAGCGCGGCAGCGCGCTCTCCGGCGGTCAGCGGCAGCGACTCTCGATCGCCCGCGCGCTCGCCGGCGCTCCCCGGCTCGTCGTCCTCGACGAGCCGACCTCGGCCCTCGACGGCCACAGCGAGCGGCTCATCCGCGAGACCATCCTCGGGCTGCGCGGGCGGGTCGCCATCGTCGTCATCGCCCACCGGATGTCGACGATCGACATGTGCGACCGCATCATGGTCGTCGAGCACGGACGGGTCACCGCTCTGGACTCACCCGCCGCCCTCGCGGCGTCGAGCGAGTTCTACCGCAGGGCCCTCGCCACGGCCGGGATGGTCGCCGACGAGGGGCCACGCCCGTCCGGCAGCCAGCCGACTCCGTCGGGCAGCCAGCCGACGCCCCCGGGCGGTCAGCCTGCAGCGTCGGGCCGCCGCACCACGTAGATCGAGGTCTCCCCGACGAAGAGCGCACCCCGGGTCCCGGACGCGGGTGGCTGCACCGGCCAGCCCGCGACGCGGACGACCTGCTCGGCACCGCGGGTCGCGTAGCCCACCCGCACCCACCCGGTGCCACGCAACCGCCGACGGACCCGGCGCGCCACCTCGAGCGGCCCGCGCGACGGGCGTTCGACGCTCGTCGTCGTCGCCTCGGCGAGCACGAGTCCGTGGCGCTCGGCCAGCTCGGCGATCCCGCTCGGGAAGGCGAAGAGGATGTGGTCGGCGTTCTCCCAGCAGTCCCCGCGCTGCCCGGCCGAGACCCGGTGCGGGGCCCACGGGTTGGGCGTGGTGATGATGAGCTGGCCGGACTCGCTGAGCAGGTCGCGAGCGGTCGTGAAGAGCATGTCCATCGACGGCACGTGCTCGATGAGCTCGCCGGCGACGATGACGTCGAACGGCCCCTTCTCGGCCACCGGTCCCGGCCCGTCGCTGAGGTCGTGGGTGACGGCGTCGAAGCCCGCGCGCCGCATTGCCGCGACGCCGTCGGGCAGGACGTCGACGCCGAGGCAGGACGCCGCCGCGGCGGCCACCTGCCCGTGGAGCCAGTCGGGCGACGACATCCGCTCGACGTCGTGGGCGACGCATCCGATGTCGAGGACCCGGCGGCCGCGGCAGCGCTCGACGATGAAGGCGCTGCGGTCGGGGACCGGTTCGCGCCAGGCGGCTCGCAGGGTGAGTGCACGTCGCGCGAGGGCGCGCGGGTCGTTGGGGTCGTCGGCGACGTCGCTCCATCGGGTCGCGGTGCCCACCGTCGCTCCGAGCGCCTCGTCGTAGGCCCGTGCCCTGCTGTGCCTCATCGGATCCTCCTCGCCCGGGGCGGGCCCGGTCTGCTCAGCCAGAGGTGGAGAGAACGGTGTCGTAGACCTCTCGGAGCCGCTCCCCCGTGCGTTGCGGCGACCTCTCCGCGCGCACCCTCTCGGTGGCGACCGCGAGGCGGGCCCACTGCGTGGGCTCGAGCGCGGCCGCGATCCGCGCGGACAGGTCCTCCGGGTCCGCCGGCGCGGCGACGAGCCCGGTGCCATCCTCCCTGACCGAACGTCCCAGCGCGCCCACTTCGGTGACGACGACCGGACGGCCGTGACCGTAGGCGTCGTGGAGCACCCCCGACTGGGACGCGAAGTCGGTGTAGGGCAGGACGACCACCGAGGACCGGGTGAAGAGCTCCTGCTTGCGATCGAGCGAGGCGAACCCGATCTCGGCGGTCACGCGCGCGTCGGTGGCAGCCGCACGAGCGGCCACCTCCTCGACCTCGCGGTCGCCGCGTCCGGCGATGACGAGCCGGGCGTCGAGGTCGGGCAGTCGGGCGAACGCCTCGACGAGGACGTCGAGCCCCTTGTTGCGGCGCAGCGCCCCGAAGAAGAGGACCACCGGCGGCTCGTCGGCGGGCGGCGGGCCCGCGGGTGGCGCCGGGAAGACCTGGTGCTGGACGACGTGCACGCGCGACGGGTCGACGTCGAAGTCCTCGACCAGCTTCGCCGCGAGGTTCTCGTGGTGGACGACGAGCCCGTCGCCTCGGTGGTAGAGCCGGCGCAGCAGCCGCTCCTCGGCCCGGCCGAGCCGTGGTTGGTGCGGCACCACGTCGTGGACGCTGAGCACGACCGGTGACGGCAGCGGAACCACGGCGTCGGTGAAGCGGTTGAGGTAGTGCAGGTGCACGAGGTCGAAGTCGCCCGTGCGCCACGTCTGCCGTCGCACGCCGGCCCGGCCGAGGTAGGTGCGGGCGCGGGACGGGAGCCAGCGCACCGGTGAGACCCCGCGCTCGACGTCGGGCAGGTCCCGGACCACCGTCACGGCGCCGTGCTCCCCCGCCTCCGGCGCCGCGGGGCGGTCGATCACCTGCACGAGGACCGACTCCCCCGGCCTGGCGGTGGCCGCTGCCCACCCGATCTCCTCCGGACGCGCGAAGGGCCAGTACCAGTGGAATCGCACGGCTCATTGCTATCACGCGGACCCTGCCGCCGGAGCCTGCTAGCGTCCGGTCCGTGACGGGGTCAGAGCAGCGAGGACCTGCCCGGACGGCCGGCACCCGGGTGTCGGTCGTCGTCCCCGTCCACGACGTCGAGGAGTTCCTCGAGCAGTGCGTCGAGTCGGTGCTCGCACAGACCCACACCGACCTCGACGTCGTCCTCGTCGACGACGGGTCCACCGACCGCAGCGGCGAGATCTGCGACGCCCTCGCCGATGCCGACCCCCGTGTCCGTGTCGTCCACCAGCCCAACGCCGGGCTCAGCGCGGCGCGCAACACCGGGCTGTCCAAGGTGGTCGGCGACTGGGTGACCTTCCTCGACTCCGACGACTGGTGGGACCCGGAGTTCGTGTCCACCCTCCTCGGCGCCGTCCGCCTCCACCCCGAAGCGGCGACGGCCGTGGCGGGGTTCGCGCGCGTGCCCGGTCGGCCGTCCTCGATGCCCACCACGTCGACCCGGCTCCACACGATCGGCGAGGCCCTCGGCCTCTTCGCCGGCCCGCACCACACGCTGATGACGATCACCTGCGCCAAGCTCTTCCGCCGGGACCTCCTCGACGGCGTCACCTTCCCCGAGGGCCGGCTGCACGAGGACGAGTTCACGACCTACCGGCTCCTCGCCCGGGCTCCCGTCGTCGTCGTCCCGCAGCCGCTCTACCTCTACCGCCAGCGTCCCGGCACCATCGCGTCGTCGGTGCTCACGCCGGAGCGGCTGCTCGACGCCCTGGAGGCCGCGGACCAGCAGGCCGTCGACCTGGCGGCGTGGGGGCACCCGGCCGCCGCTTCGTGGGCTGCCGACCAGGCGCTGCGCAAACGGCTACGACTCGTCCGGCTCCTGCGTGCCGCCGGCCGGGTCGACGAGGCGAGGGAGCACGAGCGGATCCTGCGCTCGGCGACCGCACCCACCGGTGGCACGCTCCCGTTGCGGGGGCTGAGCGCCGCGGCGCGGGTGTCGCCCCGGGCGGCGGCGCTCGGCCTCGAGCTGTCGGGCCGGGTCAGGCCCGGGCTCGGACGGCCCGCACCCGGGCGCCCACGACGGTCCTGAGCCGGCGCACGGACCGGGCGGAGACGGCATACGGGCGTGGCGCGGTGACCGCAAGGCGCCAGGCCGCGCGGGTGGGGGCGTGCACGGCACCGGTGGCGGCGGCCTCGGGCAGGTGGTCGCGGAGCAGCTCGCGGCACGCGCGGACGTAGGGCTCGTTGCGGCGCCACGCGTCGGCATCGCCGATGCGCTCGAGCTGCCGGACGGCGTGGCGGAGGTAGGCAGCGAGGTAGCGGGCGAAATCCCGTGCGGGAGTAGTCCGCCGAGCGAGGTCGATGTTGCCGCGCAGGATCGTCACGAGGTCGGGCGACAGGGCGACACGTCGCACGGTGTCGGTGACGCTGCCCCGGCGCTGGCGGTAGCCGTAGACGACGGCATCGGTGCGCGCGACGAGGGTTGCCCGCCCGAAGACCCGTGGCGTGAAGGCCAGGTCCTGGTGCAGCAGGCCCTCGGGGAAGCGCGGCCCGTCGACGAGCAGGTCACGCCGCAGCAGCTTGGCCACCGGCCCCCACTGGGGGCGCACGCACATGACCTGCATCGTCTCGACGGCGGCGGGTGAGACCGTCACGGTCGAGCCGGGTGTGAAGGCAACCTGCTCGCCCTCCTCGAACGCGACGTGCTCGCCGAGCGCGATCTCGGCGCCCGACCCGACGGCCGCAGCGAGGAGGATGGCGACGAGGTCCGGCGAGAGGACGTCGTCGGAGTCGGCGAAGGTGAGCCAGTCGCCGTGAGCCGCGTCGATGCCGACGTTGCGCGCCACCGACGACCCCTGCGCGGCCTGGTGGACGACGCGGACCCGCAGGTCGCGCTCGGCCCACGCGTCGCAGAGCGCCTCGCTGCCGTCGGTCGAGCCGTCGTCGACGAGGACGACGTCGAGGGCCGTGTGGGTCTGGCCGACGATGCTGCCCACGCAGGCGTCGAGGTAGTCCACGACGTCGTGGACCGGGACGACGACACTGACGAGCGGCCCTGTCACGAGGCGCCATTCAGCAGTGCGACGAGCCCGGCCCGGAACGCCTCGGGTGACTGGAACGAGAGGTCGCGCTGTGGCAGCTCCCCACGGCGTGTCGGCAGGGCCGACCAGTCCGGGCCCCAGTCGTCTCCGACGCGGACGACGCCGGGCAGGTCCCGGGCGGCAGGGTGGGTGAGGATGCCGATGTCGCGCGAGACGACGACCGGAGCGTGCCGGAGGCCGTCGGCGATGCTCCACCCGAAGCCCTCGGTCTTGGAGAAGCAGAGGTATGCCGTGCACCGCTCGTAGAGCCAGCGCAGCTCCGCCTCGCTCGGGTCGGGGACGTGGACGACGTTCGGGTGGCCGCGCAGCGCCTCCGGGACGTGGTTGACCACTCCCCTGTCGCTGTGGCACCACACGATGGGCAGGCGGGCGTGCTGGACGGCGCGCTCGAGGTCGTCGGTGCCCTTGACCGGCCCGTAGGGGTTGAACGCCGTGAGGTAGAACTCGCCGGGCACGTCGGCCGAAGGGCGCTGCGCCTCCTCGCTCAGGGGATAGAGCGGGGGTGGCAGCAGGGTCGCCGCCACACCGTCGGGGACGAACGCCGCGTTGTCCGGCGCCTGCATCGCGACGTAGTCGAACGGCGCACCGGTGGCCGCGTCGATGGCGTTGCCCGACGGCACGAGCAGGCGCAGGCGGGCGCGGACGGCAGGGTTGAGCTCGGCGCCCTGGTAGAGCCGGATGTGGACGTCGTATGCCGGGAGGACCCGCGCCCGCACCGGGTTGAGGACCGATGCGACGCGTCCGTTGAGGCCGACGGTGCTCTTGGAGCCGACCCACCTCCAGTGCCGCCAGTCCCAGACGTGGCGCGGTGAGCCGGGTCCCGACGGCGGCTCGCCGACGACCTTGCGCGCGACGACGTCGACGTCGTCCAGCGCGCAGGCCCGCAGGATCGAGGACAGGGCGCGCTGAGCACCGCCCGGCCCTCCGAGGGTTCCGGCGCTGATGAGGATCCGCAGACCTGCGGCGTCGGTCCCTGCCACAGCCGGGACGTTACCAACCAGCCGCGTCGCGCACGGCCGGTTCGACGGCGCGTCCACGAGGGTGCCGACGACGATGTCCTCCGTCGGGTCGGCGCCTCAACCGCCGCCGGACGAGGTGAGTGCCGCGGCGAACTGCGGCGCCAGCGCCTCGCTGCGCGCGACGGTGAGGTGGTTGGTGTCGCGGTAGGCCGTCACGCCGTCCATCCGGTTGGAACACCACCCGTCGGGGCAGAGGGTGGCGGTGACGTCGAGCACCTCGGCACCCGTCGTCCGGCCGACCTCGCGCAACACCTCGGCGAACTCCCCCTGACGCGCCTCGACATGGCTCAGCGGCATCTCCCTCTCGCACGACCCGACGGCGAGAACGAGGGAGACCACCGTGCAGTCGACCGGGGTCCAGCTGTCGGCGCCGTCCCACCGCGGGACGTCGGCGACGAGGATGACGGAGTGGCCGGAGCCCTGCAGCGTCCGCACCGTCGACGCGAGCCCGGTGGTCGCCACCCGCAGCTTGACCTCCGGGTCTGTTGACACCGTGCCGCCGACCGGCCCGGCGGCGAAGCCGGGGTCGGTCCAGTAGCGGTCCGAGGCCGCGAGCACGACGAGACCGGGCGGCGCACCGTCGAGGAAGCGCAGCGTGCCCTGCACGAACCGGCGACAGCCCGTGTCGTGTCCCGGCGGTCCGCCGACCTTCGACACGGCGATGTCGAGCACCGGGCAGTTCGTCGCAGTCGAGACGGTCACCGGACGGCCCGACGACCGGCCGGCTCCGCGCACCGCCTCGGTGAGGTGCTGGGCGTGCGAGTCGCCGACGAGGTAGACGGGCACGCCGTCGGCGACGTGCACCGTGCAGCGAGCGCTCGACGCATCGGTCATCGGGACGTAGCCGTAGCACCCGACGTGCGGCTCGAGGACCGCCGCTTGGTGCGCCCGCACTGTCGATGACCAGAACCCCTGCGAGACAGCGACTCCGAGCACTCCGGCGAGCAGGACGGGTGGACCGAGGCACGCGGCGACGAGCCACACGACCCCCGCCCGGTTCGGCGGCTGCCACCGGCGGACCGGGTCCTCGACGAGCCTGAACGACACGACGGCAGCCCCGAACGAGAGCACTGCAGCGACGGGTGCTGCGGCTGCCCAAAGGGGCCAAAGCGCGGTGGCGAAGACGATGAACGGCCAGTGCCAGAGGTAGACCGAGTAGGACCAGTCGCCGACGCGGACCATCGGCGCCGCGCGCAGCGCCCGCGACGTCGCCGTGCCCGGCACGCCCCCCGCACGGAGCAGGAGCATCGTCGCGACGACCGGCAGGAGCGTCCACGGTCCCGGGAACGGCGTCCGCTCGGAGATGAGCACCACCGAGGCGAGCAGCAGCACCGCGCCGACAACCCCGGCGACCCGTGCGCGACCGCGGGTCCGGAGGGCGAGCAGTCCCGGGCTCAGGGCGAGCAGCGCCCCGGCCCCGAACTCCCACACCCGGGTCAACGGTCCGTAGAACCCGACGAGCAGCTCGCCCACCTCGAGCCGCCACCCGCGGCTGACGACGACCGCGACAAGGAGCGAGCAGGTCGACACGACCACGACGACGAGGGCCGGCAGCCGCCGCGCACCCCGACGACGAGTCGCCAGCAACGAGAGCGCGAGCAGCAACGGGAAGCCGAGGTAGAACTGCTCCTCGACCGACAGCGACCACGTGTGCAGCAGCGCGTTCTGCTCGGCCGGCCCGTCGAAGTAGCCGCCCGTCGTCCGGGCGATGACGGCGTTGGCGACGACGAACATCGCGCCGGCTGCGGTCTGGGCCGTGGCTTGCTGCGGCCCGAGCGGCGAGAGCAGCAAAGTGGACAGCAGCAACGTCACGGAGACCATGAGCGCGAGCGCCGGGGTGAGCCGCCGAACCCGCCTCAGGTAGAAGCGCGCGAACCGGATCCGGCCGTGGGCGCGCCATTCGCGCAGCAGCATCCCCGTGATGACGAACCCCGAGATGACGAAGAAGACGTCGACGCCGACAAACCCGCCCGGCAGCGGCAGCCCCGCGTGGAAGGCGACGACGAGGAGGACGGCGACCGCGCGCAGGCCCTGGATGTCGGGACGTCGCGTGCCATCCGTGGGCGCCCTCTCATCGGGCCGCGGGAGCGGACCCGGAGGCGTATGCCGTGCTGGCCGCTCCCGTTCCGACTCCCCGACACCCGTCGTCAGGTCGAGAGCCACGTCCCCACCCTCGGCGCCGGATCAGAGGCGGAGGTCGGACTCGGACCGGCCGAGGGCGTACTTGAGGTCGTAGAGGATGTGCCCGTTCGGGTCGCCGAAGGCGCGCATCGCGTCGGCACCCATCGCGACGAACTGCTCGTGCCGGACCGCGAGGATGACCGCGGCGTAGGCGCCCTGCTCGGGCTCCTCGACGAGGTCGATGCCGTAGTGCAGCCGGGCCTCCTCGGGCCGCGCCCACGGGTCGTGGACGTCGACGTCGATCTCGTAGTCGGCGAGCTCGGCGAGGATGTCGACGACGTGCGAGTTGCGCAGGTCCGGGGTGTTCTCCTTGAAGGTCAGCCCGAGCATGAGCACACGCGCCCCGCGGACCGGGATGCGCTCCTTCGTCATCCGCTTGACGAGCTGCGAGGCGATGTAGGAGCCCATCGAGTCGTTGAGCCGGCGGCCCGCGAGGATGATCTCGGGGTGGTAGCCGACCGCCTGCGCCTTGTGCGTGAGGTAGTAGGGGTCGACGCCGATGCAGTGACCGCCGACGAGTCCAGGGCGGAAGCCGAGGAAGTTCCACTTCGAGCCGGCCGCCTGCAGCACCTCCTCGGTGTCGATGTCGAGCCGGTTGAAGAGGATCGCGAGCTCGTTGATGAGCGCGATGTTGACGTCGCGCTGGGTGTTCTCGATGACCTTCGCCGCCTCCGCGACGCGGATCGACGAGGCCCGGTGCGTGCCCGCGGTGATGATCGACCCGTAGAGCGCGTCGACGAAGTCGGCGGCCTCGGGCGTCGAGCCCGACGTCACCTTGACGATCGTCGGGAGCCGGTGCTCCTTGTCGCCGGGGTTGATCCGCTCGGGGCTGTAGCCGACGAAGAAGTCGACGTTGACGAGCAGCCCGGAGAGGTCCTCGAGGACCGGGACGCACTGCTCCTCGGTGGCGCCCGGGTAGACCGTCGACTCGTAGATGACGGTGTCGCCCGGCTTGAGGACCTTGGCGATCGTCTCGGTCGCCGACAGCACGGGCGTGAGGTCCGGCTGCTTCGCGGCGTCGATCGGCGTCGGCGTCGTGACGATGTAGACGTTGCGGTCGGCGATGTCGTCGGGGTCCTCGGTGAACCGCAGGTGGGTCGCGCCGGCGAGGGCCGCGTCCTCGACCTCGAGGGTGTGGTCGGTGCCGGTCGACAGCTCCTTGACGCGGGTGCTGTTGATGTCGAAGCCGACGACGTCCATCGTCCGCCCGAACTCGACGGCGAGCGGGAGCCCGACGTAGCCGAGCCCGACGACGGCGAGCCGGACGCCGCCCGGCAGGGCCGGGAACGTGGGGGTGGTGGTGGGTGCGTGCAGGGTCATCGCGTTCCCTTTCCTGCAGTGGTGCCGTGGGCGGGCATGGCCGGAACGATCCGGATGAGGTCGAGGCCGTCGGTGTGGCCGGGGAGGCAGGTCCCGAGGTCCGCCGGCGCGAGCCGGGGCACCTCGACCTGGGTGATGAGCGGGTGGGCGGTGCCCTGCCCACGCTCGGCCGCGCTGAGCAGCACCTCGTGGAGCTTCTCGCCGTCGCGGAGACCGCTGAAGGTGATGTCGACGTCCTTGCCGGACTCCTCGATGAGCCGGCGGGCGACGTCGACGATGCGCACGGGCTCCCCCATGTCGAGCACCAGAACGTCGCCGGGGTGGCCGATCGCCGCCGCCTGGAGCACGAGCTCGCAGGCCTCGGGGATCGTCATGAAGAAGCGGGTCACCTCTGGGTCGGTCACGGTGACCGGACCGCCGCGGTCGATCTGCGCGCGGAAGGTGTCGAGCACCGAACCGCGCGACCCGAGGACGTTGCCGAAGCGCACCGAGAGGTATCGCATGCCGGTCTGGCCGGCATACCAGGCGGTGAGGCGCTCGGCGAGCCGCTTCGTCTGTCCGAGGACGCTCGTCGCGTCCGCCGCCTTGTCGGTCGAGATGTTGACGAAGTGCTGGACCCCGTTGGTGGCGGCGCACTCGAGGACGTTGCGCGTGCCGAGGACGTTGGTCTTCCAGCCCTCCTCCGGGAAGCGCTCCAGCATCGGGAGGTGCTTGAGCGCCGCCGCGTGGAAGACGACCTCGGGAGCGAGCCGGTTGAAGACGGCGCACACGGCCTCGCGGTCGCGGATGTCGCAGAGCACCGTGTCCTCGGTGTCGAGCAGCCCGTCGCCGTCCAGCGACAGCTTCGTCGCGTGGAGCGCGGACTCGTCGCGGTCGAGGAGGAGCAGCTTGGCCGGCTGCAGCGCCTTGACCTGCCGGGCCAGCTCGGACCCGATGGAGCCGCCGGCGCCCGTGACGAGGACGACCTTGCCGGTGACCCGGTCGGCGATCTCGGTGAGGTCGGTCTCGACCTGCCGGCGGCCGAGGAGGTCGGCGACGTTGAAGGCGCGCAGGTGGTCGAGCTCGATCCGCCCCGCGATCATCTCGCGCACCGGTGGGACGACGACGAGCTCGAGACCCGCCTCGGTGCACCGGTCCGACACGTCCTGGATGAGCTGGGGTGAGGCCTCGGTGATGGCGAGCACGACGGCCTCGGCGCCCTTGGCGCGCGCGACGGCGATGAGGTCGGCGCCGAGCCCGAGGACGCGGTAGCCGCGCACCCGGAGGAACCGCAGCGACGGGTCGTCGTCGACGAAGCCGACGATCGTGTAGGGCGGGTCGTCCGAGGAGTCGACGAGGCCGGCGAGCTGGTGGCCCGCGTCCCCCGCGCCGTAGACGAGGGCGGGCACGCCCGGCACCTCCGGCACCCGGCTGCTCTTGCGACGGTCGCTCCCCCGCGTGACCCGCAGGACCCAACGGCCCGAGGCCATGATGAGGAAGGCGAGCATGGGCATGATGAAGGCGATCCCGCGGGAGAACAGCGGTGCCGCGATGAAGAAGACCGCGCCCAGGACGACGCTGATGGTCACGACGAGCCGGGCCAGCGAGGTCACCTCGTCGAAGCTCCCCACCTTGCTCCGACCGAGGTAGAGGTGCGTGACGAAGCCGCCGACCACCTGCAGCACCATCGCGGCGGCGACATAGCTCGCCGCGATGACCCACATGCGCTCGCTCAGCGTGAGCTCGTGCCGCACGAGGACGAAGCCCCCGAGCGCGAGCACCCACGCGATGGCGTCCCAGCCGATCATGACCGTCCGCCGAGCGAGGATCTGCGATCTCGACATACCTACACACCCCTGAAGACCTGCCGTGCCGTCAGTTCCTGACGACGCAAATGACGCTAGGGGGGCCCGATTGCGCGCGAACGACAAACCGGTGGAAGTGAACACAAGTGGTCACCGGTCTCGCTGACCTGACTAGCGCCGGGCTAGTCAGGGGTGATCAGAACGCGTCTCGGGTGGTCACACCAGCCACGACAGTCGCAGCGACGCGCATCGCGCGGAGACGGGCTGCTGCCTCCGGGCCACGGCTCGGACCGCCCAGCGGGTCTGCGTCGAGGAGCACGAGGTCGCCCGGACTGCCCACGCCCACGGTGGTCGCACCGTCGACGCTGCCGGCGAGAGCCTGCTCGACCGTCAGCGTCTCGGCGGCGTTCCACTCGTCCCGCTCGTCGGCGGTGCGGTGCACCGCGGCGGCCATGGCCTCCCACGGGTCGAGTGGGGCGACGGGCGCGTCCGAGCCCAGTGCGAGGCGGACGCCGGCGTCGAGCATCGAGCGCAGCGGGAAGCACCGGTCGGCGCGGTCCGGCCAGCACTGGAAGGTCACGTCACGGTCGTCGAGAAGGTGCGCGGGCTGGACGCTCGCGACGACCCCGAGCCGTCCCATCCGCGCCACGTCCTCCGTGGCGACGAGCTGGGCGTGCTCGATGGAGCCGCGGGCGCCGGTGCGCTCGAAGGAGTCGAGGGCCACGCCGACCGCCGCGTCGCCGATGGCGTGGACGGCGACGTCGAGCCCGTGCGCGGTCGCCTCCGCGAGCAGCTCGGCGAGCTCCTCCGGCGAGTTGTTGGGACGCCCGTGCGGGTGCTCGAGGACGTCGGTCCCGATGTAGGGGTCGTGGCAGAAGGCGGTCCGCGTGTTGAGCGACCCGTCGCTGATG
Source organism: Knoellia tibetensis (assembly GCF_048606415.1). Lineage (NCBI taxonomy): Bacteria > Bacillati > Actinomycetota > Actinomycetes > Micrococcales > Intrasporangiaceae > Knoellia > Knoellia tibetensis. The sequence continues at coordinate 226,525 of NZ_JBMBWF010000001.1, forward strand.
ATCTTGAGCGGGCCCATCGTCACGAGCCCCGCCTCGTCGAGGACGTCACCCGAGCGACGACCGTCCGCGATCGTCTCGGCCAGCCCGACGGCATACGTCGCCGTGCGCACGCGCAGGACGGCGAGCCCGGAGTCGGAGCGCTGCGCCCACTCGGTCGCGTTGTCGGCCCACTCCATCTCGCGCACCCCGACGACGCCGCGGCGCACGGCCGCGTCGAGGACCTTCGCGTATGCCGTCCGCTTGCCCTCCGCGGTCTGCGTCACCTCGTCGAGGCGCGCGAAGACAGGAAACCAGTCGTTCTCCTCGACGACGCCCTCGCGTCGTGGGAGGCCCAGCAGGCGCAGGGCGGCCGAGCTGAGCCAGCCGTGGTGCGCGTCGCCGCTGATGAGGACGACGGGCACGTCGCCCGCCACGGCGTCGAGCTCGGCGACCGTGGGCTGCCGATCCCAGCCTGCGGTGCGGTGGCCGAACCCCTGGACGACCGTGTCGCGCGCTCCCCCGGCGCGGGCGGCGATCTCGGCGGCGACGACGCGGACGGCGTCGTCCGGGCTCGTCGTCGACGAGAGGTCGAGCCGCGAGGAGTTCGCGGCCCACTGGCCGAGGTGCACGTGCTGGTCCCACAGTCCCGGGACCAGCCAGCGCCCGTCGGCGTCGAGCACCTCGTCGACGCCGTCGGTGCCGCCGGTGCGGCCGGTGCTGCCGGCTCGCAGGTTCGGGGCGATCTCGGTGACCCGGCCGCCGACGACGCGCAGGTCCAGGGTGCCGGCGGGCGCGGCGACCCCGCCGACGGGGACGAGGCGGGCCTGGCGGATCAGCAGCGAGCTCACCCGGCGATCGTAGGAGCCGTCGGCCGTTCGCGGGGCACTGCCCTCGAGGGGGTGTGGGCGGTGCCCCGCGAACGGGGTCAGGGGTTCGCGGTGAGGGCCGCGTTGACGCCGGTCTTCGTCGTCCCGCTCGCCACGGTCACCTTGGTCGCGGTCGACTCGTCGGGCTGGTTGTCCCAGCACTCGTAGGCATAACCTGTCGTCGAGGGTCCACCGGTGGCGAAGGTGCCGTCGAAGCAGACGACGTAGTCGTTCGCCGGGGGCAGGCCCGGGACCGACCAGGTCCCGTCGGCGGCGGTCGTCGCGAACTCGAAGACGAAGGTCGAGTCGGAGGAGACCGTCACCTCGACGCCGTCGAGCGCCGCGCCACCCGAGGCGGCCGTGACCTTGCCCGACATGCCTCCGGCGGACCCGAGCGTGCCGTTGATGTTCGCGGTCGTCGCGCCGCCGGTGACGGCGACCTTGGTCGCCGTGGACTCGTCCGGCTGGTTGTTCCAGCACTCGCCGAAGTAGGTCACGCCGGCAACCGTCGTCTCCGAGAAGCAGACGACGTAGTCGCTCGCGGGCGCGAGGCCCGGGACCGAGTAGGTGCCGTCGGCGGCGGTCGTCGCGAACTCGAACGTCGAGTCGTTGCTCACGCTGACGTCGACGCCGGCGAGGGCGGCCCCGCCCGTCTGCGCCGTGACCTTGCCGGAGATGGTGCCGGCCCGCTCGAGCGTGCCGTTGACGTTGGCCACGACCGCACCGGCCGTCACGACGACCTTGGTGGCCGTCGTCTCGTCCGGCTGGTTGTTCCAGCACTCACCGAAGTAGCTGAGACCTGCCACCGTCGCGCTCTCGAAGCAGACGACCCAGTCGGTCGCGGCGGCGAGCCCGGTGACCTTCCAGGTCCCGTCGGCGGCCGTCGTCGCGAAGCCGAACCCGGACCCGGTGGCCCGCTGCACGATGACGTCGACACCCCCGAGCGCCGCGCCACCGGTCGCCGCCGTGACCTTGCCCGAGATCCCTCCGGCCGCGGCCACGGACGCACCGACGCCGGTCTTCATGACCCCGGCCGTCGTCGCGACCTTGGTCGCCGTCGTCACGTCGGGCTTGTTGTTCCAGCACTGCTCGACGTGACCGGTCGTCGACGTCCCGCCGGTCGAGAAGCTCGGGTCGAAGCAGACGGTGTAGTCCGCCGCGACGGGCAGGCCCCTCACCGACCACGCACCGGTGGCGGACGTGCTCGCGAACTCGAAGATGTTGAGCGAGTCGGACTCCACCTGCACCGAGACGTCCTCGAGCGGCTTGCCCGACCCCGCCTCCGTGACGACGCCGGAGATCCCGGATGCCGGGCTCAGCGAGGCGTTGATGTTGGGGGTGGCAACGCCTGCCGTGACGGTGACGGGCGTGGCGCCGACCTTGGTGAAGGGCTTGTTGTTCCAGCACTCCGACAGGTAGCCGACGTTGTCCGCGGCGCCACCGAGAGCGGCCTGGGCTTCGAAGCAGACGACGTATGCCGTCCCCGGCGCCACACCGCTCACCTGGTAGGTGCCGTCCGCGCCGGTGAAGACCGACTGCGTGCTCGACGTGCCAGTGCTCACGGTGACCTCGACGCCGCGGAGCTTGCCCGTGCCGGCGTCCGTGACGGTGCCCTTGATCCCGCCGGCGTCCGCCAAGGCCGCGTTGACCCCGGTCCGGGTGCTCGCACCGGCGACGACGACGGCCGTCGGGGTCTGTCCGAGCGGCTTGTTCTGCCAGCACTGCTCGACGTAGCCGAGGGCGTCGTTGGTGCCGCCGTTGCCGCCGAAGGTCTGGCTGAAGCAGACCTGGTAGTTCGACGCGGGTGCGAGCACGTTGATCGTGTAGGTCCCGTCGACGTCGGTCACCGCCCGCTCGGTCGTGAAGCCGGTCGCTGTCCGGGCCGTGACGCTGACGCCGGCGAGGGGCTTGGCCGAGCTCGCCTGCGTGACCTTGCCGGACACGGCCCCGGCCGGGGCGAGCCCCGCGTTGATGTTGGCGGTGGTGCCGCCCCCGGTGACCGTCACCGGGTCGCCGGAGCCCGACGCCTTGTCGTTCCAGCACTCGTCGACGTAGCCACGGACGTCGTTCGCGCCGCCGGTGCCGTTGCGGCCCGAGAAGCAGACGCGGTAGTCCGTGCCCGGGTTGAGTCCGGCGACGCGGTAGGTGCCGTCGGACAGGGTCCGGGTGAAGCCGAAGGTGTCGGTCGTGTTGGAGCTCACGCTCACCTGGACGTCACCGAGCTTCTTGAGCGTCCCGGTGGCCTCGCTCACCGTGCCCGTGATGGCGCCACCGAGGGCGAGCACGGCGTTGATGTTGGCCGTGGTGCCGCCCGCGGCCACGGTGATCCCGTTGGCGGTCTCGAGGGTAGGCTTGTCGTTCCAGCACTCGCCCGACCAGACGTCGTCGTTCGGCGCGAAGCAGACCTTGTAGCCGGTGCCCGCGACGATGCCCTTGAGCGCGTAGGTGCCGTCCGCGGCGGTCCGGCCCGAGGTGACGTAGCCACCGTCGGCCTCGTAGAGGTCCACGCCGACGTTGGCGATGGCCGCTGCCGCCGGTGACGTCACCTTGCCGGTGATCCGGCCACCGGCGAGGAGGCCCGCGTTGATGCCGGTCTTCGTCGCGCCGGCCGTCACGGCCACCTCGGTCCCGGAGCCCTGCGGCTGGTCGTTCCAGCACTCACCCAGGTAGCCGTTGGCAGCACCACCGGTGACGTTGCCGAAGTCGTCGAAGCAGACCTCGTAGGTCCCGGTCTCGAGACCTCGGACCGTCCAGGTGCCGGTCGCCGACGTCGTGGCGAAGCCGAAGCTCGGACCCGAGATCTGGACCGAGACGCCCGCGAGGGGCAGACCGGTCGTGGTGTCGGTGACCTTGCCGGTGACCGCCCCACCGGCGGCGAGTGCCGCGTTGACGCCCGTCTTCGTCGTGCCGGCCGTCACGACCACCGGCGTCGGGACCCCGAAGCCGTGCTGGTCGTTCCAGCACTCGTCGAGCCAGCCCGTCCCCGAGGTCGCGGTGAAGTTGGCCGAGAAGGAGTCGAAGCAGACTCCGTAGGTCCCCGGCCGGAGGCCCTTGATGAGCCACGCGCCGCTCGTCGACGTCACGGCGTTGTCCTGGAAGATCGACGAGTAGCTGCTGGCCGACTCGTCCGCACTCACCGAGATGCCGGCGATCCCCGCGGGCGTGGCGGCGCTGTTGGTGACGGTCCCGCTCATGGCGGCGCCGGCCTTGAGGGCTCGGTTGATCGTCTTCGTCGCTGCTGAGGGGAGGTCGATGTGGCCCGGCGTGCCGGTCGCGGTGTTCTCCGCGTGGCAGGACGCGGCATAGCCGGTGGCGTCGGTGGCGCCGCCCGTGGCGTTCGCCCCACCGAAGCAGACGGTCCAGTCGCTCGTGGCCGGGAGCTTCGTGAACGAGTAGGCCCCGGCCACCGTCGTCGTCTCACGGCTGATGGCACGACGGGTCGAGCGGAGGACCACCCGCACGTTCGTGAGGGCCTTGGGCGTCGCGCTCGTGTCCGTGACGGTGCCCTTGATGGTGCCGGAGCCCACGGGGTCGACGATGATCGACAGGGGCTGCGCGTCGACCTTGGCCGTCGCGTCACGGACCTGGACCGTGAAGAACGAGGTCCCGGTCGACGTCGGCGTCCCGGTGATCCGGCCGGTCGACGCGCCCAGGCTGAGGCCGGTCGGGAGCGTCCCGGACGTCACCGACCAGGTGTAGGGCGTGGTTCCGCCCGTCGCCGTGATCGCCACGTCGTAGCCCGAGCCGACGGTCGCGTTGGTGAGGGTCGTCGTCGTGATCTGCGGTCCCGGCGGTGCGGGTGACACGGTGATCGTCAGTGACTTCGTCGCGGTGAGTCCGCCGGCGTCCTTGACCTGGACGGTGAAGGTCTTCGTCTCCGCGGTCGTGGGCGTGCCCGAGATGAGGCCCGTCGAAGGCGCGAGCGCCAGACCGGCGGGCAGCGTGCCCGACGCGAGGGACCACGTGTAGGGCGTCGCCCCACCGCTCGCCGCGAGGGTCTGGCTGTAGGCCGAGCCCACGGTAGCGCCCACGAGGGATGTCGTCGTCACGGTCGGACCTGGGGTCGTGGACCCCTCGCCGAACCAGCCGGCGACGTCGGCGAGCAGGTTGACGCTGCCGCCGGCGTTGAAGAGCGAGACCTTGCCGCCCGTGCCGACCTTGACGAAGACGAGGTTGGGCCGGGTCTCGCCCCGCACGAGGTTGAGGTTCGAGGCGTTGGGCCGCGGCTCGCCCGTCGGGTAGGCCGTGACGTAGGTCGATGCCGTCGGGCCGACACCCGTCACGTTGAGGACCACGGCCGACACCCCGGTGGACGGGATGCCGTGGCGGCCGGTCACCTGGATGTTGACGCTGGACCCGGCGCCCACCGCGCCGCTGCGCTGGTTGAGGCCGTCGACGGTCGTTCCCGTCGGACGGGTGTCGAGCAGGCGCGCCGGCGTGAGGGCGCTGTAGCTCGTGCCGGTCGGGATCCACCCGGCGACGTCGGCGAGCACGTCGACCTTGCCACCGGCGTTGAAGAAGGAGACCTTGCCGCCCGTGCCGAGCTTGGCCACGACGAGGTTGGGCTTGGTCTCGCCGGCGGCGAGGTTGAGGTTCGAGGCGTTGGGTCGCGCCGATCCGGTCGGCCACACCGACAGGTAGGTCCCCGCCGTCGGCCGCACGCCGGTCACGTTGAGGACGACCGCGTCGACGCCGGTCGTCGGGATGCCGTAGCGACCGGCGACCTGGAGGTCGCGCGTGCCTCCGGCGCCGATGGCCCCACCGGCCTTGGCCTGTCCGTCGACCGTCGTGCCCGAGGCGCGCGTGTCGAGGAGGCGGCCGGGTGAGAGCGAGGTGAAGCTGCCGTCCGCAGGGTAGTAGCCGGCCACGTCGGCGAGCATGTCGCTCGAGCCGGCGCTGAGGAAGAGCGAGACCGACCCCGACGCGCCCACCTTGACGACGACCGCGTTCGGCGACACGTCACCGGCGACGACGTTGATGTTCGACGCGTTCGGGCGGGTCTCCCCCGCGGGGAAGACGGTCACGTAGGCGCTCGTCGTGGCCTTGACGGCCGTGACGTTGAGGACCACGGCCGCCACACCCGTCGTGGGGACGCCACCGCGCCCGGTCACCTTGACGGTGCGGGTCGCACCCGGCCCCAGCGGGCCACCACCCCTGGACTGCCCGTCGACGGTCGTGCCGGCCCCCCGGGTGTCGAGGAGCCGGGCCGGGCTCAGCGCGACGTAGCCGCCGGTGGCCGCAGCCGCAGCGGCCTTGGCTGGAGCTGGCGGTGGGCTCGCCGCGCCTGCGGGCCCGGTCGTCGTGAACGCGACCGCCGCCGCCACCAGTACAGCTCCCGAACGCCGAGTCCAGTTCATGGCCAGGCCATCCTCTCCATCGAGCACTACCTGAAAGCGGAAGGTAGTGAGGCCTGCGAGGGCACCCGGGGCGTATCGGCAAAGTCGGCCCGATGGGAAGCGACGACCTCCCGTCGTGACTGCCACCGCACCCCCTCGGACGGGGCATGGAGGTGCCGACCGGACGGAGCATTGTGCAGCGATGCGGCGTTGGGCGTGCCCTCTGGCGAACCTCCGGCAGGCGAGATGCCCTGTGTGGCACAGCGATTCGCGTACCGCCCCCTGCCATGCCCGCCACGGGTGCGCCCGCCGCGTCCGCGGACGCAGGTCTGGCGCGGCCGCCACCCTCGGGAGGACACTGCGGTTCATGGTGAGCACCCCACCCGAGAGCATCGCGCCGCTGTGGCGTCGGGCGTGCGAGGCGGCCATCGCGTTCCGCCACGACGTACCCCACCGCGCGGCCGCACCCATGGACGACTACGCGACCTCGCTGGCCGGCTTCGAGGCCCACCTGCCCGAGACGGGCGCCGACCCGGACGATGTCCTCGGCGACCTCGTCAGGCTCGCCGACCCCGGTCTCATGACACCGACCGGCCCACGGTTCTTCGGCTGGGTCATCGGCGGTTCCCACCCTGCGGGTGTCGCGGCCGACTGGCTCACGAGCGCGTGGGGTCAGAACGCCGGCAACCACCAGGCCTCGCCGGCCGCCTCCGCCGCCGAGACGGTCGCGTCCCGCTGGCTCCTCGAGCTGCTCGACCTCCCCCGCGAGGCGTCGCTCGGGTTCGTCACCGGAGCGACGATGGCGAACTTCACCGCCCTCGCCGCCGCTCGCAGCGCCGTCCTGCACGACGTCGGGTGGGACGTCGAGCGCGACGGGCTCTTCGGCGCTCCACCCATCACGGTGCTCATCGGCGAGGAGGCCCACGCGACGGCGTATGCCGCCCTCCAGCTCCTCGGTCTCGGTCGCGAACGCGTCGTGACCCTCCCGGTCGACGACCAGGGCCGCATCGTCGTCACCTCCGCCCTCGATGCCTTCGCTGAGCTCCGCCGTCCGGCGGTCGTCGTCCTGCAGGCGGGCCAGCTCAACACCGGCGCCTTCGACGACTTCGCGACGCTCGTGCCGGCCGCCAGGGCTGCCGGGGCGTGGGTGCACGTCGACGGTGCGTTCGGGCTCTGGTCGCGCGTCTCACCGCGGACCCGGGCGCTCACCGAGGGCGTCGACGGCGCGGACTCGTGGGCGGTGGATGGCCACAAGTGGCTACAGACGCCCTACGACTGCGGCTACGTCATCGTGCGCGACGACGCCGTGCACCAGCGGGCGATGACGATCGCGGCGAGCTACCTCCCAGTCTCCGAGACCGGCGAGCGCGACCCGTCGCACTACGTGCCCGAGCTGTCGCGCCGGGCCCGGGGCTTCGCGACGTGGACGATGGTCCGCACGCTCGGGCGTGAGGGGATCGTCGCCCTCGTCGACCGGCACTGCGCGCTGGCTCGGCTCGTGGCCGACCTCCTGCGCGGGCAGCCGGGCATCGAGGTGCTCAACGACGTCGGCCTCAACCAGGTCCTCGTGCGCTTCGGCGCGGACGCCGACGAGGACGAGGGCGACCGCCTCACCCGCGAGACGATCGCCCGGGTCCGCGCCGACGGCGTCTGCTTCGTCGGCGGCGCCTCGTGGCGCGGGCGCGAGGCGATGCGCTTCTCCGTCATCGGGTTCGAGACCGACGAGGACGAGGTGCGCCGGAGCGCGGAGGCGATCATCACGGCATACCGGGTGGTGACGGAGCAGTCTTGACATGTGACCGTATGGTCACACAATGGAGGCATGGACGAGGAGCAGGTGGTCTTCCGGGCGCTCGCCGACCCGACCCGCCGCGCCCTGCTCGACGCCCTCTTCGCGCAGGACGGCCAGAGCGTCGGGCAGCTCGTCTCGCTCTTTCCCGCCGTGACGCGCTTCGCGGTGATGAAGCACCTCACCGTCCTCGAGGAGGCCGGCCTCGTGACGACCGAACGGGTCGGTCGCGAGAAGCACCACCACCTCAACCCCGTCCCCATCGCGCAGATCGCCGACCGCTGGGTTGGCAAGTATGCGCAACCGTTCACCCGCGCCCTGCTCGACGTCCGGAGCGCCGCGGAGGGCACCCACCGCCCCCAACAGGAGCAGCCATGACCGACCGCCACGTCTACGAGATCGACATCCGGGCCGACGTCGAGGAGGTGTGGCGCGCCCTCACCGACCCCGAGGCGACGCGGCAGTACTTCCACGCCACCCATTGGACCTCACCCCCCGTCGCGGGCGAGTCGTTCGAGACCCACCTGCCCGACGGCAGCGTCGCGATCGAGGGGGTCGTCGAGGAGGTGGACCCACCCCACCGGCTCGTCCACACCTGGCACCCGCTCTACGACGACGAGCTCGCCGCCGAGCCGGCCAGCCGTGTCTCGTGGGAGCTCACCGAGGTCGAGGGCGGTCGGACCCGGCTGCGCCTCGTCCACGACCGGCTCGACGGCAGCCCGCTCACAGCGGAGAACGTCCGCGACGGGTGGACCGCGATCCTCGAGTCGCTCCGCTCCCTCCTCGAGACCGGCGCTGCGCTCCCCCGGCCGACCACCGCCTGACCTCCAGGTCGCGCGCGACATGGGCTGGCCCGCCAGAGCCCCCGGCACGACCGCTTCGACCCATGGCGCCGTGGCGCCGCGGTCCCTAGTCTCGGTGGTGGGCCGACCGCGCGAGGGTCGTCCGGTCCGCCCGTGGAGCAGCGATGATCGGTGACCACACACCCGTCCCCACCCTCGGCGTCAAGGACCTGGCACGCGCCCGCGAGTTCTACGAGGGCGTGCTCGGGCTCGAGCCCGGACCCGACATGCCCGGCGGCGTCTCCTACAAGGCGGGCTCCGGAGGGCTCTTCGTCTACGAGTCCGAGTACGCCGGCACCAACCAGGCGACCGCGATGATGCTCGAGGTCCCCGACGGCGACTTCGACGACCAGATCGCCGACCTGCGCGACAAGGGTGTGTCGTTCGAGACCTTCGACCTGCCGGAGACCGAGTGGCAGGACGGCGTCGCCACGATGCGCATGGGCGACTCGTCGTTCCGCAGCGTCTGGTTCAAGGACCCCGACGGCAACATCCTCAACGTCGGCACCGGAATGGGGTGAGAACGCCGTATGCCGGCCGCCCCAGGCGGGCGGCCGGCATACGAGCAGCGTTGCGGCACAAAGCCGCTCGGCTCAGCGCGTGATCACGCTCAGAGGTTGATCATGTGTCCCGCGATGCCCTCGATGGCCTCCTTGACCGACTCGGACAGCGTGGGGTGCGCGAAGACGTTGCGCGCGACCTCGTCGGCGGTGAGGTCCCACTTCTGCGCGAGCGTGAGCACCGGCAGGAGCTCGGTGACGTCGGGGCCGATCATGTGCGCGCCGAGGATCTCGTTGTGCTTGGCGTCGGCGACGATCTTGACGAAGCCGACGGCGTCACCGAGCCCCATCGCCTTGCCGTTGGCGCTGAAGGGGAACTGCGCGGTCTTGACGTCGTAGCCCTTCTCCCGGGCCTGCTCCTCGGAGTAGCCGAAGGAGCCGATCTGCGGGTGGCAGTAGGTCGCCCGCGGGACGAAGTCGTACTCGACCGGCATCGTCTCGGCGCCGGCCATCGTCTCGGCGGCGACGACGCCCTGGGCCTCGGCGACGTGGGCGAGCATGAGCTTGCCGGTGACGTCGCCGATGGCATAGACGTTCTCGACGTTGGTGCGGCAGTAGTCGTCGATCTCGATCGCGCCACGGTCGGTGACCTTGACGCCGGTCGCCTCGAGGCCGTAGCCCTCGAGTCGCGGGGCGAAGCCGATCGCGGACATGAACTTGTCGGCCTCGATGACCTGGCCGTCGCCGCCGGCAGCCGGAGAGACCGTGACCCTGACGCCGGAGCCGGTGTCCTCGACGCCGTCGACCTTGGTCGAGAGAAGGACCTTGACGCCGAGCTTCTTGTAGTGCTTGAGCAGCTCCTTGGACACGTCGGCGTCCTCGGTCGGCACCATGCGGTCGAGGAACTCGACGATCGTCACGTCGACACCGAAGTTCTTCATGACGTAGGCGAACTCGACGCCGATGGCACCGGAGCCTGCGATGACGATCGAGCCGGGGAGCTCGTCGGTGAGGATCTGCTCCTCGTAGGTCACGACGTTCTTCGAGACCTCCATGCCGGGCAGCATCCGGGTCACGGCGCCCGCGGCGATGATGAGCTTGTCGAAGGTGATCGAGCGCGAGTCGCCGGAGTTGAGCTTGACGTCCATCGAGGTCGGGCTCGTGAGCGTGCCCCAGCCGTCGATCTCCTCGATCTTGTTCTTCTTCATGAGGAAGTGGACGCCCTTGACGATGCCGGCCGACACCTGGCGCGAGCGCTTGTGGGTCGGGCCGAAGGACATCGTCGCGTCGCCCTCGATGCCGAACTTCGCCTTGTCGTGCTGGAGCACGTGCGCGAGCTCGGCGTTCTTGATGAGCGCCTTGGACGGGATGCACCCGACGTTGAGGCAGACGCCGCCCCAGTACTTGCTCTCCACGACGGCGGCCTTGAGACCCAGCTGCGAGGCGCGGATCGCCGCGACGTAGCCACCGGGTCCGGCACCGAGAACGACAACATCGAAGTCAGCCATGGTGCAGAGCCTAGTTGTATGCCGTCCGCCCCCGTCGCGCTCCCCCGTCACCCCCCTCGTTGCGTCCGGCAGGGTGACGACGGAGCCACCACAGTTGCGGACGCAACGCCCCGTGGGTCAGCGATGGAGGGTCAGCGCGGGAGGAGGCGGAGGGCCTCGTGCACGGACCGGGCCACCGGTGCCGCGGTCTCGCTGCCGTGGCCGCCTTGGCTCACGGCGACCGAGACGGCATACCGGGGCCTGTTCGCGGGGGCGTAGGAGAGGAACCACGACGTGTCGGAGCGGTCGAAGACCTCCGCGGTGCCCGTCTTGCCGGCCACCGGCCAGTCGGCCGGCATGCCGCGGAACGCCTGCGCGGCCGTGCCGCTGTCGACGACGGCCCGCAGCCCGGACCTGACGTAGGCGCCGACGTCGGCGCGCAGCGCGGCCCGGTGCGACGCACCGGCGGGTATCGGCTCGGCCGCACCGCTCACGGGGTCGACGACCCGGACCCCGACCCGGGGCTCGCGCACCACGCCGCCGTTGGCGATCGCGGCGTAGGCCACCCCCATCTGCAGCGGGGTCGTGGCGACGTCGCCCTGGCCGATGGAGAAGTTCGCCGCGTCGCCGGCGCGGAACTGCGCGCCGCTCTCGCAGTTCTCCCTGGCGAGCGAGGTGAGGTAGGCCGCGCGGGCCGGGTCGGTCCTCGCGACGTCGGGGTAGCCGCTCTTCGCCCGCGTGCAGGTCTCGTCCTTGGTGTCCTGCCACACCTGCTGCTTCCAGGTGCGGTCGGGGATGCGCCCGGCGGTCTCCCCCGGGAGGTCGATGCCGGTGCGGGCGCCCAGGCCGAAGTCGCGCACCGTCGTGATGAACGGGTCCCCAGCGTCGCGGCCGTTGAGCCCACCGAGCGCCAGCCAGGAGCGGTAGGCGACGTCGTAGAAGACGGTGTCGCACGAGACCTCGAGCGCGCGGTGGAAGGTGATCGGGCCGAAGCCACGGGACTCGAAGTTGCGGAACGAGCGGTTGCCGATGCGATAGCTCGAGCCGCACTCGTAGCTGCGGGTGAGCGAGTTCCCCGCGGCGACGGCGGCGGGCACGCTGAGCGCCTTGAGGGTGGAGGCCGGTGCCATCGCCGACGCCGTCACCCGGGAGATCAGGGGCGTGCCCGCCCCGGCAGCGGTCAGGGCCGCATAGCTCTTCGCGGAGATCCCACCGGTCCACACGTTGGGGTCATAGGTGGGGGCACTCGCAGAGGCGACGACCTGGCCGGTCGTCACGTCGAGGACGACGGCCCCGCCCGAGTCCGCCGGCAGGCCGCGCTTGCGGGCGGCGGCCATCTCTCGCGCCAGCGCCTTCTCGGTCGCCGTCTGCACGCCCGCGTCGAGGCTCGTCACGAGGTCGCGTCCGGGCACGGGTTCGACCCGCGAGACCACCCCGGTGACGAGCCCGCGCGGGTCGACCGACACGACGGTGCGGCCGGGAGTCCCCCGCAGGACCGCGTCGTACTGCTGCTCGAGCCCGGCCCGACCGACGAGGTCGTCCGCGGTCACCGTGCCCGACGACGCCGCCACCTCCTGCTCGGTCGCTCGTCCGAGGTAGCCGAGGATATGCGCGGCGTTGACCCCGGACGGCGCCGGGTAGCGGCGCACCGGCACGGCCTCGACGGCGATGCCCGGGAAGCGGTCGGGCTGCTCGACGAGGCTGAGCGCCCGCTGCGGGTCCACGCCGCTCGCGACGGGGATGGGGACCTGTGGCGACCCGGCCCAGCACGCCGGGGCCCTGGGCGCGCCGGCCTCCCCGCACAGGTGCGTGCGCCCGACGAGCTCCTCGACCGGCCGGTTCACGACCTCGGCGACCCGTGCGAGCAGGGCCCTCGCGCGGTCGGGGCTGTCGGCGACGACCCGGCGCTCGAGGGTGACGACCGTGACGGAGGTGTTGTCGGCGAGGGCGCGACCGGACCGGTCGAGGATCCGGCCGCGCACCGCAGGCACGACGACCTCGCGCGTGTTGAGCAGCGCCGCCGCGGCGGTGTAGTCGGAGTGCTCGGTGAGCTGGACCTGCCCGAGGCGCCCGAAGAGGACGACGAAGAGGAGCCCGACGACGGCGGCGACGGCGACGAACCGGCCCTGGTGACCAGACCCGTCCCGGGGGCGCAGGCCGACGTCGGTCACGCGAACCGCCGCCTCTCCGAACGCCGTTCGACGGCGCTGACGAGCGGCACGACGACGAGACCCGCTGTCGCCGTGGCGAGCATGCGCAGTGCCGAGGAGACGACGTCGACGGGCACGCCCTGGGCGAGGGCGAGCGCGCCCCGCACCACCTCGAGGCCGCTGGCCGCGCCCGCGACGACGAGGACGACCCAGACGACCGAGACCGGCCCGGGACGGCGCAGCGCGCCGACGGCAAGGCCGCACACGGCATACAGCAGGGCCTGGGTGCCGAGGACCGCGGAACCGGGGGGCAGCAGGTCGAGGAGCCAGCCGCCGACGAGCCCGGTGAGCAGACCCGCGCGCGGGCCGGCGCGCAGGGCGGCGGACGCGACGACGACGAGGACGAGGTCGGGCAGCGGCGAGAGGTGGCGGGCGGCGAGCGTCACGCCGAGGACCGCCCCGAGGAGCAGCAGCGTGGCGCGAAGCAGGGCGCCCGTCGGCGTCACGACGCCCCGCCCGTCGCCCCGCCCGTCGCCGCCGTCCGTGGCGTCGACCGCGGCGGGCTGAGGAGGACGCCGACGACGGAGAGGGTGCCCACGTCGACGGCCGGCCGGACCGTGCCCGACGGTGCGAGGCGTCCGCGCTGCGGCTCGACGGCGGTGACCCGACCCACGAGGACGCCCGGCACGAACGGCCGCCCGCCGACGCTCCCGAGGGTGTGGACCTCGTCGCCGACGGTGAGCGTGCCGGTCTGGACCAGGGTGAGCCCGAGCTCGCCGGCCTCGCGTCCCGTCGCGGTGGTTGTCGCGCCACCGACGGTCGCGAGCGCACCTGCGCCGCCCACCCGGGCGCCGATGACGACCTCGGGCCCGCCGACGACGAAGACGTCGCTCGTCCACGGCGCCACCGACGCGACGCGACCGACGAGCCCGCCGGAGGCCACGACGGTCCGGTCGACGTCGACCCCGTCACGGCTGCCGACGTCGATCGTGACGCGGACGACGCCCTGGGGTCCCGGGGCGCCGACGCCGACGACCCGGGCCGGCACGACCCGCGCCCCGGCGGTCGCGGGCGACGACAGCAGCGCCGCCAGCTCCGCCGACTCGCGCCCGGCCACCTCGGCCTGGCGCAGCGCGCTCTGCAGCTCCTCGTTGTCGCGCCGCAGCTCGTCCTCGCCGGCCCGACCGGCCGGCGCGAGGACCCTCTCGAGCGGCCCGAGGACGGTCGCGGCACCACTGCGCAGCAGCCCGGTCCCGGGACCACCCACGAGGTCGACGACGAGCAGCGCGCAGGTCATGGCGACGGCGAGCGCGACGAGGCGACGCCGGCGCCGGTCCGCCGCGTCGCCCCTCACAACCGGCGGTTGTCGACGAGGACGCGGTGCAGGGTGTCGAACTCCTCGACGCAGCGACCCGCTCCGCGCGCCACGGCCCGCAGGGGGTCCTCGGCCACGACGACGGGGACACCGAGCTCGTGGCGCATCCGCTCGGCGAGCCCCCGCAGCAGCGCCCCACCGCCGGTGAGGGTGATGCCGCGGTCGAGCACGTCGCCGGCCAGCTCGGGCGGGCAGACGTCGAGGACGGCCCGGGCGAGCTCGACCATCTGGAGCACGGGGCCCTCGATGGCGCGGCGCACCTCGCCCGAGGAGATCGACACGGTCTTGGGCAGCCCGGTGACGAGGTCGCGCCCGCGGACCCGCTCGCTCAGCTCCTCGCGGAGCGGGAACGCGGAGCCGACGGCGATCTTGATCTGCTCGGCGCTGCGCTCGCCGAGCAGCAGCGAGTACTCCGACTTCACGTGGGCGATGATCGCCTCGTCGACCTCGTCGCCGCCGGTGCGGATCGACCGGCTCGTGACGATGCCGCCGAGGCTGATGACGGCGACGTTGGTCGTGCCTCCCCCGAGGTCGACGACCATCGACGCGTTCGTCTCCTCGATCGGCAGCCCGGCGCCGATCGCGGCGGCCATCGGCTCCTCGATGACGTGGACCCGGCGGGCCCCGGAGCGCAGCGTCGAGTCCTCGAGGGCGCGCCGCTCGACGCTCGTGATGTCGCTCGGCACGCAGACGACCATCCGCGGCCGGAAGATCCTCGACGGCGAGACCTGGTCGACGAAGTAGCGCAGCATGCGCTCGGTGACGTCGGCGTCGGAGATGACGCCGTCGCGCAGCGGGCGGACCGCGGTCACCGAGTCGGGTGTGCGGCCGAGCATCTCCTTGGCGCGGTGGCCGGCGGCGAGCAGCTCGGAGGTCCCGGCGCGCACGGCGACGACGGAGGGCTCGTCGAGGACGACCCCGCGGCCGCGCTCGTGGATGACGGTGTTGGCGGTCCCCAGGTCGATGGCGAGGTCGCGCCCGCCCGTCCACCGGTCCCATCCAGCCACGCTCGCGATGCTACGCGCGCACCCGTGCCCCTCCCGGGCCTGACACGCGCGTCCGGCCGCCTTGCGTCCGGCGAGATGACGCCCTGGCCACCACAGTTGCGGACGCAAGCGCACGGGGCGTGTCCGGCATATCCACTGCGTCCGGCGAGATGACGCCCTGGCCACCACAGTTGCGGACGCAACGCCCACGGACGCAGGTATGCCGTCCACGCGCGATGCGTGGACGGCATACCTTCTCGTTCGGTCAGGCGCGGGTCACTCGTTGGTGGAGGCGACCTTGCCCCGGTTGCAGGGGTTGCCGACGTCGACGCTCTGGCCGCGGTCGACGACGATGCTCCGGGTCCCGAGGACCTTGCCCTGCTTGGTGGTGCAGGTGAGGTTCCACGACTCCTTGACGCCGGTGACGATCGCCGGGTCGGGCGGGAGGAACGACATCGTCCCCGACCAGTCGGTCGACGTGGAGCCACCGTCGTAGTTGTTCGCCTCGATCCGGTAGCCGCCGGGCACCGGGTCGAGCGCAGTGGCCGTCTCCGGGTTGTCGGCGGTCGCCGCGGACGCGACCTGGTTGCCGTCCGCGTCGTAGATGTAGAAGTCCCAGTCGACGGCGGTGCCACCTGGCCAGCTGAAGTCGAAGACGACCTTGCCGTTGTCGTAGGCCGGGAGACCCTGGACCGTCACGTTCGTGTACTCCGACTGCCCGACGGCAGGCACGCCCGCGGGGTTCGTGATGGTCTGGCTCGGGGCCGTCGGGGCCACCGGGTCACGGCCGTAGCGACCCACGACGAGCGGACGCGTCGACGGGTTGACCGCCCACGAGAACGCCCCACCCTTGCCGGCGAGCGAGGACGAGAGGACGTCGGTGTACGGGATCGGCGGGGTCGTCGTGCCACCCGGCTGGATGACGGGCGAGGTCATGCCCTGGTAGGTCTTGCGGACCGACAGCGTCGTGTTCGCCGGCGCCTTGCCGGTGATCGTCGAGTGCATGGCCTTGTCCATCGCGGCAGCGGCGGCGCGGTAGTAGGCCTCGCGGTTGCCGCCCTTGCCTGCACCCGCGGCGGGTGCGAGCCCGGCGTACTCGGCGACGACACCGGTCTCGTAGGGCGGGTGGAAGCCCTCGGTGCCGATCTCGAAGGTGAAGCCGTAGCCACCGGTGTTCCAGTAGCTCCAGTCCTCGACCGAGCCGGAGGTGTCGTAGAGGCCGAACGAGGGGATGTTGGCGTAGCCGTTGTGTTCGGCGAAGTCGGCACCGAGCGCGCGGTACTGGATCTCGTCGGGGCTGAACCCGGTCGAGGCGAGCGACGGCGGGCGCAGCACGAGGTTGCTGTAGGTGTGGTTGGTGATGAGGGTGGTCACCTGGCGGCTGCTGATGAGCTTGCGCACGGCGTCGACCTCGGGCTCGCTGCCGGGGCCGTCACCGCGGTAGGTGTCGCTGCTCCAGCTCGTCGACGCGCCGGGGCCGCCCCAGAAGCCGGGGTAGTTGCGGTTGGGGTCGGTGCCGCGCAGTCGTCCGGCGAGGTTGTTGTCGCACGTGCCGGTCGTGTACTGCGCCGGCGTCTTGCTGCTGATCGAGCAGTTCTTGCGCTTCATCTCGTAGTCGAACGTGCTGAAGTCGCCGAGCGGGGCGGCCGAGCGCGAGATCTGGAAGCCGTCGACGTTGACGACCGGCACGACGATCGTGCGCACGCCCTTGAGGATGCCGGCGTTGCGGGCGTCGCCGCTCTCGAGGAGGTCGTAGGCGAACTCCATCGAGTGCTCCGACGACGGCCACTCCCGCGCGTGATGGGCGCCCATCATGAGGAAGACCGGCTTGCCGTCGGCGGTGTTGGCCGCGCCGTCGGTGATCTCGATGCCGTTGATCGGCTTGCCGAGGACCGACGGGTTCGCGAGCGTGAGCGGCTTGACCTTCGTCGGGTACTTCGCGGCCAGCGCAGCCATCTCCGCGTTGTAGTCGGCGAGCGTGCGATAGCCGGTTCGGCCGCTCGGCAGCGCGGACTCGGCGACGCTCGCGGCGTAGGCCTTGTCCTTCTTGGCGTTCGCGCGCTCGACGGCGGCGAGGTCGGCGACCTTGACGGTCCACTTCTTGCCGGCAGCCCTCAGCTTCGCCACGTCGGCCGCACCGTGGAGGACGACGTCCACCCCGTGCTCGTCGGCGTGCTCGGTGGTGTCGAGGCCGAGGGCGTCCACGGCCGAGCGCTCCTTCTGGCTGGCCGCGTGGACGGTGACGATCTGCACCTTCTCGTCCTGGGCCGCCGGCTGCGGCGCCGCGGTGGCGACTCCGGCTCCGGCGAGGCCGGCGGCCACCAGCGCGACCGCCGAGACCACCCCCGGCCCGACTCGGGTGATCCTCATGCTGGCTCCTTCGATCAGGGATGCGCGGACGCCGTTGTCACGCGCGGTCCTCAACCTAGGGCGCTGGCGGCGAGTTCGCTCGGCGAGATCTTTCGGGCCCCAGACGCAGGTATGCCGGCCGCTCCGGGTCCCACGCTCTGCGTGGGCGGTGAGCGGCCGGCATACCTGCGACGTGGGTCGGGTCAGAGCTCGGGGAACCAGATGGCGATCTCGCGCTCGGCGGACTCCGGGGAGTCGGAGCCGTGGACGATGTTCTTCTGGACCTTCTCGCCCCAGTCGCGGCCGAGGTCGCCGCGGATGCTGCCGGGCGCGGCCTCGGTGGGGTTCGTCGCGCCGGCGAGGGAGCGGAAGCCGGGGATGCAGCCCTGGCCCTCGATGACCGCGGCGGTCACCGGGCCGGACGACATGAACTCGAGGAGCGGCTCGTAGAAGGGCTTGCCCTCGTGCTCGGCGTAGTGGCGGGCGAGGTTCTCACGGGTGGGCGTCGTCACCGCGAGCGCGACCAGGGTGTAGCCCTTGGCCTCGATGCGGCGCAGGACCTCACCGGAGAGGCCACGGGCGTAGCCGTCGGGCTTGACGAGGACGAGGGAGCGTTCGGCAGTCACGCGGGCCAGCCTAGCGAGCGGCCTCGGGGTCGCTCTCGCGGGCCGCCATCATCGCGTCGACCTGCTGCCCCTTGACGAGGCACAGCACCCAGAGCCCGGTGAAGACGAGGCCGACGCCGATCATCGCCGGGACGACGACGGCGCTGGCCCAGGTGAGGAGCTGCACGACCCACCCGAGCGGGAGCCCGAGGGGCGAGCGCATGAGCCCGGCGCCGACGAACGCGAGGACCGCGAGCGCGACACCGAGCCAGAGCAGCGTCCGGGCGTTGTCGGCGCCCTCGGCGAGCGCGGTCGCGCGGGCGACGAGCGCTCCGAGGAGGATGACGAAACCCTGGCCGCCGAGCACCGTCGCGAGCATCCGCCAGGCGAAGGTGCCGAGAGTGCCGGTGAGCGGGAGGCGGGTCATCCGCGCTTCCACTCGCGCACGTCGATCGCCGCCTTCGCCGCCTCTGCGGGCGCCCGTGTCGCCTGGCGGTAGAGCTTGACCGCGGTGGCCTTCTTGTCGTGCGAGAGCGCGAGGTCGATCGACTGCTGCACCTCGAGCGGCAGGTCCTCGACCGGCCGGAAGCTCACCTTGTCGCCGCGCGCGCTGTCGCGGAAGCGGGTGACGAGCCAGAACACCACCGCCACGACGGCGATGATGAGGACGAGCCTGGCGATGGGATGCATGGCACGAGCGTATGCCGGGTGCGCTGGTTGGATGGACGGGTGCCCCTTCCCGCCGAGCCCACAGCTCCCCCGCGCCTCGAGATTCCCGCCGGAAGTGGGTTGCTCGGGGTTCGCAGCGACAAGGAGGTCCGGTGAGGTCCGAGGAAGCCACTCGTAGGGCCACCCTCGAGCTGCGGCGAGTCGTGCTCACCGTCGCCGGGCTCAACTTCGCGTGGTTCTGGGTCGAGGTGGCCGTGGCCCTCTCGATCGGCTCGGTCGCCCTCTTCGCCGACAGCGTCGACTTCCTCGAGGACACCGCGATCAACCTCCTCATCGCCCTCGCTCTGGGCTGGGGCATGCGGCACCGCGCGCTTGCCGGCCGGGTCATGGCGGGGATCCTCCTCGTCCCCGCCGCGGCCGCGGTCTGGCAAGCGGTGTCCAAGTGGGGCGACCCCAATCCCCCGGACGTCGGCTGGCTCGCTGCGACGGCCGGGTCGGCGGCGGTCGTCAACAGCGTGTGCGCCTGGCTGCTCACCCGCGTGCGCACGTCGGGAGGCAGCCTGTCCCGGGCGGCATACCTGTCCGCCCGCAACGACGTCCTCGTCAACGTCGCGATCATCGCCATGGCGCTGGTAACGCTGTGGACAGCTTCGGGGTGGCCCGACCTCGTGCTCGGTCTCGGGATCGTCGCCCTCGCGGTGCACTCGGCGCTCGAGGTGTGGGAGGTGGCGGGCGAGGAGCACCTCGCCGCCAAGGCGTTGGCCGGGGAGCCGATCGACTGATACGCGGTTGCTTGCCTCCGGCGAGGTGACGGCCTGACCACCACAGGTGCGGACGCAAGCCCCCTTGCGCTCTCAGGCGTCGGTGACGCCGAGGAGCATGCGCACCTCGGCGGCGGTGATGACCGAGCCCGTGGCGAGCACGCCCCCGCCGACGCCCCCTTGGTCGGCGAGGGCCGCGGCCTGGTCGAGCGCGTCGGGCAGGTCCTCGACGACGGTGACCCGTGAGTCGCCGAAGACACCCCGGGCGATCTCGGCGAGGTCGTTCGGGCGCATCGCTCGCGGCGAGGTCGTGCGCGACACGACGACCTCGTCGAGCACCGGCTCGAGGACCTCGAGCATCTCGGTCGCGTCCTTGTCCTTGAGGATCGCGATGACGCCGACGAGCCGGGTGAAGGTGAACGCCTCGTTCAGCCCGTCGCGCAGCGCCCTGGCCCCGGCGGGGTTGTGGGCGGCGTCGACGAGCACGGTCGGACTGCGACGGACGACCTCGAGCCGTCCCGGCGACGTCGCGGCTGCCAACCCTGCGCGCAGCACCTCGAGGTCGAGCGGCTGCTCACCTCCCCCGAGGAACGCCTCGACCGCGGCGATGGCGACGGCGGCGTTCTGGGCCATGTGGGCGCCGTGGAAGGGCAGGAAGAGGTCCTCGTAGGTCGCCGCGAGACCGCGCACGCTGACCGCCTGCCCACCGACCGCGACGTCGGCCGCCTCGATCCCGAACTGCTCACCCTCGACGGCGAGCTGCGCCCCGACCTCCTCGGCCCGGTCGCGCAAGATCGCCGACACGGCCGGGTCCGCCTGGAGCGCGGAGACGGCGATGCCGTCGGCCTTGATGATCCCCGACTTCTCGAGGGCGATGTCGGTCTCGGTGTTGCCAAGGAAGTGCTGGTGGTCGAGCGCGATCGGGGTGATGACCGAGACGGTGCCGTCGGCGACGTTGGTCGCGTCCCAGCTGCCGCCCATGCCGACCTCGACGATGGCGACGTCGACCGGGGCGTCGGCGAACGCGGCATACGCGACCGCGACGAGCACCTCGAAGTAGGTCATTCGTGGGCCGCCCTCGGCGACCGAGCGCGCATCGACAAGGTCGACGAGGTCGATCACCTCGTCATAGGCCCTGAGGAACTTCTCGGCCTCGATGTTGCGCCCGCCGATGGCGATCCGTTCGAGCATCGTGTGCAGGTGCGGCGACGTGAACCGCCCTGTGGTGAGCCCCATCTCGCGCAGCACCGACTCGACGACCCGGGCCGTCGTCGTCTTGCCGTTGGTGCCGGTGACGTGGATGACGGGGAAGGTGTGCTGCGGGTCGCCGGCGAGCTCCATGACGGCGCGGATCCGGTCGAGCGAGGGCTCGAGGTCGTGCTCGGGAGCCCGGGCGAGGATCGCCTCCTCGACCTCGCGCAGCCGCTTCATGATCTCGAGGTTGCGAGCAGCCTCGCGCTGGGAGGAGTCGGGAGCCGGTGCCATGCGCCCCATTCTCCCGGACTTCTTGCGCAGCAGCGACGCCGAGGGTGCCGATCCGGCCCTCCGGACGTCGCTGCTGCGCAATCAGTCGGGGGCGGGTCAGTCGAAGGAGGCGCCGTCGAAGTCCTCGGGCGTGTAGTCGCGGGGCTCGACGAGGACCATCCAGTTGCCGGAGTTGTCGCGCATGAGCGCCTCGACGCCGTAGGGCCGGTCCTCCGGATCCTGGAGGAACTCGACGCCCTTGCCCTTGAGCTCCTCGACCGTCCGGCGGCAGTCGTCGACGTGCAGCCCGACGCCGGGGAGCCCGCCCTCGAGCTGCGCCCGCTGCATCGCCGCGATGAGGTCGTCCGACAGCGGCTTGCTGGGGGTCGTGAGATGGAGCGAGAGCTCGGGCTGCGAGGGGTGGGTCACGGTGACCCAGCGGAAGTCCTCCCCCAGCGTGATGTCGTCGCCGGCGGTGAAGCCGAGGACGTCGGTGTAGAAGGCGAGGGACTCGTCGAGGTCCTTGACCCAGACGGACACGAGGCTGACGTTGGTGATCATGGGCTCGACGCTAGGCGTCAGCCCCCGTGGGCGCTTCTCCCCGATTGCTCCGTATGCCGTCCGCTCCCCCGCCGGGCCCGTCGCGCCTCTCGACGAGGCCGGCCATGAAGACCCAGCAGCCCGGGATGCGCGGGGCGCCGCGGACGGCATACCGGGCCTGAAAGGCGCTGGGCGTCTCGCCGACGATCTCGCGGAAGCGGCTCGAGAACGAGCCGAGGCTGGAGTAGCCGACGGCGTGGCAGACCTCGGTGACCGTGAGGTTCGTCGTGCGCAGCAGGTCCTGGGCGCGCTCGACCCGGCGCTCCCCGAGGTAGGCGAGCGGGGTCGGGCCGTAGACCGCCGCGAAGGACCGGAGGAAGTGGAACTTGCTCAGCCGCGCCGTCGCCGCCAGCGCGTCGAGGTCGAGGTCCTCGGCGAAGTGCCGGTCGATGTGGTCGCGAGCGCGCCGGAGGTGGATGAGGACGTCGCCGGGGACGCGTCGCACGGGTTCGGGCACGCGACCAGCCTAGGCGGGCTGGCCGGCCGCGGACGACGGCTCACGGGTGGCGACGATGATGTGCCACGCGAGCCCTCGATGCAGGTGGCGCGCGGCGAAACCGTTGTCCCGCAACGTCGCCAGCATCGACATGGGTGCGTGCGCGAACGTGCGGTACTCGCGTCCGAGGACGCGCATGACGACGTTCTGCGAGGCGAGCATCGCACGGGAGACGGCGTTGCGCGGCGGGTGGCTCAGCACGACCGAACGCCGAGCGTGACCGGCCGCGGCCGTGAGCAGCCGCTCGGCATCGGGATAGCAGCAGACAACGCGGTGCAGCACGACGACGTCGGCCGGCGCGGCCACCGAAGAGTCGACGGCGACGTCCCCCATCCGTCGGTCGACGCGGTCGGCCACACCGTGCTCGCGCGCGAGCTCGGTCGCCTCGCCCTCGTAGGCGGGGCTCAGCTCGAGGTTCGTCGTCGACGCGGCGCCACGCTCGAGCAGCTCGAGCTGGATCTCGCCGACGCCGCCGCCGATCTCGAGGACCGTCGCCCCGTCGAGGCCCTCGGTGGCAAGCCAGTCGACCATCCGCCGCGCGGTCCGGTCGACTCCGCGCCTGCGGTAGCGACCCGCGACGTGCCGGGCGAACCGCGGCCCGAACACGCGGTCGCACCCTCGGGGGTCACAGCAGCCGGCCACGTCACCGAGTATGCCGTCCGGCCCGGGCTCAGGAGGGCGGCTCGGCGGGACGCCACCCCGGCGGGCCGAAGAGGTGGCCGGCCCGGTCGCGCCACGTCCGGGCGGCCCGGACGTGGCGCACGGCCGCGAGGAGCTCGCCGTACTGGATCCGCAGCGGGTTGTGGGTCGTCACCGGGACCGTGAGCCCGTAGACCGGCACGTCCTCCTCCTCGGCGTAGGTCCCGAAGAGCCGGTCCCAGACGATGAGGATGCCGCCGTAGTTGCGGTCGAGGTACTGCTTCTGGCTCGCGTGGTGCACCCGGTGGTGGCTGGGCGTGTTGAGGAGGTACTCGACCGGCGCCCACAGCTGCGGGATCGTCTCGGTGTGCACCCAGAACTGGTAGATGAGGTTGAGCGAGAACGCGAAGAAGATCATCCACGGCGGCACGCCGAGCAGCGGGAGCGGCGTCCAGAAGAGCAGCTCGCCCCACGGGTTCCACTTCTGCCGCAGCGCCACCGAGTAGTTGAAGTGGACCGACGAGTGGTGCGCCTGGTGGGCCGCCCAGAGGATCCGGACCCGGTGGCTGGCGCGGTGGTAGGCGTACCAGAGCAGGTCGACGGCGAGCAGCGTGAACACCCAGGTCCACGGGCTGCCGGCGTCGAGCTGCCACGGCGCCACAGAGAACAGCGCGAAGTAGAGGATGAGAGCAGCGAACCGCGCTCCGAGGTTGATGACGACGGACCCGACGCCGCTCGCGAGGTTCGCGGCCGTGTCGGGCGCCGAGTAGCCCATGCGCGTCGGGGTCTCGTCGTCGTGGTCGCCGAGGAACCGGATCGCGAGCAGCTCGAGGACGATGAAGAGCACGAAGAACGGCACGGCGAAGAGGACCGGGTCGTGCGTCGGGTCGCTGATGATCGCCCACGGTGAGTCCATGGCCGGGCACCCTACTGGCGCGTAGGTCCCGCCGCCGTAACCCCCGTCACCCCGCCCCGCCTCCCGACTGATTGCCCCAGGACCACCGCGTCACCCCGGTTTCGGGGCGTCTGCGGTGGTCTTGGGGCAATCAGTCAGACAGAGGTATGCCGGTCAGGCGAGCTTCTTGACGAGGATCCGGGCGCGCTCGCCGGCGCCGAGGTCCGCCTCGCTCACACCGTCGCCAAGCGGCAGCGCGTCGAGCTGGGGCGCCGAGCCGAACTGCGTCGCGAGGGTCTCGTCGACGATGAGTGCCTGGTGGGCCACCGTCGCCTCCCAGACCGCCTGCGAGCCAGTCACGGTGAGCGAGATCCGGTCGCTCACGTCGAGGCCGGCCTCGCGCCGGGCCTGCTGGACGGCGCGGATGACGTCGCGCGCCAGGCCCTCGGCGGCCAGCTCGGGCGTGACCTCGGTGTCGAGGACGACGAACCCGCCACCCGGCAGCACGGCGGTCGCCCGCGAACCGGCGTCCCCACCCGACACGACGGTCTCGAGCGAGTACTCGCCCTCGACGAGCTCGAGACCGCCGCTGACGACGGTGCCGTCCTCGGCCACGGACCAGTCGCCGGACTTCGAGCCCTTGATCGCCGTCTGGACCTCGCGGCCGAGCCGGGGCCCGGCGACGCGGGCGTTGACGGTGAGCTTCTGCGTCACGCCGAAGTCGCTGTCGCCGACGGCGTCGAGGTCGAGGAGCGAGACCTGACGGACGTTGACCTCGTCCGCGACGATGCCCGCGAAGTCGGTGAGGCCGGCGGCGTCCGGCACGACGACCGTGAGGTCGCGCAGCGGCAGGCGCACGCGCAGCTTCTCGGACTTGCGCAGCGACGACGCGACCGAGCAGATCGTCCGCGCCTGGTCCATCCGGGCGACGAGCTCGTCGTCGGACGGCAGGTCGTCGGCCGACGGCCAGTCGGCGAGGTGCACCGAGCGCTCGCCGGTGAGCCCACGCCAGATCTCCTCGGAGACGAGCGGCAGCAGGGGCGCGGTGACGCGGGTGAGCACCTCGAGCGTCGTGTAGAGCGTGTCGAACGCCGCGCGCGCGTCGGCACCCGAGTCCGAACCGTCACCAGAACCGGTGTCCCAGAAGCGTTCCCGCGATCGGCGGATGTACCAGTTGGTGAGCACGTCGACGAAGCCGCGGATCGAGTCGCAGGCACCGGCGACGTCGAGGCCGTCGAGCTGCTCGGTCGTCGTCTCGACGAGCTGGCGCAGCTTGGCGAGCAGGTAGCGGTCGAGAGGCGAGGTCGACGCGGTCGACCACTGGGCGGCATACCCCTGTCCGCCACCGCCGTTCGCGCCGTCTGCACCGTCAGATCCACCGCCACCGAAGGCGTTGGCGTAGAGGGTGAAGAAGTACCAGCTGTTCCACAGCGGGATCTGCACCTGGCGCACGCCCTCGCGGATGGCCTCCTCGGTGACGATGAGGTTGCCACCGCGCAGGATCGGCGACGACATGAGGAACCAGCGCATCGCGTCGGCGCCGTCGCGGTCGAAGACCTCGCGGACGTCGGGGTAGTTGCGCAGCGACTTGCTCATCTTCTGGCCGTCGTTGCCGAGGACGATGCCGTGGCAGATGACCGAGGTGAACGCGGGACGGTCGAAGAGCGCAGTCGCGAGCACGTGCAGCGTGTAGAACCAGCCGCGCGTCTGGCCGATGTACTCGACGATGAAGTCGCCCGGGAAGTGGTGCTCGAACCACTCGGCGTTCTCGAACGGGTAGTGCACCTGCGCGAACGACATCGACCCCGAGTCGAACCACACGTCCATGACGTCCTCGACGCGGCGCATCGTGGACTTCCCCGTCGGGTCGTCGGGGTTCGGACGCGTCAGCGAGTCGACGAACGGCCGGTGCAGGTCCGGCTCACCGGACGCGTTGAGGGGCAGCCGGCCGAAGTCGCGCTCGATCTCCTCGAAGGAGCCGTAGACGTCGATGCGCGGGTACTCGGGGTCGTCGGAGCGCCACACCGGGACGGGGCTGCCCCAGAACCGGTTGCGCGTGATCGACCAGTCGCGGGCGTTCTCGAGCCAGCGGCCGAACTGGCCGTCCTTGACGTGGTCGGGAACCCACTGGATCTGCTGGTTGAGCTCGACCATGCGGTCGCGGAACTTCGTCACCTCGACGAACCACGACGAGACGCCCTTGTAGATGAGGGGCTCGCGACACCGCCAGCAGTGCGGGTAGGAGTGGTCGTAGGTCTCGCGACGCAGCAGCACGGTCCCCGGCGACACCGCGCCCGCCGCGCCCGCCTCGCCAGAGCCGCCCGCGCCGCGCGTGGCGGCCTTGAGGTGCTCGATGATCGGCGCGTTGGCGTCGAAGACGAGCATTCCCTCGTACTCCGAGACGGGGAACGTGAAGGCACCGTCGGCACCGACCGGCATGACCGGCTCGATGCCCTCGCGGTCGGTGACCTCCTTGTCGACCTCACCGAACGCGCCCGCGGTGTGCACGACCCCGGTGCCGTCGGTCGTCGTCACGGCATCGTCGGCGGCGACGATCCGGAAGGCGTTCTCGTGCCCGGCGTAGTAGGTGAACGGCGGTGTGTAGGACCGTCCGACGAGCTCGGCGCCCTTGTAGCGGCCCACGACGGCGGGCTCGTCACCGAGCTCGCGCGCGTAGTGCCCCAGCCGCGCCTCGGCGAGCACGTAGCGGGCGGGTGCCGCGTCCTCGCGCCCCGGCACCGGCGCCTCGACGACGACGTAGTCGATGTCCGAGCCGACCATGGCGGCGAGGTTGCTCGGGAGGGTCCAGGGCGTCGTCGTCCACACGAGCAGGTGGGCACCGTCCAGCACCGGGTCCGACCCGGTCGAGTCGAGCAGGTAGCCGACGGTGACCGCCGGGTCCTGGCGCATCTGGTAGACCTCGTCGTCCATCCGCAGCTCGTGGTTGGACAGCGGCGTCTGGTCGTTCCAGCAGTAGGGCAGGACGCGGAAGCCCTCGTAGACGAGACCCTTCTCGTAGAGGGACTTGAACGCCCAGATGACCGACTCCATGTAGGGCGCGTTGAGCGTCTTGTAGTCGTTGTCGAAGTCGACCCAGCGCGCCTGGCGGGTGACGTACTCACGCCAGTCGTCGGTGTACTTGAGCACCGAGGTGCGGCAGGCGTCGTTGAACTTCTCGATGCCGAGCTCGACGATCTCGTCCTTGGTCTTGATGCCGAGCTGGCTCATCGCCTCGAGCTCGGCGGGCAGGCCGTGGGTGTCCCAGCCGAAGCGACGCTCGACCCGGCGTCCGCGCATCGTCTGGTAGCGCGGGACGAGGTCCTTGACGTAGCCGGTGAGCAGGTGGCCGTAGTGCGGCAGGCCGTTGGCGAAGGGCGGACCGTCGTAGAAGACGAACTCGTTCTCGCCGTCCTCCCCGGCCTCGCGCTGCTCGACCGAGGCACGGAACGTGTCGTCGGCCTCCCAGTGCGCGAGGATCCGCTCCTCGATCTCCGGGAACCGCGGGCTCGGGGACACCCCTGCCGGCGGCAGGCCGAGGGCGGCGCCGGGCTCGTGGGTGCTGGTGGTCGAGACCTTGGGGTAGGTCATGTCGAAGGCTCCTGCGGGTCGTCGCGTCGTCGTCTCGACGAGGACGAAGGGCCTCCTGCCGTATGCCGGCCGGCTCCCTCCGCGGTACCACCTCGCTTGCCGCAGCCACGCGCCCCACGGGGCCACGCGGCATACGACCGCTCTTGTTTCCCAGGTCGTGACGTGACCCGGACGTCCGGTTCTAATGGGCTCCCCACGAGGTGGCGCCGTTCTTCCGGAGGCTCGCCGCTGATGACGGCTCGAACGCCTGTGACCCCAGTCTAGCGGTTGTCAGGAAGCACTCAGGATGGCGCTAGAGTGGGGCCGGTCGCCGAGCACTCGGCGGCACCAACCGCGTCCGCGGGGGGAAGCCGGTCCAAGTCCGGCGCTGACCCGCAACCGTAGGCCACCCGAGAGGGGGGCGAGCCGGACTGCCCCGCAGACGCGAGCGGCTCCACATCACCCGTCGAGGTCACGGGACGGAGCCCGGACAGCCACTGTGGCCGGTCGGGCGTTCGTCACGAACCGCTCAGGAAGGCTGTCCCCCACATGCACCGCTCCTCCCTTCGCGGGCGCGTCGCGCCGCTCGTGCTGGCCGCCCTCGTCCTCGGTATGCCGGCCGCCGTCGCCGCCGAGACCGACCCGAGTCCCAGCGCCAGCGCCTCCGCGAGCAGCGCCACCCCCAGCACGTCCCCGTCGCCCTCCGCGACGAGCACGCCCCGCTCGGCGGCAGGGCTGCCTCCGGCTGCGGGCACCTCGTGGACCGAGGGCGTCTGCGCCCCCGACGCCGACGGCGTCACCGCCGTCGTCGACCTCCAGGGCTCCGCGGCCGCCGTCGCGCGCTGCGTGACGAGCACGGGTGGCCCGGCCTACTCGTCGACGAACGCGCTCCAGACCTTCGCCGACGCCGGGTTCGACGTCCTCACCAAGGCCACGAGCTTCGGCCCGCAGATCTGCCAGGTCGACGGCGCCCCCTCGACGGACCCGTGCGCCGCGTGGACCGGCGTGTGGTGGTCGTTCTGGACCGGCACCGACGCGGGCTGGAAGCAGGCCATGACCGGCGCCCACGAGACCGCCGCCCCGACCGGCACGTTCGTCGGCCTCTCGCTCGTCGACAACGTCGACGACGCACCGGAGCCGCGGGTGGACACGACGCCGGCGACGAGCACGCCGACGCCCACCCCGACCGTCTCGGTGACGCCGACCCCAGAGCCGAGCACCCCGGTCGGTCCGGGTCGCGCCGACCTCGCCTCCGACTGGCTCGTCTCACGCGCGGCCAAGGGCGACGGCACCTACGACCTGCAGTCCTTCGGCTTCAACCCCGGCCTCATGATCGACATGCTCTTCGCCCTCGTCGCTGAGGACCCGAAGCACGAGGCCATCCCCGGTCTCTGGGCCTCGATCGAGAAGCAGATCCCGGAGTGGGTCGACTTCACCGCGGACAACGGCACGCGCTACGTCGACGGGCCGTCCGCCGCCAAGGCGATGCTCGCGGCCGAGGCCGTGCGTGACGACGTCCACGACGTCGGCGGCCTCGACGTCGCGAAGACCGTCGAGTCCAAGATCGACGACGACGGCAAGGTGCTCGACTACGGCGACGCACCGGCATACGGCTTCGGCCAGACCCTCGCCGTGCTCGCGCTCGCCCGCGCCGACGCCCTCGACACCAAGGTCCTCGACGCGATGCTCACCCAGCAGTGCCCGTCGGGAGGGTTCCGCCTGAGCCACGGCGCCTCGTGCACCGACGACAAGGACTCAGGGGTCGACGCGACCGCGATGGGGCTGCAGGCGATGCTCGCCGCCGAGCGCTCCGGTGTCGACGTGGCGGACGCCGACCTCACCCGCGCCGTCGGCTACCTCACCTCCGCCGCGAAGACGAGCGGCGGGTGGGCCAACGACGCCTTCACGACGACGGTCAACACGAACTCGACCGGTCTCGCCGTGCAGGCCCTCCAGGCCTACCTCGACGAGCACCCGGGCTCGGCTGCGGCCGAGGGCGCCGTCACCAAGGGTCGTGCGTGGGTCGCCGGCCTCCAGGTCCTCCCCGCCACGGGTGCCGCTGCGGCGACGAACGTCGGCGCGATCGCCTACTCCCCCGAGGCCTTCGCCGCGGGTCCGGCGACGAGCACCGACCAGTGGGAGCGGGCCACTCCCCAGGCGATGCTTGCCTTCGGGCTCCCCGGCTTCGACACCCTCGTCGTCGCCGCGGCCCCCACGACGACGCCGACGCCCACGCCGACGACCAGCGCCAGCTCCAGCGCCACCCCGACCGGTGGCACGACCGACCCGACCACGCCCGCCACCGGGGGCTCCGGTGACGGCACCGCAGGCGGATCCGGGACCGACGCGGGCTCCGGCTCGGGCTCGGGCTCGGGCGAGGGCCTGGCCTACACGGGTGCCGAGCTCTGGCCGGCCCTCGCCGTGGCCCTGCTGCTCCTCCTCGCGGGCGCCGGCTTCGTCCTCGTCTCGCGCCGTCGCGGGGTGCACGCCTGATGCTGCGTCGCCTCCTCTCGTTCGGCGCGGCGACCGCGCTCGGGGCAGCCGCGCTTGCCGGCGCGGCCGCCCCGGCGCAGGCGGCCGCCTGCTCGACGACGAGCGGGGTGACGGTCGTCGTGCAGAGCCCACAGGGCACCCAGGTCCGCTGTGCGAGCGGTGACCCGTCGTCGGCGTGGTCGGCGCTCCAGAGCGCCGGGTTCTCGCTCACCGCGGTGCAGCGCTTCCCCGACGCCCTGTGCCGGATCGACGGCTACCCCGCGTCCGACCCGTGCATCAACATGCCTCCGGCGAGCGCCTACTGGTCGTTCTGGCACGCACCCAACGGCGGCTCGTGGACCTACAGCCAGGTGGGCATCAAGGGCTGGAACCCCAAGCCGGGCAGCTCGGTCGGCTTCCGCTTCGGCTCCGGGTCGGCCCCGAGCACCCGCCCTGCCACGGTCTCCGCGCCGGCACCGACCACCGCTGCGCCCAAGCCCACTGCGGCCCCGAAGCCCGCGCCCAGGACGACGACGAAGGCACCGAGCGCCCCGCGGCCGCCGGCCAAGGCACCGGCCGGGCGCGCAACCACGGCGGCACCGGCCGCACCCCGGACCACCGCGGCGCCGGGTGCCTCTGCGGCGCCCACGCCGGGCGTCCCCAGCCCGTCCGCGAGTGCCTCCGTCTCGGCGTCAGCCCCGGCCTCCGCGACCGCGAGTCCGACCGCCTCGGAGTCCGACGACGTCGTGGCCGCGGCCCCCGAGGGCTCCGACGGCGGCTCGTCCGGCTCGTCGGACAACGGCTCCTCGGACGGGTCGTCCCTCGGCCGCCTCCTCGGCGGCGGGGCGCTCCTCGCCGCCCTCGCCTCGGCCGTCGCCGTCGTGGGTCTGCGCCGACGTCAGGCCGCGGCGTCCGTGTGACGCCGGACGCCGGTGCCGCCCCCTCTCGACGGGAGGGCGGCGTCGGCGTGACCCCTCCACGGGCGGGAGGCCCAGGTGCGTCCGGGCCGCTCGCCCCGGCGCTGCCGAGGTCGCTCCACCCGGTGGCGTGGTGGCTCTGGGCCATCGGCCTCGCGGTGGCGGTGAGCAACGTGACGAACCCGTTCCTCCTCCTCACCGCGCTGGGCGTCGCCGCCCTCGTGGTGCTGTCCCGGCGCGGGTCCTCGCCGTGGGCCCGCTCGTTCCGGCTCTACCTCTGGCTCGGCGGCTTCATCGTCGTCGTGCGGGCGGTGCTCCACGTCCTCGTCGGGCTCAAGTTTGGCAGCCCCGTCGTCCTCCCCCTGCCGGAGGTCTCGCTGCCGTCGTGGGCGGCCGGGATCAACCTCCTCGGCGACGTGCGCCTCGGCGGGCTCGTCGGCGCCGTGACCGAGGGCCTGCGCCTCGCGGTGATGATCGCCTGCATCGGTGCCGCGAACTCCCTCGCCAACCCCAAGCGCCTGCTCCGCACCCTGCCGGGCGCGCTGAGCGAGATCGGCTCGGCCGTCGTCGTGACGATCAGCGTCGCCCCCCAGCTCGCCGAGAGCGTCCAGCGGGTCATGCGGGCGCGAGCGCTGCGCGGCGACACCGCCAAGGGGATCCGGGCTGTCCCCCGGGTCGCCCTCCCGGTCCTCGAGGACACCCTCGACCGCTCGCTCATGCTCGCCTCGGCGATGGACTCGCGCGGCTACGGCCGTCGCCGCGAGGTGGGTGCCGGGCGCCGTGTCCTCACCGCGGCCTGCACGCTCGGTGGTCTGCTCGCGAGCGCAGTCGGCATCTACGGCGTCCTCGACGCGACCACCCCCGGCTGGATGGGCCTGCCCGCGCTCGCCGCGGGCATCGGCCTCTCGCTCGCCGGCATCTGGCTCGGCGGCGCGGCCAACGCCCGCTCGACCTACCGCCCCGACCCGTGGCGCGGCGCCGAGTGGCTCACGGTCGCCTGCGGCGCTGCCGCAGCGGTCGCGGTGCAGCTCGTGCGGCGCAACGACGCCGCGTCGCTCGGCATCCCGCTCGATCCGCTCGCCGTGCCCGCCCTGCCCCTGCTCGCTCTGGCGGGCCTGCTCGTCGCAGCCCTGCCCGCCTTCCTCACTCCCCCGCCACCGCCTCCCGCTCCCCGGGGCGTGGCCCACCCCCGACCGGTTCCCGCCGAGGTGCACCCGTGATCGAGCTCGACCGTGTGTCGGTGTCCTTCGAAGCCGAGGTGGAGCCCGTGCTGCGGGACGTCTCGCTGCGGATCGACGAGGGTGAGCTGGCCCTCGTCGTCGGTCGCACAGGCTCGGGCAAGTCGACCCTGCTCGGCGCCATCACCGGGCACGTGCCCCACTTCACCGGCGGCACGCTCGCCGGGTCCGTCCGGGTCTTCGGCCGCGACACCCGGGAGCACCGTCCCCGCGACCTCGCCGACCTCGTCGGCGTCGTCGGGCAGGACCCGCTCGCGGGCTTCGTCACCGACACCGTCGAGGAGGAGCTCGCCTACGGCATGGAGCAGTTGGGCCTCGGCGCGACGACGATGCGCAAGCGGGTCGAGGAGACCCTCGACGTCCTCGGCATCGCCGACCTGCGGGGCGCGGCCCTGCGAGAGCTCTCGGGCGGCCAGCAGCAGCGCGTCGCGATCGGCTCGGTCCTCACCACCCACCCCAAGGTCCTCGTCCTCGACGAGCCGACCTCGGCCCTCGACCCCACCGGCGCCGAGGACGTGCTCGCCACGATCACCCGTCTCGTGCACGACCTCGCGGTCACCGTCGTCGTCGCCGAGCACCGGATCGAGCGCGTCCTCCAGTACGCCGACACCCTCGTCCACGTCGGCGCCCACGGCGTCGTCACACAGGGCGACCCCGCCGAGGTCATGCTCACGGCCGACGTCGCACCACCCGTCGTCGAGCTCGGCCGCTGGGCGGGCTGGTCGCCGTTGCCGCTGTCGGTGCGCGACGCCCGTCGTCGCGCCACCGCCTGGCGGTCGCTGCCCGCCGGGCCGCGACCCGGGGTCGCGGCGCCCGGACCCGTCCTGCTCGACGCCCGCCGTGTGGCCGTCACCCACGGCGCCGTCGTCGCGGTCGCGGAGGTCGACCTCTCGCTGCGTGCCGGCGAGGTCACCGCCCTCATGGGCCGCAACGGCGCCGGCAAGTCCTCCCTGCTCTGGGCGGTCCAGGGATCCGGCCCCATGCGCTCGGGGACGGTCCGGCGCCGGCACGGCACCTCCCACGAGGAGACCGACGTCCGCGCCCTCGACGCGGCCGAGCGGCGTCGCCACGTCGGCCTCGTCCCCCAGTCCGCCGCCGACCTGCTCTACCTCGACACCGTCGGCGCCGAGTGCACCCAGGCCGACCACGAGAGCGGGCGCGAGCCCGGCACCTGCCGCAGCCTGCTCGACGACCTCGCACCCGGCATACCGGACGACCGTCACCCGCGGGACCTCTCCGAGGGACAGCGGCTCGCGGTCGTCCTCGCCGTGCAGCTCACCGCCGACCCGCCCGTCCTCCTCCTCGACGAGCCCACGCGCGGGCTCGACTACGCCGGCAAGGCCGCGTTGCGCGGCGCCCTCCGCCGGCTCGTCGACCGAGGTCGCAGCGTCGTCGTGTCGACCCACGACGTCGAGTTCGTCGCCGAGTCCGCCGACCGGGTCGTCGTCATGGCCGCCGGGGAGGTCGTCGCGGACGGCCCGACCGCCGACGTCGTCGTCGCCAGCCCCGCCTTCGCGCCGCAGGTCGCCAAGATCACCTCCCCCCAGCCGTGGCTCACCGTCGACGACGTCCGGTATGCCGTCCGGGAGCCGTCGTGACGACCCTCGCCCCGCCCTCCACACCCGGTGGGTCCGGCGCTCCCGGTGACCGCACCCGGGCGATCCGGCTCCGTCCCCGCTCGGTCGCGGCCATCGTCATCGTCAGCCTCGCCGGCGTCGTCGCCTTCGGGTGGCCGCTGCTCGTCGACCCGGGCACCGCCTTCGCGCACTCGACCGACGCCCCGCTCGTCTTCTCGCTGCTCATGCCGCTCCTGCTCGCCGTCGTCATGGCGGAGGTGTCCGAGGGCGGGCTCGACGTCAAGGCCATCGCCATGCTGGGCGTGCTGTCGGCCGTCGGCGCTGCGCTGCGCCCGCTCGGCGCAGGGACCGCGGGGCTCGAGACGGTGTTCTTCCTCCTCGTCCTCGGCGGGCGTGTCTTCGGCGCCGGCTTCGGGTTCGTCCTCGGGGCGACGACGCTCTTCGCCTCCGCGCTCATCACCGGTGGCGTGGGGCCGTGGCTGCCCTTCCAGATGCTCGGCGCCGCGTGGGTCGGGCTCGGCGGCGGTCTCCTCCCGCAGGTGCGCGGTCGCGCCGAGATCGCGCTGCTCGCGGCCTACGGCGCGGTGTCCGGGCTGCTCTACGGCTTCGCGCTCAACCTCATGTTCTGGCCGTTCGCGGCCGGGCTCGACACCGAGCTGTCCTTCGTCGCCGGGGCGCCCGTGCTCGAGAACCTCCACCGGTTCGGCATCTTCTCGCTCGCCACCTCGCTCGGCTGGGACCTCGGGCGCGCGCTCACCAACGTCGTGCTCATCTCCCTCACCGGGAGCGTCGTGCTGCGCACCCTGCGCCGGGCCGCACGCAAGGCCGCCTTCGAGGCCCCCGTCGAGTTCACCGCACCTCCAACGTCCGGCAGAACGACGCCCTGACCACCACAGCTGCGGACGCAAGCGGTCGGGGGCGGCCGGCATACCCCTTGCGTCCGGCACGGTGACGACCTGACCACCACAGCTGCGGACGCAGGCGATCGCGGCGTGGGCCGCGCGACCGCGGGCGGAGCGGTGTTGGCACAATCGCGCCCATGGGTCCTCTCGAGCTCGACAACACCCCGTCCTGGCTGAGCCGGGAGGAGCTCGACAGTGCGCGTGAGCGGCTGCCCATCCTCTATGTCGACGCCGTGCCCGTCCGCGTCGACGAGCGCGGCGCCGTGACCGCCGTCGGCCTCCTCCTGCGCGCGTCCGCGGACGGCGAGATCCTGCGCGAGGTCGTCTCGGGCCGCGTGCTCTACCACGAGCGGGTGCGCGACGCCCTGCTCCGGCACCTCGAGAAGGACCTCGGCCCGATGGCCCTGCCGCGGGTGCCCGCCTCGCCCGTGCCGTTCACCGTCGCGGAGTACTTCCCGACCCCCGGCGTCACGCCCTTCCACGACCCGCGCCAGCACGCGGTGTCACTGGCTTTCATCGTCCCCGTGTCGGGCGACTGCGCCCCCCAGCAGGACGCCCTCGACCTCGCCTGGCTCACCCCCGAGGAGGCCCTCGACCCCAGCGTGCTCGCCGAGATGGACCGCGGCCACGGAGTCCTCCTCCGCCAAGCCCTCAGCCACCTCGGCCACCCCGTCTGAGACCTCGCGGGAGCAGCCGACCGAGGTTGAGACTTGGAAGCTCGCCCGCGGAGCGCGCACGGACCCGGTGCGCCGCTGGCTGGGTCTGGCGGGAGCACGGAGCGCGCTCAGCGCGCGGAGTGCGGATGGAAGCGGCGCACCGGGTCCGTGCGCGCGACCCAAAGGTGAGCGCAACGAAGCGAACCGAACGTCAGCGCGACTCGCGCCCCTTGTTGAACTTGTCCGTCGTGCGCGTCATGTCGGCGTGGTCCTGTGCCGCGGCCTCGTCGGGCGTCGGGGCCTTCCCGCCGAGCCGGGCCGGCTGGTAGACGAGGTCGTCGCCGGTGAGGGGCGGGTAGGCCTCCTGCTGGGCGTGGAGCTGGGCCTGCATGACGGCCTGGAGCCGCACCGTGGCCTCGTTGCGGTTGTCGTCGGGGCTGACGTGGAAGGGCTCGCCGACGACGATGGAGATCGGGATGTGGTGGCGGCCGAGGTGCTTGGGGAGGTTCTTGCTCCACACGCGCTGCGAGCCCCAGATCGTCGTCGGCAGGATCGGGACGCCCGCCTCCTGCGCCATCCGGGCGGCGCCGGGCTTGAACTCCTTGAGCTCGAACGAGCGCGACATCGTCGCCTCGGGGAAGACGCCGACGATCTCGCCGTCGCGCACGGCCTCGACGGCGCGCATGAAGGAGGCGCGCCCGTCGCGGCGGTCGACAGGGATGTGGTGCATGCCGCGCATGAGCGGGCCGGCGACGGGGTGGGCGAAGATCGACTTCTTCGCCATGAATCGCACGAGGCGACCGGAACGACGAGCGGCGAGGCCGGCATACGTGAAGTCGAAGTAGCCCGTGTGGTTGATCGCCATCACGGCACCCCCGGTGCGGGGGACGTTGTCCTCACCCTCGATCCGGAACCGGATGCCCTGGGCGGCGAAGACGCCGCGGGCGAGGGTGATGACGGGGCTGTACACGGGTTCCATGGGTCGCAGCCTACGGCTCCGTAGGTTCGACTCCGAGAGCGTGCCCGGGTGATGTTGGTTATCGTCGTGCCGGTGAGCCAGCCGACCGCCGGGCCAGACGTCGCCACCGCCGAAAGGCCTGCGGAGCCGGGCATGCGCCGCTCGCGCCGGGTCGCGCTCGTCGCCCTCACCGTCCTTGCGTTCCTCGCCGCGCTGTGGACCTCGCTGCGCCCGGACCTCGATGACGGCTGGCTCGCGATCGGCCTGCCGAACCCGGTGGCGGCGCTGCTCTGGTTCGTGCTCTTCGTCGCGCTGCTGCTCCAGGTGAGCTCGCGGGTGCCGGCCTTCGCGATCGGCATCGCGTTCCTCCTCTTCTGGCCGACGCCCGTCTATGCCTCGATGGCGACGATGGCGCTGCACGGCCAGTTCGTCATGGAGCGCACCCCGGCGACGGTGACCGCCGCCGACGCGCCGCGCGAGGGCGGTCCGGCGGCGGTGACGTTCGCGTTCGACGACGGCACGTCGGAGCGCGGTGTGTCGCTGCTCAGCCAGCGGTTCGGGTCGCGCACCGAGTACGTCGCACCCGACGTCGGCACCCGGCTCGACGTCCTGCGCGACCCCACCGGCTGGCTCCCACCGCGCACCGCAGGCAGTCGCGAGGGACTGCCCGAGGGCGTGGGCGGCCCGTTGCTGCTCGCGCTCCCCGGCCTGCTCGGCGTGGCGGTCCTCGCCGCTGCGTCGGCCTCCGCCCTGATCCGGCGGGAGAGCTTCATCGTGGTCGCCGGCCGGCCGGCGACGCCCGACGAGGTCAGTCCAGAGGTCAGTCCAGGGGCGGGAGCGGCAGGCCCCTGATCTCGGAGAGCATGCGCAGGATCTCGGCCTGCTCGGCGCGCACGGCGGCGAACGTCGACATGTTGAGCTCGAGGTCGCGCTCGGCGTCGGGCTCGACCTGCAGCTCGAGGATCTTCCCTGCCTTCTCCTCCGCGACGCCGCGGACGAACTCGGCCTCGCTGCTCGTGTCGTCACCGGAGAACACGCGGTCGAGCGAGGTCTCGTCGAGGTCGACGCGACGCTGGAGCCGCTGCCACTCGGGTCCGAGCTCGCCCGCACGGGCCTTGTCGCTCATCTGCTCGTAGTCGCCTCGGTGGTCGGTGCTCGGGTCGGAGACGAACTGCTCGACGAGCTCGTCGCGCTCGGCGTCGATCTCGTGCCGCAGCTCGAGCAGCTCGGCGAGGATCGCCTCGACCTCGCGGCTCGCGTCCTCGAGGCCCGCGCCACCACCGGTGCCGAAGCCGCCGCCGGCGCCGCTCATGCGGGCACCGCCCCCGGGTCGACGCCGAAGTTGTTGACCTGGGCGTCGTCGATGTCGCGGCCCGTGCCGTAGTTCTGGAGCGCGATGAGGGTGTTCGACAGGACGGTGAGGACGCGCAGCACGTTGACCACGGCGTAGCAGCCCTTGACGAAGCTGTTGATCGCCATGAGGACGCGGCGGATCGCGTTGTAACCGCGCTGGATGAGGCTCCAGTACTTGCGGATGCTCGTCGCGATCTTGGCGCCGCCGACGAGCCAGCCCGGGCCGGGGATCGACGCGCACGCCGCGAGGAAGGTGATCTCGTCGACGATGAAGCCGATGATCGTCGCGATCGTGCTCGCCACGGACTTCGTGATGTCGATGAGCGCACCGACGAGCCGGCCGATCTGGTCGCAGCCGGTGCCGTACTTCGTGTAGTTGTCCTCGAGCTTGCCCATGCGGTCGCGGAGGGCCACGGCCGAGGGACCGGTCCACTCCGTCGTCGACGTCTTGAGCGCGCCGAAGTTCTTCCCCACACCGTTGCACGCGATCTCGGTGCGCCCCCAGGCGTCCTTGGCCCTGCTCAGCTGGTTCCAGTCGCCGGCGATCGGCTTGACGAGCTCCTCGATGGGGCTGACGCCGAACGCCTGGCGGATGAACCAGAGGATCGGCCGCAGCACGAGCCCCGAGCTGGCCTCGAGGTCCTCGACGAAGTTGCCCTCGTCGCTCGCCGGCGGGACGAGCGCGCTCGACGCGTCCACCTGCTCCGCGATGGTGCTCACCACTGTCCTCCGTTCCGGTTGGCCCACCGTGCCGAGCCGTCGTTGGACGGCCCGTCGATCGAGTCGTTGACGTCGCTCCGCAGGTCGGCGGCCTCCTGGCCGTGCTGCCACGTGTTGACGAGGCCTTCACCGGTGCCGATGAGCGCGCCGGGCAGACCCACCGCCCGCTGGGCCGCGCCGAAGGTCTGGTTGGCGTCCCAGGTCGTGCCGCGGCTGTCGGTCGGTGCGGGGTTGCGGTACTGGCTCTCGCGCTCCCGCCTCATGTCGTCTGCGGTGAACGAGCTGTTGCCGGTCGTGTCCGCGCCGTTGCGGCGGTCGGCCTCGGCCCAGTCCACGCGCTCCCAGAAGTCGTCGCGCGCCTGCTGCCGGTCGCGGGTCCAGCCGTCCTCGCGGGCACGCCGGGCGTCGTCCTCGGTCCACGAGTCGTTGCCGCTCGTGTCGCGCGCGTTGTGGTCGGCTGCCGACCGGGTGTCCCAGCGGTTGGTCATGCTGTCGTAGAGACGCTTGTTCATCGCGTACTCGCGCCACTTGGCCGGGTTGAGGCTGTCGGGGTACTCCGGCGGCTTCGGCGCCTCGAGACCCGGGCCGAACGGGCCGAGGCTGCGCACCTTGTCCGCATAGCTCAGGGCGTTCGTCGTCTCGGACAGCCCCTGCTTCGTGTACTTCCACCAGCTGTTGTCGCCCGACGGCGCATTCGCGACCGAGGCGCCCGGACGTGGCGCGGGTCCGTCGCCGGGCGCGCGGTAGGGCGGTGGGGTCTCCCCCGCGGCGCGCATCCTCGCGGCCATGCGGTCGTATGCCGCCCGGTCCTGTCGGAGGTACTCCGCCTTGGTCCCGTTCATCGTCGTCGTGCAGCTCTCGGAGATCGACCTGCCCTGACCGGTGCCGGTGTCGGCGATCTGGTAGGCCCGGTCGTAGTGACCCTGGAGCGGCGCGACGGCGAGGCCGGTGAAGCCGCCACCCGCGTTGCAGTTGGTCTGCACGTAGGACTGGACCTTGCCCAGGTGCCCCGTCTGGAGACGGAACACCCCGTTCACCGTGTCCAGCTGGCTGATCTCGACCCTGAAGTCGTTCACGGTCCCCCCTCACCACGTCGGTTCGTCCAACGGTAGTGAGAGGACGCCGGGAGGGCGATGGGGAGGACTCCCCGCCGGAGACCCCCTGCACGGGTCCGTCGGTGCCTCCGTCAGCTGTGCTTCGCGGGGTGCCAGGCGAGCTGGACGACCTGGTTGCCGTGGTCGCGCGTGACGAGGCGACCACGACCTGCCGGCTGGAGCGATCCGCGCACGTTGCCGACCAGGGCACCCTCGTCCGGCGGGGTGCTCAGCTGGATGCCGGGGCTGGCGAGGTCGCGCAGGGCCTGGAGCACCGGCTCGTAGCTCGCTCGCGAGGCACCACCCGAGCGGCGGGTCACGACGAGGTGGAGACCGACGTCCGTGGCCTGCGCGAGGAGCGGGACGAGCGGACGCAGCGGCGAGCCCGAGGACGTGACGACGAGGTCGTAGTCGTCGACGAGGATGAACGCCTCCGAACCCGTCCACCACGAGCGCGAGCGCAGCTGCTCCGGGGTGACGTCCGGACCCGGGAGACGAGTCCGGAGGAAGGCGGTGAGGCCCTCCATCTCCGCGGTGACCTGCTCCTCGGTCGTCATGTACTCGGCGAGGTGGTCCGGCGGCAGCTCGCCGAGCAGGGCCCGGCGGTAGTCGACGACGAAGAGCTTGGCCTGGTCCGGGGTGTAGAGACGAGCGATCTCGCTCGCGTAGCCGCGCAGCATCGCCGACTTGCCCGAGTCCGAGTCACCGAAGAGATAGAGGTGGGACTCCTCGGAGACGTCGACGCCGACCGGCTCGAGGTTGTTCTCGTCGATGCCGAGGAGGACGCGGCGTTCTCCGGGACCGGCCTGCTCCCGGATCGCCTCGAGGGTGATCCGCTCGGGCAGGAGGCGCAGCTTGGGCCCGCGCGGGCCCTGCCACGCGGCCGACACCCTGGCGACCATGTCGTCGACGCCCTCGCCCAGGTCGTCGACGCGGCCCGAGTCGTCGATGCGCGGGATGCCCGAGAGGAAGTGGTGCTTGGTCATCGTGATGCCTCGGCCCGGGCGCCCCTTGGGCACGTTGGCCGCGACCCGGCGGTCGATCTCGGAGTCGCCGGGGTCACCGAGCCCGAGCTCGACCCGGGTGCCGAGGACGTCGCGGATCTGCATGCGGAAGTCCATCCAGCGCGACGTCGTGATGACGACGTGGATCCCGAAGGTGAGACCGCGACCGGCGATGGCGCTGATCGACTGCTCCAGCTCGTCGAACTCGGCCCGGATCGTCGGCCAACCGTCGACGACGAGGAAGACGTCGCCGTAGCCGTCGTCCGCGCGACCCTCCGCGCGACGACGGCGGTAGGTCTCGATCGAGTCGATGCCCTGCGAGCGGAAGTAGGCCTCGCGCTTGTCGATGATGCCGCTGATCTCGGCGACCGTGCGGCGCACGACGTCGGGCTCGTTGCGGTTCGCGACCCCGGCGACGTGCGGCAGCGCGGCGAACGGCGTGAACGTGCCACCGCCGAAGTCGAGGATGTAGAACTGCGTCTCGAGCGGGGTCGTCGTGAGGGCGATCGAGGTGACGAGCGTGCGGGCGAAGGTGCTGCGTCCGGTGCGGGGACCGCCGACGACGGCGACGTGACCCGCCGCACCACCGAGGCTGAGGACGAAGATCTCGCGCCGCTGCTCGAGCGGGCGGTCGACGATGCCCATCGGGAAGACGTAGCTGCCGCGCTCGCGCCAGCGCCGGCTGACGAGGCCGAGCTGCGGGTCGGGCGCGAGGTCGCCGAGGAGCTGGTCCAGCGAGTTCGGGATGTCGAGCGGCGGTAGCCACACCTGGTGGGCGGGCCGGCCCTTGCCCTTCATCCGCGAGACGGCGATGTCGAAGACCGCACGGGTCTCCTCCGGCTCGTTGGTCGGTGCCGGCGCCTCCTCGACGCGCTGAACCGCCGAGACCGCCCGGGTCGACGTGAACGGCAGCACCTGCATCGCCGTGCCACCGGTGCCGGCGGCCGAGCGGCGACGACGCCCCTTCGGCGGGCCGGAGACGTAGGCCGCCTTGAACTTGAGGAGGGTCGTCTGGTCGGGCTTGAGGTAGCCCAGGCCCGGGACGGGCGGCAGCTCGTAGGCGTCGGGAACGCCGATGACGGTGCGCGACTCGCCGGCCGAGAAGGTCCGTAGACCGATCCGGTAGGACAGGTGCGACTCCAGGCCGCGCAGGCGGCCCTCCTCGAGCCGCTGCGACGAGAGGAGCAGATGCATCGAGAGCGAGCGGCCGAGGCGGCCGATCGCGACGAAGAGGTCGGCGAACTCCGGCTTGGCCGAGAGCAGCTCGGAGAACTCGTCGGCGACGATGAGCAGGGCGGGCAGCGGCTCGAGGTCGGCCCCTGCCGCGCGGGCCTTCTCGTAGTCGGTGACGTTGGCGAAGTTGCCGGCCGACCGCAGCAGCTCCTGACGACGGGTCATCTCGCCCTGCAGCGCGTCCTGCATGCGCTCGACGAGGGTGAGCTCCTGGCCGAGGTTGGTGATGACCGCCGAGACGTGCGGCATGTCGGCCATGCCCGCGAAGGTGGCGCCACCCTTGAAGTCGACGAGGACGAAGTTGAGCTGCTCCGACGAGTGCGTCATCGCGAGCGCGAGGACGAGGGTGCGCAGGAGCTCGGACTTGCCCGAGCCGGTGGCGCCGATGACGAGCCCGTGCGGGCCCATGCCCTGCTGGGCGGACTCCTTGATGTCGAGGGCGACGACCTGACCGCTGCCACCGACGCCGATGGGCACGCGCAGCCGGTCGCGCTGGAGCCGGGGCCTCCACGCGGTCGCCGGGTCGAAGTCGCGCACGTCGCCGAGCCCGAGGAGGTCGACGAGCTCGGTGCTGCTCGTCAGTGCGTCGCGGACCTCGACCTCCCCGCTGACGAACATCGGGGCGAGGCGACGTGCCGTGGCCTCGGCCTCGGTGACGCTCATCTGGTCGGCGAGGCCCTTGGCGCCACCACGGCTCAGGCTGAGGATCTCGAACGGGACCTGGCCGGCCGGCATACCGGCTCGTGCGGCGTCGACCGCGAGCCGCAGGGTCGAGGTCGAGTCGAGCTCCCCCCACTGCTCGGGCAGGTCGAGGACGGTGACCCCGAGGACACCGTCGTCGGTGACGAGCGGGTTGTGCCGCGGCAGGCGGGCGCCGTCGACGACGACGAGGACGTGCGGCGCCGGGGGCTGCGCGCTCGGCCCGAACCGCGGGCGGTCGGTGAGGTCGTCGGGGAGCAGCTCGAGCAGCTCGTCGATCGACTCGGCGACGAGCCGCATCGGTCCGACCGCGTCGCGCTCGCGCGGGCTGAGTGCGTGCGGCAGCCACTTGAGCCAGTCCCACTCCTCGCGCGCGTCGGGCCCGACGAGGGCGGCGACGACGAGGGTCTCGGGCGAGTGCATGACCGCGGCGTTGACGACGAGGGCGCGGGCGAGCGCGCGGGCCGGGGCCGCCTCACCGGTGACCTGGACCCGGGCCCACGCGGGCAGCGACACCGAGGCAGGCAGCCCCTGCTGGACGCGGTGAGTGGTGAGGAGGCGGTGCAGACCCGAGGCTGCGACCGGGTCGAGCTGAGCCAGGGGCGGGGTCTCGGCGGGCTCGAGGGTGAGGCACAGCGGCTGCGACGTCGTGCCCATCCGGACGTGGAGGAAGTCGTCGTCCTTGGGCAGCCGCTCCCACACGCGGCTCTTCTCCTCCGCGAGCAGCGCGAGCGAGGCCGGGGCGGGGTAGTTCCACAGGCCCGCCTCGCGCTGCTTCGACGCGGCGTCGCGCACCGTGCCGCGCACCTCGGCGAGGTAGGCGAGGTACTCGCGCCGGTTCGAGATGACCTCTGTCGTGTGCTGCTGGCGCTGGCGCACCCCGCTCGCGAAGACGAAGCCGAGCGACGCCACGAGGAACATGCCGGCGCCGATGATGCCGCGAGGGCCGGGCTGCGAGAGGGCGACGAAGCCCATCGAGCCGACGCTGCCGAGCATCGGCACCGCCTGCATGAGGAGGTTGCTGAGCCCTTCGGCCGGGGTGATCTCGGGCGGCGGCTGCAGGACGATGCGTCCCGACGGGACGGGCGGCGCCTCCTGGCGCGTGCCTCCGACTGTCGCGGTCACGGATCCCCTCCCCGAATGTGCTGATGCGTGGGCCAACCTATCCGGTGCACCCACCCCGCGCGGAGGTGGCGCACCACCGCCGTGCGCAGCCGCCTATTCTTCGTGGTGACCGTGACGCAGGAGACGGAGGGGGACGGTATGCCGGGTACCGACACGTCCGCGGGGCTCCAGATCAGCCTCAACGCCGGGGGCCGGCGCTACGACCTCGTCGTGCCCCACGGCGCCCGCGTCACCGACGTGCTCTCCGTCCTCGGCATCGCCTCGCGCGCCAACCCGCACGCCATCGCCACGCCGAGCGGTCGGGTCCTCGGTCCGCACGACGCGTTCGACGAGACGGTGCCGACCGGGTCGATCCTCAGCGTCGTGCCCGTGACGACCCACGCGGTGACGCGCGACATCCTCAACCTCGACCGCGGGCGCAGCGCCGGTGGTGCCCGGTCGAGCGCACCCGCGGGCTCCGGCGGGAGGCACCACCCCGAGCCGGAGGCGCCCTCCCTTGCCGACGTCGACGAGTCCACCCGCCGACGCGGCGAGGCCCTGCCCTCCCCCGCGCCCGATGTCACGGGACCGCGGTCGGCCCTGACGACCGTCGACGAGGTGCGCCGACGTCCCGTCGCCGCACCGGTGCCGTCGACGGCCTCACAGCTCATCTGGCTCGCGGCCGCGCTCGGCGCGGTCATCAGCCTCGTCGCCGCGTGGGGCCTGGCGCTCGCTGCCGGCCGTGGCGACGAGCCGGTCGTCTGGGGGGCGTCCGCCGCGTGGATGCCCGCGGTGGCCGGGGCCCTCCTCGCGGTCGGGGCGATGGGCCTCGCCGCCCTCAGCAACGACCGGGCACACCGGTTCACGGCCGCGGCGACCGCCCCGGCCCTCGGTCTCGCGGCTGGTCTCTCGCTGCCCCTGCCCGACTCACCCGGTCGCGAGTCGGTCGCCGTCGTCGTCGGTTGTGCCGTCGCCGTGCTCGCCCTGGCCGTGACGCGCTCCCGGGTGGCCGTCGAGTCACCCGGCGACCGCACCGTCATGGCCGCTATCGGGGGGATGGGTCTGCTCGTCGGCCTCGGGACGCTGCTCGACTGGCCGGGCGCCGCCATCGCCGCGGTCGTCACCGGCCTCGGCCCGCTGCTCATGCGACTGCTGCCGACGACGAGCCTCACCGTCGACGCCAACCAGCTCGTCGACACCGAGCGCCTCTCCACGACCATCTGGTCGGTGCGCGAGCGCGGTCTCGGCCGTCGCCGACGGGTGACGCGCGGTGACATGCGTGACCGCTTCGACGCGGCGCGCGAGATCGTCGCGATCGGCACGGCATACCTCTCGCTCACGACGGCGGTGGGTGGCTGGCTGCTCGTGACGTCGCCGGCCGGTGACACCGTGACGCGCTGGGGGTCGGTGGCGATGCTCGTCGTCGCAGCGATGGCGTGCGGCTACCAGTCCCGGTCGGTGCGCGACCGCCTCCCCCGCTACAGCATGCTCGCCGCCTGCGGGTCGCTGCTGTTGTCCGCCGGGCTCGCCCTC
Organism: Knoellia tibetensis; assembly: GCF_048606415.1. Taxonomy (NCBI): domain Bacteria; kingdom Bacillati; phylum Actinomycetota; class Actinomycetes; order Micrococcales; family Intrasporangiaceae; genus Knoellia; species Knoellia tibetensis. The sequence continues at coordinate 271,340 of NZ_JBMBWF010000001.1, forward strand.
CTCGCGACCGGGTGGTCCGGCGCGACGGTGCTGCTCTTCGTCGTCGCGACGGCGGTCGCGTGGGTGAGCGTGCTCAGCGCCACGGCGATCGTGCGTGGCTACCGCTCCACCCGGATGTCGCGGTTCGCCGACACCATCGAGACGGCCACCGTCGCGCTGTCGCTCCCTCTGGGGATCGTCGCCGCCGGTGGGGTCGAGGCGATCCGGCGGATGACCTCGGGCTGAGGCCATCCGCCGGACGGCGTGGTCGGTTCGGTCCTACTCCCAGACCTGGGGGCTGGACTCCTCGGTCCCCTCGAACCAGGTCTCCTCGTCCTCGTGGGTGAGCTTGTCGGTGTCGACCGCCTTGTCGCGCTCGCCACGCGAGCCACGGGAACCAGCCGCCCCCGCCGCCGCGCCGCCACGCCCCGCGGCACCACCACGCCCCGCCGGACCGCCACGACCACCGCCCTTGGCGCCCTGTCCCGAGCCCGCGACGCCACCGTTGGCGCGACCGTCGAGCTTGGGCACGCCGTAGCGTCCGGAGCCGGTCGCGCCCTTGACCGCGGACCCGCGGGCCGACGTCGCCGCCCGCCCCTGTCCGCCTCCGGCGACGACCTGGCCACCGCGCCCGCCCACTCCGCCGGAGCGCACGGTCGAGGAGCCGCTGCCCCCGCGCCCTCCGGCACCGGTCGTGCGTCCCTGGGTCCCGGAGCCCGGGACGACGCCCGCGCCGCCACGACCACCGAACATGCCGCCACCGCGGCCACCGAACATGCCACCGATTCCCGCAACCCCGGCGCCGACGCCTCCGGCGGCGATGGAGCCGGCTCCCAAGCCGCCGCCGCCACCACCGGCCGCGCTCGACGCGCCGGTGGCCGGGGGCCCGGTGACACCGGTCGTGCCGGTGACGTCACCGTCGGAGCTGATGGGATCGACGTAGGTCGGGTCGGGGTCCGGGCCCTCGGGGTCGCCGATCGTGATCTCCTCCGGCTCCTCCGGGTTGGGGATCGGGGTCTCCTCGCCGCCGGGGTCGCTGCCGGGGTCGGTGGGGTGCACGTCGTGGACCGGCTGGCCGTAGGAGCCGACGTGGTAGCCGCCGCTGGTCGACGGCGTCGTCGAGCCCGTGGGGTAGTTCGTGCTCGGGCCCGGACCGGTCGGCGCGTAGGGCGCCTCGGACTTCGTCCTGGTCTCGATGGGCATCGTGCCCGTCGCCGTCTGCGTGTCGGCGCCGAGCTGCTCGAGCACCTTCTTGGCCGCCTGGTTGCGCTGCTCCCACTTGGCGTCCTCGGCGGCGGCCGCAGCCTCGGCGTCGGGGACGCTGTACTTGTCGCGGTTCTCGGCAGTCGGCAGGTAGGGCGCGGGCAGTCGCATGTGGTCGTTGGGGTCGACGTAGGTCGAGATGCTCGCGACGTCGGAGTACCAGGCAGCCTTCGCGTCGCTGATCGCCTTGTAGACCTGCCCGAGGCTCGTGTCGACGTCGCCGATCTTGGTCGCGTGTCCGTCGAGCGTCGTGCTGAGCTTCTCGAGGCTCGACAGCGCGGCCTCGGCGGCCGGCCCCTGCCAGCCCTTGCCGCCGTCGCTCGGGGCCTGCAGCTCGGACCGGACCTGCTGGACGTCCTTGGCGAGGTCCTCGAGCTGGGTCCTGGCGCCCTTCCAGTCCTCCTGGGTCAGCCAGATGGTCGACGTGTTCGACGAGAAGACCTTGAAGAGCTCACGTTCGAAGTGCTTGGCCTTGGGGTCGAGCGTGGGGCCGCCCCCGCCGCCGTCAGCGATCAACACCATTGCTGTGCTCCTTCGTCGTGGCCGCGACCCCATCCGTCGCAGCCGTCCTGTCGTGCGTGCCGTGCGTGTCCTGTATGCCGTGCGTGTCGTGTATGCCGTGCGCGCCGGACTCGTGCCCGTCCCCGCCGCGGGCGGGGGCGGCTCCTCCGGCGCGGCGCCGGAGGAGGAGGGCCAGCGGAACGAGCGCGGCGAGAACGACCGCGGCCGCGAGCCACACGAACGCAGAGCCCTCGCCGGTGTCCTCCTCGTCCCCGCCCGTGTCGTCCGAGGTCGCCGGCGCGGCCTCAGCGCCGGAGGTCGACGGCGACGCGCTCGGCGACGCTGTCGTCGACGTGCTCGGTGATGCGTTCGCCGTGCCCGCCGTGGCCTGCGCGATCTGCTCGGCGGTCGGCTCGACGACACCCTTGTCGGCGACCATCGGGTTGGTGTTCGGCAGCGACGTCACGTCGAGCTTGACGGCGTCCGCGGGGGCGAAGATGCCGAAGCCGTAGGACTCGGTCTTGCCCGTCGGCACAGGCAGGTTGCTGCCGACCCGGCGGAACCAGGTGAAGTACTTGCCGTCCTTGGCGCGGATGCCCACGGCCTGTCGCGCCGCCTGGAGGACCTGGTTGCCGGTCGCGTCCGGGTGTGCGGACCAGATGGCCGCTAGTCCTCCTGCGGTGATGGCGGTGGCCTGGGAGGCACCGTCGGCGATGACGTCGCTGCGCCACCCCGACGATCCTGACCCGCCGGACGCGACCTTGCTGCCCGGCGCCGCGAAGTCGAGCATCGGACTCTTGCGGAGGGCACTCGAGTCGAGGTTGCCCTTCGCGTCGACGTGAGTCACCGTGACCACCCCGTTGCCGATGCCGGGCCAGAAGACGTTCTTCGTGTCGTTGTTGGTGGTGCCCACGACGATCGCGCCAGCCTTGTAGGCGTCGAGCAGCGCGCCGACGAGCTCCGAGTCGTAGTCCACGGACAGGCTGATGCTGAGCACCCGCGCGCCGTCCTTGACGGCCTGGCGGATGGCCCGGGCGGTGGCTCTGCCCGACTGGTCGAGGCCGGAGACGTCGAGGCGGCAGCCGTCCCGTCCGCCGTCCGTCGTGTCGGCGAACAGCACGGCGTAGTGGCGCACGGTCGCCCTGGGAGCGATCCCCGCGATTCCGCGGCCGCCCGCGGCGGTGCCCTTGCCGCTGCCGACGACGAGGGAGGCCATGCTCGTCGCGTGGTCGGCGGCCCTGCCCTTGGCCCCAGCGGACTGCGGACCGCCGGTCTTCGTGAGGCACTCGGTGGTCGAGGACGCGACCCGGCCCCTCAGCTCGGGGACGCCGGCGTCGATCGGTCCGTCGATGACGGCGACGGTGACGCCCTGACCCGCCCCGGTCCGATTGAGCTCGTCGACGCCCATCGCCGTCCGCCACCACTGCCCGTCGTCGAGCGGGTCGGCGTGCGCGGTCGGCACGCCGACCAGCGCGACGGCGGCGACCGTCGAGACTGCGGCCGCGGCGAGCGCGCGGCGGAGGTGAAGCGGACGCGAGGTCATGGTCACGGGAGGTAGGGCGACTGCGGCTGGCCGGACGTGGCGTCGTGGGTCGTGTCGTCCTCGCCGGAGGCGGGTGGGACGTCGCTCGTCGGCATCTCGCCCTCGGACTGCGTGTCCGGGTTGTCGCCGGTCGGGATCTCACCACCCTCGCTGCCGGTCTGCCCGGGCTGACCCGACTCGCCGCCCTGCGGGTTCTCGGCAGCGTCGGCCGTCTCGGCCGCCGTCTGGGCGGACTCGGTCGACGAGGCGGTCTCGTGGTTGCGGGTGCTTTCGAGCGGCCCGTTCTCCCACCGCTGCCAGAGCTCGACGAACGCGGCTCCGGCCTGGTCGTCGCGGTCCTTCATCTGCTGGGCGGAGGTGCGGATCCCCTGGGCGACGGCCTCGAGGTCGGCCCTGGCGCCGCGCATCGTCTCGAGATAGATCGTGCGGACCTCCTCGAAGACCGAGCCGTAGGAGGCGAGCACGGGGAGGTCGCCGAAGGAGCTCTTGTCCGCGAGCGCGTCCCGGATCTTCTTGACGCCCTCGGTGGCGTCCGTGTCCCACTTGGTCTGCTTGGTGTTGGCCAAGGTGGTCATCGTCTCGGTCGGGTACTCGACCTCGTTCTCGCCTGCCACGGCTGGTTCCTCCCCTGGAACGCTTCTGTCACTGCTGTCGTGCGTGCTGCTGCGGCGCGGCCCTGCCACGCCGACCTGCGGTGCGGCCGTCACGTGGACGGCCGGCAACGAGATCCGTGCCGGCACCCCGTCGCAGGGGTGCCGGCACGACCATCAGGTCAGGACCCCGGGGTCAGGACCAGCTGTTCTTGTTGCGGAGCTCACCGGCGAGGTAGGCCTCCTTGGACTGCTCGACGGCCTTCTTGATGTCGAGGAGCAGCTCGTTGAGGTCCTGGACCTCGGTGCCCCACTTCTTCTTGATCTCCTCGAAGGCGCCCTTCGCCCCGGCTTCCCACTCGCCCATGTGCGGGCGGAGGTCGCTCTCCATGTCGGAGACCTTCGTCTTGAGGTCGTTGACACCCTTGACCATGTCGGCGATCAGCGTGTCGAGACCGCCGCTGCCGACCTTGATGTTCTGGCCGCTCATCACTTGCCCCCCATCTGCGAGGTGTACTTGCTCAGCAGGTCGGACGACATCTGGTCGTCGGACGTGTACTGCTTGTCGTTGCTCACGAGGTTCTCGCGGAAGTGGTCGAGGATGTCGACCAGGTCCTTGGCCTGCGCGGTCCACGCGACCTGGACGTTCTGGAACGCGCCGGCACCGGCACCCTCCCAGTGCGCCTTGACCTGCTCCATCTGCCCCTGCAGCGTGTTGAGCTTCTGCTTGAGGTCAGTCCGTGCCTGGTCGACGATCTGGGCACTCTTGGCGATGGAGCCTGCGCCGACCTTGATGTTCTGGCTTCCCATGTCACTTCCCTTCTCTCCTGGTCCCATGGACCTCGCGGTGGTCCTCCCGACCACTCATGGTGGTTGGACCCCGGCTCTGCTTCCCCCGAAGTCCTGACAGGGATGACCATACGGGGGCAGTTGCCGCTGACCAATGGGGAGAACTCCCCGTCTATGCTCGGGTTCGGCCTCGGTCGACCGGGGCGCCAGCAGGTGTGCACGTTTCGGGGAGGAACACTCGTGAGCCAGAGCGCGGCAGCGTCGCTCGTCAGGCTGTCCGTGTCGTCGGGGACCAGGCGAGCCGACCTCGGCATCCCGGGGTCCATCCCGGTCGCCGAGATCATCCCGGACCTCGCGCGCGAGCTCGGGGTCCTCGAGCCGCACTCGGCCAGCCTCGGCTTCCGCCTCCTGCGCGCAGACGGCTCGACGGTCGACAGCGACAGAAGCCTTGCGGCACAGGGCATCGAGGACGGATCAGTCCTCGCGCTCGAACCCAACCGCGTCGACGGCGAGAAGGTCTACGACGACGTCGTCGAGGCCGTGGCCGACCTCGTCGAGACCCAGTTCACGCCGTGGACCGCGGCCAACAGCGCGGGGACCGCCGTCGGCGCGTCGGTCGTCCTCTTCGTCGCCGCGGCCTACGCGCTCTTCACCGCCCGCGACAGCGGCGTCCTCGTCGCGGCGCTCGCCGGTGCGTGCGCGCTCCTCCTCATCGGTGCCGCCGCCGTGCTCGCCCACGTGCGCAAGCAGCCGGCCGCGGCCGTGGCGCTCGCGCTCACCGGCGTCGTCTATGCCGTCGTCACCGGCTACGCCGCGGTCCCCGAGGCTCGCCTCTGGGGCGAGGGACTCCTGTATGCCGGCGCCGGGGCTGCCGTTGTCGGCCTCCTCGGTGCGGTGGCCGTGACGCGGCACCGCCTCCTGGTGGGTTCGACCGCGGTGCTCGGGCTCGCCATGGTCGTGCTCGGCGCCCTGACCCACACCGTCGGGTGGAGCATGACGACGGTGGCCGCCGCGACCTTCGTCGTCGCCGCCCTCGTCGGCAACGTCCTGCCCTGGGTCGGCATCTCCACGAGCCGGCTCACGACGCACCCGCCCAAGACCGACCTCGAGATCTTCGAGGACGTGCCCGAGGTGCAGCGCGAGGAGGTCCGTCGGCAGGTGGCCGCCGGGCACGAGCTCATGGTCGCCCTCGGCGTGGCCAGCTCGGCCGTCATGGTCCTGTGCACACCGCAGCTCGTCTCGGCGGGCGCCACGGGCGCGCTGCTCACCTTCGTCGGGTTCGTCGTCACGCTGCTCCGCACCCGGCACAGCCGCACCCGCACCACCGTCCTCATCGCCATGGTCGGGGGCATCGTCGGCATCGCTGTCGCGTCCGTCGCGGCGGCGCAGACCCACCCGGACTGGCGCCCCCTGCTCGCGCTCGGGCTCGCCGGTGCGGCCGCGGTCGTCGTCGCGCTCGCCCTCGTCCTGCCGCGCACCCGGGTCCAGCTCGGCCGGGTCGCCGACGCGGTCGAGGGCGTCGGCCTCGTCGCTCTGCTCCCGCTCGCGGCCTTCGCCGTCGGGCTCCTCTGAGAGGGCGCGATGGCCACCAAGAAGGACCTCGTCGAGGCCCAGTCGTTCAGCAAGCGACGCCTCACCACCGCCTTCGTCAGCGGCAGCCCGGGTGGCCGCGAGGTGGAGCCCCACCGACCCATGAAGGCCGTCATCGGCGGTCTCGCGCTGACCGTCGTCCTCGTCCTCGGCAGCATGGCCTTCGGCTGGCTCAAGGGGTCCCTGCCGCAGGACTGGGGTGACAACAAGCTCGTCATCGCCAAGACGAGCGGTGCCCGCTACGTCTCCATCAAGGAGACGCTGCACCCCGTGCTCAACACGACGAGCGCCCGGCTGCTCATCCCCGCAGGCGGCTTCGAGGTCATCACGGTGGCCGACGACAAGCTCGCGAAGCAGAAGCGTGGCGCGACGATCGGCATCCTCGGCGCGCCCGACTCGCTCACGCCCCCCGACGCCCTCACCAACAGTGGCTGGGTCTCCTGCCTCGGCAGCGAGGGCGGTGTCTCAACCGCCGTCGGCGCCTCGGTGCGCAGCACTCCCGCCGCCTCCGGCGCGACGGTGGTCACGACCGACAAGCAGACGTTCGTCATCGCCGGGGGCATGCGCTACCCCGTCGCCGCCGCCAACGTCAGCGCCGTCATGCTCGCCCTGGGCCTCGACGGCGAGGCCCGCCAAGCCGCACCGGCCGTGTGGACCAACCTCTTCGCCCTCGGCCCTGCACTCCAGCCGCTGCGACTGCCCGACTTCGGCAAGCCCGCACCGGGCCTGCCCCCGGGCGCCAACGTCGGCTCGGTCCTCGCGGTCGGCAACGCCGGCCAGGAGGCCCGCCGCTACCTCGTCAACCAGGCGGGCGAGCTGGAGCCGCTGCCCGACCTCGCGCACGCCCTCTACCGCATCGGCTCGGGGAGCACGACCGAGGACCTCCCGGTGACGCCGGCCCAGGTCACCCAGCTCGCGGCCCGCCCGCAGCGGGTCGCGCCGTCTGCGTGGCCGGCAGACCTCCCCACCCCGGTCGACCAGGCCCCGTGCGCGACGCTGACGACCGCTCGAGGCGCCGAGCCAGAGGTGGCGCTCTCCACGTCGTCGACCGTCCGCCCGGAGCCCGGCACGTCGAAGGCTGCAGTCGACCTCGGCACCGGAGCACTCGTCCGCGCCATCGGCGCCGGGTCCCCCTCGGCCGGGCCGCTGCTCGCCATCGACCAGACCGGCACGTCCTACGCCCTCGACGCCTCGACGCCGGACCTGCTCCAGCGTCTCGGCTACTCCCCCGAGGACGTCGCACCCGTGCCTCAGTCGTGGGTGGAGCTCTTCCGCAGCGGCCCCGAGCTGAGCGTCGAGGCCGCCCGGACCACCGTGGCCGCCGCGTCGTGACGATGCGTCGCACGGCGGTCATCGCCGGGATCGCCGGGCTCCTCGCGGCCGGTCTCGTCGCGCCGGTGGCCACCCCCCTCGCGGCTCCGGCGCATGCCGGGGTGCGCGAGTGCACGGAGGGTGTCACCCGCTTCGTGCCGCAGCCGCCGCCGGCGCTCGAGCGGCTCGGTGCCCGCACGGCGTGGTCGCTCTCGCGGGGCCGGGGTGTCGTCGTCGCGGTCGTCGACTCCGGCGTCGCCGCCACCAACGTCCACTTCCCCAAGGGCTCGGTCCTCCCCGGTCGCAGCTTCGTCGGCGGTGCGGCCACGACCGACGAGAGCGGGCACGGCACGGCGATCGCCGGCATCATCGCCGCCCGAGACATCGGTGAGCGGTCGGGCGTCGTCGGCATCGCCCCCGCCGCGACCATCCTCCCGGTCAAGATCACCGGCGGGGAGTCCGGCGGAGACGAGGAACAGCAGCGCTCGGCCAACCTCGCGCCCGGCATCACGTGGGCCGTGTCCGCCGGGGCCGACGTCATCAACCTCTCGCTCTCGACGACCGCCAACCGCCCCGACGTGCGGGCCGCGATCGCTGCGGCCGTCCGCGCCGGTGTCCTCGTCGTCGCCTCGGCGGGCAACCGGGAACAGGCGGCCGACTCCAAGGACGGGGTGCGCTACCCCGCCGGCTACCCCGGCGTCCTCGGCGTCGCCGCGACCAACGCCGCCGATGTCGTCACCGAGAACTCCATCCGCGGGCCGCAGGTCGACCTCGTCGCGCCCGGCGACAACGTCGTGTCGACCTTCCGGTCCTGGGGTGACTGTGTCTTCTCGCAGGACCAGCAGTCGAGCAGCTATGCGACCGCCTACGTCTCCGGTGCGGCCGCGCTCCTGCGCGCGCAGCTCCCGCGCGCCACGGCTGCGGTCGTCGCCCACCGGCTCGAGGCCACCGCCTCACGCGGCTCGCGCACGGTCCGCAACGACACCTCGGGCTGGGGCGTCGTCCAGCCCTACGAGGCCCTGACGGCCGTGCTCGACGACAGCGTGGCCGGCCCCGTGGCACCCGGCGGGGTCGCCCGCCCGACCCCTCCGCCCGAGGTGCGGGCCATCGACCTCACACCTGCACCCGACCCCCGCGAGCCCGACCGCGCCGCGGTGCTCTGGCTCCTCCTCGGCGTGGGCGCCGCCGTCCTCGCCCTCGGCATGGCCCGGATGCTGCGTCTCGGCCGCAGCGCCTGAGCCGCGCGTTCGCGCACGCAAGGTGGGCGCGGGTCCCACGCTCTGGGTGGGCCGGCATACGGGGAGCGTGGAACCGGATTGGGACGCCCGGTGACGTTCTGGGAGAATCGCGCGCATGTCTGCAGACCTCACCTCATCTCGCGCTGCCACGATCCCGGAGCGTCCCTCTCTGGACGGTCTCGAGGACAAGTGGGGGCAGGTATGGGCCGAGCAGCAGACGTTCGCGTTCGACCGTGAGGCGGCGCTGGCCGGGCCGCGATCGCAGGTCTTCTCGATCGACACGCCCCCACCGACCGCGTCGGGCAGCCTGCACATGGGCCACGTCTTCTCCTACACGCACACCGACTGCATGGCGCGCTACAAGCGGATGGCCGGCTTCAACGTCTTCTACCCGATCGGCTGGGACGACAACGGCCTGCCGACCGAGAAGCGCGTGCAGAACTTCTACGGCGTGCGCGGCGACGCCTCGCTCCCCCACGACCCGGACTTCGTGCCGCCGCACCGCGGGGACGCCAAGAGCCTCAGGGCCGGCGACGCGATGCCGATCTCGCGGCAGAACTTCATCGAGCTCTGCGACGAGCTGACCGTCGAGGACGAGAAGGCGTTCGAGTCGCTCTTCCGCCGCCTCGGCCAGTCCTTCGACTGGGACATCTCCTACCGCACGATCGACGACCACTCGCGCGCGACGGCGCAGCAGGCGTTCCTGCGCAACCTCGCCCGCGGCGAGGCTTACCAGGCCGAGGCCCCCGGGCTCTGGGACGTCACCTTCCAGACGGCCGTCGCGCAGGCCGAGCTCGAGGCCCGCGACTACCCCGGCGCCTACCACCGCGTCGCGTTCCACCCTGCGGGCAACGACGGCCCAACCGAGCCCGTCTTCATCGAGACGACGCGTCCTGAGCTCATCCCCTCGGTCGTCGCGCTCATCGCCCACCCGGACGACGAGCGGTATGCCGGCCTCTTCGGTTCCAGGGTCCGCTCACCGCTGTTCGGGGTCGAGGTGCCCGTCGTGGCGCACCCGCTGGCCGAGATCGACAAGGGCTCCGGCATCCTCATGTGCTGCACCTTCGGTGACCTCACCGACGTCATCTGGTGGCGCGAGCTGCAGCTGCCCACCCGTTCGGTCATCACCCGCCAGGGCCGGGTCCAGGCCGAGACGCCCGAGTGGATCGCCGGTGGCCCCGGCGCCGAGCTCTTCGGCGAGCTCGCCGGCAAGACCGTGCACTCCGCCCGCGAGCTCGTCGTGGCCGCGCTGCGCGAGACCGGCGACCTCGACGGCGAGCCCAAGCCCACGCAGCGCAAGGCGAACTTCTACGAGCGCGGCGAGAAGCCGCTCGAGATCGTCACCTCGCGCCAGTGGTACATCCGCAACGGTGGCCGCGACGCCGACCTCAACGCCAAGCTCATCGGGCAGGGCCAGTCGATCGACTTCCACCCGTCGTTCATGCAGGCCCGCTACGCCAACTGGGTGGCCGGGCTCAACGGCGACTGGCTCGTCTCGCGCCAGCGGTTCTTCGGCGTGCCGATCCCCGTCTGGTACCCCCTCGACGCCGACGGCGATCCGGTGTGGGACTCCCCCATCCTGCCGTCCGAGGAGTCGCTGCCGATCGACCCCGTCTCTCAGGCTCCCGAGGGCTACGACGAGTCGCAGCGGGGGCAGGCGGGTGGGTTCACCGGCGACCCCGACGTCCTCGACACGTGGGCGACCTCGTCGCTCTCCCCGCAGATCGCCGCGGGCTGGCGCAGCGTCGACGAGTCGGGCGCGGTGACGACCGACCCGGTCTTCGAGAAGGTCTTCCCGATGGACGTGCGCCCGCAGGGTCACGACATCATCCGCACCTGGCTCTTCGCGACCGTCGTGCGCGCCTACTTCGAGCACGGCACGGTGCCGTGGACCAACGCCGCGATCAGTGGCTGGATCCTCGACCCGGACCGCAAGAAGATGAGCAAGTCCAAGGGCAACGTCGTCACGCCCGAGGACGTCCTGCGGGAGCACTCCGCCGATGCCGTGCGCTACTGGGCGGCCTCGGGTCGCCTCGGCACCGACGCGGCCTACGACGTGGGCCAGATGAAGGTGGGCCGCCGCCTCGCGATCAAGGTCCTCAACGCCTCGAAGTTCGCGCTCTCGTTCGGCGAAGCCGAAGCAGGAGTTCAGCGCAGCGGCGAAGCCGAAGCAGGAGTTCAGCGCAGCGGCGAAGCCGAAGCAGGAGCTCAGCGCAGTGGTGATGTCGAGGGTGACCTCGCAGCCCAGGTGACGAACCCGCTCGACCGCGCGCTGCTGGCCGGGCTGCGCGACGTCGTCGAGAAGGCCACGTCGGGCTTCGAGTCGTGGGACTACACCCGCTCGCTCGAGGTCACCGAGACGTTCTTCTGGACCTTCTGCGACGACTACCTCGAGCTCGTCAAGGACCGTGCCTACGGCTCGCAGGGTGACGCCGAGGCCGCGTCGGCCCGGGCCACGCTGCGCATCGCCCTCGACGTCGTCCTGCGCCTCCTCGCGCCGTTCCTCCCCTACGTCACCGAGGAGGTCTGGTCCTGGTGGCACGACGGGTCGGTCCACCTCACGTCGTGGCCGAGCGTCGACGAGGTCGCCGTCGCCGGTGACGCCGTCGACCCCGCGATGCTCGCCGCCGTCGGAGCGGCCCTCGCGACGGTCCGCAAGAGCAAGTCCGAGGCGAAGCTGTCGATGCGCGCCGAGGTCGCCCGGATCACCCTCGCTGGGCCCGAGCAGCTCCTCGACCACGTTCGCGCGGGCGAGGGCGACCTGCGTTCCGCCGGACGGATCACCGGCCCCCTGGAGCTCGTCCCCGCCGAGGCCTGGGGCGCGAGCGACGTGGAGCTCATCCCCGTCGAGAAGCCCAAGCCCCAGCAGTGACAGCGCGCCGCTGCCCGTGACCGGTCCCGGACCGGCACGGGCAGCGGTCGGTGCGCACCCGGCATACGCGAGGGTCGCCGACCCGGTGGGCCCGCGAAGGGCTCAGGCGTTCGACGGTGCCCGTACGCCACTCAGGGACCGCTTGGCCGCCCACGAGCGGATGCGGCGGTGCCCGGTGGGCTGGACGACGAACCATGGCACGTCCCACCCGCTGAGGCCGATGCGGTGCTCGACGACCGTGTCGCGGCGCAGGTGCCCGACCCGGCCGGTGCCGGGGTCGTAGACGTCGAGGACCCGGTCGCCGTCACCCGGCAGGACGAGGACGACGTGGCGCGGCAGGGTCGCGTTGCCGACGTAGAGCAGGGCCGGCTCCCCCTCGGCGACGACGTCGACGAGCCGCTCGAAGGCCCGTCGCAGCGTCGAGCCCGACAGTGGGCGCACGGCGTCGACGTCGTAGAGCGTGCCGGTCGTCGCCGCGCCGTACTCGAGCTCGCGCTTGGCCCCCCACGGTGGCGTCCCGAGGGCCCGCGGCCACGGGAGGTTGAGGCGGTTCGGGCCGGCGAGGAGACCGTTGGTCCGGCGCATGACGACGCGTTCGTATGCCGCGAAGCGCTCGCCCTCGGTGTCCCCGGGCGGCGACCCCGGCGGGCACGGATCGCCGGTGCGCACCCAGCTCGCGAAGACGGGGTCGACGAGCATCCGGGCGACGGTGAGGCAGGCCGAGCCGCACGTCACCGGTGACTGCTGCACCGGGCCGACGTCACCGGCTCGGAGGCGGAAGGGTGGGGCCACGTCGCCCACCCTGCCAAGTCCCTCGCGCGTCCGCCAGCCCCTCCCGCCGGAGCGTCGCGCGCGACCTTCGCGAGGACTCTGTCAGGACTCCCCCGGGCGCCGGCGTTCTCGACCGCGGGGCGGGGCGGAGGCATAGGGTTCCGTGCCATGGAGCGACGCGGCTGGGCCTGGTCGGCGGGGACCGCTGCTGCCCTGCTGCTGGCCGCCTGGGTGTCCGGTGCCGGACCCATCGCGGCCTTCACCACTCCCGGCCTCAGCCCGCCGACCGACGACGAGTTCGGCGAGCTCGTGGAGCCTGACGCCGGTGACAACCGCACCCCCCAGGGTGAACGCGCCCGAGGCCTCGAGGACAACGAGCTCGTCGCCGACGTCGTCGCGTGGACGCTGCGGGTCGTCCTCGTCCTCATCGTCGCCGTCGTCGTCCTCCTCGTCGTCCGTGCGCTGCTGCGACGGCTCCGGCGCGACCCCGTGACCCCCAAGGACGAGGTCGAGGCGCCGGTCCTGCCCGACGTGCTCGTCGCGGGGGTGCGCGCCAGCGAGGCCCAGCTCGACCGGGGCTCGTCGAGCGAGGCCGTCATCAACGCCTGGCTGACCCTCGAGCGGACGACCGCCGAGGTCGGCCTCGAGGACGACGTCGCCAGGACACCGGCCGAGCTCGTCGGTGCCGTCCTCAGCGGCTTCGACGTCGACCGCGCGGCGATCGAGCGGCTCGCCGAGCTCTATCGGGAGGCGAGGTTCTCGGCGCACCCCATCGGGGAGCCCCAGCGAGAGGACGCGCGTGAGGCGCTGCGCTCGGTCCGCGAGGACCTCACCCGGCCCCTGCGCGCCCTGGGCGGCGGTGTGGCGCGGTGACCGGGCGGCTGGCCCGCCTCGTCGAGGGCAACGAGGTCGTGGCGGCGGTCGGCGCCGCGGCCGTGCTCGGCGTCGTCGTCGGCCTCGTCCCGGCCCTCGACCGCATGCTGCTGCTCCTCGTGTCGACGGGGCTCGTCGTCCTCCTGGGCGCGCTGCTCGTCTGGCTGCTGCGCAGCCACCGCGAGGTCGAGTGGACGACGAGCGCGGGCACGCCCGAACGGGTCCGGGGCAGCGACCGCCGGGTCACCGTCCTCGCCCGCACCATCGACGCCGCCGTCGCCGGTGACGCGTCGGCGCGCCTAGAGGTGCGGTCCCTCGTCCGCTCGGCCGCCGAGGCCGGCCTCGGCGCCCGGGGTCTCTCGCCCGACCTCACGAACGACGCGACGCAGGCCGCGCTGGGACCGGCGCTCACGGCATACCTGACCTCCGCGACGGCTCGTCCGGTGACCCGCGACGAGCTCTCCGCCTTCATCACCACCCTCGAGGAGCACTGAGTGAGCGACACCCCCACCCTGCACGAGGTCGGCGACCTCTCCGCCCGCATCCTGTCCGCCGTGGAGAAGGCCGTCGTCGGCAAGCGAGGGAGCCTCGAGCTCGTCCTCGCGGGCCTGCTCTCGGGCGGGCACGTCCTCATGGAGGACTTCCCGGGGCTCGGCAAGACGCTCGCGGCGCGCTCGTTCGCGCAGGCGCTCGGCATCGACTTCGCGCGGGCGCAGTTCACCCCCGACCTGCTGCCCAGCGACCTCACCGGCGCCTTCATCTACGACCAGCGCTCGCACGAGTTCGTCTTCCGTCGCGGCCCGCTCTTCACCCAGCTGCTCCTCGCCGACGAGATCAACCGCACGCCGCCCAAGACCCAGGCCGCGCTGCTCGAGGCGATGCAGGAGGGGCAGATCACCGTCGAGGGCGAGACCTTCCACCTCGAGCGGCCCTTCCACGTCCTCGCCACCGCGAACCCGGTCGAGTACGAGGGCACCTACCCCCTGCCCGAGGCCCAGCTCGACCGATTCCTCATCCGGGTGTCGTTCGGCTACCCCGGCGCGGCCGACGAGTGGGAGGTGCTGCGCCGCCGTATCGACCGCCGGCAGGAGGCACAGACCGTGCCGGCCGTCACCGATGCCGACGGGTTCGTGGGCATGCAGCGTGCCGTCGAGACCGTCACGGTCGACGAGAGCGTGGGCCGCTACTGCGTCCGGCTCGCCGCCGCGACCCGCTCGCACGCGAGTCTCGTCATGGGCGCCTCTCCCCGCGGCTCGCTCGCGCTCATGCTCGTGAGCCGGGCGTATGCCGTGATCCGCGGCCGTGACTACGTCACCCCCGAGGACGTCAAGGCCGTGGCCCACGCCGCCCTCGACCACCGCGTCACGGTCCGGCCCGAGCTGTGGATCAACGACGTCACCGCCGAGAGCGTCGTGAGCCAGGTCCTGTCGTCGGTGCCCACCCCCTCGCCCACCGAGGGCGAGAGGCGTACCGGGTACGAGGGACCGTGACCGACGGACCCGGCCCCTCCGACCCCGGCACGACCGTCCCGGAGGGCAGCGCGCTCACGGCCGCGTGGCGGCCCACCGCCGCCCACGTGCGGGCCGTCGTCGTCGGGCTCGCCCTGCTCGGGATCGGCGTCATCATGCGCCGACCGGACGCCGTCGCGCTCGGCGCCCCGCTCGCCGTCGTCGCGGTGTGGGCGCACCTGCGACGACCCGAGGTGGCGCCGGTCGTCCACACGTGGCTGCGCCACGGCGTGCTGCGCGAGGGGCAGACGACCGCGTGGACGGCCACGGTCGAACCCGGGCCCGGCGTCGAGGAGGTGGCGCTCGCCGTCACCGAGACCGAGTTCACCCGCTACACCCCGGCCCCGCAGTGCGTGGCCGACGGCGACGTCACCGGTGCCACGGCCGAGCTCGACGTCTTCTGCCAGAGCACGCGCTGGGGCCTGCGCCGCCTCGGACCGGCCACGTGCGCCGTGGGGTCGGCGTTCGGTGCCCACGTCTGGGAGCCCGCCCCGGTCCATGCGCCGCTCGTCCCGACGGTGCCGCTGCCCGAGGCGTTCTCGGCGCGCACCCCCGCGCCCGACCCCGACGGCCTCGTCGGGCGCAGCCGCTCGCGCCACCACGGCGACGGCAGCGAGCTCGCCGACGTGCGCGCCTTCCGCTTCGGCGACCGCCTGCGCCGCATCCACTGGCCGGTGTCGGTCCGCACCGGCGATCTGCACGTGACGACGACCTACGCCGACGAGGACAGCGAGATCCTGCTCCTCGTCGACGCCATGCAGGACCTCGGGCGCAGCAGCGGCTTCGACGGTGAGGGCAGCAGCCTCGACAACGGCGTCCGTGCCGCCGCGGCCGTGGCCGAGCACTACCTCCGCGCCGGCGACCGCGTCGGCCTCCAGGTGCTCGGCGCGCACCAGAGCCCGCGCCTCTCCCCCGGGCTCGGCACCAACCAGCTGCGCCGCCTCCTCGACGTCCTCGCCCGGGTCCGCGTCGCCGACGGCGGCGTCGTCGACGAGAAGCGGCTGCGCGGCCAGCTGCTCCACCCGGTCTCGGCCGGGACGCTCGTCGTCTTCCTAACCCCCGCCGTGTCGGTGAGCGTCCTCGCCCACGCCGCCCAGCTGTCGCGCAGGGGCACGTCGACGATCGTCGTCGACACGCTGCCCCGGGCCATGGCGACCGGCGACCTCACCGACGAGCAGCTCGCCGGCCTCGTGCCCGAGCAGGCCGCGTCCCCCTCGGCCCGGCTGGCCTGGCGGCTCCGGCTGCTCGAGCGGTCGCGCGAGGTGTCGCGCACGCGGCTCGCCGGAGTGCCGATCGTCCCCTGGGTCGGTCCCGGGACCCTCGACCTCGTCATGCGCGACATCGCCCGGCAACGGCGCTCACCCAGGGTGGTGACCCGATGAGGTCGACCTCGCAGACCGTCCTGCGCGTGGGCATCGGCGTCGTGTCGGTCGCGCTCGCCCTGCTCACGGTCGCCGTCGGCCCGCTGGGCTCGGTCGTCGCCGCACTCGTCCTCGTCGGGCTCACCCCGTTCGTCGTCCTCGACCCCGGCTCACGGCTCACCGCCCTGCTCGTCGGCCTCCACGGCCTGCACTGGCTCATGAGCCACCGGGGTCCGCAGGACCTCGGCGACTGGGTGCTCACCCTCGTCGTCGCGGTCGGGATGCTCGCCATCCACCTCGGGGCGGCGCTCGCGGCGGCCCTGCCCGCCGCGGCGCCGGTGCCGCGGGCCAGCGCCGTGCGGTGGACCCGGCGAGGGCTCGTCGTCGTCGTGCTGTGCGTCCCCGTGTGGGCGCTCCTCGTCACCCAGACCGTCGCGCGACCCGACGGGGACACGCTCGCGACCTACTCCGCCCTCGCGGCGCTTGCCGTGCTCGGCCTCGCCCTGTGGCTCTCACTCCTCCGCCCGCGGGGACGGCCCACCGGCTGAGCCGGGAGCGGTCGGTGGCACCTCGTTGCAGATGGTCAGGTCGGCGGGCGGAGACCCGTCCCTCGCAGGGTGTCGGACATCCGGGGCATGACAGGCACCCGCAACCCCGGATCGCCGACACCTGACCTCGTCGCGACGCAACGTGGGCGCGGGTCCCACGCTCTGCGTGGGCCGGAAAACGGGCGTGCGCCCGCGGGCCTCGGCGGGACGTCGGCAGACGTCAGGCGGTGCGCTTGCGGCGCTTGGGGCCCGCGTCGCGACGGACGATCGTCGGCAGGACGTTCTTGCGCACGACCTCGTCGGTGACGACGACCTTGGTGATCTCGTCGTCGCTGGGCACGTCGAACATCACAGGGAGGAGAACCTCCTCCATGATCGCGCGCAGGCCGCGGGCGCCGGTGCCGCGCGCGAGCGCCTGCTCGGCGACGGCCTCGATGGCCTCGTCCGTGAATTCGAGCTCGACGCCGTCGATGCGGAACATCTTCTGATACTGCTTGATGAGGGCGTTGCGCGGCTCGGTGAGGATCTGCACGAGGGCGCTCGTGTCGAGCGGCGAGACCGTCGTGATGACCGGGAGGCGGCCGATGAACTCGGGGATGAGCCCGAACTTCATGAGGTCCTCGGGCATGACCTCGTGGATCGACTCGGCGAGGTCCTTGGGCCTGTGCAGCTCGGAGCCGAAGCCGAGGCCCTTCTTGCCGTTGCGCGACTCGATGAGCTTCTCGAGGCCGGCGAAGGCGCCGCCCACGATGAAGAGCACGTTGGTCGTGTCGATCTGGATGAACTCCTGGTGAGGGTGCTTGCGACCACCCTGCGGTGGGACGCTCGCGGTCGTTCCCTCGAGGATCTTGAGCAGCGCCTGCTGCACGCCCTCGCCCGACACGTCGCGCGTGATGCTCGGGTTCTCGGACTTGCGGGCGATCTTGTCGACCTCGTCGATGTAGATGATGCCCGTCTCGGCCTTCTTGACGTCGTAGTCGGCGGCCTGGATCAGCTTGAGGAGGATGTTCTCGACGTCCTCGCCGACGTAGCCGGCCTCGGTGAGTGCCGTTGCGTCGGCGATGGCGAAGGGGACGTTGAGCATCTTGGCCAAGGTCTGGGCGAGGTAGGTCTTGCCGCAGCCGGTCGGCCCGATGAGGAGGATGTTCGACTTGGCGATGTCGACGTGGTCGGCGTCCTTCTTGCCGATCGCGTCACCCGCCTGGATCCGCTTGTAGTGGTTGTAGACGGCGACGGCGAGCGACTTCTTCGCGACGTCCTGGCCGATGATGTACTGCTGGAGGAACTCGAAGATCTCGCGGGGCTTGGGCAGCTCGTCGAGCCCGCCCAGCTCCGAGGACTCGGCCAGCTCCTCCTCGATGATCTCGTTGCAGAGCTCGATGCACTCGTCGCAGATGTAGACCGCCGGGCCGGCGATGAGCTTCTTGACCTGCTTCTGGGACTTGCCGCAGAAGGAGCACTTCAGCAGGTCGCTGGTTTCTCCGACTCGTGCCACTGGGCCTGGTCCCTTCACCTCGACAACGGGTGCCGCCGTCCCGACTGGGCCGGGGATGCGGCGACGTCAACGACGCTACCCCGAGGGAGCGTCGTCTCCACCCATTCAACGCCTCCGACACGGCGCGAGTCGCGCTTGTCCGCTCTCGGCAGAACGACACGCCACGGGCCGCGCGACACCCCGACGGACGGAGCCGGATCCTGCCGGGACCGTGACGTCCGCCACTTCCTCCCATACAGTGCCTGCGCGGGCCAACGGGGGCCGGCCGACTCGGAAGGAACCACCAGCATGTCCCACAGGACCACGATCCTCGCGGCCACGGCCGTCACAGCCACGGCGCTCGCCGCCCTCACCGGAGCCGCCGCGCAGGCCGCCCCGACCAAGGCGTCGACCGCCGCCCGCGCGATGAACACCCCGTTCGTCGGGGCCCAGGGCACCTACCGGCACGTGACGCCGGCGCGCATCCTCGACACGCGCAGCGGCAACGGGGCGCCTCAGGGCCTGGTCGGTGCAGGCCGGGAGGTCTCGGTCCTCGTCGCCGGTCGCGGCGGCATCCCCGGCGGGGTGAGCGCCGTCGTCCTCAACATCACCGCCGTCACGCCGAGCACCAACACCTTCCTCACGGCCTACCCGTCCGGGACCACCCGCCCCTCGACCTCGAGCCTCAACGTGGCGGCGCGCACCAACCGCGCCAACCTCGTCACCGTGCCGGTGGGCTCGGACGGCCGCGTCCGCATCTACAACTCGACCGGGACGACCCACATCCTCGCCGACGTCGTGGGTGCCTACCACGGCGTCGCCAGCCCCACGACGGGCGTCGGCAGCCAGTACTACACCGTGGAGCCCGAGCGCTTCTACGACTCCCGCCAGGACGGCGGCGCCTACGTCGCCGGCGAGTGGGTCTCGGTCTGGGCGGACTGGGGCGCAGGGGTCAACGAGAAGGTCACCGCCTACGCCGCGAACATCACCGTGCTGCAGGGCACGAGCTCCGGCTACGTCGCCGCCGGACCCACGTCGAACCCGTCGACCTCGACCGTCAACTACGGCAAGAACCAGGTCATCGCCAACATGAGCGTCGTGCCGTCGTCGATGGTCGAGGGCTTCCCGGGCTTCTATGTCATCAACCGCGGCCCGGGCAGCGTCCAGATCATCGTCGACGTCGTCGGCATCTACACCACCGAGGGCGGCGACGGCCTGCGCTTCCGCTCGCTCCCGCCACGCCGCATCGTCGACACCCGCTCGGGGATCGGCGGCAACGCCACCCCGATCGGCGCCAACGTGGCCCGGCAGTACGCCGCACCACCGGAGGTCGCCGGTGACGCGACCTACACCCTCGTGGCCAACACGACCATCGCCCGGCCGACCGCGGCGACCTACGTGACGACCTACTCCAACGACATCCCCAAGCCCGGGGTGAGCAACCTCAACGCCGCAGCAGGCGAGACGTCGGCGAACTCGACCTTCGTCGGGCTCGGCGCCGGCAACCTCTTCCGGATCCACAACGCCGCCGGACAGGCGCCGGTCATCATGGACGTCATGGGCTCGTTCGAGCTCTTCGCCGCCCCGCCGGCCTCCCCGTCGCCGCAGGGCGCACCAGCCCGTCAGACCGGGTCGGCGGCGACGTCACACACCCCGAACGGGTTCCACGGCTCGCGCGGCTGAACCGACCCGAGAACGCGTATGCCGTCCGCTCGACGGTGAGCGGACGGCATACGCGCGTTCGGGGGTCGTGCGGGAGGTCAGCTCTCGAGAGCGGCCTTGCGCGAGACGAGCACCTCGTCGATGAGGCCGTACTCCTTGGCGTCGGCCGCGGAGAGGATCTTGTCGCGCTCGATGTCCTTGCGGACGAGCTCGACGTCGCGGTTCGAGTGCTTGGCGATGGTGTCCTCGAGCCACTCACGCATACGGAGCACCTCGTTGGCGTGGATCTCGAGGTCGGAGGCCATGCCGCCCGTGCCCTCGATCGCCGGCTGGTGGATGAGCACGCGCGAGTTCGGCAGCGCGTAGCGCTTGCCCGGCGCACCGGCGCCCAGCAGCACGGCCGCGGCCGACGCGGCCTGGCCGACGACGAAGGTCTGCACATCGGGCCGGATGTACTGCATCGTGTCGTAGATCGCGGTCATCGCCGTGAACGAGCCACCGGGGCTGTTGATGTACATGAGCACGTCGCGGTCCGGGTCCTGGGACTCGAGCACGATGAGCTGGGCGATGATGTCGTCGGCCGACGCGTCGTCGACCTGCACGCCGAGGAAGATGATGCGGTCCTCGAAGAGCTTGGTGTAGGGGTCGGTCCGCTTCATGCCGTAGGAGGTGCGCTCCTCGAACTGCGGCAGGATGTAGCGGCTCGACGGGGCGGGGACGGCGAGGCGGCCCTGCGGGGTCAGGTGGTTCGCGTTCATGTGTGGGATCTCTCCTGGTCGCCGGGTCAGTCGGTGACCGGGTTGTCGGACGAGGGGCCGGCCTGGTCGGCGCGCGAGAAGACGTGGTCGACGAAGCCGTACTCCTTGGCCTCCGCGGCGGTGAACCAGCGGTCGCGGTCGGAGTCGGCCTCGATCTGCTCGGGCGTCTGGCCGGTGTGCTCGGCGATGAGCTCGGCCATCTGCTTCTTGATGTGGAGCAGCTGCTCGGCCTGGATCTTGATGTCGGACGCCGTGCCGCCGATGCCGCCGGAGGGCTGGTGCATCATGACGCGCGCGTGCGGCGTCGCGTAGCGCTTGCCCGGCGTGCCCGCGGAGAGCAGGAACTGCCCCATCGAGGCGGCCATGCCCATGGCCACGGTGGCGACGTCGTTGGGCACCCACTGCATCGTGTCGAAGATGGCCATGCCCGCGGTCACCGACCCACCGGGGCTGTTGATGTAGAGCCAGATGTCCTTGTCGGAGTCCTCGGCGGCGAGCAGGAGCATCTGCGCGCAGATCGCGTTGGCGTTCTCGTCGCGGACCTCGGAGCCGAGGAAGATGATCCGCTCCTTGAGGAGGCGGTTGTAGATGCTGTCGTCGAGGCCGAGCTTGTCGCCCGGACCGGCTGCGACGATCTCGTTGCTGCTCACGCTGGTCGCTCCTGCCGTGATCGTGGGTCGTGCCTTTCGCTGACCCTAACGCGCGGGTCGGCCGGGACACTCCCGCCCCCGGGCGATGTTCGCCCTGAGCACAATGCCCCGGAACGACCCCGTATGCCGGTCAGCCGCGACCGCGCGCCGGCTCGGCCTCGGCGGTCGTCGCCGCCTTCGCGGGCTCGCGCACGCTCTCGAGGATGAGCTGGACGAGCAGCGCCATCGTGCCGACGGCGAGCAGGCTGCGCAGGACGCCGACGTGGTCGCCGAGGAAGCCCAGCGCCGGCGGACCGGCGATGAAGGCGAAGTAGCCGATGGTCGCGACGACCGACATGCGGGCCGGGGCGCGCTTGGGGTCGTCGGCGCTGGCGCTGAGCCCGACCGGGAACCCGAGCGAGACGCCGACACCCCAGACCGCGGCACCGACGAAGGCCATCCAGTCGTTGCCGAAGATCACGAGCAGGGAGCCCACCACCGCGAGGACGAACGTGGCGCGCAGCACGGGAACCCGCCCGTAGGTGTCGAGCCAGCGCGTGCCGAGGAGGCGTCCGATGGTCATGAAGGACAGGAAGGTCGCGAAGGCGAGCACTCCTGCCCACGTGGGCAGGTCGTGGCCCTCGACGAAGGCGACCGCGAGCCAGTCGTTGGCGGTGCCCTCGGTGAACGCCGCGACGAGGACGACGAGACCGATGAGGAGCGTGCGGGGCTCGAGCCAGGCCGACCGCACCAGAGCCGCGGCGACGGCGCCCTCGGCACGGGCGTCCGCCTCGGCGGCCTTGTCCCTCTCGTGCTGCGCGTCCTCGATCTCACGCGGGAGGAAGGCGCGCATCGCCACGAAGCCACCGGCGGTGACGAGCAGCGCGGACCCGAGCAGATGCGGCAGGAGCGGGACCGACGCCCACGACATGCCCGACCCGATGAGGGCGGACAGGACCGTGCCGCCGCTGAAGGCGGCGTGGAACTGCGGCATGACGGTCTTGCCGAGGAGCCGCTCGACCGAGGCGCCCTCGAGGTTCATCGCGACATCCCACACGCCGACGCCGGAGCCGATGAGGAAGAGGCCCACCGCCACGACGAGCCGGGACTCCGCCAGGTCGACACCCGCACCGACGACACCGAAGCCGACGATGCCGATGAGCATGCCCACGCGGATCGTCGGGACGACGCCGAACCGCTCGGCCAGGCGGCCGGTCGACGGCATGGCGAGCATCGAGCCCGCCGACATGGCGAAGAGCGTCGCGCCGAGCTGACCCGCCGAGAGGTCGAGCCCGGCCTTGGCGTCGGCGATCCGCGACGCCCACGTGGCGAACGCGATGCCCGCGAGGGCGAAGACGACGAAGACGGCGGTGCGGGCGGCGACGACGCGCTCGCGGGGCAGGGCGGTGGTGGTCAAGGAGCGGATCTTCCGGATCGGGGCGGAGTGGTGCGTGTCGAATCGATTCGATAGTCTCCCGCCCATGGCCCCTCCACGTCAAACGCGCAAGGCGACGCTGCGTGGTGTCGCCGACCGGGCCGGCGTCTCGATCAGCACCGCCTCGCTCGTCTTCAGCGGCAAGGGGCCGGTGGCCGAGCCGACGGCCGACAGGGTGCGCACGGCGGCGACCGAGCTCCGCTGGACCGGCCCCGACCCCTTGGCGAGCTCGTTGCGGCAGGGGCGCGCCGGAACCGTCGCCGTCATCGTCGAGGAGCGCCTCCTCGACGCCTTCCGCGACCCGTTCGCTCTCACCGTCCTCGACGGCCTCGCCCAGGAGCTCGACTCGATGGGGACGAGCATGCTCCTCGTCGCCGACCACTCCGCGGGCGACGAGGACGCCCGCAACCCCCTCGCCGGCCACGCGATCGACGCCGCCGTGTTCCCCCTGTGCGGCCGCATCGACAGTCCCCTCGTCGACCACCTCGTCGCCCGAGGCGTCCCCGTCATCGGCTCCGGGGCTCCCGACCATGACGCCGTCGTGCACGTCGTCGTCGACGAGCACGGGGCCTCGGCCGCCGCGACCCGCCACCTGGTCGACCTCGGCCACCACCGGCTCGCCCACGTGACGATGCCGCTCGGCCCGACGCGGGTCACCCGGCGGATCCAACCGCGCGACCTGGGGCAGGCGGCCTATCCCGACGCCCGCGACCGCGCCCGGGGCTTCCTCGACACCGCGCCCCGTGGCAGCACCCTCGTCGAGACCGAGCGCGCCGACGTCGTGCAGGGCGAGGTCGCCGGCCGCCTGCTCCTCGACGTGGCGCCGGACGACCGCCCCACCGGCGTCGTCGCGCAGTCGGACCTGCTCGCCGCCGGGGTGGTCCGCGCCGCGGAGTCCCTCGGGCTGCGCGTGCCCGAGGACGTCTCGGTGACGGGCTTCGACGCCGTCGAGCTTCCCTGGCTCGACCGCGTGCTCACGACGATCGAGCAGCCCGGCGAGGCCAAGGGGCGCCTGCTGGGCGACCTCACCCGCCGCGCGCTCGCCGGTGAGTCCCCGGCCAGCACCCCCTTCGAGGTGCGCCTGCGCGCCGGGGACACCACCGCTCCCCCAGCGCCGACGTCCCCCTGACGCACGTATGCCGTGCGCTCCCGTCAGCGGGAGCACACGGCATACGACGTGGTGCCGGGAGAGGCGTCAGGCCTTCGCGGTCTCCTCGGACTCGGTCTCGTCGGACTCGGTCTCGACGGCCTCGGCCTCGACGACCTGGGTCTCCTCGTCGGACTCGACCTCGGGGTCGACCGTCTCGGCCTGGGGCACGAGCTCGTTGAGGTCGATCGCGTTGCCGGCCGTGTCGGTGACGACGGCCTTCTCGAGGACGGCCGCGAGCGCCTTGCGGCGGGCGACCTCCTGGACCATGGCGGGGACCTGGCCCTGCTGGTCGACGGCCTGGGCGAACTGGTTCGGGTCCATGCCGTACTGCTGCGCGCTCATGATGAGGTACTCGATGAGCTCGGGCTGCTCGACCGAGATCTCGAGCTTCTCGGCGAGGGCGTCGAGGAGGAACTGGCCCTTGAGCGCCTTGCGGGTGCTCTCGTCGACCTCGGCGCGGTGGACGTCGTCCTCGAGGCGGTCCTCGCCCTCGAGGTGGCTGTTGACCTCGGCCTCGACGATGCCGTCGGGGAGGGGGACGTCGACGGCGTCGAGGAGGTGCTCGAGGACCTTGTCGCGGGCCTGGACGCCCTGCTCGAACTTCTTGGCCTGCTCGGCCTGCTTGACGACGTCCTCACGGAGCTCGTCGAGGGTGTCGAACTGCGAGGCGAGCTGGGCGAAGTCGTCGTCGAGCTCGGGCAGCTCGCGGACCTTGACCGACTGGACGGTGACGGCGCACTCGGCGTCCTGGCCCTCGCGGTCGCCACCGGCGAGCGGGGCGGTGAAGGTGACGGTGTCGCCGGCCTTGGCGCCGGTGACGGCCTCGTCGAGGCCCTCGAGCATGTTGCCGGAGCCGACCTCGTAGGTGACGCCCTCGACGCTGTCGATCTCCTCGCCGTCGATGACGGCCGAGAGGTCGATGGAGAGGACGTCGCCGCTCTCGACGGCGCGGTCGACGCTGGAGAGGGTGCCGAAGCGCTGGCGCAGGTCGGTGAGCCGCTCCTCGACGTCCTCGTCGGAGGCCTTGACCTCGTCGACCTCGACGGCGATGCCCTCGAGCTCCGGGAGCTCGATGTCGGGACGCACGTCGGTCTCGACGGTGAACTCGAAGTCCTGGCCGTCCTCGAGCGGCACGGCGGTGACGTCGACCTCGGGCTGACCGATGGCCTTGATGCCCTCGGTGTCGACGGCCTCGGCGAAGAAGCGCGGCAGGGCCTCGTTGACGGCCTCCTGCACGACGGCGCCACGGCCGACGCGCTGGTCGATGATGCGCGCGGGGACCTTGCCCTTGCGGAAGCCGGGGATCTGGATCTGGCTGCCGATCGTCTGGTACGCCTTGTCGAGGTCGGGCTTCAGCTCGTCGAAGGGCACCTCCACGATGAGCTTGACCCGGGTCGGGCTGAGGGTCTCGACGGCACTCTTCACTTCAGGCACTCCACACGTGTTGGGATCAGTGGTTGGTGCGGGCCAGGCCCGCGGGTGGACGTCCGTCCCGGTCTTTCAGTCCCGCGAGCTGGAGGCGCGGGCGTGGGCGTGAGCACACGGCATACCGGGGGATGTCGCAATCCCGTCCATGCTAACGGCCCGCGGCAGCGGCGCCGAATCGCCCTTCGCCGAAACAGCCCGCGGGCTCTCCTGCGGGAGTACGTTCCAGCGAGTGGCCGGAACCGGCCCGCATCCCTGAGGAGATCCCATGTCACGACGTCTCATCCGGCCCGCGCTCGGCGTCATCGCGCTCGCGGCCTCCACCCTGATGGTGTCGGCCCCCGCGGGCATCAGCGCGGCGGGCACACCCTCGCCCGCCGTCGCCGAGTGCGACCCGGCCACCGGTGCGGCCTCCGCCGCGCGCGTGCGCGACGACGCCAAGGGCGCCAAGGAGCCCGAGCTCTACAGCAAGAACGAGGCCAACGCCTACGGCGTCATCAAGGACAGCCCGCTCATGGCCGCCGGCTCTGTGACGATCCCGACGATCTTCCACGTCGTGTCCAAGGAGACGCTGACGCCGACCGCGAAGACGCGCATGGAGACGATGATCGGCGCGCAGATGAAGGTCCTCAACGACTCCTTCTCCGGCGCCACGGCCGAGGACGCCGCGGACACGCCGTTCCGCTTCGACCTCACCGACACCACGTGGACCGTCAACGCGGTCTGGAACACCGTCGTGCCCGGCAAGGTCGAGCGCGACATGAAGAAGGCGCTCTACCGGGGCGACTCGCGCACCCTCAACGTCTACGTCGCCGACATCGGCGCCGGCCTCCTCGGCTGGGCGTACTTCCCCAAGGGCTACAACAACGGTCGCGACTTCATCGACGGCGTCGTCATGCTCGACGAGTCGATGCCGGGCGGCACCGCCGGCAAGTACTCCCTCGGCGACACCCTCACCCACGAGGTCGGCCACTGGCTCATGCTCGAGCACACCTTCGCCCACGGCTGCTCCGCCTCGGGCGACTTCGTGGCCGACACCCCGCGCGAGGCCGTGCCGCAGTTCAACTGCCCGACCGGCGCCGACACCTGCACGGCACCCGGTCTCGACCCGATCCACAACTTCATGGACTACACGCAGGACTCCTGCATGAACATGTTCACGCCCGGCCAGGCCGAGCGCATGAGCGACGCCTGGCTCGCCTTCCGAGCCTGACGCCCCACCACAAACAGGTATGCCGTCCGCTTCTTGGGCGGTTTCAAGGGGTCGGCGCAACACCGTCGGTTTGTGTGGATGAAAGTAGCTTGGCAAGAGCCTCGGCTGGGGTGTCCCAGCCGAGGCTTTTGCGTGGTCGACCGTTGAGGCGGGCAGCGACCTCGATCAGCTGCTCTTGGTTGTGCTGGCTGAGGTCGGTGCCTTTGGGGAAGTACTGGCGCAGCAGCCCGTTGGTGTTCTCGTTCGTGCCGCGTTGCCAAGGGGATCCGGGGTCGCAGAAGTACACCGGGATGCCGGCGCGGATCGTGATCTGGTGGTGCAGGCCCATCTCGCTGCCCTGGTCCCAGGTCAGCGAGCCGCGCAGCTGCTCGGGCAGTGTGGTGATCGTGGCGACCACCGCGTCACGCACCGCGATGGCGTCGTGGCGCTGCGGCAGGTGCAGCAGCATCGTGAACCGGGTGCTGCGTTCGACCAACGTCCCGATCGCGGACGTGTTCGGGGTACCGATGATCAGGTCCCCTTCCCAGTGGCCGGGAAGGGCGCGGTCCTCAGCCGCGGCGGGGCGGTCGCTGAGCATGACCATCGGTTCGCTGAACCGATGCTGACGTTCATGGGGTTGGCGGTGGCGTGTGCGGCGGGCCCGGCCGGTACGCAACGCCTTGGTCAGCTCCCGACGCAGCTCGCCACGCCCCTGCATGTACAGGGCTTGGTAGATCGTCTCGTGGGACACCTGCATCTCCGGGTCGTCGGGGAAATCCCGCCGCAGCCGGCAGGCGATCTGCTCCGGACTCCACTGCAGCTCCAGCCCGGCCTCGACCTCTTGCCGCAGCCGCGGGCACGATCCGATCTTGCCCGGTTTGGGACGGGACCGACGCGCCTCGGCCTTGCGTTGCGCCGCATGCGGTCGATAACCCGTCACCGTCCCGTTGCGGCGCAGTTCCCGACTGACCGTCGACGGGTCCCGCCCAAGCTGGCGCGCGATCGCTCGCACCGACCATCGCGCCAACCTCAAGTCTGCGATCTGGATCCGCTCATCCACCGTCAAACCAGGACCAGACGGACTGAGGAGCCCGGCAGGCACACGCCCACCAGACTCCTCAACCCATCGATGCCCGGTTCGAGGGTGAACACCCACCTCGACAGCCGCAGCCTCCGACGCCATGCCAGCCAGCTTCAACTCCCAGAAGCGACGACGCTCCGAATACAGCTTCTTCCCACCACGCGGCATACAACGCCCCATTCGTCATCAGGGTGTTGCACCGACCGCTTGAACCCAAGCTTGAAGCGGACGGCATACCTGTGTTCGGAGCGGGCGACGAGAATCGAACTCGCGTAATCAGTTTGGAAGACTGAGGCTCTACCATTGAGCTACGCCCGCAATGCTCGTCGGGAACGGCGTGGACCGTCCGGCTCGGAGCAGGGGTTAGCCTAGTGGCCGCCCTCGCGGGAACCGAAATCGGCCGTCACTGCTCGTGTCGCCCGCCCTCGGCCCGTGAGACGCGGGGTATGGCGCAGCTTGGTAGCGCGTCCGCTTTGGGAGCGGAAGGTCGCCAGTTCGAATCTGGCTACCCCGACAGCACGACCGGCCGGCTCAGCGCGGCGTGAGGGAGAACTCCGCCACCGTCCGGCCCGCCGCCAGGCCCTTGGCCTCGAACCCGTCCTGCGGGCGCCAGTCCGGCCGCTCCCCCTCGACGACGTCCCACCCACCGTGGGCCGCGACCTGCTCGCGGACGTGCTCGGCGTAGACGGCGTGGTCGGTGGCGATCCGGAGCACCCCGCCGGGGGCGAGCCGGTCGGCGAGCAGGGTGAGCGTGTGCTGCTGGACGAAGCGACGCTTCGCGTGCTTGGCCTTGGGCCACGGGTCGGGGAAGAAGAGGTGCACCGCCGCGAGCGAGCCGGTGGGCACACGTGAGGTGAGCAGGGGCATGGCGTCGCCACGCTCGACCCACAGGTTGGTCAGCCCCAGCGGCTCCGCCGCGGCGAGCATCCGGGCGACGCCGGGGACGTGGACCTCGACCGCGAGCAGGTCGTGCGCGGGGTGCGCGTCGGCGTAGGCAACGGCCGCGGCCCCGTGCCCGGACCCGATCTCGAGGACGACGGGTGCGGTACGCCCGAACCAGGCCTGCGGGTCGAGCGGCCCTTCCGCGGGGATCGTGTGCCGCGGCAGCAGCCGCTCCATCCGCTCGGCCGTGAGGGGCGAGGTCCGCCAGCGCGGGGTGAAGGTGCGCACGCCGTCGCGCGGGGTGTGCTGGAGGACCGATCGGGAGGAGGACACGACACCGAGGCTATCCGCGACGTGAGGGACGTCCGACCACCGATGGCGGGAAGTGCTCCAGGGACGCACCGAGTCGACGACAGGCGTCAGAGCCTCAGAGCGTCAGTGGCGGGCGATCGAGAAGACTGCGCGGTCGTCGGCCTCGCCCGAACGCGCCTGGGAGACAACGGCATCCACGACCGACCCGCGTCGCACCATCGCGTCGGCGGCGGCACCGAGCATGCGGTCGGTCCCCTCCGTGAGGTCGTGGCGACGGGACTCGATGATGCCGTCGGAGTAGAGCATGAGCGCGTCGCCCATCGCGAGCGTGCCGCTCGTGCGCGGGAAGTTGACACCGTTCATGATGCCGAGCACCGGACCCCGACCGCCCTCCAGCACCTGCCACGTGCCGGCACCGTTGGACCAGCGGACCGGTGCGGGGTGGCCGGCGTTGCCGATGGTGTAGTCGCCCGTGTCGAGGTTGATGTCGAGGTGGACCGCGGTCGCGAAGCCCTCCTCCCAGCCCTGGCGCACGAGGTAGCTGTTGGCCGCCGACAGGAACGCGCTCGGGGAGAGCGAGCCGAGCAACGCACCCAGGGCGCCGGAGAGGAGCAACGAGCGGGTGCCGGCCTCTCGGCCCTTGCCGCTCACGTCGACGAGGGCCACCTCGAGGTGACGTCCACCGTGGGTGGAGTCGACGACCATGAAGTCGCCTGAAAAACCCTCACCGTGGGCCGAGAGCACCGCTGACTCGGCGGTCCAGCCCAGCGGCAGGGCCGGGATCCGGGCGGCCCGGGCGAGGCGGTCGCGCAGCTCGACGAGGAGGTCCTCGCCGTGGAACCCGATGGAGCCGACGCGGACCCGGGACGCCGAGACGACGAGCATCATGAGCATGAGCATCGAGTAGGCGGTGAGCATGACCGCCTTCGTCGAGGCCGACAGCGACAGCTTGGGGATGACGAGGCTGAGCCCGATCGCGATGAAGACGAAGAGCCCGACGAGGTGCCGGTTGGGCAGGTAGAGCCCGCTCACGAGGATGAGCGGCGCGATCGTCACCGGAGGGAAGCGGCCGGGGTAGGCGAGCATGAGGCTCACGAGCGTCGCGGCGACTGCGAAGAAGAGCGTGAAGACGACCCAGTCCCGTCGGGGCCCCGTGAGGACGTAGGAGTAGAAACGCCGAGCGACCGTGATCGGTCGTCTGCGCACGAGGACGGTGACGTCCGTAGCCACCAGTCATTCTCCTGTCGTGGGTCCTGCTCCACTCACACTAACCGAGCAGCAGCCCGCGGCATACACCCTTTGGGATACGGCCCTGTGGTATGCCGCACGTCGGGCGCGTCACACACGCGCGTGACGTCACGGCAGGTCAGGCAGGGTGCCGTCCGTCTCGTAGGCGGTGACCATGTCGATCCGGCGCTGGTGGCGCGGCTCCCCGGAGAAGGGCGTCTCCAGGAAGGTCCGCACCATCGAGCGTGCGTCGAGGGCGGTCGCCATCCGGGCGCCGATGGAGATGACGCGGGCGTCGTTGTGCTCGCGCGCGAGCTGGGCGAGCTCCTCGTTGTAGCAGAGCGCGGCACGGACCCCGGCCACCTTGTTGGCGGCCATCTGCTCACCGTTGCCGGATCCGCCGAGGACGATGCCGAGCGACTCCGGGTCGGCCGCGACCGCCTCGGCGGCGCGGAGCACGAAGACCGGGTAGTCGTCGACGGGGTCGAGCTCGAACGGGCCGTGGTCGACGACGTCGTGACCCTCGGCCTCGAGGAAGGTGATGAGGTCCTTCTGGAGGTCGTATGCCGCGTGGTCGCCGCCGATGTGAACGCGCATGGTGTCGGGGTGCTCCTGTGTCGAACGTCGGTGGTCGAGGTGGGGTCAGTCGAACTGCGGGCCGGCGGTGCGGCTGCGCTTGATCTCGAAGAAGCCGGAGGTGGCGGCGACGGCCACGCAGCCGTCCCAGAGCCGGCCGGCGTCCTCACCCTTGGGCGCCGGGGTGACGACGGGCCCGAAGAAGGCCGTGCCCTCGACGGCGACGACCGGCGTGCCGACGTCGTCGCCGACGAGGTCGAGCGCCTTCTGGGTCGAGGCGCGCATCTGCACGTCGTACTCGTC
The DNA here is from genome assembly GCF_048606415.1 of Knoellia tibetensis. Taxonomy (NCBI): domain Bacteria; kingdom Bacillati; phylum Actinomycetota; class Actinomycetes; order Micrococcales; family Intrasporangiaceae; genus Knoellia; species Knoellia tibetensis. The sequence continues at coordinate 302,183 of NZ_JBMBWF010000001.1, forward strand.
GGTGTGGGCGAAGCGGGCGAGGTCCGCGGGCAGGCCGGCCTCCTCCAGACCGGCCTTGATGGCCTCGTCGTAGTCCTCGGTGCCACCGGGGTGGATCGCGGTGCCGATGGCGTCGTAGAGCGGCTTGACGACGTCCTGGCCGTGCAGCTCGCGGGCCGCGGTGACGACGCGGGCCGGGCCCCAGCCGCGGTCCATGAGTGCGCGGTACTCCTCCGGCAGGTCGCGGCCCTCGTTGAGGACGGCGAGGCTGAACGGGTGCCACGTGACGTCCACCGCGCGGACCTGCTCGACCTCGCCCATCCAGCGCGACGTCATCCACGCCCACGGGCACAGCGGGTCGAACCAGAAGTCGGCGGTGTTGCGCTGCTCGTCGCTCATGGCCTCATCGTGCCACCCACCCGCGGCCCCGGAGACGGCGAGGTCGCGTGCGAGGATGACGGGACCGAGAACACCCTCCCCACGCCCCCTGCAGACCCAGGAGACTCCCCCGTGCCCGGCAAGAACCTCACCCGTGTCGAGGCCGAGGAGCGCGCAGCGCTCGTGTCGGTCGACGCGTATGCCGTCGAGCTCGACCTCACGACGTCGGAGACGACGTTCGCCACGACGAGCACCGTCACCTTCACCGCCACCGAGGGGGCCTCGACCTTCGTCGACTTCCTCGGTGCGTCCGTCGAGAAGGTGACGCTCAACGGCGAGGTGGTCGAGACGGCATACGACGGCAGCCGGATCGGCGTCGAGGGGCTCGCGGCGACCAACGAGCTGCGGATCGAGGCGACCGGCCGCTACATGAACACGGGCGAGGGCCTGCACCGCTTCGTCGACCCGGTCGACGGCGAGGTCTACCTCTACAGCCAGTTCGAGGTCCCCGACAGCCGCCGCATGTACCCCGTCTTCGAGCAGCCCGACCTCAAGGCGCGGTTCTCGTTCACGGTGACGGCGCCGAGCCACTGGCAGGTGCTCTCCAACTCCCCCACGCCCGAGCCGTCGGCGACCGACCGCGACGGGGTCGCCACCTGGGTCTTCTCGGCGACCGAGCCGATCTCGAGCTACATCACCGCGCTCGTCGCCGGCCCCTACGACGTCGTGCGCGACACCCTGACGAGCCGCAAGGGCGAGATCCCGCTCGGCATCTTCTGCCGGAAGTCGCTCACGCAGTTCCTCGACGCCGACAACCTCTTCGACCTCACCAAGCGCGGGTTCGAGTTCTTCGAGGCCGAGTTCGACCAGCCCTACCCGTTCGAGAAGTACGACCAGATCTTCACGCCGGAATACAACATGGGCGCGATGGAGAACGCGGGCTGCGTGACGTTCAACGAGATGTACGTCTTCCGGTCCAAGGTCACTGACGCCATCGTCGAGCGCCGCGCCCTCACCGTGCTCCACGAGCTCGCCCACATGTGGTTCGGCAACCTCGTGACGATGAAGTGGTGGAACGACCTGTGGCTCAACGAGTCCTTCGCCGAGTGGGCGTCGACGACGTGCCAGGCGGAGGCCACCGAGTGGACCGAGGCATGGACGACCTTCGGCACCCACGAGAAGGACTGGGCCTATCGCCAGGACCAGCTCTCGTCCACGCACCCGATCGTCGCGCCGATCCGCGACCTCGAGGACGTCGAGGTCAACTTCGACGGCATCACCTACGCCAAGGGCGCCTCCGTCCTCAAGCAGCTCGTCGCCTACGTCGGTCGTGAGCCGTTCCGCGACGGCCTGCGGGCGTACTTCGCCAAGCACCAGTGGGGCAACACGACCCTCGACGACCTCCTCGACGAGCTCGAGGCGACGTCGGGTCGCGACCTGCGCACGTGGAGCAAGGCGTGGCTCGAGACCGCCGGCGTCAACACGCTGCGCCCCCTCATCGAGGTCGACGACCGCGGCCGCATCTCCAGCGCCGTCATCGAGCAGACCTTTGCCAAGGGCTTCGAGACGATCCGCCCGCACCGCCTCGCGATCGGCCTGTATGCCGTCGAGCTGGGTGGCCCGACCGGCTCCCGCCTCGTGCGCACCGACCGTCTCGAGATCGACCTCACGGGCGAGCGCACCGAGGTGCCCGCTCTCATCGGACGCTCGCAGCCCGACCTCGTCCTCGTCAACGACGACGACCTCACCTACGCCAAGCTGCGTCTCGACGAGCGCTCGCTCTCGACCGCGATCGAGCACGTCCGCGGCTTCGAGAGCTCGCTGCCGAAGTCGCTCGTCCTCGCCTCGGCGTGGGACATGACCCGCGACGCCGAGATGAGCCCGCGCACCTTCGCCGAGCTCGTCCTCGAGGTGCTCCCCGGCGAGTCCGACTCGACCCTGCTGCGCACCCTCTTCGCCCAGCTCGCGACCGCCGTGCACCTCTACACCGCACCGGAGAACCGGCACGAGACGCGGCGCACGACCCTGGCGCGCCTCTGGGAGATCGCGAGGAAGGCCGAGCCCGGCAGCGACGCGCAGCTCCAGCTCGTCACGGCGGCAGCCGGCATGACGACGACCGGTGACGACACGGCATACCTGCGGGGGCTGCTCGAGGGCACCGAGGTGCTCGAGGGCCTCGCCCTCGACACCGACATGCGCTGGACGCTCCTCACCGGTCTCGCCGGCGCGAACGCCCTGCGAGACGGCGAGGTCGAGGCCGAGCTGGATCGCGACCCCACGGCCACCGGGCAGGAGCGCGCTGCTCGCGCGCGGGCGTCGGTCCCGACGGTCGAGGCCAAGGAGGCGGCATGGAAGGCAGCCGTCACCGAGGACGGGCTGTCGAACTCGATCGTCGACGCCTACGGCCTCGGCTTCGGCCGCCTCGGCGACGTGAGCGCGCTCGAGCCGTTCGTCGCGCGCTACCACGAGGCACTCGACACGGTGCAGGACAAGGGCTCGATGGCCCTCATCGAGTCGATCGTCGCGGGCTTCTACCCCCGCGGACTCGCGACCGCCGAGCTGCGCGACGCCACCCAGGCGTGGCTCGACGCGAACCCGGACGCCCCGGACGCGCTGCGCCGCCTCGTCGCCGAGAACCGCGACCCCATCACCCGAGCCCTCGCCGCCCAGGAGCGTGACGCACAGGGATGACCGATCTCGACCTCAAGACCACCTTGCTGACCGCCGAGCGGGTGCAGGACTGGCTCCTCACCGACGGCCTTCGGATCCTGCTGACGATCGTCCTCGCGCTCGTCGTGCGCTGGCTGCTGCACCGGCTCATCGCCCGCGTCGTGCGGACGATGACCGAGCGCACGAGCACGCGGCACGACGATACCGACGCCTCCCGCGCCGGGCGCATCTGGGCCCAGGCCACCGGCCAGGCACGGGCACGCCACCAGCAGCGGATGGCGACCCTCGGGTCGCTGCTGCGCAGTGTCGTGACGTTCGTCGTCGGGCTCATCGCCACGCTCACCGTCATGGACCTCGTGGGCATCCCGCTCGGCCCGCTCCTCGCCTCGGCGGGGGTCGGCGGTGTCGCGCTGGGCTTCGGCGCGCAGAGCCTCGTCAAGGACTTCCTCTCCGGGATCTTCATGATCCTCGAGGACCAGTACGGCGTCGGCGACGTCGTCGACACCGGCGAGGCCATCGGCACCGTCGAAGAGGTCTCGCTGCGGGTGACGCGGTTGCGCGACGCCGACGGGGTGACCTGGTACGTCCGCAACGGCGAGGTCCTGCGGATCGGCAACCTCAGCCAGCACCGGGCGACCGCCATCGTCGACGTGCCGGTCGCCTACGACGAGGACGTGGCGCGGGTCACCGAGGTCCTGCGCGAGGCGAGCGAGCGGATGATGGCCGACGCGGCCTGGGAGGGCAAGCTACTCGACGCGCCCAACGTCGCCGGCGTCGAGTCGATCACCGGCCAGACGATGACGATCCGGGTGCTCGCCGAGACCTCTCCGGGTGCCAAGGTCGAGGTGCAGCGCGAGCTGCGCCAGCGGCTCAAGTCGGCGCTCGACGAGGCGGAGGTCAAGGCGCCACCGGTCGGGCCGTTCGGCTACGGCGGGTTCGGAGCGGGGACCGGAGGCAAGGCATGAGCTTCTACGACGAGATCGGGGGCACGGCGACGTTCGAGAAGCTCGTCCACGAGTTCTACGTCGGGGTGGCGGGTGACCGCGAGCTGCGGGCGCTCTACCCCGAGGAGGACCTGGGCCCGGCCGAGCGTCGCCTGCGCATGTTCCTCGAGCAGTACTTCGGCGGGCCCAACGCCTACAGCCAGGAGCGCGGACATCCGCGGCTGCGGATGCGTCACGCTCCCTACCCGGTGACGCTCGACATGCGCGACCGCTGGATGCGACACATGCTCGCGGCGATGGACACCCTCGACCTCGACGAAGCCCACGCCGAGGCGATGCGCGACTACTTCATGCGCGCCGCGCACATGCTCGTCAACACCGACGAGACCGCGGGGCCCGCGCCCGAGGGGCGCACGACGCTCTGAGTCACGGTAGGACTGGGGTGTGGACACCCCGGACCTCGTCGATCACGCCCACGCGCTGCTGGAGCAGAACCGCTACGTCACCCTCGGGTCCGTCGGCGGGGACGGTCGGCCGTGGACCTCGCCGGTCTACTTCGCCGCGGACGGGCTCGCCGACTTCTGGTGGGTGTCGAGCGAGAGCTCGCGGCACTCGGTGAACCTCGGGGCGCGGCCGGACGTCAGCCTCGTCGTCTTCGACTCGACCGTGCCGGCCTACCACGGGCGCGCCCTGTATGCCGTCGGGCGGGCGTCCGTGGTGGTTGGGGACGGCCTCGATCGGGGCTTGGCGATCTACCCGGGGCCCGAGTCGCGGGGCGGCAGCGCCATCACTGCGGAGGACGTGACGGGCGAGTCGCCGTGGCGGCTCTGGCACGTGCCTGCCGACGAGGTGTGGGTGCTCTGCCCGCGCGAGCCGCGACAGCCCTGCCCGCTGCACGGACGCACCGACGACCACCGCGAGCGCATCCACCCCCTCCCCTGACGCTTGCGTCCGCAACTGTGGTGGCCCCGCCGTCATCTCGCCGGACGTTGCGAATGCCGTCCGCTTGCGTCCGCAACTGTGGTGGCCCCGCCGTCGCCTCGCCGGACGCAAGGGGGCCCGAAAGGCGAGCGCTGCGAGTTGGAGGGGCGGACGGCATACGCAACGATGGGTGGGGTGACCCAGACGACGACTGACGCCACGTCCACGGACCTCCTCCACGCCGCCGACCCCGCCGATGCGCCCTGGTGGCGCGACGCGGTGATCTATCAGATCTACCCGCGATCGTGGGCGGACTCCGACGGCGACGGCATCGGTGACCTGCCCGGCATCACGGCGCGGCTGCCCTACCTGCGCGACCTCGGCGTCGACGCGATCTGGCTGTCGCCGTTCTACGTCTCGCCGATGAACGACGCGGGCTACGACGTCGCCGACTACCGAGACATCGACCCCGTCTTCGGCTCGCTCTCCGACGCCGACGCCCTCATCTCGACCGCGCACGGCCTCGGGCTCAAGGTCCTCGTCGACCTCGTCCCCAACCATTCCTCGAGCGAGCACGAGTGGTTCCGAGCGGCGCTGGCCGCCGGACCGGGCAGCCCGGAGCGGGCCCGCTACATCTTCCGCGAGGGCAAGGGACCGGGTGGCGAGGAGCCGCCGAACAACTGGCCCTCGGTCTTCGGCGGCGAGGGCTGGACGCGGGTCACCGAAGCCGACGGGACGCCGGGTGAGTGGTACCTCCACATCTTCGACACGACCCAGCCCGACTACGACTGGAACAACCCCGAGGTCGGCGACGAGTTCGCCTCGATCCTCGAGTTCTGGTGTGAGCGGGGAGTCGACGGCTTCCGGGTTGACGTCGCTCACGGCCTCGTCAAGGAGGATGGGCTGCCCGACTGGGACGGCCCGATCCAGATGCTCGACGCGAGCGACATGAGTGCCGAGGCCGCGCTTCCGCCGTCGCACGAGGAGTCGGCGCGGATCCACGAGACCGGTGAGGGACGACGCCCGCCGATGTGGGACCAGGACGGCGTGCACGACATCTACCGCCGCTGGCGCTCCGTGCTCGACGCGCAGCCCGCGCCCGACCGGATCCTCTGCGCGGAGGCGTGGGTCAAGCCCGAGAGCCGGCTCGCGCAGTACGTCCGCAGCGACGAGATGCACCAGGCGTTCAACTTCGACTTCCTGGACACGCACTGGGCGGCCGGTCCGCTGCGCGAGTCCATCACGACGTCCTTCCGCGAGAACGACAACGTCGGTGCGCCGACGACGTGGGTGCTCTCCAACCACGACGTCGTCCGGCACGCCTCGCGCCTTGGGCTCGACCAGTCGCTCCCCCGGCCCAACGGCATCTCCGCCGACCGCGCCCAGCCCGACGCTGAGCTCGGTCTGCGCCGCGCCCGGGCAGCGACGATGCTCATGCTCGGGCTCCCGGGCAGCTCCTACGTCTACCAGGGCGAGGAGCTCGGCCTCCCGGAGTCGACCGAGATGCCGCACGAGTTCCGCCAGGACCCGACGTTCCACCGGACGGAGGGCAAGGAGATCGGTCGCGACGGCTGCCGCGTGCCGATCCCGTGGGTGCGCGACGCGCCGAGCCTGGGTTTCGGTCCTTCGGACGCGACCTGGTTGCCGCAGCCGGAGTCCTACGGTGCGTATGCCGTGGACCAGCAGGCCGGCGTCGAGGGCTCGACGCTCGAGCTCTACCGGTCGCTGCTTGCGGCCCGGCGGGCCGACCGCCTGGGTCTCGGGTCGGCGTCGTGGCACTCGCTGTCCGGTGGTGACGTGGTGGCGATCGTCAACGCGTCGGGTGACGGGGGCCGGCGGACGCTCGTGCTCGTCAACCTCGGCACGGGGGCCGTGGAGCTGCCCGAGGGCGCGACGGTGACGCATTCGTCGGGTGACCTCACCGCGGACGGGCGCGTACCCACCGATGTGGCCGTGTGGGCCAGGCTCTGAGCCATGGCACGCGCGGGCGACTTCGCCTACTTCGAGCACAGCGGACCGATCGCCATGGCGCATCGGGGCGGTGCGGCATACGAGCCGAACGTCGGTCTCGAGAACACCGTCCGGGCCTTCCGTGAGGCCGTCTCGATGGGCTACCAGTACCTCGAGACCGACGTCCACGCGACCTCGGACGGGCACCTCGTCGCCTTCCACGACACCCACCTCGACCGCGTCACCGACGCCGAGGGTGCGATCGTCGAGCTCCCGTATACCGCCGTGGCCAAGGCGCGGATCAACGGCACCGACGCGGTGCCGCTGCTCACCGAGCTGCTCGAGGAGTTCCCGACGACGCGGCTCAACATCGACATCAAGGCCGACACTGCGCTCGCGCCGACGGTCGAGACGATCCGCGCCCACAACGCGGTCTCGAGGGTGTGCATCGGGTCGTTCAGCGAGCGACGGTTGCGGGCGGCGCGACGCGCGCTGGGTCCGGGTCTCGCCACCGCGGCAGGGCAGGTCGGGACGGGTCTGCTCCGCTACAGTCCGGCGATGCTGTCGCGCTGGCTCCACACCTCGGCGCCGGTGCTCCAGATCCCGGTGGCCTACCGGACTCGCGGACGTGAGCTGACTCTCGTGACACCGGGTCTGCTGCGCATCGCCCACCGACTCGGCAAGCAGGTGCACGTCTGGTTCCACCCGTGGAGCGACGAGGACGCGACCGAGATGCACCGTCTGCTCGACCTGGGCGTCGACGGCATCGTCACCGACCACATCGACGTGCTGAGGGATGTGCTCGCTGAGCGCGGCCACCCGCTGCAGCCGACTGCCTGAGGGCGGAGACGGCCCGCGCCGGCGTCACGGCTGGCTGGCGGCGGGCTCGCGTTGGGGCTGCGGCGGGCCCACGAAGACCTCGCGGCGCACTCGCGTAGCGTGACCGCGTGAGCACACGGGGACTGGCCGAGACGGGGGTCGAGCAGCGCCGGGGCGGTGGGTTGTTCGGGTCGGAGTTCGCCGCTCTGACGTTCGCCATCGTCGCCCTCATCACCGTCATCGCCTTCGAGTCGATGGCGGTGTCGACGGCGATGCCCGAGGTCGCCGTCGAGCTCGACGCGGTGCGCTCCTACGGGCTCGCCTTCTCGGTCATGCTGACGACCCAGCTGCTCGGGATCGTTCTCGCCGGGGTGTGGTGCGACCGGTCGGGTGCGCTGCCGTCGCTGCTCGCCGGGCAGCTGCTCTTCGCCGTCGGGTGCGGGCTGTGCGGTGGTGCGACGGAGTTCTCGGTCTTCCTGGCCGGGCGTGCGGTGGCGGGACTGGGTGCCGGACTGACGTTCGTGGCCGGGTTCGTCGTCATCGGGCGCGCCTACCCGGAGGCGTTGCGGCCCAAAGTTTTCAGCGTCCTCAGCGCGGCGTGGGTACTGCCCTCGCTCGTCGGTCCGGTGCTCGCCGGCTGGGTGGCCTCGACCTGGTCGTGGCGATGGGTCTTCTGGATGGTCGTGGCACCGGTCGCCGTGGCGCTCGTGGTCCTCGTGGTGCGGCGCGGGCAGATCCGCGCGGCGGACGCCGGGGTCGAGCCCTCGAGCCGTGACCACCGGGCGCACGTGCGGGCGGCGTGGCTCGGGCTGGGGATCGCGGTCTCGGCCGGGGCCATGCAGTGGGGCACGCACGAGCTCGAGCTCGAGTGGTCGCCGCGCACGATCGGTGGGTTGCTCGGACTGCTGGGCGTGGTGCTGTGCGCGCCGCGGCTGCTGCCGGCGGGGACGTTCACGCTGCGGCGCGGGCTGCCGTCGGTCATGCTCAGCCGCTTCTTCCTGCCGTGTGCCTTCTTCGGGACGATCACCTACATCCCCCTCATGCTCACCGGCGAGCGTGGCCTCACCCTGGCGCAGGCCGGCTCGCTGCTCGCGATCGGGTCGATCGGGTGGTCGCTCGGGTCGTGGGTGCAGGGGCGTGACACCTTCGCGGGACGACGCGACCGGTTGGTCGTCCTGGGCGGTGCGACGTTGGCCGTGGGGCTGGCCGGGGTCGTGCTCGTGACCTGGGCCGGGTGGTGGCCGTGGCTCCTCGCGCTGCCGCTGGCGGTTGCCGGACTGGGGATGGGGCTCGGGACGGCGAGCCTGTCCGTGCTCGCGCTGTCGCTCACTGCGCCGGCCGACCACGGCTCGGCGTCGTCGTCGCTCCAGCTCTCCGACGTACTCGGGTCGGTCATCGGGATCGCGGCGACGGGTGCGGTCTTCGCGGCGCTGCACACGCGGGCCGGCGAGGACGTGCCGGCGTTCGTGGCGATGTGGTGCGGGACGGCTGTCGTGGCGACGCTCGTCGTCATGGCGGGTCGCCGCATCCGCACCTGAGCGCTGGGCTCCTCTGCAAGGATTTGGGCACCAGCGGGGCCTCGGACCAGCCGCGCTTCGACCTCGGAGGCACGGTGAACCGACACGCTCTTCGCCTGACCGCCGGTGTTGCGGCGCTCGGGGTGGCGACCTCTGTGTTCGGTTGGCTGGCGGGCGGGATGTTCATCGCCGCGGCTGGCATCCCTGTGGCCCTCGCCGGTCTGGTGGGGATGCTCTGCGTCGCGGTGGCTGGCGCGGTGTCGCGAGTCCGTCGCTGACGCGGACACGGCCGATCCGTCGAAGGCTCGATGTATGCTCATCCATTTTTCTGCGTGACTTTCCCACCTGAAGCGCAACGCCTGCGACGTGTGTGACGGGCGTGGCTCGAACCATGCAGGCCGGCGAATAAGCCTGCGCTGCAGTCGTATTCGACGGACGGCGACTGTCAGTGGTCGCTTCTAGGGTGGGTGCATGACGGAGGGGACCACGCCAGCAGCGAGCCTGGGGTACGCCGAGTGCCTGCGCCGGCTCGAGGCCGCACGTGAAGCCGCCGCCGCGCTGCCGTCGGTGCTGTGGCAGGCCTCCGGCGCCGACCTCGCCGCCGGGATGGAGGCTCTCGGAGAACTGTCGGCCGCGTGCGAGGGCGCCGAGGTCGCGGTCACCGTCGAGGCGATCGACCGCGGCGAACCCGGCTGCTCCTCACCGCCGCAGACGCCGCGCGAGTGGGTGGTCGCGCACCACCGCCGGTATGCCGTCGCCGGCGCCTCCCGCCTGGTCGACGTCGCGCAGGCCTGCCGCCAGCCCTCGAACCACATTCTGCGCGAGGCCGTGGTCATCGGTCGGGTCAGCGTCGATGCCGCGCAGGTCGCCCTCAAGGAGATGCGCCTGCTCGCACCTCATCTCAACCCGGACGCGGTGGACACCGTCTGGGACGGGCTCATGACCCTAAGTGAGCGGCAGGACGCCCGCACCGTCCGGCAGCTGCGCGAACGGCTGCTGGCCGCCCATGGCGTCGATGGCGCGTTCGACGACACCGGGGTCAAGGCCCGCGCCGGTACCGCCCTCTCTGCGGGGAAGGAGATCGCGCCCGGCCTGTACGAGTACCTCCTGCGCGTCACCCGCGAAGGACGCGCCATGCTCGAGGCCGCGATCGGTCCCGGGTCAGCGCCCGTGCCCGGACCCGACGGCGAACCCGACGAACGACCGGTGGCGCAACGCCGAGCCGAAGCGCTGGTGTCCGTGGTCGGTCGTGCCCTCACCGCCGGAGACCGCACCTGGTCCTCCACCAAGGCGCAGGTGTTCGTCGGCATCGCCCTCGCAGACCTCCAGACCCGTCACAAGGCAACCGGCCGCGGGTCAGCGCACGCCGACGCAAGGCTCGGCGTCCCCGGCGCCGGGACACTGCTCGGGGCGCTCACCAGCGGCGACCTCGTCACTCCCGACACCGTCCGGCGGTGGGCCTGCGACGCCACCATCATCCCCACCGTCCTGAACTCGTGCGGTGAGGTCGTCGACCTCGGCCGCGCGACCCGCCTGTTCACTCCCGCCCAGGTCAAACGGCTCTGGCTGCGCGACCGGCACTGCACCTACCCCGGCTGCGACGCCCCAGCCGCCTGGACCGACGCCCACCACCTCACCCACTGGGCCGACGGCGGCCCGTCCGACCTGACCAACGCAGCCCTGCTGTGCCCACGCCACCACACCGTCGTGCACAGCCGACGCCTCCACGGCCGCGTCACCACCAACGAGCACGGACGACAGCAGGTGACCTGGGACCTCACCCGCGGCTCCTACGACGCCGTCCTCACCGGCCTCGACACCGGCCACGGCCACGGCCACGGCGGACCCGGGCACAACCACACGGCCCTCACTCACCTCGACACCGGCCCCGAAGACGGCGATACCGGACCTGGTTACCGCGAGAGCGGGGCGGGCCAACGCGTCTCCGGCGACGACACCACGTGGCACCGACCATGACCCAGCCCCGCCCCCGACGCGAGCCACGTCGGGCTGTCCACCGAGTGCGTCGCGAGGGGGTCAGCGACGAGTGAGCGCGTGTCCCGCCGACGTCGTGAGCCGGGTCCAGCGTCCGTTGGTCGCGATCGTGGACTCTGCACCGGCAGTGAGGAACCCGAGCGCGTACCCGGCGAAGGCGAGAGCTGCGGGATACGCCGGTCCGCCCTTCTCGAGGTCGCTCGCCCCGCCGCCGACGTCCCCGTCGGCCGTCCCGATGATCCGCCCCCAGACGCGTTCGCGCAGCGCCGCCACGGCAGCCGAGCCCGCGCCTTCCGGTGTCCCGTCGGCGACCTCGGCGATGCCGTCCGACGCCACCCGCTGCAGCGCCTCCGAACCCACCGACCCGACGACTTGCCACCCCGACCGGGGCGGAGACACCGCGGCCCACGCGGCCGACCCCGTCATCGGGGGCACCGGCAGTACGGCCCGCTCCCCCGGCCGCGCAACTCTGTCCGACACAGCCGCCAGCGGCACGAGGACGTCGAGCTCGGCCGGCACATCGAGCGCCGACGTCCGCAGCCCGAGCGTCGTGCCGGTCCCCATGAGGCCCGCCCCGGGCAGGACGCACACCCACGACGCGAGCACCGACCCCACGGCCTGGAGCCGCACGGCACCGTCGGCGTCGAGCGCACGGGCGCGGGCGGCATACCGGCCGAGGTCCTGGAGCGACTCGGGATCGGCGAGGACGAGCTCGGAGACGACCGCGCCGCTCACCGGCGCGACCACCGGAAGGCGACCGGTCCGCCGACGTGCTCGTCGAGCACCGCGCGCTCCTCCGGGCTGAGCCGGCGAGGCCGTGACGTCGTGAAGTCGTAGACGACGAGTCCGGTCTCGGCGACGGCATACACGCGTTCGCCGAGCGACTCGGGGTCGCGCACGACGTAGCCGAGGTCGAAGCCCGCGCCGTGCACCCGCGTGACCCACATGTCGACCTCGATGGGAGCGTGCCGGTGTGTGAGAGGCGCGACGTACTCGATCTCGTGGCGCGACACGATGACGCCGGTGTCGAGCAGTGAGCGCTCCTCGCCGAACCACTCGCGGAAGCCGATGACTCGCGCGTCCTCGAGCAGCCGGAGGTACTGCACGTTGTTGACGTGGCCGTAGGCGTCCATGTCGGACCAGCGCAACGGCACCTCGGTGCGGTAGGGACGAGCGGTGGGAGCGGCGTCGGACACGGACATGCGCCCAGTCTCCCAGCCCGGACCAGCCGTCGGCGACCGCGGTCCTAGGGTGGACGGATGCCGCTCTCCCCCACGACGAACGCCCACCTCGACCACATCCTCGCCACCGGCCAGCGCGACCACCGACTGCCCTCCGTGGCGGCCGGTCTCGTCCGCGGCGGCGAGCTCGTCTGGTCCGGAGCCGTCGGAACGGTCGACGGCCGCGCGGACGGCGCTCAGGTCGACGCGGACACGCAGTTCCGGATGGGGTCGATCACCAAGACCTTCGTCGCCGTCGCCGTGATGCGGCTGCGCGACGAGGGCCTGCTCGACCTCTCCGACCGGTTCGGCACCCACGTGCCCGGCAGCGGCCTGGCCGACGTGAGCATCGAGCAGCTCCTCAGCCACGCCGCGGGCGTGCAGGCGGAGACGCAGGGCGACTGGTGGGAGCGCACGCCCGGCGGCGGCTGGGACGACCTCGTCGGGTCGGGCGTCGGCACCCGGTTCCGCTCCGGCCGCCGATTCCACTACTCCAACACCGGGTATGCCGCCCTCGGTCGCCTCGTCGAGGTGCTCCGCGAGCGCCCGTGGTTCGACGTCGTGCGCGACGAGCTGCTCGAACCGCTCGGGATGACGCGGACGACCCCGCGGCCGAGTGGCGTTGCGGCACAGGGACTTGCAGTGCATCCCTTCGTCGACGTGCTGCTGCCCGAGCCCGAGCACGACGCCGGTGCGATGGCCCCTGCCGGCCAGCTGTGGACGACGGTCGGCGACCTCGCGAAGTGGGCGGCCTTCCTCGGCGGCGAGACTCGCGACCTGCTGTCGCCCGACACCCTCGCCGAGATGGTCGAGCCCCACCACGTCGTCGACGAGCCGGGGCAGCCGTGGACCGGTTCGCACGGGCTCGGCTGGCAGGTGTGGAACGTCGACGGTGCGCGGTTCGCCGGCCACGGAGGCTCGATGCCCGGCTTCCTCGCGAGCCTGCGCGTTCACCTCGACGAGAGCGGCGGCAACGGCGATGGCGCACCGGGTGCCGCGGGCGACGGCGTCGTCCTCTTCACCAACACGACGTCGAGCAAGGTGCTCAAGGACCTGCCGCGCCAGCTGCTCCGCACGATGCGCGAGCTCGAGCCGGCACCGGTGACGCCGTGGGTCGCGGCGGGCTCCCCTGACGTGCTCGAGCTGGCGGGCACCTGGCACTGGGGTCCGGCGGTCGAGACGGCGCGGTTCGTCGGCGAGCACCTCGTCCTCGGCGAGCCCGGCGCCGGTCGCGGGTCCCGCTTCCGCCACGTGTCGGACGACGAGTGGGTCGGCCTCGACGGCTACTACACCGGCGAGCCGCTGAGGGTGCTCCGCCGTGAGGACGGCACGGTCTCGCACCTCGACGTCGCGACCTTCCGCTTCACGCGCACGCCCTACGACCCGAGCGCAGACGTGCCCGGTGGCGTCCACGAGCGAGGCTGGGCCTGAGCCTGTCGGGCGTCACGCCTACGGTGGGAGCACCATGACGAACGAGACGTATGCCGGAAGCGCGCCGCCCCTGGGCGGCGCACCGACCGACGTGGCCGCGGAAGCCAGAGCGGCCCTGCGACGGCTCGTCGGACGGGACGACGTCGACTTCCGCGACGGCCAGCTCGAGGCCGTCACGGCCCTCGTGTCCGAACGGCGACGGGTGCTCGTCGTGCAGCGCACGGGGTGGGGCAAGTCGGCGGTCTACTTCGTCGCGACGGCGCTACGTCGCGCCCAGCGAGCGGGCCCGACGGTCATCATCTCGCCGCTGCTCGCGCTGATGCGCGACCAGATCGCGGCGGCCGAGCGGGCCGGCATACACGCCGTGACGATGAACTCCGCCAACGCACAGGACTGGGACGAGGTGCGCGGCGCACTGGCCTCCGACGCCGTCGACGTCCTCCTCGTCAGCCCGGAGCGGCTCAACAACCCGCGGTTCCGCGACGAGCAGCTCCCCGACCTCGCCCGCAGGTGCGGCCTGCTCGTCGTCGACGAGGCGCACTGCGTCTCGGACTGGGGCCACGACTTCCGGCCCGACTACCGGCGGATCCGCGACCTGCTCACCGACCTGCCCGACGACATCCCCGTCCTCGCGACGACGGCGACCGCCAACCAGCGCGTCGTCACGGACGTGGTGGAGCAGCTCGGCGTCGGTGGTCGCGACGTCCTCACGGTGCGTGGTGGGCTGGCGCGCGACTCGCTGCGGCTCGGGGTGCTGCGCTCCATGTCGCCCGAGCAACGCCTCGGCTGGCTGCTCGCGCATCTCGACGAGCTGCCCGGCAGCGGCATCGTCTATGCCCTCACCGTCGCCGCGGCCGAGGAGGTCGCGTCGGCCCTGTCGGAGGCGGGCCACCGGGTCGCGTCCTACACCGGCCGCACCGACCCCGCCGACCGCGAGCGGCTCGAGGGCCAGCTGCGCGACAACGAGGTCAAGGCGCTCGTGGCGACCTCCGCGCTCGGGATGGGCTTCGACAAGCCCGACCTCGGGTTCGTCGTCCACCTCGGGGCGCCGTCGTCACCGGTCGCCTACTACCAGCAGGTCGGACGTGCCGGCCGCGCCACCGACCGCGCCGACGTGCTCCTGCTCCCCGGACCCGAGGACAAGGACATCTGGCTGTACTTCGCGTCGGTCTCCATGCCCCGCCAGGAGCAGGCCGACGCGGTGCTCCGCGCCCTCGCCGAGGCCGGGCGACCGCTCTCGACGGCGGCGATCGAGACGATCGTCGACGTGCGCCGCACCCGCCTCGAGCTGCTCCTCAAGGTGCTCGACGTCGACGGCGCTGTCGCCCGCGTCCAGGGCGGCTGGGCGTCGACAGGGCGCCCGTGGACCTACGACGCCGAGCGCTACGCCCGGGTCGCCCAGTCACGCAGCGACGAGCAGCAGCTCATGCTCGACTACGAACGCACGACCGAGTGCCGGATGGCCTTCCTCCAGCGCACGCTCGACGACATGAGTGCGCAGTCGTGCGGGCGGTGCGACACGTGCGCAGGCCCTTGGTATGCCACCGATGTGCCCGACACCGTCGTCGGCGCCGCCCGAGAGCGCCTGGCCCGCGTGGGAGTCGACCTCGACCCAAGGGCACAGTGGCCGACGGGCATGGACCGCCTCGGCGTGCCGGTCAAGGGCAAGATCCCGGCCGACGAGGCCCTGTCGCCCGGCCGTGCCCTCGCCCGCCTCAGCGACCTCGGCTGGGGCCAGCGGCTGCGCGAGGTTCTGCGCGAGGACGCACCCGCCTCACCCGAGCTGCTGCGCGCGTGCGTCGGTGTCCTCGCCGGATGGGGCTGGAGCGAGCGCCCGGCCGGCATCGTCGCCGTCCCTTCGCGATCGCACCCCCAGCTCGTCCAGTCGCTCGCGCACGGACTCGCCGAGATCGGCCGACTGCCCCTGCTCGGCACCCTCGACCTCGAGCACGGCGGGCCCACGGGCGAACCGGGTGGCAACAGCGCGTTCCGGCTCGCGGGCGTGTGGGAGCGCCTCGTCGTCGGGCCCGACCTCCGTGCCGCCCTGGCGGGGGTGCGGGGTCCGGTCCTGCTCGTCGACGACCTCGTCAGCTCACGCTGGACGCTCACCGTCGCAGGTCGCGAGCTCCGCCGAGCGGGGGTCGACGGTGTCCTGCCCTTCGCCCTGGCGGTCGACGGCTGACCCGGCCTCCCGAGCGGCGAGCCGCGCCGGCGGGTGGACGCGCACGGTCACGAGCGGCAGGAACGCCTGGACCGCCGGACCGATGAGAAGCGCATAGAGCACGGTGCCGACGCCGACGACGCCGCCGAGCAGCCAGCCGACGGCGAGCACGCTCAGCTCGAGGGCCGTGCGGATGACCCGGATCGACAAGCCGGTGCGGCGCGCCAGTCCGGTCATGAGCCCGTCACGAGGGCCGGGGCCGTACTGGCTGCCGATGTAGAGCGCTCCGCCGAGCCCGTTGACAAGGATGCCGCCGAGGAGGAACGCCCACCGCACCCAGAGTGACTCCGGCGTCTCGAGCACGGCGAGCATGACGTCGGTGGCGATGCCGATGACGAAGACGTTCGCGACCGTGCCGAGCCCCGGCCACTGTCGGAGCGGGATCCAAAGGAGCAGGACGAGGAAGCCGACGACGACCACGACGGTGCCGAAGCTCCAGCCGACCTTCTCCTGCACACCGTAGTGGAAGACGTCCCACGGGTCGAGCCCGAGCTCGGCGCGGATGAACATCGCCATCGCCGTGCCATAGAGCCAGAGCCCGACGAGGAGCTGGGTCACGCGGCGCACGGTGTGGCCGGCGCGCAGCTGCTCCATCGGGGTCATCGGGACGAGGTCGACGCGCCGGGCGGCACCTGCGCGAAGGGACTGGATCGGGCTCATGCCGAGCATCCTCCCCCACAAGTGGCCTGACGATCCATGGCCACTTGTGCGACAGTGGCCCCATGCCCGCGCCCGTCCTCTCCGCCGTCCGTGCCGCCGACCTCATCGGGCCCGCGCGACGTGAGGGTCCGGCATACCAAGGCGTCGCGGACGCCCTGCGGCTCCTCATAGCGGACGGCCGCATCGCGGTCGGGACGCGGCTGCCGAGCGAGCGCGACCTCACCGCCGCGCTGGGGCTGAGCCGCACGACCGTGAGCAGCGCGTATGCCGTGCTCCGCGACCGTGGCTACCTCACCTCGCGTCGCGGGTCGGGCAGCGTCGCGAGCCTGCCCGCGGGCGTCGTGCGACGCGACACGGGCCTGCACCTGTCGCCGCACGTGCCCGAAGGGGCGATCGACCTCACCTGCGCGGCCCAGCGCGCGCCCGCCGGGATGACCCAGGCCGCGGAGGCGGCGATCGCGGCCTCGCCGGACTACCTCAGCGGCAGCGGCTACCACGTCGACGGCGTGCCCGAGCTGCGCCGGGCCATCGCCGACCACTACACCGAGCGCGGGCTTCCGACGAGCGCCGACGAGGTGCTCGTGACAACGGGGGCCGTCGTCGGCACGGCCATCGCCGCGCGGGCGCTTCTCTCCGCCGGCGACACCGTCGTCATGGAGACGCCGACCTATCCGAACATCTTCCCGACGCTGCGCCAGCTGCGCGCCCGCATCGCCGCCGTGCCCGTCGAGCCCACCGGGTGGGACGTCCCGACGATGACGTCGACGATCCGGGCGGCGGGTGCGCGGGCAGCCTTCCTCCTGCCGGACTTCCACAACCCGACCGGCAACCTCATGTCCGACGAGCAGCGCGCCGAGGTCGCACAAGCATTGCGGCACACCAGGACCACGGCGATCGTCGACGAGACGGTCGTCGAGATCGCCCTCGACCACGACGGCCCGATGCCGCTGCCCTTCGGCGCCCACCACCACGACACGGTCTCGGTGGGCAGCGCATCGAAGTCACACTGGGGCGGGCTGCGGATCGGGTGGATCCGCGCACCCCAACATCTGCACGAGCGCCTCCACGCCGCGCGTGTGCCACTCGACATCGGTGCGCCCGTCATCGACCAGCTCGTCCTGCTCCACCTCATGCGTGCCGCGCCGGGCATCACCCAGGAGCGCCGTGCGCTCCTCGTCGAGTCGCGCGACGCTCTGGTCACGGCCCTGCGTACCCGCTGCCCCGGGCTGCGGTTCGTCGTCCCACGCGGCGGGCTGTCGCTCTGGGTCGAGCTGCCGAAGCCGGTTGCGCTCGAGGTCACCCTGGCCGCCGAGGACGAGGGGCTGCTCTTCGCCGACGGTCCGCGCTTCGCCGCGGCCGGTGGGCTCGACCGCTGGATCCGCCTGCCCTACGTCCTCGGCCCGGACGAGCTCACCGAGGCGGTCGAGCGGCTGGCCCGCGCACTCGCGACCGTCGCCGACGGGTCGTCGGCGCGGCATCGTGGCACCCGCCGACCACCACGCGGCCCCCTCGTCGCCTGAGCACGGGCGTCGTTAGGGTGACGCCTGTGAACGATGCCGCAGCCGATACCCCTCCCGCGCTGGCCGAGCTGCTCGCCGTCCTCGACCTCGAGGAGGTCGGCCGGGCGGACATGAGCGTCACCGCCTCCCTCGGGGGCGGCTCGGGCGCCACGACGTCGCCGCTGGCGTTCGCCGAGGAGATGACACTCTTCCGCGGGCAGAGCCAGAAGATGCCGCACGGCCGCGTCTTCGGCGGGCAGGTGCTGGCGCAGGGCCTCGTCGCCTGCGGCCGCACCGTCGGGCCGGGCGAGGGCGACGCACCGCGCCCGATCCACTCGCTGCACGCCTACTTCATGCGTCCCGGCGACGACACCCAGCCAATCACCTTCGCGGTCGAGCGGATGCGCGACGGCCGTTCGTTCTCCACCCGCCGCGCGCACGCGATCCAGAACGGCAAGCCGATCCTGTCGATGAGCTGCTCCTTCCAGGAGCCGGCCGACGGGCTCGACCACCAGGACGAGATGCCCGACGTGCCCGGGCCCGAAGGGTTGCAGTCGCTCAGCGACGTCTTCGGCGGCATCGACCACCCCGGCGCCAAGCACGTCGCCGACCGCGCCATCGAGCAGCGCCACGTCGAGGGCCAGCTCTTCCTCGCACCCGCCGAGGAGCGGGTCGCGCGGCAGAGCGTGTGGACCCGCGCCGTCGGCCGCCTGCCCGACGACCCGCTGCTGCACTCAGCGGTCCTCGCCTATGCGTCCGACTACGCGCTCCTCGAGCCGGTGCTCCGCAAGCACGGCCGTCAGTGGGTCGGCGGCGGGCTCAACGTCGCGAGCCTCGACCACGCGATGTGGTTCCACCGGCCGGCGCGTGCGGACGACTGGCTGCTCTATGCCCAGCAGTCGCCGTCGGCGCAGGGCGGACGCGGCCTGTCCATCGGCCGGATGTTCACCGCCGACGGCACGCTCGTCGCCTCGACCGCCCAGGAGGGCATGCTCCGCGTCCGCGACTGACGCACGCGGACTGATTGCGCACCAGCGACATCCGATGGCCGAAATCCGGCCTGCTGACGTCGCTCCTGCGCAATATGTCAGGGGTAGGTGAGGGACGTCGGTATGCCGTCCGCCCCCGTCGCCCCCGTCGCCCCCGCCGTCGTGACCGTCACCGTGTCGTTGGCCAGGTCGGAGCGCACCTCGATGCCGCGGTGGGTCATGACGAAGGTGTCACCGCCGTCCTCCACGGCGCACGTCACGTCGGCGAAGCGGGTCTCGGACGTTCCGATGACGGCGCGACGCAACGCGATGAGGTCGCGGTACCACCCGAGCAGCGACGCGTGCGGCTCCGACGACAGCTCCTCCCAGCGCAGCACGCTGGCATCGCGCGTCGCGTGTGACTGCGGGTCGGGCACCTCGGACTCGGACCAGCCGTGGGCAGCGAACTCGGCCCGGCGCCCGGCCCGCACCGCCTCGGCCATGCCCTCGTCGGTGAAGTCGGTGAAGAACTGCCACGGCGTCGACGCCGCGAACTCCTCACCCATGAAGATCATCGGCGTGCCGGGCCCGAGCAGGTAGAGCGCCGCACCAATTGCCGCGCGCCCCGGAGGCATCCCGGCCGAGATGCGGTCGCCCGTCGCGCGGTTGCCGACCTGGTCGTGGGTCTGGAGGTAGGTCACGAGGCGGCGCCCGTCGAGCGCGTCGACGTCGACCGGCCGCCCCCACTCCCGCTCGCGGAAGGTCGACCACGTGCCCTCGTGGAGGAAGCCCCGGGTGAGCACGTGGGCGAGCACGTCGAGCGGGCCGCCGTCGGGCATCGTGCGCGTGCCGCCGCCGAAGTCCTCGTAGTAGCCCTGGGTCTCGCCGGTGAGCGCGACGTGCAGCCCATGGTGGACATCGTCGGCCCACTGGGCCGTCATGCCGAACCCGCCCTCGGTTGTCGGCGTGACCATCGCCGTGTCGTTGAGGTCGCTCTCGGCGATGAGGTCGAGCGGGCGCCCGAGCTCGCTTGACAGCGCGGCCACGGCGTCCGAGAGCTCCGCGAGGAGGTGTCGCTCCCCCTCGTCGACGAGCGCGTGCACGGCGTCGAGCCGCAGCGCGTCGACGTGGAAGTCGCGCAGCCAGCGCAGCGCGTTCTCGACGACGAACGCCCGCACCTCCTCGGAGCCGGGGGCGTCGAGGTTGACCGCCGGGCCCCACGGCGTCATGTGCGAGTCGGTGAAGTAGGGACCGAACCGGCCGAGGTAGTTGCCGCTCGGCCCGAGGTGGTTGTAGACGACGTCGAGGCAGACCCCGAGCCCGCGTGCGTGGCACGCGTCCACGAACCGCTGGAAGGCGGCCGGACCACCGAGGGCGTCGTGGACGGCATACAGGTCGACGCCGTCGTAGCCCCAGCCCCACCGTCCCGGGATCGCGGCCACGGGCAGGATCTCAACGACGTCGACTCCGAGCTCGACGAGGTGGTCGAGACGCTGGACCGCGGCGTCGAACGTGCCCTCGTCGGTGAACGTCCCGATGTGGCACTCGTAGACGACACCACCGAGCGTCCCGGCACCGTCTCGCGGCCCGCGCCATCCGCCGTCGGCCCAGTCGTAGGCGCCCACGTCGAAGGTGCGGCTCGGCCCGTCGACGCCGTGCGGCTGCCACGCGCTGCGCGGGTCGGGCAGCGCGGGCTCCTCACCGTCGAGGACGAAGGCGTAGTCCACGACGTCGTATGCCGTGCCCTCCTCCCAGCGCCACCAGCCCTTGTCGTCGCGCACCATCGGTGCACGCTCCGGCGCCTCGTCAGGAGCACCGACGACGATCTCGACCGTCTGCGCCTCGGGTGCCCAGACCTTGATCACGGCTGCCTCCTCAGGAGCGCGACGGGAAGATCGGCCAACACGTCGGACAGCGTCGCCTCGCCCCCGAACACACCAGTTGCACTCTCGGACAACACATTTCGCCACTCACCCTCGGGCAGGGACACCGTGGCGTCACCGAACCCTCCCGCCTCGGCGAGCCGGTCGGCTTCGCGCGTCACCACGACCACGACCTGCGGCCCCGAGTCGTCGCCACGGGCGAGCGCCAGCGCGTGCGGCGAGCTCGTGACGACGGCCTCGTAGGTCGAGCCCGACCCGACGAACACCTCGGGCAGCTCCCGGCGCACCCGCAGCCCGGCGGCCGTGACGAGGAGCTTCTCGTCATCGAGGTCCCGCGGGCGCTCGCCCGCGTCGAGGCGACCCAGCCGCTCAACGCGCTCGTCATAGTCGACGGCTCCGCGGTTGTCGGGGTCGACGAGGGTGAGCGCCTGGAGCTCGGCGCCCTGGTAGACATCAGGCACACCGACCGCGACGAGCTGGAGCAGCTTCTGCCCGAGGACGTTCGCGCGCACCGACACCGAGTGCTCGGCCAGCCACAACTCGACGTGTCGCGCCACCGCGTCATCGACCACGGCGGACCGGGCGAACGCCACCACGGCCGCCTCGTAGTCCGCGTCACCGTCCACCCAGGCCGTGTGGTCCTTGGCCTCGCGGACCGCCTTGAGGACGTAGCCCTCGATCCGGTCGGGAGAGATCGGCCACGCGCCGAGGACGGTCTGCCACACGAGGTACTCGGTGGCAGGGTCGACGAGCGGGTCACGCTGTGCCGCAACAAGATCGGACGCCTCATGCACCCACGTCGCCCAGTCGTCCGCCGACTCGGCGAGGGTCATGAGCCGGGCCCGGACGTCCTCGGAGCGCTTGGTGTCGTGCGTGGTGAGCGTCGTCATCGTCGTCGGCCAGGTGGCGAGCTGCCGTGCCTCGAACGCGTGGAACTCGTCGGCACTGATCGAGAGGTGCGACGGGTGCCCACCGACCTCGTTCGCGCCGCTGAGGCGGAACCAGCGATAGAAGGCCGTGTCCTCGATGCCCTTGGCCATGACCGGCCCACAGGTCTGCTGGAAGCGCACCATGAGCTCGACGGCAGCGGCCTCGCTGCCCTCGGCCGCCTCGGGCAGCGTGGCCCCCGCGACGAGGCGCAGGACGAGGTGCAGGGCGTCGCGGTCCTCGTCACCCAGCAGGGCACCGGCGCGCTGCCCCGCCCCGTGAAGGACCGCCCGTTGGGCCGGGTCGGGACGGCCGCCGGGCACGAGGTAGGCGCGGTAGCGGTCCATCGAGACGAGCAGCGCGCCGAGCGCACGCCTCAGCGCGTCGAGGTCCTCCCCCGGCACGATGACCCCGACCAGCCGCATGAGGCGGTTGAGCTCGGCAGCCTGCACCGTCTCGACGACGAGCTGCTTGGACTCGAGGACGACGTCGTCCAGTGCCTCGCGCCCGGCCGGTGCCTGCTCGGCCCAGAGCCGGTCGAGCACCGTGTCGCCGGCCCCTGACGTCAGGACCTGCTGGACCCGGAGCAGCGTGTCGTAGCCGGTCGTCCCGGCGCACCGCCACGACTCCGGCAGCTGCTCCTCGCCCTCGAGGATCTTCTCGGCGACGACCCAGGCGTCGCCGGTGGCATCGGCGAGCCGGGCGAGGTAGCCACCCGGGTCGGCGAGCCCGTCCGGGTGGTCGATCCGGAACCCGTCGACCGCCCCCTCCTCGAAGAGCTCGAGGAGCAACCGGTGCGTCGCCTCGAAGACGTCGGGGTCCTCGACCCGCACGGCCTTGAGCGAGGTCACGTCGAAGAACCGGCGGTAGTTGAGGTCGGTCGCGCCGTCGCGCCAGAAGGTCAGCCGATAGGGCTGCGCCGCAACGAGATCCGCGAGCGGCAGGTCTTCGGTTCCGACGGCCACGGGGTACTCGTGGTCGTAGTAGCGCAGCACGGTCTCGTCGCCACCCGCACCACCGTCGCGGGCCACCGACAGCTCGCCCGCGGACAGCGCCTCCTCGAGCGACCCGCCGAGGACGGGCATGAGCACCCGCCCCTCCTGCGCGTCCCAGTCGATGTCGAACCAGCGCGCCGCCTCGGACGCGCGGCCCTCGCGCAGCAGTGACCACAGTGCCCCGTTACGCCACGTCGCGTCGGGCACCGTCATGTGGTTCGGCACGACGTCGACGACGATCCCGAGCCCCGCGGCGTGCGCGGCCGCAACGAGCCGGTCGAACGCCTCGCGCCCACCGGCCTCCTCGTTGAGTCGCGTGTGGTCGACGACGTCGTAGCCGTGCGTCGAGCCGGGGGCGGGCTGGAGGATCGGCGACAGATAGAGGTGCGAGACACCGAGAGACGCGATGTATCCCGTCTGCTCCGCTGCCGCGTCGAACCCGAACCCGCCGTGCACCTGGAGGCGGTAGGTCGAGGTGGGCACGGCGCGGCCGGAGGGTCCGACCACGACGGGGGCTGCCGGCATACGCATCAGACCGTTCGCTCGGACGTCGCGGCGCCGGTCGGCACGGTGACCTCCTCGCGCGGGCACCGGAGGACGACGACAGCGCGCGGACCGACGGCGACCTGCGACCCGGCGTCGCGCCAGCCCGGGTCGACGATGTCGGCGCAGGTGTCGATCTCGGTCAACCAGCGCTCGCCCCAGGTCGACGACGGCAGGGTGAACGCCACCTCCTCCGCGTCCGCGTTGAAGAGGACGAGGAAGTCGTCGTCGGTGATCGTCTGGCCGCGCGTGTCGGGCTCGTGGATCGCGCCGCCGTTGAGCCACATGGCGACCTGGAGGCTCTCACCGTCCCAGCCGCCCTCGTCCATGGGCTCGCCGGACGGCTGGAGCCAGTAGATGTCACCGAGGGTGGACTCGCCGCCGTGCTCGGCGGAGCCGGCGAAGAAGCGCCGACGGCGGAAGACCGGGTGCCTGCGGCGCAGCCGGACCGCGGCCTTGGTGAACTCGAGGAGCTGGAGCTGCTCCTCGCTGAGCCGCCAGTCGACCCACGAGAGCTCGTTGTCCTGGCAGTAGACGTTGTTGTTGCCGTCCTGCGTGCGACCGATCTCGTCGCCGTGGCTGATCATCGGCACGCCCTGCGACAGGAGCAGGGTGGTGAGGAAGTTGCGGAGCTGGCGCAGGCGCAGGGCCTTGATCTCCGGGTCGTCGGTCGGGCCCTCGACGCCGTGGTTCCACGACCGGTTGTGCGACTCGCCGTCGTTGCCGTCCTCGCCGTTGGCCTCGTTGTGCTTCTCGTCGTAGGAGACGACGTCGCGCAGGGTGAAGCCGTCGTGGGCGGTGATGAAGTTGATCGAGGCGATCGGCTTGCGGCCGCTGTGCTCGTAGAGGTCGCTCGAGCCGGTGATGCGCGAGGCGAACTCGCCCAGGGTCGCCGGGACGCCGCGCCAGAAGTCGCGAACGGTGTCGCGGTACTTGCCGTTCCACTCCGTCCACAGCGGCGGGAAGTTGCCGACCTGATAGCCGCCGTCACCGACGTCCCAAGGCTCCGCGATGAGCTTGACCTGCGAGATCACCGGGTCCTGCTGGATGAGGTCGAAGAACGCCGAGAGCTTGTCGACCTCGTGGAACTGCCGGGCCAGGGTCGCCGCCAGGTCGAAGCGGAAGCCGTCGACGTGCATCTCGGTGACCCAGTAGCGCAGCGAGTCCATGATGAGCTGGAGCACGTGCGGGTTGCGCATGAGCAGGCTGTTGCCCGTGCCGGTCGTGTCGTAGTAGTGCTGCTTGGCGTCGTCGACGAGCCGGTAGTAGCTCGCGTTGTCGATGCCGCGGAAGCAGATCGTCGGGCCGAACTCGTTGCCCTCGGCGGTGTGGTTGTAGACGACGTCGAGGATGACCTCGATGTCGGCCTCGTGCAGCGCCTTGACCATGGCCTTGAACTCGGTGACCTGCTGCCCGCGCTGGCCCTGGGCATAGGAGTTGTGCGGCGCGAGGAAGCCGATCGTGTTGTAGCCCCAGTAGTTCGTCAGTCCCTTGGCCTGGAGCGAGGTGTCCTGGACGAACTGGTGCACCGGCATGAGCTCGATCGCGTTGATGCCGAGCTCCTTGAGGTGCTCGATGATCACCGGGTGGCCGATGGCGGCGTAGGTCCCGCGGATCTCCTGGGGCAGGTCCGGGTGCGTCATCGTCAGGCCCTTGACGTGCGCCTCGTAGATGACGGTGTCGTGGTACTCGTGACGCGGCGGGCGGTCGTGGCCCCAGTCGAAGAAGGGGTTGATGACGACGCTGAGCATCGTCTTGCCCAGCGAGTCGTCGGTGTTGCGCGTCTCCGGGTCGAGGAAGTCGTAGGAGAAAAGGGACTGGTCGTTGCTCACCTGCCCCTCGATCGCCTTCGCGTAGGGGTCGAGCAGGAGCTTGCTCGGGTCGCAGCGGTGCCCCTCCTCGGGCGCGTAGGGCCCGTGGACGCGGTAGCCGTAGCGCTGCCCCGGCTGCAGGTTGGGGATGTAGCCGTGCCACACGAAGTGGTCGACCTCGGGCATGTCGATGCGGGTCTCGGTGCCGTCGTCGTCGACGAGGCACAGCTCGACGTTCTCGGCCACCTCGCTGAACAGCGCGAAGTTCACTCCGCTTCCGTCATAGGTCGCTCCGAGCGGGTACGCCGATCCGGGCCAAATCTCCAAGGCCGCCTCCAACATCGTGTTCTGGGTCAAGCTCGATTTCCTCTCACGGGACGACGGCGGCCCGCGGGGCGCGGACGACAAGCCGGTGGGACGTGGCTGGGTATCGTTCGGCGCAGTACGCCAACCTACCCAACGTCTTGCACCTCCCCGTACCCCGAAGGACCCCACGTGACCCATACCCGCACCGCCGTCGTCACCGGAGCCGCTCGCGGGATCGGCGCGGCCACCGCTCGGCGCCTCGCCAAGGACGGGTATGCCGTCGCGGTCGCCGACCTCGACGAGGCCGCCTGCGAGGTGGTCGCCTCCTCGATCCGCGAGGACGGCGGGTCTGCCGTCGGGGTCGGGATCGACGTCTCGCACACAGAGCAGGTCGAGGCGGGGGTGGCCCGCATCGCCGACGAGCTGGGCCCGCCGGTCGTGCTCGTCAACAACGCCGGCATCATCCGCGACAACCTCATCTTCCGCATGACCGAGGACGACTGGGACTCGGTGATGAACGTGCACCTGCGCGGTGCCTTCCTCATGACGCGGGCCTGCCAGGCGCACATGACGGCGGAGAAGTTCGGACGGATCGTCAACCTGTCGTCGTCGTCGGCGCAGGGCAACCGCGGTCAGGCCAACTACTCCGCCGCGAAGGCGGGGCTCCAGGGCTTCACCAAGACGCTGGCGATCGAGCTCGGCACGTTCGGGGTCACGGCCAACGCGGTGGCGCCCGGGTTCATCCAGACGGACATGACGGCCGCCACGGCCGAGCGGATGGGCGTGTCGTTCGAGGACTTCCTCGCCGGCGCGGCGAAGCAGACGCCCGTGGGGCGCGTGGGCCAGCCGGAGGACATCGCGGCCACGATCTCGTTCCTCTGCTCGGAGGAGGCTGGCTTCGTCTCGGGCCAGGTGATCTACGTTGCCGGGGGCCCCCTCGACTGAGCGCGAGAACGCACCGGCGCGAGGGGCCGCGCCCGCACGGGACCGCGCCTTCGACGTCGCCCGTGGCATCGCGATCCTCGCCATCGTCATCGGTCACGTCCTGCGCGGACTGACCGCGGCGGACCTCGTGCCGCGCACGTCCCCGGTCGTCCTCGAGGTGGACGACGCCTTCTATGCGTGGCACCTCACGATCTTCGCCGTGTTGCTCGGCGTCTTCCTCCGACCGGGTGTCGAGAAGCACGGACCTCGCCGCTACATCCGCTCACGGGTCGCCCTCTTCGCCTGGCTGTATGCCGTGTGGACCGTCCTCTTCGGCGTCACCCGCCGCTTCACCGACGTTGCGGCCCAGGCAGCCAAGGAGGGTGTCGACGCCGTCGAGCCCGAGGTCGTGGCCGGACGCTGGGACGGCTTCGTCGGCGACCGGCTGCACGCCCTGCTCGTCGCCGACGGACCGTTGTGGTGGCTGGGGTTCCTCGTCCTCGTCACCGTGGCGGGCGCGCTCGTGAGGCCGTGGAGCAGCCGGGCGCGGGCGGTCGCCTCGTCGGTCGTCGTCGCCGCGGGCTGCCTGCTCGCCTGGGGCTGGACCGGTCCGTGGGTGTTTCTGGAGGGCCTCGCACTGCTCGCGTTCGTGTGGGTCGGCATGCTCGCCGGGCGCGAGCGGCTAGCCGCCCTCACCCGCTCCGCGCGCGCCAGGTGGGTCGCGCTGGTCGGAATCGGCGCCGGTGCGGCCGCGCTCTGGTCGACCGACCCGATGCCACCGACGTCGTGGATGGGCCCGCGCACCCTGTGGGCCTGCGCCTGGGGCGTCCCCACGTCCATCGCGCTGTGCCTCGGCGTCTTCGCCCTGTCCGCGAGCATCGGGCGGCGGGCCGTGGGGCGGCCACTGGCGTTCCTCGGCGAGCGCTCGCTCGAGATCTTCCTCGCGCACGTCGTCCTCACCGGCATGGCCCGCAAGCTCCTCAGCGTCGCCGACGTCACGGACCTCACCGTCCACATGGTCGTCGGGACCGTCGCCGGCGTCCTCGGACCGCTCGGCCTGTGGTGGCTCGGCCGACGGCTGCACGCGCCGTGGCTCTTCCAGCTCCCAGGTCGCCGGCACTGACTCTCTTCCAACGGCGAGAAAGTTCTTGACCTATCGGTTAATTAACCGCTACGTTAAGTGACATGGCCGATCCGCTCAGCACCACGTTCGCCGCCCTGGCTGACCCGACGAGGCGGGCCATCCTGGCCCGGCTCTCGTCCGGTGACGCCACGGTCGGCGAGCTCGCCGAGCCGTTCGACATGTCCCTGCCCGCCATCTCGAAGCACCTCACCGTGCTCGAGAAGGCCGGGCTCGTCACGAAGAGCCGGGATGGGCAGCGGCGCCACTGCCGCATCTCGGTCGCGCCCCTCGAGGACGCGACGTCGTGGCTCGAGCTCTACCGCAAGCACTGGGAGCAGCAGCTCGACCACCTCGGCGGCTACCTCGCCACCATCCAGCAGCAGCCCTCGACCGAGGGCACACCCAAGGAGAACCCGTCATGAGCACGACCGCCGCCACGGGCGCCCACGAGCGCGCCACCATCACGACCAACGGCTCCGAGATGGTCATCACCCGCACCTTCCCCGCCTCCGCCGACCTCGTCTTCGAAGCCATGACCAACCCCGAGCACATCCGCAGGTGGTGGGGTGCCGGCCACGGCGAGATGACCGTCTGCGAGGTCGACCTGCGCGAGGGCGGCGCCTGGCACTTCGCCCAGCGCGCCGACTCCTCCGGCGAGGAGGTCTCCTTCTCCGGTCACTACAGGTCGATCGACCGGCCCGGCCGCCTCGTCCACACCGAGCGGTTCGACAACATCGACAGCCCCTACTCGGTCATCGACACGACCTACGTGGAGGAGGCGGGGAGGACGACACTTCGAGCCGTCATCACCTACGACTCCCCCGAGACGGTGCAGGCCGTCATCGACTCGGGCATGGAGCACGGACTGCAGAGCAGCTACGACGCCATCGACGACGTCCTCGCCGAGCTCACCGCCGCCCGCTGAGCAGCAGTCGAGAGGAGAGAACACGCCGGATGCCGGACGGCATACCCGGCGGGTTCTCTCCTCCCGACCGGTCCTGTGCATAACTCCGCAGGAGAATCCGCCGAGATGGCCATGCTCGCGGGGTGCATGCCAAGCCACTTCCCGAGGGGCTCGCGGGCGGACCGTTCAGCACGGCTCGAGCCCGTGAGCTGGGCGTCGGGCCCTCGCGGCTGCGCCGCGCCGGCCTGGTGCATCCCACCCGAGGCGCCCACGCGGTCGAGGCACCCGTCACCTTGACCGAACGCGCTGCGGCCTTCGCCGCGGGTATGCCGTCCGCCCGCGCCTTCTCCCACCTCACCGCCGCGCGTCTTCTGGGTCTCCCACTGCCGGGCGGGCTGGCCGTCGAGGCCGACGCAGGCGCTCTCCACGTCATGGCACACACGGACGACGGACAGGTGCGCCGGAAGGGTTGCGTCGGTCACCGCGGGCTGGAGATCAGGGCCACCTCGGAGGTCGACGGCCTCCAGGTGGTGGACCCAGCCCACAGCTGGGTCGACCTCGGAGAGCTGCGATGCGGTCGGCTGACCAGGGACGACCTTGTGGTGCTCGGTGACGCAGCGGTCGCCCTTCTCGACTCGTGGTCCGGCCAGCAGGTTCGTTCCGGTGCCAGGACCTCAGCCGGCGTCCGGGCGCTGCACGAAGCCCTGCACGGCCGGGTGCGGCCACGGGGCAAAGTCATGCTGGCGCACGCACTCGAGGTGATCAGACCGCGCGTCCGCTCACCGATGGAGACCCGGGCGCGACTGATGTTCGTCCGCGCAGGCTTCCCTGAGCCCGAGGCCGGTGGCCTCATCACGGACGAGGACGGCGAGTTCCTCGCCGAAGGCGATCTGGTGTGGCGGGCGCGACGCGTCGTGGCCGAATACCAAGGCGCTCATCACGCGGAGATCGGCCGGCGCAGCGCCGACTCGGGTCGACGTCACCTGCTGGAACGCAGCGGGTGGCAGGTACGCGAGCTCTTCGCAGAGGACGTCTACCGCGCTCCACGACGTCAGGCTGCGCTCGAGGCAGTGGCCGCCATGCTCGGCCTCGACCCGTCGACCCTGCACATCACCTGACCACAAGCAGTCGAGAGGAGAGGACGCGCCGGATGCCGGACGGCATACGCGGCGTGTTCTCTCCTCTCGACTGAATGGGCAGGGGCTCGTCAGAGGCCGAGGTCGCGGCCGATGAGCTCCTTCATGATCTCGTTCGAGCCGGCCCAGATCTTCGTCACGCGGGCGTCGCGCCAGGCGCGCGCCACGCGGTACTCGTTCATGAAGCCGTAGCCACCGTGCAGCTGGACGCACTCGTCGAGGACGTCGTTCTGGACCTGCGCGCTCCACCACTTCGCCTTGGCGGCGTCGACGGCGGTGAGCTTGTGCTCGGCGTGCGCGGCGACGCAGTCGTCGACGTAGGCCTCGGCGACCTCGATCGCGGTGACGAGCTCGGCGATCTTGAACTTGTTGTGCTGGAAGGCGCCGATGGGCTGGCCGAAGGCCTTGCGCTCCTTGGCGTAGGCGATGGTCTCCTCGAGGATCGCCTTGGCGTGGGCGACGTTGGACACTGCGGCGCCGACGCGCTCCTGCGGCAGGCGCTGCATCATCGCGACGAAGCCCATGCCCTCCTCGCCGATGAGGTTCTCGGCGGGCACGCGGACGTTCTCGAAGAAGAGCTCGGCCGTGTCGGACTCCTCCTGACCCACCTTGTCGAGCTTGCGGCCGCGGCTGAAGCCCTCCATGCCGTCCTCGACCATGAGCAGCGAGATGCCCTTGGCGCCCTTGCTCGGGTCGGTGCGGGCGGCGACGATGACGAGGTCGGCCTGGTAGCCGTTGGTGATGAAGGTCTTGGAGCCGTTGAGGATCCAGCCGTCGCCGTCCTCGGCGCGGACGGCGGTCGTCTTGAGCGCGGCGAGGTCGGATCCCCCGCCCGGCTCGGTCATCGCGATGGCGCAGATCTTCTCGCCGGCGGCCATGGGCGGGAGCCAGCGCTGCTTCTGCTCCTCGGTGCCGAGGTCGACGATGTAGGGCGGGCAGACGTCGCTGTGGATGCCGAAGCATGACGAGGTGGCGGCGTTGAACCCGGAGATGACCTCGGCCGAGATGGCGTTGAAGCGGTAGTCGCCGGCGCCCGCGCCACCGAACTCCTCGGGGATGTCGAGGCCGAGCAGGCCCTGCTTGCCGGCCTCGAGCCAGATGTCGCGGTCGATGCTCTTGGCCTCGAGCATCTGCTCGGCACGCGGCTTGAGGGTGCGGTCGACGAACTCCTGGACCGACTCGCGGAAGGCGAGGTGGTCGTCGTCGTAGAGGTTGCGGGGCATGGCTCTCCTCGGCAGAAACACGATTGACTAAGCGCTTGCTTAGTCTCACGCGGGTCAGGCATGCTGTCAACATGTCGGCCACCACAGGCGCTCCACGGTCGGAGCAGAGCATCCTCGCGACCCTCGAGGACTCCGGGGACACCGCCGGCGCCACCGCCGTGCGGCTCATGATGGCCGCGGCCGACGCCTTCGCCGACAAGGGCTTCCACGCGACGACGACCCGCGACATCGCCTCCCGCGCGGGCCTCTCCCCCGCCGGCGTCTACGTGCACTTCACGTCGAAGGAGGACCTCCTCTTCCAGCTGAGCCGGCGCGGGCACCAGACCGCCCGTGACCAGCTCGTCGCCGCCGCCAGCGCCGCGGCCTCCCCCACCGACGCCCTCCGCTCGATCGTCGGCGGCTTCTCGAAGTGGCACGCCGAGCACCACCAGCTCGGCCGGATCGTCCAGTACGAGTTCCGCCACCTCACCCCCGAGCACCGCGAGACCGTGCTCTCGCTGCGTCGCGAGATCGACAAGGTCGTGCGCGGCGTCCTCACCGACGGCGTCGAGACCGGCGACTTCGAGGTCGACGACATCCCGAGCACGGCGCTGGCGCTGCTGTCGATGGCCGTCGACGTCGCGCGTTGGTACTCCCCCGAGATCCGCCGAACGCCGGACGACATCGCCCGCACGAACGGGGACCTGGCGGTCAGGCTCGTCGCGCGCCGCTAGGCTTCCGCACCATGACCGACGCCGGAGGACACGGGGGCTCCCCGTCGATCGCCCAGCCCGACTACTGGTGGTACGTCGCGCGCACCGACCTGTTGCACGCTGCGCTCAGCTCGTATGCCGAGGGCCGCACCACGGTGCTCGACATCGGCAGCGCCGACGGCCCGAGCGCCGGCTGGCTGCACGACGGCACCCGCCACCTCGCCTCCCTCGACATCGACCCGCGCGGGCTCGGGCGCAACGGCGTGTGCGGGTCGGCCCTGTCGCTCCCCTTCGCCGACGGCAGCTTCGACATGGTGTCGGCCTTCGACGTCATCGAGCACTGCGACCCCGAGGCCGACGCCCTCGCCGAGGTGGCGCGGGTGCTCCAGCCCGGCGGCACGTTCCTCATGGCGGTGCCGGCCTACCAGTGGGCCTGGACCGACTTCGACGTCGCCAACGGCCACTTCCGCCGCTACACGAAGCGACGTGCCGTGACCGCGCTCGAGCGTGCGGGCTTCCGGGTCGAGCGCGCGACCTACGGGTTCACCTCGGTCTTCCCCGGCTTCCTCGCGGAGCGGCTCGCCCGTCGCCTCAAGGAGCGCAAGCACACGAGCGCGGTCGACGTCGTCGACGTGCCGCAGGTCCCCCGCGCTCTCCACCACGCCCTGCTGGCCGCGACCAAGGTCGACGAGGCCCTCCTGCGCCGCCGGGTCGACCTGCCTTTCGGCAGCTCGGTCTTCGTCGCGGCGACGAAGATCGGCAACCCGGCCTGACGTCGCCTCGTCGCGAGGCGCCAAACCAGCGACAGGTATCGGGAACCAGGACAATGACGCGGTGCGCATCTTCGCCGCGGTCGTGCCGCCACCGGACGCCCACGCCGACCTCGAAGGCTTCGTCGAGCCACGGCGGGACGTCCACTCCGACCTGCGCTGGACGCCGTCCCACCTGTGGCACGTGACGCTGGCGTTCATGGGTGACGTGTCGGAGCACCTGCTCGACGACGTGTGCGACGAGGTGGCGGGGGTGGCGGCGGAGCACGAACCGATCCCGTTGCGGCTCAGCGGTGCCGGCACCTTCCCCGACCCGAGCCAGGCCCGCGTCGTGTGGATGGACGTGCGCTCCGACTCCGCCGACGGCCTCGCCCGGCTGGAGTCGCTCGCGCTCGGCGTGAGGCGGGCCTGCAACCGCATCGGGGCGTCACCGGCGGGTGGCGCCTACCGCCCGCACCTCACCCTCGCGCGCGTGCGTCGCCCCTTCGAGGCGACGCACTGGCTCCGCGTCATGGATGCGTATGCCGGCCCGTCCTGGACCGCGGACGAGGTCACCGTCTTCGTCTCCCACCGGGGAGAGGGAAGGGGCAGACCGCACTACGAACCCGTGGCGGTCTGCCCCCTCGGCGCGGACGTCGTCCGCGCGTGAGCCCTTGGTGAGCTGACGCTCAGTCGCGGGTCAGCTTGCGGTAGGTGACGCGGTGCGGACGGGCCGCGTCCTCACCGAGGCGCTCGATCTTGTTGGCCTCGTAGGCCTCGAAGTTGCCCTCGAACCAGTACCAGCTCGCGGGGTTCTCCTCGGTGCCCTCGTAGGCGAGGATGTGCGTCGCGACCCGGTCGAGGAACCACCGGTCGTGGCTGATGACGACGGCGCAGCCCGGGAACTCAAGCAGCGCGTTCTCCAGCGAGCTGAGGGTCTCGACGTCGAGGTCGTTGGTCGGCTCGTCGAGGAGGAGCAGGTTGCCGCCCTCCTTGAGGGTCAGCGCGAGGTTGAGGCGGTTGCGCTCTCCACCGGAGAGGACGCCGGCCTTCTTCTGCTGGTCAGGGCCCTTGAACCCGAACTGCGAGACGTAGGCGCGCGACGGGATCTCGACGTTGCCGACCTGGATGTAGTCGTGGCCCCCGGAGACGGTCTCCCAGAGGTTCTTGTTGGGGTCGAGGCCGCCACGGCTCTGGTCGACGTAGGAGATCTTCACGGTGTCGCCGATGTCGACGACACCACCGTCGGCCGGCTCGAGGCCGACGATCGTCTTGAAGAGCGTCGTCTTGCCGACGCCGTTGGCGCCGATGACGCCGACGATGCCGTTGCGCGGGAGCGAGAACGACAGCCCGTCGATGAGGACGCGGTCACCGAAGCCCTTCTTGAGGTCCTTGACCTCGATGACCTTGCTGCCGAGGCGCGGGCCCGGCGGGATCTGGATCTCCTCGAAGTCGAGCTTGCGGGTGCGGTCCGCCTCGGCGGCCATCTCCTCATAGCGGGCGAGGCGCGCCTTGGACTTCGTCTGGCGGGCCTTGGCGTTGGAGCGGACCCACTCGAGCTCCTCCTTGAGGCGCTTGGCGAGCTTGGCGTCCTTCTTGCCCTGGACCTCGAGACGCGCTTGCTTCTTCTCGAGGTAGGTCGAGTAGTTGCCCTCGTAGGGGTAGGCGCGGCCGCGGTCGAGCTCGAGGATCCACTGCGCGACGTTGTCCATGAAGTAGCGGTCGTGCGTCACGGCGACGACGGCGCCGTGGTAGGCCGCGAGGTGCTGCTCGAGCCAGAGCACCGACTCCGCGTCGAGGTGGTTGGTCGGCTCGTCGAGGAGGAGCAGGTCCGGCTTCTGGAGCAGGAGCTTGCACAGCGCGACGCGACGACGCTCACCACCGGAGAGGACGCTGACGTCGGCGTCCGGCGGCGGGCAGCGCAGCGCGTCCATCGCCTGCTCGAGCTGCGAGTCGAGGTCCCACGCGTCGGCCGCGTCGATCTCCTCCTGGAGCTTGCCCATCTCGGACATGAGCGCGTCGAAGTCGGCGTCGGGCTCGCCCATCTCCTCGGAGATGGCGTTGTAGCGGTCGAGCTTGGCCTTGATCTCCCCCGCGCCCTCCTCGACGTTGCCGAGGACCGTCTTCTCCTCGTTGAGCTCGGGCTCCTGCATGAGGATGCCGACGCTGTAGCCCGGCGTCAGGCGCGCCTCACCGTTGGACGGCTGGTCGAGCCCGGCCATGATCTTGAGGACGGACGACTTGCCTGCGCCGTTGGGGCCGACGACGCCGATCTTGGCGCCGGGCAGGAACGACAGGGTGACATCGTCGAGGATGACCTTGTCGCCATGGGCCTTGCGGGCGCGCGACATGACATAGATGAACTCGGGCATGGGGCAAGGCTAACGACTGCCCGCCCCATCCCCGAATCGGTTGTGGCCCCTGCGGGCCCCTCAGGCCGCGGGCTCCTCGACCAGCGGGCCCGTCGACGCGTCGGTGGGTCGCTCGGCCAGGAGGTAGTCGTCGCGCTGTGGGTCGCCGAAGCTCCCACTGCCGTCCGACTGGCCCTCGGTGGGCTCCTCGCCGTCGAAGGCGTCGTCCATGCGGTCGCCGGTGCCGTAGGACGGCTTGACCACCTTCTCGTAGGCCGCCTGCCCCCAGCTGAGGTCGTGGCCGGCGCCGCTGGCATCGATGTTGACCGACGTGCCGTAGGACTTGTCGTCGCGCTGGTACTCACGCACGCGAAGGCGGCCGTGGACGATCACCGGCTCGCCGCGGCGGAACGACTTGACGAGGTTGGCGCCGAGGTTGCGGAAGGCGTAGACGGTGAAGAAGGAGGTGTCGCCGTCCTCGTAGGCGCCGGGCTGACCCTGCACGGGTCGCCGGGGCGTCGACGCGATGCGGAACCGGGCATAGGGCTGGCCGCTCTTGCCCACGCAGATCTCGGGGTCGGCGACGAGGCGTCCGTGGACGGTGACGGTGGTGTCCTGCATGGGTGGTCCCCTTCTGGTCGGGCTCCGCTCGTGCGGCGGAGCACTGCGACCAGCCTCAGCGGGTCGCCCGACGTCGGCAACGCCCGCAGGCCACGCCTGTGGACGGCGCGATGCCCACGGCGTGCCTGTGGACGACGGGTCATGCTCGACGGCCCTCGGTCAGACCTTGGCCGCGGTCTCGAGGTGCTCCCGGGTGGCCCGGTGGCGCTCGAGGACGGCGGTGACGGGCGCGAGGATCCGCTCGTCGGCGACCGTGGAGATCGACTCGCGCAGGCGGCCGTCGATGACGCGGGCCCGCCGACGCGCCCCGATGCCGGCGAGGAAGCGGGAGACGAGGGCGAGCAGCAGCCCGGCCAGCACTCCCCCGACGAGCAGGACGAAGGGCCACGGCAGCGGACCGAGCGTCGGGGTCTCGATGCTGGGGAACTGCAGCCAGCCGAGCAGCATGAGGACAAGGAGCCACGCGAGCCCGGCCACGGCCACGAGCGCGAGGACGACCTGGGCGATGCCGACGACGCGCCACCACACAGGGGTGCGCGAACGGAGCGACGTCGAGATGACGGCCTGGTCGAGCGCGTCGGCCATCGCGTGACCGGGAGGTGCCGCAGCGGCGTCGACGGCGTCGCCCCACGCCGTCGGCAGCGCCGAGCCCGCACGGTCGGCGAGGCTGCGCGTCGCGAGGTCGACCGCAGCGCGGGCCGCAGGGGTCGGAGGGGGCAGCGAGGACCGCCCGAGGACCGAGCGCACGTCGGCGTCGCTCACGGTGATGGCCGCACCGCCGTTGTCCAGGCGCAGCCGGCGCAGCGGGCGTGGCCTGAAGCGCTGGACCCAGCGCGTGAACGGCCACCCGGTGTGGCTCACGGCCTGCATGCGGTAGTCGCGCTCCACAGCGGCGACGACGGTGGGTACACCGGCAGCTCGTGCCAGGGCGTCGACGAGGTCGCCCTCACCCTTGGCCTTGACCTGCGGCTCGGAGTCGGCGACGGCAGGACGCAGCGCTGCGGCGGCCTGCCGCACGTCGGCGGCGAGGCGGGTGCGGGCGGCGTTGGCGCCCGACACCGCGTTGCTGAGCCGTTGGCCGAGGACGTCGATCCCCCGACCGGTCCGGGCCGAGGTGGGGATGACCGTCGCGTCGGGCATGCCGTCGCGGGCCATGAGCCGCTTGAGGTCGGCGACACAGCGGTCGACGTCGTCCTCGTGGAGGCGGTCGACCTGGTTGAGGACGACGACCGTCACGGCGTCGTGGGTGGCCAGGGCGGCGACGTAGTCGTCGTGGAGGCGCGCATCGGCGTACTTCTGCGGGTCGGTGACCCAGACGAAGACGTCGACGAGGTCGAGCACCC
This sequence comes from Knoellia tibetensis, assembly GCF_048606415.1. Taxonomy (NCBI): domain Bacteria; kingdom Bacillati; phylum Actinomycetota; class Actinomycetes; order Micrococcales; family Intrasporangiaceae; genus Knoellia; species Knoellia tibetensis. Next base: position 338,886 of record NZ_JBMBWF010000001.1, read on the forward strand.
GCTCGGCCTCGGCCCGGTGCGCGGTCTCGCGCGAGTCGAAGTCGGGCAGGTCGAGGAGGACGAGGCCGTCGAGCGAGCCGACGGTCCCCGAGACGGTGGCGTCGCCCGCGACGTGGTGCCGGGTCGCGACGTCGAGCCAGTCGAGCAGCGGACCGGCGGGCTCGTCGCCCCAGACGGCGGCGGTGGGCCGCGACGTCGTCGGCCTGCGGGCACCCACCGAAGCGACACCCTCGCCGACGAGGGCGTTGAAGAGCGAGGACTTGCCGCTGCCCGTGGCCCCGGCGAGCGCCACGACGGTGTGCCCGCCGACGATCGACGTGCGCTGCTCGACCTTGGTGACGACGGTGCGGGCCCGGGTCGACGCGCCCTCGGGCAGCTCGTCCCCACCGCTCACGAGCGCCTGCTCGAGCGACCCGGAGGCGGACGTGAGCGACTCGGCGGTGACGCTGCTGACCTTCGCGCTCCCCATGCGCAACGGGCTCATGCAGCCACCTCTCGGACTCGGGTCGCGGCACGGGCAAGGGTGGCCGACTGGCCGGTCGTGTCGCCGAGCGACGCGAGCGCCTCGGCGTAGCGGCTCTGCTCCACGGCATACAGGTCCTCGACACGGGCGAGGAGGCTCTTGCGCGCCTTGGCGGCCATCTCGCGGACGGCCTGGTCGCCGAAGATCGCCTCGAGGACGCGCTGGGCGAGGACCGACGTACCACCGGCGATGCCGACCTCGGCGCCGGTGAGGCCGCCGGTCGCCGCGAAGGAGACGAGCATGAGGAAGAGGCCGATCCCGTTGACGCCGTATGCCGCGATCCTCGCGTTGGTGCGCCGGTTCCCGCCTTCGCTGCGCACGATGTCGAACACCTCTCCCTGCCACTCGCGCACGAGCGCCTCGACGCGGGGGACGAGGTCGGGCGACGGCTTGGCCAGCTCGGGGTACGACGCCACGAGGGTCTCGCCCCCGGGGAGGCGACGCCACGCGCGGGCGGTGTCGGCAGCGGCGGCGGACGCGTGGGACACGAGGAGGTTGGCCACCCCGGACTGGAGCGCCTCGCCGAGGTCCTCGGCCGGCGCCGGCTGGCCCTTGATCGCCGCAGTGACACGGTCACGCCACTTCGACAGGGTCGACTCGACCTGCCGGAAGAACTCACCGGTGCCGACGAACTCCTGCCAGCGGGCGAGGACTTCACCGCGGAGCAGCGTCCCGTCGGTCATGCCGTCCTTGACTCCTTGGGTCGCGGCGCCGTAGCTCTCGTCTGTGGCGCGCAGGAGGCCCTCAGCGGCACGGTCCTGCTCGATCGAGGCGGAGACGAGGGCGTCAGTGCGACCCGAGAGCGACCCCATGGCCCCCTTGAGCGTCTGGCTCACGACGACGGCGCGGGCTCGCGAGTCGCTCGCGAGCGCGTCGAGCCATGCACGGAGCCGGCCCATCGCCTCCGGCGGGAGCGAGCCGTCACGGGTCAGCTCGGTCTCGGGGACGGTGAAGATCGGCGCGGTCGGCAGGCCCTGCTCGCGGAGCATGCCCGCGAGGTGCGGGCGGATCTCCTCGACTGACTCCGGGGCGATGCGGTCGAGCACGATGGCGACTGAGGTGCCGCGCTCAGCCGCGGTGCGGAGCAGGTCCCACGGAACCGCGTCGGCGTAGCGGGCGGCCGTCGTCACGAAGAGCCACAGGTCGGCGGCGGCGAGCAGCTGGTTGGCGAGCTCCCGGTTGGCCTGGACGACGGAGTCGATGTCAGGGGCGTCGAGCAGCGCCATGCCGGCCGGCAGGCTCGCCGACTCGACGAGGCGCACGGTGCCGGGCTGGGTCTCCTCGCCCGGGCTCCCCGTGACCCGGGACAGCGTCGGGAGGATGCGCTGGTCGGCGAACCACCGCTTGTCGTCGGGGTGGTGCACGAGGACGGGGCTCGTCGTCGTGGGCCGGAGCACGCCGGACTTGCTGACGACCGAGCCCACGATGGAGTTGACGAGGGTCGACTTGCCCGCACCGGTCGACCCGCCGACGACGGCGAGGAGAGGGGCGTCGATGGAGCGCAGGCGCGGGATGACGTAGTCGTCAAGTTGATGAATGAGCTCGCGCCGCACGGCCTGGCCCTGGCCCTGGCCCGGGGTGTGCAGCGGGAGCGAGGAGGCGGCCACCGCGTCCCGGAGTCCGGTCACGGCCCCGACGAGCTCGTTCGCCCTGGTCGCCTCGGATGTCGTCACTGGCTCAGCCTAACGAAACGGCGGGGGCCCGCGCGCCGACGTGCCGACGCGCTGACCTGCAGTTGCTCGGAGAGGGCTAGATCTCCGGAAACCGGCGGAAGCCCGCTGCCGCGAGGACGTTGTGGACCTGGCCGTTGCGGGCAGGAACCACCCGAACTGTCACGGACTGCAGGTGGTCGTCTGGTCGGACGTAGTAGCAGGCGTCGGTTTCGGGGCAGTAGATGCAGAGAACGTCCACCTGCGTCTTGTCAGCGGGTCGGGTGTGGGTGCCGTGCCGGTCGGCCCACACAGAACGAAAGCGAACCGACACCGCTCCCTGACGCTGGGAGCGGTACTTCACCTGAACGCGATAAAAGGTCGACTGCTTGTAGGCGACGAGGTCGAACTCGGCATGCTCTGTGGCTGGAAACAGCACCATGAAGCCCTGTGCGACCAGATCCGCATGGGCTTTCGCGGTGCCCAGGTCCACCTTGTCCTTCGTGTGGTGTGCCCCCAAGTGCCGAAGGTATGACCGCGCTCTGACACCCTCGGCGAACGACTAGTGTCCATGCACAAAGGCCTCCGTAGCTCAGCGGATAGAGCGAGTCACTTCTAATGACTGGGTCGCAGGTTCGAGTCCTGCCGGGGGCGCCTCAACCGGTCCGATGACGACGGACGAAGTTCCGCACCACCTCGTTGACCCGTTCCGGCTGCTCGAGGTTCGACATGTGCCCGGCGCCCTCGATGACGGCGAGCTCGGCACCGGGGATGTCGGCGGCGAACCGCCGAGCCACCGAGTCGACAGGCGAGCGCGCGTCGGCCTCACCCCACACGAGCAACGTCGGCACGGCGATGGTCGGTAGGACCTCGCTGAGGTCCGCGTCCGCCATGATCCCGAGCTCCAGCGCGAGGGTCTCGGGCCGGACGTCCGCCGCCATCTCCGACATGAGGGCGACGACCTCGGCGGACGGCTCCTCCGAGAAGAGGCCCGGCAGGGTGGGGTCGAACTCTTCCGGCGGCGCCGCGAGGCTCTCGCGCACGCTCTCGACCCGGTGGCGCACCTCGTCAGCGGGGAGCGATCCCTTCCACCCGGCATACGTGTCGACCAGGACGAGCGATGCGGCGAGATCGGGATGACGTCGGTAGCACTCGAGGACGACCGTCCCTCCCCACGACAGCCCCGCGAGGTGGACCGGGCCGAGGCCGAGGTGCTCGACCAGCCCGGCCAGCGCGTCGGCGAAGTCGGCGAGCCCGAAGCCGTCGGGCACCGGTGACGAGAGCCCGACGCCCGGCTCGTCCCATGCGACGACGGTGAGCTCGTCGGCGAGGACGACGAGCTGTGGCTCCCAGCTGCGCGAGTCGAGTGCGGCCCCGTGGACGAGCACGAGCGGCGGTCCGGACCCGGCGCGCCGGAAGGCGATCTCGACGCCACCCACCTCGGCGCGGCCCAGCTCGACGTGCCCCAGCTCGTGCCCGGTCATGTCCACGACTCGCAACCTACGCGCCACGACGGCACCGGGGCAGGCCCGCGCGTCGCTGATGACATGATCGGCTCATGGCCGTCGTGATCCGCACCACAGAGGTGAGCGACGACCCCCGCCTGCGCGACCTGCTCGACGCCACCGAGCTCGAGCGCGCCGGACGCCGGCCCAACCCGCTCCCCTTCGTCACGGCTCACGCACTGCTCCGGCGGCTCGTCGCCGACGAGACCGGGGTCGACCCGCGTCGCCTGGTGTTCGAGCGGCGCTGCGCCACGTGCGGTACGGACCGACACGGCAAGCCGCACCTCGCCGGGATGCGCGACCTCCACGTCTCCGTCTCCTACGGCGAGCACATGGCCGTCGCGGTCGTCACCGACGTCGGCGAGGTGGGGATCGACGTCGAGGACCTCGAGTCGGCCGACTTCGACGGCTTCGGGAGCGTGACCCTCGACGAGAGCGAGACGCCCCACCTCGCCGGTCTCGACGGCGACAGGCTCCTCGCCGCGCGGGCCCTGCTGTGGGCGCGCAAGGAGGCGATCCTCAAGGCGACCGGTCACGGGCTCGTCGTCGACCCGAGCCAGGTCGTCGTGTCGGCACCGGACGCACCCGCCGCGCTCCTCGAGTGGAAGGCCCGCGAGCACCCGCCGGGTCCGACGCAGGTGAGCGACGTCGACCTCGGTCGCGACGACCACCGCGCCGCCGTCGCCGTGCTCACCGGCCACCCGGTCACGGTCCGCGTCCAGCGCGGCTGAGCCCCCGCGCCCCGCACGCGGGGCGGGCCACCCGAGCCGCGCAGACGGCAACGTCAGCCCGGCGCGGCCAGGGCTGCCGTCCGGCGCAGCGCCAGCTCGGCGAGCAGCGCGGCGATGTCGGGCACGACCGAGTCGTCGTAGAGCGCCCGCGGCGAGTGGTTGTCCTCGGCGGTCGTGTGGTCGTCGACGACGCACGCGCCGACGTTGAGGTAGGCGCCCGGCACCTCCTCGAGGACGAACGCCATGTCCTCGGCGCCCGCCTCCGGCTCCGGCATGTCCGACCAACGGTCGTCGCCGAAGAGGTCGACGACGGTGTCCCGCGCGAAGGCGAACTCGTCGGGGTCGTTGACCGTCACCGGGTAGCCACCGCCGATGTCGACGGACGCCGTGAGCCCGTGGGCTGCGCTGATGTGCTCGGCCACCCGGCGGATCTCGGTGTGGGCGCGCTCGCGATGCTCGGGTGAGAACGTCCGCAGCGTCGCCTCGATCTCGGCGGCGTCGGGGATGACGTTGTTGACCGTCCCCGACGCGATGCGACCGACCGTGAGGACGACGGGGTCGAAGACGTCGAAGCGCCGGGTCACCATCGTCTGCAGCGCGAGCACGAGCTCGCATGCCACCGGCACCGGGTCGAGCGCGTAGTGCGGCTGCGACCCGTGACCGCCCTTGCCCTGCACGGTGATCCGCACCTCGTCGGCCGCGGCCATCTGCGGCCCCGGTCGCCCGAACCACACGCCGCGCGGCCGCTCCGCGGCATACACATGCGTCGCGTATGCCGTGTCGACCCGTCGGCCTGCTGCCTCAAGAAGCCCTTCGCGCAGCATGGGCTCGGCCCCTCCGGGGCCCTCCTCGCCGGGCTGGAACATGAGGACGACATCTCCGACGAGCTCGTCGCGCAGCTCGTGCAGGATACGCGCCGCACCGACGAGCCCGGCGGTGTGGAGGTCGTGGCCGCACGCATGCATGAGACCCGGCTCCTGGGAGGCGTAGTCGAGCCCGGTCGCCTCGGTGACGGGCAGGCCGTCCATGTCGCCGCGCAGCAGGACGACGGGACGCTCCTCGCCGGCCGCGCGCGAGCCGCCGCGACCCCGCAGCACCGCGACGACGCTGCTCACCTCGCGACCGGTGGTGATCTCGAGGTCGAGCCCGTCGAGCGCGTCCAGGACGGTCCGCTGCGTGCGGGGCAGGTCGTTGCCGAGCTCGGGGTGCCGGTGCAGCTCGCGACGGAGCGCGACGAGCTCGGGCGCCATGGCCTGCGCCAGCCCGAGGGCCGAGGCGACTCGCTGCATCAGAGCACCTGGCCCGCGAACTCGTGGCGGCGGCGCGCGAGGATGCCGAGCAGCTCGCGCTCCTCGGTGAGCGCCCGCGCGTCGGCGGCGGAGTGGTGCATGCGCCGGCGCAGCAGGGCGAGCTCGCTCGCGGCGTCCTGGAATTCCTCCATCGACCGCAGCGCGGCGCGGCCCCCGTTGAGCCGAGCCCACTGACGGGCCTCGCGCCGCTTCGGCATCGAGGCGAGCATCGCGACCTCCGCCGGTGAGAGCCAGCCGGCGTCGGCATAGGCGCTGAGGAACTGGCCGATGAGCCGCCCCTCCCGCCGTCGGACCCAGACGACGAAGCCGAGGAAGGCGAGGAAGAGCGGCACCTCGACGAGCAGGTAGACGGCGATGAGGCCCTGGCCCCCGCTCACGGCAGCGAGGTTCCACACGGCGTGGGCGAGGACGGCGATGACGTAACCGCCGAGCGGGGCGAGGATGCGCACCGCACCGGACCGCGACATGGCCGCCATCCCGATGCCGATGCCGATGCAGATCGTGAACATCGGGTGCGCGAAGGGCGAGAGGAGGCAGCGCCCCACGAACGTCGCCGTGAGGCCTTCCTGCCCGTGCTCGACCCAGGCGATCGCGAGGTACTGGATGTTCTCGGTGAAGGCGAAGCCGGCCGCGGTGACCCCGGCGTAGACCATGCCGTCGGTGATGCCGTCGAACTCGCGCTTGGCCAGGCGCCACACGAGGAGGACGAAGACGCCCTTGGCGGCCTCCTCGACGAAGGGGGCGACGAAGACCGCGGTGAGCGCCAGCGACTCGTCCTCGGGGATCGACCCCCACAGGACGAGCTGCCCGGCCGTGTTGAGGGTCATCGCGATGACGACGGCGATGAGCGCACCCCAGAGGAACGCGCGCACGAGGTAGCGGGTCGGCTCGGCCTCGAACCGGTCGAGCCACATGAAGGTCGGGACGACGATGCCGAGCGGGATCGTCGCCGCGACGAGGCCGAGGAGGGCGGCGCTCACGCCGGCCGCGGCGCCGATGGCCGTGGCGACGACGAGGGCCGCGAGACCGAAGCCGACGGTCGCAACCCCGGCGATGACCCACCGCCGGATGACTGAGCGACCGCGGTGCGCTCCCGCTCCGCGCACGGCATCCGTCGGTGGCGGGACGGGGCTCTGGACGTCGACGGCGTGGTCCCCACTCATGGTCAGCGAGCCTAGTGCTTCGCCCTAGGCTGATCCTCATGTCCGCCACGCCTGACCGAGCCCTCACCGACCGCATCGTCTGGATCGACTGCGAGATGACCGGGCTCTCCCTCGAGGACGACGCGCTCGTCGAGGTCGCTGCCCTCGTCACCGACTTCGAGCTCAACATCCTCGGCGAGGGCGTGGACGTCGTCATCCGCCCCACCGACGAGGCGCTCGCCCAGATGAACGACTTCGTGCGCGAGATGCACACCACCTCGGGGCTGCTCGACGAGCTCGCCGGCGGCGTGACGATGGAGGAGGCGCAGCAGCGTGTCCTCGACTACGTGCGCGAGTGGGTGCCCGAGCCGCGCAAGGCACCCCTGGGCGGCAACACCGTGGGCACCGACCGGGGCTTCCTCGCCCGTGACATGCCCGAGCTCGAGGCCCACCTGCACTACCGGATCATCGACGTGTCCTCGATCAAGGAGCTCTCGCGCCGCTGGTACCCCCGCGCCTACTTCTCGGCCCCCGAGAAGTCCGGTGGGCACCGCGCCCTCGCCGACATCCGCGAGTCCATCGCCGAGCTCCGCTACTACCGCCGCGCGGTCTTCGTCGACCCGCCCGGTCGCACGTCCGAGGAGCTCAAGGCGCTGGCGAGCGAGCACGTGGTCGACCACTCCACCCCGGCGTCCGGCACTGCCGCGGACGTGGTCAGGAGCACCCCCGGAGAGCAGGTACGATAGTCCGCGCTGCCTCGGCCGCCGGAGCATCCGGTATGCCGTGCAGTCACCCTTGGTGGGCGTAGCTCAGCTGGTAGAGCACCGCGTTGTGGTCGCGGGGGTCGCGGGTTCAAGCCCCGTCGCTCACCCCAAGGTCGAAAGCCCCTGCAGAGCAGGGGCTTTCGTCATGTCCGGGCGAGTTTGTGACACTGGGTCCATGCGCCTCACCCTTCGCGGACCCGTCCTGCTCCTCCTCACCGCCCTCCTGGGGCTGAGCGTCGGGATCCTTCCCGCGAGCGCGCACTCCCGCCTGCTGTCGATCACCCCGAAGGACGGCGCCTCGCTGCCGACGACCCCGACCGAGGTCGTCCTCACCTTCAACGAGGCGGTCAACCCGCAGTTCGTCACGGTGCGGGTCACCGACGGCGAGGGGACCGTCGTCGCCGAGGACGCCACGGCGGAGGGCGCCCAGGTCACCGTGCCCGTCACCGAGCCGCTCGCAGCCGGCTCCTACAAGGTCACCTACCGGGTCGTCAGCGCCGACTCGCACCCGATCTCCGGCGCGACCGCCTTCAGCATCACCGGCGACGGCGTGGCCTCCCCCACTGCGGCCGCGACGACCCCGTCCGCCTCGCCCACGCCCTCTGCGTCGCCCGAGAGCTCCTCCGCCGCGGGGTCGCCGAGCACGACGGACGCCGCCTCCGACACCCAGGACAGCGGCTCCGGAGGCCCGTCCGCCCTCGTCTGGGTCCTCGTGGTCGCCGGGCTCGCCGCAGCCGTCGCCGCTGTCCTGTATGCCGTCCGCTCAGGTCGCGAGAGCCCCTGACCTGATCCCGCATCGGGACGACGAAGGCTCGATTTCGCAACCGGGCATGGCCGCTGCTAATGTCTCTCCTCGCGCGCCATTAGCTCAATTGGCAGAGCAGCTGACTCTTAATCAGCGGGTTCGGGGTTCGAGTCCCTGATGGCGCACCATCACTGCAGGTCAGAGCCCGGCGCCATCGCGCCGGGCTCGACCTGTGTCCGGCGCCATCGCGCCGGCTCGACCTGAATCCGGGACATTGCCCGAGGGGTAGAACTGTCCCGTGGCTCCAGCCCGCGTCTTGACGCTGCGATTCCTCGCGGCGCCCGGAGCCCAGTCGCGGAGGACCGCGCCCTCGATCGCCATGGCACCGACCTCATGGCCCTGCGGGCAGAAGGCACTCCTTCCTGGTCCCCCGGGGAAGGGAAGGGGTTCGAGGCGAAGAGTCAGCCGTACTGGACAGCGGCACGTTCGACCGGCAGCGCCTGCACATAACGCTTCATGAACGCGGAGAAGCCGCGGACGTCCTCCCGCTGCGGTTCTACGGTTGTCAGCGCAGCGTGAGCAAAGACCTCGCAGTCGAGGAACTCCCCCAGGGAGGCGGGATCACGGAGACGGTGAAGGGTGAATGCCGCGAGGACGGCGGCTCCCCAAGCACCACCCTCGGCGGCCGCGTCGCCCACGCAGACCGGAGTGTCGAGGGCAGCCGAGAGGAATGTTTGCGCGACACCGGCCGTCCGGAAGAGTCCGCCATGGGCGAACATGCGCTCGACCCGGACGTGTTCGTCCCTTTGAAGCACGTCCATGCCCATCCTGAGGGTCGCCAGCGCCGCGTACAGGTGGGTGCGCATGAACGTCGCGAGATCCATGCTGCTTCCGGGCGCCCTGAAGAACACGGGGCGTCCCTCCTCCAGGTCGGTGATCGGCTCGCCCGACAGATAGTTGAAGGCCATGAGGCCGCCGCAGTCCGCGGCTCCGTCCCGGGCTGATCCGAGGAGGACCTCGAAGACCGTGCCGACGTCGACCGGTACGCCTGCTGCGCTGGCGAACTCGCCGAAGAGGCCGGCCCATGCGTTGAGCTCGCTCGCCCCGTTGTTGCAGTGCACCATCGCGACGGGGTCCCCCGCGGGGGTCACGACCAGGTCGATCTCACGGTGGGGGCGGCTGAGCGGGCTCTCGAGGACCGTCATTGCGAAGATGCTGGTTCCGGCACTGACGTTGCCGGTGCGGGGGGCGACCGAGTTCGTGGCGACCATTCCGGTGCCGGCGTCGCCCTCAGGTGGGCACATGGGGGCGCCCGGGCTGAGTCGTCCCGTCGGGTCCAGAAGTAGCGCGCCGTCCGGGCTGAGCTCACCCGCGGGCTGTCCGGCCACCAGCACGAGGGGTAGCAGGTCAGCGAGCTTGCTGGGAAGCGGGCTGTCAGCTGTGAGCCGGTCGAACTCGTGGAGCATCACGGCGTCGTAGCCGCCCGTGGTGGAGTCGATGGGGAACATGCCGCTGGCATCACCGATCCCAAGACATTGCCGACCGCTGAGCCGCCAGTGGACGTAGCCGGCGAGCGTGGTCACGTGCGCGATCCGGGCCACGTGCTGCTCGTCGTCGAGGATCGCCTGGTAGAGGTGGGCGACGCTCCAGCGGTGCGGGATGTTGGCACCGAACGCATCGCTCAGCTCATCGGCGGCTCGGCCGGTGTTGGTGTTGCGCCAGGTGCGGAATGGGGTCAGCAGGTGGCCGTCAGCGTCGAACGCCAAGTAGCCGTGCATCATCGCGGAGATCCCGAGTCCGCCCACTGAAGAGAGCTCGACGGCATACGTGCGCTGCACGTCCGCGAGCAGCGCGGAGTAGCACTGCTGCATCCCGGTCCATATGGCGTCCAGCGAGTAGGTCCACACGCGGTCGACGAACTGGTTCTCCCATTCCGCGGTGCCCACGGCCAGGGGACGGTGGTCCGGGCCGATGAGGACGGCCTTGATCCTGGTGGAGCCCAGTTCGATGCCCAAGGTGGTTCGGCCCGCGAGGATGTCGGCGACGCTGTCGGTACTCATGCTGAACCAGGTCGGTTGGAGAAGGTCCATCGCGTGTGCGCACGGTACGTCTCCCCCGGTCGCAGCACCGGTGAAGGGAACTGTGGCTGGTTCGGCGCGTCCGGAAGCTGTTGCGTCTCGAGACAGATCCCGTCACCTTGCCGCAGGAGTATGCCGTCCCGCCCGATGAGCGAGCCGTCGAGCCTGTTGCCGGTATAGACCTGCAGCGACGGCTGGTCGGTGCTGACCTCGAGGGCGCGACCGCTACCGGGGTGCTCAAGCTTGGCGATGGTCCTGTCACCGCTGACGGGAAGGACGTAGGTGTGGTCGATGCCGCTGACGAGCGCCACCTGTGGGTGCCCGGTCCTGACGCGGTCCCGGAGCGGGGCGGGTGCCGTGAGATCCAGGGGCGTGCCGTTCACGGACGCGACCGGGCCCTCGGGGAGCGAGCGGGCATCGACGGGAAGGTATGCGTCGCAGCGAACGGTGAGGCTGTGTGCGTCCACACCCCCTCCACCGGGCCCGCCGAGATCGAAGTAGGCGTGGTTGGTCAGGCTGACGACGGTGGGGGCGTCAGTCGTGGCCTCGTAGAGGAGCATCACCGAGTCGCCCTCGAGCCGGTAGGTCGCCGTCACCGTCAGCTCGCCGGGAAAGCTTTGGTCGCCGTCAGGGCTCACGAGCTGGAGGGTGACGCTCGTCGGCGTGGAATCCACGAGCGACCACATCCTGGCGTGGAACCCGTCCATACCGCCGTGCAGGCACGTCGGTCCCTCGTTGGCGGCGAGGTCGTGTCGGGTGCCGTCCAGGACGAACGAGGCGTCGGCGATCCGGTTCGCGTAGCGTCCGACGGTTGCTCCCAGATAGGGGTTGCCCGCCTGCAGGTAGCCGCCCACGTCGTCGAAACCGAGCGTCAGCTCGACGAGCTCGCCCCGCTTATCCGGGACGCAGAGGCTCTGGAGGGTGGCCCCGAGGTCGAGCACCGTAAGCTGAAGTCCCCGGTCGTTCTCGAGGGTGAAGGCGGTGACGGCCTCGCCCGAGGGCAGGGTGCCGAAGTTCCGACGCATGGGCGATGTCCGTCCGGTCGCTCTAGAGCCGGGCCGCAAGGCGTTCGTATGCAGCGTTCCACCGAAGCTCGCGCCGAACCGACTCTGGCGTGGCCTCGGCGTCGATGACCACGAGTTCGGTGCCGATGATCTCAGCCAGGTCCCGGAACTCCTGGGTCGTCAGGGCCGACGACAGCACCGTGTGGTGCGGTCCGCCGGAGAGCAGCCAGCACTCTGCTGCCGTGGACAGGCTCGGCCGCGGCTTCCAGACCGCACACGCCACAGGCAGCCTGGGCAGGGCCTCGTCGGGCTCGACCACGTCGACCTGGTTGAGGGTGAGGCGGAAGCGGTCCCCCATGTCGCTGATCCCCACGATCACGGCAGGACCCGGCGAACCCGTGAACCGGAGCCGCACGGGATCCTCACGGTCGCCGATGCCCAGTGGGTGAATCTCGAGCGAGGGCCTGGCGCTGGCGATGCTCGGGCAGACCTCGAGCATGTGTGCACCGAGGATCTTCTCCTCCCCCGGCACCAGGTGGTACGTGTAGTCCTCCATGAAGCTGGTGCCGCCGTCGACACCCTCGGCCATGACCTTCGCGGCGCGCAGCACGACCGAGGTCTTCCAGTCCCCCTCCCCGCCGAAGCCGTAGCCGTCCGCCATCAGACGCTGGACGGCCAGTCCGGGCAGCTGGCGCAACCCTCCCAGATCCTGGAAGTTGGTGGTGAAGGCGCGGAACCCGCCCTCGGTGAGGAACGTCCGTATGCCGGCCTCGAGCCGAGCGCCGTACCGCAGGGACTCGTGGCGCTCACCTCCTGGACGGAGCTCGGGCGCGACGTCGTAGGCCTCGACGTACTCGTCGACGAGCTCGCCGACCGCCGAGTCGGACACCTGCTCGACGACGTCGACGAGCTCGTTGACGCCGTAGGTGTTGACCGAGACGCCGAAGCGAAGCTGGGCCTCGACCTTGTCGCCCTCGGTGACAGCGACGTCTCTCATGTTGTCGCCGAAGCGGGCAAGCCGGAGCGTCCTCAGCTCGTGCGCGCCCTTCGCCGCACGGGCCCACGTCGCGACGCGGTCCACGACGGCGGGGTTGCTCACGTGGCCGGCGATGATCTTGCGGGCCACCCCGAGGCGGGCCCCGATGTAGCCGAACTCACGGTCGCCGTGCGCGGCTTGGTTGAGGTTCATGAAGTCCATGTCGATGGTCGACCAGGGCAGCTCGGCACCGGCCTGCGTGTGCAGGTGCAGCAGTGGCTTGCGCAGGGCATCCATGCCCGCGATCCACATCTTGGCCGGCGAGAAGGTGTGCATCCACGTGATGACGCCGATGCAGTTCGACGCGGCGTTCGCAGCCAGGACCTGGGCGTGGATCGCAGCCGAGTCCGCGAGAATCGGCTTCCAGACGACGCGCGCGGGGATGGCGCCGCTGGCGTCCAGCTCCTTGACGATCACCTGCGACTGCTCGGCGACCTGGCGCAGCGTGTCCTCGCCGTAGAGGTGCTGGCTGCCCGTGAGGAACCACAGCTCGGGCTGCGCGGACGGGTCGGTGGTCATCGGGTCTCCTCGAGGTGGCGTGCGGTGGTCAGGGTCATCGCTGCCCGTAGACGTTCTGGTAGCGGTCGAACAGTGCGTCGACGTGGTGCTGCTCGATGGGCCGGGGGTTCCCCAGCTGACGCGAGACGTGGACGGTGCGGGCGACGTCCTCGCACATGACCGCGGCCTTCACGGCGCTGCGGGCGTCCTTGCCGATCGTGAACACGCCGTGGTTCCTCATCAGCACGGCCGGGGAGCGACTGCCGCGCAGCGTCTCGACGATGCCGCGCCCGATCGAGTCGTCTCCGATGAGCGCGAACGGACCGACCGGCACGTCGCCGCCGAACTCGTCGGCCATCATCGTCAGCACGCAGGGAATGGGCTCACCGCGCGAGGCCCAGGCCGTCGCGTAGGTGGAGTGGGTGTGCACGACCCCTCCCACGTGCGGCAGGTGCCGGTAGACGTACGCCTGGGCGTCGGTGTCCGAGGAGGGGGCGTGGTCACCGTCGACCACGGTGCCGTGCAGGTCGCAGACCACCATGGAGTCGGGGGTCAGGTCCTCGTAGGCGACCCCGGACGGCTTGATCACCATGAGGTCGCGGCCGGGCACCCGCGCGGAGACGTTGCCGGCCGTCCAGACCACCAGCTGGTACTTCGTGAGCTCGGAATGCAGCTCCGCGACCTCGGCGCGCAGGCCTGAGAGCGTGTCGCGGACCTCTGACAGGACGGTCATGGAGCCTCGTCCAATCTGGGAGCGGTGCTGTTTCGCACCACGAGGCTCGGGTCGAGCAGCGGTGAGGGCGTCAGCTCGCCGCCCTCGATGGCCTGCTGGATCACCTCGATGGCGCGACGGCCGACGGCCGGGAAGTCTTGGCGCACCGTCGTCAAGGGAGGGATGAGGTACTCGGCCTCGGGCACGTCGTCGAACCCGACGACGCTGATGTCGCCCGGCACCCGCCGTTCGCACTCGTGCAGGGCTCGCAGGACGCCGATGGCCATCTGGTCGTTGGCGGCGAAGACCGCCGTCGCCTCCTTCATCGTGCAGACGGCGAGCCCTGCGGCATACCCGCTCTGCGAGCTCCAGTCCCCGATGATCGGTTCGGCGGGTCGCACCCCCGCGTCGAGCAGGGCACCACGCCACCCCTCGAGCCGGGCGCGGGCCTCCGTCCAGTCGAGCGGGCCGCTCACGTGGACGATCTCGCGGTGCCCCAGGTCCAGGAGGTGCTGCGTGGCCATTCGGGCGCCGGCGACCTGGTCGACGCCGACGGTGAGTGACCCCTTGCTCAGGTCGCCCTCGACCACGACGAAAGGGATTCCGGACCGCTGTGCTCGAACGATCTCGAGCGCGGCGTCGTGGCCGGCGATCATGACGATGCCTTCGACCCCGACGGTCATGAGGTGCTCGATGGCGCTGTCCAGGGACTCGCGGGTCATCTCGGCCAGGTTGACCGAGCTGGCGAAGAAGCCGGCCTCGCGGGCTGCCTGCTCCACGGTGCGGTGGATGCTCGTCGGCCCGAACTCGACGGCGGCGGTCCCGATGATCCCGATGATCCCGGTGCGTCCACGAACGAGGGCGCGGGCGGCGGTGTTGGGGCGGTAACCGAGGCGCTCGATCGCCTCGAGCACCTTCTCGCGCGTCTCCGGCCGGAGCTTGGGAGAGCCGTTGATGACTCGCGACACGGTCTGATGCGACACCCCCGCGAGGCGGGCGACGTCGGCCATGACCGGAGCCTTCATCGTGTCGGTCACGACTGCCTCCGGACGATGATCCGCTGCATCACGATGAACATCAGGAGAAGGGTGCCGATCGCGATTTTCGTCCACCATGAGCTGAGTGTGCCTTGGAACGAGATGAGGGTCTGGATGACACCGAGGACCATGACGCCGAGGACACTGCCGGCCACGTAGCCGACGCCTCCGGCGAGCAGCGTGCCGCCGATGACGACTGCAGCGATGGCGTCGAGCTCCATCCCCACGGCGTGCAGCCCGTAGCCAGAGAGCATGTAGAGGCTGAAGAGAAGTCCGGCGACGGCCGAGCAGAGGCCGCTGACGACGTAGACGCCCACCTTGACCTTCGCGACCGACAGGCCCATGAGCATCGCGGACGACTCGTTGCCGCCGATCGCGTATGCCGTCCGCCCGAACCGGGTCTTGTGCAGGACCCACGCAGCGGCCAGTACGACGACGAGCGCGATGACGACGCTCCACGTGATGGTGACCCCGCCGGGGAGCGGCACTGCGGCGGTGGCCAGTGACCGGAAGGCCGAATCCTTGATCGGGACCGACTCGACCCCAACGACGAAGCACAGTCCTCGGGCCAGAAACATGCCGGCAAGCGTGACGATGAACGGCTGGATCTCGAAGTGGTGGATCACGAGCCCCATGAGCAAGCCGAAGGTGGATCCCATGGTGAGCACGATGAGGACCACGACAGGCGCCGACCAGCCCGCTTGGAGCAGCGCAGCGGTCACCATCGTCGAGAGGGCAACGACCGCCCCGACGGAGAGGTCGATGCCGCCCGTGAGGATCACGAAGGTCATGCCGACAGCGAGCACGATGAGGAAGGCGTTGTCGATGAAGAGGTTCGCCACGACCTGACCCGAGGAGAAGCCCTCGAATCGCGCCGACCCTGCCCCGAAGAGCAGCAGGAAGAGCAGGAACGTCGCGAGGGTCGGCAGGATCCGAGCAGGGACGGATCGCCCACCGAGCGAGGAGGTGAGGCCACGGGCTCGTCGGACTGACGTGTTGGCGGTCATGACCTGCCTGCTTTCCGGCTCGGGGCTGCCGCAACGGCGACCGGGCTGCGACCGGCCGGCTCCTGGGGCGGTGCAGCAGGGTCGCTCACCGTGGGTGGCGGCGTGTCTGGTTTCCGGCGACTCCTCGTTCCGCTAGTCCCCCGGGCGACGAGAGCGCGGAACTTCGGGGCCTGGAGGAGGCACACAGCGACGACGACGACGGCCTTGAACACGAGCGTGATCTCCGGGGCGATGCCCATGCTGTAGACCGTCGTCGTGAGGGTCTGGATGGTCAGGGCACCTATCAGCGTGCCGACGAGGCTGTACCTTCCGCCGGTCAGTGAGGTGCCGCCGATGACGACCGCCAGAATGGCGTCCATCTCGATCCACAGCCCGGCGTTGTTGGCGTCCGCGGCGCTGACGTTGGAGCTGATCATCAGCCCGGCGACTCCGGCGCACAGGCCGGCGAACACGTAGACGGTCCACCGGATCGTGCGGGCGTGGATGCCCGTGAGGCGGCTCGCCTCCGGGTTGACGCCGACGCTCTCGATGAGCAGGCCCAGCGCCGTCCTCCTCGTGACGAGGGCCACACCGACGAGGACGGCAAGCGCGATGAGGATCGAGACGGGCAGGATCAGGAAGCCGGCGCCGACCGTCCGGTATGCCGGGTTGTTGACGGTGATGATCTGGCCGTCGGTGATGAGCATGGCGATGCCGCGCCCTGCGGTCATCAGGACCAAGGTCGCGATGATCGGCTGTATCCCCAGGACGGCCACGAGGAACCCGTTCCACACCCCGAGGACGACGCAGAGCAGCAGTGCGACCGCCATGCCGATGAGTGCGGCCTGGGCGCTGCCTGGGTCAGGAGCGCCGGCGATGTAGGTGCAGGTCACCGCACCGGAGATGGCGACGACCGCGCCGACCGACAGGTCGATCCCCCGGGTCGCGATGACGAGGCACATGCCAAGGGCGATGAGCAGCGTCGGAGCGCCGTTCTTGAGGATGTCGATGAGGCTGCCGTAGAGGTGGCCGTCCTGGACCCGCAGGGACAGGAAGGACGGCCGGACCACGGCGTTCGCCACGAGCAGAGCGACCAGCGCGAGGAGGGGCCAGAGGAGTCCGCTGGTACGGAGACGATCGATGCGTCCTTCGTTGCTCATGACGCCACCGCCGCACGGCCGGCGTCGATCCCGGGTTCGAGAGCGTCGTCGACGTTCGCGATGAGGTGCATGATCTCGTCGACCGTTGCGGTGTCGTCCAGCTCGGCCACCTTGGCCCGGTCCTTCATCACGACGACGCGGTTGCTGAGCCGAACGACTTCCTCGAGCTCAGCCGAGATGTAGAGCACGGCCATGCCTTGGGTGGCGAGCTCGGCGACCAGCTTCTGGATCTGCGCCTTGGCACCGACGTCGATGCCGCGAGTGGGTTCGTCGAGGATGAGAAGAGCCGGTTCGGTGACGAGCCAGCGCGCGAGCAGCACCTTCTGCTGGTTGCCTCCCGAGAGTCGGCCGACGAGCGCGTCCGGGTTCGCCGGGCGGATGTCCAGCGCGGTGATCCACTTCTGGACGATCTCGTCCTTCGTCCGCCGAGGCAGCGGGCGGGCCCAGCCTCGCGAGGCCTGGAGCGCCAGCACGATGTTGTCGCGGATGCTGAGGTCTGCGATGACGCCTTCTCCCTTGCGATCCTCGGAGCAGAAAGCGATCCCGGCGGCGATGGCCGCGCGTGGCGTGCGGATCGACCGCGCGCTACCGTCCACCTCGATCTCGCCGGAGTCGGCGCGGTCCGCGCCGAAGAGCAGTCGGGCGACCTCCGTGCGCCCCGACCCCAGGAGCCCTGCCAGACCGACCACCTCACCTCGGTTGACGTGGAGGTCGAACGGGGCGACCGACCCCTTGCGGCCGAGTCCGGTGGCGCGGATGACGGGGACTTCGGAGGCGTTGCCTGCGGCCTGCTCGGCGATGCGCTCGACCTCGGCGAGCTCCCCGAGCTCACGACCGACCATGAGCGAGACGAGCTGGATACGGCTGAGGTCGGAGGTCTCGTACTCGCCGACGAGTGCGCCGTTGCGCAACACCGTCATTCGGTCGGAGATCTCGTAGACCTGCTCGAGGAAGTGCGAGACGAACAGGATCGCCACACCCTTGGCACGCAGCACCCGCATGATCCGGAAGAGCTCGGCCACCTCGTCCTGGTCGAGGCTCGACGTCGGCTCGTCGAGGATGAGGACCTTCGCATCGACGGCCACCGCGCGGGCGATGGCGACGAGCTGCTGGATGGCGATGGGGTGCTCGGCGAGCGTCGAGACCGGATCGATGTCGAGCCCCATGTCGGTGAGCAGCTGTGCGGCGCGGCGCCGGGTGGCCGCAGCGTCGATCGAGCCGAAGCGGCGAGGTTCCCGGCCGAGGAGGATGTTCTCGGCCACGCTGAGGTTGGGGCAGAGGTTCACCTCTTGGTACACGGTGCTGACGCCGTGCTCCTGCGCGTCAGCAGGTCCGGTGAAGGACACGGGTACGCCGTCGAGGTGGATGGTTCCGGACGTCGCCCTGTGGACCCCGGTGAGGACCTTGATGAGGGTGGACTTGCCAGCCCCGTTCTCGCCCATGAGGGCGTGGACCTCGCCGGGCAGGAGGCGGAAGGCCACGTCGTCGAGAGCCTTCACCTGACCGAAGTGCATCCGGATGCCACTCATCGAGATCACGGGTTCGGGGGCGGCGGACTGGCCCGCGCGGGTCGAGGCTGTCATGGGTGGACCTCCGTGGAACGTCATCGGTCGGAAGGGGTCGGCGGGTGGGGGTGCCTCCTCCGTCACGCGATCTCTGCGCGCGACGGAGGAGGCACGACTGAGGGTCGACCTGCTCAGTACTTGCGGGTCGGCAGGGCGGCCTTGGCCTGCTCCTGGTCGAAGGCGGACTCCTCGGTGACGACCCGCTCGGGGACCGTCTCACCGGCGAGCACCTTCTTGCTCAGGTCCATGAGCTGGTCGCCCAGCAGCGGGCTGCACTCGACGATGTAGTTGATCTTGCCGTCAGCGAGCGCCTGCATGCCGTCCTTGACCGCGTCGACCGTGATGATCTTGATGTCCTTGCCCGGCACCTTGCCGGCTGCCTCGATGGCCTCGATCGCGCCGAGACCCATGTCGTCGTTGTGGGCGTAGACGACGTCGATGTCCGGGTTGGACTTGAGGAAGGCCTCCATGACCTGCTTGCCGCCGGACCGGGTGAAGTCACCGGTCTGCGAGGCGATGACCTTGATCTGGGGGTTGGCCTTGATGGCCTCCGCGAAGCCCTCCTTGCGATCGATGGCCGGGGCCGCGCCCGTGGTGCCCTGGAGCTCGACGACGTTGACGGCGCCGCTGCCCTCGGAGTTCTTCACCAGCCACTCTCCGGCCTTCTTGCCCTCGAGAACGAAGTCGGAGCCGAGGAACGTCTTGTAGAGCGTCTTGTCCTCGGAGTCGACCGCACGGTCGGTAAGGATGACCGGGATGTTGGCGCGCTTGGCCTCGAGCAGAACGGTGTCCCAGCCGGTCTCCACGACCGGGCTGAAGGCGATGACGTCGACCTTCTGCTGGATGTAGCTGCGGATCGCCTTGATCTGGTTCTCCTGCTTCTGCTGTGCGTCGGAGAACTTCAGGGTGACCCCGGCGGCCTTGGCCGACTCCTGGATCGACTTGGTGTTGGCAGTGCGCCAGCCCGACTCGGCGCCGACCTGGGCGAAGCCCATGACGATCTCGTCGCTGCCGCCGGCAGCAGCGGCGCTGTCCGTGGTGCCCGAGTCCGAGCCGCAGGCCGTGAGAGAGGCGGCGAGTGCGATGCTCGCGGCCACCGGAAGGAACTTCTTGAACACTGGTGCCTCCATGTGTGTGACGCCGTCGTTGGCGTCGCCCAAGCGGCCGACCGAGGTTGCCGCCGTGACATCGTCGTCACGTTGCGGTCGAGTGTGAACGTTAACATTTCGCCGTGTCAAGCGATTCGACAATATTCCCACCAGTTTTGGTCGGGAACAGAATTCCCCAGCAGCGCCGGATGTTAACGCGAACGACGGCGGTTCCCCATCACTTCGACGCAACAGCCAAGGCAGGGTCGAGGGCAGTGGTCGTGGCTCCGGGGTTGTCGCTTCAACTACCACCGCACGGAGCGTCGTGGGTCAGCGCAGACTGGCCCGCCACCTGCGGTGGCAGTCATCGGCTTACCGCCCCACTCTGAACGAAAGCGACCGAAACGAGGCGTGGCACCCAGGACGCCAGTGGACCGCATACGGGGCAGTCAGCGCCCCTCTTCGGAGGGTGGCGCGCAGAAGTGCGAACCGCATGCTGAGGCTCAGCCCTTACGGGTTCGGGTCCCTGATGGCGCACCGAAGAGAAGCCCCGCAGAGTCACCGTGCGGGGCTTCTCGCCTGTTCGGGACCAACGGCCCTGTGGCGCCGTGAGCCGGCGGCGCACGGTGGAGGCAGGAACTCCCCAGGAGGTGCGTCATGCGGCTCCGCACACCGCTCGTCGTCGCCGTGCTGGCACTCGTCGCCAGCCTGTCCGGATGTGTCGTCCAGCAGGGCCCGAGGACGCACATGGGGGCGCGCGACGGCTACGGCCACCCCGCGGTGGGGATGGCGTGGTCCGAGCCCGCGTGGCTCGCCGAAATGATCCCGCACCACGAGGAGGCGATCCGCGCAGCCACAGAGCTGTCGCGCTCGAAACGGCCCGAGATGCGCGATCTCGGAGCCGCGATCGTGCACAGCCAGAGCGCCCAGGTCGCGAAGATGCGCGACTGGCTCGCGAGGTGGTGGACCGACCAACGTGAGGACACGGCATACGTGCCGATGATGCGGGACCTCAGGGGCCTCGAGGGAGACGCGCTCGACCGAGCGTTCCTCGACGACATGGTCGGGCACCACTTGATGGCCGTCATGATGTCGCAGCACCTGCGCAGCGGAGGAGGCGCAACGCACACGGAGGTCGCGGACCTCGCGCGCACCATCGTCTTCGAGCAGCGGGCCGAGATCGTGACGATGCGCCGGTGGCTGTCCGAGTGGTTCGGTCAGCGCGCGCCGGGCATGCCGATGATGCGCTGGAGGAGCTGGACCTGACGCGGGAGTGGGCGCGAGGGATCAGCGCCGGCGGCGCCGCAGCACCTTGAACGCGACGATGACCGCGACGACCGCCACGGCGGCGGCGACGCGCTCGACTCGGAGGTCCCCCTCGGGGGTCGTCGTGGCGTCGGCGAAGCGCGCTTTGGCCTTCTCGACCTCCCGCTTGGCGATCGCCGACGGCGTGGCCTTGGCGGTGATCTCGTCGAGTGTGCGGGCCAGGCGCACACGGCGCTCGGCGATGTCGGCCTCGAGGGCGGAGATGGAGGTCATCGAATCAGTCCTTGCTCAGTCCGAGGTCGCGCCGCAGCTTGGCGACGTGTCCTGTGGCCTTGACGTTGTACCAGGCGTGCTCCACCTTGCCGTCCTCGTCGACGACGACGGTCGAGCGGAGGACGCCCTGCACGACCTTGCCATAGAGCTTCTTCTCGCCGAACGCACCCCACTCGGTCATGACCGACTTGTCGGCGTCGGAGAGCAGCGTGAGTGAGAGGTGCTCCTTGTCGCGGAACTTCGCCAGCTTCTCGGGCTTGTCCGGCGAGATGCCGAGGACGGTGTAGCCGTCGGTCTTGAGCGACTCGAGCGACTCGCTGAAGTCACACGCCTGCTTCGTGCACCCGGGCGTCATGGCCGCCGGGTAGAAGTAGACGATGACCTTGCCACCACGCAGGTCCGAGAGGGTCACGCTCTCGCCGGTGTCGGTGCTCAGGGTGAAGTCCGGTGCGGCGTCGCCCGGCTCGAGTCGGTCGGTCACGCAGGTCTCCTGGGGTCGTCGGGCTCTCGTCACGAACCTATCAGCGAGCGGTGCGCGAGGCGGGACTCGAACCCGCACACCCGAAGGCACCAGAACCTAAATCTGGCGCGTCTACCTGTTCCGCCACTCGCGCGCGCAGACAGCGTATGCCGTCCGCTCCCCTCCGCCGCCGAAGCCCTTGCGTCCGGCAGGATGACGACCTGGGCACCACAGTTGCGGACGCAACGGCAGGGGCGGGAACGGCATACGCCAACGTCCGGCAGGGTGACGACCTGGCCACCACAGTTGCGGACGCAAGGGGTCGGGTCAGCGGGTGAGGTGTTCGCGCAGGATCGGCACCATGGCGCGGAAGGCGAGGCCACGGTGCGAGATGGCGTTCTTCTCGACATCGGTGTACTGGGCGAGCGAGCGGGTGTCGCCGTCGGGCACGAAGATCGGGTCGTAGCCGAAGCCGTTGTCCCCCACCGGCTCGCGGCGGATGGTGCCGGTGACACGACCCTCGACCGACTCGACCGACCCGTCGGGCATGGCGAGGACGGCCGCGCAGACGAACGCTGCCGAACGGTGCTCGTCGGGGACGTCGCCGATCTGCTCGAGGAGGAGCTCGAGGTTGGCGCGGTCACGCTGGGCACGGGGCGCGTCGACCCCGGCGTGGGTGCCCGACCAGCGAGCGGAGAAGACGCCCGGCGAACCGCCGAGGACGTCGACGGCGAGCCCGGAGTCGTCGGCGACGCTGGGAAGACCCGTGGCCTTCGCGACGGCGACGGCCTTGAGCCGGGCGTTGCCCTCGAAGGTCACCTCGCTCTCGACGACGTCGGGTGCGTCGGGGAAGTCGGACGCGCCGACGACCTCGAGGCCGACCTCCTCGGCCAGGTCGGCGAGGATCTGGCGCAGCTCGTGGACCTTGTGCTCGTTCTGGGTGGCGAGGACGAGGCGGGTCACCGCTGGCGCTCCCGCGGCGTCTCGGACAGCGCCTGCTGCTGGAGCTCGGTGAGCCGCGCGCAGCCGGCGGTCGCGAGGTCGAGCAGGGCGTCGAGCCGCTCGCGGTCGAACGCCGCGTCCGCGCCCTCCGCGGTGCCCTGCACCTCGACGAACCGGCCGGAGCCGGTCATGACGACGTTCATGTCGGTGTCGGCCGTCGAGTCCTCGGGGTAGTCGAGGTCGAGCACCGGCACACCCTTGACGACACCGACGCTCACCGCGGCGATCGAGTCCACCAGCGGCTTGGCGCTCGCGGCGATGAGGCCCTTGGCCCGGGCGTCCTCGACGGCGTCGACGAGGGCGACGTAGGCACCGGTGATCGAGGCGGTCCGGGTGCCACCGTCGGCCTGGAGGACGTCGCAGTCGACGACGATCGTGTTCTCGCCGAGCGCCTTGGTGTCGATGACGGCACGCAGGGCGCGACCGATGAGGCGGGAGATCTCGTGGGTGCGTCCGCCGACCTTGCCCTTGCGCGACTCGCGGTCGGAGCGGGTGTTCGTCGAGCGGGGCAGCATCTCGTACTCGGAGGTGACCCAGCCGGTGCCCCGGCCCTTGAGCCAGCGCGGCACGCCTTCGGTGAAGGACGCGGCGACGAGCACGCGGGTCTTGCCGAACTCGACGAGGACGCTGCCCTCGGCGTGGTCGAGCCAGTTGCGGGTGAAGCGGACCTCGCGGAGGTCCTCGGGGCTGCGTCCGTCGTGGCGGTTGTGGGTCGAAGTCACACCCAGCAGGCTAGACGGCGGCGCGCTGCCCGGCTGCGCCGAGGTCGTAGACCGCGCCCGCCTCCGCGATCTCGACGGTGCCCGGCCAGTGCTGCTCGGCCTGGGCCCGGCACAACGCGGTGTCGTTCCACGAGGGCATGTGCGTGAGGACGAGGCGCTGCACTCCCCCGGCGTCGACGGCCGCGCGTGCCGCCCGGCTGCCGGAGAGGTGGATGCCGCGGATCTCGTCGCGCCCGTCGACGAAGGCCGAGTCGGCGAGGACGAGGTCGGCGCCGGTCATGAGCGGGCTGAGGTTCTCGCAGGTGTCGGTGTCGCCGGTGTAGGCGACCACGGCCCCGTCGGCCTCCACGCGGAAGCCGAACGACTCGACGGGGTGGTGGACGGCATACGGCGTGATGGTGACGGGACCGACCTCGACGGCGACACGGTCCACGAGCTTCTCGAAGGAGAAGACCTTGTCCATGCCGCCCTCCTCGAGCCCGTGGTACATGAGCGAGAGCCGGGTCCCGGTCTCGCTCGGGCCCCACACCGGCAGCCGCTCCTCTGGTGCGCCCTGGGGTGCGTAGTTGTGGGCGACGTAGAGGCCGCAGAGGTCGGCGCAGTGGTCGGGGTGCAGGTGGGTGAGGAAGACGGCGTCGAGCGTGAGCGGGTCGACGTGGCGCTGGAGCGGGCCGAGCGACCCCGACCCCAGGTCGAGCAGGACGTTCCACGTGCGGTGGGCGTCCTCGACCGTGACGAGGTAGCTCGACGCCGACGACGACGGGCCGGCGAAGGAGCCGCTGCACCCGATGACGGTGACCCTCACGCGACCACTCCCGGAGCGAGGCCGACGCGCGACGCCGGGGACGAGGGGGCGACCGGCGCGATTGGCGCGCCGGGCGCGACGGGCGCAACCGGCGAGGTGAAGACGTGGCCCACATCCGGCCCCAGACCGAGGAAGCGCAACGCGAGCCGCCGGAACTCCTCGGGGTCGCCCGTGGTCGTGAAGCCGTGCTGGGGCGGCGGTGCGTCGTCGGGACGCAGCCCATCCGCGTCGGCAAGCACACGGTAGAGCTCCTTGGCGGTCTCCTCCGCGGACGAGACGAGCGTGACGTCAGGACCCATGACGTAGGAGATGACGCCGGCGAGCAGGGGGTAGTGGGTGCAACCGAGGATGAGCGTGTCGACGTCGGCCTGCTGGAACGGCGCGAGGTAGTCACGGGCGACCGCACGCAGCTCCTCGCCGCCGGTGACCCCCGACTCGACGAAGTCGACGAACCTCGGGGCTGCCCCGCTCGTCACCGTGAGCTGCGGGGCGGCAGCGAACGCGTCGAGGTAGGCCCGGGACTTGTGGGTGCCCTCGGTGGAGATGACGCCGATGCGGCCGGTGCGGGTGGCCCCGACGGCGCGCCGCACGGCCGGTCGGATGACCTCGACGACGGGCACGTCATAGCGCTCGCGGGCGTCGTGGAGGACGGCGGCGCTTGCGGTGTTGCACGCGATGACGAGAGCCTTGACGCCGTGGTCGACGAGGCGGTCGAGGCACTCGAGGGCGAAGGCGCGGGTCTCGGCGATGGGGCGGGGGCCGTAGGGGGTGCGGGCCGTGTCGCCGAGGTAGGCGACGGACTCGTGCGGGAGCTGGTCGATCACGGCCCGGGCGACCGTGAGTCCCCCGTAGCCCGAGTCGAAGATCCCGATGGGTGAGTCAGCCACCGTGCAAGGTTATGCGGTGCCGGGGTCACCGGGGAGCATCGCCGTGGCGAGCGTCTCCTGCAGCCACGTGAGGAAGTCGTAGACCGACATGGCGTGCAGGCGGGGGTCGTCGTCGTCCATCGTGGCGAGCTCGGACTCGAGCCGGTCGACGTCCGCGTCCTCGCGCAGGCCGAGGCGCTCGCCGAGGACGAGCCGGACGTCGGTGAGGGCGACGACCATGTCGATGGCGGTCCGCTCGTCGAGGTCGACGCCGGTGCCGGGGGCACGCAGGGCGGCGATCGCCGAGGCGAGGTGACGCGCCTTGCGCGTCCGCAGCCCGTGCTCGGTGAGTCGGCGGAACTCGGCCGACGCCTGGTCGTCGGCGCGGTTGCCGGCGGGCAGCAGACGCTCGAGCGCCGGGTCGCGGTCCCCGAAGGAGCGGGCGTCGGAGGGGACGGGGCGCTCGTCGGGCGCCTGGTCCTCGGCCGAGACCGAGACCCCCATGCCGAGACCGCCGAGGCCCGAGACGATCGCGTCGAAGGGGTCCTCGTGACCGGCGCCGCTGTCCTGCGTGCTCGGGGGGACCTCGGGAGCGACGAGGTCGTGGACCTGCTCCATGAGCCCGGCGACGACGGCCCGCTCGACGGCGTCGAGCTTGGCCGTGTAGTGGACCGGCTTGCGGCCGCCACCGCGACGGGAGAACGCGCGCGCCATCAGTCGTCCTTCTGGAAGGTGGCCCACAGCCCATAACCCTGCAGCGCCTCGGTGTCGATCTCCATCTTCTCGCGCGGTCCGTGCGAGACGACGGCGCGGCCCTTGGTGTGCACGTCCATCATGAGCTTCTCGGCCTTGGCCCGGTCGTAGCCGAAGTAGGTCTGGAAGACGTAGGTCACGTAGGACATGAGGTTGACGGGGTCGTTCCAGACGAGGGTGATCCACGGGAGGTCCGGCTCGACCACGGAGTCGGAGGAGACGACCTCCTCCTGCACGGGCGCGATGGACACGGCTCCCACAATAGGCTGCCGAGAGTGAGCCCCCACTCCCCCGCTCCCGAGCCCCACGCGGCGTATGCCGTCCCCGGCCAGTCGGCCGCGCTCCTCACCGACCACTACGAGCTGACGATGGTGCAGGCTGCGTTGCGCTCCGGTGCGGCCAGCCGCCGGTGCGTCTTCGAGACCTTCGCTCGGCGGCTGCCGGACGGCCGCCGCTACGGCGTCGTCGCAGGCACGGGCCGGCTGCTCGAGGCGATCGAGCGCTTCCGTTTCGGCGACGAGGAGATCGCCGCCCTTCGCGCAGCCGACGTCGTCGACGCCGACACCCTCGACTTCGTGGCGGGCTACCGCTTCGAGGGCGACATCTGGGGGTATGCCGAGGGCGAGGCCTACTTCCCCGGCTCCCCCGTGCTCGTCGTCGAGTCCGACTTCGCCCACGGCGTCGTGCTCGAGACCCTCGTGCTCTCGATCCTCAACCACGACAGCGCGGTCGCGAGCGCGGCGTCGCGCATGACGGGCGCGGCGGGCACCCGGCCGTGCATCGAGATGGGCTCGCGCCGCACCCACGAGGAGGCCGCGGTGGCAGCCGCGCGGGCGGCATACATCGCGGGGTTCGCGACGACCTCGAACCTCGAGGCGGGCCGCCGCTGGGGGGTGCCGACGGCGGGGACCGCGGCGCACGCGTTCACGCTGCTGCACGACGACGAGCGCGAGGCGTTCGCGGCCCAGGTCGAGGCGCTCGGTGTCGGCACGACCCTGCTCGTCGACACCTACGACGTCCCGCGTGCGGTCGAGATCGCCGTCGAGGTGGCCGGCACCGACCTCGGGGCGGTGCGGCTCGACAGCGGAGACCTGCTCGTGCAGGCGCGCGAGGTCCGCGAGCAGCTCGACGACCTCGGCGCGACGAAGACCCGGATCGTCGTCACCTCCGACCTCGACGAGTTCGCCATCGCGGGGCTCGCGGCCGGACCGGTCGACGCCTACGGCGTGGGGACGCAGCTCGTCACGGGGTCGGGCGCGCCGACGGCGGGCATGGTCTACAAGCTCGTGGCGCGCACCGACGACTCCGGCGAGATGGTCGGCGTCGCCAAGGCGAGCAAGGACAAGACGTCGGTCGGCGGCCGCAAGTTCGCTCTGCGTCGCCGCAACGAATGGGGCACGGCCGAGGCCGAGATCATCGGCATCGGCGAGCCACCCGCCGACGACGGCGACGACCGCGCGCTCCTCGTCGACCTCGTCCGCGGGGGTGAGGTCGTCGGCGGCGAGCACGTCTCGCTCACCGCGGCTCGCGAGCGCCACGAGGCGTCGATGGCAGAGCTGCCCCGAGCCGCGCACCAGCTGAGCCGCGGCGAGCCCGCGATCCCCACGTCCTACCTCTGACGCCGGCCGCTTCTCACAGGACCGCTCCTGCGGCTGTGCGGTGACTGTTACGGATGGTTTACCTGCGCCGTCGCGACGTGAAACACCGGGTCGGCAACGTCTGTCGGCATGGAGACCACCACCCCCGTCGCGAGCCCCGCCACCGGCGCCGCTCCCGTCACGTCCTCCTCCACGAGCCGCCCGGGCCGGTGGATCGAGCACTGGGACCCCGAGGACACGGGCTTCTGGCAGGCCACCGGACGGTCGGTCGCCCGCCGCAACCTCGTCCTGTCCGTCTTCGCTGAGTTTCTGGGCTTCTGCGTCTGGGCCCTGTGGTCCGTCGTCGTCCCGCTGCTGCCCGCGGCCGGCTTCGACCTCAGCCTCGACCAGCAGTTCTGGCTCATCGCCGTGCCGAGCCTCGTCGGCGCGACCCTGCGGATTCCCTACACCTTCGCCGTCCCCGCGTTCGGCGGTCGCAACTGGACGGTCCTGTCGTCCCTGCTCCTCCTCCTTCCCGCCACGGCCCTCGCCGTCGTCGTCACGCGTCCCGAGACGTCGTTCGGCGTCCTGCTGCTCTGCGCAGCGCTCGCCGGGTTCGGTGGAGGCAACTTCGCGTCGTCGATGACGAACATCTCGTTCTTCTACCCCGAGGCCGAGAAGGGCAAGGCGCTCGGCCTCAACGCCGCCGGCGGCAACCTCGGCACCGGGGTCGTCCAGATGGTCGTGCCGGCGATCATCGCGATCGGTGCGGGGGTGCACCTCGAGCGCGCCGGTCTCGTCTTCGTCCCGCTGGTCCTGCTGTCGGCCCTCGCCGCATGGCGCTGGATGGACAACCTCGGGGGCGTCAAGGCGGACTACCGCGCCTTCGCCCTCGCGACCCGGAACCCCCACACGTGGGTCATCTCCTTCCTCTACATCGGCACCTTCGGCTCCTTCATCGGGTATGCCGGCGCGTTCCCGACGCTGCTGCGGACCCAGTTCCCGACGGCGCCCCTCGGCCTGGCCTTCCTCGGCGCGCTCGTCGGCGCCCTGGCGCGTCCCCTCGGCGGCGCCATCGCCGACCGGCTCGGCGGGGCCCGCGTCACGGTCGCGTCGTTCGCCGTCCTCACCGCCGGAGCGCTGGCCGCCGTCGAGGGCCTGCGGAGCGGCAGCTTCCCGCTCTTCTTCGGTGCGTTCCTCGTCCTCTTCACCGGCGCCGGGATCGGCAACGGCGCGACCTACCGGATGATCCCGGCGGTCTTCCGGGCGGGCGTCGACGCGGCGTCGCTGCCCGTGGCCCGCAAGGCCGCCGCCGGCTGCATCGGCATCGCCGGAGCGGTCGGCGCCTACGGCGGGTTCCTCATCCCCCGCGGCTTCGCGATGGCCAAGGACGCCTACGGCTCGCTCGTGCCCGCGCTGCTCGTCTTCGTGGTCGCCTACTGCGTGATGGCCCTGACGACGTATGCCGTCTACCAGCGTCGCGGGTCCGCTCTCGCCTCGGAGACGATCTGAGTCGCAAATGAGCACTGTCGCAACACACTGCCCCTACTGCGCGCTCCAGTGCGCCCAGTCCCTCACGCCCGGTCCCACCGGCGTCGAGGTCGCGGGCCGCCAGTTCCCGACGAACCGGGGAGGGCTGTGCCAGAAGGGATGGACGAGCGGGTCCGTCCTGCGCGCCCCCGACCGGCTCACCTCACCGCTCGTGCGCGGCACGGACGGGGAGCTCGCTCCCACGACCTGGGAGGTGGCCCTCGACCTCGTCGCGGAGCGGCTGCTGGCCATCCGCGCCGAGCACGGCGCCGACGCCGTGGCGGTCTTCGGCGGTGGTGGGCTGACCAACGAGAAGGCCTACCAGCTGGGCAAGTTCGCGCGCGTGGCGCTGCGCACCGCGAACATCGACTACAACGGGCGCTTCTGCATGAGCAGTGCCGCAGCCGCGGCGAACCGGTCGCTCGGCATCGACCGTGGGCTGCCGTTCCCGCTCACCGACCTCGGCGGCGCGCAGGCCGTCCTGCTGCTCGGCAGCAACCTCGCCGAGACGATGCCGCCGGCCGTCGCCCACCTCGCGGGGGCCCGGGCCGCCGGGGGGCTCGTCGTCGTCGACCCGCGCGTCAGCCCGACGGCGTCCCTCACCGACGACGAACAGGGCCTGCACCTGCAGCCCGTCCCGGGCACCGACCTCTGCGTGCTCCTCGGGCTGCTCCACGTGGTCCTCGCCGAAGGACTGGACGACACGGCATACGTCTCCTCCCGGACGACCGGTCTCGACGAGGCGCGGCGGCTCGCGGCGACGTGGTGGCCCGAACGGGTCGAGCGGGTGAGCGGCGTGCCGGCCACCCTCCTGCGCCGGACCGCGCGGCTGCTCGCCGACGCCAGCCCGGCGCGCGGCGGCTCCGGCGCCTACGTCCTCACCGGGCGAGGTGTCGAGCAGTCCTCGCAGGGCACGGCCACCGTCAACGCCGCGATCAACCTCGCCCTCGCCCTCGGCCTGCCGGGCCGCATCGGCTCGGGCTGGGGCGCGGTGACCGGCCAGGGCAACGGGCAGGGTGGGCGCGAGCACGGCCAGAAGTCCGACCAGCTGCCCGGCTACCGCATGGTCGACGACCCCGAGGCACGCGCCCACGTCGCAGCCGTCTGGGGCGTCGACCCGGCGGCCCTGCCGGGCAGGGGTCGCCCCGCCGTCGAGCTGCTCGACTCGCTCGGACGTGCGGGCGGCGCCCGCGCGCTGCTCGTCCACGGCGCCAACCTGCGCGTGTCGGCTCCGAACGCCCGACACGTCG
This sequence comes from Knoellia tibetensis, assembly GCF_048606415.1. Lineage (NCBI taxonomy): Bacteria > Bacillati > Actinomycetota > Actinomycetes > Micrococcales > Intrasporangiaceae > Knoellia > Knoellia tibetensis. Next base: position 368,923 of record NZ_JBMBWF010000001.1, read on the forward strand.
GGGCTCGGCTCGACGCCCTCGACCTGCTCGTCGTCTGCGACGTCGTGCCGAGCGAGACGGCCCGACGCGCGCACGTCGTCCTGCCCGTGCTCCAGTGGGCCGAGGAGGAGGGCACGATGACGTCGCTCGAGGGCAGGGTGCTGCGCCGCCGCCGGGCGGTCGACCCTCCCCCGGGTCCGCGCTCCGAGCTCGAGGTGTGGCGCGAGCTCGCCGCCCGGCTCGACGCTCCAGGCATCTGGGAGACCGACGCCGCCCTCGTCTTCGACGAGCTCGCCCGGGCCAGTGCAGGCGGGCGCGCCGACTACGGCGGGCTCAGCCACGCCCGCCTCGACGCCGAGCCAGACCTCTTCTGGCCGTGCCCGGCGACCGACGGCGCTCCGCACCCGGGCACACCGAGGCTCTTCCTCGACGACTTCCCGACCCCGGACGGTCGGGCCCGGTTCGTCGCCGTCGACGACCACGGTCCCGCCGAGGACGTGCGGGACGGAGCACCGGTGCACCTCGTCACCGGGCGGGTGCTGCAGCACTACCAGTCCGGAGCGCAGACGCGCCGGGTCGACGAGCTCGTCGCCGCCTCGCCCGCGGCGTTCGTGGAGATCCATCCCCGCCTGGCTGACCTGCACGCGATCGCGGCCGGTGACCTCGTGCGGCTCACGAGTGCGCGCGGCACTGTCACGGCCCCGGCGAGGGTCACCGACCGCGTGCGCCCGGACACCGTCTTCATGCCCTTCCACTGGCCCGGCGACGAGTCGGTCAACGCCGTGACGAACGACGCCACCGACCCGGTCTCGGGCATGCCCGAGTTCAAGGTCTGCGCCGTCGCGGTGTCCCGTGTGGGCGCGCCCAGTGACCTCGCCCCCGTTCCCACCCCCACCGTGGAGGTCCCCGCATGAGGCTCGTCGTCATCGGCAACGGCATGGTCGGGTCCCGCTTCGTCGAGGACCTCCTCGCCCGCGACACCTCGGACAAGTACGACGTCACCGTCCTCGGCGCCGAGGGCTGTGAGCCCTACAACCGGGTCCTGCTCAGCGAGGTCGTCGCCGGTCGCCACGACCTCGCCTCGCTCGCCCTGACGACACCCGACCACCCGCGGCTCAGGGTGCTGCGCGGCACGGCCGTCACGGCCGTCGACCGAGAGGACCGCGTCGTCACGACCGACGACGGCGGACGCCACCGATACGACCAGCTCGTGCTCGCCACCGGCGCGAGCGCGAGGATCCCGGCCCTCGCCGGACTCGACACGGGCTCGGGCGAGCTTCCCATCGGGGTGCACGCCCTGCGCACGATCGACGACGCGAGGGAGGTCGTCGCCGCTACCCTCAACGCGCGTCGTGCGGTCGTCCTCGGCGCCGGCGTCCTCGGCATCGAAGCGGCCAGCGGCCTGGCCCAGCGCGGCTGCGCGGTCACCGTCGTCCACCCGATGGACGCCCTCATGGAGCGTCAGCTCGACGGCGCGGCGAGCCGGATGCTCGCCGCCACCATGCCGCGTGCCGGCATCCACCCGCTCATCGGGACCGGAGCGGAGGCCGCAGTCGTCGCGGACGGGCGGCTCACCGGCATACGGCTCACCGGTGGCGAGGTGCTGGAGTCCGAGCTCCTCGTGCTCGCGACGGGCACGGTCGCGAACACGTCCCTCGCGAGCGCGTCCGGACTGCCGTGCGAGCGGGGCGTCCTCGTCGACGCCGCGTCGGCCACCGCGGACCCGCGCGTCTTCGCGATCGGCGACTGCGCCCAGCCGCCCGACGGCGCGATGGGTCTCGTCGCGCTCGGGTGGGAGCAGTCGCGAGCCCTGGCCGAACGGCTCACCGGCACCACCGGCCGCCGACGTGCGCGTGCCGCCCGGTCCAACGACGTGGTCCGGGTCAAGGCGCACGGCCTCGACGTCGTGACGATGGGGGTCTGTGGTGGGGTTCGGCCGGACGACCCCAGCCACCGTGCGCTGAGCCTCTCGGATCCCTCGGCCGGCCGGCACGTCGAGGTCGTCGTCGCCGGGGGCAGGCTCGTCGGGGCGACGTGCGTCGGTGCGGGGACGGTCGCGGCGGACCTCGTCGCGGCCTACACGCGAGGCACACCCGTCCCCCACGACCCCGCCCACCTGCTGCTCCCCGCGCTCGCGCCGGCGGGTGTGGGAGCCGACGACGGCAGCGCGGCCGGCCACGCGACCGTGTGCCGATGCAACGGCGTGACCCGCGACGAGATCGAGCGGGCCCACGCCGACGGTGCGCGCGGGATCGACGACGTCGCGAAGGCGACCCGTGCCACCACGGGCTGCGGCGGCTGCACCCAGGAGGTCTGCGACCTCCTCGCCCGGCTCGGCGCCGCGACCGGTGGTTCCGACACGGCACCGGATCTCACCATCGCCGGAAGCACGCTGTGAGAACCGTTTTACGCAGGAGAAACAGATGAACCACAGTTCCGAAACCGCGCGTCCCTAGCGTCGTCGACATGGTCCAGCACCTGCACCCCAAGCAGCTCGTCGTCGTCGGTGGCGGCATGGTGGCACGCCGCCTCGTCGACGCCCTCCGCTCCCGCGACGAGCCCGGGCAGTGGGCCGTCACGGTCCTCGGCGAGGAGCCGCGAGCGCCCTACGACCGTGTCGCGCTCACCTCCTACTTCACCGGGCGCCACCCGGAGGATCTCGCTCTCGGGAGCCAGGACCTCTGGGACGACCCGCTCGTCACGCTCCGCCGCGGGGTGCGCGTCGACGCCATCGACCGCGGTGCCCACACCGTGACGACGAACGGTGGCGCCGTCCTCCCCTACGACGCGCTCGTCCTGGCCACCGGCTCGTATGCCGCCGTGCCCCCGGTCCCGGGTCACGACCTGCGGGGGGCCTTCGTCTACCGGACGATCGACGACGTCGCCGACCTGCGGGCGCACGTCGAGCGTCGGCGCGGGGAGGTCGACCGCCCGGTGCGCGGAGCCGTCGTCGGGGGCGGGCTGCTCGGGCTCGAGGCCGCGGGAGCCCTGCGGGCGCTCGAGGTCGACACGGCCGTGGTGGAGTTCGCGCCGCGGCTCATGCCACTCCAGGTCGACGACGGTGGCGGCGAGGCGCTCAAGCGGCTCATCGAGGGTCTGGGGGTCACGGTGCGCACCTCGACGGCGACCTCACGAATCGTGGGCGACCGGGGCACCGTCTCGCGCATGGAGTTCGACGGCGGCGGCTCGGCCGACGTGGACGTCGTCGTCTTCGCCGTGGGAGTCCGGCCCCGTGACGAGCTCGCCCGGGCCAGTGGACTGGACGTCGGTGAGCGCGGTGGCGTCGTCGTCGACGACGCCTGTGCCACAGCGGATCCGGCGGTCTGGGCGATCGGCGAGGTCGCGTGCATCGAGGGTCGCTGCCTCGGTCTCGTCGCTCCTGGCTACACGATGGCGGAGGTCGTCGCCGACCGGCTCCTCGGTGGCGCCGGGACCTTCCCGGGAGCCGACCTGTCCACCAAGCTCAAGCTGCTCGGCGTCGACGTCGCGAGCTTCGGCGACGCCTTCTCGCAGGAGCCCGGTGGCCTCGAGGTCGTCATCAGCGACCCGGTCGCCGGTGTCTACAAGAAGCTCGTGATGTCCGACGACGCCCGCACCCTGCGCGGCGGCATCCTCGTCGGCGACGCCAGCGCCTACGCAGCACTCCGGCCGATGGTGGGCCGCGCCCTGGGGGGCGACCCCGCGGCATACCTGCTTCCCGAGGGCGCCGCTCCGGTGACGAGCGGGGACCTCCCCGAGGACGCGACCGTCTGCTCGTGCAACAACGTCACGGCCGGAGCCGTCCGGTGCGCGGTGACCGACGGAGGCTGCACCGACCTCAGCGGGGTCAAGGCGTGCACGAAGGCCGGGACGAGCTGCGGCTCGTGCCTGCCCCTCGTCAAGAAGCTCGTGACGACCGAGCTGGAGCGTGCGGGCGTCGAGGTCGGCAACGCGCTGTGCGAGCACTTCGACCTGTCGCGGGCACAGCTCTTCGACGTCGTGCGCGTCCAAGGCCTCACGACTTTCACCGAGATCATCGGCCGCCACGGACGCGGGCGCGGCTGTGACATCTGCAAGCCGGTCGTCGGCTCGATCCTCGCGTCGCTCGGCACCGGTCACATCCTCGACGGCGAGCGAGCAGCGCTGCAGGACACCAACGACCACGTGATGGCCAACCTCCAGAAGGACGGCTCCTACTCGGTCGTCCCGCGGATCCCCGGCGGCGAGATCACACCGGAGGGGCTCATCGTCATCGGCGAGGTCGCCAAGGAGTTCGGCCTCTACACGAAGATCACCGGCGGGCAGCGCATCGACCTCTTCGGTGCACGCATCGAACAGCTCCCCCAGATCTGGAAACGTCTGGTGGACAACGGTTTCGAGTCGGGCCACGCCTACGGCAAGTCGCTGCGCACGGTGAAGTCGTGCGTCGGGTCGACGTGGTGCCGCTACGGCGTGCAGGACTCGGTCGGGCTCGCCATCGCGCTCGAGCTGCGCTACCGCGGGCTCCGCAGCCCGCACAAGCTGAAGCTCGGGGTGTCCGGGTGCGCCCGCGAGTGCGCCGAGGCACGCGGCAAGGACGTCGGTGTCATCGCGACCGACAACGGGTGGAACCTCTACGTCGGCGGCAACGGCGGGTTCACGCCGCGGCACGCCCGACTCCTCGCCGAGGACCTCGACACAGAGACCCTCGTCCGGACCATCGACCGGTTCCTCGTCCTCTACGTCCGCACCGCCGACCGGCTCCAGCGCACCGCAGCCTGGGTCGAGGACTACGAGGGTGGGCTCGACGCCATCCGGGCGGTCGTCGTCGACGACTCCCTCGGCATCGCCGCCGACCTCGACGCCGCGATGGCCACGCACGTCGACGACTACGAGGACGAGTGGGCCGCGGTACTCGCCGACCCCGAGAAGCTGCGCCGGTTCGGCTCCTTCGTCAACGCGCCCGACCTCGCCGACGACTCCTTCGCCTACGTCGCCGAACGCGGGCAACCCCGACCGGCGACCCCCGACGAACGCGCCGGTGGCGTCCTCGTCGCCGGCACCACCCTGGAGGTCCGCCGATGACCGTCGACGTCACCCAGCCACGCTCGGACAGCGCGCCCACGACGTGGGTCGCGGTGTGCCGTCTCGACGACCTCGCCCCGGAGCGCGGCGCGGCCGCGATCGTCGCGGGCGTCCAGGTCGCCCTCTTCCGCACCGTCGACGACACCGTGTATGCCGTCCAGCAGCTCGACCCCTACTCCGGCGCCCACGTCATGTCGCGAGGCATCGTCGGCACCCGAGGGGAGGCCTCGACGGTGGCCTCACCGATGTTCAAGCAGGTGTTCGACCTGCGCAGCGGCGAGTGCCTCGACAGCGTCGGGCGCGACCTCCGGACGCTGGACACGTGGGCCACCGAGGTCCGTGGGGGCGTCGTCCACGTCGCCCGGCCCGACGCGGTGATGGCGCCATGACGACGCTGCTGGGCGTCGACCTCGTGGGTCGGCCGGTGCTGGTCGCCGGAGGCGGGCCGGTGGCAGCGACCAAGGCTGCTGCCCTCGTCGCCGAGGGTGCGCTCGTGCACGTCGTCACCCCGGTCGTCTGCGAGGCGATGCTCGACCTCACCCGCGACCCGCACGTCGAGTGGTCGCAGCGCGAGGTCTCGAGCGGCGACGCGGATGGCGTGTGGCTCGTGGTCGCGGCCACGGGCGACCTCACCGTCGACCGGGCCCTCTGCGCCCGCGCCACCGCCCAGCGCATCTTCAGCGTCTGCGCCGGAGCCGCGCGTGAGGGCACCGCACGCAACCCGGCCACCACCGAGCACGCCGGTCTGCGCGTCGGTGTCGTCTCGACCGGCCGGCCCGATCCGGCACGCGCAGTCTCCGTGCGCAACGCTCTCGCCGCCCACCTCGCGACGGCGGACCTCGACCTCCGGACACGGCGACGCGGGACCCATGCGCGCGGGCGGGTCGTCCTCGTCGGCGGTGGCCCGGGCGCCGACGACCTCGTCACGGTGCGCGGGCGTCGCGCTCTTGCCGAGGCCGACGTCGTCGTCACCGACCGGCTCGGGCCCACCGGCCTGCTGCGCACCCTGGCGCCGGACGTCGAGGTCGTCGACGTCGGCAAGACAGCCGGCCACCACCCGGTCCCCCAGCACGAGATCAACCACATCCTCGTCGATCATGCCCAGCGCGGGAGGACCGTCGTCCGGCTCAAGGGTGGCGACCCCTTCGTCTACGGCCGTGGCGGTGAGGAGGTGCTCGCGTGCCGTGAGGCCGGCGTCGACGTCGAGGTCGTCCCGGGCGTGAGCTCGGCGCTGAGCGCGCCGGGGGCGGCCGGCATACCGCTCACGCACCGCGGCACGTCCGCGGCCGCCCACATCGTGTCCGGCCACGAGCCGCTCGCACCGCACACCCTCGCGTCCGTCGCGAGCGAGGAAGCCACGCTCGTGGTCCTCATGGGCGTGGCGATGCTCGCCGGCCACGTCGCCGCCCTGAGGGCGCGAGGTGCGGCGGACGACCTGCCCGTCGCCGTCGTCGAGGAGGCGACCACCGACCGCCAGCGGGTGACGCGGGCGGGACTGTCCGAGATCGTCGACGTCGCACGCGAACGTGGAGTCCGCGCGCCGGCGGTCGTCGTCGTCGGGCGCGTCGCCGACCCTCGGCTGCTCGTCCCCTCCGTCAGGGACGGCGCATGAGCGCGAGCCGGGCAAACCCGGCCCTGAGCCAGGTCCTCACCGGCTGCGTCGTGCTCGTCACCGCGGACCGCCGATCCGGCGAGCTCGCGTCGGCGCTCACCCGGCGCGGCGCCACGGTGCGTCATGCCCCGGCGCTGACGATCGTCCCGCACGAGCACGACGAGGAGCTCGTCGTCGCGACCAAGGAGGTCGTCGCCGACCCGCCCGACGTCGTCGTCGTCACGACGGGCATCGGGCTGCGCGGGTGGATCGAGGCGGCGGACGCCGCCGGGCACGCCGACGAGCTGCTCGACGTCCTCGGCCGGGCCCGCATCGTGGCTCGCGGCCCCAAGGCACGCGGCGCCATCCAGGCCGCCGGTCTCACGGCCGACTGGGTCGCGGAGTCGGAGACCTCGGCCGAGATCCTCGAGCTGCTGCTCGACGAGGGGGTCGCCGGGCTGCGGATCGCCGTCCAGCACCACGGCGCCGGAGCGGACGGCCTCGACACCGAGCTCGCAGCGGCGGGTGCCGACGTCACGAGCCTCGTCGTCTACCGGTGGGGTCCCACGCCCGACCCGGTGGCGCTGCGCCAGTCGGTGCGCGACGCGGCTGCCGGCGAGATCGACACGGTCGTCTTCACGTCGGCGCCGGGGGCCGCGGCCTGGCTCGCCGCGGCCGACGACGAAGGGGTCGTGGACGGCATACGGGCGCGGGCCGGGAGCGGCTGCCTCGTCGCGGCAGCGGTCGGGCCGGTGACCGCCCGCCCGCTCCAGGAGCGGGGCATCGAGCCGATCCAGCCCGACCGGGGTCGCCTCGGCGCGCTCGTGCGGCGCCTCGTGCACCACTACGAGGTGGCGCAGTCGAGCGCGGTCCTCACCGCGGCCGGCCACCTCCAGGTCCGCCGGACGGTGGCCCTGCTCGACGGGCGGGTCCTGCCGCTGTCACCCAGCGGCCTCGAGGTGCTGCGCCTGCTCGTCGACGCGCGCGGCGAGGTCGTCTCGCGGGCAGACGTCCTGCGCGTCCTGCCCGGCGACTCGACCGACCCGCACGCAGCCGAGGTCGCCGTCGGGCGCGTACGCGACGCCGCCGGCCGCGGCCTCGTGCAGACCGTCGTCAAACGGGGCTACCGCCTGGCGCTGGCCTGACGACAACGAACCGCGGCGTCAGTCAGTCGATGCTGTGGACCTCGCCCGCGGCGCTGCCGCCGCCTCGGCCACCGCTCCACGACAGGTGGTACTTGCCGTCGTCGCACGCCAGCCCGCCCTCGCCCAGGTCGAGCGGACGGAAGGTGTCGACCATGACGGCCAGCTCGTCGAAGTACTCCGCACCGATCGACGCCTCGGCCGCTCCCGGCTGCGGACCGTGGGCGTGGCCGCCCGGGTGCAGGGAGATCGAGCCCTGGCCGATGCCCGAGCCCTTGCGCGCCTCGTAGTCGCCCTCGACGTAGAACATGACCTCGTCCGAGTCGACGTTGGAGTGGTAGTAGGGCACCGGGATCGACAGCGGGTGGTAGTCGACCTTGCGCGGGACGAAGTTGCAGACGACGAAGTTCCACCCCTCGAAGACCTGGTGCGCCGGCGGCGGCTGGTGGACCCGCCCGGTGATGGGCTCGTAGTCGCGCACGTTGAACACGTAGGGATAGAGGCAGCCGTCCCAGCCGACGACGTCGAGCGGGTGGAAGGGCAGGGTGTGCACCGTGCCGACGATCCCGCCCGAGGAGACCGGCCCCGACCCCCGGTGCTTGATGTAGACCTCGGACTCGGCGTCCGCCTTCTCACCGACGTCCTCGGCGAGCAGCGGCCCCTGCGGCAGCCGCAGGTCTCGCTCGCAGTAGGGACTGTGCTCGAGGAACTGGCCGTACTTGGAGAGGTAGCGCTTCGGCGGGGCGATGTGGCTGTTGCCCTCGATCGCATAGGCGCGCAGCGGCTCCTTGCGGGACGCGACGGGCAGCCAGCGGTGGGTGGTCGCCCGCGGGATGACGATGTAGTCGCCCTGCGCGACGTCGAAGGCCCCGAAGACGGTCTCGACCCGCGCGGCGCCGCGCTCGATGTAGACGCACTCGTCACCGATGCCGTTGCGGTACCACGGGCTCGGCGCGGCGGCGACGGCATACGAGATCCGCACGTCGCCGTTGCCGAGGAGGAGCCGGCGACCGGTGACGACGTCGGTGGCCTTGATCGTCTTCGCGTCGGGGAAGAGCGCGTGCGGCTGGAGGTGCAGCGGCTTGAGCGGGTGGTTGGGCGTCGTCGACAGGTTGCCGACCTCCCAGACCTGAGCGTCGACGATCGTCGAGGGGATGTTGCGGTGGTAGAGCAGCGACGAGTCGGAGGAGAAGCCCTCCTCCCCCATGAGCTCCTCGTAGTACAGCTCCCCCTGCTTGCCACGCCCCGCCGGTCGGCGGTGCTGCGTGTGCCGCTTGGGCGGGATGCTGCCCATCGACTGGTAGTGCGCCACTTCTCTCCACCTCACTGTGGGCCGAAACGTGCCGGTTGGCCGGTCCGACCAGCCTAGTAGCGTGTCCGGCATGTCAACGGCGCCCCCCGCCCTGCTCGCAGGGCTCATCGACGACGCCGCCGTCTTCCCTCCCGGCAACGCCCCGCTCGACGTCGCGGTCGCGCGCCATCGCGCCCACCGCAGAGCCGCGTATGCCGGTCTCGTCGGTCCGCTGCTCGTGCCGGTCGCCGACGTGGAAACGCTCGTGGCCGAGGCGTCGGGCGACCACGCTCCGCTCGCCGTCGGGCTCATCGCCCGCCCCGGCGTCGAGCCGCGAGCCGTCGCCGACGCTGTTGCCCGGCTCCGCGACGAGGACGTCGTCGAGGTCGTCGGTGCCGAGCTCGGGTGGTTCGCCGGCTGGCGCACGTTGCCGGTCGACGGCCTGCCCCTCACGCTGGAGGTCCCCCGTGGCGCCGACCGCGACCGCGCCCTCGACGACGTGCGGGCCGGTGTCGACGAGTCGGGCCGGGTCGTCCAGGCGAAGTTCCGCACTGGGGCGACGCCGACCTGGGAGTGGCCCGACGAGGTCGAGCTCGCCGCCTTCCTCCACGACTGCGCCCGCCTCGGCGTGCCCTTCAAGCTCACCGGTGGGCTGCACCACGCGGTCCGCGCCGAGCATGACGGTGAGCCGCAGCACGGACTGCTCAACGTGCTGCTCGCGGTGCACTCCGCTGTCCACGACGGCGCGCGCGCGGCCGTGGAATCCCTTCTCGCACAGCGGGACCCGCGCCTGCTGACCGACGCCGTTCTCGACCTCGACGACGAGTCGGCGAGGCGCGTGCGCAGCCTGTTCACGGCATACGGATGCTGCGAGGTCACCGACCCGATCGGTGAGCTCGACGACCTCGGCGTGCTCGACCTCGCCGCACTCGCCCCAGATGAGGAGACCCCTTCATGACCTGGCTCGACGTCCCCGCCGACTCGCCCTTCGGCCTGCACAACCTGCCCTATGGAGTCTTCTCCACCGACGGCACGTCGCCGCGGGTCGGGACCCGGGTCGGCGACCACGTCCTCGACCTCGCCCCGTGCGCGGAGCAGGCCGGCATGGAGTCGTATGCCGTGTGGGCGCAGCCGTCGCTCAACGCGTTCCTCGCGCAGGGGCGTCCGGCGTGGTCGGCGGCGCGTGAGTGGGTCACCGAGGTGCTGACGAACCCTGCCCGCCGGGACTGCGTCGAGCCGCACCTCGTGCCCGTCGCCGACGTGACGATGCACCTGCCGGTCGAGGTCGCGGACTACGTCGACTTCTATGCGAGCGAGTACCACGCGAGCAACGTCGGCCGGATCTTCCGCCCCGACTCCGAGCCGCTCACCCCGAACTGGAAGCACCTGCCGATCGGCTACCACGGACGGTCCGGCACGGTCGTGGTCTCGGGCACCGACATCGTCCGACCCAGCGGCCAGCGCAAACCCCCGACGGAGGACGCGCCGGTCTTCGGGCCGAGCGTCCGGCTCGACATCGAGGCCGAGCTCGGGTTCATCGTCGGTGGCGGCACCGAGCTGGGTTCGCCTGTCTCCGTGGGGGACTCGGACGACCACCTCTTCGGTGTCGTGCTCCTCAACGACTGGAGCGCGCGCGACCTGCAGGCGTGGGAGTACGTCCCGCTCGGCCCCTTCCTCGGCAAGTCGTTCGCGACGACGATCTCGCCGTGGGTCGTGACCACGGACGCCCTGCGCAGCGCGCGCGTGCCGCTGCCCGGTCAGACCGACCCTGCTCCCCTGCCCTACCTGCAGGGTGAGGCGACCGACGACGGTGCGGGGACGGCGTACGGGCTCGACATCACCTACGAGGTCGAGTGGAACGGCACTGTCGTGTCACGGCCGCCCTACCGGACGATGTACTGGTCCCCCGCGCAGATGCTTGCGCACATGACGGTCAACGGCGCGACCCTGCGTGACGGCGACCTCTTCGGCTCCGGCACGATCTCGGGGCCCGACAAGGACCAGCGCGGGTCGTTCCTCGAGCTGTCGTGGAGCGGGCAGGAGCCGCTGACCCTCGACGACGGGTCCGAGCGCACCTTTCTGGAGGACGGCGACACCGTCGTCCTGCGCGCAACGGCGCCGGGTCCGGGTGGTTCGACGATCTCGCTCGGCGAGTGCGTAGGGACCATCCGCCCCGCCCGCTGAGGTCGTCCGCGGCGCGCGTCAGCGCTGGGCGCGGCCCCGCACGACGATGGTCTTCGCGACCTTGTCGTGCAGGGCCTGCCGCCGCGCGTCGGCGATCGGCCAGACGAGGTCCATGACGACCACGACCGTGCCGAACAGCGACAGGTAGGGCACGTTGCCCAAGGCCTGCGCGACGGCCTGGAAGCCGGTGCGGCGGATGGCGGTGTCGGCGTCGAGCGGTCCCGGCCGGTCGAGCCGCCGAACGCTGATGCCGACGAGGAGCTTGCCCGGGGTCGCGCCCCAGCGCACGAGACAGGCCACGTGGTAGGCGAGCATGAGCACGAGCTGGATGCCGAGGAACAGCGCCAGGTAGCCCAGGCGCGCCTCACCGAGGGCGGCGCTCACCGCCTGGACGTCGCCGCTCGTCATCGCGGTGTCGACGCGGTCGACGATGGGCTCGATCGCCTTCCACAGGAACCAGCCACCGACGATGAGCGCCACGAAGCTCACGATGATCGCGTCGACGAGGTAGGCGACGACCCGCAGCCCGTAGGGCGCGAGGACCGGCTGGCCCGGCACGTCGGTGAGCACCGCCTGCGAGGGGCGAGGCTGCTGCGGGTGGGGGCCGGGATACTGCTGGCCCGGACCCGGCCCCTGGTGCTCCCACTGGCCCGGCTGAGGCTGCTGGCCCTGCTGGTGCGGGGCCGGAGCACCCGACGGTTGCTGACCGGGCTGAGCCTGCGGAGGCGTCGGCTGGGCCGCCGGCGGCTGGGCACGGCGGGTGCGCAGCGGCGTCGTGTGTGACGTCCACAGGATGCCGTCGAAGTAGCGCAGCTCGTCGGGGTTGTCGGGGTTCTCGTACCACCCGGGGCCACTCGGCGTGCTCATGCCCGCAGGATGTCACACCGGCCCGGGCGTCCCCGCATCGTGGCCCTCGAGCGCCGATGCGAGGTCGAGGACCCTCGACACCACCCCGTCGGCGTCGTGGAGGAAGTGCAGGTGGAGCGCGCCGTGGAGCTGTGCGACCGGCCAGCCGAGCCGGCGCGCGCGAGCCAGCTCGACGGCATACGTCCCGCCGAAGGCCAGGTAGGCGCACGGCCCCGACTGCCACCCATCGGGCACGGGCACGGTGGTGCGGAAGTAGCCGAGCGGCAGCCGCGACTCGGACGCCTCGACCCCCGCGCGCGCCGACCGGTCGGGGAAGAGCGGGGCGACGTCCTCCTCGCCCCACCACCGCGTCCACGGCGGCAGGAGCCCGTCGTCGCCGACGAGCGCGTCGAGGTGCCCGAGCATGGCGGGTGGTGCCATCGGCGACTCCCCCGACTCCGGAGGAAGGGCCGCGTCGACGAAGACGATCGGCGCCCCGTCGGCGACCCCCGGACCGACGATGCCGGCGTTGCTGTGGGCGACCACGAGTCCCGGCTGGACCTCGGCGAACGCCTCACGGTAGGCGGCGAGGACATCTGTCCCGGACAGCGCGCCGCGAGGTGGCACGGCGACCGACGCGTCACGGCCGCGGTCCCGGAACGCCTCTGCGAGAACGGCATACGCGGCCGCCCCGACGAGCGGACTCGGCAGGAGGAGGACCGGACCCGGCGCGGTCGTCAGCCGACCTGACGCTCGAAGGTGACGAGCACGCCCTCGACCCCACCGGGTCCGATGCGGCCCTTCACCTCGACCGAGGTGATCTGCTTGAGCTGCCAGCCCTGGGAGGCCCACTCGTTGAGGACGGACTCGAGCTTGCCGGCCGACATCTTGCCGCCGATGAGTCCCTCACGGATCTGCACGACCTTGTACTCGTATGCCATGGACCGAGCGTATGCCGTGCAGCGGGCCGAACGGCACGGGTTCGGCGTCCCGGGAGCGCGCCTTCACTGCTGGGCGGCGACGCTCCCGCGGTAGGCCCGGGCGGCCACGGCCCACGCGACGACGAGGATCCCGACGCACCACGCCATTGCGACCCAGACATCCCCGCCGACCGGCTGCTCGGCGAAGAGCCGACGCAGCACGTCGATGATCGTCGTCACCGGCTGGTGCTCGGCGAAGGCCCGCACCGGGCCGGGCATCGTGTCGGTCGGCACGAACGCCGAGCTGATGAAGGGCAGGAAGATCAGCGGGTAGGCGAAGGCGCTGGCGCCGTCGACCGACCTCGCCGTGAGACCGGGGATGACGGCCACCCAGGTGAGCGCGAGGGTGAGCAGCACGAGGATGCCGAGGGCAGCCAGCCATGCGAGCGGCCCTGCCCCGGAACGGAACCCCATCGCCAGACCGACGATCAGGACGACGACGAGCGACGCGAGGTTGGCGACGACCGAGGTGAGCACGTGCGCCCACAGCACCGACGAGCGCGCGATCGGCATCGACCGGAAGCGCTCGACGATCCCGCCCTGGATGTCGAGGAAGAGCCGGAACGCGGTGTAGGAGATGCCCGACGCGATGGTGAGGACGAGGATGCCTGGCAGGAGGTAGTCGACGTAGGACCCGGCGCCGGTGCGGATCGCCCCACCGAAGACGTAGACGAAGAGGAGCATCATCGCGATCGGCATGACGAGCGTCGAGATGATCGTGTCGGGGCTGCGGGCGATGTGGCGCAGCGAGCGCTGGAGCAGGACCGCGGTGTCGGCCAGGGCGTGGCCGCGGGCCCGGCGGTGGACGTGGGCCCGGGCATTGCTCGTCATCGGTCTGCTCCCCTGTCGGAACCGGCGCCGACGACCGCGAGGAAGACGTCCTCGAGGGTCGGCTGTTTCTGGACGTACTCGACCTCCGCCGGCGGCAGGAGGGCCTTGAGGTCGGCGAGGGTCCCGTCGACGATGATGCGGCCGCCGTGGAGGATCGCGATCCGGTCGGCGAGCTGCTCGGCCTCGTCGAGGTACTGCGTCGTGAGCAGCACGGTCGTGCCCTGCGACGCGACCTCGCGGACGGCCTGCCACACCTCGAGTCGCGCCTGCGGGTCGAGGCCCGTCGTCGGCTCGTCGAGGAAGATCACCCGCGGGTCGCCGATGAGGCTCATCGCGATGTCGAGCCGGCGCCTCATGCCGCCGGACCACGTCGCGACGCGGCGTCCACCGGCGTCGGCGAGAGAGAAGCGGTCGAGCAGCTCGTCGGCGATGCGGCCGGCCTCGGGCAGGTGCCGCAGCCGGGCGACGAGGACGAGGTTCTCGCGCCCGGTGAGGACCTCGTCGACGGCGGCGAACTGCCCGGTGAGGCTGATCGCTGCACGGACGTCCGCACCGCGGGTCGCGACGTCGAGGCCGTCGACCGAGGCCGTGCCCGAGTCGGCGTCGAGGAGGGTCGAGAGGATCCGCACGAGGGTGGTCTTGCCCGCGCCGTTGCTTCCGAGCAGCGCGACGATGCTCCCCCGCTCGACGTCGAGGTCGACGCCGCGGAGGACGTCGAGGTCGCCGTAGCCCTTGCGCAGGTCGCGGACGGAGATGGCGGCGGTCATGACAGCGCCCTGCGGATCGTGATGGTGCCGTAGGTCGTGCGTGCGCCGACGGTCGCGTAGCGCTGAGCGTCGTCCGGGCGGTCGCCGGTGGGCGCCAGCTCGCTGCGGACCTGGCCGTGGTCGGAGGTCACGTCGAGGCGCACGGCCGTGCCGTCGCGGACGCCGATGTCGATCGAGCCATAGCCCGTCGCGAGCGTGAGGTCGCCTTCGCTGACGGAGTCCACACGCAGCTGCCCGTATGCCGTCCGGGCGTCCAGCCGTCCTCCGCTGCGATGGACAGTGACGTCACCCGAGCTCGTGCGCAGGGTTGCACGCCCGGTGCTCTCACCGAGGGCGACGTTGCCCGCGCTCGTCGTGAGGTCGGCCTCGATGCTGGCGCGGCGGACGTCGACGTTGCCTGCGGAGGTCCGCAGCCGGGCCCGCTCGGTGTCGTCGGCGCGCACGTTGCCGGCCGACGTGCGCATCGTGCACTCACCGAGCCGACCGGTGGACTCGATGTCGCCGGCCCCCGTCTCGGCGTCGAGGTGCGAGAAGTGGGGCAGCTCGACGAGGACGTCCACCGAGGCCGGGCGCCACACGAGCCCCAGGCCGCGGTCGCGGGGAGCGACCACGTCGAGCACCCCGTCGAGCAGGGTGACGGTCGTGCGCCCGGCCGCATCGACGTCGCCGGGGCGGTCGGGGCGCGTCGGCGTCACCGTGACGACCGTGGTGTCGGTCTCGGACGCGATGACGCGGACCCCGCCGGCGTGGAGGCGGACGCGGGCGCGGATGGGTTCGGGGGTGTCGAAGGTGGTCACGGCGAGCTCCTGGAGGGACGGAGAGGTGGTCATGACGGCGTCACCGGACCCAGCCGGACAGCCGCTGGCCGCCCCGGGGGGTCGCGACCGGCGAGGCTCCGAGGTGTCTCGCGCCCGCCTCGGAGACGCTGCTGCGCACCGCGAGGGTGAGCATCCGGACGAGGAAGGCGTTGACCGAGAGCCCCTCGCGCTCGGCGGCCGCCTCGATGTCGGCCTTGAGCCGGTCCGAGGGTCGGAAGGTGATCCGGGAGGTCCCGCCCTCCTCCTCGCCGGGCGTAGGGACGGGTGACGTCACCGGTGGCGTCACTGTCGGCGCCTCGGTGGCCGGTGGGGTCACGACGAAGGCGAGACCGCGACCGGCGAGACGCACGTCGACCGAGCCCGGCGCGAGCGCGACCGTGATCTCGGCGGCCGCGTCGACGACGGCTTCCTGGAGCGTGAGGCGGACCGCCGACTCGAGCGCCGCGGTGAGCCGCTCCGCGAGCGACTCGGCCTCCGGCCCACCGGCCGCGGCGGCCACGGCAAGCTCGCGCTGGAGCGAGTCCACGAAGGGAGTGAGTTCCATGGCGTCATAGTGACATCACTATGACGTCACTGTCAACGGCCCTGGCGTCACCATCGCGGCGCGACAGCGCGCCGACCCCTCCTCAGACCCCAGCACGACGAACGGCGGGGCATGCGCGGGTGGCGAGCACCCGGCATACCCCGCCGTCACGGAGCGGAACCCGTCAGAGGTTGCCGCGCTTGTCCTGCTCTCGCTCGATGGACTCGAAGAGCGCCTTGAAGTTGCCCTTGCCGAAGCCGAGCGACCCGTGGCGCTCGATGATCTCGAAGAAGACCGTCGGGCGGTCGCCGAGCGGCTTGGTGAAGATCTGGAGGAGGTAGCCGTCCTCGTCGCGGTCGACGAGGATCTTGCGGGCCTTGAGCTCCTCGATCGGCACGCGGACCTCACCGATGCGGGCGCGCATCTCGGGGTCGTCGTAGTAGGCGTCGGGGGTGTCGAGGAACTCGACGCCCTCCTTGCGGAGCTCGTCGACGGTGCGCAGGATGTCGTTCGTCGCGAGCGCGAGGTGCTGGGCGCCGGGGCCGTTGTAGAACTCGAGGTACTCGTCGATCTGGCTCTTCTTCTTCGCGATCGCCGGCTCGTTGAGCGGGAACTTCACGCGGTGGTTGCCGTTGGCGACGACCTTTGACATGAGCGCGGAGTAGTCGGTGGCGATGTCGTCACCGATGAACTCGGCCATGTTGACGAAGCCCATGACGCGGTTGTAGAACGCGACCCACTCGTCCATCTTGCCGAGCTCGACGTTGCCGACGATGTGGTCGAGCGCCTGGAAGAGACGCTTGGGCGCACCATCGCGCTTGACGAAGGTCGACGTGCGCTCGACGTAGCCCGGGAGGTAGGGGCCGGCATACGTCTGGCCGTCGACGTCGCGCTGCACGAGCGTGTGGCGCGTCTCGCCGTAGGTCGCGATGGCGCCGATCCGCACCGAGCCGAACTCGTCGGAGACGGTCTCGGGCTCCTGCACGACGGTGGCGCCTGCGGCCTTCGCCTGCGCGATGCACTTGTCGACGTCAGGCACCTCGAGCGAGATGTCGACGACGCCGTCGCCGTGCTTGGCCTGGTGGGCGATGAGCGGGCTGTCGGGCATGACCGCGCCTTTGAGGACGAAGCGGATCGAGCCGGACTTGAGGACGAAGGCCTTGTGGTCGCGGTTGCCGGTCTCGGGGCCGGAGTAGCCGACGAGCTCCATGCCCCAGACGTTCTGGTAGTACTGCGCGGCCTGCGTCGCGTTGCCGACGACGAAGACGATGGCGTCCCAGCCGGTGACCGGGAACGGGTCCTTGGTCTCGTCGTAGTCGACCAGACCCACGAGGCGCTTGAGCTCGTGGATGTCGAGGTTCGCCTCCCGCTCCTGGGCGGTGAGGTCGATGTGGCTGTCCTGCGGCGTTGCAGTCGTCGTGTCGGTCATGCGTGCAGGCTGTCCGATCCGCGCAGGATGTGCAACGGTATGCCGCCGCGCTGCACAGTCTGCGCACGATGTTGCCTGCATTGGGGGTTGGGGTCGACACTGTGCCCATGATCCGACCCGACGGCATCGACACGCTCGACGCCCGCCTCATCGACCTCTTCACCGAGAACCCGTCCGTGGGAGTGCTCGGTGCCTCCCGGCGCCTCGGCGTCGCGCGCGGCACGGTCCAGGCCCGGCTCGACCGGCTCCAGAGCCGGGGCGTCATCGCCTCGATGGGACCGCAGATCGACCCGGCCGCGCTCGGCTACCCCGTCACCGCGTTCTGCACCCTCGAGATCCGCCAGCGGCAGGGTCACGCACCCGTCGTCGCGCACCTCGCCGCGATCCCCGAGGTCCTCGAGATCCACTCCACGACCGGTGCGGGCGACCTCATCGTGCGCATCGTCGCGCGCGACAACGCGGATCTCGGACGGGTCATCGACGAGATCATCGACGACGTGCACGTGCTCCGGGCCAACACCTCGATGTGCCTCGTCACCCACCTCGACCACCGCACGGGGCCGCTCGTCACCGCGGCCGCCGAGCGCGGCGAGCGCCACGTGGACTAGAAGGCGAGCAGGACGCCGACGACGCCGCCGACCATGAGCGCGGACGGCAGGATCATCGCCACCGTCGGCGTGAGGTCGGCGCGGCTGCCCGGCATCGACGAGAAGTGCCGAACGAGCATGACCGCCCACGCGAGGACCCAGCCCACGAGGGCGACGACCGACCACCACACCATCGCCCACCGCTGGGGCTGCGTCATGAGCCCGGTCGCCATGAAGAGCAGCGGCCCCAGCCAGAAGATGCACATGCCGACGACGAAGCGGAACCCGAAGATGTTGTCGCTCGCCGCGCTGCGCCAGAAGTCGCGGAACCTCACCAGGTGCCACCCTCGTGCAGCGGACGCTGCCGGCCCGTGCCGTCGGTGTCTTCGCCCGAGGCGCGGTCGTCGCTCGTGGGGAACCCGCCGCCCGCGGAGCCGGGGCGCGGCCCGTCGTCGGCCGTCCGCGGAGCGTCCTGGCGCGCGTCGGTCTCGCCGTCGTCGCCCTCCTCGGCGAGGACCTCGTCGACCCGTCGCCCGAAGATGTCACGCAGCGCGTCGGCGGACCATTGACCGTCACGGCCCGACAGGACGTCGGCGAGCGTGGTCTGGTCGAGGTCGATGCGCTCCTGCAGCTCCTTGAGCCCCTGACCGTGCCGACCCGCCCGGATCTCGCGCTCGACCTCCTTCTGCTCGGCCTGCGCCTTGGGGTCCTCGCGCTCCTCCTCGAGCTCGAGGCGGAACTGGTGCAGGGCCTCACGCATCTCGCTGACCTCGCGCAGGTAGGAACCCATCGCGCGGTCCATCTGGCGCTCGGCCCCACGCAGCTCCCCCTCGGCCGCCGCGAACTCCTCCTCGACCCCCATCAGAAGGCCGACTCGGCGGTGTTGTCGGAGTTCGTGCCGGCAGCCATGTTGCCGCCGACGGCGAGCATGCCGAAGAGCAGCTTGAAGGCGATGGCCATGCGCGAGAAGGCGCGGGCAGCGGTGAGCAGCGGGGGCACGATGTCCTTGAGCTTGTCGATGTACTCGATCGCGCGGCGGATGAGGCTGATCCAGCGCTTGATCTTGGCGGCGCCCTTGAGGATCCAGCCGAGCAGCTTGGCGAGCGGGACACCGATGAGCTCGTCGACGACGAGGCCGATGATGCCGACGACGAGCTTGACCCCCTCGTAGGTCGCGGTGATGAAGTTGCCGACCTGACGGGCGATCATCGTGAAGGCGTCGCCCTGGCGCTCGCACGCGCGCGACGACTTGTGGAAGACCGAGGTCGCCTCACGGGCGGACGGGGCCTGCCACGAGTGCTCGACACCGTTGCCGATCTCGCTCCAGTTGACCCCGACCGCGCGCGTGCAGCTGCCGAGGCGGTCGAGGTTGCCGCGCAGCTGGTCGGCGTCGGCGAAGCTGCCGGCGATCGGGCCGAGGATCTTGTCCATGAGGTTGAACCCCAGCTTCTCGAGGGCCCAGTTGATGCCGCCGATGAAGGAGCCGAGCTCGGACTTGAGTCCCTCGATGAGCGGTCCGGTGTCGGACTCGCCCACCGGGGTGAGCGAGGACGAGACGTCGAAGAGGTTGATGGCGCCGGCCTGCTTGTTGGCGAAGGTCGGGGTGTTCCCGTCGAGGCCACCGCCGGCCTCGAACGCCTCGTAGTCCTCGTTGTCGCTGAGCCCGTTGCCGAGGGTCTGGGCGTTGTTGATGCCGTCGGCGCCGTCGAAGGTGGCGCCGAGCAGGTCGCTGAAGCCACCGCGTCCGCCGATCCCCCGCGGACCCGGCATCTCGTGGACCGAGTCTATCGGCCAGCTGCGCTCCATGGCGCCGTCGATGGCCCAGCCGCTCCACGAGCCGGCGTTCTTGCCGTTGCCGTTGTAGTTGAAGACCGCTCCGTTGCCCTGGGCGATGGCGGGCGGGGTGTAGTCGGCCGTCGTGACCCGCCACGACTTGGTGAGCAGCGTCGAGGCCTGCACGTCGTCCTCGCGGTAGCGGTTGCGGTTGTCGCGGACGTTGTCGCGGAAGCGCTCGGCGGCGTCGCGGCCCTCGGCGAGCCCGTCCGTGACGACGGCCGCGGCGTCCGAGTAGACGGGGCTGAAGAGCGCGAGCACGGGGATCGAGGAGAACTTGGACGCACCGCAGTTGTCGGTGAAGAAGCCCTCCATCTTCGCGAACGTGCGCATCTGGTCACCGCAGGCTGTCTGCAGGTTGCGCATGCCCTCGTAGTTGACCTCGATCTTCGTCATCGACGACCCCCTCTGTCCTGTGCTGTCCCGTGCAACGTCTGTCGTGCCTGGTGGAACCCTCTCAGCGGCCTGCGCCCGCCGCAATGGGGAGCATTCCCCGCGTGTCGGCGAGCGCCGGCATGCCCGCGCCCGACGCGACCCCGGCCTCTGCGCCGCCGCTCACCGCCGGCCGACGAACCAGAGCCGGACCTTGTCGATGCGGGCCGCCACCTGCTCGGAGGACGCGGCCGCGAGCTCGGGACCGCCGCAGGCGCGCCGCAGCTCCATGTGCACGTTGGCGTGTGGCGCGCCGGTCTTCTTCGCATAGGCCGCGACGAGCTTGTTGAGCTCCTTGCGCTGGGCGGCGAGCGCGCGGTGGGCCGACAGGGGCGCCTCCGCCGTCCGCTGCTTGCGTCCCGGCGCCGCGGACTGCTTGGCCTGGCGCTCGTGGAGCAGTGCCGAGACCTGGTCGGGCTCGAGGAGTCCGGGCAGCCCGAGGTAGTCCTGCTCCTCGTCGGAGCCGACGTCGGCGTGCAGCCCGAACTGCTGCGCGTCGAAGAGCACGTGGTCGAAGTGCGCGTCGGACTCCAGCGCCTCGAAGCTCTCCTCCTCGAGGCCGAGGGTCTTCTCGGTGCGGTTGGCCGCCGCGATGAGGCCCTCCTCCTCGGCCCACATGGAGGCCTCGGACTCGGGGTCGCTCTTGCGGTTGAGCGCGTGGTCGCGCTCGACCTCCATCGTCGCCGCGTGCTCGAGGATGACCGGCACGGACGGCAGGAAGACCGACGCGGTCTCGCCACGCTTGCGGGCACGCACGAAGCGGCCGACCGCCTGCGCGAAGAAGAGCGGGGTCGACGTCGACGTCGCATAGACGCCGACGCACAACCGGGGCACGTCGACGCCCTCGGACACCATGCGCACCGCGACCATCCACCGCGAGTCACCGGCCGAGAACTCCTCGATCCGGGCGCTCGAGCCCGCGTCGTCGGAGAGGACGACCGTCGTCTTCTCGCCGGTGATCGACTCGAGGATCCGCGCATAGGCACGGGCCGTCGTCTGGTTCGTCGAGATGACGAGCCCGCCCGCGTCGGGCACGTGGCGTCGCACCTCCGTGAGCCGCTTGTCGGCGGCGGCGAGGACCGAGGGCACCCACTCGCCCTTGGGGTCGAGCGCCGTGCGCCACGCGTGCGCCGTCTGGTCCTTGGTCATCGGCTCGCCGAGGCGCGCGGCGATCTCGTCACCGGCCTTGGTCTTCCACCGCATCGCCCCGCCGTAGGCGAGGAAGAGCACCGGTCGGACGACCGCGTCACGCAACGCCGCGGCATACCCGTAGGTGTAGTCCGACGCGGAGCGGAGGATGCCCGCCTCGTCCATCTCGTAGCGCACGAACGGGATCGGGCTCGTGTCGGAGCGGAAGGGCGTGCCGGTGAGCGCGAGGCGGCGCACGGCTGGCGTGAACGCGTCGCGGATCGCGTCGCCCCAGCTGCGCGAGTCACCGCCGTGGTGGATCTCGTCGAGGATGACGAGGGTCGGGGTCGCCTCGGTGCGGCGGCGGTGGAGATCGGGGCGCGAGGCGACCTGCGCGTAGGTGAGGGCGACGCCGTCGTACTCGTGCGAGTGCACCGCCGTCGAGTTCGAGAACTTCGGGTCGAGCTGGATCCCGACCCGGGCCGCGGCCTCGGACCACTGCGTCTTGAGGTGCTCGGTCGGCGCGATGACGGTGACCGCGCGGACCTCGCCGCTCTCGAGGAGCTCGGTGGCGATCCGCAGCGCGTAGGTCGTCTTGCCGGCACCCGGCGTCGCGACCGCGAGGAAGTCCTTGCTCTCGGACTCGAGGTATGCCGTGAGCGCCTCCTGCTGCCACGCGCGCAGCTTCGCGGCGGTACCCCACGCGGCCCGCTCCGGGAAGGCGGGACTGAGGTGGCTGGCGGCTGAGGTACTCATCGGCTCGGCAAGGTTAACGGGGTTCTCGCGACGACATGCCGAGGGTCCGCCTGCGCCGAAACCGGCTCCCGATGTGCTGCGCTCCCCCACCCCCCACGACAGGGCCCGCCACGTCGTCGTGGCGGGCCCTGTCGTGCACTGCTGCGGGCGAGAAGCCCTCGGGCTCAGGCGCGGTAGGCGACCCAGGCTGCCTTCATGCGCTCGATCTGACCCGCGGAGAAGTGATCCATGCACGCGTCGGTCGTGTAGTCCATGAAGTTCTTGATGGGGTCGAGACCGGGGAGGGTGCAGGTGTCGCGGCCGGTCGGGCAGCCGGAGGCAGGGCTCGCCTCGGCGGGGGTGTCGGTGACGTAGTCGCCGGCGGTGTCCGAGCAGCCGCCCTGGAAGGTGTGGTAGAGGTTCAGCCAGTGGCCGACCTCGTGGGTGGCGGTGTCACCGAGGTTGTAGGGCGACGCGGAGCCGCCGGGCAGGCTCTCGTCGAGCAGGACGACGCCGTCCATGTCGCTCACGCGCGACTTCGGGAACGTCGCCCAGCCGAGCAGGCCACCGGCGAGGTCGGCGGTGTAGATGTTGAGGTCGGCGTTGGTGCCGGTGTGCAGCGACGTCTTCATCGCGCGCTCGGCGCTCGTGCCGTAGTCGAGCTGGTTGTACCAGCTGGCGTTGTTCGTCGTCGTCGTGCTGGCGAGCACGAAGGAGAAGCCGGCGCTGGAGTAGGCGTTGTTGAGGACGGTGATCTGGCTGTTGATCTCGGACGTGCTCAGCGCGCCCTTGGTGCCGTCGGTGATCGTGTGCCAGTGCACCTTGATCGTCGCCGGGGTGAAGGCGCCGCCGCCACCGGGCTTCCTGGCGCCGCCCGAAGCCGTGCGCGTGTAGCCCTTCGCGGCGAGCGCCTTGTCGAGCTGGGCCTCCATCGCCTTCGCCTGGGCGGGCGAGACGTCGTGCGGGTCCTTGGCGTGCGGACCACGGCCGGCGACCGCCTCGTCCGCGTGGACGTCGGTCGCACACTCGGCGGCGACGCTGCGCTCACCGGCCATCGTGACGGCAGAGGCGCTGCTGGCGCCAAGCCCGATGCCCGCGGCCGCGAGGACCGAGGCGGCGAGGAGCGCCACGGGGCGCAGAGGACGAACAGACATGGGAGTCCCTTTCGGTGTGCACAGAACCCTGTGAGGTCCGTGTTCCTCCGAACCTAGCCAGCGGCGAACGAGCCGGAGAACCCGTGTTCTCCCAGAACTGGGTCAAGGTTTGGCAAAGTGCCCGTATGCCGTCCGCGCGCCACGCGGGCCGGGCTACCGTCCGTCGTCTCCGCCGTCCTGGGGAGCACGCAGACCTTCGTAGATCTCCTTGCACGTGGGGCACACCGGGAACTTCTGCGGGTCGCGCCCGGGGATCCAGACCTTGCCGCACAGGGCCGTCACCGGCTCACCCGACAGCGCGGACTCGAGGATCTTCTCCTTGCGGACGTAGTGCGCGAAGCGCTCGTGGTCGCCCGGCTCCTGCACCTGGGGGACGGTCTCCTCGCGCTCGAGGACGGCCGTGCGGGTCGAGGGGCCGGACGGCTCGGGCTGCGGGGAGCTCGGGTCGTTGAGGGGCTGCTGCGGGTCGCTCACCCCGCCAGACTACGTGCCGCGTGAGCGCAGCCCCAGACCTCGGACTCAGTTGAGCTCGGGGTCGGAGGGGTAGTAGGCGACGAACGCGAGCTCGTCGCGCTGGCGCCGCAGCACCTGCTCCCAGAGGTGGTCCGGGTCGGCCGTGAGGAGGTCACCGGGAAGTGAGTCCACGACGAACCACGACCCACGACGCAGCTCGCCCTCGAGCTGCCCGGCGGACCACCCGGCATACCCCGCGAAGATCCGCAGGCCGCCCACCTCGGGCATGACGAGCAGCGGCGGGGTGTCGAGGTCGATGATGGCGACCGACCCGAAGAGGCGCTGGCTCCCGGGAGGTAGGTCGTCGTCGCTGACCATCACGAGTCCGAGCGCGGAGTCGAGCTGCACCGGACCGCCCTGGAAGAGGGTCTGGGGCGAGGCGATGTGCTCGCCCCAGCCGGGCAGGACGGCGTCGACCTCGGCGCCCATGGGCTTGTTGAGGACCACACCCTGGGCACCGTTGTCGTCGTGCTGGAGCATGAGGATGACGCTGCGGTGGAACACCCCGTCGTCGAGCTGGGGCGTCGAGACGAGAAGTCTCCCCGTCGTCCGGTCAGCGGTCACGCTTCCATTCTGCACGTCCGGCCTGTCCACGGCGGTCGCCTCCACGGGAGCCGCCACGGCTCCCGCCGTGCTGCCCGCGTGACGCGCCCTGGAACCGGCGCGGCGGGCCACCCGGACGGCGACCACGCTGTTGCTGCTTGGCCTCGAGCAGCGGCTTCCACTCCTCGTCGGGAACCGGAACCATCGTCGGCGTGCGACCGCCGGCCGCCGCGACGTGCTCGTCGCCGGGGCGCACCCGGACCGGCGCCACGTCGAGACCGGCAGCCCCGGCGAGGCGCTCCATCGTGCGCTTCTGGTGCGGCAACGCGAAGGTCACGACCGTGCCCCGCTCCCCCGCCCGCGCGGTGCGACCGGCCCGGTGGAGGTAGTCCTTGTGGTCGGCGGGCGGGTCGGCCTGGAGGACGAGCCCGATGTCGTCGACGTGGATCCCGCGGGCGGCGACGTCGGTGGCCACGAGGACCGGCAGAGAGCCGTCGCGGAACGCGCCGAGCGCTCGGTTGCGCAGGTTCTGCGAGAGGCCGCCGTGGATCGCGGCGGCGAGCACGCCCTTCTCGCGCAGCTCGCGAGCGACGCGGTCGGCGCCGAGCTGGGTGCGCACGAAGACGACCGTGCGCCCGTCGCGGGCGGCGAGCTCGGCCGTGAGCTGCTTCTTGTTGTTGGGGTCGATGAGCATGATGTGGTGGCTCATCGTCGACACGCTGGCCTGCGCGTCCTCGGTCGAGTGGGTCACCGGGTCGGTGAGGTAGCGCTCGACGAGCTGGTCGATCCCGCGGTCGAGCGTCGCCGAGAAGAGCAGGCGCTGGCCACCGGTCGGGATGCGGTCGAGGATCTCCGTCACCTCGGCCATGAAGCCCATCTCGGCCATGTGGTCGGCCTCGTCGAGGATCGTCACCTGCACGTCGTCGAACTCGACCGCGCCGCGCTCGTGGAGGTCGGCGAGGCGACCGGGTGTGGCGACGAGGATGTCGATGCCCTTGGCGAGCGCCTTGATCTGCGGCTCGTAGGACAGGCCGCCGGCGACGAGCTTGTGGCGCAGGCCGGTGACGTGGACGAGCGGCTCGAGCGCGTCGCTCACCTGCATGGCGAGCTCGCGGGTCGGGACGAGGATGAGCGAGCGGGGGCGCTTACTCGTCGGCTTGGTGCCGTCGGCGAGACGGGTGATCGTCGGCAGGCCGAAGGCGAGCGTCTTGCCCGAGCCGGTCTGGCCGCGGCCGAGGACGTCCCGACCGCTGAGGGCGTCGGGGATCGTCGCCGCCTGGATCGGGAACGGCTCGGTGATGCCGTCGCGGGCGAGGCGCTCGACGAGGCGGGGGTCGAGCGACAGGGCCGCGAAGCCGTTGTCCTCGGTGACGGCAGCGGGGCCGCCCTTGGCCTTCGACTCGTACTTCACCCAGGTGTCGGCCTGCGCGCGCTCGGCCTCCGCCTCCTCGAAGGTGCGCTGCTCGGGCAGGTCGTGGCGGTGCTCGTCGTAGTGACGGCCCTCGTGCCGGTCACGGCGAACGGGGTCGGCGACCCGGCGGGCCGGGCGGTCGTCGTCGCGACGGAACGGCGGGCGCCCGTCACGGCGCTCGCCGTAGGCCGGCCGGCCGCCGCGGTCGTCACGACGCTGGCCGTATGCCGGCCGGTCACCGCGGTCGTCACGACGCTGGTAGCCGCGGTTCTCACCGCGGTCGTCGCGACGCTGGTAGCCGCCGCGCGAGTCGCTGCGGTCGTCGCGGCGCTGGCCGTATGCCGGCCGCTCGCCGCGGTCGTCACGCCGCTGGACGTATGCCGGCCGGTCACCGCGATCGTCACGACGCTGGTAGCCGCCGCGCGACTCGCCGCGATCGTCACGACGCTGGCCGTATGCCGGCCGCTCACCGCGATCGTCACGACGCTGGTAGCCACCACGCGAGTCACCGCGGTCGTCGCGGCGCTGGCCGTATGCCGGCCGCTCACCGCGGTCGTCACGACGCTGGTGGCCGCCGCGCGAGTCGCTGCGGTCGTCACGGCGACGGTCGGCACCGCGGTCGTCCCGGCGGTCACGACGCTGTGCGCCGCGCTCGGCGCGGTCCTCGTCGGTCCAGCGCGGGCTGCGCTCGGAGCGCGGCGCCTTGGTGCGCGGGCCCTCGGGCTGTCCGCGGTGGTGGGGCTTCTTCGTGGCGCCGGTCTTCGCGGCCTTCGCCTTCTGGGAGGCGGTCCAACGCGGCTTCTTGCCGCCGGAGGGGTTCTTGGGCATGGAGAATCACTCGATCCGAGTCGATGGTGGGGGCGTCAACGGCCCTCCACGACGACTTCTGTGTCAACGAGATTCAACGGGCTGGAACGCGGCGCCGGACGTGGCGCAAGGAGTCGATGTTACCAGCGGTCCGTGCTCAGGCCGACCATGAAGCCCGGGACCGGCCCTCGCGGTCCGCGGCACCCCGGCTCCGGCGCAGCACGGCGGTCGCCACCACCACGCCGAGGGCCACCCCGACGAGGTCGGCGACCGCGTCCCACGGGTCACCCGACCGCTGCGGCAGCAGCGTCCCCTGGATGACCTCGCTCACCGGTGCGTGCAGCGCCATGACGGCGACGACCGGCACGAGCGGCAACCGGGCGAGCAGCCCGAAGAGGACGGGCAGCGCGAAGACCGCCGCGTGGACGAGCTTGTCGAGGTGCGGCACGGCCGGCGCTCCCCCGGCCGAGGGCGCATAGACGACGGCGAGCTGCACGACCATCGCGACCGCGGCCGGCAGCACTGACCGGACCCGGGAGCGAGCCGGTGACGACGCCGGAGACGGACCTCCGGTCACGCCGACGGCTGGGAGGTCGCCGCCTTGGCGACGGCCGCGGCCACGACCTCGGCGACGTCCGGGTGGAAGACGCTCGGGATGATGTAGGTCGCGTTGCGCTCGTCCTCCTTGACGACGCCGGCGAGGGCCTCGGCGGCCGCGAGCAGCACCTCGGGGGTGAGCACCTTGGAGCCGGAGTCGAGGAGACCGCGGAAGACACCGGGGAAGACGAGCACGTTGTTGATCTGGTTCGCGAAGTCCGAGCGGCCCGTGGCGACGACGGTGGCGTGCTTCGCCGCCTCGACCGGGTCGACCTCGGGCGTCGGGTTGGCCATGGCGAAGACGACGGCGTCGTCGGCCATCGTGGCGATGTCGTCGCCGGTGAGGATGTTGGGCGCCGAGACACCGAGGAAGACGTCGGCCCCCGCGAGCGCCTCGACGAGCGTGCCCGAGAGGTTGTCGGGGTTGGTGTGCTCGGCGATCCACTCGTGGTTGGGGTGCTCACCGGACAGCACGTCCTCGCGGCCCTTGTGGACGACGCCGTGCATGTCGGCGACGACGACGTTGCGGGCACCCGCGTAGAGCAGGAGCTTGAGGATCGCGGTCCCCGCGGCACCGGCGCCGCTCATGACGAGCTTGACGTCCTCGAGCTGCTTGCCGACGACGGCGAGGGCGTTGCGCATCGCGGCAAGCGCCACGATGGCGGTGCCGTGCTGGTCGTCGTGGAAGACGGGGATGTCGAGCTCGGCCCGCAGCCGCGCCTCGATCTCGAAGCAGCGGGGGGCCGAGATGTCCTCGAGGTTGATGCCCGCGAAGACCGGCGAGATGGCCTTCACCGCGGTGATGATCTCCTCGGTGTCGGTCGTGTCGAGGCAGATCGGGAAGGCGTCGATGTCGGCGAACCGCTTGAAGAGCGCGGCCTTGCCCTCCATGACCGGCATCGCGGCGAGGGGGCCGATGTCGCCAAGGCCGAGCACCGCGGTGCCGTCGGTGACGACGGCGACGGTGTTGCGCTTGATCGTGAGGCGGCGCGCGTCCTCGGGGTTCTCCGCGATGGCCATGCAGACCCGTGCGACACCGGGCGTGTAGATGAGCGAGAGGTCGTCGCGGTTGCGGATCGGGACCTTCGACTCGATCTGGAGCTTGCCGCCGAGGTGCATGAGGAAGGTCCGGTCCGAGACCTTGCCGATCTCGACGCCAGGGACCGTGCGCATCCTCTCGACGATCTCGTCGGCGTGCTCCGGGTCCCGCGTCATGAGCGTGACGTCGATGCGCACCGCGTCGTGGCCGGAGGCGGTGACGTCGAGCCCGGTGACGACTCCTCCGGCCTCCTCCACGACCCCGGTGAGCTCGCTGACGGCGGTGGCTCGGGCCGGGACGACGAGACGGACGGTGACGGAGTTCGCAGCGGAGGGAAGGGCCATGGGGAGATTCAACCTGCTACCGGTGAGTTCGCGACAATCGGCCCGCCACCCGGGACCGTCGCGCCGCCGTCGCCTCCACTCGCCCTCGGCATCACCCGCTTCCCCGCCCACGCGACACCTGTTCCGGCGTCCTCCGCGTCGTCGTCGGCGGTCCCGTCGCGGACCTACAGTTGCCCCCATGAGCGAGCACGTCGAAGTCACCGGTCAGGGCGCGCACCACGTCGTCCCCGACCTCGTCATCGTGAGGGCGCGGGTGCAGTGCGATGCCCGTGACGTCGCCGGCGCGCTGTCCGCGTCGTCAGACCGAGCCGCCGCCGCGCTCCAGGCCGCCGCCGACCACGGCGTCGAGGCGAGGGACCGTCGCACCGAGGACGTCGGCATCCACCCGCGCCACGACCAGAACGGCCGCAAGGTCATCGGCTACACGGCATACCAGGCGTTCACGCTCACGGTCCGGGACACGACCCGGGTGGGTGACCTCCTGCAGGCCCTCGCGGGAGCAGCCGGTGACGCGCTCGCCGTCGACGGCATCGAGATGACGGGCGAGGAGACGACCGAGGCCGTCGAGGCCGCACGCGAGGCGGCCTTCGAGGACGCCCGCGCCCGGGCGACCCAGTTCGCGCGGCTCGCCGGCGTCGAGCTCGGTCCGGTCGTCTCGATCCACGAAGGCGGCCTCGAGCACGGGCCGCGGCCAATGATGGCGCGCGCGGCCGACGCCTTCGCCGGTGGCATGCCGGTCGAGGGTGGCACCCGGGCGATCCGGAGCACCGTCACGGTCCGATGGGCGCTCACATGAGCTGGCTCGACGCGCTCGGCTGGTTCGGCTCGGCGCTCCTCGTCTTCTCGCTCCTCCAGGCCCGGATCCTCCGGCTGCGCGTGCTCAACACGGTCGCCTGCGTCATCCTCACCGTCTTCAACGCGCTCATCGGCGTCTGGCCGATGGTCGCGATGAACGTCGTCCTCGCCGCGATCAACCTGTGGTTCATCGCGAAGATGCTGCGCGAGAAGGACGACGCCGACGCCTTCCGCGTCATCGAGGTCGAGGAGGACGACGCCTACTTCCAGCACTTCCTCGACGTGCAGGGCGCCGACATCGCGAAGTTCAACCCGGGCTTCGTCGGCGTCACCGAGTCTGCCTCGCGCTACGCCTACCTCGTCCTCCACGGTCACGAGACGGTCGGCGTGGTCGTCGTTCGCGACGCCGGCGGTGGCGTCGGCCAGATCGAGCTCGACTACGTCACCGAGCGCTACCGCGACTTCACTCCCGGCGAGTTCGTCTGGCGCCACAGCGGCCTCTTCGCCGGCCACGGCTGGCGGACCGTCCGCACCCCCGACGACATGGTCGGCGCCTACTACGAGCGGCTCGGCTTCCGCCGCGACAGCGGTGCCTGGGCCCTCGACATCGCCGGCGTCACCCGTCCGGGGGCCTAGCCTCCCGGAGCCGGGTCGGGTGCGTCCTCCAACCCCAGTTGCCGGCGGACCGCCGGTGCGAACGGGCTCCAGGCGAACCAGTGCGGCAGCGCCCGGGTGAGGTGCGACGGTCCGGTCAGGGTGAGGCTTCCCTCCCCCAGCGCCCTCGGGTAGGTGACGATGCCCGAGAAGACGCGCATGAGCGCGACCGGTTCCGTGGTGACGACGAGGTCGCTCTCGAAACCCGGAGGGTCGGTGCACACGGACGTCCCGCGCCGCTCGATGACCATCCAGATCGTCGTGGGGTCGGCGCCGGTGTAGGCGAACTCCACGACGACACGCTCGTCGGGCAGGGCGTCGGCGACGAGCCGGCGCGACATCCACCACGTCAGCGTGACCGGGTCGACCTCGCGCGGCTCCGGCTCGCTGAACATCCAGCGCACGGCCCACTCGCCGGCGGCCATGATGACGCCCTCGAGGTCCCGGCCCGCGGGGGTGAGCTGGTACTCGTGCCCCGGCGGCCTCGCCACCCGCTGCACCACGCCCTTGCTCTCGAGGTGGTCGAGCCGCTGCTTGAGCAGCGAGCGCGAGATCCCCGGCAGCCCCCTGTCGATCTCGTTGAAGCGACGGCCGCCCAGGACGAGCTCGCGGATGATGAGCGGGGTCCAGCGCTCGGCGATCAACGAGCTCGCCAGCGCGACGGGACAGTACTGGGCGTACTCCTTCACGCTCCGAGTGTGGAACCGCCACGGGCTGAAGTCCAGAAACTGGTCCGCACGGGTCCACTTTGCGTTCTGGAGGGCGACCGACGTCCGGAGGCACGCTCGTGGCATCGACAACCGAGGAGGAACCATGAGCACCACATTCGACGCCGACACCTTCAAGAGCACGACCCGCGCCCAGTGGGAGACCGCGGCGGAGGCCTGGCACCGCTGGGGGCCCGCGATCGAGGGCTGGCTCGGCCGGGCGACCGAGCAGATGCTCGACGACGCCGGCGTGGGCCCGGGCTCGCGCGTCATCGACGTCGCTGCGGGCGCAGGTGGCCAGAGCCTGGTCGCCGCGCGCCGGGTCGGGCCGGCGGGGCACGTTCTCGCGACCGACATCTCCCCCGCCATCCTCGACTTCGCCGCCTCCGAGGCCGCCGCGGCAGGCCTCGGCCAGGTCACCACGCTCGAGGCGGACGGCGAGGACCTCTCGGCGGTGGAGGCGGGCACCTTCGACGCCGCCATCTCGCGGGTCGGCCTCATCTACTTCCCCGACCGCGGCCGCGCGCTCGCCGAGATCCTGCGCACACTCCGCCCCGGAGGACGGCTCTCGGCAGTGGTCTACTCGACGCCGGACCACAACGGCTTCTTCTCGGTGCCCGTCGGCATCATCCGCCGCGTGGCCGGCCTGCCCGCGCCTGGTCCCGGGATGCCCGGTCCGTTCAGCATGGGCGCTCCCGGGGTCGCAGAGACGGCCTACCGCGAAGCAGGGTTCGTCGACGTCACGACGCGCACGATCCCCTCGCCGGTGCGGATGGCGAGCGCAGCCGAGTGCCTCCGTTTCGAGCAGGAGTCCTTCGGGGCCCTGCACCAGATGCTCTCCGGCGTCGATGAGGCGGAGCGAGCCGCCGCTTGGCGCGAGATCGAGGAGGCGCTGCGTCAGTTCGAGGGACCGGACGGCTTCGTCGGTCCCTGCGAGATGCTCGTCGTGTCCGGCTCACGGCCCTGACCTCCGGTCCGGGGTCGCTGCAGGGTGAGCCGCACGCGGTGCCCGGTGACGACGCAGGCCAGCCAGCCGAGGCCGATCGCCCAGCCCGCGACGACGTCGGTGAGCCAGTGGTGGCCGAGATAGACGCGTGAGAGTCCCATCGCGACGACGAACACCCCGAGCAGCACGACGACCCCCGTGCGCCACCGTTTCCTCCGCAGCCAGATGGCGAGCAGATATGCCGTGAGCCCCAGGACCACGGTCGCGTTGAGCGTGTGCCCCGAGGGGAAGCTCGCGGAGGTCTCGTAGGGCGGCACGGCCAGGGACTGTGGCGGTCGCGCGCGGCCGGCGAGGTCCTTGCCGGTGAGGGTCATGACGAGTGAGCCGCCCGCCCCGATGAGCATGAGGACGACGGGGGTCCAGGCACGCCAGAGGAGCGCCAGGCCGACGGTGGCGACGACGGCGATGACCGGCATGCCGATGGTGCCGCCGAGGTCGGTGAAGTCGGTGGCGAGGCGCTCCGTCCTCGGCGTGCGTGCGGCCACGGACCAGTCGAGCACGGGCTGGTCGACAACCGAGATGCCGTCGCGGTCGACGACGTTCTCGTAGACCTCGGCCGACGTCGCGGCGAAGCCCCAGACGACGGCGAGCCCGATCCCGACCGTGAGGACGAGGGCGAGGTTGGCGATCGACCAGCGCCCCACCCGGGCGATCTCGGCGGCACCGCGCGCGGTCCACCGGAGCACGAACCGGCCGGTGTCGGTCCGCCAGTCGGCGAGGTCGCGTTCGCCGATCCGCTCGTCCTCGGGAGGTGACGAGGAGGGCGGGAGGTCGGCGGACGGCATACGAGATCGTCACACACGACCCCGCGCGCAGACGCGAGCACCCGGTCGACCGGCTAACCGGCCGACCGGGTGCGGTCGCTCGTGGGATGAGCTCGGTGGTGGAGGTGGCGGGAATCGAACCCGCGTCCACTGACGGGAAACCAAGGCTTCTCCGGGTGCAGTGCGCTGTGGATTTTCTCGGCCCCGGGGCTCGCGCGCACACGTTCCCCGACAGGCCCAGTCGGATTGGAGTCCCACGACTCCCCCCGACAAGGGAGCCGCAGCAAGATCTCTAGCTGACGCTGGGAACTAGGCCGAGATCGAGCCTAGGCCAACGGACTTCGGGCTCGCTCAGGCGGCGAGGGCGAAGTCGGTGCGCTTGGAGTTGGCACCTATTGGTTTGCACGGAGCGTTGACGAGATGACCGTGCATCCTCGACCCGCTTCCCTTGATCCGCCGACCAATGTCGAAACCGATCACCCCCCTGAGGGGGCTCATCCCACGCTGTTGAGTTGTGTCTGAAACTCTACCTGCCAACGTGTGACAGCCCCGAATCAATTCCCGGGCGGGCGCACAGCCTGCCCGCAGCCGGGGCGTCGGGCGCGGGAAACCGCTCGCCGAGCGGACCCACCGGTAACTCGTTAGCGTCCCAGGGACCAGGCAGGACGCGGCTGCGCGCCACCCGAACTGCGGCGAGGAGCCCGTCCGGCATCCGACCGACCGGAGGACCCGCCCATGTCAGCACGCCACCC
Source organism: Knoellia tibetensis (assembly GCF_048606415.1). Classification (NCBI taxonomy): domain Bacteria; kingdom Bacillati; phylum Actinomycetota; class Actinomycetes; order Micrococcales; family Intrasporangiaceae; genus Knoellia; species Knoellia tibetensis. The sequence goes on from NZ_JBMBWF010000001.1 coordinate 402,148, forward strand.
GTCCCGCCTCAGGTCAGCGATCGCCGTCGGCGTCACCGCCTGCGCGCTCGCCGCCGCCCCGGCCGCCACCTCGGTGGCGGACCCGCCACCGACCACGCCGGGCGGCCCATGGGGCGGGACCAACCTCAACGGCATCCACTCCTACGAGCAGCTGTGGTCGACCCTGCGCCAGGTGGACGCGTCAGCCCAGGGCGCGTTCGACCTCGAGCCCGCTCCGCTGCAGAGCAACACCGGGCGCGACATCCCGGTCGTGACGATCGGCGACGGGCCGACGGACGTCATGTTCATCGCGAACCAGCACGGCGACGAGTTCGTCGTCAGCGAGGGCATGCTCTCGCTCATCCGCACGCTCGCCAACGGGTCGAAGGCCTCGCAGGAGATCCGTGACGAGCTCACGGTGACGATCGTGCCGCGGGTCAACGTCGACGGGTTCGACGCGGACGTCACCGACACGGCCGGACGGACCACGCCGTGGCGCCAGAACTTCGACACCCGCTGCAAGGCCGCACCCTGCGACCCCTTCTACCAGGTGGGTCGCGGCTACGACATCAACCGCTACCACTCCTACTCGGAGTCGGCCTACGACCACCCCTACATCGCGGGTGAGGACGAGCTCAACCCGGTGCCGGAGGCGATCGCGATGCGGCTCCTCTGGGACGAGCGCCAGCCCGCCCTCGTCGTCGACTACCACCACCAGGGCACCTACGTCGACGACGACGGCCGGATGATCACCGGCTCGATCATGTGGCCCAACGCCGACGAGGAGGCAGAGCGCCTCGGGCTGGGCGACGCGTGGACGCAGGACGTCGAGGACTCCCAGCGCGCTGTCGCCGTGATGCTCAACTCGGTCGAGAGCAAGGGCTACGCCAACATCACGCGCTACCCGAGCACGACGACCCCGGGCATCGCCCGCAACGCCTACGCCCTGCTCGGCTCGGCCTCAGTCCTCTTCGAGCTGCGCGGTGACATCGGCCAGAAGTCTGCCGGCTACATCGCGAAGACCGCCGAGACGACCGGCTACGCGCTGCTCAGCTCGGTGGCCGACGGGTCGTGGCTCTCGACCGACCTCGCACCGGTCGAGAACCTGCCGGAGCGGGGCGAGCCGGTCGAGGCGCCGGAGCACCAGCACGGCTGACCTCGGCATCGACCCGAGCGCCCGTGCCCGGCGCGACGGACGACGGACGGCCTCCCCGATCCCGCGGGGAGGCCGCCCGTTCGTCGTCAGCGAAGCGCGCTGCGCACGGCCTCGTCGAGGGAGGTCGTCGGGCGACCGAGGAGGCGCGAGAGGTCGCCGGTCTCGACGAGGAGCGCGCCGTCGCGCAGGCCCGCGTCGCTCTCGGCGAGCACCTGGGCGTAGCCCTCGGGCAGCCCGGCCGCGACGAGTGCCGCCGCGTAGTCCTCGACCGAGAGGTCGCGGTAGGCCACCGGTGCACCCGCGGCCTCGGAGAGCGTGGCGGCGTACTCCCCGAGCGTGAACGCCTCGTCGGCGCCGAGCTCGAGCACCTGCCCGGCGAGGTCGTCGGACAGGACGGCGACGGCGGCCGCCTCGGCGTAGTCGGCCCGTGTCGCGGCGCTGACCCGGCCCTCGCCTGCGGCGCCGAGGACGACACCGTGCTCGAGCTGCTGGGCAGCCTGGGCGGTGTAGTTCTCGACGTACCAGGAGTTGCGGAGCAGGACGTGCGGCACGCCCGAGGCGGCGAGGGCCTGCTCGGTCGCCACGTGCTCGGGGGCGAGGCCGAGCGGCGAGCTGTCGGCCCGCGTGATGCTCGTGTAGGCGACGAACCGGACGCCCGCCCGGACGGCCGCGTCGATGACGTTGCGGTGCTGCTCGACCCGGCGACCGACCTCGGAGCCGGAGACGAAGAGGAGGCGGTCGACTCCCTTGAGGGCGACGTCGAGGGAGTCGGGGTCGTCATAGCTGCCGACCCGGACGTCGACACCGAGGTCGGCGAGGTCACGGCCGCGCTCGGCGTCCCGCACGAGGACGGAGACGGCGGCGGGGTCGACGCCGCGGGCGAGGAGGGCGTCGACGGCGAGCCGCCCGAGGTGTCCGGTGGCGCCGGTGACGAGGATCGAGGTCATGGGAAGGCCTTTCGAGGGGTGGTGACGAGGTGCTGACACCACCGACCAACGAGGGAGCCGACGGCATACTTCCCATGGGGAAGTACCCACTTTGAAGTAAGGTACCTACATGAAGGTGAGCAACCCCCTGGAGCGCCACTTCCCCGACGCCGTCTTCGCCGCCGGGTGCCCGAGCCGCACCGTGCTCGACCACGTCATGAGCAAGTGGGGCCTGCTCGTCCTCCTCTCGCTCTCCGACGGCGAGGCCCGACGCTGGAGCGAGCTGCGCCGGCGAGCCGAGGGTGTGAGCGAGAAGATGCTCGCCCAGACCCTGCGGACCCTCGTCGCCGACGGCCTCGTGCTGCGCGACGCGCGCCCGGTCGTGCCGCCGCACGTCGAGTACTCGCTCACCGAGCGTGGTCGCGAGCTCGCTGCGCTGCTCGTGCCGCTCATGGACTGGGTCGTCGTCCACGCCCCCGACATCCTCGAGGACGCCGCCGCCTCGGCGTGACGGCGGCGTCCTCGGTGGACGTGTCGGTGAGCCCGGACGACCCCGGGCCGAAGGGTCAGGCGGCGGCCTCCTCCGGGTCCTCGGCGAGGAGGAACGACTGCAGCCCGGCGAGGTCGTCGGTGTTGAGCACGTCGACGTCGGCGGCGACGAGCTCTCGCCACAGCGCCTCACGGTTCGGCAGCGCGGCGTCGGGCGTGGCCCAGAAGCGGATCTCCTGCCCGCGGGCGTGCGCGGTCGCGACGATGGTGCGCAGCTTGGCGCGCTCGGCCTCGGGCATCGGGCCCGCCCCGAGCCAGGTGAAGTGCTTGGTCCAGTTGTCGCTGATGAGCGGCACGAGGTCGGCGCCGAGCGGACCGCCGAGGTCGCCCATCCGCCCGTCGTAGAAGGAGAACCTCGTCGTCGCCGACTGCATCGCGGCGAGGTCGCGGTTGCCCGAGATGACGGCCGTCACCGCGCGCTCGTGCACCCTCCCCTGCCGGTATGCCGTGAAGAGCTGCGGGTGGTCGGCGAGCTGGCGTTCGATGACCGGCCACGCGGCCGTCCCCTCGCTCTTGACGTCGACGAGCAGCCGGAACGTGTCGCGCCACTGACGGTGGATCGACCCACCGTTCTCACGGAAGCGCTGCGCCAGCGGCTCGAGGTAGGTGCTGCGCAGCGTGCGCGCGAGGTCGGGTCCGTCGTGGCCGATGTAGAGCTCGCCGTCGACGAGCCAGACGTCGGCCTCGGCCGAGGTGAACCCGTGGTCGAGGGCGTCGAGCAGGGGTCGGTCGTGCTCGTAGTCGTTGTGGGCGTGGGCACGCTCGAGCGGCTGAGCGGTCGAGAACGGCGCAGCGGCCGCGACGGAGGTGTGGGGTGCGGCGGCGGAGGCGGACGGTGCGGCGGCGGCCGGACCGGCGAGAGCCGCGCCGAGCGCGGCGGTGGTGGCGACGAGGAGGCGGGCGAACGGCATACGGGTCATGGAGCCACACTTCCGCGCGAGGGCGGATCCCGCGCGTCGAGAAGGTGACGGGCGTCCGCACTGTGGGCGAACGGTCTCACGAGCTGGTCCGTCACTACGCTTTCGCGAAAGCCGCCCCTTCCGCCGGAGGTATGCCGTGTTCCGCAAGGTCCTTGTCGCCAACCGGGGCGAGATCGCCGTCCGCGCGTTCCGCGCCGCCACCGAGCTCGGAGCCAAGACGGTCGCCGTCTTCCCGCACGAGGACCGCAACAGCGAGCACCGGCTCAAGGCCGACGAGTCCTACCAGATCGGCGAGGAGGGCCACCCGGTGCGCGCCTACCTCGACCACGAGAACATCGTGCGCGTCGCGGTCGAGTGCGGCGCCGACGCGATCTACCCCGGCTACGGCTTCCTCTCCGAGAACCCGCTGCTCGCCGAGGAGTGCGCCGCCCACGGCATCACCTTCATCGGCCCGCCGGCCGAGGTCCTGCACCTCACGGGCAACAAGGCCAAGGCGATCGCCGCCGCGCGGGCAGCCGGGCTGCCGACGCTGCGCGGGTCCGAGGCGGGCACCGACCTCGATGCGCTCGAGGCCGCCGCGGCCGACATCGGATTCCCCGTCTTCGTCAAGGCCGTCTCCGGTGGTGGCGGGCGCGGCATGCGCCGGGTCGAGGAGCCGTCAGCGCTGCGCGAGGCCCTCGAGGCCGCCCAGCGAGAGGCGGACGCGGCCTTCGGCGACCCGACCCTCTACATCGAGGAGGCCGTGGTCGACCCGCGGCACATCGAGGTGCAGGTGCTCAGCGACGGCAGCGGCGGGGAGGGTGGGGTCCTCCACCTCTTCGAGCGCGACTGCTCGCTGCAGCGCCGTCACCAGAAGGTCGTCGAGATCGCACCGGCGCCGAACCTGGACCCGGCCACCCGTGACGAGATGTGCGCCGACGCGGTGCGCTTCGCCCGCGAGATCGGCTACGTCAACGCGGGCACCGTCGAGTTCCTCCTCGGCCAGGACGGCCGCTACGTCTTCATCGAGATGAACCCGCGGATCCAGGTCGAGCACACGGTGACCGAGGAGGTCACCGACGTCGACCTCGTCGTGTCGCAGATGCGCATCGCCTCGGGCGAGGACTTCACCGACCTCGACCTGCGCCAGGAGGACATCCGGCTGCGCGGCTTCGCCCTCCAGTGCCGCATCACCACCGAGGACCCCGCCAACGGGTTCCGCCCCGATGCCGGGACCATCACGGTCTACCGCTCCGCGGGCGGCGGAGGCGTGCGGCTCGACGGCGGCACGGTCTTCGTCGGGGCCCGCGTCTCCGCGCACTTCGACTCGATGCTCGTCAAGCTCACCTGCCGCGGACGTGACTTCCCGATGGCGGTCCGGCGGGCACGAAGGGCGTTGGCGGAGTTCAGGATCCGCGGCGTCTCGACGAACATCCGCTTCCTCGAGGGCGTGCTCGCCGACCCGGTCTTCCAGGCCGGGCGGGCGACGACGTCGTTCATCGACGAGCGCCCCGAGCTGCTCAACGCCCGCACGCCCGCCGATCGCGGCACCAAGCTGCTCACCTACCTCGCCGACGTCACGGTCAACCAGCCGCACGGCCCCGCCCGCACGCGGATCCGCCCCCGCGCCAAGCTGCCCGTGCTCGACCTCGACTCCCCCGTGCCGCCCGGCTCGCGCGACCTGCTCCAGCGGGTCGGCCCGGCCGAGTTCTCGCGGCGGCTGCGCGAGCGCACCGAGGTGTCCGTGACCGACACGACCTTCCGCGATGCCCACCAGTCGCTGCTCGCCACCCGCATGCGCACCCGCGACCTGCTCCACGTCGCCGGGCACGTCTCACGGCTCACTCCCGAGCTCCTGTCCATGGAGGCCTGGGGCGGCGCGACCTACGACGTCGCGCTCCGCTTCCTCAGCGAGGACCCGTGGGAGCGGCTCGCGCTGCTCCGCGAGGCGATGCCCAACATCCCCCTCCAGATGCTCCTGCGCGGCCGCAACACCGTCGGCTACACGCCCTACCCGACCAAGGTGACCGACGCCTTCGTCCGCGAGGCCGCACGCTCCGGGCTCGACATCTTCCGCATCTTCGACTCGCTCAACGACGTGAGCCAGATGCGCCCCGCCGTCGAGGCGGTGCTCGACACCGGCACGGCGGTCGCCGAGGTGGCGCTCTGCTACACCGGCAACCTCAGCGACCCGGGCGAGAGGCTCTACACGCTCGACTACTACCTCCGCCTCGCCGAGGAGATCGTCGACACCGGCGCCCACGTCCTCGCCATCAAGGACATGGCCGGGCTGCTCCGCGCCCCCGCGGCCCGCACCCTCGTCACGGCCCTGCGCGAGAGGTTCGACCTCCCGGTCCACCTCCACACGCACGACACGGCCGGTGGGCAGGTCGGCACGCTCCTCGCCGCCATCGACGCCGGGGTGGACGCCGTCGACGCAGCCTGCTCGGCGATGGCGGGCACGACGAGCCAGCCCTCGCTGTCGGCCCTCGTCGCGGCCACCGACGGCACCGACCGCGCGACCGGTCTCGACATCGACCACGTCTTCGCGCTCGAGCCCTACTGGGAGGCGGTGCGCCAGCTCTACGCCCCCTTCGAGTCCGGGCTCCCCTCCCCCACGGGACGCGTCTACTTCCACGAGATCCCCGGCGGCCAGCTCTCCAACCTGCGCCAGCAGGCGATCGCCCTCGGACTCGGCGACCGGTTCGAGGACATCGAGGACACCTATGCCGCTGCCAACCGCATCCTCGGCAACATCGTCAAGGTGACCCCGAGCAGCAAGGTCGTCGGCGACCTCGCCCTCGCGCTCGTGGGCGCCGGAGCGGACCCCGCGGAGTTCGAGGAGAACCCGACCCGCTACGACATCCCCGACTCGGTCATCGGCTTCCTCGAGGGCGAGCTCGGCGACCCGCCGGGTGGCTGGCCCGAGCCGTTCCGCACCAAGGCGCTTCAGGGCCGCCAGGGCAAGCCGCGGGTCACCGAGCTGACCGCCGAGCAGGAGGCGGCTCTCGACGCCCACCCCCGCGCGACCCTCAACGAGCTCCTCTTCCCGGGGCCGACGAAGGACTTCCTTTCCTCGCGCGAGCGCTTCGGCGACCTCTCCGTGCTCGGCACCGTCGAGTTCCTCCACGGCCTCGACCAGGCCCGCGAGTACGAGGTCGAGATCGAGGCCGGCAAGCGGCTCCTGCTCGGCATCTCCTCGATCGGCGAGGCGGACGCCAAGGGCATGCGCACCGTCATGTGCACCCTCAACGGGCAGTTCCGCCCGATCACGGTGCGCGACAGTGCGATCAAGGTCGACGTCAAGGCCGCTGAAAAGGCCGAGCCGGGCAACCCGGCCCACGTCCCGGCTCCCTTCGCCGGTGTCGTCACGCCCGCGGTGGCCGAGGGCGACGCGGTCGAGGCGGGTGCCGTCGTCGCGACGATCGAGGCCATGAAGATGGAGGCGAGCATCACCGCGCCGTCGTCCGGCACGGTCGAGCGCCTCGCCATCGGCGCCCACCAACAAGTGGAGGGCGGCGATCTCCTTCTGGTGCTCTCGATCGGCTAACGTGAAGGAGCATCCCCGGCGTCAAGGAGCGGCGCCCCCAGTCGATGCAGATCCTTCATCCGCAACACCAAGGAGCTTCACCATGGGTATCGGAGACAAGATCGACAACATGTCCGAGGACGCCAGCGGCAAGGCCAAGGAGGCCACCGGCAAGGCGACGGACAACGAGCGCCTCGAGGCCGAGGGTCGCACGGACCAGTCCAAGGCTGACATCAAGCAGGCCGGCGAGAAGATCAAGGACGCCTTCAAGAACTGAGGCGCCCACCCGGCATACAGGAGGACCGGCCCCCACAGGGAGGGGGCCGGTCCTTCGTCGTGCGGGGGCTGGGGCTCGCGCCCGGTCAGCCGACCGCGTCGAGCAGGGCCTTGGTGAACGCGGGGATGTCGTCGGGGTTGCGGCTCGTGATGAGGTTGTCGTCGACGACGACCTCCTCGTCCTTCCACGTGCCGCCGGCGTTGCGGATGTCGGTCTGAAGGCTCGGCCACGAGGCGAGGGTGCGGCCCTTGAGGACACCGGCCTCGACGAGGGTCCACGGTGCGTGACAGATGGCGGCGACGGGCTTGCCCGACTCGACGAACGCCTTGACGAACGCGACGGCGTCGGCGTCCATCCGCAGCGCGTCGGGGTTCGCGACGCCACCGGGCAGCACGAGCGCGTCGTAGTCGTCGACGGACGCGTCCTTGACCAGTCCGTCGACCGGCCGGGTCTCGGCCTTGTCGAGGTGGTCGAAGGTCTGCACCGTGCCGGACTCGGTGCTGAGCAGCGTGGCCGAGTGGCCGGCGCCGGTGACGAAGTCCCAGGGGTCGGTGAGCTCGACCCGCTCGATGCCTTCGGGTGCGGTGAGGAACGCGATCTTCTTGGTCATGTCCTCAGGCCATCACACGATGGTCCTCGATCGGGCGCTAGGACGTGGCGAAAACCCACGTATGCCGTCCGCCCGCCTACCAGGACCCGCCGCCGCCTCCGCCGCCACCGCCGCCGGAGAAGCCGCCCCCGCCCGAGAAGCCACCGCCGCCGAGGCCCGAGCCGCCGGACGAGCCCGGCGTCGAGACGAAGGTGCCGGCGGCCTGGGTCGAGAAGGAGTCCATGCTCGAGGCGACGTGGCCGAAGTTCCAGCCCGTGATCGGCCCGGCATACCAGGTCGGCGCGGCGATGACGTGACCCGCGGCGGCAGCGGCCGTCGCGACCTCCTCGAAGACCGTCGCCCAGCGGTCGGCGAGCCCGAAGACGATGGCGTAGGGCAGGAACCGCGAGAAGACGTCCTGCGCCTCCTCCCAGCGGATCTGGTTGGCCTCGGCCGTGGCGATGTAGCGCTCGAAGCCCTGCGACTGGGCGAGGACGGCGCTGCCCTCAGCCGTGCGGGACGCCATCCGCCGCCCGAGGAGCTGGACGATGAGGCCGGCGATGACGAGCCCGATCCCGAAGACCCAGCCCTTGGCGACGAGCGCGCCGCCGCCGAGGGCCCCGAGGGCGCCCGTGCCGAAGAAGAGGGCCAGGACGCCGACACCCATGACGAGGAAGCCGAGCCCGACCCAGCCCGCCCGCTGCGCGTCCGGAGAGCGCCGGAACCAGTGCCGCTGGACGGCCTCGGTGTACATCATCGACTGGACCTGCTTGAGGGTGGTCGCGAAGTGGTTCTTGAGCGCAGACAGCCGGGTCTCGTTCGCGGTGGAGAAGATGCCGTCGAGCAGCCGCTGCTCGTAGGGCGCGAGCGCCGAGGCGCCGGCGGGCGGGGTCTGGCGGCGCAGGATCCAGTCGTCGCTGCGGAAGCGGCCGCGCTCCTCGTTGGTGATCGTGAGGTGGCCGCGGACGGCGAGGTCGATGAGCGTCGCCGTGACGTCGACGACGTCGGCCTTCTCGTCCATGACCGTCCCGACCATGCCGGGCTGGACCCCCGGCGGAGGGTTGAACTGGACCGCCACGGTGGGCGCGCTGCCGCGCACGACCGGCGCGCTCTCGCCCACGCCCGGCGACAGGCCCGGGGTGAGCCCGGCATAGACCTCGTCGCGACCGCGGGTCCACACGAGCAGGCCCATGAGCCCGCCCGCGAGGAGCGGCAGGAGCACGCCACCGCCGGCGAGGGCGGCGCCGAGCGCACTCGACTGCTGCGGCGTGAGCGACGGTCCCGGGTCGTAGCCGCCCCCGTAGGCGCCGTCGTCGCCGGTCTCGCGCAGGTCAGGGGTGAGGTCGCCGAACGCGGTGCGCGGCCACGACACGACGATCGTCGCGCCCTGACCGGGCGAGATGTCGGGGATGGTGAAGCGCGAGGTCGCGCCCGCCGTCCCGGTGCACGTCGTGTCCTCGTGGAGCGCGCCGTAGTAGCAGGCGACCTGGGTCGCCGGCACCGGTCCGGTGACGTCGGCGCTGACGTTGCGGTAGGCGTACTCGTTCGAGGGGTCGATGTGGTTGTAGTAGAGCTCGGCTGTGCCGTCACCGATGTCGTTGACGACGTGGGCGAGGGTGTAGGTGAGGACGTAATCATGGACGCCCTCGACGGTCTCGTCGGGGCTTCCGATCCGGACCTGCTCATAGGCGCCGAAGTCGGAGACGTCGGTGTCGGTCGGCGCCCCCGTCGGCGAGGTGACCTCGACGTCGGACAGCTCGTAGTGGCGGTACTGCGTCGTCGAGTCCTGGTAGCCGGCCCGGGTCTGGATCGTGCGGTAGATCCCGTGCCGCTCCTCGCCGTCCGGGAAGTCCCAGCGGATGCGCTGGGTGACGCGCATCGACCCGTCCTCCCGGACGGCATACGTGACGTTGAAGGCGGCCGCGTCGTCGTCCATCGGGACGAAGCCGACGACGGATGCGGGTGCGGCGAGCGCCGGGGGCGCGACGACGGTGGCTCCGAGCGGGATGGCGACGCATGCGGCAGCGGCCAGTGCCGCCGCCCAGCTCCGAAGCCGACCGGTCACTGGCTACCCCCTGTATGCGCCGAGCGTGCGCTCGGTCTCACGACGGTCCTGGCGCTCACGCAGCGCGTGGCGCTTGTCGTACTCCTTCTTGCCCTTGGCGATGGCGATCTCGACCTTGGCCCGGCCGTCCTTGAAGTACAGCTGGAGCGGGACGATCGTGTGGCCGCTCTCGCGGGTCGCCTGCAGGATCTTGGTCAGCTCCTTGCGGTGGAGCAGGAGCTTGCGGCGGCGGCGCGGCGTGTGGTTGGTCCACGTCCCCGAGACGTACTCCGGGATGTGCACCCCCTCGAGCCACAGCTCGTCACCGCTGAAGCTCGCCCAGCCGTCGACGAGGCTCGCGCGCCCCATCCGCAGCGCCTTGACCTCGGTGCCCATGAGGACGAGCCCGGCCTCGTACGTGTCCTCGATGAGGTAGTCGTGTCGCGCCTTGCGGTTGCTGGCGACGAGCTTGCGCCCGTCATCCTGCTTCTTGCTCCCGGCCTTTGCCATGGGCGCCCACCTCCTCGAGTTCGTGCGACACGCTACGTCAGCGTATGCCGTCCGCGCGCCCGGGTTTGCACGGCGCCCCGTGGGGGACGTCCCGGTCAGAGGTAGTTGCGCGGGTCGACGAAGTTGCCGTCCTCGTAGACCTCGAAGTGGAGGTGGCAGCCGTTGGAGTTGCCGGTGCTCCCCTCGTAGCCGACGACGGCACCGCGGCCGACTCGACCGCCCCAGGTCTTGATCGACTTGAGGTGGTTGTAGGTCGTCGCGAGGTGAACGCCGCCGATGACACCGTGGTCGATGATGACGCGGTAGCCGTAGCCGGTGTTGTAGCCGGCCTCGATGACGGTGCCCGCGGCGGCCGCCTTGATCGGCGTCCCGCACGGGGCGGCGTAGTCGCGGCCGCTGTGCAGCTTCCAGTAGTGCTGGATCGGGTGGAACCGCATGCCGAACTCGGAGCTGATCCAGCCCTTCGTCGTCGGGGCGCTGAGCGGTCCACCGCTCGAGCCGCCGGTGGAGCCGCTGGAGCCGCCGGAGCCGCTGGAGCCGCTGGAGCCGCCGGGTGAGCCGCCGCCAGGCTTGCGCTTGTTGCGGGCGGCGCGGGCCGCGGCGTCGGCCTTGGCCTTCGCGTTCGCGGCGGCACGGATCTTCGCGGCGCGCAGGGCTGCGGCGGCGCGGGCCTTGATGACGGCACCGAGGCGGGCGGACTCCGCCTGGGCGGTGGCGAGGCGTGCGCTCTCGGCGACGGACTGCGCCTTGACGGTGGCCGCCTGCGTGCTCTGCTGCGCGGCGAGGGCGTCGAGCGCGACCTTGGCGGCGGTGGCCTTGTCGCGCGCGGCGTTGGCGGCGGCGAGCGTGGCCTCGGCCTTGCGCTTGGCCTTCTCGGAGTCGGCCCGCAGCGCCGAGAGGTGGTCCTCCTGCGCGGTCTGCGTCGCCTTGGCGGTGGCGAGCTTGACCATCGACTGGCCCTGGAGGTCCATGACGGTGCCGATGAGGGCGATGCGGTCGGCGAACTGCTGCGGCGTCGTCGACGTCATGGCCATGTCGAGCTCGCCGAAGCCCTGCTCCTGGTAGATCTGCGCGGCGAACTGGGCCACCTGGCCGCGGCTGTCGCGGATCTCCTTGCTCGTCGCCGCGAGCTCGTCCTGCGCCTTGGTCTCGTTGGCCTGTGCGACCTCGAGCTCCTGGGCAGCCATGGCGTTGGCGACCTCGGCCCGCGAGGCCGCGGCCTCCGCCTGCGTCAGCGCCGCCTGGGCACCGGGCATCTTGGCCTGGGTCGTCCTCAGGGCGATGTAGGCGTTGGCGAGGTCCGCGTTGGTCTCGTGGAGGTCCTCACGGAGCTGGTCGATCTGGGCGTCGACGCTGCGCTTCTGCTTCGACGGGTCCGGGTCGGCGCTCGGGTGCGCCGAGACGGGAGCCACGAGGGCGAGGGAGGCCAGCAGGGCCACCGACATGCCGGTCACTCGGCGCGCGGAGGCGGTGCGGGGCGCAGGGGTTCGCCACATGGTCACCATTGGTAACACGAGTCACCTCCGTTTGGAAACACTTCCCGGCAAAGTCCGGCCTCGGATTTGTGGCGGCGGCTCGTCCACGTGGCGTCGAGGGCCACGTCCATGGTGGCTGACTAGTCACCCGCCCGCTGGCGATTCGCGGCTTTTGGTGCGCAGCCGGTCGCGAACGCGAGCAGCCTCAGACGCGGAGGTAGCGGCGCAGCGTGACGACGCTCGTGAGCACGGCGATGAAGATGACACCGCCAAAGAGCCACGGCGTGAGCGCCCAGACGTCCCCGGCGCCGATGAGCGCCTTGTTGAGGACGACCTGGTTGAAGCCCGCGTTGAAGATGAGTCTCAGCCCGACCCAGAGCATGCCGACCGCGAGCGCGACGCCGAGGGTGGCCACCACGAGCATCTCGAGGATGAACGGCATACGGATCGTCCAGTTCGAGGCGCCGACGAGACGCATGATCCCGATCTCTCGTCGTCGGATGAAGGCGGCCTGGCGGATCGTCGTCGCCATGAGGAGCGTCGCGCAGATGACCATGAGCCCGGCGAGGAAGACCGAGAAGCCGGTGATCCAGTTGATGATCTGGAAGAAGCGCTTGAGCACCTTCTCCTGGTCCTGGACGCTCGCGACGCCCGGTGCACGTTCGAACTGGCTCGTGACGACGGCATACTTCGTCGGGTCCGAGAGCTGGACGCGGAAGCTCTGCGGGATGTCCCCGAGCTGGACGTTGCCGGTGATGGGGCTGTTGCGGAACTGCTCCTTGAAGCGCGCGAACGCCTCCTCCTCCGACTCCTGGAAGACCGCCTTGACCTCGGGCAGCGCCTCGAGCTGGGTCCTGATGCTCTGCTCCTGCGCCTCGGTCGCCGCCTGGCCCTGGCAGTTGGGCTGGAGGGAGTTGTCGGTGCAGAGGTAGATCGAGACCTGGATGCGGTCGTACCAGTAGCCCTTCATCGTGTCGGCCTGACGCTGGGCGAGGAGCCCGAGACCGAGCAGGAACATCGACACCATCGTCACGAGGATGACCGAGAGGGCCATCGAGAGGTTGCGCCGCAGGCCCGACCAGACCTCGCCGGCGATGAACCCGGCCCTCATCGCTCCTCCCCTCCGAACCGCTCGGGATCGAGGTCGCCGATCTCCTCCGCGACCTCGGCGTCCTCGACGGCGTCCGGATCCTCGACGGGAGACTCCTCGGGGACGACGGGCGCGAGGTAGGTGCCGTGCTGCTCGTCACGCACGATCTGGCCCTCGTCGAGCTGAACCACCCGTCGGCGGAGCTGGTTGACGGTGTCGGCGTCGTGCGTCGCCATGACGACCGTCGTGCCGGTGCGGTTGATGCGGTCGAGCAGGCGGACGATGTCGAGGCTGATCTTGGGGTCGAGGTTGCCGGTCGGCTCGTCGCACAGCAGGATCTGCGGCTTGTTGACGACGGCGCGGGCGATCGCCACGCGCTGCTGCTCACCACCGGAGAGCTGGTGCGGCAGGCGCTTGCCCTTGCCCTCGAGACCGACCATCTCGAGGGTCTCGGGGACGAGCTGGCGGATCGCCGAGGACGGCTTGCCGATGACCTGGAGCGCGAAGGCGACGTTCTGGTCGACGGTCTTGCCCGGCAGGAGGCGGAAGTCCTGGAAGACGGCCCCGATCTCGCGGCGGAAGCGCGGGACCTTGCGCGCCGAGAGCGACCCGAGGTCCTGGCCGGCGACGAGGACCGTGCCCGAGGTCGCCCGCTCCTCGCGCAGCGCGAGGCGCAGGAGCGTGGACTTGCCGGAGCCCGACGGCCCGACGACGAAGACGAACTCGCCGCGCTCGACGTTGACGTTGACGTCGGAGAGCGCGGGTCGGGTCGACCTCGGATAGACCTTGGTGACGTTGTCGAAGCGAATCATCGCTGGTGGCTGGCCTCACGGCTCGGGAGTGGGATCGCCCCGAGCATAGGTTCCGCGTCTGTGGCGTCGTGGCACCTGCTGGGCCGACGGCGTGTGAGGGCGCAGGGCGCCGCGTGAAGCGGAGGACGGCGGGCGGGACGTGTCGGGACCGGGGTCCCCCGCTCCGCGTTGTCCGCATCGCACCACATCAAGTTGCTTGACGCAACCAAAAGGCGTTAAATGGTTGACGTGGTCAAGCAATCCTCCGCCGACGAGTTCGAGCTCTTCGCCTCGAGCCTCTTCCGGCTCACCCGCTCGCTGCGGGCGGCGTCGCACCTCTGGCTCCAGCTGCCGGGCGGCCTCTCTCCAACCGACGTCACGCTGCTCAAGGTCCTCGAGGACCACGGGGACGCCCGGTCGGGCTTCATCGCCGAGCGGCTCCACGTCGGGCCCTCGGTGATCAGCCGGCAGCTCGTCACCCTCACCGCCGAGGGCCTCGTCGAGCGTCGACGGGACCCGGCCGACGGTCGCGCCGAGCTCGTCTCGCTCTCCGAGGAGGGCCGCGCGCGCCTCGCGTCGCTGCGCCGGGCCTACGTCGAGCGGATGCGCGAGCACTTCACCGACTGGGACGGCGAGACCGCGACCGGCGCGGCCCGCACCCTCGACGAGATCACCGACCACATCATCCCCGCGCTCGGCGGCTCCTCCCCCGCCGCGCGGACCCGAGCCACGACCGCACGACCCGACACCTCGGGCACCTCCCACGACGACACCGACTCGCGCACCGACACCCAAGGACCCGCATGACCGCCACCGCCTCCCCCACCTTCACCCGGGAACCCGAGCTCAGCCACAAGGAGGTGCTCGAGGTCCTCACCGGCCTGCTCTCCATGCTCTTCGTGGCCATGGTGAGCTCGACGATCGTCAGCACCGCCCTGCCGACGATCATCGGCGACCTCCAGGGCAGCCAGACCTCCTACACCTGGGTCGTCACGACGACCCTGCTGGCGATGACCGTCTCCAGCCCGATCTGGTCCAAGCTCGCCGATCTCTTCGACAAGAAGCTCCTCGTCCAGGTCTCGGGCGTGCTCTTCCTCCTCGGCTCGCTCGCCGCCGGCTTCGCGCACAACGTGCCGCAGCTGCTCGGCGCCCGCTCGCTCCAGGGCCTCGGCGTCGGTGGGCTCATGGCCCTGGCCCAGGCCATCATGGGCTCGATCATCCCGCCGCGTGAGCGCGGTCGCTACAGCGGCTACATGGCCGCCGTCATGGCCGTCGCCACCGTGTCCGGGCCTCTACTGGGTGGGCTGCTCGTCGACAGCGTCGGCTGGCGCTGGTGCTTCTGGGCGGCCGTGCCGATCTCGCTGCTCGGCCTCGCCATGCTCCAGCGCTTCCTGCACCTGCCCCGCGTGCGGCGCGAGGTGCGCATCGACTGGTGGGGCGCGGTCCTCATCTCGATCGCCGCGAGCCTGCCGCTCATCTGGGTCTCCTTCGCCGGGCGCAGCTTCGACTGGGTCTCGGTCGAGACCGCCGAGTTCCTCGTCCCCACCGCGCTCGCCGTCGTCGCCCTCGTGCTCGTCGAGCGCCGCCACCCGGAGCCGCTCATCCCGCCGAAGATCCTGCTCGAGCGCACGACGACACTGGCCGTCATCGCGAGCATCGCCGTCGGCATCGCGCAGTTCGGTACCTCGGTCTTCCTCAGCCAGTTCTTCCAGGTGGCGCAGGGCTTCTCGCCGACCGAGGCCGGGCTCCTCATGCTCCCGCTCATCCTCGGCAGCATGGTCGGCGCCACCGTGTCCGGGCAGCTCATCACCCGCACCGGGATCTGGAAGCCGTGGATGCTCGTCGGCACGGTCGTCCTCATCGCCGGCCTCGCGCTCATGGGCCCGACCGACCACACGACGCCGATCTGGCACCTGTCCGCCTACATGCTCCTCATGGGCCTCGGTCAGGGCACGCTCATGCAGAACCTCGTCCTCGTGGTCCAGAACACCGTCGACGTCCGCGACATCGGGGCGGCGAGCGGCGTGGTGAGCTTCTTCCGCTCGCTTGGCGGCACCGTCGGGATCGCCGTCCTCGGCGCCGTGCTCGCGAGTCGGGTCGGCGACCACGTCGCCACCGGCCTGCGGGACGCGAAGCTCCCCGTCCCGGCCGAGACGAGCGGGGGCGGCGGAAGCCTCGACCTCAGCGCGCTGCCGGAGCAGGTCGTCACCATCGTCCGTCACGCCTACGGCGACAGCACCGGCTACATCTTCCTCATCGCCGCGGCGGTGACGGTCATCACGCTCGTCGCCGTCGCACTCATGCCGCACACCGAGCTGCGCACGACGGTCGCAAAGCACGACGAGAAGGACCCGCTCGGTCTCGAGCAGCCCATCGACTGATTGCCAGTTCCAGCGTCACCACCCGACTGATTGCCCTTTTCGTCCGTCACCGCGGTCCGGCTGCGGTGCCGTCTCGGGACGAAAAGGGCAATCAGTCGTTCAGCGGCTCAGGAGAGCACGCAGGTGTGGAGCAGGTCGCCCGAGCTTGGGCGCGCCACGGTGGCGTCGGGCGGCGGGGCGGTCCCCTTCTCCACCCACGCGGTGAGCGCGTCGAAACCGGTGCGGGCGCACGGCAGCAGCGGACGCAGCCGGTCCGCGAACGCCGGCACGAGCGCGTCGGTGTGCGTGCCGTCCTCGACGCGGTAGTAGCGGTGCAGGTCGCCCTTGCCGGCGTCGTCGATGAGCTCGTCGTAGACGTCGGAGTCGGTGCCGATCGGCAGCAGCGTGTCCATGTCGCCGTGCACGGTGATGAGCGGCTTGCCGATCCTGCCGGTGAGCTCCACCGAGCGGATCGCCTCCTTGACCGACGCCGGACGGCTCTCGTAGTCGTAGTCGGCGTCGCACTGAGGGGTCCCGCTGGCGCAGTAGGGAGTGCCGGCCTTGGTGTCACCGTCGAAGGTCGGGTCGAACTCCTCGCGGTAGATCCGCTGCGTCAGGTCCCAGTAGACCTGGTGGTGGAAGGGCCACAGGAACTCGCTGCCGGGGGCGAAGCCGGCCGCGATCATGGCCGCGTGTGCCTCGGGGCTTCCGGTCGCGGCATACGAGGGGTAGTGCTTGAGCGCGGTCGGCAGGTAGGTGAGGAGGTTCGGGCCGTCCGCGCGGAAGAGCGTGCCCTCCCAGTCGAGGCCGCCGTCGTACAGGTCGGGGCGGTTCTCGAGCTGCCAGCGGACGAGGTAGCCACCGTTGGAGATGCCGGCCATCCATGTGTGCTTCGGCTTGCTCGCGCGCACCTGCTGGAGGACCTTCTTGGTCGCCACGGTGAGCTCGGTGACCCGCGAGTTCCATTCGCGCACACTGCCGCCCGGCGTCGAGCCGTCGTCGAAGAAGTTGAGGCCGATGTTGCCCTTGTCGGTGCTCGCGAAGGCGTAGCCCTTGGAGAGCACCCAGTCCGACCAGATGAAGTCGTTGGCGTACTGCGTGCGGTTGCCCGGTGCGCCGGTGACGACGAGGCCGCCGTTCCAGTCGTCGGGGATGCGGATGACGAACTGGCTGTCGTGGTTCCAGCCGTTGTTGGTGTTCGTCGTCGAGGTGTCGGGGAAGTAGCCGTCGACCTGGATGCCGGGGATGCCCGTCGGGTTGACCGTGCCGGGCGTGTGCAGACCGGCGAAGTCGGCAGCCTTGCTGTGTCCGGTCGCGACGGTGCTCGCCGTCGTGAGGTCGTCGAGGCAGGCGACCTTCTGCATCTCGGCGCCGGGGACGGCGATCTTCGACTGGCGGGCGCAGTGGCCACCACCGGGCTTGTCGCTGGCCCGGTCGGCCGAGGCCTCGGGTGCGGCGACCGTGAGGGTCAGGGTCGTGGCGAGGGCGGCCACGGCCGCCAGGAGGGTGCGTGGAGACGTCGTTGTCGGGCGCATGCGGGTCAGCATCCTCGCGCGGCGACGCCGCTCCCATGTGCTGCGACCCCACTTGGCGTCGCGCTGACCTGTGCTTTCGCGCCTGAGCCGTCCTGCGATCAGGCCTCGGCGGCGTAGACGACGTCGCGCAGGGTGCGCGTCACGAGGTCGGCGGCGGCTTGCGCGTCGGCCCGCGAGAGGTATGCCGTCTGCGTCACGTCGTCGGGGAACCAGCGGTTCCAGACCCGCTCCTCCATGGAGATCGGGCCGGGCTCGCGCCACCCGATCCCCGCGAGCGTGGACTCCTCGTCGGGGCTGAAGAAGAAGTCGCCGCCGAACTCCTCGCTGCCGACGAGCTCGCAGACGGCGTGGTCCTCGTCGCGGCGCACCCGGACCCACGGCGCCATGTCCTCGTAGCGGGCCGGGATCACGCCGAAGAACCTCGCCTTGCGCACGAGGTGCGGCCGCGGGTGCTCCGAGACCGTCACCGTGACGGAGTCGCCGTCGGCGAGCGAGCGGATCGTGGCGGCGAGGTCACGCGACCACGCGACCCAGTCGACCGGTCCTCCGGGAGGCGGCTCCACGGCATACGTCATGGGTGGTTCCCCTCAGGTCCGGTGTCCCGCAACGGGACTCAGTCCTCGGCCTTGCGCTCGGCGATCTGCCAGCGGATGCCGGCCTCGATGAAGCCGTCGATGTCGCCGTCGAAGACCGCGGTCGGGTTGCCGGTCTCGTACTCGGTCCGGAGGTCCTTGACCATCTGGTAGGGGTTGAGGACGTAGGAGCGCATCTGGTCGCCCCAGCTCGCCTTGACGTCCCCGGCCATCTCCTTCTTGACCGCCGCCTCCTCGGCCCGCTTGATGAGGAGGAGGCGCGACTGCATGACGCGCAGGGCGGCGGCGCGGTTCTGGATCTGCGACTTCTCGTTCTGCATCGAGACGACGGTGCCGGTGGGGATGTGCGTCATGCGGACGGCGGAGTCGGTGGTGTTGACCGACTGGCCACCGGGGCCCGAGGAGCGGAAGACGTCGATCTTGAGCTCGTTCTCGGGGATCTCGATGCTGTCGGTCCCCTCGATGAGCGGGATGACCTCGACGGCCGCGAAGCTCGTCTGGCGCCGGCCCTGGTTGTCGAAGGGGCTGATCCGCACGAGGCGGTGCGTGCCGCCCTCGACCGAGAGGTTGCCGAAGGCGTAGGGCACGTTGACCTCGAAGGTCGCCGACTTGATGCCGGCCTCCTCGGCGTAGGAGGTGTCCATGACCTTGGTCGGGTAGCCGTGGCGCTCGGCCCAGCGGAGATACATGCGCATGAGCATCTCGGCGAAGTCGGCGGCGTCGACGCCACCGGCGCCGGCGCGGATCGTCACGACGGCCTCGCGCTCGTCCCACTCGCCGCTGAGCAGGGTGCGGACCTCGAGCTCGCCGACGGCCTTCTTGACCTTGACGAGCTCCTTCTCGGCCTCGGCGAGGGTCTCGGCGTCGTTCTCCTCCTGGCCCATCTCGACGAGGGCCTCGAGGTCGTCGACGAGGGTGTCCATGCCGGTGACGCGGTCGTACTCGGACTTCGCACGCGAGAGCGCGGAGGTGACGGCCTGCGCCTTCTCCTGGTCGTCCCAGAGGTCGGGGGCCGCGACCTGCGTCTCGAGCTCGTCGATGCGCGCCTGGAGGGCGGTCAGGTCGGTGACGTCACGCACGGACGTCATGGTCGTGCGCAGGTCCTTGATCTCTTGCTGGAAGTCGGTGGCCACGAGAGCCAAGACTACGTGCCCGTATGCCGTCTCCTCACCACACGCCGTCCGCTCACCACCGCGTGGAGCTGGGCCGACGGCTGCCCCGCCGGCGACGGAACCGTCACCGGCGGGCAGTCAGGTCAGCAGGTGCGGGTCAGAACTCGACGCCGCAGCTCACGTAGCCACCGACGATGACGTCGCCGTACGCCGCGAAGGCGTGGTCGATGCCGTTGCCGTCGTGGAGCAGCTCGTGACGGGTGACTCCTCCGGCGAGCAGCCCGTCCTTCCCGCCGACGACCTTGATGACGAAGGACTCCGGCAGGCCGCCGGCCTCCCACTCGGCGAGGATGCAGTCGCCGGTGGCCTCGTCGTACATGCCCGCGCCGATCTCCTCGGCGATGATCGAGGAGGGGACGAGGGTGAACCACGTGTTGGACTTCGTGCCGGCCATCTCGTTGCCCTTGTCGGAGCGGCTGGCGTTGTAGCACTCGTGGGCTGCGGCGGTCGTCGCGGTCGCCAGTCCGAGGGCTGCGGCGAGCGCCACGGACTTGGCCAGGCGCGAGGCGATGTGGTGCATGACGGATCTCCTTCTCGGAGCACCGCCGTGGTGACGGGAGCGTCGCCTGGGCGCGGCAGGCTCCTGACCGACGATCGTTCTCCTGCACGCGAAGGACTGTCCGCGGTTTGCAGGAAATACCCGTAGCCCGTCGGAGGCATTTTGGTTTCCTCCGTACGGGTCAGGGTCGGCGGCACATTCTGCACGTCAGGCCGCACCCAGCATCCGGATCTCGCACCGCGACCAGCACGCCGGGGCGAGCGGCTCCCCCTGTCCACCACCCGCCCCGGCGCGTTCGTGCTGGG
Source organism: Knoellia tibetensis (assembly GCF_048606415.1). Taxonomy (NCBI): domain Bacteria; kingdom Bacillati; phylum Actinomycetota; class Actinomycetes; order Micrococcales; family Intrasporangiaceae; genus Knoellia; species Knoellia tibetensis. The sequence continues at coordinate 422,426 of NZ_JBMBWF010000001.1, forward strand.
CCCCTAGCCCTCCTCGGGGAGCGGTCCGAAGGCCTCGATCGCCACCGCGACCTCGCAGGTGTCCTCGACAGCGAAGTCCGAGCCCTGGTCACCGTTGCACACGTCGTTGGAGATGCCGGACGGGCCCGGGCCCGGGTTGTCACCCGTCATGAGGTCGTCGCCGCGACCACCGGACAGGTTGTCGTCGCCGAAGTTGCCGACGGTGATGTCGTTGCCGTTCTCGCCCCGGACGACGTCGTTGCCGGGACCACCGAAGATGGTGTCGTCGCCGTTGCCTCCGAGGACGCTGTCGACGCCCATCTGACCGGTCGCGAAGTCATCGCCGCTGCCGCCACGGAGGGTGTCGTTGCCGCCCTCGCCGAAGATCTGGTCGTCACCCGCACCGCCGTCGATCACGTCGGCGCCCCCGGGCACGCTCATGCCATCGGGGTTGCCCAGGAGGATCGACTCGGCGGTGTCGCCGATGACGACGTCGTTGCCGTCACCGGCGTTGATCGAGTCGTTGCCGGCGCCACCGCAGATGAGGTCGTCCCCTCCGAGACCCATGATGACGTCGTTGCCGGCGCCGGCGAGGATGACATCGGGCCCGTCGGTGCCGGTGAGGGTGTCGTTGCCGGGCGTTCCCATGATCGTCGCCTCCTCCGCGCCGAGGATGATGAGGCAGGGATCGGGCTCGACCGCGCTGGCCGTGGGGGCCAGGGCCAGACCGAGCCCGAGGACGAGCCCGCTGGCCGCGACCACTGGTGTCAGGCGCATGTCGTCTCCTTCGAGCGGAGATCCGAGAGTCGATGCATGACCGCATCTCCCTTCACGAGCCCGTCGTGGCGACCTCGTTGTCGCCAGCTCTCGACAGGGCTCCTTGCCCGTCGAGTTTTCTCCTCGCGCGAGGCCCCCACCTGCCGGAACGGCAAACTACCCGCGCGTTCCGCGGGTCATTTCGCGACCATCCCAACGGGTCAGTGGCGACTCTGCGGAAGTCGTCGGTCGGCCGCCATGAAACCCCACGTCAGCGCCACGAAGAGGACGGCGACACCGGCGCAGGCGGCGAGCGCGCCGCCGTAGCCGTGCAACCCGACGTCGAGGAACGGGTAGGGGTACCAGCCCGTCACCGCTCCCCTGACCAACGTGTAGACGAGCCACCCGACGGGGTAGGCGAGCGAGGCGAGGAGCAGGCGGCGCTCGGCCTTGCCGCGCGGGCCGAAGGCGGCCCAGCCGATGACGGCGAGGAGCGGCACGGCGACGTGGAGCAGCTTGTCGGCGAGCCAGTCGGCGCCGTCGAGGTCGAGCAGCGGCCGCAGGAGGAACCAGTGCACCAGGCCGGTCACGGTGATGCCGACGATGGCGTTGAGCCGCAGCACCTTCCACCACGTCGGGAAGCGGTCCTGCCGCAGCGTCAGCGTCGTCGTCGTCACGGCGACGAGCAGGTTGGTGAGGATCGTGAAGTAGGAGATGTAGCGGATCAGGCGCGTGCTCAGCCCCGGCGGCGCGGCGTCGTCGAGGACGACACTGCCCTGGATGACGAGGACGAGCTGCAGCAGCAGCGCGACCCACGCGACGGCAGCGGTGAGAAGGTGCCAGGAGCGGGCCGTCCGCGCGGTGTCCACGGGCTCATTGTGGCGGCGACAACCTTCAAGGGCCCGCAACCGCCGCTCCCCCGCGTCGTCCATGGCGTGTCGCCGTCACGGCACGAGGTCGGCGCGGGCTCTGGAAGTCACGGTGATCGTCACGCCGTCGCCCAGCATCCAGCCGACGAACGGAACGTCCGCGACCCCAGTCATGGTGACGACGGCGCTCGTCCCGTCGGGGCTTCCGGTACCGCTGCCGAGCCCCCACTGGGTCAGCGTCTCGGGCCGCGGCCGGCGCGACACGTAGTCCGCCGCCGCCTGCTGCACCGTCGCGTTGCTCAGCGGGACCGCCTCGCCGACACCCCCTCGGTATGCCGTGTCGTCCAGTGCGTTCGCGGCCGCAAGTGCCGCTCCGTCGGACACGTCGAGCAGCCGCATGCGTGAGAGGTGCACCGACGTCACCGCGATGACGCCGGTGACGAGCAGGGTGCAGATCATCGAGAAGACGAGGACCAGCAGCATCACGCGACCTTCCTCGTCACGGTGGACCTCCCCGCCACCGATGCGCAGCCGGGCGGGCCACACGACCGCCGATGCACGCCGCCGGCTCACGACGCACCCCGGAAGCGGTCGACGACCGACAGGTGGCTCGCCGTGAGAGGGATCTCGAGCGGCACGACGTCCCGGGCGAACTCGGGGGCGAGCGGCAGCGGAACCGTCACCCGCGTCGTCGTCTCGATCCGGGCGTCGGGGGTGAGGCATGGCGAGGCGGAGCACGCGATGCCCAGTGACCCCAGCCCGGTGAAGCCCTGATCGCGGAACGCGACCTCCGACGCTGCCCTGGCCCGCGCCGCTGCGTCATCCCCCGCCTCTGCGGTGACGAACGCACGGCCGGCCTCACGCGCGGCGGTCGTCACGGCATACGAGCCGGCCTGGATGCGAGCCACGGTCATCGTGAGGTAGACGAGTGGGACGAGCAGGAGCACGCCGAGGAAGACGAACTCGATGATCGCGCTCCCCTCCTCGCCCCGGGACCCGGCCAGCCGCGCACGCCAGGTCACTGGCGCTCCAGGAACGCGCGGCCGGTGACGTCGAGCTCGCCGTCGGGACCGAGGAGCCCGATCACGGGGAAGGGCGCGCGCACCCGGACCTCGACGACCTGCACTCCCCCGACCATGCCGGTGCCGACCGTGACGTCGTCGGCGTAGTCGTCGTCGAGAGACGCCGTGATGAGCTCGCGGGCCCGCGTCGCTCCCATCCCGGGCTCGGCGTCGGCGCGCGCACCGAGCCGCGCACCCTCGCTCGCGCACGAGATGAGGGTGTTGCGGATGTGCAGCACGAGCCCGAGCTGGAACACGGCCATGAAGAGGAACACGACCAGTGCCGAGACCATGACGAACTCCGCCACGGCCGACCCGCGCTCGCCCCGCCGGGCGACGCGCGTCACCTCAGCGGCGGACGCGGTTCATGGCGTCGCGGAAGAGGGTCTGCAGCTGGTCCTCGGCGACGGTCCAGATGACGGCGACGAGCCCGGCGGTCATGAGCGTGATGAGCACCCAGCCCGGGACGTCGCCGCGCTCGCGACGGCGCCCCGAGCCGTCGACGAGATCCTGGGCGGCGAGCTGCGCCCGGATGAGGGAACGGGTGATGGTGTGCATGGTCGTGCCTTTCCAGTGGTGTCACATCGAGAAGTTGAGGAACGAGAAGCCGGGGAAGACGGCGAAGAGGACCGTCACGGGCAGCACGAGGAAGACGACCGGGACCATCATCACGATCTCCTTCTTGCCGCCGGACTCCATGACGAGGCGGCGACCCTCCTCGCGGACGTCCTGGGCCTGCGCGCGCAGGACGTCGGCGAGGGGCGTGCCGCGCTCGACGGCGATGACGATGCCGTCGACGAAGCGGGTCAGGCTGATGAGTCCGGTGCGGTCCGCGAGTCCGTGTAGCGCCACCGGCAGGCTGGCGCCGGCCCGGGCGTCGGCGAGGCATCGGCGCAGCTCGTCGGACAGCGCACCGCGGGAGAGCCGGCAGACGCGCTCGAGCGCACCGACCGCCCCCTCGCCCGCACCGACGGCAAGCGCGAGTAGCTCGGCCACCGTGGGGAACTCGGCGAGCATGCGCTGCTCCCGCTTCTTGGCGCGGTGGCTGAGGAACCAGTCCGCCCCGGCGACGCCGGAGACGACGCCGATGCCGGTGAGGAGCACGACGAGGACGGGGCTCGAACCGCGGGTGACCGCTGCGAGCGTGCCGAAGGCGAGCATGAGGACCCCGCCGCCCACGCCCCAGATGACCTGCTGCGCGCGGAACCGGTCGACGTCCGGCGACTGGCCGGCCCGCAGGAGCCGGCGGCGCACCGAGGCGGCGCCACCCATGACGCGCTCGACGTGACGGCCGAGCTCGGCGATGACCGGCGCGAGGAGAGCGGCGAGCACGCCCTGGGGTGGACCGTCCCCGGCGAGGAGGTTCGACGGGCGCGGGGTGTCCCGCAGGTAGGGAAGCACGCGGTCGGCCAGACCCGCCTGGCGGTGGCGCGGCAGGCCGAGCCACACGAGCAGCAGGCCGAGACCGGCGAGCAGGCCGAGGATGGCGCCGGAGCGGGCGAGGTCGCTCATCGCAGAACCCGCTCGTCCTCGGGAAGGCGGCCGATCCGGACCATGAGCCAGTAGGCGACCCCGGTGACGACGGCGCCGGAGAGCAGCACGAGCGCCCCGGTCGTCGACGAGTAGGCCTGCACCGACTCCGGACGCGTCGAGAGCATCGCGAGGACGATCCACGGCGCCGCGACGGCGAGCCGGGCGGCGTTGACGGTCCACGACTGACGGGTCTCGAGCTCGGCCCGGGTCCGTGAGTCCTCGCGCAGGAAGACCGACAGGGTGCGGAGCAGCCGCCCGAGGTCGCTGCCACCGACCTCGCGGGCGATGCGGAGCGACTCGATGAGCCGGTCCGCGACGGGGTCGCTCAGCCGCTCCTTGAGGCGGTCGAGGCAGTCATGGAAGCGACCGGTGATCCTGTAGTCCTGTGCGAAGGCGGCGAACGCCGGCCGCAGCTCCTCCGGGCCGCGCACACCGAGCTGGGAGACCGCCTCGGGAAGTGACATGCCCGCCCGCACCGCCGAGGTGATGTTGTCCACGGCGTCGGGCCAGAGGTCGCGCAGCCGGTTGCGCCGCTGCCGGGCGCGTATCCGCACGAGGGCGTAGGGCCCCCACGCAGCCATGAGCGCGAAGCAGGACGCAATCGCTGGGACGCCGACGACGGCATACACGAAGAGGAACACGAGGAGGAAGGCGAGCGAACAACCGACGAGGAGCGTGCGGGGCGTGACCGTCGGATAGCCGGCCTGCACGAGGTCGTCACGGAGGCGGCGGATGAGCAGCGGAGGCTCGGGCTGGCGGTCGGGCTCGGCCTCGCGCACCCAGAAGCTCCACCAGATGCAGAAGAGCCCGGTGCCGAAGAGGAGCCCGACGACGATGCCGGTCACATCGACCCCTGAGCGAGCAGCGCCGGGAGGTCGTACCCGGCGCGCTCGAACCGGTCGCGGTGCGGCGGATAGCCGTCGGCGCGCACGAGCTCGCCGCCCCGCTGCACGAAGAGGTCGGCGATCTCGACGACGTCACCCTCGACCCGGCCGGGGACGGCTGCGATCTCGCGGACGCGACGCGTGCCGTCCCGCTCCAGTGCGGCGTGCACGACGATGTCGATCGATCCGGCGACGGTCGGAACGACGAACCGAGAGCCGACGTTCTCGCCGGCGAGCAACGGCAGCGTGCACATCTTGGTGATGGCCTCGCGGGCGCTGTTGGCGTGGATCGTGCACATGCCGGGCAGACCGGAGTTGAGGGCGATGAGCAGGTCGAGGCTCTCGGCCTGGCGCACCTCGCCGACGATGATGCGCGACGGCCGCATCCGCAGCGCCTCCTTGACGAGGCGTCGCAGCGGCACCTCGCCGGTGCCCTCGAGCGACGGCTGGCGGCACTGCATCGACGCAACGTCGCGCAACGGGATCTTGAGCTCGAACACCTCCTCGCACGTGACGACGCGCTCGCGCGCGGGGATCGCCGCCGCGAGGCAGTTGAGCATCGTCGTCTTGCCGGCCTGGGTGCCACCGGCGACGAGGACGTTGAGGCCGGAGGCGACGGCAGCCTCGAGGAAGGTCGCGGCCTGTCGCGTGAGGGTGCCGAGCCGGACGAGGTCGTCGAGGTTGTCGGCCTTGACGATGAACTTGCGGACGTTGACGTGCCAGTGCTCGCGGGTGATGTCGGGGATGACGACGTGGAGCCGGGAGCCGTCGGGCAGCACCGCGTCGACGAAGGGGCTGGACAGGTCGACTCGCCGTCCCGAGGACTTGAGCATCCGCTCGACGAGGTCACGCACCTCGTCGGCCGTGAGCAGCGTCGTCGTCAGCTCGGGCACGCCCCCGCGGGCGATGAAGACGCGGGTCGGCTCGTTGATCCAGATCTCTTCCACGGTGGGGTCGTCGAAGTACTGCTGCAGGGGTCCGAACCCGGCGACGGTGTCCCACACCGACTTCTCCGCCTTGTCGACGTCCGCGAGGACGGGCATGCCGCCGTGCATCGATCGCTGGTCGTAGTCGGCGACGGCGTCGCGCACGAGCCGCTGGACGGCCTTGGGGTCGCGGGCCGGGTCGAGGCCGGAGCGACGGATGAGCTCACGGACCTCGGCCTCCACAGTGCGCACGGCGTCCACAGCGCCCCCTTCCCCACGTGCTTGCGCGCGCTCGCCTCCCCGGCTCACGCGCGACCTCCGACCCTGACCGTCGACCTCGCCGACCCGGCCATGCAAGCAGGATTCGCCGTCAGCGCCGTGGCGTTGTCCACAGCCCCTCCGTCGACCCCTGACCAGAGGGTAGCCAGCCACCGGGGACCCAGCCACTCGAGCGACGGCTTGCCACCACGGACCCCACGCCCACCCGCCGACGTCACCGGCCGCGCGGTCAGCCTCAGACCCGCCGACCACCCGCCGTCCGACGACGTTCTCGCGGCGCGCCCCGGTGCACCATCCGGCGCATGACGAGCACGACGACGGCCGTCGTGACAGCACCTGAGAGCAGCACCTCGTCGCGCGCCAGCCCGTCGACGTCGGGCTGGAGCTCGACCCCGGTCGCCGAGCCGAAGACGACCTCGCTGACGACGAGCCCGACGATGACGCACGCGACCGTGGTGACGGCCATGGCGTCGAGCCGGTGGGCGACGTCGTCACCGGCGAGCAGGCCGGCCAGTGCGCCGAAGGCGAGCGAGAGGGCGACGAGAACGCCCACGCCCTGGAGCCCAAGGTCCCACTCCATCGCGCACCTCCTCGATGTCTGTGTCCAGCGTGGGCCGTGCGCCGTCACCGAGACCAGAGACCTTCGACCCCGTTGGTGCACCCTCAGATGGGCCGCCCGCCACCGGCCCGAACGGCCCATCCTCTGACTAGGTTTGACGCCATGGGTCGACCAACGGAGGTCACGCAGTCCGGCGACGGCATGGAGCGGACGGTGCCACCGGACCCCGCCTCCGACTCGACCGCCAACGGCCTAGACCGTCGAGCCAGCGGCTCGACGAGCCTCCGCGAGGTTCGCGACGAGAACACCACCGACGTCGAGGGGCTCATCGGCGAGTACGACGAGGAGCGCCCCGGCCGCCGCCTCTCGCACCGGCTCAACGAGGTCCTCACCGCCGTCTGCTTCCTCGTGTCGATGTTCGTCCTCTACCAGGTGTTCTCGCCGCTGCGGCAGGGCGGGCAGTACTACCTCATCCTCTTCCTCGCCGCCGTCCTCCCCCTCGTCTTCGTCTGCTACCGCGCCACCCGCAGACGCGCGCGCACGACCGAGACCGAGCAGGACGGCATACCGGCAAGGACAGAGGCGACCACACAGCGAGCGGCGCCCGGCAAGGACAACCCCGGCATCCTCGACTGGGCCCTCGCGGCGCTCGCCCTGCTCGTCTGCCTCTATCCCGTCCTCCCGGTGACCATCGGTGACGGTGGCGGCGGCTTCAACGCGTTCCTCGACCGGCAGGGCTCGCTCGGCGCCGTCGACGTCGCGATGGGCACGCTGCTCCTGCTCCTCGTCATCGAGGCGACCCGACGCACGACCGGCCTCGTCCTGCCGATCGTCTGCGCGGTCTTCCTCGCGTTCGCCTACTACGGGGGGTTCCTGCCGGTGTCGTGGTCGATCAGCCACGCCGGCATGAACTTCGGCGACATCATCAACGGCCTCTACAACGACGCGTCCGGCTTCTTCGGGATCCCGCTCGACGTCGCCGCGACCTACATCGTCCTCTTCACGATCTACGGCGCCGTCCTCGAGGCGACCGGCGCGAGCCGCTTCTTCATCGACATCTCGTTCGCGGCGTTCCGCAAGAGCTCGTCGGCGCCGGGCCGCACGGTCGCGCTGAGCGGCTTCCTCCTCGGCACCGTGAGCGGCTCGGGCACAGCGACCGCCGTGAGCCTCGGCTCGGTCTCGTGGCCGATCCTCAAGCGGGCCGGCTACCCCCGCGAGGCCGCAGGCGGCATGCTCGCCGCGGCCGGCATCGGCGCGATCCTCTCGCCGCCGACCCTCGGCGCAGCGGCGTTCATCATCGCGGAGTACCTCGGCGTCAACTACCTCGAGGTCCTGCTCTGGGCGACGGTCCCGACGTTGCTCTACTACCTCGGCATCGTCCTCGCCGTCGAGATGGACGCCCGTCGCTTCGGCGCCCGCGAGGTGCACGTCGCGACACGCAGCGCGCTGCAGCTGCTCCTGCGCTTCGGCTACCACTTCCTCTCGCTCTTCGTCATCGTCGCCTTCCTCGCGCTGGGCATCCCGCCCTTCAAGGCGGTCGTCTACGCGACCGGCGTCGCCGCCCTCTTCGGGCTCGTCGAGCGCCTCGTGTCGGGCCGCGACCCGCTCGATCCCGACGCGACTCGCCTCCCGCTCCCCCAGGCACTGCGCGCGTATGCCGTGGAGCTCTATCGCGGTCTCGCCATGGGGGTGCGTTCGGTCCTGCCCGTGGCCTCGGTGTGCGCCGCGGCAGGCATCATCACCTCGGTCATCGTCAAGACCGGGATCGGGCAGTCGCTCGCGTCGATGCTCGTCTCCGCCGCGCAGGCACTGACGAGCAACGAGACCGGGGTGCTCGTCCTCACCGCCGTCTTCGCGGCGGTCGCGATCGCCGTGCTCGGCCTCGCCGTGCCGGTGACGGCGTCGTTCATCATCGCGTGGGTCGTCATCGGCCCGGCCCTGCAGACGCTCGGCGTGAGCGCGCCCGAGACCGCGATGTTCATCTTCTACTACGCCGTGCTCTCCGAGGTGTCGCCGCCGACCGCGCTCGCCGCGGTCGCCGCGTCCGCGATCACCGGCGGTGACGCGATGAGGACGATGTGGAACGCGTGGAAGTACACGCTTCCCGCGTTCCTCGCGCCGCTCGCCTTCGTCATCACCGACAACGGCTCGCACCTGCTCATGCAGGGCGACGCGCTCTCGATCGTCTGGACGACCGTGGTGTCGATGCTCGCCGTCGCCGCCCTCGCGGTCATCACCGGCGGCTGGCTCTTCGGACCGGTCAAGCCCGTCGTCCGCGCCCTCTGCGTCCCCGCCGCCGGGCTCCTGCTCTACCTGCAGCCCTTCTCGATCGGCGTCGGGCTCGTCTTCCTCGCCGTGGCCGTGGGCCTGGCGTGGTTCACGAGAGCGAGCGGCCGGCATACGCCCACAGCTGACGAAAGCACCACCAAACTGGAGGAAAAGGCATGAGTCGCAACCGAGTTCGCACATCCGTCGTCGCGGTGGCCGCCGTGACCGCGCTCGCCCTCGCGGGCTGTGGCGGCAAGCAGGACCGCACGAGCGACACCGCGGCGAGTGGGGGTTCCGGGGGTGACGACTGCACGGCGAGCGCCGGCCAGATCACCATCGCGACGGGCAACAGCACGGGCGTCTACTACGCGCTCGGTGGCGGTCTGGCGCAGGTCATCAGCGCCAACACCGACCTCAAGGCGACCGCGGCCGAGACCGGGGCGTCGGTGCAGAACATCCAGCAGCTCGTCGACAAGAAGTACGACATCGCGTTCTCGCTGGCCGACACCGCCGCCGACGCCGTGACCGGCAAGGGCGCGTTCGAGGGCAAGAAGGCCGACGTCAAGGCGCTCGCGCGGATCTACTCGAACTACACGCAGGTCGTCGTGTCGAAGAAGTCGGGCATCACCAAGATCGAGGACTTCAAGGGCAAGCGCATCTCGACCGGGTCGCCGAAGTCGGGCACCGAGGTGATCGCGAACCGGCTCATCGAGGCCGCCGGTCTCGACCCGGCCAAGGACGTGCAGGCGCAGCGGCTCGACCTCACCAAGACCGTCGACGGCATGAAGGACGGCAGCATCGACGGGCTCGTGTGGTCCGGCGGCCTGCCGACCGGCGGCATCACCGACCTCATGACGTCGATGGGCGACCAGGTCCAGTTTCTCGACATCACTCCCCTGCTGCCCCAGCTCAAGGAGGTCAACCCGGTCTATGCCGAGGACGTCATCCCGGCCGCGACCTACAAGACGCCTGCCGATGCCAAGACGGTCGTCGTGCCGAACGTGCTCCTCGTGCGCTCGGACATGTCCGAGAACAACGCGTGCGCGCTGACGAAGCTGCTCTTCGACAAGAAGGCCGACCTCGAGAAGGTGCACCCCGCGGCCAAGGACCTCGACCCGGCGACGGCCAAGGAGTCCGACCCGGTCGAGCTGCACCCGGGGTCGCAGAAGGCCTTGGACGAGCTCGGCTGAGCGCGGCGGTCGGTCGGCGGGGACGGCAGGGACGGGGATGTCGGTGGGCAAGGTCGTCGCGCGGCCGCTCGTGCTGCTGCCGCTCGGCGTCGTCGCCCTCGTCGTCAGCCTGCTGACGGCCCTCAACGCCGTGGCCGCTGCGCGGTGGGGTGACGTCGTCGAGGAGGGACGGGCGTGCGGCAGCGAGGCGAGCGGGATGTGCCTCGTGCGCACCGACGTGTCCGTCGACGGGCCGCGCTACTCGCGGCGGGACGCGGGTGACGACTGGGACCTGCGGCCGTCGTCGGGGCGTGCCCATGAGGTGTCGTTGCCGGACCGTGCCTCCGACCGACTCCGCGAGGCTGACGTGACCCAAGGCGTCATGCTGTCGCAGCCCGACGGCGACGTCGTCGGTCTCGAGGCCGGCGGCGAGCGGGTGGCGACGACATGGAATGGGACCTACGGCGCCCTGCAACGGGTCGGGCTCGGGCTCCTGGGTGCCGGACTCGGCGCAGGGTTGGTCGTCGTGGCGCTGCGGATGCGGCGGGCGGTGGGCTGGACCGGGCACGAGCCCGTGCAGAAGCACGGCTCGGTCGCCGTCGCCCTGCCCGTCCTGCTCGGCTTCGTCCTCTGGACGGCGCCCCGCTTCATCTGGTGACGCGTCCCAGCGGCGCGGGTGCGGGTCCCGGGCTCTGCGTGGCCGGCATACGGAGGAAAGGTTGAGGGTCCGGAGGGAAATGTCCCCTCCGGACCTTCAACGTTCCCGCATGGGGAGCAAAAGCTGGGTCAGGCGGTGGCGACGAGGCCGAGGCTGGCGGGCGTCGCGAGGCCGGCGTGCTTGGGCACGACCCGCACGGTGTAGCCGAACGCGCCACTCGTCTTGAGCACGAGGTCGCCGGAGAACTGGTGACGGCCCTGCTCGTAGGTCTCGGAGTGCTGCAGCGGCAACGTCGTCACGTCGTGCAGCTCGTCGCCGCGGTGGTTCGTGCGCCCGTGCGCCACCTGGACCTCGACGTCGGCGGGGCCGAGCCCGTCGAGCGAGACGTAGGCGTTGACGTGCAGCGTCTCCCCGATCTCGGGGCTGTCGCCGAGACCGGTCGACTCGACGTGGTCGACGCTCACCTTGGGCCAGGCCTCCTTGACCTTCGTCGCGTATGCCGCGAGGTCGCGTGCGCCGGCGAAGTCACCTTCGCGCAGGGCCCAGCCGGAGCGAGCGGCGGGGACGTAGAGGCGCTCGGTGTACTCGCGCACCATGCGGCTCGCCCGGACCTTGGGGCCGAGGGTCGACACCGTGTGCATGACCATGGCGAGCCAGTTCTGCGGGAGGTTGTCCTCGTCGACGTCGTAGAAGCGCGGCGCGACCTGGTTCTCGATGAGGTCGTAGAGGGCGTTGGCCTCGATGTCGTCACGACGGTCGGGGTCCTCGACGCCGTCGGCGGTCGGGATCGCCCAGCCGTTGTTGCCGTCGAACCACTCGTCCCACCAGCCGTCGAGGATCGAGAGGTTGAGGGCGCCGTTGAGGGCGGCCTTCATGCCCGAGGTGCCGGACGCCTCGAACGGGCGCAGCGGGTTGTTGAGCCACACGTCGCAGCCCGGGTAGAGGTGCTGTGCCATCGCGATGTCGTAGTTCGGCAGGAACGCGATGCGGTGACGGACCTCGGGGTCGTCGGTGAACTTGATCATCTGCTGGATGAGCTGCTTGCCGGTCTCGTCGGCCGGGTGCGACTTGCCGGCGATGACGATCTGGATCGGGCGCTCGGGGTCGAGCAGCAGCTTCTTGAGGCGCGCGGGGTCGCGCAGCATGAGCGTGAGCCGCTTGTAGGTCGGCACCCGGCGGGCGAAGCCGATCGTGAGGATGTCGGGGTCGAGGATCTCGTCGGTCCAGCCGAGCTCGGCCGAGGACGCGCCGCGCTGGACCCACGACGCCCGCATGCGGGCACGGGCCTCGCGGACGAGCTGCTCGCGCAGCTCGCGCTTGGTCGCCCACACCTCGTCGCGCGGCAGGTCGGCCATGGCCCTCCACGAGTCGGTGTTGTCGAGCACGGTCGTGTCGATGTTGACCGCGTCGGAGTGACGGTCGGCGAGCTCGAAGACCTTGCGGTCGACCCAGGTCGGGCTGTGGACGCCGTTGGTGATGCTCGTGATCGGCACCTCGTCGGCGTCGAAGCCCGGCCAGAGGCCGTCGAACATGTCGCGGCTCACGACGCCGTGGAGCTGGGAGACGCCGTTGGCACGCTGGGCGATGCGCAGCCCGAGGACCGCCATGTTGAAGACCGCGGCGTCGCCGCCCTCGTAGGTCTCGGCGCCGAGCGCGAGGAGGCGGTCGAGCGGCACGCCGGCGGGGGCCAGGTCGCCACCGAAGTAGATCTCGATGAGGCGGCGCTCGAACCGGTCGATGCCGGCGGGCACGGGCGTGTGCGTCGTGAAGACGGTTGCGGCCCGCACGGCCTCGAGGGCCTCGTCGAAGGAGAGGTCGGAGCCGGTGACGAGCTCGCTGATCCGCTCGACGGCGAGGAAGCCGGCGTGGCCCTCGTTGGAGTGGTAGACGTCCGGCGTCGGGGCGCCGGTGAGGCGGGACCACAGGCGCAGGGCGCGGACGCCGCCGATGCCGAGGAGCATCTCCTGCTGGAGGCGCTGCTCGCCGCCACCGCCGTAGAGGCGCTCGGTCACGGCCCGGGCCGCGTCGTCGTTGCCGGTGACGTCGGAGTCGAGGAGGAGCAGCGGTACGCGGCCGACCTGGGCGCGCCACACCTGGGCGCGCAGCTCACGGCCGCCGGGGAGGCCGAGGACGATGTGGCACGGAGTGCCGTCCTCCTCGCGCAGCAGCGACAGCGGCAGGCCGTCGGGGTCGAGGACGGGGTAGTCCTCCTGCTGCCATCCGTCGCTGTTGAAGCTCTGGCGGAAGTAGCCGGTCTTGTAGAAGAGGCCCACGCCGACGATCGGCACGCCGATGTCGGAGGCCGACTTGAGGTGGTCGCCGGCGAGGATGCCGAGGCCACCGGAGTACTGCGGCAGCGCGGCGGCGATGCCGTACTCCGGGCTGAAGTAGGCGATCGACGACGGCGCACCGGCCTCACCCTGCTCCCCGGACCACTGCTGGTACCAGCGGTCCTCCCCGAGGTAGCGGTCGAGGCCCTGCTTGGCCTCCTCGACCCGGGCGACGAAGGCGTCGTCGGCGGCGAGGGCCTCGAGCTCCTCGACCGTCGTCGCCGAGAGCATGGCCACCGGGTCGGCGCCGACCGAGGCCCACCGCTTCGGGTCGATGCTCTCGAAGAGGTCGCGCAGCGGCGGGTGCCAGCTCCAGCGCAGGTTCATCGCGAGGTCGCCCAGCGGGGCGATGCGGGCGGGCAGGACGGGGCGGACGCTGAAGCGACGGATGGCCTTCACGAGGGTGCACCCTAGGTCACACCGGGCCTTGGCGGAAACGTTTCCGCCGACTGTTTCCTCCCGCGGTCACAACTCGTCCCCGACGGCGACGGGACGATAGCGTCGGCACGTGACCGCCACGCCACTGAGTACTCCTCCCCAGTCCCCGATCGGCCGCATCCCCGTCCTCGACGTCGAGCCCCTCGTCGACGGAGGGGCCCGACCCACGAAATGCGTGGTCGGAGAGCAGTTCGTCGTCACCGCGACCGTCCTGCGCGAGGGGCACGACGCCGTCGCGGCCTCGGTCGTGCTCACCGATCCCGACGGTGTCGACCACGTCTCGCCGATGGTCTGCACCAACCCCGGGCTCAACGCCTGGGAGGCCACGGTCTCCGCGGATCGTCCCGGCATGTGGACGTTCCGCGTCGAGGGATGGTCCGACCCGTTCGGCACGTGGGAGCACGACGCGACCGTCAAGATCCAGGCCGACGTCGACACCGACCTCATGCTCGCCGAGGGCGCGCTCCTCCTCGAGCGCGCCGCCGAGTCCGCCGGCCGGCTCCCCGAGGGCCGCGACGTCGTCCTCGCCGGGCTCACCGCCCTCACCGACGACAGCCGCCCCCCGCTGGTGCGCCTGTCGGCCGTGACGCACGGACCCGTGCACGAGGAGCTCACCACCACCCCGGTGCGGGACATGGTGAGCCCGAGCACGGCATACCCGTTGCTCGTGGAGCGGGAGCTCGCGCTCACCGGCGCGTGGTACGAGTTCTTCCCCCGCAGCGAGGGCGCGGTCTACGACGACACGACGCACGAGTGGCGCTCGGGCACGCTGCGCACGGCCGCCAAGCGCCTCACCGCCGTCGCCGGCATGGGCTTCGACGTCATCTACCTCACCCCGATCCACCCGATCGGGTCGGCGGCCAAGAAGGGCCCCAACAACACCCTCGACGCCGGACCCGAGGACCCGGGCAGCCCCTACGCCATCGGCTCCCCCGACGGCGGGCACGACGCGATCCACCCCGACCTCGGCACGTTCGAGGACTTCGACGCCTTCGTCGCCGAGGCGCGCCGGCTCGGGCTCGAGGTCGCCATGGACATCGCGCTCCAGTGCTCCCCCGACCACCCGTGGGTCCAGGAGCACCCCGAGTGGTTCACGACGCGCGCCGACGGGACGATCGCCTTCGCGGAGAACCCGCCGAAGAAGTACCAGGACATCTACCCGCTCAACTTCGACAACGACCCCGAGGGCGCCTACGCCGAGATGCGCCGGATGGTCCAGGTCTGGATCGACCACGGCGTGACGCTCTTCCGCGTCGACAACCCGCACACCAAGCCCGTCGAGTTCTGGCAGTGGCTCATCCAAGACGTCGCCCGCGACCACCCGGAGATCATCTGGCTGTCGGAAGCGTTCACGAAGCCGGCGATGATGCGCACCCTGGCCAAGGTCGGCTTCCAGCAGAGCTACACCTACTACGCGTGGCGCAACACCAAGCCCGAGCTCCAGGAGTACGTCGAGGAGCTCGCCACCGAGACCGCGCACTACATGCGGCCCAGCTTCTGGCCGACGACGCACGACATACTCACGCCCTACATGCAGTTCGGCGGGCCGGCGGCGTGGAAGCTGCGCGCAGCACTCGCCGGAACCCTCGTGCCGACCTACGGCATCTACGCCGGCTACGAGCTCATGGAGCACGTCGCCCGCCCGGGCGCCGAGGAGCAGATCGACAACGAGAAGTACCAGTACAAGAACCGGCACTGGGAGGACTACGAGCCCGGCGGGGCCAGGGAGGGCCAGTCCCTCGCGTGGTACCTCAGGCGGCTCAACGAGATCCGGCGCGCCCACCCGGCGCTGCACTGGCTGCGCAACATCACGTTCCACCACGTCGACGACGAGAACATCATGGCGTTCAGCAAGCGCCGCGTCGTCCCGGCTGACCCGACGACCGGCGCCCCCGAGCACGAGGACGTCGTCATCGTCATCGCGAACCTCGACCCGCACAGCACCCGCTGGAGCCGCGTCGTCTTCGACATGCCCGCCCTCGGCCTTCACCCCGACGAGGGCTTCCGCGCGCACGACCTCATCACCGACCAGTGGTGGGACTTCCTGCGCGAGAGCATGGTCCACCTCGGACCGGACCACGAGCCGGTCCACATCATCGAGCTGAAGAGGTACTGAGAACGTGACGGCGACGCAAGGACTCGGACTCCACCAGCCGGGGCTCAAGCACGACCCCGAGTGGTTCAAGACGGCCGTCTTCTACGAGGTGCTCGTCCGAGCCTTCGGTGACTCCAACGGGTCCGGCGCCGGCGACTTCCAGGGCGTCGTCAACCGGCTCGACTACCTTCAGTGGCTCGGCGTCGACTGCCTGTGGCTGCCGCCCTTCTACGCGAGCCCCCTGCGCGACGGCGGCTACGACATCGCCGACTACACGCAGGTGCTCCCCGAGTTCGGCACCATGCCCGAGTTCCAGCAGCTCATCACCGAGGCGCACGCCCGCGGCATCCGGATCATCACCGACTTCGTCATGAACCACACGAGCGACCAGCACCCGTGGTTCCAGGCCTCCCGGTCCGACCCCGAAGGCCCCTACGGCGACTTCTACGTCTGGTCCGACACCGACGACAAGTACACCGACGCGCGCATCATCTTCATCGACACCGAGACCTCGAACTGGACCTTCGACCCGATCCGGCGCGAGTTCTTCTGGCATCGCTTCTTCTCGCACCAGCCGGACCTCAACTTCGAGAACCCGGCGGTCCACGACGCGATGTTCGAGGTCGTGCGCTTCTGGATGGACATGGGCATCGACGGCTTCCGCCTCGACGCCGTGCCCTACCTCTACGAGGAGGAGGGCCACAACGGGGAGAACCACCCGAAGACCCACCAGTTCCTCGCCAAGCTGCGCAAGATGGTCGACGAGGAGTACCCCGGCCGCATCCTGCTCGCCGAGGCCAACCAGCCGCCGGCCGACGTCGTCGACTACTTCGGCACCGAGGACGACCCCGAGTGCCAGATGTGCTTCCACTTCCCGGTCATGCCGATGCTCTACTACTCGCTGCGCGAGCAGCGGGCGCAGCCGATCATCGACGTCCTCGCCGAGACGCCGTCGATCCCGTCGGGCACGCAGTGGGGCACCTTCCTGCGCAACCACGACGAGCTCACCCTCGAGATGGTGACGCCGGAGCAACGCGCCGCGATGTACGGCTGGTACGCCCCCGACCCACGCATGCGCGCCAACGTCGGCATCCGCCGGCGCCTCGCTCCCCTGCTCGACAACAGCCGCCCCGAGATCGAGCTCATCCACGCGCTCCTGCTCTCGCTGCCGGGCTCGCCGTGCCTCTACTACGGCGACGAGATCGGCATGGGCGACAACATCTGGCTCAACGACCGCGACGCCGTCCGCACGCCGATGCAGTGGACGCCCGACCGCAACGCCGGCTTCTCCGCGGCCGACCCGGGGAAGCTCTACCTGCCCGTCATCTCCTCGCTCGTCTACCACTACAACGGCGTCAACGTCGAGGCGCAGATGGCGACCGGCCACTCGCTGCTGCACTGGCTCCGCGGCATGCTCGGCGTCCGCCGGCTGCACCCCGCGTTCGGCCTCGGCGACTTCGTCATCACCCCGACCGACAACGAGTCGATCCTGGCCTTCACCCGTTCGTGGGGCGGTGACCGCGACCACCCGGGCGAGACGGTGCTCTGCATCAACAACCTCTCGGACAAGCCCCAGGCGGCGACGATCCAGCTGCCCGAGGACATGGGCGAGAAGGAGCTCTTCGACCTCTTCGGCGGCGCGAACTTCCCGTGGATCGCCGCCGACGGCCGTGTCACGATCACGATGGGCAGCCGTGACTTCTTCTGGCTGCGCGTCGGTCAGGAGAGCCGTTCGGAGGCGCAGCACCGTGGCTGAGCTGCACAAGGGCGCCACCCTCACGCCGACCAAGGTCGAGCTCGTCGCGTCGTGGATGGGCTCACAGCGCTGGTATGCCGCCAAGGGCACCTCCCCGGTCGTCCATCGCCTCGCGTCGTGGAGACTCGGCGACCCGGCCGGCGAGGTCGGGGTCGAGGTGCTCGTCGTCTCGGACGCCTCGGGACCCGCGCCGGTCGTCTACCAGGTTCCGCTCACCTACCGCGGAGCCCCTCTCGAGGGTGCCGAGCACGCCCTCGTCGGGACGATGGAGCACTCCGTCCTCGGGCGCCGCTGGGTCTACGACGCACCCCACGACCCCGTGTATGCCGGCCAGCTCCTCGAGCTCGTCCAGGGCCGGGTGCGTGCGGAGTCCACCGCGCAGAGCGATGCCCACGACGACACGGTCGTGGCGACTCCGGGCGCCGCCTGGTCGCGCGACGTGCGCGTCGTCGGCTCGCGCGTGCTCTCGGGCGAGCAGTCCAACACCTCGGTCATCCTCGACTGCGAGGACACGTCCGGTGCGCCGGTTCCGGTCATCGTCAAGGTCTTCCGCATGCTCTCGACCGGCGAGAACCCCGACGTCGTCCTCCAGTCGGCGCTGCGCGAGGCCGGCTGTGCCCGCGTGCCGGCCGTCGTCGGGTCGGTCGCCGGGCAGTGGCCCGAGCCCGACGCGTCGGGTGAGGCGTCTGCGGAGGGTGGGCGAACGGCATACGGGCACTTCGCCTTCGCGCAGGAGTTCCTGCCCGGCGTCGAGGACGCGTGGCGCGTGGCCGCTGCGGCCGTGCGCTCGGGCGAGGACTTCAGCGGCCCGGCACGCGCGCTCGGCGAGGCGACAGCCGAGGTGCACGCGACGCTCGCCGAGTCGCTCGGCACCACCCCCACCGACCCGCAGGTCGTCCGCGAGATCCTCGGCGGCATGCGTCTGCGCTATGCCGCGGCGGCAGCCGAGGTCGGCGCGCTCGAGGAGCTGGAGGACGCCGTCGGGGCCGTGCTCGACGCGGCCGAGGGCGCGAGCTGGCCTGCGCTGCAACGGATCCACGGTGATTACCACCTTGGTCAGGTGCTCCACACGCCCGACGGCGGGTGGGTGCTCCTCGACTTCGAGGGCGAGCCGCTTCGGCCCCTCGCCGAGCGCAACCAGCCCGACCAGTGGATCCGCGACATCGCCGGCATGCTCCGCAGCTTCGACTACGCCGGAGGCGCCGTCGAGCACGAGAGCGGCGGCTCGGCCCGCGAGTGGGTCACGAGCGCGCAGCAGGCCTTCCTCGACGGCTATGCCGCGACGGCCGGTGAGGACCCCCGTGACCGCGCGGCCCTGCTCGCGGCCTTCGAGCTCGACAAGGCGATGTACGAGGTCGTCTACGAGGTTCGCAACCGACCCTCGTGGGTAGACATCCCCCTCGCCGCCGTCCAACGGCTCGCATCCGGCTTCCATCAGGACGCCGACGCCCAGCACTCCCCGGCACACCAGGAGGACACCCCGTGACCCCGACCCCCGCGCACGACGTCAGCGGTGCGATCAACGCGCTCATCCACGGGCGCCACCAGCAGCCGCACGACCTGCTCGGCCAGCACCTCGAGGACGGCGGGCTGCGCATCCGAGCGATGCGCCCGATGGCCGCCTCGGTGCGGGTGCGCTTCGCCGACGGCGAGGAGCTCGCGCTCGAGCACGAGGCCGAGGGAGTCTGGTCGGCCGTGCGTCCGGGAACGACCGAGACGATGGACTACCGGCTCCTCGTGGACTGGGGCGACGGCTACGAGCACGTCCAGGACGACCCCTACCGCTTCGCGCCCACGCTGGGCCAGATGGACCTTCACCTCGTCAACGAGGGGCGGCACGAGCAGCTGTGGACGGTGCTGGGTGCGCGGGTGCACGAGTACCCCGGACCGCTCGGCACGGTTCGAGGCACGTCCTTCGCCGTGTGGGCCCCGCGCGCCAAGGCCGTCCGGGTCGTCGGCGACTTCAACGGCTGGGACGGCCGGATCCACCCGATGCGGCTCATCGGCAGCAGCGGCGTCTGGGAGCTCTTCGTGCCGGATGTCGGTGAGGGTTCGGTCTACAAGTACGAGATCCGTGGCGCCGACGACATCGTGCGCACCAAGGCCGACCCGATGGCGCGCCGCACCGAGGAGCCACCGCTCACCGGCTCGGTCGTCGACGAGGCGCGGCACACGTGGAGCGACTCCGAGTGGATGACCAAGCGGGCGGAGTCGAACCCGCACTCCGGGCCGATGAGCGTCTACGAGGTCCACCTGGGCTCGTGGCGCCAGGGCCTGACCTACCGCGAGCTCGCCGAGCACCTCGTCAACTACGTCGTCGACCTGGGGTTCACCCACGTCGAGTTCCTGCCGGTCATGGAGCATCCCTACGGCCCGTCGTGGGGCTACCAGGTGACCGGCTACTACGCCCCGACCTCGCGGTTCGGCACGCCCGACGACTTCAAGTTCCTCGTCGACGCACTGCACCAGGCGGGCATCGGCGTCATCCTCGACTGGGTGCCCGGCCACTTCCCGCGCGACGAGTGGGCGCTGGCCCGCTTCGACGGGCTCCCCCTCTACGAGCACCCGGACCCCAGGCGCGGCGACCAGCCCGACTGGGGCACCCACATCTTCGACTTCGGCCGCCTCGAGGTGCGCAACTTCCTCGTCGCCAATGCGCTCTACTGGCTCGAGGAGTTCCACATCGACGGGCTGCGGGTCGACGCCGTCGCGTCGATGCTCTACCTCGACTACTCGCGCAAGGACGGCGAGTGGCTGCCCAACGTGCACGGCGGCCGTGAGCACCTCGAGGCGATCGGGCTGCTCCAGGAGACCAACGCCACGGCCTACAAGCGGGTCCCCGGCATCGTGACGATCGCCGAGGAGTCGACGTCGTGGCCGGGCGTCACCAAGGCGACGAGCGAGGGTGGCCTCGGCTTCGGGCTCAAGTGGAACATGGGATGGATGAACGACTCGCTGCGCTACCTCGGCGAGAACCCCTACGACCGCCAGCACCACCACGGTCTGCTGACGTTCGCGCTCATGTATGCGTTCAGCGAGAACTACGTCCTGCCCATCAGCCACGACGAGGTCGTCCACGGCAAGGGCTCGCTCGTCAACAAGGCACCGGGCAACCGCACCGACCAGCTCGCCACCGTGCGCGCCTTCCTCGCCTACATGTGGGCGCACCCGGGCAAGCAGCTCCTCTTCATGGGCAACGAGTTCGCCCAGCCGAGCGAGTGGGCCGACGGCAAGTCGCTCGACTGGTGGCTGCTCGACCAGCCCGCGCACTATCGCGTGCACAACCTCGTCAAGGAGCTCAACCGCGTCTACCTCGAGCACCCGGCGCTCTGGGCGCTCGACAGCCAGCCGGCCGGTTTCGAGTGGCTCGACGCCGACGACAACACCGGCAACACCTACTCGTTCGTCCGCTTCGCCGAGCCGTCGCGCCATGGCGGCGACGTCGTCGCGTGCGTCGTCAACTTCGGTGGCGACTCGAAGGAGTGGCTGCGCGTCGGGGTGCCCTCGGGTGGGCAGTGGCGGGTCGTGCTCGACACGAGCGGCTACGACCAGCACGGCACCCCGAGCCAGGCCGACCTCGTCCTCGACGCCGTCGAGGAGCCGTGGAACAACCAGCCCTTCCACGTCGTCGTGCGGGTCGCCGGACTCACCGCCATCTACCTGGCGCCCGTCGTGGAGGACGGCGCCGGCGACGGACAGGACACCGCGGAGGAGCCGGTCGTCATCGAGCCCGCCCCGTCCCGCCCCCCGGCCCCGCAGGAGTCGGTGAAGGCGGACGTGCCCGCGCCAGGGACGGCGTCGAAGATGCGGCACAGGACCGTCACCATCCCCACCCCGGCGATCGAGGAGCAGGAACGATGACCGAGTTGCGCGCGGGACAGCCGGCCCAGCCCTCCGACCTCGTCGACGTGCCGCACCTCGTCACGTCCTACTACGCACTCAAGCCGGACCCCGACAACGTCGACCAGAAGGTCGCCTTCGGCACCTCGGGCCACCGCGGAAGCTCGCTCAACACGGCCTTCAACGAGGACCACATCCTCGCGACGACCCAGGCGATCGTCGACTACCGCCGCGAGCAGGGCTTCGACGGGCCGCTCTTCCTCGGGCGGGACACCCACGGCCTCTCCGAGCCGGCGTGGGCCTCGGCCCTCGAGGTGCTCGCGGCCAACGACGTCACCGTGCTCGTCGACTCGGCCGACCGCTACACCCCCACCCCCGCGGTGTCGCACGCGATCCTCGTCGCCAACCGTGGCATGGTCACCGGCGTCGACCGTATGCCGACCGGCGCGGGTCTCGCGGACGGCATCGTCGTCACGCCGTCACACAACCCGCCCAGCGACGGTGGCTTCAAGTACAACCCGCCGCACGGCGGCCCCGCCGACTCGGACGCGACGAAGACCATCGCCGCCCGCGCCAACGAGCTGATCAAGGGCGGGCTCAAGGACGTCAGGCGAATCCCGTTCTCGCGAGCGCGTGCCGGCGCGACGGCATACGACTTCCTCGGGACCTACGTCGACGACCTGCCCTCGGTCGTCGACATCGCGCGGATCAAGGAGGCGGGCGTCCGCATCGGTGCCGACCCGCTCGGTGGTGCGGCGGTCGACTACTGGAGCGCCATCGCCGACCGGCACGGCATCGACCTCACGGTCGTCAACCCCCTCGTCGACGCGACCTGGCGCTTCATGACGCTCGACTGGGACGGCAAGATCCGGATGGACTGCTCCTCCCCCAGCGCCATGGCCTCGCTCATCGGGCGCAAGGACGACTACGACATCGCCACCGGCAACGACGCCGACTCCGACCGCCACGGCATCGTCACGCCCGACGCCGGTCTCATGAACCCCAACCACTACCTCGCGGTCGCGATCCAGTACCTCTACGGCGGAGCGCGACCGCAGTGGCGCGACGACGGGTTCGTCGGCAAGACGCTCGTGTCGAGCTCGATGATCGACCGGGTCGCCGAGGACCTCGGTCGACGCCTCGTCGAGGTGCCGGTCGGGTTCAAGTGGTTCGTTCCCGGACTGCTCGACGGGTCGGGCCCGTTCGGCGGCGAGGAGTCGGCGGGTGCGTCGTTCCTGCGGATGGACGGCTCCGTGTGGACCACCGACAAGGACGGGATCATCCTCGCGCTGCTCGCCTCCGAGATCCTGGCGGCGACCGGCAAGAGCCCGAGCGAGCACTATGCCGAGCTGACAACGAAGCACGGCGCACCGGCATACGCCCGCATCGACGCCCCCGCGAACCGCGAGCAGAAGGCCCGCCTGGGGGCGCTGACCCCCGACGCGGTGAGCGCCGAAAGTCTTGCGGGAGAGGCGATCACGGCCAAGCTCACCGAGGCGCCGGGCAACGGTGCCGCCATCGGCGGGCTCAAGGTCGTCACCGAGTCGGCGTGGTTCGCGGCCCGGCCGAGCGGCACCGAGGACGTCTACAAGATCTATGCCGAGTCGTTCAAGGGCGAGGAGCACCTGGCGCAGGTGCAGGCCGAGGCCAAGGAGGTCGTCGGCGCGGCCCTCGGGAGCTGACCGCGACCGGGCGAGCCAGACGTCGACGAACCGACCACCCAGAGGTGGTCGGTTCGTCGATGTCTGGCTCCCTCGGCGAGCTCGCCTCAGCCGGCGCGCACCCGCGTCTGAGCGAGAGCGACCAGCGCCACCCGCTCGCCCGTCGGCTCGGTGGTCCCGGTCGCCGACGTGGTGAGGACGGCGCGCCCGGACATCGTGACCCGCCCTCCCCCGCCGACGACGCGGATAAGGACGCACGGAGGCGTCGCCGGACAACCCACGACGGTGTAGACGGTGTCCACGGTCATCACCGGCGCTCCGCCCGCGCCCACCCGTGACGGGCCACCGCCCACGGGCATCGCCCGGCCCCCGTGGGGACAGGTGACGACAGCGGCGGCGGTGACCACCTGGTCGGCCATCAGGTCACCTCGAGCGCACCGTCGTTGACCTCGACTGCCGGCCCGCGCATCCGCACGACGGCACCCTTGCCGTTGTCGAGCGTGATCCCGTCGTCGTCGAGCGTGATGCTGGCGCCGCCCCTCACCCGGACCGTGATCGTCTCGGGCAGCTCGTCCTCGCCATCACGCTCGCGGTCGTCGCCGTCCTCGTGGCGACCTCTGTCCCGGCTCACGACGCCAGCCGGTGCTGCTCGTCGCTGAGCCACATGCCGAGCAGCCCACCGAAGTGACCCTCGAACTTCTCCCACTCGTGTGTCGGGTAGGTCTGGTGGATCGTCGTCTGGAGCAGCTTGCGGAACTCGTCGGACCCGACCCACTCGTGCACCATCTCGTCGACGTGCGGAAGCGAGGTCTCGCAGAACTCCCGGTAGCGCTCGGTCTCGAAGTGGTCGTCCGCCAGACCTTGGTATGCCGTGAGCTTGGCCGAGTAGTCGAGCCCCTCGTCGTCGGCGACCGCGAACCACGGGTCGGTGTCGACCTGGGTGCGCGCCTTGCGGCCGGTGACGACGCAGAAGACCGACCAGCGCAGCAGCGCCTTCATCGCCCAGGGGAAGTAGTAGTGGAGCGAGGTCACGGCGACGTCGGGACAGGCGTTGGCGTAGTCGATCGGATAGACGACGCCGTCGCGCACGAGCATCTCGCAGGAGTTGAACTCCCACCGGAAGAAGGCGTTGACGGTCTGGGCGATGGTGACCGCCTCGCGGCCGGTCTCCTCGGCGAGGAAGCCGTGCTCGACGGCATACCGGTTGTGCATCGGCTGGTCGGGCTGGAACTTCATCGTCATCGTCTCGGGCCCGATGGTGAGCGCGCGGGCGAAGACCTCGAACCCGTCGACGGCCTTCTGGAGGTGCATGAGCATCTCGCCGGAGTCGTCGTAGGCGTGGTGCAGCGCCTCGCGGTCCTTGATCATCGAGACGCCGCGCCAGGCCCCGCCGTCGAAGGGCTTCATGAACATCGGGTAGCCGAGCTCGTCGGCGATGGCGTCGAGGTCGAAGCCCTTGTTGTAGCGGCTCGACGTGTAGGCCCAGCGCGCGTTGTCGACGGGGTTCTTGTAGGGCACGAGCACGGTGTCGGGCACGTGCATCCCGAGCCGCATGAGCGCGCAGTAGGCCGAGTGCTTCTCCATCGACTGGAACGTGAACGGGCTGTTGAGCAGGTAGACGTCGTCCATGAGGGAGACCTTCTTGAGCCACTCACGGGGGTGGTAGTACCAGTGCGCGAGCCGGTCGATGACGAGGTCCTGCCGCGGCCGGTCACGCAGGTTGAAGGGCTCGATGGTGAGCCGCTCCGAGCTCACCCGGTGGTCGGCACCGTCGGCCGTGCGGATCACCCCGAGCCGCCTGGCCAGCGCCTCGAACGCCGTCGGCCAGTCGTCCTCCGCGCCGAGCAGGAGCCCGATGAGGTGGTCGGTCTTCGGTGCCATGTGCGGTCCCTTCGTCAGGTGCTGGGGTGGTCCGGTCGGGCGGTGCTGCTCTCGGTCGAGCGGTCAGACGAAACGTGGCAGGTGGTGGGCGAGCTGGCGGCGCCACCACGGCCAGTCGTGGGCGCTGTCGTGCCCCCAGACGTCGAGCTCGTGGCGAATCCCCCTGTGCGCCAGCACGTCCGCGAAGGCGCGGGTCTGCGGCAGTGCCTGCGTGGGAGACACCTCGAAGGGCCCCTCCCCCACGACGAGCAGCACCGAGAGCCGCGAGCGCAGCCACTCGAGGTGCTCGCCGTGCAGACCGGGCACGTATGCCGTCGGGTTGGCTAAGTAGGTCGCCTCACCGAGGTCGCCCCACGAGTTCCACGTCGTCGGGTCGTAGTTGCCCGAGAAGCCCATCGCGAGCGTCGCGACGTCCGCGCGCTGGAGCGCGAACTGCACGGCGTGGTAGGCGCCGAGGGACACCCCGAAGGTGATGAGGTCGAGCGTCCCGCCGGTCTCCCTTGCGATCCAGGGAACGACCGACTCGTCGAGCCATGCCTGGTAGGTGCCGTGGCGGGCCGCGCGCTCGTCGGTGGGCACGGTGTTGTCGGACCACGTGAAGCCGTCGATGGAGTCGACGGCGAAGATGCTCACCCGGCCGGCGTCGACGAGGTCGCGCACGGCGTCGAGCATGCCGTTGGCCTCGAAGTCGTCCGCGCTCCCGCGTTCGCTCGGGAAGGCGAGCAGCGGTCGGCCCCAGTGGCCGTGGCGCACCACCCGGAGGCGGGCGTCGTGGCCCGGCACGGGGAGGAGGACCTCGGCCTGTGGCATGCGCCCTATCCTTGCGCGTTCCCCCACAGGTCGCGCAACACCTGGGTGAGATGTGGGTCGAGCGCGTCGCGCCACGCGGTGTAGTTGTGCAGGTCGGCGACCTCGGTGTGGGTGACGTCGTGACCGGCTCGGCGCAGCGCCGCCGCCATGTCGCGGTTGTTGGCGGCGTTCTCCTCGAGCGCCCCGCACGTCATGCCGATCCGCAGCGGGCGGTCGGTCTCGCGGGTGTCGATGATCTCCTGCACGCGGCGCGAGATCCGCCCGAAGTACTTGTAGTCGCTCTCCTGACCGTCGTGCCGGGCCTGGAAGAACGAGCCGGACTGGCTGAAGACGCCGCCGATCTCGGGCACGTCGAGCATCCCGACGAGCAGCGCGGTGAGGCCGCCGAGGCTCGCGCCCATGACGACGACGGGCCCGTCGATGGGTCCGTGCTCGTGCAGGCGTGAGATCCCTTGTCCCGCAATGGTCCTGAGGTACTTCGGCGAGCCGGAGTACCACGCGTCGCGCAGGACGGGATGGGTCAGGGCGACCCGGTGCGGCGGCAGCTCCCCGGCGGCGATCTTGGCCGCGGAGAACTGGATGATGGAGGCGAGCTGGTCGTACTCCGGCCCGTCGTGGACGAGGAGCAGCGGCAGCGGCCGGCCCTCCGTCCCCTCCGGCGCCCACACGGTCACCGGCACGTCGTCCGTGGTCTCGCCCTCGAGCGCCATCGGGGTGAGGGTCCCGGCAACCGCAGGGGCCGACAGCCAGGACGGGACGGCATACCCGGGCATCTCCATGACCGAGCGGGAGCCGAACGCGGTCTCGACAGTGACCGGGTTGTCCGGGTCGAGGACCGTCTCCATGCCGATCCCCATGGGGAGCGTCCGGGTCACGGTGAAGCGGTACTCGATGCGCTGGAGGTCCGGGCGCGGCAGCGCGAGCTCCCAGTGGTCGTCGACGAGGGTGAGCTCACGGCTGCCGGCGATGACCGGGTCGCAGTCGAGCAGCACGGCGACCACGTCGTCGCTCGCGGGGTAGCGGAAGCGGACGTGGTCGTCGAGCAGCTTGGGAGGCACCTCAGAAAAGGGCGTTCATGAGCGCGGTGCGGCCCTTGCGCACGCGCTCGTCGTGGTTGCCCACGACGCTGAACAGCTCGAGGAGGTGGGTGCGGACCTTGTCGCGCTCGGCGCCCTCGGTGGCCCGGACCGTGTCGATGAGGCGGGTGAAGGCGTCGGCGACGTGGCCGCCGAGGACGTCGAGGTCGGCGACGGCGATCTGCGCGTCGACGTCCTCGGGCGAGGCCGCGGCCGCGGCCCGCACCGCTTGGGCGTCGATGCCGTCGGTCCGCTGCATGAGACGCACCTGGGCCAGGCCGAGCTCCGCCTCGTGGTCCTTGGGGTCGGCCGCGAGGGCTTTCTCGTATGCCGTGGCGGCCGCCTCGAGGTCACCCCGGTCGATCGCGTCGTAGGCCTCCTGGATGAGCGGCGGCAAGGGCGGCATCTCGTCGTCGTCGGCGGAGGCGTCTCCGGCCGGACCGAGGTCGACGCGGCCGGTGATGCCGTTCTGGACCGCTGCCTGGACGAGCTGGTCGAGCACGAGGCCGATCTCCTCGTCCGGCGGGATGCCGGGGAAGAGCGGCACCGGCTGGCCCTGGAGGAGGCCGAACGTCACCGGCACGGTGAGCTGGCCGAAGGCCTGGACGATGACCTGCTGGAAGGCCTGGAGGATCGCCGGTGAGGTCTGGACGTCGGCCGAGACGACGAAGACGCGCCCCTCGAGCCGGGCCGCGGCGGCGGCGACGCGCTCGGCGAGACCGACGGTCTGCTCGTGGGCCGACGACCACAGGACGAGGACGGCCGGGACCTTGAGGGTCCGGTTCATGACCTCGGAGAAGGTCGCGTCCGTGACGTCGACGAGCAGGCCCTCGGGCAGGCCGTTCGGCGCCGGGGCACCGGCCGAGCCGGCCGGCGCGGAGGGCGCACCCGGCGCACCCGGCGCACCGGCGGGTCCGCGGCCGGCTCCGGGCTGTCCGGCAGGGGCGGCGCCGCGGCCGAGGGCCGAGAGGTCGATGGCGCCTCGCGCGCCCGAGGGAGGAGTGGGGGTGCTGCTCATGGGCTCGATTCTGTCAAAGGCCGACCCGACCTCGCGCCCGGGGCGCGAGGTCGGGTCGTCAGGGACCTGCGTGGTCACTCAGCCGTGGCGGAGACGATCTGCTCGTCGGCCCCGACGGTCGTCGCGGCGCCCTTGGCGGGCACGACCATGACGATGCTCTCGAGGCTCGTGACCGTCAGGCTCTTGCTCGCCTTCGACCTGCCGACGAGCTTGCTGTAGGTCGCCGGGATGACGAGCTCCTTGGCAGCGGCGCTCGCCGTGACGACGTCGCGACGCGTGAGCTGGCCGAACGTCACCGTCCCGCCGTCGGCCAGGCGGAAGGCGATCGTCGCGTTGGCGACCGGGGCGTGCGCCTGGCTGAAGCTCGCGAGCGTGCCGAGCGACTTCACCTGGGCCGCGGTGGACGTGCGCAGCGCGTTGGCGTAGGCGTCCTTGGTGCCGACCGCCGGGTTGGCGACCGGCTTCGGGTAGGCCAGCCCACCGGCATACGCGGCGATCGCCTGGGCGGGAGCGATCGGTGCACCGGCCTTGTCGTCGGCCTTGACGAGCGGCGCGCCCTGGGCGAGGTCGCCCATGCCGGGCACGCTCGTGCCGGCGAGCATCGGGACCGAGGCATAGACCTTGAACGGGTCGGTCGCCGCCTTCGACATGAGGACGTGCAACGTCTGGGTCTTGCTCGCCTCGTCGAGGGTGCCGACGAGGATCGCCCGCGGCCACTCCTTGCCGCGGGAGACGGCGACGACCTGCGGGTCGGTGGCCTTCTGCAGCGGGTCGGACGCGACCACCGAGCCGAGCTTGGTCGCGGCCTGCGCCTGCGCCAGCGCGGCGTCGGCGAGGACGGCGCTCTGGGCCTTGGCGGCCTCGGCGCCCTTGGCGGCGCGGGCGGCGGCGGCGGCGTCGAGGACGCGGCTCGCGACGTTCTCGGCGCCGTCGACGTTGAGCGGGGCGACGTCGGTGCGCTCGGCCGGAGCGTCCTTGACGCCGACCACGGCGTTGCCGACGCCGCAGCCGGTGAGGGCCAGCGCGGAGACGAGGACGACGAGGGGGGCGGTCGTCGCACGACGGGTGGTTCGGGTCCTCATGCGTTCTCCTCCTCGCGCGTCGCGGGCAGCGTGGCGGCGGGCTCCGTGTCGGCGTGCGCCGTGTCTGGGGTCGTCGTCGCGATGCGGCGCCGGCGGGTGCTCCACAGCAGGCTCGCACCGCTGAGGAGGAGGAAGAGGCCGACGAGGGCCGCGATGACGGACTGGACGAACCAGGACTTGCGCTCCCACGTGACGTCGACGCGCTCGATCTGGCCCTCGGTCGCCTGCGCGATGACGGTCTCGGGCGCGTTGGCCTGCTCGATGGTCATCGTGACGGCGCCGTCGCCGGTCTCGGTGTTGCGCCACACGTCGGTGCCCGCGAGCGCCGGGGCGGCGCCGTTGCCGGTGTTCGCGGTCTCGAGCTGCCACGGGCGGGTGCTCACTCCGGTGACGGTCGTGTGGGCGCTCTGGCCCAGCACCGCCTTGGCGTCCGACGGCGCGGCCGCGGCGAGCCACACGGTGCCACCGCTGCGCGGGGTGGCCGTGACCTTGACGTCGCCCTCGACGCGGTTGAGGACGGTCTGGGGGACGAGCACCGGCGTGGTGCCGGAGGCCGGCGAGCTGAAGGTCGCGGTTCCGCTTCCACCGAGGTGGGCGGCGTACCAGAGGCCGACGGCGGTGAGCACCACGCCCAGGAGGGCGAGGAGGCCACCGGCGACCCGCTTGGCGAGCGTGGGCATGCGTGGTCCTTTGGTTGCATCAGGGATGGGACCGAAATGTCTCATTTCGGTCACGGACTTCCCTCAACCATGACAAAGGACGGTGGCCGGGGCCAAATCCCGGGGGGCCGGGAACCTCGCAACCCCACACCGCGCGGGGCGGCGACGAGGCGGGGGCCGCGCGTCAGGAGGACCGCGCGTCCGGTCCCTCGACGAAGTCGCCCGCGGCCACGCGCACGCCCCTGAGCAGGGAGAACAGCGCGTCCTGTTCGTCGGGCGACAGCATCCCCAGACCGAAGTTGACCGACTCGAGGTCGGCCGTCGTCGCCTCCATGGCCGCCCGGCCGGTGTCGGTGATCACAGCGATCGCGCCACGGCGGTCCTGCGGGTTGGGGACCCGCTCGACGAAGCCCTGCGCGACGAGTCGCTGGATCGTGTTCGTCGCGCTCGTCGGGTGCACCATGAGGCGCTCGCCGATGCGACCCATCGAAAGCCGCCCCTCACGGCTGAACGCGAGCAGGACGAGCGCCTCGTAGCGGGCGAAGGTGAGGCCGTGGCGGCCGGCGATGGCGTCGAACTCGGTGATGAGCAGCTGCTGGACGCGCATGATCGACGTCGCCGTGACCATGGGGCGCGAACGGCTGCCCTCGCCCCACCGCGCGCGCCAGAGGCTCCCGGCACGCGCGATGGGGTCGAAGGGCAGCCTGAGGTCCTTGGGCACAGGAGCAAACTAGCCGCCCGTCACCTCACTTCGGAGTCGCCGTCGACGAGAACGTCCCTCCCGTCCCGTCGTCCCAACCGAGCAGGACCGACGCGTTCGCGCCGAGCGCCCTCGTCAGGGGCACGGTGACCGTGACGAGGCCGGAGCGCGGGCGGTCGACGGCGGTGACGAGGCGTCCCGCGATGCCGTCGGCGTCCTGGACCGTGATGTGCACCGTCCCGGGGTCACGCACCCGCAGCCGCAGCTCGACGGAGGCGCCGCGCACCTTGGCCTTGTCGACCCACGCGATCTCGTCCTCGCTGGACGAGGGACGGCCGGCGAGAGCGACGTTGGTGCGCACCGCCTGCTCGATCGACTGCGGCGAGTCCACCGACTGCAGCGCCTCGGTCGGGATGACCGGGTCGGCCGGTGTGGTCGGACGCCCGGCCGGCGGGACGTAGCCCACGAGCCGCACGTCGCCCCAGCGGTAGGGGTCGCCCTGCACGCCGCCCCAGACCGACCAGCCGATGCGGGTCTGCCCGGTCTTGTCCTGGGTGTCGGAGTCATACGGCAGCACGTTGAGCCCCATGTGCCCCGGGTCGACGGCGCTCGGGAGCAGCGACATCGGGATCGAGGTCTCGACGACGTAGCCGGTGTAGGGCTGCGTCACCGTCGAGGCGACCTTCATGCCGGGGGCCGTCGTGGGCCCGTCACCCTGGTGGGCGTCGGCGTCACGAAGGTGGCAGGGGCCACCCTCCGCGGTCCACGGCAGGATCGCCGCCTTGAAGGTCGTCGACGTGTTCTCCGACGTGCCGCGCGGGTCGATGGCGATCTCGACGGCGTCGGTGCGCCAGTGCCGCTTGCAGTCGCTCGTCGCGAGCGGCGTGCCCTTGACGTCGTCGGTGACGGTCACGGCGACGAAGAGCGTGTCGTCGCGCCAGGCGACCTGCGCCGTCGCCGAGCAGTCGGCCGCCGACGAGCAGGCCTCACCCTCCCAGCGACGCGAGACGTCGAGGACGGGGCCGGCATACTCCCCCGCGGAGACGACACCGTCCACGGTCGGTGCGGTGGCCGCCTGCGGGACGGTCGCGGTGGGCACGAGCTCGAACGCCTGCTGCGTCGTCCCTGTGGCCCCGCTGCTCGTCGTGTCGATGGTGTAGAGGTAGTCGCCACCGGTCCCGCCCTCGACCGAGGTCCGGAGCGAGGTGTCGGTGTTGGTCGCGGTGAACGTCACCTTCGTCGTGGCGCCCGGAGCCAGACCGGCGTATGCCGTCGTCGCCGGCGTCATCGTGAACCCGGCGGGCGGGCGCGGGGTCACCGTGCCGGACTGGACCGCCGCGCTGTGGTTCGTCACCGCGACCTCCACCGTCCGGCTGCCCCCGGAGGCGAGGGTGAGGACGGGACGGACGATGTCGGCGAGGGCGTCGGCGCCCACCTCGCGGGTCCACGCGTGAAACTGCGCGACCTGCGGCAGGAGCTGCTGCGTGGCCGTGACGGGCGCGCTGACGAGGACGGGCTCGTCCTGGTATCCCGTGCCACCGGCGGCGTCGACGAAGGCCTGAACCCGCACGCGGGTGCCGACGGGAGCACCGGCGGCGGGAGTCACGGTGAAGCTGGCCTCCCGAGTGGCGCCGGCCGGGACGGACCCGAGGGCGCCGCTGCCCGCGACGGTCCACCCCTCGGGAACCGCGAGGCGGGCCATGGCGGCACCCAGCGCGGAGCCGGCCGGTGAGGTGGCGCCCACCGTGACGGTGAAGGGCGCACCCGGCTGGACCCGGAAGCGGTCGGTCTCGACCGTCATGCCACTGCCGAGTGGCAGCCCACCGGCGACCGGCAGGAGCGAGCCCTCGAGCGGCGCCGAGTTCGTGAAGGCCGCGTCGGCGCCCCAGCGGGGCAGCGGCGTGCGCGAGTCGACAAGTGTGAGGTAGTCGCAGCCGAGCTGAGCCGGGTTGGTCGACACGTCGGGGAAGCCGGCCCAGCCCTGCGAGGCGTAGACCCGCTGGGCGTCGCGCTCGACCGCGGCCCACGTGCGGCCATCGGGCGACGGCGTGCCGGACCAGACGCCGTGGACGGTCTGGCTCGGGTCGGCGGGGACGAACGCCTTGGCGCAGCCCGGACCGTTGGCGCTCGTTCCGTTGGCGGCCCGCATCCAGATCCGGTCCGGCGAGAAGGGCTTGAGCCCTTCCTTGGTGATCTGCTCCGGGAACCGCGAGGGGTCACCGGCCGCGTGGTAGGCCTCGACGGCGATCCGGGCCGCCTCCTGGTGGTTGCCGTGCTGGCCCGGCGACGGCGCCGGGTTCATCGTCACGAGCACCTCGGGCCGGGTCTGGCGCAGGATGCGCACCGTCTTGGCGAGGGTCTCCTCGTGACCCCACACCTGGGCGGTGAGCGGCTCGCTCACGGTGTAGTAGAAGTCGACCTCGTCGAGGTTGTAGACGTCGGTGATGCCGGCCTTGGCGACGGCCTGCCGCTCCTCGCGCTCGCGGATGAGCCCGAGGGCCGGGCCCTCCTCCGGGCCGACGGCGTTGCCGCCACCCTCACCGCGGGTGATCGTGACGACTCCGGTCGAGACGTCGTGGTCGGTGCCCCACTGGCCGAAGGTCGAGAGCGTGCTCGCCTCGTCGTCCGGGTGGGCGCCGATGAACATCGCGTCGAGGTCGGCGGGTGGGCCGGAGGACGTCGTCGCGTCCGGTGGATTCGGGCCCTGCGCCGCGATGGCGGCGGTGGGCAGGGCGAGGGCGGCGACGACGGCGGCTGCCGTCGCGACGCCTCTGCGGCGCTGTGCGTGTGACATGGGTTCCTCCCCATCGGGTGCGCTCGCGCGGTCCTGCCGGGGGCCGTCGTCCTCGCGAGCGCTGTGGGGGCGGCGGCGTTCCTCAGTCCTTGACCGCCCCCTCGAGCATCCCGGCGATGAAGTGCCGTTGGAGGAAGAGGTAGACGATGACGACGGGCAGGGCGACGATCGTCGCGCCGGCCGCGAGCAGGGCGTAGCCCTGGGTGTACTGGCCCGAGAAGAAGCCGAGTCCGAGCGGCGCCGTGCGCAGGGCCTCGTTCGTCGGGACCATGACGAGCGGGATGAGGAACTCGTTCCACGTCCACATGAAGGTGAGGACGACGAGCGTGACGATCGCCGGGCGTGACAGCGGCACGAGGACCTGCCAGAGGATCCGGCTCGTCGACGCCCCGTCGAGCCGGGCGGCCTCGATGATCGAGCGCGAGCTCGCCCGGAAGGCGGCTCGCAGCCAGAAGGTCCCGAACGCCACCGACTGCGCGACCTGGGGCAGGGCGACCGCCCAGAAGGTGTCGGTGAGGCCGACCGCGCGCAGGTCGAAGAACAGCGGGACGACGATGGCCTCCGCGGGCATCATGATGCCGATGAGCATGAGGTAGAAGAGCGCGTCGGCACCGCGGAAGCGCATCGTCCCCAGGGCGTAGCCGGAGAGGACCGACAGCACCGTGCTCACGGCGACGACGAACGTCGAGACGAGCAGGCTCGTGCGCAGGTAGCTGCCGAACCGGCCGATCTCCCACGCCTCGGCGAGGTTGCCGAGCCCACCCGGCGCCTCGGCGTCGGGTTGGAGCCCGGCGACGACGATGCTGAGCACCGGCCAGATCGCGAAGACCGCGAAGGCGACGAGGATGACGTAGTTCATCGTCCGCTCGGAGGTGGAGACCCGCATCAGTCGGCCACCCTGTCGCCGACCCGGGTGATGCCGAAGCTGATCGCGAAGATGATGACGGTGAGGACGACGCCGATCGTGCAGGCGAGCCCGACCTGACCGATCTCGAACGCCTGCCGGTAGACCTCGTAGCTCGGCACCGTCGTCTGGTGGCCCGGACCGCCTGACGTCGTCATGTAGATGAGGTCGAAGGTCTTGAGCGCGGCGATGACGGTGAGGGTGAGGGCGACTGCGATCTCACCCCGCACCGACGGCAGCGTCACGGTGAAGAACTCACGCACCGCGCCCGCACCATCGAGCCGCGCCGCCTCGTAGAGCTCACGCGGGATGCGGCCCATCCCGGCGAGGAGCAGCACGGTGACGAGCCCGCTCTCGAACCACGTCCCGATGAGCCCGACGGCGGGCAGGGCGAAGGCATACTCCCCCAGCCACCCTCGCGTCCACGACTCGAGCCCGACGGCGGTGAGCACCGAGTTGATCGTCCCGTCGGGGGCATAGATCCGGCGCCACGCGACGGCGATGACGACCATGGCGACGACCTGCGGGAGGAAGACGACGGTCCGGAAGAACCCGAGCCCGCGCACGCTCGCCCGGTGCAGCACCGATGCCAGCACGAGCCCGACGACGAGCGGCACGACGGCGAAGAAGAGCATGAGCACGAGCGCGTGGACGAACCCGGCGCGCAGCCGCTCGTCGGTGAGCACCTCCTGGTAGTTCGACAGCCCCGCCCAGGTGCCGACCGTCAGCCCGTCCCACTCGAAGAGGGACAGGTGGACGGCCCGCAGCAACGGGTAGAGGGCGAAGACGGCATACACGAGGAGAGCCGGCAGGACGTAGAGGTAACCGATCCTGCGGGGCTCCCCCGGTGGTCCGAGCGAGCGCGTGCGCGACCCCATCACTTCGCGGTGAAGTCGCCGTAGTCCTTCTGGAGCGCCTCGAGCGCCTTCTCCGGGGTGGCCTTCTTGGCGAGGAGGTCCTGGAGCGTCGCGCCGAGGGTGTCACCCATCGTCGGCGTCGCCCAGTCGAGGTAGGGCACGAGACCGTCGTCCTTCGACACCGTCCCGAAAGCCGTGAAGACGTCGGTGCCGAGCGCGTCGGGCGCCTTCTGCTCGGCCGTCTCGACGACCGGCAGGTTGCCGTTGTCGGCGAGGACCTTCATCGCCTCCGGGCTCGTGATGAAGTTGATGTATGCCGCGGCGGCGTCCTTGTTCTTCGCCTTCTCGGTGATGGCGAAGGGCAGGCCCGACCCACCGGTCGTCACCGGGGTGCCACCGGCCTCGGGTGCGGGCGGGAGCATGAACTTCACGTCGGTCTTCATCGCCGACGACAGGTCGGCCTGGAGCCACGAGCCGGCGATGAGGAAGAGGCCCTGGCCCTTGGTGAAGCCCTGCCACGCGGGGTCGTAGTCCTGGCCGTTGAAGCCGGAGTTGAAGTAGCCCTTGTCCACCCAGTCCACGAGCGTCTGGGCGGCCTTGGTGTTCTCGGGGGTCACCCAGCTGCCGCCCGGCTGGCCGAAACCGAGCTTGCGGATGTCCTCGGCCTTGGTGAACCGGCCCTGGACGACACCGAAGACGTGGCCGGCGGGCCACTTCTCGAGGTTGCCGAGAACGAGCGGGACCTCGCCCTTGGACTTGGCCGTCGCGAGGGCGGCGTCGAAGTCGGCCCACGTCTTGGGCGGGTTGATGCCGAGCGTCTTGAGCTTGGCGTCGTTGTAGAAGATGCCGACGACCTCGCCGACCTGTGGCATGCCGAAGAGGGAGCCCGAGCCGAAGGTCTTGCCGTCGGGCGAGTAGGACGCGACGTTGCGGACGGACTGCGGGTAGCGCTTGTCCCACCCGTATGCCGTGGCGTAGGGGTCGAGGTTGACGAGCTGGCCGGCCTTGACGAACTCCCCCATCTGCGAGCGGGTGTTGTTGGCCTGCACGACGTCCGGGGCGTCGGCGCCGGTGAGCGCGAGGCGCAGGGTCTTGACGAGGTCGTCGAAGGAGCGCGAGACCCGCTTGATCTTGATGTTGGGGTACTTCTTCTGGAACTCGGCGTTGAGGGTCGACATCTGCTTCTCCTGGCCGCCGCGCACCTCCTGGTCCCAGACGGTGAGCGTGACGTCGCCGAGGCTCGCCGCGTCGGTCTTGACGGCTCCGGGCGTGGGCGACGCCGAGTCGCCCGAGGAGTCGTCGGACCCCCCGCCTGGGGCGCAGGCGCTCAGCGCCAGGCCGGCGCCGGCGACGAGTGCGACCAGCGTGGTGCGCGTGCGGTTCATGGGGTCTCCTTGAGAGGCAGGGTGGTGACGGGTGCGTCGGGGACGGTGGCTGGGCTGGCGGTCTGGTCGGCCGCCGAGGGAGCGCGAACGTCCTGACCGGACGCCTCGGAGGCGGCCTGGGCGTCGGACAGCTTGGCGATCGTCGCCGCGGCGCGGCGCACGGCCCCCGAGGGGACGTCGGCGACGAGGTCGTCGAGGAAGGAGAAGCGGCGCTGCACCGAGCGGGCCGCGGCGTTCGACGTCGGCTGGCGGCGCACGCGCTGCCACCAGTCGGCGATGTCGCCCCAGCCGGGTGCGGCGAGCGAGCCACCGAACTCCTGCACGGCCAGGCTCGAGCAGAGGGTCGCGAAGTTCATCCGGTCGAGCAGCGGCCAGCCGGCGAGGGTGCCGACGAGCATCCCCGCGTCGAAGACGTCACCGGCGCCGGTCGGGTCGATCGCCTCGACGCGCAGCGCGGGCACGACCGCCTCCTCGCCCGTCCCCGAGTCGATGGCCACGGCTCCCTCGCGCCCGTTCGTGACGACGGCGAGCGGCACGAGGTCGGCCAGCGCATAGAGCGCGTCGTGCGCGGAGTCGGTGCGGGTGTAGGCCATCGCCTCAACCGAGTTGGGCATGAACGCGTGGCACTCCTCGAGCTGGGCGAGCACCTGCGGTGACCACACCCCCGTGGGGTCCCAGCCGACGTCGGCGAAGAGCAGGGCGCCGCCGGCAGCGGCGACGTCGGCCCACTCGCGTTCGGGGTGCCCCTGTCCGAGGGGCCGCTCGGCGTCGAGGTCGAGGAGCACCGACCGGGCCCGGGGCACGGCGCCGATCATGTCGGTGGCCGACTCCGGCGCCGCGTGCCCGTGGGTGATCATCCGGCGGTCGCCGTGGACCGAGACCGAGACCGTGACGGGGGTGTGCCAGTGCGGGTAGCGACGCGAGCGGGAGAGGTCGATCCCCTCCTGCTCCTCGAGGGAGCGCCAGCAGAACTCGCCGTAGTCGTCGTCGCCGAAGGCCGCGCCGATCGAGGTGTTGAGCCCGAGCCGGGCCGCGGCGACGCCGAGGTTGGCGATGCCGCCCGGGCACGACCCCATGCCTTCGGCCCACACCTCGGTGCCGCTCTTGGGCATCGCCGAGAGCCCGGTGAAGATGATGTCGAGGAAGACCGTCCCCTGCACGAAGACATCGACGCCGGGGTCGTCGGCGCGCCTCAGCGAGGCGAGCGGGTCGTACGTCTGGTCCACCGGCACCTCGTCATCGTGGCCCGTTCGCGGCGTCTCCGCAAGACCGGCGTGCGCGTTTTTGCGCGTTTCTTCCCCGGCATACGTGCTGGGAGGGGACTCGACCTGCGCAGGCATGGCCGAAAATGCTCACTCTTGGTACCTTGCCCGATGTGAAGGTCCAGCGGCACAGCGAGATCGTCGCCCGGGTGCGCGAGGTCGGCACCGTGTCGGTGAGCGAGTTGTCGAGCGCCCTCGACGTGAGCCCCTCGACGATCCGCCGCGACCTCCACCAGCTCGACCGCGCCGGAGTCCTCACCCGCGTGCACGGCGGTGCGGCCGTGGCGACGACCGACCCGGACCGGCTCCGTCCCTTCGACGACGTCGCCCGGGCCGACGCGGAGGCCAAGGCCCGCGTCGCCGTCGCAGCTGCTGCCCGCGTCCGTGACGGCGAGGTCGTCGCCCTCGACATCGGCACGACGACGGCCCGGCTCGCGCAGAAGCTGCGCGGACGCGCGATCACCGTCGTCACCAACAGTCTCGCCGTCCTCGACGCGCTGCGCGACGACGAGGCCGTCGAGCTCATCCTCCTCGGCGGGATGCTGCGCCGGTCCTACCACTCGCTCGTCGGCGTCCTCACCGAGGACGCCGTGCACCAGATCGGCGTCGACCGCGCCTTCATCGGCACGAGCGGGATCGCGAGCGGCGGCCAGGTCATGGACTCGACCTTCGTCGAGGTGCCCGTGAAGCGGGCGTTCATCGCGGCCGCCCGCGAGGTGGTCGTCGTCGCCGACGGCCACAAGATCCCGGGGTCGGGGACGTTGCGCGTCTGCCGGGTGGACCAGGTCGACGTGCTCGTCACCTCGGCCGGGGCCGACCCGCTCATTCTCGACGAGTGCCGCGACCGCGGCGTGGAGGTGGAGGTCGCGTGAGGCTGACGATCCTGGGTGGGGGCGGCTTCCGCGTCCCCCTCGTGCACGGAGCCCTGCTCCGCGACCAGTCGGACGAGCGGGTGACCGAGGTGGTCCTCCACGACCGTGACGAGGGTCGCCTCAGGGCGATGACGCTCGTCCTCGACCAGCTCGGCGCGGGCCACGCGGACGCGCCCCGCGTGACGCGCACGACGGACCTCGACGTGGCCCTGAGCGGCGCCGACTTCGTCTTCTCGGCCATCCGGGTCGGCGGGCTCGAGGGCCGCACCCGTGACGAGCGGGTCGCGCTCGACCTCGGTGTCATCGGCCAGGAGACGACCGGACCCGGCGGCCTCGCCTATGCACTGCGCACCGTCCCCGTCGCGCTCGACATCGCCCGCCGCACCCGCGAGGTGGCGCCGGAGGCCTGGTTCATCAACTTCACCAACCCCGCCGGCATCGTCACCGAGGCCATGCAGTCCGTGCTCGGCGACCGGGTCATCGGCATCTGCGACTCTCCGATCGCCTTGGCGCGCAGGGCGATCGGGGCGCTCGGGCTCGACGCCACGACCACCGACATCGACTACGTCGGCCTCAACCACCTCGGCTGGCTTCGCGCACTGCGGGTCGACGGCACCGACCACCTCCCCCGGCTCCTTGCCGACCCCGCCGCCCTGGAGACCCTCGAGGAGGGGCGCCTCTTCGGACCCGAGTGGCTGGCGGCGCTCGGCGCGGTCCCCAACGAGTACCTCTACTACTACTACTTCTCGCGTGAGGCCCGGACCGCGATCACTTCGGCCCCGCAGACCCGCGGCGAGTTCCTCCGCGAGCAGCAGGACGCCTTCTACGCGAGCGTGGCGAGCGATCCCGAGGGCGCGGCATCCGAGTGGCACCGGGTGCGCGAGCAGCGCGACGCG
This sequence comes from Knoellia tibetensis, assembly GCF_048606415.1. NCBI lineage: Bacteria > Bacillati > Actinomycetota > Actinomycetes > Micrococcales > Intrasporangiaceae > Knoellia > Knoellia tibetensis. Next base: position 461,683 of record NZ_JBMBWF010000001.1, read on the forward strand.
ACCTACATGCAGGAGGCCCGTGCCGAGGACGAGGCGCGCGACGAGGCCGACGTCGCCGGCGGCGGCTACGAGGGCGTCGCCCTGGCGATCATGGCGGCCATCAGCCGCGGCGAGCGGTCGTCGATGATCCTCAACGTGCGAGCGGGAGACGCCGTCCCCGGTATGCCGTCCGACGCCGTCGTCGAGATCCCGTGCGTCGTCGACCGCGACGGTCCGCACACGGCCGCGCTCCCGCCCGTCGAGGGCCACATGCTCGGTCTCATGCAGCAGGTCAAGGCCGTCGAGCGGTTCGTCATCGAGGCGGCGACGACCGGCTCGGCCGACGCGGCGCTCAAGGCCTTCGCGCTGCACCCGCTCGTCGACTCGGTGTCGACCGCACGGGCGCTGCTCGAGGGCTACCGCCGGGCCCACCCCGAGATCGAGGGACTCCTCGCGCGGCGCTGAGGACTGGCTCAGGTGGGCGGTATTTGGTCGTTCACCGATCGTCGTCCGGGCCCCGGAGGATGCTGGCTGGGGTCTGCATCCCCCATCCGAGCGGAGACCTCCATGACGTCCAGGACACTCGGCTTCGCGGCCATCGGGACCGCACTCGCGACCTCCGTCGCCCTCCTCGCCCCCTCGGCGGCCTTCGCCGACGGCGCACCCCTCCCCGTGGCCTCCGGCCTCAACAGCCCCCGCCAGCTCGCCTTCTCGCCGGGCGGCCAGCTCTACGTCGCCGAGGCCGGCGTTGGCGGTGACGGCGCCTGCGCCGAGCACCCCGAGTTCGGCTAGTCCTGCGTGGGGCCCTCCGGCAGCATCGCCCGGGTCAACGGCAACGGCTCGGTGAGCCGGGTCGTCACCGGCCTGCCGTCGGTCGCCAACGAGCAGGATGCGACCGGCCCCTCCGACATCGCCTTCACCGGCAACTCGAAGTTCGCCGTGAGCATCGGGCTCGGCGCCCCGCCCTCGTTCCGCGACGACCTCGGCTCGGCAGGCGCCTGGCTGGGCCACGTCCTCACCGGCGACCTGCGCACCGGCGCCCTTCAGAGCGCGGGTGACCTCGTCGCCCAGGAGGAGTCGAACAACCCCGACGGCACCGACCTCGACAGCAACCCGGTCGGTCTGGCGCGCTGGGGCAACACCTACGTCGTCGCGGACGCCGGCGCCAACGCCGTCGTGCGCACCAACGGCACCACGGTCACGGCCCTGCCGCCGGTCCCCGCGTTCGGTCCCGCCGCACCGTTCCCGGGCTTCCCGGCCGACGCGGTGCCGACCGACGTCGTCCGCGGTCCCGACGGCGCGTGGTACGTGAGCCAGCTCGTCGGCTACCCGTTCGAGAAGGGCGCCTCCTCGATCTGGCGGGTCGTCCCCGGCTCGATGCCGACGAAGTGGGCCACCGGCCTCACCAACGTCACCTCGCTCGCCTTCGCCGGGGACGGCAGCCTGTATGCCGTCGAGATCGCCGAGAACGGCCTGCTCAACGGCCCGATCGGTCGCCTCGCGAAGGTCACCAGGGGTGGCTCCACCCACGCCACCGTCGCCGCGGGCCTCTTCGCCCCCTACGGCGTGGCGGTGCGCGGCTCGAACGCCTTCGTCACCACCGGCAGCGTCCTGCCCGGTGGCGGCCAGGTCGTGAGGATCGCGCTCGGCGGCTGACAGCGACACGTCCTGCCGGGCGTGGCCCCGCGCCACGTCCGGCAGGTCGGGTCACCCGCCGACGACCCGGCCGTCGTCGAGCTCGATGACGACGTCCGCCCGGGCCGCTGCCTCGGGGTCGTGCGTCGCCATGATGACGACCGCGCCGGCGTCGGCCCGCGCCCGCATGAGGTCGAGGACGCGTTCGCGGTTGTCGTGGTCGAGCTCGCTCGTGGGCTCGTCGGCGAGGAGCACCGGGGCATCGATGGCCAGTCCCCGCGCGACCGCGGCGCGCTGCTGCTGACCGCCGCTCAGCTCCTCGACAAGGTGCGTCCCCGACTCACCGAGACCGACGGCGGCCAGGGCCTCGCTCGCCCTTGTGGCCGCCTCCGCCGGCGAGAGACCTCGCGCCCGCAGGGGGGCCAGGACGTTCTCGTATGCCGTGAGCACGCTCGCGAGACCGTTGCCCTGCGGGATGATCGCGACTGCGCTGGGGTCGCGGCGCTGGGTGGACCCGCGTCCGAGGTCGACCTCGCCGGAGGCGAGGGGCACGATGCCGGCGATGGCGTTGATGAGGCTCGTCTTGCCGGCCCCGGAGTGACCCGTGACGGCGATGAAGTTCCCGGGCCGCGCCGAGAGCGAGACACCGGCCAGCGCCGTGACGTCGCCGTAGGTGACGCCGACCGCCCGGACGTCGACGAAGCCCTCGGGAGCGCGCGACACCGAGGACGCCCCGGCCTGACCGCGCCGGCCGAAGGTCCGCTGCCGGTCAGAGTGCCTGCCCATCGGGCACCTCCCCACCGAGCTGGTCCACGGCGTTGACGTCGTCGATCTCGTCGCGCACGAGGGTCCAGCCGGCCTCCGACTCGACGAGCCGCACGAGCGTGCCCGGCGTCAGGGTGGCCAGCACGTGCGGTGGCAGCGGGACGGACCCGTCGGCCGAGACGACGGCGAACTCCTCGCCCTCGCGGCCCTCGGCGCCGACCCGGCCGTCGCGGATGGTGACGGTGCGCGGCATCCGGGCCGCGACCTCGGGGTCGTGGGTCACGACGATGACGGTCGTGCCCCAGGTCGCGTTGATGTCGGCGAGGGTCTGGAGGACCTGGTCGCGCGCCTCGTGGTCGAGCTGGCTCGTCGGCTCGTCGCCGAGGAGGAGGCCCGGCTTCGTCGAGACGGCCACCGCGAGTGCCCCGCGCTGGAGCTCGCCGGGCGTGAGCGAGGACAGCGGCAGGTCGGCTCGGTCGCCGAGCCGCACGAGGTCGAGCACCTCGTCGACCGGCACCACGTCGCCGCGAGAGCGACGCGAGCCCTGCGCGAAGGCGACGTTCTCGCGCATCGTCTTGTGCGGGATGAGGTTGCGCGAGGCGCCCTGCAGGACGATGCCGACCTCGCGACCGCGCAGGGCGTCGAGGTCGGGCTCGGACATGCGCGACAGCTCGTGGTCGCCGATGCGAATCCGGCCGGCGCTGGGTCGCAGGAGTCCACCGAAGAGCGTGAGGAGGGTCGACTTGCCGGCCCCCGAGGGCCCGAGGAGGGCGAGCATCTCCCCCGCCTGCACGGTGAGGTCGACACCGGCGAGGGCCGCGACGTCGTGGTGCTCGGCCCGGTAGATGTGCACCAGGCCAGCGGTGAGCACGGGCAGTCCGGTCACCACGCCTCCCTCAGCCGGTCGATGTCGCCGGAGCTCGACGCCCGGAGGGCGAGGAGCGCGGCCACGGCCCCGAGGACCGCGACGGTCACCACCCAGGCTGCGCCCATGACGAGCCACGACGGCGCCAGGTCGAGAGCGGGCACCGGAGCGGGCGTGTCGAAGAGCGGGATGAGCGGCATCGCGAGCACCGCACCCGCCACCCCGCAGGCGCCGCCGACGACGGCCGCGAGCGCCACCGGCACGACCGCCTCGCGCACCGTCGCCCGGCGCAGGTCCCGCCCGGAGACACCGGCGACCCGGAGCGCGGCGATGTCGCGGGTGACGACCCGGCCCGTCGTCATCGCGACGACGACGAGCATGACAGCCGCGAGCAGCAGCGACAGCAGAGCCGTGAAGAGCCCGAGCAGGAGGCCCCACCCGGTCGCCGACTCGTCGAGCAGGCGCTTGCTCTCTGGCAGCGACCGCGTCGAGAGGACCTCGAGGCCCTGGTCGCGCAGCACGCGCTCGGCGCCGGGCACACCACCGGGGAAGGCGTCGTCGATCCACACCTCCATCGACCCGGTGGCCGGCAGCTTGCCGCCCAGCCGGAGCATGAGGTCGAGGTTGACGAGCGCTCCCCGGTTGCCGACGAAGGGCAGGGCGGGAACCCGCTGGGACGCTCTCGCCGGCGTCGTCCGACCGGCGAGGCTCTGGATGTCGAACCGCTCGGCCGTGCCACCCGTGGGGATGCGACCTGACAGCAGCGCGGGGACCACCTCGGGTGCGTCGGCGCGGCTCACGGCGGCGTTGCGCCCGGTGTTGCTGAAGGTGAGGCGCAGCCCGCCCGCGGGGGCCTTGTCCAGCGCGATCGAGTCCGCCGCGGGCCCGGTGACCTCCATCGGCATGCCCGTGGCCGGGTCGATGACGGTGCCACCTCCGCCGCTCGGCGACTCCGCCGCCCCCCGCGGCCGCAGCCAGCCGGACGGGTCGTCGATGCCGAGCGAGCGGCCGTCGAGGGCGAACCCGGAGAGGTCGACCGAACCCTGCACGGCGTCGAGGGCCTGGCCCTGCGCCAGCTGGACCCACACCGACTGGAGCCGGCACCCGTTCGGGCACAGGATCGGTGCGTCGACCGCCTTGGTGCCGCGGCCGGCATACGGCAGGGCGGTGACGTCGCGGGTGAGGACGTCACCGGCAGGGGTCGTCACCGTGATCCCGACGCGCAGCGGCTCAGGGTCGACGGGGCCGGGCACCCAGCGCTTGGGGTCGATGCCGTCGGGCACGGGGCCGAAGCCGAAGCCGGTGGCCGAGAGGTCGTAGGCGATCCGGGCGGTGAGCCGGTTGCCGTCGAGGAGGACGGGGTCCTGGTCGGGCAGCGAGAGCGCACCGAGGTCGAGTGGGACCTGCGCCGGCGGAGCCCAGCCGATGCGTCGCAGCTGCTCCGGGCGGGCGGCGATCGTCGTCGTCGAGTCGGGGTCGCGCTGCTGGACGAAGCCCACCGGCATGGCGTGCTCGCGCTGCCCGGCCGGCAGCGCGTCGACGATGCGGGCGACGGCAGTCGGGTCCTTGGAGCCGGTGCGCAGCGCCGCGAAAGCCCCGACGATGACCTTGGCGCGGTTCTCCCGGTTGCGGTCGGCCACGGAGACGGCGTTGGCGGCGAAGACGACGAGGGCCGAGACCGCCGTGACGACGAGCAGGACGTGACGGGTCGTGGGGCGACGGCCCATGGCGACCCCGGCGAGACCGGACGCGAGGCGTCCCCCCTCGAGGGCCCGGCGGCCGAGGCGGGTGGCGAGGACGACGACCCCGACCCCGAGGAGGGCACCGGCGGCGAGGGCGAGCAGCGTCGGGGTGAGGATCGCCATCGGTCCGGTGACCTGCCCGGTGGCGATGCCGAGCACCCCGACCGCGGCGAGGACGACGAGGACGATGTCGCCGACGCGCAGGTGCCGCGAGGTCGTCGCAGGTGGGACGCTGCGCAGGAGCGAGGCGATGGGTTCGCGCAGGACCGGCCGCGCGGCGGCATACACGACCGCGAGCGACGCGAGCCCGGCGACACCGGCAGCGAGTGGCACCTGCCACCCCAGCTCGAACGGCACACCGGGTGGCAGGACGAACCGGCGCACGAGCTCACCCAGGCCCACGGCGAGCAGCACCCCGAGCGGCAGCCCGAGCAGGACCGTGAACCCGAGCTCGGCGATGACGAGGCGACGGCTGGCATCGCGGCTGCGACCGCGCAGGCGGGCGACGGCGATCTCCGGACGGCGTTGTGCCACAGCGGCCCCGGCGACGAGGACGAGGACCGCGAGCGCCACGGCCACGAGCTGCGCGATGAGGAGGGGCACGAGCTGGCGAACGAGGCCTTTGCCGTCGTCGACCTGCTGGGCGATCCGCGGCAACGGGCTGTCGACGGTGGCGAGGCTCGGTGGGCGCACGGCGTCAACCGCCCGTCCGGCCGCGGCGAGGGAGTCGAGGGTGATCGTCGACGTCTTCAGCCGGTAGTCGACCGACAGCTGCGCATCGGTCCAGCCCCGCTCGAGACCGGCCGGCGCCACGACGAAGTCGTCCACGGCGTCGACGAGGTCGCCGTAGTCGACGAGCTTGCCCGACTTGCCCTGGAGCTCGGTGCGCAGCCAGTAGTCCGGGTCCGCCTTGGCCGTGTAGACGCCCGAGACGACGAAGGGCTGCGGCTGCCCGTCGCTGTTGCGGACGACAAGGGTCGTGCCCAGCCGCCAGCCCCACGCCTTCGCGTCGGCGTCCGACACGAGCAGGTCGTCGGCGCCGCCGGGGCACGCTCCGGCGCTCAGGGTGAGGTGGTCGCAGACCTCGTCGCGGGCCACGAGGCGCACGGGTGACGGCTTCTTGCCCTTGGTCGGCACGACGTCGGTGTTGGCCGTGGTCATGGCGATGCCCGGCTCGTACCACTCGTCGAGCGTGCGCGGGATCTCGGCCTCGACCGCGCCCGCCGCGAGCTCGGGGTCGGAGGTGCGGCTCGCGAGCACGCCGAGCTTGAGGTCGGCCGGCTCGAGGCGGCCGAGGGTCGCGCGCAGCAGTGCCTGGTCGATCGAGCGTGAGAAGAGCGGTGCGAAGGCGGCGCACGTGGCGACGAGTGCGGAGATGAGGACGAGGACGAGGGACTGGCCGCCGCGGTAGCGGATCGCCTTCCACATGCCTCGTGCTCCTCCTGCGTCGTCCCCGGGCTCTCGTCGCCAACCCGGTCACGCTATCCGCGCGGCTGCGCGCCGACGAGGGAGTTCCGTCGACCGTGACGGTTTCGAAACTTCTTGGCGCGGGGGCCGGGAGGTCAGGCCCCGGAGGGCTCCGACTGCTCCGACTGCTCCGACTGCTCCGCGATCGTCGCCTCGAGGCGCTCGAGCTTGCCCTCGAGCTCACCGGTGCGGCCGGGACGGATGTCGGCCTTGAGGACGAGGCCGACGCGCGGGCCGTGCGCGGCGAGGGCGTCGACGCAGGCCTTGACGACGGCCATGCACTCGTCCCACTCCCCCTCGATCGTCGTGAACATCGCGTCGGTGCGGTGCGGGAGGCCGCTCTCGCGGACGATGCGGACGGCTTCGGCGACCGGTCGGGTCACCCCGCCCTGGTCGTCGGAGACGGACGGGGACACGGAGAAGGCGACGAGCATGACCCCACCGTATGCCGTCCGGCTCAGCCCGCGTCCGGCGCCAGGTGGGCGTGCACGAGCGGCACGACCCCGGCACCCTCGCCGCTGGCCGACGCGACTCGCTTCATCGAGCCGCAGCGGATGTCGCCGGCGACGAAGATCCCGGGCACGGTCGTCGCGAAGGGCTCCGGCGGACGGCCGCCCTGCCACGACTGCCACGGGGTGTCGGCGCCGGCGAGCACGAAGCCGAGGTCGTCGCGGGCGACGTCATTGGGCAGCCAGGAGCACATGGGCGCGGCGCCGATGAGGAGGTAGAGACCCGCCGCCTCGACCCGCTCGTCGGTCCCGGCGTCGACGTCATGGACGGTGAGCCACTCGAGGCGCCCTTCCCCGCCCCCGTCGGTGACGACGGTCCGGGGCCGGACGGTGATCCGCGGGTTCCCCTCGATCTCGCGGATGAGGTAGCTCGACATCGTCGCCACCAGGCTCTCGCGCCGGACGAGGATCGTCACGCTGCGCGCGAACCGCGACAGGTGCACGGCCGCCTGCCCGGCGCTGTTGCCACCGCCGACGACGTAGACGTCCTTGTGCTTCACCTCGCGCGACGTGCTCGCGGCGGCGCCGTAGTTGACGCCCCGCCCGACGAGCTCCTCGAGTGTGTCGATCCCGAGACGCCTGTACTCCACCCCGGTCGCGATGAGCACGGTCCGCCCGCGCACGGTGTCGTCGCCGAGCTCGACGACGTGCGAGCCGTCCGGGCCCTCGCCGATCCGCAGGCCGGTCACCTGGTGCCCGGCGAGGAAGCGGGCACCGAAGCGCACCGCCTGCGACCGGGCCCGCTGCGCGAGCCGCATGCCCGAGATGCCGCGGGGGAAGCCGAGGTAGTTGCGGATCATCGAGCTCGTGCCCGCCTGGCCGCCGATCGGCCCCTGGTCGATGACGAGGGTGTCGAGCCCCTCGGACGCGGCATAGACGGCGGCGGCGAGGCCCGCGGGACCGGCGCCGACGACGACGAGGTCGCAGACGGCGTCCGCGCCGATGTCGGTGGGACGTCCGTAGAGCACCGCGCCCAGGTCCGCGTTCGACGGGTTGGAGATGATCTCGTCGCTGTTCGAGGCCTGGAGCAGCGGCATGACGGCGTCCGGCCCGGCGGCCGCGAGCGCCGCGACGCCCGCCGGGCTGTCCGGGGCGTGGACGGTGTTGGGCAGGCCCATCCGGTCGAGGAAGTCACGGATCCGGCTGAGGTCCGGCGATGGTCCGTCGGCGATGATCCGGGTGCCGTCGATCTCGGAGAAGTTCACCGACTGCGCCCAGTCCGACAGGGTCTCGGAGATCGCCGTGTGGAACTCCTCGTCGCGCGCTCCCTGCGGAAGCATGAGGTAGAGGTCGAGCCGCCCCTCGGCGAGGCTCTCGCGCAGCTGGGCGACCGACCCGCGGAACCTCTCGACCGGCACGTAGACGAGCCGCCGTGCGGTCGGCATGAACTTCTGGAACTTCGCGAGCAGGTGGGTCGCCTTCTCGCCGCCGGCGAAGAACTCGCACGCGGCGAGCGCCACCGGCCGGCTCCCCGTCCTGAGCTCGGTGAGGACCTCGATGGCCTCCTCCATCGAGGTCGGCGCGACGATCTCGTACTCCGCCGAGTAGCGCAGGCTGAGGACGTCGACCATCGCCTGGCGGTACTCCGCTCCGAGGACGAGGATGACGGGGGTCGGTCGCGTGCCGGGAGGTGTCACCCGGGCCACGCTACGCGGGCGAGGGCTCCCCGGTGACCCGTCCCACGACCTGCTCCGCGGCGGCATACACGTCGGTCGCTCCGGAGGCGACGGCCGAGGCGAGCTCGTCGGGGACGAGGCCGCCCTCTCCCCCGAGCCGACGGCGCAGCTCGGCGAGGGCGATGGCCTCGACCTCGGAGCGAGCCCGCTCGCTGCGCCGCGCAGCGAGCGTGCCGGACTCGTCGAGCCAGCGGCGGTGTGTGTCAAGCGTTTCCACGAGCTCCGGTATGCCGTCCGCCCGGCTCGCCACGGTCCTCACCACCGGGGTCCGCCAGTCGACGGTGCGCTCGCGGTTGCCGAGCTGGATCATGTGCTTGAGGTCGCGGACGGTGTCGTCGGCACCGTCGCGGTCGGCCTTGTTGACGACGAAGACGTCGCCGATCTCGAGGATGCCGGCCTTGGCGGCCTGGATGCCGTCGCCCATCCCGGGGGCGACGATGACGACGGTCGTGTCGGCGCGTGCAGCGACCTCGACCTCGGACTGGCCGACGCCGACGGTCTCGAGCAGGACGACGTCGAAGCCCGCGGCGTCGAGGACTCGCAGCGCCTGCGGTGTCGCGAACGAGAGCCCGCCGAGGTGTCCACGCGAGGCGACCGAACGGATGAAGACCTCGGGGTCGGTCGAGTGCTGTTCCATCCTGATGCGGTCACCGAGCAGGGCACCGCCGGAGAACGGCGACGACGGGTCGACCGCGAGGACGGCGACGCGCCGGCCCTCGCCCCGAAGCGCCGCGATGAGCGCGGCGGTCGTCGTCGACTTGCCGACGCCGGGCGACCCGGTGAGACCGACGACGTGGGCGTGGCCCGAGTGGGGCGCGAGTGCGGCCATGACCTCCGGCAGGACGGGGTGCCCGTCCTCGACGAGGGAGATGAGCCGGGCCACCGCACGCGAGCGCCCCTCCCTCGCGTCGGACACGAGGGAGGGGACGTCGACGGTGCGAGGCGTCGCGATGGCGCGGCCCCCGGCTGCCGAGCCGGCTCGGTGGGTCAGCTCGCCGGGACGGTGAGGAGGAGGGCGTCACCCTGGCCGCCGCCACCACACAGCGCAGCCGCACCGGTGCCGCCACCGCGACGCTTGAGCTCGAGGGCGAGGGTGAGCACGACGCGGGCGCCCGACATGCCGAGCGGGTGGCCCATCGCGATGGCACCCCCGTTGGGGTTGACCTTCTCGGGGTCGAGCCCGAGCTCCTTGGTCGACGCGAGACCGACCGCGGCGAACGCCTCGTTGATCTCGACGAGGTCGAGGTCGGTGGGCTCGATGCCGGCGCGCTCGCAGGCCTTGCGGATCGCGTTTGCGGGCTGGCTCTGCAGGCTCGAGTCCGGGCCGGCGACGACGCCATGGGCGCCGATCTCGGCGAGCCACTCGAGGCCGAGCTCCTCGGCCTTGCTCTTCTTCATGACGACAACGGCGCACGCACCGTCGGAGATCTGCGAGGCGGAGCCGGCGGTGATCGTGCCGTCCTTGGCGAAGGCGGGACGCAGCCGCGACAGCGACTCGACCGTGGTGTCGGGCCGCACGCCCTCGTCGTCCTTGAACTCCACCGGGTCCCCCTTGCGCTGCGGGATCGACACGGGGACGACCTCGTCGTCGAAGAGCCCGTCCTTCCAGGCCTTCGCGGCGTTCTGGTGGCTGCGCGCGGCGAAGGCGTCCTGCTCCTCGCGCGTGAAGGCGCTCGCGTCGACGTTGCGCGACTCCGTGAGCGAGCCCATGGCCTGGGTCGTGAGGATGTCGTAGAGGCCGTCGTAGGCCATCGAGTCCTGCATGGTCACGTCGCCGTACTTGTAGCCGTCACGGCTCTTGGGCAGCAGGTGCGGGGCGTTGGTCATCGACTCCTGGCCGCCGGCGACCACGACCTCGAACTCGCCCGCGCGCACGAGCTGGTCGGCCAGCGCGATGGCGTCGATGCCCGAGAGGCACACCTTGTTGACCGTGAGGGCCGGGACGGTCAGCGGGATCCCGGCCTTGTGGGCCGCCTGACGGGCGGGGATCTGGCCCTCACCGGCCGTGAGGACCTGGCCCATGATGACGTAGTCGACGTCCTCGGGGCTGACGCCCGACTTCTCGAGCGCACCCTTGATGGCGAACCCGCCGAGGTCCGAGCCGCTGAAGCCCTTGAGGCTGCCGCTCATCCGTCCCATGGGGGTGCGGGCTCCCGCGACGATGACAGTGGGGTCGGTGTTCGGGGTCGAGGCGGTGCTCACTGCGGATCCTCCAACGTCGGTGTCGGGCTGGTCGCCCAGTTCGTCTCCGATGCTAGTTCCTGCCGCTTCGCGGCCCCACCCCCGCTGTGACCGATGTCCCGTAGGTGTCCATCACCACACCCGCAACACCTGTATGCCGTGCGCTCGCCTCCCTAGGCTCCCCTCCATGAGCGAGACACACGGGCACGCGGCGGTCGCCGGGCTCTTCACCGCGATCGACCACGTCGGCGTCGCGGTGCGGGACCTCGACGAGGCCATCGCGTTCTACCGCGACACCTACGGCATGACCCTCGCCCACGAGGAGGTCAACGAGGAGCAGGGCGTCCGCGAGGCGATGATGGCCGTCGGCGACTCCGGCTCGCACGTGCAGCTGCTCGCCCCGCTCTCCCCCACGTCGACGATCGCGAAGTTCCTCGACCGCTCCGGCCCCGGCGTCCAGCAGGTCGCCTACCGCGTCGAGGACATCGACGCCGTGAGCGCGACCCTGCGCAAGCGCGGCCTGCGCCTGCTCTACGACGAGCCGAAGCGCGGCACCTCCGACAGCCGCGTCAACTTCGTCCACCCCAAGGACGCCGGCGGCATCCTCGTCGAGCTCGTCGAGCCCGCTGCCCCACCCCACTGACTGCCAGTTCCAGCACCCCACGTCCCACTGACTGCCAGTTCGCAGAGCCCCACCCCGACTGATCGCCAGTTCCAGCGCCCACGACCGCCCTTCGCACCGCCGACCAAGGAGCACGACGACCCATGGACCAGATCCGCGACGCCATCCTCAGCGGGGACCGCACCGAGGAGACCTACGCGAACCTCTCCATCCCGCAGACCTACCGGGCCGTGACGGTCCACAAGGACGAGGTCGACATGTTCGAGGGGCTCGCCTCCCGCGACAAGGACCCGCGCAAGTCGCTCCACGTCGACGACGTCCCGGTGCCCGAGCTCGCACCCGGTGAGGCCCTCGTCGCCGTCATGGCGAGCGCGATCAACTACAACACCGTGTGGACCTCGATCTTCGAGCCGGTCTCCACCTTCGGCTTCCTCGAGCGCTACGGCCGCACGTCCGAGTACGCCAAGCGTCACGACCTGCCCTACCACGTCGTCGGCTCCGACCTCGCCGGCGTCGTGCTCCGCACCGGTCCCGGTGTCGGCAAGTGGAAGCCCGGCCAGGAGGTCGTCGCCCACTGCCTCAGCGTCGAGCTCGAGGACGCCGACGGCCACAACGACACGATGCTCGACCCGCAGCAGCGCATCTGGGGCTTCGAGACGAACTTCGGCGGTCTCGCCGAGCTCGCCATCGTCAAGGCCAACCAGCTCATGCCCAAGCCCACCCACCTGTCGTGGGAGGAGGCGGCCTCGCCCGGCCTCGTCAACAGCACGGCATACCGGCAGCTCATCTCCAAGAACGGTGCCGCCCTCAAGCTCGGTGACCGCGTCCTCATCTGGGGCGCCTCCGGTGGCCTCGGCTCCTACGCGACCCAGATGGCCCTCGCCGCGGGAGCGACCCCGATCTGCGTCGTGTCCTCGCCCGAGAAGGCCCAGATCTGCCGCGACATGGGCGCCGAGCTCATCATCGACCGCAACGCCGAGGGCTACCGGTTCTGGAACGACGACAACACCGTCCAGGACCCCAAGGAGTGGCAGCGCCTGGGCAAGAAGATCCGCGAGCTCACCGGCGGCCACGACGTCGACATCGTCTTCGAGCACCCGGGCCGCGAGACCTTCGGCGCCTCGGTCTACGTCGCGCGCAAGGGCGGCACGATCGTCACCTGTGCCTCCACCTCCGGCTACATGCACGAGTACGACAACCGCTACCTCTGGATGAACCTCAAGAACATCCTCTCCTCGCACTTCGCCAACTACCGCGAGGCGTGGGAGGCCAACGCCCTCATCGACCGCGGACTCATCCACCCGACCCTCTCCAAGACCTACACGATGGAGGAGGTCGGCCAGGCCGCCCTCGACGTCCACCAGAACGCCCACCAGGGCAAGGTCGGCGTCCTCACCCTCTCCCCCGAGGAGGGCCTGGGCGTCTCCGACCCCGAGAAGCGCGCCCGCTTCGAGAAGGAGATCAACCGCTTCCGCGACCACTGACAGACCCCCCACCCCGAAGTGCCCGCCGGTCGACGACCAGCGGGCACTTCCGTGTTCACGGAAGCGCCGTATTGCGTCCTTCAGGAGAGTGCGTCGGTGCGCCGGCCTGGGAGGAGAACGTGAGATCCGAGCGGAGCAGGGCCGGCGCGCCGCTAGCGCTCGACGAAGGTCGCGAGCGGCGCGGAGGCGACCGGACGCGGCGCGAAGGCGACACGCCCCGCCGAGCACCCGCTACTGGTGCCGCTGCCGCGGAACGAGCACCTCGTCGACGAGCAGCAGGAACGCCGCCGCCACGGGAATCGCGAGCAGCGCGCCGAGCACGCCGAGCAGCGTCCCACCGGCCAGAGCCGCGACGACCGTCACCGCACCCGGCACTGACACCGTGCGCTGCATGATCCGCGGAGCGATGACGTAGTTCTCGACCTGCTGGTAGACGAGGTAGTAGATGCCGGCGATGAGCGCGCTCCGGGGCTCGTCGAAGAACGCGACGAGGCAGACGAGCACGGCACCGAGGGTCGCACCAACCATGGGAACGAGCCCGAGGAAGCCGACGAGCACGGCCAGCACCGCGGCATACGGGATGCCGAGGATGCTCATCATGACGTAGCTCAGCACGGCGTTCACCGTGGCGATGGCGACCTGGCCGATGGCGTAGGAGCCGGTGCGCCGCATGACCTCCTCGCTCAGCTGCGCAACACGGTTGCGGCGGCTGGCGGGGACCATCGAGTAGGCGACGCGCTTCATCTTCGGCAGCGAGGCGAGGAAGTAGAGCGTGAGGATGAGGATGGTGAAGGTCTGGAAGACGCCGTTGACGACGGCGCGACCGGCGCCGAGGACGCCGCCGAGCACCGAGCCGATGAAGTTCTCGTCGGTGAGGCGCTTGTTGAACTCCTCGCTGATCTTGTCGACGACGTCGTAGTTCTTGTCGAGCTCCTGGACCCACCTGGCGTTGAGGATGCGGTCGACGTAGCTCGGCGCCTCCTGCACGAGCTGGGTGCCCTGGGTGATGACCGGCGGGAAGACGAGCAGGCCGAGCAGCACGAAGACGACGATGACGCCGACGAAGACGATGGCGACAGAGAGCGAGCGGCGCAGGCCGCGACGCCCGAGCCACTCGACGATCGGGTTGAGCGCGAGGGTGAGGAAGAGCGCGACGACGAGGATCGTGATCGTCGTCGCGAGCCGCCCGAGCGAGTGCCACAGACCGATGGCGATGAGTGCGCCGAGCGCGCCGACGAAGCCGAGGTAGAACGGCGACTGCCGGTTCATCGGCCGGCCCATCTCGCCGAACTGGGTCGTGCCGGTCGTCGACGCGGTGGCCGGAGCCGCCGCCGGCGGGGCGGACGGCTCGTCGGACGTGTCCGGCTCCTCGCCGTCGTCGCTGCCGAGGAGGTCGGCGAGCAACCGGCGCTCGAGGTGCTCGTCCTCGTGGGAGATCCGGTTGCTCTCGCGCAGCGCGGCCCGCTGGCGCAGCCGGTACTCCCGCCACGATCGGACCGAGTTCTTGCCCCAGCTCAGGTTCACGTCGCCTCCACGTCCGGCAGCCTAGACGGGACGGAGGGGGTGCTCAGCGATACGCGCCGGGCGGCCTGCGACGCTCGCGCGCCGTCCAGCACGTCGAGTGCCAGTGGCGCCGGTCCCCCACGCCACCGACGCCCTCCTCGGGCCAGGCCACGACGTGCGGGACTCCGGGCGGGATGCCCTGCTCGCACCCGGGGCACAGGTAGGTGCGGTCGGACGACTCCCCGGTGACCCGGCGGACGGCCCAGCGCTGGCCGGCATACGACTCGGTCGTCGTCGTGCCGCGACCGAGGCGGCCGAGGGCGAGGGGCACGTCGTCGCGGCGACGGCGGTTGGCGCGGGGCATGGCTCCAGTGTCGCGCGCCGGTGCCCACGCGCACGAGGACGGTCCTGCAGCCGGGGCTGCGGGACCGTCCCTGTCGTCCGTGCCGTCGTCAGGCGGTGGCGGTCACCGGGGTCCGGCGGGCCGTGGCGCCGATCTCCTCCTCGACCGGGACCCGGCGGAGGTGGCGGAAGCCGAGGAGGCTGAGGACGATCATCGCGGCGGCGCCGGCGAAGCTGGCCCAGGCGGCGTACATCGCGATCTTGCCCATGGTCCCGAAGGCGTAGGCGTTGAGCAGGAGCCCGCGGAGGGTCTCGCCGCGGAAGGCGAGCTGCACGAGACCGGCGGCCTTCTCGTCGTCCGGGTTGGCGCGCGAGATGGTGCTCAGCTCCGAGTAGGTCTTGCCACCGGTCGAGGCGTCGAGGTGGACCTTGATGAAGTGGTCGGCGTAGGCCTTGGCCTGCTCACCGGTGAGGAGCTGCTGGCCGGCGTACTTCTCGAGGTAGGGCTTGACGGCCGGGTCCTCGAGCTGCTCGCTGCCCTTGTCGGGGAAGTAGATGTTCTGCGCCGCGAGCTGGGTCCGGACGTTGTCGTCGACGAAGTTGTTGGCCCACGAGAGCAGTCCGCCTGCGACGAGGAGGACCATGGCGACGATGAGGCCGCCCGTCGTGAGCATTGCATCCAGGGTGCGACGTCGCATGGCGGTACTTCCTTCTGGGCTGCTGCCCGGTGTGGTGGGTGCCTGTGCCGGCACCACCACTGTCGCGTGGGCGAGGGGACCCGCATCAGGGACATAGGTCCCGACTGCTGGACCGTTCACTGAGATCCGGGTCACAGGGCCCTCGACGCCATCGCCTCGTGCCTGAGCGGCAGTCCTCGCTTCCGAGCAGGCACACGAGGCGAGCGTTCAGGCCCGCACGCGCGCGCTCGTCGGGTCGTAGAGGGGACGGAGCGACACCGTGGCCGGCACCCGGGTCCCGGCGACGTCGACCTCCCACGCGCCCTCGTCGAGCCACGCCTTGGTCACAGGCCCGTCACCGGTGACCGCCGCGAGCCCCACCGCGCCGCCGAGGGTCCAGCCGTAGGACGCCGAACGCACGTCACCGACCGCAACACCGTTGCGCAGCACCACTTCCGCGCCGAACATCAGCGGCTCGGGATCCGTGAGCAGGACCTGGACGAGCTTGTCGTGGCGCGGCTGCTCGCGCTCGGCGACGACGGCGCCACGCCCGACGAAGTCGGTCTCGAGGTCGACGGCGAAGCCGAGTCCGGCCATCCCCACGGTGTCGGTGTTGTCGATGTCGTGGCCGTAGTCGCGGTAGGCCTTCTCGAGGCGGAGCGAGCCGAGTGCGCGCAGCCCGACAGGCAGGAGCCCGTATGCCGTGCCCTCCTCGCGCAGTGCCCTCCAGACCGTGGCCGCGTGCTCGCGCGGGAGGTACAGCTCGTAGCCGAGCTCACCGACGTAGGTGATGCGGACGCAGAGCACCTCGACCCCGGCCACGGTGATCGTGCGAGCGGTCCGGAAGGGGAACGCCTCGGTCGACAGGTCGGCGTCGGTGAGCGCGGCGAGGAGCTCGCGCGACCGAGGGCCCTGGACGTTGAGCTGCCCGGTGACCTCGGTGACGTCCTCGATGTTCACGTCGGCGTCGCCCACCTGCCGGTGCAGCCACGCGAGGGTGTGCCCGTGCGCCGTGTCGGAGGCGACGACGAGGAAGTCGCCCTCCCCTCGCTTCGTCACGGTGAGGTCGGCCTCGATCCGGCCGTCCGGTCCGAGCCACTGCGTGTAGGTGATCCGGTCGACCTCGCCGTCGACGTGACCGGCGCTCACCCGCTCGAGCACCGCGCCCGCGTCCCGGCCGGTCACGGCGAAGGTCGCCATGAACGACATGTCGATGAGCCCGACCGCCTCTCGGACGGCGCGGTGCTCGGCCTCCCAGTGCTCGAACCACGGCTGGCGACCCCACGAGGGCGTGAGGTGCGGCGTGCGGCCGTCGCCGGCATACCAGTCGGCGCTCTCCCAGCCCGAGACGTCCTTGAGCCTCGCTCCGGCGGCGACCATCTCGTCGTGGACCGGCGAGACGAAGGTGCCGCGTCCGGTGAGGAGCTCCACTCCGGGCGTGTGGGCGGCATACGTCCTGCCGAGCACCTCCATGACCCGGTCGCGGCGGTAGTCGCGGTGGAGCTGGTGTGGCCGGAAGCGCGCGACGTCGATGGCGGTGACGTCGACGTCGGGACGCCCGCTCGGGATCCACTGTGCGACAACGCGTCCGAGGCCACCGCTGCTGAGGATGCCCACCGAGTTGAGGCCGGCGGCGACGAAGTAGCCCTGCAGCCCGGGTGCCTCTCCGACGGCAGGCAGGCGGTCGGGGGTGAAGGACTCCGGGCCGCAGAAGAAGGTCCGCACGCCGGCGTCGAGCGTGACGGGCACGCGCGACATGGCGGTCTCGAGCGGGCCGGCCACCCGCTCCCAGTCCGGCGGCAGCGTGCCGAAGGAGAAGTCCTCGGGGATGCCGTCGAGGTTCCAGGCCGCCGCCTCCGGCTCGAAGAGGCCGACCATCATGCCGCCTCCCTCCTCGCGGTAGTAGCCGTGGCGGGCGGGGTCCTCGAAGATCGGTCCGTCGGGGTCGAGGCCGGGGATCGTGTCGGTGATGAGGTAGTAGTGCTCGGCGGCCTGGTTGGGGATGACGACACCGTGCCGCTCGCCCAGCTGGCGGGCCCACATCCCGGTGCAGTTGACGACCGTCTCGCACTCGATGTCGCCCGCGCTCGTGCGCACGCCCGTGACGCGCGGCAGCGCCCCGTCCTGGCGCGTGACGACATCGCCGACGCTCACGCCCTCGACGATGCGGACGCCGAGGGTGCGCGCCCCGCGCGCCAGCGACATCGTGAGGTCGACCGGGTTGACCCGCCCGTCGCCGGGCACGTGGAAGCCCGCGACGAGCCCGTCCATGTCGGCGTGCGGGAAGAGCTCGGCCATCTCGCGCGGCCCGATCTCGTCGACCTCGAGCCCGAGCCGCCGCTGGAAGGTCGCGACCCTCCGGTACTCCTCGAGCCGGTCGGTGTCACCCACCGCCTCGATGACCCCGACGGGGCGGAAGCCGGTCGAGAGCCCCGTCTCTGCCTCGAGCCGCGCGAAGAGGTCGCGGGAGTGGAGCCGGATGTTCGTCAGCGTCTCGCTCGTCGTGCCGAAGCACGTCATGAGCCCGGCGGCGTGCCACGTCGTGCCGCTCGTGAGGCGGTCGCGCTCGACGAGGACGACGTCGGTCACCCCCTCGTGCGCCAGGTGGTAGGCGATCGAGGTGCCGATGACGCCGCCACCGACGACGACGACACGAGCCCGGTCCGGGAGCTGCTGCGCTGCACTCACACGCGGAGGCTACCCAGCGCGGCTGCGCCGGTCTCGGGGCGCGCGCTCAGTGGCGCATCTTGAGGAAGTCGTGCAGCGCGCGCGGCACCTTCTCGGGCTTCTCCTTGGTCTCGCCCGTGAGGCCGAACATGCCGGCGCCCATGAGCGAGCCCTGCAGGTTCGGCGTGAGCTGCCCGGTGCGCTCGGCCTCGAACGCCTCCTGCTGCTCCTCGGCGCTCAGCGCGTTCCACCACTGGGCGAGCATCGCATCGTCGTTCGTCATGAGGAACTCCCATCGACTGGTCGGGAGGCGAACGTTATTTCCGGAGCGCCCGGACGTCCGGCGAACGGGCGGAAACCCCCCGAGTGGGCCAGTCCCTCGGCCACCGCGTCCTCGATGGCGAGCGTGGCCCCCCGGTCGCGTGCCCGGTCCCACTCGGCCGGTCCGAGGGACTCGCGGGCGGACGTGACGAAGCGGTCGAGGTGACGCTGGTCGGGGTCGGCGCGTGGGATGCCGGCGACCTCGCGCTGCCGGTCCGACGCACCGAGGAGGGTGGCCGCGAGCGCCCCCTCGCCCAGCGCGGCCCACACCGACGCGCCGGAGTCGAGGAGGTCCAGCGACAGCTCGACGTCACCGAGGGCGACCGCCTCGTCCGCGACCGCCACGAACTGCTCCAGGGCGGCCTCGGCGCCCTCGGCGTTGAGCAGGGCCGGGATGAGGTTGCACTGGTTGATCGCCACCCCCCACGGGTCGCCGAGCGCGCGGTCGGCCTCGACCGCCCGGCGGGCGGCGACGACGGCGTCGCCGTACTCGCCCGCGTCGAGGTGGATCTGGACGACGTTGCTCAGGGCGATGGCCTCACGGTGGGTGTCGCCGATGTCGCGGGCGAGGGCGGTGCTGCGCAGGATGAGCTCGCGCGCGGCCTCGGTGTCCCCGGCCTCCCGCCGGGCCACTCCGAGGCTGTTGGACTCCCTCGACTCGCGGAAGGGGTCGCCGATGCGGTGCGCCAGCTCCAGCGCCCGTTCGAGGGCCTGCGAGCCCGTGGCCAGGTCGTTCTGCTGCACCGCGAGGATCCCCTTGCCGTGGAGCGCGTCGACGAGCCGCCCGGGATCGGCGTCGTCGTCGCTCTCGAGGACGCCGAGGGCGCGGTCGTGCCACGCGCGTCCCTCGGCGATGTAGCCGAAGCGGTACCAGTAGGCGTCCATCGGCTCGAGCAGGGCCAGCCCGCACTCGCGCCGCTCCGGTGTCGTGACCCGGCCGGGCGCCAGGCACCAGTCGAGCGCCGACCGGATGTCCTCCTCGACCGCCTCCATCCGGTCGAGGGCCGTCATCTGATGGGGTCCGGTGAGGAGGGCGCTGATCCCCGTGGCGACGTGCACGCACCAGCGAGCGTGCCGGAGCCGGATGTCGTCGCGCTCGCCCGCGGCACCGAGCCGGTCGCGGGCGAAGCGCCGGATGGTCTCGAGGAGCAGCACCATCGGCTCGCCGTCGGAGCCCTCGACGATCTCGACGAGGCTGACGTCGACGAGGTGTGCGACGAGGTCGAGCGGGTCCTCCCCCTCGTCCGCGGCGACCGCCTGAACGGCGTCGAGCCCGACCCGCCCGGCGAAGACGCCGAGCCGCCGCAGGGCCCGCTGGCTGTCGTCGTCGAGGAGGTCCCAGCTCCATGCGATCGTCGCGGCCAGCGTCTGCTGCCGCGAGGCCCGGTGGCCGGTCGTGAGCCGGTCGCCGAGGTGGTCGTCGATGCGGGCGAGCAGGGCCCGCGGGCTGAGCAGCTGCGACCGGGCCGCGGCGAGCTCGATGGCGAGCGGCAGCCCGTCGAGCCGCCGGCAGAGGGTGACGACCGCGTCGAGGTTGTCGGGGGTGAGCCGGAAGCTCGGCCGCACCATCCGGGCCCGCTGCTCGAAGAGCTCCACGGCCCCGGCCCGGGCGGCCTCGACGTCCTGCGGGGTCACCGCCGGCACGGCGAGCACGGCGACCGGGTAGACGTGCTCGTCGACGAGGTGCAGCGGCCGCCGCGACGTGGCGAGCACCGCGACGCCGGGGGCGGCGGCGAGGAGGTCGGCGACGACGTCGGCGGCCTCGGGGATCTGCTCGAGGTTGTCGAGGACGAGCAGGGCCGTCCGGTCCGCGAGGAAGCGCCTCACCCGGTCGTGCGGCAGCACCTCGGCGTCGACGGGCGCGCCGACCGCCTCGGAGATGCCCGACCACATGAGCGCGGCCCGGTCGGCGGTGTGCAGCGGCACGAAGATGATCTCGTGCGGGAACCGGTCCTGCAGGTCCCGCGCGACCGCCACGGCCAGGCGGGTCTTGCCCGTGCCACCCGTGCCGGTGAGCGTGACGAGCCGGGCCCGCGTGTCCTCGAGCAGTCCCGTGACGTCGTCCACCTCGCGCTCGCGCCCGATGATCTCGCTCGCGTATGCCGGCAGGTTGGCCTGGGTGCCCAGGCTCCGGAGCGGGGGATGGTCACCGAGCAGCCCGGGGGCCGTCAGCTCGTAGAGGTGCACCGGCTCGGGCAGGTCCTTGAGCCGGTGCAGGCCGAGGTCCCTCGCGCCGATGTCGTCGCCGACGCTCGCGGCCAGCGCCTGCGTGGCCGCCGAAAGGACGACCTGGCCGCCGTGCGCGGTGGCGGCGATCCGCGCGGCCTGGTGGACGTCGAGGCCGATGTAGCCCTCACCGTGGCGCTCGGGCTCGCCGGTGTGCAGCCCCATCCGGACCCGCAGGCGCGAGTCGTCGGGCCAGTCGTGCTCGAGCAGCCGGCGCTGACCCTCGACGGCCGCGAGCACCGCGTGCTGCGCCGACGTGAAGACGACGAAGAAGCTGTCGCCCTCGGTGCCCATCTCGCGTCCGTCGTGCTCCGCGAAGGTCGCCCGGAGGATCTCGCGGTGCGCCGTGAGGGCCTCGCCCCAGCGCGCGCCGAGGCGCTGGAGCATCGAGGTCGACCCCTCGATGTCGCTGAAGAGCAGGGTGAGGGTCCCGCCCGGCAGGGAAGGCATGGCTCAGTATGTCCGCTGGTCAGGGCGCTGTCTGCCCGATTTCCCCGACCTCCGGACACCCCGGCGACGTCTTTGTATCGTGGACGGACAGGCGAGGTCCGTGGGACATGGAGGCCGGATGCGACTCGAGGGAGCCGTGACATCGGTGTCGTGGATTCCGAGCGAGTCCGTGACGGGGTCGGTCTACCGCGTGCCGTTCGAGGTCGGGTTCGCGCACTACGACGCCCCGCCGCCGGACCACCTCGACGACGTCGACACGCTGCTGGCGGCCGACCGGGCCCGCTTCTGCAACCGGCTGAAGGCGTGGATCGAGGTCGAGGACGGGCGCGTCGTCGCCCACGGCCACGACGGCTCCGGGGCGATCGGCTCGACGACGGTGCGCCTCGGACCCCGGGACCTCACCTTCACCGCGATGGCGCTGCCCGACCGACGGCGTGCGGAGCCGGTCGGCGACACGGCGGTGCGCTTCGAGCAGACGGCCGGCGGGCGCACGGGCGTGCCGGCGCCGCGCCGGGTGAGCCACCCGCCCTACGTCCAGTACCTCGCACCCACCGCATGGACGACGCTGGCCCTCACCCTCCACGTCGACGGCCGGCAGGAGCTCGAGCTCGTCGGCGCGAGTCCCTTCCCCCGGCACTGGGTCTACGACGGCGAGGGCCGGCTCACCTCGAAGTCGGCGACGATCGACTACGCGCGGTGGAGCACGGAGGCCTTCGGACGGCATACGCCATGGGGCGACACGGACTCCCCTGCGTTCGTCAGCGAGGTCGAGAGCGCCCTCGAGCGCCAGCTGTCGGTGCGGATCATGCGTTCGGGCACCACGCCGCGGACGCGCCGGCTCGCGCAGGGCGAGCGGCTCACGACGCAGGGCGAGCCGGCCGACGAGCTCTTCCTCCTCCTCGACGGCATGCTCGCCGTGGACGTCGACGGCGAGACCCTCGCCGAGATCGGGCCGGGCGCCGTCCTCGGTGAGCGGGCCGTCCTCGAGACGGGCCGCCGCACCGCGACCCTGACGGCCCTCACCCCGTGCCGGGTGGCGGTCGCCCCACGCGACACCATCGACCTCGACGCACTCCACGAGCTCTCGGCCGGGCACCGACGCGAGGACGCCCCACCCGACGAGGGGTGAGGCGTCCGGTCGCGCTGTGCGGCGTCAGGCGTAGGTGCGGAAGCCGCGCCCGGTCTTGCGGCCCAGGTAGCCCGCCGTGACGAGGTGCTCGAGCAGCGGCGCCGGCGCGTAGCCGGGCTCGCGGAACTCGGTGTAGAGCTCGCGCTCGATGGCGAGCGAGACGTCGAGCCCGACGACGTCGAGCAGCTCGAAGGGACCCATCGGCAGGCCGCAGCCGGTCTTCATCGCCGTGTCGATGTCGTCGGCGCTCGCGTAGTTGGCCGACAGCATCTTGATGGCGTCGTTGAGGTAGGGGAAGAGCAGCGCGTTGACGATGAAGCCGGAGCGGTCACCGCATGTCACGGGGTGCTTGCCGATCTCGCGGCACAGCTCCTGCACCGTCGCGACGACGTCCTCGCCGGTCGAGACCGTGTGGACGACCTCGACGAGCTTCATGACCTGGGCCGGGTTGAAGAAGTGCATGCCGATGACGTCCTCGGGGCGCGAGGTCACCTTGGCGCAGTCGATGATGGGCAGCGACGACGTCGTCGTCGCGAGGATGGCACCGGGCTTGCAGACCTTGTCGAGGTCGCGGAAGAGCTCCTGCTTGAGGTCGAGGTCCTCGGCGATCGCCTCGACGACGAGGTCGACCTCGGCGAGGTCTGCCCGTGACGTCGTGGGGTGGAGCCGCGCGAGGAGCGCGTCGGCCTCCTCCTGCGTCGCCCGGCCCTTCTCGACGGCGCGCGCCTGAGAACGCTCGATCGCCGAGCGGACGCCGTCGAGCCGCTCCTCGGTGCGTGCGACGTAGGTGACCTGCTTGCCCGCCTTGGCGAAGACCTCGATGATCCCCGTTGCCATCGTGCCGGAGCCGACGACGCCGACCGAGGTGACCTCGCGCAGCGTCACCCCCTCGGCGCGGCCCTCGGCGGGGGTGTGGGCGTCGGCGACGACCTCGGGCGAGCCCGCGGCGGCGTAGGTGTAGAAGCCGCGCCCGGTCTTGCGACCCTTGAGCCCCGCGGAGACCATCTGCTTGATGATCGGGCTCGGTGCGTGGAGGCGGTCGCGTCCCTGCTTGTACATCGTGTCGAGGATCTCGTATGCCGTGTCGAGACCGATGAGGTCGAGCAGGGCGAGCGGGCCCATCGGGTAGCCGCAGCCGAGCTTCATCGCGGCGTCGATGTCCTCACGCGTGGCGTAGCGGCTCTCGAACATCGAGACCGCGTGGTTGAGGTAGCCGAAGAGCAGCGCGTTGGCGATGAAGCCGGCCTTGTCGCCCACGACGACGGGCTTCTTGTCGAGCCGCTCGGCGAGCGCCTTGACGTCCTCGAAGACGTCGTCGGCGGTGATAACCGTGCGGATGACCTCGACGAACTGGAGGACCGGGGCCGGGTTGAAGAAGTGCATGCCGACGACGCGCTTGGGGTTGCCGGTCGAGGCGGCGATCTCGGTGACCGGGAGCGAGGACGTGTTCGTCGCGAGGATCGCGTCCGGGGAGACGATCGTGTCGAGCGCGGCGAAGATCTCCTTCTTGAGCTCGAGGTGCTCGGGGACGGCCTCGACGACGAGCTGGCAGTCGGCGAGCGCGTCGAACCCGGTGGCATAGGTCACGTGTCCGTGGAGGGCGTCGTGGGCGGCCTGGTCGATTTTGCCGCGGTCGAGTGCCCGGCCGGTCGACTTCGCGAGGAAGGAGCGCCCACGCTCGACGGCCTCGTCGTCGGCGTCGACGGCGACGACGTCGATCCCGTTGCGCGCGAACACCTCCACGATGCCGGCACCCATGGTGCCCAGTCCGATGACGCCTACCCTGGTGAACTCGCGTGACATGGTCGGAATCCTCCCAGACCCCGTATGCCGTGTGGACCGCCTCCTAAGGTGAGAGTCCTCACCGTGGGTAGTGGCGGACCGTTAGGGTGACCCGGTGCGAGTGGTGATTGCGACGTGCAGTGTCGACTACGACGGGCGGCTGACCGCCCACCTCCCGCTCGCGACCCGGCTGCTCATGGTCAAGGCCGACGGCTCGGTGCTCATCCACTCCGACGGCGGCTCCTACAAGCCGCTCAACTGGATGTCACCACCCTGCGCGATGGCCGAGGTCGAGCCCGACGAGTCCGAGGTCGCCGACGGCGTCACGGCCGTCTGGGTCGTCCAGCACGCCAAGTCCGAGGACCGGCTGCGAGTCCGCCTCCACGACGTCCACAGCGACACCAGCCACGACCTCGGGGTCGACCCGGGCCTCGTCAAGGACGGCGTCGAGGCGCACCTCCAGAAGCTGCTCGCCGAGCACATCACCACCCTCGGCGACGGCTGGACGCTCACCCGACGCGAGTACATGACGCCCATCGGCCCGGTCGACATCCTCTGCAAGGACGCGTCCGGCGGGACCGTCGCGGTCGAGATCAAGCGGCGCGGCGAGATCGACGGCGTCGAGCAGCTCACCCGCTACCTCGAGCTCATGAACCGCGACCCCCACCTTGCCCCGGTGACCGGCATCTTCGCCGCGCAGCAGATCAAGCCGCAGGCGCGCACGCTCGCCGAGGACCGCGGCATCCGCTGCGTCGTCCTCGACTACGACGACCTCAAGGGCATCGACAACAGCGAGCACCGGCTCTTCTAGTCGAGCGACCTAGACGACCTAGACGACCGAGCGGTCGGTGCTGCCCGGCCACGAGACGACGGTGACGTCATCGGCGTCGACGAGGACCTCGGCGACGGCGCAGTTGGGCAGGTAGAGCTGCTCGGCGAGGTCGCTGCGCACGTTGCGGCCCATCCGCGGGACCGCGAACGACATCACCCCGCCGTGGGTGAAGACGAGGACCGTCTCGCCGCGGTGGAGGTCGGCGATCTCCTCGACGGCGGCGCGGTAGCGGTCGAGGACGGCCCGGCCGCTCTCGCCGCCGGGGACCACCGTCCCGAGGTGACCGGCCCTCCACGCCTCGAAGACACCGAGCAGCTCGGGGTCGTCGTGCTCGCGACCCGCGAGCGCCCCGACCGAGAGCTCCTCGAGCCCGTCGACGACCCGCGAGGCGACGCCCAGCGCCTCGGCGGCCACCACACCGGACTCGACCGCCCGCTGCAGCCGGCTCGTGTAGACGGCGGCGACGTTGCGCGAGCGCAGCGAGCCGGCGAGCTCGAGGACCTGGGCACGGCCGCTGTCGGTGAGCCAGCCGCCGTCGTCCGAGAGCACGGCGGGGTGGGGGTAGCCCGCGTCGCCGTGCCGGGCCACGAGCAGGGTCGCCGGGCAGTGCAGGTCGCTCACCCGCCCACCATCCCACGTCGCCCCGACCCCGCACCCGTATGCCGTCCGCGCGCCAAAGTCGGTCGACAGCGCAGCCGCGTCGCTGGTTGGCTGGCGGCGTGAGCTTCCACACCGGCACCGGCCACCTCGACGTCGTCACGCTCGACCTGCACGACGAGTCCGAGGACACGCGCGCCCGCGTGCGCGGGTGGGTGGAGGCGGTCCACCGCTCGTTCCACGAGCAGACCCCCAGCGACGAGCACCTCGAGAAGTGGCTCACGGTCCAGCGCGGCGAGGAGGCGGTCCTGCGGGGCGTGTGGGAGCAGCCGGACCTCCCGCTCGCCGGAGCCATCCCGGTCGCGACCTTCGGCTACTTCGACAAGCACCTCAATACCGGCGCCTCGATGCTGCTCGTGCGGATGATCACCGACGTCACGGTGTCGCCCACGCACCGTCGGCGGGGCCTCATGCGTCGGCTCATGACCGAGCACCTCGACGAGGCGGCCCGCGAGGGCCTCGCCGTCGCCGTGCTCACGGCGTCGGAGGGATCGATCTACCAACGCTTCGGCTTCGGGGTGGCCACGACCGAGCAGTCGGTGCGCATCGACACCTCCGCGAAGTTCCGGATGCGTCGCCCGGTGGACGACGACGGTCGCGTCGTCCTCGTCGAGCCGGGCCCGGGCTGGGAGTCGATGCGGACGGCATACGAGCGGTTCCACGAGGCGACGCGCGGCAGCCTCGAGCGGCCCGGCTACTACGAGACCTGGCTGCGCGGCTACGACTGGGAGGAGCAGGGCGAGGACCGCGCCCAGCGGGTCGCGGTCCGGCTCGACGCCGACGGGCGGCCGGACGGCTTCGTCGTCTGGGCGGTCAAGGAGGTCGACGACGCCTACGAGGTGCGCGTGCGCGACCTCATCGGCGTCACGCCGCAGGCGCGGCTGGCGCTCTGGCAGTTCGTCGCCGACATCGACCTGGCCGACGTCGCGGTCGCCACGACCCCGAACCTCGACCCGCTCCCGCTCGCGCTCGTCGACCATCGCGTCGTGCGGGTCCGCCAGCGGCCCGACCACGTCTGGGTGCGCGTTCTCGATGTGCCGGCCGCGCTGGCCGCACGGCCGTGGTTCGCCGACGACGTCCTCACGCTGCGGGTTCACGACCCGCTCGGCCACGCCGACGGGCACTTCACCCTCGGCACTGCCGACGGGCGTGTCCACGTCACTCCGGCCGGCGAGTCCGAGGCCGACGTCGAGCCCGACGTCGAGCTCGACGTCGAGACGCTCGGCGCGCTCTACCTCGGTGGGGTCAGGGTGCCGAGCCTCGTCGACGCAGGTCGCCTCACCGGCTCCACCGACTCGCTGGAGCGGTTCGCCGCGATGGCCGACGGCGGGCCGACGCCTCGCTGCGCGACGCACTTCTGACGCACGCGCAACCTGTTGCCAGTTCCAGCGCCCCGCGGCCGGGCTGGCTCCGGACGAACCGCTGGAACTGGCAATCAGTCGTCAGACGGGGGTGGGTTCCGCGCCCTCCGTGTGCCGTGACTCGCGGATGACGTCGACGAACCTGCCCATGATGTCGTTGAGCCCGAAGTCCTTCGGGGTGAAGACCTCGGCCACCCCGAGCGCCTTGAGCCGGGCCGCGTCGGACTCGGGGATGATCCCGCCGACGACGACCGGGATGTCGCCGGCCCCGGCGTCGCGCAGCCGCTCGAGCACCTCGGGCACGAGCTCCATGTGCGAGCCGGAGAGGATCGAGATGCCGACGAGGTGGACGTCCTCGGACACCGCGGCCGCGACGATCTGCTCCGGCGTGAGCCGGATGCCCTGGTAGATCACCTCGAAGCCGGCGTCGCGCGCCCGGACGGCGATCTGCTCTGCGCCGTTGGAGTGGCCGTCGAGCCCGGGCTTGCCGACGAGGATCCTCAGGGTCTCGCCCAGCTCGTCACGGAGGTCGGCCACACGCTGTCGGACCGCGGTGAGCTCGGTCCCGGCCGCACCGCCGGTGAGACCGACCGAGCCGGTGACGCCCGTGGGGGCCCGGAACTCACCGAAGACGTCACGCAGCGCCTGGGCCCACTCCCCCGTCGTCACCTCGGCGCGGGCGCACTCGAGCGAGGCCTCCATGAGGTTCTCGTCGGTCGCCGCCACCTCGCGCAGGCGGGCCAGCGCCGCGGCCGCGCGGTCGCGCCGGGCCGGGTCGGCGTCGCGCTGCTCGCGCCACTGGCGCACCGCGGTCGCCGCGGCCTGCTCGACCCCGGCGTCGACCGTCTGGATGGCGGTGTCGAGGTCGGCGGTGAGCGGGTTGGGCTCGGTCGACTCGAACCTGTTGACGCCGACGATGACGTCCTCGCCGGCCTCGATCCGCTGGCGCCGCAGCGCGTGCGAGGCGACGAGGGCCGACTTCATGTAGCCGCTCTCGACGGCCGCGACGGCCCCGCCCATCTCCTGCACCCGGGCGATCTCGGCCTTGGCGCCGGCGACGAGCTCGGCGACCTTGGCCTCGACGACCGTCGACCCGGCGAAGAGGTCGTCGTACTCGAGCAGGTCGGACTCGAAGGCGAGGACCTGCTGCATCCGCAGCGACCACTGCTGGTCCCAGGGGCGCGGCAGCCCGAGCGCCTCGTTCCACGCCGGCAGCTGGACGGCGCGGGCACGCGCGTCCTTCGACAGCGTGACCGCGAGCATCTCGAGGACGATCCGCTGGACGTTGTTCTCGGGCTGGGCCTCGGTGAGGCCGAGCGAGTTCACCTGCACGCCGTAGCGGAAGCGGCGCTGCTTGGCGTCGGTGACGCCGTACCTCTCCCGGGTCAGCTCGTCCCAGAGCTCGACGAAGGCGCGCATCTTGCACATCTCCTCGACGAAGCGGACGCCGGCGTTGACGAAGAAGGAGATGCGGGCGACGACCTCGCCGAACCGCTCCGGCGGCACCTGCCCGGCGTCGCGGACCGCGTCGAGGACGGCGATCGCCGTCGACATCGCGTAGGCGATCTCCTGCACGGGTGTCGCGCCGGCCTCCTGCAGGTGGTAGCTGCAGATGTTGATCGGGTTCCACTTGGGGATCTCGGCGACGGTGTAGCTCACCATGTCGGTGATGAGCCGCAGCGACGGCGCCGGCGCGAAGACGTAGGTCCCGCGCGAGAGGTACTCCTTGATGATGTCGTTCTGGGTCGTCCCCGCGAGCGCCCTGACGACGCTGGCCGGGTCCTCGCCGGCTGCCTCGGCCTGCTCCTCCGCCGCGACCTGGTACATCGCGAGCAGCCACATCGCCGTCGCGTTGATCGTCATCGACGTGTTCATCTGCCCCAGCGGGATCTGGTCGAAGAGCGCCTTCATGTCGCCGATGTGCGAGATCGGCACGCCGACCTTGCCGACCTCGCCGCGCGCGAGCACGTGGTCGGGGTCGTAGCCGGTCTGCGTGGGCAGGTCGAACGCGACGGACAGCCCGGTCTGGCCCTTCTCCAGGTTGCGCCGGTAGAGCGCGTTCGACGCAGCGGCGCTGGAGTGGCCGGCATACGTGCGCATGACCCAGGGGCGGTCGCGCTCGGGACGAGCGGGGGCGGCAGCGTCGGGGGCGTCGGGTCGGTCGTCGGCCATGGCGGCGACGCTACCGGCGGGCCAGCAGGCGAGACAGGGTCTCAGGCGGTGAGAGTCCTCACGCCGCGTCGACCGTCACCGGTGGCCGCCGGGAGGGCGAGACGGCGTCGAGGACCGCCTCGACCGGACCTCGTCCGACCAACCTGGCCCAGGCCCAGGCGGCGAGCACGCTCACCCCGACGAAGAGCGTGAACGGCAGCCAGCCGCCGTCGGGGAACGCCGGGATGACGGGCACGAGCAGCGCCACGTGCGCCACGTAGAGCGAGAGGGCGACCGTGCCGACCGCGGCCAGCGGACCGAGCACGACGTGCTGCACTCCTCTCGCCTCGCCCCCG
This sequence comes from Knoellia tibetensis, assembly GCF_048606415.1. Classification (NCBI taxonomy): domain Bacteria; kingdom Bacillati; phylum Actinomycetota; class Actinomycetes; order Micrococcales; family Intrasporangiaceae; genus Knoellia; species Knoellia tibetensis. Next base: position 491,062 of record NZ_JBMBWF010000001.1, read on the forward strand.
ATCCACACCGCCATGACGAGCCCGTATGCCGCGAGCGCGAGACCGTTCTCCTGCAGCTGGTCCGTGTGGTCGCCGGAGAAGACGACGGGGTGGCCGAGCAGCTCGGCCGCGAAGCTCGCCCAGACGAGGGCGAGACCGCCCATGAGGCACCACCACGAGGTCCGCTCGTCGCGCAGCCCTCGCCGGGCGAGGACCGCGCCGACGAGGAAGAGCGGGAGCAGCGAGAGCACCCGGTAGTGGGTGTTGAGGACGAGCCACTCGAGCACCGGGTTGCCGGCCCATGAGGTGGTGGGCGACGTGCCTCCCGCCTCTCCACCGGCCGCTCTCGTCACCGCCGCGATGACCGAGGGGGCGACGAGGAGCAGGACGACCGCGAACCCGAGGAGCCAGCGCGAGCCGAGCAGGAGCAGCGGCGTCCCGACGATGACGAGCATTCCGAGGATGTGGAGGATGACGGCGACCCAGTGGTCGAGCTGCTCCAGCCCAACACCGAGGGCGATGAGAGCCACCCCGCGCACGCCCGCACGGGCGAGACCACGTCCGACCGACGGACCGGGGAAGACGAGGCCCGCCGCGGCGCCCATGACGAGCGCGAAGAGCGGCGAGGCCAGGTCGTTGACCTGGAGGAGCAGGAACGTCGCGGCCTCCGAGAGCCGGGCGCTGACGAAGGGCAGGGCGTGCGCGACGACCATCGCGACGACCGCGAGGCCCCGGGCGGCGTCGAGCCCGAGGAGCCTCGTGGCCGGCGCCGGAGGTGTCGTCACCCCGACAGCGTGGCAGACGGGTCAGCCGGCAGCGGGGACGACCACCGCGTCGGCGGGGTCGACATGGCCGACGACGTGGCTCATGCGGGCCCGGCGGAGCAGGCGGTGGGTGCGGTCGTCGGCGTCGACGATGCAGAAGGTGCGCGAGCCCCGGCGAGCCCGGCGCAGGCACTCGACGAGGACGCCGAAGCCGGTGGCGTCCCCGATCTCGCACTCGGCCAGGTCGAGCAGCAGGTCGTCCGTGCCGTCGTCGACGACCCGGTGCAGGACGATCCGCAGGTCGGGGACGGAGCGGACGTCGAGTCGACCGCGCAGCGAGACGTGGTGCCCGGACGCGTCACGGTGCTCGTCGAGCGCGACGATCTGGTCTCGGCGGTGGGCCACGATGCACCCCTTTCCCTCTGGCGACCATTGAACGTGACCCTCTCCCCGCCCGGGGCATGCCACCGGTAAAGAGTCGGTCAAGACATCTGGCAGGCTCGAGCCATGGTCAACCTCACCCGCATCTACACCCGGACCGGCGACGACGGCACCACCGGGCTCGGGGACTTCAGCCGCACCCGCAAGACCGACCCCCGGCTGGCCGCCTACGCCGACGTCAACGAGGCCAACGCGGTCATCGGCGTCGTGCTCGCCACGGGCACGCTCGACGACGACGTCCGGGCCATCCTCGGGCGGGTGCAGAACGACCTCTTCGACGTCGGCGCCGACCTGTCGACCCCGCTGCTGGAGAACCCGGAGTACCCGCCGCTGCGGGTCCGGAGCGAGTGGGTGGACGAGCTCGAGGCCGACTGCGATGCCCAGAACGCCCGGCTCGAGAAGCTTCGGTCGTTCATCCTCCCCGGCGGCACGGTCGCAGCCGCCCACCTCCACCAGGCGACGACCGTCGTCCGTCGTGCCGAGCGCGCGACGTGGGCCGCCATCGAGGCCCACGGCACCGAGGTCGGGACGACGAAGGGCGAGGGCGGGGTCAACCCGACCGCCGCGGCCTACCTCAACCGGCTGTCGGACCTGCTCTTCATCCTCGCGCGGGTCGCCAACCTCGACGCCGGTGGCGACGTCCTGTGGCAGCCGGGTGGCGGGCGCGCCGAGGCGCCCGAGAGGAGCCGCCGCGCCGCGGTCGAGGCAGCGGACGACCCCACGACCGACGACGACTGACGCCGCGCTCGGGGCGCCGACCGCGCGCCGGGCCTCAGTCGAGCCGCGCCTCAGACGGGTCGGGCCCCAGGAGAGCCGGGCGTCAGGCCACGTTGACGTTGTAGCCGGGCGGCGAGCTCTCGAGCCACGCACGGACGGCGGTGTAGGCGGCTGGGCTCATCGCGAGCTCCCAGTCGTGCGAGGTCGACCGCCCGGTGACGCAGACGGCATCCGGCGGCAGGCCCGGCACGGCGTCGGGGAGGCGCTGCGGCGCCCCGAGGTCGAGCTCGTGGCGCACCCACGAGTGCGCCGGTCGCGGCGAGGGCCCCACGACCGAGAACCAGTCGAGCCGGTCGCCGGAGATCCGGGCCAGACCGAGGCGCCACCGGCTGTGCTGCCCCGCGCTGATCGCGCAGAGCATGAGCGGCTTGCCACCGGCGATCCACCGCCGGCGCAGCCAGACGTAGAGGATGAGCGCCACCATGAGGGCGAGCGCCACCGCGAGCACCAGCTCGACGGCGACGATCGGCGTCATGTCGTGACCGAGCCCTGCGTCAGCTCTTGAGGCCGGAGGCGTCCACGGCCTCGGCGAGGATCGTCACGCGGTCGTGGTCGACGGAGAGGAAGCCGCCGTCGATCGTCGCGGAGCGGACACCGCCCTCACCGTGGATCCTGACCTCGCCCTCGACGAGGACGCCGAGGATGGGGGTGTGACCGGGCATGATGCCGAGCTCGCCCTCGATGGAACGGGCACTGACCTGGCTCGCCTCGCCCTCCCAGACCTTGCGGTCCGCGGCGACGAGTTCGACCTGCAGCTGGCTCACGTGTTCCTCCGGGAAGTGGTGTGGAGATGAAGTCTACCGGCGCTGGAGGAGTGCCTCCGACGCCGTGTGCCGCAGGGCCGACACCGCGTGCGGCATCGGCCCTGCGATCGCCCCGTGTAGGGACGTCCTGCGACGATCAAGGAAGTGCGTGGCAGGCTCGCGACGAAGGAGCGCGCCACGCACTTCCGATGAGGAGCAGGCCCAGAGGACTCAGAGGTTCTTCTGGATCTCCGCGGCCTGGCGCTCGACGTCGTCGAGGCCACCGCACATGAAGAACGCCTGCTCCGGGAAGTGGTCGAACTCGCCGTCCGCGATCTTGGTGAAGGCCTCGATCGTGTCGGCCAGCGGAACCGTCGAGCCCTCGATGCCGGTGAACTGCTTGGCGACATAGGTGTTCTGACCGAGGAACCGCTGGATGCGACGGGCCCGGTTGACGAGGATCTTGTCCTCCTCGGACAGCTCGTCGATGCCGAGGATGGCGATGATGTCCTGCAGCTCCTTGTTGCGCTGGAGGATCTGCCGGATACGGACCGCCGTGTCGTAGTGGTCGTCGGCGATGTAGCGGCGGTCGAGGATGCGGGACGTCGACGTCAGCGGGTCCACGGCCGGGTAGATGCCGAGCGAGGCGATCTCGCGGGAGAGCTCGGTCGTCGCGTCGAGGTGCGCGAAGGTCGTCGCCGGGGCCGGGTCGGTGTAGTCGTCAGCGGGCACGTAGATCGCCTGCATCGAGGTGATCGAGTTGCCTCGCGTCGAGGTGATGCGCTCCTGGAGAACGCCCATCTCGTCGGCGAGGGTGGGCTGGTAGCCCACGGCGGACGGCATACGGCCGAGGAGGGTGGAGACCTCGGAACCCGCCTGGGTGAAGCGGAAGATGTTGTCGATGAAGAGGAGCACGTCCTGGTTCTGGACGTCCCGGAAGTACTCGGCCATCGTCAGGGCCGAGAGCGCGACGCGCAGACGCGTGCCCGGCGGCTCGTCCATCTGGCCGAAGACGAGGGCGGTCTGACCGAGGACGCCGGCCTCCTCCATCTCCACCATGAGGTCGTTGCCCTCACGGGTGCGCTCGCCGACACCGGCGAACACCGAGACGCCACCGTGGTTGCGTGCGACGCGGGCGATCATCTCCTGGATGAGGACGGTCTTGCCGACACCGGCGCCACCGAAGAGACCGATCTTGCCACCCTGCACATAGGGGGTCATGAGGTCGATGATCTTGATGCCGGTCTCGAACATCTGGGTCTTCGGCTCGAGCTGGTCGAAGTCCGGAGCCTTGCGGTGGATGCCCCAGCGCTCGGTGACCTCGAAGCGCTCGCCCTCCTCGAGGTTGAGCACCTCGCCGGTCGCGTTGAAGACCTTGCCGAGGGTCGCGTCGCCGACGGGCACCGTGATCGGGCCGCCGGTGTCCTGGACGGTCGAGCCGCGCACCAGGCCGTCGGTGGGCTGGAGCGAGATGGCGCGGACCATGTTGTCGCCGATGTGCTGGGCGACCTCGAGGTTGAGGTTCTTGGACTCGCCGCCGAGCTCGACGGTGGTCGTGAGCAGGTTGTACTGCTCCGGCATCGCGTCGACGGGGAACTCGATGTCGACGACCGGGCCGATGATCCGCGAGATCCGGCCGATGCCGCCCTCGCGGGTCTCCTGAGTGTCTTCAGTGACAGTGGCAGTCATGGGTTTCTCTCTCACTTGCTCTCGGCCAGGGCGCTGGCGCCACCGACGATTTCGCTGATCTCTTGGGTGATCTCCGCCTGACGGGCCTGGTTGGCCAGCCGGGTGTACTTCTTGACGAGCTCCTCGGCGTTGTCCGTCGCGGACTTCATCGCCCGCTGGCGCGCCGCGAGCTCGGAGGCCGCGGCCTGGAGCATCGCGTTGAACAGGCGCGAGTTGACATACTTGGGGAGCAGGGCGTCGAGGACCTCCTCGACGGTGGGCTCGAACTCGTAGAGCGGGAACAGCTCGCCCTCGGTGGGAGCCTCGGTGCCCTCGACGATCTCGAGGGGCAGGAGACGGATGACCTCGGGCTCCTGGGTGACCATGGAGACGAAGCGCGAGTAGACGATGTGCACCTCGTCGACGCCGCCCTCGGCCTCGGTGTCCTTGAGAAAGTCGTCGACGAGCCGGATCCCGATCTCGCGGGCCCGCTCGAAGGCCGGCTTCTCGGAGTCACCGGTCCAGTCGGCGGCGAACTCACGGCCACGGAAGGAGTAGTAGCCGACGGCCTTGCGGCCGAGGAGGTACGGGACCGTCTCCTTGCCCTCCTCGCGGAGGCGGGCGATGAGGCGCTCGGACTCCTTGAGGACCGATGAGCTGTAGGCGCCGGCGAGACCACGGTCGGAGGTGATGATGACGACCGCTGCCCGGGTCACCTTCTCCTTCTCGGTGGTGAGGACGTGCTCCTCGTTGGAGAAGGTCGCGACCGCCGACACCGCACGCGTGATGGCCCGCGCGTAGGGGGTCGACTCGCGCACGGCCTGCTGGGCCTTGACGACGCGCGCCGCGGCCATGAGCTCCATGGCCCGCGTGATCTTCTTCGTCGCGCTGACGGAGCGGATGCGCTGCCGGTACTCCCGGATCTGCGCTCCCATAGGTTTCCGCCTTCCTTGGTTTCTGGTGCTGCTCTGCGAAAAGTTCGTATGCCGTCCGGCCGACGTGGCGACCGCGCTCCCCGCGCCGGGCGGTCACGCGAGGTGACCACCCGGCATACGGGTCAGCGCTTCTGCTTGACGATCTGCTCCTGGGCGGAGTCGAGGGCGTCGTCGCCGCTCTCGCTCTCGTCGCCCACCGGGACGTTCTCCTTGTTGGAGGGCTCGAAGCCCTTCTTGAAGGAGTCGATCTCGGCCTTGAGGGCCTCCTCGGTGGACTCCTCGAACTTGCCCGTCTCGCGGATGGCCGCGAGGAGGTCGCCCTTGCTGCGACGCAGGTGGCCGAGGAAGTCGGCCTCGAAGCGGCGGATGTCCTCGACGGCGATGTCGTCGAGCTGGCCGGTGGTGCCGGCCCACACGGAGACGACCTGCTCCTCGACCGGGAACGGCGCCGACTGCGGCTGCTTGAGCAGCTCGACGAGACGCGCGCCCTTGGCGAGCTGGGCCTTCGAGGCCGGGTCGAGGTCGGACGCGAACATCGCGAAGGCCTCGAGCGCGCGGAACTGGGCGAGGTCGAGCTTGAGACGACCGGAGACCGACTTCATGGCCTTGGTCTGGGCGGCGCCACCGACTCGGGAGACCGAGACACCCACATCGACCGCGGGGCGGACGTTGGAGTTGAAGAGGTCGGCCTGGAGGTAGATCTGGCCGTCGGTGATGGAGATGACGTTCGTCGGGATGTAGGCCGAGACGTCACCGGCCTTGGTCTCGATGATCGGCAGGCCGGTCATCGATCCCGCTCCGAGCTCGTCGCTCAGCTTGGCGCAACGCTCGAGCAGGCGGGAGTGCAGGTAGAAGACGTCACCCGGGTAGGCCTCGCGGCCCGGCGGGCGGCGCAGGAGGAGCGAGACGGCGCGGTAGGCCTCTGCCTGCTTCGACAGGTCGTCGAAGACGATGAGGACGTGCTTGCCCTGGTACATCCAGTGCTGTCCGATGGCGGAGCCGGTGTAGGGCGCGAGGTACTTGAAGCCCGCGCTGTCGGAGGCCGGGGCGGCGACGATGGTGGTGTACTCCATCGCGCCCGCCTCCTCGAGGGTGGCGCGGACCGACGCGATGGTCGAGCCCTTCTGGCCGATCCCGACGTAGATGCAGCGGACCTGCTTGTTGGGGTCGCCGGTCTCCCAGAACTCCTTCTGGTTGATGATCGTGTCGACCGCGACAGTGGTCTTGCCGGTCTGGCGGTCACCGATGATGAGCTGGCGCTGGCCTCGCCCGATCGGCGTCATGGCGTCCACCGACTTCAGGCCGGTCTGCAGCGGCTCGTGCACCGACTTGCGCTGGACGACCGAGGGCGCCTGCAGCTCGAGCGCGCGGCGCTCGTCGCTGGCGATGTCGCCCAGGCCGTCGATCGGGGTGCCGAGCGGGTTGACGACGCGGCCGAGGTAGCCGTCGCCGACGGGCACCGAGAGGACCTCTCCGGTCCGCTTGACCTGCTGGCCCTCCTCGATACCGGAGAAGTCACCGAGGATGACGACACCGATCTCGTGGACGTCGAGGTTGAGCGCCAGGCCCAGCGTGCCGTCCTCGAACTCGAGCAGCTCGTTGGTCATCGCCGAGGGCAGGCCCTCGACGTGGGCGATGCCGTCACCGGCGTCGGTGACGCGGCCGACCTCTTCGCGGGAGGCCGCGCCGGGCTCGTAGGACTGGACGTAGCTGTCCAGTGCGTCCCGGATCTCCTCCGGACGGATCGAGAGCTCCGTCATGTGATCTCTTCTCCTCGGTTACCAGCCCCCGGTGGGGCCGAAGCGTGTTGGTTGAGTCGTCGTGCTTTTCAGGTGTGGTCGAGCAGTACGGCGTGTGCCGTGGGGTCCGGTCAGCCGGCGAGGTCGCGACGCACCGTGTCGAGGCGGCGCACGACCGTGCCGTCGACGACCTCGTCGCCGATCTGGACGCGGATGCCACCGACGACGCTCTTGTCGAGCACCGTCTGCAGCGTCACGGGCTTGCCGTAGATCGAACGGAGCGCCGACTTGAGCCGCGCCTGCTGGCGCTCGTCGAGCGCGACGGCGACGGTGACGAGGGCGGTGAGCTCCTCGCGCCGGTCGGCCGCCATCGTGAGGTAGGACTCGAGCACGCGGTCGAGGCGACGGCCCCGGTCCGCCCGCACGGCCTGCTCGGCGAGGCGCAGGGTCTCGGGCGCCACCTTGCCCTCGAGCAGGCGGCGCACCACCCCGGCCTTGCCCTCGGCGTCGGTGTTGCGGCTCGAGAGGGTGTCGCGCAGGCCGGTGTCGGCCGCGACGATCCGCTCGAACCGGAACAGCTGGTTCTCGACGTCGTCGATGCGACCGGCCTTCTCGGCGCTCGCGAGGAGCGCGCGGACGGCCAGGGCCTCGACGGTGTCGGCGAGGTCGCCCTCGGAGGACCAGCGCTGGGCGACGACCTCACCGATGACGCCGTTGGCCGACTCGCTCACCTTGCCGCCGAAGAGGCGCTCGGCGAGGTCACGCTTGGCCGACCCCTCCCGCGACGGGTCGGCGAACGCGCGGCGCAGGGCGATGTTGCCGTCGATCGCTGCCGCGATCGAGAAGAGCTCCTCGGCCAGGGCGGAGCGGTCGACGCCGTCGAGGGCGCCGGTGAGCGCCTTGTCGGCGGCCGCCCGCGCCGCACGGGACGAGCCAGCCATCAGGCGTCCCGCCCAGCGGGGCCGTCCGCACCGAGGTCGAGCTGGCCCTGCGCGGGCTGGTCGGCCGCGGGCGCGGCGGCCGGTGCGCTGGCACCGACCTTCTCGGGGCGGACCGAGCCGCTCTCGAGCTCCGCGAGGAAGCGGTCGATCATGCCCTTCTGACGGACCTCGTCCTCGAGGGACTCGCCGACGATGCGGCTGGCGAGGGTCGTCGAGAGCGTGCCGACCTCGGAGCGGAGCGAGACCACGGCCTGCTGGCGCTCGGCCTCGATCTGGCGCTTGGCCGACTCGGTGATCCGGTTCGCCTCCGCCTGGGCCTTCTCGCGCATCTCGGTGACGATCGAGGCACCCTCGGCGCGCGCCTCCTCACGGATGGCGTTGGCCTCGGTGCGGGCCTCGTGCAGCTGGGCTTCGTACTGCTGCTTCGCTGCCTGGGCCTGGGCCTGGGCCTCCTCGGCCTGCTCCATGCCGCCCTCGATGGCGGCGCGGCGCTCCTCGTAGGCCTTCTCCAGGTTGGGGACGACCTTGGTCGACACCACCCAGTAGAGGATCCCGATCATCACGAGGCCGAAGATCAGCTCGGGGATGTGCGGGATGAGCGGCATCTTGGCGCCCTCGGCCGTGGCCAAGGAAACAACCGACGATGCGGTGGCGGTGAACTGCACGGGTACTCCTAGTGCTTCGTGCCGGATCGGGGGATTGCCGGGATCGGCGGTCAGGCGCCCTTGACGAAGTAGAGCACCAGCGCGAAGATCGCGAGCGCCTCGGCGAGCGCGAAGCCGAGGATGGCGATCGGCTGCAGGAGGTTGCGGGCCTCGGGCTGACGGGCCACACCGTTGATGTAGGCGGCGAAGATCAGGCCGACGGCGATGGCCGGGCCGATGGTCGCAAGGCCGTAGCCGACGAGCGAGAGGTTGCCTTCCACGATGATTCCTCTTTCGTGTTTTTGGAGTTCCTCCACGGCCGTGTGCCACGGAGGAAGAACGGGGACGAGCTATGAAGTTGTGGGGTGGAGCAGCTGGGGGCCGGGTCGACTCAGTGGTCGTCGGCGAGGGCGCCGGCGATGTAGCTCGCCGAGAGCAGGACGAAGACGTAGGCCTGGAGGAACTGGACCAGCGCCTCGAAGATGAACATCACGGCCGCCATGACGAAGGTCGGCACGGAGAGCAGCTTGAACAGGACGCCCTGGGTGAGGAAGTAGGCGCCGGCGCTCACGAACAGCACGATGAGCATGTGGCCGGCGAACATGTTGCCGAAGAGTCGCAGGGCCAGCGTGAGCGGCCGGGTGATGAAGTACGTGATGATCTCGAGCAGCATGATGAACGGCTTGATCCAGCCGGGCAGCCCGTCCGGGACCATGTGGGCGAAGTAGCCCTTGAGCCCCATCCGCTTGATGCCGACCCAGTGGTAGACCACGTAGACGACGAGGACGAGGGCGATCGGGAAGCCGATCCGGCCCATCGTCGGGTTCATGACCGGCGGGATGATCCCGAACCAGTTGTTGAGCAGGATCAGCGCGAAGAGGCTGAACAGGAGCGGCACGAACCTGAGGAAGTGCCTGGTGCCGATCATGTCGCGGGCGACGCCGTTGCGCGCGAAGTTGTAGAAGCCCTCCATGAGCCACTGGCCCTTGGACGGGACGACCGCGGCGTTCTTGGACAGGGCCACCATGACGACGCTGAGCAGAAGGACGGAGACGCCGCCCCACACCATCTGCTCGGTGATGGCCCACTCGCCCTCACCGATCAGCGGAAGCCAGAAGATGTCGGGGGTCGGGGTCTCGAACCCCTCGCCACCCTCGGCGGTGACGACGGCGGTCGTGGTCCCTGCAGCAAGCGCAGTCAGGATCACAGGTGGGTCTCCTCGTTCATGGTGGTGGCGGCACCCTGCGTGCGCGGCTCGAACGCGAGTCGCCGGCGGCCGATGTTCAGGGGCGTCACGTCGTACCGTACCGGAGCCAGATGGTGTACAGCGACAGGGCCATCCCGCCCAGGATCCCGAGGACGACGACGAATCCGGTACCGAGAAGTCGGTCGACTCCCCAGCCGATGGCACCGAAGACGGCAGGTCCGGTGATGAGGTACGCGATGACGGTCGCACCGAGCGCGTCGGCCCGTGCGGTGGCGCTGGGGAGCTCGGGGTCGTCGTGCCACGTGGCGAACGGCTCGTGGCCCTCGACGCCCTTGGGGAGCCTGCGGTCGGCGCCCTCGGGGCGCGTGCTGTCCTCGCTCATGCGTCACCTCCGCGGTCGAGCGAGCCGGGTGCGACCTCGTGGCGCGCGCGGGCGTAGCCGGCCACCTGGCCGACCTGCATGACGAGGGTCTGGGCGATCGCCGAGAGCGCGAAGGGGCGGCCGTCGAGCCAGTCGGCGCCCCGCAATGCGAGCACCGCGGCGACGACGAGGATGAGCTGGCCGAGGTAGACGACGCCTGCGCCTGCCATGGACGTGGCGGCCGGGCCGAGGACGACGGCGGTGATGCCGAGCAGGCCCACGGTGAGCACGACGAAGACGAGCGCGGCACCCGCGAGGGCCGACAGCGCGGCCCGCTCGCCGGCATACGCCCAGACGGCTCCGGCGAGCACGGGAAGGGCGACCATCCCGGGGACGAGAGCACCTCGCAGCATCATCCGGACCGGGGTCCGGGGCGCGGGGTTCGAAGTCACTGGGAGCTCTCCATCGAGGTCGTTCCGGGGCTTGTGAAAACTATCACAAGCGCGGCAGGGGGACCAAACGCCCGTCGCGCGGGGCGTCCCGGAGTCCCCCCCGCGCTCCGAATACACTTCCCGCCATGAGACAGCGGCTCCTGGTCGGCATGGTCTGCGCCGACGCCGCACTCCTTGCCGTCGCGTTCGTGCTCGCGGCGTTCCTGCGCTTCGACGACCACCCCTTCAGCGACGCGGTCATCGCCCAGACGCAGGGGCGCGGTCTCGGCCAGATCTTCGTCATCGCCGTCGTCGGCGCCGTCCTCGGCGACGCGCTCGTCGCCGCGGTCATGCCGCAGGGCCCGCCGCGGCCGACCTACTCGCGCGGCGCCCTCGGCGCCCTCTTCGCCTTCCTCGCCATCACGGCGATGATCGTCCTCGTCCGCCCCTACTACTCGCGCCCGCACCTCTTCACGACGCTCGCGATCTGGTTCGTGCTCGTGCTCCTCATGCGGCTCGTGCTCCGGCGGCGACCGTGGACCGAGCGGCTCGTCGTCATCTCGTCGGCCGATGCGATCGTCCGCGAGCTCGACGAGACCCCCCACATCAGCGTCGTCGGCGTCATCGACCCCGAGGCCCACGGTCCGCTGCCGGCGCCCCCACCCGACACCGTCCTCATCGTCGACCTCAGCGACCGCTGGTCGCGCGAGGTGACGGCCTACGTCTCGGCGACCTCGGTCGCGGGGCGTGAGGTCCGCCCGCTCAACGACGTCTACGAGGAGCACACCGGCCGCGTCCCCCTCGGGCACCTCTCCGAGGGCTGGGAGATCGAGACCTCGCTGTTGCGCAAGCTGCCGTTCCTGCCGGTCAAGCACGCGGTCGACCTCGTGCTCGTCGTCCTCACGCTCCCGGTGTGGATGCCGGTCGTCGCCGTCGTCGCCCTCCTCGTGCGCATCGTCGACGGCTCCCCCGTGATCTTCCGGCAGGTGCGGGTGGGACGCCGCGGGGAGATGGTCGAGCTCTTCAAGTTCCGCACGATGCGCAACGACGCGGAGGCCCACGGCGCGCGCCAGGCCACCGGCGACGACCCCCGCATCACGCGGCTGGGCCACTTCCTGCGCAGCGTCCGCCTCGACGAGCTGCCCCAGTTCTTCAACGTGCTGCGCGGCGAGCTGTCGCTCATCGGCCCTCGGCCAGAGCAGGTGAGCTTCGTCGAGAAGTACCGCGAGGCGATCCCCTTCTACGACCAGCGCCACCTCGTCCGGCCCGGCATCACCGGGTGGGCGCAGGTCCGCCACGGCTACGCCGCGTCGGAGGAGGAGACGATCGAGAAGCTCTCCTACGACTTCTACTACCTCAAGCACATGGGGCCGCTGCTCGACCTCGAGGTCCTCGGCCGCAGCGTGCTCACGGTGCTGACGGCATCGGGCACCAAGCCCAAGTCGCAGCAGCCGTCGGCCGAGGAGGCCGCGGCCCTGGCCCGGGAGGCCGCCGAGGAGGCCGCCGACCAGCGGGCCGACGACGAGCGGCGCGACCGCCGCCGCGGACGCGCCGCCAGCTGACCCCTGCGCGTCGGCCGCGTTGCCGCCGCCACACGCGAACGGCGCCCGCTCCCGTTGCCGGGAGGGGCGCCGTCGGCGTCAGGTGCCGGTCGCGTCAGCGGGCGTATGCCGGGAAGCGCGTCACGAGGTCGGTCACCTCGGCGCGGACCTCCATGGAGACCGCGTGCTCGGGGTCGGCGTCGCCGTCGACGACCGCTCGGGCGATGAGCCCGCCGATGGTGCGCATCTCGTCCTCGCCCATCCCCTGGGTCGTCACGCACGGCGTGCCGACGCGGATGCCGCTGGCGATGTTGGGCTTCTGCGGGTCGAACGGGATGGCGTTCTTGTTGAGGGTGATGCCGGCCGCGTCGCAGCGCGCCTCGGCGTCGGCGCCGGTGACGAGCACCTGCTGGAGGTCGTGCAGCGACAGGTGGGTGTCGGTCCCGCCGGTGGTCGGGCGGATGCCCTTCTCCCCCAGCGTCTCGGCGAGGACGCGCGCGTTGGCGATGACCTGCTTGGCGTAGGCCTGGTACTCCGGCGTCGCGCACTCCTTGAAGTTCGTCGCCTTGGCCGCGATCGTGTGCATCTGCGGACCGCCCTGCATCATCGGGAAGACGGCCTTGTCGATCGCGGCGCGGTGCTCCTCCTTGCAGACGATCGCTCCGGAGCGTGGGCCGCGCAGCACCTTGTGCGTCGTGAAGCTCACGACGTCGGCGTGCGGCACCGGGCTGGGGATGGCCTTGCCGGCGACGAGCCCGATGAAGTGGGCGGCGTCGACCCAGAAGATCGCGCCGACCTCGTCGGCGACGCGGCGGAAGAACTCGAAGTCGATGAGGCGCGGGATGGCCGAGCCGCCGGCGAGGATGACCTTGGGCTTGTGCTCCTTGGCGAGGCGCTCGACCTCGTCGTAGTCGATGTCCTCGGTGTCCTTGTCGACGCCGTAGTGGACCGCGTTGAACCACTTGCCCGAGAACGACATCTTCGTGCCGTGGGTGAGGTGGCCACCGTGCGGCAGGCTCATGGCGAGGATCGTGTCGCCGGGCGACATGAACGCGCCGTAGACGGCCTGGTTGGCGCTCGCACCCGAGTGCGGCTGGACGTTGGCGTGGTCGGCCTCGAAGAGCGCCTTGGCGCGCTCGATGGCCAGCGACTCGGCCTTGTCGACCTCGGAGCAGCCGCCGTAGTAGCGACGGCCGGGGTAGCCCTCGGCGTACTTGTTCGACAGCGTCGAGCCGAGCGAGGTGAGCACGGCCGGCGAGGACATGTTCTCGCTGGCGATGAGCTGGAGTCCGCCGCGCAGGCGGTCGAGCTCGGAGACGAGGACCCCCGCGATCTCGGGGTCGAAGGCCTCGAGGGCCCCGAAGTCGGAACCGTAGAACGTCTCACTCATCGTTGCTGCTCTCCTCGGGTGCTGGTGCCGTGTCGTCCGACGTGTCCGCCGGGGTGTCGTCCGACGTGCCTGCCGGCGACTGTATGTGCTCGGCCGTGAGGGCCAGGATCTCGTCCGCATCGATGGCCCCGCGGCGCAGGATGGTCGGCTCGTCGTGGGTGCAGTCGACGATCGTCGAGGGCAGCCCGCCCGTCACCGGCCCACCGTCGAGGTAGAACTCGACCGAGGCCCCGAGCTGGGTCGCGGCGTCGATGACCGTGCGTGAGGCGGGGTGGCCCGTGCGGTTGGCACTGCTCACCGCCATCGGGCCGACCTCCTTGAGCAGGTCGAGGGCGACCTCGTGGTCGGGCATGCGGACCGCGACGGTGCCACCGGTGTCGCCGAGGTCCCACATGAGGGACGGCTGTGCCTTGAGCACGAGCGTGAGGGGGCCGGGCCAGTAGCGCTCGATGAGGGCGCGGGCGTAGTCCGGCACGTCGGTCGCGAGACCGTCGATCGTCCGGACGTCGGCGACGAGCACGGGGGGTGGCATCTCGCGGCCGCGCCCCTTGGCGTCGAGCAGGCGCTGCACGGCGTCGGGCGAGAAGGCGTCGGCGCCGATGCCATAGAGCGTGTCGGTGGGCAGGACGACGAGGTCGCCGAGGCGGATGCCGGCACTCGCCTTGGCGATGCCGTCCTGCCGACCCTCGGGTGTCGTGCAGTCGAAGACCGGACTCATGGGAGCAGCCTAGGACCGCCCTCGGGCGCCCGGCACCGCGGGCACCCCGGCCACCGGCTGACCTGCGGGGACGGACCGAAATTGGCCCGTGTCCGATCCGTCACGGGACGCCGGGGATGCGTAGGGTCGGACCGTTTCGTCCCTGTCTCTTGGAAGTGAGGTGCAACGCAATGCGTGGTTCCGGACTCATCTGGACGATCGTCGGTGTTCTGCTGATCATCGCCCTGCTCATCTACATCCTCTGACGAGGTCGAACGACTGCTGTGGCCCCCACCCGATCCGGGTGGGGGCCACAGTCTTCTCGGGCTCGCGCGGGCGTGCTCAGGCCCGGGTCGCGACGGTGGCGCGGGGGCGGCCGGTGAGGTCGACCCGGTCCTCGATGTGCGACCAGGAACCGCTCGCCCGGAGAGCGGCGGGCAGCGACTCGCCCTGGCTGTCGGCGTGCTCCATGACGAGCACCCCTCCGGGGCGCAGCAGGCCGGCCGCGCGGGCGGCGACGAGGCGCGGGATCGCCAGGCCGTCCTCGCTTCCGCCGTAGAGCGCGACGTGCGGGTCGTGGTCGCGCACCTCGGGGTCGACCGGCTCGGCGGTGGTGGGGATGTAGGGCGGGTTCGACACAACGACGTCGACGTCGGTGAGCCCGGGCAACGCGGTGACCGCGTCGGCGTGCTCGACCTCGACGTCGAGGCCGAGACGGTCACGGTTGCGCTGCGCCCAGGCCACCGCGAGGTCGCTCACCTCGACCGCGAGCACCCGCGCCTCGGGGACCTCGGACTTCACGGCGAGCGCGATCGCGCCCGAGCCGGTGCAGAGGTCGACGACGACGGGTGCCCCGACGCCGGCGTCGAGGCAGTCGCGGGCCGCGTCGACGGCCCAGCCCGCGACGACCTCGGTCTCGGGCCGGGGCACGAAGACACCCGGGCCCACCTCGAGCTCGAGCCCGCGGAACCAGCTGCGCCCGGTGAGGTGCTGGAGCGGGACGCGACGTGCGCGCTCGGCGACGAGGCCGGCATACGACTCGGGAACCTCTCCGCCGAGGACCATGCGCCGTCTCACCTCGGCGGCGTCGACGCCGAGTGCGTGCGCCGCGAGCGCGACCGCGTCGTGGTCGGGCGAGCCGACGCCGGCGTCGGCAAGGGTGCGGGCGGCGGCCCGGACGGCGTCACGCAGGTCGTTCACGCGGTGCCCTCGCCGAGCGCCTCGAGCCGCGCCGCCTCGTCGGCCGACATCGCCGACTCGACGACGGCGTCGAGCTCACCGCCGAGGACAGTGTCGAGGTTGTAGGCCTTGAAGCCGGTGCGGTGGTCGCTGAGCCGGTTCTCGGGGAAGTTGTAGGTGCGGATGCGCTCACTCCGGTCGACCGTGCGGACCTGGCTGGCCCGGATGTCGGCGCTCGCGGCGTTGGCCTCGTCGACGGCCATCTGGTGCAGGCGCGCGCGCAGGACCCGCATCGCGGCCTCGCGGTTCTGGAGCTGGGACTTCTCGTTCTGACACGAGACGACGGTGCCCGTCGGCAGGTGGGTGATGCGCACGGCGGAGTCGGTCGTGTTGACGCTCTGCCCACCCGGACCGGACGAGCGGAAGACGTCGATGCGCAGGTCGTTGGGGTCGATCGTCACCTCGACCTCCTCGGCCTCGGGCATGACCCAGACGCCGGCGGCGCTCGTGTGGATGCGGCCCTGGGTCTCGGTGACCGGCACGCGCTGGACGCGGTGGACGCCGCCCTCGTACTTGAGCCGCGCCCACGGCCCCTCGCCCGGCTGCGGGTTGCCGCGCGACTTCACGCTCACCTGGACGTCCTTGTAGCCACCGAGGTCGGTCTCGGTCGCGTCGAGAACCTCGGTGCGCCAGCCGCGCTGCTCGGCGTAGCGGAGGTACATCCGGAGCAGGTCGCCGGCGAAGAGCGCGGACTCGTCGCCGCCCTCCCCCGCCTTGACCTCGAGGATGACGTCGCGGTCGTCGTCGGGGTCGCGCGGGATGAGCAGGCGGCGCAGCCGGTCGGCCGCCTCGTCCGCGGCCGTCTCCAGGGCGGGCACCTCGGCCGCGAAGGAGTCGTCCTCCGCGGCGAGCTCACGCGCCGCACCGAGGTCCTCGGTCGCCGAGACCCACTCGCCGTATGCCGTCACGGTCGGTCCCAGCGCGGCATACCTCTTGTTGACCTCGCGCAGGCGGTCCGGGTCGGACGCGACGGCCGGGTCGCCCATCTCCCGTTCGAGGTCGGCGTGCTCCTGGGCGAGGGCGGCGGCGGACTCGAACATCGGGGTACCTCTCGGGCGAGCGGGCTCAGGGCTGGGAGAAGGTCGTGCAGACACGAATGCGCCGACCCGGATCCAGTGCTGGATCGACGGGTCGGCGCATCGGAGGTGCTACGCGTCGGCCTTCTTGCCGTAGCGCGCCTGGAAGCGGGCCACGCGACCACCGGTGTCGAGGATCTTCTGCTTGCCCGTGTAGAACGGGTGGCACTGGCTGCAGACCTCGGCGTGGATCTGGCCGTTGGGGGCCGTGCTGCGGGTCGTGAACGTCGCGCCACAGGTGCAGGTGACGGTCGTCTCGCCGTAGTTCGGGTGGATGTCCTTCTTCACGATGCTTCTCCTTGGATGTCTCCGGGTCGGCGGGCCCACCACGATGGTGCAAACCCTGGAGCGCCCCGCCTGCATCCGCTCGTGAGGGCGATGCTCAGGAAACGCGTTCGTGCCGTGAACCGGTCCAGCGATCAAGTGTGCCAGAGCAGGCACACGATCCCCTAAACGGCGGGGGCGCCGCCCGCATTCCCCGCCGCGGCCGACCTGACATGGGCGTCCTCGACCGGGTTGAGTGCCCACTGGTCCGGCAACCTCGTCGCGACCGGCTACGGCCGTCGGCGCGACGTGGCGGGCGAAAAGGACATGAAGGCGCCGTCCACCCTCGACTAGCGTCGCCGCATGACCGGCCCGAGACGCGCCACCGCGGACGACCTCGACGACCTCATGCGCCTGCGCGTGCTCATGTTCCAGGCCATGGGGACGTCGCCGGCCGCCCTCGCCGACCCCACCTGGCAGGAGTCCGCGCGGGCATGGTTCACGACGAAGCTCACCGACGAGCGCACGCTCGTCCTCGTCGTGGAGGAGGCGGGCGAGGTGCTCGCCGGAGGGCTCGCGGAGGTGCTGCCGGCCATCCCCGCACCGACCCTGCCGCACGGCCGCCTCGGGTTCGTCTCCAACGTCGCCACGCTCCCCCACGCCCGTGGCCGCGGCTTCGCCCGCGCGGTGATGACCGAGCTCGTGCGCTGGCTCGAGGAGGACGCCGGAGCGGACCGCGTCGACCTCGCCGCAACGACCGAGGGCGCCGTCATTTACCGCTCGATGGGCTTCGCGGAGTCCGCGTTCCCGACGATGCGCAGGCTGCGGGCCGGCAGCGGTGGGTGAGCGCGGGTCCCATGCTCTGCATGGGCCGGCATACGTGGTCGTTCGTGACTGCACTCGTATGCCGCGAGGCGGCCTCCCGTCGTGGGAGACCGCCTCGCGATGGACCGGGACGACTCAGTCGTCGCTCTCGTCCTCGAGCTTGTTCGAGCTGGTCTGCTGGACCTGCTTGAGGAACTCGTAGTTCGTCTTCGTCTTGCGCAGCCGGTCGAGCAGGAGCTCGATGCCCTGCTGGCTGTCGAGCGCGGCGAGGACGCGACGGAGCTTCCACATGATCTTGAGCTCCTCCGGCGCGAGGAGGATCTCCTCGCGACGGGTGCCCGAGTTGTTGATGTCCACGGCCGGGAAGATGCGGCGGTTGGACAGGCCACGGTCGAGCTTGAGCTCCATGTTGCCGGTGCCCTTGAACTCCTCGAAGATCACCTCGTCCATGCGCGAGCCGGTCTCGACGAGCGCGGTGGCGAGGATGGTGAGCGAGCCGCCGTTCTCGATGTTGCGCGCGGCGCCGAAGAACTTCTTGGGCGGGTAGAGCGCGGCCGAGTCGACGCCACCGGAGAGGATGCGACCGCTCGCCGGGGCGGCGAGGTTGTAGGCGCGACCGAGCTTGGTGATCGAGTCGAGGAGCACGACGACGTCGTGACCCATCTCGACGAGGCGCTTGGCGCGCTCGATCGAGAGCTCGGCGACGGTCGTGTGGTCCTCGGCCGGGCGGTCGAAGGTCGAGGCGATGACCTCGCCCTTGACCGCACGCTGCATGTCGGTGACCTCCTCCGGGCGCTCGTCGACGAGCACGACCATGAGGTGGACCTCGGGGTTGTTCGTCGTGATCGCATTGGCGATGGCCTGCATGACCATCGTCTTGCCGGCCTTGGCCGGGGCGACGATGAGCCCGCGCTGGCCCTTGCCGATCGGCGCGACGAGGTCGATGATCCGCGTCGTGAGGTTGGTCGGGTCGGTCTCGAGGCGCAGGCGGTCCTGCGGGTACAGCGGCGTGAGCTTGCCGAACTCGGCGCGCTTGCGGGCGTCGTCCGAGCTCATGCCGTTGATCGTGTCGAGGCGCGCCAGCGGGGTGTACTTCTGACGGTTGTTGCGCGAGCCGACGCTCTGCTGCTGCGCCTCCTCACCCTCACGCGGGGCCTTGGTCGCGCCGACGACGGCGTCACCCTTGCGCAGGCCATTGCGCTTGACCATGCCGAGCGGCACGTAGACGTCGTTGGTGCCGGGGAGGTAGCCCGACGTCCGCACGAACGCGTAGTTGTCGAGGATGTCGAGGATGCCGGCCACCGGCACGAGGACGTCGTCCTCGGTGATCTGCGGCTCGTTCTCGGTCGTCGGCTCGGTGCCGCCCGGGACCGGGCCGCGGCGCTTGTCGCGGTTGCGGTTGCGGTTGCGACGGCGGCGACCGCTGCGGCCACCCTCGTCGTCGTCGTCCTGGCCGCCGTCGCTCTGAGAGGCGTTGGTGGGGTCCGTCCGGTCCGTCCGGTCCGTCCGGTCGGTGCGGTCGGTGCGGTCGCGCTGGGCGTCGCCGCGCTCGCCGTCACGATCGCGGGCGGGACGGTCGGAGTCGCGCTGCTCGCGCTGCTCGCGCTGGGAGTCGCGGGACTCCTGCTGCTGCTCGCGGCCACCGTCGCGGGCGTCACGACGCTCGCGAGGCTCACGGTCGGAGCGGCCCTCACGGCCCTCGGCCGGGGCGTCCCCCGCCCGCTTCTGGTCGAAGCGCTCGGAACGCTCCGCACCGTCGCGCGCCTCGCGGCGACCGCGATCGGCGTCGCCGGACGTGCGTGAGCGGTCGGTGTCCTCGGCCTTGGGCGACTCGACCTTGGGCGACTGGGTCTCGGTCGCCTCGGCCCGCGGTGCGTCGGCCTTGGGCGCGGCCTGGCCCGAGGAGGACGCGCGCCGCGGGCGGCGGGTCGGAGCCTCGGTGGCGGTCGCGACCGGGCCGCTGTCGCCGTTCTGGCGCGACTTGATCGCGGCGACGAGGTCGCCCTTGCGCATCTTGGCAGTGCCGGAGATGCCCATGCTCGAGGCGAGCCCCTGCAGCTCAGCGAGGCGCATGGCCGTCAGCGAGCCCGATCGGCGCGGGCCCTGCCCGGATGCCGACGACGCCTCAAGGGTGGTGGTGTCTGTCACGAAGGATCCTTCCCCTCGTCAGTGGGCCCGGACCACGAGTGCGTGGGGGGCCGGAAGTGGGTGCCAGGGATCTGGCTGCTGGTTCCACGGGGCCTGCCGACATCGGCGCGTGGCACGGCACGACCGGCCCAAGGTGGAGGATGCGGGTCTTGGTAGGCATCGGTGGGGAAGCGCCCCCTCCGGCATCAACTGCGACCGCGCCACCACACTAACACCACGCACTCCCTGCCGACGGGAGGACGAGAACGCGTGGTCAGGCGTTCTCGGCGGTGACGCCACGCGTGGGTATGCCGGGCAGCAGCACCCGCCATCCCTCGCCTCCCGAGGTGGCCACCTCGTCGGCCGTGCCAGCCGTTGCGAGGACGAGGACGCTCGGCCCGGCGCCGGACACGACGGCCGCGTGCCCGGCCGCCCTGAGCGCGTCGACGAGGGCCATCGACGCGGGGTAGGACGGCCGGCGGGGTTCCTGGTGCAGCCAGTCGCGGGTGCCGGCGAGCAGGTGCTCGGGCGCCGTGGTGAGGGCGTGGACGAGCAGCGCCGCCCGCGCGGAGTTCGCGGCCGCGTCGGCCAGCCGGACCTGCCCCGGCAGGACCGCGCGGGCCGTCGCCGTCGAGAGCTGGGTGCCCGGGGTGAAGACGACGGGGACGACGTCGGGGTGGGGTGTGAGGCGCAGGGTGGTCGTGCCGGCGGACGGGTCGTCCGACCACGACAGGGTCACGCCGCCGTGGACGCTCGCGGACGAGTTGTCGGGGTGCCCCTCCAGCCGGGCGGCGAGGTCGTTGACCGGCGTGAGGTCCATGGCGGCGATCACCCGACCGTCGCGAGCCGCGCGGAGGGCATGGGCGACGGCGATCCCGGTGACGATCGCGGTGGCCGACGAGCCGAGCCCGCGACCGTGCGGCACGGCGTTGTCGCACTCGAGCCGCAGACCGGGCGGTGCGCTCTCACCGAGCTCGTCGAAGGCGTGCACAAGGCTGCGGTGGACGAGGTGCGTCGCATCGGTGGGGACCGAGTCGGCACCCTCGCCGCGCACCACGATCTCGAGCCCGGGAGCGTCGAGAACCGTTGCGCGACAACGGTCCCAGACCCCGAGGGCGAGACCGATCGAGTCGAACCCGGGCCCGAGGTTGGCGCTGCTCGCCGGGACGCGGACGGCGACCGTGACGCCGCGCTGCCACTCCCCCAACCGTCAGCCCTCGAAGCCGAGGACCTCGGCCACCGCGCGCGCCTCGGCGCCGACCCGCACGGGCTCGACCTCCGAGCCGTCGGCGGTGCGCAGGGCCCACTGCGGGTCCTTGAGGCCGTGACCGGTGACGGTGCAGACGATGGTCGCGTCGGCCGGGACCTCACCGCGCTCGCTCGCCTGCACGAGCCCGGCGATGCTCGCAGCCGACCCCGGCTCGACGAAGATGCCCTCGGTCGAGGAGAGCAGGCGGTGCGCCGCGAGGATCTGCTCGTCGGTGACGGACTCGATGCGCCCGCCGGACTCGTCGCGCGCAGCCTCGGCCTGCCGCCACGAGGCGGGGTTGCCGATCCGGATGGCGGTGGCGATCGTCTCGGGGTCGTCGACCGGGTGGCCGAGGACGATCGGCGCCGCGCCGGCTGCCTGGAATCCCCACATCTGCGGGGTCCGCGTCGCGACGGCCGGCAGCCCTTCGGCGTCGGTGGCGTACTCGGTGTAGCCGCGCCAGTAGGCGGTGATGTTGCCGGCGTTGCCCACCGGCAACACGTGGATGTCCGGGGCGTCGCCGAGGGCGTCGACGACCTCGAAGGCCGCGGTCTTCTGACCCTCGATACGGGCCGGGTTGACCGAGTTGACGAGCTCGACCGGGTGCACCTCGGCGAGCTTGCGGGCAACGGTGAGGCAGACGTCGAAGTTGCCGTCGACCTGGATGAGCGTCGCGCCGTGGGCGATCGCCTGGCTGAGCTTGCCCATGGCGATCTTGCCCTCGGGCACGAGGACGGCGCACGTCATGCCGGCCTTCGTCGCGTATGCCGCGGCGCTCGCGCTTGTGTTGCCGGTGCTCGCGCAGATGACCGCCTTGGCCCCGCGGCCCTTGGCGTGCGAGATGGCCGTCGTCATGCCGCGGTCCTTGAAGGACCCCGTGGGGTTGAGACCTTCGTACTTGACGAGGACGTTGGCACCGACGAGCTCGGACAGGTGCTCGGCCTGGATGAGCGGCGTGCCGCCCTCGTGGAGGGTCACGACGGGTGAGCCGGCCAGCATCGGCAGGCGGTCGGCATACTCACGGATCACTCCGCGCCACTGGTGTGCCACGTCAGGCTCCTTCCACACGCATCCACGAGACGACCTCGTCGACGGTCTCGAGTCCGGCGAGCGCACCGACGGTCGCAGCGAGCGCGGAGTCGGGTGCGCGGTGGGTGACGATGACGAGCTGGGCCCGCGAGTCGTCGCCCTCGCCGAGGATCCGCTGCCTCACGGTCTCGATGGAGACGTCGTGCTCCGCGAAGGCCGAGGCCACCTGGGCGAGGACGCCCGGACGGTCGGCGACGGCCAGGCTGATGTGGTACCTCGTCTCGGCGCGGCCCATCGGCACGACGGGGAGGTCGGCGTAGGCCGACTCGACCGGGCCGTGACCGCCCGCGAGACGGTGCCTGGCGACCGCCACGACGTCTCCGAGGACGGCCGACGACGTGGGGTCCCCACCGGCGCCCTTGCCATAGAACATGAGCTCGCCCGCGGCGGAGGCCTCGACGAAGACGGCGTTGTAGGCGTCGCGCACCGACGCGAGCGGATGGCTGCGGTGGATCATCGCCGGGTGCACCCTGACGGTGACCCCGCTGGGTGCGCCGGACTCGTCGCGCTGGAGCTCGCAGATGGCGAGGAGCTTGACGACGGCGTCCATGTCACGGGCCGCCTGGACGTCGGCGGCGGTCACCTCCGTGATCCCCTCGCGGTGGACGTCGGCACTGGCGACCCGGGTGTGGAACGCGAGCGAGGCGAGGATGGCCGCCTTCGCAGCCGCGTCGAAGCCCTCGACGTCGGCCGTCGGGTCGGCCTCGGCGTAGCCGAGCGCCTGGGCCTGCTCGACGGTCTCGGCGAAGCCGGCGCCCGTCGTGTCCATCTTGTCGAGGACGAAGTTCGTCGTGCCGTTGACGATGCCGAGCACGCGCACGACGTCGTCCCCGACGAGCGACTCGCGCATCGGCCGGACGATCGGGATGGCACCGGCGACGGCGGCCTCGTAGTAGAGGTCGACACCGTGCTCGGCCGCCGAGGCGTAGAGCGTCGGCCCGTCCTCGGCGAGGAGGGCCTTGTTGGCGGTGACGACCGACGCGCCGTGCTCCATGGCAGTGAGGATGAGGCCGCGGGCGGGGTCGATGCCGCCGATGACCTCGATGACGATGTCGGCACTGCGGACGAGGGTGTCGGCGTCGGCGGTAAAGAGGGCGGGGTCGACCGGCACGTCGGGACGCGGGCGGTCCGGCCGGCGGACGGCGATGCCGATGAGGTCGAGGCGGGCGCCGACGCGGGCCGCGAGGTCCTCCGCGTTCGTGGTGAGCATCGTCGCGACCGCGGAACCGACGACGCCGCACCCGAGCAGGGCGACCTTGAGGGTGGGCAGGTCGGCAGTGGCTGCCATCTCGGCGGTCTTCTCCTCGGTGGTCACGGGCTCGACCACGTCGCAGCGACCCCGCACAGCGGCGACATCAGCTGCTCCCCACGTCGAGGGCCAGCAGGTCGTCGATCGTCTCACGACGCACGAGGACTCGCGCCTGACCGTCTCGGACCGCGAGCACCGGCGGCCGGGGGGTGTGGTTGTACTGGCTCGAGAGGGCGCGGCAGTAGGCGCCGGTCCCCGGCACCGCGATGAGGTCGCCCGGCCCGGTGTCCTCCGGGAGCCACTCGTCCTGCACGACGATGTCGCCGCTCTCGCAGTGCTTGCCGACGACGCGGGCCAGCATGGGCGCGGCCTCGGAGCTGCGGTTGGCGAGCGTGCACGAGTAGTCGGCCTCGTAGAGGGCCGGCCGGACGTTGTCGCTCATGCCGCCGTCGACCGAGACGTAGGCCCGCGAGTGCGAGTCACCGAGCTCGACCTGCTTGACCGTCCCGACCTCGTAGAGGGTGAAGGTCGACGGGCCGACGATGGCGCGCCCGGGCTCGATCGACACCCGCGGCACCTGGGCGAGGTCGCCGTCGCCGATGGCCTTGAACTCGCGCCCGACGATGTCGGCGAGCTGCTCGCCGAGCTCGGCGGGGCTCATCGGGGTGTGCTGCGAGGTGTAGGCCATGCCGAAGCCGCCACCGAGGTCGATCTCGGGGCTGTGGTGCCCGAGCTCTTCGGCGATGCGGGCGTGGAGGCCGATGAGCCGGCGGGCGCTCATCTCGAAGCCGCCGGTGTCGAAGATCTGGCTGCCGATGTGGGAGTGCAGGCCGCGCAGGTCGAGGCTGTCGTGCGCCAGCACGGCCCGCGCCGCCTCGAGCGCCTGTCCCCCGGTGAGGCTGAACCCGAACTTCTGGTCCTCGTGGCCGGTCGCGATGAACTCGTGGGTGTGAGCCTCGACCCCGACCGTCACGCGGATCATCACCGGCGCGAGGACGCCGAGCTCGGCAGCCATCTCGGCCACCCGCTCGATCTCGACGAAGCTGTCGACGACGATCCGCCCGACGCCGTAGTCGAGGGCGGCGCGGATCTCGTCGAGCGACTTGTTGTTGCCGTGGAAGCCGATGCGCTCGGGGGGGAAGCCGGCCCGCCGCGCGACGGCCAGCTCGCCGCCGCTGCACACGTCGAGCGAGAGCCCCTCCTCCGCCACCCACCGGGCGACCGCCGTGCAGAGGAACGCCTTGCCCGCGTAGTAGACGTCGGCGCCGCCGCACACCGGACCGAAGGGCGCCGCGAACTCGTCACGGAACGCCCGCGCCCTCGCGCGGAAGTCGTCCTCGTCGATGACGTATGCCGCGGTGCCGAAGTCGCGCGCGATGCTCACGACGTCGAGCCCGGCCACCTCGATCCGGCCCTCGGCGTCACGGGTCACCGACTCCGGCCACAGCTGCGGCAGCAGCGCCATGACGTCGTCCGGATAGGGAAGGTAGAGCGGAGGACCGCCGTAGCCCTCCGCGTGCAGGGCACCGGCCTCGTGCGAACGCATCGGTCAGGACCTCACATGCGCTCGGGCGCGCTGACGCCGAGCAGGTCGAGTCCGTTGGCGAGCACCTGCCGGGTGGCGTCGTTGAGCCACAGCCGGGTGCGGTGGAGGTCGGTGACCTCCTCCTCGGCGTTCATCGGCCGGACCCGGCAGGTGTCGTACCACTTGTGGTAGCGCCCGGCGAGGTCCTCGAGGTAGCGCGCGACCCGGTGCGGCTCACGCAGGTGCGCCGCCTGGGCGACGACCCGCGGGAAGTCGCCGAGCGTCGCGAGCAGCGGCGCCTCGGTGGGGTCGGCGAGCAGCGACGGGTCGAAGCCGTCCTCGCGGCGCACGCCGTCCTCGCCGGCGAGCCGCGCGACGTTGGCCGTGCGGGCGTGGGCGTACTGGACGTAGAAGACGGGGTTGTCGTTGGTCTGCTTGCGCAGGTCCTCACCGTCGAGCGACAGCGGGCTGTCGGCCGGGTAGCGCGCGAGCGAGTAGCGCACGGCGTCGCTGCCGATCCAGTTGAGCAGGTCGTTCAGCTCGATGATGTTGCCGGCCCGCTTCGAGAGCTTGGCGCCGTTGAGGTTGACGAGCTGGCCGATGCGGACGTCGATGTTGACGTCGGCGTCGTCCCCGGCGGCGGAGGCGATGGCCTTGAGCCGGTTGATGTAGCCGTGGTGGTCGGCGCCGAGGAGGTAGATCTTCTCGGTGAAGCCGCGGTCCTTCTTGCTGAGGTAGTAGGCGGCGTCGGCGGCGAAGTAGGTGGGCTCGCCGTTGGCCCGGACGAGGACCCGGTCCTTGTCGTCGGTGAAGTCGGTCGTGCGCAGCCACACCGCGCCGCCCTCGTCGAAGACGTGGCCCTGCTCGCGAAGCCGCTCGACGGCCTTCTCGACCGCCCCGCCCTCGTGAAGCTCGTTCTCGGAGAACCACACGTCGAAGAAGACGCCGAACCGCTCGAGCGTCGAGCGGATCTCGTCGAGCTGGGCCCGGTAGGCCAGCGGGCGCACGACGGCGACCGCCTCGTCCTCCGGCAGGTCGACGACGTCGGGCCGCTGGTCCAGGACGACCTTGGCGAGGTCGCCGATGTAGGCGCCCGGGTAGCCACCCTCGGGGGTCGGCTGCCCCTTGGCCGCGGCGAGGACGCTCAGCGCGAACTTGTCCATCTGCGCGCCGGCGTCGTTGATGTAGTACTCGGCGGTGACGTCGGCGCCCGATGCGGAGAGCAGCCGCCGCATCGAGTCGCCGAGCGCGGCCCAGCGGGTGTGACCGATGTGCAGCGGCCCCGTGGGGTTGGCCGAGATGAACTCGAGGTTGATTGTGTGCCCGGCTTCGGAGTCGTTGTGCCCGTATGCCGTCCCGCTCTCGACGATGCTTCGCGCCAGCTCGCCCGCGCTCGCGGTGTCGAGCGTGATGTTGAGGAAGCCGGGGCCCGCGACGTCGACCGCAGAGATGCCGTCGACCTGCGCGAGACGAGTCGCGAGGGAGGTCGCGAGGTCCCGCGGCGGCATACCGGCCGCCCTGGCGAGCTGGAGCGCGATGTTGGTCGACCAGTCGCCGTGGTCCCGGTTGCGCGGTCGCTCGACGCGCACCTCCGCGGGGACGTCGGCGGCGAGGTCACCGGCGGCCACGGCCTCGAGGAGGGCAGCCCGGATCGCGGACGAGAGTTCTTCGGGAGTCACCCGCGAAGTCTATTGGGCAGGCGCTGAGGGCCGTCCGTCGGCCGCGAGCCGTGAGACGACCTCGACGAGCTCCACCGGGTCGAACGGCTTGGCGACGAAGGCGTCGAAGCCCGCGAGCGCCGCCTCGCTGCGGTCGTGGGCCGAGGTCGAGGCGGTGACGAGGATCGTGGGCACGTCCCGCAGCCGCGGGTGCGACCGGATGGCGGCGATGGCCCACCAGCCGTCGCGCCGTGGGGTCTGCGCGTCGAGGAGGATGACGTCGGGGACGCGGGCGGACGGGTCGATGAGATGGCTCATCGCCTCGTGCCCGTCGACCGCTTCGAGGACGTCGAACCCTTCGAGCTCGAGGTTGATCCGGATGATGTCGCGGATCGACTCGATGTCGTCGCACACGAGGACCAGGGGTGGCGTCACTGCCACCGTGGACGGCCCTGATTCCATGATCAGAACTCTAGGCTGCTACCCTCCGTGAGCGTCCCGTAACGGGCCGAATCGTCACCATTCGGACACCGTGAGCCCCCGTAGCTCAGGGGATAGAGCACCGCCCTCCGGAGGCGGGAGCGCAGGTTCGAATCCTGCCGGGGGCACCATTGAGACGAAGGACCTGGATTGCGCAATGCGCGTTCCGGGTCCTTCGTCGTTGGTGCCCACGGCAGAAGCACCAGGCGCTTCGAACAAGTGAGAGGGCCGGCGGGGCACCACGGGGCGGCCCGACGACGTCGGGATCAGGCTCAGGCCGAAGGCCGCTGCCGGTGAACCGAGGTGCAAGGCAGCTGCTGGCGGCAGCGGGCGGACTCAGCCGCGCTGGCTGGAGTCGGTGACCTCGCCGACGAGCTCCTCGATGACGTCCTCGAGGAAGACGACGCCGAGCACCTCGCCGTCGTCGGCGACGACCCGGGCGAGGTGCGAGCCCGTGCGCTGCATCGTCGCGAGCACCGACTCGACCTCGTCGTCGCGGCGGACGTTGGCCATCCGGCGCACCCGCTTGGCCGGCACCGGCTGAAGCCGCTCCTCCTCGTCGGCGAAGAGGACGTCCTTGAGGTGGAGGTAGCCGGTCAGCGTCCCGTCGCGGTCGGCGATGGGGTAGCGCGAGAACCCGTGCCGGGCGACGAGCCGCTCGATGTCGTCGGGAGTGGTCTCGAGCCCGATGGTCACGAGCTCCCCCACCGGGACGCCGACATCGCGGGCGTCCTTGTCGCTGAACTCGAGCGCGGCGCCGAGCAGGCCGTACTGCTCGGCCTCGACGAGCCCCTCCTTGTGCGACTCGGAGACGATCTGCGCGACCTCCTCGGCGGTGAACGCGGAGGCGAGCTCGTCCTTGGGGTCGACGCCCAGGGCGCGCACGAGGACCTTGGACACCCAGTCCATGGCGGAGATGACCGGCTTCACCACCCGCGAGACGACGACCAGCGCCGGCACGAGGGCGATCGCAGCTCGCTCCGGAGTCGCGATCGAGATGTTCTTGGGGATCATCTCGCCGACGACGACGTGGAGGAAGACGACGACGAGCAGGGCGAGGACGAGGGCAAGGATGTCGGCCAGCGCTTCGGGCGCGCCCAAGGCCTCGACCGGTCCGACGAGGGCGTGGTGGAGAGCGGCCTCGGACACGGCGCCGAGCAGGACCGAGCAGACGGTGATGCCGAGCTGCGCCGTCGCGAGCAGGATTCCGGTGCGCGACATGGCCTCCAGCGCCGCGCGGGCGCCCCTGCTCCCCTCCTCCGCCAGCGGCTCGAGCTGGCTGCGCCGCGCGGACATCGCGGCGAACTCGGCGCCGACGAAGAACGCGTTGGCGAGGAGGAGGACCACGGTGACGAGGATCGTGCCGGCGCTCATGCGGGCGCCCCTTCCTCGTCGTGCTCGGCATCGAAGGCCAGCTCCTGGACGGGGGTGAATCGGAGACGGTCGACCCGACGGGCCTCCATGTCGACGACGGTGATCCGCCAGCCGGGCAGCTCGACGACCTCCCCGACGACGGGGACGCGTCCGAGCTCGGACATGACGAAGCCGGCGACCGTCTCGTATGCCGGCCCCTCCGGGATGTCGATCCCCGTGCGCCTCTTGACCTCGTCCGGCCGCCACAGCCCCGGCACCGTCCACGAGCCGTCGGTCATGCGGCGCCCTGTCGTCTGGCTGCGGTCGTGCTCGTCGGACACCTCGCCGACGATCTCCTCGACGAGGTCCTCGAGCGTGACGACCCCCGAGGTCCCGCCGTACTCGTCGACGACGATGGCGAACTGCTGGCCGCTGTCGCGCAGGTGGATGAGCAGGGGGTCGAGACGGATCGTCTCGGGTACGACGAGTGGTGGGGTCATGAGCGCCGACACCGGGACGTCGTCGCGACGCTCGTGCGGCACGGCGATCGCCTTCTTGACGTGGACGACGCCGTCGACGTCGTCCCAGTCGTCGTCGATGACCGGGAAGCGGGAGTGCCCGGTCTGGCGGGCCAGCTCGACGCACTCGCGGGCCGAGGCCGAGCGGTCGATCGCCGTGGCCCGGGAGCGCGGGGTCATGACGTCGGCCGCGGTCTGGGCGCCGAAGCCGAGCGAGGCCGTGACGAGCCGGGCGGTGCCGACGTCGAGCGTGCCCGCCTCGGCGGAGGTGCGGACGAGGGAGGCGAGCTCGGCCGGGCTGCGTGCCGCCGAGAGCTCCTCCTGGGGCTCGACGCCGAGGGCGCGAAGGGCGGCGTTGGCGGTGCCGTTGAGGACGGCGATCATCGGTCTGAAGGCCAGGGCGAACCACCGGACGGGCGTGGCCACGACCTTGGCCGTCGACAGCGGCGTCGAGATCGCCAGGGTCTTGGGCACCATCTCGCCGACGATCATCGAGAAGACCGTCGCGACGACCATGGCGAGGACCGAGGCGACGCGCGCGGCGAGCGGCTCCCCCAGCCCCGCCGACTCGAGCGGCCCGCGCAGCAGCGCCCCGATCGAGGGGTTGGCGAGGAAGCCGAGCACGAGCGTCGTCAGCGTGATGCCGACCTGCGACGCGGAGAGCTGGGTGGACAGGCGGCGCAGCGAGGCGAGCACCGTGCGCGCCCGACCGTCGCCGCGCTCGACGGCCTTCTCGACCGACGGTCGGTCCAGGGCCACGAGCGCGAACTCGGCGGCGACGAACAGGGCGGTCCCCAGGGTCAGCGCGACGCCGGCGAGGACGAGCAACCACTCGGTCATAGTGCAGTCATCCTAGGCAGGCGCCCGCGCGCGGCGACGGCCCCCGACTCGTGGCATCGGGTCGATGCCGCCCGAATCATCCTCCGGACGGACGCCGACTCCACCAAGCGGTTGACCCTCACGTCCGGGGAGGCTGGAAGACTCCGGGGCATGGCCTCACACCTGACCACGGGGGGTGGATCTCGATGAGCACGGCCGCGACCGCGACGGGCGCATCCATCGAGGTGCGCGACCTCACCAAGACCTTCGGCTCCTTCACCGCCGTCGACCGACTCTCCTTCACCGTCGAGCCCGGCCGGATCACCGGCTTCCTCGGCCCCAACGGCGCCGGCAAGACGACGACCCTGCGCATGCTGCTCGGCCTCGTGCACGCCAGCTCTGGGACGGCGACGATCGACGGGCGCGACTACCGCGACCTCGAGCATCCGCAGTCGATGGTCGGCTCCGCCCTCGAGGCGACGAACTTCCATCCCGGCCGCAGCGGCCGCGACCACCTCCGGGTCCTCGCCGCGGCCGGCGGGCTGCCGATGAGCAGGGTCGACGAGCTCCTCGAGCTCACCGGCATCCCCGCAGCCGCACGCAAGCGCGCCGGCGAGTACTCCATGGGCATGCGCCAGCGCCTCGGGCTCGCCGCGGCCCTCCTCGGCGACCCGCGCGTCCTCATCCTCGACGAGCCCTCCAACGGCCTCGACCCCGAGGGCATCCGCTGGCTGCGCGGCTTCCTGCGCCACCTCAGCAGTCAGGGCAAGACGATCCTCGTCTCGAGCCACCTCCTCCAGGAGGTCGAGCAGACCGTCGACGACGTCGTCATCATCGCCAACGGGCGGCTCGTCCGCTCCGGCCCGATGTCGCAGCTGCGCGGCGCCCCGTCGACGATCGTGCGCACCTCGGACGCCGAGCAGCTCGCCGGTGCGCTGCGCGTCGCCGACGTCACGAGCACCTCGGGCAGCGACGGCGAGCTCGTCGCCGAGACGACCGACATGCGGCTCGTCGGCGACGTCGCACTGCGTGCAGGCCTCCCCATCTGGGAGCTGCGCGCCCGCAAGGCAGACCTCGAGGCGCTCTACTTCGAGCTCACCGAGGGCACCAACCGCAACCTCGGCGACGGCGCGATGCCGGTCGAGGCCGATGCCGTCTCCGGCCGGGAAGGGGCGAACGAGTGATGGGCGCCGCCATCAAGTCCGAGTTCCTCAAGTTCTTCACGACCCGCCTCTGGTGGGGCATGGCCATCGGCATCTTCGTCGCCGGTGCGCTCTTCGCCGGCTTCTTCGGCTGGGCCTTCACCTCGGAGGAGGCGATGGCGTCCGGAGCCACCGGCGTCCAGGGCAGCGACACCCAGATCGTCAACTCCGTCTACACCGCGGGTCTCAGCGTCGGCTACCTGCTGCTCCTCACCGTCGGCATCCTGCAGATCGGCGCCGAGTACAGGCACAAGACGATCAGCTCCACGCTGCTCTCCACGCCGAAGCGGGTCCGGGCGATGGGCGCCAAGATCGTCGCCCTGCTCGGCATCGGCGCCGCCTACGGTGTCATCAGCCTGCTCGGCTCGGTGTCGGTCGGCGCCATCGTCCTGTCGCTGCGCGACATCGACCCCTTCCCCTCCGGGTCGATCGTGCGCACGCTCGCGCTCAGCCTGCTCGCGCTCGGTCTCTGGGCGCTCATCGGGCTCGGCGTCGGGATCCTCATCCCCAACCAGGTCGCGGCACTCCTCGTCGGTGTCGGCGTCGCGTGGATCGTCGAGCCCCTGCTCGGCCTCGGCCTCTCCTTCGTCGACGCGCTCAAGGGGGTCGTCCCCTACTTCCCGAGCCAGGCGACGAACGCCATGGTCGACGGCGTGACGCAGAACGGCCCCGACGCCGCCCAGCCGCTCGCCTGGTGGGCCGCGGCCCTCGTCCTCACGGCCTACGCCACCGCGCTCAGCGCCTTCGGCACGTGGCGGACCGTCCGTCAGGACATCTCCTAGGACCTCCCCACCGCGGGAGCGTGAGCCGGAGTCAGGGGCCGGATCCCCCCGCGGTGGGGTACGGAAGCAGAAGGGCCGGTATGCCGGGTGCGAGCCACCCGGCATACCGGCTCCTTTTCGTCCCCGTGGCGCATCCGACGACGGCTCCGTGGCCGTGGTGGACCCTCGCTCGCGCGACAGCGGCGGAGAGATAGGCTGGGTGGACACGTGAACGTCGATGTCGACACCGCAGAAAGAGGCGTATACGCCGTGCCTGACCAGCCCGCTTCGAGCGACCCCCTGACCGCCTTCGGACCCAACGAATGGCTGGTGGACGAGCTCTTCGAGCAGTACAAGAAGGACAAGAACTCGGTCGACAAGGCGTGGTGGGAGTTCTTCGCGGACTACGACCCCAACGCGGGCAACGGCGGCGCGGGCGCCAAGGCCGGTGACGCACCGAAGACGGAGGCCGCACAAGCGCCGAAGCAGGAGGCCACCACGCAGGAGGCGCCGCAGGCGCAGGCCGCTCCGGCGCAGGCTCCGAAGCAGGAGGCCCCGAAGGCGGAGGCGCCCAAGGCCGAGGACAGGGCCGCCCCCGCCAAGGCTGCGCCGGCCAAGGCTGCCGCGCCGAAGGCGGAGACGCCGGCCGAAACCCCCACGCCGCGCGATGCCTCCACGAAGAAGAGCGACGGTGCGGTCAACTCCCCGGAGACCTCCCCCATCCGCGGTGCGAGTGCCCGCGTGGTCACCAACATGGAGGCCTCGCTCGCGGTGCCGACCGCCACCTCGGTGCGTGCGGTCCCCGCCAAGCTGCTCGTCGACAACCGCATCGTCATCAACAACCACCTCGCCCGCTCGCGCGGCGGCAAGGTGAGCTTCACCCACATCATCGGGTTCGCCGTCGTCAAGGCGCTCGGCGCGATGCCGGCCATGAACGCCGGCTTCGGCACCGACGACAAGGGCAAGCCGGTCCTCATCACGCCGGCCCACGTGAACTTCGGCCTCGCGATCGACCTCGAGAAGCCCGACGGCACGCGCCAGCTCCTCGTCCCGTCCATCAAGGCGGCGGAGACGATGGACTTCGCGCACTTCTGGACGGCATACGAGGAGATGGTCAAGAAGGCGCGGGGCAACAAGCTCACCGTCGAGGACTTCCAGGGCACCTCGATCTCGCTCACCAACCCCGGCGGCATCGGCACCGTTCACTCGGTCCCTCGCCTCATGGCGGGCCAGGGCGCGATCATCGGCGTCGGCGCGATGGACTACCCCGCCGAGTGGCAGGGCGCGAGCGACGAGACGCTCAACCGCAACGCCGTCTCCAAGATCCTCACGCTGACGAGCACCTACGACCACCGCATCATCCAGGGCGCCCAGTCCGGTGAGTTCCTCCGCGTCGTCCACCAGCTGCTCCTCGGCGAGAACGGCTTCTACGACGAGATCTTCGAGAGCCTGCGCATCCCCTACGAGCCGGTGCGCTGGGTCCAGGACATCTCGGCCTCGCACGACGACGACATCAACAAGGTGTCGCGGGTCCAGGAGCTCATCCACGCCTACCGTGTGCGCGGCCACCTCATGGCCGACACCGACCCCCTCGAGTACAAGCAGCGTCGCCACCAGGACCTCGACGTCACGAGCCACGGCCTCACGCTGTGGGACCTCGACCGCTACTTCGCGACCGGAGGGTTCGGCGGCGAGCCGTTCCTCAAGCTCCGCAAGATCCTCGGCATCCTGCGCGACAGCTACTGCCGCAGCATCGGCGTCGAGTACATGCACATCCAGGACCCCGAGCAGCGCCAGTGGATCCAGTCCAAGATCGAGGTCGGCTACGCCAAGACGACCCGTGAGGAGCAGCTGCGGATCCTGCGCAAGCTCAACGCCGCCGAGGCCTTCGAGACCTTCCTCCAGACGAAGTTCGTCGGGCAGAAGCGCTTCTCGCTCGAGGGTGGCGAGTCGGTCATCGCGCTCCTCGACCGCGTCCTGTCGCGCGCCGCGGAGGACGACCTCGACGAGGTCTGCATCGGTATGCCGCACCGTGGCCGCCTCAACGTCCTCGCCAACATCGCGGGCAAGTCCTACGGCCAGATCTTCCGCGAGTTCGAGGGCAAGCAGGACCCGAAGTCGGTCCAGGGCTCCGGCGACGTGAAGTACCACCTCGGCACCGAGGGCACGTTCACCGCCGAGGGAGGCGCGACGACGAAGGTCTACCTCGCCGCCAACCCCTCGCACCTCGAAGCCGTCAACCCCGTGCTCGAGGGCATCGTCCGCGCCAAGCAGGACCGCCTCGACCTCGCCGGCGAGGACTTCACCGTCCTGCCCGTGCTGCTCCACGGTGACGCGGCGTTCGCCGGCCAGGGAGTCGTCGCCGAGACGCTCAACCTCTCGCAGCTGCGCGGCTACCGCACCGGCGGCACCGTGCACGTCGTCATCAACAACCAGGTCGGCTTCACGACGTCGCCGAGCTCGTCGCGCTCCTCGACCTACTCCACCGACGTCGCCCGGATGATCCAGGCGCCGATCTTCCACGTCAACGGTGACGACCCCGAGGCGTGCGTCCGGGTCGCCGAGCTCGCCTACGAGTTCCGCAAGGAGTTCGCCAAGGACGTCGTCATCGACATGGTCTGCTACCGGCGCCGCGGCCACAACGAGGGCGACGACCCGTCGATGACGCAGCCGCTCATGTACAACCTCATCGAGGCCAAGCGCAGCGTCCGCAAGCTCTACACCGAGTCCCTCATCGGCCGTGGCGACATCACGGTCGAGGACGCCGAGGCCGCGCTGCGCGACTACCAGCAACAGCTCGAGCGCGTCTTCGTCGAGACCAAGGAGGCGCTCAAGGCCAACGACGCCGAGGCCGCCCGGGCCGCCGACGACAGCTACACCGGCACCGACGTCGAGGGCCACACCGGCCTCGAGCCGCCGACCGCGCAGACCGCGGACGCGACGACCCGGTCCGCCACCGAGACGGCGATCTCGCCCGAGGAGCTCAAGGCGATCGGTGAGGTCTTCGCCAACCCGCCGCAGGGCTTCACCGTGCACCCGAAGCTCCAGCAGATGCTCGAGAAGCGGGTCGCGAGCATCAGCCAGGGCGGCATCGACTGGGCCACCGGGGAGCTCCTCGCCTTCGGCTCGCTGCTCAAGGAGGGCACTCCGGTCCGCCTCGCCGGCCAGGACAGCCGTCGCGGCACCTTCGTGCAGCGCCACGCGGTCCTCATCGACAAGAACACCGCGCTCGAGTGGACGCCACTGCTCTACCTCGGCGAGGGCCAGGGCCGTTTCTGGGTCTACGACTCGCTGCTGTCCGAGTTCGCCGCGATGGGCTTCGAGTACGGCTACTCCGTCGAGCGCCCCGACGCGCTCGTCCTGTGGGAGGCGCAGTTCGGCGACTTCTTCAACGGCGCGCAGACGATCATCGACGAGTTCATCAGCAGCTCGGAGCAGAAGTGGGGCCAGCGCTCCTCGGTCGTCCTGCTCCTCCCCCACGGCTACGAGGGCCAGGGCCCGGACCACTCCTCGGCCCGCATCGAGCGGTTCCTCCAGATGTGCGCGGAGGACAACATGACGGTGGCCTACCCGTCGACGCCGGCGTCGTACTTCCACCTGCTGCGCCGTCAGGCCTACGCCCGCCCGCGCCGTCCGCTCATCGTCTTCACGCCGAAGTCGATGCTGCGTCTCAAGGCGGCGTCAAGCATGCCGGACGACTTCACGAACGGCACCTTCCGCCCGGTCCTGCCCGACCGCGAGGGTGCGACGAGCGGCAACGTCGACCGCGTGCTCCTCGCCGCGGGCAAGGCGGTGCACGAGCTCGAGGCCGAGCGCACCAAGCGGGGCGACACCCGCACGGCCATCCTGCGGCTGGAGCAGTACTACCCGCTGCCGACGCAGGAGCTCGCCACCGAGCTCGAGAAGTACCCGGAGGCCGAGCTCGTCGTCGTCCAGGACGAGCCGCAGAACCAGGGCGCCTGGCCCTTCCTCGCCCTCAACCTGCCGACCGCGCTCGCCGACCTCGGCGTCCAGCGTCCGCTGCGGGTGCTCTCCCGCAAGGCGTCGGCGTCACCGGCGACGGGGTCGACCAAGAAGCACCAGGCCGAGCAGGCCGAGCTCGTCGCGGCAGCCTTCACCCGCTGACCCGACGCGAGAAGGCCCCCCGAACCGGTATGCCGGTCGGGGGGCCTTCTCGTGTGCCACGCCCGCATCGCCGGCCCATGCGACCAACGAGCGGTCGGCAGCTCTCGCCTAGCGGACGAAGAACCCCGCCACGTCAGTCACGACGTGGGTCTGCAGACCCTCAGGAACTCCGAAGTAGACAGAGTCGAGGCTGGGGCCGGTGCCCGTGACCGACATGTTGCCGGCGACCTCGCCCGCGGTGAAGTTGAGGATCGAGGTGGTCATGCTCCAGTGCGGGTACATGCTCGCCGAGAGGAAGCCTGCGCGGGTCGGCGCCACGACGCTCGCCCGATAGAGGACAGCCTCCATCCGTTCCGGCTGCGCGAAGATGGGCATCCGTGCCGAGTGGCTGGCGCTCACGGGGCCACCCTGCTCCCCCACCCCGGTCCGGGTGTCAAGCCACCGCAGCGGACCCACGGGGAAGAACGACATGCCCCTGTCGCGGTGGTACTCGCCGACGACGTCGGCAAGCAGGTTGACCGACCCGGCGTTGTTGTGGAGACGGACGCGGCCGTCGGCACCAACGGGGACCAGCACGAGGTTGGCCATGGTCCGGCCAGCGCCGAGGTTGATCGTCGACGCCACGGGCCGCGCAGACCCGCTCGCGTATGCCGTGATGTAGGTCGACGTCGTCGCCCCCACGCCGGTGACGTTGAGCAGTACCGCGTCCGGCACCCCGTGGCCCCGCGGCACCGTCAGCACGACCTCGCCTCCGGGGCCCACGGCGCCACGAGGAGCACCGACGCCGGTCCGGGTGTCGAGCGCCCTCAGGGGAAGGTCCTGCGGGACGAAGCCGAGACCCGACCGACCGTCGGTGTACCCGGCGAGGTCGGCGAGGAGGTGGACCTGACCCGCGGCGTTGACCAGCGTGACCCGGCCCTTCGTCACCGGGACGGTGACGAAGGCGGCTCGCGTCTCACCGGCCACGAGGTTGAGGTGTGCCGCCGTGGGACGGGGTTCGCCGGCTGCATGCGCAGTGACCCACGTCGGTCGGGTGGGCCCGACCGCGGTGAGGTTGAAGGTCGCCGACGTCGCCGTGAGGGGGACGCCCGGCAGCGTCAGGGTCACGGAGGCGTTGGCTCCCACGGGTCCCCTGGCGGCGCCGAGACCAACGCGAGTGTCGAGGACCCGCCGAGGGCCGATCACGTGCTGCGTCGTCCCGTCGTTCGTCGGGGTCGTCAGGCGGACCGGGTCCGACACCGGCCCGTCACCCGGCCACGCGACGGCGCGGACCGTGTAGGACTCGGTGCGGGCCGCCGGGACGTCGGGAAACCGGGCCTCGCGCTCACCGACGAGGACGCACTCGATGAGCGAGCCGTCAGCCCGTCGCCGGCAGACCTCGTAGCCCGTGATGTCGTCGTAGCCCAGCGGCGCAGCCCACGTGAGCACCGCGGTGTTGCGGCTCCCCAACGTCGCCGTGACGACGGGCTTCTGCGGGACCTGCACCAACCGCACGGGCGCCGAGGGCTTCGAAGGGGCACTGTCGCCCACGACGTTGCGGGCGACCACCGTAAAGGTGTGCTCGACGTCGGCGGTCCCGAGCGCGCTGAAGGTGACGCTCTTGACGGGGTCGGAGACCGTGACCGCCTGGTTGGTCGGGTGCGCGGTCACGACGTAGCTGGTCACGGGCCATGACGTCGAGGCCCACGTGACCTTGACCTCCGAGCGGCCGGCGACGGCCGCGACCGAGGTCGGCGCGGTCGGAGTCGTCCAGGTCCGCCTTGGCATCAGCGTGGCGACCGCACCGAGGCCGACGGCGTTGCGGGCAGCGATGGTCGCGGTGTGGATGGTGCCGTCACCGAGGTCCGTGAAGACCGTCCTCCTGACGTCCGGACCGACGGTCCGCGTCATCGGCTCCTCCACGTTCTGGGTGCGGAGGGTGATCTCGTAGCCGGTGATCGGTAAGCCTCCGTCCGAGAACGGTTGCGTCCAGTCCAACGACAGCCCTCCACGGCAGCACGCCATGAGGTGGTTGTCGTAGGTCGGGCCGGGCACGACCGCGGTGGCCGACGCCACGGGTGACCCGGCGGCGAAGGCGGGCGGCGCGGCGACGAGGATGGCGAGGAGGACCGTCAGCCCCATCCACATCCGGCGACACGGACGTCGTTGCACGCTTCTCCCCAAGTTCCCGCGCCGGAGCCGGCGCACATTTCGGCCGAGTATGCCAGCCAACCACCTCCCCCTCAGCCGGTTCCCGACATTCGTGGTGAGGTCCGAGGTGAGCGCCGCACGGCGCGTTAGGGTTTCGACGTGTACTTCACCGACCGAGGGATCGAGGAGCTCGAGACGCGGCGGGGCGACGAGGAGGTCACGTTCGCGTGGCTCGCCGAGCAGCTGCGCACCTTCGTCGACCTCAACCCCGACTTCGAGACCCCCGTCGAGCGGCTCGCCACGTGGCTGGCCCGGCTCGACGACGAGGACGAGTGACCGATGAGCAACGACCACACCGCGCCCGGCCAGACGGCTCACGACGAGGGTGACGGCTCCGACCTCGAGTTCCGCCCGAGCGCCGCGTTCAGCGTGCCGACCGAGGGCCCGCGCGACGTCGCCGTCGTCTTCATGGGCGCTTCGATGGTCGCCGGCGTCGGCGACCCCAAGGGTCAGGGCTGGGTGACGCGGGTCGTGGGACGCACGTCGCACCCCGACCTCGAGCTCACGGCATACAACCTCGGTGTCCGCGGGCAGACCAGCGGTGACGTCCTCACCCGCTGGCACACCGAGTGCCCGCCGCGCTGGAAGGACCGCGGTGAGCGCAGGCTCGTCGTCTCC
The DNA here is from genome assembly GCF_048606415.1 of Knoellia tibetensis. NCBI lineage: Bacteria > Bacillati > Actinomycetota > Actinomycetes > Micrococcales > Intrasporangiaceae > Knoellia > Knoellia tibetensis. The sequence goes on from NZ_JBMBWF010000001.1 coordinate 529,687, forward strand.
GTGGGCGCCAACGACATCGCCGCCGGCGTGACCCTCGCCCGCCACCGCCTCAACCTCGCCAACATCCTCGACGAGGCCGCGAGCAACGGCGTCTCGACGTTCGTCGTCAGCCCGCCACCGAGCAGCGACCCGGCGTTCAACGAGAAGCTCGCGATCCTCGTCGAGGCGCAGGCCGACGTGTGCTCCCGGCGCTCGGTGCCCTTCGTCGACTGCTACCGGCCGCTCCTCGGCCACGACCAGTGGCGTTCCGAGCTGGCCGCGAGCCGCGACGGCCACCACCCGGGGCAGGCCGGCTACGGGCTCATCGCCTGGCTCGTCCTGCACAACGGCTGGAACGAGTGGCTCCAGATCTGAGCCAGCTCCACCGCCTGGTCAGCTCGTGAAGACGACCTTGCCGGTGACCTGCCCCTCGACCATCCGGGCGAAGCCCTCGCGCGCATCGGCGAGCGGCATGACCGAGTCGACGAGCGGCTCGATACCGCTCGCGACGACGAACGCGGCGAGGCGCTCGAGCTCGTCGCGTGTCCCCATCGTCGACCCGACGACCCGCAGCTGCTTGAAGAAGATCTTCGTCAGCTCGGCCTTGGCCGGGGCGTCACCCGAGGTCGCCCCCGAGATGACGATCGTCCCGCCGGGACGCAGCGAGTTGACGGAGTGCGACCACGTCGCGGCACCGACGGTCTCCATGACCGCGTCGACGCGGTCGGGCAGCCGCTCCCCCGAGCCGAACGCCCGGTCGGCACCGAGAGCCACCGCCTGCTCACCCTTGGCCCCGTCCCGGCTCGTCACCCACATGCGCAGCCCCGCGGCCGCGCCGAGCTGGACGAGCGCCGTCGCGACACCGCCGGCCGCTCCCTGGACGAGCACCGTCGCGCCGGGCTGCACCCCCGCGTTCGTGAAGAGCATCCGGTATGCCGTGAGCCATGCGGTCGGGAGGCACGCCGCCTGTTCCCAGCTCAGCTCGGCCGGCTTGGGGACGAGGTTGGCCCGCGGCACCGCCACCTTGGTGGCGAGGGTGCCGTCGTGCAGCTCGGAGAGCAGCGTCCGGCGCGGGTCGAGCGTCTCGTCGCCGCGCCACCCGTCGGAGGGGACGACGGCGTGGACGAGCACCTCGTTGCCGTCCGCGTCGACGCCGGCGCCGTCGCAGCCGAGCACCATGGGCAGGCGGTCGGCGGGCAGGCCCACGCCACGCAGCGACCACACGTCGTGGTGGTTGAGCGCGCTCGTCCGCAGGTCGACGACGGTCCAGCCCTCGCGGGGCTCGGGGTCGGGGCGCTCCCCCACCTCGAGACCCGACAGCGGGTCGTCGGCGGACTGCGACACGGCGTAGGCGGCGAGCATGGGCTCGACCCTATCCAGAGGCCTGCCTGACCGGTGAGACGATGTGGCGATGACCATTTCCGCGCAGCTCGCCGCTGGTCCGCTCGTCCTCGACGGTGGCCTCTCAACCGCGCTCGAGGCCCGGGGCCACGACCTCGCCGGCTTGCTGTGGTCGGCCCGGCTGCTGCGCGAGGCTCCCGATGAGCTCGTCGCCGCGCACCGCTCGTTCGTCGACGCCGGGGCGCAGGTCGTCATCACCGCGTCCTACCAGGCGAGCCACGCCGGCTACCTCGCCGCCGGGCTCACCGACGAGCAGTGCGACGCCGACCTCGAGGCGTCGGTGCGGCTGGCCCGAGAGGCCGCCGGCGACCGCGCCCTCGTTGCCGCGTCGGTCGGGCCGTGGGGCGCCCACCTCGCCGACGGCTCGGAGTACACCGGATACCCCGACGTGAGCCGGGGGCGGCTGCGCGACTTCCACGCGCGCCGGCTCGAGCGTCTCGTCGCCGCCGGGCCTGACGTCGTCGCCGTCGAGACTCTCCCCGAGGTCCTGGAGGCGGAGGTCGTCGTCGAGCTCCTCGAGGAGCTGGCGCCGGAGCTGCCCTACTGGGTCTCGTTCTCCGCGACCGAGGGCGCGCGGGTCACCGGTGGCGCGTCGTTCGCAGAGGCGGTGGACGTCATCGGCCCGGGCGCCGTCGCCGTGGGCGTCAACTGCACGGCGCCCCAGCACGTCGACGCCCTCCTCGAGTCGGCGACTGCGACAGTGCCCTTCGTCGTCTACCCCAACGCGGGAGCGACCTACGATGCGCGCACGAAGACGTGGACCGCCGACGGCGCGTCGACCTTCCCGGCCACGACCGTGCAGGGCTGGCGCGAGCGGGGCGCCGCGCTCGTCGGCGGCTGCTGCGGCATCGACGCCGACGGCGTCCGCAGCATCGCGCACGCCGTCGACGCCTGAGCCGCAGCACCGGGCCACGGGTCCGCCCGCCTCAGCCGCGGGCGAGCCTCGCCACGGCCGCGGCCACGGTGTCGGCCACGCCAGGCGCGAAGACGCTGGGCACGATCTCCTCCGCCGTCGGCTCGGGCACCATCGCCGCGATCGCCTCGGCCGCGGCGATCTTCATCGCCTCGCTGATCTGGCTCGCGCCGGAGTCGAGCGCGCCGCGGAAGATCCCCGGGAACGCGAGGACGTTGTTGATCTGGTTCGGGAAGTCGGAACGCCCGGTGGCGACGACGGCGGCGTGACGGTGCGCGACGTCGGGGTGGACCTCCGGGTCCGGGTTCGCGAGCGCGAAGATGATCGACCGCGGCGCCATCCGCGCCACGTCGGCCTCCGGCACCGCCCCGCCCGAGACGCCGATGTAGACGTCGGCGTCGACGAGCGCATCCGACAGCTGACCCGAGAGCCCGCGCGGGTTCGTGGAGGCCGCGATCCGGTGCTTGTGCCCGGTGAGGTCCGCTCGCGACGGCGCGATGATGCCGCGCGAGTCGCACACGACGACGTCGCGCACCCCGGCCCTCTGTAGGAGCCCGGTCACCGCCACCCCGGCCGCGCCCGCACCCGCCACGACGACCCTCAGGTCGGCCAGCGACCGCTCGACGACCTTGGCCGCGTTGAGAAGGCCGGCGAGGACGACGATCGCAGTGCCGTGCTGGTCGTCGTGGAAGACCGGGATGTCGAGGCGCTCCTTGAGCCGCTCCTCGATCTCGAAGCACCTCGGCGCGGAGATGTCCTCGAGGTTGATGCCGCCGTAGGACGGCGCGATCCGCGCGATGGCCTCGACGAGCTCGTCGACGCTGCCCGTCTCCATGCACACGGGCACGGCGTCGATCTCGCCGAAGTGCTTGAAGAGGATCGCCTTGCCCTCCATGACGGGCATCGCGGCCAGCGGCCCGATGTCGCCGAGCCCCAGGACCGCGGTGCCGTCGGTGACGACGGCGACCGTGTTGCGTCGCGCGGTGTAGCGCGCCGACAGCGACGGGTCCTCGGCGATGGCGCGGCACACGTCGGCGACGCCCGGGGTGTAGAGCAGGGAGAGGTCGTCCCGGTCCCGCAGCGGCTGCGTGGCGTGTACGCCGAGCTTGCCGCCCTCGTGGGCTCGGAACACCGGACCCTCGAAGTCGAAGCTCGGGTACAACGGGGACGCGGACATGAGGGACTCCCAACGGAAAGAACTGGTGCCACGACCGGCGCGGGGCCGGCGGGTCGAACCACGTCCCAGGTGCGGGACGGCGAGGGGCGGGAGGTGTGCCGCGCCCGCTCATCCTCGCACGGGCAGCGGCACCGTGACAGCGCCTTGCCGCGTGTGCAGTGCCACAATCGGCGCGTGTCCAGGCCCCGGCTCCCCCGTCCCCGCCTCGTGCGGGTGAGCGGCCGGTCCATGGAGCCGACCCTGCGCGAGGGCGACCTCCTGCTGGTGCTGTGGGGCGCCCGCGTCCGGCGAGGGGACATGGCTGTCGTCCGCCTGCCCGACGACGCGCAGGGCCGGCCCCGTCCGCTGTCGGTCAAGCGCGTCACGGGCCGCGACCCGGACGACCCGGCGAGGTGGTGGCTCGACTCGGACAACCCACGCGAGGGCGTGACGTCCTTCGACGTCGGCTCGATCACCGGCGACGACGTGCTCGCCGTGGTGCGCGCACGCCTGCACCCGGGACCGCGCTGGGTGGGCGGACGGCATACGCCCAGTCACAGGTGAGCACGCTCGTTGTAGGTTGGGGAGCGGCCGAACACCCGCCCAACGAAAGGGACCGTTCATGCGCTTCCCCGCACTCTTCAGCGTCACCGACGTCAGCGCCCACTGCGACCTGCCCTGCGGTGTCTATGACCCCGCCCAGGCCCGCATCGAGGCGGAGTCGATCAAGGCGATCATCGCCAAGGTGGCCGACAACGACGACCCGGACTTCCGCACCCGCGCCATCCTCATCAAGGAGCAGCGCTCCGAGCTCGTCAAGCACCACCTGTGGGTGCTCTGGACCGACTACTTCAAGGCGCCGCACTTCGAGAAGTACCCCAACCTCCACACCCTCTTCAACGAGGCCACCAAGCTGGCCGGTGCCTCGGGCACGAAGGGTGAGCTCGACGCCGGCAAGGCCGACGAGCTGCTCGCGAAGATCGACGAGATCGACGCGATCTTCAAGGAGACCAAGAAGGGCTGACCCCTTCGCGGCACGAGCGAGAGGGCCCCGGCGCACGTCGCGCTCGGGGCCCTCTCGTATGCCGTCCGCTCACCGCAGGCTGAGCGCGGTCGGTGCGGGGATGGTGCGGATGAGGGCCTCGACGACCTCGGGGTCGTACTCGTAGCCGAGCCCGAGGTGGATGCGCTCGAGCGCGGCCTCGACGGAGGGGTCGTCGGCCCGACCGTGCGAGAAGTCGTCGAAGGCGTTGGCGACCTTGATGATCCGGCTCGCGAGCGGGACCTCCTCGCCCCACTCGCGGACGTGCCGGAAGGGCGTCGTCTGCCGCTCCATGAGGTCGGCGACGTTGTCGAGGACCTCGGTGCGACGCACGATGCGCGCCCCCTCTGAGGCGATGCGGCGCTGGTCGTCCGGGGCGGCGAGGACGGTGGCACCGTCGGGGATGGGAGACCGCAGGCCGACCTGGCCGAGGTCGTGGAGCAGCGCGGCGTACTCGAGCTGCTGGATCTCGTCGGCGTGCAGGCCCATGGAGCGCGCGATGGCCACGGATCGGGCGGCGACTCGCGAGGCGTGGCCGGCCGGTGTGTAGCCCGCCGCCTCGGTGAGCCGCGAGAGGGCCGCGATCGTCTGGCGGTAGGTCGCGCGGTTGGCGGCGTAGCGGCGGACCGCGACGTAGGTGAGGACCATCGGCAGCAGGCCGAGCGGGAGCGCGGCCAGGCCGATGACCGGGGCGAGGAAGGCGACGAGCGGGCCGGCGGCGATGACACCGACCGTGAGCGCCTGCGCCTCGCCGAGCTCGTCGCGCAGCGTCGTCGCGGCGGGCAGCTCCCACCGCTCGGACTGGACGAGCGCGGTGAGCACGATGTCGGCGTAGAGCCCGGCGGCGGCCGCACCCATCATGACGACGGCGATGAGCCAGGCCTCGCGCTCGGTGTCGAGCTGCCAGGCCCAGACGCCCGCGCCGTCGATGAAGCCCATCCGCATGAGGGCCGCGGTGATGGCGACGCCGACGGTGCGGGCGGCGACGAGGTACCACTGCGTCGGACGCCTCATGAGCGCCCGCAGGACCTGCGCCAGCCCGAGACCGGCCGCCACGACGAGGGTGACCACACCGGCGGGGACGTCGAAGACCTCGTGGCCCCAGACGGGACCGAGCACGGCGAGGGCGATGCCCGAGCCGGTGGCGACGGGGGCAGCGATCCGGCCGGACGGCATACCGACCCGGAAGAGCTCACCGATGGTGATGGCGAGGAGGAAGGCCACGACGACGACGGAGTGCTGTCCGAGCGCGCCGAGGAACTCGTCGCTGGCACTGACGACCGACCACAGCAGGGTCAGGCCGCCGAGACCGAGCACGAGGGACTCGAGGCGGTGACGGCTCACGGGGCCACCAGCGGGCCGGGCCCCGCTCCATCGTCGTGGGGGCGCTGGGTCCGGGACAGGGCGGCGAGGACGCGGTCGCCCTCCACCATGGTCGGCCGAGAGCGCAGCAGCTCCATGGCCTCGGCCGAGCCGAGCCCGTCACCGTGCATGAGGAGGTCGAAGTCGTCCGCGACCCGGACGACCTCTGCGGCGAGCGTGGGAGCCGCCTGGTGGGGGCCGGCATGCGCGACCTGCTCGAGGACGGCCGAGGCGCCGGTGAGGAAGGGCAGGTCCTGGAGCATGGCCGCACCGCGCAGGACCGCGCTCCGCTCGTGGTCCGGGCCCTCCTGGCCCGGGGCGACGACGACGGTGCCGAGGTCGTGGAGCAACCCGGCGGTGCGGACGTCGGCGACCTCCTTGGGTCGCAGCCCGAGCTCCTGCGCCATGCCCGCCGCCATGGCGGAGACCCGGGCGCTGTGACCTTCGAGCTCGGGCGCACGGGTCTCGATCGCGGCGACGAGGGCGCCGAGCGCGCGCTCACGCGCCTCGCGCTCCTCGCCGTACTGGAGCAGGGCCCAGCGGGCACCGGCCAGTGGGGCCAGGCCGACGAGGACGGCGACCGGACCGAGGTCGCCGGGCAGCCACATGACGATGACGACGAACGCGACGACGCCGTAGGCGAACTGGGTCAGGCCAGAGCTCGTGAGCATGTCGAGCAGCTGGAGTCGGAACGGCACGCCGGCGGACAGCCGGATGACGCCCGCGACGATGACCGCGTTGGCGAGCAGGTTGGCCGCGTCGGCCACGACGATCGGCAGGCCGACGTGGAGGATCAACGGCATGACGCCGTGGAGCTCGCCCACCTCGAGCGACCCGCCCGCGAGGTCGTAGGCAATGCCTCCGACCATCGCAGACGCGGACGCCATGGCCATGTTGAACACGCGTCGATGCAGGGCGATACGACGGCGCGCCAGAGCGGCCATGACGAGGCCGACGACACCGGCGCCGACCGGGCCCACGATCGGGATCGCGGCCAGGACGACGACGTTGTCGGCGGTGAAATGGATGAGCCCGTCACTCGACGTCGACGGCAGCCACCAGGTCAGTGCCCCGATGAACGCCAGTAGGCCGAGCGCGACCCAGTTGGGAGGCCACCCGTAGAGGTGGTGGCACACCAGGGCCAGACCCACGGCGCCGAGTACGGTCACGCCGATGTAGATCGGCGTGCCGTACCGCGCCAGCAACGGAGTCGACGACTCCGGCATCACTCGAGGAGGATGTGGCTTACCACTGCCAGCCGTCGAGCTGGATGACGGTGCCACGGGACGGGGCGGCCTCGGCCTGGGCGGCGTTGGCGCCGAGGGCGGCGACGGCAGCGACGACGGCGGCCGCGACGACGAGACGGAGAGTGCGCATGGGAAGACCTTTCTGAGAGCCGACCAGGGAAGCCGGCTAGTCACAACAGTCTAGTCTCCCACTGGGGTCACGTGTGCGACAATGGAGCAGACGAGTGATTTGTGAGGGCCCGTTCGGCCCTCGCGTCACGCCCTCACCCCCGATCTCGAGGAGCTCCCATGAGCAAGCGCGCCCGCAAGCGTCGCTCGCGCAAGGGCAACAAGGCCAACCACGGCCGCAAGCCCAACGCCTGAGCACAGCGCAGCAGACGTCGAAGGGGCGACCACCAGTTGGTGGTCGCCCCTTCGGCGCGCCCGAGCGGTGACCGGCCCGAACGGGCCACTCCCTCGTAGGTCGTTCAGCCGTCGAGCTCGAGCCGGACCATCGTGATCCGCTGGACGATTTGCACCCGCAGCGAGTCGGGACAGGCCTGGTCGGAGACGCTCGATCGCCTCACGGCCTCCTTGACCGCGCGGTCGAGGTCGTGCTCGCTCAGGCACGGCCCGCACGCCTCGAGGTGCTGCGCGACCCGGGCGACGTCGGCCGGCTGCATCTCGCCGTCGAGATACTCGTAGATGCGGTGCAGGACCTCGGAGCACTCCGCGTGCGACTCGCCGTGTGACGTCGAGCCGGGGTCCGCGACGTCGTGGTGACTCTCGTTCATGACGAGACCTCCTTGCCGAAGCCGCGCTCGGCGGCGTACTCGGTCAACATCTCGCGCAGCTGGCGCCGTCCACGGTGCAGTCGCGACATCACCGTACCGATGGGGGTGCCCATGATCTCGGCGATCTCCTTGTAGGCGAAGCCCTCGACGTCGGCGAGGTAGACAGCCATCCGGAAGTCCTCGGGCAGGTCCTGCAGGGCCCGCTTGATCTCGGAGTCCGGCAGGTGGTCGAGCGCCTCTGCCTCGGCGGACTTCAGGCCCGAGCTCGTGTGCGACTCGGCGCGCACGAGCTGGTAGTCCTCGACGTCGGCCGCGTCGGACTGCTGGGGCTCACGCTGCTTCTTGCGGTAGGTGTTGATGTAGGTGTTGGTGAGGATGCGGTACATCCAGGCACGCAGGTTGGTCCCGGGCCTGTACTGGTGGAAGGCCGCGAACGCCTTCGCGTAGGTCTCCTGGAGCAGGTCCTCAGCGTCGGCGGGGTTGCGCGTGGTGCGCAGCGCCGCGGCGTAGAGCTGGTCGAGGAGGGGAAGCGCCTCGGCCTCGAAGCGGGCCTGGCGCTCGGCCGGGGTCTCGGTCGCGACGTCGACGGTCGTCTCGTCCGATGTCGTCTGTGGTGTCGTCATCGCACTCCAGCCTAGACCCGTTTCGGCGGGGGACGTCGTGTGCAGCACCAGCACGGGCAGGCCTCTCGACACGGGGTGCGCCACCGGAGTGGCACGAGGACGCACGAGTCAACAGGCCCGTGGGCGCCGCCATTCCCAGCCTGAGTACCGTTCGCTCATGCGCATTCGACCCGAGCCCACCTTCGTCACCCTCCTCGGTGAGCAGGTGCGCCACGAGTTCACCGCCAGCCAGCAGTACATCGCCATCGCCGTGTGGTTCGACGACCTCGACCTCCCCCGCCTCGCGGAGCGCTTCTACGCGCAGAGCGTCGAGGAGCGCAACCACGCGATGATGATGGTCCGCTACATGCTCGACCGCGACTGGAGCGTCGAGGTCCCCGGCGTCGACCCGGTGCGCAACGCGTTCGACAAGCCGGCCGAGCCCATCGCCCTCGCCTATGCGCAGGAGCAGAAGGTCACCGAGCAGTGCGAGGCCCTCTTCCGCGCTGCCCGCGCCGAGGGCGACGTCCTCAGCGAGCAGTTCATGCTGTGGTTCCTCAAGGAGCAGGTCGAGGAGGTCGCCTCGATGAAGACGCTGCTCACGATCACCGAGCGCGCCGGCGACGACTGGTTCCAGGTCGAGGAGCACCTCGCCCGTGAGCCGCAGGAGGACCCGGACGACGCCTCGGCCCCCGAGGCGGCCGGCGGCATGCTCAGCGCCGGCTAGCCGAGCGTCGCGACGAACGCGCGGGCGGCCTCGACGAGCGGGCCCGTCGCCCGGATCGTGTGCTCGCCCTTGACGGCCGTGACGTATGCCGGGTCATCCAGCTCCGCACGCACCTCACCGGGGCTCCCGAACGGGTCGCTCTCGCCCTGCACGACGTGCAGGGCGATGCCGGCCTCGAGAGGCAGGCGGAGCTCGTCGGCGCGGGACACCTCGGGGCGGCCCGGCGGGTGGAGCGGGAACGAGAGGCACAGCACGCCGTCGGCCGCGAGGTCGGCCGCGGTGCGGCAGGCGACCCGCGCGCCGTTGCTCTTGCCCGACAGGACGAGCGGCCCGGGGAGCCGTCCCCGGCCTGACTGCAAGGCCTGGACCACGGGGAGCCAGGCCTCGTCCTGCGGCACCGGGCGCGGCGGCATACGGCGTCCTGCGACGCCCCACGCCTGCTGGACGAACGCGACCGCCCACCCGGCGGCGACGAGCCCGTCTCGCACGGCGAGGAGGTCGCCGCCGGTGAGCCGACCGCTGGCGCCGTGGGTGAGGACGACGGTGCCGAGAGCCCGGACCGGGCGCTCGACGTGCGCGTGCGCCGGGCCGAGCGGGGTCTCGACCTCGACCAGCCGCCGCGTCGTCACGACGCTCCCCCGACGATCTCGCCGGTCATCGGGTCGACGACCCCGCGGAGCTCCGACTCGGGCAGCGGGTCGAGGAGCTGCGGGCCGTTGGAACGGTTGCTGCTCACCGCCCGCGAGACGGGGTATGCCGTGAAGCGTCCCGGCGGTCCGCCGCGCAGGAGGTCGGCCACGTGCCCCGGGTCGGTGAGCTCGGGGTCGAGCCAGTCGGCCCACTGCCCCGGCTCGAGGACGAGCGGCTGGCGGTCGTGGATCCGGTCGAGACCGGGTTCGGCCTCGGTCGTGAGGATCGTGAAGGTGGTGAGCCATGCGTCGGGGTCGTCGTTGTCGGCGACCGCAGGATCACGCCAGAACTCGTAGAGGCCGGCGAACGCGCAGCTCGCGCCGTCGTCGCGCGAGGTGAAGAAGGGCTGCTTGAGCGGCTTGCCCTTGGCGTCGGTGGCGGTCGGCGACACCTGCCACTCGAACCACCCACGGGCCGGGACGAGGCACCGGCGACGGGCTGCGGCCTTGGCGTAGGCGGGCTTCTCGAGGACCGACTCTGCACGGGCGTTGATCATCCTCACGCCGGCCTTCGGGTCCTTGGACCAGCTGGGGACGAGCCCCCACGTGAGCAGCCTCAGCTGGCGCGTGGGTGCGGCCTCCTCCTCGCCCCTCGCGGTGCGGGTGAGGACGACCGGCGCCTGCTTGGTCGGCGCCATGTTGTGGTCGGGAGTGCCCGCGGGCGGCGACTGAGGGTTGGCGAGGACGCTGCGCCCGGGGTCGGCCGTGCGGTCCTCGTCGACCTCGAACTCGAGGGTCAGCTCGTCAGGGTTGGCCGTGGCCGCGTAGCGCCCGCACATGCCTCCAATCTACGCAGCGGCGCTGACACGCAACGACACGGAGACGAGACCACCAACTACGGTAGGAGCAGGTCCACGATCCGTTCACCCGTGAGGAGGACGCATGTCCCTCGTGCGTCGTGTTGCCCGTCCCATGCTCGCCGCCATGTTCGTCGTTGGTGGGCTCGACCAGCTGAAGCACCCCGGCGCGAAGGCCAAGGCCGCCCGGCCGGTGCTCGACCAGGCCAAGAGAGCGGGCCTGCCCGACGACCCCGAGATGCTCGTGCGCGCCAACGGGGTCGCCATGGTCGGCGGCGGCGCCCTGCTCGCCACGGGCCACGTCCCGCGCGTCGCGTCGACGGTGCTCGCAGGCACGCTCATCCCCACCACCCTTGCGGCCCACCCCTTCTGGAACGAGTCGGACCCGCAGAGGCGCGCCCAGCAGAAGGTGCAGTTCCTCAAGAACCTCGGCCTGCTCGGTGGTCTCCTCCTCGCCGCCGTCGACACCGACGGGCGCCCGAGCCTGGCCTACCGCGCCCGCAAGGCCGGGGCCAGTGCGCAGCGCACCGTGCACACGACCAAGCGCGAGGCCCGGCACGCCGCCCGGGCCGCCCGGCGCGAGGCTCGACTCAAGGCGGCCCAGGCGCAGAATGCCCTCACCTGACTGGACCTGCCCGGCCGCCGAGGGACCGGTCGACGCCACCGTCGAGCTTCCCGGCAGCAAGTCGCTGACCAACCGCTTCCTCGTCCTCGCGGCCCGCGCCGGTGGCGTCTCCCGGCTCCGCGCTCCCCTGCGTTCGCGTGACACCCTGCTCATGGCCGACGCGGTGCGTGCGCTCGGCACGGCCGTCGAGGACGTCGACGACGGAGACTGGCTCGTCACCCCCGGGACCGCCCGAGGGGGTGCGCACGTCGACTGTGGTCTGGCCGGCACCGTCATGCGCTTCGTCCCACCGCTCGCCGCCCTCGTCGACGGTGACGTCTCCTTCGACGGTGACGAGCACGCACGAACCCGTCCGATGGGGCCGGCGCTCGGCGCGCTGCGCGTTCTCGGCGTCGACGTCGCCGACGACGGGCGAGGCACCCTTCCCTTCACGGTGCGCGGCCGGGGCGCCGTCCGCGGCGGCGACGTGACCCTCGACGCGTCCGCCTCCTCGCAGTTCGTCTCGGCCCTGCTGCTGTCCGGGGCGCACTACGACGACGGTGTGACGATCCGCCACGAGGGCCCCCCGGTGCCCAGCCAGCCGCACATCGAGATGACGGTCGAGGCGCTGCGCGACGTGGGCGCCGACGTCGACGACGGTGAACCGGACACGTGGCGTGTGGAGCCCGGGCCGCTCAACCCCCTCGACGTGCAGGTCGAGCCCGACCTCTCCAACGCCGCGCCGTTCCTCGCCGCCGCCCTCGTCACACGTGGCCGCGTGCGTGTCCCCGGCTGGCCGCAGTACACGACCCAGGCCGGCGACGACATCCGCGACATCCTCGACGAGATGGGGGCCGACGTCGTCCTCGCCCGCGACGGGCTCACCGTGAGCGCCGTCGACGGCTTCACCGGCGTCGACCTCGATCTCCACGACGCCAGCGAGCTCACGCCCGTCGTCGCGGCGCTCGCCGCACTCGCCGACGGGCCGACCCGCATCCGCGGCGTCGCTCACATCCGCGGCCACGAGACCGACCGGCTCGCCGCCCTCGCCCGTGAGCTCGGCGCCCTCGGCGTCGACGTCGACGAGACCGAGGACGGGCTCCACATCGTCCCCCGGCCGCTCTCCCCCGGGCGGTTCGCCACCTACGGCGACCACCGCATGGTCATGGCGGGCGCCGTCCTCGGCCTCGCCGTTCCCGGCCTCGTCCTCGAGGACCCGGGGACGGTCGCCAAGACGCTGCCGACCTTCGTCGACCTGTGGACGGCGATGCTGGGCGAGACCGCGGCACAGGGCCGCACCGCCTGATGGCCCGCTCCGCCCGCGACTACGACGAGTCGGACGTCCGGATCCGGCCCAACAAGCGAAACAGCCGCCCGCGGTCCAAGGACCGACCTGCGCACCTCGACGCCGTGCCCGGCATGGTGACTGCGGTCGACCGGGGCCGCTACACCGTCCTCGTGGGCGACGCCGACGCCGACGAGCGCGTCGTCCTCGCGATGCGCGCCCGCGAGCTCGGGCGCAAGGGCATCGTCGTCGGTGACGACGTCGCGCTCGTCGGCGACATCTCAGGCAGCCCCGACGCCCTTGCCCGCATCGTGCGGGTCGAGCCGCGGCGGACCCTGCTGCGCCGCACCGCGGACGACACCGACCCCGTCGAGCGGGTCATCGTCGCGAACGCCGATCAGCTCGTCGTCGTCTCCGCCCTGGCCAACCCCGAGCCGCGCCCACGCCTCATCGACCGGTGCCTCGTGGCGGCTTACGACGCCGGCATGTCACCCCTGCTGGCCCTGACCAAGGCCGACCTCGCCGACCCCGGGCCGTTCCTCGGCAGCTACGCCCCGCTCGCGGTGCCGGCCGTCGTCACGGCGACGCGGGGCCCGGGCGGCACCGACGGCCTCGACGGCCTGCGGGACGCTCTCCGCGGACGGGTCAGCGTCCTCGTCGGGCACTCCGGCGTCGGCAAGTCGACCCTCGTCAACGCCCTCGTGCCCGATGCGCTCCGGGCCACCGGCGTCGTCAACGACGTCACCGGGCGTGGAAGGCATACGAGCACCTCCGCGGTGGCGCTTCGGCTGCCCGGAGGCGACGGCTGGGTCATCGACACCCCCGGCATCCGCTCGTTCGGTCTCGCTCACGTCGACCCCGAGCGGATCATCACCCACTTCCCCGACCTCGAGGCGGGGACCGACGAGTGCCCGCGCGGCTGCAGCCACGACGAGGAGGAGTGCGCCCTCGACGCCTGGGTCGCCGAGGGTCACGCCGGCCCCGCCGGCGCCTCGCGACTGGAGTCGCTGCGCCGGCTGCTGCGTGCGCGCACACCCGAGAAGGGCGACTGAGCAGGTCCGACCCACCGACAGGGCCCCGACGGACGATGTCCGCCGGGGCCCTGTCGGTGGGATGACCGCTCGTGCGGCGCCCGGTCAGACCCGGGGGTCGCGGTGCTCGGCCGGCTCGTCGTCGACGAGGCGCGTGTTGTCGGCGGGCCGGTCCATCGGACCCTCCGACTCACCCACGACCCGAGAGCCCTGCTGCACCGACGCGGCATCGGCCGGCAGGACGCCGTCGTCCTCGGCGAAGGCATCGAGGTCGATGACGTCGGTGCTGGCGAAGCGCTCGTCCGGCTCGACGTCGGTGACGTCGACCGTCTCGACGATGACCCGCGGCTCGGCGAAGAGGCAGGCCGAGCGGTGCTCGGCGACGCCGTCGGGACGCGGGATGAGCTCGGGATCGTCGACCTTGCAGCGGTCCTGCGCCTTGAAGCAGCGCGTGTGGAACCGGCAGCCCGACGGCGGGTTCGCCGGCGAGGGCACGTCGCCGGTGAGCACGATCTGCTCACGCTTGCCGCGCATCGTCGGGTCCGGGACCGGGACGGCGGACAGCAGCGCCTGCGTGTAGGGGTGCGTCGGTCGCTGGTAGATCTCCTCCTCGGTGCCGAGCTCGACCATGCGCCCGAGGTACATGACACCGACACGGTCGGAGATGTGCCGGACGACGGAGAGGTCGTGCGCGATGAAGATGTAGGAGAGCCCGAGCTCGTCCTGCAGCTTCTCCATGAGGTTGATGACCTGAGCCTGGACCGAGACGTCGAGCGCGGAGACCGGCTCGTCGCAGATGAGCACCTTGGGCCGCAGCGCGATGCCGCGGGCGATGCCGATGCGCTGGCGCTGGCCGCCCGAGAACTGGTGCGGGTAGCGGTTGATGTGCTCGGGGTTGAGGCCCACCATCTCGAGGAGCTCCTGGACGCCCTTCTTGCGGCCACCCTTCGGCACGACGTCGGGGTGGATCTCGAAGGGCTCCCCGATGATGTCGCCGACCGTCTTGCGCGGGTTGAGCGACGTGTAGGGGTCCTGGAACACGATCTGGATGTCGCGGCGGAGCTTGCGCATCGCCGAGCCACTCTGTGAGTACATGTCGACGCCGTCGAAGTTCACGGTCCCCGACGTGGGCTCCTCGAGGCGCATGAGCACGCGGCCGAGGGTCGACTTGCCACAACCGGACTCGCCGACGATGCCGAGGGTCTCACCGCGCTGGAGCTCGAACGAGACCCCGTCGACGGCCTTGACGTGACCCGTCGTCGTACGGAGCACACCACCCTTGATCGGGTAGTGCTTGTAGAGGTTGTCGGCCTTGAGAATGACGTCAGCCATTGAGGACCTCCTCGGCGAAGTGGCAGCGCGACTCCTGGTTGCCGATGACGCGCAGGGCGGGCTCCTCGGTGCGGCAGATGTCCTGCGCCATGCGGCACCGCGGGTTGAACGTGCAGCCCGGGGGAATCCGGGTGAGGTTCGGTGGCAGGCCACCGATCGCGGCGAGGGTCTGGCCCTTCTGGTCGAGGCGCGGGATCGACTCGAGCAGACCCCGGGTGTAGGGGTGGGCGGGACGGGCGTAGAGGTCCTCGATCTCCGCCTGCGCGACGATGCGACCGGCATACATGACGGAGGCGCGGTCGGCGACGTCGGCCACGACACCGAGGTCGTGGGTGATGAGGATGAGGCCCATCTGACGCTCCTCCTGGAGCTCAGCGAGCAGGGCCATGATCTGCGCCTGGACGGTGACGTCGAGGGCGGTGGTCGGCTCGTCGGCGATGAGGACTGCCGGGTCGAGCGCGATCGCCATCGCGATCATGATGCGCTGGCGCATGCCGCCCGAGAACTGGTGCGGGTACTGCTTGACCCGCTCCTTGGCCGCCGGGATGGCGACGCGCTCCATGAGGCGGATGGCCTGGGCGTAGCTGTCGGACTTGTTCATCCCACGGTGCTGGCGGAACATCTCGCCAATCTGCCACCCGACCGGGAAGGTCGGGTTGAGCGAGCTGAGCGCGTCCTGGAAGATCATCGAGATCTCGGGACCGCGCATCTTGCGACGCTGCTCCTCAGGCATGGTGAGCAGGTCCTGGCCGCAGTAGCGGATGGCTCCGGACGGGATGACGGCCGGCGGCATGTCGAGGATGCCCATGATCGCCTGCGCGGTCACGGACTTGCCCGAGCCGGACTCGCCGAGGATGGCCAGGGTCTCGCCCTGGCGGAGGTCGAACGACACGCCGTTGATGGCTTTGGCGACACCCTCCGCCGTGTGGAACTCGACGAAGAGGTCGTCGACCTGGAGGAGGCGTCCGTCGGAGTCGGGCTTGTAGGCCGAGGCGGGCGCCACTGACTTGGTGGTGGTGGTCACTGAGCTGCCTTCCTGCTCATCGAGACTTCGGGTCGAAGGCGTCGCGCACGGCATCGCCGAGCAGGATGAACGCCAGGACCGCGAGGCTGAGGAACAGACTGGGGAAGAGAAGGATGTGCGGGTAGGTGCGCACGGCCACGAGCGCGTCGCTGATGGCCACGCCCCACGAGATCGCCGGCGGCGTGAGTCCGATGCCGAGGAACGACAGGGTCGCCTCCGCCACGATGTAGGCGCCGAGGTTGATCGTCGAGACGACGATCGCGGGGGCCAGGGCGTTGGGGAGGATGTGTGACCGGATGATCCGCCACGGGCTCGCACCGAGCGCGCGCGCCGCGAGGACGTACTCGTTGGGCTTGACCTGCAGGACGCTCGAGCGCATGAGTCGCGCGATCGAGGGCCAGCCGAAGATCGTCAGGGTGAGCACGACCTTGCCGACGATGAGGAAGTACGGCGTCGTCTGCGGGTTGTTGGGGAAGCTCGACATGAAGAGGATGCCGCCGAGGAGCAGCGGGATCGCGAAGAAGATGTCGGTGATCCGCGAGACGAGCGCGTCGAGCCACCCACCGTAGAAGCCGGCGATGATGCCGACCGCACCACCGACGAGCAGCGTCGTCAGCGACGTGAGGATGCCGACGATGATCGACGCCCGCGCACCGTAGATGGTGCGGGCGAAGATGTCGTAGCCCTGGGTGTCGGTTCCGAACCACGCGTCGCCGTTGGGCTTCGCGCGCACGTTGTTGATGTCGCCGAAGGTCGGGTCGGTCTTGGTGAAGAGCGAGGGCCAGACGGCCATGAGCACGAAGACCGTGATGAGCGCGACCGAGACCCAGAACAGCTTGTTCTTGCGCAGGGAGCGCCACGCGTCCTGCGCGAGCGAGCGGGCCTCGCCCACGTCGTCGCCAACCGTGGGCTGGACGCTGACGGCAAGGGAGTCAGTCATGGCTGATCCTCGGGTCGAGCACGCCGTAGAGAAGGTCGACGAGCAGGTTGACGAGCAGGTACACGATGACGAGCACGGTCACCGCGGAGACGACGGCGACACCGTCGCGGGAGTTGATGCCCTTCCAGATGTAGCCACCCACTCCCTGGATGTTGAAGATGCGCTCGGTCACGATGGCCCCACCGAGGAGTCCGCCGAAGTCTGCACCGATGAAGGTGACGACGGGGATGAGCGAGTTGCGCAGCGTGTGCACGCCGACGGCGCGGGACTTCTTGAGGCCCTTCGCGGCGGCGGTGCGCACGTAGTCCGCGCGCAGGTTCTCGACGAGGTTGGTCCTCGTGAGGCGCGCGACGTAGGCGATGGAGAGGGAGCCGAGGACGAACGCGGGCAGGATGAGCGAGCTCGTGGGCGCCTCGAGGCTGGGCACGGTGGCAGGGAAGATCCCCCACTTGATGCCGAAGAGGTACTGCAGCAGCACGCCGATGACGAAGACGGGGATGGAGATGACGAAGAGGGTGCTCACGGTGACGAGGTTGTCGATGAACCTCCCCTTGCGCACTCCGGCCAGCACTCCGGCGAGGATGCCGATCACCGCCTCGAAGGCGATCGCCATGAGCGCGAGCCGACCGGTGATCGTGTAGCGCTGGGCGAGGTCCTCCTTGACGGGGATGCCGTAGAAGTTCGTGCCCAGGTCCCCCTGGACGAACTTGCCGAGGTACTTGCCGTACTGCACGGGCAGCGGGTCGTTGAGGTTGTGCTCCTCGCGGAACTTCGCGACGTACTCCGGCGAGCACGGGCGCTCACCACACTTGCCTGCGGTCGGGTCTCCGGGCAGGGCGAAGACCATGGCGAAGATGATGAAGGTTGCTCCCAGCACCACTGGGATCATCTGCAACAGCCGCCTGACGATGTACTTGCCCATGTCACCTCCTGGGTCACTTGCGGCCCAGTCCGCGGTGGCGGAGGGGCACGACGAGACGGCGTGCGCTCATCTCGAGAAGTTGGGGTTGGCTTGGTGTAGCCGGCAGAACTGCAACATACCTGACGCGAGAAGCGCTCAGGCAGCGTCGCGGCTCCGGTGGGGCCAGGGTGCCCCGAGGGGAAATGTACTTCCGGCATGCTGTCGGCCTGCCGGCGAGTGCCGGCAGGCCGACAGCCTGCTCTTGCCGGGTCAGATGCTCACCCGACGTGTGGGGGTCACTTCAGCGAGATGCTCGCGTAGTCCGGGACACCGAACGGCGTGGACTTGACGTTGGTGACCTTGTCGGACCAGCCGAAGGTGGCCGTCGAGTACCACAGCGGGATGGTGGCCATGTCCTTGGCGATGATGGCCTCGGCCTCCTGGTAGAGCTTGTTCGCCTCGGCGGGGTCGGTGGCCGCAGCGGCCTCCTTGAGCTTGGCGTCGAACTCCGGGTCGGAGAAGTCACCGTCGTTGGACGAGGCGCCCGTGCCGTAGAGCGGCGCGAGGAAGTTCTCGATCGACGGGTAGTCCATCTGCCAGCCGGTGCGGAACATGCCCTTCATCTTCCGGTCGTGGATCTGGGTCCGGAAGGTGGAGAAGTCGACCACCGGGGTGGCGACACAGTCGACACCGAGAGCCTGCTTGATGCTGTTGCAGGTGGCCTCGGTCCACTCCTTGTGCGACGCGTCAGCGTTGTAGGAGAGGGTGATCTTGCCGCCCTTGAAGCCGCCGGCCTTCGCGAGCTGCTCCTTGGCCTTGGCCGGGTCGTACTTGCAGAACTCGCCACAGACGTCGGCCTTGTAGCCGTCGACGACCGGGGAGACCCAGCCGGTCGCGGGCTCACGCGAGCCGTTGAAGATGGCCTTGATGATGGCCTCGCGGTTGATCGCCATGGAGATGGCCTTGCGGACCTCGGGACCGTAGTTCGGGTCCACCTTGGCCGGGGCCGTGGTGATCGTCTGGATGACACCGACCGGCTTCTGGAGGTTGCGGTCCGGAAGGTCGGTCTTGTACTTGTCGTCGATCTGGGCGCTGGCCGGGACCTCGTCGGTCACGTCGAGCTGGTTCGCCTGGACGTCGGCGTAGGCCGCGTTGCTGTCCTGGTAGATCTTGAACGTGATGCTGTCGAGGTTGCCCTTCTTGTCGCCGCTGTAGTCGGCGAACTTCGAGAGCTTGATCTCGGCGTTCTTGGTCCAGCTGTCGACCTTGTAGGGGCCGGCCGCGATCGGCTTGTCACCGAACGTCTTGGGGTCGGCGAAGAAGGCGTCGGGCTGCGGCGAGAACGCGGTGTAACCGAGACGCACCGGGAGGTTCGAGACCTTCTCCGTCGTCTTGATGGTGAAGGTCGTGTCGTCGACGACCTTGAGGCCGGTCATCTCCTTGGCCTTGGGCTCGGGAGCCTTCTGCGGGCCCTCCTCGCCGTCCGGGTCCTCCGACTGGAGGTCGCCGTAGCCCTCGATGGGCTCGAAGAAGTAGGAGCCGAGCTGGGCGTTGGGGCCGTAAGCGGTGTAGTTCCAGGCGTCGACGAAGTTCTTGGCCTTGACGACGGTGCCGTCGTGGAACTTGTAGTCCTTCTTGAGCTTGACCGTGAAGGTCTGGTTGTCCGAGGTCTCGATCGACTCAGCGATGTCGTTCTCGGGAGCGGCGGTGTCGACGTTGTACTTGACGAGCTTGGCCGTCACGACGTCGAGAACGTTGCCGCCACACGTCTCGGACGTGTTGCCCGCGATCAGGGGGTTCTCGGGGTTGCAACCGCGGACGGTGATGGCGCCACCGGTCTTGGCAGCGGTGTCGGTCGTGTCGCCGCCCTCGTCGCTGCCGCCACCACAACCGGCGAGCAGCAGCGCTGCTGCCGAGATACCGGCAACGGCCACCGTGCGAGTGGTTCCTCGCATGGATGTCCTCCTACGTGTCGATCCGTCCCAGGGAAAGTGAACGGACATCAAGTGAGAGCCGGACCCGGTCGGGTGGCCCCCGCATGCCCTGGAAGGCACGCGGTCCCCATGTAAGACCACATCGGCGGCATCCGGGAGGGGCGTGACCGACCCGAGACCCGATTGTGACCGTCCCGAGGGGCTACGGTGACGGACGTGCCGACCTACGACGACGACCTGCGACTCGCCCATGTCCTCGCGGACGCCGTCGAGCGGGTGACGGTGTCCCGCTTCCGTTCCGAGGACCTCCACGTCGAGGCCAAGCCCGACCTCACACTCGTCAGCGACGCCGACCGCAGCGCCGAGGAGCTCGTCCGCTCCCAGCTCAAGCGCACCCGCCCTCGTGACGCAGTCATCGGCGAGGAGATGGAGCCCACGGGACACGGGCCACGCCAGTGGGTCATCGACCCCATCGACGGCACCCACAACTTCGTCCGCGGCGTGCCGGTCTGGGCGACGCTCATCGGGCTCATCGACAACGGGCAGCCGGTCCTCGGCCTCGTCGCCGCGCCGGCCCTCAACCGCCGCTGGTGGGCGGCCCTCGGCAGCGGGGCCTGGGCCGGGCGCAGCCTCACCTCCGCGTCACGCATCTCGGTCTCGAAGGTCTCGCGGCTCGAGGATGCATCGCTGTCCTACAGCTCCGCGACGTCGTGGGAGGCGGTGGGTCGCCAGGAGGCAGTCCTCGACCTCGCCCGCGACTGCTGGCGCGAGCGCGCCTACGGCGACTTCTGGTCCTACATGCTCCTCGCCGAGGGCGCGGTCGACATCGCCGCCGAGCCCGAGCTCGGGCTCCACGACATGGTCGCGCTCGTGCCGATCGTCACCGAGGCCGGCGGCCGCTTCACCTCGCTCAAGGGTGAGGACGGCCCCTTCGGCGGCAACGCGGTGGCGACCAACGGCCTCCTCCACGATGAGGTGCTCGGCCGCATCGGCCTCTGACCGCGGGCCTGACGGACCTCAGTTGGGGACGACCGTCACCGGCCCCAGGCCCAGGCCCTCGATGCCCTCACGGAGGCTCGCCGCGTCACCGACGACGACGACGACCCACTCCCCCGTCGCGACCTCGGCGTATGCCGTCCTCAACCGTTCTTCGTCGAGCTCGCGCATCGCGGCGAGTGTCGTCGTCTGGAAGTCGAGCGGGAGCCCTTCGAGAGCGAGCGCCGAGGCCTCGTCCGCGACCGCGTCTGCGGTGGCGTAGCGACCGGGGGCGGTCTGGACGACGTAGTCGACGCCACCGCGGATCTCGCTCTCGGAGAACCCGTCTCGTGCCCGGTCGAGGATCTCGACGAGGAGTCGCAGGGCGTCGATGGTCGAGTCCGCGCGCACCGACCCGGCGGTGACGAAGGACCCACCGCGGGCCCTCGGCCGGAACGCCGAGCGGAGGCCGTAGGTGTAGCCCTTGTCCTCGCGCAGCACCGCGTCGACGCGGGCGCTCGGCGACCCGCCGACGACGAAGCTGAGGACGGGGTAGGGCGCCCACCCGGTGGCGACCGACCGGTCCGGTCCGGGTGCAGCGACGGTGAGCTCGCTCTGGACCGATCCCGGGCGGTTGACGAGGACGACCCGGCGGCCTCCCCCTGCCGGTCGGGGCGCTCGGGGTGGGGTCGCGCCGACGTGGTCGGGGTTGACCCACTGGCCCAGGGTCTCCTCGACCAACGACACGACGTCGACACCGTCGAGGTCGCCGGCGACGACGAGCGTGGCGCCGCTCGGCCCGACGTGGCGGCGGTGGAAGTCGACGACGTCGTCGCGCCCCATCGCCGAGATGGTCTCCGGACGGCCCGCGGCGGGGCGCGAGGCGCGCTCGGTCGGAGCCCAGAGGGTGGCGCTCAGCTCACGCGCCGCACGGTGCGGGGCGGAGGCGCGCTCCTGCTCGATCTCGGCCAGCCTGCTCCGCAGGATCCGGCGGACCTCGGACTCCGGGAAGGCCGGCTCGGACAGGGCCTGGCGAAGAAGGTCGAGCGCCTGCGGCAGGAGCCGCTGCGGCACGTCGACGTCGACGCTCAGTCCCCCGTCGGTGACCGAGGCGCCGAGTGCCATGCCGGTGCGCTCCATGAGCTCGGCGAACTCCTCGCTGGAGTGCCGGGCCGTACCCTCGTCGAGGAGCCGTGCGGTCATGGCGGCGACGCCCTCGCGGTCTGCCGGCTCGTCGGTGAGCGAGAGCGGCACGACGAGACGGAGCGACACGACGTACTGGCCGGGGACGGCATACGAGAGAAGGCGTATGCCGTTCTCCGTCACCGACTCGTCGGGGACCGGGAAGGCCCACGGTTCGGGTGGGGCGACCTCGGGGCGGGCCACGGTTCCGGCGCTCATGCGACCTCCTCCGTCTCGACGTCACCGCGGTAGGCGACCACGGCCCTGCTCTCCGGGCGCAGCCAGACCGCCGCGGCCTCGCGCACCTGTTCGGGCGTCACGGCTCGCAGCCGGTCGAGGTGGGTGTTGACGAGCCGGGGGTCGCCGTGGAGCGACGCGTAGTGGGACAGGGCGTCGGCCCTCTCCTCCTGGCTCGCGAGCATCGACAGCCAGGACCGCTCGGCCTGGGCGAGCGCGGCGTCCATCTCGGCCTCGGTCGGACCCTCGACGGCGAACCGCTCGAGCTCCTCGACGAGCACCGCCTCGACCTCCTCGGTGTCGGACTCGTCGGCCACGTCGAGGACGAAGAAACCGAGCGAGACACCGTCGACGAAGCCCCACGAGGTCGCGTGCACACCGAGGGCCTTCTGCTCCTGGCGGACCAGCCGGCGGACGAGGCGCGACGAGGCGAGCCCTCCCAGCGCGTCGAGCGCGAGGCTCGCGGCGTCGAACTCGGGGGTCTCGTCCACGGGCAGCCGGAAGGCGATGTGGAGCCGGTCGTTGGGGACGTCCTCGCGCCGTTCGACGCGCACGGGCTCGACGAGGGGCGAGAGGTGCTCGACCCGATCGCGACGGTCCTCCTCCCGCGGCTCGATGGCGCCGAAATAGCGCTCCACGAGGGCGAACCCGTCCTCCGGGGTGACGTCACCGCAGAGGGTGAGGACGGTGTTGCCGGGGGCGTAGTGCCGACGGAAGAACGCGTGGACGTCGTCGAGGCTGGCGGCGTCGAGGTCCTCCATCGAGCCGATCGTCGGGTGGTGGTAGGGGTGCCCCTCGGGGAAGGTCGCGGCGTAGACGTCGATGAGCGCGTTGCCGTAGGGCTGGTTGTCGTAGCGCTGGCGCTTCTCCTCCTTGACGACGTCGCGCTGGTTGTCGAGGTTGGCCTGCGTCACGGCATCGAGGAGGTGACCGTGGCGGTCGGCCTCGAGCCAGAGCGCGAGCTCGAGGGCACCCTTGGGCACGGTCTCGAAGTAGTTGGTGCGGTCGAACCACGTCGTCGCGTTGAGCCGGCCGCCCTGGCTCATGAGCGCCTCGAAGTGCTCCCCGCTCCTGACGCTGCGCGAGCCCTGGAACATGAGGTGCTCGAAGAGGTGCGCGAAGCCCGTGCGCCCCGGGGACTCGTGGCGTGAGCCGACGCCCACCCAGATGTTGACCGTGACGTTGGGGACGCTGGGGTCCGGCGAGACGACGACACGCAGCCCGTTGGGCAGAGTGCGCTCGTGGACCGGGTAGTCGAGCGGCATGGCGCCACCCTACGTGCCGCCGGGCTCCCGGCTGGCGTGGCAGAGGGGGGTGGCCCTGACGGGCCCGTATGCCGTCCGCTCAGCCGACGCGCTCGACCTCGGCCGCGTCGTCGGTGCGCGGCTCTGCGGCTGGAGCGTGGTCGGACTCGACCACGGGCAGCTTCGGCAGGTCCTCCGGCGGGATGCCGCGGATGATGTTGCGGGCGAGGATCTGCTGCGCCGTCACCGTGCGCTCCGAGCGGCCGCGGCCGATGAAGCTCACCATCCAGTGCAGCAGCGTCGTGATCCGCTGCTTGAAGCCGATGAGGTAGACGATGTGGATCGCGAGCCACAGCACCCAGGCGAGGAACCCGGAGAAGCGGAGCTTGCCGACGCTCGCGACCGCGCTGAAGCGCGAGATCGTGGCCATCGAGCCCTTGTCGAAGTAGGAGAACTTCTCGGGAGCGGGCTTGCCGTCGAGGCGGGCCTTGAGGTGCTTCGCGGCGTAGCGGGCTCCTTGGATGGCCACCTGGGCCACACCCGGCAGGTTGTCGAGGGCAGCCATGTCGCCGACGACGTAGACGTCGGGGCGCCCGGGCAGGGTGAGGTCGGGGTTGACCATGATGCGTCCGGCGCGGTCGAGCTCGGCCTCGGACTGCTCGGCGAGCATCACGCCCAGCTCGGAGGCCTGGACACCGGCGGCCCAGACCTTGGTCGCCGACTCGATGCGGTCGCGGGTGCCCTCGGGCGTCTCGATGTCGATGCCGGTGGAGTCGACGCCGACGACCTTGGTGCCGAGCACGACCTCGACACCCATCTTCGTGAGCCGCTCGCGGGCGTCGCCTCCGAGCCGGTCGCCGAAGGACGGCAGCACCTTGGGCGCGGCGTCGAGCAGGATGATGCGCGCCTGCCGGGTGTCGATGGCGCGGAAGTCGCGCCTCAGGGTGCGGTGCGCGAGCTCGGCGATCTGGCCGGCCATCTCGACACCGGTGGGACCGGCTCCGACGACGACGAAGGTGAGGTAGCGGTCGCGCTCGGCCGGTGCGGTGGCGAGCTCGGCCCACTCGAAGGAGCCGAAGATGCGGCCACGCAGCTCGAGGGCGTCGTCGATGCTCTTCATTCCCGGTGCGTACTCGGCGAACTGGTCGTTGCCGAAGTAGGACTGCCCGGCGCCCGCCGCCACGAGCAGGGTGTCGAAGGGTGTCACCGTCTCGCGGCCGAGCACCTCGCTCGTCACGGTCTTGGCATCGAGGTCGATCGCGACGACCGTGCCGAGGATGACGCGGGCGTTCTTCTGGCGGGCGAGGATCTCACGCGTGCTCGGCGAGATCGCGCCCTCGGAGAGGATGCCGGTCGCCACCTGGTAGAGCAGCGGCTGGAACAGGTGGTGGGTCGTCTTGGCGACGAGGGTGACCTCGACGTCCTTGCGGCGACGCAGTGCCTGCGTGCCGAAGAGCCCGCCGAAGCCGGAACCGATGACGACGACCCTGTGCGTGGCCATGCTGTGCCTCCTCGAAAGTGGTCGGGTGACCTCTCCGGCCCACCACTGACAAAATCGGCGGGCCGTCCATGACGACCCGCCTTTGTCGACCGCTGGTCGAGCCCGTGGGGCTCGCTCCATCTCACTTCATCCTAACCACCCGCCGAGCCAGGTTGTTCCTGGGCGTCGTGCCGTCGTCGTCGGGCTTTTCCGTCGTCGAGAAGGTTTGGTTGGGCGCTGAGGGGGCAGGGACCGTCACCCACACAGCCCGTCCGCGAGAGCGCTCCGGCGCCTCGCCAGAAGGAGGAACGATGACGACCAAGGTCGAGAAGAGTGTCACCGTCGACGTCCCGGTCGAGATGGCCTACAACCAGTGGACCCAGTTCGAGGAGTTCCCGAAGTTCATGGGCGGCGTGCAGGAGGTGCAGCAGCTCGATGACAAGCGCCTGCACTGGGTCGCCGAGATCGCGGGCGTCAGGCGCGAGTGGGACGCCACCATCCTCGAACAGCGTCAGGACGAGAAGATCGCGTGGGCTGCCACCCAGGGTGCGACCAACGCCGGTGCGGTCTACTTCTCCCCCGTCGGCGCCGGGCAGACCCAGGTCAGGTTGGAGCTCGAGTACGAGCCGGAGGGCCTCATCGAGAAGGCCGGTGACGCTGTCAACGTCATCGAGCGCCAGGCGGAGAAGGATGTCGAGTCCTTCAAGACCTTCATCGAGGGCCGCATGTCCGAGACGGGCGCCTGGCGCGGCGACGTCGAGGGCACCACCGTCGGCACACCGGGCGTCGAGAGCGCCACGTCACAGGGCGACAGCGGCAAGGCCGGCCTGTCGGGCACGGCCAAGGTCGCCGGCGCTGCCGGCATCGCCGCAGCCGGAGTCGCGGCCGCTGCGGCCACGAGGACGTCGGGCTCCGGAGGGTCCTCCGACGAGACGGAGGACGCGGGAGCCACGACCGAAGGCTCCATCGAGGCGACCCAGCCGCCCGTGACGGAGACGACGACCGCCCCCGAGACCACTCTCGATCCCGACACGAGGGTGGACGACGCCATCATCCTCGACGAGCCGCCGCGCACGGGCGGCGCCGGAGGCACCGGCACCGGGGTCTGAGACCCTCGACGGCCGGCACCCGGCAACGCAGGAACCCCGGACCTGTGGGTCCGGGGTTCCTGTCGGTTCTGCGTGGTAGCGGGGGCAGGATTTGAACCTGCGACCTCCGGGTTATGAGCCCGGCGAGCTACCGAGCTGCTCCACCCCGCGTCGAGTGAGGACCTTGCGGTCGCTCGGTACCCCTAGGTTACGTGACCACGACCGAGGGACCAAATCGAGGTGGGGCTTCCCCGCCGGACCGCATGGTTGCAGGGTCCGCACACCGTCCGACCCGTCGAGGAAGGCGCGGGGGCACGATGGCGCCATGTGGACCGGGCGGGACTGCACGGGATCGCGTCCACCGACCCTCGCCTTCGGGATCCGGGACCTCCTCCGCCTCAACCCGCCGCCCTCGACCGGCTCACCATCGAGAACCGCCGCGCCCACCGGTGGTGAGCGCGGCGGTGCCGAGGTCTCGGGTGCCGGGTGTCGCTGCCGTCAGGGGGACGGCGACGGCGTGGGCGTCGGTGTCGCCGAGCCGCTCGGGCTCGGCGTCGCCAGCTGCGGGCTGATCGCGGCCGCACGGGCGATCGCGTCCTGAAGGTCCTTCTGGGCCTCGCCGTATGCCGCGAAGTCACCCTTCTTGAGCGCCGCCTGACCCGCGGTGTTCGCCGCCTCGATCTCACGGATGATCGCGGCGAGCTGGATGCTCGGTGTCTGGCTCGGCGTCTGGCCACCGGTCGTGGGTGGCGTGCCCCCGGAGTCCGAACCGCTGTCGCCGGCGCTCGCGCCCGAGTTGCCGCCGAAGAGCCCGTCGAGCGCCTGGTCGAGGGTCTCTCCCCAGGCGATGCGCTTGCCGAAGACGGCGACGGTCGCCTTGTTCTGCGGGAACGACCCGCCCTCTCGCGAGGCCTGGACGTACATCGGCTGGACATAGAGCAGACCCTCGCCGACCGGCAGGGTGAGCAGGTTGCCGTAGGTGAGCTGCTTGCCCGACTGCCGGTTCTGGGCGATGAACTGGCTGAGGTTGAGCGGTTCGCTCGGACTCTGCGACCGGGCGGTGGAGACCTCGATCTGGTTCTGGACCTGGCCCGGCCCGTCGACGGCCGAGTTGCGTGGCAGCTCGAGCAGGCGCATCGAGCCGTAGGACCCGGCGGGCTTGCCGGCCGTCGAGCCGGCGTCGGAGTCGACGGCGAGGAACCCGCGGAGGATCTCGCGGCCGGAGCCGGAGGGGATGAACGTCGTCGTGAGCGAGAACGCCGGGGCGGACTGGTCGGGCATCGCCAGCGACTGGTAGTAGACCGGCTGGTCCTGCGTGGCGTGGGTCGGGTCCTTGGGGACCCGCCAGAAGTCGCCACCGCCGTAGAACGAGTTGGCGTCGGTGACGTGGTAGCTCGAGAGCAGCTGCCGCTGGACCTTGAAGAGGTCCTGCGGGTAGCGGACGTGGCTCATGAGCTGCGCGGACATCTCGGACATCGGCGACACCGCGCCCGGAAACGCCTTGCTCCATGCCTTGAGGATCGGGTCCTTGGTGTCCCAGCCGTAGAGCTTGACCTGGCCGTCGTAGGCGTCGACCGTGGCCTTGACCGAGTTGCGGATGTAGTTGACCTGCTCCGACCCCGCGACGACGACGCTCGACGAGCGCTCGCTCACCGAGTCCGAGGTCGCCTCCGAGAGGTCGGTGAGCTTGCTGTTGGGGTAGCGCGCGGTCGTCGTGTAGGCGTCGACGATCCACGTGACCCGACCGTCGACGACCGCCGGGTAGGCGTTCCCGTCGACGGTGAGGAACGGGGCGACGCGCTCGACGCGCTCCCGCGGACCGCGGTGGTCGAGGAGCCGCGACTCCTCGTTGACCGCGTCCGAGAGGAGGAACTTCGGCTCGCGGTACTTCACGGCATACGCGACCTTGCGGAAGAAGGAGCCGATCGCGACGCCACCCTTCCCCTCGTAGGTGTTGTTGGCCTGGCCGCCCGCGCCGCGGTCGTCCGGGTAGTCGAACTCGCGCGGGGTGGCACCCTCGGGCGCGCCGACGATGGAGTAGCGGGGCGACTCCTCGCCGAAGTAGATGCGCGGCTCGTAGTCGACGCCCATCGGGCCCTTGGTGGAGAAGCCGCTCGAGAAGAACTGCGGGTCGCCCTCGCTCGTGCGCTTGTTGCCGTAAGCGCCGATGAAGCCGAACCCGTGGGTGTAGACGGTGTGGTCGTTGAGCCAGTTGCGCTGTCCCTCCGGGACGCCCGCGAGGTTGAGCTCGCGCACGGCCACGACCGAGTCGCTCTTCCTGCCGTCGATCGAGTAGCGGTCCACGTCGAGGATGTCGGGGAAGGCGTAGTACTGGCGCAGGCCCTCGAACTGACGGAAGGTCGGCGAGACGACGTTGGGGTCGACGAGGCGGATGCCCGGGATCGTCTCGGCGTCCTCGCGCAGCTGCCCGGGCTCGGCGTCGGTGGTCGCGGAGTAGGGCGTCTTCTCGATGCCGTCGATGCCGAAGGCGACCCGGGTGGCGTCGATGTTGCGCTGGATGTACGTGGCCTCGAGCGACTTCTCCGACGGGCGCACCTTGAGCGACTGCACGGCCGCGGGGTAGAGCCCGCCGGCGACGACGGAGAGCACGGTGAGCAGGCCGACGCCGATGAGCGGCAGGCGCCAGCTGCGGGTCCAGATCGAGGCGATGAAGAAGCCGGCGCACATCACGGTGGCGACGGCGAGGATGGCCTTGATCGGGAGGACCGCGTTGGCGTCGGTGTAGGTGATGCCGGTGATGAGCCGGGACTCGTGGGTCGTGAGGTTGTAGCGGTCGAGCCAGTAGGCGGCGGCGCGCACGAGGGCGAGCAGCGAGGCGAGCGTCGCGATCTGGATGAAGGCCGCGCGGGTCGTGTCACCGCGGCCGGGCAGCTGGAGCCCGCCGTAGACGTAGTGCGTGAAGGCCGCGGCAAGGAGCGCGAGCAGGAGCACGACGGTGAAGAAGCTGACGAGGAACCGCAGCCACGGCAGCGTGAAGACGAAGAAGCCCACGTCGAGCCCGAACTGGGGGTCCTTGGTGCCGAAGGGCACGGCGTTGCGCCACAGCAGGAAGGTGCGCCAGGCACCCATCGCGGCAGCACCGGCGAGGAGCCCCAGCACCGACGGGATGACGACCGTCGCGAGCCGGCGCAGCGGGTCGAGGACCTGGCGGTACTGGTCGAGGACCTGCGCCGACGGTGACGGCAGGATGCGGCGGGGACGCGAGCGGTAGGCGATGACGAGGCTCGAGCCGACGGCGCCGGCGGTGAGGACGAAGGCCGCGGCGAAGAGCAGGACGCGCGTGCCGAGCTGGGTGAGGAAGACGTCGCGGAAGCCGACGGAGTCGAACCACCACACGTCGGTGAGGATGCCCGCGGCCATGAGCCCGAGGATCGCGAGGCCGGCGAGGATCATGAGCGTCGTGCCGAGCGGCCCTCGCCTGGGCGGCAAGCCGGGTCCACCGGGACCGGGGCCACCGGGCCGGCGGATGCGTCCCCCGGCTCCCCCGCCGGGGCCGGCGCCTCGAGCCGGACCATCGGGCTCACGCGGGCCCGACCCGCCCCCCTGCTTGTCTGCATCGTCGGGGTTGATGCCGTCGAACCACTCTGGCCGGCTCACTGCTCGTTGACTCCAGCTCGGAAAACCGCCCCGGGCGAAACCCGGGCTGAGGGGTCAACCTATCTCGCGAGTCTGAGTGCGGCACGATGGGTCCGTGACCCGCCCCTCGCAGCCCGTGACCGACCCGCTCTCCCTGGCCGCGCTCGACACCGAGCGGCACGTCGCCTCCGGTGGCTGGGACCAGCCGCCGCGCCTCTTCGCCCTCGTGTCGACCGCCGACCTCGTCGCCCGTGAGCCCCAGCTGGCCGCGGGCCTCTCGGTCTCGGACCAGATCGACGGGGCGCTCACAGCCATCGAGCAGGAGGACCTGCCCGAGTCGGAGTCGATCGAGAACCTGCTCGGCAGGATCGCTTGGCCCGAGACCGTCCTCGGCTGCGCCATCGTCGTCGAGCGACTCGTCGTCCCGCCCGAGGCCGAGCGGGACCTGCCCCGCGACCGGGACGCAGCCGTCTCGGCCCTGGCCGCGCACCCCGACCGTCGCGACGTGCGGCTGCTCGCCGCCGTGACCCGCGACGGACGCAGCATCTGCCTCCTGCGCCAGCGCGAGCACGACAGCGACGACCGGGTCGCGACCGGGAGCGACATCGCACCTGGACTCGTGGCTGCGCTGCGCTCGACCTTCACCGACTGAGGCCGCTCCCCCGGCTCAGCAGCGCGGGAGGGTGTCGACCTTGTCGGCGGCGATGGCCTTGACCGCGCCGAGCGCGTCGTCGAACGAGCCGATCTTGACGACCTCGAGCCCGTCGGGGACGTGCCCCACGACCTCGTCGCAGTTGTCTGCCGGCGCAAGGAAGTAGTCGGCGCCGGACTGGCGTGCGCCCGAGAGCTTCTGCCGGATGCCGCCGATCGGGCCGACGGCCTCGTCGGGTCCCATCGTGCCGGTGCCGGCGATCCGCTTGCCGCCGGTGAGGTCACCGGGGGTGAGCAGGTCGTAGACCGCGAGGGTGAACATCGTCCCGGCCGACGGCCCGCCCACGTCGCCGGCGGCGATCGTCACGTCGACCGGGAGCTCGTAGTCGCGGCCCAGGAGGATCCCGATGACGGTGACGCCCTGGTTGTCGCGGGTCGTCACGCTCACCGTCCTCTCGGTGCCCTTGCGCTCGAGGACGACCGCCACCGGCTGGCCGGCCTTCGTCGCACGGACGGCGGTCTGCACGGCGGCGGAGTCGGTCGCCGGGGCGCCCGCGACGGAGATGAGCTGGTCCCCGGCCTCGAGGACGCCCTTGGCCGGGGAGCCCTCCGGCACCTGCGACACGACGACCCGCTCGGGAACGGTGCGCCCGGTCTCGCGCAGGGCGATCGCCGCGGCGACCTCCTGCGAGTCGACCATCTCGGCGGCGTTCTCCTGCTGGATCTGCTCACGGGTGGTCTCCTCCGGGTAGATCTCCTTGCGGTCGTAGATCTCCTGGTCCCGACGTATGGCCGCCTCGACGAGGTCGAAGACGTTCACGCGCACTCCCGGCCCGCCTGTCACGCGGACGGTCGTGAAGTCGAGCTGCCCCTTGGCCGGGTATGCCGTGGCGCCCTTGATCTCGATGATCGGCTTGCCGTCGAGCGTGCCGAGGGTGTTGGTGATCGGCCCCGGCTTGAAGATCACGTAGGGCAATGGGATCCACGACAGGGCCGCGCCGACGACGATGGCGAGGAAGAGCGTGGTGAGCATGCCCGAGCTGCGGCGGCTCACGGCATACGGGGAAGGACGGGACGAGTCGTCGACGGGGTGCGCGAAGGCCCCGTCGGAGGGCGCGTCGGCGGAGTCGCCGCGCTCGGGGGCGGCGTGGTCGTGGCCGCTCACGGCAGGCCGACCCACTCGGTGCCACCGTCGCCGAGGTGCTGGTGCTTCCAGATCGGCACCTCCGCCTTGAGGGTGTCGATGAGGTCGCGACAGGCGGCGAACGCGGCGTCCCGGTGGGCAGCGGACGCCGCGACGACGACGGCGACGTCGCCGATCTCGAGGTGGCCGCTGCGGTGCAGGGCCGCCAGCCGCACAGCACCGGAGCGGGCGGCGACGGTCCGGGTGACCTCGAGGAGCCGCTCGGCGGCGCTCGGGTGCGCGGAGTAGTCGAGCGAGGAGACCTCCTGCCCGCGGTCGTGGTCTCGCACCACGCCGAGAAAGACGGTGATGCCACCGCACGAAGGGTGCTGCACGCTGTCGACGACCTCGTCGAGGGAGAGCCGGGCCTCGCGGATGTCGGCAAGGGCGACGATCCCGCCGACCTCGGAGTCGCTCCTGACCTCCTGCTGCACGCGCGCCTCCTCGGAACTATCCCCGGGCCATCCGTGGTTGGGTACTGATGAGAACACATCCTCGCACTGCCTCCCCAGGAGACCTGCCTTGACCGACTCGCACGACCGCCCCGACGACTCCGAGGGCTCGGGCCTCCCGCCGGAGCTGGAACAGGTCCTCCGCGGCCTCACCGGAGGAGGTGACCTCGACCCGCAGATGGTCGAGATGATGCGGTCCATGGGACTGGCCGACGTCGACCCGCAGATGCTGCAGATGGTCGCCGGGCAGGTCCAGGCGATGTTCGCCGGGGCCGACGAGAGCGGGTCGGTCGACGTCACGGTGGCGACCGACATCGCCCGCAAGACGATCGCGGTCGAGGGCGACCCATCGGTGTCCCGTGAGGTGTCGAGTGACGCCCGTCAGGCCGTCGACGTCGCCAACCTCTGGCTCGACAGCGTCACCGACCTGGACCACTCGGGGCTCGTGGGTCGCGCCTGGAGCCGCGCCGAGTGGGTCGAGGCCACCATGCCGGTCTGGCGCGACCTCGTCGACCCCATCGCCGTCGGCGTCGGCGACGCCATGGGCGCCGCCCTCACGAAGCAGCTCGGCGACCTCGGCGAGGGCGGGCTGCCCGAGGGCCTCGTCCCGCCGGGCACCAACCCGGCCGCGATGATGGGCCAGATGGCGCCGATGCTCCGGCGGATGCAGGGCTCGATGTTCTCTGTCCAGCTCGGACAGGCCGTCGGCACGCTCGCGGGCGAGGTCCTCACCGGTGGCGAGGTGTCGCTCCCGCTCGTGCCCGCTCCCGACGTCGTCCTCATGCCACAGGCCGTGACCGCGTTCGCCGAAGGGCTCGGCATCGACGAGCCCCAGGCGCGACTGCACCTTGCCGTGCGCGAGGCCGCGCGCACCCGGCTCTTCCACGCCGTGCCGTGGCTCGGCCCGCAGGTCCTCGCGGCCGTGCGCGACCACGCCCGTGACACGACGATCGACACCGACGCGATCGAGGAGGGCCTGCGCTCCATCGACCCGACGGACGCCGAGGCGATGCAGCAGGCGCTCGCCGGCCGGCTCTTCGCCCCGCAGCAGTCGCCGGCCCAGAAGGCTGCGCTCGCCCGCCTCGAGACGCTTCTCGCTCTCATCGAGGGCTGGGTCGACGTCGTCACCGCGGCCGCGGTCTCCCCGCACCTCCCCCAGGCGGAGGCCCTCGGCGAGGCGATCCGTCGCCGACGCGCGAGCGGTGGCCCGGCCGAGAAGACCTTCGCGGCCCTCGTCGGTCTCGAGCTCCGACCGCGCCGCCTGCGCGATGCCGCCAACCTCTTCGCCGCGCTCGAGGCCTCGGGTGGCGCGGAGGCGCGCGACGCCGCCTGGGCCCACCCCGACGTCGCACCGGACGCCGCGGACCTCGACGACCCGCTCGGCTACGTCGAGCGGCAGCGGGCCTCCGGTGCGGGCGACGACTTCGACGCCGAGCTCGACGCGTTCCTGCGTGGCGACACGGGTTCGGGCGAGCCCGGGAGGGGCGACTGCGGCGGGCCCACCGCCTCATGACCGGCGGTCTGCCGACCGAGGAGCACCAGCGCGCGCAGGACTCCGACATCGCGCGCGACTTCGCGCACCTCCACGCCGACGTCGTCCGCGTGCTCGACGCGTGGACGGCGCCGGACGCGGGGCAGGAACGGTTGCGGACGGCATACCTCGCTCATCTCGCGGAGGGGCCTGCCGCCGTCGCGAAGGCCGGGGTGCGCGACCACCTCACCGCGAGCTGCCTCGTCATCACGCCAGATGCGGGCCACGTCCTGCTCACGCACCACCGCAGGGCGCGGGAGTGGTTCCAGTTCGGTGGCCACCTCGAGGCGACCGACCCGACCCTGCTCGCCGCCGCGACCCGCGAGGGGCGCGAGGAGTCCGGGATCGCTGACGTGACGCCCGACCCGCTCGTCGTGCAGCTCGACCACCACGAGCTGAGCGGCGACTTCGGCTGGTGCCGGTCGCACCTCGACGTGCGGTTCGCCGCCGTCGTGGACCGCGAGGTCGTCCCGGTGACGAGCGCCGAGTCCCTCGACGTGACCTGGTGGCCGACCGACGGGCTGCCGGAGGGGACGCGGGACGAGATCTCCGCCCTCGTAGGCGCCACGCGTCGCGCCCTCGGCCTCTGAGCCGACTCAGGCGGGCCGACTCAGGCGGGCCGTGCCATGCGGGCCGTCCCAGGCGGACTGACCCGGTGGCGTCAGGCAGTCGCGCCCTCGACGTCGTCGTCCTCGTCGGAGACGTCGATCCCCTTGGCCAGCGCGACCCCGTCGAGGAAGCCGCGGGCGCGCTCGAGCTTGGGGTAGGACCGCAGCAGCGTCCAGAAGTCACGGTTGTGCCCGGCGACGAGCAGGTGCGCGAGCTCGTGGAGGATGACGTAGTCGACGACGTAGCCGGGCATCCCCTGGAGCCGGTCCGAGAGCCGGATCGAGCCGTCGGACGGTGTGCAGCTGCCCCACCGCGAGCGCTGGTTGGAGACCCACCGGATGCTGCGCGGTCGGGCGTGGCCCCCGAGGTAACGCCCGGAGAGCTCGGTGGCGCGGGCCATGAGGTCGAGGTCGCTCGGTCGGCGGCGACGCTCCCCCGCCTCGAGGCGCTCGACCATGCGGGCCACCCACACTCGCTCCTCGGCCCGCGACATCGACGCCGGGATGAGGACGACCACGCGGTCACCCTCACGGCGCGCGCTCACCGTCCGCCGACGGCGGTGGCTGCGCCGGACCTCGATGTCCTCGGTGCTCACGCGCCCCACGGTAGGGCCTTGACCTGACAAGGCCTCGGTGGCGCGCGGTGGGGCGGCCTGCCGCGTGCCGGAGTGACGGCATACGCTCGGAGTCGTCGGGAGCACGCTCGCGCCCTGCCCCTGGGGCCCATGAGACCGGTGGGGCGGACGGGACGGATGAGGCGTCTGACCTGCGACAAACCCCCCGCCGCGCCTGCGTGGGGCGTGCGTGGCTCAGCACGAATCCGTGCTGCTGCGGTCTAGGGTGAAATCGTCAACGCCGCTCATCCGCGGCACCACGACCAAGGAGTTGCAATGGCTGACGAGACCTACAAGGGCGAGTTCTACTGCGTCAAGTGCAAGGAGAAGCGCGAGGCCGAGGGCAACGTCGTCGTCTCCGACAACGGACGCCGGATGGCCAAGGGCAAGTGCCCCGTGTGCGGCACGAACCTCAACCGCATCCTCGGCAAGGCCTGACCGCCCGCCCTCTCGTTCTCGCGGCCCCCGGTTCCCACCGGGGGCCGCAGCACGTCCGGGACCTGTGGATGACGGCGCGGCGTGGTGTCGGCACTGTGCGAGATTGGCCGAACCCCACGATCCGGAGGCACCGATGCCACAGCCGCTCATCGTCGTGGACGGCCGCGGTGGCCTTCCCGACGAGATCAGCCGCCAGCTGCGCCTCACCGGTGCGGCGCGGGTCCACGGCGGTCCCTTCGCGGCGGACGCCGCCGAGGCGCTGCTCGCGACGAGCCCACGCGAGCGCCCGGCCGCGGTCGTCCTGGTGGCCACCCGAACGGTCACGGTCGAGGCGACCGCGCCCTGGCACCGTGCGG
This sequence comes from Knoellia tibetensis, assembly GCF_048606415.1. Classification (NCBI taxonomy): domain Bacteria; kingdom Bacillati; phylum Actinomycetota; class Actinomycetes; order Micrococcales; family Intrasporangiaceae; genus Knoellia; species Knoellia tibetensis. The sequence goes on from NZ_JBMBWF010000001.1 coordinate 565,062, forward strand.
GGATTCTTCACCTGCCGGTGACGTGCGACGGGGACGTCGGCACGGTCGGCCCGCTCGTCGCTCCGGGCAGCGGTGCGTGTTGGCGCTGTCACGCCCTCACCGCCCACGACCTCGACGCTGTGGGCGCCCTGCCGAGCAGCCGGCTCACCCTCGACGCGGTCGCCCTGCCGCCGGGAGGGCTCGGGGTCCTCACCGCCGCCGTCACGGCCACCGTCGTCCTCGGGGCGGTCGCCGGCGCGACCCGGCTCGTCGGGGTCTCGACCGAGCTCGAGGTCGCCGGCCCCACGGTCACCCACCGGCACTGGGAGCGCCACCCGCTGTGCGGGTCGTGCGGGCCACCCCGGGCCGCAGTCCGGGCGGGAGCGGGGGCGCGTTCCGGAGTCCGCGCACCCCTGTCAGGAGGTCACGACACAATGGCGGGGTGAGTGACATCCCCCGACGCTCCCTCTCCCGCACGGCCAAGCTCGTCGGCCTGCCGCTGGGGCACGCCGGGCGGGCCGCCGTGGGTCTGGGACGTCGGGTCGGGGGCGCGCCCGCGGAGGCCATCGCCGCCGAGCTCCAGGCACGCACGGCCGAGCAGCTCTTCGCGGTGCTCGGCGAGCTCAAGGGCGGGGCGATGAAGTTCGGGCAGGCCCTGTCGGTCATGGAGGCCGCGATGCCCGAGGAGCTCGCCGGCCCCTACCGCGCCACCCTCACCAAGCTCCAGGACGCCGCTCCGCCGATGCCCGGCGCGCGCGTGCACGCGATCCTCGCCGACCAGCTGGGCCCACGCTGGCGCACGTCGAAGTTCCAGTCCTTCGAGGACGAGCCCGTCGCCGCCGCGTCGATCGGACAGGTGCACCGGGCGGTGTGGCGCGACGGACGACCCGTCGCGGTCAAGATCCAGTACCCCGGCGCCGGCGAGGCGCTGCTCTCCGACATCAACCAGCTCTCGCGCGTCGCCCGGCTGGCCGGCGCCTGGATCCCGGGCATCGCCATGGGCCCGATCCTCGACGAGGTCAAGGAGCGGATGAGCGAGGAGCTCGACTACGACCTCGAGGCGAGCCACCAGAGGGCGTTCGCGAGGGCGTTCCGCGACGACGAGGAGGCCTTCGTGCCCGACGTCCTCGCGCACTCCTCGCAGGTCATCGTCTCCGAGTGGGTCGAGGGCCGGCCGCTGTCGCAGGTCATCGCCGACGGCACGCCGGCCGAGCGGGACCAGGCCGCCTCGCTCTACCTCGAGTTCCTCCTCCGTGGCCCCAACCGGGCGCGCCTCCTGCACGCCGACCCGCATCCCGGCAACTTCCGCATCACGCCCGACGGCCGGCTCGGCGTCCTCGACTTCGGTGCCGTCAACCGGCTGCCGACCGGCATGCCCGACTCCCTCGGCGAGCTCATCACGCACACGCTCGCCGGTGACGAGGCCGCGCTCGGGGCCGTGCTGCGGCGGGCGGGTTTCATCCGTCCCGGGGTCGAGGTGTCCGACACCGCGCTGCTGCACTACCTCCAGACGTTCGTCGAGCCGCTCGAGCACGAGTCGTTCACCTTCAGCCGCAGCTGGCTGCGCTCGGTGTCGGCCACGATCCAGGACCCGCGCCGCGAGGAGTTCCTCGTCGGGCTGCGGTTCAACCTCCCGCCCGAGTACCTCCTCATCCACCGGGTCTGGCTGGGGTGCATCGGCGTCCTGTGCCAGGTCGGAGGGACCGTGCCCATGCGCGAGATGGTCCTCGCCCACGTGCCCGGCGTCGACGAGGAGGCGCTGCCCCCGCCGCGGTGAGCGGACGGCATACCGGCGTTGACGACCGGCGTATGCCGGCCGCCCTCGTTCGCGGAATCGGCTGGGTCAGGCCTTCGCGGCCTTGGCCGCCGCCTTGGCGGACTTCTTGAAGTCACGCACCTTCTGGAGCGACTCGGCGTCGACGACGTCGGCCACGGAGCGGAAGCTGCCGGTTTCGGAGTAGGCGCCGGCGGCCTTCTCCCAGCCGTCGGGACGGACGTCGAGCTGCTTGGCGAGCAGCGCGACGAAGATCCTGGCCTTCTGCTCACCGAAGCCGGGGAGCGCCTTGACCCGGGCGAGCAGCTCGCTGCCGGTCGCGGCGTCGGACCAGATGCGGCTCGCGTCACCGGCGTAGTCATCGCGCACGACCGTGGCGAGAGCCTGGATGCGTGCCGCCATCGACCGGCCGTAGCGATGCACCGCAGGAGGGGTCGCGCAGAGATCGGCGAACGCCTCGGGGTCCGCGGCGGCGATCTCGGAGACGTCGAGGGTGCCGAAGCGCTCGAGCACCTTGGCCGGCCCGGCGAACGCGCGCTCCATGGGGAACTGCTGGTCGAGGAGCATGCCGGTGAGGAGCGCGAACGGGTCCTCGCTGAGCACCTTGTCGGCGGCCGGGTCCTGGGCGATCGTCAGCGTGGGCATGGCCCCAGCCTAGGACCCGGCCCGACCGGGTCAGGCGCCGATCCGGTGGGCTCTGCGGGCGACGGGCAGGCCCTCCCCGCGCCACGCGGCGAACCCGCCGACGACGTCGGTCGCCCGCTCTAGCCCCAGCGAGCGGAGGGCGTCCGCGGCCAGGCTCGAGGTGTAGCCCTCCTGGCAGAGGACGATGACGCGGGTGTCGAAGTCGACGCCGGGCAGGGCCACCTCCTGGCGTGGGTCGAAGCGCCACTCAAGGACGTTGCGCTCGACGACGAGCGGCGAGAGACCGGGTGCGACCTCGCCCTCCTCGGCGCGCTGGGCTGCGGGCCGGATGTCGACGAGCCACGCCTCGCCGGAGCGGACCTCGCGCCAGGCCTCGCGCGCCGCGAGACGCTCGAGCCGGCTGCGGGCCTGCGCGAGGAGCTCGTTGATGCCGGTGCCCGGCTGCGACGTCGTCACCAGCCCACTCCCCGCTGCTCGACGCCCGACGGCACGAGGGCGCCGTCGACGAGGTCGTAGTGCGTCATCTGGTCGAGCCGCGGCGAGTAGGCGTGCACGCTGAGCGCCGTGACGTCCCCCTCGTTCGTCACGTCGTGGAGGTGCTTGGGGCCGAAGGCACGCCCCTCCCCCTCGGCGAGGACACGCTCGTGAAGGTCGCCGTGCACGAGCTGACGCTCGGTGAGCGCACCACGCACGACGGTGAAGGCGCCGCGGGAGCCGCCGTGGTCGTGGAAGCCGGTGCCGGCGCCGACGGGCCACTCGATGACCCAGAGCTGGAGGTGGTGGGTCTCGGCGAGCTGGTGCCAGCGGCGGCCGCCCGGGTCGTCGGCGCGCTCGGGCAGGAGGTCGGGGAGCTCGGGGTCGGCGGCGAAGAGCCGGGCCACGCGGAGCAGCTGGACGGGGGTGAAGGTGTTGACGCCGGGCAGGGCGGAAGCGGGTCGAGCAAGGGTCATGGGTGTCTCCGGGTGTCGTGAGGGTCGCGCACGGGGGCGACCGGTGCTGGGTTCGGGTGCGGGTGACGGGGGGTCGAACGAAGGGTTCGCGTCAGCGGCAACAGCGACAGCACATGACGGCAGCGAGCATCACCGGGCGGATCCGGGCGGCTGCGGTCGACGACATGGGACGAGCGAACCACGGCGGCACCGACCCGTCCACCGCGAAGGGCGCACGTCTCAGGACGTGGTCAGCGGACGGCATACGGCGTCGGTGGGGGCCGGCCGGGCAGGGTCCGGACATGGAACGACGCCGCCCCCGGCGTGGGAGCGGCGCAGATCCTGGTCGGTCATCGCACGATCATGCGGACCTCGGCGAGCATGCGCTCGCGCTCGAGGTGCGCCTGCGCCTTGCGCTGTGCTTCGTGCACGTTGCGCTCGTGCAGCTGGCGACGAACCTGGTGCATTCGCCTGCGGTACATGGTTCCTCCAAGGATCCGGGTGGGTGGTCATGAGGTCGTGGGCCGGTCGACGGTGTCGATCGGGTGCTGCGGGTTGCCGCTCATGCGGCGACGGTCTCCTTGCGCGGGCGGCCGCGGGGCCGCTTGCGGGGGATGACGACGCCCTGCTCGAAGAGCTCGCCTCCCCAGACGCCCCAGGGCTCCCGCCGGGTGAGGGCACCCGCGAGGCAGGCCTCCCTGATGGGGCAGGTCGCACAGAGCGCCTTGGCGAACTCGACTCCGGCGGGGGTGTCGGCGAACCAGATCTCCGCGTCGTTCTCGCGACAGGGCACGGAGTGACCGAGTTCTGCAGTGCACTCCTGTGCGTCGATGAGGTCGGTCAGCTGCACGGGGTGTCACCTCCTTCTCCCACCCGGTCCGGGGTGGGGGTTGTGTTGCGTCGGTTGTGTGATGGTCTGCGGATCGACGGACAACGAAAAAGGCCGCGGATCCCGGGTGGGTTCCGCGGCCTGAAGGCCAATCGCGCTGTGGGCTACAGCGGCGACGCCTGACAGGAGGCGGACAGAACACCCGTGGTGAAGCCGAAGGGGGCATCGGCGCGGACACCGGCGCCGAGCGGGGCACCCATGCCGGCAGCGGACACAGTCGTCCCCTGAACCGAGGCGGCGATGGGCGCGAGGGTCGGCAGGGCGCCCTGGCGCTCACGCGTGCGGAACGGGACGGTGTAGTCCGTCGCGATGCTCTTCGTGGTCTCCATAGCGGCCAACCCTCCTTCACTCAGTAGGTCTGTCTGGGCACGACGTTCGTCGTGCTGTGTGAGATCAGGTTAGGGGAGCGCTCGGAGGGCGTGCAACGGAATTAACGAGCCGATTTCCCGGGGACGCCGTTCAGGCGCCGGATTCCGTTGCGGCAGAACCGGATTCGTCCGGAAAATCTGTTGCATTTTCGACGACGTCTTCGGGTGTCGCTCCGCCGAGGATCGCGAGCACCTGGCTCGCGTAGAGGTCCAGCTTGCGCTGGCCCACGCCGCTGATCGACGAGAGACCTGCCACGTCGCTCGGAGCCTTCTCCGCGATCGCGGTGAGCGTGGCGTCGGTGAAGACGACGTATGCCGGCACGCTCGCCGAGCGTGCGGTCGCCAGCCGCCACGCGCGCAGGCTCTCGAACACGGCCTCGTCGTAGGTCGCCGGGCACGTCGAGCAGCGGCCGACGGTGCGCTCGCCCGCGCTCTCCAGGTCCTTGCCGCACGTGCGACAGGTGCTTCGCCGCACGACCTTGGCTCCCCTGCCACCGCCGGCGCCCCCGGCGCCGCCGACCCGCGATGAGCGCTTGGGCTGGGAGCGGGCGCCCTCGCCGAGGATGCTCGCCGTGCCGTCGAGGAACCGGGAGGGGCGACGGGTCGCCCGGGCGCCAGGTGTGCGGGCACCGGCCCACGAGAGGACGAGGCGGTCGCGCGCCCGGGTCACGCCGACATAGAGGAGCCGGCGCTCCTCCTCGATCGCCTCGGGGGTGTCGGCCATGGTGATCGGCAGGTAGCCGTCGGAACACCCGACGAGGAAGACCGTGCCCCACTCGAGGCCCTTGGCTGCGTGCAGCGAGGCGAGGGTGACGCCCTGCACGGAGGGTGCATGCTGCGCGGCCATGCGCTCGTCGAGCTCGCGGACGAACGCCGGCATGCGGGCCTCGCGGTCGGCCGAGTGCAGGTCGTCGGCGAGGGCCGCGAGGGCAGCGAGCGACTCCCACCGCTCGCGCGCCGCTCCCCCGGCGACGGGGACCTCGCGCGACCAGCCGGCGCCGAGAAGCACGTCGCGCACGAGCTCGGGCAGCGGCACCGAGCCGTCGTCCGAGCGGGCGGCGCCGCGGATGAGGACGACGGCGTCGCGCACCTCCTTGCGCTGGAAGAAGCGCTCGCCGCCGCGGACGAGGTAGGGGATGCCTCGTTCGGCGAGGGCGGACTCGACGACCTCGGACTGGCCGTTGGTGCGGAAGAGCACGGCGATGTCTGCGGGGGCCGTGCCGCCGGAGACGAGGTCCGCGATCTGCGCGGCGACGGCCGCGGCCTCGGCGGGGTCGTCGTCGTGGTTCTGGAGCGTGGGCGCCGGGCCGGCGTCACGCTGGGCCTCGAGGACGACCGAGCCACTGCGACGGCCCCCCGACGGGGAGCGGAGCACGAGGTTGGCGAGCGCGACGATCTCGGGCGTCGAGCGGTAGTTGCGCACGAGCTCGACCTGGCGGGCCTTCGGGTGCCGCGAGCGGAAGCCGAGGAGGTGAGCCGGCGAGGCCCCGGTGAAGGAGTAGATCGTCTGTGCGGGGTCGCCGACGACGCAGATGTCGTGCCGGTCGGCGAGCCACAGGTCGAGGAGGCGCTGCTGGAGCGCATTGACGTCCTGGTACTCGTCGACGACGAAGCTGCGGTACTGCTCGCGGACCGCCCGCGCCACGGTGTCGTTCTCCTCGAGGATCCCGACGAGGACGAGCAGGACGTCCTCGAAGTCGATGACACCGCGCTCGGCCTTGACCTCCTCGTAGGCGGCGAGCACGCGGGCCATGGCGGTGAGGTCGAGCCCGGGCGCCTCGCGCCCCGCGGCCCGCGCTGCCGCGGCGTAGGTCTCGCTCGTGAGCATGCCGACCTTGGCCCACTCGACCTCGGCCGCGAGGTCGCGGATCCCGGTGCGGTCGAAGCGCATCCGCAGCCGCCCCGCGGCCTCGGCGACGGCGCCCGCCTTGTGCGGCATGACCTCGGGCGCGGCACCGCCGATGGCCTGCGGCCAGAAGTAGTGCAGCTGGCGCAGGGCCGCCGCGTGGAAGGTCCGTGCCTGCACGCCGCCGACCCCGAGGTCGCGCAGGCGCGTCCGCATCTCGCCCGCCGCGCGTGCGGTGAAGGTGACCGCGAGCGTGCGCTGCGGCTGCTGCGCGCCGGAGAGGACGGCATACGCGATCCGGTGGGTGATGGCGCGGGTCTTGCCCGTGCCGGCGCCGGCGAGGACGACCATGGGCCCGGTGGGGTTCGCGGCGACCTCGCGCTGCTCCGGGTCGAGGCCGTCGAGGACGGCGTCGGCGGACGGGGATGCGGGCAGGGAGGACATCGGTGCGATCCTAGGTGTCGGGACCGACCGTCCGTCCACGCCTTCCACAGGAGCGCCATGAGCACCCAGACCCCCGCCGCGGGCACCGTGACGATGTACTCGACGAGCTGGTGCGGCTACTGCCGCCGCCTCTCGTCGCAGATGGACCGCGAGGGCATCGCCTACGACGTCGTCGACATCGAGCGTGACGAGGACGCCGCCGTCTACGTCATGCAGGTCAACGGGGGCAACCAGACCGTCCCCACCGTCGTCTTCCCCGACGGCTCGGCGGCGACGAACCCCTCGATCGGTGAGGTCAGGCAGCGCCTCGGCGCCTGACCGCGTTCTTCGGGCGCCCTCAGCCCCGCATCGTCACCTCGGGGGCGTCGATCTCCTCGCCGTACCAGTGCTCGATGATCCGGCGCGCGATCGAGATCCGCTGCGAGATCCGCAGCGACCCGTCGGCGACGGCGCGAGCCAGCTCGTCCCGGTCGAACCAGCGGGCCTCCTCGATCTCGCTCTCCTGGAGGACGAGGTCGGTGGAGAGGGCGCGCGCGGTGAAGCCGACCATGAGCGAGGACGGGAACGGCCACGGCTGGTCGCCGAGGTAGGTCACATCGGTGACCCGCACCCCGACCTCCTCGTGGACCTCGCGGGCGACGGCGGCGGCCAGGCTCTCCCCCGGCTCGACGAACCCGGCGAGGACCGACATCCCCTGCGCCGCGAACCCGACGCCACGGGCGAGCAGGAGCCGGTCGCGCTCGTCGACCACCGACATGATGACGGCGGGGTCGGTGCGGGGGTAGTGCTCGCTGCCGTCATTCGGACACACCCGGATCCAGCCGGCCTGCGCGGGCTCGGTGGGTGACCCACACTGGGGGCAGAACCGGTGTCGCGCATGCCAGTTCGCGAGGCCGGTGGCCGTCGTGAGCACGCCCGCGTCGAGGTCGCGCATCTGGGCTCCGACGCTGCGGAGCCCGCGCCGTCCGGAGTCGTCACCGCTCGCGTCGCTCGCCTCCGCGACCGAGAGCACGTATGCCGTCCCGCCCACCTCCGCGTCGTGCCCCAGGTAGGCCACGAACCGTCCGGCGTCGGCAGGCGCGGGTGAGCGGTAGGTGAGGGAGACGTGCCCGTCCGCGTCCTCGCGCACGAGCGCCCGGCCGTCGACGAGCTCGACGACACGGGTCGCCGGGTCGCCGAGGAGGACGCCGAGAAGACCGGGCTCGGAGCGGAGGTCGCTGCGGCGCTCGAGGCTGCCGCGGGAGAGGGCCAGGGACGGAAGACTCGCTGCTCGGGCCACGTTGCCCACCCTAGAGCGCGCCCACGGCATACGGTGAACGGGTGGAGCGCACACCGACCTTCCTGGCAGCCCTGGCCAGCGCCGGCGTGCCGGGCCTGGACCCGGTGAGCGTCGAGGCGCTGCCGAGCGTCCCGGACCAGGACTACGACGTCGCCTTCGTGCAGGACAGCGAGCACCGCCGCTGGGTCGTCCGAGCCCCTCGCAGTGAGGCCGCGGGTGCCCGGATGGACCTCACCGTGACCCTGCTCCAGATGCTCGCCCGCCGGCTGCCGTTCACGATCCCGTCGCCGCGGGGCTTCGTCGAGCTCAAGGGGGGCGGGCGGGCGATGATCTACCCCTACCTTCCGGGCCACAACCTCGCCTTCGACGAGCTCCCGCCCGGGCCGGGACCGGCCGCCGAGCTGGGCCGCGCACTGGCCGCCCTGCACAACACCGACGTGCGGCTCTTCGACGAGGCCGGCATGCCGACCTACGACACCGACTCCTACCGCCGTCGCCGCCTCACCGAGCTCGACCGCGCGGCCGAGTCGGGACGTGTCCCCACTGCCCTGCTGGCCCGCTGGGAGCACGCGCTCGAGGACGTCGCGCTGTGGCGGTTTGCGCCCACGTGTGTCCACGGCGACCTCACCGGCGGCCAGGTGCTCGCCGTCTTCGAGGACGACAGCGACTCCTCGACCGGGCGCATCCGCGGCATCACGGGGTGGGAGGACGCCAAGGTCGCCGACCCCGCCGACGACTTCGCGGCCATCGTCGACGAGGCCGACCCGGCGGCGCTGGAGACCGTCCTGGAGGCCTATGCCCACGCCCGTGTCGAGCGCCCGGACGCCAACCTCGTGGTGCGTGCGCGGCTCGCCTCCGAGCTCGGCATCCTCGCGGAGCTCATGCGGGCCGATGCCCGGGGCGACGCGGCGGCAGTCGAGGGACTCTCGGCCCGCCTGCGCCGTCTTGACGACGAGGTGCACGCCGAGCAGCCGGGCGACGACTACCACCGCGGCTCGCTCACCCCCGTGGCGCTGCGCAGCCGGACGACCCCGCCGCCGGTCGTCGCCGACGAGGACGAGGACGACACCGACATCGCACCCCCGACGGTTCCGTCGACGGCCGGCTCGACCGAGAGCGGCTCCGTCGATCCCGGGTCCGGCGCCGCTGAGTCGCCCGAGTCCGAGGTCGAGGACGAGGACGAGGACGATGGCGAGCGGTCCGCCGACCCGGACGACCCTGCACCGGTACACAACGCAGCGCAGGCGGGCGACTGCGGCCCTCTCCCCTTGGTGGGCAGTTCCCTCGAGGACGACGCCGCGGATTCCGACCACTCCCAGCCGGACGACGCCGAGCCCGGCGATCCCCACTCCGACGACTCGGAGTCCGACGACGCCCCAGAGTCCGACGACTCCGCGCGCGGCGAATCCCAGGGCGGCTCCCCTGGCGGCGCTAGCGGCGAGACCGGCGACGCCGAGTCGGACGCCTCCGAGCGCAATGAGACCGAGGACGGCTCCTCGGACACTGCGAACGGCCTCGCCGAGCCGGTGGATGCCGATGACGATGACGAGGACGACGTGGCCTGGACGCCGCGCACACTCGCCGACCCCCCGGAGATCCGGCGAGGAAACGACACGGACCTCACGGACGAGGAACTGCCTCCAGAACTGCGCTGATCCCGGCCTCGTCGGCGAGGTCCGGCCAGACCGTCTCACCGCTCCCGGCGTAGTAGAACGCGCCACGCACCCGATCGGGGTGGATACCCCGCAGCCGGGCCCAGGCGATCCGGTAGGCCGCGAGCTGGAGGGCGCGAACCCGTGCCACCTCGCCGGTCGGCCGGCTTCCGGTCTTCCAGTCGACGATGACCCAGTCGGCGCCCTCGACGTCGCGGAAGACCGCGTCGACGCGGCCACGGATGGCGACCCCGTCGATGACGGTCTCGAGCGACGTCTCGATCTCGACGGGCTCCAGGGTCGCCCACGGGCTGTCGAGGAAGCGGGCCCGCATCCCGGGCAGCTCGTCGTCGCTCAGCGGGTCCTCGTCAGCGCTGCCGGGCAGCTCGAGGATGTCGACGATCGCGGCGCGGGCGTAGTGCTCCTCGACCCAGGCATGGAAGGCCGTGCCGCGGCGGGCTGCCTTGGCGGGCGCGGAGGGCATGGGGCGCCGCAGCTCGGAGGCGAACCTCTCGGGGTCGGCGGCGAAGGACACGAGCGACGACGTCGACAGGTGCGACGGCAGCTCGACCACGTCACCGTGGCGGGCAGCCCGGGCAGCGCGTTCGGCGAGGAGAACACGCAGCTCCCGTCCCCAGGGACCGTCGGCAGCCGGCTCGGCACCGCGGTCGACGGCCTCGCGGACGGCGACTGCCGCCGGCTCGGCACGACGACGCCGATGTGCGAGGTGGTCGAGCGGCCAGTGGAACTCGGCGCCCTCCTCGGACCCCGGCTTGACGAGCACCGAGCCGTCGTCGGGAGGCAAGGGCATCTCGGCCCAGGGACCACGACGGACCGCCTCCCCCGCCGTGCCCGACTCGACCACCTCGACGACCTCGTCGAGGAAGCGCGACGTCACGCGCGGGGTCTTGGGTCGTCCCCACACGCTCGAGGTGAGCAGCAGTGCATGCCGGGCCCGGGTGACGGCGACGTAGGCGAGCCGGCGCTCCTCCGCGACGGCGTGCCGCCCACCGGCCGCCGCGAAGTCCTCCAGGCGCTCGGCGAGCTCGTCCCAGCCGTCGGCGCTGCGCCAGCCGAGGTCAGGCAGGCCGTCGCGGTCACCGCGCAGGGCATAGGGCAGTCCCCCGTCCTGGAGGCCGGCGAGCCAGCCCTTGTCCTTCGGGTCTGAGATGCGCCACGTGCCGTCCTTGAACGTCGACGTGTGCAGGTTGTGCGCGGGGAACGTGCTCTCGACCATGCCGGGCACGGCGACGACGTCCCACTCGAGCCCTTTCGCGGCGTGGATCGTCATGACCTGGACGGCGTCCGGGGTCGAGTCGGCGAAGCCACGGTCGAGTCCCCGCTCCTCGTCGATGGCCGCCTTGACCCAGTCGAGGAAGCCACCGAGGGTGGGCCGGTCGGCGCTGCTGGAGAACTGCGCGGCGACGTCACCGAAGGCGTCGAGGTGGGCGCGGGCGGTCGCCGGCGTGTAGTTGGGGCGGGCCAGCACCTCGATGTCGAGCCCGAGTGCCTTCTCGGCCTCGAGGACGAGGTCTGCGAGCGGCAGGAAGGTGAGCCCTCGCAGCCGCTGCACCGTCGACGCCAGACCGGCGAGCCGTGCCGCCGCGACGTCCGACAGCCGCTCCCCCTCGGCTCCCACCCAGCCGGGCGGGGGCAGCGAGTCGAGGGCCTCGACGATGCTGGGTGCGTCGGCGGCGTCGGGCGCGAGGTCGCGCTCGTGTCGGGCGACCGAGCCGCCACGCCGACGTTGCTGCTCGCGCGACCAGGCGGCGAGCGCGTCGAGGTCGGCGATGCCGAGCCGCATCATCGGCCCGGACAGCAGCCGCACGAGGTGGTCGCCTCGAGAGGGGTCCTGGACCACGTGGAGCAGCGCGACGACGTCCTCCACCTCGGGCGTGAGGAGGAGCCCACCGAGGCCGACGACCTCGTGCGGGATGTCGTGCTCCTCGAGTGCCGCGGTCACGGTGGCGAACTCGGCCCGCTTGCGGCACAGCACCGCTGCGCTGACCGGACCACGGGCGCGCTGCGCCGCGAGCCACCGTGCGAGGTGGTCGGCCTCGTCGGCGGAGGTGAGCAGGCGCGCGGCCTCGACCGAGCCCGGGCCCGCACCCGGGCGGGGTGCGAGGGGCTCGACGGGCACGCGCGAGGTGGCGCGCAGCGGCCCGGCGACGTGGTTGGCGACGTCGAGGATCGCCACGTCGTTGCGCCAGCTCGTCGAGAGGTCGCACTGGCGAGCGGGCTCGGGGTCGGCGAACTCCTCGGCGAACCGGGTCAGGGTCGTCGCGCTCGCCCCGCGCCAGCCGTAGATCGACTGGTGCGGGTCGCCGACGGCGGTCACGGCCGAGGTCTCGCCCGGCGCCACGTAGAGCGCCTTGAGCAGCGCGAGCTGGGCCTCGGAGGTGTCCTGGAACTCGTCGAGGAGGACGACGCGGTGCCGGGCGCGCTCGATGGCACCCAGGTCGTCGAAGGACATTGCCAGCCGCGCGGCCAGCGCCATCTGGTCGGCGAAGTCCATCGCGTCGCGTGACCGCTTGAGACGGGCGTAGTCCGCGACGATCGGGACCACGGCACGCCGCAGCCTGAGGTTGTCGAGCTCGCCCCGCGCCGGGTGCGCCTTCTTGCGGGTGTCGCCACGCTCCATGCCGTCAAGGTGCGCGATCACCTCGTCGAGGTGCGCGGCGACCGACTCCGGGGTCTGGAGGTGCTCGGCCATCTCGCCGGCGAGGTCGACGACTGCGGCTGTGACCGTGGACTCCGCCTTCTCCACCCCGTCCATCGGGCCGTCGTAGCGGGACACCGCCTCGTGCGCGGTCTGCCACGCGGCCGCCTCCGAGAGCAGCCTCGTGTCGGCCTCGTAGCCGAGGCGGAGGCCGTGCTCGCGGACGAGGCGGCCGGCATACGAGTGGTAGGTCGAGACGGTGACGGCGGCACCGAGCGCGGGGGCGCCGTCCTCGGCGGCGGGTGTCCAGAGGCCGACCCGCTCGAGCTGGGCAAGCCGGTTGCCGATGCGCTCGGCGAGCTCGGTCGCCGCCTTGCGCGTGAAGGTGAGCCCGAGGACCTCGTCGGGCTGGACGAGCCCATTGGCGACGAGCCACACGACCCGCGCGGCCATCGTCTCGGTCTTGCCCGAACCCGCGCCGGCGATGACGAGCAGCGGCCGCAGCGGCGCCTCGATGACGGCGGTCTGCTCCGGCGTCGGCAGGTGCGGCAGCCCGATGGCGTGCGAGACGTCGGCCGCGGAGAAGCGGACCGTGGCGGGGGCGAGGGTCACAGGGCCCTCCCCTCGGGCTGGGCCGGGCAGGAGCTGCGCACCGGACACGTGCGGCACACCTCGTCGCTCGGGGTCGCGGTGAACGTCGCACCGGCCATCGCCTCCCCCGTCTCGCGGACGAGCTCCTCGGCCCAGCCGGGGTCGTCGTCGCCCGAGAGCGGCGGCTGCACCTGGATCGTCGTCTTCTGGTTCGCCGCCTTGCCCAGGTGCAGCAGGGCCGCACCGGCCGACACGGGCTCGACGCCGAGGTGACCGAAGGCGCCGGACGTCACGGCGAGCTGGTAGGCGCCGAGCTGGGCGTGCCGGGGCACGTCGCCGCCCTTGGGCTTGCTCGAGCCGGTCTTGTAGTCGATGACGCGCACGCCCCCGTCCCGGCCGACGTCGAGCCGGTCGACACTGCCCCGCAGCTGGACCCGGCCGAGCTCGACGCGCATCGACTCCTCGGCGGCGAGGCGGCGCCACCCGGCGGCGGTGTTCTCCTCGAAGAAGCGGGCGAGCCGGTCGAGCATCCTGCCGGCCTCGCGCCGCTTGAGGTCGGTCGCCCAGCCGGGCGGCAGCCCGAGGCGGGACCAGCGCTCGTCGAGCAGCCCGCGCATCGTGGCGGCGTCGGCGTCGCCCTCGGCCGCGATCTCGTGGACGAGCGTGCCGACGTCGCGCTGCCCGATCATCGGCCCGTCGCCACCGGCCGTCGTGAGGGCCCACTTGAGCTGGCACGACCCGAACGCGTCGATCGTCGACGGCCGGACCCGCACGGTGTCGTCGGGCCCGCGGCGGGGCCGGTCGTCCGACAGCCCGTGCAGCACCCACCACGTCGCCGGATCGGCTCCCGGCACGCCCTCGCGGGCGAGGCGGGCGAGGGCGGTGATCGCAGCGCCACGCCGCCCGGGGTCGTCGGACACGATGTCGCGCCGCAGGGTGCCGACGAGCGCCGGCAGGGTCATCGGCCGCGCCCAGTCGCTCACCTCGCGCTGCTCGAGCTCGTCGGGCAGCGGGTCGACGACCTCGAGATAGGGCGACGGCTGCTCGTCCTCGCTCCGGACGGCGGTGACGACGAGTCGTCGCGTGGCCCGCGAGACGGCGACGTGGAAGAGCCGCGTCTCGTCGTGCCGGACGGCGGCGAGGGCCGCGCGGTGGCCGCCGGAACGTCCGCGGCAGACGTCGACGAGGTCGGTCGAGCCGAGGAGGGACCCGCGCAGCCGGAGGTCCGGCCAGCTCCCCTCCTGGACGCCCGCGACGACGACGAACGGCCACTCGCGACCGGCCGCGGCCTGGGGCGTGAGCAGCGAGACGGTGTCGCCGGCCGGCGCCCGCGCAGCGAGGGTGTCACCGGGCACGTCCTGACCGAGGACGTGCTCGAGGAAGGCCTCCGGGGACGAGCCGGGAAGGCGCTCACCGAAGGTCCCGGCGGCGCGCAGGATGGCGAGCACCGCGTCGAGGTCGCGGTCGGCCCTGGCACCCGCCGCTCCACCGGCGAGCGCGGACTCGCGCCAGGGCCCGGCGAGGCCGGAGGCGTCCCACATCGCCCAGAGGATCCCCTCGGCGCTCACACCCGGTGCCCACGACCCGTCGGGCCCGGCACACGCGGCGACGCCCGCGAGGATCATCCGCCCGACCCGATGCACCGAGCGACCCTCGATGCCGAGGCGGTCGTGGGCGGCGGGGCGGAGCAGGACCTCGGCGAGGAGCTCGTCGCTCGTGCGCGAACCACCGGCATCGAGCTCCTCGCGCCGCAGCGCGCGGCGCAGGCGGCGGAGCTCGACCGGGTCCGCCGCGCCGAGCGGCGACACGAGGACGTCGAGGGCCGCGTCGACGGGCACGTCCTGCGTGCGGCGCAGCCCGAGGTCGATGACGACCTGGAGCAGCGTGAGCAGCGGCCGGACTGCCGGCTCGTCACGCACCGGCAGCTCGGCCTCGGCGGCGCTGACCGGGACGCCCGCCGACTGGAGCGCCCGGCGCAGGGCGGCGCTGCGGGCCTGGCCGCGCACGACGACCGCCATGTCTGCCCACGACACCCCGTCGAGCAGGTGGGCCGCTCGAAGCCGTGCCGCGACGAACCCCGCCTCCTGGCTGGCCGAGCGCAGGAGGTGGACCTCGGCCTCGCCGCCGGGCGCGGCCGGCTCGGCGCGGCGGTGGGAGACGTCGCCGAGGACGCCCACGTGGCCCGCAACGGCGCCGGTGACATGCAGGAGCCGCTCCGGCAGGCGGTGGCTCCGTGGCAGCACGAGCGTCGGGCCGTCTCCCAGGACGGCCCACTCGCGGGCGAGCAGCGCCGGGTCGCCACCGCGGAAGGTCTGCGTGGCGCTGTCGGGGTCCCCGAGCAGGACGACCCCCGCGGCCGGCGCCACCCGGCGGAGGACCTCGAGCAGGCGCAGCGCGGCCGGGGTCATCTCCTGCGCATCGTCGACGACGACGAGCCGCAGCGACGACACGACGGCGTCGGCGAGCGCGGCGTCCCCCGCCAACGCCCCCGCTGCCGCGCCGAGGATCTGGGCCGGGTCGAACCCGCCGGGCGTGAGGAGCGCGGTCACCTCGTCGTACTCGCGCAGGAGGTCGGCCCCGGCGACCCACTCCTCACGGTCGTGCTCGTGGCCGAGCCGCTCGAGGTCGTCGGCGCCGAGCCCGAGCTCGACGGCCCGCATGAGCAGGTCGCGCAGCTCGGCGCGGAAGGCGCGCGTCGGCAGCGCGAGCCGGACCCGCTCGGGCCAGCGCGGACCCGGCGTCTCGCCGGAGGCATGGCCGGCGAGCAGCTCGCGCAGGACGACGTCCTGCTCGGGCCCGCTGAGCAGCCGCGGCGCCTCGTCGCCCGAGAGCGCGGCCGCGGCACGCAGCACGCCGAACCCGAACGACGGGAACGTCCGCGCGAGCGGCTCGGTCGACGTGCCACCCACCCGCGCTGTGACCCGGTCGCGCAGCCGCGCCGCACCCCGGCGAGAGGCAGCGAGGACGAGGCACTGCTCGGGCCGGAGCCCGTCGGCCACCTGCGCGGCGACGAGCTCGACCGCGGCGGTCGTCTTGCCCGTGCCCGGCGCGCCGAGCACCCTGAGCACCCCGCTGCCGCGCCAGTCGACGACAGCCTGCTGCACCGGGTCGAGGGCAGGCACGACGACCTCGGTCGTCGCGGCTCGTCGCAGGGTCAGCACACCCCGAATCCCATCACGCCCGACCGACACCCCAAGTCGTCGCCGGTCGTGTGCCGGCCGCGTCGCGTCCGCGTCAGTAGGTCGGCTGGCTCGGGTCGACGTCGCGGACCCACGCGAGAACCCCTCCGGTGACGTCGACCGCGTCGACCCCTTCCGCGCGCAGCCGCTCCACGGCCTCCGCGGAGCGCGCTCCCGTCTTGCAGTGCACGAGCACCTGTATGCCGTCCCCGACCTCCGCGAGCGCCTCCCGTCCGTGGGCGCGCACCTCACCGAGCGGGACCGCGAGCGCGCCGGGAATGACGACGACGTCGCGCTCCCCCGGCTCCCTCACGTCGACGAGGACGAAGTCGTCGGCGCCCTCCTCCCGGGCCCGCAGACGGTCGGCGAGGTCGCTCGCGGTGAGCGCCGGCATCCCGACCTGCCCGCCACCGGCCGAGCCGTCACCCGCCGAGCCGTCGCCCGGGAAGCCGGCTCCCGACGCGTCGGCCTCCTCGATGCCGAGCGGGGCGCGCTCGTCCGCGTCGACCCCGCAGACGACGCAGTGCGGGTCCGCGGCGACGGGGATCGTGCTCCACTCCTGCCGCCACGCGTCGTGGAGCAGGAGCCGCCCGACGAGCGGCTCGCCGCCGCCGACGAGGAGCTTGACGACCTCCTCGGCCATGACCGAGCCGACCGCCCCGACGCTCGCGCCGAGCACCCCGCCGGTGGAGCACGACGGCACGGCGCCCGGCGGTGGGGGCGTCGGGAAGACGCAGCGGTAGCAGGGGCCGACTCCCGCCCACCACACGCTGACCTGGGCGTCGTGCTGGTAGACCGAGCCCCAGACGTGGGGCACACCGAGCCGGGCGCACGCGTCGCCGACGAGGTAGCGGGTCGGGAAGTTGTCGGCACCGTCGACGACGACGTGGTGGTCGGCGACGAGCTCGAGGACGTTGGCGGCCGTGAGGCGCTCGGCGACGGGTCGTACCTCCACCTCGGGTGCGAGCCGAGCCAGCGCGTCGACCGCCGAGGCAGTCTTGTCGCGCCCGACGTCCTCGACGCCGTGGACGACCTGCCGCTGCAGGTTCGTCGCGTCGACGACGTCGTCGTCGACGACGGTGAGGCGTCCGACCCCGGCCGCCGCGAGGTAGAGCAGGACCGGGGACCCCAGACCCCCGGCACCGACGACGAGCACCCGGGCCGAGCGCATCCGCCGCTGCCCCTCGTCCCCCAGCCCGGGGAGGATGACGTGCCGCGCGAACCGGGTCCGCTCATGAGGTGAGAGCGCCTCACCGAGGGGCGCGACCGGCATACGGGCGCTTGTCGCGCCGAAGGCGTCCACGACGGCCACGATACGTCGCCAGCCCGTGCGCGCCCGCGCCGTTCCGTACCATGACCACGACCACACGAGTTCGACCCGCAGACAGGACCGCCATGGACACGAGCCCTCCCCGCGGCCAGCGGATGCCCCGATCCGAGCGTCGCGCCCAGCTCCTCGACGCGGCCCAGGCCGTCTTCGTCGAGCGGGGCTACCACGCGGCCGCGATGGACGACATCGCCGAGCACGCAGGCGTCTCCAAGCCCGTGCTCTACCAGCACTTCCCCGGCAAGCTCGAGCTCTACCTCGCGCTCCTCGACCAGCACTGCGACACCCTCGAGCGGCTCGTTCGCGAGGCGCTCGCTCGCCCGACCGAGGACAACCAGGAGCGGGTGGCCGCGACGATCCGTGCCTACTACGACTTCGTCTCGCGCGAGGGCGCGGCCTTCCGGATGGTCTTCGAGTCCGACCTCACCAGCGTGCCGCAGGTGCGCGCCCGGCTCGACAGCCTCGAGCTGTCCTGCGCCGAGGCCATCGCCGACGTCATCGTCCAGGACTCCGGCATCCCCGACGAGCAGGCGATGCTCCTCGGCGTCGGCCTCGCCGGCATGGCCCAGATCACCGCGCGCCACTGGCTCGCCGCCGAGTCCGACCTCGCGCGCGACGAGGCGAGCGCCCTCGCCGCCGCGCTCGCGTGGCGCGGTGTCGGCTCGCTGCCGCGGGTGGGCGGGGAACGTTCCGGCGCCGCGCACGGTTAGCCTCCTCGGAAACGGTGCGCGGCCCTCGCCGCGCGCCACCGCGAACCGAAGGGAAGCAGACCGTGGAGGTCAACATCGGCGTGCAGAACGTCGCACGCGAGATCGCACTCGAGACCGACTCCTCCGCCGACGAGGTCGCGCAGGCCGTCGACGCCGCGCTCGTCGACGGTGGGGTGCTCCGGCTCACCGACACCAAGGGCCGTCAGGTCATCGTCCCGGGCCGCTCCCTCGGCTGGGTCCAGGTCGGGGAGTCCGAGAAGGGCCGAGTCGGCTTTGGCCAGATCCGCCCGCCCGTCGCTGACTGAGGCTCATCACCAAAAGCGGGTCTGACCTGCCGGGATGACGCCTCGCCGGTCCCAAATTGGGCTGACGCGCGCCGCGTTCCCGGTCCCGTTTGTGCCCTAGGGTCGAGGAGTCAAAGGTCACCACTCAGGTGACCCACCTCGTGCCCGACAGGGCCAGAAAGGAGCGGTTCCCGTGATCGGAACCATCATCGGCGCCATCATCGTCGGTGCCATCATCGGAGCGCTGGCTCGGCTCGTCCTCCCCGGACGGCAGAGCGTCTCGGTGGTCGTCACCGTGATCCTCGGAATCCTCGGCTCGCTCATCGGGTCCTGGCTCGTCTACCAGCTCGGTTACAACAACAGCAACGGCGGGTTCGAGATCATCCCGTTCCTCGCCGGCGTCGTCGTCGCCGCCCTCCTCATCGTGGGCTACGGCATGGCGACCGGGCGGAAGCAGGTCTGACGCCCCGGCGCAGCCTGCACAGCGCGAAGGCCCCGTTCCTCCTCGGAGGGACGGGGCCTTCGCCGTGTGCGGGCTGCGCCAGCTCGGTCGCGCTCCCGGGTCCAGGGGGCCGACCGGGGCGGCCGGGGGCGTGGCAGCCGGGTTCAGGCGGTGAGCCCGAGCCGCGCCATCCGCTCGCTGTGCCGGTCGGTGAGCCGGGTGAACATCTGTCCGATCTCGGTGAGGTCGGCGCCACCACCCATGAGCAGGCCGGTGAGGGCCTCGCGCTCGACGGCGACGGACTGCCCTTGGCTGAGCGCCTCGCCGAGGAGCCGGCGGCCCCAGAGGCTGAGCCGGCCCTTGGCCGTCGGGTCGGTCTTGAGGGTGTCGCGCACCACGCCGACGATGAACTCTCCCGTACCCGCGTCGTCGAGGGCGTGGTCCATGACGTCACGCGTGCGCTCGTCGACGAACGAACCCATCTCGCGGTAGAAGTCCTTGGCGATCCCGTCGCCGACGTAGGCCTTGACGAGCCCCTCGACCCAGCTCTTCGGACGCGTCCGGGCGTGGAAGGTCGAGAACGGCGCGACGAAGGGCTGCATCGCCGCCTCCGCGTCCGTCCCGATCTCCTCGAGCCGCTCGACGAGCGCCTCGTACTGGCGGTACTCCGTGGCCGCGAACCCCGCCATCTGCGCCTTGATCCGCAGGGACGGAGCCAGGTCGGAGTCGGTCGCCATCCGGATGCATGCGGTGAGCTCGCCGTAGGCGAGGACCCCGAGCAGGTCCACCACGGCCGCACGGTATGCCGGGTCGTCCAGTCCCTGGGGCGCGTTCGTCTCCATGGTGGGCAGCCTAGCGACGTGGGCGTGACCGGGCGGACGGCCTCCGCACGGTAGGGTGGACGGGTCCACGGTGCCCGGTCGGCACGACGAACATCAGTGTGAGGGCCTCAAGCGAGTGCCCGCCCGAAGACCTCCGATCGGCCCGCCACAGCGGCGACGAGCCTTGTCGCGCGTGCTGCCGCCGATCAGAGAGTTCCCATGACCGACAGCCACACCATCCCTGCCGACGCTGCCTCCTCGGAGGCCATCGCCGACGAGTTCGCCATCGAGGCGACCAAGGCCGCCACCGCGGTCGAGCAGACCTTCGCCGACTTCGCGATCCACCCCGACATCGTGTCGGCCCTCGCCGGGCACGGCATCACGGCGCCGTTCCCGATCCAGGCGATGACCCTCCCGGTCGCGCTCTCTGGGCACGACATCATCGGGCAGGCCAAGACCGGCACGGGCAAGACCCTCGGCTTCGGCATCCCGCTGCTCAACAAGACCATCGCCCGTGGCGACGACGCCTGGGAGGGCTTCGCCCACCAGGGCAAGCCGCAGGCCCTCGCCGTCGCCCCGACCCGTGAGCTGGCCGTCCAGGTCGCCGCGGACCTCGAGCGGGCCGGCAAGACCCGTGGCATCCGCGTCCTCACCGTCTACGGCGGCCGCGCCTACGAGCCGCAGATCGAGGCCCTCCAGAAGGGCGTCGAGGTCGTCGTCGGCACGCCCGGTCGTCTCATCGACCTCGCCAAGCAGGGTCACCTCGACCTCTCGCGCTGCAAGACCGTGGTCCTCGACGAGGCCGACGAGATGCTCGACCTCGGCTTCCTGCCCGACGTCGAGAAGCTCCTCGCGATGACCTCCCCGGCCCGCCAGACCATGCTCTTCTCGGCGACGATGCCGGGCGCCGTCGTCGCGCTGGCCCGTCGCTACATGACCCAGCCGACCCACATCCGCGCGATGCAGGAGGGCGAGGGTGACACCTCGCAGACGGTCAAGGCCGTCACCCAGCACGTCTTCCGTGCGCACGCCATGGACAAGGTCGAGATGCTCGCCCGGATGCTCCAGGCCAACGGTCGCGGGCTCACAATCGTCTTCAGCCGCACGAAGCGCACGGCCGCCAAGGTCGCCGACGACCTCGTCGAGCGTGGCTTCGCCGCAGCGCCCATCCACGGGGACCTCGGCCAGGGCGCTCGTGAGCAGGCGCTGCGCGCCTTCCGCTCCGGCAAGGTCGACGTCCTCGTCGCCACCGACGTCGCCGCCCGCGGCATCGACGTCGAGAACGTCACCCACGTCATCAACTACCAGTGCCCCGAGGACGAGAAGACCTACATCCACCGCATCGGCCGCACCGGTCGCGCGGGCCAGACCGGCATCGCCGTGACCTTCGTCGACTGGGACGACCTGCACCGCTGGACGATGATCAACAAGGCCCTCGACCTGGGCATCCCGGATCCCGAGGAGACGTACTCCTCCTCGGACCACTTCTACGCACAGATGGACATCCCGCGCACGGCCAAGGGGCGCCTGCCCAAGTCGGCGCAGACCCGCGCCGGCCTCGACGCGGAGACGCTCGAGGACCTCGGCGAGACCGGCAAGTCCAGCGGACGCCGCCCCGCCGGCGGTCGTGGCGGCTCCCGCGACGGTTCGCGCGACGGCGGCCGGGACGGATCGCGCGACGGCGGCCGCGGTCGCGGGTCACGCGACGGCGGTCGCTCCCGTGACGGTGCCACCACCAGCGAGGCCGGCACCGAGGGCTCCGCGGCTCCCCGCCGCAACCGCAGCCGTCGCCGCACCCGTGGCGGCAAGCCGGCGACCGCGACCGACTGAGCCGCGCCGGCCGGCATACGGCATCGGCATTGACGAAGGCCCGTCCCGCGACACGCGGGACGGGCCTTCGTGTCTCGGCGGGTCAGCCCGGAATCGTCGAGGTGTCGATGACGTAGCGGTAGCGGACCTTGCCTGCCACGACCTCGTCGTATGCCGTGTCGACCGTCGTCGTGTCGCTCGCGTCGAGCTTCTCGATGGTCGCGCCGATGCCATGCTCGGCGCAGAAGTCGAGCATCTCCTGGGTCTCGCCGATGCCGCCGATGTTGCTGCCGGTGAGAACCTTGTTGCCGCCGATGAGGCTGCCCGGGCGGACCGAGAAGTTGCTCGGCGGCAGGCCGACGTTGACGAGCGCGCCGTTGGGGCGCAGCAGCCGGACGTAGGTCTCCATGTCGAGGTCCGCGCTCACCGTGTTGACGATGAGGTCGAAGCTGCCCTTGGCGGCCTTCATGGCGTCCTCGTCGCTCGTCGCGATGTGCTGGCTCGAGCCGAGCGCCTTGGCGTCCTCGGCCTTCGCCGAGGAGCGCGACAGGGTCGTGACCTCGGCGCCCATCGCGGCGGCGAGCTTGACGGCCATGTGGCCGAGGCCGCCGACACCCACGACGGCGACCCTCGTGCCGGGACCTGCGCCCCAGCGACGCAACGGCGAGTAGGTCGTGATGCCCGCGCAGAGCAGGGGCGCGGCCTCGTCGAGCTCGATGCCCTCGGGAATGCGCAGGACCATGCGCTCGGTGACGACGATCTGCTGGCTGTAGCCGCCGGCGGCCCACTCGCCGTCGTAGTTCTGGCTGTTGTAGGTGCCGACCGAGCCCTTGCTGCAGAACATCTCCTGACCGTTCTTGCAGCTCTCGCACGCGCCACAGGAGTCGACGAGGCAGCCGACGCCGACGCGGTCGCCGACCTTGTATTTCGTCACGCCGTCGCCGACGGCGCTCACGGTGCCGGCGATCTCGTGGCCGGTGACGATCGGGTAGTGCGCGGCGCCCCACTCGTCGCGGACCGTGTGGATGTCGCTGTGGCAGATGCCGGCGAAGGCGATGTCGATCCGGACGTCGTCGTCGCGCAGGTCCCGGCGCTCGAGGTCGACGGCCTCGAAGGGAGCGCCGGCGGAGGGGACGGACAGTGCTCGTGTGGTGGTGGGCATGTATTCACCGTACCCGCGGTGGTTCTGCTCGATTCGCGCCTCCCGGGCCGTCCCGGAGGGCGGGACGCGGCCGTCGCGGCCGACGGCCTCAGACCCGCGACAGGAGGCTCTCGGCGACCTCGCGGTAAGCCTTGGCGCCCTTGGACGTCCGCGACGTCGCCAGGATCGAGCGACCGACCGCGGGCGCCTCGGCGAACCGCACGGTGCGCGGGATCGGCGGCGAGAGCACCGGCAGGCCGTAGCGCTCGCCGACGTCGGAGAGGACCTCCTGCGCGTGGTTGCTCCGGCCGTCGAAGAGCGTCGGGAGGATGCCGACGACCTCGAGCCTCTTGTTGAGGAACTTGGTGACGTCGGCGACGGTGTCGAGCAGCTGGCCGACGCCGCGGTGGCTGAGCATCTCGCACGGCATCGGGATGATGAGCCCGTTCGCCGCGGTGAGCGCGTTGAGTGTGAGCACGCCCAGGCTCGGCGAGCAGTCGACGAGGATGACGTCGTAGTCCTTGCGCACCGGCTCCAGCGCGGTCTGCAGGACGTACTCGCGAGCGGGTCGTCCGAGGAGGACCGCCTCGGTGCCGGCGAGGTCGATCGAGCTGGGGACGAGGTGGACGCCGTCCTCGCACTCGACCACGACATCGCCGACGTCGACCTGACCGAGCAGGACGTGGTGGACCGACTCCTCGACCTCGTCCGGGTCGACGCCGAGGCTGAAGGTCAGGCAGGCCTGGGCGTCGAGGTCGACGAGGAGCACGCGCTTGCCGAGCTCGGCGAAGGCTGCGCCCAGCGAGGCCACGGAGGTCGTCTTGGCGACGCCGCCCTTCTGGTTGGCGACGGCGAGGATGGTGGCACCTTTGGCGCGCTTGCGAGGGGGCACGTGGGGTCCTAGCGAGAAGAGTCGGTATGCCGGCCCACGCAGAGCGTGGGACCCGCGGCCCAGTCTCTCAGGCCGCGACCGCGTTCCCGCGACCCCGTCAGGTGGTGTCGCCCACGGGCGGCAGGACGAGCGCTCCCACCGGGCCGGGGTTCCAGGCGACCTCCCACCGGAAGCCGTCGGGGTCGGCGAAGTACCCGGTGTAGCCGCCCCACTCGCGCTCCACCGCGTCGGAGACCTCGCTCGCGCCGGCCGCGCGCGCGTCGGCGAGCACCGCGTCGACCTGCTCTCGCTCGCGGACATTGTGGCTCAGCGTCATCGGGACGACACCGGGGCCCGTCCGGGCCGGCGCACCCACCTCGGCCTCGAAGTGGGCCAGGTCCCAGAGCGAGAGCACCGTGAGTGGACCGGCACGGAACATGAGGACCTCGTCGGGGTCGTGGAACTCGGGGGTCCACCCCAGCCCGTCGACGTAGAACCGGTGGGACGCGGCGAGGTCGCGCACGGCGAGCGTGATGAACGAGACGCGCTGCTCCACCTCAGGCCTCCTCGCGAGCCTCGCCGGGGTCGCCCGACGTGCCCATCGCACCGCTCGCGGACGCCTCACCCGTGGCGTACGCCTCTCCCGCCGCGCCGTGGAAGACGGCCTCGACGTTGTTGCCGTCGGGGTCGCGCACGAAGACGGCGTAGTAGCCCGGGTGGTACTCCGGCCAGAGCCGCGGCTCGTGGAGGGTCTCGGCGCCGAGTCCTGTTGCCGCCGCATGGAAGGCGTGGACCGCCTCCACTCCCGAGGCGGTGAAGGCGAGGTGCGACTCGCGGTTGTCGGTCTCGACCTCCGGCTGGGCGATCCAGAAGTCGGGGCTGTCGCTGCCGTAGCCGACCGCCACGCCGACGTCGAGAACCCGGCGGTGGCCCAGCGTCGCGAGCACGGTGTCGTAGAAGCGCTTGGAGGCCTCGAGGTCGGCGCAGCTGATTCCGATGTGGTCGACGATCATCACCCCACCCTTGCACTCGGCGGGGACAGCGGCAGTGCTTCCGTCAGGAGGCCGCCCGCACGACGGCCCGCAGACGCTCGTCGACGCGACGAGTCCACCCCCGCCCGTCGAGGTGCTCGAGGAGGGGGACGGCGACCCGTCGGGTCGTCCCCAGGGCCTGCCTCGCCTCGCTGAGGGTGAAGGGCTGGTCGAGCGCACTCAGCCGCTGCATCGCGCGGGCCGGGCCGTCGGGCAGCAGGACGACGTCGTCGGCGAGCCGGAGCAGGCGGCCGGTCCGCGCAGCGGCGGCGAGGGCCGCCGCACCCAGGCCGAGCTCGGCGAGCCGGTCGCGGTCGGGGGCCGCGAACGGCATTCTCCTGAGGTCGTCCTCGACCACAGCGACCGCGGCCTCGGCCGGCCCGAGGTCGGAGGACGAGCGCGGGTCGCGAAGCCGGCCGCCCTCGAGGATGAGCCCGGACTCACGGGCCAGGTGGGTGACGAGCTCGTGCCCCGGCGGCTCCAGCGTCCGGCTCAGCGTGCCGCCGTCCTCGACCGGTCGCAGGTGAGCCGGCAGGCCGAGACGGTGGAGTGCCTCCACGACGGTCAGGCCGGCGCTCAGCGGGTCAACGGCATGGTGGTCGGCCACCGCGCCGGCCAGACGCCTCTGCAGGTCGGCGAGGAGGCTCGGGTGGAGCCGCCACCGGCCGATCTCGACGGCCTCGGAGGGGGCGGTCAGGCCGAGCCGGTCGAGCAGGGCTGCGTGGTCCGCTCCGCGGGAGGCGAGGCGCACCTGCGCAGCGGTGAGCCCGGAGCCGAGATCGTCTCCGCGTGCCACGGCGGCCCCACGCCGCCGGAGCGGCAGCGGGTCGACGTCGAGGACCCGGACCGACCAGAGGTCCCGGCTCGAGGGGTCGCGCAGGATGGCCCGGTCCCCCACCCGCCAAGGCAGGCCGGACCGGCTCGTCAGCCGCGCGTGGCCCTCTCCGAGGGACCTAACCGCCACGCGCTGGCTCACCGAGCCGACGTGCAGGACAGCTCTGTCGGGGACCTCCTTCGGGCGCGACGACGACCTGCCCTGTCCGGCATCGCGCACGGGCACCACGGCGGCGTCGACCACCGTGGCGAGGGCGAACGCTCCTGGCGTGACGAGCACCGCCGAGCGCGACACGGCGCCGGAGTCCACCCGACGCAGGTTGACCGCCACGCGGGAGACGGGTTCGCCCCTCTCCCGCTGCTCGTCCTGGCTGTGCAGCCCGCGCACGGCGACCTCACGGACGCTGCCATCGTCGACGAGGTCGAGGACGTCCCCGAGCGAGACCGTGCCGGACCCGAGCGTGCCCGTCACGACGGTCCCCGCGCCGGCGACCGAGAAGGCACGGTCCGTCCAGAGCCGCACCGGCGCACCGGGGTCCGGCTCCGGCAGCCTGGCCATGAGGTCGGACAGGGCCGACCTCAGCGTGTCGAGACCCTCGCCGGTGACGGCGGAGACGTGGACGACGGGCACGTCGAGGCCGGCCGCCGACAGCCGCTCGGACGCCACGGCGCCGGCCTCGGCGCTGCGCGCCCGGTCCGCGAGGTCGCAGCGGGTGACCACGAGGACGCCGTCACGGATGCCGAGGGCCTCGACCGCCGCGAGGTGCTCCGCGCTCTGGGCCTGCCAGCCCCGGTCGGCCGCGACGACGAAGACCACGGCGGGCGTCGGACCGAGGCCGGCGAGCATGGTGCCGAGGAAGCGCTGGTGCCCCGGGACGTCGACGAACGCCACCTCGTGTCCGTCCGGCAGCGTGGTCCACGCGAAGCCGAGCTCGATGGTGAGACCGCGTGACCGCTCCTCGGCGAGTCGGTCGGGGTTCCGGCCGGTGAGGGCCTGCACGAGCGTGGACTTGCCGTGGTCGACGTGCCCGGCCGTGGCGAGCACCCACCTCATGACGGGGACGAGCCCCCCAGGTCTGCGAGCGCCGCGACCAGCGCCCGGCGGACGTCGGCGTCCCGCTCGGGCGGCACACACCTGAGGTCGACGAGCCCTCGCCCGTCCTCGACGCGCGCGAGGACGACGGGCGTGCCGGGCTCCGGGCGACGCAGCCGCTCGACCACGGCGACCGGCACCTCGACGGCCCATCCCGGAAGGGGAACCCCCGGCGCGCCTCCCCCGCCCACGCGTCCCTCCACGGGCACGACCTCCCGGCCGAGGGCGGCGGCGAGCCGGTCGGCGCGCGGACGGAGCTCGGCGGCGGTGAGGTGGAGGAAGGCCGTCACCGGCGGGACCGGGCCCCGGAGGGTCGCCTCGAGGGCGGCGAGGGTGAGCTTGTCGACCCGGAGCGCACGCGCGAGCGGGTGCCGGCGCAGGGTCTCGACGGTGGCTGCGTCGCCCACGACGATCCCCGCCTGCGGGCCACCGAGGAGCTTGTCACCGCTGGCGGTGACAAGCGTGGCGCCGTCCGTCAGCGACGTCGACGCGTCGGGCTCGTCCGGCAGGGCGGCATCGGGTGTGAGCAGCCCCGACCCGATGTCGGCGACGACCGGGACGATGGAGCCGTCGGGACGGCGGACGTCGCGCAGCTCCGACAAGCCGACCGAGGAGACGAAGCCGGCCACCCGGAAGTTGCTGGGGTGCACCTTGAGGATGCAGCCCGTCTCCGGCCCCACGGCCTCGAGGTAGTCCGCGAGGTGGGTCCGGTTCGTCGTGCCCACCTCGCGCAGCCGGGCACCCGTGGAGGCGATGAGGTCGGGCAGCCTGAACCCGTCACCGATCTCGACGAGCTCGCCGCGCGAGACGACGACCTCACGGCCCGAGGCCAGGGCGGTGGTCGCGAGCACGAGGGCGGCCGCGCCGTTGTTGACGACGAGCGCGGCGCCGGCGGCCGGCACGGAGGCCCTCAGCGCGGCCAGCGCACCCGCTCCCCGCCGGCTTCGCGCCCCCGTGTCGAGGTCGAGCTCGACGTCGACGTAGCCCGCGGCGTCGACGACGGCCTCGAGCGCGACCGGCGACAGCGGCGCACGTCCGACGTTGGTGTGCACGACGACACCTGTCGCGTTGAGCACGGGGGTCATCGAGGAGGCGCGCTCCGGCAGGGCTGCGAGCGCGGTCGCGGCCACGTCCTCGGGCTCGAGCTCGCCCCGGCGCGCGCGCTCCTGCGCCGCCGTGACGGCCTCACGCACGACGCCCGCGCCGAGCCGCTCCCGCGCGTGCGCGAGGCGCGGGTCGGCCAGGAGGACGTCGGTGCGCGGGATCCTGCGACGAGGATCGTCGTGGCTCACCGGCGGCTCCCTTCGGCATGAGGGCTGGCCCTCGACGGATGGCGGAGACGGACGGGAATCGAACCCGCCAGACCGAGGTGCTCGGTCTCACCGGTGTTGAAGACCGGGGGGCCCACCAGGAACCCTGACGCCTCCGACACCAGCCTAGACATGTCGCTAGGTTGATGTGATGGAGCCGCTTCGCCTCACCCAGTTCGCCCGCGGCGGCGGCTGTGCCTGCAAGATCCCCGCCGGAGAGCTCGAGGACCTCGTCGCCGGTCTCCGCGGCGGCCACGGCCACGACACCGTCGCGTCGACGGCGGACGTCCTCGTCGGCCTCGACGACGGCGACGACGCGGCAGCGGTGCGCATCGAGTCCGGCGTGGCCGTCCTGTCGACGGCCGACTTCTTCACCCCGGTCGTCGACGACGCCTACGACTGGGGTCGGATCGCCGCGGCCAACGCGCTCTCCGACGTCTACGCGATGGGTGGCGTTCCCGTCATGGCGATCAACCTCGTGGGATGGCCGCGTGAGCGACTGCCCATGGAGCTCCTGCGCGAGGTCCTGCGCGGCGGTCTCGACGTCGCGACCGAGGCCGGATGCCCGGTCCTCGGTGGGCACAGCATCGACGGTCCCGAGCCGATCTACGGCATGGCCGTCACCGGCACCGCCGACCCCGAACGGCTGCTGTGCAACGACGCCGCCGAGCCCGGCCTCCCGATCAGCCTCACCAAGCCGTTGGGACTCGGCATCCTCAACAACCGCCACAAGGCGACCGGCGAGCGCAGCGACGAGGCCGTCTCGGTCATGACCACGCTCAACCGGGACGCGTCACGCGCGGCGGTGGCGGCCGGCGTACGGGCTGCCACGGACGTCACCGGATTCGGACTCCTCGGGCACCTCTTCAAGATGGGGCGCGCCTCCGGCGTCGCGGCACGGGTCGACCCCTCGGCGGTCCCCTACGTCGACGGCGCGCGCGAGGCGCTCGCGGCGGGACACGTGCCGGGCGGCTCCCGCCGCAACCTCGACTGGGTCAGGCCGCACCTCCGAGCCGCCGGCTCCGTCACCGAGGAGGAGCTCATCCTGCTCGCCGATGCCCAGACGTCCGGTGGTCTGCTCGTCGTCGGCGAGGTCCCCGGCGCTCCGGTGGTCGGCGAGACCGTCCGCGCCGGCTCGCTCGGCGAGGGTGTCGTCGTCGGCGTCGGATGACTGGCGACGAGTCCCGGAGGGCGTCGCGCGTCGACGACGTCCTGAACACAGCGCGGGCGGGCCTCGACCGGCTCACACCCGACGAGGCACTCGTCGCTCAGCGTGCCGGCGCGCTCCTCGTCGACACCCGCACGCCGGTTCAGCGTGGGCGGCAGGGCGAGCTGCCCGGCGCCCTCGTCATCGACCGCACGGTCCTGGAGTGGCGCCTGGACCCCACGTCGCCGCACCGCATCCCCGAGGCCGTGCCCGGGGCACGCGTGGTCGTCGTCTGCCGGCAGGGCTACAGCTCGTCGCTCGCCGCGGAGTCGCTGCGCCGTCTCGGCGTCCACGCGACCGATGTCGTGGGCGGCGTCGAGGCGTGGCGGTCGGCCGGCCTCCCGCTGGGCGAGGGCCCGGCCGA
The DNA here is from genome assembly GCF_048606415.1 of Knoellia tibetensis. Classification (NCBI taxonomy): domain Bacteria; kingdom Bacillati; phylum Actinomycetota; class Actinomycetes; order Micrococcales; family Intrasporangiaceae; genus Knoellia; species Knoellia tibetensis. The sequence goes on from NZ_JBMBWF010000001.1 coordinate 594,540, forward strand.
CGTCCGCGAGTGACCGACCGCGCCGACGGTGCGCGCCTCCTCAGGCGTGCTTCGGTGGCCGCGCGACGAGCGGCAGGACGAGACCCACGAGAGCGATGATGCCGACGACGGTGAAGCCGCGCGTGTAGGCCTGGTCCTCGCCGATGAGCCACGAGATGAGCAGCGGGCCGACGACTCCACCGATCGACCAGCCGAGCAGCATGAGCCCGTAGATCGCACCCGAGTGCTTGACGCCGAAGAAGTCACCGGCCGTCGACGGCATCGTGCCGAAGGCACCGCCGTAGCAGGTGTAGACGAGCGCGCAGAGGACGTAGAAGACCGCCTGGCTGCCGGCGTGCGGGATGGCGAGGAGGGCGAGGCCCTGGATCGCGAGGATGCCGAGGAACGCCGGCCGGCGCCCGATGCGGTCCGAGATGGCGGCCCAGAGAATCCGCCCGCCGCCGTTGAAGAGGCCCATGACGCCGACGAGGGTGGCGGCACCCGCCGCACTGAACCCGGCGACGTCGGTGGCCGTGCCGGCCGCGACCGAGATGAGCGAGATGCCCGCTGTCACCGAGATCGTGAGGATGAGCATGAGCATGTACCACTGCGGCGTGCTCAGAGCCTCCTGCGGCGTGAAGTCGCGCCCGGCGGCGTTGGCCTTCTTCGCGTTCGCAGCGCCCGTAACGCCCGCAGCGGAGGTGCCGGCGACGGCATACCCCTTCGGCGGGTTGCGGAAGACGGAGGCACCGATGAGGCCGGCCACGAGGTAGGCGATTCCGAGCCAGAGGAAGACCTTCGTCGGGTAGCGCTGGTAGTCCTCGCTGCCCTGGATCATCCGCTGCGCCAGCGGTGAGGTGATGACGGCGCCGAATCCGAACCCACCCACGGCGATGCCGGTGATGAGGCCGCGCTTGTCCGGGAACCACTTCTGCAGCATCGCGATCGGCACGATGTAGGCGAGCCCGAGCCCGAAGCCACCGAGGACGCCGTAGCCGAGGACGAGCAGCCACAGGTCGCTCGCGTCCCGCGCGAGGCTCGCGAGCATGATGCCGATCGAGTAGATCGTCACGCCGACGAGGGCGACGAGCCTGGGCCCCCGGCGGTCCTGGATCCGTCCACCGAGGAAGGTGCCGACGAAGATCATGCCGATGGCGACCTCGAACGGGATCGTGGCCTGGACCTTCGAGAGCTCGAGCGCCGACGGGTCGGCCTGGATCGCCTTGCTGAACGTGCTCCAGGCATAGACCGCCCCGATCGCCAGCTGCACGAGGACGCCTCCCGCGAGGACGACCCACCGGTTGCCCGCGTCGGTGGCGACCCCTCCGTGCTCCTCCTCGCGTGTGCGTGTCGTGCTCATGCGGCCTCCTCGGTCGGTCCGGTCGTCACCTCACCGTGACGATGCTGTCGTCGACGGTGCCCGCGGCCCGCCGCTCCTCGAGCCGGCGCTTCTGCGGCTCGACGGTGTACTTGGGGTCGCGTGCCGACTCGATACCCGCATCGACGAACCCGAACCGGGTCAGTGCCGAGCCGGCCGCGAGCGCGGCACCCGCGGCCACCGCGACGACGCGGCTCCGGCCCGCGAGCAGGGTCCCGATCCCACCCGCGACCGTCAGCGCCTTGGCGGTCCGCAGCAGCCTGCCGGCGTGACCGGTCTCCATCGGCTCCCGGACGCCCACCTCGTCGAGCCGCTGTTCGAGCCGGTGCATGGCGACGAGCTCGGTCACCACCCCGATGAGGGCGAGTCGCCGCGCGGGGCCGGTCTGCGACACCGGGTTGAGCGCCATCTGCACGCCGGACGCCGCGAGGCACGCCGACCCGACGAAGACGAAGGGCAGGTTCCGTCGGCTCTCGTGCCACAGCGGGGTGGACGTGTCGGACAGGAGGACCGCGGTGTATGCCGCGAGCGGAGGCGCGAAGAGCGCCTGGCCTGCCGCTCCGGGCACCTCCACCGCGTCGAGCAGGCGGAGCACGGCACCGACCGCTCCGCCGGGACGGTGCGGGAGCATCCGGGCCACCTCGACCGCGGTCGTCACGCCCGCGAACGCGGAGTAGCCCGAGAAGATCCACGTGCCGACCGACATCGGTGAGGTGAGCTTGACCGTCCGGAGCATGTTGAGGAAGCGCTCCGGCCGGCCGAGGTCGGCGACGAGAAGCCCGCCGCTCGCGGCGACCGCGGCCATCGCGGTGAGCCGGCTGCGGCGGCGCAGGACATCGAGGCCGGTCGCCGCGGCTCCGGTGCCGAGCAGGCCGGAGCCCGCCGCCACTCCACCGAGGAAGAGGTAGGCCGGGATCTCGTGCTTCCACGGCATCGGCTTGACGACGGAGCGCCCGTAGTAGCTGGAGAACTCGACGTCCGGCACCGCCTGCGCCTCGCGGCGCCCTCCCCCGTCACCGGTCAACCACCCGCTGCCCTTGGCCACCGACCGCGCGGCTCCCGAGACGGAGTCACGCAGCGTGTCCCGGCGACGGCGCCGGCCTCCCTCCTCGGGCGGCCGGTAGCTGTCGAACGTCGACGTCGTCACGAGCGACCCCCGAGGAAGGCGACCGCTGCGGCACCCAGCATGCCGAGGCCGGCATACCCGGCGCTACGGAACATCTCGGGGAGGCGCGAGGTCGCGCAGACCGGGTCCGGCGGCAGCCCGTAGACCTCCGGCTCGTCGAGCAGCAGGAAGACCGAACCGGTGCCACCGACGCCGTCGTCCTCGTTGGCGCCGTAGAGGCGCGCCTCGGTGAGCCCCTGCTCGTGGAGGGCCACGACGCGCTCACGCGCGGCCGCCACCATCTCGTCGTGGTCGCCGAACTTGATCGACGTCGTCGGACACGTCTGGGCGCACGCAGGCATCTGGTCGTGCTGGAGCCGGTCGTAGCACAGCGTGCACTTCTGGGCGACGCCGACGTTGGGCACGTGCCCGTCCTTGCGGACCGACGTGCTCGCGTCGGAGCGCCGCTCGATGACACCGAACGGGCACGCCCCGACGCAGTAGCCACAGCCGTTGCAGACGTCGGGCTGGACGACGACCGTGCCGTGCTCGGTGCGGAAGAGCGCACCCGTCGGGCAGACGTCGAGACAGCCCGCGTGCGTGCAGTGCTTGCAGACGTCGGAGGCCATGAGCCAGCGGAACTCCGGCAGCGACCCGACCATGGGTGTGCCGTCGACAGTCGTGCCGAGATCGACTGCTGCAGAACCGGATCCGTCCATCGCGTTGACCTCGCCGAGCATGTCGCGCAGGTCGGGTCCGTGGTCCTCGAGCGGCGCGGGCAGCGCGCCGTAGCCCGCCGGCGCACCCCCTCGTATGCCGGGCACGGCCGCGTCGACGGGCGTCCCGTCGGGCGCCCCGAGGGTCGGCATGCCGAGCGAGACCAGCCGGCGGCCGGACTCGCGCGCGGCCTCGATCCGCTCCGAGTCCTGCTCGACGAAGGCGACGTGGCGCCACGTGCTCGCTCCGAGGTCGCCGGTGTTGTCGTAGGAGTTCGCCGACAGGGCGAGCCCGTCGAGTGGCACGGCGTTCCACTCCTTGCACGCCACCTCGCAGGCCTTGCATCCGATGCAGATCGAGGTGTCCGTGAAGAAGCCCTTGCGGCTCGGCGGCTCGACCCAGCCCGCGTCCGATGCCGGGTCGGTGCGTCCACTCAGCTGCCGCTGGAGGTAGCCCATCAGCTCCCACCTTCGCTTCCGTCAGGTCGGGTCCGGGCGGCCCACTGCCGCGCCGCCTCGGCCGGGACCGGGTCGGCCTGCTGCGCGCCGGTCTCGACCGTCGTGCCGGCCCGAGACTGGTACTCCGCGACGAGGCGGAGCAGCTCCTCCCCGCGTGGCCGGCGCCCGGGTCGGATGTCGCAGGAGCCCACCTTGGACTCCTGGATCTGGACGTTGGGGTCGAGGACGACGCCGAGGAGGTCGTTGGCGCCGTCGCCCTCGACGACGGCGTCCTTGCCGACGCCCCAGTGGTAGGGAAGGCCGATCTGGTGCACCGTGTGGCCGTTGACGGTGAGTGGTGTCATCCGCTCGGTGACGAGGACGCGCGCCTCGATCGCGCTGCGCGCCGAGACGAGCGTCGCCCACTCGCCGTTGACGAGCCCTCGCTCCTCGGCCAGCTCCGGGGAGACCTCGCAGAACATCTCGGGCTGGAGCTCGGAGAGGTAGGGCAGCCACCGGCTCATCCCGCCGGCCGTGTGGTGCTCGGTGAGCCGGTAGGTCGTGAAGACGTAGGGGTAGACGTCGGAGCCCGGGGCCGTCCCCGAGGGGCTCCACAGGTTGTCCTTGCGCGGGTAGACCAGCCGGCTCGGGTTGCTCTGCTGCGCGTAGAGCGAGTTGGCGACCGGCGACTCCTGTGCCTCGTAGTGCGTCGGTAGCGGGCCGTCGACCAAGCCCTTGGGTGCATACAGCCAGCCCTTGCCGTCGGCCTGCATGATGAACGGGTCGTCGCCGGCGATCGCCGCGGGTCCGCCCACCTCGGGGTCGGGGCGGAACGACGGGTCGCGGTCGACCGGGAAGTCGGGCACGTCCTTGCCGGTCCAGCGGCGCTCGGCCTCGTCCCACCAAACGTACTTCTTGCGCTCGCTCCACGGGCGACCCTCCGGGTCGGCCGAGGCGCGGTTGTAGAGGATGCGGCGGTTCATCGGCCATGCCCAGCCCCAGTCCTTCGCGACCTCGTCCTGCTCGCGACCGGGCACCCGCTTGGCCGAACGGTTGACGCCACCGGCAAACACACCGGTGTAGATCCAGCAGCCGCCCGAGGTGGAGCCGTCGGCCTTCATGTCGTTGAAGGTGTCGAGGAGCTGGCCGGCCCTGTCACCGGTGAGGTGGTGGCCGTTGACCTCTCGCAGGACCGCCTCGGCGTCGACCTCGCCGTGCTCGTCGGTCGGGTAGTCCCAGGTGAGGTCGAGGAGGGGGCGGTCGCGCTCGTCCGTGGAGTCCCGCAACCGCTCGCGGATGCGGACGCCGAGCTCGTGGAAGAAGTCGAGCTCGCTCTGGATGTCGTCGACGGGCCGCACCGCCTGGTGGTGCCACTGGAGCATCCGCTGTGTCTGGGTGAACGTGCCGGACTTCTCCACGTGGTTGGCCGCAGGGAAGAAGAAGACCTCGGTCTCGATGTCCTCCGGGCTCGTCTCACCCGAAGCCACCTCGGGCCCGTCCCTCCAGAAGGTCGCCGTCTCGATGAGCTGGAAGTCGCGCACCACCATCCACTTGAGGTGCGAGAGCGCCTCGCGCTGCATCTTGCCGTGGGCGGACCCGACCGCCGGGTTCTGCCCGAGGACGAAGTAGCCGTCGACCTCGCCGTCGATCATCGCCATGGCGGTCTGGTAGGTGCCATGGGCGCCCGTGAGCTTCGGGAGGTAGTCGAAGCAGAAGTCGTTCTCGGGAGTCGCGGCCTCGCCCCACCACGCCTTGAGGAGGTTGGCGGTGTAGGCGTCGGCATTGGTCCAGAAGCCCTTCTGCCGCGGGGAGGAGATCGTCGCGAGGTAGTCCTGCAGGCTGTCGTGCTGACCGGCCACCGGCATCGGGAGGTAGCCGGGGAGGAGGTTGAAGAGCGTCGGGATGTCGGTCGAGCCCTGGATGCTCGCGTGGCCGCGCAGGGCCATGATCCCGCCGCCGGGCCGGCCCATGTTGCCCATGAGCAGCTGGAGGATCGCGGCGGTGCGGATGAACTGGGCCCCGAGGCTGTGCTGGGTCCAGCCGAGCGCGTAGGCGAAGCACGTCGTGCGCTCGCGGCCCGAGTTCTCGGTGAGCGCCCTCGCGATCTCGTGGAACTGGTCGACGGGGATGCCGCAGAGGTCGCGCACGACCTCGGGCGTGTAGCGGGAGTAGTGCCGCTTGAGCACCTGGAAGACGCTGCGCGGGTGCTCGAGGGACTCGTCGCGGATGACCTTGGCGTGCTCCAGCGCGGCACCGGCGGCGCCGAGCGAGTGCGGTTCCGCGCGCGCCGACTTGCTGGCACCGTGCTCGTGCCCGCCACCGGGCTCCTCGATCTCGCCGTCGTCCCCGTCGCGCTCGGCGTAGGACCACGAGGACATGTCGTACTTGCCGGTCGAAGGGTCGTAGCCGCTGAAGACGCCGTCGAGGTCCTCGGTGTCGGCGAAGTCCTCGCTCACCAACGTCGCGGCGTTGGTGTAGGCGACGACGTAGTCACGGAAGTACAGGTCGTTCGAGAGCACGTGGTTGATGAGGGCGCCGAGGAGCACGACGTCCGAGCCGGCCCGGATCGGCACGTGGGTGTCGGCGATCGCGGAGGTCCGCGTGAAGCGAGGGTCGATGTGGATGACCCGCGCACCCCGGGCCTTGGCCTCGGACACCCACTGGAAGCCCACCGGGTGGCACTCGGCCATGTTGGAGCCCTGGATGATGATGCAGTCGGCGTTCGCCATGTCCTGCAGTGACTGCGTGGCGCCGCCGCGTCCGAACGAGGCCCCCAGACTGGGAACCGTGGAGCTGTGTCAAATACGCGCTTGGTTCTCGATCTGGATCGCGCCGGCCGCGGTGAAGAGCTTCTTGATGAGGTAGTTCTCCTCGTTGTCGAGGGTGGCTCCCCCGAGCGAGGCGATGCCCATGGTCCGTCGCAGCCTGCGTCCCTTCTCGTCGAGCTCCTGCCAGCCGTTGCGCCGCGCCTCGAGGAAGCGGTCGACCACCATGTCGATGGCCACGTCGAGCTCGATGCGCTGGAAGTCCTTGGCCCGGGGTGCGCGGTAGAGGACGTGCGTCTGGCGGGTCGGCGAGTTGACGAGCTGCTCGCTGGCGGCGCCCTTGGGGCAGAGCCGCCCGCGGCTCACCGGCGAGTCGGGGTCGCCCTCGATCTGCACGACCTTCTCGTCCTTGACGAAGACCCGCTGACCGCAGCCCACCGCGCAGTAGGGACAGACGCTCTGCACGACACGGTCGGCGGTCGACGTGCGCGGCTCGATGTTCCTGGTCCGGCGCGAGGTGACCGCCGTCCCACGACCGAGGAGGTCGCCGCTGGCGAGCTGGCGCAGCACGGGCCAGCCGAGGAAGGTGGAGTCCTTCGCTGCCATCCCGCACCCCTTCGACGTCGACGTTCGTGCTGGTCAGACCAACGTAGCGCGTCCGCAGCGACGACGCCGGGTGAGAGCTAGCCGGCCTCGACCTGGCGCGGCACGTCGCCCGGCTCGAGGGCGGCCCACCCGGACTTCTCGGGGCCGGCAGCCTGCCCCTCGGGACAGTGCGCCCGGAAGTCGCACCACGTGCACAGCGGACCGACGGTCGGCGGGAAGAGCGTCGACTCGACGCCGCGCTCGGCGAAGTCGGCGTCGGCACGCCGGGCGTCGCGCGCGATGGACCTGGCCTCGTCGACCTTGCGGGTGAGCGACTCGGGCGTGTGGGTGTGCGAGACGACCTCGCCCGTCGGCACGTGATGGAGCTCGACCCGCAGGCACGGGCGACGGAACATCTTCCAGACGGCCGCGGCATACAGGGCCATGGGCAGCGAGGTGCGCGCGTCCGCCTCGCCGAGCGGCTTCTGGCTCGTCTTGTAGTCCACGACGACGAGCTCGCCCTCACGGTCGTCGAGCCGGTCGATGCGACCGGTGACCCGCAGGTCGCCGCTCACGAAGGAGACGGTCCGCTCGATGCCGGTGGGATGGTCGTCGGGGTCGACGCGAGCGAGGTAGGCGATGACGTGCTCCTGCGCGCGCCGGCGCCACTCCCCCGACTGCTCGGGGTCGCGGAAGCCGGTCTCGATCCACGACTGACGCACGAGCTCCCGCCCGGCCGAGGCCGTGCGGCGCTCACGCGGCAGGTCCCACCAGTCGCGCAGCGCGTTGTGGACGGCGAGCCCGAACGACGTGTGCGCCCGCTGGGGCCGCTGCTCGGGCCGGGGCCGGTCGAGGTACTGCATGCGGTAGCGCCGTGGGCAGTCGACGAGGGCGAGCAGGCGCGAGGGGCTCGCGGGATAGAGCCTGGGCGGCATCCCCGCGAGCTCGGTCTGCACCGGTCGCCCGGTCCTCACCTCGGTCACGCCGCCAACCTAGCCAGCCGGGCCGACAGCGGCGTGAGGCTCTCCACAGGTCAGCTGAAGACGACCGTGCGGTCGCCGTTGAGGATGATGCGGCTCTCGCAGTGCCACCGGACGGCCCGGGCGAAGACGCGGGACTCGACCTCCTCGCCGGCCGCGACGAGGTCGTCGGCGTGCATGCGGTGGTCGACCCGGTGGATGTCCTGCTCGATGATCGGGCCCTCGTCGAGGTCGGCGGTGACGTAGTGGGCCGTCGCACCGATGACCTTGACGCCGCGTGCATAGGCCTGGTGGTAGGGCTTGGCGCCCTTGAAGCTCGGCAGGAACGAGTGGTGGATGTTGATGACCCTGCCGCCGAGGTCGCGGCAGAGGTCGTCGCTGAGGACCTGCATGTAGCGCGCGAGGGCGATGAGCTCGACGTCGTGCTCGGCGACGAGCTCGCGCAGCCTCGCCTCCGCCTGCGGCTTGGTGTCCCGCGTCACCGGCACGTGGTGGAAGGGGATGCCGTAGGAGCGCACGAGCGGCTCGAGGTCGGTGTGGTTGCTGACGATCCCGACGATGTCGGCATTGACCTGGCCGGACCTCCATCGGAAGAGGAGGTCGTTGAGGACGTGCCCGAACCGGCTCACCATGACGAGCGTCCGGTAGGCCGCAGCGGCCGGCCGCAGCTCCCATGTCATGTCGAACTCGGCTGCGACCGAAGCGATCTCGTCGCGCCACTCCTCGAGGCCCGGCCCGTCGGTCCGCGTCGCGAACCGCACGCGCATGAAGTAGAGACCGGTCCGGTGGTCGGAGAACTGCTGGCTCTCCTCGATGTTGGCGCGGTGCTCGAAGAGGCGCTGCGACACCGCTGCGACGATGCCCGGACGGTCGGGGCACGAGAGCGTGAGGACGAGGTCGCCGGCCTCGTCCGCCGAGGAACCGTTCACGGCTGCACCACCTTCACGCCAGAGGACTGCTCGACGATACGTGACCACTGTCGGGGCTGCGTCGTGTGTTCGCCGAGACGGTTGAGCTTGCCGGCGCCGTGGTAGTCGCTGCTCCCCGTGACGACCAGGTCGTGCCGCTGGGCGAGCCGGACCGCACGCTCCACGTCGGCGGGCTCGTGGTCGCGGTGGTGCGCCTCGAGCCCGGCCAGGCCGGCCGCCGCGAGCTCCTCGACCAGCTCGTCGGAGACCGACGCCATGCGCATGGCGAACGGGTGCGCGAGAACCGGGACGCCGCCGGCGGCGCGCACGATCCCTATGGCCGTGACGGGGTCCGGCGCGTAGTGGCCGACGTAATAGCGGCTGCCGTCGTGGAGCAGGTCGCGGAACGCCTCGTCGCGGTCGGCGACGATGCCCTTGGCGACGAGGGCGTCGGCGAGGTGAGGCCGCCCGAGTGTCGCTCCCGGCGCCAGCTGCGCGCGCACCTCCTGGACCGAGACCGGTATGCCGTCCGCGGCCATTCGCTCGATCATCCGATCCATCCGGGTCACCCGGCTGTCGCGCGACCGGGCGAGCTCGACGACGAGCCGCGGGTCGTCGGGGTTGGGGAGGTAGCCGAGCAGGTGGATGCTGCGGTGGTTGCGGCTGCACGAGATCTCGATCCCGCGCACGAGCCGGATGCCGGTGCGTACGGCGGCCGCCACGGCCTCCTCCCACCCCGACGTCGTGTCGTGGTCGGTGAGGGCGACCATCCCGAGACCCGACGCCTTGGCCTCCTCGACGAGCTCGGTCGGGCTCTGGGTGCCGTCGCTCGCCGTGGAGTGCGTGTGCAGGTCGATCCTCACCCTCGTCAGCCTAGGCGCGCGAGCGCCCCGGCCCGGGGAGGCGACCGGGACGGCATACGTGCTCGCGCCGCGAGGGCGCTCCGGAACAGGTTCTGGGGTGATCACAACCTTTTCCGGGGTGCGCACGTCGTGATGGGTGCACCGGGGCTCCGCAGACATGGGCGGTCCCACCACCCCGGGAGCCGTCCACCCATCACCGAAGGGAGCCAGCAATGAAGCGAGACAACGAGGACCTGCACGCGCGTGAGCCGAGAGGTGCCACCGCCGGCGCTCCGCCCACCGGCGGCGCCACCGACGACGAGCTCGGCCGTGGCCACTCGGGCGTTCGCCGTCACCGGGTGCTCGCCGTGGCCGCCGTCGGCACCGCCGCGGTTGCCGCCGTCATGATGCTCGGCACCCTTGGGCCGGCTGTCGGGGACACCGGCACCGCGGCGTCGCGGACCACTCCGTCGGCGACGCCCTCTGCCTCGCCCACGGCCAGCGCGACGCCGAGCCCGTCGACGTCCGTCCCGGCCTCCCCGCGCCCGACGGCCACGCCGACGGCCCCGACACCGTCGACCCCCGGCCCGAGGCCGACGGCGGCGCGCCGCACCAGCCCCGCGAAGCCGAAGAGCAGCCCGTCCACACCCAGCACGTCGACGTGGAGCAGCACCGTCACGGTGGCAGGCCGAACCCACCGGGCTCGGTTGGAGCCGGTCACCGACGCGATGGGCAGGCCCAACTACGACCTCGTCGTCCAGACCGACGGCCGCGAGGCGTGGCGGGAGCGAGCGATCTATCCCAGCGACGGCATCAAGGGCAGGGACCGCACCGACCCGAACCGGTTCTTCGTCTTCACGCGATCGCGCTTCGCGGACGTCGTGTCGATCGACGGGAAGCCGGTGACGAAGGAGAGCATCGGCCACCTGCGGCTCGTCGACCCCTCCCGCTTCAACCCCGGCTCGACGACCGAGCGCACCTTCTACGTCGCCGTCTTCCGGGTGCCGCAGCCGGTGGGCGAGACGGGCCCGTACGGACCGAAGGGCTGGGTGGTGCAGCACGTCGGCGGCGAGCCGCACGACATCAACGAGTGACATCTCCGCTCCCGTGACAACCTTTCGGACCGGACGCCCGTACCTAGGCCGTCCGGTTCGGTGATGAGGTGGAGGAGGTGCCGTGAAGCGACGTGACGACGGCTCGTTCGACGAGTTCCTCAGGGCGAGCTCGCCCCGGCTGCTCAAGCTCGCGTGGCTGCTCACGGGCGGCGCGTCGAGCGCCGAGGACCTCGTGCAGGAGACCCTCGAGCGGGTCTACGTGGCCTGGCCGCGGATCGAGGAGGGAGGCACGCACAACTACGCCCGCCGGGTTCTCGTCAACCTCCACACCGACTCCCACAGGCGCCGATGGCGCGAGAGCCTCACCGACGAGGTGCCCGACACCGGGCGGGCCGACCGGTCCGACCACGTGGCGCTCGCCGACGAGCTCGCCTCGGCCCTGGCGACCCTGCCCGTCCGCGAACGGCAGTGCGTCGTCCTCCGCCACCACATCGGCCTCTCCGAGCGCGAGACGGCCGACGCCCTCGACGTGAGCACCGGCACCGTGAAGTCCTCGACCTCGCGCGGCCTCACCCGTCTCCGCACCCTGCTCGTCCCCGAAGGAGGTCGTCATGTCTGACCCGATCCTCGAGCTGCTCGCCGCTCCCCCGGCGCCGTCCATGTCCGTCGACGAGGACGCCGTGCACGCCGGCGGTCGCCGCCGCCTGCGCCGCCGCAACCTGCGCCGCGCTGGGCTCGGCGCCGGCGTGGCAGCCGCAGCCGCGGCCGTCGTCGTGGCGGTCGCCGGCAGCCCGGTCGGGGGCAGCGCCCTGCCCGCTGGACCCTCCACCTCGGTCGATGGAGGCCGACGGGTGTCGGCCGCCCTCTTCGACGGTTCCTGGACCATCGAGGTGCGACCGGGCGCCCCGGCGGACCAGCCCAACATCGTGTTCTACAAGGGTTCGGGCTCCTTGCGACAGCAGCTCGCGGGGTCGAGCGCGGACCCCACCGTCCTGTCGATGGGCACCGGCTCCGGCGCCGAAGGGGTCATGCTCGGCACCGCCCCGGCCGACGCCACGACCTTCCTCACCGTGACGCGGGACGGTACCAAGGGCGGGATCCAGACCGACCAGAATCCGCTGCCGGGCACCGACTACCAGGCCATCGCCGTCAAGTTCGACGACCCGAAGGAGGTCGACACCTACGTCGACACCATCTGGATGGACCCCGACGGGCGCGTCCACTCGGCCGACGGGACCGTGCTTCCCGGCACGAAGATCACCGACGGGGACACCTTCTTCGTCGCCCGGGACTCCGGGGTCATGGGGGCCTTCATGGCCGACGGGTCGGGTGGCTCCACGCGGCCCCTGAGCCAGGAGCAGAGCACGACGATGGGCTACGGCACGAAGACCGACGGCGGCGACTGGTCCTGGACCTCGGTGACCCTGCTCCCGGCCGGTGCCACGGACGTGTCTTTCACGTGGAGCAGCGCCGCCTCCACCACGGAGCCGGCCACCGCCACCCCGGAGGGGATGACCGTCGCCTGGGCCACGGCCACCGCGCCCGGGGGAAGCTCAGGCCCCACGGTCACGTCGGTGAGCTGGACCGACGAGGCGGGCACCCGGCATACCGACGCGGTGAAGTGAGTCAGACGACGAGGTGCGCGTAGGGGTCGGGACGCTCGGACTCGCTGCGCAGGACGCAGAACTCGTTGCCCTCCGGGTCGAGCATCGTCACCCAGCCCGACCCGGCAGGGCGGCCGGGGAGGTCGCGCAGGTCCTGGTGCACGGTGGCGCCGTGCTCGAGGAGCCGGGCGACCTCCTCGTCGCGCGTGCGGTCCGTCGGCGTGAGGTCGAAGTGGAGGCGGTTCTTGACCGTCTTGCCCTCGGGCACCTCGATGAAGAGGACCCGCTGACGACCGTCGGGGCTGAAGATCATGCATTCCTCGTGACCGGGCAGGTTCGGGTCCTTCGGGTCCTCCGACCAGCCGAGCACCTCGCTCCACCAGTGCGACTGGTCGTGGGCGTTGCGGGAGTCGACGGACGTGTGCATGAGGCGGGAGGTCATGCGCGCCACCCTCGCACGGGAGCGGTCAGTCGGTCGCGGCGTTTTCCGGTCCGGGCCAGTTCTTGTCGGGCTGAGGCGTCGGGCGGCCGGGCTGCTCGCCGCCGCGGGCCTCGAGGTAGCTGTCCTTGGGCACCATGACCTTGCGGCGGAAGATGCAGACGACCTTGCCGTCCTGGTTGTAGCCGATCGTCTCGACGTGGACGACGCCACGGTCGTCCTTGGAGCTGCTCTCCCACTTGTCGAGCACCCGTGTCTCGCCGTAGAGGGTGTCGCCGTGGAAGGTCGGCGCGACGTGGCGCAGGCTCTCGATCTCGAGGTTGGCGATGGCCTTGCCCGAGATGTCGGGCACGCTCATGCCGAGCAGGATCGAGTAGACGTAGTTGCCGACGACGACGTTGCGGCCGAACTGCGTGGTCTCCTCGGCGTAGTTGCTGTCGAGGTGGAGCGGGTGGTGGTTCATCGTGAGCAGGCAGAACATGTGGTCGTCGAACTCGGTGACCGTCTTGCCGGGCCAGTGCCTGTAGGTCGCTCCGACCTCGAACTCTTCGTAGCTGCGTCCGAACTGCATGCCGCCCATCCTTGCCTGCCGCCCCCCACGCCGACACCACGTATGCCGCGTGCGTTCCCTCACAGCGTCCCGGTGGACGATCGCGGTGCCGGCTTGTCAGGGGCGCGGGTTGGTCCGCCGCCAAGGGCGTTCGTCGCGCCGACGACCCATCCCTGCGGCACACCGGGCACAGACGACGGCCACGCGGTCGGCGTCCCGACCGGTCTCGGGCTGGACATCTCGCCAGTCGACGTGGGGGAACCGCAGCAGCTGCGACCGGTGCAACGAGAGGCCGCACACGGTCTGGTTGGTCCCGGGCAGCCAGGCGTGCACCTCGCCGGCGGGTGACCTCATCCCGTCCGGGTCGGTCCATGAGCCCGTGGCAGCCACCGAGGCGCTCATCGCCCACCCCGGCGCAGCAGGCAGGTCACGCCGGCTCCAGCAGGTCGTTGTCCTCGACGGCCTCCAGCGAGAGGGTGCGGTATCCGGCGTCGTCGAAGAGCACCGTGAGGCGGTCCTGGACGACGTCGGTGACCACGCCCACACCGAACTCGTCGTGCCGGACCGCGGCCTGTACGGCGAACCTGGCACTGGCGTCGGCTCGCTCGTCCGCTGCCACACCGTCGACACAGTTGTCGCAGACGCCGCAGCGACCGCTGACGGGTGCACCGAAGTAGGCGAGCAGGAAGGCGCTCCGGCACCGGTCGGTCTCGGCGTAGGCGCGCATCATCTCGACGCGGGAGCGCTCGAGGCGGCGCTGCGCCTCGGCCCGCTCGATGACCAGGTCCGCCAGCTGCTCCGGGGGGAGGTCGGAGCAACCGGAGGCCTCGAGCGCCAGCGACACGAGGTTGACGAGCCGCGCGGTTTTGCGGGGTCCGAGGTCGAGGCGTTCCCGCACCTCGCGCGGGTCCCTGCTGCCGGTCCTCGCCATCGTCGACGCCACGTCCACGACGTCACCTCGCCCGGGCACCGGCGTCGCGAAGAAGCGTCCGAGCGCGAGGTCCTCGGACCGGTAGAAGAGCACGCCCGCAGCCGGAGCACCGTCGCGACCTGCCCGCCCGACCTCCTGGTGGTAGGTGTCCGGGGACTCGGGCACGTCGGCGTGGACGACGAGGCCGATGCCCGGCTTGTCGATCCCCATGCCGAAGGCGGAGGTTGCCACGACGACGTCGAGGTCGTCGGTCATGAAGGACCGCTGGACCTCCTCGCGACGACGCTTCCCCAGGCCGGCGTGGTAGGCCGCCACGCGGTGCCCACGGGTCGCCAGCTCCGCGGCATACGCCTCCGCACCCTTGCGCGTGCGGCAGTACACGAGGACGCTTCCCGCGTCGGCGCGGCGGCCGTCCACCTCGCCGAGCACGCGCTCCTGCTGGTCCCGCTCGTCGAGGCACCGGTGCACGTGCAGGGCGATGTTGTCGCGCTCGAACCCGGTCACGACCAAGCAAGGCGCCCGCAGGTGGAGCCGTTCGACGATGTCGCGCCTCGTGGGGAGTGCAGCGGTGGCCGTCATCGCCACGACCCGGGGTGTCCCGAGCTCCTGCACGAGGTCGCCGAGGCGCAGGTAGTCCGGCCTGAAGTCGTGCCCCCACGTCGAGACGCAGTGCGCCTCGTCCACGGCGACGAGCGTCGGGCGCAGGGCCGCGAGCGCACCGCGGACCTGTGGCCGCGCCAGCTGCTCCGGCCCGAGCAGGGCGAAGCGGATGGCACCGCTGCGCATCCCCTCCATCGCCTCCTCCCGCGCCCCCGCCGACTCCGCCGAGCTGAGCCGTGCCGCGCCGATCCCGACCTCGGTCAAGGCGTCGACCTGGTCCTGCTGGAGCGCGAGGAGGGGGGACACGACGATCGTGAGGCCGCCGGACAGCAGCCCCGCCACCTGGTAGGTGAGCGACTTGCCCGACCCGGTCGGCGACACGAGCAGGACGTCCTGGCCGTCGAGGAGGGCAGCGATCGCGTCCTCCTGGCCGGGCCGCAGACGGTCGTGGCCGAAGTGCTCCTCGACGGTCGCCCGGATGCTCGAGAAGGGAGTGGTCGTGGTGGCGATGGCAGCCTCCGTCCCGGCGGCCCTCGGGCCGGTCTGTCGTGGGTCACCCCCGCCCTACCCCGCAAGGTCCGCCCCCATGCGAGGCCCGCCCCCCGCAGCCGCACGTCGCGGCGCCGGGCCGCCCATGGGGCGCTCTAGGCTCTGGCGGCATGGCGGACTTCATCGGGGCGGTCGACCAGGGCACGACGAGCACGCGGTTCATGGTCTTCGACCACGACGGCGCCGAGGTCGCGCGCCACCAGCTCGAGCACGAGCAGGTCCTCCCCCGCGCCGGCTGGGTCGAGCACAACCCGCTCGAGATCTGGGACCGCACCCAGACCGTCATCGGCAGCGCGCTGACCAAGGCCGGGCTCGCCGGCACCGACCTCGCTGCCATCGGCATCACCAACCAGCGCGAGACGGCGATCGTCTGGGACCGCCGCACCGGACGCCCGTTCCACAACGCCATCGTCTGGCAGGACACCCGCACGGACTCCATCGCCAAGGCGCTCGACGCCGACGGCCGCGGTGACACGATCCGGCACAAGGCGGGACTGCCCCCGGCGACCTACTTCTCCGCCGGCAAGGTCCAGTGGATCCTCGAGAACGTCGACGGCGTCCGCGAGGCGGCCGAGCGCGGCGACGCCCTCTTCGGCACCTCGGACACCTGGCTCGTGTGGAACCTCACCGGCGGCCCCCGCGGCGGTCTCCACGTCACCGACGTCACCAACGCGAGCCGCACGATGCTCATGGACCTCACGACGCTCGACTGGGACGACGAGCTGCTCGGGTTCTTCGGGATCCCGCGCGCGATGCTCCCGGAGATCTCCGCGAGCAGTGACGCGACGGCATACGGGACGACGTCCGGGGAGCGGGGCACGGCGAAGGTGCCGATCACCGGCGTCCTCGGGGACCAGCAGGCGGCCACGGTGGGGCAGGTGTGCTTCGAGCCGGGCGAGGCCAAGAACACCTACGGCACGGGCAACTTCCTCCTGCTCAACACGGGCACCGAGCTCGTCCGCAGCGAGAACGGCCTGCTCACGACCATCGCCTACCAGTTCGGTTCTGCCGCACCGGTCTACGCGCTCGAGGGGTCGATCGCCGTCACCGGCAGCGCGGTCCAGTGGCTGCGCGACCAGCTCGGCAT
Source organism: Knoellia tibetensis (assembly GCF_048606415.1). Classification (NCBI taxonomy): domain Bacteria; kingdom Bacillati; phylum Actinomycetota; class Actinomycetes; order Micrococcales; family Intrasporangiaceae; genus Knoellia; species Knoellia tibetensis. Next base: position 611,051 of record NZ_JBMBWF010000001.1, read on the forward strand.
CATCTCGGGCGCCTCGGAGATCGAAGGCCTGGCGAAGCAGGTCGACGACACCGGCGGCGTCTACTTCGTGCCGGCGTTCAGCGGGCTGTTCGCGCCCTACTGGCGCAGCGACGCACGTGGCGCCATCGTCGGGCTGTCGCGCTTCAACACCAACGCCCACCTCGCGCGGGCGACGCTCGAGGCGATCTGCTACCAGAGCCGCGACGTCGCCGATGCGATGACCGCCGACTCCGGCGTGCACATCGAGACGCTCAGGGTCGACGGCGGCGTCACGGCCAACCGGCTCTGCATGCAGTTGCAGGCCGACGTCCTCGGCGTGCCGGTGAGCAAGCCGGTCGTCGCCGAGACCACGGCTCTGGGGGCCGCCTATGCCGCGGGGCTGGCGACCGGCTTCTGGTCCGGCACCGACGAGCTCCGGAGCAAGTGGGCCGAGGCCGAGCGCTGGGAACCGCGGTGGTCCGACGAGCAGCGTGAGGTCGGGTATGCCGGGTGGCGGAAGGCGGTCGAGCGGACCCTCGACTGGGTCGAGGTCGACTGACAGGAAGGCGGGCGGCGGTCCGCCACGTCCGCCGAGTGAGCCGCGGACGCCAGGGCCGCGCGCGCCGCGTTGCACGATTCCGGCCACGCCGACGCACGGTGCCCGGTAGCGTCGAGAGGTACCCGCAGCAGGTCGGCGGGACGGCGGTCCTCGGGACCGGGTGACGACTCCAGGGCGGACGTGGCGTCGTGCGTTGCACGATGCGTGGGCGCCGGAGAGGTGAGGAGCTCTCGATGGCAACGAGCGTCCCTCGTACGGCACTGCCCGCGTCGCGGACGAGGTTCGGCGTCGACCGGAGTCCCCCCGTACCCGGTCTGGTGCAGGCCGCGTGGGCCGCCCTCGTCATGAACGTGCTGACCTTCGGGGGCACCACGACCCTGCTGCCGATGCCGGCCTCGGTCGGCAAGGCCATCGCTCAGGGCTCACTGCCCCTCGCCCTGCTGCTCGTCCTCATCGCCAACCCGCGAGGGCTGGTGCGCACCAACCTGTTCATGATCCTGATGTCGGTCCTCGCGGTCCTGGGGCTGGCCGTCAGCCTGCACAACGAGTTCTTCCTCGGCTCGACCTACCGGGCCGTCCGGTTCATCCTCTTCGTCGTCGTCCTGTGGCTGCTCACCCCGTGGTGGGGGCGCCGCGACATGCTCCTCCTCCGGTGTCACCGGCGGGTCGTGTGGGTGGCGCTGGGAACCGTGCTGCTCGGCGCCGCGCTCAGTCCCGGGCTGGCGTTCTCCGTCGAGGGACGGCTCGCCGGGGTGATCTGGCCGATCTGGCCGACCGGCGTGGCGCATCTCGCCGCCACCCTCTTCGGGACCTCCGTGGTGCTGTGGATGTGCCGGGTGATCACAAGTCGCCACGCTTCGGTTGCGCTGCTCATCTCTGGGGTCGTGCTCGTCGCCACCCACACGAGGACGGCGGTGGCGGGCACGCTGGTGGGGCTCGCGGTGGCGACGGCAAGTCTCATGCTGGGCCACGTCCGCGCCCGGCGGGTGACCCTGTTGAGCGGGGCGGCCACGGTGGTGGCGGCGATGTTCTTCGCGTCCGCCCTGACGACCTGGGCGCTGCGTGGGCAGAGCACTGAGGAGGTCGGCGAGTTCACCGGACGGACCAAGGTGTGGTCGGCGGTCTTCGACACTCCCCGACCACTCGTGGAGCAGCTGTTCGGCTCGGGGCTGTCGAACCAGAGCTTCCAGGGGTTGCCCATCGACAGCAGCTGGGTGAGCGTCTTCGTCGACCAGGGTCTCGTCGGGGTGTTCCTGCTCACCACGATCCTGCTCCTGCTCTTCATCATGGCGGCGACCCGCGAGCCGGGGCCCGAGCGTGCGACCGCCCTGTTCCTCCTCGCCTACTGCGTCGTCGCATCCATCACCGAGACCGGGCTCGGGGCCGCCGCGCCCTACCAGCTCGACCTCGTCGTCGCGGCAGCACTGCTGACCCAGCCGACGCGAGGCAGTGAGCCATGACGTCGTCCGACCCGCTCCCGGCCGTCGAACCGGGGCAGGGCCCGACGACGCCCCTCGTGATCGCCACCCTGCACCGCCCCGAGGGGGTGACCGGAGTCCAGACGCACGTGAGCGAGCTGCTCGCCCACCTCGAGCGCCACGGTCGCGCAGCCACTCTCGTGACGCCGTTCTCGTGGGGTGGACCTCTCACCGTCCCGGTCTTCGGCCTGCGCCTCGTCCTGTCGCGGGTGAGCAGCGCCGCCGGCGTCATGTGGCACCGGCACTGGCACGAGGCCTTCCTGCGCCAGGCGCTGCGCCGGCAGCTGGGTCGACTCGACGACTGCGTCATCTACGCGCAGGGGCCTGCGGCTGCGCGCGCCGCCCTTCGTGCCCGCCGCGGCCCGCAGCAGGTCGTCGTCATGGCCATCCACTTCCGGGTCTCGCAGGCCGACGAGTACGTCGAGAGCGGGCAGATCGCGCGGGACGGACGGGCCTTCCGCCGCCTCCGCCAGGTGGAGCGTGAGGTCATCCCGCAGCTCGACGGTGTCGTGGCGGTGACGCGGTGGGCTCGCGATGCCCTGCTCGCCTGGCTGCCCGAGGCCGACACGGTCCCGTATGCCGTCATCAGCAACTTCGTGCACCGGCAGCCTGCGGCGGTGGCGGCGCCCCTTGCCGACCTCGTCACCATCGGGCGGCTGGAACCGGTGAAGAACCACGGCTTCCTCCTCGAGGTGCTCGCCGAGGCGAACCGCCGCGGTCGGCGCCACACCCTCGACGTCTACGGCGAGGGCGACAGCCGGGTCTCCCTCGAGCAGCAGGCCAAGACACTCGGCGTCGAGCAGCAGGTGCGCTTCCGGGGGTTCAGGAGCGACGTCCGGACGCTCCTGCCGCGGTACCGCGCCTACATCCACGCCGCATACTCCGAGTCGTCGTCGCTGGCCATCATGGAGTCGATGGCGGCCGGGCTGCCGATCCTCGCCGGGGACCTGGCGCCGCTGCGCGAGCTGTGCGACGACGGGGTCGAGGCGCGGTTCTTCCCGCTGGCGGACCCCGCCCGCGCGGCCGTGGCGATGATCGAGACCCTCGACCGCGAGCCGATGCGGGCCGAGATGTCGCGGGCCGCCCGGGACCGCTTCGACCGCGACTTCGAGGCCGAGGTGCTCGCGCCCGAGCTGCTGTCCTTCCTCGAGTCACGTGTCCCGTCGATATCGAGGAGCCGGTCGTGACCCGGACCCTCCGCAGGAGGCAGCACTCGTGCACGCCTATGTGATCAACCTCGAACGCTCGCCGAACCGCCGGGCGCACATCACGCGGGAGCTGGCCCGGACGGGGCTCACCCACGACATCGTCACCGGCGTCGACGGTCAGGGCCTCGACCTGGGCGACCGCGCGACCATCGCCCCCGAGCTGCTCGCCAAGAACGACTTCCCGGCGGGCTCCGCCGGCTGCGCACTGAGCCACCTGCAGGTCTACCGAAGGATCCTCGAGGACGGGCACGAGCACGCCCTCGTCCTCGAGGACGACGTGACCCTGCCGGCCGACCTCGGAACCATCGTGGAGCAGGTCGTGCCGCACCTCACGGGCGCGGAGGTCGTGCTGCTCAACTACGGCAGCAGGGACGGTGTGGTCCTGGCGCGTGAGGGCAGTGTGCGCCTGTCGGCCACGCGCACCCTGGCCCTTCCCGTCGACATCGCCTCCATCGTCAACGCGGGCGCCTACGTCATCACGCGTGATGCCTGCCGTCGCATGGTCGCCGGTCTCCTGCCGCTCCGCGCCAACGCCGATGAGTGGGACTACCTCTACGAACAGGGCCTCCTCGACCGGGTGCGCCTGCTCCGTCCGCTGCCCGTGACCAAGAACGCGAGCTTCGAGTCGACGATCGGCCTCTACTCGCTCGGCAGCGGAGTCGCCTCCCGACTCGTGGCGTCCGTGCTGCGCCGCAGGATCCCCCTGGTGCATCGGCTCGTCCTCTGGCGCAGGCAGCGCATCCTGGGCCAGTGGGAGCGCTCCGAGGTCGTCGACGCACCCTTCACGACGAGGCCGTCGAGGTTGGACTAGACCTGTCGGCACCCGTGCGCGTCTCCGTGGTCGGGGACGTCGCGGGACAGGGACATCTGCGCGAGCCTCTGGTGTCCCCGGTGGCCCGCCGATATCGTTGCCGCAGCCATCGGTCGCGGAGGTGACGGCTGTGCTTGACCTGAGGATCGACCCGCCCGACACGGTGATCATGAATGACTCCCGTGTCTAGGCGTCCGGCACTCCTCGCTGCCCTCGTGGCACTGGTGGCGTTGGCGACGGCCGTCGCCTGGGCCGTGTGGCCGCCGTCGCCGTCGCCCTCGACGTCGTCTTCGACGTCGTCCTCCTCGTCACCGCCTTCGTCCGACCGTCTCCGGCTGCCCGCGGGCAGTGCCGTGGCCGCCGACACCGAGGCCGTGACCCTGGGAGTCAGGTTCACCCCGAAGGTCGACGGCTACGTGACAGGGGTGGAGTTCCGCCGCGGCACGGCGTCGAACACCGCACGAGAGGTACACCTGTGGAACGCGGCAGGCGAGCAGCTCGCCACGGCGACCCGGACCACGCAGGAGACCGGACTTGTGCAGCATCGGTTCCCCGAGCCCGTGCCCGTCACGGCGGGGACCGAGTACGTCGCGTCCTACTTCGCGCCCGACGGCCGCTACAGCTCGGTCCAGCGGGCCCACCGGAAGCCCCAGACGTCGGGCTCGCTCACCGCCCCCGTCAACGCCGGCGTCTTCGTCTACTCACCCACGGCGACGTACCCGACGCAGACCTGGGAGGCCTCGGACTACCAGGTGAGCCCGCTCTTCATCGGGAGCCGGCGAATGGGTGCGGCGCAACCGTCGATCTCGCCGTTGCCCACGCGGAGCACCACCCCCACCTCCTCGCCGACCTCGACGCCCACCCCGACCAGGACCGCCACACCGACCCCTACACCGTCGCCGACGACGTACTCCTGCGTACGGACCGAACCACAGGGCAAGTGCTTCTATCCGCCCGTCCCCTACATCACCGGCACCAACGGCGACCCCTACCTCAACCAGAACGTCTGGGCGGCCGCGGACGACCCGACCTACAAGCAGACCCTCTACGGCAACAGCCCGCGCGACTGGTACGTCATGGTCAACGCCAGGACCGGTTTCGGCGGCGTCCAGGCCTACCCCAACGTCGGCTGGAACATGACGGGCACGGTCGGCGCGATGCCGCGCACCGTGAGCTCCTGGTCCGTCGACTTCCCGCACGACGCGAAGACCGTGACCTGGGCGGCCTACGACCTGTGGTTCAACGACTGGCGTGACGAGGTGATGATCCAGGTCGACATCGCCGCCAACGACTACTACGACTGCACGCACGTGGCGTCGGCGACCTTCGCCGGGAAGCCTTGGCACCTGTGCACGTTCGGCGCGCAGCGGGTCTGGAAGCCCGGAGTCGACGACGACAGCATCCGCAACGAGAAGGTCGGCTCCATCGAGGTCAAGGAGATGCTCGTCTGGCTGGAGGAGCACGGCCACCTGCCGAGGAACAGCACGTGGACCGCGGCCAGCTTCGGGTTCGAGCCCTGCGACACCGGCGGAGCGAACGTGAGGATGTCGGTCAAGGACTTCTCCTGGGTCGCCGCGCCGAAGTGACGGCGTCCGCGTCCGGAGACCGGTTGCTCTTGCCCGGCAGGACCGCCGAGGAGTCCGCCTACTCCGCGGGGAGCGGCTGGGCGAGCGCGTCGTAGACGATCTTCGACAGACCGTTGATCGTCTCGCGGCCGTAGCGGAACCCCTGCGGGCTGCGCGTGAGGATCGCCATCGTGTGACTCCGGCCATTGCCGAGGACGCGGCCGATCGAGTTGAGCCGGTAGCCGTCAGGGAGCGGGCCCCAACCGTTCTTGGTCTCCGTGTATGCCGTTCGCGGCAGGGGCGGGTCCGCGACCCCCCAGCGCTGGTCCGGTACGACACCGGCCATGAGGTGGCGGATGTAGGCCCGGTGGCCCGCGTGGATGACCGGGGTCCCGGTGACGACGGCGTCGACGACCGAGACGAGGTCTCCGGGGGTGGTCCTGCTGTAGCCCCACCACGTCTTCGAGCCGGCCGGTCCACCACCGCGGACAGTCGTGGCCTCGAGGCCGAGGAGACCGGCAGCCTCCTGCACCTTGGCCGTCGTCACCCACTCGAGCAGGGCGTCGGTGGCGGCGTTGTCGCTCGCCTGGATCATCCGGCGTGCCTGCGAGTGACGCTCGTTCGTCAGCGGCTCGCCGCCGTCCTGCACCTTCTTGAGGCAGGCGAGCAGGATGAGGACCTTGATCGTGCTCAGCGACTCGTTCTCGAACTCCCGCCAGGCGAACCGTCCACCGGTGCGCAGGTCGTGGACGACGAGACCCATCGTCCCGCCGCGTTCGGCGAGGTGGGCATCGAGGGCGGCGGTGAGTGCGGAGCGGTCGAGCGAGGGCACGACACCGGGCGCAGCAGCTGCCGGCGCCACGGCACCCCGACCCCGGATGCCGCTCTCCACACCCGCATTCGCCGTCGTCCCGAACGCCAGCCACGCCGGCACCCCGACGGCGGCACCTGCCAGCGCGGACTCGAGGACGAGCCGGCGGTTGATCGGGCGGCCGAGTTGGCGGCTCAGCGGGCGGGGGGCGGACATGACAGGAGCCTAGGCGAGCAGCGCAACTATGCTCGACCGGGTGACCCTCTCCCCCGCGGCACGCACGTCCACGCTCGAGCGGCTCCGTTCGGGTGGTGAGCTCGACGTGCTCGTGGTCGGCGGCGGGGTCGTCGGGTGCGGTGCGGCGCTCGACGCGGTCACGCGGGGACTCTCGACCGGTCTCATCGAGGCCCGCGACTACGCCAGCGGCACGAGCTCGCGGTCAAGCAAGCTCATCCACGGCGGCCTGCGCTACCTCGAGATGCTCGACTTCGGGCTCGTCCACGAGGCCCTGCAGGAGCGGCGGTTGCTCCTCACGACGATCGCGCCGCACCTCGTGCGGCCGGTGCCGTTCATGTACCCGCTGAGCAAGCCGGCGTGGGAGCGGTTCTACGTCGGCTCGGGCATCGCGCTCTACGACGGGCTCGCGTTCGGCGTGCGCCAGACGGCCGGGCTCCCCCGCCACCGACACCTCGGCAAGAAGGCCGCGCTGCGCCTCATGCCCAGCCTGCGGCCGGACGCGCTCACCGGCGCGATCCAGTACCACGACGCGCAGGTGGACGACGCCCGCTTCGTCCTCGAGCTCGCCCGCACCGCGGCCCAGCACGGCGCCCATGTCGTCAACCGCGTCTCCGCGGTGAGCCTGCTGCGCTCCGACGACGGTGAGCGCGTCGTCGGCGTGCGCGCCCGCGACAACGAGACCGGCGACGAGTTCGACATCCGGGCCCGGCGCGTCGTCGCGGCGACCGGCGTCTGGACCGACGAGATCCAGTCGATGCTCGGCGACGACGGGCCCCTCAAGGTGCGGTCGAGCAAGGGCATCCACCTCGTCGTCCCGCGGGACCGCATCACGTCCGAGACCGGCGTCATCCTGCGCACCGACAAGTCCGTCCTCTTCATCATCCCGTGGGACGAACACTGGATCATCGGCACGACCGACACCGACTGGAGCCTCGACAAGGCCCACCCGGCCGCCACCTCCGCCGACATCGACTACCTCCTGGAGACGGTCAACTCGGTCCTCGTCACTCCCCTCACGCGGGACGACATCGACGGCGTGTATGCCGGCCTGCGCCCCCTGATCTCGGGCGACGAGTCCGACGAGACGACCAAGCTGTCACGCGAGCACGTCGTCGCCACACCGGTTCCCGGCCTCACGCTCGTCGCCGGGGGCAAGTACACGACCTACCGGATCATGGCCCGCGACGCCGTCGACGAGGCGGTCAAGGACCTCAGCGAGGAGGTCGCCGAGTCGTCCACCGACAGGGTGCCGCTCGCCGGCGCGGTCGGCTGGGAGTGGCTCAGCGAGCGTCCGCAGATCCTCGCCCGGTCGGCCGGTATCGAGCAGGAGCACGTCGAGACCCTCCTCGAGCGCTACGGCACGCTCACCAAGGAGATCCTCGTCCTCATCAACGCCCGGCCCGAGCTCGGCGTGCTGCTTCCCGGTGGGGAGACCCACCTCAAGGCAGAGGTCGTCTACGCCGCCGCGACCGAGGGCGCGATGCACCTCACCGACATCCTGACCCGGCGGACCCGCATCTCGATCGAGGCCCGCGACCGCGGCCTCAGCGCCGCACCCCACGCGGCCGCCCTGGCCGCGCCCATTCTCGGCTGGGACGCCACGCGCGTCGCGAACGAGATCGACATCTACCACCGCCGGGTCGAGGCCGAGATGTCGAGCCAGACGATGCCCGACGACGAGAGCGCCGACCAGGCCCGCCGCCTCGCCCCCGACGGCGCCCTCTGACCGCTCACAACTCACCAATTCCTCGGGTTCGGTACACGACCGTGTGTGCCGAACCCGAGGAATTGGTGAGTTAGGCGCGGGAGAGCTCGAGCGGTGGCCCGTGGTGGGTGCACCACCCGATGACGTCGTCGTCGACCTCGACCTGCGGCCGCCACGACTCTGACTCCGGAAGCACCTCCGGGTCCTCGAGCGCGACCCGCACGACCGGCACACGCGGTCGCGCCTCGTCGATCGCCGCGAGCATCGCGGCGTACTCCGCCCGCGGCCAGTACTGCCGGGTGATCGAGTGCCACACGACCGTGAGCACATCGTCGCCCACCGGCTCCGCGAGCCGCTTCCGCACCCACTCGGCCGCGCCGGCCCGATCCACGACGACCGGTGTCTCCCGCAGCGCGGCGAGCGCGGCGACGAGCCGGCCGTCGCGCTCGGGCATGTGCGGCCAGACGAACGACCGGAGATGGGCGCCGCCGTCCTCCGTCATCGCGTCGAACGGGTCGAGGTCGCACCCGCGCCGCTCGACGACCTCGAACGAGAGGGGCGAGAAGCCCGGGGCACCGCAACCCTCGAGCACGAGGTGCGCGTCCTCGGGCCCTGCCGCCCACCCGTCGCCGACGAACCGGAAGCGGTCGACGAGCAGGTTGAGCCCCGCCGACGCCCCGGGCTCGAGCAGCCGCACCCGCCTCAGACCGGTGCGCCGCACCGCCTCGGACAGCCCCGCGAGCAGCGCCACCGACCGGCCGACCTCGTTGGTCTGCGGTGCCACGTCGAGCGCCTCGCGCAGCTCGTCGACGTGCTCGCGGAGGACGGGTTCGAGAGCCGGCCACACGGCATACCGATCGGCCGTTCCTCCCGCAGACGGGTAGAAGCGCGCGAGGCCGGGGGCGTCGCCGCGCAGGACGATGCGGTGGATCCCGGCGAGCAGCCGCAGCTGCACCATGTCGCCGGCCGGCGCATCCTCGTGGCCGCGGAGGATGTCGCGCACGACCCCGCCGCGGTCGGCGTCGTCGGCCAGCTCGCGCACGAGCACGCCGTAGAGGTGGTCTGTGCTCCCGCCCCAGTGGTTGCGCATCCGCTCGACCACCGTGGCTCCGTCGTAGGCGCTCACGCGTGACACGATAGGCCGGTGAGCGAAGAGCAGAAGCAGGCAGAGAACCGCGCCCGGCCGACGACGGAGGAGTTCCGTCGCTTCGTCCGCGAGGACTGGGCGGAGCGCCGTCCGCAGGCGACCGGGCAGTCCCCCGCGGCCCCGTATGCCGCCGCGCGACGCGACGCCGTGAGCGCCGCCTTCCCGGGCGACCGGCTCGTCGTCCCCGCGGGTGGGCTCAAGGTGCGCAGCAACGACACCGACTACGTCTTCCGCCCGCACACCGCGTTCGCGCACCTCACCGGTCTCGGCGCCGACCGCGAGCCGGACGCCGTCCTCGTGCTCGAGCCGACCGCCGACGGCCACGAGGCCGTCCTCTACTTCCGCCCGCTCGGCGAGCGCGACAGCGACGAGTTCTTCGCGAACGCGCGCTACGGCGAGTTCTGGGTCGGCGCCCGCCCGAGCCTGGCCGACATCGAGCTCGAGCTCGGACTCACCGCCCGCCACATCGACGAGTTCGAGGCGGCCGTCGCCAAGGACGCCGGGGAGGTCACCGTCCGCCTGGTGCGCGACGCCGACCGCGAGCTGTCCGCCACCCTCGACGACGCCCGGGTCGAGAACGGCGCCGAGCGCGAGTCCCTCGTGGAGCTCGACGACGCCCTCGCCCACGCCCTCTCGGTCCTCCGCCTCACCAAGGACGAGTGGGAGGTCGAGCAGATGCGCGAGGCGGTCGCCGCGACGCACGTCGGCTTCGAGGCGGTCATCGCCGAGCTTGAGACCGCCGCCGAGCTCGGTCGCGGAGAGCGGTGGATCGAGGGCATCTTCGGCCTCCACGCACGCCATCAGGGCAACGGCGTCGGCTACGACTCGATTGCCGCGTCCGGCGACCACGCCAACACGCTGCACTGGATCAAGAACACCGGCGACGTCGCCGAGGGCGACCTCGTCCTGCTCGACGCCGGTGTCGAGGTCGACTCGCTCTTCACCGCCGACATCACCCGCACCCTGCCGGTGAGCGGCACGTTCACCGACGCGCAGCGCGAGGTCTACGACGCCGTGTACGCCGCGCAGGAGGCCGGGATCGCCGCCGCCAAGCCGGGCGCGAAGTTCTCCGACATCCACGCCGCGGCCATCAAGGTCATCGCCGAGCACCTCCACGCGTGGGGCCTGCTCCCGGACGGCGTCAGCGTCGAGGACACGCTCGACACCGAGCACGGCCAGTACCACCGCCGCTGGATGGTCCACGGCACCTCGCACCACCTCGGCCTCGACGTCCACGACTGCGCCCTCGCGACCCGCGCCGAGTACATGGACGCTGAGCTCGAGCCGGGCATGGTGCTCACCGTCGAGCCCGGGCTCTACTTCAAGGCCGACGACCTCAAGGTGCCCGAGCGCTTCCGCGGCATCGGCGTGCGCATCGAGGACGACATCGTCATCACCGCCGACGGCAACGAGAACCTCTCGGCCGCCATGCCGCGCAGCAGCGCCGACGTCGAGGCGTGGATCGCCGACGTCCGCGAGGAGAACGCCTGACCCACGACTGGCTGCCCCACGGCGCGCCGCGAGCGCAGCACGCGACCGCGCCCTGGGGCGATCAGCTGGTCGTCAGCGGCGGTTCACGACGTCGAGGACGAGGGCGTGCGTGACGCCGTCAGCCTGAGCCGCCTGCGCACCCATCTCGAGGATCATCGGGACGAGCGCGTCCGGCTTGGGAAACGTGTCCGGCAGTGCGGAGTTGTATGCCGTGTGCGCCTCGAGCGAGGCGACCGCCACCTCCACGCGGTCCGAGACGTCGACGTAGTGCGTCGGCTTCGAGGGACCGGCGAAGGCGAGGACCTTGACGTTCCAGGGCTCGAAGCCCTCCTCGACGAGCTCGGGGAAGATCCAGCGGTTGCCGGCGTCGGCGACCGCGTCAACCGTGGCCAGCCCAACCGCGCGGTGGTCGGCCTGGTTGAGCATGCCGGCGACGAAACGGTCGCCGTAGTCGCCAGTGACGACGAGGTCCGGCCGGCGACGGCGGATCTCGCGGGCGATGTCGCGACGCAGGTCAAGGCCGTACTCGACCACCCCGTCGCGGTGGTTGCCGAAGTCGACCTCGGTGACGCCGACGACGGCAGCGCTCGCGCGCTCCTCCGCCTCGCGGACCGTCCTCGCCTCCTCCGGCGCCATGGTGTCGATCCCCGCCTCTCCCCGGGTGAGCAGGAAGTAGGTGACGGTCTTGCCGGCCTCGGTCCACTTGGCGACCGCGGCGGCGGTGCCGTACTCGATGTCGTCGGGGTGGGCGACGACGCAGAGGACCGACGAGAACTCCTCGGGCATCTCCTGCAGCGGAGGGCCGAACGCTGGCGCAGTCATGTCGCTCAGGCTAGACCCGGGCGGGCGTCACAGCGGCGGGGTTCGGCGAGACGGGGTCAGCGCGTGGAGGCCGGACCGGTCGTCGGGTCCGCACGACGGGCCTGCTCCTGGAGCCGCTGGGCCTCCGCCTGCGCGGCGGCCATCGGGTCCATCTGGGCGAGGAGCTCGCGACCCCTGGCGGCGTGCTTGTGCTCCGTGAGCACCTCGTACTTCGTCGCGACGACCTGGGTCACCGAGGTGAAGTCGCGCTGACCACCGGTGAGCGAGTAGCCGACGAACGCCCAGATCGCACCGAAGACGGCGCCGAAGACGACGGTCGCGAGGACCGAGGTCCACGCGAACCCGCTCGTGTCGAAGAGCGCGAAGATCATGCCGATGAGCAGGCCGAGCCACGCGCCGGAGAGCAGCCCGCCGACGAGGATCCGGCCACGGGTGAGCCGGCCGGTGACGCGTTCGAGCTGCTTGAGGTCGGTGCCGACGATGAGGAGGTTCTCGACCGGGAACTGGTGGTCGGAGAGGTAGTCGACGGTCTTCTGCGCGCCGGCATACGTGTCGTGGACCCCGAGGGACATCGGGTACTCGAGGGACAGGACCCGGGCGGCGGCCGCAGGCCCGAGTCCCCGTGTCGGTTGCGTGCTCATGGCCCCAGTCTCCCACTCGGGGCTGGACGACGGTTGGGAGCCCGCTGACCGGCATACGAGCAGGTCGGTGGGTCAGCGCTTGAGCGCGTACTCCTCGAGGAGGCGGCGGCCGATGATCATCTTCTGGATCTCGGCCGTGCCCTCGCCGATGAGCAGCATCGGCGCCTCGCGGTAGAGGCGCTCGATCTCGTACTCCTTGGAGTAGCCGTAGCCGCCGTGGATCCGGAAGCTCTGCTCGACGACGTCGGCGCAGTACTCGGCGGCGAGGTACTTCGCCATGCCGGCCTCGAGGTCGTTGCGCTCGCCCTTGTCCTTGAGCCTGGCCGCCTTGACCATCATCTGGTGCGCGGCCTCGACCTTGGTCGCCATGTCGGCCAGGCGGAACATGATCGCCTGGTGCTGCGCGATCTGCTTGCCGAACGTCTCACGCTGTTGCGCGTAGGCGATGCCGAGCTCGAAAGCCCTGCGGGACAAGCCACATGCGCGCGCTGCGACGTTGACGCGGCCGACCTCGACGCCGTCCATCATCTGGTAGAAGCCCTTGCCCGGGACCCCGCCGAGGATCTGCGCCGACGTCGTCTCGTGGCCCTCGAGGACGAGCTCGGTCGTGTCGACGCCCTTGTAGCCCATCTTCTCGATCTTGCCGGGCACGGTGACGCCCTGGGCGGTCTGCCCGAAGCCGGGCTCCTTCTCGACGAGGAACGTCGTCATGTTCTTGTAGGGGCTGTCGCTCTCCCCGAGATCGGTCTTGACGAGCACCGCGACGAGGTTGGACGAGCCACCGTTGGTGAGCCACATCTTCTGCGCGTTGACGGTCCACTTCCGGTCCTCGCCCTCGCCCTCACCCGCGACGGCCTTGGACTTGATGGCGGCCACGTCGGAGCCGAGACCCGGCTCCGACATCGAGAACGCACCACGCACCTCGCCCGTCGCCATCCGCGGCAGGTAGCGCTGCTTCTGCTCCTCGGTCCCGTGCTGCAGCAGCATGTAGGCGACGATGAAGTGCGTGTTGATGATGCCGCTCACCGACATCCAGCCCCGCGCGATCTCCTCCACGCACAACGCGTAGGTCAGGAGCGACTCACCGAGACCGCCGTACTCCTCGGGGATCATCAGCCCGAAGATCCCCATCTCCTTCATGCCCTCGACGATCTCGGTCGGGTACTCGTCGGCGTGCTCGAGGTCCTGTGCCACCGGGATGATCTGCTCCTCGACGAACTGCCGGACGAGCTTGACGAGCTCGCTCTGCTCGTCGGTGAGGCCGTCGGTGCGCTGGAGCCGAGACATGCGTGGAAGCCGCCTTCGTGAGTGGGGTGAAAGACGTTGTCGAGTATGCCGTCCGCCCACCTGCCCGCCCACCGCTCCGCCGTGTGAGTCCCCCCACCCCGACGCATCGGAGCCGGCCGGCCGGTGGACCCGGCCGACCGACCCAGCAGCGCTGCTCTCAGGGGAGGTCGACGAAGGGGTCGAGGAAGTCCCGGGCGCTCTCGGTGTCGAGGCGGTAGGCGACGTTGGTGGCGTAGCAGGGCACGTCACCGGTGATGGTCGTCGCCGCGAGGATGAGCTCGCCGTCGATCTCGACGAAGTTCGGCCCGCCGGAGTCGCCGTAGCAGGCACCTCCGTAGCCGCGCGAGGCGTTCATGCCGAGGCGGACCCACGTCGGGTTGAGGGAGTTGAAGTCGACGAGCGCCTTCATCCGCACGCCACCACCGGGGTGGGTGTGCCCACCGGGGCCGCGCACGGCCTCGCTGGTGCCGTAGCCGACCGTCCACCAGTCCGCGGCGTCGAGGGCGCGGGCCCCCAGCTCGTCGAGCTGGCCCGCCGTGGGCAGAGTGGCCGGCTCGAAGTCCCAGACGTCCTGCGGGTCCACGTCCCGGTCGGCGAAGTCGATGACTCCGATGTCATGGCTGTCGGCGCCCGTCCCGGGGTAGTCCGGGTCGGAGTAGGGCGTCCCTTCGACGACCCATCCCTTCTCGAGGAAGTACGCCGCCTTGGCCTCGACGTACGCCTCGAGCGCGGCGGGGTCGGTGGGGGCGGGCCCGAACTCCTCGTCGTAGGCGTCGAGCAGGCCCTGGATGTCCTCGACGAGGCTGACGAAGTAGCGGTCGTCCTCCTCACCGGTCAGGCAGTGGGCGGCCGTGAGGAACGTGTCGTCGTCGATCATCGTCCCGCTGCAGAACCAGCGGAACCTGTCGAAGAGGCCGTCCCCGTCGCGGTCGTAGAGACCGACGACGGCGCCGACCTCGGTTCGCTCGGGGGCCGGCTCGGAGTTGACGGTGTTGATGGCCGACGAGGGCGAGGCGGTGACGAGGACAAGGGCGCCGGCGGCGAGCGCGGCGCCGAGAGTGCGACGCATGGCAGGTCCTTCCGCGAGGGGTGACGACGTCGTTGTCGCCACCGTCGAGGCTAGACACGGAAAAGCGGTGGCGTCACCCCCCTTCGGGTGTCACGCTGGTCCGAGCCACACGGCATACCGAGAGAGCGCGGTCGCGAGGACCACGCCCGAGAGAAGGAGGCGTGACATGTCCACGACTGTCCTGGGCCCTTCGCGCGCCCACACCCTTCTCTCGATGGAGCACCACCTTGCACTTCTCCGACGCCGCGACCGAGTCGCCGCTGTTCGCCAGCAACACCTGTCCTGACACCCCGCCCGAGGGCGAGCGCTGGTCCACCTGGGACGGCGCCATGCACGGGCCGAAGCCCCGACCCGACTGGGTCATCACCGCCCTCGGCGCCGTCGAGGAGGACCTCGGCGTCCTCAAGACCGGCAAGGAGGCGGACGTCCACCTCGTCCGGCGGTGGGTGCCCGACGGCACCGACGCGCCGGCCGTGCAGTCGGTCCTCGCCGCCAAGCGCTACCGCGGCAGCGAGAACCGGCTCTTCCACCGCGACAGCGGCTACCTCGAGGGCCGCCGGGTCCGCAAGAGCCGCGAGATGCGGGCGATGGTCCGGCGCACCGAGTTCGGCCGCGCCATGATCGCCGGCCAGTGGGCGGCGGCCGAGTTCGACGCCCTCGGGCGGCTGTGGGAGCTGGGCCTGCCCGTCCCCTACCCCGTCCAGCTCGACGAGGCCGAGATGCTCATGGAGTTCGTGGCCGAGGCCGGCACCGACCGCACCGCCGCGCCCCGGCTAGTGCAGACGAAGCCGTCACCGGAGCTGCTCGCCGACCTCTTCGACCAGTTCCGGCACGTCGTCCTCACCCTCGCTCAGGAGGGCTGGGCGCACGGCGACCTCTCCCCCTACAACGTCCTCGTTCGCGACGACCGGCTCGTCGTCATCGACTGGCCGCAGATCGTCGACGTCGTCGGCAACCCGCACGGGTTCGAGTTCCTCGAGCGCGACGTCCGCACGATGTGCGACTGGTTCGTGCGGCGCGGGCTCGACGTCGACGCCGACCTCGTCTTCGGCGATGCGGCGGCGATGGCCGCGGGCTCGACGTGGTGACGCGGCGCCGGTGGACGGCGCCGCGTCAGCGGGGAGCAACGCGTCAGTAGAGGACGACGCGACGGTTGAGCGCGACCCAGCCGCCGGCCCAGAGCATGTCCTGGGCGGCGGTGCTCACCCGGCAGCAGCCGTGCGAGGCGGGGTAGGGCGGGATGGACTGCGACCCGTGGATGGCGAAGTCACCGCGCCAGTAGGTCGGTCGCCACATGGAGCCGAGCGACCCCGTCTGCCACCCGTTCGACCACCGCCAGTAGATCGAGTAGCTGCCGGTGGGTGTGCGCGCGGTCTTCCACGAGCCACCGGAGTAGTAGCGCTCGCCGCTGCCCGTGCTCGTGTTGAGGGTGCGATAGAGCTTGCCGCCGCTGACGACCATGAGGATCTGGCGCTGGAGGTCGACCTCGATGAGGGTGCCGGACGTCGCCCGCGGCGTGGGCCGGCGGCCGTGGTCGAGCAGCCACCACTCGGTGTCGGTGATCCGGCCGGTGCGGCTCACGCGGTTCGCCTTCTGCAGCGCCCACACCGCCTGCTGCGTGACGTGCCCGAAGACGCCGTCCGGCGTGCCGACCCAGTAGCCGAGGGCGTTGAGCCTCGCCTGCGCCGTCTTCACCGTCGCGCCGGACTGGCCGCGGTAGAGAGTCGGCCGGTCGCCGCCCGAGGCCCGCTTGGCCCGGTGCGACAGGATCTCCGCCACCGGGGCCGCCCCGCTCCCGGTCAGGAGCACCCGACGCGTCACCTTTGCACCGTCAGTGCCCATGATCTTCCCCATCTTCACCGCGAGGCCTGCTCCTCGTCGGACTCAGTATGACGAGGGCGGGCCGGATCGCGCCATGGGAAGGCGGAGGGGTTTCGCGGCCCCCATGTGGCTCAGCGTCCCTTGACCGCCTCGTGCGTCGCGAGGACCCGGCGGGCGACGTCGACGTGGAGGTTCTCGACCATCCGCCCGTTGTGGGTGACGACCCCGCTCCCGGCACCTGCCTCCCACGCCTCGAGGATGCCGCGCGCCTCGGCGACGGCCTCCTCGCTCGGGGCGAAGGTGGCGTTGCAGACCTCGACCTGGCCCGGGTGGATGAGTGTCTTGCCGTCGAAGCCGAAGTCACGACCCTGCACGCACTCGGCCTCGAAGCCCTCGTCGTCCTTGACGTCGTTGTAGACCCCGTCGAGGATCGCGATCCCCGCCTCACGGGCGGCGAGCAGCGAGAGCTGGAGCGCGGTGAGCAGCGGCGCGCGACCGGGGACGTGGTCGGCGCGCAGCTCCTTGACGAGGTCGTTGGTGCCCATGACGAGCACGGCCAGCCGCGGTGACGAGGACGCGATCTCGCGGACGTTGAAGATCGCCTCGGGCGTCTCGACCATCGCCCAGAGTCGTGTGTGCTCCGGGGCGCCGGCTGCCTCGAGCGCAGCGACGAGGGAACGCACCTCGTCGGCCGAGCCGACCTTGGGGACGACGATTCCCGCCGGCCCTGCGGCAGCCGCGGCGGCGAGGTCGGCGTCATGCCACTGCGTGCCCGAGCCGTTGACCCGGATCGCGACCTCACGGTCGCCGTACTCACCCGATGACGCTGCGGCACAGGCGTTCTCGCGCGCCGCCTCCTTGTGGTCCGGCCCCACCGCGTCCTCCAGGTCGAGGATGAGCGCGTCGACCGGGAGCGTCTTCGCCTTCTCGAGGGCGCGCTCGTTCGAGCTCGGCATGTAGAGCACCGACCGACGAGGCACGTATGTCGTCTGCTGGCCCATCAGGACGCCTCACCCTCGTCGGACGCGGCAGGTGCGTCGACGGCATACAGCTTCGCCAGCTCCGGGTCGTTCGCACTGAGGCGCTCGGCGAGCTCGAGGATGACGAGGCACTGCTTGAGCGAGGCGTCGTCCTCCATCTTGCCGTCGAGCATGACGGCGCCGGTGCCGTCGCCCATCGCCTCCTTGACGCGGCGGGCGTGCGCGACGTCCTCCGCCGACGGGCTGAAGACGCGCTTGGCGATGTCGATCTGGACCGGGTGCAGCGACCACGTGCCGACGCACCCGAGGAGGAAGGCGTTGCGGAACTGGTCCTCGCAGGCGACGACGTCCTTGATGTCACCGAAGGGGCCGTAGTAGGGGAAGATCCCGTGCATCGCGCAGGCGTCGACCATCCGCGCGATCGTGTAGTGCCACAGGTCCTGCTGGTAGGTCGTGCGCGGCGCGGTGACCGCGTCGACCCCCTCGCCGAGGTCCGTGGCGGGGTCCTGGCGCACGAGGTAGCCCGGATGCCCCCCACCGACACGGGTCGTCTTCATCCGCCGGTCGGCGGCGAGGTCGGCCGGGCCGAGGCTGATGCCCTGCATCCGCGGCGAGGCGCCGGCGATGGCCTCGACGTTGGCGACGCCGCGCGCGGTCTCGAGGATCGCGTGGACGAGGATCGGCCGGGTGAGGCCCGCCCGCGCCTCGAGCTGGGCGAGGAGGCGGTCGACGTAGTGGATGTCCTCGGGGCCCTGCACCTTGGGGACCATGATGACGTCGAGCCGGTCGCCGATCTCGGTGACGAGGGTGGTGAGGTCGTCGAGCACCCATGGGCTGTCGAGGCTGTTGACGCGCGTCCAGAGCTGGGTGGACTCCCCGAAGTCCGTGCTCTTCGCGATGTCGACGAGGCCCTGCCGGGCCGCCTCCTTGCGGTCGGCCTTGACGGCGTCCTCGAGGTTGCCGAGGAGCACGTCGACCGTGCCCACCATCGCGGGGACCTTCGCCGCCATCTTCTCGTTGCTCGGGTCGAAGAAGTGGATCATCCGGCTGGGGCGGGCGGGGACCTCGCGCACCGGCGCCGGGGCGCCGACCGCGAGAGGTCCGAAGAAGTCCTTGGGTGAGCGCATGGAGCCGGACGGTAGCAGTGCGCGGGCGGGGGGCGTTATGAGACAGTTCACGCCGTGAGCGGCTCCGCGGAGACACCCTCCCCCGTCAACGTCACCCGCCTGCTCGCCGAGGCGGCGAGCAAGTCCGGCGTGATGTGGGTCGAGGTGCCCGACAAGGGGACCCACGCCGTGTGGTTCGTCTGGCACGACGACGAGGACCCGCGCGGCTCCGGCCCCGCCGCCTACGTCGTCTCGGGCGTCGGCGAGCAGACGCTCCCGCACCTGCCCCCCGAGGTGCGCGTCATCCTCCGCAGCAAGGACACCGGCGCGCGGCTCCTCGCCCTGCCGGCGACGACGCGCGAGCTCGAGCCCGGCTCGCCCGAGTGGGAGGCCGCCGCGGAGGTGCTGCGCGCCGAGCGGCTCAACGCCACGGGCGACGTCGTCGCGCGGTGGCGCGAGGCCGCGACGATCACCGTCCTCACACCGCACGGCCGTCCCGACGAGTCCCCCGGCGCGTATGCCGTCGGCGCCGGTCGCGTGCGCGTCTCGCCCGCCCGTGGCACGACGGCCCGCTGGCGGCCGTGGCACTGGCGCGGTCGCGGTCGCGGTCGCGGCTGAGCGCGACAACGGAAGGCGAGACGGAGAAAGCGCGACGGCTGCGGGACGGTGCCGCTGGTCGCAGCGTCGGCCCGACTAGCCTGTCCGTGTGAGCACGAGCACCCGCGTCTTCGTCGGCCGACTGGCCGAGCTCGCCGTCTTCGACCCCCTGGGCGACCCCGTCGGTCGCGTCCGGGACGTCGTCGTGACGTTCAGCGCGCAGCGCACCAGACCGCGGGTCATCGGCCTCGTCGTCGAGGTGCCCGGTCGTCGCCGGGTCTTCGTCCCCATGACCCGGGTGACGTCGGTCGACGGCGGCCAGGTCATCACGACCGGCCTCGTCAACATGCGCCGCTTCGAGCAGCGCGCCAACGAGACCCTCGTCCTCGCCGAGCTCATCGAGCGGCACGTCCGCGTGCGTGACGAGGGCGGTGAGACCGTCGACGCGACCGTCGAGGACGTCGGGCTCGAGCAGAACCACGCCCGCAGCTGGTCGCTGACGCGTGTCTTCGTCCGTCGCGCGTCGGCCCGCAGCTCCCTGTCTCGGCTGGGGCGTCGCCGCGGTGAGACGTTCGTCGTGCCCATCGAGGACGTCACCGGCCTGCGCGACAACGCCGACGTGCAGAGCGCGGCCCGTCTCCTCGAGCACTACGAGGACCTCAAGCCGGCCGACCTCGCCGAGGCCATCCACGACCTGCCCGCCAAGCGCCGGGCCGAGGTCGCCGCCGCCCTGGCCGACGAGCAGCTCGCCGACGTCCTCGAGGAGCTCCCGGAGGAGGAGCAGGTCGAGATCATCGCGGGCCTCGGCAACGACCGCATCGCCGATGTCCTCGAGGCCATGGAGCCCGACGACGCCGCCGACCTCCTCGCCGAGCTGCCGACCGCACGCCAGGAGGAGCTTCTCGAGCTCATGGAGCCCGACGAGGCGGCCGACCTGCGCCGGCTCCTCACCTACGACGAGAACACCGCCGGTGGCCTCATGACGACGGAGCCGGTCATCCTCGGCCCGGATGCCTCGATCGCCGAGGCCCTCGCCGTCGTCCGGCGCCAGGAGCTGTCAACGACGATGGCGTGCACCGTCTTCGTCTGCCGCTCTCCGCTCGAGACGCCCACCGGCAAGTTCCTCGGCATGGTCCACATCCAGCGCCTGCTGCGCGAGCCGCCCCACGCCGCGGTCGGGACGATCCTCGACAAGGACGTCGAGCCCGTCTCGACCGATGCCACCGTCGGCCAGGTGACACGCATGCTCGCGACCTACGACCTCGTCGCCCTGCCCGTCGTCGACGACAACGGGCTGCTCGTCGGAGCGGTGACCGTCGACGACGTCCTCGACCACCTGCTGCCGGACGACTGGCGCGAGGACCGCCACGAGGTCACGACGTCGTCGCACGAGGTGATCCCGCATGGCTGAGCGCCGCGACCGCGCGCCTCGCCTCGACCAGCCGCGCGAGGCGAGGCGCCAGTTCATCAGCCGCCCGGAGGCCCTCACCGAGGAGGCGTTCGGCGTCCTCTCGGAGCGGTTCGCCCGCTACATGGGGACCGCCTACTTCCTCATCGGGATGACGATCTTCGTCCTCGCGTGGGTCCTGTGGAACCTCGTCGCCCCCCGCGACTGGCGCTTCGACGAGTACCCGTTCATCTTCCTCACGCTCATGCTCAGCCTCCAGGCCTCGTATGCCGCCCCGCTCATCCTCCTCGCGCAGAACCGCCAGGCGGACCGCGACCGCGTGGCCCTCGAGCAGGACCGCACGCGCGATGAGCGCAACCTCGCGGACACCGAGTTCCTCACCCGTGAGGTCGCCGCACTCCGGATCGCGATGCGCGACAGCGCCACGCGTGACTTCGTCCGCGGCGAGCTGCGCGATCTCCTCGACGAGATGGAGGAGCGGGGGCTCGTCGTCGGGCGGCTGGCCCCCGACCACCGTGACGCATCGGACACCGCCAACGCCCGGACCGATGAGGGCGGATCGCACCGCTCGACCTAGCATGGAGCAATGCCCGACACCGCTGCACCCGTGAGCGACGAGGCCCTGCGCGCCGCTCTCTCCACCGTCAACGACCCCGAGATCCGCAAGCCGATCACCGAGCTCGGCATGGTCGAGTCGGTGGAGTGCGACGACAGCGGACGGGTCGCGGTGACCGTGCTGCTCACGATCGCCGGCTGCCCCCTCAAGGACACCCTCACCAAGGACACGACCGCGGCCCTGCTCAAGGTGCCCGGCGTCACCGCCGTCGACGTCACGCTCGGCGTCATGTCCGACGAGCAGCGCGCCGAGCTGCGCACCAACCTGCGCGGTGGCGCGGCCGAGAAGGAGATCCCCTTCGCCAAGGCCGGCAGCCTCACCCGCGTGTATGCCGTCGCCTCCGGCAAGGGCGGTGTCGGCAAGTCGTCCGTGACGGCCAACCTCGCGGCGGCCCTCGCCGAGCAGGGCCTCAAGGTCGGCGTCGTCGACGCCGACATCTACGGCTTCTCGATCCCCCGCATGCTCGGCGTCGAGCACAAGCCGACGCAGGTCGACGAGATGATCCTGCCGCCGGTCGCCCACGACGTGAAGGTCATCTCGATCGGGATGTTCGTGCCCGGCAACCAGCCCGTCGTCTGGCGTGGCCCGATGCTCCACCGCGCGCTCCAGCAGTTCCTCGCCGACGTCTTCTGGGGCGACCTCGACGTCCTCCTCCTCGACCTCCCCCCGGGCACCGGCGACATCGCGATCTCGGTCGCGCAGCTCATCCCCGGCGCCGAGATCCTCGTCGTCACGACCCCGCAGCAGGCCGCGGCCGAGGTCGCCGAGCGCGCCGGTGCGATCGCCGTGCAGACCCACCAGCGGGTCGCGGGCGTCATCGAGAACATGTCGTGGCTCGAGCTGCCCGACGGCACCCGTCAGGAGATCTTCGGAGCCGGTGGCGGTCAGGTCGTCGCCGACTCGCTCACCCGCAGCATCGGCGCACCGGTGCCGCTGCTCGGCCAGATCCCGCTCGACACGGCCCTGCGCATCGGTGCCGACCAGGGCAGCCCCGTCGTGCTCGCCGAGCCCACCTCCCCCGCCGCCGTCGCGCTGCGCGGCATCGCGCGCGAGCTCGGTCAGCGTTCCCGGGGCCTCGCGGGTCGCTCGCTCGGGCTCACCCCCGCCGGCCGCTGAGACCGCACCTCGCTGCGTCGGCCGTGGCGCGTCGAGGTCAGGTGGCGTCGACGTCGTAGGGCGTCGGGCGGAGGGGGTCCCAGCCGCGGCTGCCGGTGTCGAGCCAGACCGAGTCGTCCTCGGGTGACACCTCGCCGGTGTCGGGGTTCGTCCCGCCCGACTTGAGGGTGGAGGCCGCGTCCTCGAGCGGCTCGATGAGCGCCTCGCGCACGATCCGGCGGGGGTCGTACTGCCGGGGGTCGTACTGCCGCCAGTTGATGTCCTCGTAGTCCGGGCCGAGCTGGTCCTTGAGCTGTCCCTTGGCGCCCTCGGCCATGACCCTGGCCTTGCGAATCATCTGGGCGAGCTTCTGGGCGTACTCCGGCAGCCGCTCCGGACCGAGGACGAAGACAGCGATGAGGGCGAGGAGCACGATCTCCCACCCGTTGATGCCGAACACTCGTCCTCCTGTGCGCTCCCTCGAGCGTCAGTCGCTCCTGCCCTGGAGGACCATCTTGACATCCCGTGACTTGCCGTCCCGCACGACGGTCAGGGAGACCGTCGAGCCGACCGGCTTGGACCGGATGGCCACGACGAGCGCGTCCGGGTCGCTCACCGGCTTGCCCTCGAACGCCGTGATGACGTCACCGGGCTCGAGGCCGGCCTTGTCGGCCGGACCACCGGGGGTGACCGCCGGAGTCTGGCTGCTGTCCTCGCCGATCTTGACGCCCTCACCCTGGTAGCTGCGGTCGAGGACGACGCCGATGACCGGGTGCTCGGCCTTGCCGGTGCGGATGAGCTGGTCGACGGTGATCTTGACCTGGGCGCTGGGGATCGCGAACCCGACGCCGATGTTGCCGCTCTGGCCGCCGAGGCTCGAGCCGGCGACCCGGGCGATCGCGGTGTTGACGCCGATGACCCGGCCCTGCATGTCGAGGAGCGGCCCACCCGAGTTGCCGGGGTTGATCGCCGCGTCGGTCTGGATGGCGTTGATGAAGGACTGGTCGTCGGCCTGACCCGGCGTGACGGGTCGGTTGAGGGCCGAGACGATGCCGGTGGTGACGGTCGAGTCGAGACCGAGCGGGGCGCCGACGGCGATGACAGGGTCACCGACGACGACGTCGGCCGAGTCGCCCAGGGGCAGGGCCTTGAGGTCGGTGCGCTCGACCTTGAGGACGGCGAGGTCGTAGGAGACGTCGCGTCCGACGATCGTCGCCTTGGACTGCTTGCCGTTGGCGAGCACGACGGTGATCTCGCCACCGTCGGCAGCCGCCGAGACGACGTGGTTGTTGGTGACGATGTGGCCCTTGCCGTCGAGCACCCAGCCGGAGCCGGTGCCGTCGCCGCCGGTCGCCTCGACGCGGATCGTCACGACGCTGGGCGTCGCATTGGCGGCGATGTTGGCGACGCTGCCCTCGGGGCGGGTCGTGGCAGCCGCACCCGGGCGCGGCGCCGAACCGTTGTCGGAACCGCCGCCGATGTCGAGGCCGTCGAAGCGGTCGGTCGAGCCGATCCACCCGCCGAGGAGCCCGCCGCCGAGCCCCGCGAGCAGCGCGGCGAGCCCGGCGATGAGGAAGACCGCCAGCCACCCGGGACCGCGGCCCCCCACGCCCGCCGGTGGCGACGAAGGAGCCGGCGAGGCGGGCGCGGCAGCCGGCGACCCGGCATACGGACGAGGCGAGGCGGTCGCGCCATAGGGGTCGTATGCCGTGTGCCCACCCGGTTGGCGCCAGTCCTGGGGGCCGTTGGGTCGCGACGGCGAGGACGGCTGCGACTGCGCCGCCGTGGCGTCGGCCCACCACGTTGGCTCGGGCTCACGCGGCGGGAGGAGGGGCTGCTGGCCGGGGGCGGGACCGATCTCCTGCGTCCGCCCCAGGTCGACCTCGGTCGTCTGCTGCGTGTCGACCTCGGCGGACTCGCCGTCGGTGCGGTGCGGGCTGTCCTCGGTCATGTCCCAGATTCTGCCTCGCACAGCTCGAGGTTCCGAATCGAGCTGCCACCCGTCCACGAGGTCGAGACGGCCCGGGTGCGCAGGGAGCTCGTCGGGTTGCTGGGCACCGCTGAGGCCGGACGGACGGCGGGTATCGACCCGCCGACCGACGGCACGGACGTCGTGAGCGAGCCCGTGCCGGTGACGGTGAGGGACCACGCGACGGCGGCGGTCGCTCCAGCCGCCGCCGTCGCGAGGGCCGCGGACCTCAGGGGGCTCCGGTGCGCCGGCGGGGCCGACGGCGGAACCATCTCCAGAGGTGGGTGCGCGCCCGTCCGGTCCACCACGGGGGCGGCCGTCGACGAGGCGAGTGCGACGAGCTGTGCGTGCAGGCTGCCGGGCATCGAGGGGCAACCCGTGGAGAGCAGCGCCTGCAGCCGTCGCTCGGCGGCGACGGCGTGCTGGCAGTTGACGCAGGTGATGAGGTGGTGGTCCCAGGCGTCGGAGCGCTGCGGTGAGAGGTGGCCCGAGACGTAGTCGGGGATCTCGTCGAGGCGGCAGCGGACGGGTCGCGGCAGGCCGATCACACGGCACCTCGCGCGGGTGTGAGGAGGCCGGGGCGCAGGGTGGACCCTCCGGAGGTGGCGCGCACCTCGGGTGCGCGGTGGGCGAGCGCCTCGCGCAGCTGCGCGCGACCACGGTGGATGCGCGAGCGCACCGTGCCGAGCTTGACGTCGAGCGTCGCGGCGATCTCCTCGTAGGACAGCCCCTCGATGTCGCAGAGGACGACCGCGGCGCGGAAGTCGGGGGCAAGCGAGTCAAGGGCACGCTGCACGTCGTCGTCGAAGTGGGCGTCGGCGTAGGTCTGCTCCGGGCCGAGCTCGCGGCTGGGCAGCCGGGCGGCGGACTCGTCGGAGAGCGCGTCGAAGCGGATCCGCTGCTTGCGGCGCATCTTGTCGAGGAAGACATTGGTCGTGATGCGGTGCAGCCAGCCCTCGAACGTGCCGGGGCGGTAGGTGTGCAGCGATCGGAAGACACGGATGAAGACGTCCTGCGTGAGGTCCTCGGCGTCGTGGACGTTGCCGGTGAGGCGGTAGGCGAGCCGGTAGACGCGGGCGCTGTGCTCCTCGACGATCTGCTCCCACGACGGCGGCGTCCACTCGAGGGTGGCCGCACCTGCGTCCGTCGTCATCGTCGTCCCCTGCTCCGTCGCCACCTGGCTGTCCATGCACTGATGTCTACGTGCCGGAGCCGGGAAATGTTCCGGAGGACCCTGAACGGCGGCTGTGAGTCCGGAGCAGGGGTGTCCCACGAGTAGGGTTTCGCTCCATGAGCACCCTCAAGCCCGCGAGCTGGTCGTACGCCGAGGACTTCGTCCCCGAGCCCGAGGCCATGGAGCAGGCCCGCGCCCGCGGTCTCGCCTTCGGTGCCGCCACCCCGGTGGGCACCGGCGCCGGCGCGACCCTGCGGCTGCTCGCCGCCGCCATCGGCGCTCGTCACGTCATCGAGATCGGCACGGGCGCGGGCACGTCCGGACTGTGGGTGCTCGCCGGCATGCCCGACGACGGCGTCCTCACGACGATCGACATCTCGCCCGAGCACCAGCGCGCCGCGCGCGAGGCCTACGCCGGTGCGGGCTACCCCACGCAGCGCACCCGGGTCATCACCGGACGCGCGACCGAGGTCCTCCCCCGCATGACCGACGGCGCCTACGACATGGTCGTCATCGACGCCGACAAGCCGAGCTACCCGGCATACGTCGAGCACGGGATCCGGCTGCTGCGCAAGGGTGGCGTGCTCGCTCTCGACAACATGCTCTGGCACGACAAGGTCGCCGACCCCGCGGCGCGTGACGCCGAGACGACGACGCTGCGCGACCTCGGCAAGTCGCTGCGCGACAACGAGGACCTCGTGCCCAGCCTGCTGCCGGTGAGCGACGGCCTGTTCGTCGCCGTCAAGCGCTGACGCCCCCGGCACGGGTTGTTGCCGGTTCCCGCGCTGGAACCGGCAACAACCCGTGCCGAAACTGGCAAGAGTCGGGACTAGGCGTGGGCGTCGACGTGCGGCCCAGCACCGCGGCGGAAGCCGGCGGGTCCCTCGGCGATCGCGACGACCTCGAACTCCTCGATGACGGTCGGTGACGAGCCGATGAGCTCGGACCCCTTGGACTCGTCGGCCGTCGCCTCGAACTCCTCGCGGAAGACCTTGCGCTCCTGCTCGGTGTCGAAGACGTAGGTCCCCTCGAACCACTCCCCCTCGCGCATCCGCCACACCTTGAAGGCGAGCCCGTCGAGGAACATGAACTTGGCGATCGAGGTACCGACGACGTACTCGCGCAGTCGGGTGGGGGCGTCCTCGGGGGCGTTCTCGAGCGACCAGCGCACGGCCAGTCCGTATCCGGCGTTCATCGCAGACCTTCCAACCATCGGAGCAGCAGACGGGTGCCGAACCCCGTCCCACCCTTGCCGTGGACTCCGGAGTCGACATCGGAGCGGCCGGGGCCGGCGATGTCGAGGTGCGCCCAGCGACGCTCCCCCACGAACTCACGCAGGAACAGCGCCGCCGTGATGGACCCACCTCCGACGGAGGGACCGATGTGGTTGATGTCAGCCACGTCGGACTCCAGTGCCCGACGGTAGGCGGCGACGAGCGGAAAGGGCCACAGCGTCTCACCTGCTGTCTCACCCGCCTCGCGAAGCTGGGACGACAGGTCCTCGTCGGTGGCATAGACCGGCGCCATCGTGCGGGCCAGCGCCACCCGCGCGGCGCCGGTGAGGGTGGCGATGTCGACGATGACGTCGGGGTCGAGCTCGGCGTCGGCATAGGCCAGCGCGTCGGCGAGGACGATCCGGCCCTCGGCGTCGGTGTTGCCGATCTCGGTCGTCCGGCCGCCGAAGTGTGTGACGACGTCGCCGGGACGGTATGCCGCACCGTCGACCATGTTCTCGGCGAGCGCGAGCAGGCCGGTCACCTTGACCGGCACCTCGAGGTCGCGGCACGCGGCGAGCACCGCGAGGACGATCGCCGACCCGGTCATGTCGGTCTTCATCGCGAGCATGCCCTCGGCGGGCTTGACCTGGAGGCCGCCCGAGTCGAAGGTGATGCCCTTACCGACGAGGACGACGTGGGGCGTCGCCGCGTCGGCACCCTTGGGGGCCCAGCCGAGCTGGACGAGGCGCGGTGGCGTGGCCGAGCCGCCGCCGACGGCGAGGAGCCCGCCGAACCCGCCCTTGCGCAGGGCCGAGTCGTCCCAGACGCGCACGTCGAGACCGGAGCGGGCCGCCACCGTGCGGGCCTGCTCGGCCATCCAGGCGGGGTTCTTGATGTTGGAGGGGGTGTTGGCGAGGTTGCGCGCCACGAGCGTGGCGACGGCGCGGCGCACGGCCCGTTCGACGACATCGGCCTCGGCGCCGACGACCACGACCTCACCGGCGACCTCGGCACCGGCGGTCCACTGCCCACCGGTCCAGCGAGTCGGCGCCCAGCCGCCGAGGACCGCGCCCTCGACGAGTGCGGCGTGGCCGGTCTCGTCGGACGACGGAGCGAGGACGACGACCGCGTCGCGTCCCCGGACCGCGCGCCCGGCCGCAGCACCGGCGGCGCGCAGGTCGGCGGGCGAGCCCGAACCCAGCCCGACGAGGACGAGGACGCGCGCGGCCTGCTCGCCACGCGGCATACGCACGGTCGTGGAGGCGCCGGCCTCACTCGACGGCTCGTGCGTCTCGAGGAGCTCGGCCGGTGCCAAGCCCGCACCCTCGAGTGCCTCGCGAGTGCGCCCGTCCCATGGCTCATCGCCCTCGAGCAGCCCAACGACGAGGGCGAGCTCGGCCGGGTCGCGGTCGGCGAGGACGTCGGCGAGCGGGCCGTCGCCCGCGGACCAGGTGGGGACGGACGGGGCGAGGAGGTCTTCGGCTGGCACGGCCCCGACCCTACCGACGGCGAGAGGGCCCCCACCACGGCGGTGGGGGCCCTCTCGTCACGTCAACGGCGGACGGTCACTTCTTCAGCGCCTCGCAGTCGTCGATCGCCTGACCCAGCGCACGAACCTCGTCCGGGGTCATCTCGACGACGAGCCGGCCACCACCCTCCAGGGGCATGCGGAGCACGATGCCGCGACCCTCCTTGGTGACCTCGAGAGGGCCGTCGCCCGTCCTGGGCTTCATTGCCGCCATGGGTGTTCCCTTCGTTGGCGCAGCGCACGGTCGTGCGTCACGTGTTCGCGTCCCGGCGTTCGCACACCGGTCTCGCGTCCATTATCCCCGTTCGTGCAGGCGTGACGAAATCGGGGGGCCGTGTCGACTCAGGGCGGCCTCGACCCCCACGGGCTGTAGGTGAGCAGCACGCAGGTCCACCAGACGAGCCCGAGGACGACCGGGACGAGAAGCACCACCACCCTGCGCCGCCAGTGCGTGACGATTCGCTCCCCCGTCGAGGTCCGCATGGCCACGCTGGCGAGCAGCGCGGCGATCGGGAAGTCGAGGAGGAGGAACCGCCACATGCTCGTGATCGGCCGTACGACGGCGAAGAGGTAGAACGGGTAGGCCACCGCCCAGGCCCGGACCTCGACCGGGAGCCACCGCCCGTGCCGGCCGAGGATGAGCGCGACGTAGGTCCCCGCGAGCGCGAGGAGGACGGCGACGCCGGCGAGCCCGCGCCCGTCCCACGCCCACTGGACCCAGAGAATGAAGGGACCGGTCGCGGGCTTCTGGCCCCACGCCTCCTGGACGTCGAAGAACGCCGTCGGGATCCCGCTGACGACGCCGGCGACGACGGGCCACGCGAGCCCGGACAGGCCGGTGACGACGAGCATGAGGGCGGCGGACGCCCGGGCGCCGCGCAGCGGGCTCACCCCGGCGGCCCGCTCCTCGCGGATCCGGACCACGAGGTGGACGAGAGCGGCGCAGCCGATGGCGGGCGCGACCCCGCGGGTGAGGCCGAGTGGCACCGCGAGAAGGGCGACGACGGCATACCGGCGTCTCATGAGGTAGAGCAGCGAGGCGGCGACGAGGACGACCGCGAGGGGCTCGGTGTAGGGCTTGAGCATGACGCCGGTCGCCGGGTAGAAGCACCACAGCCCGGCCGCCACGAGTGCGAGACGCTCGCGCCCCGGACGCGGCTCGGCGTGCAGCCCGTGGCGGAAGACGGCCCAGATGAGGACGGCTCCGAGACCGCCGAGGACGAGGTTGAGGCCGACGGCGGCGGCGGTGAACGGCAGGCCGAGCGTCATCAGCCCCTTCACGAGGAAGGGGAAGAGCGGGTAGAAGGCCCACGCGCTGTAGGTGAGCTTGCCCGTGTCAGGGTCGGCCGGCAGGGGCACGGGGTAGCCCTGGGTGGCGATGGTCTCGTACCACTCGGCATCCCAGAGCGAGATGAGGTCGCCGACGTTGGGGTCGAGGTGGCCGACACCGGCGGGGTTCTGGAACCACGTGGCGGCCACCCACATCGCCCCGAGGGCGACGAGGCGGGAGACGGCGTAGACGAGGAGGACCGCCCGGACCGGGTGCGCCAGGGCGAGCGAGCCGAGGTGACGCCGGCCGGCGACGGTGAGCACCGATCTCGACGGCCGGGCGCTCCCGGCCGCGCGTTCCTCGGTCGCCGTCACAACCGCAGGCCCCGGACGTCCCAGACGTAGACGTCCTCGACCTGTTGCGGCTCGCCGAGGACGGTGACGAGCGAGCCGCGCAGGGCGGCGGTCTGCTCCCGCATGGGCAGCACGACGGTGTCGGTGCGCCACGCGACGAGGTCGGCCTCGAACTGCTGACGTTGGGCGTCGGTCGCGACGGTGAGTGTGTTGGCGGCGTTGACGTCGTAGAGCCACAGCGAGAACGGCCGCCGCGTCGCGCCGTACTGCCCGCCGCGGTCCGGCTGCCCGTTGGGGCCGACGAAGTAGCCCTCGACGATGGGAAAGGCGAGCGTGTCGGCTGCGAGCTGCCAGTCGAACGCCCGCGCGTCGACGATGTCGGTCGGCGGCACGGCGAGGATCGAGCCGCCGTGGCTCCAGTCCCGCCACGCGTCACCGGTGAAGAACGTCGGCACCTCTGGGCGCGGGTCGACGGCGAGAGGCGTCGGCAGGATCGGGAGCAGGGCGCCCGCGGCGACGATGACGGCGGCCCAGCCGACGATGCGGTCACGCGAGGGCAGCACGCCGTCGCGGTCGGGCTCGTCGTCGTCGGCGATGTCGGGGGCGGTGGCGGTGTCCCTCAGTAGCGAGGACCGGAAGGCCGCGTCGATCGCGATGGCGAGCAGACCCGCGAGCGCGGGGATCGCGATCATCGCGAAGCGCGTCGGCAGGACGTTCTCGAGGACGGGCAGCTCGTCGAAGAGCGACCACAACGCCGGTATGCCGGTCGGCTGGCCGCGCAGGACCACCTCCTCTCCCAGCGAGAGCCAGCAGGCGACCACGGCGAGGACGCCGAGCGCCTGCACGATCGGTCGGCGCGCGAGCACGACGACGATGACTCCCGCCAGCAACCACAGGGGGATGCCGAAGAACGCGTTCTCCTCGGTGCGGTTCATCGACAGCGCCGCCGACGCCCACGGGTCCGTGCCGATGGTGCGGGTGGCCCGGCCCCAGAGCGCGGCGAGGTCGTTGCCGCCGGGCGGGTGGTAGATCGAGGTGTAGCTCTGTCGCCCCGCGAACTGCCACCACAGCGGGAGCGCGACGAGGGCGAGCGAGACGGCCGCCCCGATCGCCACACCCGGAGCCATCCGCGCGACCGCGAGCCGCCGGTGGGCGAGCAGGACGAGCCCGACGACGAGCACGCCGATGGCCATGAGCAGCAGCGGCTCCTCGCCGATGAAGATCTGCCACGTGACGAGCAGGCCGAGCACGACGCCGTCGCGCACCTTCCGGTCGCGCTGCCCGAGGAGCAGGACGCGGTCGAGGATGACCGGGAGGAGGAAGAGCGAGACGAAGTTCGGGTGGCCGTTGGCGTGCGAGACCATCGCCGGGGCGAAGCCGGTGACCCAGCCGCCGACGGCGGCGGCGGGCCGGACGAGGCCGCGGCGCCGCAGGAACCAGTACCAGGCGGCCGCGGTGCCGGCGAGGCCGAGCAGCTCGACGAGGAAGAACGTCACGTGGGCGCCGAGCAGGAGGGTGACCGGGGCCAGCGGCACGCCGAGACCGGTGACGGCGGCGTTGGCCATGAGGTTGACGCCGTCGGGAAAGTTCTGCCGGTCGCTGAAGAGGGGGTTCGAGAGAGTGGCGACATTGTGCGCCGAGGCCCCGAAGTACCACTCGAACGCCTGGTGGTCTTGGACGCCCTGCGAGAGGTAGCCGGACGAGACCTTGCCGACGAGGTTGGACAGGACGTGCAGGGCGGTGCCGACGTAGGCCGCGACGACGACGAGGTCGGCCACCGCCCAGTCGATGCGTGGCGTGTGGTCCTCGCCTGCTGCGTCCGCGGTCGCCGTGGCCGGCTTCTCGGCCGGGTCGCCTGACGTCGTGGCGTCCTCGCCGCTCGGGGCCACACTCGTGGTCCGCTCCCCCACCGGGGCGGCTGCGAGGGCGAGCGCCGCAGCGGCTGCGGGAGCCGCAGCGTCCTCGTCCGGTGCCGTGGGCGCCTCGGACTCGCCGCGCAGCCGCACGTCGTTGGCGGCGATCTGGGCGTCGAGCCGGGCGAGCGCCTCGTCGACCCGGCCCACCGGGTAGCCGACGAGCTGCAGCCGCAGCGTCTCACCGTCGGCCGTCCGGACAGGTGGCTCCCGGCGTGCGAGGACGGCGGCGAGCACTGCGGCACAGGCGAGGACGGGCAGGCTCAGCAGGAGCGCCCAGATCACGGCTCGCCCCCGACGGGGTCGTCCGAGACGAGGCGGTCCACGACCCGGCCGAAGATCACCCGTCCGAAGACGTCACCGAGCGGCCGCGTCGCCGCTCGCAGACCGGGGACACCGTCGAGCCAGAGCTCCTCGGTCCACGCAAGTCGGGAGCCACGGGCATACGGGGAGACGACCGCCTCGGCCCACCCCTGGAGGGTGCCGGTCTTGCGGATCCGCCAGCGCCGCGGCGCCTCCCACTCCTCGACGACCATCGGGTCGTCGAGGTGGACGGGGCCGATCGCGGTGCGCACGGTGAAGCGCCAGCCGCGCCCCGGCTCACCCGGGTCGGCGAGGGTCGTCGTCAGCGGCACGGTCGTCGCGTGGTCCGCGAGGGCGGCGACACGAGCCCACAGCTCGTCGGCGGGCAGGGCGCTCTCACGCGTGAGGGTGAACATGACCGTCCTGCTCCTCATGCTCGCGCTCGTCAGCATCCTCGCGCTCGTCCTCGGGGCGCTCCTGCCGCCGGTCGGCGAGCTCGCGCTCCTGCTCGGCGAGACGGGCGCGCCGGGCCTCGAGAGCCGTGTCAACGTCGTCGACGGCGTAGCCGTAGACCGAGGTGCCGAGCCGGAGCCGGTCGACGTCCTCGCTGCCGGGCTCGTCGGGAAGCCCCAGCGGCGGTCGCGTGCTCGTCGGCTCGCTGAGGAGGTCCGGTTCGACCCTGCCCGTGGCGATGAGCACCGTGCCCGCGACGACGGCGGCGGTGAGCAGTGCGAGGGCGACCCATTCCACGTCGCCGATCCTAGGCGTGACGAGGACAGCGGAGGAACCGAGCGCGCCGGGTGCCACGCGCTGTGTGGGCGGCCCGGACATCCGACGAGCCGCGCCCGACGTCGTGGCGGGCGCGCCACCCCGGCGGCGACCCGGACCGATCACTCGGCGTGGGTGCCGGTCCCCTCGGGCTCGTCGCGCGCGAGGGCGCGGTCGGACTCGACGATGAGCGAGATGGCCTCGTCGACGTCGTCGGTGAGCGAGACGAGCTCGAGGTCCTCGGCGTTGATCGTGCCGGTGGCCAGCGCCGAGCCGCGCAGCCAGTCGAGCAGCCCCTGCCAGTAGCTCGACCCCAGCAGGACGATCGGGAACGACGTGACCTTCTGGGTCTGCACGAGCGTGATCGCCTCGAAGACCTCGTCGAGGGTCCCGAAGCCACCGGGCAGGACGACGAAGCCCTGGGCGTACTTGACGAACATCGTCTTGCGCGCGAAGAAGTAGCGGAAGTTCACGCCGAGGTCGACGTACTCGTTGAGCCCGGTCTCGAAGGGCAGCTCGATGCCGAGCCCGACCGAGGTGCCCCCGGCCTCGCACGCGCCCTTGTTGGCGGCCTCCATCGCACCCGGGCCACCGCCGGTGACGACGGCGTAGCCGGCGGCGACGAGCCCGGCGCCGAGGCGCTCACCGAGGGCGTAGACCGGGTCGTCCGGTCGGGTGCGCGCCGAACCGAAGACGCTCACCGCCGGACCGAGCTCGGCAAGCGCGCCGAAGCCTTCGACGAACTCGGACTGGATCCTCATGACACGCCACGGATCCGTGTGCACCCAGTCGGCCGAGCCACGGCTGTCGAGCAGCCGCTGGTCGGTCGTCTCGTGCGGGACCTTGGACCGGCGCATGACGACCGGCCCCTTGACGTAGTCCTGCGTGGCGTCCCAGGGCTCCTGTGCGTCGGTCGCGTCAGTCACGGGACCAACCTAGGCGAGCCACCTGAGCATTGCGGCCTCCGCCGCGACGAGCTGGTCGACGGGGCAGCGCTCCTCGTCGTGGTGGGCGAGGTTGGGGTCGCCGGGGCCGAAGTTCACGGCCGGCACGCCCATCGCCTGGAAGCGCGCCACGTCGGTCCACCCCTGCTTGGCGATGACGTCGACACCGAGCGCCTCGACGAAGGCCTTGGCGGCGGGCAGGTCGAGACCCGGGCGAGCTCCCCCGGCGTTGTCGGTGACCGCGAACGAGAGCCCGTCGAAGACCTCGTGCATGTGCGCGACGGCGTCGTCCTCGGTGAGGTCCGGCGCATAGCGGTAGTTGACCGACACGGTGCACCGGTCGGGGATGACGTTGCCGGCGATGCCTCCGGTGATGCTCACCGCGTTGAGTGCCTCGCGGTACTCCAGCCCGTCGACCGTCACCGTCCGCGGCTCGTATGCCGTGAGCCGGCTGAGGATGTCCGCCGCGTCGTGGATCGCGTTGTGCCCGTTCCACGGCCGGGCCGAGTGCGCCGCGGCACCCTTGGTCGTGATGTCGATGCGCATGGTGCCCTTGCACCCGCCCTCGACGATGGCTCCGGTCGGCTCGAGCAGCACGGCGAAGTCGGCGTCCTCGATGAGCTCGGGGGCCCGCTCCTGCACGTGCAGCAGCCCGTTGAACTCGCTCTCGATCTCCTCACCCTCGTAGAAGACGAAGGTGACGTCCCGGCTCGGGGCGGGCACCGTGGCGGCGAGCCGCAGCTGGACCGCGACGCCGCCCTTCATGTCGACCGTCCCGCGACCCCAGAGCACCTCGCCCTCACCGTCACCGCCGGGAAGCCGTCGCACGGGGACGTTCGGAGGGTCGGTGAGCGGCACGGTGTCGATGTGCCCGGCGAGGACGACCCGCTCGCCGTGCCCCTGCTCGGTGCGCGCGACGACGGTGTTGCCGATGCGCTTCACCGTGAGGTGCTCGAGCGGCCTGAGGGCGTCCTCGATCGCGTCCGCGATGGCGGCCTCGTCCCGACTCACCGACTCGATGTCGCAGAGCGCGGCGGTGAGGGTGACGACGTCGGCAGTGAGATCGAGCGGCATGTGCCCGACCCTATCGACGGTGGCCCCGGGCCGTTCCGGTGGATGCCGCGACGCCCTGACCTGCGAGGTGTCGTTGCACGGGCGAGGGGCGCATCGGCGTGCAGGTGCGGCATCTAGTCTTGCCCGCATGACTTCGCGCGCGGCACACGGCTACGGCCTGCTCACCCTCCACGGCGACACCGTCCTCGACGTGTGGTTCCCCGCCCCGGCGCTGGGTGCGGGCTCGGGTGCCGAGGAGCCCCGGGGGCTGTCCGCGCTCGCCGTCGCCGACCCTGACCGTGGCGTCACCCGTGAGGTCCGGCTCGTCGAGGTCGACCTCGACGCGGCTCCTGCCGACACTGCCGACGCGTGGCTGCGCCTGCACCTGCTCTCCCACCGCCTCGTCGCCCCCAACTCGGTCTCGCTCGACGGGCTCTTCGGCGCGCTCACCAACGTCGTGTGGACCAACCACGGGCCGTGCGCCGTCGAGGGCTTCGAGTCGACCCGTCTGGCCCTGCTCGCCCGCGGGCCGGTCCAGGTCTTCGGCATCGACAAGTTCCCGCGGATGACCGACTACGTCGTGCCCTCCGGCGTGCGCATCGCCGACGCCGACCGCGTGCGCCTCGGCGCCCATCTCGCGAGCGGCACCACCGTCATGCACGAGGGTTTCGTCAACTTCAACGCCGGCACCCTCGGCAGCTCGATGGTCGAGGGACGCATCTCGCAGGGTGTCGTCGTCGGCGACGGCTCCGACATCGGTGGCGGGGCCTCGACGATGGGCACCCTCTCCGGTGGCGGCACCGAGCGCGTCTCGATCGGCGAGCGCTGCCTGCTCGGGGCCGAGTCGGGGCTGGGCATCGCCCTCGGTGACGACTGCGTCGTCGAGGCCGGCCTCTACGTCACCGCCGGCACCAAGGTCACTCTCCCCGACGGCACCGTCACCAGGGCGAGCGAGCTCTCGGGTCAGTCGAACCTGCTCTTCCTCCGCAACTCGGTGACGGGCACCGTCGAGGCGCGTCCGCGGGACGGCCACGGAATCGTGCTCAACTCCGTCCTGCACGCCAACGACTGATGCCCCGGTCCCGCAACGGCTTCGCGCTGGCCGAGGAGCGTCCGCGCCGCGGACCCGGCAGCTGGGTCGCGCGCGGACTCGTGCTCACCGTCGTCCTCGTCGCCGGGCTCGGCGCGTGGTTCGGCGGCCGCACCCTCTTCCAGAGCGTTCTCGGGCCGCGCTGCCAGGCCTCGGCCGCCGGGTCCTCGGTCGACTTCGACCCCGAGCAGATGAGCAACGCCGCGACGATCACGGCCATCGCTCTGCGCCGCGGCCTGCCCGCCCGGGCCGCGACCATCGCCCTCGCCACTGCAATCCAGGAGTCGAAGCTGCGCAACATCCGCTACGGCGACCGCGACTCGGTCGGCCTCTTCCAGCAGCGGCCGTCGCAGGGCTGGGGCACGGTAGAGCAGATCCTCGACCCGGAGTACTCGACCAACAAGTTCTACGACGCGCTCGTCAAGGTCGACGGCTGGGAGACCGGGACGATCACCGTGGTCGCGCAGAAGGTGCAGCGCAGCGCCTATCCCGAGGCCTACGCCGACCACGAGCAGGAGGGCCGCATCCTGGCGTCGAGCCTCGCCGGCCACTCCCCCCGCGGCGTCGGCTGCCGCCTCGACGACCCCGAGGGCGAGGCCGACGTCGCGCTCGTCGGCCGGCTCCTCGACGCGGAGTACGCCCTCACCACCAAGGCCGTCGACGGAACCCTCTCGGTGCAGGCGCCCAGCGAGCAGCTCGCGTGGTCGGTCGCCTCGTGGGCCGTGGCCAAGGCGGTCGACACCGGGATCACCGGCGTGACGATCGGCGACCGGCAGTGGACCCGCAGCCGCGACTCGTCGGCGTGGGAGTGGCAGTCGGCCGAGACCCCCGTCGGATCCCAGGAGGTCCGGCTCCACCTCACCTGAGGCCGGCTGCCGAAACGGGCCCGCACCGACCCCGTCATCAGGCGCGGCATCGGGGTACGGTCGAGACATGACATCGAACACGTTTTCGAACGACGGCACCGACGACACCGCGACGACCTCTACCGAGGGCGGCGACCAGGCTCGCGAAGGCGGCGAGGTCCTCGGCGGGCCGCGCCCCACGACGACCGAGAAGGACCCGAGCGAATGGGTCACCGGCGAGGAGCCGATGACCGGCGCCCAGCGCAGCTACCTCGACACCCTCGCCCGCGAGGCCGGGGAGGAGCTCCCCGCCGACCTCACCAAGGCGCAGGCCTCGGAGCAGATCGACCGGCTCCAGGAGGAGACCGGCCGCGACGGGAGCTGAGCGGACGGCATACGACAGAAGAGCCCCGACCTGCGTCGTGCAGGTCGGGGCTCTTCCGTATGCCGTGGAGCCGGCTCGCGTCAGCGGCTCGAGATCGCCGTGTAGTCGCGCTCGGTCTCGCCGGTGTAGATCTGGCGCGGGCGGCCGATCTTGGTGTCCGGGTCCTCGATCATCTCGCGCCATTGGGCGATCCAGCCGGGGAGGCGGCCGAGGGCGAAGAGGACGGTGAACATCTTGGTCGGGAAGCCCATCGCCTTGTAGATGAGGCCGGTGTAGAAGTCGACGTTCGGGTAGAGCTTGCGCTCGATGAAGTAGTCGTCCTCGAGGGCGCGCTGCTCGAGCTGGAGCGCGATGTCGAGGAGCGGGTCGCCCACGCCGTCCTTGTTGAGGATGGTGTCGGTCGTCTTCTTGATGATCGCCGCGCGGGGGTCGTAGTTCTTGTAGACGCGGTGGCCGAAGCCCATGAGCTTGACCCCGTCCTCCTTGTTCTTCACCTTCTTGACGAAGGTGTCGACGTCGCCGCCGCTCTGGAGGATGCCGTCGAGCATCTCGAGCACGGCCGAGTTGGCGCCACCGTGCAGCGGCCCGGACAGCGCGTGGATGCCCGCGGAGACCGAGTTGAAGAGGTTGGCGTGGGCCGAGCCGACGAGCCGCACGGTCGACGTCGAGCAGTTCTGCTCGTGGTCGGCGTGGAGGATGAGCAGCTGGTCGAGCGCCTTGACCATGTCGGGGTCGATGTCGTAGTCCGTCGCCGGGACGCCGAAGGTCATCCGGAGGAAGTTCTCCTGGAGCGACAGGCGGTTGTCCGGGTAGAGGAACGGCTGGCCGATGCTCTTCTTGTAGGCGTAGGCCGCGATCGTCGGGAGCTTGGCGAGGAGGCGGATCGTCGAGATCTCGACGTGCTCCTTGTCGAACGGGTCGAGGCTGTCCTGGTAGAAGGTGCCGAGCGCGGAGACGGCCGACGACAGGACCGGCATCGGGTGCGCGTCGCGCGGGAAGCCGTTGAAGAAGGCCTTGAGGTCCTCGTGGAGCATCGTGTGCTGGCGCACCCGCTCGGTGAAGGCGTCAAGCTCGGACTGGCTCGGGAGCTCGCCGTAGATGAGGAGGTAGGAGACCTCGAGGAAGCTCGACTTCTCGGCGAGCTGCTCGATCGGGTAGCCGCGGTAGCGCAGGATGCCCGCGTCACCGTCGATGTAGGTGATGGCGCTGTTGCACGACGCCGTGTTGACGAACCCGATGTCGAGGGTGACGTCGCCGGTCTCCTTGAGGAGCTTCGAGATGTCGTAGCCGTTGTTGCCCTCGGATGCCTTGACGAGGGGGAAGCTGAGTTCGGTCTCGCGCACCTTGAAGGTCGCGCCGGCCGCTGCGTCGGTGCTCATCGTGTATTCGGTTCCTCACGTCTCGGGCGAGCTCGCAGTGGGCGCCGCTCGCGCTCCAGTGACGCTACCTCAGAGGTCCGCGACGACGAAAAGCACGGTCCACCCGGTCTGCGGGGCCACGCACTGCCGGGGGGCGAGAGAGAGTCAGGACCCGCCGCCGAGCCGGGCTGCGGCCGCGGCGATCCGCTCGTCGGAGGCGGTGAGCGCGATGCGCACGTGCTGCTGGCCGGCCCGGCCGTAGAAGGTGCCGGGGGCGGCCAGGAGGCCACGCTCGGCGAGCCGGCCCAACGTCGTCCAGGCGTCCTCCCCGGCGGTCGCCCAGAGGTAGAGTCCGGCGTCGCTGTGGGTCACCTCGAGCCCGAACGCACGCACCCCCTCGAGGAGGGTCGCGCGCCTCGCGGCGTAGACCGCCTTCTGCGCCTCGACGTGCCCAGCGTCGCCGACCGCAGCGGTGAGGGCGACCTGGACCGGCCACGGCACGATCATCCCCGCGTGCTTGCGGACCTCGAGCAGCCGCCCCACGAGGGCCGGGTCGCCGGCGACGAAGGCGGCGCGGTAGCCCGCGAGGTTGGACTGCTTGGACAGCGAGTAGACGCAGAGCAGGCCCTCGTGCGAGTCGCCGGAGACCCGCGGGTCGAGGATCGAGGGGGTCGTCGGAGGCTCTCCCGCCCCGCGGTCGGTGCGCCAGTCGAGCTCGGCATAGCACTCATCGCTCGCCACGACGACACCGTGACGACGCGCCCAGGCCACGACCTTGGCGAGGTGCTCGACCCCGAGGACCTGACCGGTGGGGTTGCCAGGACTGTTGAGCCACAGCAGTTTTGGCGTGGTCGAAGGCGTCAGCGGACCAAGTGCCGCAAGCCCGTCGACGACCTTCGGCGTCGCGCCCGCGAGCCGGGCACCGACGTCGTAGGTCGGGTAGGCCGCGGACGGGAAGCCGACGACGTCACCCGCCCCGAGACCGAGCAGCGTCGGCAGCCAGGCGACGAGCTCCTTGCTGCCGACGGTCGGGAGCACGCCGTCGGGGTCGACGTCCGGGACGCCGCGGCGCGCGGCGAACCACGTCGCCACCGCCTCGCGCAGCGCGGGCGTCCCCCACGTCTGCGGGTAGCCGGGCGCGTCCGACGCCGAGCGCAGCGCCTCCTGCACGACCTCCGGCGTCGGGTCGACCGGCGTGCCGACGGAGAGGTCGACGAGCCCCAGCCCGTCGTCCGTGGCAACAGAACTCGCCCGCTCCTTGACCGGAGCGAGCGAGTCCCAGGGAAAGTCAGGAAGCGAGAAGGTCACTCGTCATGTTCCTGCGGCGGCAGGGCCGCGATCAGCGGGTGGTCCTTGGGGATGAGCCCCATCTTCGCCGCGCCGCCGGGGCTGCCGAGGTCGTCGAAGAACTCGACGTTGGCCTTGTAGTAGTCGGCCCACTGCTCGGGGGTGTCGTCCTCGTAGTAGATCGCCTCCACGGGGCACACCGGCTCGCACGCACCGCAGTCGACGCACTCGTCTGGGTGGATGTAGAGCGACCGCTCACCCTCGTAGATGCAGTCGACAGGGCATTCCTCGATGCAGGCCTTGTCCTTGAGGTCGACACAAGGCTGCGCGATCACGTACGTCATGCGGCCATAGTATGCCGGTCGTGCCCGCCCCTCTCGACGCCGTCCGCATCGGCGCCCGCGTCGTCGTCAGATCGCGACTGGACCCACGTCGCGAAGCGCCCCACGACGGCCCGTCGATGACCGATGCCGTGGGCACGCTGGTCTCCCGCACCGACACCGAGGTCGTCGTCCAGACGCGCCACGGCGAGGTCACCATCCCCCGCGACCGGATCGTCGCGGCCAAGGAGGTCCCACCCCGACCCAGCCGTCGCGCCGCGCACCTGGCGATCTCCGTCGACGACCTCCAGCGCGTCATGGGTCCCGCGTGGGGCGCCGTCGAGCGCGAGCACCTCGGCGACTGGGAGCTGCGCGCCTCGAGCGGCTTCACCCAGCGCGGCAACTCCGTCCTGCCCGTGGGCACCCCCGGGCTCCCCCTCTCGGAGGCGGTCGACCGCGTCGAGCAGTGGTATGCCGCCCGCGGCCTCCCCGCGAAGGTGTCCCTCCCCGGGCCGGTCGGGTTCGCACCCGGCGACGACCCGCTCGGCGCCGAGCTGCTCGGCCGCGGCTGGACCGCCGGCGACCGCACGCTCAACCTCACGGCGGCGACGCAGACCGTGGCCGGTGGCGGCACCGACGCCCCCGCGACCGACGCCCCAGGGGTGCGCATCACCAGCGACCTCGACGACTCCTGGCTCGCCGCCTACTCCCTGAGCCGGCCCCTCGAACGCGAGGTGGCCGCGCGCGTGCTCACGGGCAGCCCCGGCCAGCTCTTCGCGAGCATCGCCACGGGTGGTGGGCTCGCCCAGCGGCTCGGCCTCGACACCCCGGGCTCGCGCGACCCCCGGCCTGTGGCCATCGGCCGCCTCGCGTTCGCCGGCGGGTGGGCCGGGCTCGCGGCCGTGTGGACCGACCCGGCCATGCGTGGGCGCGGGCTGGCGACCCGGCTCACCCGCGCGCTCGCGGCGCGAGCGGAGGCGGACGGCATACGGCTCGTCCACCTGCAGGTGGAGGCCGACAACGCGACGGCCATCCGCCTCTACGAGCACCTCGGGTTCGAGCGGCACTCGAGCTACGTCTACCTCACGGCACCTCGGGGCTGACCGACGACTACTTCGCGTCGGGATGGGTGCAGGTGACGTCGTCCTCGGGGTTGTAGTGGGTGTTGAAGGCCTGGGTCCGCACGGTCCTGCCGCCCTGCTTGAAGATGCGGGTCACCGTGACGTCGAAGCCGGGCGTCGGTGCCTGGGTGATGCACTCCGGCGACGGGTCGGTGATCTTCTTGGGCTGGACGATGTTGCGCCGGGGGCTCTTGTTGGACGAGACGTCCCACTTCTTCGTGCCGTAGAACGACACGGTCACCTGGCCGCCGGTCGAGCTGGCCCGGATGTAGATGCCGCCGTCGGTGGTGTTGACCCACCGGTTGTCCGGGTAGGGGTAGGAGATCGTCGCCTCGCGGCCCTCGGGGTAGCGCGAGATGTAGAAGCCGTGCGCCATGTACTGCTTGAACTCGACCCCGGCGAAGAACGCGGCGTTGAAGAGGGTCGTCGAGACCTGCGAGATGCCGCCACCGTAGTTCTCGCTGAGCCGGCCCTCGGAGATGACGCCGCCCTTGACGTAGCCCTTGTCCGGCGTGCGGCGGCCGAGGACGTCGTTGAGGCTGAACGTGCCGCCCGGGGGCACGTAGGTGCCGTTGAGCGTGCGGGCCGCGATGCGGATGTTCGTCACGCGACCACCGCCGTTGGCGTTGAAGTACGTCGTGAAGGTCGAGATCTGGCCCTTGGGCAGGGTCGCCCGCGCCTTCTCTGTCGTGAACTTCGGCTGGGCCACGGTGACCGGCAGGATCGCGGCGCGGTCCTCCGACGTGAGCGCAGCGGTGACCGGCGCGACGATCTTGGTGGCGTCGAGGGCCACCCCGGTGCGCGACGGGACGACGGTGGGCTGGCCGTCCCTGAAGACGACGGTCGCGTCCTTGGCGTCGACCGTGGCCCTGGCCTTCTCAGCAGCCTTGGTGACGGCGTCGATGACGAGCTTGTCGTCGAACTTGGGGGTGATCTTGCCCTCGGCGTCGGCGGGGAAGCTGATGGCCGGGGCGAGAGCGGCCGGCGGCAGCTCGAAGGTCTTGTCGCCGGCCTTGACGGCGATCGGGGCCGACATCGCCTTGTCGGCGAACTCGGTCCTCACCCGCTGGAGC
The DNA here is from genome assembly GCF_048606415.1 of Knoellia tibetensis. Taxonomy (NCBI): domain Bacteria; kingdom Bacillati; phylum Actinomycetota; class Actinomycetes; order Micrococcales; family Intrasporangiaceae; genus Knoellia; species Knoellia tibetensis. The sequence goes on from NZ_JBMBWF010000001.1 coordinate 653,455, forward strand.
TCCTCGGCGGTCACCTTGGGCGAGGACTCCTCGACGGGGGCGACGATGGGTGCGGACCGGGGCCACGCGGAGGCGATGGTGTCCACCGTCGGCTCGACCTCGACCTTCTGGCCCTTCACGGGCTCGACGACGGCGACCTTGCCGCCGGCGACGGAGATCGAGCCGTCCTTGGGTGCGACCTCGAGCTCGCCCGCTGCCTTCTCGACGGCCGCCGTGAGCCTGTCCTCGTCGACCTTCGTGGTGAGGCTGCGCTCGACGCCGCCCGTGAGGTGCCCGATGACCTTGACCGGATTGAGGCTGAAGCCGGTGAGCTCGGCGACCGACTCGTCGAGGTCGACCTCGAGTCCGGCCTCCTTGGGGTCGATCGAGGCCTTCTTGTCGCCGGCGGTGAGCTCGATCGGGGCGGCCGACCGCTTCTCGACGCCCTTGGCCAGCGCGTCACGCGCCGCCGCCGGGCCGAGACCGCCGATCTGGACCCCGCCCACGGTGGTGTCGCTGGGCACCCGTCCACTGGCCCACGCCGCGGCGCCGACGTAGCCCACGACGAGCAGCGCGAGGGCACCGACGATCGAGGCGACGGCGACGCGCCTGCGTCGTGCCGGGCTCGGGTTCGGGTCGAAATCGCTGGTCATGCGTCGTGTCCTCGATGGGTGTCGTGTGCAGGTGGCGTCACGGAAGCGCTGAGTACTGTCCGCGGAAGTGTACGAGGGCGGGCGTGGGATCACCCGACAGGCGAGCGGCACGCACCTCCCCCACGATGATGCTGTGGTCGCCCGCCGGGTGCACGTCTCGCACGACGCACTCGAGGGTCGACAGGGCCCCGTCGAGCAGGGGGATCCCCGACGCGGTGAGGGTGTGCGGGGTGCGGTCCATCTGGCCCGGGAGGGGCCGTCCCGGCGTCGAGAACCACACCGCGGCGGCCCGCTGCGACGCGGCGAGCACGCTGACGCCGAACTCCCCGCGCTCGAGGACCGCGTCGTGGAAGCGTGCGTCGGTCTCGACGCAGACGAGGAGCAGAACCGGGTCGAGCGAGACGCTCGTGACCGAGTCCACGGTGATGGCGTGGTGGTGACCGGAGGCCGTCGTCGTCACGACGGCGACCCCCTTGGCGAGGCGTCCGATGACGTGCCGGTAGGCGTCGGTGTCGACCTCCACGGCGCCCTGCTCCCCCGCTGCCGTCACGCGCCGGCCCCGAGCAGTCCCGGACGACGGTCCCCAGCGCCCGCGGACGGCGCGAGCGCGCCCGTCGCGGGGTCGAGCAGGGCATAGCCCTCGCGCCCGGGCAGGCGTGAGGCGACGTCGTTGGAGAGGGCGAACCAGCCCTCGCCGACGACGACCTGCGTCTCGTGCGAGCGCAGCGCCTCCTGCTGCCGCTCGACGACCGTGGGATCGACGACGGCGTGCGTCACGAGGTCGTCGTCGACGACCGACGGCGGGTAGGGATCGCTCGGCGAGGGGACGGCATACCCGGTCCCGGAGGGCAGATGGGAGGCGAGCCACGCGCGGTCCTCGACGGCCCACGACCGCGGGGTCAGGGTGACGAAGAGCGGTGGAGCAGAGGGCATCTGGGCCATGGCGGTGCGCACGGCGTCGTGCACCCGGATGTGGTCGGGGTGGCCGTAACCGCCCTGCGCGTCGTAGGTCACGACGACGTCCGGAGCGATGCCCTCCACCGTCGCGCGGACGAGCGTCGCGACCTCGTCGAGGTCGGCACTCGCGAAGGCGCGAGCGTGCCCGAAGGCCGCCGACCCCACCATCCCGGAGTCCCGGTATGCCGGCTGCCCGCCCGGGTCGTCGGCGCCCAGCAGGTGGGAGGCGACCCCGAGGGTCGAGGTCGCGCCGGCCAGCTCACCCCGCCGGTGCTCGGCGAGGGGGTCACCGTCGGCGCCCTCGAGGTGGGCCAGCCCGGCCGGGATGACCTCGCCCTCCTCGCCGAGGGTGCACGTGAGGACGTGGACGTCGTCGCCGCGCTCGACGTGGTGCAGGATCGCCACGCCCGTCGCCAACGTCTCGTCGTCGGGGTGGGCGTGCACGAACAGCAGGCGTCTCACTGTCTGACCGCGATGTCCGCGAGCTCGACGACGCCACCGATGACCTCGTTGGCCGAGAGGTTGCGGACGTCGCTGCCCGCGATGTAGAGCGCCCGGCGCTCGGCCAGGCCGATGTAGGCACCCTGACCCTGCAGCGTGGCGTCGAGGGCGGCCCACGCCTGCTCCCGCTTGGCTCGGTCGCCGATCCTGCCGATGTTCTGGATCTCGGCGTTGACCGTCGCGTCGGCGAAGGAGCCGTAGTCACGACCGGGACCGGCCGGGGTGAGGTTGATCGAGCTGTCGAAGAGCGCAGGCAGGATCGTGCTCGCCGAGGCCCAGGCCGGCGACCAGTTCGACCAGAACACGTCGTAGCTCGACGCGGCGGCGGGCGCACCGATCGTGGCGAAGTAGTCGTCCTTCAGCGGCGTGAGGGTCGGCGCGAACCCGGCCTCGGTCCACCCCGCGACGAGCGCGGCCATCGCCTTGTCGGCGACCGGGCTGGAGCGGTAGACGACCCGCAGCGGCACGGGCAGCGTGAGCCCGGCCTTGCCGAGGAGGACCTTGGCGCGGTCGGCGTCACCGCGTGGACCGGCGGCGATCGGGTCCTCCTGATGGTGTGCCGGCAGCGACTCGGGGATGAGCGTCGTCGTGGGCCGGCCGGTCGTCGCGCCGCCGAGGGCGGTGACGTAGGCCTGGCGGTTCGTGGCGACGGCGAGGGCCTGGCGCGCCTCGGGCTTGGCGAAGACCTGGCTCTTGACGTTGGGGACGAGGTAGTCGACGAGCCCGGTGCCGGCGGTCACCGACCGCTCGGTGAGGGCGTCGACCGAGACGATGTGCTGCTGGATGGCCTGAGGCGCCGGACCGAGCGACACCGCGTTCCTGGCGCCGTCGCCGTCGGCCATGATCTGCTGCGCCACCGTCTGGGTCTCGATGCCCTCCTGGTGCTCGATCCGGTCCGGGTAGGCCCGGCGGACCTCGTCGGTCGACGCCTTCCAGTGGGGGTTGCGCTCCCACGACCCACCGGTGGACGCCCTCCACGGGGCGGCGAGCTTGTAGGGACCGCTCGAGAAGGCGACGTAGGTGCCGTCCTTGCCCTTGTCCGCCGACTTCTTCACGGGTGCGAACGCCGGCTGGCTGACCATCTCGTTGAAGTCACCCACCGGCGCGCTCAGCGTGAACGTGATCGTCGCGCCCCGGCAGGCCACGGCCTTGTCGTATGCCGCGGCGCCGGCCGCCGCCGCGGGTCCCGTCGCGTAGGGACCGCCGTAGATCGAGGCGCCATTGGGCTGCTTCGGCACGGCGAGGACCGCGAGGGCGTCGGTGGAGCCGCCGGTGATGACCGTGGTCGCGAAGGTGCGGGAGATGCCGTACTTGACGTCCTCGCACGTCACCGGCGAGCCGTCCTCCCACGCGATGCCGTCGCGCAGGGTGAACGACCAGGAGGTGAGCTCCTTGTTGGGTGTGCCCGTGTCCGTCGCGAGGTCGCCGACGAGCCGCGACTGGTTCCGCGGGTCCGTGCTCGGCTGGTAGGCCGTGAGCGTGCGCAGGAAGATCCGCCCGGCGAAGGCGGCATCGTCCCGGGCGCTGATCCGCTGTGGGTCCCAGCTGAGGACGGGTCCGAGCGAGAGCGCCTTGAGGGTGCCACCACGCTCGTCGACCCGGTCCCGGGCCGCCACCTGCGGGGTCTCGGCAGCGTCGCCGTCGCCGCCGATGAGGCTGCACCCCGCCATGCCCGAGACGAGCAGCACCACGAGCGCAGCCAGCATCGCCCAGACGCGGTGGCTGGGCTGGCGTCGAGACTGGTGCCGGCTGCTTCGGGTGTTCACGTGCGGGGTGCTTCCTCGGTGCGGTGCGGCGCGGGCGAAGCGCCTCAGTTCTTGCGGGCCCGCGAGGCCGTCCGGCCGCGCACGGTCTGGTCGAGCTCGACCTTGCGGATGCGGACCGCCTCGGGGGTCACCTCGACGCACTCGTCCTCGCGGCAGAACTCGAGCGACTGCTCGAGGCTGAGCCGGCGCGGCGGGACGACCTTCTCGAAGTTGTCTGCCGAGGAGGCGCGCACGTTGGTGAGCTTCTTCTCCTTGGTGATGTTGACGTCCATGTCGTCGGCGCGGGAGTTCTCGCCGACGATCATGCCCTCGTAGACCTCGGTCGACGGCTCGACGAAGAGCGTGCCGCGCTCCTGGAGGTTGACCATGGCGTAGGACGTGACCGGCCCCGAGCGGTCGGCGACGAGGGAGCCCGACGTACGGGTCGTGATCGTGCCGAACCACGGCTCGTAGTCCTCGAAGACGTGGTGCGCGATGCCGGCGCCACGGGTCTCGGTGAGGAACTCGGTGCGGAAGCCGATGAGTCCGCGCGACGGGACGAGGAACTCCATGCGGACCCAGCCGGTGCCGTGGTTGGTCATCTGCTCCATCCGGCCCTTGCGGGCGGCGAGGAGCTGGGTGATGGCGCCGAGGTACTCGTCGGGGGTGTCGATGGTGAGGCGCTCGACGGGCTCGTGCAGCTTGCCGTCCACGTGACGGGTGACGACCTGCGGCTTGCCGACGGTGAGCTCGTAGCCCTCACGACGCATCTGCTCGACGAGGATCGCGAGCGCGAGCTCGCCACGGCCCTGGACCTCCCAGGCGTCGGGGCGCTCGGTCGGCAGGATGCGCAGCGACACGTTGCCGATGAGCTCCTTGTCGAGGCGGTCCTTGACCATGCGGGCGGTGACCTTGGAGCCGCGGACCCGGCCGACCATCGGGCTCGTGTTGGTGCCGATCGTCATCGAGATCGCGGGCTCGTCGACGGTGATGACGGGCAGCGGCACGGGGTTCTCGGCGTCGGCGATGGTGTCGCCGATCATGATCTCGGGGATGCCGGCGATGGCGATGATGTCGCCGGGACGCGCCGACCTGCCCTCCTCGAGCGGCTTGCGCTCGAGGGCCTCGGTCATGAGGAGCTCGGTGATCTTGACGCGCTCGATCGAGCCGTCGTGCTTGCACCAGGCGACCTGCTGGCCCTTCTTGATCTCGCCGTTGAAGACGCGCAGGAGCGCGAGGCGGCCGAGGAAGTTGGAGGCGTCGAGGTTGGTGACGTGGGCCTGGAGCGGCGCCTCGGTGTCGTAGGTCGGCGCCGGGATCGTCGAGATGATCGTCTCGAAGAGGGCGGTGAGGTCGTCGCCGCCCGGGAGGCCGCCGTCGTCGGGGCGCTCCAGCGAGGCCCGGCCGTTCTTGGCGGACGCGTAGACGATGGGGAACTCGATCTGGTCCTCGGAGGCGTCGAGGTCGATGAAGAGCTCGTAGACCTCGTCGACGACCTCCTGGATGCGCGAGTCGGGGCGGTCGACCTTGTTGATGCAGAGGATGACCGGCATCTTGGCCGCGAGCGCCTTGCGCAGGACGAAGCGCGTCTGCGGCAGCGGGCCCTCGGAGGCGTCGACGAGGAGGACGACGCCGTCGACCATGGACAGGCCGCGCTCGACCTCGCCACCGAAGTCGGCGTGCCCGGGGGTGTCGATGATGTTGATCGTCAGGCCGTCGGCCAGACCCGCGTCCGTCGCAGCCTTGCCGGCGTAGTGGACCGCGGTGTTCTTCGCGAGGATGGTGATGCCCTTCTCGCGCTCGAGGTCACCGGAGTCCATGACGCGTTCGCCAGTGGTCTCGACGGTGGCTCGTTCGGCGAAGGCGCCTGCCTCCCAGAGCATCTTGTCGACCAGCGTGGTCTTTCCGTGGTCGACGTGCGCGACGATGGCGACGTTACGGATGTCGTCGCGAGTAGTGATGGGCATGATGCCCAGTCTCTCAGGATTTCGCTCAGGGACGAAAACGGCGGAACTCCGCCAGCAGCTCCCCCAGAGCGTCGACGATCGGGAGGTCCCCCGGGAGCCACGGCACGGCATACAGGTCGTGCGCCTCGAGCCAACGGAGCTCGTCGTGGTCCTCGATCGGCTCCGGGACGCCCGCGGTCACCTCGGCGAGGTGGACCGTCATGGCGTATGCCGTGCCCAGCGGCCAGCGACCACGCTCCAGTGGGCCGTCGACCCGTTCGCCCACGGCGACCTCGACGCCGAGCTCCTCGAGCAGCTCCCGGTGCAGGGCCTCGAGGACGGACTCGCCGGGGTCGACCTTGCCGCCCGGCAGCTCCCAGCCACCGGCGAGATCGGCCGGCTCGGTCCGCCGCGCCGCGAGAATTCGCGTCGGCCTGGCGAGATCGTCGACGAGCGCTGCGGCGACCACCTCGACGAGGTCGTTCGGCTGCTCCACGGGCACGCCGCGACTCCTTCCGGGATCCGGGTCTCACTCCGATAAACAAATGCAGTGTGCGGTTGTGGGGCGGATGAATGTCGCTAGGGTCAACCCGTCCGCTGCAGAGACGCACGACGCACGTGCCCGACTGCATGGTCGTTCCAGCCCTTTGTGGCCAACCGTGGCCCCAGAGGTTCGCACATCCAAGCGAGGTATCGATGACGTTCAAGCGCAAGGCGACGCCGTTCGCCGTGCTGACGGCCGCAGCCCTGGCCCTCACGGCCTGCGCCCAGTCCGACCGTGACGACTCCGGGTCGGACTCGGGCTCCACCAGCGGAGGCGGCTCGTCCACGTTCACCTTCGGCGCCGCCGGCGCCCCCAAGGTGATGGACCCCTTCTACGCCACCGACGGCGAGACCTTCCGCGTGACCCGCCAGATGTTCGAGGGTCTTGTCGGCATCAAGGCCGGCAGCGCCGAGATCGAGCCCGAGCTGGCCGAGAAGTGGGAGCCGGACGCGTCCGGCACCAACTGGACCTTCACGCTGCGCGAGGGCGTGAAGTTCCACGACGGCGAGCCGTTCAACGCCGACGCGGTGTGCAAGAACTTCGAGCGCATGTTCGACCAGAACCCGGCCGGCCAGGTCGCCGCCGAGTACTGGGCCGGCACGTTCGGCGCGTTCAAGGCCAAGGCCGCCGAGTCGCTCTACAAGGGCTGCGAGGCCAAGGACGAGAAGACCGTGGTCCTCTCCGTCACCCGCCCGACCTCGGGCTTCCCGACGTTCCTCTCGCTCGACTCGCTGTCCATGCAGTCGCCGAAGGCGATGGACGCGGGCAAGGCCAACGACGTCGTCGCCCAGGGTGAGGGCTTCACCTACCCCGCCTACTCCAAGGCCGGCGTGGGCACGGGCCCCTACAAGCTCGAGAAGTACGACGAGGCCAACAAGACGGTCACGCTCGTCCGCAACGACGACTACTGGGGCGAGAAGGCCAAGAACGCCAAGGTCGTCTTCAAGATCATCCCCGACGAGAGCACCCGTCGCCAGGAGCTCGAGGCCAAGAGCATCAACGGCTACGACCTGCCGAACCCGGCCGACTGGAAGGGCCTCGAGTCCGCGGGCAACAAGGTCGAGATCCGTCCGGCGTTCAACGTGTTCTACCTCGGTCTCAACCCGACCAAGAACCCGAAGCTCACCGACCTCAAGGTCCGCAAGGCGATCTACCAGGCCATCAACCGCGAGGAGCTCGTCAAGACGCAGCTCCCCGAGGGCGCCAAGGTCGCGACGCAGATGATGCCCGACACCGTGAGCGGCTACAACAAGAACCTCCAGGCCGTGGCCTACGACCCCGCTGCCGCGAAGGCTGCCATCCAGGCGGCCGGTGGCCTCACCCTGACGTTCGCGTACCCGTCAGAGGTCACGCGTCCCTACATGCCGAACCCGCAGAAGCTCTACCAGGCGATGGCGGGTGACCTCGAGGCCGCGGGTATCAAGGTCAACACGGTCACGAAGCCGTGGAACGGTGGCTACCTCGACGGTGTCGACGCCAACGCGTTCGACGCGTTCCTCCTCGGATGGACGGGTGACTACGACTCGGCGCACAACTTCATCGGCACGTTCTTCGGCAGCCTCGACGCCAACAACTTCGGTCTCACGAAGCAGGCGTTCGGCAAGACCCTCGCCGCGGACCTGGCCAAGGCCGACTCGACCGTCGACGAGGCCGAGCGCACCGCGATGTACGAGAAGATCAACCAGCAGATCCAGGAGGAGTACCTCCCGGCGCTCGCGATCAGCCACTCCCCGCCGGCGCTCGTCGTCGGTGAGGGCGTCGAGGGTGTCGTCGCCTCGCCGCTCACCGCGGAGGAGTTCAGTGGCGTGACCGTCGGCGGCAAGTGAGCCTGACCGCTCGCAACCGTTGACGGAGGTGGCCGTCCCGGCGAAGGATCGCCGGGGCGGCCACCGCCATGATGCAAGGAGGAACTCGTGCTGAGGTTCATCGTCCGCCGGCTCGTGCAGATGGTCGGCGTGCTGGTCGTGTTGTCGTTGTTGTTGTTCCTGTGGCTGCGCTCCCTGCCCGGAGGGACCGTCTCGGCGATCCTCGGTGAACGGGCCACGCCGGCCACCCGGGCCGCCATGGAGGCGCAGTTCGGCCTCGACCAGCCCATCTGGGTGCAGTACGGCAAGTTCGTCGGCCGCGTCGTCAAGGGCAACTTCGGCCCCTCGACGAGCGTGCTTCCCGGCGCCGACGCGCTGGACATCTTCCTCCAGCGCTTCCCCGCGACGATCGAGCTGAGCTTCTTCGCGATGCTCATCGCCATCGTCCTCGCCATCCCGCTGGGCTACTTCGCGGCGAGGAGGCGCGCGAGCTTCCTCGACAACGCGTCGGTGATCTCCTCCCTCGTCGGCGTCGCGATCCCCGTCTTCTTCCTCGCCTTCCTGCTCAAGTACGTCTTCGCGATCAAGCTCGGCTGGCTGCCCGTGTCGGGACGCCAGAGCGGCGACCTCGACGCGACCCGCGTCACCGGGTTCTTCGTCCTCGACGGCCTCCTCACGCGCGAGTTCGACGCCTCGTGGGACGCGCTCAAGCACCTCGTCCTCCCGTCGGTGGCTCTGGCGAGCATCCCCTTCGCCGTGATCTTCAGGATCACCCGCGCCGCCGTGCTGGACGTGCTCGACGAGGACTACATCCGCACGGCCGAGTCCAAGGGACTCACTGCCCGGATCATCCGGGGCCGCCACATCCTGCGCAACGCGATGCTGCCCGTGACGACGACGATCGGCCTCCAGATCGGCGCCCTCCTCGGTGGCGCCGTGCTCACCGAGGCCGTCTTCTCGTGGGGCGGCATCGGCGAGGCCCTCGCCCTGTCCTTCAGCCGCCGTGACTACCCGGTGCTGCAGGTCATCATCCTCGCGGCGGCCGCCGTCTACGTCCTCGTCAACCTGCTGGTCGACATCATGTATGCCGTGATCGACCCCCGAGTCCGGACGAGGTGACCCCCATGACCCCCTCCCCCATGGACCCGCGCCCCAGCGCCAAGAAGGACCGCATCGACGCCCTGGCCCAGACCGCCGCCCGCGGCGGCGGCGCCACGACCGCGGTCAAGGACCTCCACGTCGGCGACGCCGGCAAGGTCAAGGACACCGGTGGCGTCTCGCTCATCGCGAGTGCCTGGGCGCGGCTGCGACGCAACCCCGTGTTCCTCCTCGGGGCGACCATCACCCTCGTCTTCGTCGTCCTCGCGCTCATCGCACCGTGGATCGCACCCCACGATGCGGCCGAGCGGCTTCCGGAGCTCAAGGAGAACCTCAGCCCGGGCAACATCCCGGGGCCGATGCCCGGCTTCCCCCTGGGCTCGGACGAGTTCGGGCGTGACCTGCTGTCCCGGCTGCTCGTCGGCGCTCGGCAGACCCTCATCGTCGGTGTGTTCGCGACCCTCTTCGGCCTTACCGGCGGCATCGCCCTCGGCACCCTCGCCGGCGCCTTCGGCGGATGGGTCGACTCGCTCGTCATGCGCATCGTCGACGTCATGCTGTCGATCCCCTCGCTCCTCCTCGCCGTCTCGATCGCAGCCCTTGCGCCGCGGCCGTCGCAGTGGACCCTCATCATCGCCATCGCGACCGTGCAGGTGCCGATCTTCGCCCGGCTGCTGAGGGGGTCGATGCTCGCCCAGCGCAGCAGTGACCACGTCCTCGCTGCACGGGCGCTCGGCGTCAGGCGTGGAGCGATCGTCTTCCGCCACATGCTCCCGAACTCGCTCGGGCCGGTCATCGTGCAGTCGACCCTCGTCCTCGCGACGTCGATCATCGACGCTGCCGGTCTCTCGTTCCTCGGCCTCGGCAACTCCGACGACCGTCAGCCGGAGTGGGGCCAGATGCTGGGCGAGGCCCAGCGGAGCATCCAGGACTACCCGCACCTCGCGTTCTACCCCGCGATCTGCATCATCGTCGTCGCGCTCGGCTTCACCCTCATGGGCGAGTCGCTGCGCGAGGCCCTCGACCCCAAGAGCCGGAGGTGACCCGCGCATGACCCCCACCACCACCGCGGACACGACCCCCACCGACCAGACCAACGTCGCCGACCGCGACAAGGCCCGCCGCTGGCGCGAGGGCGGCAGCGAGCCGCTCCTGCGGGTGCGCGACCTGCGCGTCACGTTCCAGCGCCAGGGCCAGGAGCCCTTCGAGGCCGTGCAGGGCGTCTCGTTCGACGTCCACCCCGGGCAGACCGTCGGCCTCGTCGGCGAGTCCGGCTGCGGCAAGTCGGTCACCTCGCTCGCGATCATGGGCCTGCTCCCCCAGCGCGGCAACAAGGTCACGGGCACAGTCGACTACGAGGGGACCAACCTCCTCGGACTGTCCGACCATCAAATGCGGGACAAGCGGGGCAAGGACATCGCGATGGTCTTCCAGGACCCGCTGTCCTCGCTCAACCCAGTCATCCCGATCGGCCTGCAGGTCACCGAGGTGCTCGAGCGCCACCGCGGCATGTCGCGCAAGGCGGCCACCCCCGTGGCCCGCGAGCTGCTCGACCGCGTCGGCATCCCCGACCCGGACAGGCGGCTCAAGGACTACCCGCACCAGCTCTCGGGCGGCATGCGCCAGCGCGCGCTCATCGCCATCGCACTGGCCTGCCAGCCGCGGCTGCTCATCGCCGACGAGCCGACGACCGCGCTCGACGTGACGATCCAGGCCCAGATCCTCGCGCTGCTCAAGGAGCTCGTCGAGGAGTCGGGAACGGCCCTCGTCATGATCACGCACGACCTCGGCGTCGTCGCCGGTCTCTGCGACGAGGTCAACGTCCTCTACGGCGGCCGGATCGTCGAGCGCGGCGACCGGCACGACCTCTTCGCGCAGCCGCGCCACCCCTACACGCACGGCCTGCTCGCCTCGATCCCCCGCCTCGACGCCCCCCGCGGTCAGCGCCTGACCCCCATCCCCGGGTCGGTCTCGGACAACCTGCCGTGGACGAGCGCCTGCGCGTTCGCCCCCCGGTGCCCGAACCAGGTGGACATCTGCACCCGGCAGATGCCGGAGCTCGAGGAGCACCACCAGCGAGCCCTGCGCTGCTTCAACCCCGTGGAGGCCACCCGATGAGCCAGACGACCACCGACGCGACGCAGCCCACGGAGGGTGGGCGGCCGGCATACGACGGCAGTGACGTCCTCGTCGACGCCAAGGGCGTCAAGGTCCACTTCCCGATCAAGCGGGGCGTCATCTTCGACAAGACCATCGGCCACGTCTACGCCGTCGACGGCGTCGACCTGCAGATCCGGCGGGGCGAGACCTACGGGCTCGTCGGCGAGTCCGGCTGCGGCAAGTCGACGCTGGGGCGGGCGATCCTCAACCTCGAGCCACCGACCGACGGCACGGTGACCTTCGACGGCGTCGACATCGCCTCGCTCAAGGGTGAGGAGCTGCGCAGGAAGCGCCAGGACATCCAGATGGTCTTCCAGGACCCGCTGTCGAGCCTCGACCCGCGCCAGTCGGTCGAGTCCCTGCTCTTCGAGGGGATGAAGGCGCACGGCCTCGCCAAGAACCCCAGGGAGGCCCGGCCCCGCCTCGTCGAGCTGCTGGGCGCGGTGGGCCTGCCCGAGGCGGCCCTGGCGAAGTACCCCCACGAGTTCTCGGGCGGCCAGCGCCAGCGCATCGGCATCGCCCGCGCGCTGTCGGTCAACCCCAAGCTCATCGTCGCCGACGAGCCGGTCTCGGCCCTCGACGTCTCGGTGCAGGCGCAGGTCGTCAACCTCCTCGAGGACCTCCAGGAGGAGTTCGGTCTCACCTACCTCGTCGTCGCCCACGACCTCGCCGTCGTCCGGCACATCAGCGACCGGATCGGGGTCATGTACCTCGGTGCCCTCGCCGAGGAGGCCCATGCGGACGACCTCTACGGTCAGCCGCTGCACCCCTACACGCGCGCCCTCATGTCGGCCGTGCCGGTGCCGGACCCGGTCGTCGAGGACCGCCGCGAGCAGATCCTGCTCACCGGGGACCTCCCCTCGCCGTCGCGTCCGCCGTCGGGCTGCCGCTTCCACACCCGCTGCCCGTGGCGGCAGGAGACCAAGTGCGACACCGAGCGCCCGGTGCTCCGGGTGCCGGACATCCCCGGTGTCGGCGCCGGCCACCGCGTGGCGTGCCACTGGACCGAGCAGATCGAGTCCGGTGAGATCGAGCGCCACGAGGTCGCGCCCGAGGTGACCGACCTCAGCGACCTCCTCGACGGCGACGACTCCCTCATGGGGCCGGCGTCGATCTCCGAGGCGCTCTGACGCAGCCCTGCTCGTCCCGTGAGGCCGGTTCCGCGACGCGGAGCCGGCCTCACGGCATTCACGGCACGTATGCCGTGAGGCCCCTCCTTCGGGTAGGCGCGCCTTGCTGGACGGGTGCGCTCGCGAGGGAGAGGCTGGGGTCATGAGCCGCAAGCTGACCGACGAGGAGATCGAGCGCCAGCTCGCCGACCTCCCCCAGTGGACCCGCGACGGCGACGCCATCGTCGCGACCATCGAGGCACCCGACTTCCCCACCGCGATCCGCATCGTGTCCGAGGCGGCCGAGGTCGCCGAGGAGATGAACCACCACCCGGACATCGACATCCGCTGGCGGACGACCTCGTGGCTGCTCACGACCCACGACGCCGACGGCCTCACCCAGCTCGACATCGAGCAGGCGCACCGCATCACCGAGATCGCCCGCCGGCACGGCGCCTCCGTCGATGGCTGAGTCGACCGACCTCGTCGCCGAGCACGACGAGCCGCACGACCAGTCCTTCGGCGAGCGCCTCAACTGGCTGCGCGCCGGCGTCCTCGGAGCCGGTGACGGCATCGTGTCGACGGCCGGTCTCGTCATCGGCGTCGCCGCGGCGACGACCGACCGCGGGACGATCCTCACCGCCGGTCTCGCGGGCCTCGTCGCCGGCGCCATGAGCATGGCGGTCGGTGAGTACGTCTCGGTGAGCACCCAGCGCGACGCCGAGATGGCCCTGCTCGCCAAGGAGCGCCGCGAGCTGCGGGAGGAGCCCGAGGCCGAGCTCCAGGAGCTCGCCGAGCTCTATGAGGCCAAGGGCCTCAGCCCGGAGCTCGCGCAGGACGTCGCCGTCCAGCTCACCGCGCACGACGCCCTCGCGGCCCACGCCGAGACCGAGCTCGGCATCGACCCCGAGGCGCTGACGAAGCCGTGGAACGCCGCGTGGGCCTCCTTCATCTCCTTCACCGCCGGCGCCCTCATCCCGCTCGTCGCCATCGTCGTCTCGGGTGTCTCGGCGCGCGTCCCGGTGACGGTCGCGGCCGTCGTCCTCGCCCTCTTCCTCACCGGCTGGGCCAGCGCTCGGCTCGGCGGCGCCCCGATCCCACCGGCGGTGCGCCGCAACGTCATCGGAGGCATCCTCGCCATGGCCGTCACCTATGCCATCGGCTCACTCGTGGGCACGCAGGTCTGATGACGCGCGTCCTCGTCGTCCAGCACGAGCCCGAGGCGCCCGGCGGGTGGCTCGCCGAGCGGTGGGTCGAGCGCGGCATCGTCGTCGACACCGTGCGCGGCGACCTCGGCGACACCGTCCCCGACCGGGTGGCCCATGACGCCCTCGTCGTCCTCGGCGGCGCGATGAACGCCTACGAGGACGAGGCGTTCGCCTGGCTCGCACCGACGAAGGCGCTGCTGCGCGACACGGTGGCGGCCGGCATACCGACGCTCGGCGTCTGCCTCGGCCACCAGCTCCTCGGCGTCGCCCTCGGCGGCAAGGTCGTACTCAACCCGCGCGGACGGACGAGCGGGCTGGTTCCGTTGTCGCTCACCGCTGCCGGGGAGTCTGACGAGCTGCTGGCCGGGCTCGGGGGACGCGATGCCGTCCACTACAACGGTGACGTCGTCAGTCGTCTGCCCGCGGGTGCCCGATCGCTCGCGACGGCGCCGGACGGATCGGTGCAGGCGGCGCGGTTCGGCCCACGGGCGTGGGGCGTGCAGTTCCACCCCGAGACGACGCCCGAGATCTTCAAGGGCTGGATGACCGGCTTCTCGCCGGAGCCGCAGGAGCGGCCCGACTCCCCCACGACGTGGCTCACGGCGATGGAGTCGCGTCGCGATGCCCTGCGGACGACCGGGTATGCCGTCGCCGACGCGTTCGCGCGTCAGCTCACCTGAGACGCCGGCCTGAGACGCCGGCCTGAGGCGACCTGCCTGGGGCGCGCCTTGCTCGAGGCCCCGGGCCGCTCAGTCGCCCCGGGTGGCGCGGAAGAGCGGCTCCGCGAGCGTCGACCCCATGACGTCCTCGAGCGAGACCGGGCGCCCGTCGGGGCCGGTGAGCGGGAGCCGCCAGTTGGGGTACTCGTCGTCGGTGCCCGGCTGGTTGATGGCCCGGCGGTCCCTGACGACGTCGGCGAGCGAGACCGCGCGCATCACACTCGGCGTGTGGCCGAGCCATCGGTGCATCGCCTCGATGACCGAGGGTGCACCGGCGCCGGGCTCCAGCCACCCGCGCGCGACGAGCGCGTCGCGGACCGTCGCGATGGAGTGTTCCTCGGCCGCGCGCTCTTCCTCGACCGACCGCGTGAGCAGGCCCAGCCGCTCCCGGATCGCGACGTGCTCGAGCGCGAGGAAGCCCGCGGTGGGCGGCAGGTCGTGCGTCGTCACCGACGACAGGCAGAGCTCGCGGTAGCTCTCGGGAGGTGTCGGCGCGCCGTCGGTGTTCTCGAACCACATGATGCTCGTGCCGAGAACGCCGCGCTCGCTGAGGTAGTCGCGCGCGATGGCGGGCACGACGCCGAGATCCTCACCGATGACGACGGCACCGGCGCGCTGGGCCTCGAGGCAGAGGATGCCGATGAGGGCCTCGTGGTCGTAGGTGACGTAGGTGCCGTCGGCCGGGGTGAGGCCCCCACCCTGCGGGATCCACCAGAGCCGGAAGAGCCCGATGATGTGGTCGACGCGGATGCCGCCGGAGTCGCGCAGGACGGTGCGGACCATGTCTCGGAAGGGCGCGTAGCCGAGCTCGGCGAGCCGCTCGGGGTGCCATGGCGGCTGCGACCAGTTCTGGCCGAGCTGGTTGAACTGGTCCGGTGGCGCCCCGACCGTCACGCCGGTCGCCAGGGCGTCGGCGAGCCCCCAGGCGTCGGCTCCGAAGGGGTGCACCCCAACGGCGAGGTCGTGGACGATGCCGAGCGACATCCCGGCGTCCGTGGCCGCGCGCTGGACCTCGCCGAGCTGCCGGTCCAGGAGCCACTGGAGCCACACGTGGAAGTCGACGAGATCAGCATGGGCGGCGGCGAAGTCAGCCACCGCCGCCGACGTCGGGTCGTGCAGCTCGACCGGCCAGCTCGCCCACGGCAGCCCGTGGCGTTCCGCGATCGCGCACCACGTCGCGAACGTCTGGAGCCCTTCGCCCTCACGCTCACGGAAGCGCTCGAAGTCGCGGGCGCGCCGGCCCTCGAGACCCAGGTCGTGAACGAGCCCGAGCGCCTCGCGCTTGGCCGTCCACGCGGCGTCGCGGTCGATCGTGTCCTCGGAGTCGAGAGCGCGGACCGCGGCGGCGAGCTCGTCGACGCGGGCCCGGGCGGTGGCGTCGAGGTGCACGACCTCGGGGATGTCGTCGACCCGCAGATAGACCGGGTTGACGAACCGTCGCGTCGTCGGCAGGTAGGGCGAGGCCTCCATCGGCACGACCGGTTCGGCGGCGTGCAGCGGGTTGACGAGCACGAACTCGGCCCCGAGCTCGGTGGCCGCCCACGACGCGAGGTCCCCGAGGTCGCCGAGGTCGCCCACGCCCCACGAGGCGGCGGACCGCACCTGGTAGATCTGCGTCATGAGGCCGGTGACGCCGCCGTGGCGGAGAGCCTCCGGCAGCTCGAGCCGCTGCGGTGTCACGACGAGGGTCGCCGTGTCGGTGCCCTCGGTCACCGCAGGCGCGTCAAGGTGCGCGACGAGCCGGTGCCACCCGGTCGGCAGGTCTCCGGGCAGCTCGAAGGTCGCCTCACCGACCTCGCGCCCGTCGACGACGCGCGGGTGGACCCAGCGCTCCACCTGCGGCACGTCCCTGGTCGTGCCGTCCTCGAGCTCGACGGTGAGGCGCACGCCGCTCCCGTGGGGCACATGGGCGTGGACCCACGGGGTCCGGCCCGCACGGCATACGACGCTGGGTGGGAGGGTGCGCCGCCACGGGCGGTTCTCGGCGTCCGCGAGGGCAACCGAGACCGCCTCCTCCGAGGCGGCGTCGACGCCGAGGGCTCGGAGGACCGTTCGCAGCGTCCGGTCCGAGATGACGGTGTGCTGCCCGAGCCAGTTGGTGAAGTCGGTGGCGACCCCGTGGGCGTGAGCGAGCTCGACGAGGGCGGCGGAGGGGGCTGTGGGAGTCACGTCTCCCATCCTGCCCGTATGCCGTCCGCGGACCGGCGAAGGGCGCCACCGCGACTGCGGTGGCGCCCTTCGTCACGGGTCCGGTCAGGTCACGGGCTGGCCGTGCTCTCGTGCGGGCCGACGTCGAGCTTCTCGACGCGGGGGTCGCCCGCGTCGGCGAAGTAGTCGCCCTTGATGGTCTCGTCGTGGCCCTTCGACACCTTCGCGGCGTTGAGGGCCAGGCTGAGGAGTCCGGCGACGACGAGGTTGACGACGAACGCCGTCAGGGCGATGTAGCCCATCTGCGCGATGCCCGGGATGTTGGCGAGCGAGCCCCCGAAGTGGGCGCCCGTGACCGGGTTGACGACGTTGTAGGCCGCCCAGGTGCCGTAGACCATGCCGACGGCCCAGCCGGCGAGGAGTGCCCAGCGGTGGAACCACCGGGTGTAGAGGCCGAACACGATCGCCGGGAACGTCTGGAGGATCCAGATGCCACCCAGGAGCTGGAAGTTGATCGCGTTCTGCTTGTCGAGCAGGAGGACGAAGACGAGCGCGAAACCCTTGACGACGAGCGAGGCCAGCTTGGAGACCTTGGCCTCCTGCTGCGGGGTGGCGCCCGGCTTGATGAACTCCTTGTAGATGTTGCGGGTGAACGTGTTCGCCGCCGCGATCGACATGATCGCCGCGGGCACGAGGGCACCGATCGCGATGGCGGCGAAGGCGATGCCCGCGAACCAGCCCGGGAACATGTCCTCGAAGAGCTGCGGGATGACGAGCTGGGGGTTGGGCTTGCCGTCGAGGCCGATCGGCTTGGTCCCCGCCGCGATGGCCACCCACCCGAGCAGGGCAAGGAGGCCGAGCACGAACGAGTAGGCAGGCAGGATCGCCGCGTTGCGGCGGATCGTGTTGCGACTGCTCGACGAGAGGGTCGCCGTGATCGAGTGCGGGTACATGAACAGCGCGAGCGCCGAACCGAGGCCGAGGGTGGCGTAGGCCCACATCTGCGTGCTGCCGGGGATGAAGGCACCCGTGGGCTTCTGCGTCGCGGGGTTGGTCGTCGCCATCTTCTCCTCGGCGGCCCCGAAGATCGTGTCCCAGCCACCCACCTTGGTGGGCAGGTAGACGATCGCGACGATGATGACGAGGTAGATGAGCGTGTCCTTGACGAACGCGATGACCGCCGGTGCCCGCAGGCCGCTGCTGTAGGTGTAGGCCGCGAGCAGCGCGAACGCGATGAAGAGCGGCGCGTCCTTGGCGATGATGTTGTCGCCGCCGCCGAGCCCGACGACCTCGAGGACGGCCTGGATGCCGACGAGCTGGAGGGCGATGTAGGGCATCGTCGCGAGGAAGCCCGTGAGCGCGACCGCGAGCGAGAGGTGGCGGCTGCCGTAGCGACCCTTGACGAAGTCGGCCGGGGTGACGTAGCCGTGTCGGTGGCTCACCGACCACAGCCGCGCCATGAAGACGAAGATGATCGGGTAGAGCACGATCGTGTAGGGCACGGCGAAGAAGCCCGCGACGGCACCCGTCGCGAACATCGCGGCCGGGACAGCGACGAACGTGTATGCCGTGTAGAGGTCGCCTCCGAGGAGGAACCACGTGATCCATGTGCCGAACGAGCGACCGCCGAGGCCCCACTCGTCGAGGGACTCCATGCTCGTGGGACGGCGCCAGCGCGTGGCCATGAAGCCCATCACGGTGACGAGCAGGAAGAGCACGGTGAGGACGACCAGTGCGGTCCAGTTGACGCCGCTCATCGCCGGCCTCCCTCGGTGTCGGTGGGTCCGTCGATGTCGGTGCGGCCGTCGGCCCGTCCGTCGGCGTCGAACGGCTGGCCGTCGTGCAGGTCGGTGTCGGCGGCATCGCCGATCGTCGCTCCGTGCTCGTGTCGGCCGTGGCGGCGGCGCGGGCGGCGCTGGGCGTCACCCATGGGGCGGTGGGGGCGGGCCCGGAGCACGAGCTGGTAGGCGGTCCAGGTCATCGCCGAGCAGAGGAACACCCAGAGGAACTGGTACCAGATGAAGAACGGGAAGCCCCAGAGCTTCGGCTCGACCTTGCTGTAGGAGCTCACCCACATGAGCGCGACGATCGGGATGAGCAGGAGCACCCCGGCCGCGGCGAGCAACCCCTTGTTGGCGGGTGGGACCGTGTCATGGTCCACGACCTCGTGTTCGTCCACGTGAACGACCTCTTTCGTCTCGGATGCGGGCACCGTTGAGCGCACCACCGCGACACGATAGGGGTTCCGGGTGGCCCAGGTCACAGTGGCGCGCCGCCGTCTCTCGGGCTTGGTCCCGAGCCGTGATCCGCCTGTGTCGGACGCCTGATGGCGCCCGCCGGCTCAGCCGAGCTGGCCGCGCACCGCGCCGGCGGGGAACTCCGCATTGTGGACGTTGACGTAGTAGTTCCCCGGGTTGCGGATGAGCTCGAGGGCCAGCTCGCGCGACACCGCGGCGCAGCCGCTCGACTCCCCGGACGTGGGAGCGGCGAGCGGGATGACCACGGGACCGGGGTCGGTCTCCGGCGCGACGTGGACGTGAGCCGCAGTGGCCGGGGCGATGTCCTCGACGGTCAGGGTGTAGCAGACCTCGCCGGTGCCGGGGTTGATGCGGAACGTCGCCGTCCCAGACCCGTCGGGATCGCCTGGGCCGGGGCGCTCCGCGGACCCGGTCATCTCCACGGTGAGCGGTCGCCCACCGGCGGCGGCGACCGGGGCGACGACGAGGGCGACCGCGGCGAGGGCGGCCGTCGACAGGGTGAGCGTCGTGGTGCGGACGGACATGTCTCCTCCAAGGGTGCGCTTCATGAACAGGGCGTCTCTCACCGTAGACCCGCCGCCTCAACCACCACCAGATCCGTCCGGGCTCCCCGGTTCGGCTCATCTTCCGCCGGGTCCGCGCGAGTGCCGGACGGCGATGACAGGCGGGCGTAGCCTCGAACCGGAGGTCGGCCATGAGGTCCTTGCCGCGCGTCTGCCTGACGGTTCTGCTGCTCACCGGGATGGTCGTCGGCTGCTCCGCGGACGAGCCGGCGGTCGACCCGACGGGCTCGCCGTCGACGTCCGCGTCCGCCTCCGACGCCGGCGGGCGGCCCTGGCCGGCAATCCCCGGTGAGAGGCTGCCGCAGGAGGAGGGCGTCGCGCTGCGCCGGGAGATGGACCGGTGGGCGCGGGAAGGGTTCGTCAGGGGCGCCACCGCCGCCGTCGTCAGCCCTCGCGGCGTGTGGAGCTCGGCCACCGGGGTCGACGGGGCCGGCGCGACGCTCGACGCCCGGTCCGGGATGGCGCTCGGCGAGATCACGATGACCTTCGTCGCGGCCGAGCTCCTGCTCCTCGCGGAGCGGGGCAAGGTCGACCTCGACCGGCCCGCGTCGACCTACCTCGACTCCCCGCTCCTCACGAACGGGGCGACCGTGCGTCAGCTCCTCGGCCACCGGTCCGGCGTCCGCGGCAGCTGGGACTTCGACGCCGTCAAGGCCAAGCCGGACACGCGATCGACGCCCGAGCAGCTCCTCGCCACGGCGAAGACCCCCAGCACCAGCCCGGGTGGCGAGTACCGCTACGCCGACGAGAACTACGTGCTGCTCGGACTCCTCGCCGCCAAGGTCGGGGGCACGGACCTCGCGACGCTCCTCAGGCGTGACCTGTGGGACCCGCTCGGGCTCGGTCGGCTCGCGCTGCAGGACGCGCAGGTGATGGCTCCCCCGCTGGCGGCTCCGGGGGCCGACGAGTCGTTGCCGGCCTCGGCCCGCGACCACACGTGGGTGCCGTTCCGCTCGATCGTCGGCGCCCTGGGCGGGGCCGGTGGCGCCGCCGGCGACGCGGAGTCGCTGGCGCGGTGGGGCTACGCCCTCTACGGCGGGCTCCAGCTGCACCCGGAGTCGGTCGCCGAGATGACCGACTTCACCGAGGACGGGCACTACGGGCTGGGGACGATCAACTTCGCCGACGGCTACTGGCAGAACTTCGGCATGGACGGGGTCGGCCACGTCGGGGGCATGCCCGGCTACCGGAGCGTGCTCGCCGTCTATCCCGAGCAGCATCTGTCGATCGCGATCCTCGTCCCGTCGACGGTCGACGCCCACCCCTTCGTCCGCCAGCTCGTCACCGCCGCCAAGCTCCTCGGCTGACGACCCACCGGCATACGGGTCCCACAGGACGCGACCTCAATGCCGCGTTCCGTGGGACCTGTGGGGCCGAGCAGACCCTCAGACGTTGAAGCGGAACGTTTCGCGCGTGTCCCTGAACTGCGGTGATGGAGCCAATCAACGCCCTCACCTGCGGAAACAGCGTTTGACAGCATTGGTCCACGTTGATCGTTTTCGAGCGTCTTGCGGACTTTCTGCGGACTGACTGCGGACCACACGCGACGGCATCACCCAGTCCGGTCCCCGTTGGCTCAGGCCGTCTCCTCGTGGTGTCTGCGTACGTACTCGCGAAGGCTGGCGCATGTAGTGAAGACCTGATACCCGAGCGCTTGCAGGCCCGACTCGTCGAGGTTGTCCGTGTCGAGCTCGAGGACCGCAGGCTGGCCCAGCCCTTCTTGGAGCCCCGCCTGCCAAAACGCTTCTGCCACCGCAAGCACTCGACCGGTGTCCGGATCGACCACCTCCACATCGGTCTGCGGCTCGCTGTAGCCGTCTTGCCGCAGCTCTGCGATCAACTCCTGCACCTCGACAGTGCGCACATCGGCATCGCTCTCGTCGACGGACACCGCGTTACCGGCCGGGGAGGGTGCGGACCAGGCACTGGGCTCGTCGTCAAACTTGGCTTCGTGCGCAGGCCCTCTCAGCAGACCGTCCAGAAGGGAGTTGGCGGCCCCAGCGAGGAGCTCGCGTCGCGCCTCGAGGAAGGCCGCGTAGTTCTCGATCTTCCACAACTCGCTGTCCATCGGAACCCATTGGCTCTCGAGTGCACCCGGGTGCGCGTCGCGGATGCCCGGCATGTACGCCGCTGGCGGGTTGGACGTGATGTTGAGGTTGGTGCCCTGCGTGAGAAAGCAGAAGTTGGCTACGGCATTGACCTCTCCACGTGGGTAGTTGGCCTTGTACAGTTGCGCCTTCGGGAAGATGTGATGCACCTGCAGGCCGCTGAGTTTGCCCAGCATATGAGCGGATAGCGGCGTCCCGTCACCCCAGTCCTGCGCCGACATAGTGCGAGTCATGAGGTAGAGGACGGGGTAGAACCGAGCGCCAAGGCTGTTGCCGGCGAAATCCGCGGGGCGGACGGTCAAGTCCCCTCGCATCGTCTTCAGGTTCTCAATGAGTCCGTCGATCCCGTGAGTCTCTACCGCATGAAGGTCTTGGTTCAGCACGGTCTCAGTGGAGCCGGCGAATCGGCCCCACATGCCAGTGTGGATGAACCAATAGAGGAGCTTGTCCCGATCGGCGGCCGTGGGTGGCTGACCTCCATTCAGGTGGGTGTATCGCGCCAGGATTAGCAGTGCGAACTTGCTGAAGAGGACGCGATCGTGGTCGAGGCCGAGGCGGCCAGAGACGACGTTAAGCCAGCCGTCGAGGTACTTGGTCGCGTCCTTGAGCCCCTGCTGGACGGCGGCCGTCTGGACGCCGTCCAAGGCGCTGAACAAGGCCTCCCCCGTGACGATCGCGTTGACACCTCGAAGCAGCCAGTCGATTCTGAAGTCGAAGCCTGACTGCTTCCACCGGGCCAGCTCTTTGTTGATCTCTTGGCGTGCCTCGGGCCACGAGGCCCCGATCTTCGCGAGCGCAAGATCTCCCTTGGAGAGCTTGGTTCCTCCAGAGTTGACCCTGTTGAAGATGTCGACAACGACGTCGACCGTCTTGTCGGCGCCGGTGACCTCTTCGATGTGGACCTCGTGGTTCGCGATCTGGCCGATCCGATTCAGGCGGTCGATATAGACCTGCTGCTTCTCGGCATCACCACCGGCCAAAGAATTGACAGATACCCAATATCCGCCCAAGCCCGTCTTCATCAACTGCGTGACGTCGATCCACGTCGGATTGTCCTTCATCTTCGCGGGCGCGTAGAACTCGAAGCTTTCGTCGTCGAGGTTGAAGTGCAGGCCGGTGAAGGCCTTCGCGTGTCCTTCGAAGAACTTGGGCGCAGCTCCGCGGATCACGCCGTACAAGGTGGTGGCGCGCTGCTGCCCGTCGAGCAACAGCTTGACCGTTCCGTCGACGGCGACTGGACCGCCGCGCGCCGAGGCGCCTTCGGCCTTGGTGTTCCAAGTCATGAAGCTGCCAACCGGATACCCCCTGTAAAGGCTGCTCAAGAGCCCACGCACCTGGTCACGATTCCAGACGTAGCCTCGCTGGAACTCGGGCAGTGCGATGTCCCCTGAGTCGATGAGATCCAAGACCTGTGAGACCTTCATGTCTTCTCCTGTCGAGCATCGCCGCATGAGTCGCACTGCCCACTGATAGGCAGAGTGGTAAAGCAGTTGGGGCACATCACCATGGCCGGCAGCGATGACTCTTGCACGCTCTGGCGGCCTCGCCATCTTTTCAAGACGGGTGCTGCCAGCCAGCGCCGCTCTGACCGCCTCCCGTGTGTCTGAGGCACGGGAACCACCTCCGGGCCCCGAATCTGCCACGACCAGATGGGTTGTAGGCCTGGAAACTGCTCGTCGATCGTGGGCGCCGCAACACCCCCAATGAACGCGCTCCCAGTTGTCACGACTGCTGTGTCTTCCCTGAGCACTGGTTCTCGAGGATGTCCAGAGACGGCAGGCCGTCGACGATGGCCATCGTCTCGAGACTGACCGTAACGATGCGGGCCAGCAGGTCGATGATGTACCGCGGGTCCGACACCTCACGGCTCCAGTCGTTGGGGTCGTTGACGATGCCCGAGGGCTTGTCGGTCTTCACCTGGTAGCGGTCGATGACCCACTCGATCGCGGAGCGCGACCCGAGCATGTAGCGGTGCGCCTCCTCGGGGATCCCGCTCAGCGTGATGCCCGAGTTGTAGTTGACCGTCGACTTGTCGGCGACGAGCTTTTGCGTCTGGGGGTCGCGCTTCTTGGCGAACGCCATCTTCACCACCTTGAAGCGTTCGTATGCCATGTGGCTCGCATCGCCGTCATCGTCCGGGAGCCCGTCGAGTGGGTACGGAACGACCGACTCGTAGCCCAGGTGCAGCTCGGACAAGTCACGGCCGGCCGCGATGAACGGCCACGGGTCGGAGACGAGCGGGATGCGCGGCAGCATCTTCTTGAGGTCGGCGGCGTAGGTCTCGCGGTACTCCGGCGAGTGCAGCAGCCCGTACACGTAGAAGAAGATGTCGTCCTTGGTGACCGAATCCCCGTATGCCGCGCAGAACCGTTCCAGGGCAACGTCCGTGACGTTGTCGATCCGTCGGTAGCCATCGACGTTCTCGGCGATGTCGACCTCGCCGAAGTCGAGTGTCCCGCTTCCATCAACCTTCTCGTACCGCCACCGCGCAAAGAACTGCCCACCCTTGCCGAAGAAATCGAGACAGGGAAGGTCGCTGATCATCATGTAGGCAGGCGTGCTCTCGGCGTGGGCTCCATGGACGTAGAAGCCTTGGTTGCCTGCGTCTGCGGTCGGAAAGAGTTCGTTCAACCGATACACCATGTCGTTCATTGCGCGGTCGAAATAGACGGTCTCGCGGAGAAAGGGGCGGTACGTTGATGTCCTGAGTGCTGCGGCCGTGTAGGACCGAGGTCGGGAGCGGTCAAGATCTGCAAGAAGTCCTCGGTTCCAGCTAATCAACCGAGCGTCATCCGTCGCATTATGACTCTTCCGCCCGGACGCCCGGTCGGACTCATAGGTCTCGATAAGGCGACCCATGTTCGATGCCACTTGCTCGGCAGAGAAGTTGTAGCACCACGCGTCACGATTGGTCTTTAGCCCGCCTGAATACAGTTCGAAAACGCCACTGCCGTTTGACTTGTCACCCAAGGCCAAGAAGGCTTCGAAATCGTCGCGGCGTTGGTTGAGCCAGTCGCCGTGTTCGTTGGGCGTGAGCGAGTGGGGTTCAAGTCCCCCCACCCCTGAGGCGGCGACGACCTTGGCGAGCTTCTCCTCGCGGGTGAGGTAGTCGCCGATGTCGGTGTAGTGGATCCTGGTCGGTCCGGCATGATCGGGGTCCTTCACGAGAATGGTGACGGCCACTGTGGCTCGCGATCCGACCTCGAAGACGTTGCCACCTTCCTTTTGCCGTTGCTCGCCAGCCGTGCGTGCGTTCCCACGGACGTTGTAGATGTGGATGTCGCTGAACTCCTCCGCCAGAGTCAGCCGCATTCCGTCAGCGGTGTTCGAGTCCAGCCAGCCACCGTTGGTCACGAAGGCGACGACACCGCGGTCGGCAACCCGAAGGCTCGCCCATTTGATGGCCCGGATGTAGGAGTCGTAAAGCGAGTTCTTGTTGGTCGCCGTTGATCGCGCCGCGTAGGTGGCGCGGATCGCGGCGTCGAGGGCGGGGTACTTCTCGTTGGCGTTGGCGTCGTTGGCGCTGTCCTGGCCGGAGGAGTACGGCGGGTTGCCGACTATGACCTGGATGTCGAGTGCCTTGAGCTTGTCGAGGCGTTCGTTGTTCTCGGGGAAGACCTCGAGGTCGGGGCGATCGTCGTCCTCCCAGGACTGAAAAGTGTCCGTGAGGATCAGCCCGGGGAAAGGCTCGTGGGCCAGCTTGTCCTCCAAGGTGCCGCGTATGAGGTCCTGGTAGGTCGTCTCGATGTTGACGGCGGCGATGTAGTACGCGAGGAGCAGGACCTCGTTGGCGTGCAGCTCGTTCGCGTACTTCCGGGCGAGGTCCTCGGGTTTGATGAGTCCCGACTGCAGCAGCCGCACCATGAAGGTGCCCGTGCCGGTGAACCCGTCGAGGACGTGGACGCCTTCGTCGGTGAGGCCCTGACCGAAATGCTTACGGAGCACCTCGTCGGCTGAGTTGAGGATGAAGTCGACGATCTCGACCGGGGTGTAGACGATGCCGAGCTTGTCGACCGTCTTCTTGAAGGCGGTGGCGAAGAACTTGTCGTAGAGCTCGATGATGATCTTCTGTCGGCCCTCGGCGTTGTCCACGCCCTCAACGCGGGAGCGGACCGAGTCGTAGAACTTCTCGAGCCCCGAGTTCTCGGTGTCGAGTGAGTGCTCGTCGAGGACGGCGAGCATCCGTTCCATCGTCTGCGCCACCGGGTTGTTGGCTGCGAAGTCGTACCCACCGAACAGGGCGTCGAACACCGGTCGGGTGATGAGGTGCTGGGCGAGCATCTCGATCGCGTCGCTCTGGGTGATCCCGTCGTTGAGGTTGCCGCGCAGGCCGTGGAGGAAAACGTCGAACTCTTTCGCCGCGCTTGAGTCCTTGTCGGCGAGCAGTCCGGTGATCCGGACGATGTGCTGGTGCGCGATGTCGGCGACGTCCTTGGCCCAGGTCTCCCAGTACCGGCGCTCCCCGACCTTCTTGACGATCCGCGCGTAGATCGCGTCGCGCCACTCCTCTATGCCGAACGGCAAAGCGAGCTGGGTCGAATCGTCCTCGTCGCGAGGTGTTGTCCTCGTCGTGTCGAAGATGCGGACCCGGCTGTCCTTCTTGTTGTTGAGGTCGAGCTTGTTGACCATCGCGTTAAAGCGGTCATCGTGCGCGCGAAGTGCCTGCAGGACCTGCCACACCGCCTGGAAGCGCTTGTTGTCGGCGAGTGCCTCCTCGGGCGGCATCCCGGCAGGGACGACGACCGGAAGGATGATGTAGCCGAGCTTCTTGCGGCCGGTCGGGTCTTTGCGCATCACGCGGCCGACGGACTGGACGATGTCAACCTGCGACGCCCGCGGGCTAAGGAAGACCACTGCGTCGAGGGCCGGGACGTCCACGCCCTCGCTGAGGCACTTCACGTTGGTGAGCACACGGCATTCGTTGTCGTCGGTTTCGCTGCCGGCTTTCAGCCATTGCAGGTCCTGCCCGCGCTCAAGCGCGTTCATCGTGCCGTCGACGTGGCGGATCGCGACTTGGAGGCTGTTCCCGTCGGGCGACGCGGCGTCGTGCTCGGCATACGTGGCGATGAGTCGGTCGACGATGCTGGGGAAGGCCTCGGTGGCTGCCTTGGAGGACCTGATGTTGCCGGCGAACGCAACGGCGGTGCGCATCGGCGCAAGGTCTTCGCCGAGGTCCTCGTCGACAACGCCACCGAAGCGCTTGGCTAGACCGTTCCAGCACCCGATGAGCTTGGCGGCGTCCTCGAGCTTGATTTCGCCCGATGACGCGAGCTCCTGCTGGAACGACTCGGCGACGAAGCCTTCGTCGACCTTGAGGACGATCACCTTGTAGTCGGTGAGAAGGTCCTGTTCGACGGCCTGGCCGAAGCCGAGGCGGTGCAGCACCTCGCCGTAGACGGCTGGGTCGTCCATGGAGGCGAGGACGGCGTTGTTGTCGTTGGCTTTGTCCTTGGTCTCGGGGTTGAACAGCCGCGGCGTGGCGGTCATGTAGAGGCGCTTGGCGCCTTTGATGAAGGCGTGGTTGTGGACACGTACGAAGGTGGACTCGTCCTCACCTGTCAGGGTGACGCCGGTGGTTCGGTGGGCTTCGTCGCAGATGATGAGGTCGAACTCGGGAAGGCCGTCATCTTGGGCCTGGGCCACGACGTCGATGGACTGGTAGGTCGAGAACACGACGGTGAACTGGTCGTCGTCGTGCCGCTTCTTGATCTGCTTCGCGAGCGCGACGGTGTCCGTCGTCGCAGGGTAGATGAGGTCTGCCAAGCCGAGGTCCTCGGTGTCGGTGCGCTTGCCGACCTTGGTGTCGGAGCAGACCGCGAAGGCACGGAATGGGATCTCCGACTCCTGCTTCCACTCTCGCAGCGTCTGGTTGAGCAGCTGGATACTCGGCACAAGGAAAAGGACTGTCGTCGGCTGGGCCTTGTGGTCGGTGGCGAACTGCTCGGCGATCTTGAGGCTGGTGAAGGTCTTGCCGGTCCCACAGGCCATGACGAGCTGGCCCCGGTCGGAGGTGGCGAGGCCTTCGAGGACGTCGGTCTTGGCCTTGAGCTGGTGAGGCCGCAGCGTCTTCCTGCCCGTGGTAGGCAGGAACTGCTGGGGCGCCTGCCAGTCGATGAGAGACCAGTCAACCTTTGACTCCAGCAGGTCGGAGATGCCGATGCGGACGATGGGGACGGTTAGGCCGTCGAGCTGCTTCTCGGCCGTCGGGCCCCAGTCCTTGGCGGTCGAGAACATGATCCGACCCGTGTACTGAGGTTTGGCGGAGGCCGCGATGAACGAGTCGATGTCACCCTTGGCGATGTGGTGCTGCGGGTCGTAGAACTTGCACTGGATCGCGCACCACCCGCCGGTGTGAACGTCGCGGGCGACGATGTCGATGCCGTGGTCGTGCTGCTTGCCCTTGTCCGGCCACTCGTCCCAGAGGTAGACCTCGTCGAAACGGTCGGCATACTCCGGCGCGGTGCGCAGATAGCTGGCCATGAGCCGCTCGAACGCAGTGCCCTTGCCGACGTTGTCGGCTCCGTACGTATTCCAGATTTGGTCGAGTTTGCCGAGCAGGTAGTCGTATTCCGACTCGAGCACGCTGGTGTTTGCGGTCTTCCCCTGGGTCACACGGCGCACCCTACCTAGCCCCTTTGGGTCTCGCTCGACTTCTCGGGACCTCAGCGGGGCCACGTCTGACCGGCGGTGTTTCTGCTGACAGGCGTAGCGATGGGGCCTATGGTGCGGACGGTGGGGAATCTTGCAACGGGGGGCGGCAGCAGTGCCGTGGCGGCGTCGACCCATGCCGCGTGTGAACGGTTCCGTCGGACGGATCCGATGCTCACCGGCAAGAGCCGGCGGACGCTCGCTGCCGAGTTGGGGCACCCTGACACGTCTGCGGGAATCCCCGAGGCGCGGTTCATGCGCGCCATGGTCTTCGAGCGGCTCATCCGCGACGAGAAGTTCGTCTCCGAGCTTCTCACGACCACGGTGGGTCGGCTGCGGCTTAACCGGCCGGTCGGTGTAAGGCGCGCCGACGGCAAGGTAGTGCCTGCGACCACCGCAACGGCCCTGGCCCAGGCGCACCTCAAGGCCGTGCACCAGGGCGAGGCGACGATGGTCACTGCACTGGCTCTGCCCTTTCCCGGTCTCGATACACACCCGTCCGCCACGCCCGTGAAGCCAGATTTCGCCGTGGTCGCGCCACGCCGAAGCGAGGACGGAGGAGCGGTGGAGGCCGACGACTCTGCACCCGTCATCGGGAGTTGGCTCGTCATGGGAGACGCCAAGGACTACGAGCGCGTGCGCTCCCGCATCGACGACCAGCGAATGCTCAAGGGCTTCCTCCAGGTGGCCCTGGGCGCAGAGGCAGCCGCCGCTTGGACGAAGCTCCCGAAAGGAATGCTTGTCCACCGGTGGGGCGCGCTGGCCGTCCCGCGCAACTCCTTCCTCCAGCCGGAGGCCGTCGTCGAGAGTCTCGATGACCACCGACGCGAGGTGATGGAACGCGCCGCGGAACGAGCCCGCCTGTTGGACGAGCCGGGAGCCTCGTGGCCGGTGGACTCGACCGAGGTCAGTGACTTCGTCGAACACCTTCAGCTCACCTTCGACCCCGGAACCTGCGTCGCGTGCGCGATGCACAACTACTGCCGCGACAAGGTACGCAGCTCTGCTGACCCTGCGTCGCTGCTCGTCGAGATCGGCGTGCGACCCGAGCAGCGTTCGTCTGTGATCGGACTGGTCGACGGCACCGGCGTCGTCAAAGACGCTCCGGAGTCGCTCGTCGCGACCGTCACGGCCACCATCGACGGTGTTGCCGGGTCGACGGGCCAACGAAGGACCGACCCAGTCGGCCTGCCGGGCACCGTCAATGTCGTTATCGCCAAGTCCGACGCGGCCGCGTTGGGCGTCCATGGCGTCGGGGTGCAGCGAATCAGCGGGTCCGGTCCTGGAAGGTGGACCTTCCGCGTCTTCGACAGCCCACAGGCACCAGCGACTCGACTCGCTCTGATGTCAGTCCTGGGCGAGGCCATCGACGCGACCATGCTCGAGGCGGCTGTAGTCGAGGACGGCACGGCAGCGCCCGTCCACCTCGTTGTCCCCGACAAGGCCACTGGGGACCTGCTCGTCTCCATCGCGGACTCGTTGGCGGGCGTGGAGATCAGCCGGCTCCGGTGGCAGCGCGACCTCGAGCAGGGCCGCCAGCCCCTGACGTGGGGTGGCGAGCCGGCCACCGTCCCCGAGGCCCTCAGCGATGCGCAACGACTCGCCGTCTCCTACCTCCTCGACCAGGACCGGGCCCGCGCCATGACGTTGCGGTGGCCCCTGGTCGACGTCCGCGCGGTGATCCAGCGCCACTTCGTGGCGGGCGGTCCGCTCAACGACACGGGTCGTCTCGACTACCTCGTGACCTGGGCGCAGGCGGCGACGCCGCTTGCTCACCGGGACGTCACCGACGCCATCGCGACGAGTCCGCACACGCCCGGGGCACGGCTGTCCAACGACCGATCGGACGCGATCCACAGGGTTGCCCGCAGACCGGGTGATGCGGCATACGACGAATTGGTGCGAGAGGAACTTGCTTACAAGGCGGAGGTCATCGACAACGCCGTCTCGGTCCTCGAGGGACTTCCCGACTCAGCACTGCGGCCGGTTCACCAGGCGCTGGAGGCGGACGCGCAGGTGGTGTGGGGGCGGCGCCTTGATCTCCACGCTTCGGACCTCGTGAGGTTCGGACGGGTCCCTCCGTGGTGGCGCAACAGCCAGGTGGAGGCGATCGACGCCGACGCCAAGTGCGCGGCCCAACTGGGCGCGCTCGGGAACCCGCACACATTGCGCGGGTTGGCGCTCAACGCCGGAACGCGGGAGGTTGCCTTCGCCATGGTCACCTCGGTGTCGCCACTGAGGTTGAAGGTCGAGTCCCGGCGGTTCGGGGACCAGACCATGGTTGTGCTCTTGCAGAACGGCGACGCCCTGGCTGTCGAGTCCCCGTTGACGACGCTCAAGATTCAGAAGGGAAGCTTCAAGTTTGGGCAGCTGAGCGTCGGGCCTCTGGAGGAAGACGATGAGACGGCCTTGGACGGGTCGTTCGTGTGGCTCCCCAAACTTGCGCCGGACGTCGTCGTCGGGTCACGGCTCGTCGTCGCGGACGCGCGGTGGTTCGGAAAGCCCTTGACCTCGCGTCACGAGATCGCGGTGGCGCGGCCGGGTCCGGACACCCAGAACGCCCCTCGCAAGGAGTGCCACGACGGCTCGTATGCCGCGTCGCCGGACGAGCACACGTGGTGCTGCCGCTCGCACGAGGACGGCGAGGCAGAGTACTCCGACGTCCTGGCCGAGCGGCGGGCCCGCGGTGAGCTCAACCCGCAGGCGTGGCCACCACTGCTCGATCTGGACCAGTTCGACACCGCGGCGGCGGGCACGGCGACAGCTGACGGCGCCCAGTCTGTACCGGCAAGTGGTGCAGACGGCCTGACCTTGGACGACTTGGACTGAGCTGATGATCGACTTCCACTTCACCGAGCCGACCGTCGTCCTCGCGCCGAGCAAGCACCATGGCGAGGCGGCGATCGGGAACGTCGACGTCACAAGCCAGGCGATCGCGGCGTTGCGTGATGCCCTGTCCTGCGATGCCGACTACGAGCGGATCCTGCTTAAGGCAGCGGCCGGCGCCGGAAAGTCCTACGCGCTCCGGCGGATGGTCGATGACGCGCTCAACGCGCCCGAATGTTCCAGGGTTGGGGTGACGGCGTTCGCGAATAAGCAGGTGTTTCCCCTCGCTCTTGAGATCGGCAAGATGCTCGGCAAGGAGAAGGTCTGCCTCCTCGTCGCGGAGGACCGGCTCAAGGACGTACCCCCCGCCACCGTGGAGGCGGCCACCGTGGTTGTGTCCTACAAGGACTGTCCTCCCGAAGCTCAGGTCCTGTTGGGCACAACCCACAAGCTCGCGGGGATCGCCCGCTACCTGCGGGCACTCCTGGGAGAGGCGACCAACGGCGAGCGTCTCTTCGACGTCCTCTTCGTCGACGAGGCGTGGCAGCTGCCACTGCACCGCTACCGCACGATCGACCGGCTCGCTCCGATCGACGTCGGCGTGGGCGATGTGGGGCAGTTGCCGCCACTCGACCCGTCACAGAACCCGTGGCGGGGAGACCCGGGCTACAACCCCTATCGCGCATGGCCCACGGCCTATGACGGAGACGCGAAGACCTGGGCGATGGAGATGCCTGCGGTGTGGCGCCCGACAGCCGCCCAGCTCCCAGTGTGGCGCGCTTTCTATGCCGAGTGGGACGACCTCAACTGCGTCGCGGGTCCGAGCGACCGAGAGCTGGTCGTGGACGGGATGGGTGGCGTTGCCGGCGCACTGTGGAAGCAGGTCGGGACCGGAGTCGCGACACTCGTGGAAGTCGAGGGTCTTCCCGATGCCGAGGCGCCCGACGTCGACCTTCCGCTGCTGTCGGCCGTCGAGGCGCTGCTGGACAGCCTGATCGAGTCCGGGTTCTCGGTGAAGTCCACGGCTTACGACGCCCACGGACTCCCCACCGAAGTGTTGACGATGCCTGCCGGCGAGATCACCGACCGAACGGTCATCGCCGTGTTGGCCACGCGAAACCAGGCCGTGGACGACGCGCAGGATCTTGTTCGACGGCTCACGAAGAAGCACTCGTTGCCCGACGGCTGGATGGTCGCCTCGACAGTCGACTCGTGGCAAGGGCAGACCAACGTCCTGACCGTGGCTGTCCATCCGTTGTCGGGCGCCTCGACGTTGGACGTGTTCAACTCGGCGTTCGGGCGGTTGGCGGTGACGTGCACGCGGGCGACGCACGGACTGCTGCTCGTGAGCCGGGCAGGGCTGGACGAACTCCTGGCGACGGCGTCTGCGCGACCCGGGACGCCGTTGGGTGAGCCTGGGACGCGCCAGTTGCCGCGCCAGACGCACCGCCGCATTCTCGACGCATTCGCTCGGGCACGGATGCGGCATCCCAAGGAGATGGAGTCAGGCAGATGACGCGGTACAAGACAACCGAATTCGCTGCCCCCAAGCAATACAGCGTGTACGTCCTCGAGGTGCTGGGCGGCGGCGACGATGAGTACTACGTCGGTCAGACGTGGCACGGTGGAGATCACCGAAGGCAACAGCACATCGACGGAGTGCGTCGCGGGCGGATCTTCAAACGTCGCGGACGGTCCGTGGGCGAACTGCGGGAGGACCTAGTGCCACCCCTCGAGCCGCTGACCACCCGAGAGGCGGCTCAGGCTGCGGAAGCGTACGTAGCAGCCGTACTTCAGTCTCGAGGACTAACGATTCACGGTGGGCACTGATCCAAGACTCAACCGTCCTACGGCTCCCCCTCTGCCGTCCCCACCCTACGCAGCGAGTGAAGGCGTCCAATCGCCGTCAGACGTGGGGCGCCAACATCCGAGCTCGACCAACTACACGAACAAGGACATGAGATGAGCGCAATCATTCGCCACGGCGTGCCGTGGGAGCGCCGGGCA
Source organism: Knoellia tibetensis (assembly GCF_048606415.1). Classification (NCBI taxonomy): domain Bacteria; kingdom Bacillati; phylum Actinomycetota; class Actinomycetes; order Micrococcales; family Intrasporangiaceae; genus Knoellia; species Knoellia tibetensis. The sequence continues at coordinate 686,437 of NZ_JBMBWF010000001.1, forward strand.
CCCGGCGTCGACCACTACTCAATCCCGTCCCCAGAAGACGGAGGTCTGACCCTGCACGCCAACAACAAGTGCTCTCACGTAAATGCTCATGGCATCAGGCTGAGCTCTCGAATCGTCGACACGCTCTGGGAGAAGGACGTGACGACCAGCACGGCCTCCAGCGTTGCTGGTGAGAACGATGTCATGTGGTGTGAGAACTGCGCGTCGAAGAGGAGCGACTGATACTCGCGTTCCCACGGCGCACATGAAGGTCGAGAAGCCGACGGACTGCCTCCCTATTCCGGCGCAAGGATGCAACGTTGGGCATGCAACGCGCCTAGTTAAAAGGCGGCTAGTGATGGGCGCTGGTGTCCGATCCCTGGGGCGCACGAGCAAACGACAGTTACACAGGCTTCCTGCTCTAGACCTCCTTTGCTCGTCAGGCCCAGCAGACGCACCCGCGCCTCAATGATCCGTCGCACCTCGGAAACTGCGGCCACGTCACCAGCCATGGCCCGGTCCCAGAGACCGGCCTGGAGCCGATCAAGACGCTCCGTCTCCAGCTCCCTCAGGTGCTCGGTCTCACACGCCTCTTGGGCAGCAAGGGCCTTATGAACGATCGCGTACACCGTGGCGCGGCTGGCGTAACCGAGTTCATCAGCGATGGCCCCGTACGTCCAGCCCTGGCAGCGGAGCTCGACGGCACGGGTCCGTCGGGCTGCGGCGAGGGCCTTGTTGCGGTGCCGGCCGTCGACGCGCGGAAGGGCTGCGATGCTCACGCTACTTAGTGTGACCGGGGACCTTGGCCGATGTCCGTTACGCCGCGCCCTCGCCCTCGCCCTCGCCCTGTCAGTCGCGCCTACCGATTCGAATCATCTTCCGTAAGGAGACGTTTGGCCGTCGAAAGCCAAGACCCTCCTGGTACTCCAACCACTTCACTGGCGATATCCGGGTCACTCTTCGTCACTGCACACTCGTACAGGAGGGTCATGATCAGATCTGGGTTCTTGTCCAACACGACGGTGGGGAGAACCAGGCTGTACTTGCCCTCCTCGCGACCACGGCATTCGCCGCAGTAGACGAGTAGGCGTCCGGCGAGCTCGGTGGGCGCGTATCTATACGAGACCAGCCACTTGGGGTCGTTCGCTCCACAGCTTGAACATGTCCTACGGGCTTTGGATCGAAGTTCACTCATAGCCATTTCTTCTCTCGAACTAGCAGCGGGCTTCCATATAGCTTCAGCGATGTCGGCGTCGCCGAACACTCATCGGTGATCATCGTTGCCCCGAGTGGAGTCCGCCACTCGCAGACGATGCCGTCACTGTCAGCGTCCCAGTACCAGTCGTACTCGGGGTCCATGCCCTCGTAGTACGGCCCGTGAAGGCGTAGCCACGATGGTGCCTCCACCAAGCGGGATGGCGGTCGGCAGCTTCTGGGTTGGGCAGACACTCAAGACGCGAACCATGGCGTCTCGTTCCGCCGGGTGACCCACACCCCGCACCTAGCCTTGACGGCGACCTGCCGGGCCACATACGCGCACCGGAAGGACTTGTTCGGCGGACCGGGCACCGGCGGTCGGGCTGTGCGCCGGCTGAAGCCGGTCCCTGGTCACTGAACGCCGGTCGCCGGATAGCCCCAACGCGACGGAACCCGTCGCTCGTCGCCGCGGTCAACGGCGCGGTCAGCACCACGACATCGCGGCTACAGCAGTGTGCTTCGTTGACGGAAACCGCGCCTCAACAGCCGAGTATTTAGTAGCGTTCGGCCAGTGGGGAACCCTTTGTGGCAACGGCTTGAGGATCGCTGGTCTCGGAGGGTCGAGGCTCTCGAATCTGTCGTGGGTCAGGCCACGATCACGATCGCAGCGCCGGCCGAGGTGGTGTGGGAGTTCATCACGGCCCCTGAGTCAGCCTTCCTGACCGCGGACGGCGTTCGCAGCGCATTCCGCGTCCCTGGCACTCCGATCGGTATGGCAGGGGAACAAAGCTGCATAATCTACGAGGACTCGGACGGCGTAGCCGCGAGCATCTTGGAGATTGTTGCGGCAGACCCACCCACGGTCTTAGTGGTTCGGTTGGTTACCGCTCCAAGCGAAGCGATGCAGAGGACGACGCTGGAGGTGGGTGCAGGTGGGACAACCGTGCTGACTCTGCAATTGGGCATGCGCGTGGCGCTCGGCACAACGAAGAAGGCGCGGCCAATTCTCGAAGAGCACCTCGAGCAAGTGAGCGGTCGAATTCGGTCGGCTGTCGAGTCGGGGGCTCGGCTCCCGTCGCCGCCGGAACCCTAGCCGTCCGCGGTTGGGGCAAGGCCTGAGTGGGAGCGGCTTAGGCGCGGATGACCCGCGCCAAGCGTAGGCGACTCACGCCTTCTCCCAGCGAAGGCGCGGACTCCCCAATACGCCTGTTGCACAAAGGAATTTAGTGGTAAAGTGGGCCCCACGGGGCAGGGATAACCACGTCCACTTTTGGACTGGCGAAACCCACCTCGCCGAGGCTCGCCACACAGTGGCGGGCCTTTTTCATGCCCGGATTCACTCCGGCCACTCCCCCCACCGGAAGCGAGGCACCACCATGTCCACCGCACCGACTATCAGAATGCGCCGCCCAGCAGACCTAGTCGCTCTCCTGCCCCATCTGCTCGGATACCACCCCCACGACGCCCTCGTCCTGGTTTGTTTGCGCGAAGGGCGGATATGCCTCACCGCGCATCAGCCCCTCCCTGCGGACGAACAGATCCACCCCGCCCTCGGTCCGCTGATGGTCGGGATGGCGAAGGTCGACCCCGAGGCCGTCATCGTGTTGGGCTACGAGGCCGACCGCCCTGTTGCCGAGGCAATCGACGTCGCGGGAAAGGCCTGCACCGAAGTTGGGGTCCGCGTGCACGACCGCATACTGGTGACTCGCGACGGCTGGCGGTCGCTGGACACCGGCGAGGCGTCGGCAGCCTCCCCTGCGACGTCGACCGCAGTCGCGGACCTGGTCGCGGCCGGCGTTGCGCCCCTGGCGTCTCGCAATGCCCTGGTCGCAGTCGTGGAACCGACGGCCGACGCTACGGCGGTGGCCCGGCACATCTCCCGCTACACCGCTCGCAAGGAAAACCTCCTCGAGCTGTACTGCTCGGCATGGCCGGTCGTTCTGGACACCCGGGACGGCACTCCGCAGATGACACCGAAGGTCGCGGCCCGCGCCGTCCTGGCCATCCACGACGTCTCCGTCCGTGACCTTCTCGTCGCCCGACTGACTCCGGGAACCCTCGACCCCGACCACGTCCCGGGGATCACCGGTGCGCAGCTGCGCTCACTCCCGACACCGGCGTGGGAAAGGGACAGCGGGTGGGACCGAGTCCGCACCCACAGCCGTCTGCAGGACCGGCTGGTACGGCTCTGCGCCATGACACCGGACAGCCACGCGGCCCCACCGCTCAGCGTTCTCGGCACGTGGGCGTGGTGGCGTGGCGACGGTGCCTTGGCACGGGTCGCAGTCAACCGTGCTCTCCGCAGCCAGCCGGAGTACCGCCTCGCGATCCTTCTGGAGCGCATCCTCGACCTGGCCATCCCACCCCGCAGATGATTCAGCCACGCCGCAGCACCTCCAGGCCCGCCGATCTCGGCGGGCCTTTCTCATGCCCGAAGGACCCGAAGGACTGTCACTGAAGACCTCATGAGTACTGCATCTAGAACACACGCAGGCGGTCCTTCGGGTCCTTCGCAAGGGCGAAGCAGCACGTTCACCCATCCCCACGAGAAGGAGAACAGCACCATGAGCACAGCCACCTACGACCGGACCCCGCTGTACGCGGTCCCGGCACCAAGCGACCAGAAGGCGCAGTACGGCCTCTTGCTCTCCCTCCGCCGCAGGGCCCGCCAAGCCCTCGACACCCTCCTCACCCTCCCGCGCGGCGCTGCCGGCTGGGTCCTACGTCACGCACGCACCCTGCTCGACGAGGTCAGCGAGCACCGAACCCTCGGCTGGGCCGCCAGCCGTCTGCAAGACGCCTCACGGTTCCTGCGGGCCCTCGGCATCGCCCCGCTTGCCGCCGCCGTCCTGAGCACCCCCCCGGTGCGGCGCACCGCGGCACGCTGGGGCCGAGCCATCGGCGCGACCATCGCCACCCTCGGTCGCAACGTGTGGGCGCGGACCCACCGCCTCCTCGCACAAGGCGGCACCATCGGAATCCGTCTGTCCGCGGCCTTCACCAACGCCGCTTCCATGGTCGCTTCCGCTGTTCACGCAGTGACTTCGCACCCGGCGGTCCGCCAGCTTATGCAGGCACTGAGTGGCCTCTCTGGCACCATCCAGCCGCTGAGCCACACCGTCGTCGTTCACCGCGTCATCGGCCTCCTGGTCCCGACCATGTGGCTGCGCGTGGCGCTCGAGCTCCTGGCTCTCCCGGTCGTCCTAGCGCCCGGGATGCCAAGCGCCTTCCGACGGTCAGCAGCCGTACCCGTCGCGACGGCAAGAACGCCACTGCAGGAGGCGTCCTGGGAGGAGCAGGCGTTCGACGTGGCTGCCGCATGCGCTGGCTCGAACAGCAACGGTCCGACCGGCGGCGAGCACGAGATCGACCTCGAGCCGCGCAACCGCGCTGAGCGCCGTGCACAGCAGCAGGAGCAGGCCCGCGCACGCCGACGCCCAAGCCGGCGCTGACCAGAACCACCCGCTGGCGGGGCCCCTCCGGCCCCGCCAGCCCAGCTGGAGGTACACCCATGCTCATTGTCTTCACAATTGCCGCGGCCGCATCTCTCGCGGTCGTCGCCTACACCAAGCTCAGGCAGCACTCACCCGAGGCCGGGTCCGCCAGCCTGCGCGCCGTGCGCGAGCTTGCCGCCATCGTCCTGGTTTGTTCCAAGGCCATCGAAGGCGTCGTCGACGTACTCGCCGGACAACGACGCGCTACTGGCTACTCCTCAGCAGCACATCTCTTCGACGACGACCCGGACTACCCCTGAGATTTCTCAGACGGGCGGATGTCGAATACGCGGACGCGGAGGGGCGGAAGTGACTACCGCCCCCATCAAACGGCCCCAGTTTGCAGGTCGGGCTTCTCCCGCGACTAAACCGACGGTGGCGGCTCGGTCCGAACTTGTGGGCCTCGGATACCCCTAAGGGTTACATGCCGAAGGCTCGTCAGTCGCAGAGATCAGTGACAGGCATTCGCAGTCGATCAGCGACGTCCTCCACGTAATCGTTGCCTCCACCCTCTATTGCCCAATTGCCACCGATTACAACCTTGCCCTGATACGACTCCACCACACAGTTGGCTCGACCATCCGATGCCCAGGCGTCGCGGTCTGCTGTGGACTCGAACGTGACACCGGCGATGGCGTGAGGTTCATCCACCCAACACACTGCACCTGTGCTGGCGCCTCGCAGGGACATAGTGGTTGCCTCGATTTCGGTACACGGCGCGCCTTGGCGAGCTACCTCTTCAAGAAGCTCATAGCCGCTGTCAAACGTTTTTTCCAGTGGGAATGCAGGGGGTTTGGAGGCCCCCAAGCCGCAGCCAGCAAGTGTCGCGAGCAAGCACCCCGCCGCGACTGGTGACAATCGCAGAAGCGCGCGATGCCACTCGAGCCCGATGCGCGTTGCCTTGCCGGCCGTGCCACTCAAAATATTGACCTCCCCTAGAAGAGCCAACTTGCAGTAGCCAAGGCTGCCATGCCGAGGAGTTTTGGGCGGGCGATTGGAATAACCCCGCCGGGCGCGTCCCGTCCAGTTGCAAGAACCCCCAAGTCACCCACGCCGGAACGCCAGTGCCCCCGCGTGCAGGAGAAACGGTCCGAGCCTCGGGGCCGATCTGGTGTCTAGCTGGGTAGACCCCAACCGGACACCCTCCTCAAGGACCCCAGACCGTCTGTCTGGGGTCCTTCTCCAGCTTCATGGACACAACTGCAAGGAGGTCTAGACATGCCCGGACAGACCATCGGCTACGTCCGCGTATCCACCGTCGACCAGAACCCCGATCGTCAGATCATCGCAATCCAAGCCGCCTTGGGCTCCGAACCGGACCGCTGGTTCACGGACCACTCCTCCGGTGGCGGCACCGACCGGCCGGCACTGTCGGCCATGCTGGCCCATGTGCGCGATCAAGACGTCGTCACGGTCGCCTCCATGGACCGCCTCGCTCGATCGGTTGTGGACCTAGACCAGCTCGTCTCTCGACTGACCAGTCGGGGGGTGACCGTCCGGTTCCTCAAGGAGGGGTTGGTGTTCCAGGCGGCCGGACAGGCCGACCCTCTCGCCGTCTTCCAGTTGCAGGTGATGGGCGCCTTCGCCCAACTGGAGCGGGCACTGATCCGGGACCGGCAGCGGGAGGGCATCGAGGCCGCCAAGGCCCGAGGCGTCTACCGGGGCCGTGCCCGTCGACTCACGCTCGAGCAGGTGAGTCAGGCCCGGGCGGAGATCAACGCCGGCGTGCCGAAGGCCTCCGTTGCTCGCCGCCTGGGCGTAGCGAGGCAGACGCTGTACGACGCCCTGAGGACCCCGACCGCTGCTGAATAGGCAACAGGCCCCCACGCGCTCCGGCGCGTGGGGGCCTGACCTCTTTTCGCGTTTCTGCACCCAAGGCAGCCAGGACGTGCCTTCACCTACTGCGCATCAGGCTGTCCTGCCGAGCACGTCGCAGGTACTCGCGGTACTCGCCCACGCTCGCCGTCACTTACGAGGTCGTTGAGCAGGAAGTGGTCGCACGCGCCTGCTCCGCCGTCAGCCGAACTCACCGGCCCACGCTGGCTGGCCGGGGGCTAGCAGGACAAGCTGGCCCACCTGGCCGGGCGGGGTGTACTCGTCCGTCAGTTGGAGCCGCACCCCGGACGCGAACGTCACCACCTGGTAGCCGCCGCCGTTATCTGGGGCGGACTGCAGCGCCGAGCCGTACTTCTTCTCGAACGGGGCGAGGGGCCCAACGCCATGCAGTCCGTCGATGGTCGCCTTCTCGGTGCCCAACAGCATTGCGAGGCGTCCGGCATCGTTGAAAACTCCCAGAACGGGCCACTCGCCCAGCCGGATGCCGGTCAAGGTGTACCCACCGGCGTCGAACGGGCCGACGTTGACATCCCTCAGGCCCGAGCCGGCAGCGGCCGCCTTGGCCTGTGCGACGGTCATGCCGAGCTTGAACGGCCCCATCCGGCCGTCCTGTGTCATCACGTTGATGGACGGGCGCGCCTTGGCGAACACATGCACCTGACGGGCCGACGCAGCCAGGTTCCTGTCGGCGAGGTAGGTGAACACCGGCATGAAGACCTCGACGAGGACGCTGACCAGGCCGACAATCCTCCCGGCCAGCTGGGCCGCCGTCTTGGCGTCGAGCGCGAGGCCTGGCATCCGCTGGAGAACCTCCGCGAGACGGACAGCGACCCGCACGTCGAGCTGGTTGACGCAGTCCTTAGCTGCCCGCAGGAAGGTCCCGGCGTCGCGCACGTCCTTTAGAGCGTCGGCGCACCCGGCCAGGACGACCGCGGCGACCACCGTGCCCTGCGCCTGGTCGAGGACCTCGCCCATCATCTTCTGGGACAGGAACCCGACGGCGAACCCGAACCCGTTGACCGGAGCCAGCGCGAGCGCGGAGTCGGGGTCGGCGCGCACCGCGTCCTCGCTGACGCCGATGGCCAGCTCCTTGCCCGGGTAGACGTACTCGCCCTTGCCGAACGCGGACTGCACGCTCCGAGCGACCGTGCCGTCGACGTCCGCCACGGCGTCCCACATGTTCGCCAGCGCACCGGGGTCGGCGCCGCTGTTGTACGACCAGGACGGCTTGGCGCTCGTGGTCACCCGGTAGCCGTAGCCCCGGTTGACCCGCACCTTCATGGTGAGCAGCCCGGGCTGCTTGGGATCTTTGCCGGCGCAGAAGTGCAGCGGGTTGGTCTTGTTCGTCTCGATGTAGGTGACGTCGCGCACCCACGGCGGACGACCCGTCTCGCACGTGGGCGGCTCCACCCGGGTATCGACAATCTTGCCCAAAGTGTCGAACGCCCAGTCGGTGGCGCCCGTGACCCCGCTGACCACGTCGGTCCACAGGGACAGGTGGTGCACGGTTGTGGTGACGGTGCGGCGGTCCTTAGACAGCGTGCTCGGCACGGCGCGCCACGCTGACAGATCCGGGTCGTAGAACATGAACGCCGCGTCGGCGCCCTTGGGCAGGGCGGTCGGGTAGGTGCGCGTCAGGCGCACGCCCTGTGCGGGCACCGGACCGTCGAGGGAGATCTCGGTGGGGCGCCCGACTGTCAGGGGTACGTCGGCCTCACCGAGGACGGCCAGGGCGCCGCGCTGCTGGGCCGTGAGCGGTGGGGCGGCGACTGTGACGGCCTGGTCCGTCCCGAGCGGCTCTACGGCCGTCCGGGTGATCGCCGGATCCGCGCTTGCGGCGGAGGTCCCGCTCGCGCCGGCGGTGGCGGACGGCTTGGTCGGTGCCGGCTTGGGGTCCTGCGTGCACCCGGCCAACAGCACAGCGGCCGCGGCCATGCCCGCCACTAGACCTCGCCACGGGGTCCGGCAGACTCCCCCACTGCCCGTCATGCGAGAGAGCGTAGGCGGAGGCGCCGCGCAGTGAAGCCGTTTTCGCATTGCAGCTCACGCGGCGGGAAACACTCGGCCTCAACCCCGCCCAGGTGGTGGGAAGGCTCATCGGTGTCCGCGAGGTCATCCAGTGCCACCACGTCTTCTCCGGTGAGCGTGGCGAAGACGCGGGCGGCCGCTTCGGGGTGGTGACGAAGTTCCCCAGCGATGCTGAACGCCAGCGGCTGACCCGAGAGCAGGTTCCGCCAGAGCCGGTCATCCTCCGCCAACCCGCCGAGCGCTGCGAGCTCCTGTTGTCTCCGATCGGCATAACCCTTGGCGGCCGGGGACATCAGGTTGACACCTTCGTCCTTCGCCGAGCGCCCGTTGAAGTTCGGCGCGAGGCAGCTTCCCAGGACCGGGTAACGCTTTGCGGCGCCCTGGTGCGTTGGAGGGCCGGCAGGCCAACCGAGGACTGCTTCGCGCCATTCGGACTGGTGCGCGCGGTGCGCGGCCACGGTTACGTTGCGGTCAAGAGGTTGTGCGTCAGGAGGCTCGGACATGGCGTTCATTGAACTCGAGGCTGGCGCTGCCGGTGCGACCCTTCACGACATCAGCCCCTAGATCCACGCACGTGGGAGAGTTTGCCCGTGTCTATCCCCGATTCCATCACTCAGGTTCTCGTGACCTTGGTGCTGGTCATCCCTGGCTTCGTATTCCAGATCGTGCGAATCCGTATGCACGGGCGCAGCCCTGCCGACGAGGAGATCACGACGCGGATCCTCACCGCGATCGCGATCAGCACGATCTTCGCCCTCGTGTACGTCGGGGTTATCGGGTCAGATCTCACCAACTCCGGCGATCTGCAGGTCCAAGCACGGCTCCACCCTCGTCGGTGGGCAATCCTTGGCTTGCTCGCGGCGTTCGTCGTACCGGCCGTCGTTGCCTGCGCCTACAGTTGGGCTCGCCAGAGGGAGTGGTGGGCGGGCAGAGACAGCCGCTTCACGCGGCTCTTTGACCGGCTGACGCGCATTGACCCCAGGCCCACGGCTTGGGACGTGGCATTCAACAACCTCAGCGAGTGCTTCGTCCGAGTGCGCACGCGCGACGGAACTTGGTACGCCGGTTGGTTCGGAGGCCGTTCCTATGCCTCGTCCTACCCTGACCCGCATACGCTCTTCGTCGAAGTCGCCATCGACATCGACGAGAACGGCAAACTCGGAGCGCCCATCGAGGGCAGCACCGGCGCGGTCATCGACTGCAGCAACGCAGACTGGATAGAACTGCTTGTCTCTCCCGAACAGGTTGAGTCAGGCACAATGGTCGGTACGGAGGTGCCCCAATGAGCAAGACGACCACGATCAAGACGTTGCCACCGAAGCACAACGGCTACCGGGCTGCTGTGACTGGCCGCTACGTCACGACCGTCAAGGGCCGCAAACTGCCCAAGCCGCCCACCGGCGAGGGTGGCGGCTCGAAGTCGACGGCCACTTCCGATGGCTGAGTACCGAGGGGCCGACAGTGGCGATCACAGCAACTCGCTCTCCCACGGCTATAAGCCCAAAGCCAAGGGCAAAACTAAGACGACCACGATGGCCGCTCAGAAGACCGAGACCTTTGGTTACAAGTCGGCGACGGCCCAAGTGCGACCAACGCCGCCGAAGCCGCCCTCCGGTAACGGAGGGGGCTCGAAGTAGGTGGCACCTCAATCGGGGAGAGCACGCTGTTCGCGCCATTGGGCGCGAGTTTGGTTACGCCTCTAGCGTCTACGACGCGGTCTCGCGCGCCATCCGGGGCGCGAACGTGGGCTGAGCCGACCAGCGCTCATCGGCATGGGCACGAGGAACGCGGTTGACCTCAGGGTGTCGGCGGCGGAGGCACACCGTGGCTGCATTGGCCCCGACGGGGTGTTTCTGGCGCAACGTCGAAGTCGCGCACGGCAGTCCTCGAACCTCGTTGGACTCGGCCAGTAGATTCGGTCCAACCAACGGCGAAGGGGGCCACAGTGGATTCTGATTGGGGCGAGGCAGCACAAGCGGCCGGGGTTTCAGCGGACGTCTTTTCGCTCTTGACCTCCTTGGCTGTGTCGCACGGTCTGCACTCATGTGCCCGCGGGGGGAGCGGCGAGATCGGGATGGGGGCGGCCCCGGATGCCTACGCCGCGCTCTACGTCAGCCACCGAGGCATCACTCTGGCACTCGACCCAGCCGACGCGAAGGACTTGGCGGGGGCCTTCGGCTTGAACGTCATCGCGAAGAACGCGACGACTCATTACGTGAAGTGCCCCAGTGCCAGGTTCGCAGAGGTTCCCTTCGCAGACAGAGTGCGCCTATCGGCAGGAAGAGCCGTCTTGCGAAGTTGGCAGGGACCGCGCTGGAACCGCATCGGCGAAGCGGGGTCGGCGGCCAAGATGCAACCCACGTGCCCGATTCACAACTACGAGCTATCTGCTTCGGGCATCTGCATGGGCTGCGACGACGTGGCACCTGCCCTCTAGAAGCACCAGGGCGAGGCACTCCATGCCACTGTCGAGAGTGTTTACCTACTGGCGCATCATGTCGGTGGGCTTGAGATCGCCACGGATCAGGGACCTCAGCGATTCGAGATGCTCGGGGTAGGCCCCCGCGAAGGTCTTGGGTGCGGTGCTGCCCGTCGGGTGCCAGAGGTACACGAGCACGCGTGGTCGCCCGCCGACGTTGACGAGGCGGACGTTGTCCCGCTCCCGCCACTGGGCGCCCTTCTGGGTACCGAACGTTGGCCCCAACGTCCAGAGGTCCGTCAGGAGATGGCGGGCGCTCTTCCCGAGCACTACCAGGAGGTCGGCTTGGCTCAGTTGAAGAATGCTGTCCATGTGCCGGTCCACACAGGTCATGGCTGCTGCGGCGACCCCGCGCTCCCCCTTGGACTTGCAGTGGACCACCTCGGTCATGGCGTAGTCGGTGGAAGGGTCGGCCGGATGTTGGAGGAGTTCGCTGGCGCGGTGCCTCACGTTGTTCCAGAACGCAACTGGCTTGGGTGACGGGGTCCCGTCCTGCCGTTTAAAGTGTCCCGCTGCTGTGGCCCACTGTTGGGGTGAGTCGAACCGGTGGAGGACGAAGTCGGCGACCTTTTCGTCTGACCAGTCCTCGGTCGGGTAGAGCTCGGCGACTGAGCCGCTCTGGTGGTCGCCCGCCCGGCTGATGGAGGGGTTGGAGGAGATGAAGACGATGCGGCCGTCTCGCATGTTGCCGGCCCACGCCTCCGGGACCTGGAACTCGCTGGGGATCGAAGGCTGCAGGCTCACTATGGGTCTACAGGGATGCCCGATCTGGGTGCGAGCTGCGTCGACTTCGAGGCAGCGGGCAACGCTCAACGCGACCGCGGTAGCTGAAGGAGCGCCTGCCCGTTCGATGTTCGCCAGCCATGATCGGTAGTTGGTGTCCGTGTCCCCCTGACCGTCCTTGGTGACTGTGATGGAGATGCTGTCGGGGATGACCTTCGCGGCCAGGGACGCGGGTGCGAGAGAGAACTGCCCCCCGGTGACTTCGTAGACGTCGGTGAGCGTAGTCAGGAGAGCTGCTGCGATCGCTTCCGCTGGCGTGACAGCCGCCCACTCGCGCCAGTGGTTGGGCGTGTCCTCGTCCGGGGCAGCCCAGCCGAGCTCGAGAAGGCGGGCGTGCTGTGCTGGGTTGAGAGGTGGAGTGAGGAACTGGTCGCTGGGCACCTCGGCGTAGATACGTCCGTCGTGGAGTGACATCGCCTGCGTGTAGGCGCCATCGCCACCGTGGGCACTGGGCAGGTCGAGTACGAATCGAGCGCCCGGAGTGTCCCGAAGCTGCGTGATTGCGCCGTGCAGCATGGTAAGCAGCAGGGGCGGTTGGTCGATGCCAGCTTCCACAGGAGGACGCCGGGGAGGCGGACGGCGACGCGGAGGCTGGGGAGCTGGGAGCGTGTCGAGGCGCGGCAGGGTGCCCTGGTGCACCCTGAACGTCCCGAGCTGGCCGAAACCCTCGATCTCGACTCTGACGGTGGTTGTCGTCGCGGGCGAGAGCTCCCCGAGTCGCATGAGCGCCCGGTACCAGCCGCCGTAGCTCTCCGCGCGCAGGACCAGCTCGTCATGAAGCGTGGCTATGTTGACGGATTCCCCTTGGGCCAGTGGGTGACTGCTGTGGTCGGAAAGGTGCAGCGGGTCTCCCCCACCAGCCCAAGTGATCTTCCACCGGGCCGTCTGGCGAAGGCGCGAGAGATCCTCGGTGTCCGCGGGAAACAGGCCGGGTGGCACTTTCAGGGGCCAGTCACCGCCCTTCACGAGTTGCTCGTCACCGCCGCCAACTCCCCACGCGATGAAGTCCTCCACGTGTTCGCCCCACCACAGGTCGATCAGGTGACGAACTCGTTCCGCGGCATCGGTGCCGTCGCCACCGGAGCGCAGGAAGTCGCGCAGGCCGGCGCCGGGGTAAGCGAGACCCAGTCCGAACCGCGTGAGGTGGACGAGTGGAGTCCACCAAGCTGCGTTACCGGGCACGTCGGACGGCTCAGGAGCCAGCGGTAGTAGGCGGCGGTACATGTCGGGAGCGGGCAGGGCGGACCACATCAACGACAGGTGGCGCGACCACGGCCCAGGGCACCAGGGGTCGATCGTTTGCCGAGGCCCCAGATCCCGCGGTACTGCCCAACGGCTCACGCATCCCCCTCTAGTTCCATTCCCACCGTGTGCTGAGGCCACGATGGCCTTTGCGCAAGCGACGGGCGCTGATCTCGATTGTCTGATTCGCAGTCCGGCCGTACGTGTCAGTACCCCAACTGGCCAAGAGTGCTTGCAAGCTCAGAACTACGCTCGGGGCAGAAAGACTCTACTGACGCCGTGAACATGCCCGGCGCCATGGCCGCTATCTTCGGGTCAGCGGCCCCCATGGTGAAGCTGATCAAGAAGTTCTTGAGGGCCAGTTCCATGCCCATCACCGCGATGTCTTCACAGACGTTGTTTGCTTGCGTGATGGCTTCTCGGCGCTGGTCCGGAGTCATGGCATCGACATCTACACCAACTTCGCGGAGCTGCGCGTAAAGGGGTTCCTCTGCGGATGCTTCTTGTGCCGGACTTGTCACCCCGGAGCAGGAGCTGAGGATGCAGGTCAGTAAGACTGCAACGACTCCTTCGGTTGCCCGGCTGGGTACGGCTCGCATCATGCCCACAGCGTGCCAGCCCTCGCTCGCCCAAGGGCAAACTTGGCCATTCTCACCGTTTGCTACGTACGCCGCGACAAGCCGGCGCGAAGTAGGGCATGGACCAATGTCATGACAGCCAAAAGTAGGGCGGCGCGCGGAAGGGTGCGTGAAGATGGACTTAGAGCAGTTCGGCAGAGGGAAGCTGCACGTATCGCAGCGTGATTGAAGGGATCGTGCAATGGCGGAGCGCGACGGCGTACCGCAAGTCGCTTGGGACGGCCCGCTTCATTGGTTTGTCAGGGATGCTGGCTCGCGTTACGCGCACTTACTGAATTACGCAGCGCCCTCTTCCGATAGGGCACTGTGCGGGCATCCGTTCGGGGAGGTCCGGTGGGAGGGCGAGGAGCGACCGAGATCAGTCTGTGTCCCCTGCCAAGCGGCCCTGCCTGTTCATGAAGCGACGGTGTGGGAGGGGCGTGCGCACGCCTTGGTGTCGCGCCTGTCGGAGGTGGAGTCCGATCTAATGGAGGCAACAGCGGGCCTGGTAGCCGTGCGACAGGACCTCGCACATTTCGGGGCCGAGAGCCTTGCTGAGAAAGACGGGGAGGGGATGCCCCTGCACTGGTATGTGCGCGCTTCTGGCTCCGGCGTGACGCACTTGCTGGACTATGAGGTTGACGCTCGTGACCACGCGCTGTGCGGATTGCCCTTCGGCGACATCCTGTGGGAGGGACCAGAGCGTCCACGTTCCGTATGTCGAGCTTGCCAAGCTCGCCTCCAAGGACACGAGCTGCAGTGGTGGCGTCGCAGGGCTCGCGTGGAGCAAGAGCGGCGCTCGAAGTTGATGCACGAGCGGGAAGTCGCGAACGCCAAGCAGCGCAGTCTGGAGCAGAAGATTCAGCATCAGCGCGAAGCGCTGGCGGCACTGCAACAGAAGCTCGCCAAGTTGTCCCCCCGCCAACCCCCGCAAAGCTCAAGCGAGCGTCCCCCTGTAAAACACCCGAAAGGAGCTGCCTCCACAAACGGACGGCGCATGACAAAACAGAGAGCCGCCCGAGGGTCAGAATCGTGGCTGCCCAAGGGTTACAAGATTCCACGGGTTACGGTGGTGTCCGGCGGCTTGCCCGGACTTGGCAAGCGCCGATGAGTTGCCTACGCTCCACCGCGGTCCTGCGGTGCTGTACGACTGGCCCGGCCTCGGGCTCAGCGAGGTTTGCCGTCTACGGCGACGGACGTCGCGGGGCGACCAACCGTACGCAGAGGCAGTCGCTACCGTCACACCGTGACGAGTGAGCGGAGTGCAGCATGATGGCCAAGGACGATCGAGTGTTGTTCGCTCAAGGGTCCGCTGATCTCCTTGCAGAGCAGGCGGGCGCCGAGCCCTCTGCACGGCTTTCCCCGGGGGGCCGAAGCAGGCGCTTCACCTGGTACCAAGACGCCAGCACCCTCACGTTGGTCGTTGGTGCACAGGAACGGAGTGACGTCGACAGGGCCCTGGCCATAGGACTCGCGGAGCGCGACAAGCGTGATCTAGTCCTCGTCCTACCGCGCGGGTGGCACGAACCGACACTGCACCGCTGGGCTTGGCTGGATGAGTCGCTGCCACTGCAAGTCTGGTCGCATCACGGCGGAGAAGTCACAGCGGAGGATCGACCGGCCCGTGGCGCAACGATGCAGCTAGTTAAGGGCAGCGAGGACCCCCACCTGCACCTAGGTGGTCGGAGCGACTGGGTCGAAGGGCTGATGCGGTGGGCAGGAAACCACGAGAGTCTCGACCCGTCTCATAGACGCGACCTCCGGGCTTGGCAATGCCGTGGACAACGAGTGCTGCGCATTGCCCGCACCGTGAACGGTCTCCGAGTCGCTGCCGGAATCGACTGGAGCACTGCGTCGGGCAACCCTTCGGCGATGACCCTCGACATATCCGGCCCACTGTCAGGAGCCGCAGAGCAGACCGTTCGAGACCGGGTGCTGCAGGGCTGCGCAGAGAGATTGAAGGGGGTCGCGCACAAGGCCGACGAGCACTGGCTCCAATCGGTGCTACGGCGCCACCCCGAGGCTCTCGGGTTGGAGCAGCCGGTGCTACGAGAGTTGCCCGCCTGGCGGCCCAGCGGATCCTTGGGGACGGCACAGACGACGCCGCGCGGACGCGGTTTCGTCGACCTGGCTGGCTTGGACGCCGCCGGCACTCTGCTTCTCGTGGAGACCAAGCTCGGAGCCGACGACATGCTCGTCCTGCAGGGGTTGGACTACCTGATCTGGGCTGAGGCCAACCGGGAGCGGCTCACCACCCGGCTCGACGCAAGAAAGTCGATCCCGTTCGAGATCTCGTACTGCGTCGGTGGCAAGAAGGGCGGAGGCCCGTCGTGGAGCCGACACGCCAAGGCCCAGCTGAGCGCCTTGGCCCCCGACCTGCGCTGGCACGTCCAAGAGGTCACCAACTGGACCGATGACGCTCCTAAAGCCGTCCGGTCCCCGCTGCGGCAACTACCCGTCTAGCGCTGGCGGTCGGCGTTGACGCCCTGTTGTCGCCGCTCCTCTTCAGCCTCCATCCGCTCGGAGTGGTCACGCAGCTCGCTGAGTCTGAGCGGGTAGCCGAGGTACTCGTACTCCGAACCCATCCACAGGGTGACGCCGACCTCATCTACGACCGCGGTTCCGTCGTCGTACTCGAAGAGCTGGAATGTTAGGGAGTCCGAGCTGTCCGCTTCTGTAAGGGCGTAGAGGTCCTCCGTGTTGAAGGCGACGTCGCTGGCGTACCGGTTGACGTACTCCGGGCTGGTCACCGTCGGGTCAAGGAAGGCGTCAGAGTCCATGACAAGGAACCGGTCCGGGCTTCGCAGCAGTTGCTGCCAAACTTGGTCGACCGTCTCGCCCAGTGCCCGGTGCGAGTCCCGCACCAGCGACTGCTGGTAGGCGTCGTTCGCCGCTGGGTGGACGTGGACGACGCGAACGACGTCGGCGCCCGCTACACCGCCAACCTCGAGTTGGTGGGCCAGCAGCTGTTGCCGCACCAGCTGGTAGAACGGCTCGTCCAAGACGTCCTCGAAGGGCAGGAGGTCATCGCGGACGGGACCAGCCGGATCGCTCCACGCGGCGAAGTACCGCCGGCGGCGTGTCGCGTCCTTGGCCGGCTCGGGCCGACGTGCGGTGCGGTACTCCTCGACGTACTTCCACTCCACCAGGGCAAGCTCAATTGCACCCTTTGGAGTCCGGTACCGGATGGCGGCATCGACACTCGTGCAGTGCGCCCCACGCACCCGCTCGCGGCCGGGTGACTCGTTGAAGTAGTCGGTCGGCCCGATGTACTCGAACGTCAGGAACCGCCCAGGCTCAATCTCGAGGACGTGGTCAATGTCGAGAACACCGCCAAAGACGCGGATGATCCGCTCCGGGTCGTCCGCCATAGGCACTAGCGCGTTGGCACACTGCACCTGAGAGGACAACAGGTGATTTGACGGGCCCTCACCGGCGCTGGCGTGCCACCGAATGCCTAACTCTGCGAAGAGACTGAGCGCTGGATCGCGAGCGTCGGGCAGCAGGTTGTACGAGGCGAACGAAGGAGGCAGGCAGAAGTCGTAGGCGACCCTACCCACCGTGCCGTCCTTACTGACGTACGGCGCTGCCGCCCGCGCTGGCTCAGGAAGGGTTGAGGTGGCGGCCTTCCAGCGGGCCGCCGCCGATCGCTGGTCATCTCGAAAGGATGTGCTTCGACTCATGAGGGCACCGTATTCGCGCCCGCGGACAGTCGCGGTACTTCTCGCTCTTCGTTAAGTCCAGCCATCAAGTCACGACTACCCGCAACGTCGGGGTCGCCCTACACGGACCGCAGCCTTCCGGGACCACGACGCTGTGCGACTCCCGGCAGCGCTGGCAAGAGCACCTGAGGCATCATCCCGCCCCTGTTGCGCTAGGCATGCCCCAGCAGTGAGGTGGCTGCACAGCTTGGGCGGTTGCTCTGGTCCGACCTCGTGTAGCGCCATCCTGATCCCTGAGGGGGTGGCAAGGCCATCGGACGCTTGGAAGAGTCGCTGCGGCGAATGGGACTTTGTGAACCACTCCATGACGCAGCTGGCCACCCTTGCCTGACGGTCACCGCCCCCGGCCCCGGCCCCCTAAAGGGGCCGGGGCCGGGGCGTGATTGCTTAGCTGGACAGCGGGAAGTGCAACCGTGCACCCCTGGCGCCTTGGCGGACACTAACTAGACCCGTTTCTGCCAACTCCCTGAGCGCTTGATTCTCCTCCCCTTTGCGGAAGCCGATCCCGCGCAGGCGCAGCGCTACGGCGACTTGCTCGGTATTCAGACCCGGCTGCTCGCTGATGACGTTCAGGCATGATTCGGCGAGCGTCTGTAACGGTTGCTCCGGCGTTCGGGCAGCGGCGGTGAGTGACCTCGTCTCGGGGTCCATGTGGACCGCGACGTTGTCGACCCCAACATCGCGGCCGCGTACGGACAACGTCCGATGTTGACTGCGTCCGGAGGAACGTAAGGTGAGGATCGAGTCCGGCCAGTCCTCCAATGAGGACGCCCCGCGAGCGCGGTCCTCAGCACCCCAGCCGGCGTGGGCCGTGAGGACGATTTCGCGGCCTCCGACGTCGCCTCTGAACCAGTCATCGAGCTGCGTGAGCCATCCTCGAACCTCGGTGGGGTTGTTGGCGTCCATCCCCGAGTAGGCGACGCTGAAGGGGTCGATGACCAGCGCCTCAACGGACTGGGCCCGCATGGCCTGGCCGAGGTGTGCCCGGGCTTCCCGGTCGCGAAACGGATTGGCACGACCCCGCATGTTCGCAACGAGAAACCGGTCTTCTGGGAGCCTGAGGTGCTTGCTCCATGCGCCGAACATCTGCGGGGAAAGTTCGTAGTTGAGGAATGCGAGCGAACCGCTCAAGGGCATGACCGGGTAGTTGCCGAGGAAGTCGGATCCAAGCAGGAGCGACTGTGCGAGATTCAGTGCAAGGACCGTCTTGCCGGCCTTGCGCTGTGCCACCACAAGCATGTTCCCGTCGGTCGGCATGACGTGATGGACCCGGAACATGACCTCTGTCCCGACTTCGAGCTCCCCGAGCGAGAGCAGCTCCGCGTTGGGCCGGATCCCGCTCGGCTCGTTGATCTGCCGCAGGATCTCGCTGGCTGCCATCCGGTCTGTTGCGTCGTAGACCGCCGAGAGCACGGCGTCCTCATCGAGGTCATCGGGGATGTCCCAGGAGTCCCATCGCGCGATGCGTCGGAGTCCGTCGGAGGTCTTCTTGGCGACGATCCCGTCGAACGCGGTCTTCGCGGTGCGCCGCCGGCCGGGCTCCGGGCTGACGGGCGGGTTCTCGAGCGTCACCATGGCTGCCCTGTCCCATCCTCATCGCTTCGCGCGACCGCCATGCTGTCGTATGTGACAGAGGTCCCTGGTCCGGCCACCATTGGCGCGGGCGGGTCAGCCGGCTCCAAGAAGATTTGCAGGGCATAGACCGTCCGGTCGGTCGCACCGGTGTATTCGTCTTCCCACTCCTCCCGGCGCAGGGCTTCCCACGCATCCGCCCGCTTCAAATACCCTTCTGGGTTCTCGAGGCGTTGCAGGTAGACGATGCCGAAGGAAGACTCCCAGATCGGCCGACTGCACGGGTGTAGCAGACACTCACCGTCCGAGGCTGCCTGCACCAACTCGGCAAGAAGGACGAACGACAGATCTCGTGGGAGGCCGAAAACGACGAGCTCCGGTGTACCGCGGCCGTTCAGGCCGACGGTGTACGACCACCGTGAGTCTCCGTCCGGCGATTCGGCGTCAGCGATGGCGCACCCCAACCGGTCCACCATCCACCTCACGTGCGCTTGGTCGTCGGATGACATGCGCATCCGAACAGGTCCACCTGAGTCGACCCTGTTCCAGGCGGAGTTGAACGCTTCTGCGCTATGGCTCGCTGAGACGGAAAGTGGCTTCTTGTTACTCATTACTGTCCTGTCGTCGAAGACTTCGAAGGGGTGGTCCTTGGTGAGGCACTCGGGTCGGTGACCCAAGGCACGTGCGGTTTGGACGAGCTGGTGTTCAGTGCGGGTCGAGGAAGGGGCGCCGGGTGGGAGGGTGGACCCCCACGGCGGGAGACGGGTCACCTCAGTCACTCCGCGCGAGGCCCGCAATCCAGGCCTGCACCTCTGACTTCGAGTAGAGAACATGCCGACCGACCTTGATCCCGGGCGGTCCGTACTTGATGTGCCTCCAGTAGCGAAGCGTTTCCCGATTAGTGCGAAGCAGCGCCGCCACCTCAGCGCCGGTGAGGAGGGATGGAGGTTGCGTCTCGTCGTTGGTTCTCGTTGCCATGGGGAGAGCGTCGCTCCCGTACTCTCCGAACCGGAAACCAATCGTTTCAGGAGTGAAACACGTATGCCGACAGCTAGCCCTCGCAGAAGACGGCGCTACGCCGAGCAGTTTGTCGCCACCCATGTCAAGCGGCTCATGGACGAGAGCGGGATGAAGTATCAGGACCTCGTGGACGCCATGGAGCATGCGGGCGCACCCCTTAGCAAGCCGACTATCACTCGGATCTTCCAGGGTCAACGGCGGATCCACGTCAATGAGCTCACTGCTTTGGCTGAGGTGTTCGATGTCCCTCTCTTGCAACTCCTGGAACCCACAGAAAGGCACTTGAGCCGGGAGGTTGAGGCCCTCATCGAAGAACTGGACGGCCGGCTCAGGGCCTACCGGTTTGAGGCCTCGAAGGTGGAGGAGACGATTCGGCGGCTCGCGCTCACGCTGGCGGAGGCCGACGAAGTGACACAGCGTTTGGTCCGCGCTGCCACCCGCCATGAGACGGCGGTATATGAGCTGGTGGACCTAGCGTTGGAGGTCGAGGATCGACTCTTGGATCGCGCCCGGACCGCTGCTCTCCGTCCCAGAAATGAAACGCGAAGGCTTAGCAGGGGTGCTGCCGGGCCAGGATCCGAGTAGGAGGAGGGCATGGCGAGCATCGCAAAGAGACCTGATGGACGGTGGAGGGCACGGTACAGGGACGACGGCGGCAAGGAACACGCGAAGCATTTTCCTCGGAAGATCGACGCCCAGCGCTGGCTCGACTCGGTCACCGCCTCCTTTGTCCGCGGTGACTACGTGGATCCCCAAGCTGGCTCCATCTCGCTTCGCGACTTTTACAACGCGTGGGCGTCTCGACAGGTTTGGGCCATGGGGACGCGAAGCGCCATGGACTTGGCCATCGGCTCCTTCCCAAACCTTCCGCTGCGCAGGCTTCGCCGCTCCGACGTCGAGCTCTGGGTGAAGGGGATGGATCAATCCGGCCTCGCACCCGGGACGATCCACACACGAGTTCAGAACGTGCGAGCTGTACTTCGGGCGGCCGTTGCGGACAACCTCATCGCCAAGGACCCAAGCGCGGGCGTCGCGCTGCCGCGACGGAGGCGACGCGAAGCCTCAATGAGCATTCCGCCACCTGAGGTCGTGGGCCGCCTTATGGACGCGACCCAGCACGCTCCCCTGATCGCGGTCTGCGCGTTCGCCGGCCTGCGACTCGGCGAAGCCGCCGCACTCAAGCCCGAGGACCTCGACGTCGAGGCGCGAACTCTCGCCGTGCGCCGACAGGTGCAAAGAGGCCCAGCCGCCACTGTGGAGATCAAGTCCCCAAAGGCCGGATCGGAGCGGGTCGTGTTCATCCCGGAATCTCTGGTGACACTCCTCGAAAAGCACCTTGACTCAACTGCTCGCACCGAGTGGATGTTCGCCGACGACGGGCAACTGCCCCCACACCAAAACACCGTCGGGCACTGGTGGCGAAGCGCCTGCAAGACGGTCGGCGTCTCCTACCGTCTCCACGATCTTCGGCACTTCTACGCGAGCGGACTCATAGCTGCTGGCTGTGACGTCGTGACCGTGCAACGCGCTCTCGGGCATGCCAGGGCCACGACCACGCTGGACACCTACTCGCACCTCTGGCCCACCGCTGAGGACCGCACGCGCAAGGCTGCCGGTGAGCTTCTTGCGGACTCCTTGCGGACTGCCCGCGGCCTTCATGCCATCTGACCTGCGGAAACAGGCATGACTACACGTTGAAGCGGAACTCCACGACGTCGCCGTCCTGCATGACGTAGTCCTTGCCCTCCATCCGGACCTTCCCGGCGGCCTTGGCGGCGGCCATCGTGCCCATCTCGTCGAGGTCGGAGAACGACACGATCTCGGCCTTGATGAACCCGCGCTGGAAGTCGGTGTGGATGACCCCGGCCGCCTGCGGCGCGGTCCACCCCTGCCCGATCGTCCACGCCCGCGACTCCTTGGGACCCGCGGTGAGGTAGGTCTGGAGCCCGAGCGTGTGGAACCCGGTGCGGGCGAGCTGGTCCAGGCCGGACTCGGTCGCGCCGAACCCCTCGAGCATCTCCTGGGCGTCCTCCGACGACATGTCCATGAGGTCCATCTCGAGCTTGGCGTTGAGGAAGACCGCGTCGGCCGGCGCCACGAGCGAGCGCAGCGACGACTGCAGACCCTCGTCCGTGAGCTGGTCCTCGTCGAGGTTGAAGACGTAGATGAACGGCTTCGTCGTGAGCAGCCCCAGCGCCTTCGCCTCGGCGAGGTCGACACCGGCAGCCGGCCCGGCGGCATACAGGGTCCTGCCCTCCTCGAGGACCTTCTGAGCGGCGAGCGCGTTGTCGAGGAGCGGCTTGCTCTCCTTCTTGATGCGTGCCTCCTTCTCGAGGCGCACGACGGCCTTCTCGAGGGTCTGGAGGTCGGCGAGGATGAGCTCGGTGTGGATGGTCTCGATGTCGGACTCGGGCGAGATCCTGCCGTCGACGTGGACGACGTCGCCGTCCTCGAAGGCGCGCACGACCTGGCAGATGGCGTCGGCCTCGCGGATGTTCGCGAGGAACTTGTTGCCGAGGCCCTCGCCCTCCGAGGCCCCGCGCACGATGCCGGCGATGTCGACGAAGGACACCGTCGCCGGGAGGATCTTCTCGGAGCCGTGGATCTCCGCGAGCCGGTCGAGGCGCGAGTCCGGCAGCGGGACGACGCCGACGTTGGGCTCGATGGTCGCGAACGGGTAGTTCGCGGCGAGGACGTTGTTCTTGGTCAGGGCGTTGAACATCGTCGACTTGCCGACGTTGGGGAGCCCGACGATTCCGATGGTGAGTGCCACGGGGACAGGAGTCTACCGGGGCGGTCGACGTGCCCTCGCCACGCGACGGACGCCCCACACCGCGACCGCCCCCACGACGAGTCCCCCGACTGCGAGCCCCGCGTAGGTCCCCGCGGACCCGCCGTCCTCGTTCGTGAGGGCGTAGACGAGCGCGGCGACGCTGACGAGCACCCACACGAGGACGAACGCGACGCCGAGCAGGCCCGCCAGGAGCGCGACGAACCTGCCGCCGCTCACCCCATGCCGCCGGGCGTCTCGCTGTTCTCGAGGTAGATCGGGTATGCCGGCGCGTCGCCTGCCAGGACCCGCTCCAGCATCAGCGCGGTGTAGGGAGCGACGTGGTCGGCGAGGTCCGCGGGAGCGACCCAGTGGACCGCCTTGATCTCGCGGCGCAGCAGGGTGAGCCCCTCGGCGAAGCTGCGCTCGACCGACCCGAGGTCGAAGAGGAAGAGGACCGCGTCGTCCCAGCCTCGCCACGGCGGCAGCCAGTTGACCGCGGAGAGCCCGTCGACCCCGACGGCGACGCCGAGCTCCTCGCTGATCTCACGGACGACGCAGGCGGCCGGGGACTCCTTCGGGTCGACGACGCCGCCCGGCAGGTCCCACTCCCCCTTGTAGGCGAGCTCGCAGAGCAGCACCTCGCCGTCCTCGTTGCGCAGCAGCCCCTGGGCGATGTTGCGCTTGCGCGGCAGGCGCGAGTTGAGGACGTTGATGGCGGCATGGCGGCGCGACTCGGTCGCGGTGTCGGTCTCCCCAGCATCGGCCATGGACCGAGGCTAGCCTGCGGGGCGCTGTCGGCACCGCGTGGCACGGTGTGGCCCATG
Organism: Knoellia tibetensis; assembly: GCF_048606415.1. Lineage (NCBI taxonomy): Bacteria > Bacillati > Actinomycetota > Actinomycetes > Micrococcales > Intrasporangiaceae > Knoellia > Knoellia tibetensis. The sequence continues at coordinate 710,003 of NZ_JBMBWF010000001.1, forward strand.
AACCCATGGATCGCGTTGGTGGGCGGCATCGTTCTCGGTGCGCTGGCGGCCTGGCTGCTCCTTCGGCAGTCGTATGCCGTCCGCGCGGCGTCCGTGGCCACCGAGCGTGACCTGCTCCGCGAGCGGGTCGTCGACCTCGAGGCCTCGCTGGCCGAGGACCTCGAGACCGCCTCTCTGCTCGCACCCCTGCGCGACGCGCTCGGCCGGGTCGAGAGGCAGGTCGGCGTGCTCGAGCGCGACCGCGTCGAGCAGTTCGGTGCGATCCGTGCGGTCATGGGTCGCGTCGAGTCCGAGGCCCAGCAGCTCGGCCGACAGACCCAGTCGCTCGCGGGGTCGCTCCGCTCGTCGTCGGTGCGGGGGTCGTGGGGCGAGGTGCAGCTGCGACGGGTCCTCGAGACCTCGGGCATGCTCGCGCGCTGCGACTTCGAGGAGCAGGTCCGGGCCCGTGGCCGCCACGACCGCGAGGTCCGGCCCGACGTCGTCGTGCGACTGCCCGGCGACCGGTCCCTCGTCATCGACGCCAAGGCGCCCATGGCCGCCTTCCTCGACGCGCAGACCGAGGACCTCGGCGACGACGAGCGCACCGAGCTCCTGCGCGACCACGCCCGCTCTCTGCGCCAGCACGTGTCGACGCTCGCCGCCAAGGACTACTGGGCGGCCTTCGACGCGACCCCCGAGATGGTCGTCTGCTTCGTGCCCAGCGACGCGATGCTCGCCGCTGCCCTTGCAGCCGACCCCGGCCTGCACGAGCGCGCGATGGCCCAGCGGGTCGTGCTCGTCGGTCCCGGCGCCCTGCTCGCGCTGCTGCGCACCGTCGCCTTCGGCTGGCAGCAGGACGCCCTCTCGGCGAGTGCGCGCGAGCTGCTGGCGCTGGGCCAGGAGCTCTACCGCCGGCTCGCCACCCTCGGCACGCACGCCGCCAAGATGGGGCGCTCGCTCCACGCGACGGTCGAGAGCTACAACCAGTTCGTGGGGGCGCTCGAGTCTCGCGTGCTCGTCACGGCCCGGCGGATGCAGGAGCTCGAGCTCGTCAGCGACGACCTCCCGGACCTGCCGCCCCTCCAGACCGGGCCACGGGTGCTCACCGCCGTCGAGCTGCTCGAAGCCGTCTCCGCGCCGGACGCCCGGCCCGAGCTCCTGCCCGAGGCACCGGCTCGCGACACGGAGTCGGACGCGCAGACCGGCTGACGCGCGTGGGCCCGGCGGCAGCTTGGCGCGAGCGAGGCCGTCCGGTCGGCCCCTGCCACCCGGACGGCCTCGCCGCTCAACCGCTCACTGCGCGTACTGCGGGTCGGTCGGCTCGACCCACTGGACGAGCTGGTAGACGACGCCGTTGGGATCGGCCATCTGGAAGTAGCGCTCTCCCCACGGCTCGGTCTCGATGGGCGTGACGACCTCGACCCCTGCGCCGACGAGGCGCTCGTAGTCGGCGTCGATGTCCTCGACCGTGAAGACGACGAGCAGGCCGTCGGCCCGGCCCGCGGCCGAGGCAGGCTTGAACGTCGGCAGCCCGGTGCGGAGGTAGACGAGGTTCATGCCTGCCTCCTCGTGCGCGAGCGAGGCGAACCCGTCGGCGGCCATCGCCTCGGTGAAGCCCAGGTGCTCCCGCACCCACGCGGCGGAGGCCTCGACGTCGGGGACGTTGAGGGAGATGGCGGAGTCGGTGATGCGCAAGAGGCTCTCCTGTCGTCGGTGTCTGCGTTCGCTTCAGTGTACGTAGTACGGTGTACGACGTACAACGCCCCTGTGCCAGGATTGTTCCCGTGACGCCTCCGAGGACTCGCAGCACCGGCGCCGGCGAACCGAGCCGGACGCTCGCCCTCCTGTGGGGCGACCCGTCGGTGCAGCCGCGCAAGGGTCCGGGACGGTCCGTGACCGTGACACAGGTCGTCGATGCCGCCCTGTCACTCGCGGACGAGGAGGGACTCGGCGCGGTGACGATGCGCGCCGTCGCCGAACGCGTCGGGGTGTCGGCGATGTCGGTCTACACCTACGTCCCGGGCAAGGCCGAGCTGCTCGACCTCATGGTCGACACGCTCTACGCGCGGATGCCGCGCCCGGCATGGGGTCGGTCGCGGTGGCGCCGCCGGCTCACCACGGTCGCCGAGTCGAACCGCGAGCTGCTCGCCGCCCACCCATGGCTCACCGAGGTCGCCGCACTCAGCCGGCCTCCCCTCGGCCCCGGCGTCATGGCGAAGTACGAGCACGAGCTCGCCGCGCTCGACGGCAGTGGGCTCTCCGACGTCGACACAGACGCCGCCCTCACCTACCTTCTCGGCTTCGTCCAGTCCCACGCCCGATCGGCGCACGACGCGCGGCGGGCCACGACGGACAGCGCGATGAGCGACGAGCAGTGGTGGGCGGCCAACCAGCCGCTCCTCGAGCGCGCGCTCGACCCGCGGGCCTACCCGCGTGCCAGCCGCATCGGCTCCGCCGCCGGAGCGGCGCAGGGCTCGGCCTGGAGCGAGGATGCGGCGTGGACCTTCGGGCTGGCCCGCACCCTCGACGGCCTCGCCGCGCTCGTCGAGCGGTCGTGAGACCGGCCCGCCACGGTGGGCACGGGTCCACGTCCTGCACGGGACGGCATACGGGCGGTTTCGAAGGAACAGATCCACGTGCTTGACGGTTCAACCTTTCATGAAGGTTGACATCTGGTCCGACATCGCTTGCCCGTGGTGCTACATCGGCAAGCGACGTTTCGAGAGTGCGCTCGCACGGTTTCGCCACCGGGAGTCGGTGGAGGTGACCTGGCACAGCTACCAGCTCGACCCGTCGCTGCCCGACCACTATGACGGCACCGAGCTCGACTACCTCGCGACCCGCAAGGGGATGCCGCGCGAGCAGGTGCGGCTGATGTTCGAGCACGTCGCGGAGGTGGCGGCCGGCGAGGGCCTCGCCTACGACTTCGAGTCGCTCGTCGTCGCCAACAGCCTGCGCGGGCACGAGCTCATCCACCTCGCCGCGAGCCACGGCCGCCAGGACGAGGCCAAGGAGGCCCTGCTCTCCGCGCACTTCGAGCACGGCCAGGACATCGGCGATGTCGCGACCCTCGTCCGCATCGGGACCACCCTCGGGCTCGAGACCGACGAGGTCCGCTCCGCCCTCGCGGACGGGACCTTCGCCGAGGACGTGCAGGACGACATCGCGCAGGCCCATCGCTACGGCATCAGCGGCGTCCCCTTCTTCGTCGTCGACGAGAAGTACGGCGTGAGCGGCGCCCAGCCCACCGAGCTCTTCACCCAGGTCCTCGACCAGGCCTGGGGCGAGGCCCACCCGCTCACCATGGTGAGCGCCCCGAGCAGTGCGGGCGCGTCCGGCACCCCGGGCACGGACGACACGGCAGCCTGCGGACCGGACGGCTGCGCCATCTGACGCCCACCCCGGGCGTATGCGCAGGGCGCGGCACCCACCATGGGTGCCGCGCCCTCATTGCGTCTGCGTGTCCGCGTCGCGCTCGTCAGTGCAGCGAGCCGGCCTCGGCGAACGAGCCGTCGTGGCGCATCTTGTCGGACATGCCCGCGGCCTTGAGGTCGCGACGGATCTCGTTGGGCAGCGAGAACATGAGCGACTCCTCGGCGGCGACGACCGGCTTGACGTCCTCGAACCCGCGCGAGGCGAGGTAGTCGAGCACGCCGCGCACGAGGATCTCGGGAACCGAGGCACCAGAGGTGACGCCGACGGTGCGCACGCCGTCGAGCCAGGTCTCGTCGATCTCCTCGGCGTAGTCGACCAGGTGGCCGGCCTTCGACCCGTGCTCGAGGGCGACCTCGACGAGGCGCACCGAGTTCGAGGAGTTGCGCGAGCCGACGACGATCATGAGGTCGCACTCCGGAGCCATGTGCTTGACCGCGAGCTGGCGGTTCTGCGTGGCGTAGCAGATATCGTCACTCGGCGGGTCCTGGAGCGCGGGGAACTTCTCGCGCAGCCGCCGCACGGTCTCCATCGTCTCGTCGACCGAGAGCGTCGTCTGCGAGAGCCACACGACCTTGTCGGGGTCACGGACCTCGACGTTGTCGACGTCGTCCGGGCCGTCGACCAGGGTGATGTGCTCAGGCGCCTCACCGGCGGTGCCGACGACCTCCTCGTGACCCTCGTGGCCGATGAGCAGGATGTCGAAGTCGTCGCTGGCGAAGCGGACGGCCTCGCGGTGGACCTTGGTGACGAGCGGGCAGGTGGCATCGATCGTCTTGAGCCCGAGAGCCTTGGCCTCCTCGTGCACCACCGGCGCGACGCCGTGCGCCGAGAAGATGACGGTCGCCCCCTCGGGCACCTCGTCGGTCTCCTCGACGAAGATCGCGCCGCGCTTCTCGAGGGTCGTCACGACGTGCTTGTTGTGGACGATCTCCTTGCGCACGTAGACGGGCGCGCCGTAGAGGTCGAGTGCCTTCTCGACCGTGACGACGGCCCGGTCGACCCCGGCGCAGTAGCCGCGGGGCGCGGCCAGGAGGACGCGCTTGGTGGCCTGGTCAGTCGTGGCGGTCATGCCTCCCATCGTACGGGCGCACCTCAAAGCCCCCTGTATGCCGGCCCACGCTGAGCGTGGGCCTCCGCGCCCCGTTGCGTCCGCAACCCTGGTGGCCGGGCCGTCACCTCGCCGGACGCAAGCAGTTCGGGTATGCCGGCCGCCCCCGTTGCGTCCGCACCCGTGGTCGCCAGGGCGTCACCTCGCCGGACGCACGTGCATGGCGCGTCCCTCGACGAGGTGTCGGCCCGGCAGTGTTGACTGAGCGGCATGTCCCTCCCGGAGCGTGCGGCCGACACGACGGCCGAGTCGCCGTGGCCGGTGCGGCTGCTCTCGATGAAGATCGCCGACTACGTCGAGAAGATGTCGGTGGTCTGGGTCGAGGGTCAGGTCGTCCAGCTCAACCGGCGGCCGGGAGCCCGCACGGCCTACCTCACGCTGCGTGACGCGGACGTCGACATGTCGCTGTCGGTCTCGATCCACGTCAACGCCCTCGACGCCATGGCTGCCCCGGTGAGCGAGGGCCTGCGGGTCGTCGTCCAGGCCAAGCCGTCGTTCTGGACCCAGCGCGGGACGCTGACGATGGACGGTCGCCAGATCCGCCCGGTCGGGGTGGGCGAGCTGCTGGCGCGGATCGAGTACCTCAAGCGCAACCTCGCGAGCGAAGGGCTCTTCGACGCCGACCGCAAGCAACCGCTCCCCTTCCTGCCCCGTCGCATCGGCCTCATCTGCGGCCGGGCGAGCGCCGCCGAGAAGGACGTCGTCGAGAACACGCGCCGGCGCTGGCCGACGGCGCGTTTCGAGATCCGGCAGGTGGCGGTGCAGGGCTCCACCGCGGTCACGGAGGTGACCCAGGCACTCGCCGAGCTGGACGGCATACAGGACGTCGACGTCATCGTCCTCGCGCGCGGGGGCGGCGGCGTCGAGGACCTCCTGCCCTTCAGCAACGAGGCCATGCTGCGCGCCGTCGCCGCGGCGCGCACGCCGGTCGTCAGCGCCATCGGGCACGACGTCGACACCCCGCTCCTCGACCTCGTCGCCGACCACCGCGCCTCCACCCCGACCGACGCCGCCAAGGCGATCGTTCCCGACGCCGAGCGCGAGCACCACGCCGTCGACGGCGCCAGGGCCCGGGCCCGCCGCGCCCTCCAGGCGCGGCTGCACCACGAGCGGCGCCGTCTCGTCGAGCTGCGCTCGCGCCCTGTGCTCGCCGACCCCGGCGCCTTCGTCCGGGTGCAGCGCGACGTCGTCGCAGCACTGCGCTCGCGGGCCCACCACCGCGTCGAGGCCCAGGTCCACCGCCACCAGGACGCCATCGGGCACCTCAGGACGCAGGTCCGCACGCTCTCACCACAGTCGACCCTGGACCGGGGCTACGCGATCGTCCAGCGGGTCGACGGTGCGGTCGTCCACGACCCGGAGGAGCTCGAGGTCGACGAGCTGCTCCACGTCACCGTGGCTCGGGGCGACTTCGGCGTCCGGACCGCGGGCTAGGGTTCACGTCATGGCCAAGGACACCCGGCAGCCCGCCCGCGACGACGCCGCGAGCGCCGACGACGTGGAGACCACCGTGGACGCACCTGCCGACGACGCCGCGGTCGACGAGGCCAACGCGGACGTCGCCGAGATGAGCTACGAGGCGGCCCGCGACGAGCTCGTCGACATCGTCGCCCGCCTCGAGAACGGCCAGGTCGGCCTCGAGGACAGCATGGGTCTGTGGCAGCGCGGCGAGGTGCTCGCCGCGCACTGCGCGCAATGGCTCGACCGCGCCGAGGCGCGGCTCACCGAGGACTGACGGCCTAGGGCTTGACGGGCCCGAGGTGCTCGGCGACGAACGCCAGCTCCTCGAAGGTCCCGGTGCCGGTGAGCAGCGTCGTCAGCTCCCCGGAGCCGGTGCGGCGGTCGACGAGGCTGTTCTGGACCTTGCCTCCCCGCTCGTACTTCACCCAGGTCGTGCCGGCGGCCTCGAGCTCGCCGACGCGTCGCGCGCGGTTGGTCTGGGCCTCGACCCAGGCCCGGGTCGCGTCGCGCGTCTGCTCCACCGCGACGTAGTTGCCCGACGGCGCCTGGTAGCCCGCGTGCCACGTCATGAGCCCGTCGGTGCCGCGGACGTAGCGGGCGCTCGTCGTCTTCCAGTCCTTGGGCAGCTCGACCGCCTCCGAGATCGGCCAGCCGCTCTGCTCCGCGACGTCGACCGCGGTGGAGTGCACGTCGACGACGGGCCCGCCGAGGGTGTTGACCCGTGGGGTCATGAACCAGATGAGGGCCATGAGCGCACCGATGACGAGGAGGGACCGCACCATGTTGGGCACGGACCCCGAGGAGTAGTGGCTCTTCGCCGGCGTCTGGCTCACCCCTCCATGGTCGCTGATGACCGCACGATTCCCCATATCGGGTCGGCGATAGAGTCGGCCCACCGCTCCCCGGCCGCCGCTCACGGGCTGCCACGCCACGTCACGAAGGACAGGTTCCTCATGCCCGAAGCCCCCTCCGCGAACGTCCCCGACCGCAACCTTGCGCTCGAGCTCGTCCGGGTCACCGAGGCCGCCGCGATGGCAGGCGGGCGCTGGGTCGGGCGCGGCGACAAGAACCGCGCGGACGGCGCCGCCGTCGAGGCGATGCGCGCCCTCATCTCCACCGTGGAGATGCGTGGGACCGTGGTCATCGGTGAGGGCGAGAAGGACAACGCCCCCATGCTCTTCAACGGTGAGCAGGTCGGCGACGGCACCGGCCCCGAGGTCGACGTCGCCGTCGACCCCATCGACGGCACGACCCTCACCGCCAAGGGCATGCCGAACGCCATCGCCGTCATGGCGGTGAGCGACCGCGGGGCGATGTACGACCCGAGCGCCGTCTTCTACATGGACAAGCTCGTCGCCGGCCCCGAGGTCGCCGACGTCGTGGACATCCGCCTCCCGGCCGCCGAGAACGTCCGCCGCATCGCCCGCGCCAAGAAGCAGAGCCCCGAGGACGTCACGGTCGTCATGCTCGACCGCCCGCGTCACGAGAAGCTCGCCCAGGAGGTCCGCGACAGCGGCGCCCGGATCAAGCTCATCTCCGACGGCGACGTCGCCGGAGCGATCTCCGCCGCCCGCGAGACCACAGGCATCGACCTGCTGCTCGGCGTCGGCGGCACCCCCGAGGGCATCATCACCGCCTGCGCGATCAAGTGCCTCGGCGGCGTCATCCAGGGCCGGCTCTGGCCGCAGGACGACGTCGAGCGTCAGAGGGCGATCGACGCCGGGCACGACCTCGACGCGGTCCTCACGACCGACGACCTCGTCACCTCCGACAACTGCTTCTTCGTCGGCACGGGCATCACCGACGGCGAGCTGCTCCGGGGGGTGCGCTACTCCCGCGGCCGCGCGATCACGAACTCGATCGTCATGCGGAGCAAGTCCGGCACCGTCCGCGTCATCGAGAGCCACCACGTGCTCGACCGGACCGCGGGCCTCCCCCGGAGCGAGGGCTGACATGACGACCGACGCAGCTCGCCGCTCCCCCGTCCTCGTCGTCGGCGAGACCCTCGTCGACATCGTCCACACCCCTGACGGCGCCGTGACCGAGCACGTCGGTGGCTCCCCCGCCAACGTCGCCATGGGCATCGCCCGCCTCGGCCACGAGACCGTCCTCGCGACGACGCTCGGCGACGACGACCGTGGCCGACGCTGCCGCGAGCAGATCACCGACCACGGCGTGACCATCGAGAACCTCGACGCCGGCGGCCACACGACCTCCACCGCGAAGGCCACGCTCGACGAGTCCGGCGCGGCGGAGTACGACTTCGACCTCCACTGGGAGCTGCGCCCGGTCGACGACCTCGGCCGCTTCGGCCACGTCCACACCGGCTCGATCGCCGCCACCCTGCTGCCCGGTGCCGAGGTCATCACCCGCACGCTCACCGACGCCCGTGAGCACGCGACGATCTCCTACGACCCCAACGTCCGCCCGACGATCATGGGCTCGGTCGACGAGGTCCGAGTGCGGATCGAGGAGCTCATCACCGTGAGCGACGTCGTCAAGGCGAGCGAGGACGACGTCGCGTGGCTGTATGCCGGCCGCTCCCTTCCCGAGGTCATGGCTGCGTGGGGCGGCCTCGGTCCCGGTCTCGTCGTCGTCACCCGGGGTGGTGATGGCGTCACCTACCGCGTGAGCTCGACCGGCGAGGTCGGCGACGCCCCGGCCCGGGTCGACACGGTCGCCGACACGGTCGGCGCCGGCGACTCGTTCATGGCCGGGCTCGTCTCCGGACTCCTCGACGGCGGCCTGCTCGGTGACGCCGCAGCCCGTGAGCGCCTCCGCACCGCCGGCCTCGAGGACGTCACACCCGCCGTCGAGCGCGCCCTCGGCACGAGCGCCGTCACCGTCGGCCGCTCCGGGGCCTACGCCCCCACCCGTGAGGAGATCTGAAGGACACCATGGCTGACTTCGCCTACGAGGACCTGCTGCCGGTCGGCGCCGACGACACGGCATACCGGCTGCTCACGACGGAGGGGGTCGAGGTCGTCGACGGTCCCGGGGGACGCCGGTTCCTGCAGGTCGCGCCCGAGGCGCTGCGGCTGCTGAGCGAGACCGCGATGCACGACATCGCGCACTACCTGCGTCCGGCGCACCTCCAGCAGCTCCGCAACATCCTCGACGACCCCGAGGCGAGCAACAACGACAAGTTCGTCGCCCTCGACCTGCTCAAGAACGCCAACATCGCCGCGGGTGGCGTCCTGCCAATGTGCCAGGACACCGGCACGGCGATCGTCATGGGCAAGCGCGGCCAGCACGTCCTCACGCAAGGAACCGACGAGCGCGCCCTCTCGCGCGGCATCTACGACGCGTACACGACGCTCAACCTGCGCTACTCGCAGATGGCGCCCGTGACGACGTGGGAGGAGAAGAACACCGGCTCCAACCTCCCCGCCCAGATCGAGCTCTACGCCGACACCGCCCCGGGGCACGAGACGGCATACAAGTTCCTCTTCATGGCCAAGGGCGGCGGCAGCGCCAACAAGTCCTTCCTCTTCCAGGAGACCAAGGCGGTGCTCAACGAGGCGGCGATGATGCGCTTCCTCGACGAGAAGCTGCGCGGGCTCGGCACGGCGGCGTGCCCGCCCTACCACCTCGCCATCGTCATCGGCGGCACGAGCGCGGAGTTCGCGCTCAAGACGGCGAAGTACGCGAGCGCGAGGTACCTCGACAGCCTTCCGACGAGCGGCGACCCGGCGACCGGGCACGGCTTCCGCGACGTCGAGCTCGAGGGACAGGTCCTCCAGCTCACCCGGGAGTTCGGCATCGGCGCGCAGTTCGGCGGCAAGTACTTCTGCCACGACGTCCGCGTCGTCCGGCTCCCCCGCCACGGCGCCTCGCTGCCGGTCGCGATCGCCGTGTCGTGCTCCGCCGACCGCCAGGTGCTCGGCAAGATCACGCCGGAGGGCGTCTTCATCGAGCAGCTCGAGACCGACCCGGCGCGCTTCCTGCCCGACACGACGCACGAGGGCCTGGCCCACCACGACGAGCCCACCGGTGCCGGGTCGACCGGTCAGGGCGCGGTCGTCGAGATCGACCTCAACCGGCCGATGGACGAGATCCTCGCCGAGCTGACGACGCACCCGGTCAAGACGCGGCTGTCACTCACCGGACCGCTCGTCGTCGCCCGCGACATCGCGCACGCGAAGATCAAGGAGCGGCTCGACGCGGGTGAGGAGATGCCCGCCTACCTGCGCGACCACCCCGTCTACTACGCGGGTCCCGCCAAGACGCCCGCGGGCATGCCGTCGGGCTCCTTCGGCCCCACGACGGCCGGGCGGATGGACTCCTACGTCGAGCAGTTCCAGGCCGCCGGCGGCTCCAAGGTCATGCTCGCCAAGGGCAACCGGAGCAAGCAGGTCACCGACGCGTGCGCCTCGTACGGGGGCTTCTACCTCGGCTCGATCGGCGGTCCCGCCGCCCGGCTCGCGCAGGACTGCATCAAGAGCGTCGAGGTCCTCGAGTACCCCGAGCTCGGCATGGAGGCGATCTGGAGGATCGAGGTCGAGGACTTCCCGGCCTTCATCGTCGTCGACGACAAGGGCAACGACTTCTTCGCCTCCGTCACCAAGCCACTGGCCATGACCATCCCCAAGAGAGCAGGACTGCTGTGAGCGAGAACCCCACTGTGACTGGCGAGTTCGCCGACCTCCTCGAGGCCAACCGCACCTTCGCCCAGACCTTCGACCTCGGCGGGTTCGACGGGGTCGCCCACGCGGGCATCGCGATCGTCACCTGCATGGACTCGCGCATCGACCCGCTCGGCATGCTCGGCCTCACCCCCGGCGACGCCAAGATCTTCCGCAACCCGGGCGGCCGCGTCACCTCCGCGGCGCTCGAGGCGCTCGTCCTCGGCGTGCACCTGCTCAACGTGCAGCGCGTCCTCGTCGTCCCGCACACCCGCTGCGCGATGACGAAGTACTCCGAGGTCGAGCTGCGCGAGGTCATCGGCGAGAAGGCCGGCACCGACGCGTCGTGGGTCGGCTTCCACGTCGTCCCCGACCAGGAGGCCGCCCTCAAGGCCGATGTCATGGCCGTGCGCTCGCACCCGCTCATCCCCGACACCGTCGCCGTGGGCGGCTTCCTCTACGACGTCGACAGCGGCCTCCTCGAGCAGCGCATCTGACCGCCTCCGCCGCTCCCGAACGACAGGACGTATGCCGTGTCGTCACCTCGTGTGACCGGGCTCGCCGTGCACCCGCTCAAGAGCGGTGCGATCCGCCCGGTCCCCAGCGCCACGGTCGAGCGGGCGGGGTTCGCCGGCGACCGCCGCTGGATGGTCGTCGACGCCGACTCGCGGCTCGTCTCGGCGCGTGAGGTCCACGGGCTCTTCTCCGTCGTCGCCGACACCCCGCAGACGAGCGAGGACGTGGGGTCAGGTCTGAGGCTGCGCGCACCGGGGCTGCCGGACCTGGCCCTCCCCGACGCCGACGCCGGCGCCAACGGTGACACCGGCGGCCCGGTCATCCCCGTCCGGCTGCACCGCCACGACCTCACCGGAGCGCTCGTCTCCCCCGAGGCCGACGCGTGGCTGAGCGAGGCGGTCGGCCGACCCGGTCTGCGCCTCGTGCGGTGCGTCGACCCGACGGCCCGGGCGCTCAACCCGGCGTTCAGTCGCGAGGGTGACCACACGGCATACGCGGACGGCTACCCGGTCACGCTCGCGAGCCGCAGCTCGCTCGACCGGCTCAACGACTGGATCGCCGAGACGGCAGTCGAGCGCGGCGAGGAGCTGCCCGAGCCACTGCCCATGGAGCGGTTCCGGCCCAACGTCGTCGTCGAGGGGGATCTGGAGCCGTTCGTCGAGGACGCGTGGACGACGGTGCGGCTCGGCGAGGTCACCTTCCGGATCGCGAAGCCGGTCGACCGGTGCGTCATGACGACCATCGACCTCGCCTCGCTCGAGACCGGCAGGGAGCCGATCCGCACCCTGGCCCGGCACCGCCGCTGGGACGGTGCGACGTGGTTCGCCGTGCAGCTCATCCCCGACGGCACCGGCCTCGTTCACGTCGGGGACGAGGTCGTCCCCGACTGAGCCGAGCCTCCTCGACTGGTTGCGACGTCGCAGAGTGCGCTCCGTCCGACGAGCCCTGCGAGGTCGCAGTCAATCGGACGCGGGGTCAGGACAGCGAGGCGAGCGCCTCCGCCACCGGGGTGTCACCGTTGTTGAACCGGATCGTGCGGCCCGCCAGCTCCCCGTGGTCGACGACGTGCGCGATGACGGCAGCGACGTCGTCGCGCGTCACCTCGCCGCTGACGGTGGCGTCGACGTCGACCCGTCCGGTGCCGGGCTCGTCGGTGAGCGTGCTCGGCCCGAGGACGACCCAGCGCAGGTCGCTGGCGCGCAGGTGCTCGTCGGCCGCCGCCTTGGCCTCGGCATAGGCGAAGAACGGGTTGTCCTGCGGCACACCATGATCCGGCTTCGCGCCGAAGTAGGAGACCATGATGTAGAGCGGGTCGTCCAGCGTCGCAGCGGCCTGCATCGAACGGACGGCGGCTTCGTGGTCGACGGCCCGGGTCCGCTCGGGCGAACCGCCACCAGCCCCTGCCGACCAGACGACCACCTCGGTGCCCGCGAGCGCCTGCGCCATCTCTGCGGTCGAGAGGTTCTCCGCGTCGTGGACCGCGGCACTGGCTCCGGTCGCCTCGACGTCGGCGACGTGGTCGGGGTTGCGCACCCACGACGTCACGTCATGGCCGGCGTCGGCGAGGAGTCGGGAGGCGCGCAGTGCGACCTTGCCGTGGCCGCCGATGATCGTCACGGCCGCCACGGTCAGACGGTCCGAGCCGTGATGGTCACGTCGATGTTGCCGCGCGTGGCCTTCGAGTAGGGGCACGCCTGGTGCGCGGCGTCGACGAGCTCCTGTGCCGTGTCGTCGTCGACGCCGGGGATGACGGCCTCGAGGGCCACCGCAAGCCCGACGCCCGAGCTCGTGCGGCCCAGCGTGACGCTCGCGGTCACGGTGGACTCGCTCACGTCGAGGCCCTCGCTCGCAGCGACGCTGATGAGCGCGTTGCCGAAGCACGCGGCGTAGCCGGCCGCGAAGAGGGTCTCGGGGTTCGCCTTGGGGTTGGTCTTGCTGCCGGGCTTGCCGGTGGCGAGGTCGATGACGCCGTCCTCGCTCGTGACGTGTCCCTGACGGCCACCCTTGGCGGTGGCGGCGGTGGTGTAGAGGGGGGTGGTGAGGGCTTCGTGCGGCATGAGGACACCCTGCCGCACGAACGGCCACGCGACTAGGTTGGGTCCATGACGTTCGACACCAGGTTCCCCGACGGCTTCCTGTGGGGCGCGGCGACCGCCTCCTTCCAGATCGAGGGCTCGACGACGGCCGACGGCCGCAGTCCCTCGATCTGGGACACCTTCTGTGACGTCGAGGGCAACGTCATCAACAAGGACACCGGCGACCCGGCGTGCGACCACTACCGCCGCATGCCGCAGGACGTCGTCCTCATGAAGGAGCTCGGGCTCGACGCCTACCGCTTCTCGATCGCGTGGCCGCGCGTCATCCCGACGGGCACCGGTGAGGTCAACCCCGCCGGGATCGACTTCTACTCACGGCTCGTCGACGACCTGCTCGAGAACGGCATCCGCCCGTTCGTCACGCTCTACCACTGGGACCTCCCGCAGGTCCTCGACGATCGCGGCGGCTGGCTCAACCGCGACATCAAGGACTGGTTCGCGGAGTACACGCAGACGGTCGTCAGCCACCTCGGCGACCGGGTGACGAACTGGACGACGCTCAACGAGCCCTGGTGCTCGTCTCTGCTCAGCTACACCCTCGGCCACCATGCCCCCGGCCACACGGACCGGGTCGAGGGGCTCGTCGCCGCCCACCACCTCATGCTCGCCCACGGCACCGCGGTCCCGGTCATCCGCGAGAACTGCCCAGGGGCCGAGGTGTCGATCACGCTCAACCCGACCCAGGTCTACGGGCCCGACAACCCCACCGACGCCGACCTCGACGCGGTCCGCCGAGCCGACGACGCGCTCAACGGGATCTTCTTCGGCCCGCTCTTCCACGGTGCCTACCCGCAGTCCCTGCTCGAGAACACCGCAGCGATCACCGACCACGGCTACATCCACGACGGCGACCTCGAGGTCATGAGCGCGCCGCTCGACAACCTCGGGGTCAACAACTACTTCCCCACCCGGGTCAAGGCGACCGAGGGCGCCGTCCACCCCCTCCCCGGGGGCGAGGGCGTCGAGGAGACCGACCCGCACCCGCCGCTCACCGACATGGGCTGGGAGATCTCGCCCCAGGGCCACCACGACATCCTCATGCGCTCCGCCCAGGAGTGCGGCCTGCCCATCTACGTCACCGAGAACGGCTCGGCGTGGCCGGACGAGGTGAGCGAGGACGGCGCGGTCCACGACCCGGACCGGACGGCATACCTCCATGGGCACCTCGACGCGGTCCGGCAGGCGATCGACGACGGCGCGGACATCCGCGGCTACTTCGCGTGGTCCCTCATGGACAACTTCGAGTGGGCCTTCGGCTACAGCAAGCGCTTCGGCATCGTGCACGTCGACTACGACACCCAGAAGCGCACGGTCAAGGACTCGGGGCACGAGTACGCACGGATCATCGCCGCGCACCACGGCTGAGCGCGACACCCGGTCGCAACACAGGTCACGATTTCGGCCCTTCGCCGGACAAAGACGGCGTATGCCGTGCAGCGCTGGGTAGGGTCGGCGCCAGCCGGACGTCAACACGACGCCGCCAACAGTCACCAAGGAGTACCCGTGAGCACCTCACGCACCCGCCGGGTCGGTTCCTTCGCCGCCGCGGCCCTCATCTCCGTCCTCGGCCTCGCCGCCTGTGGTTCCGACGACGGTGACGGTGGCGACGCCGCCGCCACGAACTCCTCCGGTATCAGCACGATCACCGAGGGCAAGCTCAAGGTCTGCACGCACCTGTCCTACAAGCCGTTCCAGTTCAAGGAGGGCTCGAAGGTCGTCGGCTTCGACGTCGACCTCATGGACCTCGTCGCCAAGAAGCTCGGCGTGGAGCAGGAGATCGTCGACATCGCCTTCGACCAGATCACCTCCGGCGCCGTCTTCGCCTCGAAGAAGTGTGACGCTGCCGCCGCCGGCACGACGATCACCGACGAGCGCAAGAACGCCGTCCTCTTCTCGGACCCCTACTTCGACGCGACGCAGGCGCTCATCGTCAAGAAGGACTCCGGGATCAAGGACCTCGCCGGCCTCAAGGGCAAGAAGCTGGGCGTCCAGACCGACACGACGGGTCAGGACTACGCCGAGGAGAACAAGGGCGCCAACGGATACGAGGTCGTCGTCTTCGACGACCTCTCCACCGAGATGGCCGGTGTGCTCTCCGGTCGCGTCGAGGGCGCGATCAACGACAACGGCGTCGTCTACGACTACGCCAAGGACAACCCGACCACCGAGGTGGTCACGGAGTTCGACACCGGCGAGCAGTACGGCATGCTCTTCAAGAAGGACGACCCCAACGCCCAGAAGCTCGCCGACACCACCAACGAGGTCATCAAGGCCGCGAAGGCCGACGGCACCTACAACACCATCTACAAGAAGTGGTTCGGGGTCGACGCCCCGAAGTGACGCTTTCCTGACGTCGGGGGCGGCGGTACGGTTTCGACCGGCCGCCGCCCTCGCGTTGCAGGCCCAGACCCGCCGGTCGCCAGGAGGACCCGTTGAGCACGATCACTGAAGCAGCGCCGAAGAAGAAGCTCTCCCCGCGCAGACGCGCGCAACGCATCAGATGGATCCAGTACGCGATCCTCGCTCTCGTCGTCGTCGTCATGGTGCTCACGGTGGACTGGGGCGCGGTCCAGAAGAACTTCTTCGACCTCGAGGACATCAAGCTCACGATCACGTCCGGACTCGGCACGGCAGTGAAGAACACGTTGCTCTACACCGTCGGCGCCTTTGTCATCGGGCTCGTGCTCGGCACGGTCCTCGCCCTCATGCGGCTGTCGTCGGTCGGCCCCTACCGATGGATCGCCACGGCCTGGATCGAGTTCTTCCGAGGTCTGCCGGCGCTCCTGGTCCTGCTGGCCTTCGGGTCGCTCTCGATCGCCTTCCCCGGCCTGGTCATTCCCTTCGACCCCTACGGGACGGTGTGGCTGGGTCTCGGCATCGTGGCCTCGGCCTACATGGCCGAGACCATCCGCGCCGGCATCCAGGCCGTCTCCAAGGGGCAGGTGGAGGCAGCCCGCTCGCTCGGCATGACGACGGGCATCGCCACGCGGAAGATCGTGCTGCCGCAGGCGATGAGGATCGTCATCCCGCCGCTGACCAACGAGCTCATCCTGCTCATCAAGGACTCCTCCCTCGTCTTCATCCTGGGCATCTCCGCGAGCGGCTTCGAGCTGACCAAGTACGGGCGCGACCTCGGCAACCAGACGGCCGGCCTCACCCCGCTCACGGTGGCCGGTCTCTGCTACCTGTTCATCACCCTCCCGCTCTCCATCCTCGTGCGCCGGATGGAAGCCCGCCAGAAGAAGGAGCGCTGAGCATGACCGCCTCCAGCACCCGTACGAGCGCTCCGGTGGTCGAGGTCACCGACCTGCACAAGTCGTTCGGCGCCAACCACGTCCTCCAGGGCCTCGACACGACGATTCACCAGGGCGAGGTCGTCTGCGTCATCGGCCCGTCGGGGTCGGGCAAGTCGACCTTCCTGCGCTGCATCAACCTCCTCGAGGAGCCGACGAGCGGCTCGATCAAGGTCGGCGGCGACGAGGTGACCGACCCGGACTGCGACATCGACGCCATCCGCCGCAACATGGGCATGGTCTTCCAGCAGTTCAACCTCTTCCCCCACCTCTCCGTGCTCGACAACTGCACGGTCGCCCAGACGACGGTGCTCAAGCGCAGCAAGAGCGAGGCGCAGGCCAAGGCTCGCGAGAACCTCGAGAAGGTGGGTCTGTCCGAGAAGGCCGACGCCTACCCCGCCCAGCTCTCCGGTGGCCAGCAGCAGCGCGTCGCCATCGCACGGGCGCTGTCGATGGACCCCAAGCTCATGCTCTTCGACGAGCCGACCTCGGCGCTCGACCCCGAGCTCGTCGGCGATGTGCTCTCGGTCATGCGGCGCCTCGCGAGCGAGGGCATGACGATGTTCGTCGTCACCCACGAGATGGCGTTCGCCCGCGACGTGGCCGACCGCGTCATCTTCATGGACGGTGGCTCCATCGTCGAGGAGGGCTCGCCCGACCAGGTCATCGGCGACCCGCAGGAGGAGCGCACCCGCGTGTTCCTCCAGCGCGTGCTCGACCCGACGCACGTCGACCCGGGAGCCGAGGACGCGGCATACAGCAAGCGCCACGAGAACGACACGACCGGCAAGGGCTTCACGCCGCCGCACGACACCCACGGCCACTACGGCGGAGGCATCGGCTGACCCAGCTTTTCCTCCCCAGGAGCACAAGCTGTGGCGAGGCGGGCGTGGTCAGAGGGTGAGGCGTTCCTTCACCACGGTGACGAGACGGTCGGCGACGACCTGGGCCTTGTCGGCCGTGGCGGCCTCGACCATGACGCGGACGACCGGCTCGGTACCGGACTTGCGCAGCAGCACCCGGCCGGAGCCGTCGAGCTCGCGCCCGGCCTCGGCGACCGCAGCCTGCACGTGCTCGTCGGTCTCGACGCGGGCCTTGTCGACGCCCTTGACGTTGACGAGGACCTGCGGGAGGCGGGTCATGACCGTGCCGAGTTCGGCGATCGTCCTGCCGGTGGCGACCATGCGTGCGGCGAGCATGAGACCGGTGAGCACGCCGTCGCCCGTCGTGCCGTGCTCGAGGAGGATGACGTGGCCGGACTGCTCGCCGCCGAGGGTGTGAGCCGAGGCCCGCATCTCCTCGAGGACGTAGCGGTCGCCGACGCCGGTCTGCTTGACCTTGATGCCCTCGCGCTCCATCGCCTGGAGCAGGCCGAGGTTGCTCATGACCGTCGCGACGAGGGTGTCGTCGTGGAGCGCGCCGCGTGACTTCATGTCGACGGCGAGGATGCCCATGATCTGGTCGCCGTCGATCTCCTTGCCCTCGGCGTCGACGGCGAGGCAGCGGTCGGCGTCACCGTCGTGGGCGATGCCGATGTCGGCACGCTTGGCGACGACGGCGGCCTTGAGATGGTCGAGATGGGTCGAGCCGTAGCCGTCGTTGATGTTGAGACCGTCCGGCTCGGTGCCGATCTCGAAGACGTCGGCGCCGGCGAGTCGGAAGACCTCGGGCGAGACCGACGACGCGGCGCCGTGAGCGCCGTCGATGACGACCGTCAGGCCGTCGAGCCGGTTGGGCAGTGCCTCGAGGAGGTGGGCGACGTAGCGCGCCTGGCCGGCCCGGTTCTGCAGGACGCGTCCGACCTGGGCTCCGGTGGGGCGCTCCCATTCCTTGCCGAGGCCCGCCTCGATGTCGTCCTCGACCGCGTCGGGCAGCTTGTGCCCACCGGCGGCGAAGAACTTGATGCCGTTGTCGGGCATGGCGTTGTGCGACGCCGAGAGCATGACGCCGAAGTGGGCGTCCATGTCCGCCGTGAGGAACGCGACGGCGGGTGTCGGCAGCACGCCGACGTCGTGCACGTCGACCCCGGCGGACGCGAGCCCGGCGATGACGGCCGCGCCGAGGAACTCGCCCGACGCGCGAGGGTCCCGACCCACGACCGCCTTGGGCTTGCGACCCGACTCGCGGGCCTGTCGGCCGAGCACGTGGGCGGCCGACACGGCGAGCTGCATCGCGAGGTCCGCGGTGATGTCGACGTTGGCGAGCCCCCGGACGCCGTCGGTCCCGAAGAGTCGTGCCATGCGTGTGCCGTGCCTTTCGTCGTTCCACAGGTGGTGCAAGGTGCCGGTCCCACGAGGAGCCGACGAGACAACCTACCCCTGCACGCCGAAGGCGGCATCCCGCGAGGGATGCCGCCTTCGGTGCAGGACGCCCGTACGGGCGCGGCCGCAGGATGGATCTCAGCGCTTGAGGAGCCAAGCGACGAGACCGCGCCAGCGGGATCAGCGCTTGAGGAGCCAAGCGCTGAATGGCGCGAAGCGCCAGATCAGCGCTTGGAGTACTGGGGCGCCTTGCGGGCCTTCTTGAGACCGGCCTTCTTGCGCTCGGGGACGCGGGCGTCACGGGTGAGGAAGCCGGCCTTCTTGAGCGCCGGACGGTTCAGCTCCTCGTCGACCCCGTTGAGCGAGCGGGCGACACCGAGGCGGACGGCACCGGCCTGGCCCGAGGGGCCACCACCGTGCACGCGGACGAGCACGTCGTAGGCGCCGTCGAGCTCGAGGACCTTGAGCGGCTCGTTGACGATCTGCTGGTGCACCTTGTTGGGGAAGTAGGCCTCGAGGGTGCGGCCGTTGATCTTCCACTCACCGGTGCCGGGGACGATGCGCACGCGGGCCACGGCCTGCTTGCGGCGACCGGTGGCGGCACCCGGGGCGGAGGCGGAGGGACGACGGGCCGGCTCGCCGCCGACCGTGGCGTCGGCCGAGGTCTCCGAGGTGTACTCGGTGATCTCCTGGTCGTCGGCGTCCGTGCCGAACTCGTCGACCTGGTCGATGCTGGTGTTCTCGGTCATCACTGGGCCACCTGGGTGATCTCGAAGGGCTTGGGCTGCTGGGCAGCGTGGGGGTGCTCGGAGCCGGAGTAGACCTTGAGCTTGGTCAGCTGCTGGCGACCGAGCGAGGTGCGGGGAAGCATGCCGCGGATGGCCTTCTCGACGGCCTTCTCGGGGAACTTGTCGAGCATCTCGACATAGCTGCGGCTCTTGAGACCGCCCGGGAAGCCCGAGTGACGGTAGGCCTTCTTCTGCTCCGCCTTGGCGCCGGTGAGGGCGACCTTGTCGGCGTTGATGATGATGACGAAGTCGCCCATGTCCATGTGGGGGGCGAAGGTCGCCTTGTGCTTGCCGCGCAGGAGCGTCGCGGCCTGGCTCGCGAGACGACCGAGCACGACGTCAGTGGCGTCGATGACGTGCCACTGCCGCGTGATGTCGCCCGGCTTCGGGGAGAAGGTACGCACGGTTGTTGCCTAACGTGTGTGTCGGATCGGGAAGCCTGCGGTCCCGCTCGCGTCGAGTCGAGGGCCTCAGGGGTATGCCGTGTGCTCCCGCCAGGGTTTCCACCTCTCGGGCCACCCCGGGAAGGGCGCACGGCACAACAGTCCTCAAGTTTACGGAGAAGTCCGTCCGCACCCAAATCCCCCCGGCGACCCCCCGAAACGGCACCTGACCTGCACAGACACCGGCGTGACGACGGCATGCACAACAGTTGTGCAAACAGAGTGTGCAGAGGTATTGTGCACGCATGACCTCCGACTCCCCGCACCTGAGCGGGGGCCTCAGCGGCATCCGCCTCGACGCGACGTCGCTCAAGGTGCTCGCTCACCCCCTGCGCTCGCGGCTCCTCTCGACGCTGCGCCGGGGCGGCCCCGCCACCGCGACCGACCTCGCCACCGCGCTCGGCACGAACTCCGGTGCGACGAGCTACCACCTCCGCAAGCTCGAGTCGGTCGGCCTCGTCGCCGACACCGGCGAGGGCGAGGGCAAGCGCCGGCTCTGGCGCGCGGCCACCGAGAGCCACCAGTTCGAGCCGAGCGACTTCGCCGGCGACGAGGACTCCGAGACGGCACTCAACTGGCTCGTGCGCGACTACACCCGCCACTTCGCCGAGCAGTTCGAGAAGTGGCTCGACGTCGAGGCCGCCTGGCCGGCCGCCTGGCGCGACGCCGCGGGCATGAACGACTCCTACGTCATCGCCACGCCGGCCCAGCTCGTCGCCATGAAGGAGGAGATCGACGAGGTCATCGCCCGCTACCGCCGCGTCGGTCAGGGCAACCCGGCAGCCCGCCGCCTCGCCGTCTACAACGTCACCTACCCGCTCGACCTCGACCGCATCCCCCGAGGTGAGGACTCATGACCACCACGCTCTCCCCCGCCGCCGCCCGCCGCGTCTTCTACGTCCTGTCGACGACGCGCTGGCTGCCCGTCGGCTTCGTCGTCGGCATCTTCACCCTGGTCGCCCGTGAGCGCGGGCTCTCCATCGAGGAGATCACCCTCTACATGACCGCGCAGGGGGTCATGGTCCTCCTGCTCGAGATGCCGACGAGTGGCTTCGCCGACGTGATCGGCCGCAAGCCGGTGCTCCTCGCGGCCGGCGTCGTCAACATCGTCGCCGGGGTCGCCTACCTCTTCGCCCAGTCGTTCTGGGCCTTCGCCCTCGCCGCCGGTCTCATGGGCGTCTACCGCGCGCTCGACTCAGGCCCGCTGGAGGCGTGGTACGTCGACACCGTCCACGAGCGCGAGCCCGGGGCCGACGT
The DNA here is from genome assembly GCF_048606415.1 of Knoellia tibetensis. NCBI lineage: Bacteria > Bacillati > Actinomycetota > Actinomycetes > Micrococcales > Intrasporangiaceae > Knoellia > Knoellia tibetensis. The sequence continues at coordinate 731,265 of NZ_JBMBWF010000001.1, forward strand.
CCACAAGGCCATGTCCATCCAGGGCGTCCTCGTGGGCGTCGGCATGGGCGGTGGCGCCCTCGTCTCCGGCGCGCTCGTCGCCTGGCACCCGTTCAAGGAGTCGAGCGCCCTGCTCCTGCCGATCCAGGTCTTCGTCGCGCTGTGCGTCGTGCACCTCGTCGCCACCCTCGTGCTGCTCTCCGAGACTCCGCGCGGCGAGGGCCGCCTCGCCAGCCGCCTCGGGTCATCCGTGCGTGAGACACCGGGCGTCATCCGCGACGGGCTGCGGATGCTGGGATCCAACCGCGTCCTGCGCTACCTCGTCCTCGTCGAGCTGTTCTGGGTGACCGGGATGATGGCCTACGAGACCCTCATGCCGCTGCGCCTGGCCGAGCTGCTGGGCTCGGAGGCCGTGGCGGGAGTCTGGATGGGTCCGGCGGCCGCCGGTGGCTGGGCGCTCTTCTCGCTCGGCTCATGGCTCGGCGGCTGGCTCGCCGAGCGCCTGGGTCTCGTGCCTGCCGCGATCGTCGGTCGCGTCGTCAACGGGCTCGGGGTCGTCGTCATGGGCCTCGCGCTCGGACCGGTCGCCCTGCTCGTCGCCTACCTATTCACCTACACCCTGCACGGGGCTGCGAGCCCGGCCTACGTGAGCCTGCTGCACCGCGAGGCGTCGTCGAGGAACCGCGCGACGGTCCTGTCGATGAGCTCGCTCGTCATGCAGGGCGGAGGCGCCGCGGTGGGTCCGCTCCTCGGCCTCCTCGCCGCGCGCACCTCGATCTCGACGGCGATGGTCGTCGCCGGGGTCGTCAGCACGATCGGGTTCGTCTGCTTCCTGCCCGCCCGTCGACGCGACCGCGCCGACACCGAGGTCGAGAATGCAGAGGTCACGCCGTCACACGGGTGACCGGACGGCATACCGACACCGAACAGAGGAGCACGTGATGCGCAAGGTCGTGGTGAGCCAGATCCTCTCCCTCGACGGACGGTTCACCGGCCCGGGCGGTGACGTCATGGTCATGCCCTTCGAGGACGGGTTCAGCGACAACAACGCCCAGCTCCTCCGCGGTGCCGGCACGGTCCTCCTCGGCCGGACGACGTTCGAGGGCTTCCGCGACTACTGGCCCGACGTCCGCGACGACCCCGGCCAGCCCGAGCTCGAGCGCGAGATCTCACGGCTCAACTGGAGCGTCGACAAGGTCGTCGTCTCCGACACCCTGACGGGCGAGGGCACCGAGCCGTGGTCGGCCACGACCCGGATCGTGCGCCGGGCGCAGGCGCACGAGGCCGTCCGGGCGCTGCGCGCGGAGGAGGGAGACGGCGACATCGTCGTCTTCGGCAGCCACGTCCTGTGGAACGACCTGCTCGCGCACGGGCTCGTCGACGAGCTCCACCTGCTCTACGGACCGGGCGTCGTGGGGGCTGACGGCATCCCGGCGTTCGAGGGCACCGCGCCTGCGCGCTTCCGCCTGCTCGACGTGCACCGCTGGGAGGGCTCGGACCTTGTGCGCCTCCGGTATGCCGTTACCCCCGCCTGAGCGCCCGCCCCGCCTGAGCGCCCACCTCGCCCACCTTGTGCTCCTGGGGAGCACAGGTTGAGGGTCCGGACGGAAAATTTCCGTCCGGACCCTCAACGTTCCCTCATGGGAGCAGAAACTGGCTGGCCGCACTGCCCTCCAGCCGAGGGCGGTGACTACGAGCTCGTGCTCGTCACCGTCGTGAGGTGGGTCGCCGAGTCGTAGACGAAGTTCGTCCTGGCCCCGGCGCTCGGCACGGTGACCGTGATGTTGCCGCCACTCGGCGAACCACCGGAGCCGTAGCTCTCGGTCCACGACCGGTCGTGGGCGATCTTGAACTCCCACGTGCCGGCCGGGATCTTCGTCGTCGCCCAGGTGAAGACGCCGTCACCGTCCTTGTCCTGCAGCCAGGGACGCATGCAGGCCGGGCTCCAGTCCTCGGCACAACCCAGCTCCGACTGGAAGCTGCCTGGTGCGGTGATGATCTCGGTCTCCTCGTCGGAGGTGGCCCAGTGCGTCGTCGGGTCGTAGAAGAACGTCACCGACCCGTCAGCGGTCTCGTAGGAGATGTTGGCGCCGTCACGCACACCCTTCTCGCCGTAGTTCTCGGTCCACACCTTGTCGAGCGTGGCCTTGTAGGAGTAGGGGCCCGGTGTGATCGTGAACGCCTTCTTCCAGATGCCGTCGTTGGCGTCGAACGTCAGCTGCGAGGCGTCACAGGTCTCGTCCCAGTCCTTGGGGCAGCCCATCTCCGAGTTGTGCGTGCCGGGGACGCCGACGGTCGACGGCTGCGTCGCCGGACGGTCACCGATCTCGCCCTCGGTGGAGCCGCCCGTCTTCGGTGCCACGACCGAGGCCCACGTGCCGCTGGCCGCGACCCGGCCGGCGGCGTCACGCACGACCGCGCGGTACTCGAGGAGCGAGCCCAACGGCATACCGGAGACGTCGTGGAAGACGCGGAAGGGAGCGTTGTCGTCGGTGCCGATCGGGCGCCACGTCGTCGTGCCGACCGGGCGGTAGAGGAACGTCGTCTGCGCGAAGGTGCTCGCCGTGACGTCCGCCGCGATCTCGGCCCGGTCGGCGACCGTGTGGGCCGCGCCGGTCGAGAGCGAGACCGTCGGGGCGGCACCGGTCGTCGAGATCGGCTTGTTGGCCCGCCACACGCTCACGGTGAGCGGCGGAACCGTCACCGAGACCTTGCCGTCGGCGGCGGGCTTGACGGCGGTGTCGGTGCCGGAGACCGGCGTGAAGACGACGCCCTTGCCCTTGCTCCACGTCGGGAAGGTCGCCGTCGAGGCGGTCTTGGCGTTGTTGGCCGCGACGACGTACTCGACCTTCTGCCCCGCGTCGATGCGCGAGACCGCGAAGATGCCCGCACCGTCGGCGGCGTAGCGCTGGACCTGGGCACCGTCCGCGAGCGCCGGGTGCTGGGCGCGCTTGGCGGACAGGTTCCGCAGGTGCTCGTAGAGCGGATGAGTGGTCTCGTAGCGGTCGCGCGAGCCCTCGGGTCCGGCGAGCACGTCCTCGGTGTTGTAGATGTCGACCTTGCTCGCGAACATGTCCTCGCGGGCGAGCTGGTCGCCACCGGTGCCGATGAAGCCCTGCTCGTCGCCGTAGTAGGTGACCGGGTTGCCACGGGTGGCGAACATGACCGCCTGCGCGAACTTCACGCGGGCGAGGTGCTCGGCCTCGTTGTCGCTGGCCTCCTTGAGGAACATCGCCGCACGGCCCATGTCGTGGTTCCCGAGGAAGGTCGGCAGCTGGTAGGCGTTGCTGTCGGGGTCGGTGTACCAGTCGTCCTTGGAGAAGAAGTCGGCGAGGACGTTCGCCGGCTTGCCCTTGGCGAAGTCGACGCCCTGCTGCTGGAAGCCGAAGTCGAGGGTGGCCTGGAGCTTGCCGCGGGTCGTGTACTCGGACATGACCGCCGGGTTGCCGTCGTAGACCTCACCGAACGCGAAGAAGTCGTCGTTCTTCTTGGCGGCGTGGCCGAGCAGGTCCGGCATGAACTTCTGCCAGAACTCGAGGTTGACGTGCTTGACGGTGTCGATGCGGAAGCCGTCGATGCCGAAGTCCACCCACTGCTTGTAGATCTCGCCCATGCCCTCGACGACCTCGGGCAGCTCGGTGAAGAGGTCGTCGAGCCCGATGAAGTCACCGTAGGTGGAGGACTCGCCGGCGAAGGTCGAGTCGCCGCGGTTGTGGTACATCAGCGGGTCGTTGAGCCACGCCGGCGTCTTGGCGTCCTCGTCACCGGGGTGGAGGAACGGCGTGTAGGGGAACGACGTCTTGGGGTCCATCGCAGGGAACGTCGTGTTGACGTAGTCGCGGTCGTCGAAGGCCTTCCCGCTCGCGTCCTCGTAGGGGTAGTTCTTCTTGGAGCGGTAGGTGTACTGCCCCTCCTCGTAGTCGATGACGTCGGCGGTGTGGTTCGTGATGATGTCGAAGAAGACCTTCATCCCCTTCTTGTGCGCCGCCGCGATGAGCGCCTTCATCTCGTCGTTGGTGCCGAGGTGCGGGTCGATCTGGGTGAAGTCGGTGATCCAGTAGCCGTGGTAGCCGGCGCTCTCCTCGCCCGGCTTGCCCTGCACCGGCTTGTTCTTGAAGCTTGGCGTGAGCCAGATGGCCGTCGTGCCCATGCCCTTGATGTAGTCGAGCTTGTCCATGACGCCCTTGAGGTCGCCACCGTGGTAGAAGCCCTTGTGCGTCGGGTCGAAGCCGGTCGTGAGCGGCCCGCCGGTGAGACCGCCGCGGTCGTTGTCCGTGCGGCCGTTGGCGAAGCGGTCGGCCATGAGGAAGTAGAACCGCTCACGCGTCAGCGGTGAGCGCAACGACGTGCCGGCGAGCTTCGCGTCCGCGGCCGTCGTGCCGCCGGAGAGGTTCTTGGGCGTCACCGTGACGAGGTGGGTCACGTCGTCGTAGGTGAACTCGAGCGTCGCCGGCCCCTCGAGCACGAGCGGGATGTTGGGGCCGTTGAAGACTCCCCCGGCGCCGTAGTTCGCGTCCCACGAGTCGTTGAGCGCGATCTTGTACTCGTACGTCCCCTTGGGGAGGCTGAACGTCTTCGTGTATGCCGTCGTGTCACCGACCCGGGTCAGCTCCGAGGCGGCGCACTCGGGCTTCCAGTCCTCCGGGCAGCCGATCTCGTCCTGGAGCGAGCCGACGAGGGCGACGGACACGGTCTCGGCCGAGGCGGGGAGGCTGGCCCCGAGGACAGGCGACAGGGCGACCGCGGCCCCGGCGGCGACGGCATACAGGCGGCATGGGATGGGCATCGTTGCTCCTCCGAGGGGAAGTCCCGCGTCACCCTCGTTGGTGCGCGGCTCACAGGTCTGCGGAGGAGGCTAGCTGCGTAAACGTTTTACATGAAGTGCGCGAGAGGGTGGTTTCCCCGCACTCCCGGCACAGGGTCTGCTCAGGCTCGCAGGGCAGGATGGCGCGCGTGAAGCAGTTCGTGCTCGGGGCGACGACGATGCTCGTCGCCCTCGTCGTGGCCCTGCTGGCCCTCGTCTGGTCCGTCGGCAGCCCGGGTTCGGGGGCCGACGTCGACGTGCCGACAGCCAGCGCCCCCGCCCGCCCCACCGCCCCGGCGGACCTCGCCCGGGGCGAGACGTGGCTCGGCGAGGTGCGGCTCACGAGCAGCCAGGTCGTCACCGGCGACGGCGGGCTCGAGGACGTCACGGCGGTGGGCTCGGGCGTCACCCTCACGGGCGACGGGCTGCAGGCCCAGCGCCTCGACATCGACGCCTCGCTCCCCTTCGCCACCGCGGCGGCGCAGATCGGGGGCGGCGTGACCCTCTTCGCCGCCGATGACGGGCTCGCGGGGATGCGGCGGCAGGTGAGCGTCCTCGGTCGCGACGTCGAGGTGCGGGCCACGGGTTCGGTTCGGGCTCAGGGAGGGCAGCTCGTCATCGAGCCGCAGACGATCGACCTCGACGGACCCGACTGGCTCGACACGGCGGCCTCGTCGATCGTGCGCGAGCTCGTCACCATCCGCCACACGATCGAGGGCGTGCCCGACGGCATGGCGCTCACCTCGGTGTCCGTGCAGGCCGACGGGTTTCGCGCCCATCTGCGCGGTGCGGACGTGACGATCAGCCAGTGACCCGTGCCGCCGCTCCTGGTGGCGACACGAGTCAGCCCTCGAGGGTGCGGGTGGCGCGGGCCTCCTCGGCGCGCGCCGCGAGGTCGGCATCCTCGGGATAGGCGACCTCCTCGAGCGAGAGGCCGTGCGCGGGCATGACGGCGACCCGGGGGTCGCGCTGCCGCGCACCGAGGACCTCACGCGGGAGGTCGACCGGGGCCCGCCCCTGACCGACGGGGACGACGGAGCCGACCAGAGCGCGAACCATGCTGTGGCAGAAGGCATCCGCGACGACCCGGCCTACGAGGATCCCGTCGTCGCCGCGGCTCCACGAGTAGTCGAGCAGCGTGCGCACGGTCGTCGCACCCTCGCGCCTCCTGCAGAAGGCAGCGAAGTCGTGGAGCCCCCGGAGACGCTTCGCAGCCGTGTTCATGGCGGCGACGTCGAGCTCGTCCTTGACGACGACCGTGTCGCGCCGGCGCAGCGGGTCGAGCGTCCCGGGCCGGTCGTTGATCCGGTAGGCGTAGCGGCGGCGCAGCGCCGAGAAGCGAGCGTCGAAGCCCTCGGGCGCGACGGCCACGGACCGCACGACGACGTCGGGCGGGAGGATGCCGGCGAGGCGGGTGCGGGCCGCCACCTCGGGTGAGCGCGACGAGCGACCGGGCAGGCCGGCATACGCCCCCGCGTCGACGTCCGCGTGGGCGACCTGCCCGCGCGCGTGGACGCCCGCATCGGTGCGTCCGGCGACGGTGAGCCGCACCGGTTCCGACGACCTGAGCAACGTCGTGAGCGCCGCCGACAGCTCGCCCTCGACGGTGCGCCGGCCCGGCTGGGCGGCCCAGCCGGAGAAGTCGGTGCCGTCGTAGGCGAGGTCGATCCGCACCCGCGTCAACGTCATGGCTCCGCAGCCTAGTCACCGGCTTCGAAGGGCCTTCCGCCTCGCACCCGCGGGGAGTTCTCCCCATCGCCACCGCGACCGCGGTACGTCAGGGTGGCAACGGTCCGGCGTGGGGTCGGGCCACTTCTTCGACCAGGGGTGGACTCGCATGAAACACGTTCTCGCCCGGCTGTGCGCCGGTCTCGTCCTGCTCGTCGGCGGCCTCGCCGCTGCGGCACCACCGGCCTCCGCGGCCATCAACCACGAGGTGCCCTTCCCGTGCGGCCAGACGTGGTCGGGCCAGACGCGCACGAACCACAGCCCACTCCGCTCGGTCGACTTCAACCGCACGAACGACTCCGGTGACGCGGTCGCCGCGAGCGCGGCCGGCACGGTGGTGCACCGTGGCTCGATGGCCGGCACGTCCTACGGCAACCTCGTCATCGTCCGCCACTCCGACGGCACGGCGACCTACTACGCGCACCTCTCCGGCTTCAACGTCAGCCAGGGGCAGTCGGTCTCGCAGGGACAGGTCGTCGGCTACGTCGGCGGCACGGGCTTCCCGAACACGCCGGGCGGCTTCGGCGCGCACCTCCACTACGAGCAGCGCAGCTCCGTCGGCGGGACCGCGGTCTCGATCCGCTTCGACGGCGTCACCGCGCTCTACTACGGCACCAGGAACTACACGAGCAGCAACCGTTGCGGCGGTTCGGCGAACCCCTACACGGCCAAGGAGGTCTGCGGGTCGGGCTACTCGGTCATCGACTCCGCCGCCATCGGCACCAAGGGCCGGACCTACCTGCTCTACAACTCGGGCAACGGCTACAACTGCGTCGTCACGCTCAAGACGAGCGGCTTCACGGCGAGCTCGACGTCGGCCTTCCTCGAGGTGCAGGGCAGGACGCGGGTCACGGACTCGGGCAGCTACACCTACTACGCCGGCCCCGTGCGCAGAGCCGCGCCGGGCACGTGCGTGAAGTGGGGCGGCTCGATCACCGGCACCTCCTGGACGAGCCCGTTCGAGCACTGCGGCTGACCCTCGACGCCCGCCGCTGCTCGGGTCGCCGCGGCGGGCGCGCGGGTCTACGCTCGAGCAATGGCGCGGTTCGGGCGCATCCTCGTCGTCGGCGGTGTGGTCGCCGGCACCACCGCCGCGGGCTTGGCGCCCGCCGCAGGGCTGTCCCCCGCGCCGGCCCGCGCCGCGGCTGCTCCGGCCGCAGCGGCACCGTCACTCACCGCCGCGTCCGCACCCGGCTCCCGCCTCACCACGCTCGCGAGCGGGCTGTCCCTCCCGTGGGACGTCGCCGCCCTGCCGTCCGGTGAGGTGCTGTTCACCCAGCGAGGCGGCGCCACCCGGCTCATCCGCACCAACGGGACCGTGCAGACGGTGAGCACCGCGCAGGGCGACCTCTTCGTCGGGTCGGAGTCCGGCCTCATGGGGCTCGTCACCGACCCCGGCTTCGCGACGAACCGGACGTATTACACCTGCCAGGCCTACAGGGGCAGCGGCTCCTCCCCCGTCGACATCCGCGTGCTGCGGTGGGTCCTGGTGAGCAGCGGCACCTCGGCCAGCCGCTCGGGGGCTCCGGTCGTCACCGGCCTCCCCATCAGCAGCGGCCGGCACGGCGGGTGCCGCCTCCGGTTCGCGCCCGACGGGATGCTGCACGTCGGCACCGGGGACGCCGCCATCGGGACGACCCCGCAGAGCCTCACCTCCCTCGGCGGCAAGACGTTGCGAGTCGCGAGCACCGGCGCGGCGCCGAGCTCCAACCCGTTCTTCTCGCGCGGGGGCAACGCGGCCAAGGTGTGGACCTACGGTCACCGCAACGTTCAGGGGCTCGCGCTGCGACCGGGCACGAGCGAGATGTGGAGCGCCGAGCACGGCCCCGACGTCGACGACGAGGTCAACCGGCTCGTGTCCGGGGGCAACTACGGCTGGAACCCTGTGCCTGGCTACGACGAGTCCGTCCCCATGACCGACCTCGCCGAGTTCCCGGACGCCGTCTCGGCCCGCTGGCGCTCGGGCCGCCCGACCGTCGCGACGAGCGGCGCGACCTTCCTGAGCGGCAGCCGCTGGGGTCGCTGGGAGGGCGCGCTCGCCGTGGCCGAGCTCAAGGGCGCGGGCGTGCGAGTCCTGTCGCTCACGCCCGACGGCCGGGTGCGCGGCAACGAGCAGGTGGCTGCGCTCGACGGCACCGTGGGTCGCGTTCGCACGGTGCAGTCCGCGGCCAACGGGTCGGTGCTCGTCAGCACGAGCAACGGCAGCGGCGACCGGGTGCTGCGGCTCGACCCGACCGCGACGCCGCAGGCCTTCACGCCCGGGCTCGACGTCTCACCGAGCGGCGTCTCGGCGGTCGTGCGGTCCGGCGCCGTGACGGTCTTCGTGCGCGCCACCGACGGGCGGGTGTGGCACACGACGCAGGCCGTCGCCGGCGGCGCGTTCGGGGCGTGGCAGGCGGTGCCGGGGGTCGTCACCTCCGCACCGGCCGCCGTGAGCTGGGGTGGCTCTCGCGTCGACCTGTTCGCACGTGGCCCGGCGGGGACCCTCGTGCACACGTGGAGCGCGGGTGGCGCCTTCGCACCGTGGGGCGACCTCGGCGGCTCGATCCGTGGCGCACCCGCCGCCGCATCGTTGGCCTCGGGCACCCTCGACGCCGTCGCGCGCAGCGGCGACGCACTCTGGCGGATCCGCTGGGACGGCTCCCGCTGGGCGAGCTGGTCGACGATCAACGGTGTCGTCACGAGCGCGCCCGCCGCCGCTGCCGACCCGGGCACCGGCACCGTGCGCGTTCTCGTGCGCGGCAGCGACGGACGCCTGTGGGACAGCCTCCTCACGAGCACCGGCGTCGGGCGCGGCTGGGCGGCCGTGGGCTCCCGCTACACCTGGTCGGCGCCGGCCGCGACGCCGGGCTCGAGCGTCGTCGTCACCCGCAACGGCGTCACGCCCGTCGTCGCGATCGGCTCCTTCGTCACGGCCATCGGAGGCGAGCTCACCGGCGCCCCCGGGGTCGCCTCCCGGGGTCCCGGCAGCTGGGTGGCGTTCGGACGCGGCAACGACGGCGCGCTGTGGACCTACGACGGCCGTGCCGGTCGCCAGGCATGGTCCCGCGTCGGCGGCGCGCTGGGCTGACGCTCGGCGGCCTACGCTGGCGGTCGTGACTGCGACACGGGCACGCCTTGCGACGAGCGCGGCGTTCGGCGTGCAGGGGCTGCTCTTCATCTCGCTCACGCTTCGGCTGCCCCTCCTGCGCGACCTCTTCGGCCTCTCCGAGCTCGCGCTCTCGGGCCTCATGCTCCTGCTCGTGCTCCCCGCCGGGCTGGGCTCGGTCGTCGCCGAACGCATGGCCGCACGCAGCGACAGCGCGACCACCGTGCGGGCGGCCCTCGCCCTCATCGCCGCCGGGTTCGTCATCCTCGGCGCGGCCACCCGGAGCGACGGCCTGCTGCCCGTCCTCGTCGCCGGTGTCGCGATCTACGGGCTCGGCCTCGGCGCCAACGACGCGGCGAGCAACATGCAGGCGGTGGCACTCGAGCACCGACTCGGCCGGCCGGTCCTGCCGTCGTTCCACGCGGCCTGGACCGCCGGCGGCCTCGTCGCCACCGGGCTGGCGTTCGTGCCGATGCCGTTCCCCATCCTCGCGTGGCTGCTCGCGCTCGCGCCCGCGCTCACCACCCTCGCGCCGTTCCTGCGCCGCGACATCACCGCCGCCCCACCGGTCAGGCCCGATGCCGACGAACCCTCGCTCGCCCGGCTCGGCCTGCCGTGGCGGCGGATCCTGCTCGTCGGTGTGGCGCTCGTCCTCTTCTACATGGTCGACACCGCGGCGACCGCGTGGGGCCCGACCTACCTCAGCAGCGACACGGTGTTCGACGACCCGCCGACGAGCAGTGCGATGGTCGCGCTGGCGACCCTCCCCTACCTCGCCGCGACCCTGCTGGCCCGGGTACTCGGCGACGGCCTCACGGCGCGGTTCGGGCCCACCGCGGTCGTTCGCTCGGGCGCGCTCATCGCCTTCGCGGGCCTGCTCGTCGTCGTCCTCGCCCCGGCCTCGGCGTGGCAGGTCGCCATCCTCGGGTTCTTCGTCGTCGGCCTCGGCGTCGCGGTCATCGCCCCGCTCGCCTTCTCGGCCGCGGCCCGCATCGCCGGAGACGCCTCCGACCCCGGCGACGACTCCGTCATGAGGCAGGCCAGGGTGGACGCGACGATCGCCCGGTTCAACCAGTTCAACTATGTCGGTGCGCTCCTCGGTGCCGTCCTCACCGGTGCCGTCGGGTCGGGCAACCTGCGAATCGGGTATGCCGTCCCACTCGTCCTCGTGCTCGCCCTCGTCCCGCTCGCGCGCCACTTCGCCGGACCCGACCGACGGCGTGCCGAGGGCGGGCGGAAGTCGCTCGCGCGGGGCGCGACGGCTCCCTAGGCTCGCGGGCATGGACCGCCCCGCCCTCACCGACGCCCTTCGCCAGCGCGACACCGTCCTGCGGGCCTTCGTCGGCGCGGACGGGCGGCTCGCGTCGATCCCGACGAGGATCTCGAAGCGGCTGGTCGTCCTCGACCTCGTCGCCCAGGACTTCGAGCTCGGCGAGACCTATCCGGAGGCGCAGGTCAACGAGATCCTGCGGCGGCGCCATCCGGACCACGCCGCGCTGCGCCGCTACCTCGTCGAGGAGGGCTTCCTCGACCGCCGGGACGGCACCTACTGGCGCTGCGGTGGCACCGTCGAGATCGGCTGAGCAGACCCCGCCTGCAGCGCCGCCTCCTCCGCGAGCGTCTCCGGGTCTGTCGGCACCCCCGCGGTGATGACGGTCCCGTCGGCACGCACGACCGGCGCCGGCTGGCGCGGCACGAGGTGGGTGAGGCGCGGCCCCTGTCCGTCGAGCGGGACGCGGGTCGGTCCGTCGGCACCCACCTTGTGGCTCTCGCCGCGGACGGACACCGATACCGGCTCTCCCTCGAGCAGGGTGAACGTGATCGCGTCCGGCTCGAGCACGACGCGCAGTCGGGTGTCGTGGACCCGCAGCGGGAACCGCAGGCTCGGCCACGCGCTCGGGAGGCGGGGGTCGAAGGTGAGCCCGTGGCCGTAGTCGCGCATCCCGGCGAACCCGTAGACGAGCGCGTTCCACACGCCACCGGCCGAGGCGATGTGCACGCCGTCGGAGGTGTTGCCGTGGAGGTCGGCGAGGTCGACGAAGAGCCCGGAGAGGAAGTAGTGCATCGCCCAGTGGTGGTGCCCGACCTCGGCGGCGATGATCGACTGCACGACCGCGCTCAGCGACGAGTCACCCGTCGTGATCGGGTCGTAGTACTCGAAGTTGCGCCGCTTCTCCTCGGAGGTGAAGCGGTCGCCCTGGAGCAGCATCGCGAGGACGACGTCGGCCTGCTTGAGCACCTGGAACCGGTAGATGACGAGCGGGTGGTAGTTGAGCAGCAGCGGCCGCTTCTCCGGCGGCGTCTGCGACAGGTCCCAGAGCTCGCGGTCGAGGAAGTTCTCGTCCTGGGGGTGGATGCCCAGCCCCTCGTCGAAGGGCACCGCCATGTGGGCGGCACAGTCCTCCCACTCGTCGACCTCCCCGTCCTGGAGGTTGAGCCGGGACCGCAGGAGCGCGTATGCCGTCGGGTCCTCCTCGCGCAGCCTCCTCACGACCGCGGCCGCCCGCTCGAGGTTGAAGCGGGCCATGACGTTGGTGAAGAGGTTGTTGTTGACGACCGTCGTGTACTCGTCCGGCCCGGTGACTCCGTGGATGTGGAACGTCCGTCCGCCGTCGACCCTCCAGAATCCGAGGTCGGCCCACAGACGTGCGGTCTCGACGAGGATCTCCGCGCCGTCGCGCCGGAGGAAGTCCCGGTCGCCGGTCGCGTCGCAGTAGCGCGCCACGGCATACGCGACGTCCGCGTCGATGTGGTACTGCGCGGTCCCGGCCGCGTAGTAGGCCGACGCCTCGAGGCCGTTGATCGTCCGCCACGGGAAGAGTGCGCCGCGCTGGGCGAGCTCGCGCGCCCGGGCACGGGCGTGCTCGAGCAGGTTGACCCGGAAGCGCAGGAGGTTCTTGGCGGCGGTCGGGAAGGTGTGGGCGAGGAACGGGACGACGTAGATCTCGGTGTCCCAGAAGTAGTGCCCCTCGTAGCCGCTGCCGGTGACGCCCTTGGCGGCCACGCCGAACTGGTCGGCACGGGCGGCGGCCTGCGCGATCTGGAAGAGGTTCCACCGCACGGCCTGCTGCACCTCGGGGTGACCCTCGACCTCGACGTCGGCGTTGGCCCAGTACTTCTCCACCCAGCTCCGCTGCTGGTCGAGCTGGACCTGCACGCCGTCGCGGCGGACCCGGTCGAGGGTGCGGCGGCAGCGGTCGAAGAGCTCGCGCGCAGGCACCCCTCGGGAGGAGTGGTAGGCGACCGCCTTGGTGACCCGGATGGTCCGCCCCTCGGCGGCGTCGACACGGTAGACCTTCTTGCCGAGGTCGGGCTCGGTGTCGATGAGCTCCTCGACGACGTTGTCGGTCTCGATGGTGTGGTCGGCGCCGACGGCGAGGGTCATGCCCGAGCGGGCGCACTTGTAGCCCAGGATCATCCGACGGTCGCTGTGCCAGTCGCCCTGCGGCACGAGCACCCGCGACGCGAACGCACCGGCCTGACGCGGGTCCCAGCCCCCCTTCCTGGCCATCGCCTCCCGGTCCTGGTACTCGTCGGCGCCGTCCTGCCGGTTGAGGATCTGGCTCGAGATGACGACGGGGGCGCTGCCGGCCAGCATCGTCACCTCGATCGAGAGGATGGCGAGGTGGCGCTCGACGAACGAGATCATCGCGGTCGTGTCGACCTGGACGACCTTGCCCGACGGCGTGCGCCAGACGAGGTGGCGGCGCAGGATGCCGTCGCGGAAGTCGACCGAGCGCTCGTAATCGACGAGGTCGGCGGTCGAGAGGAGCAGCGGCTCGTCGTCGACGTAGAGCTTCATGACCTTGCTGTCGGGCACGTTGACGATCGTCTGGCCGGTGTGGGCGAAGCCGTACGCCTGCTCGGCATGGTGGATGTCCCAGGTCTCGTGGAACCCGTTGACGAAGGTGCCGTGTGCCGCGGACGGCCGGCCCTCGGGCGGGTTGCCGCGCATGCCGAGGTAGCCGTTGCCGATGGCGAAGAGGGTCTCGGTGTGCCCGAGGTCGCCGTCGCTGGGAAAGGTCTCGACGAGCCGCCACTCGTCGACGGGGAAGCGCTCGCGGTCCAGCGGGTCGGACCCGTCGAAGTCGAACCTCACGGCAGCAGCTCCTCGAGGTCGCGCACGACGACGTCGGCACCGGCCGCGGTGAGCCCCTCGGACCCGGCGCCGCGGTCGACGCCGATGACGAGCCCGAAGTCGCCGTCCCGCCCGGCCTTGACTCCCGAGGTCGCGTCCTCGAGGACGACGGCGCGCTCCTTGTCGACCCCCAGCTCGCTCGCGGCGTGCAGGAACGTCTCGGGCGACGGCTTGCCCGCCAGCCCCAGCTCGGCCGCGACCGCGCCGGACACGACGACCGGGAAGCGGTCCGCGATGCCGGCCGCCTCGAGCACCGCCGGCGCGTTCTTCGAGGAGGAGACGACCGCCATCTTCGTGCCGCGTTCGGCGAGGGCGTCGAGCAGCCTGAGCGAGCCGGCATACGCTTCCACGCCGTCGCGCGCGAGGACCGCGTTGAAGGCGTCGTTCTTGCGGTTGCCGAGGCCGCTCACGGTCTCCTCGTCGGGGCTGTCCGACGGGTCGCCCTCGGGCAGCTCGATCCCGCGCGAGGTGAGGAACGCGCGCACGCCGTCGTAGCGGGGGCGGCCGTCGACGTGGTCGAAGTAGTCCTGGTCGGTGTAGGGCTGCTCGATGCCCTTGGACGAGAGGTAGGTGTTGAACATCTCGTCCCACGCCCTCATGTGCACCTCTGCCGTCGGGGTGAGCACACCGTCGAGGTCGAAGAGGGCAGCGTCGTAGGCGTTCCAGTCCATGGCGGCCAGACTACGGAGGTCCCCCGCCCCGACACGAACCGAGACCGGGCGGCGGGACGCGGTCGACGGCATACGGAAGGGCCGGTCACCTCACGAGGAGGTGACCGGCCCTGTCACGTATGCCGTGGAGCAGCAGGTCAGGCCTTGTCGCCCTTGTCCTGCTCGGTGGCCTCGGCGTCCGTGGCCTCGGCCTGCGTGGCCTCGGTCTCGGTGGCCTCCGTCGACGTCTCGTCCACGGTCGGCTCGTCGGTGGCCTCGGCGTCGGCGGCCTTGGCCTCGTCGGCAGCCTTGGACTCCTTGGCGGCACGCTTCGTCGCGCCCTCGGCCTCCTTGACGGTGGCCTTCTTGGCGACGGGCTCGCGGACGAGCTCGATGACCGCCATGGGGGCGTTGTCGCCCTTGCGGGGACCGATCTTCGTGATCCGCGTGTAGCCACCCTGGCGCTCGGCCATGTCGGGGGCGACCTCGACGAAGAGGCGGTGCACGACGCCCTTGTCACGGACGACCGTCATGACCCGGCGACGGGCGTGGAGGTCACCGCGCTTGGCGAACGTGATGAGGCGCTCGGCGAGCGGGCGGAGGCGCTTGGCCTTCGACTCGGTCGTCGTGATGGAGTCGTGCTCGAACAGCGAGGTCACGAGGTTGGCCAGGATGAGCCGCTCGTGAGCCGGGCCGCCTCCGAGACGGGGACCCTTGGTGGGGGTAGGCATGTCTTTACTCCTTGATGTGGGTCAGCGTCAGAGCTGCTCGTCCTCGGCGAACGACGCGTCCTCGGCGTCGTCGGCGTCGGCGAAGCTGAACTCGTCGTCGTAGGAAGCGATCTGGCTCGGGTCGAAGCCGGCGGGGCTGTCCTTGAGCGCCAGGCCCATGCCGTGGAGCTTGGCCTTGACCTCGTCGATGGACTTCTGACCGAAGTTGCGGATGTCGAGCAGGTCCGCCTCGCTGCGACCGACGAGCTCACCCACGGTGTGGATGCCCTCGCGCTTGAGGCAGTTGTAGGAACGGACCGTGAGGTCGAGGTCCTCGATCGGGAGGGCGAGGTCGGCAGCGAGCGCGGCGTCCGTCGGCGACGGGCCCATGTCGATGCCCTCGGCCTCGACGTTGAGCTCACGGGCGAGGCCGAACAGCTCGACGAGGGTCTTGCCGGCGGAGGCGAGCGCGTCGCGCGGGGAGACGGCCTGCTTGGTCTCGACGTCGAGGACGAGGCTGTTGAAGTCGGTGCGCTGCTCGACTCGGGTCAGCTCGACCTTGTAGGTGACGTTGAGGACCGGGCTGTAGATGGAGTCGACCGGGATGCGGCCGATCTCCTGGTCACCGGACTTGTTCTGGGCGGCGGAGACATAGCCGCGACCGCGCTCGACGGTCAGCTCCATCTCGATGCTGCCCTTGTCGTTGAGCGTCGCGATGTGCAGGTCGGGGTTGATGACCTCGACACCGGCCGGGGGCGCGATGTCGGCGGCGGTGACGGCGCCCGCACCCTGCTTGCGCAGGTACATGACGACCGGCTCGTCGTGCTCCGAGGAGACGACCAGACCCTTGATGTTGAGGATGATCTCGGTGACGTCCTCCTTGACCCCGGGGATCGTGGAGAACTCGTGGAGCACGCCGTCGATGCGGATGCTCGTCACGGCGGCACCCGGGATGCTCGAGAGCAGGGTGCGACGGAGGCTGTTGCCGAGCGTGTAGCCGAAGCCCGGCTCCAGCGGCTCGATGACGAACCGGCTCCGGTTCTCGGAGATGACGTCCTCGGAGAGGAGTGGACGCTGTGCGATGAGCACGGTGATTTCCTTCCCACGGGCGACCGCTATATGACGCCTCGTGAAACTGCCGGGGTCTGGCCCCGACCGCCCACGTCACCTCTGTCCGTGACGCAGACAAGCATTCCAGGAGCCGGGCGGGCAGGCCGCGAGGGCTTGCCCGACCGGGCCTGGACGATTCCGGCAGCCGTGTGCGCCAGTGGCGCACACGGCATACCGGGTCGTTCGGTCAGTTCTTGGAGTAGAACTCGACGATGAGCTGCTCGGTGAGCTGGCTGTCGATCTGCGCACGCACCGGGAGCGAGTGGATGAGGATCTGCAGCGAGCCCGGGACGACCTGGATCCAGGCCGGGGTGGGGCGGTCGCCGAAGGTCTCACGGGCGAGCTGGATCGGCAGCTTCTCCGTCGACTGCTTGCGGACGGTGATGATGTCGTACTGCTCGACGCGGTAGGACGGGACGTCCACGCGCTTGCCGTTGACCTCGAAGTGGCCGTGCGTCACGAGCTGACGGGCGGCACGACGGGTGCGGGCGAGGCCCGCGCGGTAGATGACGTTGTCGAGGCGGGACTCGAGGATCGTCAGGATGTTCTCACCGGTCTTGCCGGGGCGGTTCGCCGCTTCCTTGTAGTAGCGGCGGAACTGCTTCTCCATGACGCCGTAGGTGAAGCGGGCCTTCTGCTTCTCCTGCAGCTGGGTGAGGTACTCCTTCTCCTGCATCCGGCGACGGCCGTGCTGGCCGGGCGGGAAGGGGCGCAGGTCGAAGTTCTTGTCGCCGCCGACGAGGTCGACCTTGAGGCGACGCGACTTCTTGGTGATGGGGCCGGTGTAACGAGCCATGTTCTGGGTTCTCTTTCCGTCTTCTCAGGCGCTCAGACGCGGCGGCGCTTGGGCGGGCGGACACCGTTGTGCGGCGAGGGCGTGACGTCCTGGATCGAACCGACCTCGAGACCGGCAGCGGTCAGGGAGCGGATCGCGGTCTCGCGGCCGGAGCCGGGACCCTTGACGAAGACGTCGACCTTGCGCATGCCGTGGTCCATGGCGCGGCGGGCAGCAGCCTCGGCGGCGGTCTGCGCGGCGAACGGGGTGGACTTGCGCGAGCCCTTGAAGCCGACCTGGCCGGCCGAGGCCCAGCTGATGACGGCACCGGTGGGGTCGGTGATCGAGATGATCGTGTTGTTGAACGTCGACTTGATGTGGGCCTGGCCCACGGCGATGTTCTTCTTCTCCTTGCGGCGCACCTTCTTGGCGCCCGCAGCCATACGGCCCTTGGGAGGCATTACTTACCAACCTTCTTCTTGCCGGCGACAGTGCGCTTCGGACCCTTGCGGGTGCGCGCGTTGGTCTTGGTCCGCTGACCGCGGACGGGGAGGCCGCGACGGTGGCGCAGGCCCTCGTACGAGCCGATCTCGACCTTGCGGCGGATGTCGGCCTGGACCTCACGGCGGAGGTCACCCTCGACCTTGAGGTTCTCGTCGATCCAGTCACGCAGGGCGACGAGGTCGGCGTCGGTGAGGTCCTTGACGCGGGTGTTGGGGTCCACGCCGGTGGCGGCGAGGGCCTTCTGCGAGCTGGAGCGGCCCACACCGAAGATGTAGGTCAGTGCGATCTCGACGCGCTTCTCGCGCGGCAGATCGACTCCTTGGAGACGTGCCATCTTGAGATGGTTCCTGTTCTGTGTTTCCGGAGGTCTGGTGCAACGCCGGTCCGGGCTTGCTCCACGGATCTCCGTGGTTCCCGGTCCCCGGCCTCCGGGCCGGGGGTGACGTCCCTCGCTCACCTCTTCAGGTGACGCTCGAGGGGGTCGGGCGCTGCGTTCTCATCATGGATTTCTTGCGTGTGCTCGAAGGCTGTGCCTCGTGCGGGTTCCCTTGCGGGAATGGGGTCTGCGGTCAGCCCTGGCGCTGCTTGTGGCGCGGGTTCTCGCAGATGACCATGACCCGGCCGTTGCGGCGGATCACCTTGCACTTGTCACAGATCTTCTTGACGCTCGGCTGAACCTTCATGTCGCCTTTGCTGTCGTGTCGATCCGTCCCGGGCCAGGACGTCTGTCCCGGGTCTTGCTGGTGTTGCGGGGTGCTGCTGCTGCGGGCGGACCCGGTCAGCGGTAGCGGAAGACGATGCGGCCTCGGGTCAGGTCGTAGGGGCTGAGCTCCACCACCACGCGGTCCTCGGGGAGGATCCGGATGTAGTGCTGACGCATCTTGCCCGAGATGTGGGCGAGCACCTTGTGCCCGTTGGTGAGCTCCACGCGGAACATCGCGTTGGGGAGCGCCTCAACGATGGTGCCCTCGATCTCGATGACGCCGTCCTTCTTGGCCATACCCTCTCAATCCGTTGCTGGCCCCACCCTGGGTGCGGCGCGAAGGCCACCAGTGGAACCATGGAAGTGTGGCCGCGCGTGCGTGAGCACACGAGACCGACGCTCCATCCTACGGGAGCCCGCGCCGAGCACGAAATCGGCGCCTGCCCGTCAGACGAAGGTCGTATGCCGTCCGCGACCGCGGGTCGATGATCCTCCCAGCACGCTCGGTGAGACTGTGCCCATGACCGTGCGCATCGCAGCCGTGGGGGACCCCGGCCACCTCGAGGACCAGCAGTCGCTCGCCCGCGCCAGGGCGCTCTCCCGCGAGGCGGCTCCCGACCTCGAGTGGTCGCCGCTGACGACGCGGCGCGTGGACGGGGCCGACCTCGCCGGCTTCGACGGCCTGTGGTTTCTGGCCTGGCCGGAGGCGCCCGAGGCCGAGGGCCTGCGCCGAGCCGCCTGGGGCGCTCACGGCGCCGGCACCCCCGTCCTCGTGTCGCCGACCGAGCCGCCCGCGTGGTTCGTCGGGCAGGCACGGCACCGTGCGGCATACCGGCTCGCCGCCGAGCACCGCGCCGCGGAGGCCGCCGCACTCGCGGCCGGTGAGCGCGAGCCGCGCACCTACGTGCACCAGATGCGGGGGCCCCGCTACCGCTGGTGGCGGCCGCTCGTCGCGCTGGCCGTGGGCACCGGGATCTGGGTCGTGTCCGCCGCGCTGCTCTCGGTCCCTGCGCTCTTCCTCGTGGACTCCGAGGAGGAGATGGTCAACCCGCTCAACCCGTGGGCCTCGCTGTCGCTCAACCTGCTGCTCGCCGCGCTCGTCCCGGCTACGCTCGTCGCGCT
The DNA here is from genome assembly GCF_048606415.1 of Knoellia tibetensis. NCBI lineage: Bacteria > Bacillati > Actinomycetota > Actinomycetes > Micrococcales > Intrasporangiaceae > Knoellia > Knoellia tibetensis. Next base: position 750,576 of record NZ_JBMBWF010000001.1, read on the forward strand.
CTGGGCAGGGTTCCGGCGCAGCCCCTGGCGGGTGCTCTCGGTGGCCGGCCGGCTGCGGTGGGGCTGGCTCGGCTGGTGCCTGCTCGTCGTCACCCCGCTCTGGGCGGCCTACCTGCTGCTCACGTGGTTCGTCTTCGACCAGGAGGTCCTCGACCGGCCGGAGCGCTGGGGCGCGCTGCTGCTCATCACCCTGCTCACCACTCCCCTGCAGGCGGCGGGAGAGGAGGTCGCCTTCCGGGGCGGGCTCGTGCAGGGCGTCGGCGCGTGGTTCCGCTCCCCCGTCGTCGCCCTCGGTGTGACGACGTTGCTCTCGACCGCGACCTTCGCGGCGGCGCACGGCTCCGCCGACCCGTGGATCATCATCGAGCTCGGCTCACTCGCGGTCGCCGGCTGCTGGCTCGCTTGGCGCACCGGCGGGCTGGAGGCGGTCATCGTCCTCCACGTCGTCAACAACGTCCTCATCATGGCGACCGGCATCCTGCTCGGCGGCCTCGAGGAGTCCTACGTCTCGGGCGAGTCCCAGGGCTCACCCGTCTCGGCGGCCATGAACGTCGTCGCCACCGCCGTCGTCACCGCGGCGCTCCTCTGGCTGGCCCGGCGACGCGGCATCGCCCCGCCCGGCTGGCGCACCCCCGCGACCGGCTGACCCGCCCCGACTGATGGCGACTTCGCAGAGCTGCGCGCGCAGCGAAGCACTCCGCGAAGTCGCCATCAGTCGCGCCGGGGCAGGAAGAGGTCGAGGACGCGGGCCGCGCCGTCCACGGCGCTGAGCTCGCCGGACCGCACGGCCGCCTCGATCTCGGCGCGCTGCTCGCGGACCGCTGGTGCCGTGCGCACCGCCTCCTCGAGGTGCGACTCGACGAGCGCCCACATCCAGTCCTGCTGCTGCTGGGCGCGCCGCGACTCGAGCGAGCCCTGCGACTCGAGGTGCTCCCGGTGTTCGAGCACCGCCGCCCAGACCTCGTCGAGGCCGGTGCCGGTCTGCGCCGAGCAGGTGAGCACCGGCGGGCGCCGCACGTCGGCGCCCGGGAGCATGAGCCGCATCGCCGCGGCGAGGTCCTTGGCCGCGGCCTTCGCGGGGTTCTCGCCGTCGCCGTCGGCCTTGTTGACCGCGATGACGTCGGCCAGCTCGAGGATGCCGCGCTTGATCCCCTGGAGCTGGTCGCCGGCACGCGCGAGGGTGAGCAGGAGGAAGGTGTCGACCATCTCCGAGACGGCGATCTCGTTCTGGCCGACGCCGACCGTCTCGACGATGACGACGTCGAACCCCGCGGCCTCGAGCACGAGCATCGACTCGCGCGTCGCCCGCGCCACTCCCCCGAGGTGGCGACCGCTCGGGCTCGGGCGCACGAACGCGCAGTCGCTCGCGCTCAGCTCACCCATCCGCGTGCGGTCACCGAGGATCGAGCCCCCGGTGCGCCGCGAGCTCGGGTCGACGGCGACGACGGCCACCTTGTGCCCGGCGTCGATGAGCCGCAGCCCCATCGCGTTGACGAACGTCGACTTGCCCGCGCCGGGAACCCCCGAGACACCGACCCGGACCGCCGAACCCGTGTATGCCGTGAGCTCCCGCAGGAGCGCCCGTGCCCTCTCGCGGTGGTCGGGTCGGCTCGACTCGACGAGCGTGATGGCGCGGGCGACGGCAGCGCGATGACCCGCGCGGACGCCGTCGAACAGCTCGCCCGTCACGCCGCCGCGCGCCCTGAGGTGTGCAGGAGGCGCCAGTCGGCGGTCGCCTGACGAGTCGGTGCCACTGCGGGGCCCGACTGGTCACGCAGGCACCGACTGGTCGGCGCGAGCCGTGCCGTCACGCCTTGACCCCGTCGCCGTGGAGCCGCGAGCGCAGGTCGCCGACGAGGTCGATCGCGGCCGTCGCGATGACGGTGCCGGGCGGGTAGATCGCGTCTGCACCCGCGGCGCGCAGGTCGTCGAAGTCCTGGGTCGGGATGACGCCACCGACGACGATCATGAGGTCCTCGCGACCGAGCGCGTCGAGCTCCTTGCGCAGCGCGGGCACGAGCGTGAGGTGACCGGCGGCGAGCGACGAGACGCCGACGACGTGCACGTCGGACTCGACGGCCTGGCGGGCGACCTCGGTCGGCGTCTGGAAGAGCGGACCCACGTCGACGTCGAAGCCGAGGTCGGCGAAGGCGGTGGCGATGACCTTCTGGCCGCGGTCGTGACCGTCCTGGCCCATCTTCGCGACGAGGATGCGGGGCCGGCGACCCTCGGCCTCCTCGAACTCCTCGACGAGGTCCTGGGCCCGGCGCACCGTGGCGTCGGAGCCGGCCTCGTCGGAGTACACCCCACCGATCGTACGGATCTGGGCGGTGTAGCGGCCGAAGGCCTCCTCTATCGCCTGCGACATCTCGCCGACCGTCGCCTTGGCCCGGGCCGCGTCGATGGCGAGCGCGAGCAGGTTGGTCCCGAGGCTGCCGTCAGAGCCGGCCCGCGCAGCCGCGGTGAGGCGCTCGAGCGCGGCACGGCACACGTCGTCGTCGCGCTCGGCGCGCAGGCGCTCGAGCTTCGCGACCTGGCTGGCGCGCACCGCCGCGTTGTCGACCTTGAGGACGTCGATCTCCTCGTCGAGGTCGGGGACGTAGCGGTTGACGCCGATGACCGGCTGCTGGCCGGAGTCGATGCGCGCCTGGGTCCGGGCCGCCGCCTCCTCGATGCGCATCTTGGGGATGCCGGCCTCGATGGCCTTGGCCATGCCGCCGGCGGCCTCGACCTCCTCGATGTGCGCCCACGCCCGCTCGGCGATGTCGTGGGTGAGCCGCTCGACGTAGGCCGAGCCGGCCCACGGGTCGATGGTGCGGGTCGTGCCCGACTCCTGCTGGATGACGAGCTGGGTGTTGCGGGCGATCCGGGCGCTGAAGTCGGTCGGCAGCGCGATCGCCTCGTCGAGGGCGTTGGTGTGCAGGCTCTGCGTGTGGCCCTGCGTCGCCGCCATCGCCTCGATGCACGTGCGGACGACGTTGTTGAAGACGTCCTGGGCGGTGAGCGACCAGCCGCTCGTCTGGCAGTGGGTGCGCAGGCTGAGCGACTTCGGGTTCTTCGCGCCCTGTTCCTCGACGAGCCGCGCCCACAGGAGGCGGGCCGCGCGCATCTTCGCGACCTCCATGAAGAAGTTCATGCCGATGGCCCAGAAGAACGACAGCCGCGGCGCGAAGCGGTCGACGTCGAGCCCCACGGCCTTGCCCGCCCGGAGGTACTCGACCCCGTCGGCGAGGGTGTAGGCGAGCTCGAGGTCCTGCGTCGCCCCGGCCTCCTGCATGTGGTAGCCCGAGATCGAGATCGAGTTGAACCGCGGCATGCGCTCCGAGGTGAACGCGAAGATGTCGCTGATGATCCGCATCGACGGCTCGGGCGGGTAGATGTAGGTGTTGCGGACCATGAACTCCTTGAGGATGTCGTTCTGGATGGTCCCCGAGAGCTGCTCCGGTGCGACGCCCTGCTCCTCGGCCGCGACGACGAAGAGCGCGAGCACCGGGATGACGGCTCCGTTCATCGTCATCGACACCGACATCTGGTCGAGCGGGATCCCGTCGAAGAGGGTGCGCATGTCGTAGATCGAGTCGATCGCCACCCCGGCCATGCCGACGTCACCCTCGACGCGCGGGTGGTCGCTGTCGTAGCCGCGGTGGGTCGCGAGGTCGAACGCGACGCTCAGGCCCTTCTGCCCGGCGGCGAGGTTGCGGCGGTAGAACGCGTTGGACTCCTCGGCCGTCGAGAACCCGGCGTACTGGCGGATCGTCCACGGCTGGTTGACGTACATCGTGGGGTAGGGCCCGCGCAGGTAGGGCGGGGCGCCCGGAATGGTGTCGAGGAAGTCGAGCCCCTCGAGGTCGGCCTCGGTGTAGAGCGGCGGCACCTCGATCTGCTCGGGCGTCGTCCACACCTGCCCCTCGTCGGCGGCCGCGGCGTCGCCGTCGGCGCCCACCGTCGGCTCCCCGAGCTCGACCTGGCTGAAGTCGGGGATGGTGCTCATGCGGGGTCCTCACGAAGGATCTGGGGGAGCGAAGCGGCGCGGGTCCCACGCTGGGCGTGGGCAGAACTTCGTGGGGTTCCGGGGGCTCCGATGACGTCGAGGAGGGAGGACAGGAAGTCGACGACGTCCATGCCCGGGGTCACGCCCTCGTAGCCCTTGCTCCCCGCGACGAGCACGGCCTCGGAGGGCTCGTCGGCGCCGACCGCCTCGATCCCGGCGACGGTGAGCAGGTTGACCGCGTCGATGCGGCGGTCACCGGCGCGGGGGACGTCGAGCAGCGGCACCGCGACCCGTGGCGGGTGCCCGTGCCGTGCCGCGTATGCCGTGGAGCGGTCCCGCAGCGCTTCGAAGACGGCCGAGTCGCGATGGGGCTCGATGGCCTCCGGCGACACCGACAGCTCCTGGCGCGCACGGCGCTCGAGCGGCCTCTCGCCCGCCAGCGGGAACGTGCTCACCCCGGTGATCGGGCGCACGCGCGTTGCGAGCTCGGCGTCGCGTTCGGCGACGGCGTCGGCGATGCGCTCTGCGACAACGCCGTTCGCGAGCGTGTCGACCATGCCGCCGGCGCGCTCGACCTCCTGGAACGTCACCCACGCCGCCGTCGCGACCTCGTCGGTGAGCGCCTCGACGGCCCACGCACCACCGGCGGGGTCGGTGACGCGACCGACGTTGGACTCCTCGGCGAGCAGGATCTGGGTGTTGCGGGCGATGCGGCGCGAGAACGGCGTCGGCAGGCCCGAGACGGTGTCGAACGGCAGCACCGTGATGGCGTCGGCACCGCCGATGCTCGCGCCGAAGGTGGCCAGGGTGCTGCGCAGGATGTTGGTCCACGCGTCGTCACGGGTGAACATCCGGCCGGACGTCACGGCGTGGGTGAACGCGCCGCGCGACTGCTCGGGCACGCCGATGCTCTCGCCGATTCGCGCCCACGCGCGGCGCAGGGCGCGCAGTGCGGCTGCCGTGAGGAACTGGTCCGCGCCGGCGCTCACCCTGAACTCGATGTGGCGGAAGGCCTCGTCGACGGCGACACCCTCGGCCTCGAGGTGGCGCAGGTAGGCCACCCCCGTCGCGAGCGCGAAGCCGACCTCGTCCGGCACGGTCGCCCCGGCGTCGGCGTGGACCCGGGTGTCGACAGTGATGGCGCGCACCTCACCGTGGTCAGCCAGCCTCGCGACGGCACCGGCGAGCGGTGCGAGGTCGGGGGCCCTGCCGGTGCGGGCCGCCGCGCCGACCGGGTCGTGGCCGAGGTTGCCGGAGCCGGCAGCGGAGGCGGAGAGGACGGCATACAGGGCGTCGGCGGCGGCGACCTGGTCGTCCCACGACGAGACGACGACGGGTGCGAGGTCGAGACGCACGTCCGCGAGCGCCTCGACGACGTCGGCCGGGGCCAGCCCGTCGGCACCGACGTGGAGCCAGACGGAGGTGACGCCGTTCTCGAGGTCGGCGAGGACGGCCCTGCGGGTCGCGGCGGCGTCGGGATCGTCGTGGACCTGGCGGACGTCCCACGGGACGTCGGCGTCACGCAGGGCCCGGCCGCGAGTGAACGGCATGGCGCCGGGAACGCCGATCGGCGCGGTGCTGTCGCCTCGCGTGTAGAGGGGTTCGACGACGAGCCCACCGGGCAGGTGGCTGCGCATCGACGCCACGGCGGCGTCGGTGTCGAGGTGCTCGCCCTCCGGCCGGCTCTTGTTGACCACGGCAGCGGCGAGCTCGCGCCACTCGGCCTGCGTGCGCTCCGGGAAGTGTGCCGCCAGCGTCATCGCCGCGGGCCGCTTCGGGGCCACCGTCATCCACCGCTCCTCTTGGCTGGTCCGTGCGGTCCGCACCTGCGTCGTGAGGTCTGCGGACCTCTCGTCACCCTACCGGCGGGCCGCTGGCCACCGGACGAGAGTTTGAGCACACACCCGCGTGCCCGGACCCCTACCGTGGGGAGGGTTCGAGCCGGCACCACCCGACCCCCCGGAGCACCCATGTCACGTGTCGTCGTCAACGCCTTCAGCATCTCGCTCGACGGGTTCGGCACCGGCGAGCCCCAGACGCTCGACGAGCCGTTCGGGCACGCCGGCGAGCGGCTGCACCGGTGGCTCTTCGCCGGCGAGCCCGGGGGCGAGCGGGTCACGACCGGCGTCGACGGCGCCATGGGCGCGAGCGGCTGGGACGGCTCGGTGGGCGCCGAGATCATGGGGCGGCGCAAGTTCTGGCCGTATGCCGGCGAGTGGACCGACGAGGACTGGCAGGGGTGGTGGGGCGACGACCCGCCCTTCCACACACCCGTCTTCGTCCTCACCCACCACCCGCGGCCGTCGATCGAGATGGCGGGCGGGACGACCTTCCACTTCGTCGACGCCGCACCCGAGGAGGCCCTGCGCCTCGCGCGTGAGGCCGCGGGCGACAAGGACGTCCGGATCGGGGGCGGACCCTCGACCGTGCGCGACTTCCTCGCCGCGGGCCTCGTCGACGTCATGCACCTCGTCGTCGTGCCGATCGTCCTCGGCCGCGGTGAGTCGCTCTGGACGGGACTGGAGGGGGTCGAGGCACAGTTCGACGTCGAGGCGGTCTCCTCCCCCACGAGCGGCGTCACCCACCTCACCTTCACCCGCAAGGCCGCGTGATGGGGCGCCTGCGCTACGGGATGCTCGTCTCGCTCGACGGCTACGCGCGCGACGCCTCCGGCTCCTTCGACTGGGCCATGCCGAGCGATGAGCTCCACGGCTACGTCAACGACCGGGAGCGCGACGTCGGCTGCTTCGTCTACGGCCGCGGTCTGTGGGAGGTCATGCGCTGGTGGCAGGACTCCCCTGCCGACGACGAGCCCGACGCCGCCCCGGAGCACCATGAGTTCGCCGCCCTGTGGCGCCGGGCCGACAAGGTCGTGGTCTCGAGCACGCTCGAGGCGCCGACCGAGCCTCGCACCGAGCTCTGGCCGACGCTCGACCTCGACCGGCTCGCCGCCTTGGTGCGCGACAGCCCGACCGACGTGAGCATCGGCGGCCCGACCCTCGCCGGACACGCCCTACGCGCCGGCCTCGTCGACGAGGTCGCCGCCTACGTCGTGCCGCACGTCGCCGGCGGCGGGCTGCGGTGGCTGCCCGACGCCTGGACCTCGCGGCTCGACCTGCGCGAGCAACGCGCCTTCGACGGTGGCGCGGTCGCCCTCGTCTACGACGTGCCCCGCGACTGAGCGCTCACCGAGCCGTCAGTCGCGCCATCCGAGGGCAGGGGAGACGTGGGTCAGGATGCTCTCGAGAACGTGGGCGTTGTAGTCCACGCCGAGCATGTTCGGGATCGTCAGCAGCAAGGTGTCCGCGGCAGCGATGGCCTCGTCCTCGGCGAGCTGGCGGACGAGGTCGTCCGGCTCCCCGGCATACGACTTGCCGAAGCGTGCGACCGTGCCGTCGATCATGCCGACCTGGTCGCTGCTCGCGCGGTCGGCACCGAAGTAGGCGTGGTCCTCGGCGCTGACGAGCGGGAAGATGCTGCGACTCACCGACACGCGCGGTTCACGCTGCCAGCCGGCCTCGCGCCACGCATCGCGGAAGACCTGGATCTGCTCGGCCTGCAGCTGGTGGAAGGGCACGCCGGTGTCCTCGGTGAGCAGCGTCGAGCTCATGAGGTTCATCCCCTGCGCGGCGGTCCACTGCGCCGTCGCGCGCGTCCCGGCGCCCCACCAGATGCGGTCGCGCAGACCCTCGCTGTGCGGCTCGACGCGCAGCAGGCCGGGCGGGTTGGGGAACATCGGCCGAGGGCTCGGCTGCGCGAAGCCCTCACCCTCGAGGAGCTCGAGGAACCTCGCCGTGTGCCGTCGGGCCATGTCCGCGTCGGACTCACCCTCGAGCGGGTCGTGACCGAAGTGGCGGTAGCCCTCGACGACCTGCTCGGGCGACCCCCGGCTGATGCCGAGCTGGAGCCGGCCGCCCGCGAGGAGGTCGGCGGCGCCGGCGTCCTCGGCCATGTAGAGCGGGTTCTCGTAGCGCATGTCGATGACGCCGGTGCCGAGCTCGATGCGGCTCGTGCGGGCGCCCGCAGCCGCGAGCAGCGGGAAGGGCGAGGCCAGCTGCTGGGCGAAGTGGTGCACGCGGAAGTAGGCGCCGTCAGCACCGAGCTCCTCCGCGGCGACCGCGAGCTCGACCGACTGGAGCAGCACGTCCGAGGCCGTGCGCACCGCCGACTGCGGGTGCGGGTTCCAGTGACCGAACGAGAGAAAGCCGATGCGCTTCATGCCCCGTTCAACGCCTTCCGGACGTGGGCATTCCGCAGCCCCGGGCCAGGGGGAACCTCAGGCCGGCGGGAGCCGCAGGCCGGCGGGAGCCGCAGGCCAGCGGGAGCCTCAGGCCAGCGGGAGCCTCAGGCCAGCGGGAGCCTCAGGCCGGCGGGAGCCTCAGGCCAGTGGGGCGAAGGGTGCGCCGAGCTCGCGCAGCCGCGACTCGCCGCCGTCGACCGCGGTGAGGACCCACAGACCCTGCGACGTCGCCGCGACGGTGTTCTCCCAGTGGCTGGCGCGGGACCCGTCGTTCGTGACGACGGTCCAGTCGTCCTCGAGGACACGGTTGGCCTCGTCGCCGAGGGTGACCATCGGCTCGATGGCGACCGTCGTCGCGTCGACGACGATCGGGCCCTTGCCGCTCAGGCGGTAGTTCGGGACCTGCGGGTCCATGTGCATCGACGTGCCGATGCCGTGCCCGACGTAGTCCTCGACGATGCCGTACTCCCGGCCGCGCCGCTCCCCCGCCTCCGTGAGGCTGTCCTCGACTGCCGCGCCGACGGCATACAGGCTCTTGCCGACGGTGAGCGCGGCGATCCCGGCCCACATCGAGGCTTCGGTGTCGTCGATGAGCTCGAGGTCCTCCGGGCGCCCGGCCTCGCGCCCGCCGACGATGACCGAGATCGCGGCGTCGCCGTGCCAGCCCTCGACGATGGCGCCGCAGTCGATCGAGAGCAGGTCTCCCTCCTCGAGGACGCGCGAGCCGGGGATGCCGTGGACGACCTCCTCGTTGACGGAGGTGCAGAGGGTGCCGGTGAAGCCGTGGTAGCCGAGGAAGCTCGGGGTGCCGCCACCGTCGCGGATGTGGGCCTCGGCGAGGGCGTCGAGCTCCTTGGTCGTCATGCCCGGCCGGACGGAGTCGCGCACGAGCTCGAGGGTGCGGCCGACGAGGAGTCCGGCGGTGCGCATGAGCACCACCTGCTCGTGAGTCTTGGCCTCGATGCGCTCACGTCCGAACAGTCCCATGGAGGGCAACCTACCGCCGCGGCTCCCGCTCCCCCGAATCGTCGTGGGGGTGCGGGAGCCGCGTGAGGGGTGGTTCGGGAGCGGTCAGGAACGCGCCTCGGCGAGGTCGCCGACCCGGGCGTGCAGGTCGGCGAGCAGCTCGCGGAGCTCACCCGTCGCGACCTCACCGGCGTCGACGACCGAGCCGTCGACCGTGAGCTGCTCGGGGAAGGTGAGCCCGAGGTCGCCGACGACGTCGGCCTGGACGTGGGTGAGCACCTTCGCGAGGTCGGCGCGGGCGTCCCCGGCACCGCTCCAGCCGTAGCCGACGATGCCGATCGGCTTCGAGTGCCACTCGGCGAAGAGGTAGTCGACGGCGTTCTTGATCGGCGCCGGGAAGCTGCGGTTGTACTGCGGCGTCACGACGACGATGGCGTCGGACTCGAAGACCGCGCTCGCCCATGCCTGGGTGTGCGGCTTGGCGTAGTTGCCGTTCTTGGGCATGTCCTCCTCGTCGAAGAACGGCAGGTCGATCTCGGCGAGGTCGAGGACCTTGACCTGCCACTGCTCGGCGTCGGCCTGCTCGCTCACCCAGGAGGTGACCTTGTCGCCGATGCGGCCGGGGCGGGTGCTGGACACGATGATGCTCAGTTGATTCACGATTCAACCAACCACGTATGCCGTCCGCCCATTCCCGCGTCCGGCGCCCGGTCCTCCGCCGGGCGCCTGGCCGGCCTGCGCACCTAGGCTCGTCGGGTGCCCACCGAACGCGAGACCCTCCTCGGCGCGCTCCACGGAGCCCGGACCCACGTCCTCGACCAGCTCGAGGGCCTCGACGACGCGTCGCTGCGGCGCCCCGTCCTGCCGTCGGGGTGGACGCCGCTCGGGCTGGTCCGCCACCTCACACTCTCGGATGAGCGCTACTGGTTCGAGGTCGTCGTTGCGGGAGGCCCGCTCGACTGGTGGCCCCAGGGTGAGCGGGGCGACTGGCTCGTGCGCGACGACGAGACCGTCGAGGAGGTGCTCGGGGCCTACCGGTCCGCGGCGCAGGTCTCGGACCGCATCCTCGCCGGCGTCTCCCTGGACGCGGCCCCGGCCCACCGGGAGTCCGACTGGCCCGCCGGACGCTTCGCCGACGTGCGCAGCGTCGTCCAGCACGTCGTCGTCGAGACGGCGACCCACGCCGGGCAGCTCGACGCCGTGCGCGAGCTCCTCGACGGGCGCCAGTACATCGTGCTCTGAGACGCCGCACGGCTCGCGAACCGGGAGCCGGCTCGCGAGCCTGGTCGATCCGGCTCGGGAGCACCGTCCCGGCTCGCGAGCCGTGGTGGTGCGTGGTGCGTGGTCCTGCCGCGGCGGTCAGGCCAGGGCGGCGATGATCCGCTCGGTGACTTCGCCGACCTCACCGAGGCCGTCGACCTCGACGAGGAGGCCGCGCTCGGCATAGAGCTCGACGAGCGGGGCGGTCTCGCGGCGGTAGATCGCCTGGCGCTCGCGGATGACGTCCTCGGTGTCGTCGGGGCGGTTCTCGATCTCGGCCCGCTTGAGCAGGCGCGAGACGACGGCGTCCTCGTCGACGGTGAGGGCGAGGACCTTGTCGATCCCGTTGTCGTGCTTGCCGAGCATCCGGTCGAGTGCGGTGACCTGGCCGGTGGTGCGGGGGTAGCCGTCGAGCAGGAAGCCCTCGCGAGCGTCGTCCTCGCCCAGGCGGTTCTCGACGATGGCGTTGGTGATGTCGTCGGAGACGTAGCCGCCGGAGGCGGTGATCTCCTGCACCTGCTTGCCCAGCTCGGTGCCGTTCTTGATGTTGGCGCGGAAGATGTCGCCGGTCGAGATCGCGGGGATCCCGTAGTGCTCGGCGATGCGCGCGGCCTGCGTGCCCTTCCCCGCACCCGGGGGTCCGAGGATGATGAGGCGCCTGCCCGTGGACGTCATTACTTGAGGAACCCTTCGTAGTGGCGCTGCTGCAGCTGGGACTCGATCTGCTTCACGGTCTCAAGACCGACGCCGACGATGATGAGGATCGAGGTGCCACCGAACGGGAAGTTCTGGTTGGCGCCGACGAGCACGAGGGCGATGAGCGGGATGATCGAGATCAGCGCGAGGTAGATCGCACCCGGGACGGTGATGCGGGTGAGGACGTACTGCAGGTACTCGGCCGTGGGTCGCCCGGCGCGGATACCCGGGATGAAGCCGCCGTACTTCTTCATGTTGTCGGCGACCTCGGTCGGGTTGAACGTGATCGACACGTAGAAGAACGTGAAGAAGAGGATGAGCAGGACGTAGGTGAGGGCGTACTCCCACGTGTCGCCGCCCGCGAAGTTCGCGTCGATCCAGTTCACCCAGCCGGGGCTCGAGCCGTCGGCCTTGCGGTTGAACTGCGCGAGCAGCGTCGGCAGGGCGAGGAGCGAGCTCGCGAAGATGACGGGGATGACGCCGGCCATGTTGACCTTGAGCGGGATGTAGGTCGAGGTGCCGCCGTAGACGCGACGCCCCACCATCCGCTTGGCGTACTGGACCGGGATGCGGCGCTGGCTCTGCTCGACGTAGACGACGAGCGCGATGATGACGAAGCCCATGAGGATGATCCCCAGGAAGATGTCCCAGCGGCCCTCGCGCTGCTGGATCGCCCAGAGCGCACCGGGGAAGGTCGCGGCGATCGACGTGAAGATGAGGATCGACATGCCGTTGCCGACACCCTTGTCGGTGACGAGCTCACCGAGCCACATGACGAGGCCGGTGCCGGCCGTCATCGTGAGCACCATGATGAGGATCGTCACGAGCGAGTCGTCCGTGAGGATGTTGGTGCACGCCGGGTTGGCGAACAGCTGCGACGGATTCTGCGCGAAGGTGATGAAGGTGGCCGACTGGAGCACGGCGAGCGCGATCGTGAGATAGCGCGTGTACTGCGTCATCTTCGACTGCCCGGCCTGGCCCTCCTTCTTGAGCGCCTCGAACTTCGGGATGACGACGGTGAGCAGCTGGATGATGATGCTCGCCGTGATGTAGGGCATGATCCCGAGCGCGAAGATGCTCAGCTGGAGCAGCGCTCCACCACTGAACAGGTTCGCCAGGCCCAGCAGGTCGTTGGCGTCGCCTGCACCCTTCTGGCACGCCTGGATGAGCGAGTAGCTCACGCCGGGCGTCGGCACGTGGGCGCCGAGCCGGTAGATCGCGATGATCGCGAGGGTGAACAGGATCTTCCTGCGCAGGTCGGGCGTCTTGAACGCGCGGCCGAAGGCGGTGAGCACAGGTCCTCCAGGTGGGCGGCAGGTGCCGCGTCGTGCGGTGCGGCTGTGGCCACACCGTCGTGGTGATCGACGAACAAGATACCCCGGTGGGGAGGGCGGTCAGTGACCGCCGCCCTCAGTGGGGGTTGAACGACGTATGCCGCAAGGCGAGTTCCGGAGATCGCCTCCGGGAACCGCGCCCTGCGGCATACGCACCATGCAGGTGCAGGTCAGGCGGACTCGCCCGAGCTGGTCGAGCCGCCAGCGGCCTCGATCTTCTCCTTGGCGGTCGCCGAGAACTTGTCGGCGGTGACGTTGACCGCGACCGAGATCTCGCCGGTGCCGAGCACCTTGACGAGGTGGCCACGACGCACCGCACCCTTGGACACGAGGTCCTCGACCGTGACGTCGCCGCCGTCGGGGTAGAGCGACGACAGCTTGTCGAGGTTCACGACCTGGTACTCGGTCTTGAACGGGTTCTTGAAGCCGCGCAGCTTCGGGAGACGCATGTGGAGGGGGGTCGAGCCACCCTCGAAGCGCTCCGGAACCTGGTAGCGGGCCTTCGAGCCCTTGGTACCGCGACCAGCGGTCTTGCCCTTGGAGCCCTCACCACGACCGACACGGGTCTTGGCGGTCTTGGCGCCGGGGGCCGGACGCAGGTGGTGGACCTTGAGAGCGGTTGCCTTCTGCTCCACGTCAGCCTTCTTGTCGGCCATGATCACTCAACCTCCTCGACGGCGACGAGGTGCGTCACCGTCTTGACCATCCCGCGGATCTCGGGACGGTCCTCCTTGACGACGACGTCGCCGATGCGCTTGAGACCGAGGCTGCGCAGCGTGTCGCGCTGGTTCTGCTTGCCGCCGATCTCCGAACGGGTCTGGGTCACCTTGAGACGGGCCATCAGGCACCTGCCTTCGCGGCGTCACGGGCCTCGGCCACACCGGCGGCCTGGGCGCGCAGCATCGCGGCGGGGGCGACGTGGTCCACGGGGAGGCCACGGCGCGCGGCCACGGACTCCGGACGCTCGAGCTCCTTGAGGGCCTGCACGGTGGCGTGGACGATGTTGATCGCGTTGGACGAACCGAGGCTCTTGGAGAGCACGTCGTGGACGCCGGCGCACTCGAGCACCGCACGCACCGGGCCACCGGCGATGACACCGGTACCGGGGCTGGCGGGACGGAGCATGACGACGCCGGCAGCGGCCTCACCCTGGACGGGGTGCGGGATCGTGCCCTGGATGCGCGGGACCTTGAAGAACTCCTTCTTGGCCTCCTCGACACCCTTGGCGATCGCGGCGGGAACTTCCTTGGCCTTGCCGTAGCCGACGCCCACGGTGCCGTCGCCGTCACCGACGACGACGAGAGCGGTGAAGCTGAAGCGACGACCACCCTTGACGACCTTGGAGACACGGTTGATGGTCACGACGCGCTCGAGATACTGGCTCTTCTCGACCTCGCGACCGCCGCCACGGCGGTCGTCGCCACGGCCACCGCGACGGTCGCCGCCACGGTTGTCGCTGCGGTTGTCGGACGCGGGACCGGTGCCTCGACGCTGGGGTCCTGGCATCAGATGTTCCTCATTTCAACACTGGTGTGGGAGAGCATGTGGGTCACAGCGACAGCCCACCCTCGCGGGCGCCGTCGGCGATGGCCGCAACGCGACCGTGGTACTTGTTGCCACCACGGTCGAAGACGACGGCCTCGACACCGGCTGCCTTGGCACGCTCGGCGACGAGCTCGCCGACCTTCTTGGCCTTGGCGGTCTTGTCACCGTCGAAGGAGCGGACGTCGGCCTCCATGGTCGACGCCGAGGCGACGGTCTTGCCCACGGTGTCGTCGACGACCTGGACGAAGACGTGGCGCGACGAGCGCGACACGACCAGACGGGGGCGGACCGCCGTACCCGCGACCTGCTTGCGCAGACGGGCGTGGCGACGGCCGCGAGCGGCGACCTTGCCCTTGGCACGCTTGATGATCATTGCCATGGCTTACTTACCAGCCTTTCCGACCTTGCGGCGGATGTGCTCGCCGGCGTAGCGCACGCCCTTGCCCTTGTACGGGTCGGGCTTGCGGAGCTTGCGAATGTTGGCGGCAACCTCACCGACGAGCTGCTTGTCGATGCCCTCGACCTGGAACCGCGTGGGGTTCTCGACGGTGAAGGTGATGCCCTGCGGCGGCTCGACCGTGATCGAGTGCGAGTAGCCGAGCGCGAACTCGAGCGAACCGCCCTTGTTCTGCACGCGGTAACCGGTGCCGTGGATCTCGAGCTTCTTGACGTAGCCCTCGGTGACACCGAGAACCATGTTGTTGATGAGCGAGCGGGTCAGTCCGTGGAGCGAACGCGACTCGCGCTCGTCGTTGGGACGGGACACCTGGACCTCGCCGTCGGTCTTCTCGACCTTGATGGGCTGGGCCACGGTGTGCGCGAGCTCGCCCTTGGGACCCTTGACCTTGACGGTCTGGCCCTCGACGTTGATCTCGACACCCGAGGGGATGGCAACCGGAAGACGTCCGATGCGCGACATGTCAGATCCCCTTACCAGATGTAGGCGAGGACTTCCCCACCCACACCCTTGTTGGCGGCCTGCTTGTCGGTGAGCAGACCGGACGACGTCGAGATGATCGCGACACCGAGACCACCGAGAACCTTCGGGAGGTTCGTGGACTTGGCGTAGACGCGCAGTCCGGGCTTGGACACGCGGCGCACACCCGCGATGGAGCGCTCACGGTTGGGGCCGTACTTGAGGTTGATCGTCAGGGTCTTGCCGACCTCGGCGTCCTCGACGGTCCAACCGGAGATGTAGCCCTCGGCCTCGAGGATCTCCGCGATGTGCGACTTGAGCTTGCTGAACGGCATGGCGACCGTGTCCTTGTGCGCCGAGTTGGCGTTCCGGACGCGGGTCAACATGTCCGCAATCGGGTCAGTCATTGTCATTGGGCTTCTCCGCCCTTCTCACCGTGGTTTCATCCGGAGCGCTGGGCTCCGGCTGACCTTCGATGTAGATGGTCTTGTGTGTATGCCGCGTGGTCGCGGCGGTGAGGTGTGCGCGGGGCTCGTGCCCCACGGCATACCGGGGATGTTCAGTTCTGGAGCAACGTCACCAGGACGACTTGGTCACGCCGGGGAGCTCGCCGCGGTGGGCCATCTCCCGGAGGCAGATCCGGCACAGGCCGAACTTGCGGTAGACCGAGTGGGGACGGCCGCAGCGCTGGCAGCGCGTGTAGCCGCGCACCTTGAACTTCGGCTTCTTGTTCGCCTTGTTGACAAGAGCGGTCTTGGCCATGTCAGTTCTCCTTGAAGGGCATGCCGAGCGCCTTGAGCAGCGCGCGTCCCTCGTCGTCGTTCGTCGCGGTGGTGACGATGGTGATGTCCATGCCGCGCACGCGGTCGATCTTGTCCTGGTCGATCTCGTGGAACATCGACTGCTCCGTGAGGCCGAAGGTGTAGTTGCCGCGACCGTCGAACTGCTTGGGGCTCATGCCACGGAAGTCACGGATGCGGGGAAGCGCGACCGAGATGAGGCGGTCGAGGAACTCCCACATGCGGTCGCCACGCAGCGTGGTGTGCGTGCCGATCGGCATGCCCTCACGCAGCTTGAACTGGGCGATGGACTTGCGGGCCTTGGTGACGACCGGCTTCTGGCCGGTGATCGCCGTGAGGTCGCGGACCGCGCCCTCGATGAGCTTGCTGTCCTTGGCCGCGTCGCCGACACCCATGTTGACGACGACCTTGACGACGCCGGGAACCTGCATGACGTTGGCGTAGCCGAACTGCTCGAGGAGGCCGGCGCGGATCTCGTCCGCGTAGCGCTGCTTGAGGCGCGGGCTCGCCGTGGTGGTGGTTTCGGTCATCGGGCTCACAGGTCCTTGCCCGAGCGCACGCCGACGCGGGTCCGGACGGCCTTCTGGCGTCCGTCACGCTCGACGGTCTCGACGCGGGTCTTGGTACGGGTCGGCTTCTTGTCGGAGGGGTCGACGACCTGCACGTTGCTCACGTGGATCGGCGCCTCCTGGACGACGAGGCCACCGGTCTGGCTGCCACGGGCAGTCTGGCCGGCCTTGGTGTGGCGGGTGACGCGGTTGACGCCCTCGACGAGGACGCGGTCGTTCTCGCGATAGACCGCGATGACCTTGCCGGTCGAACCCTTGTCCTTGCCGGTGAGCACCTGGACGGTGTCACCCTTCTTGATGCGGAACTTCGCCATGGCTCAGAGCACCTCCGGGGCCAGCGAGATGATCTTCATGAACTTCTTGTCGCGAAGCTCGCGGCCCACCGGGCCGAAGATGCGGGTACCACGGGGGTCACCGTCGGTCTTGAGGATCACTGCGGCGTTCTCATCGAACTTGATGTAGGAACCGTCGGCGCGACGGCGCTCCTTCTTCGTGCGGACGATGACGGCCTTGACCACGTCGCCCTTCTTGACGTTGCCACCGGGGATGGCGTCCTTCACCGTGGCGACGATCGTGTCGCCAATACCGGCATACCGGCGACCCGAGCCACCGAGAACACGGATGCACAAGATCTCCTTGGCACCGGTGTTGTCGGCGACGCGCACTCGCGACTCCTGCTGGATCACTTATCTGTCTCCTATACGTCGTGCTGGTTCTCTGCTGGCCTGAGGGCGGCAGAGCCTGGCCGAACTTCGGGGGTCGCGGGGGGCCGGAGCCCCCCGCAAAGCTTTACTTGGCCTTCTCGAGGATCTCGACGAGGCGCCAGCGCTTCGTCGCCGAGAGCGGGCGGGTCTCCATGATGAGGACGCGGTCGCCGATGCCGGCGGTGTTCTCCTCGTCGTGGGCCTTGATCTTGGCCGAGCGGCGCATGACCTTGCCGTAGAGGGCGTGCTTGACGCGGTCCTCGACCTCGACGACGACGGTCTTGTCCATCTTGTCGCTGACGACGTAGCCCTGGCGGGTCTTGCGGTAGTTCCGAGTGGTCTCGGTCTGCTCGCCGGTCACGTTCTCGTCCTTCACGTTGTCGCTCACTTGCTCTCCTCCGACTCGGCCGGGGCGGAGCCAATGCCGAGCTCGCGCTCACGCATCTCGGTGTAGATCCGCGCGATGTCCTTGCGGACGGCGCGCAGACGGCCGTGGTTGTCGAGCTGACCGGTCGCGGACTGGAACCGCAGGTTGAACAGCTCCTCCTTGGCCTTGCGCAGCTCGTCGACGAGACGCTCGTCGTCGAACCCACGAAGCTCCTTGGAGATCAGGTCCTTGGAACCGACTGCCATCAGAAGTCACCACCCTCACGCTGGACGAAGCGGCACTTCATCGGCAGCTTGTGCATGGCCAGGCGCATGGCTTCGCGCGCGACCTCCTCGGACACACCGGAGATCTCGAACATGATGCGTCCGGGCTTGACGTTGGCGATCCACCACTCGGGCGAACCCTTACCGGAACCCATGCGGGTCTCAGCCGGCTTCTTGGTGAGCGGGCGGTCCGGGTAGATGTTGATCCACACCTTGCCGCCACGCTTCATGTAGCGAGTCATCGCGATACGCGCGGACTCGATCTGACGGTTGGTGACGTAGGCCGGCTCGAGAGCCTGGAGGCCGTAGTCACCGAACGCGATGGACGTCCCACCCTTGGCAGCGCCCGAGCGACCCGGGTGGTGCTGCTTGCGGTGCTTGACGCGACGGGGAATCAACATCAGCTGGACGCTCCCTCGGTGTTCTCCGCCGGGGTGGTGGCGGCAGGGGCTTCACCCGTGGACGCCGCGCCGGTGTTCTCGGCACGGTCGCCACGACGGGCGCGGGCGGGACGGTCGGCGCCGTCACGACGCGGGCCA
Organism: Knoellia tibetensis; assembly: GCF_048606415.1. Lineage (NCBI taxonomy): Bacteria > Bacillati > Actinomycetota > Actinomycetes > Micrococcales > Intrasporangiaceae > Knoellia > Knoellia tibetensis. The sequence continues at coordinate 768,787 of NZ_JBMBWF010000001.1, forward strand.
CGGCCCTGGCGAGGCGCGGTGGCCTGCTGGGCAGCGAGCTCACGCGCGGTGAGGTCACCCTTGTAGATCCAGACCTTCACGCCGATGCGGCCGAAGGTGGTGCGGGCCTCGTAGAAGCCCACGTCGATGTTCGCGCGGAGGGTGTGCAGCGGCACGCGACCCTCGCGGTAGAACTCGGTGCGGGACATCTCGGCGCCGCCGAGACGGCCGGAGACCTGGACGCGGATGCCCTTGGCACCGGCGCGGGTGGCCGACTGCATGCTCTTGCGCATGGCGCGACGGAAGGAGACGCGGGCAGAGAGCTGCTCCGCGACGCCCTGGGCGACGAGCTGCGCGTCGGTCTCGGGGTTCTTGACCTCGAGGATGTTGAGCTGCACCTGCTTGCCCGTGAGCTTCTCGAGCTCGCCGCGGATGCGGTCGGCCTCGGCGCCACGGCGACCGATGACGATGCCCGGGCGCGCCGTGTGGATGTCCACGCGGACGCGGTCACGGGTGCGCTCGATCTCGACCTTGGAGATGCCCGCGCGCTCCATGCCCTCGGACATGAGCTTGCGGATGGCGACGTCCTCCTTGACGTAGTCGCGGTAGCGCTGACCCTCCTTGGTGGAGTCAGCGAACCAGCGGCTGCGGTGCTCGGACGTGATACCCAGACGGAAGCCGTGCGGGTTGACCTTCTGACCCATGTTCAGCGGCCTCCCTTCGAGTTGTTGTTCTGACGCTTGGGCGCGACGACCACGGTGATGTGGCTCGTGCGCTTGTTGATGCGGGACGCGCGACCCTGTGCGCGCGGACGGAACCGCTTCATCGTGGCGCCCTCGTCGACGAACGCCGACGTGATGACGAGCTCGCGCTCGTCGAAGCGCTCGGCCGTCTTGTCGGCCTTGACGCGGGCGTTGGCGATGGCGCTCTCGAGCACCTTGAGGATCGGGTCGGACGCCGACTGCGGGGCGAAGCGCAGCGTGGCGATGGCCTCGCTGGCGTTGCGACCGCGGATGAGGTCGATGACGCGACGCGCCTTCTGCGGGGTCACCCGGACGTGGCGGGCCTGGGCCCGAGCCTCCAGGGTGACCTCGGCGGTCTGGGTGGTGTTGGTGGCCATCAGCGGCGCCGGCCCTTCTTGTCGTCCTTCACGTGACCCTTGAAGGTGCGCGTGGGTGCGAACTCGCCGAGCTTGTGGCCGACCATCGACTCGGTGACGAACACCGGGACGTGCTTGCGGCCGTCGTGGACGGCGAGGGTGTGGCCGAGCATGTCCGGGCTGATGACCGAACGGCGCGACCAGGTCTTGATGACGTTCTTGGTGCCCGCTTCGTTCTGGACGTCGACCTTCTTCTGAAGGTGGTCGTCGATGAAGGGGCCCTTCTTCAAGCTACGAGGCATGTGTCAATGGCTCCTTGTCAGCGCTTCTTGCCGGTGCGGCGTCGGCGGACGATCATCTTGTCGCTGGGCTTGCCGGGGCGGCGGGTGCGGCCCTCGGGCTTGCCCCACGGGCTCACCGGGTGGCGACCACCGGAGGTGCGGCCCTCGCCACCACCGTGCGGGTGGTCGACCGGGTTCATGACGACACCACGGACGGTCGGGCGCTTGCCCTTCCAGCGCATGCGGCCGGCCTTGCCCCAGTTGATGTTGGACTGCTCGGCGTTGCCGACCTCGCCGATCGTCGCGCGGCAGCGCGCGTCGACGTTGCGGATCTCGCCGGACGGCATACGCAGCTGGGCGTAGGGACCGTCCTTGGCGACGAGCTGGACGCGGACGCCGGCCGAACGCGCGATCTTCGCGCCGCCACCGGGGCGGAGCTCGACGGCGTGGATGACCGTACCGGTCGGGATGTTGCGCAGCGGCAGGCTGTTGCCGGGCTTGATGTCGGCGCCGGGGCCGTTCTCGATGTTGGCGCCCTGCTCGAGACCCTTGGGGGCCAGGATGTAGCGCTTCTCACCGTCGGCGTAGTGCAGCAGTGCGATGCGGGCGGTGCGGTTGGGGTCGTACTCGATGTGAGCGACCTTGGCCGGCACGCCGTCCTTGTCGTGGCGACGGAAGTCGATGAGGCGGTAGGCGCGCTTGTGGCCACCACCGATGTGACGCGTCGTGATGCGGCCGTTGTTGTTGCGGCCACCGCTCTTGGTGAGCGGGCGCACGAGCGACTTCTCAGGCGTGGAGCGCGTGACCTCGACGAAGTCGGCGACGCTGGAGCCGCGACGGCCAGGCGTCGTCGGCTTGTACTTGCGGATACCCATGTCGTGTTTCCTTAAGTTCCTCAGTCGTCTCTCAGGCGCCGGCGCTGCCGAAGATGTCGATCGTGCCCTCGCGGAGGGTGACGATCGCGCGCTTGGTGTCCTTGCGCTTGCCCAGGCCGAAGCGCGTGCGGCGCGTCTTGCCCTTGCGGTTGAGCGTGTGGACCGAGTCGACCTTGACGTTGAAGATCTGCTCGACGGCGATCTTGATCTCGGTCTTGTTCGAACGCGGGTCGACCACGAAGGTGTACTTGCCCTCGTCGAGCAGCCCGTAGGACTTCTCGGACACGACCGGTGCGATCAGGATGTCGCGGGGGTTCTTCCCCTGGAATGCGGAGCTCACTTGCCCTCCTCCTCGGAGACCTTCTGAGCGGCCTCGCCGCCGGCCGGGACGAACCCGGCGGCCTTGGCGGCCTCAGCGGTGCGGAACCACACCTCGGCCTCGGTGTTGTCGTACCAGCGCGAACCGGGCACGTGGTACTTCATCGAGTCCTTGTTGCCCTTGACCTCGAAGCCCGCGGGAGCGGAGCCGTCCTCGAGGGCGGCGGCGCTGTCGGGGCCGAAGCCACCGTCGGCGTCGGCCGCGGCGGCCTCGGTCTCGACGACCTTGGCAGCCTTGGTGGCCTTCGGAGCCTTCTCGGCCTTGGCCGGTGCCGCGGCGGCGGGCGCCTCGGTGACGACGGTGGCGTCGAGCGGCTTGACCGCAGCGGCTGGACCGGCGACGAAGGTGTCGAGCGCGGCCTGGGTGAAGACCACGTCGTCGGCGCAGAGGACGTCGTAGGTGTTGAGCTGGTCGACCGCGATGACGTGGACGTGGTCCAGGTTGCGGACCGACTTCATCGACACGATGTCGCTGCGGTCGAGGACGACGAGCAGGTTCGGTCGGTCGGTGAGGCCGGTGAGCAGCGCGGCGGCGTCCTTGGTCGACGGCGCGTCACCCGTGACGAGCGAGGCGACGACGTGGATGCGGCCGTTGCGGGCGCGGTCGGAGAGGGCGCCACGCAGGGCGGCGGCCTTCATCTTCTTGGGGGTGCGCTGCGCGTAGTCACGCGGCGTCGGCCCGTGCACGACACCACCACCGGTCCAGTGCGGCGCGCGGGTCGAGCCCGCACGGGCGCGACCGGTGCCCTTCTGGCGGTGCGGCTTGCGTCCACCACCGCGGACCTCGCCGCGGGACTTGGTCGAGTGCGTGCCCTGGCGCGCGGCGGCGAGCTGGGCGACGACGACCTGGTGGATGAGCGGGACGTTGGTCTGCACGTCGAAGATCTCGGCGGGCAGGTCAGCGTTCACGGTCTTGGCGGTAGCCATCCGGGTCACGCTCCCTTCACGGCGTTGCGGACGAGCACGACCGCACCGCGGGGACCGGGGACGGCGCCCTTGACGAGCAGCAGGCCCTTCTCGGCGTCCACGGCGTGGATCGTGAGGTTCTGGGTGGTCTGGCGCACGCCACCCATGCGGCCGGCCATGCGCATGCCCTTGAAGACACGACCCGGGGTGGCGCAGCCACCGATGGAGCCCGGCTTGCGGTGGTTCTTGTGCGCACCGTGGGAGGACGAGACGCCGTGGAAGCCGTGACGCTTCATGACACCGGCGAAGCCCTTGCCCTTGGTGGTGCCGGAGACGTCGACCGAGGCACCGGCCTCGAACGTCTCGGCGGTGAGCTCCTGGCCCAGCGAGTACTCGGCGGCGTCCGCGGTGCGGAGCTCGACGAGGTGGCGGCGCGGCGTGACGCCGGCCTTCTCGAAGTGGCCGGTGAGCGGCTTGGTCACCTTGCGCGGGTCGATCGCACCGAAGGCGATCTGGACGGCGCTGTAGCCATCGGTGTCGGCGTTGCGCACCTGCGTGACGACGCAGGGGCCTGCCTCGATGACGGTGACGGGGACGAGCTTGTTGTCGGCGTCCCACACCTGGGTCATGCCGAGCTTCTTGCCCAGCACGCCCTTCACGGTCTTGGTAGCAATGTCAGTCATCAGTCAACCCTCAGAGCTTGATCTCGATGTTGACGTCAGCCGGCAGGTCGAGACGCATCAGCGAGTCGACGGCCTTGGGCGTCGGGTCGATGATGTCGATGAGGCGCTTGTGGGTGCGCATCTCGAAGTGCTCGCGGCTGTCCTTGTACTTGTGCGGCGAACGGATGACCACGAAGACGTTCTTCTCCGTGGGCAGCGGCACAGGGCCGACCACCGTCGCGCCGGCACGGGTCACCGTGTCGACGATCTTCCGCGCCGAGTTGTCGATGACCTCGTGGTCATACGACTTCAAGCGGATGCGGATCTTCTGTCCCGCCATCTTGGCTTCCGTCTCTCTCTCGCCGTCTTCTTACTTCTGTCTGTGGCCGGTTCCCAGTCCGACCCCCGAGGTCGGGCGTGTCGCGCCCGCTCCGCGGTTCGACGGCATACGCGTTCTGCGTGTGGTCGTCGGGTGGATCGAAGCTCCGGGAATCCGGAGCTGCTCTGGCCTGCCGTGTGTCGCCCCGGCGTAGCCGGTTCGATGCGTTGTCACGTGCAGTGGCGGTTCGGTGTCTCCTCGACCGGGTCGAGGGGACGGCGTCCCGCACCAAGCAACCTGACAAGTGTGCCAGAGGCGGTGGCGACCTACCAAATCGAGCCGGACGCGCACGGCATACCGGCGCCGATGGCGCGTCGTCGCTCCCCCGTCAGCGGGAGGTCGCCTCGTGCCGAGGCTCGTCGTCGTCCGCAGTGGCCTCCTCGCGCAGGCGGCGACCCTCCTCGAGGTGCTCCTCGTGCTTGCGACGACGCTTCTCGGACGCGGTGTCGTCCCTCGGCGGCAGCTGGAGGGTCTCTTCGGCCTCGATGCCGGCCTGGAGCTGGCGCGAGCGCTCGAGCTCGGAGTCGACCTCGGCGCCGAAGAGCAGCGCGAGGTTGGTGATCCACAGCCACAGCAGGAAGACGATGACGCCGGCCAGCGACCCGTAGGTCTTGTTGTAGGAGCCGAAGTTGGCGACGTAGAAGCCGAAGACGACCGAGGCGAGCACCCAGGTGACGATGGCGATCGCCGCGCCGACGCTGACCCAGCGGAACTTCGGCTGCTTGACGTTGGGCGTGGAGTAGTAGAGCAGCGCCACGAGGACGACGACGACGAGCAGGATGACCGGCCACTTGGCGATGTTCCAGACCGTCACCGCGGTCGACCCCAGGCCGATTGCCTCGCCCACGGTCTCGGCGAGCGGCCCGCTGACGACGAGCGCCAGGAGCACGAGCGCCACCATGAGGACGCCGACGAGGGTGATGAGCAGCTGGACCGGACGGAGCTTCCAGAACGGACGGCCCTCGTCGATCTGGTAGATCCGGTTCATGGCCCGACCGAAGGCGCCGACGTAGCCCGACGCCGACCACAGGGCGCCGGCGAGACCGGCGACGAGGGCGAAGCCTGCCGCGTTGGCCTGGGTCATCTGGCTGATCGGCCCCTCGAGCTGGTCTGCCGCGCTGGCCTGCCCGAGGTCGCGCACCATGTCGAGCAGCGCCGTCGTCGTGCTCTCGCCCTGACCGAAGACCCCGAGCAACGAGACGAGGGCGAGGAGGGCCGGGAAGAGCGACAGCACGGAGTAGTAGGTCAGCGCGGCCGCGAGGTCGGTGCAGCCGTCCGCGGTGAACTCCGCCCAAGCCTTCTTCGCCGTGTACTTCCACGAGGGCTTGGTGATGTCACCCAACGAGTCGGGCTTCGCGTCCGAGTTCTCGTCGGGTGCCGTGCGGGCCTTGGTCGTGCTCGTCTCGTCGTGAGGCATGGTTCGACCGTACCCACGGCCGACGGGGCCAACCGGTTGAGGCGCGAGCACTTTCGGGGCGGTCGGCTCGCGAGAGCCCCCGCGGCTCCCTGGCCCGCGAGGGCTCTCTGCGTGCGTGAGGTCTCGACGTCAGCGAGGACCGCCGCCGAGCACGCCGGCGTCGAACGCCTTGAGCACCGACGCCTTGTCGGCGGCGGTGAGCTTGCCGTCGGAGACGGCCTCGTCGAGGCGCTCCCCCAGCCGCGTGCGGTGCTCGGCGCGGTGCGCGTCACGCACCTCCTCGAGCGCGGCGGTGAGCCTGCCCTCGGTGATCCCGAGCTCCTTGGCCAGGGCCGCGACGTATGCCGTCCGCCTGGCCTCGCGGTCGGGCTCGCTGGGCGCGGTGCCCTCGGCGGGCTTCTCGGTCGGGCGGTTCGCCTCGCGCACCTTGTCGATGGCGGCCTTGACCTTGGCCTCGTCGAGGCCGAGCGCCTCGGCGAGCGCGGCGCCGTCGGCGCCCTTCATGCCACCGTGGCCGCGGCCACCGCGCCCGGGGCCATCGGCGGGGGTGCCGGGCTGCTCGGTCGACGTCGACGAGGACGCTGCGGGGGTGGGCGTGCTCTCGGCGAGCGCTGCGTTGGCGCCGAATCCGGCGAGCGTGACGGCGGCGGCACCGGCCACGCCGGCGAGGACGTTGGTGGTCGTGACCCTGGGCATGAGGGGTTCCTCTCGTTGGAGCCGACCCGTGTGGCCGACCGTGCTCCCACCACAGTGGGCGCCCGGGCTTGGGCGGGGCCATGGCGAACCTGTCACGAACCTGTGGGTCCTGGGCCCCGTCTCGACGGGGTCACGCGAAGGCGGGCGGACGGCATACCAAGGGGGTCACCGGTCCGAGGACGCGGAAGGGCCCCGCCTGCCGAAGCAGACGGGGCCCTTCTCGAGTGCGTCAGTGACGCAACCGGTCAACCAATGATCACTTGGTGATCTGGGTGACGCGACCGGCGCCGACGGTCCGGCCACCCTCGCGGATGGCGAACTTGAGGCCCTCCTCCATGGCGATCGGCTGGATGAGCTCGACCGACATCTCGGTGTTGTCGCCGGGCATGACCATCTCGGTGCCCTCGGGCAGCGAGACGACGCCGGTGACGTCCGTGGTGCGGAAGTAGAACTGCGGGCGGTAGTTGTCGTAGAACGGCGTGTGACGGCCGCCCTCGTCCTTGGAGAGGATGTAGACGTTCGCCTCGAAGTTCGTGTGCGGGGTGATCGAGCCCGGCTTGCAGATGACCTGCCCGCGCTCGACGTCCTCGCGCTTGGTGCCACGAAGAAGGAGGCCGACGTTCTCACCGGCGCGACCCTCGTCGAGGAGCTTGCGGAACATCTCGATGCCGGTGACCGTGGTCTTGGCGGCCGGACCCGGGTGGATGCCGACGATCTCGATGTCCTCGTTGACGTTGAGGATGCCGCGCTCGATACGACCGGTGACGACGGTGCCACGACCGGTGATCGTGAAGACGTCCTCGACGGGCATGAGGAACGGCTTGTCGACGTCGCGCTCGGGCTCCGGGATCGACTCGTCGACCGCGTCCATGAGCTCGAGGACGGTGTTGCCCCACTCGGCGTCACCCTCGAGCGCCTTGAGCGCCGAGACCTTGACGACGGGCAGGTCGTCGCCCGGGAACTCGTAGTCGGACAGGAGCTCACGGACCTCCATCTCGACGAGCTCGAGGATCTCCTCGTCGTCGACCATGTCGGCCTTGTTGAGCGCCACGACGATGTAGGGGACGCCGACCTGGCGGGCCAGGAGGACGTGCTCCTTCGTCTGCGGCATGGGGCCGTCCGTGGCGGCGACGACCAGGATCGCACCGTCCATCTGGGCAGCACCGGTGATCATGTTCTTGACGTAGTCCGCGTGACCGGGGCAGTCGACGTGGGCGTAGTGACGCTTCTCGGTCTGGTACTCGATGTGCGCGATGGAGATGGTGATACCGCGCTGCTTCTCCTCGGGCGCCTTGTCGATGTCGTCGAACGCGAACTGCGGGTTCAGGTCCGGGTACTTGTCGTGCAGGACCTTCGAGATCGCAGCCGTCAGCGTCGTCTTACCGTGGTCGATGTGACCAATGGTGCCGATGTTGACGTGCGGCTTGGTCCGCTCGAACTTTGCCTTCGCCACTTGTTGTCCTCCTCAGGACTCTTCTTGGTGAAACGCCTCACGACCGGCAGGACGTGGCGTCGTACTTGGGGTGTGGTTGAACTGGAACTTCGGCTGTGTGCCGTGTGCCAGATCCGGACCAGCGACCAGTCTAGCGGTCACTCGCCCCGGGTCTTGGCGATGATCTCCTCGGCCACGGACTTGGGAACCTCGGCGTAGGAGTCGAACTCCATCGAGTAGTTCGCCCGGCCCTGCGTCTTCGACCGGAGGTCGCCGACGTAGCCGAACATCTCCGACAGCGGGACGAGGCCCTTGACGACCTTGGCGCCGCTGATGTCCTCCATGGCCTGGATGTGGCCACGGCGCGCGTTGATGTCGCCGATGACGTCGCCCATGTACTCCTCGGGCGTACGCACCTCCACGGCCATCATCGGCTCGAGGATCACGGGGTCGGCCTTGCGGACGGCCTCCTTGAGCGCCATCGACCCGGCGATCTTGAACGCCATCTCCGAGGAGTCGACGTCGTGGTACGCACCGTCGAGCAGCGCGGCCTTGATCCCGACGAGCGGGTAGCCGGCGAGCACGCCGTACTGCATCGCGTCCTGGATGCCGGCGTCGACCGAGGGGATGTACTCGCGCGGGACGCGACCACCGGTGACCTTGTTCTCGAACTCGTAGAGCTCGCCGCCCTCGGTGGTGTCGAGGGGCTCGAGGCTGATCTGCACCTTGGCGAACTGACCTGAACCACCGGTCTGCTTCTTGTGGGTGTAGTCGTGCTTCTCGACCGTGCGACGGATGGTCTCGCGGTAGGCGACCTGCGGCTTGCCGACGTTGGCCTCGACCTTGAACTCGCGCTTCATGCGGTCGACGAGGATGTCGAGGTGGAGCTCGCCCATGCCGGCGATGATCGTCTGGCCCGTGTCCTCGTCGAGGTGGACCTGGAAGGTCGGGTCCTCGGCCGAGAGCTTCTGGATGGCCGTGGAGAGCTTCTCCTGGTCACCCTTGGTCTTCGGCTCGATCGCGACCTGGATAACCGGGTCGGGGAACGACATGGACTCGAGGACGATCTGCTGGTCCGGGTCGCTCAGGGTGTCACCGGTGGTGGTGTCCTTGAGGCCGATCGCGGCGTAGATGTGGCCCGCGAGGGCCTCCTCGACCGGGTTCTCCTTGTTGGCGTGCATCTGGAAGAGCTTGCCGACGCGCTCCTTGCGGCCCTTGGTCGTGTTGACGACCGGCGAGCCGGCGGCGATGCGACCGGAGTAGACGCGGATGAAGGTGAGCGTGCCGAAGAACGGGTGCGCCGCGACCTTGAACGCGAGGGCCGAGAACGGCTCGTCCTTGCTCGGCTTGCGGGTCATCTCGACGGTCTCGTCGCCCGGCTTGTGGCCCACCATCGGCGGGACGTCGATCGGGGACGGGAGGTAGTCGACGACCGCGTCGAGCATCGGCTGGACACCACGGTTCTTGAACGCCGAGCCACAGAGGATCGGGTAGAGCTCCGAGGTGACGGTGAGCTTGCGGATGCCGGCCTTGATCTCGGCGACCGTGAGCTCCTCGCCACCGAGGTACTTCTCCATGAGGTCGTCGTCGGACTCGGCGACGCGCTCGATGAGGTGGTGGCGGTACTCCTCGGCCTTGGCCTGGAGGTCCGCGGGGATCTCCTGGACCTCGTACTTGGCGCCCATGGTGACGTCACCCTTGGCGTCGCCGGGCCACACGAGGGCACGCATCTCGACGAGGTCGATGACACCGATGAAGTCGTTCTCCGCGCCGATCGGCAGCTGGATGACGAGGGGCTCGGCGCCGAGGCGGTCCTTGATCGTCTGGACGGTGAAGTAGAAGTCCGCGCCCAGCTTGTCCATCTTGTTGACGAACGCGATGCGGGGGACGTCGTACTTGTCGGCCTGACGCCACACGGTCTCGGACTGGGGCTCGACGCCCTCCTTGCCGTCGAAGACGGCGACGGCGCCGTCGAGGACGCGCAGCGAGCGCTCGACCTCGACGGTGAAGTCGACGTGGCCGGGCGTGTCGATGATGTTGACCTGGTTGTTGTTCCAGAAGGAGGTCACGGCGGCCGACGTGATCGTGATGCCGCGCTCCTTCTCCTGCTCCATCCAGTCGGTCGTCGAGGCGCCGTCGTGCGTCTCGCCGATCTTGTGGTTGACGCCGGTGTAGAAGAGGATGCGCTCCGTCGTCGTCGTCTTGCCGGCGTCGATGTGCGCCATGATGCCGATGTTGCGGACCTTGGTCAGGTCCGTCAGGACGTCGAGTGCCACTGCGGTTGTCTCATCTCGCTCGTTGCGGAAGTTCTGCTGTGCGGTCGTGCTGGGTGTTGCTGTGTGCGGCCCGTCAGGACCGCGGTCCCGGTATGCCGTCCACCCACGTGGGCGAACGGCATACCGGTCGCTGTCACCAGCGGTAGTGCGCGAAGGCCCGGTTCGACTCGGCCATCTTGTGCGTGTCCTCGCGGCGCTTGACTGCGGCGCCGAGACCGTTGGAGGCGTCGAGGATCTCGTTCATGAGGCGCTCGGTCATCGTCTTCTCACGACGCTGACGCGAGTAGCCGACCAGCCAGCGCAGCGAAAGGGTCGTGGCGCGGTTGGGCTTGACCTCGATCGGGACCTGGTAGGTCGCACCGCCGACGCGGCGGGACTTGACCTCGAGGGTCGGCTTGATGTTGTCCAGCGCGCGCTTGAGGAGCAGCACCGGGTCGGTGCCGGTCTTCTCGCGGGCACCCTCGAGGGCGCCGTAGACGATCGTCTCGGCGATGGACTTCTTGCCGTCGAGGAGGATCTTGTTGACGAGCTGGGTCACGAGCGGGCTCTGGTAGACCGGGTCGATGACGAGGGGGCGCTTCGGAGCGGGGCCCTTACGAGGCATTACTTCTTCTCCTTCTTGGCGCCGTAGCGGCTGCGAGCCTGCTTGCGGTTCTTGACACCCTGGGTGTCGAGCGAGCCACGGATGATCTTGTAGCGGACGCCGGGAAGGTCCTTCACACGGCCACCGCGAACGAGCACGATGGAGTGCTCCTGCAGGTTGTGGCCCTCACCGGGGATGTAGGCCGTGACCTCGATGCCCGAGGTGAGCTTGACGCGCGCGACCTTGCGGAGCGCGGAGTTCGGCTTCTTGGGGGTGGTGGTGTACACACGCGTGCACACACCGCGGCGCTGCGGGGAGCCCTTGAGGGCAGGGGTGGAGACCTTGGAGGTCTTGTCCTGCCGGCCCTTGCGCACCAGCTGGTTGATGGTAGGCAACCTGGATCCTTTGTCTGTCTGGTCGATGTCACGGCGGCTGCCGCGACTCCTTGGATGCCCGGCGCTCGACCCCCGCGGTCGGGTGTGTCGCACCGGGTGCTCTCCCCTGCACTCCCCGTCACAGGCCGCATCGACGGTGTCGACTCGTTCTGTGGGTGGGGCGCCCGGCGAGAGGTGGGCGGCCCTGCGCTCTCGCGCCGGGCACGTGTGCTCTGGTCCTAGCCAGACACGGTTCTCCACGATACCGGTATGCCGGGTGCCCACCAAATCGTCCCGGACCCGCTCCCCAGCCCTTGCGTCCGCAGGTATGACGCCCTGGCCCCCAGAGTTGCGGACGCTGCGTCAGGGGCACCGGCAACGTCCGCAGGAATGACGCCCTGACCTCCGGAGTTGCGGACGCTGCGTCAGGAGCACCGGCAACCTCCGCAGGAATGACGGCCCAGCCACCACAGCTGCGGACGCAAGCAGGGCGGTCAGGCCTCGAGTCGCTCGAACGCCGGCGCGTAGCGGAACGGCCCGGCAAGCTCCGGGCGCCAGGCACGCAGGGTCTTGACCTGGAAGTAGCGGTCCTCCCACGGGCCGGGCGAGCCGATGCCGCGCTCGACGGCCGGCACGAAACCGAAGTGCCCGTAGTAGTCCGGGTCGCCCAGCAGGACGATGGCAGCGTCGCCGCGCTGCTCGGCGGAGGCGATGACCGACGCCATGAGGGCTGCACCGATGCCCTGCCGCTGCAGCCGAGGCGTCACCGCGATGGGGCCGAGCCCGACCGAGGTCCCCTCCCCCAGCGTGGCGGCCGAGCAGAGGACGTGGCCGACGACCTCGCCGTCGAGCTCGGCGACGAAGGTCAGCTCGTCGATGACGTCGCCGTCGCCGCGCAGCTCGTCGACGAGGCTCGACTCGACCGAGCGGGCAGCACCCTGGACCCGCGGGAAGGCGTCGTCGTGCAGCGCCGCGATGGCCGCGAAGTCCTCGGGCCGCTCGCGCCGGATGATCATGTCGTCACGCATGTGCACACCCTCTCACCCCGGCGGTCCCCGCTCCGGCCGCATCCGCGCGGGACGGGACGACGAAGGGCGGGTATGCCGTGTGGGAACTCCACGGCACACCCGCCCTTGCGTGTCAGGCAGGACGCGCCTCAGAGGCGGTCGAGACCCAGCTCGCTGTCGTCGAGGCGGACGGCCTCGCCGGAGCCCGGACCGAAGGCCGGGTAGGCGAACTCGTCGTAGCTCGGCATGGAGTACATCGCAGCCTTGGCCTCTTCGGTCGGCTCCACGTTGATGTTGCGGTAGCGCGACAGACCGGTGCCGGCCGGGATGAGCTTGCCGAGGATGACGTTCTCCTTGAGACCGAGGAGGGAGTCCGACTTGCCCTCCATCGCGGCCTCGGTGAGGACGCGGGTGGTCTCCTGGAACGACGCCGCGGACAGCCACGACTCGGTCGCGAGCGAGGCCTTGGTGATGCCCATGAGCTCGGGACGACCCGAGGCGGGGGTACCACCCTCGGCGACGACGCGACGGTTCTCGTCCTCGAAGCGACCGCGCTCGGCGAGCATGCCCGGGAGCAGGTCCGCGTTGCCGGCCTCGATGATCGTGATCCGGCGGAGCATCTGCCGGACGATGACCTCGATGTGCTTGTCGTGGATCGACACACCCTGCTGGCGGTAGACGTGCTGGACCTCGTCGACCAGGTGGATCTGCACGGCGCGCGGGCCGAGGATGCGCAGGACCTGCTTCGGGTCGATGGAGCCGACCGTCAGCTGGGTGCCGACCTCGACGCTCTGGCCGTCGGTGACGAGCAGACGCGCACGCTTGGTGACCGGGTAGGCGTGCTCCTCGGAGCCGTCGTCCGGCGTGAGCAGGATGCGACGAGCCTTGTCGGTCTCCTCGATCGTGATCCGGCCGCTGGCCTCGGCGATCGGGGCGACACCCTTGGGGGTGCGCGCCTCGAAGAGCTCGACGACACGGGGCAGACCCTGCGTGATGTCGTCACCCGCCACACCACCGGTGTGGAAGGTCCGCATCGTCAGCTGGGTACCGGGCTCACCGATCGACTGGGCCGCGATGATGCCGACGGCCTCGCCGATGTCGACGAGCTTGCCCGTCGCGAGCGAACGGCCGTAGCACGCGGCACAGGTGCCGACCTTGCTGTCGCAGGTGAGGACCGAGCGGACCTTGACGCTGTCGACACCGGCGGCGAAGAGCGCACCGATGACGATGTCACCGAGGTCGATGCCGGCCTCGGCCAGCGTCTCGCCGTCCTTGACGACGTCCTCGGCCAGCGTGCGGGCGTAGACCGAGGTCTCGACGTCGTCGTGCAGGCCACGGGTGCCCGTGCGCTCGTCGGTCGCGGCGATCGGCATGGGCAGGCCACGCTCGGTGCCACAGTCGTCCTCGCGGATGATGACGTCCTGCGACACGTCGACGAGACGACGCGTGAGGTAGCCGGAGTCGGCGGTACGCAGGGCGGTGTCGGCCAGACCCTTTCGCGAGCCGTGCGTCGAGATGAAGAACTCGAGCACGGACAGGCCCTCGCGGAAGTTCGCGCGGATAGGGCGCGGGATGATGTCACCCTTCGGGTTGGACACCAGGCCACGCATACCGGCGATCTGGCGCAGCTGCATCCAGTTGCCTCGGGCACCGGAGGAGACCATGCGGAAGATGGTGTTCGTGGCCGGGATGTTGGCCTCCATCTCCTTGGCGACCTCGTTGGTGGCCTGCGTCCAGATCTCGATGAGCTCCTGACGACGCTCGTCGTCGGTGATCAGACCACGCTCGTACTGCGTCTGGACCTTGGTGGCCTTGGTCTCGTAGCCCTCGAGGATCTCGAGCTTGCGCGGCGGCGTGACGACGTCGGAGATGGCCACCGTGATGCCGGACCGGGTGGCCCAGTGGAAGCCGTACTCCTTGAGCGCGTCGAGCGAGGCCGCGACCTGCACCTTGCTGTAGCGCTCGGCGAGGTCGTTGACGATCGTCGAGAGACGCTTCTTGTCGACCTGGGCGTTGATGAACGGGTAGTCGACCGGGAGCGTCTCGTTGAAGAGCGCGCGACCCAGGGTCGTCTCGGGCAGCCACTCGGCGAGGTAGCCCTCGTCGTCGACCTCGACGCCCTCGGGGAGCTCGGTGCCGGGCGTCGGGACGACGTCCTTGAGCCGGATCCGGACGGGGGTGCCGAGCAGGATCTCGCCGGCGTCGAAGGCCATGCGGGCCTCGGCGACCGTCGAGAAGACCCGGCCCTCGCCCTGCGAGCCCTCGACCTGGGAGGTGAGGTGGTAGAGGCCGATGATCATGTCCTGGGTGGGCATGGTCACGGGACGGCCGTCGGCCGGCTTGAGGATGTTGTTGCTCGACAGCATGAGGATGCGGGCCTCGGCCTGCGCCTCCGCGGAGAGCGGGACGTGGACGGCCATCTGGTCACCGTCGAAGTCCGCGTTGAACGCGGTGCAGACGAGCGGGTGGATCTGGATGGCCTTGCCCTCGACGAGCTGCGGCTCGAACGCCTGGATGCCGAGGCGGTGGAGCGTGGGTGCGCGGTTGAGCAGCACCGGGTGCTCGGTGATGACCTCTTCGAGGACGTCCCACACGACCGAGCGGTGACGCTCGACCATGCGCTTGGCCGACTTGATGTTCTGCGCGTGGTCGAGGTCGACGAGGCGCTTCATGACGAACGGCTTGAAGAGCTCGAGCGCCATCTGCTTCGGCAGGCCGCACTGGTGCAGCTTGAGCTGCGGGCCGACGACGATGACCGAACGGCCGGAGTAGTCGACGCGCTTGCCGAGGAGGTTCTGGCGGAAGCGGCCCTGCTTGCCCTTGAGCATGTCGGACAGCGACTTGAGCGGACGGTTGCCGGGGCCCGTGACCGGGCGACCACGACGGCCGTTGTCGAAGAGGCTGTCGACGGCCTCCTGCAGCATCCGCTTCTCGTTGTTGACGATGATCTCGGGCGCGCCGAGGTCGAGCAGTCGCTTGAGGCGGTTGTTGCGGTTGATGACGCGGCGGTAGAGGTCGTTCAGGTCCGACGTCGCGAAGCGGCCACCGTCGAGCTGCACCATCGGGCGCAGGTCCGGCGGGATGACCGGGACGGCGTCGAGCACCATGCCGGCCGGCTTGTTCGTCGTCGTCATGAACGCGGAGACGACCTTGAGGCGCTTGAGCGCACGGGTCTTCTTCTGGCCCTTGCCGGTGGCGATGATCTCGCGCAGGAGCTCGGCCTCGGCCTCGAGGTCGAAGGACTCGAGCCGCTTCTGGATCGCCGCGGCGCCCATGCCGCCCTCGAAGTAGAGACCGAAGCGGTCCCGCATCTCGCGGTAGAGGATCTCGTCGCCCTCGAGGTCCTGGACCTTGAGGTTCTTGAACCGGTCCCAGACCTGAGCGAGGCGCTCGACCTGGGCGTCCGCGCGCTTGCGGATCTGGTTCATCTCGCGCTCGGCGGAGTCGCGGACCTTGCGCTTGGCGTCGGACTTGGCGCCCTCGGCCTCGAGCGCGGCGATGTCGTCCTCGAGCCGCTTGGCGCGGGTCTCGACGTCGGCGTCGCGACGGTTCTCGAGCTCCTTCTTCTCGACCTCGATCTGGGCCTCGAGCGAGGGCAGGTCGGTGTGACGCTGGTCCTCGTCGACGCTCGTGATCATGTAGGCGGCGAAGTAGATGACCTTCTCGAGGTCCTTCGGCGCGAGGTCGAGCAGGTAGCCCAGGCGCGACGGGACGCCCTTGAAGTACCAGATGTGGGTGACGGGGGCGGCGAGCTCGATGTGGCCCATCCGCTCACGACGGACGGCCGCACGGGTCACCTCGACGCCGCAGCGCTCACAGATGATGCCCTTGAAGCGGACCCGCTTGTACTTGCCGCAGGCGCACTCCCAGTCCCGGGTCGGGCCGAAGATCTTCTCGCAGAAGAGTCCGTCCTTCTCGGGCTTGAGGGTGCGGTAGTTGATGGTCTCGGGCTTCTTCACCTCGCCGTGGCTCCACTCGCGGATGGAGTCAGCGGTGGCGAGGCCAATGCGCAGTTCGTCGAAGAAGTTGACGTCGAGCACGTGGTTCCTTCTCTCGTTGCTCTAGCTAAAACAGATAAGTGGGTCGGACTGAGCCTGCGTATGCCGTGCGCTCGCCGAGCGCGTGTGCTTTCCGGGAGCGCACGGCATACGGATCAGACCTCTTCGACCGAACTGGGCTCGCGGCGCGACAGGTCGATGCCGAGCTCCTCCGCAGCGCGGAAGACGTCGTCCTCGGCCTCGCGCATCTCGATCGCCTGGCCGTCGCTGGACAGGACCTCGACGTTGAGGCAGAGGCTCTGCATCTCCTTGATGAGCACCTTGAAGGACTCGGGGATGCCGGGCTCGGGGATGTTGTCGCCCTTGACGATCGCCTCGTAGACCTTGACGCGACCGTTGACGTCGTCGGACTTGATCGTGAGGAGCTCCTGCAGCGCGTAGGCGGCGCCGTAGGCCTCGAGCGCCCACACCTCCATCTCACCGAAGCGCTGGCCACCGAACTGGGCCTTACCGCCGAGCGGCTGCTGGGTGATCATCGAGTACGGACCCGTGCTGCGCGCGTGGATCTTGTCGTCCACGAGGTGGTGCAGCTTGAGGATGTACATGTAGCCGACCGACACGGGCTCCGGGTACGGCTCGCCGGAGCGGCCGTCGAAGAGGTGCGTCTTGCCGGAACCGTCGATGAGGCGGACGTCGTCGCGGGTCTTGCGGGTGCTGTCGAGCAGACCGACGATCTCGTTCTCACGGACACCGTCGAACACCGGCGAGGCGACGCGGGTGCCCGGCTCAGCGGCGCGGGCGTCGGCGGGGATGAGGTCGGCCCACTCGGGGTTGCCCTCGATCTCCCAGCCACGGCTCGCGGCCCAGCCCAGGTGCAGCTCGAGGATCTGGCCGATGTTCATTCGACCGGGGACACCGAGCGGGTTGAGCACGACGTCGACCGGGGTGCCGTCCTCGAGGAAGGGCATGTCCTCGACCGGGAGGATCTTGGAGATGACGCCCTTGTTGCCGTGGCGGCCGGCGAGCTTGTCGCCGTCGGTGATCTTCCGCTTGTTGGCGACGTAGACGCGCACGAGCTGGTTGACGCCCGGGGGCAGCTCGTCGCCGTCGTCCTTGTCGAAGACCTTGACCGCGATGACCGTGCCGGTCTCCCCGTGAGGGACCTTGAGCGAGGTGTCGCGCACCTCGCGGGCCTTCTCACCGAAGATCGCACGGAGCAGGCGCTCCTCCGGCGTCAGCTCGGTCTCACCCTTGGGCGTGACCTTGCCGACGAGGAGGTCGCCGTCGCGGACCTCGGCGCCGATGCGGATGATCCCGCGCTCGTCGAGGTCGGCGAGGACCTCCTCGGAGACGTTGGGGATGTCGCGCGTGATCTCCTCGGGGCCGAGCTTGGTGTCGCGGGCGTCGACCTCGTGCTCCTCGATGTGGATCGAGGAGAGGACGTCGTCCTGCACCAGACGCTGGCTGAGGATGATCGCGTCCTCGTAGTTGTGGCCCTCCCACGGCATGAACGCCACGAGGAGGTTGCGGCCGAGCGCCATCTCGCCACCGTCGGTCGCGGGACCGTCGGCGATGAGGCCACCCTTCTCGACGCGGTCACCCTCGGACACGACAACGCGCTGGTTGTAGCTGTTGCCCTGGTTGGAGCGGGTGAACTTGTCGATGCGGTAGGTGCGCGACGTGCCGTCGTCGGCGGCGACGGTGACGAGGTCGGCTGAGACCTCGGTCACGACACCGGCCTTCTCGGCCACGACGACGTCACCGGAGTCGACCGCGGCGCGGAACTCCATGCCGGTGCCGACGAGCGGTGCCTCGGCCTTGACGAGGGGCACGGCCTGGCGCTGCATGTTGGAGCCCATGAGCGCGCGGTTGGCGTCGTCGTGCTCGAGGAAGGGGATGAGCGCGGTCGCGGCCGAGACCATCTGGCGCGCGGAGACGTCGATGTAGTCGACCTCCTCGGCCGGGATGTACTCGACCTCGCCACCCTTGACGCGCACGAGGACGCGCTCGTGGGCGAACTTCTCGCCGGTGGAGTCGAGCGTCGCGTTCGCCTGGGCGATGACGTGCTCGTCCTCCTCGTCGGCGGAGAGGTAGTGGACCTCGTCGGTGATCCGGCCCTTGACGACCTTGCGGTAGGGCGTCTCGATGAAGCCGAACGCGTTGATGCGGCCGTAGGAGGCGAGCGAGCCGATGAGGCCGATGTTCGGGCCCTCAGGGGTCTCGATCGGGCACATGCGGCCGTAGTGCGACGGGTGGACGTCACGGACCTCCATGCCGGCGCGGTCACGGGAGAGACCACCCGGGCCCAGCGCGGACAGACGACGCTTGTGCGTCAGCCCGGAGAGCGGGTTGTTCTGGTCCATGAACTGCGACAGCTGCGAGGTGCCGAAGAACTCCTTGATCGACGCCACCACGGGGCGGATGTTGATCAGGGTCTGCGGGGTGATCGCCTCGACGTCCTGGGTCGTCATCCGCTCGCGGACGACGCGCTCCATCCGGGACAGGCCGGTGCGGACCTGGTTCTGGATGAGCTCGCCGACGTTGCGCAGGCGACGGTTGCCGAAGTGGTCGATGTCGTCGGTCTCGACGCGGATGTCGACGGCCTCGCCCTTGCGGCTGCCGGGCAGGGTCTCGTCGCCGTTGTGCAGCGCCACGATGTACTTGATCGTCGCGACGATGTCGTCGATGGCGAGGGTCGAGTTCGTGAGGTCGCCGTCGAGGCCGAGCTTCTTGTTGATCTTATAGCGACCAACCTTGGCCAGGTCGTAGCGCTTGCCGTTGAAGTAGAGGTTGTCGAGCAGGTTCTGCGCGGCCTCACGGGTCGGCGGCTCGCCCGGGCGGAGCTTGCGGTAGATGTCCAGCAGGGCGTCGTCCTGGCCCTCGGTGTTGTCCTTGTCGAGGGTGAGCTCGATGGACTCGTAGCCGGCGAACTCCTCGCGGATCTGCGCCTCGGTCATGCCGAGGGCCTTGAGGAGGACGGTGACCGACTGCTTGCGCTTGCGGTCGACGCGGACGCCGACCATGTCGCGCTTGTCGATCTCGAACTCGAGCCAGGCACCGCGGCTCGGGATGATCTTGGCGGTGTAGATGTCCTTGTCGGACGTCTTGTCGGCCGTGCGCTCGAAGTAGACGCCCGGGCTACGGACGAGCTGCGAGACGACGACGCGCTCGGTGCCGTTGATGATGAAGGTGCCACGCTCGGTCATGAGCGGGAAGTCGCCCATGAAGACCGTCTGGCTCTTGATCTCGCCGGTGGTGTTGTTCATGAACTCCGCGGTGACGAACAGGGGCGCGGAGTAGGTCTGGTCGCGCTCCTTGCAGTCCTCGATCGAGTACTTGACGTCCTCGAAGCGGTGGTCGCGGAACGAGAGCGACATGGAGCCGCTGAAGTCCTCGATGGGGGAGATCTCCTCGAAGATCTCCTCGAGGCCCGAGCGCTCTGGGACGTCGTCGCGGCCGGCTTCGAGCGCCTCAGCGACGCGCTCCTGCCACCGCTCGTTGCCGAGGAGCCAGTCGAAGCTCTCGGTCTGCAGGGCGAGGAGGTCGGGGACTTCCAGGGGCTCACGGATCTTGCCGAACGAGAGACGGCCCGAAGCCGTCATTGCGGTGGTCACGGTCTTGGACGCGGTGCGCGAGGCAGCCAAGGATGGTCCTTCCACTGGCCATGTGTTTTCAACGGTGGTCGCCAGGCCCACGGCTTCCGAGCCGATCTCGACGGTCGAAGGACCAGGTGCACGTGCGGGAGCCGGGGTGCGGCGGGGACACGGCGGAGGTCGCTCGACGAGAGCAGGCGGAGGTCATGGGCAGGGCAAAGCAACAGTCTAGACAAAAAGGGCGCAACAGTCCAACCCTGTCCAATCGCGCCCTCCGGGCGGGATGCGGGTCCGGTCAGCCGTCGCATGCGGCAGGCACGCGGTATGACCCGGCAAGGATGACTGTCGGGGCCGCGCACGTCAAGCGCGTCCTGCGCCCCGGCGGGCGTGTCGCCTGCGTGCGTGGCCCTTGTAACGCCCCGGCAACGCCCCGGACATGCGGAACGGGCGGGGCGGATCTCGTGGATCCACCCCGCCCGTTCACGGCGAGTCAGCCTCTGTCGAGGCTCAGCTCACTTGAGCTCGACGGTCGCGCCAGCGCCCTCGAGCTGCTCCTTGGCCTTCTCGGCCGCAGCCTTGTCGACCTTCTCGAGGACGGGCTTCGGGGCGCCGTCGACGAGGTCCTTGGCCTCCTTGAGACCGAGGGAGGTCAGCGCGCGGACCTCCTTGATGACGGCGATCTTCTTGTCGCCGGCAGCGGTGAGGACGACGTCGAACTCGTCCTGCTCCTCCGCGGCGGCGGCGGCGTCGCCGCCACCGGCCGGGGCGCCGGCAGCCGCGACCGCGACGGGCGCGGCGGCGGTGACGCCGAAGGTGTCCTCGAACTGCTTGACGAACTCGGAGAGCTCGATGAGGGTCATCCCCTTGAAGGCCTCAAGGAGCTCGTCGGTGCTGAGCTTGGCCATGATGGCTGCCTTTCTACTTCGTGTATGCCGTGAGTGGCGGTTGGTGTTTTCCTAAGGACTCGAGCGGTGCTCGGGTCTCAGGCGTCGTCGCCACCCGTGGCGACGTCTTCGGTTGCCTCGGCCGCGGGAGCGGTCTCGGCGGGGGTCTCCTCGACAGCAGCCTCGGCCGCGGGGGCGGCGGCAGCCGGCCCCTCGACCTCGACCTTGGCGCGAAGCGCGTCGACGACCCGAGCGGTCTGCGACAGCGGCGCGGCGAAGAGGTAGACGGCCTTGCTGAGCGAGGCGTTCATGGCGCCCGCCAGCTTGGCGAGGAGAACCTCGCGGGACTCGAGGTCCGCGAGCTTCGTGATCTCGGCGGCGCTGAGGGCCTTGCCCTCGAGCAGTCCGCCCTTGATCACGAGGAGGGGGTTTGCCTTGGCGAAGTCACGCAGACCCTTGGCTGCCTCGACCGGGTCACCTTCGACGAAGGCGATGGCCGACGGCCCCACGAGCTGGCCGTCGAAGGCCGTGACTCCGGCCTCCTTGGCGGCGAGCTCGGTCAGCGTGTTCTTGACCACGGCGTAGGTCGCGTTGCCACGAAGGGCGCCACGAAGCTCGGTGATCTGTGCCACCGAGAGCCCGCGGTACTCCGTGAGAACAGCGGCGTTGGAGCTGCGGAACTTCTCCGCGAGCTCGGCGATCGCCGCGGACTTGTCTGCACGAGACATTCGGGCCTCCTTCCGTCGGTACGACCTCCGGGAAGGACCCGCGACAAACAGATCGAGCCCCGGCGCAGGGCGCGGGGCTCACGGGGCGAGACACGGCATACGCCGTCTGTCGCGGTGATTCTCGGCCTGCGCTGGTTGCCCGCTCTCGCGGAACCTTCGGTCTGGTGCGGGTGCACCGGACAACCGGCGGTCTTTGGTCAGGGGACAGCGTAGACGGGCGACGGCCCGGGGACCAAATCGGTCACCGGGCCGTCGGCCCACCTCGTCGCCGGTCAGCCGGCGGAGGGGATGCTCAGCGAGCCCACCTGGTCGGCCGGCGGGGCCGCGATCTCGACCTTCTTGCCCCAGTCGCTGTACGCGACCTCGATCGACTGGCCCGCGGCTGACGTCGCGATCGTCACCGGACGGTCCTCCTCGTCGAGGACGTAGGTCATCGTGAGCGGCTTGGAACCGGCGGGGGCCGAGGCCGTCGACCCGAGCGCCTTGGCCGGGTCGACGGTGAACTCGTAGGTCTTGGTGGCGCCCGACTCGGCCTTGACGGTGGCCTTGGTGCCCTTGAGGTTGGCAGCCATCTTGGTCGGGTCGCTCACCCCGCCCTCGACGATGCCCTTGAACATCTGGCTCACCGGGTCGGTGGCGGTGGGGTCGATCTTGACCCACGGCTTGGACTGGCCCGGGAGCCCCTTGAGGTAGACGAAGTCGCCGACGGCGATGATCTCCATCTCGGCGCCCTCGACGGGGACCTTCGTGCGCTGCTCGAGCTTGCCGTCGGTGTAGCGGAAGTCGCCGGTGGCCTCCTGACCGCCGGTCTTCATGGTCATCGTGCCGCTGCCCGCCTTCTCCATGGCCTTGACCATGCGGCCGGCGACCTCGCTGGCGTCGAGGGTGTCGCCCTTGGCCGCATCGGCCTTCTCGGACGTCCCGGCGCCCTCGGCGGAGCTGCCCGCGGAGCCGCAGGCGCCGAGCGCGAGCAGTCCGGACAGGGCCAGTGCAGCGCCGCCGGAGCGGCGCAAGGTGATCTTCATGGGGTGCGGGGTCCCTCCCTGTTGGTTGCGATCCACCGTAACCGCGGACCGGGCGGGTCGACGAACCCGTCCGGCCCAGCCGCTGCTCAGTAGGCCTTGAGGGCGGAGACGAGCCAGCGGTTGCCGACGTGCTTCATCGTCGCGATGACCCGGTTCTGGTCGATCGACGGCTCCTTCTGGGCGTCGCTCGTGCGAGCCTGGTTGACGAAGGCCTGGACGACGACGGTGTCGGCGTCCTGCGACATGACACCGACCTCGTAGGCCCGGGCCTTGACGACCGTCTTGTCCTTCTGGGCGAGCGGCACGATCGTCTTCGTCATCGTCGCCGCGAACTCGTCCTTGAACTTCCCTGTCAGCAGCGCCTGGTTCGCCGGGATCTGCTGCGTCATCGTCTCGTGGTTGTAGCTGAGGATCTGCTCGAGGGTCGAGCGGGCCGTCGCCCGTGCAGCGCTCGCGTCGCGGCTGCGCTGCTCGGGGTCGTGGCGGGTGACGAGGAGGACGGTCGCGAGCAGCGCGAGGCTGAGCGCGAGCGCCAGGGCGGGAACGAGGAGCCGTCGGGCGCCGCTGGTCGCGGTGGCGCCGCCCTCGTCGGCCGGGTCGGCGGCATCGGCGTCCACGTCGGCGTCCGAGGGCTCGGCTGCGTCGGACGGTTCCTCGGACGCCTCGAGGTCGGCGTCCTCCTCGGCGTCGCCGTCGACGGAGTCGCTCTCGACGCGCCCGTCGTGCTCAGCAGGGGTCGTGGGGTCGACGACGGATCCGTCCGGACGGGCTGGACGGCGGCGCTGCCCGGCGACGCGGGGGCGACGGTTAGCCGACGAACTCAAGGCGCTCCACCTTCCACTGCTCCCCCACCAGCCGCAGCCCGAGCTTGGTGCGGTAGGTCTTCTTCTCCCCGGACGGCACGACGGTGTTGCTCGTCGGCGCGATGAGCCCGACGATGACGGTCGCGGAGTCGCGGTCGCCGTCGACGAGCGCGGCCTCGGAGCGCTCGACCTTGCTCACCGACTTGTTGTCGACGATGACCTTCCTCAGGTCCGCGAGCTGGGCGGTGTAGCTCGACAGGAACTCCCCCGTCGCCCCGGCCTTGACCCGGTCGGTGTCCTCGTCGACCTTGCGGTAGTCGATCGTCGCGAAGTTCACGGCGAGCTGTCGGCCGGCGGCGAGCGCGTCGTTCTGGGCCTGCTCGGTGGCGCGGGTGTCCCACCAGGCCCGGCCGCGGGTCGCCGCGAGCGCGATGGTGGCGACGAGCGCCAGCGCGGTCAGGGTCCAGAGCACCCGTGTCGTCGTGACCCGGCTCATCGGGCGGCCTCCTGCATGATCCACGACCACGAGTCTGCCCCGGCTGCTCCTCCGCTCGGCGCGAGGGGGGCCGAGAGCTGCGGCACACCGTCGGCCACCGCGTCGTTGCCCAGCGGGAGCATGCGGTCGGCGAGCGAGAGCGGGTGCGAGGACGCGACGCCGCTGCGCGGCCGGGGCGCGTTCTGCGCACCGCGGACGTTGGACGCGGACCCGCGCGGCAGGGTGCAGCCGGCGGCCCGGTTGAGCGGCGGCAGGTTCTCGGTCTGGTTGGGGTCGGTCTTGCGCGTGCGCTCGTAGCCCTTGGTGCAGACGACCGGGTCGTGCGCGGTCTGCACGCCGAAGTGCGCGGTGCCGTCACCGGGCACCACGGTGTAGCCGCCGACGACCACCTCGGGGTAGGTGACGAACATCTGCTCGATGCCGTCGATGCGCGACGTCGTCACCTGCCCGATGGTGATGAAGTTGGCGATGAGGACGGCGAGGTCGGCCTCGTTGGCCTTGATGAGCGACTCGAGCTCCTTGGAGGCGACGACGCCCCGGTCGAGGATGAGCCGCAGGTCGGAGTCGGATTTCTGGAGCGTCTCGGAGAGGTTGGCGAAGTCGGTCGCGAAGTTCTTGATCTGCGGCGCCGTGTCGCGCTGGGTGTCGAGCACGGTCTTGCTCTGCTGGAGCAGCCGCACCGTCGACGGCAGCGCGTCGATCGCGGCCTGGGTGAGCAGGTCGCCGTTGTCGATGAGCCGCGACAGATCGGGACCGGCGCCGTCGAACCCGGTGCCGAGCTCGTCGACGACGGTGCGCAGGTCGTCCTGGTCGACCGAGCGGACGGTCTTGTCGACGTGGAGCAGCAGCTCGTCGACGCGGATCGGGTATGCCGTGTCCTTGCGTGGGATGACGTCCCCGGTCGCGAGGACGGGGCCTCCCGAGGAGCGCGGCTGGAGGTCGAGGTACTGCTCCCCCACCGCCGACCGGTTCTCCACGACGGCCCTGGTGTCCTTGGGCACCTTGGTGCCGCGGTCGAGACGGGCCTCGACGAGCACGCCGTCCTTCTCGAGCTCGAGCCCGCTGACCCGACCGACCTTGACGCCGCGGTAGGTCACCTCGGAACCGACGAAGATGCCTCCGGACTGGGCGAAGGAGGCCTTGAAGGTCGGGCCGCCGCCGAGCAGGCGCTCGGTGAGCCCGATGTAGTTGGCCGACAGGATCGACACCGCGACGATCGTGATGAGCGTGAAGGCCGCGAGCTGGACCTTGGTGAAGGTGCGGATCATGCCGCGTCACCTCCGTAGAGCGAGGTCCACGAGCGGTCCCCCGGGGCGCTGCTGCCGCACAGCGGCGGGCAGAGCGGGTTCGTCGGCGGCGTCGGCGCGGTCGGCACCGTCGGCACCGTCGGCTTCGGGACGGGGATCGGCACGGTGGGCACGGGGATCGGGACCGTCGGTTTGGGGACCGGGGGCAGCGGGGCGCCCGGGATGGTCGGTGCGGTGCCGCCGTCGAGGATCTTGAGCTCGCTGAGGTCGAGGTCGGCGGTGACGGACAGGTTGGTGTAGTCGCCCTTGATCGCGCCGAGGGCGGCGTCGGGGAACGGGTAGGTCAGCAGCAGCTCGAGCGACTTGGGCAGGGCGTCGCCGGCCTTGTTGAGCTGCGAGAGCACCGGTCCGAGCGCCTTGAGGTTGGCGAGCAGGTCCGCCTTCGACCCTTGGATGACCTTGGTGCCGACCGCCCCGAGCCGGCTCAGCGCCTGGAGCATCTGGGTGAGCTGGACGCGCTGGTCGGCGAGGATCTTCAGGCCCTTGGGGATCTCCTCGAGGGTCTGGGCGATGAGGTCCTTCTGCGCGGCGAGCCGGGCGGCGAGCCGGTCGACCATGTCGATGGCCCGCACGATCTCGGCCTTCTGGTCCTCGAGACCGCCGACGAAGGTGTTGAGCTCCCCGATGAGGTGCTTGATCTCGTCGGTGTTGCCCCGCAGCGCGTTGTTGAGCTCGCGCTCGATGACCGCGAGCTGCCCGACGCCGCCACCGTTGAGCAGGAGCGACATCGCGGAGAGCACCTCCTCGACCTCGGGGTTGCGGTTGGTGCGCTCGATCGGGATGAGGTCGCCCTCGGAGAGGGTTCCGGTCGCGCGACCACCGCTGGGCGGCGAGAGGGCGATGTACTTCTCGCCGAGCAGCGAGGACTGCTTGAGCTCGGCGACGGCGTTGTCGGGCAGCTTGCTCGACTTCGGGACCGTCAGGGTGACGCGGGCGGTCCAGCCGTTGAGCTCGATCCGCTCGACCTGGCCGACCGCGACCTCGTCGATCTTCACCGCGGACTTGGGCACGAGGTCGAGGACGTCGGCGAAGTCGGCGCGGATCGTCATCGACGGCCCGTCGCCCTTCGCCCCACCGGGCAGCGGCAGGTCGAAGGCGCCTTGGCAGGCGCTGAGGACGACCGCGGCGGAGACGGCCACGGCCACGGCGCGCAGGCGGGCGCCGGTGCGCGGTGCGCCCGGGCCCCGCGTGCGCTGGCGAACGGCATACGTCATGGGGTGTCCTTCGGGAGGAGTCCGCCGAGCGTGGCGTCCGCGCCGCGGACGATGACGTCCGTGGACGACGCCTCCGCCGGCGCGGTCTTGTCAGGCGCGGCCGGGGGCGCGACGACACCGGCCTCGGCGAGCGTGAGGGCCGACGGGATCGCGGACAGGCCCGGCAGGTTGAGGGCACCGGGGAGCCCGCCTTTGGGGATGAGGCCCTGGAGCGTCGTGCACAGGTTGGGGTTGGCGTTGCCCGTGCCCGTCGCGCCGGTGAGGAGCGAGCAGAGGATGAGCGCCGGGTCGTCGAGGCCCTCGACGTTGGCGCGGGTGTCGAGGGTGCCCGACGGCGGGTTGTAGGCGAGCTGGAGGTTGGAGAGCGCGACCGGGGCGTTGTCGAGCGTGGCGGCGAGGCTGTCGCGCTTGGCCGCGACGGCCGTCGTCAGGGCGGTGAGCTGGTCGATGTCCTCGGTGAGCACGGCACGGTTGTCCTTGACGAAGGTGG
This sequence comes from Knoellia tibetensis, assembly GCF_048606415.1. Classification (NCBI taxonomy): domain Bacteria; kingdom Bacillati; phylum Actinomycetota; class Actinomycetes; order Micrococcales; family Intrasporangiaceae; genus Knoellia; species Knoellia tibetensis. The sequence continues at coordinate 795,669 of NZ_JBMBWF010000001.1, forward strand.
AGATCTCGGCGAGAGCGACGGCGAGGTTCTTGAGCGCGGCCTCGAGGTCGTCGCGCTCGCCGTCGAGCTGGTCGGAGACCTTGGACAGGTCGGCGTTGAGCCGACGGACCTGCGCGTCGTTCGTCGCGAGCATGCCCGTGAAGGTCTCGAGGTTCTTCACCGTCGCGAAGAGGTCGCCGCGACCCTCGGCGAAGGTCTGCACCGCCTGCGAGAGGTTGCGGTTCATCTCGTGGAGGTTCTCGCCGTTGCCCTTGAGGTTGCGGGCGCCGGTGTCGAGGACGCGGGTGAGGGCACCCTCCTTGTTGGCGCCGTCGGGTCCGAGCGCGACCATGAGGTCGTCGAGGCTCTGCGACACGCGGTCGAGCTCGACGGGGACGGCGGTGCGCTCCTGTGGGATCCGGGCGCCGTCCTGCATCTGCGGGCCGGTCGTGTAGGCCGGCAGCAGCTGGACGTAGCGGTCGCTCACGAGCGACGGGGCGACGACGGCGGCCTTGGCCTGCGCCGGCACCTTGACGTCGTCCTCGACCTCGAAGGTGACGCGCACGCTCTCACCGCGCGGCTCGACGGCCTTGACCTCGCCGACGCGCACGCCGAGGACGCGAACGTCCGACCCGGGGAAGAGGCCGACGGCCCGGCTGAAGTCGCCGGTCACGGTCTTGGTGCCGCCGCGCGGCCAGAGCACGACGGCGGCGGCGACGAGGCCGACGACGACGAGCGCCGCCATGACCTTGCCGAGGACGGGCTTGCTTCCGTGCTTCATCGGCCCACCGCCCCGACCGGGACCGTGAGGTTCTGGATGTAGGTGTCGAACCACTGGCCGGTGCCCAGGGTGCTCGCGAAGACCCGGGTGAAGGGCTGCATCGCGTCGATGGTGCGGGTGAGGTCGGCCTCGTGCTTGCGCAGCGTCGCGAGGACGCCACGGAGCTGCTGGAGGGCCGGGCCGAGCTGCGCGCGGTTGTCGCGGACGAGCCCGGTGATCTGGACGGCCATCGCGCTCGTGTTCGTGAAGAGGGTGTGGATGGCGTCGCGGCGCTCGTAGAGCTCGGCGAGCAGCAGGTCGGCGTCGACGATGATCTTCTCGATGACCTTGTTCTGGTCGGCGAGCGTGCCCGAGACCGAGTTCGCCGCCTTGAGCAGGGCCTTGAGCTCGGTGTCCCGGCTGGCGACCGTCCGTGAGAGCCGGCTCAGTCCGTCGAGGGCGAGCGTGACGTTGGCCGGGGTGTCGGTGAACTCGCGGGCCATCGTGTCGAGCGAGTCGGCGAGCTGCTGGGTGTCGATCCGCTCGGTCGTCTCGGTGAGGTCCGAGAAGGCGTCGATGATGTCGTAGCTCGACACGGTCCGGGAGGTGGGGATCGTCGTCCCCTCCTTCATCTGGCCGCGGCCGCGGGGCTCGAGCGAGACGTACTTCTGCCCGAGCAGTGTCTTCATCCGGACCGAGGCGCCGGTCTGCGGACCGAAGGCGACGTCCTCGGTGATCCGGAAGTCGACGTCGACCTTGTTGCCGGCGAGGCGGATGCCGGTGACCTTGCCGACGCGCACCCCGGCGATCCTCACCTCGTCGCCGTCACGCAGGCCACCGGCCTCGGTGAACGAGGCGGCGTACTCCTCGCCGCCACCGATGAGCGGCAGCGAGGCGGCGTTGAAGGCGGCGAGCAGGACGATGGCGATCGCGCCGAGACCGGCGATGCCGATGCGGAGCGGGTCACGGCTGCTGAAGGGGCGGCTCATCGGCACCTCGCGGACGAGACGTTGTAGCCGAGGTTCCCGGGCGTCGGGCCGGTCGGCAGGACGATGTTCTTGGCGTCGAAGCGGCAGAGGTAGAAGTTGAACCACGACCCGTAGGTCGCCGTCCGCGTGATCGCCGCGATCTTCTCGGGCGAGCCGGTGATGAACTTCTCGTATGCCGCGGTGTTGGCCGGCTTGTTGAGCGTCGCTCCCAGCGTGCGGAGCTGCGCGACGTCGTTCTTGATGTCCGGGCGGCCGGCCGCGAGGAGCCGGGCGGTCTCGTCGGTCACCGAGTTGATGTTGGTGAGCGACTCACCGATCGCCTTGCGGTCGGCCGCGAGCCCGGAGACGAAGCGCTGGAGCTGGATGAGCAGCTCGCCGAGAGCGTCGTCGTGCTGCTCGACCGTCGTCAGCGTCGTCGTGAGGTTGCTGATGACCCGGCCGATGACCTCGTCCCGATCGGCGAGGGTACTCGTCAGCGACGCGGTCTGCCCGAGGAGGGTGTTGATGTTGCCGCCTTCGCCCTGGAGCACCGAAATGATCTGCCCGGACAGCTCGTTGACCTGCTTGGGCGAGAGCGCGGCGAAGAGCGGCTTGAACCCGTTGAAGAGGACGGTGAGGTCGAGCGCCGGGTGGGTGCGCTCGAGCGGGATGCGCCCACCGTCGCGGAGCGGGGTGGCGCCGCCCGGCCCTTGAGTGAGCGCGATGTAGCGCTCGCCGACGAGGTTGCGGTACTTGATCGTCGCCACGGTGCCCTGGGTGAGGACGCTGGAGGACAGCACGTCGAACTCCACGGCCGCGTTGGTCCGGTCGGGAGCGACGTCGATGCTCTTGACGGTGCCGACGCGCACACCGGCGATGCGGACCTCGTGACCCTTCGCGAGCCCGGTGACGTCGGAGAAGAGGGCGGTGAAGGTGTTGCGGTCGCCGGGCTGGATGTTGGCGATCGTCGCGGCGAGGGTGCCGGTGGCGAGGATCGTGACGATCGCGAAGACGATGAACTTCACGAGGCTGGGCGTGGTCTTCACTGGCTCACCACCGTCCCGCGCATCATCGGACCGGCGAGCAGGGTGGCCAGCGAGGCGTCCTCGCCCGCGGGCAGCCCGACGAGGGCGCCGACGAGCTGCTGCTCCTCGACGGTGCCGGCGAGTCCGGCGTCGGCGGTGGGGATGCTCGCGGCGTCGGCGCTGAGGAAGGCCTGCGGCAGGGCCGAGTGGCTGACGTAGGTGGGGGCGCCGTCGGTGCCGTCGTTGAACTTCGAGCCCTCGCGGGGGTCGTTCTGGTTGCCGTACCTCGTCGGCAGCCCCTTGCAGTCGGGAGCACGCTTGTCGCGCCAGGCCGGCTCCTCCCCCGGCCGGTAGCCGTCGCGCTGGCGGGGCAGCTCCATGGTGATGTGGAACATCCCGTCGCGGAAGATCTCGCGGGCGCGTGGCAGCCAGCCGACGAGACCCTGGCTGAAGCACGGGTAGATCGGCGAGTGCTTGGCGAGGACCTCGAGCGTCGGGCGCTGCACGCGGCCCACCTGGATGATCCGGTTCTGGTTCGTCTCGAGGAAGCCGGCGGTCGTGTTGGCGAACCCGGCGGTGCCGGCGAGGAACCCCGAGAGCTCCTTCTGCTTCTCGACGATCGTCGTGTTCGTCGTGAGCAGCGCCTTGGCCGCGCGGAGCAGCTCCGGTGCGGCGACGGCATACGTGCTCGCGAAGTCGGCGAGACCGGAGATGTCGGCCTGGATGGTCGGCATGTGCGGGTTGAGCTGCGTGAAGTACTGGTCGACGAGGACGAGGTTCTTGCCGAGCTTGGTGCCGCGCCCGTCGAGGGCGGTCGCGAGCGCGTTGAGGGTGGCCGACAGCTTCGCGGGCTCGACCGCCCGGAGGAGCGGCAGGAGGTCCTCGAAGACCTCCTCGAGCTCGATGGCGAGCGTCGTGCGGTCCTGCGGGATGACGTCACCGGCGCGGATGGCCCGGCCCTGGTCGCCCTGCGGAGGGACGAGGTCGACGAACCGCTCCCCGAAGAGGGTCTTGGGCAGCAGGCGGGCGCTCACCTTCGCCGGGATGAGGTCGACCATCTCGGGCTTGAGCGCGAGGCCGAGCGTGACGCCGTCGCCGTGCGGCTCGATGGTGCGGACCTCACCGACGATGAGCCCGCGGATCTTGACGTCCGAGGCCTCCTGGAGCTGGCTGCCGATGCGGTTGGTCTCGAGCTTGACCTCGACGACGTCGGCGAACGCCTTGTTGAACGAGGCGATCGACAGGGAGAGGAGCAGGGCGACGACGACGAGGAACGCCACACCGTAGGTGCGGTGCCCGAGTCGTCCGAGGGCGGAGCCGTGGGCCATGGCTACCCCGCGATCCGTACGGTCGTCGTCGCGCCCCACACCGCGAGCGAGAAGAAGAAGTCGACGAGGTTGATGGCCACGATCGAGGTGCGCACCGCCTTGCCGACGGCGACGCCGACGCCCGCCGGGCCGCCGCTCGCGTTGTAGCCGTAGTAGCAGTGGATGAGGATGATGATCACCGCGAAGACGAGCACCTTGAGGAACGAGTAGAGGATGTCGATCGGCGGTAAGAACAGATGGAAGTAGTGGTCGTAGGTGCCCTTGGACTGCCCGAAGTAGTCGGTGACGATGAAGCGGGTCGCCGCGTAGGACGACAGCAGGCCGAGGACGTAGAGCGGGATGACCGCGATGAAGCCGGCGATCATGCGGGTGGTGACGAGGAAGGGCAGTGAGGGGATGCCCATGACCTCGAGGGCGTCGACCTCCTCCGAGATCCGCATGGCGCCGAGCTGGGCGGTGAAGCCGCAGCCGACGGTCGCGGCGAGCGCGAGCCCGGCGACGAGCGGGGCGATCTCGCGCGTGTTGAGGTAGGCCGCGAGGAACCCGGCGAAGGCGCCGGTGCCGAGCTGGTTGAGCGAGGAGTAGCCCTGGAGGCCGACCTGGCTGCCGGTGAAGAACGCCATGAAGGTGAGGACGCCGACGGTGCCGCCGATGACGCTGAGCGCGCCGCTGCCGAGGGAGACCTCGGCGAGGAGGCGGAGCACCTCCTTCTTGTAGCGGCGGGTGGTGCGCGGGCTCCACGCGATCGAGCGCACGTAGAAGTGCATCTGGTCGCTCAGGCTGTCGAGCATCCGTCCCGGGCGGGCGGCGAGCTCCTTGGTCCGGCTCATCGTGGGCTCACCTCAGACCTTCTGCGGGACGACTTGGAAGTAGATGGCCGAGACGACGAAGTTGATGACGAAGAGCAGCATGAAGGTGATGACGACGCTCTGGTTGACCGCGTCGCCCACCCCCTTGGGCCCTCCCCCGGCCGTCAGTCCCTTGTAGGACGCGACGATCGCCGCGACCGCGCCGAAGAGCAGAGCCTTGATCTCCGAGGTCCACAGGTCGGCGAGCTGGGCCAGGGCCGTGAACGAGGAGAGGTAGGCGCCCGGCGTGCCGCCCTGGATGACGACGTTGAAGAAGTAGCCGCCGCCCACGCCGACGACGGAGACGAGCCCGTTGAGCAGGACCGCGACGAGCATCGCCGCGAGCACCCGGGGCACGACGAGCCGGTGGATCGGGTTGATCCCCAGCACCTCCATCGCGTCGATCTCCTCGCGGATCTTGCGCGAGCCGAGGTCGGCGCAGATGGCGGAGCCGCCGGCACCGGCGATGAGCAGGGCGGTGACGATGGGCGAGGCCTCACGCACGACCGCGAGGACGCTGGCGGCACCGGTGAACGACTGGGCGCCGAGCTGGCGGGTGAGCGTGCCGAGCTGGAGGGCGATGACCGCACCGAAGGGGATCGACACCAGCGCCGTCGGGATGATCGTCACCGAGGCGATGAACCAGCACTGCTGGATGAACTCCTTGGTCTGGAACGGCCGCTTGGGCAGGGCCCGCAGGACGTCGAGGGCCATCGCGAAGAACGCACCCGCCTGCTTGAGCGGCGAGACGAGCAGGTTCACGAGACCACCTCGCCCTCGGGAACCTGCGAGACCCCGGGGACGCCGGCGTTGCCGGAGCGGAAGGACCCGGGCGGCGGCGTGACGCCCTTGTCGCGGCACCACTGGCCCGCCGGCTTCTCGGCCCGGCGGGGCGCACCGTCGCTCGTTCCGAGCTGGAGTGGGATCGGCGGCAGCGGCGGCAGCTCCTGGCCCGACTCGGCGGCGAGCTCGTCGGCGTCCTTCTCCTCGGACATGCCGATGGGGCCGACGGTCTGGGCGTTGAGGAACTGGCGCACGACCGGCTCCTCGGAGCTGAGCAGCATTTCGCGCGGCCCGAACATGGCGAGGTGGCGGTGGTAGAGCAGCCCGATGTTGTCGGGGACCGTCCGCGCGGTGTTGATGTCGTGGGTGACGATGAGGAAGGTCGCGTCGATCTGCGCGTTGAGGTCGATGAAGAGCTGGTTGATGTAGGACGTGCGCACCGGGTCGAGGCCGGAGTCGGGCTCGTCGATGAGGAGGATCTCGGGGTCGAGCACGAGCGCGCGGGCGAGGCCGGCGCGCTTGCGCATGCCGCCGGAGATCTCACCGGGCAGCTTGTCCTCGGCGCCGGAGAGGCCGACGAGGTCCATCTTCTCGAGGACGATCTTGCGGATGTCGCTCTCGGACTTCTTCGTGTGCTCGCGCAGCGGGAAGGCGACGTTGTCGTAGAGGCTCATCGAGCCGAAGAGCGCGCCGTCCTGGAAGAGGACGCCGAAGAGCTTGCGGATCTCGTAGAGGTCGTTCTCGCGCAGCGTGACGAGGTCGTCGCCGTTGATGACGATCGAGCCCTTGTCGGGCTTGAGGAGGCCGACGAGCGTCTTGAGGAAGACCGACTTGCCCGTGCCGGAGGGGCCGAGCATCACCGAGATCTCGCCGGGAGGAAGGGTGAGCGTGACGTCGTTCCAGATCTGCTGGGAACCGAAGGACTTCGTCAGTCCTTGGACGTCGATGGCGACACCCATTGTCACAACCTCATTTCCGGCCCCGTGGTGCGTGGCAGGGAGTCGCCACCACGGGTGGGCCCGGGGCGGCGGTGCAACAGGGCTTCGGCGAAGTTACCCCGGGGTTACCTCAGAAACAAGTTGCGGCCACGGAGAGCAGTCAAGGTCACATCGCACCCCTTGTGGGGGTTTGCGCTCAGGGCAAAAACGGACAGCGGCCCCCGTTCCGGGGAACGGGGGCCGCTGTCGGGTGCGCGGAGACGTCAGGCGTCGGCCTGGGCGTCCTCCTCGAGGAGGTTGCGCGTCTTGGTGAAGTCGAGCGGGACACCGGGGCCCATCGTCGTCGACAGCGTGGCCTTGCTGATGTAGCGGCCCTTCGAGGAGGCCGGCTTGAGACGGAGGATCTCCTCGAGCGCGGCCGCGTAGTTCTCGACGAGCTTCTTCTCGTCGAACGAGGCCTTGCCGATGATGAAGTGGAGGTTCGCGTGCTTGTCGACGCGGAACTCGATCTTGCCGCCCTTGATGTCGGAGACGGCCTTGGCCGTGTCCATCGTGACCGTGCCGGTCTTCGGGTTGGGCATGAGGCCACGCGGGCCGAGGACCTTGCCGAGACGACCGACCTTGCCCATGAGGTCCGGGGTGGCGACGATCGCGTCGAAGTCGAGCCAGCCGCCGGCGACCTTCTCGAGGAGGTCGTCGGAGCCGACGAAGTCGGCGCCGGCAGCCTTGGCTGCCTCGGCCTTGTCGCCGTTGGCGAAGACGAGGACGCGCGCGGTCTTGCCCGTGCCGTTGGGGAGGTTGACCGTGCCGCGGACCATCTGGTCGGCCTTGCGCGGGTCGACGCCGAGTCGCATGGCGACCTCGACGGTCTCGTCGTACTTGGCCTTGGCACCGGCCTTGGCGAGGCGGACGGCCTCGAGCGGGGTGTAGACCTTGTCGGCCGCGATCTTCTCGGCGGCGGCGCGGTAGCTCTTGCTGCGCTTCATGTGCTGCTCCTGGTTTCAGTGGTGGAGTCGTGGTCCGGGCCGGCGCTGGCCCTCCCACGCGCTTGCCTCAGGTGAGGAAGCGCTTCCCGTATGCCGGCCGCCCACGTGGGCGGCCGGCATACGGAACGGTTGTGGTGACCGGCCTCAGGAGAGGTCGGTCGTGATGCCCATCTGACGCGCCGTGCCGGCGATGATCTTCATCGCGGCGTCGACGTCGTTGGCGTTGAGGTCGGGCATCTTCTGCTCGGCGATCTCGCGGACCTGGTCGACGGTGAGGTTCGCGACCTTGGTCTTGTGCGGCTCGCCGGACCCCTTCTGGACACCCGCGGCCTTCTTGATGAGCTCGGAGGCCGGCGGCGTCTTCGTGATGAAGGTGAACGAGCGGTCTTCGAAGACGGTGATGACGACGGGGATGATGTTGCCCCGCTGGTGCTCGGTCGCAGCGTTGTAGGCCTTGACGAACTCCATGATGTTGACGCCGTGCTGACCGAGCGCGGGGCCGACGGGGGGAGCCGGGGTCGCGGCACCTGCCTGGATCTGCAGGTTGATGTAGCCGGAGACCTTCTTCTTGGGAGGCATTGCTCTTCTGTTCCTTTGTGAGGTGGTGGGCCCACGCCGTGGGCGATGACCCGGTTGCAGTGTTGCCGAGCGTCAGATCTTGGCGACCTGGCCGAACGACAGCTCGACCGGGGTCTCCCGGCCGAAGATGGAGACGAGGACCTTGAGCTTCTGGCTCTCGGCGTTGATCTCGGAGATCGTCGCCGGCAGGGTCTCGAAGGGGCCGTCCATGACGGTGACCGACTCGCCGACCTCGAAGTCGACGACGGGGGCCTCGGCGGACGAGCCACCGGAGGAGGCGGACGAGCCGGGGGCGGCGGCAGCGGCGGCAGCCATCTCGAGCTCGGCCGGCTTGATCATCGTGTAGACCTCGTCGAGGCTCAGCGGCACCGGCTGGTGCGCGTTGCCGACGAAGCCGGTGACACCGGGCGTGTGGCGAACGGCTCCCCACGACTCGTCGGTGAGGTCCATGCGGACGAGGACGTATCCGGGCATCCGGACCCGGCGGACCAGCTTGCGCTGCCCGCTCTTGATCTCGGTGACCTCCTCCATGGGGACCTCGATCTCGAAGATGTAGTCCTCCATGTTGAGGGACTGGATCCGGGTCTCGAGGTTGGTCTTCACGCGGTTCTCGTAGCCCGCGTAGGAGTGGATGACGTACCAGTCGCCGAACTTGCTCGCGAGGTCGTCCTTGAACGCCTGAACCGGGTCGACGTCGGTCGGGACCACGTCGCCGTCCTCGTCGGACTCGGTCGTCGCGGCCTCGAGCGTGCTCACGGCGGGGGCGTCGGACTCATCGTCACCCTCGGAGTCGTCGGAGGTGCCGGAGTCGTCGGAGGTTTCGGCGTCGGAGGGCTCGTCCCTCGCCTCGCTCGAGTCGGCCGGCTCCTCGGGGAGCGCGTCGAGGAACTCGGGGGCGGTGTCACCGAGGGACAGCGACTCACGCTGTGCGGCGCCCTCGGTGTCGTCGACGGTGAGGGTCTCGGGGTCGCCGGAGGTCGACTCGGCGTCCTGGGACGTCGGCTGGTCGGACACGTGCGGACCTACTTCCTGTGCAGCGTTGGTTTCAACGAGGTGCGGGCTCGACCTCGGCAGAGGCGACGGGTCAGCCGCCGTTGCCGAAGACCAGCCCGACGAGCTTGCTGAAGCCGAAGTCGAGGCCGGACACGAGCGCCATCATCACGGAGACGAAGACGATGACGACGAGCGTGTAGTTCCACAGCTCGGAACGCGTCGGCCGGACGACCTTGCGCAGCTCGTCGAGAATCTGGCTGATGAACAGCCCCAAGGACCCGAAGAGCCGCGACACGGGGTTGCCGCCCTTGCCGGCGCGCTTGCTCGCCTGGCGGGAGTCGCGGGACTCGCCCACTTCCGTCACGGTTCCTCTTCTCCGAAATGATCTGAATGTGCAGGGCAGGAGGGACTCGAACCCCCAACCGCCGGTTTTGGAGACCGGTGCTCTACCAATTGAGCCACTGCCCTAGGAACGCACCCGCTGGGAGGGTGGTTCCGGAGGTGACGGCAGGCACGCCGAAGCATGGTGCGATCACCGAGGAAACAGCATACGGGACGCCCCGGTCCGACGCGAAACCGTCGGGACCGGGGCGCAGCCCATCGACTGAAGGACGCCGGGTGCTCAGCTCAGCGGCTTGAGCGGGACGTTGCCCCAGAGGATGCGGTGGTTGGAGGTCGTGCAGTCCGTCGTCTCGGGGTTGCCGTCCTTCCAGCACGTGTTCTCGGTGCCGCCGCTGAGCCTCGCACCCTTCATCGAGGCGAAGATGTAGTCGAACTTGCGGGCGTCGGTGCCGCCACCGATCGTGGCCTTGCCGTCGCGCTCGGGCTTGCCGGTCGCCATCTGGTGGAGCTCGACGAACTTTCCCTTGGCGTCGTTCCCACGGCCGTAGAGCTGGTCCATCGGATAGGTCTTGGGTGTGGTGTTGAAGTCCCCGCCGACGATGACGACGTCCTTCTCGCCCACCCACTGCCCGAGATGCGTGCCCATGGCCGATGTCAGCTCGTTGCGGTAGGACTGAGGAGCCTTCGCGGCGACGAGGTGGGTCGAGCAGGCGCGGACGCTGCGACCGTTGCGGCCGAAGTCGAGGCAGGCGAGCCCGTAGGTGTGCCCGTCCTTCTTCGGGCCGAGAGCCACGTCCGCGACGGGGCTCGAACCGGTACCCGTCCACACGACCGCCTCACCGACGGTCCCGCCCGACCCACACTTCTCGGTGCTGCGCCGCGCGTGGAACACGACCGTCGGGCTGAGGTTCCTGCGCATGCGCGGCAGCATCGTCGAGCACACCTCCTGGAGCAGGATGACCTCAGGGCCCTTGAGCTGCTCCTTCTTGCGAACCACTCCCCTCAGCGCGGAGTTCTTCTTGGCGAGGTTGTGCGTGATGACGCGGATCGAGTTGTCGGCAGCCGACGCGGACGCGGCCGTCGTCGTGGCGGCAACGCCGATCGCGCTCGTGACGGCCAACGTGGCGACCGCGAGCGCGGCACCGTGGCGGGTGGTGGACAGCTTCATGTGGGTTCCCTCCCCTGGCGGCGAGCGGCTCTCGCTCGCGCGGGACCACCCTCGCAAGGCCCCACGTCTCGCACCATGGGGAGGACTGCCCTCCCCGGGCGACGTCTGGAACGATGACGGTCGTGACCGAGCAGACCGCCGCCCTGTCGTCCCTCTCCCCCGCCGAGCTCGTGGCGTTCCTCGAGAGCCAGCGCACGGCATACGCCGAGCTCCAGGAGCGTGGGCTCACGCTCGACCTCACGCGCGGCAAGCCGTCGGTCGCCCAGCTCGACCTCAGCAACGAGCTGCTCGAGCTGCCCCGCGGGCACAAGGACGCGAGCGGGACCGACGTGCGCAACTACGGCGGGCTGTCGGGGATCACTGAGCTGCGCGAGATGTTCGCCGAGCTGCTGTGGGTCGAGCCGGAGCAGGTCGTCGCCGGGGGTGCGTCCAGCCTGACGATGATGCACGACTGCCTCGTCCAGCTCCTGCTCCACGGCGCTCCGGACTCGCCGCGACCGTGGTCGCAGGAGGAGACGGTGAAGTTCGTCTGCCCGGTGCCCGGCTACGACCGGCACTTCACGATGCTCGCGTCCTACGGCATCGAGATGCTCACCGTGCCGATGAACGAGGACGGCCCCGACGTCGCGGCGGTGCGTGAGCTCGTCGAGGACCCGTCGGTCAAGGGCATGTGGATCGTGCCGACCTACGCGAACCCGTCGGGCTCGACGTGCTCGCAGGAGGTGGCGAGCGAGCTCGCCTCGATGGAGACGGCGGCGCCGGACTTCCGGATCTTCTGGGACAACGCCTACGCCTTCCACCACCTCACCGAGGAGGAGGCCAAGAGCGCCGACATCATCACGCTCGCGTCGGGGTCGGGACACCCGAACCGGCCCATCATGTTCGCGTCGACGTCGAAGATCACGTTCGCCGGCTCCGGCGTGGCCTTCCTCGCGGCGTCGAAGGCCAACGTCGACTGGTACCTCGGGCACCAGCAGTTCGCCTCCATCGGACCCGACAAGGTCAACCAGCTGAGGCACGTGCAGTTCTTCGGCTCGCCCGACGGCGTGCGCGAGCACATGCGCAAGCATCGCGAGATCCTCGGCCCGAAGTTCGCCGCCGTCGACGACGCGCTGACGTCGGCACTCGAGGGGCGCGAGGTCGCGACGTGGTCGAAGCCGACCGGTGGCTACTTCGTCAACCTCGACGTCCTCGACGGCACCGCGTCCCGCGTCGTCGAGCTCGCCAAGGGCGCCGGGATCGCGCTCACGCCGGCCGGGGCGTCGTTCCCCCACGGCAAGGACCCGCGCGACCGCAACATCCGGCTGGCTCCGTCGTTCCCCGTCCTCGAGGAGGTCGAGACCGCCATGGCGGGAGTCGCCACGTGCGTCCTCCTCGCCGCCGCCGAAAAGCTCTCGGGCGTGACAGGGTGAGGTCATGAGCGACCAGCCAGGAACCGAGAACTTCACCGACGACCTCGGCTCGATGAGCCTCGACGACGGCGTCGACGCCGGCGAGGGCCAGCCCGACCTGCTCGACTCGAGCGAGGGCGACAACCTGCCGGTCTCGCCGCCGGACCTGCAGCCGCGCAACACGGAGTGGGGCACCACCGGCGAGGAGCAGGCGCAGGACGAGACGATCGACCAGCGCATCAACCAGGAGGTGCCGGACCCCAACTCGGCCTACGGCGCCCCCGACAACGAAGGCGGGCTCGACGACGAGCCGCGCGTGGGCGGCGACGACCCTGACGCGATCCCTGCCGAGGACGACTTCCTGGGTGAGCCACGCGACCTCGACGAGCTTGAGATCGACGGGGGCTCGCTCACCGCGCCCGACGAGGGCCTCGGCCCCGACGAGGAGAAGACGCTCGTCGCCGAGGAGGGGACCGGTTCGCGCCACGGCGCTCCCGAGGACGTGTCGGCCGAGGAGTCGGCCATGCACATCGTCGAGGAGTGAGCGGCCAGCCCTCCGGCACCTCGGGGCTCCGCGACACGGCGACCCTCCCGAAGGCGCACCTCCACCTCCACTTCACCGGCTCGATGCGCGTCACCACGGTGCGCGAGATGTCGGAGGCGCACGGCCTGCGGCTGCCGTCGGCCCTGGGCGCCGACTGGCCGGTGACGTTCGAGACCCGTGACGAGCGGGGCTGGTTCCGCTTCCAGAGCCTCTACGACGCGGCGCGCCACTGCGTGCGCGGTGAGGCCGACATGAGGCGCATCGTGCGGGAGGCGGCACTCGACGACGGCTCCGAGGGGTCGCGCTGGCTCGAGCTCCAGGTCGACCCGACGTCCTACGCCCCCTTCGTCGGCGGCATCACGCCCGCGCTCGAGATCGTCCTCGACGAGGCGTCGTCGGTCTCGCGGAAGTCCGGCGCCGCGCAGGTCGGCATCATCGTCGCGGCCTCGCGGATGCGCCACGAGCTCGAGGCGCGCACCCTCGCGCGACTCGCCGCGAGGTATGCCGGCGAGGGACCGGGTGCCGTCGTGGGCTTCGGCCTGAGCAACGACGAGCGGCGTGGGGAGACCGAGGCGTTCGCGCCCGCCTTCGCGATCGCGCGCCGGGCCGGGCTGGCGCTCGTGCCGCACGCGGGCGAGCTCCTCGGCCCCGACGCGGTGGAGCGCACGCTCACCGCGCTCGGTCCCGACCGGCTCGGGCACGGCGTGAGGTCCGTCGAGGACCCGCGCACCCTCGACCGGGTCGTCGAGGACGGCGTGGCGCTCGAGGTGTGCCCGGGCAGCAACATCTCGCTCGGGGTCTACGACGACATCGACGACGTGCCGCTGCGCCGGCTCGTCGACGCCGGGGCGACCGTCGCGCTCGGGGCGGACGACCCGCTTATCTTCGGCTCGCGGCTGCAGGAGCAGTACGAGGTGGCGCGGCTGCTCGAGTTCTCCGACGCCGAGCTCGCCGACCTCGCCCGGGCCTCGCTGCGGGCGTCGCGAGCGCCCGAGAAGGTGCGCGAGACGGCATACGCCGACATCGACGCGTGGCTCGAGGGTGACGATGCGGACGACGCCGTCGGGGCCGACGCACGGGACTCGGCGAGCGCATAGGTTGGAGTGATGGAGGCACGGGCGAGCGGCGACGGGTCGAGGACGTCGGCGGTCCTCGGAGGACTGGGGTGGCTCGGCGGGCAGGTGCTCGCCACTGCGTTCGGGCTCGCGGCCCGGCTGCGCGGGACCCGGGCGCTGCACCCTGTGGGGTTCTGTGGGACGGGGCGCGTGACGATCGAGCCGGGACCGCGAAGTGGTGTGGTGCTTCTTGACGAGCCGGGGCCACACGCGTGCGAGGTGCGCTGGTCCCGCGCCACCGGACTACGCGCTGGGCCGGACATCGAGGGCCTGGCAGTGCGGCTGACCGGACCGGCGGCCGGCGACGTGCTCCTCGCCTCCACCGGCACCGGGGTCCTCACGCGGCACGTGCTGACGGTGCGCGGGCGCTGGGGTTACGGGCCGCTGACGACCCTCCTGCCCCTCGAGACCGCCCTGGGCGGACTCCTCCTGAGGGTCGACCCGCTCGCACCGGTGGCTCCGGGCGGCGAACCGCCGACCGCCTACCGGCTGCTCGTCGCCGCGCCCGGACACCCGTGGCACGAGCGGGGTCGTCTGGACCTCGAGTGGAGCGACTCGGACTGCACGCGCCGCCACGACCCGGTCGGCCACGCGCCGATGGGGACGTGGACCTCGCCTCTGTGGACCGCCCTTCGCCAGCCGTCGTACGCCGTGTCGCAGCAGGTGGGTGCCGATCCCGAGGAGCCGAGCCGTGGGTGAGGTGTCTGCCGAGGTCGACGCCGAGCGCTGGCTCGTCGTCGGCGGCCGACGGTGGCGGCGCCAGGACCCGGCCCTGCCCGCGGACGTCGCCGAGCGGCTGCTGTCGCACCTCGGACGAGGGCGCTCGGGCGTGCGGGCGGCGAAGCAGGCGGGCGAGGATCCCGCGCCGTCGCGTCGGCGGGTCGACCTCGCCAAGCACGGCCTCGGCGAGCGCGGGACGCCGTGGTGGGAGCAGGACGACGCCGAGCGGCGGGACCGCTGGGAGGAGGCGCTCCATGAGCTCGACGGACTCGACGACTGAGGCTTCGCCGGCGGGCTCCGGGGCAGACATGCTGCGGCTGCTGGTCGTCGCGGACACACACCTCCCGGCGCGGGCTCGGGACCTGCCCGCCGAGGTGTGGTCGGCCGTGGACGAGGCGGACGTCGTCATGCATGCCGGCGACTGGGTCACGCCGCGCCTGCTCGATGCGCTCGAGGAGCGGGCGAGCCGGGTCGTCGGGGTCTGGGGCAACAACGACGGCGCCGAGCTGCGACGGCGCCTGCCCGAGGTCGCGCGCACCGAGCTCGGTGGTCTGCGCTGGGGCGTGGTGCACGAGACCGGGCCGAAGCAGCGGCGCGAGGAGCGGATGCGAGCGGAGTACCCCGACCTCGACGTCCTCGTCTTCGGGCACAGCCACATCCCGTGGGACACCGAGCAGTTTGGTCTGCGGCTGCTCAACCCCGGCTCCCCCACCGACCGGCGACGGCAGCCGCACTGCACCTACCTCACGTGCATGGTCGGTGGCGGTGAGCTGCGCGACGTCGTCCTGCACCGGCTGCCGCCGCGAGGTGCCCGCTAGCAGGTGCGGGGGTCAGCACTCCGGGACGGGGCCGGAGCAGGCCGAGTGGTCGGCCCCGGCGTCGCTCGCGACGCGCGCGAGCAGTGACCGGAAGAGGTCGGCCTCGTCGTCAGAGAGTCCGCCGAGGACACCACGCTCGACCTCCCGGATGCGGGCGGAGGTGCGGCCCAGAACCTTCTCGCCCTTGGCCGAGAGGACGACCTGCCGCGCGCGCCGGTCGGCAGGGTCCGGTCGGCGACTCACCAGACCGGCCTTCTCGAGGTCGTCGACGAGATAGGTCATGACGGTGCGGTCGATGCCGAGCCGCTGGGCGATCGTGGCCTGGTTGCTGCACTCCCCCTCGGACGCGAGCGTCAGGACCTGGAAGCCGCGAGGACCACCGGGCACCGCGTCGACGACCTCACGGGCGCTGTGGAGGTAGCGGCGAAGCAGTGCCCCGAGCGCTTGGCCGAGGTCCACACGGGCACCGCCGACGTCGCCGACTGCGCCGAGGGGCGTCTGCTCGGGGAGGTCTGTCGCGGTGGCCATGGGGTGAGCCTATCGGGAAGTGCTGTAGGTACGATCGTCAATTTGCAAGATGATCTGTTTGCCATACTATCTGGAGGTCAGACCATCTGATCCCCTGATCCAGGAGCACTCCATGAGCACGATCTTCCGGCTGGACTCCAGCATCCGCACCGAGAGCTCGGTCAGCCGAGCCGTCGCCGACACCCTCGAGGCCTCGGTCATCGAGGCAGAGGGCAGCGACACCACCGTCATCCGCCGGGACGTGGGCCTCTCGCCCGTGCCCAGCGACGTGTGGGCGACCTCGGCCTTCGCCGGGTTCACCCCTGAGGGCGACCGGACCGACGAGCAGCTCGCCGCACAGGCCGTCGCGGCCGAGCTCGCCGACGAGGTCGTCGCCGCCGACGTCCTCGTCATTGCGACCTCGCTCTACAACTTCGGCGTCTCACAGCACCTGAAGACGTGGATCGACACGGTCATCACCGACCCGCGGTTCGCTCCGGGCACCCAGACCGTCAAGGGCAAGCCGGCCTTCCTCGTCCTCGCCCGTGGCGGCGGCTACGGCGAGGGCACGCCCCGGGAGGGCTGGGACCACGCCACGGCATACCTGCGCCGGATCCTCGAGGACGTCTGGGGGCTCGACCTCGACGTCATCGAGACCGAGCTGACCCTCGCCGAGGTCACGCCGCAGATGGCCGAGCTGCGTGACCTCGCCCGTCAGCAGCTCGCCGAGTCGCACGAGGCCGCGCGCACCAGCGGGCGGTCGGTGACGGTCAAGCTGCGCAGCGCCGCCTGATCGCCCCTGACGCACACGTCCACACGCCGAACGGCTCCGGAGCTCCCGGAGCCGTTCGGCGTCGGTGGACCCGGGCGTCAACCCGAGAGGAAGTCGAGGCGGACGGTGCGGTCGTGGTTGTCGACATTGAGGTCGACCAGGCAGATGCTCTGCCACGTGCCGAGCGCGAGGCGTCCGCCGTCGACGGGAACGCTGGCATAGGGCGGCACGAGGCCGGGCATGACGTGCGAGCGCCCGTGGCCGGGGCTGCCGTGGCGGTGGCGCCACCGGTCGTCGGCGGGCAGGAGGTCGGCGAGCGCCGCGAGCAGGTCGTCGTCCGAGCCCGCGCCGGTCTCGATGATCGCGATGCCGGCGGTCGCGTGCGGGACGAAGACGTGGAGCAGGCCGTCACCGAGGTCGCGCACGAAGTCGGCGCAGCGGTCGGTGAGGTCGAGGACGACGTCCTCACCGCCGGTGCGGACGTCGAGGTTCACGGTCTTCACGCAGGTCCTCCTCAGAGCTCGTGGCCGACGAAGACGGGCTCGTTGACGAGCGTGACGCCGAACCGGTCGATGACACCGTCGCGCACCTGCCGCGCCAGGGCTGCGACGTCGGCAGCCGTGGCCGAGCCGCGGTTCGTCACAGCGAGCGTGTGCTTCGTCGAGAGGGCGGCGGGGCCCGGCATACCGAAGCCCTTGCCGAAGCCGGCCTTGTCGATGAGCCACGCGGCACTCGTCTTGACGTCACCGCCGGCGTCCGGGAAGCGCGGCGGCTCGGCGGCATCGTCGCCGAGCTCGGCACGGACGCGTGCGGTGAGGTCGTCGAAGCGGGCCGCGGACATGATCGGGTTGGTGAAGAACGACCCGCAGCTCCACGTGTCGTGGTCGTCGGCGTCGAGCACCATGCCCCGCCTCCGCCGCTGGTCGAGCACGGCCCCGCGCGCGTCGGCGAGCGGCACCCGCGCGCCGACCTCGACGCCCAGCCCCTTGGCCAGGTCGGCGTAGGCGATCGGTTGGGAGCGGTCGGCCACGCGCAGCTGGAAGGTGACGTCGAGGACGACGTACTGCGAGCTCGCCTTGAAGACGGAGTGCCGGTAGGTGAAGCCGCAGTCGGCGTTGCTGAACGTCCGAACCTCCTGCGTGCGGCGGTCGAGGACCCGCACCCGAGCGATCGTCTGGGCGACCTCCTGGCCGTAGGCGCCGACGTTCTGCACCGGGGTCGCCCCGGTCGAACCGGGTATGCCGGACAGCGCCTCGATCCCGGACCATCCCTCCGCGACCGCGCGCGCGACGAGGTCGTCCCAGCCCTCGCCGGCGGCGACGCGGACCATCGCTCCGCCGCACGAGTCGTCGGACTCGACCTCGATGCCGCTCGTCGCGACCTTGAGCACGGTGCCGGGGAAGCCGGCGTCGGCGATGACGAGGTTGGACCCGCCGCCGACGACGAGCAGCGGCTCGTCGGCGTCGTCGACCTCGCGGACCGTGTCGACCACCTCGTCGATCGTCTCGGCGACGACGAGCCGGCGCGCGGGCCCGCCCACCCGCATCGTCGTCAGCTCGGCGAGCGGGGCGTCGTGGACCTCCTGCATCAGTCGAGCTGGACGGTCGCGAGGCAGCGCCCGAGGACCTTGTCGCCGGCGGCGGTCACGGTGACGTCGACGACGGCGCGACGGGTCTCGGGGTCGATGCTCTTGACGGTTCCGGTGATCACGACTTCGGCGCCGTCCGCGGGTACGACGACCGGCTTGGTGAAGCGGGTGCCGAACTCGACGACGCGGTCCGCGCCGCCGGCCCAGGCGGAGACGGCCGACCCGGCGGCGCCCATGGTCCACATGCCGTGGGCGATGACGTCGGGGAGGCCGACACCCCTGGCGAAGGCCTCGTCCTGGTGGATCGGGTTCTGGTCGCCGGACGCGTTCGCGTAGGCGACGAGGGTCTCGCGGGTCACGGGCACGGTCTGCGGCCCGAAGGAGTCGCCGGCTTCGGTCTCGGCTGCGGTGCGGATGCTCATGCGTCCTCCCCTCCTCGCACGACGATGGTCGAGGTCGAGGTGCACACGGGCTCGCCCTCGACGGTGAGCTCGGTGCGGGTGGCGATCATCGCGTGCCCACCGGCGGAACGGATCGAGTCGACGGTGAGGGTGCCGAGGACCTCGTCACCCGCGGTGATGGGGCGGTGGTGGACGAACCGCTGCTCGCCGTGGACCACACGGCTGTAGTCGATGCCCGAGTCGGGGTCCTGGACGTAGGCCGCGTCGCAGCGCTGCGCCAGCGTGACCGCGAACGTCGGCGGGGCGATGACGTCGGCGTGACCCGCGGCGCGAGCGACCTCGGCATCGTGGTGCAGCGGGTCGTCGGAACCCACGGCGTCGGCGAACGCGGCGATGTCGGCCGCGCTCACGGCATACGGACCGCTCGGTGGATAGGACCGACCCTGGAAGTCTGCGTTCACGGGCATGCGGACACTCTAGGCAACGCGTGACGCGACCCTGAACGGCGAAGCCGCCCTCCACGACTCGTGGGGGCGGCTCCGGTGCGTCGAGGCGCTGGGGTCAGCGGGTCTCGCGGTGCTCGGTGTGCTTCTTGCAGCGGGGGCAGAACTTCGCCAGCTCGAGACGGTCGGGGTCGTTCCGACGGTTCTTCTTGGTGATGTAGTTGCGCTCCTTGCACTCCGTGCACGCCATGGTGATCTTGGGGCGGACGTCAGTGGCCTTGGCCATCGGGGCAACCTGCTCTCGGAAAAAAGGTGATCTGGTGGTCTGTCGCGCCGGCTCACGAGTCGAGTTCGCGCGACGCCAGCACAACAGGGTACGCGAGTCCGGGTATTCCCCGAAATCGCCTTGAGTAGCGGGAGCGGGGCTCGATCCCGCGACCTCACGATTATGAGTCGTGCGCTCTAACCAGCTGAGCTACCCCGCCTTGGGGGTCGTGGCCCGTCACGCAGTGGTGTCGGACCGGACCAGAGCCCCCTGTCGGAATCGAACCGACGACCTTTTCCTTACCATGGAAACGCTCTGCCGACTGAGCTAAGGGGGCCGACCAGGACCCGGGTCAGACCCGGCCTGAGTGCGACGGCGATGCTACACGGACACCTGCGCACGAACGAAATCCGGTCCCCGCACCGGCTCTCGCACGGCTTGCAGACGGCTTCGTCGAGTGCTGGTCAGCGCCCGATCTCGACGACGGTCATGCCCGCCGTCGTCGTGGGATGGTCCATCGCGGCCAGTGCCGCGCCGGCCCCGTCGAGACCGATGACGCAGCCGACGAGGAGGTCCGGCCGCAGCGTGCCGTCCTCGACGAGCGCGAGCATCGCGGGGTACTCGTGGGCGGCCATGCCGTGCGAGCCGTAGAGCTCGAGCTCGTGCGCGACGACGCGACCCATCGGCAGCGGCGGGGTCGCGGCGTCGCCGAGGAGCAGGCCGACCTGCACGTGGCGGCCCCGTCGCCGGAGGCTCTCGACCGACGCCACGGCAGTCGCGGACGAGCCGAGGGCGTCGAGGGACACGTGGGCGCCGCCGCCGGTGGTCTCACGGATGGTGGCGGCCGGGTCGGGGTCGCTGCTCGCGTCGACGAGGTGGGTGGCGCCCAGCTCGCGCGCGCGGGCGAGGGCAGCCGGCGAGACGTCGACGGCGACGACCTCGGCGCCCAGTGCCGCGCCGATCATCACGGCCGAGAGCCCGACGCCGCCGCACCCGTGGACGGCGAGGACCTGGCCCGACTGCAGGCGGCCGTGGGCGACGACCGCCCGGAAGGCCGTCGCGAACCGGCACCCGAGCGACGCGGCGGTGACGAAGCCGACCGCGTCGGGCAGGGCGACGAGGTTCGCGTCGGCGGCGTTGATGGCGACCTGCTCGGCGAACGACCCGGGCCCGGTGAAGCCTGGCTGGGTCTGGTCCGGGCAGACCTGCGCCTCGCCCGAGAGGCAGAGCTCGCACCGGCCGCAGCCGCAGACGAACGGGACGGTGACGCGGTCGCCGACCTGCCAGCGGGTCACGTCGGCGCCGACCTCCGCGACCGTGCCGGCCAGCTCATGACCGGGGACGTGCGGCAGGTCGACCGGGTCGTGGCCCTTCCACGCGTGCCAGTCGGACCGGCACACCCCGGTCGCACCGACCGCGATGACGACGCCGTCGCTCGGGCAGGTGGGGTCAGGCACGTCGCGCACCTCGAGCGGTCCGCCGAAGGTGTCGTGGACGACCGCCTTCACGGCGTCGCCCTGGGTGTCGTCCCCGGCGTCGGCCTCGTCGTCCCCGGCGTCGGCCTCGTCGTCCCCGGCGTTGGCCCCGTCGTCGCTGTCGGCGTCATGGGGCCAAGTGTCGCCGGGCGGCCGGTCACGGCGTCCACCCGTCCACCTAGGGTGTCGGCATGAGCGACGACGACCAGGTCAGGACCTTCTGGGAGCTGGCGCGGGTGCACGCCAAGCTCAACGTGTCCTCGCCCTACTTCGGCCCGACGCCGCTCGAGTCCGTGCCCCCGCCGGCGTGGTCGTTCGGCGCCGACGAGCGCCAGGCCGACGAGCTCCTCGCCCTCGTCCTCGCGGGCACCAAGACGGCGACCGCGAGCGCCCAGTGGGACTACGAGGCCGACGACGAGCCGACGCCCGAGAAGGGTGCGCTGAGCATCGTCCTCGACGGCTCCGGCCGCCCCCGCGCGCTCCTCGAGACGACCGAGGTCGACATCGTCCCGTTCGACGAGGTGACCGAGGAGCATGCCCGGCTCGAGGGAGAGGGCGACCTCTCGCTCGCCCACTGGCGCGAGGTGCACGAGCGCTTCTTCACCGAGACGGCTTCGCACGACCGCGGGTTCTCGACCGGCATGCCCGTCGTCTGCGAGCGCTTCCGCGTCCTCTACGCCGACTGAGGCACCGAAACGGCGGCTCCTGCCCGCCCGGTCAGGTGCGGATGATGCGCCGTTCGATGGCCGCGGCCACGGCGCCAGCACGCGTGTCCACATCGAGCTTGGCGTAGATGTGCGAGAGGTGGCTCTTGACCGTGGCCTCGGAGACGAAGAGCTCGCGGGCCATCTCCTTGTTGCCCAGCCCACGCGACAGCAGCTCGAGGACCTCGACCTCGCGCGCGGTCACGGCATCGCGGCCACCGACCCCTGCGCGTCTCACGACCGCCGCCGCCACCGCCGGCGACAGGACCGTCTCGCCACGGGCGGTCGCCCCGATGCCGGCGAAGAGCTCCTCCGGGGGCGCGTCCTTGAGCAGGTAGCCGCGGGCCCCCGCCTCCAGCGCGCGCAGGATGTCCGCATCGGTGTCGTAGGTCGTGAGCACCAGCACCTCCGGCGGCTCCGGCTCGGCGCGCAACAGGGCCGTCACCCGGGCGCCGCCCTCACCCTCGCCGAGGTTGAGGTCCATGAGGACGACGTCGGGTCGTTGCGCGCGGACGACGTCCAGCGCCCTCCCCGCGTCGGCCGCCTCACCGACGACGTCGAAGTCCTCCTGGGCCGCGAGCAGGGCGCGCAGCCCGGCCCGCACCACCGGGTGGTCGTCGACGAGGACGATGCGCACGGTCATGGCGCGCCACCTCCGTCCCGCAGGACGCCGCCACCCACGCGTGGGAAGACGACCGAGACGGTCGTGCCCTCTCCCGGGGCGCTCTCGACGGTCGCGCGGCCACCGAGGTCCTCGGCACGACGCCGTATGCCGTCGAGCCCGGTCCCCCGCCCCTCCCGTCCCCGCCCCTCCCGTCCCCGCGCCGGCTGAGGAAGGAAGCCGCGCCCGTCGTCGCGCACGTCGAGCCGCACCTCGTCACGCTCATGGGTCAGCGTCACGACGACCCGACCCCCGCCGGAGTGCTCGACCGCGTTGGCCAGCGCGCCGCGGGTGGTCCGCACGACGGCGGCGGCGACCTCGGCCGGCACCGGTGCCGCGGACCCGTGGACGCGGACCTCGGCCGACAGCCCGTGCGACCCCTCGCGGACGACGCGACGGAGCTCGTCGTGGAGGTCCTCGGGCCGGTCCCCTTCGAGACCGACCGGCGCGAGGTCGCGGACCACCTGCCGGACCTCGTCGAGGCCCTCGCGGGCAGCGGCGGCGGCATCACGGACGTGCACCCGCGCGGCATCGGGACGGCGGGCCCACTCCTGCTCCGCGGCCTGGAGGAGGAGGTTGATGCTCGACAGCCCCTGACCGACGGAGTCGTGGATCTCCCGGGAGATGCGGGTCCGCTCGGCGAGCGCACCAGCGGTGTGCTCGGCGGCGGCGAGGTCGGCCTGGGCTGCGGACAGGTCGTCGAGCAGGCGTTGGCGCGCCGCCGCCTCACGGTCGAGGGTGCGGAACGCCAGGGCCGTGAGGAACGCCAGGGTCACCGGCCCCAGGACGAGCGCCGGGTCGAACCCGTCCGTGATGCGCAGCCAGGCCACGCTCACGAGGGCGGCCATGAGGCCGACGAGAGCCACGGCATACGAGAAGGGCAGGGCGCGGAGCACCGCGAAGGCGACGGCCACGGCAACCCACGCGAACGAGGGCGCCACGAGCGTGAGCGCACCCCACACGACGACGAGGGCCGCGACGCGGGCGGCCGGGACCCAGCCGGCGGATGCCACGGGTCGCGCGACGGCCAGGACGCCGAGGAGTGCGGCGCCCCCGACGACGGCCCAGCCCTCGAGGTGGAGCCCGTGCCGTGAGACGTAGCGGACCGCGCACGCGGCGAGCAGCAGGACCAGCGCCACGTCCAGCCAGCGCTCGAGACGGGCCACGGGCGCGAGGACGCCCCGGACCGCCGGGTCCGCACGTCCGTGCCCGGGGGCGACCGCATCCATGACCGTGCAGCCTAGGACCGCGCCAACCGCCGCCGCATCATCCGATCGGCTATCCAGGGATGACCGGTTGCCCGTCGCGCCGCCGGTCGACCGCGGGGGACCGTGGAGTGCAGGACGGTTCGCCGACTCGGCGACCGACCGCCCTCACCACCTCGTCCCAGGAGAGTCATGTCCACCCTGCGCACCACCCGAGCGGCCGCGACCCTGGCTGCCCTCGCCACGCTCCCGCTCGCCCTCGCCTGCACCGTCCCCGCGTCCGCCGCCCCCTTCGCACGGCCGTCGTCCCACACGCTCACCGGGGACCCGGGCGGCTCGAAGTTCGAGGGCATCGGCGTGGACCAGAGGCGGGGCACCTTCTATGTCAGCGAGGTCACCGGCGGTGAGATCCACCGAGGCGTGGCGGGCGACGCCGCGACGGAGGAGTGGCTGGCGGGCGACGGCACCCACGGGCGCTTCACCGCTCGCGGCATCACGACCGACGACGCCGGCCGGGTCTACGTCGTCGGCGGCCCCAACGGCATCGACCCCACGACCGGTCGTGACAACGGTCGCCCGGACGTCTGGGTCCACTCCCCCGACGGCACGCTGCTCGCCGCTCTGCGACTGCCCGGCGACAACGGCTTCGCCAACGACGTCGCGATCGGCCCGGACGGCGCGGCCTACGTGACGAACTCCAATGCGCCCCAGGTCTTCCGGGTCGCCCTCGAGGACGACGGCTGGAAGGCCGAGCTGTGGTCCGACGCCAGCGGGGTCGTCGAGCAGCTCCCCGGCTTCAACCTCGGCGGCATCGTGCTCACCGCCGACCGCAGCGCCTTCGTCGTGGCCCAGGGGACGACGGGCCGGCTGTGGCGCTTCGCGACGGCCGACGGCTCGGTCACGCCGGTCGAGACCGCTGGCGCCGACCTCACGAACGCCGACGGGCTCGTCCGCCGGGGTGGGACCCTGCTCGTCGTGCGCAACTTCTCGCGGATGCTCGCCAGCCTCCGTCTCGCCGCGGACGGACGCACCGCCGCCCTGCTCGACCAGCAGGCGACCGACCCGACGCGCGTCCTGACGACCGCGAAGGTGCTCCACGGACGCGTCCTCTTCGTCGACAGCAAGTTCGACGAGGCCGTGGCCGCACCCCCCTACGAGGTCGTCACCGACCCCTTCGCCGGATGAGATGAGCCGTATGCCGTCCGCCCGCCGGTCCGTCCTGGCCGCCACGATCGTCGTGGCGGCCGCGACGGCCTGTTCCGCAAACCCATCCGACAGCCCACCGAGACCAGGAAGCTCCTCCGTGACCACCTCTGCGCAGCTTAGCGACCCCGGTAGCAGCGACACCGGCGCCCGGCGACAGGAAGCACTTGACGAACAGCTGAGGGAAGTCGCGTGGTCGGGTGACGCTGTCCGCGCCGCCGAGCTGGTCGAGCAGGGAGCCGACGTGGACGCCAAGGACGAGACCCAGCAGTCGGCCTACCTCATCGCCACGAGCGAGGGCCACCTCGACCTGTTGCGCCTCGCCCTTCGCAGCGGTGCGACGGTGGACGACAAGGACAGCTGGAACGGCACCGGCCTCATCCGGGCGGCCGAGCGCGGTCACGCCCTCGTCGTCGGCGAGCTGCTGCAGGCAGGCATCGACCGCGACCACGTCAACCGCATCGGCTACCAGGCCGTGCACGAGGCGGTGTGGCTGGGCGAGGACACCCCGGCCTACGTCGATACCGTTCGGGTGCTCGTGGCGGGCGGGGTGCAGCTCGACCGGCGGTCGGGAACCGAGCGCCTCACCCCGCTCGAGATGGCGCGCGAGCGCGGCTACGGCCGGCTCGAGACCGTGCTCGCGCGTGCCGTCGGAGCCAAGCCGCCGGCGGACGCCGACGCGGCCCTGCTGCGCGCAGCGGCCGCGGGCGACGCGGATGCCGCGGCGCTCGCTCTGCGCGCCGGTGCGGACATCGAGGCGCGCGACGGGCAGGGGCGCACGGCGCTGTTGCTCGCAGCCACGCACGACCACGTCGAGGTGGCGCGGCTGCTCGCGGCGATGGGTGCCTCGCCCGACGCGCTCGACGACCGGCACGACACCCCGTGGCTCGTCACCGGGGTCACGGGCAGCGTGGCGATGCTCGAGGCCCTGCTGCCGGCGCAGCCGGACCTCACCATCCTCAACCGCTACGGCGGGGTGTCGCTCATCCCGGCGAGCGAGCGCGGACACGTCGACTACGTCCGGCGGGTCGTCCGGACCGGCATCGACGTGGACCACATCAACGACCTCGGGTGGACCGCCCTGCTCGAGGCGGTCGTCCTCGGCGACGGCGGGCCGCGTCACCAGGAGGTCGTGAAGATCCTCCTCGAGGCAGGCGCCGACCGGTCGATCGCCGACAGGGACGGAGTCACCGCTCTCGAGCACGCCCGGGCCAAGGGGCAGCGCGAGGTCGTGGCGCTGCTGGAGGGCACCGACTGAGCCGGGTGCCCGTCGCTCAGCGCCGCCGTCACCGTTCGATCGACCCGCGGGCCTCGACGAGGGACGGGCCGTACCACGTGATGAGGCGCCCGCTGACGAGCCGGGTCGGCGTCGCTGAGAACGCCTCGGGCCCGCCGTCGGCGGTGAAGACGTAGGGCTCGTCGGGCAGCAGCACGAGGTCCGCGCCCGCGGCGTCGAGGCGCTCGAGGTCGACGTGCGGGTAGCGCCCGGGCTCCCCTGCCGTCGTCACCTCGCACCCGATCCGCGCGAGCAGGTCGGCGGTGAAGGTCGGGTGGCCCACGACCATCCAGGGGTCGCGCCAGATCGGCACGACCACCGTGACGTGCGCCTCGGGGACGTCGCCCGACCAGAGCCCGTCAGCCTCCGCCAGCCACTCCGGCTCGCGCCACCCGCACGCGTCGACGAGGAGCCGCCTCATCGACGCGAGTGCCTGCGGCACGGTCTCGATGTCGGTGACCCACACCGGTATGCCGTCCGCGCGCATCCGCTGCACGTCCAGCTCGCGGTTCTCCTCCTTGTTCGCGACGACGAGGTCGGGTCCGAGCGCGGCGATGGCCGCGCGGTCAGGGTTCTTCGTGCCTCGCACCCTTGTCACGTCGAGGTCCCGGGGGTGGGTGCACCAGTCGGTCGCACCGACGAGGGCGTCCGGCGTGGTGGCGGCCACCGCCTCGGTGAGCGAGGGCACGAGCGAGACGACACGGCATACGGGCGTGGTCGGCAGCACGACCTCGTGGCCGAGGTCGTCGCGCAGCGTGCGGGTCACGGGCCGTCCTCAGGCGTGACCGACGGCGAGGAACATGCCGAAGGTGCCGCGACCCTGGTGGTCGCCGCCGAGCTCCTTCTCGACCGAGCCGGCGTCGCGCACGGTGACCTCGCGAAAACCGCTGTGCCGCAGTCGTTCCGCGAAGGCGTCGCGGTCGAAGCCGTGGTGTCCGGTGAAGTTCTGGTGGTGCGCGTGGAAGGCTCCCGCGCGGTCGTCGTCGAGGTCGACGACGGCGAGCCAGCCGCCCGGGACGAGCAGCTCGTGGACACGGCTCAGCATGGTGTCGAGGTCCTCGACGTGGTGGAGCGCGAGCTGCGCCCAGGCGCCGTCGAAGCGCTCCTCGGGAAGCGGGTCCGCCACGAGGTCGAGCCGTCGTGCTTCGAGCCGGTCGCCGACGCCGGCCCGCTGGATGTTGGTGCGCGCGACGTCGACCATTCCCTCCGACGCGTCGGCGACGAGGACGGACCCGACGCGGTCGGCGAGCGCGAGGCTGAGCTGCCCGGTGCCGCCCCCGATCTCGAGGACGCGCTCGTCGCCGCGCAGCGGGAGCGTGTCCGCGAGCAGCGCTGCGGTGTTGCGGGCGCGCTCGACCTTGGCCGGGTCGTCGTCCCACGTGGCGGCGGCGTCGTCGAAGTGTCCGTGGTAGCTCATGGCCGCCAGCCTGTCACGCCCAGCGGCGGCTCAGCCGAGGGCGGTGCGAAGCGTGTCGCCGATGCCGCGGAGGGCGTTCATGACGTCGTCGCGACCTGTGCCGGGGGGCTGCTCGGTCCAGTTCGCGAGCACGGCGTATGCCGTGGCGCGCCCTTCGCGCTCGACGACACCGACGTCGCAGCGGACGCCGAGGTTGGTGCCGGTCTTGTTGGTGAGGATCGTCGGGTTCTCGCCCGGCTCCTCGGCGTGCGAGAGCGGGTCCTGGTGCCACGCCGAGGCGACCATCGACAGGTCCGTGCCGTGAGCGAGCCAATCCAGGACGGTGGCGCCGACGGAGCCGGGCTGGTCGTGCTCCGCCCAGAGCCGCGCGAGGACCTCGACGTGGTCGGCCGCGCAGCCGAGGCTGAGGTGCGGCGGGTCGTCGGGTCCGCGCAGCCCGCGGACGACGTCGACGAGGTCGGAGCCGCGCGGCGCCCACTCGCGGGCTCGGGCGCGCACGGCGTCGAGCCCGACGAGGTCGAGAAGGACGTTCGTCGCCCAGTTGTCGCTCACGGCCCCGACGAGGGTGGCGACGTCGACGAGCGGGAGGACCTCGGTCGAGAGGTGCTGCCAGAGGCCGGAGTCCGCGACCGGCGTGACGGCCCGGCGGTCGACCGGCTGGTCCGCTGTCAGGCGGCCGTCGCGCAGCCGCTCGGCGAGCTCGATAAGGACGAAGACCTTGCCGACGCTCGCGGTCGAGAGCAGCCGGTCGGGGTGGTTCGACGCGAGCACCTCGCCGCTGCCGAGGTCGACGACGTGGACGGACCAGTCGACGCCCGGCAGCAGCTCGAGGTGCAGGCTCACGTCAACGGCACCGGACGGCATACGGACGCATGTCGGTCGATGCTCAGCGGGGCGCCATCCGGAGGGCACCGTCCATGCGGATGGTCTCCCCGTTGAGGTAGTCGTTGTCGACGATCGCGAGCGCGAGCTTGGCGTACTCGGTCGGCATCGCGAGGCGCTGCGGGAAGGGCACGCCCGCGGCGAGGCCCGCACGGAACTCGTCGGACACGGTCGCCAGCATCGGCGTCTCGACAATGCCGGGGGCGATGGTGCAGACACGGATGCCGTACTGCGCGAGGTCGCGGGCCGCCGGCAGGGTGAGGCCGACGATGCCGCCCTTGGAGGAGCTGTAGGCCGCCTGTCCGACCTGGCCGTCGAAGGCCGCGATGCTCGCGGTGTTGACGACGACGCCGCGCTGACCGTGCTCGTCGGGCTCGGTCCGGGCGATCGCCTCGGACGCGATGGCGAGGACGGTGAACGAGCCGAGGAGGTTGATCTCGAGGACCTTGCGGTAGAGGCCGAGGTCGTGCACGCCCTTCCTGCCGAGGATGCGGGCGCTCGGACCGATGCCGGCGCAGTTGACGACGATGCGCAGCGGGGCGTCGGCGTTGGCGGCCGCCTGGGCGACGGCGGCGCGCACCTGCTCCTCGTCGGTGACGTCGGTGGCGACGTAGGTGACGCCGTCGACCAGCGGGGCCTGCTCGATGGCCGACCCGAGGTCGAGGGCGAAGACGGAGGCGCCGTGCTCGGCGAGGGCGGCGGCCGTCGCGGCACCGAGGCCGGAGGCGCCGCCGGTGACGATGGCGGAGGTCTGGGCGATCTGCATGGGCGTCATCGTGCCACTGGGTCGCCCGACCGGCCCAAACCGTCAGGTGAGGGAGGCGAGGTGCTCGCGCAGGATTCGGATGACGAAGGCGTGGTCGTCGCGCTGCGGCAGCCCGGAGACGCCCATCCAGCCGACGACCCCGGCCGAGGCGACGCGCAGCGGCACCGCCCCGCCGTGGGCGGCGTACTCCGACTCGGGGAGCAGGAACTTGCCCTGCAGCGTCGTCCCCGCGTCACGGCATACCTGACCCATGTAGAGGGAGGAGTGCTCGAAGCGGGTGACGACCCGGCCCTTGCGACGCAGCCATTCGTCGTTGTCAGCAGTCGAGCCCGGGAGGGCGGCGTGGAAGAGCTGGTGGGCGCCCCGCCAGATGCCGACGACGACGGGCAGCTGATCGGCCCACGCCGCGTCGGTGGCGGCCCGGCCGAGGTCCCACGCGACCTGCTCGGTCAGCTCGGGGAGGATGACGTCCGCCTCCTGCCGTGCCAGCTCGTCGAGGGTGGGCCAGTCGCCGGATGCAGTCACGACCCGAGCGTATCGACCGGGGAGCGCCTCGTGTCAGGCGTTGCGCCGACGCCACTCGTCGGCGAGCAGGGCATAGGTGTAGCCGTCGCGCCACTCCCCCGACGGGTGCAGCCCGTCGGCGACGGTGTGTGCCTCGCGCCGCATCCCGAGCCGCTCCATGAGGCGCCACGACGCCGTGTTGGTCGTGAAGCAGCTCGCCGTGACGCGCCGCAGCCCGAGGTCGTCGAAGCAGATCCGCAGCACCGCCTCGACGGCCTCGGTCGCGTAGCCGTGACCGGTCTCCTCCGGTCGCAATGCCCAGCCGAGCTCGGCCTGGACGCCGTGCGCCTGCGTGGCCATCGCCGCCGGTCCCCAGGCGTCGCCGATGCTCACCATGACGTCGCCGATGAGCTCGCCGTCACGCTCGACCGCGAGGAGCAGCCCGAGGCGTTCAGGCGCGACGAACCGCTCGGTGAAGTTCTCCGGGAGCGGGCCGAGCCACTGCGTAGACGTCGGGTGGTCGCGGTAGGACCGGACCGACTCGGCATCGTCCGCGCGGGCGCGTCGCAGCACCAGCCGGGCCGTCGACACGGGCCAGGCGACGTCGCCCAGATCCTTGGTCACGGCTCATTGTCGGCCCCCGAAGTACCGCTCCGGGGCCGGTTGGACGTAACCTTGGAGTGCGTCCCGTCGTTCGACGGCGGCGCATCAGCGACAAGGGGCCGGGGTCTTGTCCCCGTCACGCCTTCGCCTTCGAGCCCGTATGCCGTGCGTATGCCGTGCATCCGGCGCCGGAAGTGCGTGGCCCCTGCACGGTGGTCCGGCGCCGAACCCGCGCCCATGCCGTGCCTGACCAGAGAAGGTTTTTCGCTTGGCCCAGCGACCTCAACGCCGTGGCGGCACGCAGAACGCGTCACGTCACCAGTCCCGCGACCGCCGCCACCAGGACGGCGAGGGACTCATCCCCGTGCTCGCCAAGGCCGTGCGCCAGGTCGAGGCCGCGGCGCAACGGGGGAAGATTCGCCCCAACCAGCGCACGGCATACCAGGTGGTTGCCCTGCTGGTCCGGGAGGAGCGGGCACGGGTCAAGACCGACGCGACGATCTCCGAGGGCGAGCGGACAGCCATGATGACGCGGCTCGACGGGATCGCGACGATCCTCGCCAAGACGGCGGCGCGCGACACCTCGCTGCTCGCGCTCCTCGCGGACGGGGCCGCGGTGTCTCCGGCGGCCGCGAGCCTGCGCAACGACATGCTCACCTCCGCGGGGCGCGAGCCCGACCCGGAGCCGGAGCCCGAGGCGGAGTCGGCGGATGAGACGGCCGCGGCGCCGGCGCCCAAGGGGGTCGTGCCGCAGACGGTCATCGCACGGCAGCTGGCCAACCCCTTCCTCGCACCGGACTTCGAGGCGGCGCGCACCCCGCGCCCGACCACGAACCGGCTCGCCAACTGGGAGCTGCTGAGCCCGCTCTTCCGGTCGTTCGAGTACGGCGGCGACGCGACGTCGATGCCGCTGCCCGAGCCCTCGAGCGTCGTCCACGGCATCAAGGACCTCGCGCTCATGCACCACCAGGGGCAGGTCGTCGCGGCGGCCGCCGAGGGGCACCGCACCTTCCTCCTCGCCGACGAGCCGGGCCTCGGCAAGACGGCCCAGGCGCTGCTCGCCGCCGACGCCGCGAACGCGTTCCCGCTGCTCGTCGTCGTGCCCAACGTCGTCAAGGCGAACTGGGCTCACGAGGCCGAGCTGTGGACGCCGCGCCGCACCGCGACCGTCATCCACGGCGACGGCGAGGGCATCGACGGCTTCGCCGACATCGTCATCGTCAACTACGAGATCCTCGACCGGCACGTCGGCTGGCTCGGGCGGCACGGCTTCCGCGGGATGGTCGTCGACGAGGCGCACTTCATCAAGAACAAGACCTCGCAGCGCTCGCAGCACGTGCTCGCGCTCGCCGAGAAGATCCGCGAGTGGAGCCCGAACGCGCTCTTCATGGCGCTCACCGGAACGCCGCTCATCAACGACATCGAGGACTTCCGCGCGATCTGGCAGTTCCTCGGGTGGATCGACGACAAGAAGCCGCGCCCGGCACTCATGGCGGCGCTCGAGGCGAAGGGCCTGGCGCCCTCGGACCACGGGTTCTACACCTCCGCGCGCAACACCGTCATCGACATGGGCATCGTCCGCAGGCGCAAGGTCGACGTCGCCGCCGACATCCCCGCGCGCCGGGTGGCCGACCTGCCGGTCGAGCTCGACGACGCTCTGGGCCGCTCGATCCGGGCGGCCGAGGCCGAGCTCGCGGCGCGGCTCGTCGAGCGCTACCACTACACGATGTCGACGCGCGCCGAGTCGGGTGTGGGCGGCTCTGCCGACGGCGGCGAGGACGCGGGCGCTCTGGACTACGCGCTCATCCGTCGCGTCGCGGCGGCCGAGCTCAAGAACACCGGCACCGGCTCGGGCGAGAAGGGCGACAACGTCTTCACGCTCATGCGCAAGATCGGCCAGGCCAAGGCCGGGCTCGCCGCCGACTACGCCGCGCAGCTGGCCCGCAACGTCGGCAAGGTCGTCTTCTTCGCCAAGCACCTCGACGTCATGGACGTCGCCGAGGAGACCTTCGAGAAGCGCGGCATCGGCTACGCGTCGATCCGCGGCGACCAGAGTGCGAAGTCGCGCAAGGAGAACATCGAGGCCTTCCTCACCGACCCCGCGGTCGAGGTCATCGTCTGCTCGCTCACCGCGGCCGGCGTCGGCATCAACCTCCAGGTCGCGTCCAACGTCGTGCTTGCCGAGCTGTCGTGGACCTCGGCCGAGCAGACGCAGGCGATCGACCGCGTCCACCGCATCGGCCAGACCGAGCCGGTCACCGCGTGGCGGATCATCGCAGCGCAGACGATCGACTCGCGGCTCGCGCAGCTCATCGACGACAAGGCGGGGCTCGCGGCACGCGCGCTCGACGGGTCCGACGAGGAGGTCGGGTCGTCGGCGGACGTCCAACTCGAGGCGCTCGTGTCGCTGCTCACCGACGCGCTGGAGAAGGAGCGCGCGGCTGCACTCCCCGGTGCGCCGGGAGCCTCGGGTCCGGCGGGTGACGCTGCCGCTGAGGCGACGGCCGCGCCGCTGGCCGCGCCGAGCGTGAGCCCGTTCAGCCCCTTCAGTCCGTTCAGCGCGTCCTGAGGTCGTGGGTGAAGCGGATGCCGGGCTCGGGCCTGCCGTCCGCTCCCTGAGGGACGTACTCGAGGTCGACTCCCGCGAAGGACAGGACGACGACCTCGTCGCCCGCGTCTGCCTCGGCGCCGATGCTCGTGAAGACACTCGACACGCTCACTTCCGTGAGCTCGATGACGAGGAAGTCGTGCTGCCCGTGCCCCGCCTTGCGCACGGTGACGCGCGCCTTGGGCAGGTGCTGCCCGGTCGCGCACGCCTTCAGAAGAAGCGGCGTCGCGGCGTCGACGTGGTGCACGAAGGTGAAGTCCGAGAACGTCGGTCGCCCCACCCGGCCGGCACCGCGCCCGGCGGCACCCGCGCCCGTCGCCTGGGCGACGCCCCACGACCACGACACCGCCTCGATCTCGTCCTCGTGGCCACGCTCGCGCGACTCCCCCTTGATCGAGTCGATGCGGACGAAGATCGAGGTGGACATGCCACGCTCCCTCCTGTGTCGGACGACCGGGCCGCCGTGTCGCGCGTGACCCGACCACGAGCGTGCCCGGCCAACCCCAAGATCGACCCGCCGGTTCCCGGTGTCAAGCCCTGGCCTGAGACGTTCGCTCCGGCAGCCAAGAGGGCGCATAATTGGAGATCATGGTCCCGTCATCCGCAAGCCCCCGCCCCCGCCACGCCAACAGCCCCTTCACTCAGCAGGTCGAGCCGGAGGTCGAGTTGTTCGTGACCGGTGATCGCGTGCTGCACGACACCTATGGACTCGGCCGGGTCATCGGCGTCGACGCCGGCGGAGCCACCGTCGACTTCACCGACAGAACGGTGCGGATCCCCACGCCGTTCCGGAAGATGACCAAGCTCTAGGCGCTCGGTTCCCGCTCAGCGCTGGGGCCGGCGCCCTCCGCCGACTCCCGCCGTCAGCCGGGGATGCCCCGTTTGGCGTACGTCGGAGGCCCGTAGGTCTTCTTGTCCGCCCCGCACCTGCGGCAGACGTCGCGGATCCCCTCACGACCGCCGACACCGGGGTTGACCTTCCGCGTCCATGCATGCCGTCCCACGAGACACCGCAGGTCCTTCATCGCGCAACCTCCCGTCCGTCGGCCTGGAGCCGGCTCCGAGGCCAGTGTCGACCCGTGCCGGGACCGAGGTCGATGACCCTGGCGAGCCGCTCGGGCGGGGCCCGCACGACCCGGTCGGGCTCCCCCGTGCCGCACGCGAGTAGGGACCTCAGAAGTCCGTGGTGCCGCGCAGCCTTTTCGGTCGCCCGTCGGGGTCGTAGAGGGCGAGGTATGCCCGGCGGGCCCACGCCTTGGTCCGCCTCGACAGCGTGGGAGGCACGTGTTCACGGATGCGACTGCCCGGCATACCTTCTCGTTCCCGCCACAGGCGCATCGCGGAGTCGAGGTGGGTGAGGCGCCGGTCGTGCTCGGGCAAGCCCAGGTGCTCGGCCCACAGCGACGTGCGGAGCGAGCGCGGCAGCTCGCCCTCCTCGTCGACGACGGCACAGGTGACCTCGGAGTCGTGGGACCACGAGCGTCGGTTGAGGTTGTCGGAGCCGATGGTCATCCACTCGTCGTCGACGATGCACACCTTGGCGTGGACGTAGATCGGCGTGCCCTCGGCGTTCTCGATGTCGAAGAGCGCGAACCTGTCGCCGCCCGCCTCGTGCACCGCGTCCCACGCGAGCCGCTGCGCGTAGAGCATCGGAGGGCCACTGATCCGGGTGTCCTCCTCGGGGTAACGCGGGACGACGCCGATGACCTGCAGCTCCGGCTCCCGTCGCAGCGCCTCGGCGAGGGTCGCGGCGACGAGATCGGACCAGAAGTACTGGTCCTCGAGGTAGATGAGCCGCCGCGCGCGCTGGAAGGCCCGCGTGTAGGCGCGCGCGATCGAGCGCTCACCCTCCTTGGCGAACGGGTATGCCGGCCGCTTGCGTGGGTAGGTCCGCAGCACCTGGACCTGGTGGCGACCTGCCTCCGGTGGCGGGTCCCAGCGCTGGGGCAACGGTTCCGGGTGGCGCGGCAGGCGCACGATGCGGTGGTGCACCGCCCTGTACGGGTTCCGGTGGTCCAGCGGTGTCGGGTCGTCCCAGCGCTCGGCGAACGTCTCGAGGACGTCGGCCACGGCCGGTCCGCGGATCTCGGCCATGGCGTCATGCCAGGGAGGGGTGGGGCCATAGCGCTCATCGAGCGGCGGCGCCTGGGGGTCGCCCTTGTGGTCGACGTCGTCGCGTCGACCGTGGCAGAGGTCGATGCCGCCCACGAACGCGACGTCGTCCTGCGGCCGACCCTCGAAGCGGACGACGACGATCTTCTGGTGGTGCGAGCCGGCACGGCGAACCCGCTCGTCGAGGAGGGCCTCTCCCCCCGCCTCGTTGATGACCTGACCGAGCTCGTTGTTCTCCTCGCCGTTGAGCCGGCCCGGGTGCGAGCGCCACAGGAGGGCTCGGACCTCGACACCCCGGTGCGCCGCCGACGTGAGCAGGTCGGCGACGGTCGGGCCGTCGGCGGTGAGGCGTTGGTCGGCGTCGCCACGCCAGTCGGTGAGGAAGATCCGGTCTCCGCTGCCGGTGGACTCGACGAGCTCGAGCAGGCGGGCGAAGTAGTTGACTCCATGGATCCGTGGCACGACGAGGTTGCCGGCCGTCCACGGCCGCTCCGAGGTGGGGAGGAACCACTCGCTCACCCACCTCACTCTGTCAGCCGGCGGGCGGTCGTGGGGCCGGGGCCGTGGGCGCGCCTTCCATAGCCGGCCCGGCGCGGCGAGCGTCGTCGTCCGGAGAGGAGGAACGCACCACCGCGCCGAGCGAAGGGCTACCGCCGCTCGCACAGGCGACTGAATCGCGAGACGACGCGGACCTCTCACCGTTCGAGACGCGGTCCTGGGAGCAACCGCGCTAGCGTGTCCGCCACTAGTTCCTGGGGATGGAGGACGACGTGGACGCGAACTCTGACGCGACGGAGACGCGCTCGGCCGCGCTGGTGGGCTGGGGCATGACGCTCCTGGCGGTGGGCGCGCTCATCCTGGCGAGCGATGTGAGTCGTCGGATCGAGGGCGACCGACCGGGGCTCGCGGTCCTCGGCCTGCTCGTGCTGCTCTTCGGCTGGGGCCTGCTCACCGGTGGGCTCGTGACGATGGCGCGGCGGGTCGACAGGCTGAGCCGCCGCGACGAGCTCGTGGAGACCACGGCGACCGACGCTCGGTGAGCACGACGAGGGGGGCCGCTCGAAGCGGACCCCCTCGCACGGCATACGGATCAGGGGTGTTCACCCACCGGATCCCACGGGCTGGAGGTAGTGGGCCATGCCGTAGCCCGCCACGTTGCGGCCCAACAGCTGGCCGGCGACGTCTCCGCTGCGGTAGTGCAGACCTGCCCAGATCCGCGCCTCGATGAGCTCGGTGAGCGGCTGGGTGAACGTGTCGAAGTTGCGGACGGCCGCGCCGCCGTGGTTCGTCGCCGTGCTCGTGATCTGGAACGGTCCGCCGGCGGGGTCGTCACCGAACCAGGCACGCAGCACCAGGGCGTGGGCGGCGTCGAGGCAGTTGTGCCCCGAGGTCCACTCCGGGTAGGGCGCCGTGATGAGGGCGGCCCAGGTCGCGTCCTCCTGCGTGAGCGGGTTGTCGTCGTCGTGGGTGGCGTCAGCAGTGATCGCGTTCCATGGCCGCCAGAAGTCGAAGTGGTACTTGTCGTTCCAGCAGTTGATCGCTGCGTCCGCGCCGGCCATGTTCTGCAGCGCCAGCAGGCGCGCGCTGTCCTCGGCGCTGAGACCGGATCGGGTGATGAGCTGTCGGGCAACCTCGTTCCAGCTGAACACCGGTGCGCTCTGCCACCACCTCGCCACGTAGGTCTGGAAGTCGGTGCGCGTGGAGTCCGTGGCCCGCCCGAGCGCCTTGACCTCGTTGAACTCGGTGGCCCACTGCGTGCTGCTGAGCGCCGGCGGTGGGGCCGAGCGGAACTGCGACGAGCTCGTCATCATGAACGGCGTAACGTTGCCCGCCCACGGGGTCGGGTCCAGTGCGGGTGCGCCGTTGACGATGAGCGGCTGCCAGTGTCCCGCAGTGGGATTCGACATCCACGGTGACGGTCCGAAGCGGCCGTCGCCCTCTCTCGCGGCTCGCATGGCCGCCGCCGCCGCGTGGCCGACGGCCACACCCTGACGCTTGAAGGCGTTGTTCGGAATGGCATCGAGCGAGGCGTCGTAGGCCGCGTTCAGCGTGCCCATCAGAGCGGCCCGCGTCGGGAAGGGCGCCCGCTCCGGTGCCGTGGAGAGCAGCCACGAGATGACGTCGTATGCCGCGGTGGCGGTGGCTGCGTCCTCGGAGGCTCGCGCTCCAGTCCGGGTCTCGAGCTTGTAGGGACGGTGGGTCACTCGGCCGATCGCGTTGACCGCGTCATAGACGGCGCCCTGCACCATGCCCATGTTGATCTGGAACGCCGGCGGCGCACCGCCATCGGGACCCGGGATCGCCCCGAGCGTGCTCGCCGCGACCCGGTTCCAGTGGACGACCTCGCTGCTGTCGGTCGATGGTGGAGCGGCGGCGGTGGCACTCGACGTGCCTAGGGCGCCCAGCAGGGCCCCGACCGCTGTGAGAACTGCGAGGGTACGACGTCGTGACATGGCCATCGCCTCCTTGGACTTGAACCCGTTGTGTCACATGTCCGCGACGCATCGGGTGAGTCTCAGGAGGTCCGCGCCGTCCCTGCCACAGGACGCGACCGCACCCGACCAGTAAGGCAGCGCCCTGTCGGTCCGGCAATGCTCCGCCTGGGCGAGCCCGTCGGGCAGGGCCCAGGCTGGCCCAGCCAAGCAACCCGATGCAGTGGGCAGACGGTCCGGTGGCCAGGCACTGTCAGTCGCGGGGACCGACACCGGTCCGTAGGGCGAAGATCGCGGCCTGAACCCGGTCGCGGCAGCCGAGCTTGGTCAGAACTCGGCTGACGTGAGTCTTCACTGTCGCCTCGCTGAGGAAGATGGCCTCCCCGATCTCGGCGTTCGACATACCTCGCGCGATGCAGCCGAGGACTTGACGCTCACGCTCCGTGAGACGGTCGATGAGAGCAGCATCGGACGGTGTGGCGCCCTCGTGGGGCGTGAAGTGCTCGATCAACCGTCGCGTCACCGACGGCGCCAAGACCGAGTCACCGGCGGCGACCACGCGAATGGCGTGGATGAGCTGGTCGTATGGGGTGTCCTTGAGCAGGAAGCCGCTCGCACCAGCGCGAAGGGCGCTGTGCACCGACTCGTCCAGGTCGAACGTCGTGAGCACAAGCACGCGTGTCGACGGCAGCTCACGAGTGATCCGGGCAGTGGCGTCGATCCCGTCCATCCCCGACATGCGCACGTCCATGAGGACGACGTCCGGCCGTGTCCGCAGGGCCTGCTCGACGGCCGATGCGCCGTCCGCTGCCTCACCGACGACCTCGATGTCATCGACGTCGCGCAGGAGACGGGCGATTCCCTCGCGGACAAGGTGCTGGTCATCGACCACGAGCACGCCAATCATCAGGGCATGCCCAACGGCTCTGGTCGCGAGTCGTCCGCTGCTCGTGCGTCCGCTGACAGCGGCAGCTCCACGTCGAGCAGGTAGCCGCCTGCCTCGGGGCCGGCACTCAGTCGCCCACCGCAGAGCAGCACCCTCTCCCGCAGACCG
Organism: Knoellia tibetensis; assembly: GCF_048606415.1. NCBI lineage: Bacteria > Bacillati > Actinomycetota > Actinomycetes > Micrococcales > Intrasporangiaceae > Knoellia > Knoellia tibetensis. The sequence continues at coordinate 833,832 of NZ_JBMBWF010000001.1, forward strand.
ATGAGACCGGTACCCGTTCCGGACGTCTGAGGACTGCTGCTCAGACCGTGACTGCGAACGCGAACCCTCAGAGCGAGTGGATCCCGCGACACCTCCAGTTCGACCGGGGAACCGTCTGCATGACGCAGCGCGTTGGTCAGCCCTTCCTGCACCGTGCGGTAGGCACACAGCGCGACTCCGACAGGGACATCGGCGGGAACGTCGATGCTGCTTCGGACGTCGACGCCGGCACGGCGCAGGCCCTCGACCAGATCGTGGACCCCGCTCAGATCGGGGGGTGGTGCGAGGTCTGCGTCCTCCGTCGTCCTGAGCACCCGCAGCAGTCGACGGAGCTCGGTGAGGGCACCGCGGCCCGTGGTCTCGATCGTCTCGAGCACGCCCGCGAGCTCACGGTCCACGTGCTCGGCCAAGGGCCGTGCCGTCCCAGCCTGCACGACCATGAGGCTGACCGCGTTGGCGACGACGTCGTGCAGCTCGCGTGCGATCGCGGCCCGCTCCCGCGTCACCGCCTGGGCGGTTCGTTCCTCACGTTCGGCGTCAGCGGTCCTCAGCTGGTTGGCCAGTTCCTGCGCCTGGGTGGTGCGGCGTCGCACGACGTGGCCCGCGCCGACCGCGAAGGCGAAGAACGCCCAGTCGATCACCACGTTCGACGGTTCGAACTCGATCGTCCGGAGATCGCGCATCGTGCTGGCGAGCACCAGCGCCAACAGCCACGGGCCGGGTTGGCGCGTGTGGGCGGAGACGGCATACGCGACGGTCAACCAAGCGAAGCCTGCTCCCAGGGTTCCAGCAGGCGAGGGTTGGAGGGACTCCACGAGGAACACCCCCACGACGGCGCACGCGGCGAATGAAGGCCGTGTCCGGCTGAAGGCCACCGCGACCGGCGGCACCGCGGCGGCCAGCAGGCGGACGAACGTCGGGGACGGCTGCTCGTCCGAGAACAGCGCCTCGCCGAGCGCCACGCCCAGCAGCAGCACCGAGAGCACGGACTCGCCCCTGCCGGGGCGCATCGCACGCCAACCGTTCACACAAACGACGGTACCCACGCCCGACCGACCACGGCAGGTCCAAACGACAAACGCGACCTCAGGATGACCACCACGCGACTCACGGGTGACGTCGTGAGCCCACGCCGAGGAACACCGTGAGCTCAGGACAACATCAAGGAGGACTCGATGAACACCACGACCCAACCCACGCCCAGGGCGCAGGACAGCCCGACCCGCGATCACCGGCTGCTCGGCCGGTCCGCACTCCTCGGCCTCGTTCTCTTCGCCGTCAGCATTGCCACGTTCGCGCCGGAACAAGCACCCGATCCCGGCAACGCCACCGCAGCGGACGTCCGCCGCTTCTCCGCTGACAACGCCGGCACCCTCCAGATGAACACCTTGGCCGCGCTGGCCTCGGTTCTCCTTCTGGTGATGCTCGTTGCCGTCTTGGCCCAGCAGGTGCGGCAGGTCAAGCCCACCTCGACCGGCCCCGGCGTCATGCTCACCTTGGCCGCGATCATCGCGATGCAAAGCATGTTCACGATTGCCGTGGCCTCGGTCTTCGCAAGACCAGATCAGCTTGCTGAAGCGGAAGACGGGGCAGTTGCCACCCTGTATCGACTGACCGCCGTCTCGGAGTGGCTCTACAGCCTCACCCTTTTGGTCCCGTGCATGGCTCTCGTCGGCACGTACTCCTGGCTGGCGCTGCGGTCGCACCTCGTCGCGCGATGGGTCGGATGGTCCGGTGCCGTCATCGCGACGACCGGGGTCTTCACGCTCGTCGGCCACGTCGTCCCGTCCCTGAAGGTCGACACATTTGTCGTTCCTCTGTTCGGCTGGTGGCTCTGGCCCGGCCTCGTGGGCGGCACTTCGGCGCTCCGCTGGTGGAAGAGCCGGGTCAGAGGGACCTCCGAACCTGTGCCGAACCGGACCCTCTCCGCACGATGAGGGGCGTGGCTCGACCGTGGGAAGGAGTCAGCCGTGGGAGCTCGTCGTCGGTGGGTCAGGTTGTTGCTCGCGGGTTCGGCCTACGCCGTCCTGCACCGGCTGGGGAGGACCTCCGCGCACCATCCCCGTCGACGCGGCCGATGCGGTCGGTCAGGCGCGCGACGTACGACGAGGTATGCCGTGACCTCAGGGAGCGGTCCGCTCACCTCGGGCACCGCGCCAGGTCCGCGCGTGCTGCGGGTGTCGGCCTGGAGCGCCTCGAGGAAGTCGCCCGGGAGGTCGTCGAAGGTGACGCCGGTCGTGAGGTCGACGGCGTGGACCATGACCTCGCAGGCCCGCATCCACGGCGTCTCACTGGCGGGCACGAAGCGCCCGTGGGCGGTGCCGGACCTGCGCCTCTCAGCACGTGTCGCAACAGCCCGGTCGGCACGAGGGCCGACCGGGCTGCGTGCATGAGGCAACTCGCTCAGGAGATGACGGCGTCGATCGTCTTCTTGAGGGCGCTCGGCTGGCTGGGCTCGCGCGGCGCCGTCTTCTTGGCGACGAGGAGCTCCTCACCGATCTCCTGGAGGGCCTTGCGGCCGAGGCCGGCGCGAACCTTCGGGAACCACTCGTCCTCCTCCTCCTCGATATGGTGGCGGACGTTCTCGATGAGCACGGTGGCCTTGGCGTCGAAGCGCTCGGCGTCGGGCTCCATGCCGTAGAGCTCCATCACGAGCACGTCGGCGACGTGGTGCTCCTCGTACGACTCGAGGATGTCATCCTCCAGGTCGGGCAGCAGCGCGCGGACCCGCGGGTACATCACCTCGTTCTCGATGTAAGTGTGCACCGTCAGCAGCTCGATGATCCGGTGGACGATCTTCGCTTTGGTCTTGCTGGCATCCTCGCCGGCGTTCTCGAAGTCCGTGAACAGCTTGCGGATCTCCTTGTGGTCTTCCTTGAGCAGGACGATGGCGTCGTTCGACATGCTTTCTCCTCTGCGCGGAACGCGGAATGGTGGGGGTAGGCGAACGCCCCGCCTCGAAGAGACGGGGCGTTCACTGGTGAGCTGAAGGTCAGGCGTCGTCGCGATGAGCGCGCGTGCCGGCCTTGGCCAGACCGCGAGCGACCATGTAGCCGATCGTCAGGAAGGTGATGTAGCGCATGGCGTGCTCAGCGCTGAACGGGTCGGCGGTGTTGTCGCCGTCGTCGCCGACCAGGAAGGCGGTCACGATGATCGCGAACACGGTCGCGAGGTAGGCCATGAACTCGGTGGTCTTGGTCGCGGGGCGCGTCTCGCTGACGTGGTCACGGGTGGTGACGCGGTCGCGGGTGGTGTCGTGGTTCTGGGTGGTCGTCGACATGACGGAGTCCTCAAACGGGCTGTGAGCCCGGTGCTGGGGTGAAGCACGACGGCCTTTTTTTAGACTCTCGGGAAGCGCTCATCAGATTGGCGCCTCACCGGCGACTGCGCTGGAAGGCAATCGCGTCGGTACATGTATGACAGTACGCGGTGCGGGGCTATACACCTAATCGGGGACGCGATCAAGAGGCCTTTGACCTGCGAAAACGTGCTCAACACGCCGCACGTGCCCGGCTCAGAACCACCTCGTGGCGGTCCTCCCCGCCCGCGCAGTCGATGGAAGCCTGGACGGCGCGGTCAACCCTCCCGGCCGGGTTGCGCGCCCATTCCGGCGGCGCGGGCTGCGACGATCGCCTCTCCCCTGTCGGTGACACCGAGCTTCGCGAAGATGCTGCTCACCTGTTGCGGACGGTCTTCTCGGACAGGAAGAGCTTGCGGGCGATGACCGGGTTCGTCAGCCCGACGGCGACCAGCTCGAGGACCTCGCGCTCGCGCCCGGACAGCTCCGGGAACGGCTTCGCGACCACACCGCTTCCGGCGGTGAAGAACGCACGCATCCACCGCGCGACCTCGGGCCCGTAGACCGCATGTCCCTGTGCCACACCGGAAACGGCACGGGAGCGCGGCGTGTACAAGCCACCAGCCGACCAGGTCGTGCGCGGCATCGCCGGTCTGGTGGCGTCGGTGTACGAGGCCGACCAGCAGATGTTCAACCCCGAAGGCTTGCGCATCACCCACCTGACCCTCGATGCGCAGGGCGACTGACCGTCAGGCAGGCGCGCTCACCTGGGCTGCCGCCTGCGCGAGCGACATCTGCGGGTACGGCTCTGGCTCGTCCTGAGGGAACAGCGCGGTCGGCCCGTAGATCCAGTCGATCCACGCATAGTCGTCGACCTCGCGCGCGGTGAGCACGGCGTTGCGCTGCAGACGCTCCTCACCGTCGAGGTGCCAGAGCTTGCCCCAGTCGCGCGCCGTCGTGACGACCCGGCGGCAGTGCTCAGGACGAACCGCCTCGTATGCCGTGAGCGCACCTTCCCAGTCGACGCGGCCGATGCGGTCGGTCAGGCGGGCGACGTGCTGCGAGAGCACCCACCCGTCCTCGATCGCCATGACCGCACCCTGCGCCATGTACTGCAGCGGCGGGTGCGCGGCGTCGCCGAGCAGGGCGATCCGGCCGTGGACCCAGGTCGAGATCGGGTCGCGGTCGTACATCCGCCACCAGCGGTCTCGCCACATGTGCCGCAGCCCCGCCTGCACCGGCTCAGACGTACCCTCGAACGCAGCGTCGAGCTCGTCAGGTGTCCCCCAGTCCTGCTGTCCCGCAAGGGCTTTGGGCGACTCGAACACGGCGACCTGATTGAACATCGCGCCGCCGCGCAACGGGTACTGCACGAAGTGACAGCCCGGGCCGACGTGGACGACGACGTCGGTCTCCGAGACATCGTCGTCGCGCACCGCCTCGATCGGCACCGCGCCGCGGTAGGCGACATAGGCCGAGCTCACCGGCTCGTCGTCGACGAGGAGTGAACGCGCGACGGAGTGCAGGCCGTCGGCGGCGATGACGACGTCGGCCCGGTGCACGGACCCGTCGGCGAAGGTCACCTCGGCGTGGTCGGCGGCAGTCGAATAGGCCACTGCCGCAGCGTTGTTGACGAGCTCGACCCCGAGCCGGCAGGCCTCGCGCAGCAGCACCGAGTGCAGGTCGCTGCGGTGGATGACGACGTAGGGGAAGCCGTATCGCGCCTCGAGGTCGCCGAGGTCGAGCCGGGTGAGCGCGCTGCCGTCGACGGCGTCCTTCATGACCATCGACTGTGGCCGCACGCCGAGGGCGAGCACCTCGTGGAGCAGCCCGAGGTCGGCGAGGATCCGGGTGCAGTTGGGGGCGATCTGCAGCCCCGCACCCACTTCGCCGAACTCGGCCGCGCGCTCGAAGAGCCGCACGCGGACACCGGCGCGAACGAGGCCGATGCCGGCGGAGAGTCCGCCGATGCCGCCACCGATGACGATGGCTCCGGAGTTCGGGTTCACATGGCTGGACATGGTCAACACTCCTATGTGCGTGGTCGTTCAGAGCCAGGGCGGCAGTGCCGGGGCCGGGTGTCCGTCGTGGGTCACGACGTCGGAGAAAGGACGACCCGCAAGGTATGCCGTGACCTCGGCGAGCAGTCCGCTCACCTCGGGGACGGCGGCGGGACCGCGCTTGGTGCGGATGTCGGCCTGGAGGGCCTGCAGGAAGTCGTCCGGCAGGTCGGCGAAGGTGATGCCGGTGGCGAGGTCGACGGCGTGGACCATGACCTCGCGGGCCCGCATCCACGGAGTCTCGCTCGCGGGGACGGTCCGTCCCTGGGCGGTGCGGACCTGCGCCTGCCACTGGTCCGCGGTGAGCCCGTCCATCGCGGCGGCGAGCCGGTCGGCAGAGGCGTCGAACCACTCCCGGAGGTCGTCGAGCGAACGCGTGGAACCGGCCTCGATGTCCTCGGCACGCTGCTGCGCCGACGAGTACATCGGGGTCTCGACGGCCGTGCGAGCCCAGGTGACGAGGTTGCCGACCGCGTCGGCGTTCGCCGCGAGGTGAGCGACGACGTGGGCGCGGGACCACCCGACGAGGGCGGACGGCATACGGACGCTTGTCTCGTCGAGGTCGCCGATCGCTTTGCGGCATAGGGCGGTCCCTTCGTCGACCCAGGCGCGGGACGCCTCCAGGGAATGGCTCATGTCAGGCGTCCTCGCGGACGACCCGGTTGACGAGCCGGCCGATGCCCTCGATCTCGGTGACGACGGTCTCGCCGCCGGTGAGGTAGCGGGCGGGCTTGCGGGCGTGGCCCACTCCCCCGGGCGTGCCGGTGGCGATGACGTCGCCGGGGTTGAGGCGGATCATCGTCGAGACGTACTCGACGAGGGCGACGGGGTCGAAGAGGAGGTCGGCGGTGGAGTCCTTCTGCATGACCTCGTCGTCGACGGTGAGCGAGATGGCGAGGTCGGGGCGGACGCCGCCGGGCAGCTCGTCGGGAGTGACGAGGACCGGGCCGATGGGGGTGGTCGAGTCCCAGTTCTTGCCCTGGAGCCACTCGCGGGTGCGGAACTGCCAGTCGCGGGCGGTGACGTCGTTGAGGACGGTGAAGCCGGCGATGGCGGCCTCGGCCTCGGCACCGCGGGCGCGACGGACCGCGGAGCCGATGACGACGGCGAGCTCGGCCTCCCAGTCGAACTCCTCGGTCTCGGCGGGGCGGACGATGTCGTCGGTCGGTCCGACGAGGGCGTCGGCGAACTTGCTGAAGAGCGTCGGGTGCTCGGGCAGGTCGCGGCCCATCTCGAGGATGTGGGTGCGGTAGTTGAGGCCGACGCAGACGACCTTGCCGGGACGCTCGACGAGCTGGGCGAGCTCGGCGTCGAGTGAGTGGCGGGGCCCGTCGGCGGCGTCGACGACCTCGCGCCAGTCGGGCATCGCGAGCAGCTCACCGACGTCGGCGGCGCCGATCTCGACGTAGGCGTCGTCGTCGACCCGGACTGCGGTGGTGCCGCGGTCGTTCGGCAGGCGGAGGGTGGCGAGCTTCATCGGGAGGTTCCTTCGACGGAGGTGCGGTGGAGGTGGAGACGCTCGAAGATCGGAGCGTCGGAGAACTGGAAGAGGTCGAGCGCGCCCGAGTCGGAGTCGGACCCAGACGCCTCGGAGACGACGGAGAACGGCTGCCACGACGGCACGACGAAGAGGTCGCCGCGGGTGACCGACCACGAGAACGAGCCGACGGTGACGCGGCCGGAGCCGTCGAACACCTGGTACACCGACGAGCCGGTTTCTCGGCGGGGCGCGGTCTCGACGGCGCTGGCGACGCGGTGGAACTGCGTGCGGATCGTCGGGAGGACGTCGCCGGCAGTCGTGGGGTTCGTGAAGCGCACGAGGGCGTGACCCGGTTCGACCACGCCGGCATACCCCTCGCGTTCGAGGGCGAGCTGGTCGGCGAGGGCGCGGTCGGTGTCCTCCCAGCGGTAGGCGAGCAGCGGGCTCCCCGCGGTGGCGCCGAGCTGGGAGACGGGCGCGAGACCGGGGTGGCCCCAGAGCCGCTGCGACCGCGATCGCTCCGGGGAGATGCGCTCGGTATCGCTGATCGCCTCGCGGCCGAAGTCGAAGAACTGGCTCTCGATGTCGAACTGGAACGGGATGTCGAGGCCGTCGATCCATGCCATCGGCGTCGTCGCCTGGTTGTGGTGGGCGTGCCAGTTCATGCCGGCCTGCGGGAGGAAGTCGCCGCGGCGCATCGGCACCGGGTCGCCCTCGACGACGGTCCAGACGCCCTCGCCCTCGACGACGAAACGGAACGCGTTCTGGGTGTGGCGGTGCTCGGGAGCGTCCTCACCGGCGTTGAGGTACTGGATCGCGGCCCACAGCGTCGGGCTCGCATAGGGGCGGCCGCCGAGGCTGGGGTTGGCGAGCGCGATCGCGCGGCGCTCACCACCGCGACCGACGGGGACGATGTCCCCCGCCTTGCCGGCGAGCTCGATGAGCGTGGCCCACTCCCAGAGGTGCGGCTGCGCCTTGGACTTGGGCTCGTGCGGCATGAGGTCGCCGATCTCGGTCCAAAGCGGGACGAGCAGCTCCTTCTCGAAGCCGCGGTAGAGGTCCTCGAGCTCGGGGGTGACCTTCGGCTGGCCGGGGGCGTCCTCGGCGATGATGGAGACGGGGGACGTGACCGTGGGGCGGTCGACGATGTCGGTCATGGCGGTGTCCTTTCCTTCGGTATGCCGGTCGGCTGGGTTCGCAGGTCAGCACGCGCCGGCGAGGGCGGGCTCTGCGGGGGCGTCGACTGCGGCCCGGGGCTGGCGGTCGCGGCCCCGGGTGGTGACCACGGCAGTGACGACGAGGAGCACGGCGGCCAGCGCCGCGGCCAGCGAGAAGGCGACGAAGTTGCTGCCGACTCCCAGACCGGCGTCGAGGAGCGAGCCGCCGATGTAGGGCGCGGCGACGGCACCGATCCGGCCGAGGCCGAGGACGAAGCCGAGCGAGGTGCCGCGGGTCTGCTGCGGGTAGTGGCTCGCGACGGCGGCGATGATGAGGCACTGGGTGCCGTGGGTGCCGACGCCGGCGAGGATGAGCGCGGCATAGATCGGGGTGACCTCCGACGGGTAGGTCAGGAGGAACGCGAGTCCGGCGGCGGCGAGGATCGCCGCGCCGATCGCGCTGCGCAGCGGGCCGAACCGCATGCCCGCCCAGGCCGTGACGACGGAGCCGAGGACCGCGCCGACGTTGAGGGCGATGAGGAAGTTCAGCGGGTTGCCGAGGTCGAAGCGGTCGTCACTGCCCATGAGCTTGGGCAGCCAGGTGCCGAGGCCGTACCAGGCGAAGAGGGTGGCGACGGTCGCCAGCGAGAAGAGCACGGTGGCGACGAGCCAGGGTCCGCGCAGGATGCCCCTGATGCCCTCGTGCTCGGGCTTCTCGGTGGGGACGCCGGAGGTGTCGATGCCGTGCAGTGCGTCGACGGCAGCAGCCTCGTCGAGGCGGCCACGCGACCGCAGCCACGTTGGCGACTCCGGCAGGTAGCGCCAGCACAGCGGCAGGAGGATGACGACGCCGACGAACGCCACGGCATACATGGGGCGCCAGCCGTGCGCGGGGATGACCTCACGACCGACGAGCGCGGCGATGGTGCCGCCGACCGGGACGCCGGACATCATGATCGTCGCGACGGCGGAGCGGGTGCGGACCGAGACGAACTCGGAGGTGAGGGCGTTGGCGCTGGGCACGAGACCGCCGAGGCCGAGGCCGGCGATGAAGCGGAAGGCGCCGAAGGTCTCGGCGTTGGGGGCGACGTAGCAGAGGGCGGTGAAGAGCGAGAACCACAGCGTGCACCAGAGGATCGTGCGGCGGCGGCCGAGCGCATCGGCGAGGCGGCCGGCGGCCAGGGCCCCGACGAGCATCCCGAGGAAGGCGAGGCTCCCGATCAGGCCGGCGCTGGTGGCGGTGAGGCCCCATCCGGGCTCGGCGAGGATCGAGGGAAGTGTCGTCCCGTAGACGATGAGGTCGTAGCCGTCGAAGACCACGATGAGCCAGCAGAGCAGGATCACGAGCCAGGCCGGGCGGACCCGGGTGGGCTGTGCGGTGGGGGTGGGCGTCGTTGCCATGCGTTTGAGAGTGGCGGTCGTTCGGTGGAGCGGAACAGTGAATTCTGGCTAGCAGAATAGTGTGTGCTTGACTGGTTGTCGTGAACGCGCGTGAGCTCAAGACCAAACCCACGTATGCCGTGACCTCCGTCGACCATGCGCTGCGCCTTGCGACGTGGTTGCAGCTCGAGGGCGGGCTGACGGTGGCGGAGGCGGCTTCACGTTTGGGTGTCGCGCGGTCGACGGCTCACCGGCTGCTGGCGATGCTCGTCTATCGCGACTTCGCGGTGCAGAACGCAGACCGTGGGTATCGAGCAGGGCCGGTGCTGGAGTTGGCGGGGAACTCGCCGTCGGAGACATCGGCGCTGCGGGCGGCGGCGTTGGGGCCGATGCAGGACTTGGTGGCGCTGGTCGGCGAGACGGTGAACCTGACGATCCGGACGGGTGACACGGCGCGGTTCATCGCGTCGGTGGAGTCACCCCAGGCGCTGCGGGTGGGGTCACGTGAGGGGATGGTGTTCCCGGCTCATCGGGTCACTGGCGGGCAGATCCTGCTGGCCGAGATGAGTGATGCCGAGGTGGAGGAGCTGTACTCCCCGGACCGGTATGCCGGCCGCGAAAGCGAGCGCCCCGACGTCCCGCGGTTGCTGCGGACGTTGGCCCGCATCCGGTCGCGGGGGCTGGCAGTGAACCGCGGCCTCTCCGAGAAGGGCGTCGTGGCAGTCGGCCGAGCGGTCCGCGACTCCAACGGGGTTGCAGTGGCCGGCCTATCCATCTCAATGCCAGCAGTCCGCTACGACCCCGAACAGCTCCCCCGCCTCGACCTCGCGCTCGGCATCGCATCGCGAGCCATCCGGCTGCCGCATTCCTAGCGTCCCGAATCTTCATAAACGTACCTCGGGTTGCCTCGAATGCAACGTCCCACATACATGTAGCGTAGCCGTCATGAAACCAACTACCGCAACTGAGATGCTGCTCTTTAGCACGGTTCGAATTAGTGCTGAGAACGCAGCCGGACAGGAACTTTCACAGGGAACTGGCTTCTTCTACAACACAGCAAACCGCTTGTACGTAGTAACCAATAAGCATGTCGTGGAGGGTGCGTCCCAGGCGACGCTCCACATGATTGGACGTGGGCCTGATGGTGAGGCCAACTTGGGGACCAGATTCGATATCACACTAGCGCCCGCGACCGGCCATTTCATTGGGCACCCGGACCCCGCCGTCGACATTGCTCTTGCCGATTTGACATTCGCTCTTGGCCCGTCACAGACAGAGGCCTTTTGGCGATCGATCGATGATTCGTTGGTCGCAACACCCTCCTCCTTGGACGATTTTGACTCGATAGAACCAGTAACGTTCATTGGGTATCCAAGCGGCCTTTACGACTCCACGTCCGGCCTCCCAATTGCGAGACGAGGGCATAGCGCAACACCATTCAAAGTCGATTACGAAGGCAAGCCCGTCTTCCTCATTGACGCCTCAGTCTTTCCTGGATCAAGCGGCAGCCCCGTATTTCTAGTGCGGCCGGCATCGTCCCCGGATAAGTGGGGGAACATTACCCTCGGGTCCGGCCCCAAGGTACTTCTTGTCGGGATTGTCGCTTCCTCATATCTCCAGCGGGACTTAGTCAAGGTCTCGGTTGGACCCCACATCGAACAACTCTTGGACATTGGCGTCGTCTTCAAAGCTAGCGCGATTCAAGAACTAGTAGCTACGCTAAAAAATTGAGAGCCGGATTGATGTGAGATATCAGGGGCGAAGTATGAGCTCGATCTGTAGGTTGGGCTTCTGCCGCCCTCGCGAGGACCGTCTCCAGTCTGCCAGGGAATTGCGATATCTAGCATGAAGTCGGTCTAACGCTTCTACAGTGGCTATTGAGTGCCACTTCGGGACCGACTCGAACGTTGCATCCAGAGCCAGTAGGGCCACGACCGAGAGCTGGGATTCGGCGGCATGCTCGATCTCTGCGGAGTGCGCCGTCTGGTTTCTGACATAGCGCATTCGCTGCAGATTGAACCTCGCAAGCTCCTCTACCTCAGCGCAAAACGTCGCCAATCTCTCTCCGTTGCTCAACAACTCGCGGGTGCTGCGCAAACGAAATAACACATATGGAGAAAACTGAGCGGAACTCCTGACGTACTCGCGCACGACTTCCGCATCAACCCCGCCTAGGTCTGACCGAGTGGACGTGAGAATGTTGCACCAGATGCGGGCATCAACGGAGCCTTTACCCCGACCTGCTTCGACGGCATCTCGCACCTTTTGCGACGCTCCAACTGACTTCGTATAGAGCGCCCAAGAGCGATATACCTGTTGTTTGACTGCCACCAACGCAATAATCTTTGGAACTTTTTCGACAACGATATTCTGCGGCTTGTCTCGGCCCTCGCGAGCTAGGTACTCGAGGGCTACCCAGGAAAAGAAGACCTTTAAGGTTCCAGCTCTCTCCATGGAAGCTTTGGTTGCAAAGCGTAGGGAGCGGGACACCGAGGGTGATCGTGAGATATCCATCAATCGACCCTTGGCTACGAAATTCGCACGGCCAGCCAGATACTCGGACTTGGCGCTACCCACCCGCCACACCAAGACCTTTCGCTTAACACCGAAACTCGTGGCTCGATGCTCGGCGTTGAGTAGGTCAACGACCGAGTCCGCAATGTTCAAAGCGGCATGCCTGGCGCTCTCCGGATCCCAGGCCTGGACCGAGACGGTAAAAACGGAGGATGAGGCCCTCGCACCCTTCAGCGACTCCTCCACTGACTCTAGGTGCCAGTGTCGCAGGCAGAAGCGTGCAAGTTCGGTATCTGCGCCATGGTGTTCGCACCCGTCCCCATCTTGTCCCCAACTGATTCTCCTGCCTTTTACCAAAGGCTTCAACCCATTGTTGTTTGCGTTCAGAACTAACCCCACGCCATCAATTACAACGGCAACCCGGAACTCCACACGGTCGGAGGACAAGAATCGCCCGAGGGCCACGGCCGCCAATTGGGGAGTGTTTGCGGATCCCAGAGCCCGAGCGATCAACTTGGCACTTGCGACACCGGACCTACCTTGCGTTAGCAGAAATGCACACATGTGTGTGGCGAGCGACTGGAGCTTCCTTGCATCTGACGTCGTGAATGGACCTTGGGCAGCTACCGCCGCCGAGAGTCGCATTACCAATGCTTCGCGATAGCCCGCCCCAGTGTCGTTAACAATCAGTTCGAATGCTTTGACTTGAGCCACCAAGGCTGTGATCCGAGCAGAGAGGTAGGCGCGTTTGGCCTGCGTACTGGAGCCGAGACCTGAGATCCCCGTCGTGAGGGTGGTTAAGTGCGCGGAGAACGGTGCGAAAGCAGTCGGAAACTCCTCTAAGAGGATTTCATTTCTCATGCAAGTGCGCATGGCGCGCTCGATTGCGTCCAACAGCGGCGCGAAGCCATGGGTCTCGCTCTCAATGAAACCCGCGCAGGCATCCAGAAGCTCACCCACGGCGGCTGCTGGCGTGATGCGAGCGTTTCCCGTGCGATCGAAGTGAGCTGCGGGATCAAGCAGCTCCGCACACGCCTCGATTAGGAAGCGCGGGGGTTCCCCGCTGTTTGTACTGGCCACGCTCGATTGGATGGCAGGATCAAATAGGAGCACGAGTGAACACTATTACAAAACGGAAAGAGGCCCCCAGTAAACTGGAGGGCCTCCGATCGCGGGCCACTCTCCATGCATCAGGAGGGGCGAACGACCTTTTCCGATACGGATCATGCCACGGGCGCTCGTGCGTGTCAACCAAACTTGACGAGGCGGGTAGGCTGTGACCGACTCAGCGAAGCACAGTCCGAAGGACTGAGTCGGTCACAGCCTACCCGCCTCGTGCGCAAGTTCTACCGGCGTCAAGTTTGGTTGACACGCACGAGCGCTGGCGTCGTGCGTGCGCTGCGTGCGCGCTCATAGGGCATCAGACGTTGCGGCGGTACTGGCCACCCACCTCGAAGAAGGCGTCGGTCACCTGCTGGAGCGTACACACCCGCGCCGCATCCATCAGCACAGCGAACACGTTGTCCCCTGACATCGCCGCCTCACGCAGCCGACCCAGCGCCTCCTCGGCCTCCACCGAGTGCGCCTCCCGATACGCACGCACCCGGGCTAGCTGCGACTCCTTCTCGGACTCGGACGCGCGAGCCAGCTCGACGTGCTGCGGCGTGCCACCCTCGGCGTCGGGCTTGCGGAAGGTGTTCACCCCGATGATCGGCAGCGACCCGTCGTGCTTGCGGTGCTCATAGAGCATCGACTCGTCCTGGATCTTGCCGCGCTGGTAGCCCGTCTCCATGGCCCCGAGCACTCCCCCGCGCTCCGAGATCCGGTCGAACTCCGCCAGCACCGCCGCCTCGACCATGTCGGTGAGCTCGTCGATGACGTACGACCCCTGCAGCGGGTTCTCGTTCATCGCGAGCCCCCACTCACGGTTGATGATCATCTGGATCGCCAGCGCGCGACGCACCGAGTCCGGACCCGGGGTCGTCACCGCCTCGTCGAAAGCGTTGGTGTGCAAGGAGTTCGCGTTGTCGTAGATCGCGATGAGTGCCTGCAGTGTCGTGCGGATGTCGTTGAAGTCCATCTCCTGCGCGTGCAGGGAGCGACCCGACGTCTGCACGTGGTACTTCAGCTTCTGCGACCGCTCGTTCGCCCCATACTTCTCGCGCATCGCGACCGCCCAGATCCGGCGAGCCACCCGACCGATGACCGAGTACTCCGGATCCATGCCGTTGCTGAAGAAGAACGACAGGTTCGGCGCGAAGTCGTTGATGTCCATGCCGCGCGCGAGGTACGCCTCGACATATGTGAACCCGTTCGCCAGGGTGAACGCGAGCTGGCTGATGGGGTTCGCCCCGGCCTCGGCGATGTGGTAGCCCGAGATCGAGACCGAGTAGAAGTTGCGCACCTGCTGCTCGATGAACCACTCCTGGATGTCGGCCATCATCCGCAGCGAGAACTCGGTCGAGAACAGGCACGTGTTCTGCCCCTGGTCCTCCTTGAGGATGTCGGCCTGCACCGTGCCGCGCACCGACGCAAGGGCAAACGCCCGTATGCCGGCCGCCTCCTCCGCGTTGGGCTCGCGCCCCTCGCGCTCGGCGAACTTCGCCATCTCACCGTCGATGACCGTGTTGAGGAAGAACGCGAGGATCGTCGGCGCCGGGCCGTTGATCGTCATCGAGACGCTCGTCGACGGTGACGTGAGGTCGAACCCGTCGTAGAGAGCCTTCATGTCGTCAAGCGTCGCGATCGAGACACCGGAGGTGCCGACCTTGCCGTAGATGTCGGGGCGCGGGTCGGGGTCGCGGCCGTAGAGCGTCACCGAGTCGAACGCCGTCGACAGCCGCGTCGCCGGCTGCCCCTCGGACAGCAGCTTGAACCGGCGGTTCGTCCGGAACGGGTCGCCCTCGCCGGCGAACATGCGCGCCGGGTCCTCGTTGTCGCGCTTGAAGGGGAAGACGCCCGCGGTGAACGGGAAGAAGCCGGGCAGGTTCTCGCGGCGCAGGAACGACACGAGGTCACCGTGGTCGGCGAACTTCGGCACCGCGACGCGGCGGATCTTGTTGCCGGACAGCGACTCCTTGACCAACGAGGTGTGCAGCTCCTTGTCGCGGATGCGCACGACCTGCTCGTCACCGGCATACGCCTCGACGGTCGCGGGCCATTTCTCGATCGCCTCGCCCACCTCGGTCGGCAGCGCCTTCCGCGCCTCGATGAGGAGCTGGTCGACCGCGTGGTCCTCGTGACCCGCCGCAGCGAGCTCGTCGTCCACGAACTCGAGCCGCTGCACGCGACGGGCGTGGGCGGCATACGCCTCGGTCTGCGAGTGGTACGCACGGATGGTGTCGGTGATCTCGGAGAGGTACCTGACCCGCGCGGCCGGCACAATCTGGCGCAGCACGGACGAGTGCCGCACGGAGACCGGCGGCAGGACGCCCTCGGAGAACTCGAGGCCCTTCTCGGAGAGCAGGCCGCGCAGCTCCTGGTAGAGCGCGGTGACGCCGTCGTCGTTGAACGTCGCGGCGGAGGTGCCGAAGACCGGCATGTCCTCGGGCTTCTTGCCGAAGGCGTTGCGGTTGCGGACGAGCTGGCGGCCGACGTCGCGCAGCGCGTCCATGGCGCCACGCCGCTCGAACTTGTTGATGGCGACGAGGTCGGCGAAGTCGAGCATGTCGATCTTCTCGAGCTGGCTCTGCGCGCCGAACTCGGGCGTCATGACGTACATCGAGACGTCGGCGAACGGCACGATCGCGGCGTCGCCCTGACCGATGCCGGGCGTCTCGATGACGATGAGGTCGTATGCCGCGGCCTTGAGGATCGTGATGACGTCCTCGAGCGCTTCGGGCACCTCGCGGCCGCCGCGGGTCGCGAGCGAGCGGAAGAAGATGCGGTCGCCGTCGAGCGAGTTCATCCGGATGCGGTCGCCGAGCAGCGCGCCACCACCGCGGCGACGGGTCGGGTCGACGGCGACGACGGCCACGCGGAGCTTGTCCTGCTGGTCGACGCGCAGGCGGCGGACGAGCTCGTCGGTGAGGCTGGACTTGCCGGAGCCGCCGGTGCCGGTGATGCCGACGACGGGGACGTGGCGGCCCTCGGCGGCGCGCGTGAGCTCGGCGCGGTCCTCGTCGGAGAGCTTGTTGGTCTCGGCGCCGGTGATGGCGCGGGCGACGGCGGCCCGGTCGCCCGAGAGGACGGCCGCCATGTCGGCCGAGCGGACGGCATACAGGTCGGTGTCGCAGTCCTCGATGACGGTGTTGATCATCCCGACGAGGCCGAGGCGCTGGCCGTCCTCGGGGCTGAAGATCGTCACGCCCGCCTCGCGCAGCCGTGCGATCTCGTCGGCGACGATGACACCGCCGCCGCCGCCGACCACCTTGACGTGGCCGGCGCCGGCCTCACGGAGGAGCTGGACGAGGTACTCGAAGTACTCGACGTGGCCGCCTTGGTAGGAGCTCACGGCGACGCCCTGGACGTCCTCCTCGATCGCCGCGTCGACCACCTCCTGGACGGAGCGGTTGTGCCCAAGGTGGATGACCTCGGCGCCCTGGCTCTGCATGATCCGCCGCATGATGTTGATCGACGCGTCGTGTCCGTCGAACAGGCTGGAGGCGGTGACGATGCGCACCGGGTTCGTGGGCACGTGCAGCTCGGGCGACGTCTGTGTCATGGGAGAAATAGTAGGACGTCCTAGTAAGTACCCGGAAGTCACGAAGCCCTGGTTGTGGTGCGGTGGCGGCTGTCGGTGGGCAGGTCTAGCGTCGGCTCCAGCGCTCGGACGACGCTGTCCGGGACCGTCGACAGGGGAGCAGCATGGACTACCGCATCGAGCTCATCTTCGTGCCCGTCTCGGACGCGGACCGGGCGAAGGAGTTCTACGAGGGCAAGCTGGGGTGGAACGTCGACCACGACTACACCGTGCAGCCGGGGCTTCGGTTCGTCCAGGTCACGCCGCCGGGGTCGGCGTGCTCGATCGCGTTCGGGGAGGGGATCTCCGAGGACGAGCCGGGGTCGATGCGCAACGTGCAGGTCGTCATCGACGACGCCGACGCGACGCGGGCGGCGCTGCTCGACGCCGGTGTTGAGGCGAGCGACGTGGACGAGCAGGCGTGGGGCCGGTTCGTCACCTTCTCCGACCCCGACGGCAACCGCTGGACGCTGCAGCAGATCGTGCGCCAGGGGTAGCCGCCGGTCGGGTTGGCGTCAGGGGGCGCCGGTGCCGCCACTGCCGGGGTGGTTGTGGTGCGTCTGCTGTCCGAGCGCGCCGGCCTCGGTGTCCGTCGAACCGTTGCTGCCGAGGTTCGTCGCTCCTCGCCGGTTGAGCACGATGACGAGCAGCGCGATGACGATGATGATGCCGACGATGAGGTACTTCACGACTGCCTCCCCTGCCGCCGGCCCCTCCGGCGTGGGGCCAACGTAACTCCTGGGCGCCTCATGCGGGAGGAGGCGCGGGATCTCACCGGGCTATGGCCGACGCGTAGGGGTCGGGTGCTGTCGCGTCCACGAGCCACTGGGTGACCGAGCGCTGGAAGGGCTCGTCGACGACCTCGAACGGCACATCGGCGATGAGCCGTCGCCAAGACTCGGCGCGGTGCAGGCACGATATGCGGTCGGCCGCGGGCAGGAGCGCCCGCAGTGACTCGACGTCGCGCACGTCGGACCACGGCTCGAGGAAGGCGTCCTCGACCGCTCGCAGGTCCGGGTGGTCGGGCTCGAGGTCGCCGCGGCTGCGCAGGATCCACAGCGGGATGCGGGCGACCGTGAGCGGGTGCGCCCAGAGTGCGTCACCGAGGTCGATGATCGCGGCGCCGTCGCTGAGGGGGAAGGCGTTGCCGAGGTGCAGGTCGTTGTGCTGGAGCGAGTGGGGAACGCCGCTGCCCTCGAGCGTGGCGGCGGCCTCCTCGACCCGACCCCGTCCGTCGCGGACCTGCTCGGCCTCCTCAGCCGTAGGGCGTCGAGGGTCGTCGGCAGGCAGGGTGAGCAGGCTCGACAGCAGCGCCTCACACCACGCGACAACCCGGTCCGGGCTGCTCGGGAACCGGCTCAGGCCCGTCGCGAGGAGCCGGTCCTCGTGGTCAGCGAGGTCGCGCTGCGCCCTGGCGTACTGCCCGGCCGTCGCCACCCAGCTCTCCAGCGGCGGCATCGTCTCGCCGTGCCACATGGGCTGACCGAGGTCGGCAGTGGCGAGCCATCCACGGTCGGGCTCGACGGCGACGATCGGCGCGACGGTGCCCGGCACGACCTCCTCGACGACCCGGACCAGCGCCGCCTCGAACGCCTGCGACGGCGCGTTCTCCTTGACCCAGACCTTGCCGCGGTCGGTCTCGACCGTGAGCACCGTCGACCAGAACCGGACACGTTCCTGGACGAGCGGTCCCGTTACCTGCCGGCCGGTCGCCTCGATCGCGGGTAGGAGCCAGCGAGCCAGCTCGGCACGCCACTCCTTGCTGCGCCACCGGGCCGGGAGGTCGGTCACCGCTGCGCCGCCACCCACACGATGGCCTCCACGTAGCCCGACACACCGTGCCCGATGACGTGGTGGTCGGTGACGTCGGTGAGGTAGGAGACGTGCCGGAACTCCTCCCGCTTCGCGATGTCGCTGATGTGCACCTCGACCTTCGGGACCGTCACCGCCGAGAGTGCGTCGCGCAGGGCGACCGAGGTGTGCGTGTAGCCGGCCGCGTTGACGACCATGCCCGCGATGCCGCGCCGCCCCTCCTGGACCCAGTCGATGAGGGTGCCCTCGGAGTTGGTCTGGCGGAAGTCGAGCGTCAGACCGGCTGCGTCGCACGCCCCTTGGCACAGCTCCTCGACGTCGTCGAGCGTGTCGCTGCCGTAGATCTCCGGCTCGCGCTCGCCGAGCAGGTTGAGGTTGGGCCCGTTGAGAACGAGCACCGTCGTCGAGCCGAGGGCGTGGGAGGACATGCGCCGAGTATGCCTTCCCACGCGCAGTGTGCCCCGCGCCCACCACCGCGCGCCGCTGTCACTCATCACTCGCTCCCCCACCTGGCGACTGATTGCGCAGGAGCGACGAAATCCGGTGCCGTGAGCACCAGAAACCGTCGCTCCTGCGCAATACGTCGGGGTCGGCCGGGGTCAGTCGAAGACTTCGGAGCGGGTGCCGGTGGGGACGAAGCCCTCTCCGAAGGTGGCGCAGAATGACGGGTCGACCGTGAGGTCGCGACCCTTGGCTGCGTCGAAGGCGCGGTCGCGACCGAGGTTCCACTCGAGGAGGTCGTCGCTGCGGTCGTCGCTCTTCTCCATGTGCCACGTGACGACGCACGCGGCCTGCTTGTCATCGAGCCCCTCGAGGATCGCCGGCGTCGCGTCGACACCGAGCCCGGCGAGGTAGTAGGTGTCGAGCTCGCCCGTCGCGGCGAACCGCTCGATGTTGCGGGTCGCGACCCAGGCGTCGGGGTTCAGAAGCCCGAAGCCGAGGAAGAAGAGCGCCCCCGAGAGCAGCGCGGCCCGCGGCACCCACGTGCCCTTGAGCCGCACGATCGCGACCATCATGAAGGCGACGATCAGCCCGAGCCAGAGCTCGAAGCCGTCGACGAAGACGCGGAGCACTGTGTAGCCGTAGGCCTCCTGGTAGAGCGACATCCGGTAGAGCGCGGAACCCACGACGGCGAGGGTGAGGGTGCACAGCGCGAGCAGCGAGACCCGCAGCGCCAGCCGGTCCGAGGCCGTCTCCTGCGCGGCCTTGCGGGTCGCGATGCCGACGACGACGAGGGTGAGGAACGTCGCGGTGGTGAGCTGGCCGAAGCCCTGGTGGACGTACTCGGCATACGAGAGACCTGTCGTGCGGCGCAGGTAGCCGTGCCCGCCCCACATCGCGGCCGCCTGCGCGACGAGGAAGAGCGCGAAGAGGGCGATGACGACACCGAGCGGCACGAGCCATTCCCACCGGTGCCGCACCGGCGCGCCGCGCGGCACGTCGAGGTCGGCGATGCGCGGCGGGTTGAGCGAGAGGTAGGCGCCGGCCAGCGCGATCCCGGCGACGAAGACGAAGACGAAGACGAAGATGCGGGCGATGATCGAGTCCCACCGCAGGTCGGGGATGAGCGACTGCGCCCACGACCCGAAGATCGCGTCACCGGAGGCGAAGAGCCCACCGAAGAGGACGAGCCCGACCGCCGCGATCGCGACGGTCCGCAGCACCGGCCACAGCAGCGGCGTCCGGCTCGTCGCGGTGAAGGTGCGACCGAGCAGCGGCAGGCCGCGCAGCCCGGCGAGCACCCACGAGATCGCGGACAGCGGGATGCTCACGAACGAGCGGGCCCGCGTCACCGTCGCCGCGAGCAGCAGGGCCGCGAGCAGCACCGACAGGACGGCGATCCACTCGGTCGCCCGGATGAACGTCATCGAGGTGAGACCGACCCCGACCGCGACGCACGCGATGCTCCACGGAGTGCGCCTGCTCTGCGACGGCCAGAGGATGAGCGCTGCCGCCGCGAACGTCACGAGACCGGCAGCCAGTCCGATCCGCCTGTCCGGCAGCAGGATCGACGCGAGCAGACCGATGAGCAGAGCGCCGATGAGCAGCGCCGGCTGAGGGCCGAGACCCGACTCGGGCCAGAACCTGCCGAAGAGCTGGTCAGTGAACGGCGGCGGCCCGGGCTTGGCCACCGTCGTGCCGCCGGCACCAGGGGCACCGGGGGCACCAACGGCGCCGGCCCCGGACGCAGTGGGTGGTGTGGGTCGCGCCGGTTGCGCCGGCGGCTGGGCGGGAGTCGTCGTCATGGTGACCTCCGAGGTCGGTCGGGCGGTCGGCAGGCTCGCCTCGCGCATCCGGGATCGGGTATGCCGGGGCAGCACCGCGCGCAGTCGCGCTCCCCTGCCGCCCGGCGGGGTGGGAAGGACGGAGACCGAGCCCCCGTGCAGCTCGCACACCCAGGCGGCGATGGCGAGGCCGAGGCCCGTGCCGCCGCCGGAGTCGTCGCCGGTGCCGTAGCGGCTAAAGACGCTCGCGGCCTTGTCGGCAGGGATGCCGGGGCCGTCGTCGACGACCTCGAGTGACCACGAGTCGTCGTCGAGCGCCGCTGCGGTGAGCCGGATCTCGCCGTACGGCGGGCTGTGCCGGGCGGCGTTGTCGAGGAGGTTCGCGACGAGCTGCGCGAGGCGGGCGGGGTCGGCGGTGACGGTGAGGTCTTCGGGGACGACACGGCATACGTGCTTCACGGAGCGGGAGCCGAGCTCCGCCTCGGCGACGGCGCCACGCAGCAACTCCCCCAGACCGACCTCCTCGAGCCGCAGCGGTGCGACGCCCGCGTCGATGCGCGAGAGGTCGAGGAGGTCGCCGACGAGGTCGCTCAGGCGTTCGGACTGGGTCAGCGCACCCCTGAGCGCTGCATCGTCCGGCTGAACGACCCCGTCGACGAGGTTCTCGAGGAGCGCGCGCTGCGCCGTGAGCGGCGTGCGGAGCTCGTGCGACACGGTCGCGATGAGCTGGCGGCGCTGGGAGTCGGCGGAGGCGAGGTCCGACGACATGGCGTTGAAGGCGCGGGCCAGCTGGCCGACCTCGTCGGTCGACGCGGTCGAGACTCGTTGCGCGTAGTCCCCCGCCGCCATCCGGCTCGCCGCCGAGGTCATCTCGCGCAGCGGCGCTGTCATGCCGCGGGCGAGCCACTGCACCACCGCCAAGGCGGCCGCGACCGTCACAGGAAGGGTGAGCCACAACGGAATTCCCGCGCGGTCGCCGATCGTCGCGAAGAGCGCGGCGAAGACGCAGCTGGCACCGACGAGAACGCCGAGCTTGACCTTGATCGAGCCGACACCCTGCAGCGGCTCGTCGGGGTTCACGTCGTCTCCAGGGCGTAACCGACGCCGTGGACGGTGCGGACGCGGGTGGCGCCGATCTTGGCGCGCAGCGACTTCACGTGGCTGTCGAGGGTGCGGGTGCCGGAAGCGTCGGACCAGCCCCAGACCTCGCTCATCAGCTGCTCGCGCGAGCGCACCGCGCCCGGGTTGGCGGCGAGCGCGGCGAGCAGGTCGAACTCGAGCGGCGTGAGGTGGACCTCGGCGCCGTCGACGGTGACCCGGCGCGCGGGCCCGTCGATGCTCACGGCGCCGAGAACGGTCGTCGGCGCGGGAACGGACGCGAGCTCGGCGGCGCGCTCGACCCGGCGCAGCAGGGCGTGGGTGCGGGCGACGACCTCGCGCATGCGGAACGGCTTGGTGACGTAGTCGTCGGCGCCGACGCCCAGCCCGACGAGGATGTCGGTCTCGTCGTCGCGGGCCGTGAGCATGAGGACGGGGACCGGGCGGATCGCCTGGATGCGGCGGCACACCTCGAGGCCGTCGAACCCGGGCAGCATGACGTCGAGGACGACGACGTCGGGGGCGTGCTCGCCGAACGCCTCGACGGCACCCGGGCCGTCGTGGGCCTGGTGCACGGCGTAGCCCTCGGCGCGCAGACGGTCGGTGACGGCCTGGTTGATCGTCGGCTCGTCCTCGACGACGAGCACCGTCGCCTTCGCCGCGCCGACGGTCCCCTCACCTGTTCCTGTCATGGCACCGACAGTAGGAGTCTTCCTGCATCGCGCGTGGGCACGACCTGTGGAGATCTCGTGAAGATGGGCGAACGGCATACGGGCTCGGACGACAGGCCTCGTATGCCGTGTATCTACGAGGGCGCGTCGCCCTCCTTCCCGTCAGCGACCGCCATGCCGCTCGTCGGGGGACGGGCAGCGGTCGCCCGACACAGGAGGGGAAACATCATGAGCTCACCAGCTCAGGCGCGCCGACGCGCCTGTCTCACGGGCGGCGCCGCACTCGCGGTCGCCGCTCTCGTCGTGCCCACGGCCGTGGCGGGGTCGTCGTCGGGGAGCCTCCCCAACGGCGCCGCGCTCGCCGTGGGAGTCACGTCGCCGGTCGACGGCGACTCGTTCCTCGTGCCGGAGGGCGCGGGCACCGTCGACGTGCCCCTGTCGGGTACCGCCAGCATCGCGACCGGCGCACCGAGCACGAGCTGGATCTATGTCGTGGACCTGTCGTTCAGCACGAGCCAGGCGTGTGACGCGAGCAGGTCGATCCTCACCTGCGAGAAGGTCGCGGTGAAGGGCCTCAACGACCTCGTTGTCACCGATGGCTCCGCGCTCGAGAGCGGCGTCGCCGCGTTCGGCGAGAACGGCGTCACCGCCGACATGCAGGCCGCGGCGGGCGACCAGCGCTTCACCTCGCCCTCCTCCGCCGAGGTGAACACCGTCGTGGACTCCCTCGTCGACGGAGGGGTCGGCCAGTTCACCGCGAAGGCCGTGGGCAACGACGGGACGAACTTCGCCGCCGGGCTCCAGGCCGCCAACACTCTCGTGCAGGCGGCTTCGGGCACGCAGGTCAACGTCGTCTTCCTCTCCGACGGCGTCTCGAACCTCGGCACGCTGGCGGCGTTCAACACCGCCCTCACGGCGGTCTCGAGTGACGCGACGATCTATCCGTTCGCCGTCGGCGGCGGCAGCTCGTGCAGCGGTGGCACCGCCGGCACGCTCGCGCAGATGGCGACTGCGAGCGGCACGACCTGCTTCGCCGTCCCCGACCCGGCCAAGCTGCCGGACGTCATCAAGAACGTCACGGCGACGACCCTCACCGGTCTCACCGTCACGCTCGACGGCAGCCCGGTGACCGCGACGACGAGCACCGCCCTGCCGACCGCCGGACCTGCGGGCATCACGTGGACGGCACCCGGCAACGACCTCGCTCCGGGCCTGCACGGGGTGTGTGCGACCGCGACCGGCACCGGCCCGGCGAGCGACCCGACGGCCACCGGTTCGGTGACGCGCTGCGAGAGCTTCTCGGTCTTCGGCTTCGCGCTCACCCCGCCGACGGCGACGAACGAGCTCGGCAATGACGACACGCACACCGTGACCGCGACGGTCACCGGACCGGCCTCCGACCTCGGCGGCCACCCGGTGGACTTCTCGGTCTCGGCCGGACCCAACGCCGGTGACGCGGGGACCTGTGCCCCCGCCTCCTGCGAGACCGACGCGTCCGGGGTCGTGACGTTCACCTACACCGTGCCGAAGGAGCCGGCCTCGCTCGGCACCGACACCATCTCGGCGACTGCCTCCATCAACGGAGGCGAGACGAGCCGCTCGGTCTCGAAGCTGTGGCGCGACACCACGCCTCCCGTCGCGCGCTGCGTCGAGTCGACCAACCCCGGCGGCCACGTGCCGGGCGCCCCGGGCAACGGCGGGCAGGGCCAGAACCAGGACGGCTACTACCGCCTCGTCGCCACCGACGACGTGTGGCCGGACGCCGACCTCGACCTCTTCGTCAAGGACTCGGGGAGCTCGACGACGTGGGGTCCGTTCGGTGTCGACACCGACATCAAGTACGTCGAGGCCAACGGCGCGACGCCGACCCAGAAGCCGGGCAGCGGCGCCGTCGAGTGGAACCTCAAGGGTCGTGGCGACGCCGAGGTCTGGGCCGTCGACGGGTCGGGCAACCGCTCCACCTCGGTGATGTGCCTCGTGCCGAACGCGCCGAAGTGACGCACTGACCCCTTGCGTCCGCAGCTGTGGTGGCCCTGGGCCCCACAGTTGCGGACGCAAGCAGGTGTGCGGGTGGTGCGTCCGGCAAGGTGACGGCCTGGCCCACCAGCGTTGCGGACGCAAGCAGGCGGTTCAGGCCGGCGAGCGGTGCCGCGTCCGGAAGACGGTCGGCGTGAGCCCGGTGCACTGCGAGAAGTGGTGGCGCAGCAGCGCGGCCGACCCGAACCCGACGTCACCCGCGATCTGCTCGATGGACAGGTCGGTCTCCTCGAGCAGCTCGCGCGCTCGCAGCACCCGCTGGTCGGTGACCCACTGGTGCGGCGTCGTGCCCGTCTCGGCGACGAAGCGCCGGGCGAACGTCCGCGACGACATCGCCGCCCGCCGGGCCAACGCAGACACGGTGTGCGCCTCGTCGAGGTGCTCGAGCATCCACTGCAGCACCGGCCCCAGGCTGTCGGCCTCGGTGACCGGCACCGGCCGGTCGATGAACTGACGCTGCCCGCCGTCGCGGTGCGGGGAGACCACCATGCGGCGGGCGATGCGGTTGGCGACCGCTCCCCCGTGCTCGCTGCGCACGAGGTGCAGGCACGCGTCGATGCCTGCGGCGGTGCCCGCACTCGTGATGACACTGCCGTCGTGGGCATAGAGGACGTCGGGGTTGACCCGCGCCAGCGGGTAGTCCGCGGCCAGCCGGTCGGTGTGCATCCAGTGCGTCGTGCACTCGCGCCCGTCGAGCACCCCCGCCGCAGCAAGCGTGAACGCACCCGAGCAGACCGAGAGGACGTGCGCGCCCCGGTCGACCGCGTCGCGCACCACCTGCTTCACCGCCTCCGACGGCGTGTATGCCGTCGGGCTGGCCGGGATCGCGACGAGGTCGACGTCCGCGGTCGCCTCCAAACCGTGGCTCGCGGTGACGGAGACACCCGCGTCGGTCGTCAACGGCGTCCCGGGGTCCTCGGCGCAGACCCGGAAGTCGAACGGCGGCACGCCGTCGTCGGTGCGGTCCATGCCGAACACCTCGGACAGCACCCCGAACTCGAAGAGCGCGACGGGATCCTGGAGCACGACGGCGACGGAACGCAGGGCCATTGCTGCAGGATGAC
Organism: Knoellia tibetensis; assembly: GCF_048606415.1. NCBI lineage: Bacteria > Bacillati > Actinomycetota > Actinomycetes > Micrococcales > Intrasporangiaceae > Knoellia > Knoellia tibetensis. The sequence goes on from NZ_JBMBWF010000001.1 coordinate 859,309, forward strand.
AGGTTGGCAGCATTTTGTGCAAGGGGGGCAGTCCTGCCACTCGTGGCAGGATGTGGTCGGGCATCAAACTTGTGCCATGAGCACATTCCTTGCAGACATCGCCCCCGTCCTCCCCGCGCTCATCCTCGCCGCCCTCTTCGTCTGGGCGCTCGAGCGGAGCAACCGTCGCCAGCAGACCGCCCCCTGGTCCGACGACTTCCGCCACCACGTCGACTCCGACGCCGACGTCCGCCGCATCGTCCACGACCTCGACGCCTACGACCGCGCGGCCTGAGCTCGCCGGCAACCCGCCGGCGACCTCGCCCGCAACCTCGCCGGCAACCAGCCGCGACCATCAGCACGGCACAACCTCAGGCCAGCGAGCGGCGGGGCCCGTCCTCTCAGGGGTGGATCGGGCCCTGCCGCTCGCTCAACCGGTCGCCGGCGCCACCCCAGCGCAGCGCGACGATCTCGGCCGCGATCGACACCGCCGTCTCCTGCGGGGTCCGGCCGCCGAGGTCGAGCCCGATCGGCGACGACAGCCGCGACAGCTCGACCTCGGTGAGCCCCGCCTCGCGTAGGTGGCGCATTCGGTCCTCGTGCGTTCGCCGTGAGCCCATCGCGCCGACATAGGCCACCGCGGGCAGGCGCAGCGCCACCTCGAGCAGCGGCACGTCGAACTTCGGGTCGTGGGTGAGCACGCACAGCACCGTGCGCCCGTCGACCCGACCCGCCGCCGCCTCGTCGCGCAGGTAGGTGTGCGGCCACGACACGACGACCTCGTCCGCCGCCGGCAGCCGCGCTGGCGTCGCGAAGAGCGGGCGCGCGTCGCACACCGTGACGGCATACCCGAGGAAGGCGCCCATCTCGGCGACCGCCGCCGCGAAGTCGATGGCACCGAAGACGATCATCCGCGGCTTCGGTGCGTACGAGGCGACGAAGACTCGCAGCCCCTCGCCACGCCGCTCCCCCTGCGGCCCGTAGGTGAGCGTCTCGGTCGTGCCGTGGTCGAGCAGGCCGCGGGCGTCGTCGGTGACGGCGGCGTCGGCCCGGTCGAGACCGAGGCTGCCCGAGACCGAGTTCGGGCGCACGACGAGCCGCCGGCCGACCCACTCCCGGTCCGGGTGTGCGACGACGGTCGCGACCGCCACCGGCCGCCCGGCCGCGATGTCGTCGGCGACCTCGCCGAGCTCGGGGAACGACTCCCGGGTCACCCTCTCGACGAAGACGTCGAGCTCACCCCCGCACGTGAGCCCCACCGCGTATGCCGTGTCGTCCGAGACGCCGTAGTGCGCGAGCTGCGGTGTGGCAGAGGCCAGAACGTCCTGTCCGACGTCGTGGACGGCACCCTCGACGCAGCCACCGGAGACCGAGCCGACGACCGTGCCGTCGGGTCCGACGAGCATCGACGCCCCCGGTGGCCGCGGCGACGACGAGAAGGTGTCGACGACCGTCGCCATGGCGACCGGCTGACCCGCCTCCCACCAGGCTCGCAGCTCGCGCAGGACCTCACGCATCGGCCACCACGTCCAGCAGGTCGGCGAACGCGGCCATCGAGTGGCCCGCGACGAAGGAGTCGACGTGCGGCAGGGCGGCGACGATGCCCTGCTGCACCGGCTCGTAGGCGTCGAGGCCGCGGTGGGGGTTCGCCCAGACGACGTGGTGCGCGAGCGCGTGCAGCCGTCGCATCTGCTCGGCGAGGCCCTCGGGGGCGCCCCGCTCCCAGCCGTCGCTCACGAGGACGACGACGGCGCCGCGCGCCATCCCTCGCCGACCCCAGAGGTCGAGGAACGCCTTGAGCCCGTCGGCCAGACGCGTGCCGCCGGACCAGTCGGGGATGGTGCGCCCGGCCGCGACGAGGGCACGGTCGGGGTCGCGCTGGTGCAGGGCCGCGGTGACGTGGGTGAGGCGGGTGCCGAGGGTGAAGACCTCGACCGGTCCGGCCGAGCGGCACCAGGCGTGGGCGAGGCGGAGCAGGGAGTCGGCGTAGGCGCTCATCGACCCCGACACGTCGATCAGGACGACGACCCGGCGTGGGCGCTCGGCCCGCGTGCGCCACCGCACCGGGCCGGGCTCACCGTGGCGGCGGACCATCCCGCGCATCGTCGCGCGGGCGTCGAGGCGGCCACGCGGCGCAGCGACCCGGCGGTGCGTGCGCCGCTGCGGCGGGCGCGGCCTCAGGCCGGCGAACATCCGGGCGAGTGCGGCGCGTTCGCGGGCCGACATCGTGGCAATGTCCCTGTGCCGCAGCACTTCCGACGCGCTCGCTCGGGCACGCACGTCATCGGCTTCAGGCTCTTCCGGCTCGATGCCAGAGCCGTCGTCGTCGCGCCCATCCCGGCCGTCGCGCAGGTCGGCCATCGAGGCCGGCGGCCGCGTGGACGGCGCGCGACGCGCAGCAGCGGGGCGCTCGGCACCGAACCACACGGCATACACGAGGTCGTAGCGCTCGAGGTCGGCAGGCGAGCCGCAGAGCGTGGCCCGCCCGACGGCATACACGGCGGCGCGGTCCTCGAGGCCCACGGTGGCGACGGCGAGGAGCCAGGTGCGCTCCCGGTCGGCGGTGACGGGGACGCCGGCGGCACGCAGGGCACGTGCGAAGCCGAGGAGCACCTCCTCCGGGGCACGGGTGGCGGTCATGGCGTCACCGGGCGAGGATCCGGTCGAGCGAGGCGCGGACGCGGTCGGCGTCCTCGCGGTACTTCACGGCGACGCCGAGGGAGGCCGCGGCCGAGGCGGTGTCGAGGTCGCGCACCCCGAGCTCGTGCAGCGCCCGCGCCCAGTCGAGGGTCTCGGCGACGCCGGGCGGCTTGACGAGCTCGCTGTCGTCGCGGACCCCGTGGACTGCGCGCACGACCTGCTCCGCCAGCGCCTCGGCGACCTCGGGTGCGCGCGAGCGCACGATCGCGAGCTCCCGCTCGAGAGAGGGGTGCTCGAGCCAGTGGTAGAGACAGCGGCGCTTGAGCGCGTCGTGGACCTCGCGGGTGCGGTTGGAGGTGAGGACGACGAGCGGCGGGACTGTCGCGCGCACCGTGCCGAGCTCGGGGATGCTCACCTGCCAGGTCGAGAGGACCTCGAGGAGGAAGGCCTCGAACTCGTCGTCGGCGCGGTCGATCTCGTCGACGAGGAGCACGGCGGGGGCCTCGCGCAGGGCCCGGAGGATGGGGCGCGCGACGAGGAAGCGCTCCTCGAAGAGCCCGGCCTCGACCTCGTCGAGCGAGCCGGCGCCGTCGACGGCCTCGACGGCGCGCAGGTGGAGGATCTGGCGCGGGAAGTCCCAGTCGTAGAGCGCCTGGCTCGCGTCGATGCCCTCGTGGCACTGGAGCCTGATGAGGGGCAAGCGGGCAGCGGCGGCGAGCGCCTCGGCGAGCGCGGTCTTCCCGGTGCCGGGCTCGCCCTCGAGGAGCAGCGGGCGCGAGAGCCGGGTGGCGAGCCAGGCGATCGTCGCGAGATCGTCGTCGACGAGGTAGCCGGTGGCCTCGAGCTCGGCGCGCAGGTCGGCTGCGGTGGTGGTGCTCCCGGGGGCGAGGTCCATACCGTGCATCGTCACATGGACGGCCTCAGACGTCAGCGGGCCGGTCGATGTCGCGTCCGGTGGCGAGGTCGGCGCACTCGACGAGGCGCGGCTGCTGCGAGGCGAGGTAGTCGCGGGCGCCGTGGTCGCCGACCGCGCTCTCGCTCACCGCCTTCCAGTGCTCGCGCCCGAGGATGACCGGGTGACCCGGGACCCCCTTGTATGCCGCCCGCACGAGGACGTCGGCCAGGTCATCGCCCGCGGCCGCGAGCATCCGGGCGTGCACGTCGGCTCCCACGTCGGGTAGGTCCACGAGCATGAGCAGCACCGCATCGGCGTCCGTGGCATCGACGGCCTCGAGCCCGCGGCGCAGCGAGGCGCCCATGCCCTCGTCCCAGTCCGCGGCCTCGACGACGAGGCCGCCCGCGTGCTCCGCATGCACGGTCACGCTCGCGGCGGCCGACCCGACGACGACGTGCACGTCGACGACGCCGGCGTCGTGCAGTCGGTCGATTGCCATCTCGACAAGCGACGAGCCGGACGGCGACAGCTGCAGCAGGGCCTTGGGCCCGCCCATGCGCCGCCCCGCCCCCGCTGCCAGCACCAGGCCCGCTACCCCGCCGTCCGTCATCCGCACACTGTGCCATCGGTCCCCGGCCCGGCGCTCCCCAGCCTTCGGGCCGGACCCGCGTGAACAATGGGCACCATCCGACCGACCCCGATGGACCAGACGGAAGGCACCGATGACCACCACGACGACGGCCGCGGTGCTGCGCCGGTCGACCGACGAGCTGCCCTTCGCGGAGTCTGCGCCGCTCTCGGTCGAGGAGGTCGTGCTCGACGGACCTGGACCCGGCGAGGTCCTCATGCGGATCGCCGCTGCGGGCCTGTGCCACTCCGACCTGTCGGTGGTCAACGGCGACCGGCCGCGACCGCTGCCGATGGTGCTCGGCCACGAGGCCGCGGGCGTCGTCGAGGAGGTCGGCGCCGGGGTCACCGACGTGGCGCCGGGTGACCGGGTCGTCTGCTCCTACGTGCCGTCGTGCGGCACCTGCGCCGAGTGCGCCGCCGGCCACCCCGTCCGGTGCGCCGACGCCCAGGCCGCCAACCGCGAGGCCCGGCTCGTCACCAGGCGCCGACCGTTCCGCGACGCGTCCGGCGCCGAGCTGCACCACCACCTCGGCGTCTCGGCCTTCTCCGAGCTCACCATCGTCTCGCCGCGCTCGCTCGTGCCCGTGCCCGACGAGATGCCGCTCGAGCTCGCCGCGGTCTTCGGGTGCGCCGTCCTCACCGGGGCGGGCGCAGTGCTCAACACCGCCGCGGTGCGCCCGGGTGACTCCGTCGCCGTCGTCGGGCTCGGCGGGGTCGGCATCTCGGCCGTCATGGCCGCGGCCCTCGCTGGCGCCCACCCCGTCATCGCCGTCGACACGGTCGAGTCCAAGCTCACGTCGGCTCTCGCCGTCGGGGCCACCCACGGCGTCCTCGCGGGCGAGTCCGCCGTCGAGGAGGTCCGCGAGCTCACCGCGGGCGGGGTCACCGTGGCTGTCGAGGCGGCCGGGCACCCCGCCGCCCTGGCCACGGCCTATGCCGCCGCCGGGGTCGGCGGACGCGTCGTCGTCGCCGGGCTCCCCCACCCGCGCCACACCGTCGACGTGCCGATCGCGAGCCTCGTCGGCGAGGAGAAGTCGATCCTCGGCTCCTACATGGGCTCAGCCGTGCCGCGCCGCGACCTGCCACGCCTCTTCGACCTGTATGCCGCGGGGCTGCTGCCCGCGGACGCCCTCGTCACCTCGCGCTCGGTGCCGCTCGACGACGTCAACGCCGCGCTCGACCGGCTGCACTCGGGCACCGAGGTCCGCCAGCTCCTCGTGCCCTGACCCCCGGTCCGCCGCGGCCGACTCAGCCGTGGCCGACTCAGCCCGTGGCCGGCTCGGCTCGTGGCCGACTCAGCCGTGGCTGATGACGAAGGCGGAGAGGAAGCCCACGGTCGCGGCGAGCCCGGCATACAGGTGGGTCTTCTCGAACGCCTCGGGGATCATCGTGTCGGCGACCATCGCGAGGATCGCCCCGGCCGCGAGCGCCGTGATCGCCGCGACGGTCTCGGGTGAGGCGCCCTCGAACACGACCACGCCGAGCAGGCCCGCGAGGCCGCTGGCGAGCGCGATACCGCCCCAGACACCGAAGACGTAGCCGGCGCTGCGGTGCGACGCCTTCATCCCGGCCGCGCTCGACAGGCCCTCGGGCAGGTTGGAGAGGAAGATCGCGACGAGCACCGCGACGCCCACGCCCTCGCCGGTGAGCAGCGTCAGCCCGAGGACGATCGATTCCGGGATGCCGTCGAGCAGGGCGCCCACGGCGATGGCGGCGCCGCTGCCGGGCGTCTCGTCCTCGGACCCCTGGATCTCGTGCGAGCGCTTGCGATGCCGGGCGCCGCGCTTGGCGAGGAGGACGTTGGCGCCGACATAGACGAGCGCGCCCGCGAGGAAGCCGGCGGCGGTCGGCACGAGCCCGCCGGTGCGCTCGGCCTCGTCGACGAGGTCGAAGGACAGCGCCGAGATGAGGACGCCGGCACCGAACGCCATGATCGTCGCGACGACGCGCTGCGGCACCCGGACGAACCACGCCACCGCGGCGCCGATGACGAGCGCGCCTCCCGCGAGCAGGCCCCACAGGCCCGCCTGCGCCCACACCGGCATGCGTACCTCCGTCGTCGCGTCGCCTCACATCACCGTCAGGTCATGCATACCGGATCGGTCACGGGCACGGTCCACAAGGCGCACGACGAAGGCCCCCGACCGGCATACCGGTCAGGGGCCTTCCTCAGCACTGGTGGCGGGTGAAGGATTCGAACCTTCGTAGCTTTCGCGATGGATTTACAGTCCACTCCCATTGGCCGCTCGGGCAACCCGCCGTGCGCGTGGAAGGATAGCAAGCCAACCGTGCAACAACGAAACCGTGCCCCCGCACACCCTCGGGGCACCCGAACGAGGAGGATCCGTGGCCGACAGCTCCATGGACATCGTGAGCAACTACGACAAGCAGGAGATCGCCAACGCGGTCAACGCTGCGGCCAAGGAGGTCGCCAACCGCTACGACTTCAAGAACGTCGGCGCCAAGGTCGAGCTGTCCGGTGACTCCATCTCGATGCAGGCCAACTCCGAGGAGCGCTGCCTCGCCGTCCTCGACGTCGTCCAGACCTGGCTCGTCAAGCGCAAGGTCTCGCTCAAGCACCTCGACGTCCCCGAGGCCGGCCCGCGTCTATCGGGCAAGGAGTACAAGCTCGACGTGCCGCTCAAGCAGGGCATCTCGACCGAGAACGCCAAGAAGATCAACAAGCTCATCCGCGACGAGGGCCCCAAGGGTGTGAAGTCGCAGATCCAAGGCGACGAGCTCCGCGTCTCGAGCAAGTCGCGCGACGACCTCCAGGCGGTCCAGCGGATGCTCAACGGCGCCGACCTCGACGTCGCGCTGCAGTACACCAACTACCGCTGAGCGCCCAGGGGCGACAGCTTTTGCTCCCCCTGCGGGAACCTTGAGGGTCCGGACGGAACATTTTCGTCCGGACCCTCACCCTTTCCTCCGGACCGCACGGGTATGCCGTCCACACACGCCGGTATGCCGTCCGCCCCCGCCGGTATGCCGTCCGCCCCCGTGATATGCGCAACCTCCCGGCCTGCATGGCCGCACTTTTGTGGTTACCTGAAGGTAGCCAGAGATGTGCCCGCCGAACAACGGAGTTCAGGATGCGCCGCCCCACTGTCGCCCTCGCTGCCCTCGCCAGCGCCACCACCCTCGCCCTTGGCATCGCCGCGCCCGCGCTCGCGGCGCCCGGCGCCGTGTCCGCCACTGCGCCGCGGGTCGCCGACGGCCCCTACGTCGCGCTCGGCGACAGCTTCTCCGCCGGCGCCGGGATCCTGCCACTCAGCGCGACCGCCAACCCGCAGTGCAGCCAGGCCGCGGTCAACTACCCGCACCTCCTCGCGCAACGCACCGGCCGCGCCCTCACCGACGTGACGTGCAGCGGTGCCGACACGACCGACTTCACCCAGTCGCAGCACCCGGGCGTCGCCCCGCAGCTCGACGCCGTGACCGCGGACGCCCGCCTCGTCACCATCGGCATCGGCGGCAACGACTCGAGCGTCTTCACGAGCATCATCCAGCAGTGCGCGACGGCCGGCCTGACGACGCTCGGCCAGGGCAGCCCGTGCAAGGACACCTACGGCTCGTCCTACGCCGACACCGTCCGGACCAAGACCTACCCCGCCGTCCGCGCGGCCATCGCCGCCGCCAAGGCCCGAGCGCCCAAGGCGCGGATCGTCGTGCCGGGCTACCCGCAGATCCTGCCGCCGACGGTCGGTTGCTACGCGACGATGCCGATCGCCGCCGGCGACGTGCCCTACGTCAACGGCATCGAGCAGGTCCTCAACGCCGCTCTCAAGCAGGCCGCGGCCGACAACGGCGCGACCTTCGTCGACATGTGGACCCCGTCGGCCGGGCGCGACGCCTGCCAGCTGCCGTGGGTCCGCTGGATCGAGCCGCTGGGCGCGTCGCTCAACTACGTGCCGGTGCACCCCAACGCCGCCGGTGAGCGCGCCTACGCCGACCAGATCCAGGCCCGCGTCGGCCTCTGACCACGCCCCTTGACCGCATCGGTTCGAGCCGGAGTGACGCCTCGCGGGAGTCATCCGCCTCGCGGCTGCGCCCTCGCCATGGTGCTCTCCCGGGTCGAGAACCTATAGGTGTTCATACGCACCTATCGGTTATCGACCCGGGACGAACCCATGACCGTCGAAGGAGAGTCGCGCGGCGATAGGTGCATGCGGCGACTCGTCCCCTCGTGTGCCTGGGCTGCGCCGATGGCTCTCACTCAGAGCACGAGGCGAGGGTTCAGCTCCAGCGGGAGCGTGAGGCCAGCGCCTCCTCGAGCTTGCTCAGCTCGTCGGCCATCGACCTGCGCACGCCCCAGGGCACGTCCTCGCGCCCGAGCGCGCCCCGGACAAGCGACACGGTCTCGGGCTCGACGACGCGCGACGGGAAGGCCAGCGTCGCCACGCGGTCGAGCGCGTCGGCGCCGACCCACTCGGCGAGGCGAGGGATGTCGGTGACGTAGCGGCCGGCATACGGTCGCAGGTCGTCGACGGAGCCGCTCGACCACAGACCGGTCGCGAGGGCGTTGAGCTCGTAGTTGGAGCGCTCGCGGTTCGTCGTGATCTCCGACCACGCCCACGCCTTCTCGTCGGCGCCGGGCCGGGCAGCGCGGGCCGAGAGGCCGGCGAGGCGGCCGGAGAGCGTCGTGTCGGCGGCCTCGGCGTCGGCGAGGAGCGCGTCGTCGGCGAGCCCGAGGCGGGCCATCGTCTGCACGACGGCCCAACGGAAGTCGGTGTCGCCCTCGAGCCCCTCGGGCAGCGACCGGCCGGAGACCCACGCACCGAGCCGGTCCTCGTCGGTCGTCGTCGCCGCGAGGACGCGGGCGGCGACGAGTGCGCGGTCCGAACCCGGGTCCGCCGCGTCGAAGGCCGTGAGCGCGGCGTCGGCGATGCGGCTGCGCGCCTCGTCGGCAACGGCCTCCGGCAGGAACTGGGGCACGATCCGGTCGGTGAAGGCCATCGCGACGCGGGCCATGAGCGCGTCGTGCGGCTCGCGCGGCCACACCGACGTGAACACGTCGAGCGCCACGCGGGGGTCGACGGTCGCGCGGTAGACACCGGTGAGCACGCCGCCCCACAGCACCGTCCGAGGGGTCGCGTCCTCGACGAGCGGAAGCTCGCGCGGCAGTGCGGCCAGCGTTGACTCGTCGAGGTCGACCTGGGCCCAGGTGAGGTCGCCGGCGTTGGGAAGGAGGAGGGCGGCACCGGTGTCGACGCCGTCGACCTCGGCCTCGTCGCGGTCGAGGGTGAACGTCGTGCGGAAGACCTCGCTGCCCTCGCTGAAGCCGGCCACGTCAAGGGCGTGGGGCCGATCGGCGGGGTGCTCGTCCGGAGTCGTGCGTCGCAGCGTGCCCTCGCGGTCGAGCGCGAGGACGTCGACACCCGCGGTCTCGAGCCACGCCTTGCTCCAGGCGTCGAGCTCGACGCCCGCGGCCTGCTCCATCGCCGCGAGGAACTCGGACAGCTCGCCGTTGCCGTGGGCGTGCGAGCGGAGGTATGCCGTCACGCCGGCGTTGAAGGCCTCCTCACCGATGTGCGCCACGAGCTGGCGGAGCACCGAGGCGCCCTTGGCATAGGAGATGCCGTCGAAGTTCGCGAGGGCGCTCTGGGCGTCCGGCGCGGGTGAGCCGGCGACCGGGTGCGTCGAGGGGGCGCGCTCGGCGGCGTAGCCCCACTGCTTGCGGACGATCCCGAACTCGACCCAGCTGTCGGTGAACTCGGTCGCGCGCGACGTCGCGGTGTAGGCCATGAACTCGGCGAACGACTCGTTGAGCCAGAGGTCGTCCCACCACCGCATCGTCACGAGGTCGCCGAACCACATGTGGGCCATCTCGTGGGCGATGGTGTTGCTGCGCTGGAGCACCTGCTCGCGGGTCGCCGCGCCGCGGAAGAGCATCGGGTCGCGGAACGTCACGCAGCCGGGGTTCTCCATCGCACCCGCGTTGAACTCGGGGACGAAGACCTGGTCGTAGTCGCCGAAGGGATAGCGGACGTCGAAGGTGCGGTGGTAGTGGTCGAAGCTCTGCTTGGTCACCTCGAACATCTGCGGGGCGTGGCGCTCGAGCTCGCCCTGCAGCGACCGTCGGGCGTGGATGCCGAGCGGGATGCCGTCGTGCTCGTCGTGCACCGAGACGTAGGGACCGGCGCAGACGGTGACGAAGTAGGTCGCGAGCGGCAGGGTCTCGCTCAGCTCCCACTCCCCCGCGCCGGTCTGCGCCGCGCGACCGTTGCCGAGGACGACCCACTCCTCCGGCGCCCGAACGGTCACGGCATACGGCGCCTTGAGGTTCGGCTGGTCGAAGCAGGCGAAGACCGTGGGGGCCGCGTCGAGGAAGAGGTGGCCGTAGACGTAGTCCTCGCCGTCGGCGGGGTCGGTGCTGCGGTGCAGTCCCTGGCCGTCGCGCGAGAACGCCATCGTCGCCGTGACCTCGACGGTGTTGTCGGCGGCGAGGCCCTCGAGCGGCAGACGTCCGTCGACCACGGCGCCGGGCTCGATGCGCGTCCCGTTGAGCTCGATCGCCTCGACGCTCACGGCCCGCAGGTCGAGGAAGGTCTGCGCACCAGGAGTGCTGCAGGAGAACCGGATCCGCGTGGTCGAGCTGAAGTGCTCGGCGCCCCGGTCGAGGTCGAGGTCGACCTCCATGCGGGTCACGGTGATGAGCTGCGCCCGCTGCCGGGCTTCGTCGCGAGTCAGAGATGGCACGCCGCGATGGTGTCACACACCACACGGCCGCCGCAGGGCCGCCGTGGGTGGCTGTCGGTCGCCGCGCGGTGTCGCCCCAGGCGCCGCTCAGTCGCGCGGGAGGACGGTGAGGACGCGCTCGACGTGGTCGCGGAACTCGGTCATGAAGGTGCGCAGGAACTCCCTGCTCTCCTCGTCGGTGACCTCGCCGCTCGGGAGGTAGACCTCCGGGTCGAAGTGGATGTAGGCCTCGGGCGCCGTCATCTGCCGGGCGTTGCAGTAGCTGAGGATCGAGCGCAGCGGCTGCTGCCCGACGGCCGTGCCGATGGCGCCGACCGAGGCGCCGATGACAGCTGCCGGGATGTGGTCGAAGGAGTTCTGGCCCCATGGGCGCGAAGCCCAGTCGATGGCGTTCTTGAGGGCGCCGGGGATCGAGCGGTTGTACTCCGGGGTGATGAAGAGCAGCGCGTCGGAGTCCGCGATCGCCTGCTTGAGCGCCGTCGCCTCCGCCGGGTAGTCGTCGTCGAGGTCGCGGTTGTAGAGCGGCAGGTCCTTGATCGGGATCTCATGGAACTCGAGGTCGTCGGGCGCGACGGCGATGAGGCACTGGCTCAGCACCCGGTTGATCGACTCCTTGGACAGGCTCCCGATGAGATATCCGACCTTGTGCGCCATGACGACCTCCTGACGTGCGACGGCCCGGGTCCGGACCACGTCTTCAACCGTGTCACGGACCCGGGCCGTCGGCCGGGCTGGAGCCCGGTCAGTTCGGGCGGTAGCCGGTCGCCATGCCCTGAAGGCGGGCGATGCGGTCGGCCATCGGCGGGTGGGTCGCCATGAGCCGTGAGATGTCCTGCGCGCGGAACGGGTTGGCGATCATCATGTGGCTCGCGTTGACGAGGTCCTTGGTCGGTGCGAGAGGGGCGCGCGAGACACCGGCCTCGAGCTTGGCAAGCGCCGACGCCAGCGCGAGCGGGTCGCCGGTGAGCGTGGCACCGTCCTCGTCGGCGTCGTACTCACGGGTGCGCGAGATCGCGAGCTGGATGAACATCGCGGCGATCGGGGCAAGGAAGGCCATGGCGAGCCCGGCGATGGCGCCACCGGGGTTGTCGTTGTCGCGGTTGCCGCCGCCGAACATCGCGCTGAACGAGAGCATCTGGCCGACGGTGCTGATGACACCGGCGATGGCCGCGGCGACCGACCCGGTGAGGATGTCCCGGTTGTAGACGTGCATGAGCTCGTGCCCGAGGACGCCACGCAGCTCGCGCTCGTCGAGGAGCTGGAGGATGCCCTGCGTGCAGCAGACCGCGGCGTTCTGCGGGTTGCGACCGGTGGCGAACGCGTTGGGCGCCTCGGTCGGCGAGACGTAGAGCCGCGGCATCGGCTGCCCGGCCTTCGTCGACAGCTCGCGCACGATCCGGTACATCCCCGGCGCCTCGGCCTCGCTCACAGGGAACGCATGCATCGCCTTGATGGCGAGCTTGTCGCTGTTCCAGTAGGAGTAGAACGTCATGGCGACGCCGATGAGGGCAAAGATGAGGATGAACGCGCTGTTGTTGAAGTAGATGCTCGCGGCCCAGCCGAGGGCGAGCAGCAGTCCGAAGATCGCTCCGAAGAGCCCGGCGGTCTTCAGGCCGTTGAAGTGGTTGTGCATGTCTCCTCCAACGTTCGAGCCGTGCGGAAACGTTCCGCGACAACCGTCATGACACGAGCCCGACGAGCAGCTGCGGGAGCACGCTCGTCACGACGAGGACGGCGGCACCGGCCACGGCGACCGCGATGCTCGCCCGCCGCCGCACCGGCCGGGCCGGAGCCGCTCCGTCGGGGTCGCCGAAGAGCACCGCGAACCACCGCACGTAGACCGCGATGCCGAGCACCGCCGCCACGACGGCGACGACCGCGACCGGCCACAGCCCGGCCGAGACAGCCGGGCGCAGCGCGACGACCTTGGCAACGAGGCCGATGACGCCGGGCGGGAGTCCGGCGAGGACGAGCAGGGCGAGCGCGAGCGTCCCGCCCGCGACCGGGTCCCGACGCAGCAACCCTTGGTATGCCGTGAGCTCCCGGCCGTCCTCGACTCGCCACCCGTGGACCGCGCGGACCGCGGCGAACGCGACGAGGCTGGCGACGGCATACACGACCGCGTAGGCCGCGGCAGCCTGACGGCCGGCGACGGTGAGGGCGGTGAGCGGCAGGAGGATCCAGCCCGCCTGCGCGACGGTCGACCAGGCGAGGAGGCGCACGACCTCGGTCTGGCGCAGCGCCATGACCGTGCCGACGAGCATCGACGCGACGGTGAGCACGACGAGGGCAGCCACGACGACGTGCGGGCCGCGGGAGCGACCGACGACCGCCTCGTAGGGCGCAAGGACGACGACGAGGGCACCGACGGCGGCGAGCTTCGAGGCCGACGCGAGCAGGGCCGACACGGGCAGCGGGCCCGAGGTGAGGGTCGTCGGCGTCCACGCGTGGAAGGGCACGGCCGACAGCTTGAAGGCAAGACCGGCGATCAGGACGACGGTGGCGAGACCAGCGAGGGTGCGCTGCTCCGGCACCTCCCACGCCGCGGCAAGCGAGGAGCCGGTGAGCGTGGGGTCGCCGGTCGCGGTGACCCAGAGAGCCGTGCCCAGGACGAGCAGCCCGAAGGAGACGAGCGCGGCCGTGAGGAGGGTGAGGGCGCCGTGGGCGGCGGCCCGGCGTTCGCGCCACGCGACGAGGGCGATGACGGGCAGGGTCGCGAGCTCGAGGGTGACGAGCCACGTGCCGAGGTCCCGCGCCGCCACGACGGCCGCAGCGCCGCTCGCCGACGCGAGCAGCAGGACGACCTCGACGACACTTACTCGGCGCACGGACACGAGGGCGAGGACAGCGAGGGTCGCCAGCAGCGCGGCGACCTGGAGGGTGCTCCCGAGCGGGCTGCCGTCCCACATGCACCGTCCGTCGGGGGCGGCGGTGCAGAGGGTGAGGCGGGGCTCGGAGGTGACGAGCCCGGGCACGGCCGCGACCGCTCCGCCGAGGAGCCCGAGCGCACCGATGACGGGAGCGGCGAGACGGGTGCGAGGCGCGAGCGCGTCGACGAGGAGGACGAGCACCATCGCGGCGACGGGCAGGAGCGCGGGCAGGAGGAGTGCCCACTGGGTGTCGAGGATCACCGGCCACCTCCGACGAGGGTGGTCACGGCGTCGGCCGTCACCGAGAAGACGACCCACGGCGCGACGCCGATGACGACGACGGCGGCGCCGAGCACGGCCATGACGCCGAGCTCTACTGAGCGGGCGTCGGGCGTCTGCGCAACGGCGAACTCGAGCTCGTCGTCGGCGACCCGCTCCCCCACCCAGACGATGCGGGCGACGCGCAGCGAGTAGGCCGCGGCGAGCGCCGCCCCGACGGCCGCGATGACGACGCAGGTGCGCAGGATGCCTGTGTGCTGGGCCGGGTTCCACGCGGCGAGGAGGGCGACGAGCTCGCCCCAGAAGCCGGCGAGACCGGGCAGCCCGAGGCCGGCGGCGAGGCCGAGGATGAGGGCGAACCCGAGCCGTGGTGACGCCTCGCGCAGGGCGGGCCTGACGACGGCCAGGTCGACCGAGCCCCAGCGGTGCTTGAGACCGCCGACGATGACGAAGAGGAGCGCGGAGATGACGCCGTGGGCGATGTTGCCGATGAGCGCGGCCTGCACGCCGGTCTCCGTGCCCGAGGCGAGGCCGAGGACGACGAAGCCCATGTGCGCCACCGATGAATAGGCGATGAGCCGCTTGAGGTCGCGTTCGACGAGGCAGATGAGCCCACCCCAGAGGATGCCGACGACGCCGGCGATCGCGAGCACCGGTGCGATGCGGGCGAACCCGTCGGGGACGTTGGCCAGCGGCAGCCGGACGAGACCGTAGGTGCCGAGCTTGAGGAGGACCGCGGCGAGGAGCACCGACCCGGCGGTCGGTGCGGTCGTGTGCGCGGCCGGCAGCCAGGTGTGCAGCGGGAAGACCGGCACCTTGACGGCGAGCCCGATCGTGAGCAGCAGTGCCACGAGGGTCTGCTCGCCCGTCCCGAGAGCCGCGGCCGCGGCAGGCAGCTCGCCGAGGTCGGCGGTGCCCGCGCGGGTGACGAGCAAGAGGATGCCGACGAGCATGAGGGTCGAGCCGACGGCGGTGTAGAGGATGAACCGGGCCGAGGCGTCGGCGCGGGCCCTCGCGCTGTGCGGGTCGCCGTAGCGCGCGATGAGCACCCACATCGGCACGAGGACGACCTCGAAGGCGAGGAAGAAGAGGACCGCGTCTCGCGCGGCGAACGCGGCGAAGGCGCCGGCGACGACGAGGAGCAGGCAGCCGAGGTAGGTCGCGGCGCTGCCACGGACGCTGCCCCTCCCGTCGCTCCCGCCACCACCGGATGCGTCCAGCCACGGCCGCTCCACCCAGGCGTGCGCGACGACGAGCACGCCGATGACGGCGGTGAGGACGACGAGCGGCGCGCTCACGCCGTCGACCTCGAAGTGCCACCGCACGCCGAGGTCGGGGATCCACGCGCGGTCGACGACCGGACGCATGACGGTGGCCGTGACGGCCGCGAGACCACCGACGACAGCAGCGACGAGGGCCACGGTCCGCGCCGTCGCCGACGGCAGGGCGCGCCCGCCGGTGACGAGCCAGAGCCCGACGGCGCCCGGCACGAGGAGCATGAGGATCAGCGCCACGCGAGCACCGCCGTCCCGGCCGCGACGAGGAGCCCGAGGGCGACGAGCGCGACGCCACCGGAGGCCGCCTCGCGCCGGTGCCCGCGCTCCGAGAGCCAGCCGGCGATGCCCGCCGAGGCCGCCGCACCCCGCACGTAGCCGTCGACGACCTCGCGGTCGAGGAAGGCGACGACCCGGGCCAGTCCCAGCACCGGCTCGGCGACACCCCGCCGGTATGCCGTGTCGAACCCGAGCCCGCGGTCGGCCAGCGCGCGCTGGCGCGGGGTGCGGACGAAGGAGTCGCGCGGGTCGTCCTGGCCCCGGGCCAGCCACGTGATGCCACCGCCGATGAGGATGAGCAGCGCGGTGAGCACCATCCACCAGACCGACGTGCCGTGGATGTCGAAGAGACCCGTGAGCAGCACGAGCCCGCCGACGACCGACAGCACGGTGAGGAGGGCGAGGACCGCGAGGACGGGGGCGGACGGCATACGGGCGTCGTCGTCGAGCGACTCGCCGTCCGGCAGGGCGGCAGTGACGACGAGGTGGGCGCGGGTCGCGTAGGCCGCGGTGAGGACGACGGTGACGAGGAGCGCGGCGAGGACGATGACGCCCGGACCGCCGGCGCCGATCGCGCCCTCGTAGGCCGTCGCGATGACGTGCTCCTTGGAGAGCCCGCCGACGACGAAGGGGGCGCCGGCGAGCGCGAGCAGGCCGAAGAGCCACGCGACGCGCGCGAGCTGGTGCACCGCCGCGCTGCCGCGCAGGGCACGCGCGAGAGTCGAGCCGGCGACGACCGAGAGCCAGCCGATCGTGAGGAAGAGCAGCGACTTGAAGATCGCGTGCGACCAGAGGTGGAAGAGGGCAGGGTCGGGCCCGATGAGCGCATTCGTCGTCGCGAGCGCCGAGAGCATGATCGCCACCTGGCTCACCGTCGACCACGCGAGCAGGCGCTTGAGGTCGGACTGGCCGAGGGCGAGGACGGCGGCACCGACCATCGTCACGGCGCTCGAGAGCCCGAGCAGCCAGCGCGCCCCGTCGGCGAGGACGAGGACCTCGAAGAGCTGGGCGAGAACGACCGTGCCGGCCGCGACCATCGTTGCCGCGTGGATGAGGGCGGATGCGGGCGTCGGGCCCTCCATCGCGTCGGGCAGCCAGTCCTGGAAGGGGAACTGCGCCGACTTGCCGAGGACGCCGATGACGAGGAGCGAGAGCAGGAGCGAGCGGAGCCACGGCTCTGGCGGGGCGACGCAGGCGGCGGCGGCCTGGGTCACGGTGTCGACACAGCCGCCGCCGGTGTGCGACCAGAAGGCGACGACCGTGTCGAGACCCGTCGAGCCGGCGCCGGCGCTGAGCCCGACGACGCCGAGGACGAAACCGATGTCGGCGACGCGCGTGACGAGGAATGCCTTGTATGCCGCGCGGCGGGCGGACTCCTTGCGCGACCAGTGGCCGATGAGGAGGTAGGAGCACCAGCCCATGACCTCCCACCCGACGAGGGTGAGGACGAGGTCGCGAGCGTGGACGACGAGCATCATCGCGGCGGTGAAGAGCGAGACGGTGGCGGCGAACGCGGCGAGGCGGTCGTCCTCGGCGAGGTACCAGCGGGTGAAGACGAGGACAGCGGCGGCGACGAGGGCGACGACGGCCGCGACGGCCGCGGTCGCAGGCCCGGTTCCCAGCTGCAGCGGCATCTCGATCGAGCCGACCCGAGGCGGCGGTCGGAGGCCCAAGAAGATCGTGCCGCGCGACGGCGCGACGGTCATGCCCACGACCGCGACCACGACGCACACGAGCGCCGCGCCCGTGGCGACGAGGGTGGCGAGCGCCGGCGTGCGGCGCAGCGCGAGCGTCGCGACGGCGGCGACGGCCGGGATCCACACGAGCAGGTGGGCGACCCAGAGCGCGCTCACACCCGCTCACCCCCTGCCCTCTCCCGCGACTCATCCAGCGGCCCGTCCTGCGGCGCACCCAGGGGTTCGTCGAGGTCGATCGAGCCGCGCAGCCGGAAGGCGGTGAGGATGACGGCGAGGGCGACAACGACCTCGGCCGCGGCGATGGTGATGACGAAGAGCGGCAGGACGCTCGAGGCCTCCCACCGCGACCCCGACGTGGCACCCGACGCGACGAGGAGGACGAGCGATCCCGAGAGGATGAGCTCGACGCCGATGAGGAGCAGGACGGCGTTGCGGCGCACGAGCACCCCCATGACGCCGAGGCCGACGAGGAGTGCGGCGACGACGTAGGGACCGGCGAGGTGGATCACGCGGCCCCCTCACCGGACGAGCCGTCACGGCCGCTGCGCGAGACCGCGAGGGCGGCGACGAGGGCGGCGAGCAGCAGAACCGAGAGCGCCTCGAACGGCCACACCCACGTACCGAAGAGCTCGGTCGCGACGGCCGCGTTGGTGACCTCCCGGCGCTCGACCGCGTCCCCGGCGAGCGGCAGGAGCGCGGTGAGGAGCAGGGCCGTCGTCGCGGCGCCGGCGAGCCCCGCGAGCACCTGGCGCCACCACGGCACCGCGTGCGCCCGGTCCGGACCGATCGGGGCTCGGGTGAGCATGAGCGCGAAGAGGACGAGCACGACGATCGCGCCGACGTAGACGAGCACGAGCACGAGGGCGACGAGCTCGTGGCCGAGCACGAGCAGGCACCCCGCGACGCCGAGCAGCGCGACGACGAGCCACAGGGCGGCGTGCACCACCTGCCGCGTCGTCACCGCGAGCAGGCCGGCGACGACGGCCAGGGCTCCGCACGCGGCGAACGCGAGGTCGAGTGACGTCATGCGCCCGCGCCACCCGGACCACCCGCACCGGCCCCGCCCCGCGGTGGGCGCTGCACCCGGGCGGGCTTGTTGGCGGCGGCGACCTCGGCAGGCTCGGCGGCGCGCTCGTCGGGCGCGGGCGGCGGCGGCACCGTCTCCATCCACCCGCCGAGCCGCTCCTTGTCGTGGAGGAGGTCGCGGATGTCGGTCTCGGCGTACTCGAACTGCGGGCTCCAGAAGAGCGCGTCGAAGGGGCACACCTCGATGCAGATGCCGCAGTACATGCAGAGCGAGAAGTCGATCGAGAAGTTGTCGAGGACGTTGCGCTGGCGGTCGCGTCCGCCCTCGGTCGTCGCCGGGATCGTCTCCTTGTGCGAGTCGATGTAGATGCACCAGTCGGGGCACTCGCGCGCGCAGAGCATGCAGCTCGTGCAGTTCTCCTCGAGGAGCGCGATGACGCCGCGGCTGCGCGGTGGCAGGTCGGGCGCGACGTCGGGGTACTCGTGCGTGTGTGTCCTGCGCGTGGCGGTCTTCGCGGTCGTCGCAAGACCCTTGAGTATGCCGGGCAGCATGCCCTTGCTCGCCGCCCTGCCGCCCGTGCGGCTCGGGTCGTCGGGTCCGGTCATGAGGTCACCACCACTCCGATTCCGGTGAGCGCCAGCTGGACCAGCGCCATGGGCAGGAGGATGAGCCAGGCGAGCCGCTGCAGCTGGTCCTCGCGCATCCGGGGCCACGCGACCCGGAACCAGATGACGAGGACCGCCACGACGAAACCCTTGAGCAGCGTCCAGAGCCAGCCGAGCTGCTCGTCGAACGGTCCGCGCCACCCACCGAGCCAGAGCACGGCGAAGAGGAGCGAGAAGACGACGATGCCGGCGTACTCGGCGAGGAGGAAGAAGGCGAACCGCAGCCCGGTGTACTCGGTCCACGGACCCATGACGAGCTCGGCATCGGCGATGGGCATGTCGAAAGGTGGGCGCTGGAGCTCGGCGAGCGCGGCGACGAGGAACACGATCGCGCCGGGCAGCTGCCACAGCAGCCACCACGGGCTCCACGCCTCGACGATGCCGGTGAGGCTGAGGGTCCCCGCGGCGAGGCAGGCGGAGGCGACGGCAAGCACGAGCGGCAGCTCGTAGGACACGAGCTGGGCGGCGGAGCGCAGCGCGCCGAGGAGGGCGTACTTGTTGGCGCTCGCCCAGCCGGCCATGAGCGTGCCGAGGGCGCCGACGCTCGTCGCGGCGAGGATGAGGACCGCACTCGCCGGGACCTCGACCCCGGCGACCCCCGACTGCAGCGGGAGCGCAGCCATCGCGAGCAGGTACGGCACGAGCGCGACGAACGGCGCGACGCGAAAGATCGTCCGGTCGGCGGCACGCGGGGTGATGTCCTCCTTCTGGGCGAACTTGACCCCGTCGGCGACGAGCTGGGCCCACCCGTGGAAGCCACCGGCATACATCGGCCCCAGGCGACCCTGCATGTGCGCCATGAGCTTGTGCTCGGTCTGGCCGACGAGGAGCGGGAGCACGAGGAAGGCGGCCAGCACGGCCACCGA
Organism: Knoellia tibetensis; assembly: GCF_048606415.1. Taxonomy (NCBI): domain Bacteria; kingdom Bacillati; phylum Actinomycetota; class Actinomycetes; order Micrococcales; family Intrasporangiaceae; genus Knoellia; species Knoellia tibetensis. The sequence continues at coordinate 879,109 of NZ_JBMBWF010000001.1, forward strand.
CCTCACCACGACCTCCAGCGCGCTCATCGTGGGCAGCCTAGTTGGGACCGGCTCGCCGTGGTGGGTGCCGCCGGTCCGCGGCATTTCGCCGATCGGCAGACAGCCGGAACCGGCGGCGGGACCATGTATCCGAGGTCAAGCCGGGGCCTCCTCCTCATCGCAGGGGCACCGCTCCTGCGGTTCCGTGGCGCGGTCGGTGCGCAGCTCCGGCCGGGCCCTGTCAGAGAGGCACCACCATGCGGACTGTCTACCGTGTGCTCGCGGCCCTGGTCGCCGTCGAGGTCATGCTCCAGGCGTCGTTCATCGTCTACGGGGACGCCGGGATGGGAAAGTACATCGAGGACGGCGGCGTCATCGACAAGGCCGGGATGGAGGCGGCGTTCGAGAGCGGCGAGGCCCCGTTCTCGGAGTTCATGGGCCTCGTGCTCCACGGCATGAACGGGATGATGGTCATCCCCGCGCTCGCCCTGCTCCTCCTCATCTCCTCCTTCTTCGCCAAGGTGCCGGGAGGGTCGAAGTGGGCGGGCATCGTCCTCGGCCTCGTCGTGCTCCAGGTGACCCTCGGCCTGCTCGGCCACAGCTTCCCGATCATCGGGGCGCTGCACGGCATCAACGCGCTGCTGCTCTTCTCGTCGGCGGCGTGGACGTTCTACCGCTCGCGCCGGGTCGTCTCCGACACCCCGGCGTCATCGGACGTCCCGAGGGAACGTGTCGTCGCCTGAGACCACCACAGGTCGCGGCAGGGGGCGGCTGGTCCTGCTGGCCGCCCTCGTCGCGACCCTCGCCATCGTCCTTCCACTCGGTTGGATGTGGCAGGGCAGCCGCATGCCCGACACCTACTCGGTCATGGACATGGGGTTCCACGAACCGGGCATCGCGGCTGCCGCAGGTGCTCACGGGTCAGGACACCCGCTGCCCGGCAGCGACGCCGCTCCCGTGTCCGTCAAGGACCTCACCGAGCGTGCGACCGGTCCCGCGGACGTGAGCGTCCGCCTCGTCGCGGCAGCCGGCCGGGTGACGATCGGCACGGGGATCACCGTGCCCGGCATCACCCTCAACGGATCCTCCCCCGGCCCGGTCATCCGCGCGACGCAGGACGACGTCGTCGAGGTGACCCTCGTCAACGAGTCCGTGCCCGGCGGCACGACGCTGCACTGGCACGGGCTCGACGTGCCCAACGCGGAGGACGGCGTCGCCGGGGTGACGCAGGACGCCGTGCACGCGGGCGAGTCGCACACCTACCGGTTCGTCGCGCGGCAGGCCGGCACCTACTGGTACCACTCCCATCAGGTCTCGCACGAGCAGGTGCGCAAGGGGCTGCTCGGCGCCATCGTCGTCGCGCCCAAGGCGGCACCGGCCGCCGCTTCCGCCACCGTTGCCGGGGCAGCGACCTCGGACGTCCTCGCGCTCTCACACACCTATTCCGGCCGGCGGACGATCAACGGCCGGGTCGGCGAGCAGCACGTCGATGCCCGTCCCGGGGACCGCGTGCGGGTCCGGGTCGTCAACACCGACGCGGGCGTCGCGCCCGTCTGGGTGAGCGGGACGGCATACGTCCTCGCGGCGGTCGACGGCACCGACGTCAACGCCCCGACGCCGGTGAGCGGCCGGGCCGTCGTCGTGCCGGCGGGCGGGCGGGCCGACCTCGTCGTCGAGGTCCCGGCGTCGGGCGGGGCCCGGGTCCAGATGAGCGGGGTGTCGATGGTCCTCGGACCGCCCGGCTCCACCGCACCGGCGGCGAGCCGCCCGAAGAAGGACGTCGACCTGCTCACCTACGGCTCTCCCGCGGCGCTGTCGTTCGACCCGGGAAAGCCGGACCGGACCTTCGCCTACTCGATCGGGCGCAAGCCCGGATTCGTCAAGGGCCGTCCGGGCGTGCACTGGTCGATCAACGGCAAGCTGTGGCCCAACATCCCGATGTTCACCGTCGCCGAGGGTGATGTCGTGCGCATGGAGATCCTCAACCGCAGCAACGAGACCCACCCGATGCACCTCCACGGCCACCACGTCCTCGTCCTGTCGCGTGACGGGAAGGCCGCGACGGGCAGCCCGTGGTGGACCGACTCGCTCGAGGTGCCGGTCGGCGCCCGCTTCGAGGTGGCGTTCGTCGCCGACAACCCGGGCATCTGGATGGACCACTGCCACAACCTCCCCCACGCCCGCGAGGGTCTCGTCGCCCACCTCGCCTACGAGGGCCTGACGACCCCCTACCGCGTCGGCGGGACGACGCCCAACGAGCCCGAGTGACCGTCGTGGGCGACCAGCGGCCCGTCGCACCAAGGGTGCTGTCCACGTCGAGTACCTATAGGTGTTCATACGCACCTATGGGTACTCGACCGCGAACGGACCCATCGAAGGTCGCGGTTCAGCGGGGTCCCCAGGTTGTGTCGGGGACGCCGGGCGCCTGGACCCGCCGGCGCGACGGCGACTTGGCCGAGTCGTGGCCCTCGCCGGGCTCCTTGCCCCCGGGCCACTGCTTCGACGCGCGGGCCGCGAGGACGAAGGACTTGCGCAACGGTGTCCCCTCGAAACCCTCGGGCAGCAGCAGCGGGCGCAGCCCCTCACCCGACCCGTCGTCGAACCCGTCGAACCCGATCCCGAACATCTCGTGCGTCTCACGCTCGTGCCACGCCGCGCCGGCGTAGACGTCGGTCACCGACGCGAGCGCGCCACCCTCCGGAACCCGCGTCGTGATGCGTATGCCGTGCAGCCCCGCGAGCTGGTCACCCGTCACCGAGTCGCGGCGCTGGAGGGCAAGGGCTCGGAGCACGACGTCGTAGCCGGGCGCGGCCGTGTCGTAGGTGCGGTCGACGGCGCTGAGCCAGTCGAAGAAGGTGAACCCGGTGGCCTGTGCGGCGGAGACGGCCTCGTGCCACTCCTCCAGCGCGACGACGTGCAGCTCATCGGTGCTCACGTCGTCACCCTAGACCGATCTGAGTTGCGACTGATTGCCCGTTCGGGCGGTCCCTGATCCGGCGCTGCATCGCGCTCGGGGGCCGAACGGGCAATCGGTCGGGGTGGTGCGGTCAGCGTGCCTGGCGCTCGGACCAGACGCGGTCGGCCTTGTCGATGCTCGCCCGTGAGGACAGGTCCACACCGGCCCTGGCCGCAGCAGCCTTGACCTCGGCGGTCGAGAGGTCGGGTGCGCGGAACTCCTTCGGCGTGATCGAGGCGTCGCGGACGGCATACGTGCGCTGCTGTGCAGCGAGCCGGTCGGCACTCAGAGCCGCCTTCTGCGAGGTGGCCGCGGTGAGGCTGAACGCCGAGCCGGTGAGCGGGGTGCTCACGGTCGGGGCGTAGCCGCTCGCGTGACCCGGGCGGTTCGGGTGGTAGCTCTCGCTGACCGGGTCGGACAGGCCGTTGAGCCACTCGACGTCGTCGCAGACCGCGTGCCCGATGAAGCGTGAGGTCGGGTTGGCGAAGCTGAAGCCCTTGGCGGCAGCGGCCGACGACGTCTTGCTGTTGAGCAGGTCGGCCATCGCGTTGAGACGGGTCTCCTCCGCCGGCGAGAACCACGTGAAGGCGTTGCAGTCCTCGCCCATGAAGATGCGCGGGTAGCCGACGATGACGACCTTCGCGTTGGGCGCCTTGCTCCGGACGGAGGTGTAGAGCGTCGAGAGCCGCCCCGGGAGGACGTTGTTGACGAAGCTCTGCGCCGCGTCGATCGCGCCGTTGCAGTTGCTCGCCCAGCCGGGCATCGCACACTCCGTGAGGACGTCGGCGAACCCGGCGTCGTTGCCGCCGACCGAGAGCGTGACGTGCGTCGTCGACGACGAGAGCGCGCTCAGCTGGGTGTTGGTGACGTCGGCGACGGTCGCGCCGGAGCAGGCCCGGAAGTTGAGGGTGAGCCCCTTGGACGCCGCGAGGAGGGACGGGTAGGCGTAGGTCGAGCGCTGGCACGCCGTGCCGTCCGCGATGTAGCTGCGCGTCCCCGTCCCCGACGAGTAGGAGTCGCCGAGGGCGACGTAGGACGTGGCGGCCTGGGCCGGTGCTGCACTGACTCCGATGCTCACCGCGGCGGCACCCGCCGCGACGAGGCCCAGCGCTCGAACTGTCGTCATTGACATCTCCCATGGGTGGCGGAACTGGTGTTCGCAACCTAGGGCCGTCCAGTGAGCCACGTCACAGGACTTTGCCAAGTTCTTACTCGGGGGTAGGCAAACCTTTGCGGAGGCGGCGGATCCGGATCGGCCCCATGGCCGTGGACGGGTCGACGACCCTGCCCTGCTGGAGGACCTCGACCTCGCCGGCGTCGACGAGCCGCCGCGCGGCCCGTCGGGCATGCTCCATGAGGTCGCGCCAGGGCTCGTCACCCTCCGGCTCGTGGTCGTCGTGGCCGCCCGCCGCGGCCAGCGCCCGCGTGGCGCTCATCGCCGTCGCGGTCGGTGGCTGCGGTGCGACCGCCGGGTGGCGGCCGAGCCGTCCTGCCCAACGTCAGCGCCGGGTCCCGGCTTCGGGCCCAGGTCGGCGTCGTCGAGGACGAGCTGCGCCGCGACGAGGACGAGCCCGGCGCCGAGGAGGACGAGCCCGAACCGGTCGCGCCCCAGCCCGAGCAGGCCGGCGCCGACGACAGCGACACCACCCCCGGAGACAAGGGCACGGGCCAGCCTCGGCAGCCGGCGACGCGCCTTGGGTGCGATGAAGAGCCCCCAGAGCGACGCGACGAGGACGACGGCGAGGACACCCACGGCGGCGCCGCCGAGGCCACCGCCGATGAGGCCGGACGCCAGCAGGTAGACGCCGACCATGAAGGCGAACTCGATGACGAACGCGAGCAGCGCGAGGACGACGAGCATCAGCGGGCAGGCTCGGGGCGCTCGACCCTCCCGCGCGTCACCTCGCCGGCTGAGGCGGTGCGGTGGGCGGTGTAGCGCGGCTGCGACCGGTCGGCGCCGAGGCGGTCGGCGATGGCGCGCCCGGAGAGACGCTCACCGGCGATCTGCTCCTGGAGGCGGATGATCCCGTGGAGCAGCGCCTCCGGTCGGGGCGGACAGCCGGGGACGTAGACGTCGACGGGGATGAGCTGGTCGACGCCCTTGGTCACGGAGTAGGAGTCCCAGTAGGGGCCGCCGGAGTTGGAGCAGGCGCCGAAGGAGATGACGTACTTCGGCTCGGGCATCTGGTCGTAGAGACGGCGGATCGCGGGCGCCATCTTGTCGGTCACTGTTCCCGAGACGACCATGAGGTCCGCCTGGCGGGGCCCGGGTGCGAAGGGGATGACGCCGAGGCGGATGAAGTCGTGCCGGCCCATCGACGCGGCGATGAACTCGATGGCACAGCACGCGAGCCCGAAGTTGAAGACCCACAGCGAGTAGCGACGGCCCCAGTTGAGGACGACGCGGATCGGCTTCGGGGCGTGCTCGGCGACCGGGCCGACGCGAGGCATCGGCAGGGCGACCGGCTGGGCTGCGGTTCGGGTGGCGGGCTGCTCGGTCGTCATCGCGTCACGTCCAGCGCAGCAGTCCGCGACGGGCGGCGTGGAGCAGTCCGATGACGATGATGCCGATGAAGACCGCGATCTCGACGAGCGAGGCGAGCCCGAGGTCGGCGTCCCGCAGGACGTAGGCCCAGGGGAAGAGATAGACGGCGTCGACCGCGAACACGACGTAGAGGAAGGCGTAGGCGAGGTAGCGGACCTGGCTCTGCGCCCACCCCTCGCCGACGGGGTCGACGCCGGACTCGTAGGTCGTGAGCTTGGCGGCGGTGGCGGCCCTGGGGGCGAGCAGCGACCTCGCGCCCATCGCGGCGATGACGAGCAGCATGCCGGTGGCGAGCACCGCGGCCGCTGCGACATATCCCGTCATGGAACCAGACTAGCCACGGCGCCGGTGGTGGCCGCCTGCGCGGCCACCACCAGCCCCCGTGTCGCCGGTAAGCGACGGTCAGCGACGGTCAGCGACGGTCGCAGCGCAGGACGTCGAGGTCGACTGCCTCACCCATCGCCTTGTTGCCGGCGTCGTTCGGGTGCAGGCCGTCGCCGAAGAACTCCGCCCGCAGGCGCGAGGGGTTGGCTGGGTCGGCCGTGGCCCGGGCGAAGTCGACGACCCCGTCGAAGACACCCGACGTCCGGATGAACTCGTTGACCTCGACGCGCACCTTCTCACCCTCGGGGTCGACGTAGACCGAGCCACCGAAGGGCAGGATCGTGCCCCCGACCACGCAGCGACCGGCTGCGTGGGCACGGGAGACGAGCATCCGGTAGCCGTCGACGATCTCGGCGGCCGACGACCCGGCGCCGATGTCGTTGACACCCTCCAGCAGCAGGACGGTGTCGACGCCCGGCTTGGTAAGGACGTCACGCTCGAGGCGCGACAGGGCCGCGTCGCCGGCGCTGCCGGGCTTCGAGACACCGCTGAGCACCCTGTTGCCCGAGATGCCCTCGTTGACGACACCCATCTGACGGGTCTCCGGCAGCTCGGCGAGGCGGTCGGCCAGCACGTCCGGCCAGCGGCGGTTGGCGTCGATCGTCGTGCCGACCCCGGCGGTGATCGAGTCGCCGAGGGTCGCCACCGACTGCGTCTGGACAGGCGCGTCGAGCAGGATGCCGTCGAGCCACCACCACGTCGCCGACTGGTCGTCCAGCACGGCGCCCGACTCGTCGGCGGCGAAGTCGCCCCGGGTCGTCCCCGACCACGTCTGCTGCATCGTCCGGTTGTGGGCGGTGAGCGGGCCGCTCGTGCCGGACACGTGGATGCTCACCGCGAGCGTCTGCTGTGGCGCGACCTCTCCCCGGAGCGGGTCGCTGAGGACGACCGCGCCCGGCGGGATCGTCGCGGTCGTCGAGCCGTTGAACGTGAGGCGCGTGTTGGTGCCGGCGACGACGGCCGGACCGCCGGCGCTGGTCCCGACCCAGACGCTGTCGAGCACCAGCGGCCGGTCGCCCTTGGCGTTGGAGAGACGGACCCGCAGGTTGGTGCCGCCGATCGAGGTGTGGACGACGTTGCGAACGGTGGTGTCGGTGAGCTGGCCGCCCGCCATGTCGTCGGAGGCGCCCCACGTCGTCACCGTCCGCGTCGGCGGACCCTGGGCCGCGGCCGCCTCGCCGGAGGCGGACGCGGAGGTCATCGCCCCGGCCGCGAGCGCGACGCAGGTCGTGAGGCCGAGGGCCGCGAGCGCCGACCCCCTCACCTGCTGTCGGAGGAGCGGGGAGCGACGGGACGGGTGCTGGGTGCTGCGTGACATCGGACTGCCCTTCGGTGGAGGTGGCGGACGACGACGACCGGCACCCCCGCACCCGGCTGGAGTGCCCGCCGGCAGAGGCCCGCGGTCGCCGTCGACCTCGGTGCCGTCGATGACAGCCGCCTTCTACGTCACGGCATCAGCCGCTGCACAGGACACGGCGACGAGCGTCACGGAACGTGCCGTGGACGGCACATCAATGACCGCTCAGCACGACGAACGGCCGAACGGTCACCCGTCCCGATCGCGGATGGACACGTTCATAGCCTTGCCTTAGTCCGGTCGTAGGATGGAAGAACCACGTCGGGACACGACGCACGCGCCCCGACCGACGTCTCTCGAGTCAGGTGTTCATGTCCAGCAAGACCGTCCAGAAGCTCGATCGCGTCGTCATCCGATTCGCCGGTGACTCCGGCGACGGGATGCAGCTCACGGGGGACAGGTTCACCTCCGAGACGGCGGCGATGGGCAACGACCTGTCGACGCTGCCCAACTTCCCCGCCGAGATCCGCGCGCCCCAGGGGACGCTGCCCGGTGTCTCGAGCTTCCAGCTCCACTTCGCCGACCACGACGTGCTCACGCCGGGCGACGCCCCGGACGTCCTCGTGGCGATGAACCCGGCCGCGCTCAAGGCCAACCTCCGCGACGTGCCGCGCGGGGCGACGATCATCGTCAACACCGACGAGTTCTCCAAGCGCAACCTCGCCAAGGTCGGCTACGCCGAGAGCCCGGTCGACGACGGGACGCTCGACTCCTTCCACGTCCACGCGGTGCCGCTCACGAGCATCACCGTGGACGCGCTCGCCGCGTTCAGCGGCCTCAGCCGCAAGGAGAAGGAGCGCGCCAAGAACATGTTCGCGCTCGGCCTCCTGTCGTGGATGTACACCCGCCCCACGACCGGCACCGAAGCGTTCCTTACGAAGAAGTTCGGTGCGCACCCGGAGATCCTCGAGGCCAACCTCACGGCGCTGCGGGCGGGCTGGAACTACGGCGAGACCACCGAGGACTTCGCGTCGAGCTACGAGATCGCCCCCGCGGTCATGCCGCCCGGCACCTACCGCAACATCACCGGCAACACCGCGCTCGCGCACGGGCTCGTCGCCGCGGCCCACCGGGCCAAGCTGCCGCTCGTGCTCGGCTCCTACCCGATCACGCCGGCGTCCGACATCCTCCACGCACTCTCCTCGCTCAAGCGCCACGACGTCATGACGATCCAGGCCGAGGACGAGATCGCCGGCATCGGCATCGCGCTCGGCGCGAGCTTCGGCGGCGCCATCGGCGTGACGACGACCTCGGGCCCGGGCGTCGCCCTCAAGTCCGAGACGATCGGCCTCGCCGTGAGCCTCGAGCTGCCGCTCGTCATCGTCGACGTCCAGCGCGGTGGCCCCTCGACCGGGCTGCCGACCAAGACCGAGCAGGCCGACCTGCTCCAGGCGATGTACGGCCGCAACGGCGAGTCGCCGGTCCCGATCATCGCGCCGTCGACCCCGGCCGACTGCTTCGACGCGGCCTTCGAGGCGGTCCGGATCGCGACGGCCTACCGGACGCCGGTCTTCCTCCTCAGCGATGGCTACCTCGCCAACGGCTCCGAGCCGTGGGCCGTGCCCGAGGTGGGCGACCTGCCCGACCTGCAGGTCGAGTTCGCGAAGGCGCCCAACGGCGTCGACGACAAGGGCGAGCCGGTCTTCCACCCGTTCCTGCGCGACGAGGCGACGCTCGCGCGTCCGTGGGCGGTCCCCGGCACCCCCGGCCTCGAGCACCGCATCGGCGGCATCGAGAAGGCCGACGTCACCGGCAACATCTCCTACGACCCCGACAACCACGACAAGATGACGCGGCTGCGCGCCGCCAAGGTCGCGGGCATCGCGGGCATCCCCGACGTCGTCGTCGAGGACCCGTCCGGCTCCGCGTCGCTGCTCGTCCTCGGCTGGGGCTCGACGCAGGGCCCGATCGCCGCCGCCGTCCGCGCCGTGCGCAACGCGGGCCACGCCGTCGCGAGCGCGCACCTGCGCCACCTCAACCCGTTCCCCGCCAACCTCGGCGAGGTCCTGCGGTCCTACGACCGGGTCGTCGTCCCCGAGATGAACCTCGGCCAGCTGTCGATGCTGCTGCGCGCCGAGTTCCTCGTCGACGTCCGCCCCCACACCTCCGTGCGTGGTCTGCCGTTCTCCACGGTCGACCTCGCCGACGTCATCCTCACCCACCTCGAGGAGCTGAAGTGACCACCGTCGAGAACCCGACGACCACCACCACCCCTGCCAACGGCGCTGCAACGAGCGGCTCCTCGGCGAACGGCTCGACCACGGGAGGTGCGGTCTCGCGCCCGAGCGGGCTGGCCGGCATACCGCTGCTCGCGCCGGACGCCCCCGCGCAGACGAAGAAGGAGTTCACCTCCGACCAGGAGGTGCGCTGGTGCCCCGGCTGCGGCGACTACGCGATCCTCGCGGCCGTCCAGTCCTTCCTGCCCGAGCTCGGGCTGCGCCGTGAGAACATCACGTTCGTCTCCGGCATCGGCTGCTCGTCGCGCTTCCCCTACTACCTCGACACCTACGGCATGCACTCGATCCACGGGCGCGCGCCGGCGATCGCGACCGGGCTCGCGACCTCGCGGCCGGACCAGAACGTCTGGGTCGTCACCGGTGACGGCGACGCGCTGTCGATCGGTGGCAACCACCTCATCCACGCACTGCGCCGCAACGTCAACATGACGATCCTGCTCTTCAACAACGAGATCTACGGCCTCACCAAGGGCCAGTACTCCCCCACGTCGCGCGTCGGCCAGGTGACGAAGTCCTCGCCACTCGGGTCGGTCGACCAGCCGTTCAACCCGGTCTCGCTCGCCCTCGGGGCCGAGGCGACGTTCGTCGCGCGGACGATGGACAGCGACCGCAAGCACCTCACCTCGATCCTGCGCGCGGCGGCCGAGCACCGGGGCACCTCGCTCGTCGAGATCTACCAGAACTGCCCGATCTTCAACGACGGCGCCTTCGACCTCATCAAGGACCGCACCCAGCAGGAGGCGCGGCTCGTGCACCTCCTCGACGGCGAGCCGGTGCAGGTCGGTCCCGAGGACGACCGCAAGACCCTCGTCCGTATGCCGGGTGGTCGCCTCGAGTTCGTCGACGCCGCTGCCGCCTCGGCCGAGGACGCCGACGTCGTCGTGCACGACGCGGGCGCCGACGACCCGAGCCAGGCGTTCGCGCTGTCGCGGCTCGACTCCCCCGAGATGACGCACGTGCCGATGGGCATCTTCCGCTCGGTGTCGCGCCCGACCTACGACGACGGCGTGCGCTCCCAGATGGAGGCGGCCGTCGACACCGCCGGCGGGCCCGCGAGCGACGACGACCTCGCGGCGCTGCTCCGTGGCCGCGACACGTGGACCGTCGGGTGACCCCTGCGCTGGCACTGCTTGCGTCCGGCGAGATGGCGACCTGGACACCAGAGGTGCGGACGCAAGGGTGTGACCGGGCTGTCGGTGAGATGGCCGGCGCGTGAGCGCGCCCCTCGCGGGTGACGACGCAGAGCTGAGGCGGGGCACGGCATACGCCTTCCTCGCCTACGGGATCTGGGGGCTCTTCCCGCTCTACTTCCACGCGCTCAAGCCGTCGGGCGCGTTCGAGATCCTCGCGCACCGGATCCTGTGGACGCTCGCGTTCTGCGCTCTCGTGCTCCTTCTCCGGCGTGACTTCGGGTGGCTGCGGACGGTCGCGTCGCGACCGCGCCTGCTCGGCGGTTTGACGATCGCGGCACTGCTCATCGCGGCGAACTGGGTCATCTACGTCCTGGCGGTCATCACCGGCCGGACGTATGCCGCTGCGCTCGGCTACTTCCTCAACCCGATCGTCACCGTGGGGCTGGGGGTGCTCGTGCTGCGCGAGCGGCTGCGGCCGCTGCAGTGGGCGGCGGTGACGGTCGGTGCGGTTGCTGCCGTCTATCTCACCGTGGCCGGTGGCGAGTTCCCGTGGATCGCGGTGTCGCTGGCGCTCTCGTTCGCGTTCTACGGCCTCGTCAAGAAGAAGGTCGGCGCGACCCTCGACGCGATGCACTCGCTGACGGTCGAGACCGCGGTGCTCGCGCCGGTCGCCGTCGGGGTGCTCGTGTGGCTGTCGCTGCAGGGCTCGACGACCTTCGGGGCGGAGGGTGCGTGGCACACGGGGCTGCTCGTCGCGGCCGGTGTCGTCACGGCGATCCCGCTGCTCCTCTTCGCGGCGGCGGCCCGGCGCATCCCCCTCGTGACGATCGGGCTCATCCAGTTCCTCACGCCGATGCTCCAGCTCCTCATCGGCGTCGTGCTCCTCGACGAGGAGGTCTCCGGCGCGCTGTGGGTCGGGTTCGGGATCGTCTGGGTGGCGCTCGTGCTGCTCTCGGTCGACTCGCTGCGCCAGGTCCACAGCAACCGCCGCGCACGGGTCGCCGCCCTCGAGCCCGACCCCTGCCCCTGACCCCACTGGCCCCGACAGTCCCGACATGCCCACGCAGAGCGTGGGACCCGCCGCCTGAAGTGGGTTCCTCGCACTTCAGGTGGGAACCGTTCCGCTCCGACGTGCGACCTTCCGGGGTGAAGTCGACGCATGGGCCGTCCGGTCCGACCCATTGACAGCCCCACCCGTCCACCCCGAGAGTGCGAACCATGGACGACGCCGACAAGGTGTGGAACCGCGCCACCGAGGTCGACCTCGACGAGGACGCCCGTGAAGGAGACCGAGCGCTCCACGGCGCCCTGCTCTTCCACGGTGAGGCGATGAGCGGCGGTGTGCTCAACGGCTTCGAGGCCCTCGAGGAGGACGAGCTCGAGGCCGCGCGCGCCGGGTTCGAGTGGCTCGGGATGTCCGAGGTCGCCTCGCTGCTCGGGCGCATGGCCGACGTCATCGATGCCACCGACCTCGACGACGACGAGGCGGCCGACGCCCTCGAGTCGCGGCTCGACCGCGACTACGACGCCCTTGTCCCCGCCGACCGGACCCTCGAGGACGCGCTCCGCCGCCGTCTCACGGAGGACCCGGACGCCTTCGGCCCGGTCTGACGCGGCCCTTCCGGCGGTCCGCGGTCGTCCGCCCTCAGTCGCCGAGGATGTGGGCGAGGTGGGCGTTGGCGAAGAGCCGCTCGGGGTCGACCCGGTCGCGCACCCGCTGCACGTCGCCGAACCTCGGGTAGAGCCGCGACAGGTCCTCCGCCCCGAGGGTGTGCAGCTTGCCCCAGTGCGGTCGCCCATCGTGCTCGCGCACCATCGCCTCGAACGCCGCGAAGACTCCCCCGTCGTCCATCCGGTGGTACTGGTGCACCGCCACATAGGCGTTCTCCCGCTGGTATGCCGTCGACAGCCACACGTCGTCGGCTCCCGTCGAGCGCACCTCGACCGGGATGGGCAGGGCGACGTCGTGGCTGTCGATCCAGGCCCGCAGCTCACCGAGGACGGCGGGCAGGGAGGTGCGCGGGACGGCATACTCCGACTCGCGGAAGCGCACGTCCCGCGCGGTGCAGAAGACCCGCCACGACGTGTCTGTGTACTCCTTCGCGCCGAGGACGCGGGAGGAGACCTGGTTGAGCCGCGGGACGATCGTCGGGCGTGAGGCGGCGGCGCGGTTGAGCACCTCGTAGAGCTTGTTGCTCAGCAGGTCGTCGTCGAGGCGCTCGCGCCACCTCGGCTGCGGCCTGCCCGGGTCGTCGTCGGTGACGCGTGAGTTGCGTTTCAGGAGAACGCGATCGGTGTGTGGGAACCAGTGCACGTCGACGTGGTCGTGCTCGGCGACCATCGCCTCGTAGCGCTCCACCACCTCGCCGAGACGGCCCGGGGTCTCGAGCGCGCGGAGCCGGAAGGCGGGCACGCACTGGAGCTCGACCTCGACGACGACGCCGAACGCTCCGAGCCCGACGGTCGCGGCGCGGAAGAGCTCCGGGTCGCGCGCGTCGTCGACGGCCACGACGGACCCGTCGGCGAGGACGAGGGTGAGCCCGATGACCGCGGCGCCGATCCCCTGGTGGCGCACTCCGGTGCCGTGGGTCCCGGTCGCGACGGCACCGGCGATGCCCTGCCGGTCGATGTCGCCGAGGTTGGGCAGGGCGAGGCCGAGGGCGTCCAGCAGCGGGTTGAGGACGTGCAGCGGCGTCCCGGCGGCCACCCGCACCCTCCGTCGCTCGCGGTCGACCTCGACCACTCCGGTGAGGTGGGTGAGCCGCAGGAGCGTCCCCTCGGTCGCCACGAGCGGTGTGAACGAGTGGCCGGCGCCGACGACCCGGACGTGCTCCCCGCGGTCGGCGGCCTGCTTGACCGCGTCCACCACCTCCTCGACCGACCGGGGCTCGACGATGCGCGCCGGGGTCGCCGTGACGTTGCCGGCCCAGTTGCTCCACGTCGCGCTCATCCGAAGTTCAGTCTCTCTCCGCGATAGCTGGGCACTGTCTCGACGAGGAGTCCCCCGTCGACCAGGTGCACGTAGTCGAAGCGTTCGAGCAGCTCGCCGGCCTTGGCGCCGCGCATCCACACCCGGTCGCCGATGGCGAGTCCGTCGGCGGCCCTGCCGCGCAGCGGCGTCTGCACCTCGCCCGCCGCCTCGGTCCGGATGAGCTTGAGGGCGCGGCCCACCGGACTCGGCACCCGTGACCAGCCCGGCTCCCCGCTCGCGACATACCCTCCGCTGTATGCCGTGACGACACCCGGACCGGGCCGGCGCACCACGGGGAGGGCGTACGTCATCGCCGGTCGCGGCGCGAAGTCGTCGTAGGCGTCGAAGAGCGTGGGGCCATAGAGCCCAGAGCCGGCCGCGAGCTCGGTGAGCGTCTCGGCGGCGGCGAGGTGGTGCAGGCTCCCGGTGCCGCCGCCGTTGACGAACTCGACGTCGGTGAGCGCCCGCACTGCCTCGACGAGTGGTGCCCGACGGTCGGCGAGGTCGGCGAGCGACCGCTTCTTGAGCGTCCGCAGGTGGGGTCCGCGGTCGGGCAGCCCGGCGACCTGGGCGTCGTAGAACATGAGCCCGACGACTCGCAGGCCGGCGTCGAGCGCGGCGCGGGTGACCCCGAGGGCGTCGGCAGGTGTCCGCAGCGGGGACCGGCGCACGCCGAGGTGCAGGCGTCCGACCCGCAGCGAGCAGTCGACGTCGAGGGCGACCCGCAGCCCACTGCCGGGGCCGACGAGGTCGGCGAGGTAGCGGACCTGCTCGACGCTGTCGACCGCAAGCGTGACCTCGGCACGCAGCTGCTCGTCCTCGACGACCGTCCGGATCCACTCGACGTCGACGCTCGGGTAGGCCACGAAGACGTCGGTGAAGCCCTGCCGCACGAGCCAGACCGCCTCGGGCACGGCATACGCCATGACGCCGGCGAAGCCGGGTCGGTCGAGCACGCGTCGCAGCAGGGCGCGGCAGCGGACGGACTTGCTCGCGACCCGGATCGGCCGCCCCGCGGCGCGGCGGACGAGGTCGTCGGCGTTGGCGTCGAAGGCGGCGAGATCGACGGTGACGAGGGGCGAGGGCAGGCCGGCCGTCGCTGACTCGAGGGCGTCGAGATCGACGCGGGGCCACCCGCCGCTGTCACGACCGCTCATGCGCTCCTGCTCTCGCTCGTGCCGCGGAACGTGCGGCGGTAGGCCCGGGGTGAGACCCCCAGCGTCGCAGCAGCGTGCTTGCGCAGCGAGGCGCCGGTGCCGAAGCCGGCGCGTGTCGCGATGACGTCGACGGTGAGGTCGGTGGTCTCGAGCAGGTGCTGGGCCTGCCGCATCCGCTGCTGGGCGACCCAGGTCGCGGGCGTGAGGCCGGTCTCCTCGCGGAACCGGCGGGCGAACGTCCGCTCGCTCATCCGTGCCCGACGCGCGAGGACCGGCACCGAGAGGTCGTCGGCGAGGTGCTCGAGCGCCCACGACCGCACCGTCGAGGTCGAGGCGTCGTCGACGACGGGCACGGGCCGGTCGATGTACTGCGCCTGGCCGCCGTCGCGCCACGGCGGCACGACGCAGTAGCGCGCGACGTCGTTCGCGACCGCTGACCCGTGGTCGCGGCGGACGATGTGCAGGCAGAGGTCGACGCCGGCGGACAGTCCGGCGGAGGTGAGCACGTCGCCGTCGTCGACGAAGAGGACGTCCTCGTCGAGGTCGACCTGCGGGTGCAGCTCGCGGAAGTGGGCCGTGTGCTGCCAGTGGGTGGTCGCCCGGCGGCCGTCGAGCAGGCCGGCGGCCGCGAGGACGTAGGCGCCGGTGCAGATCGAGACCATGCGGGTGCCGGGGCGGATGTGCGCCATGGTCGCGCGCAGCTCCTCGTCGAGGCGGCCCTCGTGGCGCGGCGCGGCAACCTGCGTGCCAGGCACGATGACGGTGTCCGCGTCCGCGAGGCGAGAGGCGTCGCCCTGCGGCACCACGGCATACCCGCTGTTCGTGAGGACGGGACCGCCGTCGGGACTCACCATGACGACGTCGTAGAGCGGTATGCCGTCCGCCCCCTTCGCGCTGCCGAGTACCGCGCCCGGGATGGTCGCGTCGTAGCCGATGAGCGGCTCGAGGAGAAGGACCGCGACGAGGTGCGGCCGGGTTCGGCGGGTCGAGCTCATGGCTGGATCCTTGCACAATGTGGCGTTCCTGCCACTGGCTCGGAGAGAGGCCGGATGTGAGGATCGCTCCATGACCGACGACGTCGCCGTGGGCACCTCGGGTGCCGCCTCCGAACCGTTCGCCGGCGACCCGCCGCGCCGTCCGATCCACCGGGCGTGGATCGTCGCCGGCGTCACGCTCGCGGGTCTCGTCGCTGCTGCGGCCTTCCGCTCGTCGACGGGTGTGCTGCTCGAGCCGGTGGAGCAGGAGTTCGGCTGGTCGCGCACGACGACCTCGGGTGCGGTGAGCCTCAACCTCGTGGTCTACGGGCTCACCGCACCGTTCGCGGCGGCGCTCATGGAGCGCTTCGGGGTCCGGCGGATGGTGACCATCTCGCTCGTGGCCGTGGGGTTGGCGAGCGCGGCGACGACGCTCATGTCCTCGCCGTGGCAGCTCTGGGTGCTGTGGGGCTTCGTCATCGGCATCGGCACGGGGTCCATGGCGCTCGTCTTCGGCGCGATCGTCGCGAACCGCTGGTTCGTCTCGCACCGCGGGCTCGTCACAGGGATCTTCTCCGCGGCGAACGCCACCGGCCAGCTCGTCTTCCTGCCCGCGATCGCGTGGGCCGCGACCCAGCACGGGTGGCGCGCGGCGGCGTTCGTCGTCGCCGGGCTCGCGCTCGCCGTGGCGTTGCTCATGGGACTGCTCATGGCCGACCGCCCGGCAGACCGCGGGCTGGCGCCCTTCGGCGCGACGGTCGAGTCCGAGCGGGAGGCTGCCGAGGCGGCGCGGGTCGTCGCGGCCCGACCCGTCGTGCCGCCGGCGCGCAACGCTGTCGCCGTGCTCGTGCGGGTCAGCCGGTCGTGGACGTTCTGGGCGCTCGTGCTGACCTTCTGGGTCTGCGGCTGGTCGACGAACGGGCTCATCCAGACGCACTTCATCCCGGCCGCGCACGACCACGGCATGGGCACGCAGACCGCGGCCGGGCTGCTCGCGCTCGTCGGCATCTTCGACATCGCCGGGACCATCGCGTCCGGCTGGCTCACCGACCGTGTCGACTCGCGGGTGCTGCTCGCGATCTACTACGGCGGGCGCGGGCTCTCGCTGCTCGCCATCGACGCCGTGCTCGCACCCGGGGTCGAGCCCGGGCTGTGGATCTTCGTCGTCTTCTACGGCCTCGACTGGGTGGCCACCGTACCGCCGACGGTGGCGCTGTGCCGTCAGCACTTCGGGCTCGCCGACTCGGGGATCGTCTTCGGGTGGGTCTTCGCCTCGCACATGGTCGGCGCCGGGGTCGGTGCGTCGATCGCGGGCTGGGTGCGGGAGTCGTCGGGCAGCTACAGCTCGGCCTGGCTCTTCGCCGCCGGGCTCTGCTTCGCCAGCGTCCTCATCGCCCTGTCCATCCCCCGCCGCCGCCTGAACCTCACGATTCCCGCCTGAAGTGGGTTCCGTGCACTGGGTGTGGGAACTGTCCCCGCGCACAGTGCACGTTTGCCACCGCAGGACGTGCCTGACGGGCTCGTGACTCGCTCACGCTGCTGCCGCCGCCGCCAGGGCACGGCGTACCTTCGCGGCCACCTGCCCCGGCACCTGCAGGTCCGCCCACGTGATGCGGACAACGACGTAGCCGAGCGCACGCAGCTCGTCCTCGCGCCGCTTCTCGGCCCACAGCACCGCCGGGTCGCCCGCGGCGAACTTCACCCTGCCGTCGAACTCGACGATGACCGACGTGCCCTCGACGAGGAAGTCCACCCGCCCGACGAGCCGCCCGAAGGCGTCCCGGACCTCCACCTGCGGCAGGACCGGTATGCCGGCCAGCGCCAGTGCCAGAGCGCACCTCGACTCCCCCCGTCGCTCGGTGGATCGGACGGCGGATCCACCGGACGAGCGAGGTCATAGCCCCAGACGTCGATCCCGTGGGCCAGCACCGCCGTCACCCCGGCGAACACCGCGTCGGGATAGAGGAGCAACGCACCAGAGGCCAGGCTCCGGTGCCACGCCCGCGGTGACGTGCGCTCGACGAGGCGGGTCACGGCATACAAGGAGCGACCGGGATGGAGGAGGTCACCGTGACGGACGGCCTCGATGAGCGCCCTCCGTCCCATGCCGAGGATCGATGCCTGGGCCGTCGTCAGCACGCCGTGCTGCGAGGCCGCAAGCTCGGAGACGCCGGGGGCGAGGGAGGTCATCGCCCCAGCGACCGCGGCCGAGGGCGGTCAGGCCAGCGCCAGTCCGCTCGTCTGTGGATGGCGAGCGGACGGCATACGGGCTGTGGACGGGCCGACTCCGGGTGGCAAACGTGCACTGGGCACGGCGACAGTTGCCACTCTCAGTGCACGGAACCCACTTCAGGCGGGAAAGGTGGGACCGCTGGGGTCAGGAGGCGCGGGAGGTGGCCGACGTCGCCAGGGCGAGCAGGGCCGTCTTGGCTTCGCTGTCGGGGAGGTCGGCGAGGGCGGCCTGTGCCTGCTCCCCCACCGCCCGGGTCTCGGCCCGCGCCTGCTCGAGCGCCGGGTGCGCGCGCAGCAGCCCGAGCGCCTCGGCGAGCTCGGCGTCGCCGGAGAGGTCCGAGCGCAGCAGCTCCCGGAGCCGGGCGTCCTCGGGCGAGGTCGAGGCCAGCGCGTGGAGCACGGCGAGGGTCCGCTTGCCCTCGCGCAGGTCGGTGCCCGGCGTCTTGCCGAGCTCCTCCTCGCTCGACTCGATGTCGATGAGGTCGTCGGCGAGCTGGAAGGCCATACCGAGCCGCTCGCCGTAGACCCGCATCGTCTCGACGACGTCCTCGGAGCACCCCGAGAACATCGCGCCGTAGCGCGCCGCCGTCGCGATGAGCACGCCGGTCTTGTCCTGGAGCACCCGCAGGTACCACGCCGACGCGTCGGAGCCCTCGGGCGCCTGGCGGTCGTCGCGGATCTGCCCGGTGCACAGCCGAATGAACGTCTCGGCCTGGATGCGCACCGCCTCCGGCCCGAGGTCGGCGACGAGCGCCGACGCGTGCCCGAAGAGGAGGTCACCGACGAGGATGGCGGTGGAGTTCCCGTATGCCGTGTTGGCCGTGGGGGTGCCGCGGCGCAGATCCGCCTCGTCCATGACGTCGTCGTGGTAGAGCGAGGCGAGGTGGGTCAGCTCGACCGCGGCCGCCGCGCTGATGACCGCGTCGTTGACACCGTCACCGAGCTCGGCCGCGACGATGGTGAGCATCGGCCGGAACCGCTTGCCACCGGCGCGCAGCAGGTGCACGTTGGCCTCGGCGATGAACGGGTCCTCGTGGTCGATCCGCTCCTCGATGAGCGCCTCGACGCGGCCCAGCGCGTCGGCGACGCGCTCCTGCATCCCCGAGGACACCTCGGGCAGCGCCAGCGTCACTGGATGAACTGCGACACCCGACCGGCGAGGTCGAGGATCGGGCCCGGGACGACGCCGAGGATGACGGTGCCGAGGGCGCCCACCGTGATGGCGATCGTCGACGCGATCGAGGGCGTGAGGGCCGCGACGTCGTCACCGGTCGGCTCGGTGAAGTACATGAGCACGATGAGCCGGAAGTAGACGAACGCCGTGACGGCCGAGGCGAGCACGCCGACGACGACCATGACGATGCCGGCGAGGCCGCCGTGCGCGATGGCAGGCGCGAACGCCGCGAACTTCGCCGTGAAGCCGGACGTCAGCGGGATGCCCGCGAAGGCGAGCAGGAGCAGCGCGAAGATGCCGGCGACGACGGGGTGCTTGCGACCCAGCCCGGCCCACTGCGACAGGTGCGTCGCCTCGGATCCGCCGGAGCGGACGAGAGCGACGATGGCGAAGGCGGCGATCGTGGCCAGGCCGTAGGCGACGAGGTAGAACATCACGCCCGAGACGCCGGTGACGTCGAAGGCGAGGACACCGACGAGGATGAACCCTGCGTGCGCCACCGACGAGTAGGCCAGCAGGCGCTTGATGTCGGTCTGGGTCACCGAGAGCACGGCACCGACGACCATCGTGAGGACGGCGACCGCCGCGACGCCGAGGCGCCACTCGAGACGCGAGGCCTCGAGGCCGACGTAGGCGAGGCGCAGGATCGCACCGAACGCCGCGAGCTTGGTGGCCGCGGCCATGAAGCCGGTGACCGGGCTCGGGGCGCCCTGATAGGCGTCCGGCGTCCACGAGTGGAACGGCACGGCGCCGATCTTGAAGAGCAGCCCGACGAGGGTGAGGACGACACCGGGGAGCAGCAGCCCCTCCAGGTCGCCGTTGGCCGTCGTGATGGCGGTGGCGATCTTCGACAGGTCGGACGAGCCGGCATACCCGTAGAGGAGCGCGGCGCCGAAGAGGAAGAAGGCGGAGGAGAACGCGCCGAGGAGGAAGTACTTGAGCGACGCCTCCTGCGAGAGCAGCCGGCGGCGGCGCGCGAGTCCGGTGAGGACGTAGAGCGGCAGCGAGAGCACCTCGAGGGCGACGAACATCGTGATGAGGTCGTTGGCCGCGACGAACATGAGCATGCCGAAGACGGCGAACATCGTCAGCGGGAAGGCCTCCGACGTCGCGTAACCCGCCCGGTCGGCAGCAGCCTCGGCCGGCGAGCCCGGCGTGGCCGCACCCATCGGGGTGAAGGCGTCGGCCGAACGGCCGCCGAAGCGCTCCGACATCGTGAGGATGCCGAGGACGGCAAAGATGAGGAGCGAGCCCTGCATGAAGAGGGCCGGGCCGTCGACGACGATCGAGCCACCGACGGTGACGCCCTGGTTGTCGACCGACACGAGCAGGAGGACCACGAACGCCACGACGAGCGCGGCGAGCGTGAGACCCACCTGGATGGCGTGCCGCCGGAGCCGGGGCGCGAACGCCTCGACGAGCACGCCGACGAGGGCGGTGGCCACGACGATGAGCATCGGCGCGACGGCTGCGTAGTCGACCTTGACGGCCTCGAAGGCCGCGGGAAGCGCCGTCGGGAGCACCGCCGACAGCTCCGTCGGCACAGCCATGGGCAGAAGGGCGGCGGTCACTGGGCACTCCCGGAGGCGTTGGTCGGCGCGGGGTCGGAGACGCCGACGAGTTCGAGCGTCTTGCCGACGGCGGGGTTGACGAGGTCGAGCACGGGCTTCGGGAAGAAGCCGAGCAGCAGGAAGGACGCGATGATCGGCGCCACGACGAGCTTCTCGCGCAGCCCGAGGTCACGCGGCTCGGCGACGGCGGCGAACACCGGACGCGGGCCGGTGAAGACGCGCTGGTACATGAGCAGGATGTAGAGCGCGGCGAGGACGATGCCGATCGTGCCGATGGCCGCGGCCCACGGGTAGCGCTGGAACGTCCCGGTGAGCACGAGGAACTCGGACACGTAGGACGAGAGCCCGGGCAGGGCCAGGGACGACAGGCCCGCGACGAGGAACGTCCCCGCGAGCACCGGCGTCACGCGCTGCCAGCCGCCGTAGTCGGCGATCCGCTGCGAGCCGTGGCGGGCGACGAGGAAGCCGGCGATGAGGAACAGCCCGGCCGTCGCGAACCCGTGGTTGACCATGTAGAGCGCCGAGCCGGCACCGGCCGTCGTCGTCATGGCGAAGATGCCCATGACGATGAAGCCGAAGTGGCTGATCGAGGTGAAGGCGATGAGCCGCATCATGTCGCGCGAGCCGATGGCGAGCAGCGCGCCGTAGATCACCGAGATGACCGCGAGCGTGATGACGACCGGGGTCGCCCACTTCGAGGCCTCCGGGAAGAACCCGAGGCAGAAGCGCAGCATCCCGAAGGTGCCGACCTTGTCGAGCACGCCGACGAGGAGGACGGCCGTCGCCGGCCGGGCCTCGGACGCGGCGTCGGGCAGCCAGGTGTGGACCGGCCACATCGGCGCCTTGATCGCGAAGGCGATGAAGAAGCCGAGGAACATCCAGCGCTGCGCGGCGGTGGACCCGCCGACCGCGCCCTCGAGCGACTCGTAGAGGAAGCCCTGCTCGCCGCCCGGCCCGTAGAAGTAGAGCGCGATGACGGCGACGAGCATGATGAGCCCGCCGACGAGCGAGAAGAGGATGAACTTCACCGCGGCGTACTGGCGGCGAGGGCCGCCGAACATGCCGATGAGGAAGTACACCGGGATGAGCATCGCCTCGAAGAAGACGTAGAAGAGGAAGACGTCGCGCGCCGCGAAGACACCCACCATGAAGGTGAGCAGCACGAGCATGAGCGCGAAGTACGTCTTCTCGCGCCGACCGCTGCGGTCGTGGTCCCTGTCGCCTTCAAGATCGTTCCACGCCGCGAGCAGGCAGACCGGGGTGAGGATCGCGGCCATGACGATGAGCGAGAGCGCGATGCCGTCGACACCGAGCGCGTAGCTCACACCGAACTGCGGGATCCACGAGTGGGTCTCGGTGAGCTGGTAGCGCTCGGCCGAGCCGCCGGTGTCGAACCGGGCCCAGGCGAGCAGCGCCAGCGCGAGCGTGACGAGCGAGGTCACCAGCGCGACGGGACGGGCCAGCCGTGCGGAGCCGGAGGGCAGCAGCCACACCACCGCCGCGCCGACGAGCGGCACGACCATCATGAGGGTGAGGATGGGGAAGGACATCAGTTCATCACCCACAGGGCTCCGAGGACGGCGACGACGCCGGTGAGCATCGTCAGGGCATAGGACCGGGCGTAGCCCGTCTGGACGCGGCGCAGTCGCGAGGACGCGCCACCGATCGCGGCGGCCAGCGAGCCGGCGACCCCGTCGACACCCTTGCCGTCGGTGAAGACGAGTGCCCGGGTGAGGTGGGTGCCGGGCCGCATGAAGAGGCCCTCGTTGATGGCGTCCTGGTAGAGGTCGGCACGGGCCGCGCGGGTGACCAGCGAGCCACGCGGCGCCACCTCGGCGACGTCGTCGCGCCAGTAGAGCATCCACGCGTAGGCGGCACCGCCGGCCACGAGGAGCAGCGTGAGCGCCATGATGACCGGCACCGCGAGGACCGGGTGCTCCTCACCGTGCGCGCCGACGACCGGCTCGAGCCAGTGGGTGAACATGCCGCCCCACGAGAGGACGAGGCCGAGCAGGCCGGACCCGAGCGCGAGGACGATCATCGGCACGGTCATCGTCAGCGGCGACTCGTGCGGGTGGACGCCGCGCTCGGCGTCCTCGTGCGCGTCGACCCAGCGGCGACGGCCGTGGAAGGTCATGAAGAACAGGCGCGACATGTAGAACGCCGTGATGCCGGCGCCGATCATCGCCACGCCACCGAAGACCCACGGGCGCCAGCCCTCGCCGATGAACGCGGCCTCGATGACCTTGTCCTTGGACCAGAAGCCGGAGAACGGCGGGACGCCGAGGATCGCGAGCCAGCCGAGGCCGAAGGTCACCCAGGTGATCTTCATGAACCCGGACAGGCCACCGAACCCGCGCATGTCGACGCGGTCCTTCATGCCGTGCATGACCGAGCCGGCGCCGAGGAACATCCCGGCCTTGAAGAAGCCGTGGGTGATGAGGTGGAAGATCGCGAACGCGTAGCCGACCGGGCCGAGACCGGCGGCGAGCATCATGTAGCCGATCTGGCTCATCGTCGAGGCGGCGAGCGCCTTCTTGATGTCGTCCTTCGCGCAGCCGACGATCGCGCCGTAGAGGAGCGTGATCGCACCGACGATGGCGACGGCGAGCCGGGCGTTGGGGGCGGCGTCGAAGATCGCGTGGGAGCGCACGACGAGGTAGACGCCGGCGGTGACCATCGTCGCCGCGTGGATGAGCGCCGACACCGGCGTCGGGCCGGCCATGGCGTCGCCGAGCCAGGACTGGAGCGGGAACTGTGCCGACTTCGCGCACGCGCCGACGAGCAGCAGCAGGCCGAGGATCGTCATCGCCGTCGAGCCGGCCTCCGCCGCGCCCGCGTGGACGGTGGCGAAGTCGACCGCGCCGAACGTGAAGAACATGAACATGATCGCGATCGACATGCCGACGTCACCGACGCGGTTGACGAAGAACGCCTTGTTGGCCGCGGTCGCGTAGGCCGGGTTGTGGTTCCAAAACCCGATGAGCAGGTACGACGCGAGACCCACGCCCTCCCAGCCGACGAAGAGCAGGAGGTAGGAGTCGGCGAGCACGAGCAGCAGCATCGACGCGACGAAGAGGTTGAGGTAGGCGAAGAACTTGCGCCGGTCCGGGTCGTGCTCCATGTAGCCGATGGAGTAGACGTGGATGAGCGACCCGACGAAGGTGATGAGCAGGACGAAGGCGATCGACAGCTGGTCGACGAGCAGCCCCGTCTCGAGCTGGAACTGCCCCGCCGGGATGAAGTTCCAGCCACCGACGTGGGCAGCGCGCTCCTCGGCGCCGCGGCCGGCCATCGCGAGGAAGATCGCGAAGCCGATCACGAAGCTGCCCCACGAGAGGGCGGTCGCGAGCAGGTGGCCCCAGGCGTTCGTGGCCCTGCCTCCGAGCAGGAGGATCCCGGCGCCCGCGAGCGGGAGCAGGACGAGGAGCCACGCGTATGCCGTGAGGCCGGTGGCCGCGGCCACCTCACCTTCCGCGGCGAGCAGTGCGAATGAGTTCACGAGTGCAGCCCCTTAGAGCTTCAGGAGGTTGGCGTCGTCGACCGAGGCCGACCGGCGGGCACGGAAGATCGCCATGATGATGGCGAGGCCGACCACGACCTCGGCGGCCGCGACGACCATGACGAAGAGCGCGATGACCTGGCCGTCGAGGTTGCCGTGCAGGCGGGCGAAGGTGACGAAGGCGAGGTTTGCCGCGTTGAGCATGAGCTCGACACCCATGAAGACGACGATCGCGTTGCGCCGGGTGAGGACGGTGGCGCCGCCGATGACGAAGAGCAGCGTCGCGAGGTAGATGTAGTTGATGAGGCTCATGCCCCGTCCTCCTGGGCGGCGTCGCGGGCGGCATCACGGTCGAGGGCGGACGTGCGCCTGCCGTCGGTCGGGGCGCTGCCGGTCCACGAGGAGTCGACCTCGCCGACGATCTCGCGCTCGGCCTCGACCCAAGGGGTGGCGGAGCCGACCTGGTCGCGGGCGGTGAGGACGCGGGACACCGAGAGCTCGCTCGGCGAGCCATCGGGCAGCAGGGCAGGGGTGTCGACGGCGTTGTGCCGGGCGTAGACACCGGGGGCGGGCAGGCCGGCGAGGTTCTCGCCGGAGCGGATGCGACGCTCGGCCCAGGCGCGCTGGCTCGGGCGGGACCCGAGGCGCTCGCGGTGGGCGAGGACCATCGCGGCGAGCGCGGCGGTGATGAGCAGCGCCGACGTCGCCTCGAAGACCCAGACGTAGCGGCCGAAGATGAGCTCGGCGACACCGGACACGTTGCCGGTCTCGGCGTTGAGCGAGGTCAGCCGGTCGGCCGGGGCCTCACCGATCGTGATGCGCCCGAGCGCGCCCGCGAGGAGCACGCCGAGGCCGAGCGAGAGCACGACGGTCGCGACGCGCTGGCCCTTGAGGGTCTCGACGACGCTGTCCGAGGAGTCGACGCCGACGAGCATGACGACGAAGAGGAAGAGCATCATCACGGCGCCGGTGTAGACGAAGATCTGGATGACGCCGAGGAAGTCCGCGTCCTGGGCGAGGTAGAACACGCCGAGGCAGATCATCGTCAGCGCCATGCCGAGGGCGGCGTGAACCGCCTTGCGGGCGAAGACGAGACCGAGCGCGCCCGCGACGGCGACGGGGGCGAGGACCCAGAAGAGGATCGCTTCTCCTGTGGTGGTCATGACGTGGCCTCCTCGGGGGCCTTGGCGTGGTGCTGCTCGACCCAGTCGCGCTGCGTGGGCGTGGCGCCCGAGACCTTGCCGAGGTAGTAGTCGCGCTCCTCCATGCCGTCCACCATCGGGTGCGGCGCGGGAACCATGCCGCCCTGGAGCGGGGCGAGGAGCTGCTCCTTGGTGAAGATGAGGTCGGCGCGGTTGTTGTCGGCGATCTCGTACTCGTTGGTCATCGTCAGCGCGCGCGTCGGGCAGGCCTCGATGCACAGTCCGCAGAAGATGCAGCGCAGGTAGTTGATCTGGTAGACGCGCCCGTAGCGCTCGCCGGGCGAGAACCGCTGGCCGTTGGCGTCGTCGTTGTTGGCGCCCTCGACGAGGATCGCGTCGGCCGGGCAGGCCCACGCGCAGAGCTCGCAGCCGACGCACTTCTCCAGCCCGTCGGGGTGACGGTTGAGCTGGTGGCGGCCGTGGAAGCGCTGCGCCGTCGGGCGCTTCACCTCGGGGTACTCGGTCGTGGCGACCTTGCGGAACATCGTCGCGAAGGTCACCCCGAACCCACCCACGGGAGCGAAGAGGTCGGAGAGGAACCCGCCGCCCTTCTTGTCGTCAGCCACGAGGGGCCTCCTTGTCGAGATCGGGCGTGGCGGCGTGGGACCCGGTGGACTGCCTCACCGCGTCGGCCTCGGGAAGGGCAGGGGCGCCCACCCGTGCGGTCTCCTTGAGGCGCTGGCCCGGGAGCGGCGGCACGACGAACCCACCGGCATACGGGTCGATCTCCTCGGGAGCCGCCTCGTTGGCGGCGTTGTCCCGCGCGATCGCGCGCGAGTCCCACCACCAGCCGAGGGCGAGCGCGCCGACGGCGACGAGCCCGACGATCGCGAGCGACGCGACCGGGAAGCGGCGGCCGGCGACCTCGAGGGCCGCGTCGCCGAACCAGCCGTTCTGCGCACCGCGGAAGAAGGCGACGAGGACGACCCAGGCGAGGGTGGCGGGGATGAGGAACTTCCAGCCGAACCGCATGAACTGGTCGTAGCGGGTGCGGGGCAGCGAGCCGCGCAGCCACACGAAGACGAACATGAACATCCAGAGCTTGACGGTGAACCAGAGCAGGCCCCACCAGCCCTCGTTGAACATGCCGTCGTTGATGGCGGCGATGCCGGGAGGCGCCTGCCAGCCACCGAGGAACATCGTCGTGGCCAGGGCGGCGACGGTGAACATGTTGATGTACTCGCCGAGGAAGAACATGGCGAAGCGCATCGAGCCGTACTCGGTGTGAAAGCCACCGGTGAGCTCGCCCTCGCCCTCGGCGAGGTCGAACGGCAGTCGGTTGGTCTCGCCGACCATCGTGATGACGTAGACGAAGAAGCTGAAGAACGCCGGGATGATGTACCAGACGTTGGCCTGCGAGCCGACGATCTGCGAGGTCGACATCGAGCCGCTGTAGAGGAAGACGGCGACGAGCGAGAGACCCATCGCGATCTCGTAGGAGATCATCTGCGCCGACGAGCGCAGACCACCCATGAGCGGGTAGGGCGAGCCCGAGGACCAGCCGGCGAGGACGACGCCGTAGATGCCGATGCCGGCGATCGCGAGCACGAAGAGCACGGCGATCGAGGAGTCGGCGAGCTGGAACGGCGTGCGGTGCCCGAACATGCTCACCTCACCGGCGAGCGGGATGATCGCGAAGCCGATGAAGCACATCGTGGCCGTGATGAGCGGCGCGAGGGTGAAGACGAACCGGTCCGCCTTGGCGGGGGTGTTGTCCTCCTTGAGCATCGACTTCATGCCGTCGGCGAGGGTCTGGAGCAGGCCGAAGGGACCGTTGCGGTTGGGCCCGGGGCGCTGCTGCATGCGGCCGATGACGCGGCGCTCGAACCAGATGACGAGCAGCGTCGAGACGAGCAGGTAGACGAAGATGAGAAGCGCCTTGACGAGCGAGAGCCACCATGGCGTGTCCGAGAAGTCGGCCCGCGGGTTGTCCTTGCCCTCGGTCGCCAGCGACCCCAGAGCCTGTATGCCGGTCAGAGCGCTCTCGCTATAGGTGCCGGCCACCTGCTGGAGGCTGAGAAGCGTGCTCATCGGGAGACCACCTTGTCCATCGTGGTGACGGAGACGCGGATGCCGGGGGCGTCCGCGAGCGTGCCCCGGAGGTCGCAGCCCTCCGAGTTGGTCGGGAGCCAGACGACGTGGTCGGCCATCTCGCTCACCGCGACGGGGACGGTGACGCTGAAGTCGCCACCGGAAACGGTGACGGCGTCGCCGTCGGCCACGCCGATCGAGGCGGCGGTCGTCGCCGAGACCTTGGCAGCGGCCCTCGGCGCGGTGCCCGCGAGGAACGGCTCGCCGTCCTGGAGCAGGCCCTTGTCGAGCAGGTGGCGCCACGTTGCGAGGACGAGGTGACCGTCCTCCGCGCTCGGGACCTCGCCGGCCTCGACGCTCGGCGCCGCGGCACGAGTGCCGGAGGCCGGGCCGATGCGCTCCATCTCGGAGCGGACCTCGGCGACCGTGCGGCAGCCGAGGAACTCGCCCATCTCGTCCGCGAGCATGTCGAGCGCGCGGTGGTCGCTGACGAAGCCGGTCTCGATGGCCTGCTGGAACGGGCGGACCCGGCCCTCCCAGTCCACGAAGCTGCCGGCCTTCTCGGCGTGCGCCGCGACGGGCAGGACGACGTCGGCGAGCGCGGTGACCGCGGACTCGCGGATCTCGAGCGAGACGACGAAGGTGTTCTCGAGGGCCTGGATCGCGTCGGCCCGACCGAAGTCGAGCGGGTCGACGCCACCGACGACGAGCGCGCCGAGCCGACCGGTGGCGGCCGCCTCGAGGATCGCGCCGGCGTCGCGGCCGGGCTCGTCGGGCAGACCGACGACGTCCCAGGCCGAGGCGACCTCGGCGCGGGCGGTGGCGTCACCCACGGAGCGGCCACCGGGCAGCAGCGTCGGGAAGGCGCCGGCCTCGAGGGCACCGCGCTCCCCCGCTCGACGCGGGACCCATGCGAGGCGAGCCCCGGTGGTCTCGGCGAGGCGGGCAGCGGCGCTCAGGGCACCGGGCACGGTGGCGAGACGCTCGCCGACGAGGATGATCGCGCCCTCGCCGCGCAGCGCCTCGGCGGCGTCGCGCACGGTGTCGGGGCCCTCGCCGGGCGCACCGCTGGCCGAGCCCTTGCCGAGGGCGTCGAGGACCTCGGGCTCGGTGCCGGGCGCGGTCGGGATGAGGCGACCGGAGACCTTGGCGAGGCCGCGGGTCGCGACGGGCGAGACGGCATACACGGCGGTCTTGCTCCTGCGCGACGCCTTGCGCAGGCGCAGGAAGACGATGGGGCTCTCGTCCTCGGGCTCGAAGCCCGCGAGGACGACGGTCCTCGCCGACTCGAGGTCGGCGTAGGTCACCGCACCGCCGTCAGGGCCGGTGGCGACGACGGACGACGCGAGGAAGTCCGCCTCCTCGGCCGAGTGCGGACGGGCGCGGAAGTCGACGTCGTTGGTGCCGAGGATCGTGCGTGCGAACTTGCCGTAGGCGTAGGCGTCCTCGGAGCTGACGCGACCGCCGACGAGCACACCGGCGCCGCTGGCCGCCTTGAGCCCGGCAGCGGCGACCTCGAGGGCCTCGCGCCACGAGGCGACGCGGAGCTCGCCGTCCTCACGGACCATCGGCAGCTCGAGGCGGGCCGGGGTCGAGGCGTACTGGAAGGCCCAGCGGCCCTTGTCGCAGTTCCACTCCTCGTTGACGAGCGGCTCGTTGGCGGCCATCCGCCGCAGGACCGAGCCACGGCGGTGGTCGGTGCGCATCGAGCAGCCGCTCGCGCAGTGCTCGCAGACGCTCGGGGTCGACACGAGGTCGAACGGCCGCGCGCGGAAGCGGTAGGCGGCACCCGTGAGCGCGCCGACCGGGCAGATCTGGACGGTGTTGCCGGAGAAGTAGGACTCGAACGGCTTCTCCTCGTAGATGCCGACCTGCTGCAGCGCGCCTCGCTCGACGAGGGCGATGAACGGGTCGCCGGCCACCTGGTCGGAGAAGCGGGTGCAGCGGGCGCACAGGACGCAGCGCTCGCGGTCGAGGAGGACCTGGCTCGAGATGTTGATCGGCTTCGGGTAGGTCCGCTTGACGTCCTCGAAGCGGCTCACCGGGCGGCCGTTGCTCATCGCCTGGTTCTGGAGGGGGCACTCGCCACCCTTGTCGCAGACCGGGCAGTCGAGCGGGTGGTTGATGAGGAGCAGCTCCATGACGCCCTGCTGCGCCTTGTCGGCGACGGGCGAGCTGTGCTGCGTCTTGACCTGCATGCCCGGCGAGACGGTCATCGTGCACGACGCCTGCGGCTTCGGCATCGGGCGCAGGGTGCCGTCCGGGCCCGGTGTCGAGACCTCGACGAGGCACTGGCGGCACGCGCCCACCGGCTCGAGCAGCGGGTGGTCGCAGAAGCGCGGGATCTCGATCCCGGCCTCCTCGGCCGCCCGGATGACGAGGGTGTTCTTGGGGACGGAGACGTCGATGCCGTCGATGGTCAGCTCGACCGTCTCGACGGCGGGCGCCGTCTTCTTGTCGTCGGTCACAGTCATGCGGGGTCCCCATGGCGTGGTGTGGAGGAGCGGAGCGGAGGAACAGGACGTCGTGGGGTGCTCATGCGTTCACTCGGTCCTTGTGGAAGAGCGTGGACTCACGGGCGTCGAACGGGCAGCGGCCCTCGGTGAGGTGGGCGCGGTACTCGTCGCGGAAGTACTGGATCGAGCTCGTGATCGGGCTGGTCGCACCATCGCCGAGCGCGCAGAAGCTGCGGCCGAGGATGTTGTCGCAGATGTCGAGGAGCTTGTCGAGGTCCTCCTCGCTGCCCTGCCCGTGCTCGAGGCGGCCGAGGATCTGCTTGAGCCACCACGTGCCCTCGCGGCATGGGGTGCACTTGCCGCAGGACTCGTGCTTGTAGAAGTCGGTCCAGCGGTCGACGGCACGCACGACACAGGTCGTCTCGTCGAAGATCTGGAGCGCACGCGTGCCGAGCATGGAGCCGGCTGCGGCGACCGACTCGAAGTCGAGCGGGATGTCGAGGTGCTCGGCGGTGAAGAGCGGCGTCGACGAGCCACCGGGCGTCCAGAACTTGAGCGCCTTGTCGGGGTCGCGCATGCCGCCGGCCATGTCGAGCAGCTCGCGCAGCGTGATGCCGAGCGGGGCTTCGTACTGGCCGGGGTTCTTGACGTGGCCCGAGAGGCTGAAGATGCCGAAGCCCTGGGACTTCTCGGTGCCCATGTCGCCGAACCACTCGGCGCCGTGGAGCAGGATCGGCGGGACGCTCGCGATCGACTCGACGTTGTTGACGACGGTCGGGCGGGCATAGAGACCGGCCACGGCCGGGAACGGCGGCTTGAGGCGCGGTTGGCCGCGGCGGCCCTCGAGGCTGTCGAGGAGCGCGGTCTCCTCGCCGCAGATGTAGGCGCCGGCGCCCGCGTGGACGGTGACGTCGAGGTCGAAGCCCGAGCCGTGGATGTTCTTGCCGAGGTGTCCGGCCGCGTAGGCCTCCTCGACCGCGCGCAGCAGGCGGCGGTAGACGTGGACGACCTCACCACGCAGGTAGATGAAGGCGTGGTTGCACCCGATGGCGTAGGAGGTGATGGCGACGCCCTCGATGAGGAACTGCGGCGCGGCCATCATGAGCGGGATGTCCTTGCACGTGCCCGGCTCTGACTCGTCGGCGTTGACGACGAGGTAGCGGGGACCGCCGTCCGGCGGGGGCAGGAAGCCCCACTTCATGCCGGTGGGGAAGCCGGCACCGCCACGTCCGCGCAGGCCGGAGTCCTTCGTCATCTGGACGAGGTCGGCCGGAGCCATGCCGAGCGCCTTCTTGAGCGCCTGGTAGCCCTCGTTCTTCTCGTAGGTCTCGAGCGTCCAGCTCTGGGGGTCGTCCCAGAACTTCGTGAGGATCGGGGTCAGCGTGGTGCTCATCGGTCTCCCTCGCCCTTGATCTCCGGACCCTCGGGACCGGTGCCGTCGTCGTCCGCGGTGCCCTCGCCGTAGGACGAGGTCTCGGCGCCCTCCGGACGCACGCCACGGGTCTGTGGGGTGGCGCCCTTCGACGACGCCGCGGCCGCGCTGCCGGTGAGCGGGGCGTCGCCCTTCGGCTCGGCCTCTGCGGTCGTCGCGCCGTCGTCGAAGAGGGTCGCCGGCTCGGCCTCGGCCTGCACGGTCGAGGGCTGCGCCGGGGCGTCCTTCTGCTTGCCCTTCGTGCCCTTCTTGCCGTCGGCGGGCGCGTCGGCGGAGTCCTTCGCGGAGTCCTCGACCGGCTTGTCCGCGGGCTCGTCGGCGTCCTTCTTGGCAGGCTGGCCGCCGGGCTTCTCGTCGGCCTCGTTGGTGGGGGTATCGACGGACGAGTGGCGTCCGGCGGCCTTGCCACCGAGCTGCTCACCCGCTGCGCTGGCCTGCGTGTCGGTGTCCTCGCCGTCGCCGTCCGCCGCGCCGCCACGGTCGGCGCTCGGCGCCTCCCAGCCGTTCTCGTGCGCGACCTCGAGGCCGCGCAGCGAGGCGGGCCCGGCGCCGACACCCTGGTCGGCGAGGCCGTCGCTGAACCCGGCGAGGACGCGCGACATCTGCTTGAAGGTGCAGAGGCTGTCCGGGCCGCGGGTCGGCTTCACCGGCGTGCCGGCGCGCAGGTCGTCGACGAGCTGGTTGGCCGACTCCGGCGTCTGGTTGTCGAAGAACTCCCAGTTGGCCATGACGACCGGGGCGTAGTCGCACGCCGCGTTGCACTCGATGCGCTCGAGGGTGATCTTGCCGTCCTCGGTCGTCTCGTCGTGACCGATGCCGAGGTGGTCGGAGACCGAGTCCCAGATCTCGTCGCCGCCCATGACGGCGCAGAGCGTGTTGGTGCAGACGCCGACGGTGTAGTCACCGTTGGGGTGGCGCTTGTACTGCGTGTAGAAGGTCGCCACGCCCGACACCTCGGCGCGGGTGAGGTCGAGGACCTCGGCGCAGAAGTCGATGCCGCGACCGGTGACGTAGCCGTCGACCGACTGCACGAGGTGCAGCAGCGGCAGCAGCGCCGAGCGCTTCTGGGGATAGCGGGAGACGACCTGCTCGGCATCCGCGTGCAGCTGCGCGAGCTGCTCCGCGGCATACGGCTCCTTGGACTCCGCGGGCACCGTGAGGTGACCGGCAGCAGTCTGCAATCCGTAGTGCTCCATCAGCGGTCAACGCCTCCCATGACGGGGTCGATCGAGGCAACGGCGACGATGACGTCGGCGACCTGGCCGCCCTCGGACAGCGCGGCCACGGCCTGCAGGTTGTTGAAGCTCGGGTCCCGGAAGTGCGCCCGGAAGGGACGCGTCCCACCGTCGGAGACGACGTGGGCGCCGAGCTCGCCCTTGGGCGACTCGATCGGCACGTAGGCCTGGCCGGCGGGGACTCGGAAGCCCTCGGTGACGAGCTTGAAGTGGTGGATGAGGGACTCCATCGAGGTCCCCATGATCTCGCGGATGTGGTCGAGGCTGTTGCCCTGACCGTCGCTGCCGACGGAGAGCTGGGCCGGCCACGCGATCTTCTTGTCCTCGATCATGACCGGGCCCTGCACCTTCTTGAGGCGCTCGACGCACTGCTCGACGATCTTGAGCGACTCGTACATCTCGTCGAGGCGGATCCGGATCCGGTCGTAGGCGTCGGCCCCGGTGCGGGTGATGACCTCGAAGTCGTAGGTCTCGTAGCCGCAGTAGGGCTGGCTCTTGCGCAGGTCGTGCGGAAGCCCCGTCGAGCGCAGGATCGGTCCGGTGATGCCGAGCGCCATGCAGCCGGCGAGGTCGAGGTAGCCGACGTCCTTGGTGCGGCCCTTGAGGATCGGGTTCTCGTTGAGGAGGAGCTCGAGCTCGTGCAGCCCGTCGCGCAGCTGCGGGACGGTGTCCCGGACGAGGTCGAGGCAGCCGTGCGGCAGGTCCTGGGCCACGCCGCCGGGGCGGATGTAGGCGTTGTTCATGCGCAGGCCGGTCACGGCCTCGAAGATCCGCAGGATGCGCTCGCGCTCGCGGAAGCCGACCGTCATGACCGTCGTCGCACCCAGCTCCATGCCACCGGTGCCGAGGCACACGAGGTGGGAGTTGATGCGGGTGAGCTCCATCATCATGACGCGGATGATCGACGCGCGCTCCGGGATCCGGTCCTCGATGCCGAGGAGGCGCTCGATGCCGAGGCAGTAGGTCGCCTCCTGGAACATCGGGCTGAGGTAGTCCATGCGCGTGCAGAACGTCACGCCCTGGACCCAGGAGCGGTACTCCATGTTCTTCTCGATGCCGGTGTGGAGGTAGCCGATGCCCGCGCGGGCCTCGGTCACCGTCTCGCCGTCGAGCTCGAGGATGAGGCGGAGCACGCCGTGCGTCGACGGGTGCTGCGGACCCATGTTGACGACGATGCGCTCCTCGTGGAGGGCGGCCGCCTCGTCGACGAGGTCGCCCCAGTCGCCTCCGGAGGCGTTGAAGACGTGAAGACCGTCCTCGCGGTCGGCGTCGGTCGAGGCGTAGGGGTCACTGGCGCCGAGGTCCGGGTCGAGACCCGGGCTGGTCTCGCTCGCCGGGACGTCCTCGTAGATGGTGTCGTCGTGAGTGGTCATCAGTTGTACGACCTCCGCTCGTCGGGCGGCGGGACGGTGCCGCCCTTGTACTCCACCGGGATTCCACCCAGGGGATAGTCCTTGCGCTGGGGGTGGCCCGGCCAGTCGTCGGGCATGAGGATCCGAGTGAGGGACGGGTGGCCCTCGAAGACGATGCCGAACATGTCCCAGGTCTCGCGCTCGTGCCAGTCGGCGGCGGGCCACGTCTCGACGACCGAGGGGATGCGCGGGTCGTCGTCGGGGGCGGTCACCTCGAGGCGCACGCGCCGGTTGTGGGTGATCGAGAGCAGGTGGTAGACCGCGTGCAGCTCACGTCCGGCCTCACCCGGGAAGTGCACGCCGGAGACACCGGTGCAGATCTCGAAGCGCAGCGCCGGGTCGTCGCGCAGGGCGCGGGCCACGGTCGGCAGCGCCTCGCGGCGGATGTGCAGGGTGAGCTCGCCACGGTCGACGACCACCCGCTCGACCGCGGACCCGTATGCCGTGTCACCGGTCGAGCCGAGCGCCTGCTCGAGCGTCGTGGTGAGCTCGTCGAAGTAGGAGCCGTAGGGCTTCTCGGCCGCGCCGGGGAAGAGGATCGGCGTGCGCAGGCCGCCGTAGCCGGTCGTGTCGCTGCCGCGGGTCGGGCCGAACATGCCACGGCGCTCGCCGATCCGGACGGGCGCCGCGTCGCCGGCCGCGTTGGCCTCGGTGAGGTCGAGGTCGGTGGCGTGCAGGTCCTCGGACCCGACGACCGCCTCGGGGGCGGTCGCCTTCCGGTCGTCGGCGGGGGGCTTGGTGTCGTCGCTCATGCGAGGAGGTTCCTCCCGGGCGTCGCGGTGAGGGCGGCGTGGTCGTGGGTGGGCGGCATGAGGGAGGTCGGCACGGCGCGCAGCGCGGCCTCCTCGGCGGCCCGGGCCGCGGCGACGCGGTTGACGCCGAGCTTGGAGTTCTGGATCTGGTCGTGCAGCTCGATGATCGCGTTGAGCAGCATCTCGGGCCGGGGCGGGCAGCCGGGCAGGTAGATGTCGACCGGGATGATGTGGTCGACGCCCTGGACGATCGCGTAGTTGTTGAACATGCCGCCCGAGCTGGCGCAGACACCCATCGCGATGACCCACTTGGGGTTGGGCATCTGGTCGTAGACCTGGCGGACGACCGGCGCCATCTTGTTGGACACGCGACCGGCCACGATCATGAGGTCGGCCTGGCGCGGCGTCGCCGAGAAGCGCTCCATGCCGAATCGGGCGATGTCGTAGTCGGGCGTGCCGACGGCCATCATCTCGATGGCGCAGCACGCGAGACCGAACGTCGCCGGCCAGATCGAGGCCTTGCGCATGTAGCCGACGACGTTCTCGAGCGTCGTCAGCACGAAGCCGGCGGGCAGCTTCTCCTCGAGTCCCATCAGAGACTCCTTCCGATCGGGTCAGGCAGAGCGGTGGCGCGCGGGAGCGCGGCCGGAGCACACGGCATACGTGTCATGTCAGTCCCACTCCAGTCCGCCGCGCTTCCACACGTAGGCGTAGGCGACGAAGACGGTGAGGATGAAGAGGACCATCTCGACGAGCGCGAAGAGGCCGAGCTGGTCGAAGGCGACGGCGAACGGGTAGAGGAACACCGACTCGATGTCGAAGATGATGAAGAGCATCGCGGTGAGGAAGTACTTGATCGGCACGCGCCCGCCGCCCTCGGCGCGCGGCGAGGGCTGGATCCCGCACTCGTAGGGCTCGGACTTGGCGCGGTTGTAGCGCTTGGGCCCGACGACGAGGCTGGTCCCCACCGACAGCGCGGCGAACCCGAAGCCGAGCGCCAGGAGGAAGAGGATCGGGACGTAGGGGTTGCTCATCGCTGGTCAACTCCCCTTTCGGTGCCAGGGTCTGCGGCTCGGGTCACGCGCCCCATCGTAGAGGGCGTGACGCAGGTCTCAACTGCAGCCGGGGTGGGGGTGGTCAGGGCGCCGAGGGCGAGCTTCATGAGCGGCTGCCTCGGCAGGACGTAGGTCGTCGCGAGCCGGGTGACGAGCGGGCGGTCGAAGGCGCGGGCGGCCGTGCGTGCCAGCGTCCGGTGCCGTCCGAGGGCACCGTCGAGGACGTCGTATGCCGTGAGCTCGGCCTCGCGCGCGGCTCCCGCCGGGTGCGCGAGGGCTCGCGCGACGACGACGGCGGCCAGGCGGGCGGACGTGAGCGCGGCGGCGACCCCCTCCCCCGTGACGGGGTGGGCGACGGAGGCGGAGTCGCCGACGGCGAGCAGGCCGTCGGCGGAGCGGCGCTCGCCGCGGGAGGTGGTGGCGAGGCGCGACCCGGCGACGGGGCCGGTCATCGTGTCCTCGGTGAGCTCCCAGTTCGCAGGGAGCGCGGTGAGCCAGCGCCGCAGGACACCGGCGCAGGCGTCGGTCGTCGCAGTCGTGTCGGCGAGGGCACCGACACCGACGGTGACCCGGCCGTCGCCGCGGCCGACGATCCAGCCGTGACCGGGGAGGGCGGCGCCGTCGCCGGCGGAGAGGCGCAACCACGACTCGACGTGGTCGTCGCCGTGGCGAGGGCTGTCGAAGTCGGCGGAGACGGCGACGGGCCCGTGGGTCGTGGCGTGGCTCGTGGCTGTGGTGAGGGCGCCGCCTGAGGCGTCGACGACGACGTCGGCGCGGACGGTGGAGCCGTCGGCGGTCGTCACACCCGAGACGCGGCCGTCGGAGCCGCGGGTGAGGGCGACCACCTCGGTGGCGCGGCGCAGGCGCGCACCGGAGCGGACGGCATACGCGGCGAGGGTGGCGTCGAGGACCGAGCGCGCGACGGTGAGGCCGTGGGTCGCGCGACCCTGCGCGTCGGGCCATGCGAGGGCGAGGCGCATGCCGCCACCGACGAAGCGGACGCCGGTCGTGCGGTGCCAGCCGGCGGTGTCGGACTGGGGGAGGCCGAGGACCTCGAGCTCGCGGACGGCGGCCGGCGTGAGGGCCGCGGCGCCCGGACGGGTGTCGCTCTCGGCGCTGCGCTCGAGGAGCAGGACGTCGACGCCCGCCGCGGACAGGTGTGCCGCAGCAGCGGAGCCGGCGGTACCGGCTCCGATGACGACGACGCCTGCAGCGTCAGGGGCGAGAGTCAACGGGACACCTTGCTTGTGAAAGTCTTCACGAACAACGCCCTACTCTATGCAGCCCGTTTGCGGCCCTGCACTAAGGAGGACCTAAGTTGGCTGGTGACTCGCGTCAGGCCCGCTTGACCGCTCGGTGAAGCGCGACAATTCCCCCGCTGAGGTTGCGCCACTCGACCTCGCCCCAGCCGGCGGCGGCCACCCGCGTCGCGAGCGCGCGCTGGTCGGGCCACGCCTGGATCGACTCGGCGAGGTAGACGTAGGACTCGGGGTTCGAGCTCACCTTGCGGGCGACGCGGGGCAGCGCCTCCATGAGGTACTCGCTGTAGACCTTGCGGAAGGCGCCGTTGACGGGCTGGCTGAACTCGCACACGACGAGGCGCCCGCCGGGCTTGGCGACCCGGGCGAACTCGCGCAGCGCGGCGTCGACGTCGGCGACGTTGCGCAGCCCGAAGGACATCGTCACCGCGTCGAAGGACGCGTCGGCGAAGGGGAGCTGCATCGCGTCGGCAGCGGTGAAGCCGAGGTCGTCGCGGCGCTTCTTGCCCACGCGCAGCATGCCGAGCGAGAAGTCGGCGGGGACGACGTGCACCCCGTGGTCGGCGAAGGGCTCGCTCGACGTGCCCGTGCCCGCGGCGATGTCGAGGACCCGCTCGCCGGCCTTGGCGTCGACGGCCTTGAGGACGGCGCGGCGCCACAGGCGGTCCTGGCCGAGGGACAGGACGTCGTTGGTGACGTCGTAGCGCTCGGCGACGTCGTCGAACATCGCGGCGACGTCGCGCGGCTGCTTGTCGAGGGAGGCACGGCTCATGTCGTCATCCTCTCACCGCGCCACACGGGTTCGGTGCGGGGCCGGGAGCGCCGCGGGGCTACGCTCACCGGTGATGACGTCCCTGCCCACGCCCCACCCCGGCACCGCGCCCCTCCCGCCGCTGGTCACCCGAACGGTCCCCCTCACCCCCGCCGACGGCACCGCGCTGCTGTCGCTCCTGCCGGCGACCGACGCGCGGAACACCACCTCGTGGGTTCGCCGCGGCGAGGGCCTCGTGGGCTGGGGACGCGCGGCCTCGGTCACCGCCCACGGGGACTCGCGCTTCGCGACGCTCGAGACGTGGTGGCGATCGGTCTCGGCCTCCGCCGTGGTGCGGGACGAGGTCGACCTGCCCGGCACCGGACCGGTCGCCTTCGGCGCCGTCTCGTATGCCGCGGACTCGCCCGTGGGGGCGACTCTGGTCGTGCCCTCGGTCGTTGTCGGCCGCCGCCGGGACCAGTGGTGGGTCACGACGACGACCACGACCGACGCCCTGCCGCCGAGCGTCGAGCCGGTCGTCGCGGACGACGTCGAGGCACCGGGCGAGGTCGCCTTCGCCGACGGCTCGCTGTCTCCGACCGAGTGGGCCGGCGCCGTGGCCGAGGCGGTCTCGCGGATCCAGCGGGGCGACCTCGACAAGGTCGTCCTCGCCCGTGACCTCGACGTCCGGACCGAGTCGCCGATCGACGTGCGGTGGCTGCTGTCGCGGCTCGCCGAGAGCTATGAGTCGACGTGGGTCTTCGCCGTCGACGGGCTCGTCGGCGCAACCCCCGAGATGCTCGTGCGCCGCGAGAAGGGCCTCGTCACCTCGCGCGTCCTCGCCGGCACGATCCGCCGCACCGGCGACGACGAGCACGACCTCGCCCTCGCCGCGTCGCTCGCACGCTCGTCGAAGGACCTCGAGGAGCACGAGTACGCCGTGCGCTCGGTCGCCGATGCCCTTGCGCCGCACTGCTCCTCGATGAACGTGCCCGAGGCGCCGTTCGTGCTGCACCTCTCCAACGTCATGCACCTCGCGACCGACGTCGCCGGTGTCCTCACCGACTCGACGTCCTCTCTGTCGCTCGCCGCGTCGCTGCACCCGAGCGCTGCGGTCTGCGGTACCCCGACGCCCGTGGCCGACGCGCTCATCTCCGAGCTCGAGCACATGGACCGCGGCCGTTATGCCGGTCCGGTGGGCTGGATGGACGCCAGCGGCGACGGCGAGTGGGGCATCGCCCTGCGGTCGGGTGCGATCAATCCCGACGACCCGCGGCGGATGTCGCTCTATGCCGGGTGCGGCATCGTCGCCGGGTCCGTGCCGGAGGACGAGGTGGCCGAGTCCGACGCCAAGCTCATCCCCATGCGCGACGCCCTGACCGCTCGCTCCTGACGCGTCGTCGCACGGCGTCCGGGTGAGCCCTGCCCTGCAGCTCTCGTCAAGGTGTCGGGAAAAGGGGCCTGAACCATGGTCCGATCACCCGCACCTCCGACACCCCCCAGTGCGGTCACAGCCCCTGAGGCGTGGGCGCACGACCTTCACGTCCTCCTCCCCCGACGGACACGACCGGTGCCTCACACTGCTGAGGTGAAGAGGTTCTGGGGACGCCGTTGGGTCCGGGTGATGACTGTTCCCGTCGTCCTGGGTCTCATCGGTCTGCTCGGGCCGTGGCTCTGGGTGTCGGTGGCCTCGGGCGGCCGAGTGCACTCCGTGGCGGAGGCGCCGGCAACCCCGGTGGGCCTCGTCCTCGGCGCGGGCATCGACCCCAACGGGACGCCGTCGCCGTACCTCAAGGCCCGGCTCGACGCAGGCGCGGAGCTCTTCAGGGCGGGCAAGGTGCGCGTCCTCCTCGTCTCGGGCGACAACCGCACCCACGCATACGACGAGCCGACGGCGATGCGCGACTACCTCGTCGCGGCAGGTGTGCCGACGGAGAAGGTGGTCCTCGACTTCGCGGGGCGCGACACCTATGACTCCTGCCAGCGCGCCCACCGCATCTTCGGTGTCGACGAGATGACCGTCGTGTCGCAGGAGTACCACGTCGGGCGGGCCGTGGCGCTGTGCCGTGCGGCCGGCATGACGACCGAGGGCGTCGGCGACGTGACGGTCCGCGAGCGCTTCCCCCGCGACTGGCGGATCGGATGGGCCCGCGAGAAGGTCGCCAACATCAAGGCCGTGGCCGACGTCGTCAGCCGGCGCGACCCGGTGCTCGGCGACCCCGAGCCGGGCGTCCGCGACGCCCTCGCCGCCAGCGGGTCCTGACGTACCGACCTCGTGCGGCTCGCACGAACCGACTCTTCGCACCCCTCCGGTGTCGGAGATTGGGGGCCGAACCGGGTGTGGTCGCCGGTATCCGCGACACCACGGTGCGCTCCCGCCGCAGACGGGCTCCGAGGGGCAGCAGGTCGCTGCGCACCGCCCGCAGCAGGATCGCAGCAGATCCGCAGCGACGGGATCCATCGTCTCGCGCATGAAACTCACACGAATGACCTTCACTGCAGCAACAGCCGCCGTCCTCATGCTTGGCACGTCCACCCAGGCGAACGCGGCCACCTTGGAGCTCGACACGATGACCGGCGTCTCGTCGATGGCGAGCTGCCAGGCGTTCTCCTCGCACCCGGCAGGTGACGCCTGCTATCACGCGTACGGCGACTACTTCTACCTCCGGGACCAGAGCGGTCCCGGCAAGGTGGCGGTCCACTGGAAGCTCGGGGACGACTCGCGACGCGGCCTCATCCGGTGGGCCGCGAACGACCAGTTCGTCATCGGCGTCATGAACAAGAACCTGCCCGAGGGCAAGCAGGTGGGCATCCGCTTCGGCGTCTGCATGACGTCGAGCTGCGACACCCTCGCGGAGGTCAACTTCGAGGGCAGCACCTGGCGCTGGGCCAGCACCGGCTGAGCCCTCACGTCGGACGCACCGTCCCGCACCCGCCTCGACGGGGGTGTGGGGCGGGTGCGACGGTCCCGACGGTGGAGCAGGGTCAGGTGAAGGGCGGGCGGGAGTCGAGGGCGACGGAGCGACGACCGGCCCAGCGCCAGACGCGCGCGGCGCGGTCGCGGTCCTCGTCGGTGACGAGGTTGCCCATCCAGCGCAGCGCGAGCGTCATGAGCCAGTCCGACCGCATGCCGGCCGGGCCGAGCGCGGGCAGGATGCGCGGCACGGTGACGACACCGGCCAGGCGGCGGGCGATGGAGAACGCCTCGCCGTAGTGCTCCTGCAGGGTGGCCGGCCACGTGACGGAGAGGTCGGTGTCGAGCAGGTCGACGACGAGCCGCCCACCCTCGAGGCCGTAGTCGATGCCCTCACCGTTGAGCGGGTTGACGCAGGCCGCGGCGTCGCCGATGAGCGCCCAGTTGGGTCCGGCGATGTTGCTCACGGCACCACCCATGGGCAGCAGCGCGCTGGTGGGCATCCGGGCCTCGCCGCTGAGCTGGAAGTCGGCCCGGCGCTCCTCGACGTAGTGCGCCATGAGCGGCTTGATGGCGACCTCGGCCGGTCGCTTCGTCGTGGCGAGCGTGCCTGCGCCGACGTTCACCTGGCCGCCACCGAGCGGGAAGATCCAGCCGTAGCCGGAGAGGATCTCGCCGTCCTCGCCGCGCAGCTCGAGGTGGCTGCTGATCCAGGGGTCGTCCGACACGCCGGAGTCGACGTAGCACCGTCCGGCCACGGCATAGACGGTGTCCTTGTGCCACTCGCGGCCGAGCACCTTGCCGAGCGTCGACCGCACACCGTCGGCGACGATGAGCCGCTCGCACTCGATCTCGAAGGTCTCGCCGTCGCGCCGGAACGTCACGCCCCGCACGCGCCCGCCCTCGATGCGGGCGTCGACGGCCTTGGCCCCCTCGACGCCGAGCGCGCCGGACTTGAGAGCCGTCGTGCGCAGGTGGTCGTCGAGCTCGGTGCGCGCGACCGCCGAGCCGTAGTCCGGCAGCGTGCCACCCGGCCACTCGAGCAGGAGTGTCTGGCCGAAGCCGTGCGCGCGCAACCCCTTGTTGACGGTGTGACCGCGCACCCAGTCGCGCAGGCCGAGCCGCTCGAGCTCGCCGATGGCGCGCGGCGTCAGCCCGTCGCCGCAGGTCTTGTCACGTGGGAAGACGGCCGCGTCGGCGAGGACGACGTCGCGTCCGGCGCGCGCCGCCCAGGCCGCTGCTGCCGAGCCGGCCGGACCGGCTCCGACGACGAGGACGTCCGTGCGCTGCGGGGTGGTGGTCACGTCACCATTCTCGCAAGCGGTCCGCTCAGTCCGAAATCGCCAGGGCCTCGCGCGCGACCCGGCGCAGCCGCTCGTGCGCGGCGCGGTGCGACTCGGGGTCGACCGGCACCTCGACGACGGTGATGCCGGCAGGTGCCGCGGACAGCGCCTCGGCCGCGTCCTCGCGAGTCCGCGCCAGGACATGACGTATGCCGTGTGCCCGGCACAGTGCCCCGAAGTCGGTCCCTGTTGGCGTGCCGAAGATGCGGCCGAAGTCGTCGGCGCGCTCGGGCGCTCCGTGCTCGAGGGTGCGGAAGATCCCGCCTCCCCCGTCGTTGGTGACGAGGACCGTGAGGTTCGGGCGGGGCTCGTCGGGTCCGATGACGAGCGCGTTGGTGTCGTGGAGGAAGGTGAGGTCGCCGACCCAGGCAAAGCTCGGGGCCTCCGTGGTGAGCGCGAGCCCGATGGCGGTCGAGAGGCACCCGTCGATGCCGGCGAGCCCGCGGTTGGCGAGGACGGTGAGCGGCGCGCTGCGGGGGGCCATACCGAGGTCCAGGTCGCGCACCGGGTTCGAGGACCCGACGAAGAGCCGCGCCCCCTCGGGCAGGACCTCACCGACGAGAGCACCCACCGCGAGCCCGGTCCCCCACGAGGGCGGCTCGGCCCCAATCGCCTGCACCACAGCGGATCCCGCGTCCCGCCATGACGCCAGCCAGGCATCGTCGGCCACCGCGCCGTTGGAGTCGAGGAGGGTGGCAATCGGGTGGACCGCGTGGACGACGTGCCCGGGGTCGGGCCAGTCGGCGGTCGTGGTGCACACCTCGACCCGCACGCCGGTGGTCCGAAGGAGGGCGGCCACCGCCCGGGACAGGGTGACGCGTCCGGCGACCAGCACGCGCTCCGGACGGTGGTTCGACAGCCAGTCCGGGTCGGTGAGGAGCAGCGGACCGTGCGGCACTGTCGTCGACCGGTCGTGGTCACCGAACGGTTCCGCGATCACGGGGTATCCGTGACGACCCGCCCACTCCAGGACCTGCTGGGAGGGGATCGCGGCGCCGAGGTCACCCAGGACCACGAGGGTCCGCGGCACGTGCTCGACGCCACCCCAGGACATGGCCATCGACGGCGCCGGTGGCACGACCCACTGCCGACCTTCCGCCCGCCCCGTCAACCCCTCGGACTGATTGCCGGACAACCACCGGGACCCGGCGAATTCCGCCCCGTCCTGGTGGTCCTGGGGCAAGAAGTCGGGGGTGAGGGGGTCGCGGAAGGAGACGTTGAGGTGGACGGG
This sequence comes from Knoellia tibetensis, assembly GCF_048606415.1. Classification (NCBI taxonomy): domain Bacteria; kingdom Bacillati; phylum Actinomycetota; class Actinomycetes; order Micrococcales; family Intrasporangiaceae; genus Knoellia; species Knoellia tibetensis. The sequence goes on from NZ_JBMBWF010000001.1 coordinate 922,354, forward strand.
TCCGGCGTGTGACGCGGCGCCCCCGCTGGCTAAGACTCCGAGAGCGGCGGCGAGGGCACGGCATACGGAGGAGCGGTGGACGGCTCCGACGGACTCGACCGACTCCGGGGCGGGGAGATCCGCGGACCACCGCACGGCCGAACCGAACATCCCCGGCTGGACGGTCGTCTGGTTGGCGCCCGTCCCCCGCAGTTCGGCGGGGCGGTCCGCGGACAGCACGACGAGGGGCACACCGGTGTGGTGGGCCTCGAGCACCGCGGGATGCAGGTTCGCGACAGCAGTGCCCGAGGTCGTGATGACGGGCACCGGTGCACCGGACCCCTTGGCGAGCCCGAGCGCGAGGAAGCCGGCGGTCCGCTCGTCCACCCGCACGTGCAGTCGGAGGCGCCCGTCGCGTTCGGCCTGCTGGACGGCATACGCCAGTGGTGCGGAGCGCGACCCGGGCGCGAGGACGACGTCACGCACCCCACCGCGGACGAGCTCGTCGACGAGGACGCGAGCGAGCGCGGTGGAGGGGTTCATCAGCTGCCCGAGGCGGGCGGGCCGACGACGAGGGCGACTCCGGTGAGTCCGGCGACGGCGACGACACCGGCGACGACGGCGAGGCCGGGATTGCGGGTCAGCCAGGCGAGGACGCGCTCAGGCACCGACGACGGCGTCTCGCCGCCCGCGCCGAACCGCCACGGGCCCTCGAGCAGGCCGGCCGCCTCGACCCGGCGGTCGAACAACACGGTGGCGAACGGCGGGACGGCGCTGACGAGGGCGAGCATCCCGACGCCGAGCTGCCAGCGCTGGTTGACCCACGTCGTCAGGGCGACGAGACCGTAGGCGATGAAGACGACCCCGTGGACCATCCCGAAGATCCGCACGCCGAGGTCGGTCGTCTCGGTGACGTACTTGAGGAACATGCCGAGAAGGAGCAGGGCCCAGGTGATCGCCTCGGCGACGGCCATCCGGCGGAACAGCAGCTTGGGGGTCACGAGTCGCGATTCTGCCACCGGCGCTCGGACCGGAACTCATGCACCACCGGCTGCGCGCCCGGCGCCGTCGCGAGCACCGGCCCCAACGAGGCCCGCCACGCACGCAGCGAGACGTCGTCGGACCGGTCGACGTCGGCGGCCGTAGACCGGTAGGCCGACAGCGCATGGGCACCCGCGGTGAGGTGCGACCTCACGGCGACCGGGGCCGACGCCTCGACGGTCGTCCAGCTCCGCCGGTCCGGTGGGGGCGAGAGGTCGAGGGCGTGCACCGGGTCGGTGCGGTGCTGGAGCGAGAGCACCTGCGTCGTGGCGGGGACCGGGAAGTCGTCGATGGGCGACCCAGCGGTGATGACGTGCGTCACCCGGTGGCGCCGCGCGAAGGCGGGGTCGGACGCCAGGGCCGCGGCGACGATGCCGCCCTGGCTGTGACCGACGAGGACGACCCTGTCGCGTGAGCTCCCGCGACCGCCCTGCGCCAGCGACAGCGCCCGCTCGGTGGCGAGCTTCGACGCACTCGTCGCCCCGAGCATGAGCGACACGTTGGCCGGCCAGTCCATCGGCACCGACCCGCCCTCGACCCATCCGCCGTGCGTCCCCGGCACCTGCACGACCCAGGTCGTCGTGCCGTCCGCCGCGTCGAGCTCGACGACGCGGACGCCGCCGCTGCTGTCGTGGTCGCCGAGGGTCTCGACGCCGGCGAGGAGGGAGTCGGTCGTCGTGGGCACCGGGACACAGTCGGGCGCCGGCACGGCCGTGACCGAGACGTCCCATCCCCTGCCCTCGTCGAGCACGCCGAAGGCACGGCCCGTCGCCCGCGACACCAGCCAGGCGATCGACATGGCCTGGTCGTGCAGGCCCGCCACGACGCCACGAGCCGTCGCCTCCGCCTGCTCGTAGGCCGACGCCGCCCGGTCAGTCGAGGCCGCGAGGCCCCGCAGCCGCTCGACGCCGTGCTGGACCGCGTCGGTGGCCGCCGCGGAGGCGAGCCGCGCCCGCACGACGAGGTGGGCGAGATCGGACGAGGCCGTCAGGAGGTCCCACGGCGGCGCGCGCCATCGCTCGGGCACCACGCGCTCGATCTCGTCCGCGCTCGCCCGAAGACGCGACGCCGCATGACGCAGGTCCTCGACCGCGACCTCGACACCGCCGGCCCCACCGGTGACAACGAGGTCGCTCACGCCGCACGCTCCGCCGCGTCGGCCACGCGGTCGAGCAGGTCGGCGACGGCCTCCTCACGGTCGGCGAGGTCGTGGAGCTCGCGCAGCCGCACGTCGACCACCCGTCGGAACTCCGCGGCCGACGGTGAGCGCCAGCTCAGCTCGGCGACCCGCACGAGCACCGCGCACTCGCGCCTTGTCGTGTCGGCCGCCAGCCGCCACCGCCCCGCCCGTCGTCTCAGCTCCCCCGCATCGATCATGCGACGAGCCAATGCCCCCGCCCACACCCTCGTCGAGCCGCATCGTCCTCACCTGTGGACGACCGCCACCCAGCCCCACGCATGTGGACGGCGAAGAGGCTCGGGAGCACCCGGCATACGCTGCTGTCATGGCGAGACACCACGACCTGATCATCATCGGCACCGGGTCGGGCAACTCCCTCGTCACTCCCGAGCTCGAGGGCCTCGACATCGCCATCGTCGAGGAGGGGACGTTCGGCGGCACCTGCCTCAACGTCGGCTGCATCCCCACCAAGATGCTCGTCCTGCCCGCCGACCGCGTCATCGAGTCGCGCGAGGCGCAGCGGCTCGGCGTGACGATCAGCCGCGACGTCGACGTCGACTGGCCGGCGATCCGCGACCGGATCTTCACCGACCGGATCGACGAGATCGCCGCGGGCGGCGAGCGCTACCGGCGAAGCCAGGACTTCGTCACGGTGTATGCCGCGACGGCGCGTTTCGTCGGCGAGCGCCGCCTCACGCTGTCGACCGGCGAGGAGATCACGGCCGACCGCGTCGTCGTCGCCGCCGGCTCGCGAGCGGACCTGCTCGAGGTCGACGGCCTCGACCGCGTCGACCCGGAGCGCGGAGTCCACACGAGCGACACGGTGATGCGGATCGACGAGCTGCCGCGACGGATGGCGATCGTCGGCGGCGGCTTCGTCGCCTGCGAGTTCGCCCACGTCTTCGGCTCGCTCGGCGTCGAGGTCACCCAGGTCCAGCGGTCGGCACACCTGCTGCGCGCCGAGGACGCCGAGATCTCACGTCGCTACACCGAGCTCGCCCGCGGTCACCACGACGTGCGGCTCGAGACGACGGTGACCGGCGCCTCCCGCGCCGACGACGGCACGTGGACCCTGCGGCTCAAGGGCCTCGACGGCGACACCGACGTCGAGGCCGACGCGGTGCTCGTCGCCATCGGCCGCACCCCCAACGGCAAGCGCCTCGACGTCGAGGCCGGAGGCATCGAGCTCGACGACCGCGGTGTCGTCGTCGTCGACGAGCAGCAGCGCACCACCGCCGACGGCGTCTGGGCCCTGGGCGACGTCGCCAATGCGTGGCAGCTCAAGCACGTCGCCAACCACGAGGCGCGGGTCGTCGCCCACAACCTCGCCGTCGACACCGGCCGCGCCCGCGGCTCGGACCCGAAGCCCATGGAGGCCGACCACCGCTTCGTCCCCCACGCAGTCTTCGGCCACCCACAGGTCGCGGCGTTCGGGCCGACCAGGGCCGAGCTCGACGAGGTCGGCACGCCCTACGTGAGCTACACCCAGTCGTTCGGTGACACGGCATACGGATGGGCGCTCGAGGACACGACCGGGATCCTCACGGTCTGCGCCGACCCCGAGACCGGGCAGCTGCTCGCCGCGCACTGCATGGGCCCGCACGCCTCGACGCTCATCCAGCCGCTCATCCAGGCGGCGTCGTTCGGGCAGGACGCGCACACCGTCGCGCGAGGCCAGTACTGGATCCACCCCGCCCTCGCCGAGGTCGTCGAGAACGCCCTGCTCGGCCTCGACCTGCCCGGCGACGACTAGGGCGTGGGGTTGCGCGCGTCGTAGCGCAGGAACCCCGGGGTCACACGCGCGAGCACGACCATTGCCGCGACACAGGCGATCCCGCCCGCGAGGGCCGTCGTGCCCTCGCCGACGTTCTCGGCCACGAACCCGCCGAGCAGCTCACCGAGCCGCGGCCCTCCCGCGACGACGACGATGAAGACGCCCTGCAGCCGGCCGCGCAGGTGGTCCGGTGTCGCGGACTGCAGGATCGTCGTGCGGAAGACGGCGCTCACCGAGTCCGACGCCCCCGCGACCGCCATGCAGCCGAGGCCCACCCACAGCGCCTGACCACGGGTGAGCACCTCGCCGGCGGCGAGCATCGCGGCACCGAGGCCGGCGATCGCCGCGCCCCAGCCCACGATCGAGACGAGGATCGCGCGTCCCTGGTGGATCACCGACCCGAGCCGGCCGGAGAAGAACATCGCGCCGATGCCACCGACCGCGGCCGCGGCGGACAGCGCGCCGACGGTCGTCGCACCCCCGCCGAAGATCACCGCGCCGGCCGCCGGGAAGAGAACGCGGGGCTGCGCGAGCACCATCGCGCAGATGTCGGACACGAACGTCATGCGGACGTTGGGTCGCGTGGCGAGGAACGAGAAGCCGTCGAGCACCGACCGTATGCCGGGTGCCCGCCGCTGCCTTGCGTCCGCAGCTGTGGGGGCCAGGCCGTCACCCTGCCGGACGCTGTCGGGCTCTGGTGGGAGAGAGGGCAACCGGGCCAGCCCCCAGAGCGCGGCCGTCGTGATGACGGCGTCGACGGTGTAGGCCGCGCGGAAGCCACCCCAGTCGACGAGCAGGCCCGCGAGCAGCGGCCCCACCGTCATCGACGCGTTCATCGCGAAGACGGACAGGGCGTTGGCGGCGGGCAGCTGGTCGCGGCGCAGGATGCGCGGGTAGATGGAGGTCCGCGCGGGCGACGACACCGCGAACGCCGCGTTCCACGCCGCCACGAGCGCATAGAGGACGAGCACCGACGTGTTGCCCATCCATGCCTGCACGGCGCAGAGCACCGACACGACGAAGGCCACCGACTGGGCGACGAGCCCGACGACGCGGCGGTCGAAGTGGTCGACGAGCGTCCCGCCGTAGAGCCCCATGACGACGAGCGGCACGAGGGCGCAGAGCCCGACGACGCCGACCGACGCCGTCGACCTCGTGAGGTCGTAGACCTGGAGCCCGATCGCGACGACAGCGAGCTGGGAGCCGACGTTCGAGAGGGTGAACCCGGCATACAGGCGGCGGTAGTCGGTGTTGCTCCTCAGCGGTTCGAGGTCGAGGAGCAGGGGCACGCGAGCGAGCCTACGTCCGGAGGCGGGCGGCCGGCATACGCCACCGCGGGGCCGTCACGGTGCGGTCAGAGCAGGTCGAAGGCGACGAGCTCCTCCTCGGTCATGAGGCGCGACCGGATGAGGAAGCGCACGCCCTCGGGCGCCTCGACCGAGAACCCCGATCCGCGACCGGGCACGACGTCGACGGTGAGATGGGTGTGCTTCCAGTACTCGTACTGCGAGCGGCTCATCCAGAACTCGACCGGTGTCACGCCCTCGGGCGCCAACGTGCCGAGCAGCACGTCGGCGTCCGAGGTCAGGAACTCCCCGACCGGAAAGCACATCGGTGACGACCCGTCGCAGCATCCACCGGACTGGTGGAACATCAGCGCACCGTGGATGCGCTCCAGTCGCGCCAGGAGCTCTGCGGCAGGGTCCGTGAGCTCGACGCGGGTCGCCACCGATGGCTTGGTCATCTCAGAAGAACCCGAGCTTGTCGGGGCTGTAGCTGACGAGCAGGTTCTTCGTCTGCTGGTAGTGGTCGAGCATCATCTTGTGGTTCTCGCGGCCGATGCCGGACTGCTTGTAGCCGCCGAACGCCGCGTGCGCCGGGTAGGCGTGGTAGCAGTTCACCCACACGCGTCCCGCCTCGATGCCGCGACCGAGCCGGTATGCCGTGTTGGTGTCGCGCGTCCACAGTCCCGCTCCGAGGCCGTAGAGGGTGTCGTTGGCGATCCGGAGCGCGTCGTCCTTGTCGGTGAACGTCGTCACCGACAGGACCGGGCCGAAGATCTCCTCCTGGAAGATGCGCATCGAGTTGTCGCCCTCGAAGACGGTCGGCTCGATGTAGTAGCCGCCCTCGAGCCCCTCGACCGTGCGCTTGTCGCCACCGGTGAGGACCTTGGCGCCCTCCTGCTTGCCGATGTCGAGGTAGCTGAGGATCTTCTCGTGTTGGTCGCTGCTCGCCTGTGCGCCGACCATGACGGCCGGGTCGAGCGGGTTGCCGACGGTGATGGCGTTGACGCGCTCGATGGCGCGCTCCATGAACCGGTCGTAGATCGACTCCTGCACCAGCGCGCGCGACGGACAGGTGCAGACCTCGCCCTGGTTGAGCGCGAACATCGTGAAGCCCTCGAGCGCCTTGTCGAAGAACGCGTCGTCCTCGGACATGACGTCGGAGAAGAAGATGTTCGGGCTCTTGCCGCCGAGCTCCAGCGTCACCGGGATGATGTTCTGCGAGGCGTACTGCATGATGAGCCGCCCGGTCGTCGTCTCGCCGGTGAAGGCGATCTTGGCGATGCCGGTGTGCGACGCGAGCGGCTTGCCCGCCTCGACGCCGAAGCCGTTGACGACGTTGAGCACGCCGTCGGGCAGGAGGTCGGCGATGATCTCGACGACGCGCAGGATCGACACCGGCGTCTGCTCGGCCGGCTTGAGGATGACGCAGTTGCCGGCGGCGAGCGCGGGGGCGAGCTTCCACGTCGCCATGAGGATCGGGAAGTTCCACGGGATGATCTGGCCGACGACGCCGAGCGGCTCGTGGAAGTGGTAGGCGATCGTGTCGTGGTCGATCTCGGAGATGCCGCCCTCCTGGGCGCGCACGGCGCCGGCGAAGTAGCGGAAGTGGTCGATCGCGAGCGGCAGGTCGGCGGCGAGGGTCTCGCGCACGGGCTTGCCGTTCTCCCAGGTCTCGAGGACGGCGAGCTCCTCGAGGTGCTCCTCGAGCCGGTCGGCGATCTTGAGCAGGATGTTGCTGCGCTCGGTCGTCGACGTGCGGGCCCACGCGTCCTTGGCATCGTGCGCTGCCTGGACCGCGGCGTCGATGTCGGCCTGCTTGCTGCGGGCGACCGTCGCGAACGCCTTGCCGTCGACCGGCGAGATGTCCTCGAACGTCTCACCGTCCTGCGCCGGGACCCACTTGCCACCGATGAAGTTGTCGAAGTGCGACGGGAGCGTCACCTTCGAGCCGTCGGCGTTCGGGGGTGCGTAGACCATGACCGGACCTCCTTGTCCACGGGTGACGCGCTACTGCGTCACCACCTGGTCCGGACGCTAGGTCGAGGGAGGTTGGTCGAAGGTTGGCCGGGTCGCGAGGGTGTGACGCCGGCGGTCGGCGCGGCGTGACGCCGGCGTTCGGCGCGGCGTGACGCCGGCGCTCGGCTCGGCGTCGGCCGGCGTCAGAGCTGCGCCGCGCGCCGCTGGGCGACGAGCTCGGCCCGCGCTGGGTGCGGGCGGTCGCCGAGCACCGCGAGCGCCCGCTCGACGACCTCGACGTCCCACGGCACCGCCCGGCCGTAGCGGACGACGACGTCGGGGCGGGGGTCGGCGAGCAGCGACTCGCGCACCGCGACCGCGAGGTACTCCCCCGTCGCGATGAGCTCCGGCGACTCGGTGCCGGGCACGAGGTCGCCGCCGTAGTGCTCGACCGCCCGATGCACGTCGCGCGACCGGACCGCCTCCATGACGGTGAGGGCGTCGCACGACACCGGCAGGTCGAGCCGGTAGGGGCGCGAGGCCAGGCGTCCACCGAGCGCGTGCCGCAGGTGGGACACCTCGGCCTTGAGGGTCGAGGGCGAGACCCGCGCGTCGCCGTAGAGCGCGGCGTGCAGCGCGTCGAGCGTGAGGCCCTCGGGGTGGAGCGCCAGGAGGGCGACGATCTCGCTCTGGCGCCGCGTGAGCAGGAGCCGCGAGCCGTCGAGGTGCGCCTCGGCCGCGCCGAGAAGCCGGAGCGCGAGCCCGGACCCGAGCCTCGGCGTCGCGGCGGCTGGTCCGCCTCGGGGGATCTCGCGCTCCAGGAGTGCGGCCAGGGCGGTCGCCGTCGCGGCACCGATCGGGTGCGTCCGGTCCCATGTCGTCGACAGGTCGAGGACCCCGATCTGCTCGCCGGTCGCGGGGTCGTGCACCGGCGCGGCCCAGCACACCCAGTTGTGGACGATGGGCGCGTAGTGCTCGGCGGAGAAGACGGTCTGCGTCCGGCCGGTCCGCTGCGCCAGGCTCAGGGCGTTGGTGCCGACGCTCTCCTCGTCCCACCGCCCGCCGGCGACGAAGTTGACCCGCTCGGCCTTGCGACGCATGACGCGCCCGCCGTAGGTCCACAGGATCCGGGTGTCGCGGTCGGTGACGGCGACGACGAGGTCGCCGTCCTCGGCGGCGCGGCGGAGCTCGGTCGAGATGTTGCCGACGGCGACGTGCAACGGGGAGTCCTCGAACTCCGCCCGCGTCTGGTCCGGGTCGGCCATCGGCGCCTCGGTGACGCCCTCGGGGACGCTGCCGGCGCTGCGGTCCCAGCTCTCGACGATCGTCTCGTCGACGTCGTCGGGCCGCGCCCGCGGTCCGACCCGGTCGGCCCAGGCCGAGCGGGCGCGCTCGAGCGCGGTGCGCCGCCCTCTCAGGCCCTTGGTCGCCATCGACCCTCCGTCCGCTGGTGGGTCTCAGGGTAGGCAGCCGCCCTGTGCCGCTGCCAGCAGTTCGTCCAGGTCGCCCGTCAGGTGGTCGGGCCGAGCGCCGAGCGGGCTGCTCGGACGGGCAACCGGCGCCCCCTCACTCCTTGGGCTCTTCAGGCCCCCCTGGGCTCCTTGGGCTGCTTGGGCGGCAGGCCGCGCACATGGTCCACGCCTCGCCCGACCCAGAGCCGCAGCCGCTCGTCCTCGGCGAGCTCGGGACCGTCGACGAGCAGCCACCCGGTCATCGCTCGACCGCGCATCTCCATCGGACGCACCGTCTCGCCGTCGGTCCACGCCTCCCCGTCGGCCGGGTCGACCCGCACCATGAGCGAACCGCCGCTCCCGGCCGCCACCGCCATGTGGCCGTCGAGCATGAACCCGAGCCCGCCGAACATCGCGCGCGTCGTCAGTCCGGGCTCCGCGTCGAGCAGCTCGTGCAGCCGCTGGGCGAGCACCTCGTCGTAGGCCATGGCTCAGGGCTCCCTGTCGGTGAGGCAGTAGGTGCGACCGCCCGGGTCGTGCATGACGGTCCAGAACTCGTGCTCCGAGACGACATCGGCACCGGCGGCGACGTGGACGGCACGGCTGCCAGCGCGATCGCGGCAGGCGAGGTCGACGTGCCCACGCGCCGTGCCGCTCGGCTCACCGATCTTCTGGAGCAGGAACCGCACCGGTATGCCGTCCGGCCGGGTCAGCGAGACGAACTCGGGCAGGCTGCCCGGCCGCTTGGGCCACCCCGTGAGCGTCTCCCAGAAGTCGACCTCCCGCGCGTAGTCGTCGGACGGGATGTCGAGGCACACCTGGTCGAGCAGGTCGGGCTCGGCGTCGCGCACCTGCGTCGTCGCCGAGCCGGCGCCCACCCACGAGGTGAGGCAGAACGGAAACCCAGCCGGCGAGCGCATGACGACGTAGTCGCTCTCGCGGTGCACCTCGGTCGCACCCAGCCGGGCCGCCTCCGCGGCCGCCTCGGGCAGTGGCTGCTCGACGTCGAGGTCGACGTGGACCCCACCGCCGTCACCGACCGCCTGGAGCTTGACCCACGCGTCCCCCCGCCGCGGCAGGAGCGTCGAGAACTCGTCCCGCGGCCCGCGACGGTCGGCAAGCCGCGACCTCGTCACCTCCGCCCAGAACTCCCAGGACCTGTCGGCATCCACCTCGGCCGTGTCGAGGAACACCCAGACCCAACGGACGTCGATCATCTCGCCTCCCAAGCCGCCGTGACCCGCTCTCGCCACCATGCTGCCCGATCCGGGGACGCCACGTGCCGGTCGAGCAGCTCGGCGTCGGCGACGACCCGGCGCACCGGCAGCGACCCGTCCTCGGGCACGAGCGAGTCGGTCGTGACGTCACCGTCGAGCAGGGCCACCGTCCCGAGCCCGCAGGCATGGTCGAGCCGCGGTAGCGCGGCCGCGAGCGCGACACCGGCCGCCATGCCCACGCTGGTGTCGAGCGCCGACGAGACGACGGCGGGCAGCCCGCACTCCTCCACGATCTCGAGCGCGCGACGCACTCCCCCGAGCGGCGCGGCCTTGATGACGATGACGTCGGCCGCGTCGAGGTCGCGCACCCGCATGGGGTCCTCCGCCTTGCGGATCGACTCGTCCGCGGCGACCGGCACGTCGATCCCGTTGCGCGCCAGCACCACTCGCAGGTCACGCAGCTCCTCGACGGTGGCGCACGGCTGCTCGGCGTACTCGATTCCGTAGGCCGTGAGCCGCCCGAGGACGTCCCTCGCCGTGTCGACGTCCCAGGCCCCGTTGGCGTCGACCCGAATCCGAGCGGAAGGTCCCATCGCCTCACGGACGGCGGCCACACGGCATACGTCGTCGTCGGAGTGCTGGCCACGTTCGGCGACCTTGACCTTGGCGGTCGTGCAGCCCGGGAAGCGTTGCAGCACACCGGCGACGGCCTCGGGGGCGACGGCGGGAACGGTGGCGTTGACGGGGACGGTCTCACGCGCCGCGTCCGGCCAGCCCGTCCACGCCGCCTCGACGGCGGCGTCGAGCCACCGGCTCGCCTCGGCAGGGCCGTACTCGAGGAACGGGCCGAACTCGCCCCATCCCGCGGGCCCTTCGACGAGCGCGACCTCCCGCTCGGTGACCCCGCGGAAGCGCACGCGCATCGGGATCGAGACGACCCGCAGGGTCGCCAGCACCTCGTCGAGCGACGGCTGGGGGTGCGCCATGTGCCGAACCTACCCGCGCGTCCCTTGCCAACGGCCACGGCGTGGGCTGCGATGGGGACATGCAGCAGACGACGATCAGCCTCGACTCCGCCCTCCTCAAGCAGGCGCGCAGCTACGCCAAGCGCGCCGGCCTCACATGGAACGAGTTCGCCGAGGGCGCCCTGCGCGCCCATCTCGAGGCTGTCGACCCCGACGGCAAGGTCGACCCGGCGACGCTCACCGAGGCCGAGCGCACGCACTTCGTCGTCGTGCCGGACGAGGTCGTCGAGGCCGAGGCCGGCGCCGACTACACCTGGCAGCGCTGACTTCGCACTGACTCCGGGACGGCGCCTGCCGGCTCCCGGTTAGGCTCCGACGCGTGAGTGCGATCGATGGCGTGAGCGAGACGTTCGACCCGGCGGCGTGGGACGAGGTCGAGGGATTCGACTTCACCGACATCACCTACCACCGGGCTCGCGGGCTGGGTGCCGTGCGCATCGCCTTCGACCGGCCCGAGGTGCTCAACGCCTTCCGGCCGCACACCGTCGACGAGCTCCACCGGGCGCTCGACCACGCCCGTCGCACCGCCGATGTCGGCGTCGTCCTCCTCACCGGCAACGGCCCGGGTCCGTCGGGCACCGGGAGCGAGGGCAAGTGGGCCTTCTGCTCCGGTGGCGACCAGCGCATCCGTGGCCGCTCGGGCTACCAGTACGCCGCCGAGGGCACCGACGACGCGACCGCGTCCGGCGTCGACGAGCGGCGGGCCAAGGCCGAGGGCGGACGGCTCCACATCCTCGAGGTGCAGCGCCTCATCCGCACGATGCCCAAGGTCGTCATCTGCCTCGTGGGCGGTTGGGCTGCCGGCGGCGGCCACTCCCTGCACGTCGTCTGCGACCTCACGATGGCCTCGCGCGAGCACGCCCGGTTCAAGCAGACCGACGCGGACGTGGGCTCCTTCGACGGTGGCTACGGCTCGGCCTACCTCGCCCGCATGGTCGGGCAGAAGTTCGCCCGCGAGATCTTCTTCCTCGGCCGGACCTACACCGCCGACGACATGCACCGCATGGGCGCGGTCAACATCGTCAGCGCCCATGACGAGCTCGAGTCCGACGCCCTCCAGGTCGCCCGCGAGATCCTGTCGAAGTCGCCGCAGGCGCAGCGGATGCTCAAGTTCTCGTTCAACCTCGTCGACGACGGGCTCATGGGCCAGCAGGTCTTCGCCGGTGAGGCGACGCGATTGGCCTACATGACCGACGAGGCCGTCGAGGGCCGCGACCAGTTCCTCGAGAAGCGCGACCCCGACTGGTCGCCCTTCCCCTGGTACTTCTGAGTCGCAGCGCACCGCCGCAGGCGCCAAGCGAGCCAGAAGTTCACAGGCGAGCCAGCCACGGCTGACTCGCCCGCCAACCTCTGCATCGCTCGGCCGCCCCCTCGACGGAGGCTGGCAGCCCGACCGGTCAGCCCGACCCGCCGATGTCGACCTCGTAGGCCTCGTAGATGAGGTCCGCGCCGCGTTGTCGGTGGCGGATCACCCGACCGACGAGCGCTGTGGCCGCCTCGCGGTGTGCCGCAACGGCTTCGGGACTCTCGAGCCCCGCCTCGCGCTCGCCGAGCAACCGCTGCACGACCTCGACGAAGTCGAGGTGCTCCTCCATCTGGAGCTTGGCGAGCGACGCGAGCCGGGGCGCCCGGGCCACTGCGTCGGCATAGAGGCCGCCCGGCTCCTCGGTGATGGCACGGTGGTCGCGCAGGTCGTGCTCGAGCTCGGTGAGGGCGGCCCGCACCCGTCGCCGCCACAGCGGCCCCAGCCCGATCGGCAGGGCCAGCGCCGCGTCGAGGGCGGCCAACGACTCCCCGAGCTCGGCCCGGTGGGCGCGGACACGGTCGAGGTATGCCGCGAACTCGGGGTCCATGCGCCCATCATCCTCACGCTGCACCCGCCTGCCTAGAGTTGTCCCATGAGGATCGAGGTGCTCGCCGTCCCACCCGGCGCGGCCGCCCTCGACCTCCTCCCCCGCCTCGCGCTCGCCCTCGAGGGCGGTCACCCCGTCGCCCCGTATGCCGTCGGCTCGCCTCCACCGGACCTCCCGCCCCATGGGGACGCGGACCTCCCGGCCGACCTCGCCGTCGTCGTCGGCACGTCCGGCTCGACCGGCGTCCCGAAGCGGGCCATGCTCACGGCCGCGAACCTCCGCAGCAGCATCGACGCCACCGCCGCGCGCCTCGGCGGCCACGGCCAGTGGCTGCTCACCGTGCCCGCCCACCACATCGCGGGGCTGCAGGTGCTGCTTCGCTCGGTCGTCGCCGGCACCACGCCCGACGTTCTCGACACCTCCCACGGCTTCACGCCGGCGTCGTGGACCACCGCCGTCGACGCGATGGCGCCGACGCAGGGACCGACCGTCGTCTCGCTCGTCCCGACGCAGCTCACCCGCCTGCTCGCCGACGACGCCGCCACCGAGCGGCTCGCGCGGTTCAGCGCCGTCCTCGTCGGCGGTGCGGCCACCCACCCCGACCTGCTCGCTCGGGCCACCGTGGCGGGAGTCACCGCCGTGACGACCTACGGCATGAGCGAGACCGCCGGCGGCTGCGTCTACGACGGGCGTCCGCTCGACGGCACCTCGGTCGAGCTCGACGCCGACGGCCGCATCTCCGTCGTCGGCCCCACGGTCGCCGCCGGCTACCTCGGCGACCCGGCGCGCACCAGCGACGCCTTCCCCAGGCCGGGGACCTTCCGCACCGACGACGTCGGGCACGTCGACGACGACGGCCGCCTCCACGTCGACGGCCGGGTCGACGACCTCGTCAACACCGGCGGCCTCAAGGTCGCTCCCCGGCTCGTCGAGGAGGCCGTGGCAAGGCTCGACGGCATCCGTGAGGCCGTCGCCGTGGGAATCCCCGACCCGGAGTGGGGCGAGGTGATGGCCGTGGCCGTCGTGACGGCCCCCGGCTCCACGGCACCCACGGTGGGCGGGCTGCGCGACCAGCTCCGCGGCATACTCGCCGACGCCGCCCTGCCCCGAGCAGTCCGGGAGGTCGATGCCATCCCCGCCCGAGGGCCCGGGAAGCCCGACCGGCAGGCCATCCGAGCGCTCTTCGCGACCGTGGGAGAATGAGGCCGTGCTCCGCTTCCTGCCCTTCCTCATCGCTCTGGCGTTGTCGATCTACTGCGTCGTCGACTGCGTCCAGACCGACGAGAGCCGGGTGCGGGGCCTGCCCAAGCTCATCTGGGTGTTCGTCATCCTGCTCTTCCCGTTCGCCGGGTCGGTCGCCTGGCTGCTCGCCGGCCGACCGAAGGCGAGCCCGCCGCCGCGCCGGCAGATGCCCCGCGGCCCGGACGACGACCCCGACTTCCTCAAAGGACTCTAGGCACCGCCGCTCATGGCCACATTCGAACAGTGGGTCGCCGGCGCGCGCCCTCGCACCCTCTTCGCTGCCATCGCACCCGTCGTCATCGGGACCGCCGCGGCGGCGCAGCACTCCGATCCCGACTACGGGATCGCGCTCCTCGCGGCCGTCGTCGCCCTCGCCCTCCAGGTCGGCGTCAACTACGCCAACGACTACTCCGACGGCATCCGCGGCACCGACGACTCGCGCGTGGGCCCGGTGCGGCTCGTCGGGCAGAAGCTCGCGCGCCCCGAGAGCGTGAAGTCGGCGGCGTTCCTCACCTTCGGGTTCGCCGCGGTCACCGGTCTCGCCCTCGTCGCGCTCTCCGAGGCGTGGCTGCTGCTGCCGCTCGGCGTTCTGTCGATCGTCGCCGGCTGGAAGTACACCGGCGGTGACAACCCCTACGGCTACATGGGTCTCGGCGAGGTCTTCGTCTTCGTCTTCTTCGGCCTCGTCGCCACGCTCGGCACGCTCTATGCCCAGGTCGGCACCCTCACCTGGTTCGGCGTCGCCGCGGCCGTCGGGGTCGGCGCCATCGCGTCGGCCATCCTCGTCATCAACAACCTGCGTGACATCCCCACCGACTCCCGCACCGGCAAGCACACGCTCGCCGTGCGGCTCGGCGACGCCGGCACCCGCCGCTTCTGGCTGGCCCTCGTCGTCGTGAGCATCCTCATGGTCGGCGTCATGGCGATCTGGGAGCCGTTCGCGCTGCTCGGCCTGCTCTCGATCGTCGCCATCTGGAAGGCCGTCACGGTCGTCATGCACGGCGCCGAGGGGCGCCGGCTCGTGCCCGTCCTCGGGTCCACGGGCAAGTACGAGCTCGTGTATGCCGTGACGGTCTTCGCCGGCATCCTCGCCTCCCGCGCCCTCGGCTGACCCCCCATCGCCCCAGGGCCTGTGTCCAGTGAGGCGCGGCCCCTAGGCCACGTCCGGCAGGACATAGCGATGCACCGCCCGGGACACCTGCGCCATGAACGCATCCGGCCGCAGGCGCAGTCCGAGCACCGGCAGCCGCAGAACCGGGGTCCCCTCGAGAACGACCTCGTTGGCCCGAAGTGCGTCGTCCATCGGGTTCAAGCCGGCCAAGTGGTGTCCGCCATCGATCTCGACGACCAGACCGTCCCACTCGACATCGAGGTAGACGCGACCGCTCCGGGAGACACGCACGCTCTGCCTCACCGGTGGTGGGAGGCGGTAGGTGCGACAAAGCCTCGCGAAGTCCAGCTCGCCGAGCGAGTGTGCTCCGTCGCACACGTCGGCGATGACCGCCCCGATGAGCGGCCGGCGAGGCGACCGCCGGACCGACGCCCACGCCGACAGGACCGCCGCCGGCCGCACGAGTCGTTGCTGCACCGGCAGGCAGATGAGAAGTGCCGCCTGTCGATCCGTCCCGGCCCATTGGGCGGCGCGGATCAGCGCGTGCTCGGGCCGCACCCGGGGCAGACCGGAACCGATGACCGGGCCGATCTCTCGTCGCTCGTGCGGCGTCACACCGTCCAGCCTGTGCACGGAGGCGCCCTTCGGGAGGGCCACGTCGATCGTCGACAGGTCGAACCCGACCATGCCCTGGGCGACGAGCGCGGACGCCCCATCGAGGACCGCGCCCCAGCCGCTCTCCCACACTGCGGTCCACAGGGCTGCCCGCGCGGAGGCCTCGACGGACAGGACTCGGACGGTGTGGCGGCCCCTGCTGGCCCAGCGCCCCGCGTCGAGCTCTGCCCTCACGTCGTGCCGTGAGACTCCCAGCCGGCGCAGGTCAGCGCGGTGGACGACGCCGTCGTGGTCGGCCGCCAACGCGGCAGCTGCCCGACGTCGACGCTCTGCGTTGGTCCTGGCCGGCATGCCGTCGAGCCTCGTGGACCAGGTCGCAGGGGCACCACCGGCAGCGGCCCGGCCTGTGGACGGTTGCGCGGGTGTCCTGACACTGTGGACGACCGGGCGCCGACTTGTGTCCAGTCGGGCGCGGGCCCTATCCCGCACCTGGCAGGAAACAGGACCGAGCCCCACCTTTCAGGCTCAGCGGAAGTCGGAGTCGCTGCCCCTGTCAGGGTGGCGGAGCTCGGCGTCCTCGACGGCCTCGTCGCTGCGAGCAGCCCTCTCGCGCTTGCGCTCCACCCGCCGGTCGACGCGTTCGGCGATGTCGGCCGACGCGCGCTGGCGGAACGGCTTGAGCACGACCGCGGAGATGATGAGCGAGGCGACCGCGGCGATGACGACCGCGAGCAGCTGCTCCTCGCGGTCACGCAGGCCGAGCAGCCAGGTGAGGGCCAGGCAGCCGACGAAGATCAGCGTGCGCAGGATGAGGTAGCGGACCATCGACATGGGTTCAGAGTCCCGAGTAGGAGTGCTGGCCGACGAAGTAGACGTTGACCACGGCGTAGTTGACGATGATGCAGACGAACCCCGCGACGGCCACCCATGTGGCCGACTGGCGGCGCCAGCCCCGGGTCACCCGGGCGTGGAGGTAGGCCGCGTAGACGACCCAGATGATGAACGTCCACACCTCCTTGGGGTCCCAGTTCCAGTAGGAGCCCCACGCCTGGCGGGCCCAGATGGCGCCGGCGATGAGCGTGAAGGTCCACAGCGGGAACGCCACGATGTGCAGGCCGTAGGTGAGCCGCTCGAGCGTGCGCCCGGCCGGCAGGGCGCGCAGCACACCGCGGTCGGCGCCGAACCGGTCCTGCGCGAGGTAGAGCAGCGCGACGACGAACCCGACGGCGAAGAGCCCGACGGAGATCGTCGCGACGGTGACGTGGATGACGAGCCAGACGCTCTTGAGCGACGGCATGAGCTCGGCCGCCTCGGTGTACCAGACGGTGTTGGCGAGCCCGAGCAGGATGAGGACCGGCGCGACGACGAAGAGCCCGAGCCACTTGAGGTCGCGGCGCATCCCCCAGGCGACGAAGACGACCATCGTGAAGAGCGCCGACGCGACGCCGAACTCGAACATGTTGCCCAGCGGCCAGCGCTGCACCGAGGCGCCACGCATGGCGGCCGAGACGAGCAGCAGGATCGTGCCGAGGATCGCGAGCGTCTGGGCGACGCCGCCGGCCTTGCGGGCGCGCAGCGGCACGCCCGACGCGTCGGCACCCGACGCTGCGGCGGACGCGCCGCCCGCCGCCGGACCCGACGCACTCACGCCACCGGCCGCCACGAGCTCCCGCTCCGGCGCCTCGACGCCCTCGACGGACTCGGCCCGCGCCTCGCGCGCGGGCAGCAGCCCGGCGAGGTACGCGGCATACGCGAGCATCGAGATCGTGAGGACCGCCATGGCGGAGTAGAGGCTGAGGTTCGCGTAGGTCGCGAGGTTCTCGTAGGTCACGGTCGTTCCTTCAGTCGGATGAGGACGTCCTCGAGCTCGTCGCTCATGCCCTCGTCGTCGTCCTTGGCCAGGCCGCCGATGCTCACCACGGTACGGCCCTCGTCATCCGCCGGCGAAACCCGCACGAACACCCGTCGCCGGCGGACCGTGAGCGACAGGATGAGCCCGAGCAGGGCCACGAGCGAGGAGACGAGCGTGAGCTCCTTGCCGGGGTCGTTGCGCACCGAGATGCCCGCGAACCGCTGCACGCCGTCGAAGGTGATCGAGCCCTGCCCGCCCGGCAGCGTGTAGGTCTGCCCGGGTGTGAGCCAGATGCGCAGGAGGTCGGTGCCCTCCTTGTTCTCCAGCTGGGTCATCTCGGCGGTGTCGAGCGAGTAGACCGACTGCGGCCGCCCGCCCGGGAAGAGCGTCCCCTCGAAGGCCGACAGCGCGAGCGCCGGCTCGAGCGCGTCGGGGAAGACCGAGCGCGGCCCCCGGTCGTCGAGCACGGCGGTCGGCAGGAAGAGCCCCGCGAACCCGAGCTGCTTGCCCTCGGGACCCGCACCGGCGACCTTGACCGCGCCGACCGACGTGTAGTTGTTGTCCTGCGCGAGGAACGGCGTCGCGTCCGAGTAGGTGACGTTGCCCTGCGCGTCCTTGACGGTGATCCTCGGCGCGTAGCCGTTGCCGAGCAGGAACGCCGTCCCGCCGCCGGTCTCGAGCGGCCCGTTGACCCGGATGACCTTCTTCTCGGCCTTCGCGCCGGGAGACTTCGTGAAGTCGACGTATGCCGTGAAGTCCCGGGGCGAGCCGAACTGACCCTTGCCCTGGACGTCGGTCTCGAACTCCGCGTCGAAGCGGGTGAGCGTCATCTGGAAGGGCTCGAAGTCGGCGGGGTCGACGAGCGGGCCGGTGCTCAGCGTGTCGTAGCGGGCGGCGACGTTGGCCATCGACTCCCCCACCGGCAGGATGATGTCGGCCTTCCAGCCGAGCAGGTGGCCCCACGCCATCCCGACGATGACGCCGATGAGGGCGAGGTGGAAGGCGAGGTTGCCGGTCTCCTTGAGGTAGCCCTTCTCCGCCGAGACCGTCGTCGCGTCGTGCGAGTGGGTGCGGAAGCGCCCCGACCGGAGCGCCCCGCGCACCTGCTCCAGCACCTCGCCGGGCGCGCCGTCGACGGTCACCGATTCGTGCGCGGCGAGGCGCTCGAGCCGCCTGGGCGCCCGCGGCGGCTGCGAGCGCATCGCCTTCCAGTGGACCTTCGAGCGCGGCAGGACGCAACCGACGAGCGAGACGAAGAGGAGCAGGTAGATCGCGGCGAACCACGGCGAGGCGTAGACCTCGAAGAACCCGAGCCGGTCGAGCCACGGCCCGGCGGTCTCGTGGCGGGCGATCCAGTCGGCGGTGCGCACCGCGTCGATCGAGCGCTGCGGGAAGATCGAGCCGGGCAGCGCGGCGACCGCGAGCAGCAGCAGGAGGAAGAGCGCGGTCCGCATCGACGTGAGCTGCCGCCACGCGAACCTCAGCAGCCCGAGCGGCCCGAGGGTGGGTTGGGTGACGTCGTCGCGGTCGGTGCGCGGGTCCGTGGGCTGGGTCGACAGGCTCATCAGAGCGCCACCTCGAAGCCGTTGATGAGCTCGGTCTGGACCCAACGCATGAGGTCCTCCCAGACGCCCGTGACGAGCAGCACGCCGATGGCGATGAGGAAGCCGCCACCGACGACCTGGACGGTGCGGTGGTGCCGGCGCACGAAGCGCGAGACCCGGTCGAACCTCTCGATGCCGGCCGCCGCGAGGACGAACGGCAGTCCCAGACCGAG
Organism: Knoellia tibetensis; assembly: GCF_048606415.1. Classification (NCBI taxonomy): domain Bacteria; kingdom Bacillati; phylum Actinomycetota; class Actinomycetes; order Micrococcales; family Intrasporangiaceae; genus Knoellia; species Knoellia tibetensis. The sequence goes on from NZ_JBMBWF010000001.1 coordinate 941,713, forward strand.
CGCGTATGCCGTCGCGAGCGTCACCGCGCGTCCCTGGCTCGGGTCGGTGACCGAGGCCGACATCGCGAGCACGGCGCCGAGCGTCGGGCTCGTGCACGGCGCCCAGCCGAGGGCGAAGACCGCGCCGAGCACCGGAGCGCCGAGCAGACCCGCGCGCGGCCGCCAGCTGGGGCCGAACTGGCGCTGCGAACCCATCCCGAGGAAGACCAGCCCCATGAGGATGACGAGGACCCCGCCGACCCTCATGAGCAGCTCACGGTGCTCGGTGAGGGCGCGGCCGAGGGTGGCGACGAAGAGGAACATGAGGATGAAGACGACGGCGAAGCCGAGGACGAAGAGCAGTGCGCCGAGCACCATCCGGCCCCGCGATCGCTGCTCGAGCGCGGTGTCGCTCAGCCCCGTGACGTAGCCGAGGAAGCCCGGTACGAGGGGCAGCACGCACGGCGAGGCGAAGGACACGAGACCCGCGAGCGCGGCCACGAGGACGGCGAGGGGAAGCGCGCCGGAGGCGATCTGGTCGGTCATGGTGGAGTGGTCAGGACTCGAGGACGTCGTCGATGAGGCCCCGGAGCGTGGCGGCCGACACGGCGCCGTTGGCGCGGGCGGCGACCCGGCCCTCCTTGTCGAGCACGAGGGTCGACGGCGGGCTCGTCGGAGCCTGCCTGCCGAACGCGAGGATGAGCACCCCGGACTCGTCGGTGAGGCTCGGGTAGGTCATCTTCTGCGTCTTGACGAAGGCGGCACCGCGCTGCGGGTCCTCGCGGAAGTCGATGCCCATGAACTGCACCGGCTTGCCGGCGGCCTGGACGTCGGTCCACACCTTCTCGAGGTCGGGGATCTCCTCGATGCACGGCGGGCACCACGAGCCCCAGAGGTTGACGACGACGACCTGCTTGCCGCGCTCCCGGGTGCTCGACCACTGGCGGCCGTCGAGGGTCGTCCCCTCGAGGGTGACCGGGTCGAGGCGCTTGTCGGCCGGGATCTGCTCGATGGCGCCGTTGCCCGCGATGTAGCCCTTCTGGTCACCCTTCTTGGCCTGCTCGGCGATCGAGTTCGGATCCGACGAGCAGGCGCCGAGGGCGAGGAGGGCGGCCACGGAGGTGAGCGCGAGGGCGCGGCGGCGCCACCCGGCATACGGGGTCGTTCGAGGGGTCATGCACCTGCTCCGGAGTGGGCGAGCGGCAGCAGCGCGGCCGCCGGCTCGCTGTAGGCGAGGGACTCGAGGTCGTCCCCGCGGTAGGTGAGGGTCGTCAGCGACGCGAGCGTGCACTGCCGCCTGCGGGGGTCGTGGACGAAGCGGCGGCCCTCGATCGCGAGGCGCAGCATCCATATCGGCGCCTGGTGCGACACGATGACGGCCTCATGGCCGCGTGCCTTGTCGCGGGCGTCGTCGACAGCGGCCTGCATGCGGGTGGCGAGGTCGGCGTAGGGCTCCCCCCACGACGGGCGCATCGGGTTGACCATGAGGCGCCACATCTTCGGGTCGCGGAAGATGCCCTTGCCGCCGGCGACCGCGCGGCCCTCGAACGCGTTCTCGGCCTCGAGCGCGCGCGCGTCGAGCTCGACCTCCAGCCCGTGGGACGCCGCGATCGGTGCCGCCGTCTCGCGGGCGCGCTCGAGCGGGCTCGAGACAATGTGGGTGACGTCGTGGTCGGCGAGGTGCGCGGCGACGAGGTCGGCCATCTCGCGGCCGAGCGTCGAGAGGTGGAACTCGGGCAGGCGGCCGTAGAGGACGCGGTCGGGGTTGTGGACCTCCCCGTGCCGCACGAGGTGCACGACCGTGCGGTCGTCGTTCGGGGCGGGCGCGGTCATGACGTGGATTCTCTCAAACCAACCTGAGAGGTTCCTCAGGCCCCGGAGGCGGCGGCGCGGGCCGCGGCGGGCAGGGCCTCGACGACCTGAGAGACGGCCTCGTCGTCGTGCGCACCGCTGACGAACCACGCCTCGAACGCGCTCGGGGGCAGGTGCACTCCGGACTCGAGCATGGAGTGGAAGAACCGCCCGTATACCGTCGTGTCCTGGTCGCGCGCCTCGTCGTAGTTCGTGACCGCGCCCTCGCGGAAGAAGACCGAGAACATCGACCCGGCCCACTGGACGGTGTGGGCGACGCCCTCGGCGGAGAGGGCCGCGCTGGCCGCGTCGGCGATCGTCCGGGCCGTCGCCTCGAGGCGGGGGTAGAGGTCGTCGGTGCAGCCCGTGAGCGTGGCGAGGCCCGCGGCGGTGGCGACGGGGTTCCCGCTGAGCGTGCCCGCCTGGTACACGGGTCCGGTCGGGGCGAGGTGGGCCATGACCTCGGCGCTCCCACCGAAGGCCGCGGCCGGGAAGCCGCCACCCATGACCTTGCCGAAGGTGAAGAGGTCGGGTGCGCCACCGGCATACGGGCCCTCGAGGCCGTACCAGCCCGAGGCGCTGCAGCGGAAGCCCGTCATGACCTCGTCGGAGATGAGGAGCGCCCCGTGCTCACGGGTGACGCGTCGCAGGGCCTCGGTGAAGCCCGGCGCCGGCGGCACGACGCCCATGTTGCCGGCGGCCGCCTCGGTGATGACGGCGGCGATCTCGGAGCCGCGTGCGGCGAAGGTGGCCTCGAGGGCGGCGACGTCGTTGTAGGGCAGGACGACGGTGTCGGCCGTCATCTCCGCGGGGACCCCGGCGGAGTCGGGCAGGGCGAGGGTGGCGACACCCGAGCCGGCGGCGGCGAGCAGGGCGTCGACGTGGCCGTGGTAGCAGCCGGCGAACTTGACGATGACGGCACGGCCGGTGGCCCCGCGGGCGAGGCGGACAGCGCTCATCGTCGCCTCAGTACCCGACGACACGAGGCGCACCTGCTCGAGCGGCTCGATCCGGCGGACGATCTCCTCGGCGAGGAGCACCTCGTTCTCGCTGGGGGTGCCGAACGAGAAGCCCTTGGCGGCGGCGGTGCGCACCGCCTCGAGGACGTCGGGGTGGGCATGGCCGAGGATCATCGGGCCCCACGAGCAGAGCATGTCGACGTAGCGGCGCCCGTCGGCGTCGGTGAGCCACGGGCCCTTCGCCTCGGCGATGAAGCGCGGGGTCCCGCCGACCGCCCTGAACGCCCGCACCGGCGAGTTGACGCCGCCCGGGATGACGCGGGTCGCGCGCTCGAGCAGCGCGGCGGACGCGGGGGCTTCGATGGAGGTGGAGGTGGCAGGGGTGGGGCGGGACGTCATGTCCCCATTGTCGCGTGCGCGCCGGGTGGTCCCGAACCCACCGTCACCGAGCGCCCTCCGACGGCGACCTCGGTCAGGCGATCTCGTCCTCGGGCTGCGCACCCGGCACGAGGTGCGAGCGCACCTGCGAGAAGGCGTCGCGCAGCACGCCCAGCTGGTCGGGGGTGAGCAGGTCGACGAAGTGGGCGCGCACGGAGTCCACGTGGGTGGGAGCCGCACTCTCGATGAGCCGGCGCCCGGCGGGGGTGAGGGCGAGGGCCACGCCACGGCCGTCCTCGGGGGTGGGCTCACGCCGCACCCAGCCCCGGGCCTCGAGGCGCTTGGCGGTGTGGGTCACCCGGCTCCGGCTCTGCACGACGAGGTCGGCGAGGACGGACATGCGGGCCCGGTCGCCCTCCTGCTCGGAGAGCATCGAGAGCAGCTCGTACTCGGGGAGGCTGATGTCGAAGCAGTGCAGGTCGCGGTCGAGGGCGACCTGGAGCTCGCGGTGCGCGCGGAGGTAGGCCCGCCACGCCTGCTGCTCGTCGTGGGAGAGCCAGCGAGTGCCGGTTCCCTGCTCCCCTGCCATGCGTCGCATGCTAGCGAATCGAGACCGGGCAGCAGGCGCGACCGGCCGGGCCATATGTGACCCAGATCACACACTGGTGGCGAGAAGGTTGAAATATCTACTAATACGGTGATGTTGGAAGGACCTGAAAGGCAGCACCCCCAACATCTCCGAGGAGTTCGCATGACCACCACCGCCAACCAGCTCCAGGTCCCCACCGGCACCTGGGCCGTCGACGCCTCCCACACCGAGGTCGGCTTCGTGGCCCGCCACCTCATGGTGAGCAAGGTCCGCGGCTACTTCAAGGACGTCGAGGGCACCGTCGAGGTCGCCGAGGACATCACGCAGTCCCGCGTCGACGTCACCGCGCAGATCGCCTCCGTCGAGACCGGCAGCGCCGACCGCGACGCCCACCTCAAGAGCGAGGACTTCTTCGACGCGGAGAAGTTCCCCACCATGCGCTTCGTCTCCACCTCCTTCGACGGCTCGACCCTCACCGGTGACCTCACCATCAAGGACGTCACCAAGTCCGTCGAGTTCGACGTCGACTTCGGTGGCGTGGGCCAGGACCCGTGGGGCAACACCAAGGCCGGCTTCGAGGCCACCGCGACCGTCAACCGCAAGGACTGGGGCCTGACCTGGAACGCCGCGGTCGAGGGCGGCGGCGTGCTCGTCTCCGACAAGATCCAGATCACCATCGACGTGCAGCTCGCCAAGCAGGCCTGAGCGCACCTCGCACCGACAGCGCCCGCGCCGTCGACCTCCCGGTCGGCCGCGCGGGCGCTGTCGTGTCTGCGCCCCTGCCCCCTGCGTCCGCAACTGTGGTGGCCCGCCGTCAGCTTGCCGGACTTGCGTATGCCGTCCGCCCGCCGACCCCTTGCGTCCGCAACTCTGGTGGCCCGACCGTCACCTTGCCGGACGCAACGGAAGGACTAGAGCAGCGGGGCGACGTCGAGGGCGCTGTAGGTGAGGATGACCTGCGCGCCGGCCCGGCGGATGTGCATCAGCGACTCCATGACGGCCCGGTCACCGTCGATCCAGCCGCGCTCGGCGGCCGCCTTGATCTGGGCGTACTCCCCCGAGATCTGGTAGGCCGCGACCGGCACCGGTGACACCTCGGCCGCCATGGCGATGACGTCGAGGTGCGGCTGCGCCGGCTTGACCATGACGATGTCGGCGCCCTCGGCGAGGTCGAGCTCGAGCTCGCGCAGCGACTCCATCGCGTTGGCCGGGTCCTGCTGGTAGGTCGCCCGGTCGCCGACGAGCGAGGACTGCACCGCCTCGCGGAACGGGCCGTAGAGCGCCGAGGTGTACTTCGCGGCATACGCGAGCAGGATCGTGTCGGTGAGCCCGGCCTCGTCGAGCGCCTCGCGCACGAAGCCGACCTGGCCGTCCATCATCCCGCTGAGGCCGAGCACGTGGGCACCGGCGCGGGCCTGGGCCAGCCCCATCGCGGCGTAGCGCTCGAGCGTCGCGTCGTTGTCGACCCGGCCCTCGTCGTCGAGGACGCCGCAGTGGCCATGGTCGGTGAACTCGTCCAGGCAGAGGTCGGCCATGACGACGAGGTCCTCGCCGACGGCGTCGCGCACGGCCCGAAGGGCGACGTTGAGGATCCCGTCCTCGGCGTCCGCGCCCGACCCGGTGGCGTCCTTCTCGAGGGGCACGCCGAAGAGCATGATCCCGCCGAGCCCCGCGTCGACGCAGCGCCGCGCCTCGGTGACGAGCGACTCGACCGTGTGCTGGACGACGCCCGGCATGGCCTCGATCGGCTGCGGCTCGTCGATGCCCTCACGGACGAAGACGGGCAGCACGAGGTCGGCCGGGTGGAGCCGGCGCTCGGCGACGAGCCTGCGGACCGCCGGGGACTGGCGGAGGCGGCGCGGTCGCTGCGGCAGGGCGGGGCTCACGCGCTCACACCGCTCACTTGGCGCGACGACGTGCGGTGGGCCGCTTCTGGCTCGGGCGCACCGTTTCCTCGCCGGCCTCGGCCGCCGTGAGCGCGAGCGACCGGCCGTGGTCGGCGAGCGCGTCGACGAGCTCCTCCGCGGACGGCTCCGGCGCGAGGACGTCGACCCTCAGGCCGCACTCCTCGGCCGTCTTGGCCGTGGCCGGGCCGATGCACGCGATGACCGTCGACGGGTGCGGCTTGCCGGCGATGCCGACGAGGTTGCGCACCGTCGAGCTCGACGTGAAGACGACCGCGTCGAAGCTGCCGCTCTTGATCGCGTCGCGGATCTCGGCGGCGGGCGGAGCCGCGCGAACAGTCCTGTATGCCGTGACGTCGTCCACCTCCCAGCCCATCTCCTGGAGCCCGGCGACGAGGGTCTCGGTGGCGATGTCCGCACGCGGGAGGAAGACCCGGTTGATCGGGTCGAGCAGCTCGTCGAAGGGCGGCCACTCCTCGAGCAGACCCTTGGCCGACTGCTCGCCCTCGGGCACGAGGTCGGGGTTGATGCCCCAGTCGCGCAGCGCATCGGCGGTGACGCCTCCCACGGCGGCGATCTTGAGGCCCGCGAAGGAGCGCGCGTCGAGACCGAACTCCTCGAACTTCTCGCGGATCGCCTTGACGGCGTTGACCGAGGTGAAGCCGACCCACTCGTAGCGGCCGGTGACGAGCCCCTTGACGGCGCGCTCGATCTGTTGAGGCGTGCGCGGGGGCTCGACCGAGATCGTCGGGACGCTCGTGGCCTCGGCGCCGTAGCGCTCGAGGCGGCGCATCATCGGGCCGGCCTGGTCCTTGGTGCGCGGGACGAGGACGTTCCAGCCGAAGAGCGGCTTGGTCTCGAACCACGACAGCGTCTCGCGGAGGCCGACGTTGTCGCCGACGACGGCGAGGGCCGGGAACTGCATCGACTTCGCGGCCTTGGCGACCTCGCCGAGCGTCGTGGCGACGGTGACCTGCTGGACGGTGGTGCCGCGCTCGGTGATCGCGACGGGCGTGTCCTCGTCGCGGCCGGCGTCGCGTAGCGCCTCGAGGGTGCCGACGAGCGTGTCGGGCTGGCCGAGCACCACGACGGTGACCGAGGGGTCGGTCGCGACCGCGACGTCCTTGATCTTCTGGCCGGCGGTGATGACGTGGACTCCGCGCGAGCTCGACGTCGTCAAGGGCACGCCAGCGTAGGTCGGGACGGCGGTCACCGAGCTGACGCCGGGGACCACCTCGAAGGGCACGCCGGCCTTGACGCAGGCGGCGGCCTCCTCGGCGAGCCCGTTGAACGTCGCGGGGTCGCCGTCCATGAGCCGCACGACGAGGCCGCGCGGGTGCGCCTTGGCGGCCTTGACGACGAGCTTGGCGCGCGAGGCGTGGGTGAGCGGCTGCCCGTGCTCCCCGTGACCGGCGTCGACGACCTCGACCTCGGGCCGCGCGTGGCGCTCCACGACCTGCTCGCGGGCGACCTGGTCGATGACGACCGCGTCCGCCTCGGCGAGGTACTCGAGGGCACGCACCGTCATCAGCCCGGCGTCACCCGGTCCGGCGCCGACGAAGGCGACGCGCGCGGGAGTGCGGGCGGGAGTGGTGGGTCGGTTCGAGCGGGTGGTGCTCACTGGTCACGCTCCGGGGCGTTCGGTGTGGACGGTGGGACGGGGTGAGAGCGGGGCGAGGTCGGCGGCGCCGTCCTCGAGGAGGAGCCGGGCGAGGGCGCGGCCGAGCGCGTCGGCGTCCTCCGGGGAGCCGGCGGCCGAGCGGCGCACGTCGCCCGTGCCGTCGATGCTCGCGACCACGGCGCGCAGCGAGAGCTCGTCGCCGTCGTCGCCGAGGACGACCTCGGCGAGGGCCCCGATGGGGGCGGAGCAGCCGGCCTCGAGCTCGGCGAGGACCGCGCGCTCAGCGACGACGCAGGCGCGGGTGTCGGCATCGTCGAGGGCGGCCACCGCGTCACGGGTCGCGGCGTCGTCGGCACGGACCTCGACGGCGAGCGCGCCCTGACCGGGGGCCGGCAGCATCTGGATGGGGTCGAGCACCTCGGTGACGACGCCGTCGCGACCGATCCGGCGCAGGCCGGCGTGGGCGAGTACGACCGCGTCGAGCTCACCGCTGCTGACCTTGCTGAGGCGGGTGTCGACGTTGCCTCGCAGCTCGCGCAGCTGGAGTCCGAGGCCGAGCGCCTCGAGCTGGGCGCGACGGCGGGGGGAGCCGGTGCCGACGGTGGCCCCGGAGGGGAGCTCACCGAGGGTGAGGCCGTCGCGGGCGACGAGCGCGTCGCGCGGGTCCTCCCGCGTGGGGATGGCCGCCACGACGAGGTCGTCCTCCGGAGTGGTCGGCAGGTCCTTGAGCGAGTGCACCGCGAGGTCGACGGTGCCGTCGCGCAGCGCCTCGCGCAGAGCGGAGACGAAGACGCCGGTGCCGCCCATCGTCGCGAGAGGGGTGGTGCGGTCCCGGTCGCCCTCGGTCGTGATCTCGACGAGCTCGACCTCGTGGCCGAGGTCTCGCAGGCGGTCGGCGACCCACGAGGACTGAGTCGTCGCGAGGTGGGAGCGGCGGGTGCCGAGGCGCAGGGTCATCGTCCGACCTCCTCGTCGTCGGTGGCCGGGATGACCGGCGGCGTGGAGACGACCGACACCTCGCGCGGGTCGAGGTCGAAGAGCTCGCTCAGGGCCTTGGCATAGCTGCCGCCCTGGCCGTTCTGCGCCATCTCCTTGACCCGCACGGTTGGCGCGTGGAGCAGCTTCTCGACGATGCGGTGCACGGTGCGCTGCACCTCGGCCCGGTGGGCGTCGGCGAGGTCGGGGGTACGTCGCTCGAGCCGGGCCATCTCGTCGTCGACGACGGACTGGGCGCGCGAGCGGAGCGCGGCCACGGTCGGGGCGACGGCCTCGGAGGAGCGCTCGGTGAGGAAGGCCGCGACCTCGCCGGTGACGATGTCGCGGGCCTCCCGGACCTGCGGCACGTCGCCGGCGGAGCTCAGCGCCTCACCCAGCTCGGCGAGACCGATGCGGGTGACGCCGTCGAGGTCCGAGACGGAGAGGTCGATGTCGTGCGGGAGGGCAAGGTCGACGTAGAGCTGCGGGCGGCCGTCGCGCTCGGCGAGGGCCGCGACGACGTCGTGCGAGGTGACGACGACACCCGTCGCTCCGGTGCTCGAGATGACGATGTCGGCACCGGCGAGCGCCTCGATGCGCTCGGCCCACGGCCGGGCGCTCCCGCCGACGCGCTCGGCGACCCGCTCGGCACGGGCGAGCCCGCGGTTGACGACGGTCACGGACGCGGCGCCGGCCTGGCTCACCGTCGTCGCCGCGAGAGCACCCATGCCGCCCGCGCCGATGACGAGGACGTGCGCGCCGTCGACCGGGCCGACGGCCGTGTCGGCCATGCCGAGCCCGGCGCCGACGAGTGAGCGGCTCACGTCGTCGATGCCCGTCTCGGAGTGGACTCGCTTGCCGACCCGGAGGGCCTGCTGCAGAAGGGTGTTGAGCGCGGGGCCGACGTGGCCGCGGCGCTGCGCGCGGGTGAGCGCCTCGCGGAGCTGGCCGAGGATCTGTGCCTCGCCGACGGCCATCGAGTCGAGCCCGGCGGCCACCGAGAAGGCGTGCGCGATCCCCCGGTCCTCGTAGTGGACGTAGAGGTGCGGCTGGAGGTCGGCGAGCGGCACACCCGTCGCGGCGGCGAGCGCCTCGGACACATCGGTGAGGGCACCGTGGAAGGTCAGACCCTCGGCATAGACCTCGGTGCGGTTGCACGTCGAGACGACGACGGCCTCGACGACGTGCTCCGAGCCGACGATCGAGGCCTCGAGACGACCGCGCGCGGCGGGGTCGAGGGCGGCCGCCTCGAGGAGGCCGATGGGGGCGCCGTGGTGCGACAGCCCGAGGACGAGCAGGCTCACAGGGCGACCTCCTCGACGTCGGCGGCGCGGCCGAGGTCGAGCTCACCGGTACGGCGCTGCTCGTGGAAGGCGAGGATCTGGAGCTCGGTCGACATGTCGACCTTGCGGACCATGACGTCGTCGGGCACGTCGAGGACGCACGGCGCGAAGTTGAGGATCGAGCGCACCCCGGCCCCGACCAGACGGTCGGCGACGTCCTGCGCGGACTCGGCGGGCGTCGCGATGACCCCGATCGCGAGCTGGTCGTCGCGGACGAGCGCCTCGAGGTCGTCCATCGGGCGCACCCGGCGGTCGCCCACAGGGGTGCCGACGATGGTCTCGTCGCGGTCCAGGAGCGCGATGACGTTGAAGCCCCGCGTCGTGAACCCGCTGTATGCCGCGAGCGCGCGACCGAGGTTGCCCATCCCGACGATCGCCACCGGCCAGTCCTGGGTGAGCCCGAGCGCGGTCGAGATCTCGTAGGCGAGCCGGTCGACCTCGTAGCCGACGCCCCGCACGCCGTAGGAGCCGAGGTGGGAGAGGTCCTTGCGCAGCTTGGCCGAGCTGACGCCGGCAGCAGCCGCGAGCTCCTCGGAGCTCACCGAGGAGATGCCACGCTCGGCGAGGTTCGTGAGGGCCTGGAGGTATCCCGGGAGTCGCGCCACGGATGCATCGGGGATACCCCGGCGGGCTGCGACGTCGGCGGACACGAGGCCTTCGACTCCTCTTCTTCACAGGTGGTGGTGCCCTGTCAGCGTACGCACTTGTGAAGGGATGCACAAAGTCACGAACGGACCCCGAGACGGAGCACGGACGGGGCTCTGGTACAAGCAGGCGGTGTAACCGCTCCCGCACCCTCCTTGCATCCGCAGAGGTGGTTGCCCCAACGTCACCCTGCCGGACACAGACCAACCAGCCCCGTATGCCGTGGCTGGCGTCCGCACATGTGGTTGCCCCGCCGTCACCCTGCCGGACGCAAGGGTTTCGCGTCAGCGCGGCGGCCGGGCCAGCGCAGCGCGCAGACGCTCGGCGTCGACCCGCCAGAAGTCGTGCTGACGGCCGTCGACCAGCGTCACCGGGATCTCCTCGGCGTAGCGCGCCAGGAGCTCGGGCTCGTCGAGGACCGAGCGCTCGACGAAGGACTCCCCCAGCTCGGCCGTCACCGCGGTGATGACGGCCCGGGCGTCGTCGCACAGGTGGCAGCCGGGCTTGCCGATGAGGGTGACGCGCGGCTGCGGGTCGGGGGCGGACGGCATACGGCGGCTCAGAAGAAGACGGACCGGCGCTGCATGAGCAGCGAGTAGAGGGTCTGCTGGATCGTCTCGCGCACCTGGTCGGTGAGGTCGAAGACGAGCATCGGGTCGTCGGCCGCGCCGTCGCCATGGCTCGCCGTCTCGATCGGGGCGCCGAACTCGATGATCCACTTGCTCGGCAGCGGGATGAGCCCGAGCGGCCCGAGGAGCGGGAAGGTCGGCGTGATCGGGGCGTAGGGCACACCGAGGAGGCGCGCGACGGTCTTCATGTTGCCGATGATGGGAGCGATCTCCTCGGCGCCGACGACCGACGTCGGGATGATCGGCACCCCCGCCTTGAGCGCGGCCGAGACGAACCCGCCACGACCGAACCGCTGCAGCTTGTAGCGCTCCTTGAACGGCTTGCCGACGCCCTTGAAGCCCTCGGGGAAGACACCCACGAGCTCACCCTTGGCGAAGAGCCGGTCGACGTCGTCGCCGGTCGCGAGGGTGGACCCACCGCGCCGTGCGAAGGACCCGATGACGGGCGTCTGGAAGACGAGGTCGGCGCCGAGGGCGCGCATGACCCGGCGCTTCGGGTGCTCGTCGTGGATCGCCTGCGCCACCATGAGCGAGTCGATGGCGATGGTGCCCGAGTGGTTGCTCACGATGAGGGCGCCGCCCTCGTCGGGGATGTTCTCGAGTCCACGGACCTCGACCCGGAACCAGTTGCGGTAGATCGGGCGGAGCATCGGGAAGATGACGTGCTCGGCGAAGTGCTCGTCGTAGCCGAACTCGTCGACGGAGTAGTCGCCCTCGAGCCGGCGCCTCACGAACGCGAGCGTCGACGCGATCCGTCGCTCGATCTCCTCGGGCGAGATGCCGGCACCCTGGGCGGCCATGCGCATGGCCGCGATCGACGCGCTGAGCAGCTCCTCGATGCCGGGCACGGGCAGCGACATGTCGGTCTGTGTGGCCGTCGGGTCCGGCGACGCGGGTCGCGTGGCCTTGGGCTCCGGCACGGCGGCGACGCGCAGGTGCCGTCGTGCTGCCTCGTCGGCCGCGCGCTTGGCCCGCGGACTCTGCGGTCGTATGCCGGCCTGCCTGGTCGCCTTGGCCGACGCCTTCGCACGGACCGTGGGTTGCGGACGGTGGGCCGAGCGTTGGCCGGTCGGTGCGGCCGCCGCCGGGCTGTCCGACGGTGTCGACGAAGCCGTGGCCGCGGCGACAGCCGGCTTCGAGGCCGGCTGCTGGGCGGCGGCGGCCGGCGGGGACGCGGGCCGCGCATCCGCGGTCGCGCCTGTCTCGCCGACAGGGGCGGAGAGCAGAGGAGTCGAGCGTCGGCGGGCCCGCTCACCCGAGGCACGGGCGGCACCAGCGGCGACCGAGGACGTGCGGCGGGCGGGCGCCTTCTTCACGGCTGCGGCGACCGTCGCGGGCGTCGCCTTCTTGGCCGATGCCTTCTCGGCCGATGCCTTCTCGGCCGATGCCTTGGTCGCAGTCGCCTTCTTGGGCGTCGCCTGCTTGGGCGTCGTCTTGGTGGCGGGCGCCTTCGTGGTGGTCGCCTTCTTGGCGGTTGCCTTCTTGGCGGTCGCCTTCTTGGCGGTCGCCTTCTTGGCGGTCGCCTTCTTCGCCGTCGCCTTCGTGGTGGGCGCGGTCGCCTCCTCCTGCCCGGCCTTGGCGCCGGACGTCTTCGTGGCAGCGGCCTTCGCCGCCGTCGGCTTCGTCGCCATCAGAGCCGACCTCCCGTTGCGCGACCGAGGACCTGTTGTGCCACACCGGCGAGGCCGCCGACGGCCCCCGTCATCGCGTCGAACGACGGCACGATCGGGGTGACGGTGCGGGCGAAGTCCTCGAACGCCGCACGCGTCGAGAACGTCGGGTTGAAACCGAAGGTCGTCCGCATCACCGTCGTGTCCATGCCGCGGCCGAAGGCGAGGAACGACATCTGGTCGGGGCTGAAGTCGACGAGCCCGAACCTCTTGCCCAGGCCGCCGAGCGGGCCCGCTGCCGCCATCGGGACCATCACGAACGGGCGGCGGGCGATCGCGGCGGCCTGCACCACGGTGAGGACGCCGTCGCCGGCGAGGTTGACGACACCGGTCGTCGACCCCGTGACACCGCGCACGAGCGCCGCGATGGCGTCGTCCTCGTGGAAGAACTGGAGGCGGGCGTCGTAGCCGAACGGGATCGGGATGACCGGCAGGTTGAAGTAGTCGGTGATCGAGGTGCGGATGCGCGGGCCGACGATGTTGGCGAAGCGCAGCGTGAGGATCTCGGCGTCGGGACGGCGACGGGCGAAGCCGCGGACGTAGCCCTCGACCTCGATCGAGTCCTTGCCGAAGCCGGAGGAGGGCAACCGCTTGGCCGTCATCTCCTCGGTGAACATCGCCGGGTCGCGCGGGGTCGAGCCGTAGACCGCAGCGGTGGACTTCACGACGAGTCGCTTGACCGTCGACGCCTTCTGGCAGGCAGCGAGCAGCTGCATCGTCCCGATGACGTTGATCTCCTTCTGCGGGGTGCGCCCCCCGGCGAAGGTCGGCGTCGCGATGACGTTGGCGTGCACGACGGTGTCGACGTCGCCCTGGGCGATGACCTTGCCGATCATCGGGTTGCGAATGTCCGCCCGCACGAACTCGGCGCCACCGAGATCGCGCGGCGGGGGGATGACGTCGACACCGATGACCTTCTCGACACCGGGGTCGGCCGCGAGCCGACGGGCGAGGACACCGCCGATGTAGCGGGAGACCCCCGTCACGAGTACCACTTGGCCCACGGGTCCTGCCTCCCTCGCGATGACGTCGTCGTGCCGACCCTACTTCGTCGTCACCACGCGACGGCAGTGTTGTCCGGGAGAGCCCGATCACCCGAGCGAGGGCCTCCGACCGGGGTCATCGAGGGCGGCCCCGCGCACGAGCGGTGGGCGGGGGTCCCGCGCTCCGCGCGGCCCGGCATACCCAAGCGGGGACGCAGAACGGCCCTCGCCGGGAGGGCGAGGGCCGATCGGTCGCGTCAGCGACGCGTCACTTCTTGTTGCGACGCTGGTGGCGGGTCTTGCGAAGCAGCTTGCGGTGCTTCTTCTTCGCCATGCGCTTGCGACGCTTCTTGATCACTGAACCCATGAGCAGTCCTTGCTGGTTGAGAGATGCGAACGACGTGGACCAGCAGCTGCTGGCCGGCCTGCGCGGCCGACCGGCGCGCGTGTGTCAGGGGGCAACCCTACCGGCGCGGCGCCGAGCGCCCAAACGGGGCCGGACATGGGAAGGGCCGGACCATCCCTGGTCCGGCCCTTCCCATGGAGCTCGGCTCGTCAGGCGGTGCCCATGTAGGACTCCCGGAGGTACTTCTGCACCTCGTCCTCGGGAACCCTGAAGGACCGACCGACGCGGACAGCCGGAAGCTCACCTCCGTGGACCATGCGGTAGACGGTCATCTTCGACACACGCATGATCGAGGCGACCTCGGCGACGGTGAGAAACCGCACCTCGGCAAGACGTTCCTGGGACATGGCCACCTCAACTTCTGCACACGCGCATCGCCGGCTTCCCCACCGGCGGTCATCTACGGGCGTGCAAGAAGCAACCATAGGGGCTGGTGTGACCATTGGGGAAGCAGTTGGAGGACAATGTTTGAGAAGTCCAGCCGACACGCTGCTCGGTGGGGAGATTTCCTCCACTAGTCGAACCACGGGTCGAGCCCGTGGAGCGGGAAGACGGCTTGACGCGTCGCGAGGATCGCGGCGTCGACGGGGCGGTCCGGGTTGTGCCCCATGCCCCACGAACGCACCCAGATCGGCAGGTCCTCGGAGGGCAGGTCGCCCATCGTCGCGGGGCCGTCGCGACCGATGAGCTCACGCACGTGGTCGCGCCAGTCGTCCGGGATCTCGGTCGCTGCTGGGATGGGCGCGTGAGCCGCGATGGCCGCGAGGTGGGTCCACGACCGGGGCACGACGTCGACGAGCTCGTAGCCGCCACCACCGAGGGCGACCCAGCGCCCGTCGGCGTGGTCGTGCGCGAGCCGGTGGAGGCACTCGTGAGCCCGGCGCTGCGCGTCGACCGAGACCGAGAGGTGGGCGAGCGGGTCCTGACTGTGGGTGTCACACCCGTGCTGGGTGACGAGGACGTCGGGCCGAAAGGCCTCGACGAGGTGCGGGACGACCGACTCGACCGCCCGCAGCCATTCGGAGTCGCCGGTGCCCGGGGGCAGCGCCACGTTGACGGCGCTCCCCCGCGCGTCCGGGCCCCCGATGTCGCCGGGATAGCCGGTGCCGGGGAAGAGCGCGCGGCCGGACTCGTGCACCGAGATCGTGAGGACGCGCGGGTCGTGCCAGAAGATCCGCTCGACGCCGTCACCGTGGTGGACGTCGATGTCGACGTAGGCGACGCGCTCGGCACCGCTGTCGAGCAGGTGCTGGATGCCGACGGCTGCGTCGTTGTAGATGCAGAACCCGGCCGCGTGGGTCGCCATCGCGTGGTGGAGCCCGCCGCAGTAGTTGACGCCGTGGTCGATCTCGCCGCGCCACACGGCGTCGCAGAGGTCGACCGTGCCCTGGACGATCCGCGCGCTCGCCTCGTGCATGCCCGCGAAGGCCGGGTCGTCCTCGGTGCCCAGCCCCCGACGCGGCTCGGCCTTGCTCGGGTCGGCCGACGCGGCGCGGACCGCGGCGACGTAGCCGGGGTCGTGCACGCTGCTGAGCAGCTCGTCGCTCGCGACGCCCGGAGAGACCACCTCGACCCGGTCGAGGACCCCGAGCGAACGGGCGAGCCGGGTCGTGAGGTCGAGCCGCACGGGCGCCATCGGGTGGCTCGGGCCGAAGTTGTATGCCGTGAAGCCGTCGTCCCAGACCAGGCGCGTGCGGTGAGCCATGCCGCGCACGCTACCCCCGGGGACCCCACCGGGCGTTAGCCTCGACCCCGAAGTGACCGTCACGTGGACCCGCCTTCGCCGCGGGCCGTTGCAAGGAGGAGCACCCGTGGGAGCCAAGAACAGCGATCTCGACGTCCTCGTCGTCGGGCTCGGCCGCTTCGGGGGTGCCGCGGCCCTGGAGCTGCGCCGGCTGGGCCACCGCGTGGTCGCCATCGAGAAGGACGGCTTCCTCGCCGAGAAGTTCCTCGGCCGGCTCAGCTCGGTCATCCACGGTGACGCGAGCGACGCCGAGGTCGTCCGGGACGCCAAGGCCTCCCGCTACCGCATCGCCGTC
Organism: Knoellia tibetensis; assembly: GCF_048606415.1. Classification (NCBI taxonomy): domain Bacteria; kingdom Bacillati; phylum Actinomycetota; class Actinomycetes; order Micrococcales; family Intrasporangiaceae; genus Knoellia; species Knoellia tibetensis. The sequence goes on from NZ_JBMBWF010000001.1 coordinate 957,684, forward strand.
GTCGGCGTCGGCTCCTCGATCGAGGCCTCGGTCCTGTCGTCGGCCAACCTCGTCGACGCCGGCATCCCGGACATCTGGGCCAAGGCGATGTCGCCCGAGCACGCCCGCATCCTCGACCGGATCGGCGTCCAGCACATCGTCCGACCCGAGGCCGACACCGGCCGCCGCGTCGCCCACCTCGTCGGCGGCAAGCTCCAGGACTACATCGAGTTCGACGACGGCTTCGCCATCGTCAAGATGCGCCCGCCGACCGAGGCCATCGGCTTCACGCTCGAGCAGAGCGCCATCCGCAGCAAGTACGGCGTGACGATCGTCGGCGTGAAGTCTCCCGGCGCCGACTTCACGTATGCCGTCCCCTCCACGAAGGTCTCGGCGCACGACACGCTCATCGTCAGCGGCCCCACCGAGCTCCTCGAGCGCCTCGCCTCGCGCCCCTAGCCGACGCCAAGTGCCCGCGCGACCTCACCGAGGCTCACGGCATACGAAGGGCGCGGCTCAGAAGTCCCTTGCGACCGATCCGCGGTCGCCTCCGAGGGCGAGCACCATGGCGACCTCGTCCTCGTCGTCGTCGGACTTGACCCGCATGGGGCGGCGCTCAGCCGTCGGGCGGAACCCGAACCCGCTGGCGAACGCGACCGCGCGGCCGTTGTCGCTGCCGACCCAGTAGGCGAGCTGGGTCTGGCCCTGCTCGCGTGCGAGGTTGGCGCCGGCCCGCACGAGCTCGGTGGCGACGCCGCTGCCGCGGGCCTCCGGCGAGACCCAGAGACCGAAGAGCTCGGCCGTCCTCGGGTGGTCCTCGCCGGCACGGCCGACGCTGACGATGCCGATGGGCGAGCCGTCGCGCTCGGCGATGAGGCGGGCGGAGCGCTTCATGCGCAGGCGCCAGAAGTCCTCGTCGAGGGCCTCCTCCTCGTCGGCGGTCGCGGCGAAGGCCTCGGGTGACTCCCGGAGCGCGGTCAGCCGGGTGTCGCGGTACTGCTGCCAGTCCTCTTCGCCCAGCGGGCGCACGCTGATCTCGCTCATGCCCCCACTGTTGCGGACGCGACGGACGAGGAGCAACCCGGGTCCACCCTGACCGCGTACCCGATCTCGAGAATCCCGCCGTAGAGCGGGTTCTCCCATGTCGTGCCCGTTCGGACGAACCCGTGGCGCTCGTAGAGGCGTTGTGCGGGGAGGTTCTCCTCGGCCACCTCGAGGTGGACGCGGGAGTAGCCCGACTCCCCCGCGGCGTCGAGCGCGGTGGCGACGAGGAGGTCACCGACGCCGGCACCGCGGGCGGACGCGGACACCCACATCCCGATGAGGTAGACCTCCTCGTCCGGCTGGTCCTGCGAGTGCCAGAGCGACACCGTGCCCACCGGGCGATCGTCGACGAACGCGAGCCACACACGCATGGTCCGGAGGCGAGCGAGCCAGGACGCCTCCGGGTAGGCCGCGCTCACGGCATACGTGTTGGCGAAGGCGCGCGGGGTGTCGAGGAGCGCCGCGAGGCGCACGTCCCGGTAGGTGCGCCAGTTGTCCTCGGTGACGGGGACGATCTCGACGGTCCGCGAGGACCGGTCAGCCACCGGAGAGCTCCTTGGACCGCACTGCGGCCGCCTCCATCGCGCTGATGAAGGCGGCGCGCACCTTGTGGTCGTCGAGCTCCCGCAGAGCGGCGGCGGTCGTGCCGCCGGGCGAGGTGACCTGCTCGCGCAGGACGGTCGGGTGCTGGCCGGTCTCGCGCAGCATCGTGGCGGCGCCGAACAGGGTCTGGGTGACGAGCTCGGTGGCGGTCGCACGGGGCATGCCGAGGACGACGCCCGCCTCGATCATCGCCTCGACGACGTAGAAGATGTATGCCGGTCCGCTGCCGGAGATCGCCGTCACCGCGTCGAGCTGCTTCTCGGGGACCTCGGTCACCTTGCCGGTCGCGCCGAGGAGCTCGATGGCGTGCTGCAGCTGCTCGGGCCGGCAGTGCTGACCGCCGCTCACGGCCGCCATGCCCTGGTCGACGAGCGCCGGGGTGTTGGGCATGACACGCACGACCGAGCGCCCCTCTGCCAGACGGCTCTCGAGGAACTCGGTCGTGATGCCGGCGGCGAGGCTGACGACGAGGTTGCCGTCCGCGACGTGGGGGCTGATCTCGTCGAGGAGGGCGGCCATGTCCTGCGGCTTGACGACGAGGACGAGGGTGTCGGCCTCGGTGGCGGCCTCGACGTTGGTGAGGGCGCGCACGCCGTACTTGTCGGTCAGCTCGGCGGCGCGGTCGGCACGTCGCTCGGTGATGATGAGCTCGTCGGCCGGTCGGCCCGCTCGCAGCAGCCCCGAGAGCAACGTCTCGCCCATGACACCCGCGCCGAAGATCGCAACCGTTCCCATGGCGCGAGACTATGCCGGGTCCGGAGGCGCGGCGACCAGCGGGTTTCAGCCCTTGGTGCGCTGCGTCAGCCCTTGCTCACCAGACTGCGCAGGAAGAAATCGTGCGAAGCGGACCTCCGCGCTGCGTCAGCCCTTGCTCACCAGACTGCGCAGGAAGAGGTCGTGCGAAGCGGACCTCCGCGCTGCGTCAGCCCTTGCTCACCAGACTGCGCAGGAAGAACTGCAGGTTGGCGGGGCGCTCGGCCATGCGCCGCATGAGGTAGCCGTACCACTCCTCGCCGAACGGCACGTAGACGCGCATCTGGTGGCCGCGGTCGGCGATCCGGGTCTGCTCGTCGGGGCGGATGCCGTAGAGCATCTGGAACTCGTAGGAGTCGGGCTCACGTCCGTGGCGGCTTGCGAGCGCCCGGGCGATGTCGATGAGCCGCGGGTCGTGGCTCGCCACCATGGGGTAGCCCTCGCCCTCCATGAGGATCTTGAGGCAGCGGACGTAGGAGAGATCGACGTCCTCGGCGTCCTGGTAGGCCACCGACGCGGGCTCCTTGTAGGCGCCCTTGCAGAGCCGGACCCGGCTGCCCGCGGTCGCGAGGTCGCGGCAGTCCTGCTCGGTGCGGTGCAGGTAGGACTGGAGGACGGCGCCGGTGTCGGGGAAGTCCTTGCGGAGGTCGGCGAGGATCGACAGCGTCGAGTCCGTCGTCGTGTGGTCCTCCATGTCGAGGGTGACGGTGGTGTCGGCGTCGCGGGCCGCCTCGCAGATGATGCGGGCGTTGTCGAGGGCGATCTTCTCGCCGTCCTGTGGCAGCGCCTGGCCGACCGCGCTCAGCTTGACGCTCACCTCGGCCGCCCCGAACTGCGAGAGGTCCTTGGCCTTGAGCGCGCGGAGCAGCCCGACATAGGTGTCGACGGTGTGGGAGGCCTGGCCGGCGTCGAGGGTGTCCTCGCCGAGGTAGTCGATCGTCACCTGGCGGTTCGTCGCGCGCAGCTCGGCGGTCGCCTCGACGGCGTGGGCGACGTCGGTGCCGGGGACGTAGCGCTGGACGACGTTGCGGCTCACCGGCGCCTTCTCGATCGTCGTGCGCACGAGCGTCGAGTCGGAGAGGTGCAGCAGGCCGGAGCGAAGGAGGTCGGAGGCGTCCACGGTCGTCAGGCTAACCGCTCCCCCGGTCTCCCTCGAACCCAGCCGGTATGCCGTTGGCCCGCCTCCCGCTCAGGGCGTGCGGCGTCGCAGCGTGAGACTTCCGAGCGCGAGGGCGAGCAGGATCGCGCCGACGATGACGGCGATGTCCGAGCTCACGTCGCCGACGGGGTCGGGGACCGAGGCGGTCGTGCGCATCGCGTCGACGGCATACGAGAGGGGGAGCCAGTCCGAGACCGCCGAGAGGACGGACGGCAGGTTGTCGCGCGGGACGAGGAGCCCGCAGAGGAGGAACTGCGGGAGGACGAGTGCCGGCATGAACTGCACGGCCTGGAACTCGGTGGCCGCGAAGCCGCTGACGAAGAGGCCGAGTGCCGTGCCGAGGAGGGCGTCGCAGACGGCGATGACCACGAGCAGCCAGACCGGTCCAGCCACGTCGAGCCCGCAGACCCAGACGGCGAATCCCGTTGCCACGAGGGCCTGAACGACGGCCATGAGCCCGAAGGCGAGGGCGTAGCCGAGCATGAAGTCGCCCTTGCCGAGCGGCGTCGTCAGCAGGCGCTCGAGGGTGCCGGACGTGCGCTCCCGCAGCGTGGCGACGCTCGTGACGATGAACATGACGACGAACGGGAAGACCCCGAGCAGGGCAGCGCCGATGCGGTCGAAGACCGGTGTGCCGTCGAAGATCCAGGCGAGCAGACCGAGGAGCACGCAGGGGACGACGAGCATCATCGCGATGGTCCGGTGGTCGGCGCGCAGCTGGCGCAGGATGCGGGCGGCCGTGGCGAGGGTGATGCGCGGGTTCATGCCGGTCCGCCCTTCGACGTCGCGTCCGACGGTCTTGCGTCCGACGGTCTCGCGTCCGGCGGTCCCGAGTCGGCGGCCCGGTCCACGAGCCGGAGGAAGGCCTCCTCCGCATCGGTGGCACCGGTGCGGGCGAGCAGGTCGGCGAGGGTGGAGTCGCTGAGGACCTCGCCCTCACGCAGCAGGAGGAGCCGGTCGCAGCGCGTCGCCTCGTCCATGACATGGCTCGACACCAGCAGGGTGCGGCCCTCGTCGTGCGCCAGCCGCCGGAAGAGGTCCCAGAGGTCGCGTCGCAGGACGGGGTCGAGGCCGACGGTCGGCTCGTCGAGGACGAGGACCTCGGGGTCGCCGACGAGCGCCGCGGCCAGCGAGGCGCGCGAGCGCTGCCCGCCCGACAGAATCGAGACGCTCGCGTCGGCGTGGCTCTCCAGGTCGACCGCGGCGATGGCCCGGTCGACGGCGTCGGCGCGCGCGCCGAGCACCTGGGCGAAGTAGGTGAGGTTGTGGCGCACCGAGAGGTCGGCATAGATGCTCGGCGACTGCGTGACGTAGCCGATGCGGCGCCGCAGGTCCGGGTGCCCGGCGGGGAGCCCGAGGACGGTGACCTCGCCACTCTCGACCTGCTGCACGCCGACGATCGCGCGCATGAGCGTCGACTTGCCGCCACCGCTCGGCCCGAGGAGCCCGACGACCTGGCCGGCGGGGACGGTGACGCTGAGGTCGGGAAGGACATCGCGGCCACCGCGACGCACGACGAGGTGCTCGACGACGATCGCATCCGCGCTGAGGGGTTCGGCGGCGCTTTTCCTCATATGATGAATTTAGACCCGACGCCCCATCCCCCGCAAGCCTTCGCGCCCACCCGGCGACTGGTTGCGACGTCGCAGAGTGCCGAGCGCCAGCGAGGAGCTCTGCGAAGTCGCCATCAGTCGGAGAGCGGGGGCGGGACGAGGTGGTGCTGGAGGCTGGGCCCGAGGATCGCGACGAGCTCCTCGACGGAGGCGTCCGCGACGGCGGGCACCTTGACGACATAACGGAGAAGGCCCGTGCCGATGAGCTGGGCGGCGCCGAGCGCGACCCGCACCTCGAGCGACTCCCCCGCCGGCTCGGGGGCACCGGACGCGCGCACCGTCTCGACGACCCGGTGCAGCACCTCGCGGCCGACGAACTCGCGCACCATCCGGGCGTGCTCCTCGTGCGCGGCCGCCGCGGCGAACATGGCCGCGAAGCGCTCCCGCCCCTCCGGCGAGTCCCACACGGCGAGGAAGACTCGGGCGAGCGTCGGCCCGAGCTCGCTGCGCGGGGCGGCCGCGATCCGCTCGACGAGGACAGCGGGGTTGGCGGGGAAGGCCATGACCTCGACGAAGAGCTCGGACTTGCCGTCGAAGTAGTGGTGGACGAGCTTGGGGTCGACGCCCGCCTCGCGGGCGACGGCCCGCAGCGAGGTGCCGTCGTAGCCGCGCTGCGCGAACTCGGTGCGGGCCGCCGCGACGATCGCCGAGCGCGTGTCCTCGCCACCGGGGCGACGGCCGCGCGGGCTCACGCGTTCTCCTCGGCCTCGAGCGCGTCGGCGAGGTGGAGGCGGCAGAAGACGAGGGACTCGGCCAGCGCCACCTCACGCTGCTCGCCGGTGAGGCGACGCGTCGAGATCTCGACGACGACGGACCCGTCATAGCCGTTGTGCACCAACGCATCCAGCACCTGACCGCAGGGCTGGTTGCCATGGCCGGGCACGAGGTGCTCGTCCCTCATCGACCCGGCGCCGTCGGCGAGGTGCAGGTGCTTGAGCCTGGGGCCGAGCGCCTCGACCATCGCGAGCGCGTCCGAGCCGGCGGTCGCGGTGTGCGACAGGTCGAGCGTCACATGGTCGTAGGGCTGCGGCACCGGGTCCCAGTGCGGCAGGTAGGCCTCGATCTCGCGCCCGCGCACCCGCCACGGATACATGTTCTCGACGGCGAGGGTGATGCCCGACTCGTGCTCGCGCGTGGCGATGCCGTCGGCGAAGTCGCGGGCGTAGTCCTTCTGCCAGCGGAACGGCGGGTGCAGCACGACGGTGTCGGCTCCGAGGTCGTGGGCGAGCTCGAGCGAGCGGTCGATCTTGCCCCACGGCTCGACGCCGAAGATCCGCTGGCTGATGAGCAGCGTCGGGGCGTGCACCGACACGATGCGTATGCCGTGCAGCTCGGCGAGCGCTCGCAGCGCGCCGGCCTCCTGGGTCACCGGGTCGGTCCAGACCATGACCTCGACGGCGTCGTAGCCCAGCCGGGCAGCGTGCTGGAAGGCTGCCGCGCAGTTCTCGGGATAGACCGACGCGGTGGAGAGGGCCACCGGGATGTCCGGCACCCTCACGGCATCGCCGCTCGCCATCAGTGCATTCCGTCGAGCCTGCGCAGGATGATCCCCTCGCGCAGTGCCCAGGGGCAGATCTCGAGGCGGTCGACGCCGAGCAGGTCCATCGTCGCGGACGCGACGAGGCCGCCGGCGAGCAGCTGACGGGCACGCGACGTGGAGACGCCAGGCAGTGAGGAGCGTTCTGCCGCAGGCATGCTCGCGATCCGGGGCAGGATCGCGTCGAGAGCGTCGCGCTCGAGGTGGCGGACGGCATACATGCCCTCGGCGCTCGGCGCCGCCCCCGCGATCCGGGCAAGGGAGCGCATCGTCTTGGACGTGCCGACGACCCGGTCCGGCCAGCCAGCCTTGGCGAGCGGCCGCAGCTCCCGCGCGATCGCCGCGCGGACGTGCTTGCGGGCGGCGCGGACGGCGTCCTCGCCAGGCGGGTCGCCCGGGAGGTGGTCGCGGGTCACGCGACCGGCGCCGAGCGGCAGGGAGATCGCGATGTCGGGGTCCTCGTCCACGCCCTGGGCGATCTCGAGCGATCCGCCGCCGATGTCGGCGACGAGCAGCGTGCCCGCCGACCAGCCGAACCAGCGCCGCGCGGCGAGGAAGGTGAGTCGGGCCTCGTCCTCGCCCGAGAGCACCTCGAGCACGATGCCCGTGCGGTCCTTGACGTCGGCGAGGACGTCGTCGCCGTTGGGCGCCTCGCGGATCGCGCTCGTGACGAACCCCATGAGGTCCTCGACGCCCTGGTCCTCGGCGACGGTGAGGCACTCGGCGACGAACTCCGCGAGCTGGTCGCGACCCGCGTCGTCGATCGCTCCGTCGTCGGTGACGTGCTCCGAGAGGCGCAGCTCGCGCTTGTGCGAGCTCGCGGGCAGCGGCTGGGCGCCGGTGTGGGCGTCGACGACGAGGAGGTGCACGGTGTTGGAACCCACGTCGATGACCCCGAGCCGCATGGGTCCACGGTAGTCGGCGGACGCGGCATAGGGTGAACCGGTGGCCGAGACCCCGCTGGACATCCCCCGCACCTGGGTCGAGTTCACGGACCCCGCCGACACGGGTCAGCGCTTCCGGTGCGACATCACCTGGCTCACCTCGCGGTGGACCTGCATCTTCGGTTCCGGCTGCGAGGGCATCTACGCCGACCGCCCCGACGACGGGTGCTGCACCCTGGGCGCGCACTTCTCCGACGACGACGACCTCGCCCGCGTCGCCGCCGTCGTCGAGCAGCTCGGCGAGGACGAGTGGCAGCTGCGCCCCGATCGCAAGAACCCGGCCAAGGTCGCGCACTGGACCGAGCTCGAGGACGGCGCGCGCAAGACGAAGGTCGTCGACCGCGCGTGCATCTTCCTCAACCGACCGGGCTTCCCCGCCGGCGCCGGGTGCGCCCTCCACCAGCACGCCGTCCTCACCGGCGAGGCCCCGCACACCCAGAAGCCGGACGTCTGCTGGCAGCTGCCGATCCGGCGCACCTTCCGCACGGTCGAGAACCCCGACGACACGAGCTACCTCGAGGTGTCGATCGGCGAGTACGACCGCCGCGGCTGGGGTCCGGGCGGGCACGACCTCGACTGGTACTGCTCCGGCAACCCCCAGGCACACGTCGGTGCCGAACCGGTCTACCGCAGCAACCGCGCCGAGCTCGTCGAGCTCATGGGGCAGGAGGCCTACGACGAGCTCGTCGTCCGGTGCGAGGCGCACCTCGCCGCGGTCAAGGCCGTGCGCACCCCGGCGTCGCGCCGGCTGCTGCCGCTCTTCGTGCACCCGGCGACCGTCGAGGCCGACCACCCCACCCTCCGCAAGGGCCACTGATGCGTCCCACCTCGTCCGAAGGTTCCACACCTCCGGCGCGGTGGGTCACGGTCGCCTCGGCGCCGGCCGGCGGTCAGCCGGGCCGCGTGAGCCTGCACCCGTGGAACGGTGCCCACCACGTCGGGCCGGAGGCCGCCGGCATCGAGCTGCCGAACCCGACGTGGCTCACCTGGTCGCCGGACGGTCGCCGGCTCCACGTCGCGTGCGAGATCGAGGAGGGCCTCGTCACCACCCTCGGCGTCGACACCGGTGGCGTCGGGGCACCGCTGCGAGTGCTCTCCGAGGTCTCGACCGGGGGCAGCCACCCCTGCCACCTCGCTCTCGCCGGGTCGGCGCTGTTCGCCGCGAACTACGCCGACGGGACGGTCTCGGTCGTCGCCGTGGTCGACGACGTCGCCACCGAGCTCGTCGACGTCGTGCGTCTCACCGGCAGTGGCCCGCACCCGACCCGGCAGGGCGGGAGCTTCGCCCACCAGGTCGTGCCCCTGGGCGACGACCTCGTCGCCGTCGTGAACCTCGGTGCCGACGAGATCGTGACGTATGCCGTGCGCGACGACCGCCTCGAGGCTCGCGGTCGGTGCCGCCTTCCGTCCGGGACGGGTCCGCGGCACCTCGCGCGCCATCCTGCGTCGAGGCGGGCGTGGGTCGGCGGCGAGCTCGCCGGAACGCTGGTGGCCCTCCATGAGGACGGCGGCGTCTTCACCGTCGTGGGGCGGTCCACTGCGAGCGGGAGCGACGTCGAGAACCTCGTCGCCCACATCTGGGTCGACGCCGCGGGCGAGCGGCTGCTGCTGTCGAACCGGGGTCCGGACACGCTGTCCCTGTTCGACGTCGGCGCGGAGGTGCCGGAGGTGCTCGGCGAGACGGCGACCGCCGCACACCCACGTCAGTTCCACGTGGAGGGAGAGGTGGTGCTCGTCGCAGGTCGGGACGACGACGCCGTCACGACCCACGTCCTGAGGCGCGACGCCGTCAGTGAGGCGAGGTCCGAGCTCTCCGTGCCTGCACCGATGTGTGTGGCACCGCAGCCGGTCCGGGGCTGACGACCCAAACGCGTCAGGTGTTCAGGTCGAGGGCGATGTCGAGGATCGGCGAGGAGTGGGTGAGTGCGCCGACGCTGAGGTAGTCGACCCCGGTCGCGGCGTAGTCGGCCGCGACGTCGAGGGTGAGTCCGCCGGTCGCCTCGATCTCGACGTCCTCGCCGGTCGCTCTGACGGCATCGACCGTCGTGCGGAGCAGGGCGGGGGACATGTTGTCGCACAGCAGGAACCGCGCGCCGGCGGCCACCGACTCGAGGGCCTCCTCGGTCGTCGTCACCTCGACCTGGACCGGCACCTCGGGGAAGCGCTCGCGCACGGCGGCGTAGGCCGCGCCGAGACCTCCCGCTGCGAGCTTGTGGTTGTCCTTGATCATCGCGACGTCGTGCAGGCCCATGCGCTTGTTGGTGCCGCCGCCGGCGCGCACGGCGAACTTCTCGAGCGCCCGCAGCCCCGGGGTCGTCTTGCGGGTGTCGAGGACCATGGCCCCGGACCCCTCGAGGATGTCGGCCCAGCGCCGGGTGTGCGTCGCGATGCCCGACAGACGGCTCACGATGTTGAGGAGGGTCCGCTCGGCCACGAGCGTCGCCTCCGTCGAGCCGGACAGCTCGGCCACGACGTCGCCGCGCTCGACCCGGTCGCCGTCGCTTGCCACGAGCCGCACGGCGACCGGGTCGGTCCCCAGTCGTCGGGCGACCTCGTCGAGGGTGAGGGCGATGACCTCGACACCGGCGACGACGCCGGCCTCGCGGGCGACGACGGTCGCCTCGGTCCGCTGCTCCGCCGGGATCGTCGCGGTCGTCGTCACGTCGACACCGTCGGGTCCACCGAGGTCCTCGTCGAGGGCGCCGGTGACGACGCGGCGGGCGTCGGCCTCGGGGAAGGCGAGGTCGGGACGCGAGGGCGAGCTCACGGCATACTCCGTTCGGTCACGGTGAGGGATCGGTCGGGTGCGACGACGACACTCTGGCGACGCAGCCACTGGGCGTCGTCGCCGTCGGGGAAGTCGCTGCGCACGTGTCCGCCGCGGGTCTCCTCGCGTCGGTGCGCCAGCTCGGTGAGGACCTGGCCGAGGTGCAGGAGGTTCGTCGTCTCCCACGTCCTCGGGCCGGGCGCGGCCGTGGACGGCGGCATCGCGGCGAGCCGCGCGAGCTCGGCCGCGGTCTGGGTCGTCGACTCGCCCGAGCGCACCGGGCCCGAGCCGGCGGTCATCGCCCGCTGCACGGTGAGCCGTTGCGAGCTGTCGAGCAGGGCGCCCTCCCCCACGACGCCGCCGGCGTGCGTCGGCACGGACGGCACGACGACGTCGGACAGCTCTCCGGCGGCGATGCGTGCCGGGATGTCGGAGGCGATGCGGCTCGCGAAGACGAGCCCCTCGAGGAGGCTGTTGGAAGCGAGGCGGTTGGCGCCGTGGACGCCGGTGCACGAGCACTCGCCGCAGGCATAGAGACCCGGCAGGGAGGTGCGCCCGTGCAGGTCGGTCTCGACCCCACCCGAGGCGTAGTGCTGCGCCGGGGCGACCGGGAGTAGGTCGGTCGCCGGGTCGAAGCCGAGCGAGCGGCACGACGCGACGATCGACGGGAAGCGCTCCTCGAGGAAGTCCCCGCCGAGATGTCTGGCGTCGAGGAAGACGTGGTCGGTGCCCTGCTCGCGCATCGTCTCGAGGATGGCGCGCGCGACGACGTCGCGAGGGGCGAGGTCGGCCAGCTCGTGCCGGCCCTCCATGATCCGCCGCCCTGACGCGTCGACGAGGAAGGCGCCCTCGCCCCGCACCGCCTCGGAGATGAGGGGCTGCTGGCCGGTAGAGCCCTCGCCGAGGAAGAGCACGGTCGGGTGGAACTGGATGAACTCGAGGTCGGTCATCCGCGCCCCGGCCCGCAGCGCTGCCGCCATGCCGTCGCCGGTCGCGACGGGCGGGTTCGTCGTCGATGTGTAGATCTGGCCGAGGCCGCCGGTGGCGAGCACGACAGCGCGGGCGTAGGCGGCACCGACCCCGTCGAGCTGGCCCTCGCCGATGACGTGGAGGGTGACGCCGACCACGGGTGCACCGTCGCCGGAGGTCCCGGATTCGGAGCCGGAGCCACCGGCGCCGGACCCGCCCTGGAGCAGGTCGACGACGAGCGCGTGCTCGACGACCTCGATGCCGGGGTCGTCGATGACGCGGTGGAGGGCGGCGATGAGCGCGCGGGAGATCTCGCGTCCCGTCGCGTCGCCCCCGGCGTGAGCGATCCGGTCGCGGTGGTGGCCGCCCTCACGGGTCAGCTTGATCTCGCCCTCCGCGTCGAGGTCGAACTCGGCCCCGAGCGCGACGAGCTCGCGCACCCGGCGCGGCCCCTCGGTGACGAGCGCCTCGACGGCGTCACGGTCGCAGAGCCCGACACCCGCGACGAGGGTGTCGTCGAGGTGCTCCTCGGGCGAGTCCTCGGGGTGGAGCGCCGCGGCGATCCCGCCCTGCGCCCACGCCGTCGAGCCCTCGTCGAGGACGGTCTTGGTGACGAGCAGGACGCGGTCGACCCGCTCGCGCAGCCTGAGGGCGCAGGTGAGCCCGGCGATGCCCGAGCCGACGACGATGACGTCGGCCGACGTCGTCCAGCCGGGCGCGGGCGCCGCGAGCGCCCGTGGGATCCGCACCTCGGGTGCGGTCACCCGTGCGAGCGCTTGGTCACGGCCGACGTCATGAGGCCGTAGCCCTCGGGGACGTCACCACCGTCGTCGCCGACGTCGACGATCTTGTTGTTCTTGTCGACGAAGACCACGTGCGGGTCGTGGGCGCGTGCGTCCTCGTCGGACATCGACGCGTAGGCGATGATGATGACGGTGTCGCCGGGGCTGATGAGCCGGGCGGCGGCGCCGTTGATGCAGAGGATGCCGGAGCCGCGCTCGCCCTCGATCGCGTAAGTCGTGAGCCGGTTGCCGTTGTCGACGTCGACGACGTCGACCTGCTGGCCCGGCAGGAGGTCCGCCGCGTCCATGAGGTCCATGTCGATCGTCAGCGAGCCGACGTAGTGCAGGTCGGCCTGGGTGACGGTCGCACGGTGGATCTTGCTGTGCAGCATGTAGCGGTACATGGGAGGGGGCTCCTGGTGGTTGCCGGGGCTCACGGGGCCGGGCGGGCGGGGATGCTGCCGGAGTCGGGCTGCGAGAACACGTCGAGTCTGCCACCGCCCGGCCCGACGAGGATCGGCGTGTTGTCGATGAGCCGGGTCGTGCCGACTCGGGCCGCGACGGCGAGCAGTGCCTCGCCGCGGTACCACTCCGGGACGTCCTGGAGCGTGCTCGGGTGGACGAGGACGAGGTAGTCGACGAGGGCGAGCGGCTCCTCGACGAGGACCTCGCGCGCCGCCCGCCGGATCGCCGAGGGCCCGTATGCCGCTTGGTCGGCTCCCGCGGTGAGCGCGCGGCTCAGGCAGAGCGCGACCTCGCGGTCGGAGGGCGTGAGGTAGGTGTTGCGGCTGCTCAGCGCGAGGCCGTCCTCCTCCCGCACTGTCGGCACCGACACGACCTCGACGGGGAAGTCGAGGTCGCGCACCATCCGTCGGATGAGGAGCAGCTGCTGCGCGTCCTTCTGCCCGAAGAAGGCCCGCCGGGCACCGGTGAGGTGGAGCAGCTTGCCGACGACGGTGACGACGCCGTCGAAGTGGCCGGGGCGCGACTTGCCCTCGAGGACGTCGCCGAGCGGGCCGGCGGAGATGCGGACGCCGGGGTCGCCGTCGGGGTAGACGACGTCGGGAGTCGGGGCGAAGACGACGTCGACGCCCTCGGCGGTGGCGATCCGCATGTCGTCGTCGAACGTGCGCGGGTAGCGGGAGAGGTCCTCCTTGGGCCCGAACTGCAACGGGTTGAGGAAGATCGTGAGGATGACGTGCTCGGCGGCACGGCGGGCCTCGCGGATGAGCTCGGCGTGGCCCTCGTGGAGGGCACCCATCGTCATGACGACCGCGACGTCGCTGCCCGTGAGGGCGGCGCGCGCGGCCCGCATCTCGTCGCGGGTGCTCGCGACGACCGGGGTCGCCGAGGAGGTCGCGGTGGAGGTGGCGCTGTCGGTCACGGTGTCGGCTCCTGGGGCTCCTGGTCGGCGAGGGTGTCGAGCAAGGGCTCGGCGGCCGACGGCTGGAGCCGCCCGCTCTCGAGCGCGCGCACCGCGGTGGCGCGGGCCAGGGCGACGTAGGTCGTCCTGATCTCGGGCGAGATCCGGTCGAGCTCGCGCAGGTGCGTGCCCACGGTACTCACATCGCCCCGGGCGACCGGTCCGGTGAGGGCTGCGTCACCCAGCCGCAAGGCGTTGTCGAGCGCCGCCCGCGCGAGCGGTCCGAGGACGGTGCGCGGCTGCGCGACACCTGCGGCCGCGAGGACCTCCATCGCCTGTGCGACAAGGGTGACGAGGTGGTTGGACCCGTGCGCCAGCGCAGCGTGGTAGGCCGCACGCTGGTCCTCGGCGACCCACACCGGCTCGCCGCCCATCTCGACGACGAGCGCCTCGGCCATTGGCCGCAGGGCATCCGGTCCGGTGACGCCGAAGGCGCACTCCTCGAGCCGGCCGAGGTCGAGCGCGGTCCCGGTGAAGGTCATCGCGGGGTGGATCGCGACGGGGAGGATGTGCGCGGACATCGCCGGGCGCAGGACATCGGCGCCGAAGCGGCCACTCGTGTGGACGACGATCTGGCCGGCCTGCCACGTGTCCGTGGCCGCCAGTCCCGCGACCAGCTCTGGCAGCGCGTCGTCGGGCACGGCGAGGAGAACCAGGTCGGCGCCGTCGATGACGTCGGGGATCTCCTCGAGGGGCACCCCCGGCAGGAGCCCCGCGGCGCGTTCGCGGCTCTCGGCGCTCACGGCATACGCGGCCTGGATGCGGTGTCCCGCACGGGCGAGGGCGGCACCGAGGACGGCCCCCACGCGACCGGCCCCGATGATGCCGACCGACAACCGCGCGGGGTGCTCGCCTGAACTCACGCAGCCAACCTATGCCCTCAGACCTGCGCGACGAACCTCGCGGAGCGCTCCCTCAGTCCGGCGACCCGGCGCTCGACGAACTGCTCGCGGGCGTCAGGGTCGGTCGAGCCGAGCTCGGCGAAGGTCGGCTTGCGCCGCACGTTGGCCGAACAGGCGAACTCGGTGCAGATGAGCGTGCCGACGGTGTCGCCCTTGCGCCCCTCGGCGCCGGAGCGTTTGGCGACGTAGAGGCTCACGTCCTGGGTCTCGATCGGGTCCTCGCACCACGCGCAGATGGCACTGCGACGACGGCCGCCGAGCGCAGCCGGCGGTGGCGCAGCCCGCAGGACGATGCCGCGCGGCTCGTCGTCGACGACCACGACGGCGTAGCCCAGCGGCCGCTTGCTGTCGCGCCAGCCGAGGTAGTCGAGCCGCTCCCAGTCGAGGCCCGCGAGGTCCGGCAGGCTCGCCTGACCCACCTCCCGCTTGGAGGCGTTGACGAAGCTGGCGCGGATCTCGTTCTCGGTGAGGGGTTTCACTGCATCGAGTGTGCCGTCGGAGCGCTCGGGACGCGAACGCTTTTGCTGCCGTAGGTTGCGGGGGTGAGCCCTCGACCCTGGCGTGACGCGTGGTGGGACGCGCTCTACGGGCCGGACGGGTTCTATCGCCGCGACGAGGGCCCGGCCGGTCACTTCACGACCTCGGCCCACGGCCAGCTGGGTGCCGTCCTCGCGGAGGTCGTGGGTCGCCTCGCGGACGACGCCGGCGTATGCCGTGTCGTCGACCTCGCGTGCGGGCGCGGCGAGCTGCTCGCCCACCTCCACGACGCGCGCCCGGACCTCGAGCTCGTCGGGGTCGATGTCGTCGAGCGGCCGGCCGGGCTGCCGGACGCCGTCACGTGGCTGCGCTCCCCCGGCGGCACGTCCCTTCCCGATGACCTGCACGACCTCGACGCCCTCGTCCTGGCCCACGAGTGGCTCGACGTCGTGCCGTGCACCGTGGCCGAGGTCGACGAGGACGGCGTGCTGCGCGAGGTGCTCGTCGACGACGACGGGACCGAGTCGCCCGGCGCCGAGCTCGACGCGGACGACCGCGCGTGGGCCGACGCGTGGTGGCCGGCCGTGACGCCCGGCGACCGGGTCGAGGTCGGGCTGTCCCGGGACCTCGCGTGGCGGGAGCTGTTGTCCCGCAATGCTTCCGGGCTCACCGTCGCCGTGGACTACGGCCACACCCGGGCGACCCGGCCCGCGCTCGGGACGCTCACGGCATACAGGGAGGGGCAGGTGACCGAGGCGGTTCCGGACGGGCGTCGGGATCTCACCGCGCACGTCGCCACCGACTCCCTCGGGGCCGACGAGGTGGTCACCCAGCGCGAGCTGCTGCACCGGCTGGGCATGACGGCCGCCCCGCCCGAGCACGCGATGGCCACCTCCGACCCGCTCGGCTACGTCCGCGCGCTCGGCCGCTCCTCGACGGTCGCCGCGCTAACCGACCCGCGCGGGCTCGGCGGGTTTTCGTGGGCGATGACGCGGCATACTCGGGGCCATGCCTGAGCCGACGAGCGTGCCGTCGAGCGGGCCGACGCGGACGACGACCGTGGCCGTCGGTGCCGGTGGTCTCGCGACCGCTGACATGGTGCTCAACATCGGGCCGCAGCACCCCGCGACGCACGGCGTCCTGCGCCTGCGCCTGACCCTCGACGGCGAGCGGATCGTGCGGGCCGAGCCGATCATCGGCTACATGCACCGCGGCGCCGAGAAGCTCTTCGAGGTCCGCGACTACCGCCAGATCGTCGTCCTCGCCAACCGGCACGACTGGCTCAGCGCCTTCAGCAACGAGCTCGGCGTCGTCCTCGCCGTCGAGGAGATGCTCGGCATGGAGGTGCCCGAGCGCGCCGTGTGGCTGCGGACGATGCTCGCCGAGCTCAACCGCGTGCTCAACCACCTGATGTTCCTCGGGTCCTACCCCCTCGAGCTCGGTGCGATCACTCCGGTCTTCTATGCCTTCCGCGAGCGCGAGGAGCTCCAGGCGGTCATGGAGGAGGCGTCCGGCGGGCGGATGCACTACATGTTCAACCGCGTCGGTGGCCTCAAGGAGGACGTGCCGGCGGGCTGGCTGGGTCGTGTCGACGACGCGGTCGCCGCCGTGCGCCGACGCCTGCCCGACCTCGAGTCGATGCTCGTCGGCAACGAGATCCTCACCGCCCGGACCCGCGGTGTCGGCGTGCTCGACGTCGCGACCGTCCAGCAGTACGGCGTCTCCGGACCCATCGCACGCGCCTCCGGCCTCGACGTCGACCTGCGACGCGACGCGCCCTACCTCGCCTACGCGGAGCTCTTCGGCGAGGACGGCCCGGGCCGGGTCGTCACCCGCACCGCAGGGGACTGCCTGTCGCGCCTCGAGGTGCTGCTCGAGCAGGTGCACGTGAGCCTCGACCTCGTCGAGCACTGCCTCTCGGTGCTCGGGTCGATGGCAGCCGGGCCGGTCAACCAGCGGCTGCCCAAGGTGCTCAAGGTGCCCGAGGGCGAGACCTACGTCGCCACCGAGAACCCGCTCGGGTTCAACGGCTACTACCTCGTGTCCAGGGGCGAGAAGACGCCGTGGCGGCTCAAGCTGCGGTCTGCGTCGTTCAACAACGTCCAGGTGCTCACCGAGCTGCTGCCGGGAACCCTCGTCTCCGACATGGTGGCGATCCTCGGCTCGACGTTCTTCGTCGTCGGCGACGTCGACAAGTAGCCCTGTCTGCGACTGACCGCCCGTTCGGGTGGTCCGCGTTTGGCCCAATCGGCGGACGGGAGGTGGCGGAACGGGCTACGTTCACCTCGACCTCCACCTTTCGCGAAAGTCGAGCCATGCCCTCCTCCCTCCTCCGCCGTGCCTGCCTCGGCGCCTTCGCCGCCTCCACCTCCCTCGCCCTCGTCACGCCCGCCCAGGCCGCGAGCGCCGAGATCACCTACACCTGCGGCCTCTTCGCCCTCCCGGCCGGCCTCGATGTCGCCGACCTCGGCGCCCACGGTCAGAAGCTGCTCGAGTCGGCCGAGAAGGGCGAGGTGGCCCCGGACGCGCTCGCCGCGGAGATCCCCGAGATCATCGAGGTCGAGGGGCTCAAGGTGACCGCCTCCTTCGACTCGGCGATCGCGGACGGTGCGACCACCACGCCGGGCTCCACGGTCGAGCTCGAGCCGCTGAGCGCACGGTTCACGTTCGATGCCGGCGTGACGGCGGAGCTGGGCAAGCTGGGCATCACCGAGGGCGAGGCCGGTGCCCTGCTGTTCGCGGGGGTCGACGAGACGGGTGCGGAGCGTGAGGCAGAGTTCTGGTTCGAGTCGGTGAGCGTGCCGGGTTCGGGCGCCTTCACCCTCGAGAGCGACGACGGCTTCGCCGAGCCCTTCAAGGCGAACGCTCCCGGGGAGTTCACCTACGTCGCCGGCGACTTCAGCTTCTTCCTCGCCACGGGTGACGAGGAGAACGGCACCTTCGCCGCCCTCGAGTGCGTCGCCGACGACGACCAGGACCTCACCATCGACCAGGTGACCGCCAGGGCCGAAGGGACCACGCCGCCGCCCACGCCGGAACCGGTCCGCCCCGACGTCGTCCAGACCGACGCCGCGCAGCCGGCCTCGCCGTCCATGCTGCCGCTGCTGGCGGCGGGTGCGGGGTCGGTCGTCGTGCTCGGCGCCGGCTCGCACCTGCTGCGTCGTCGTGCCGCTCGCCGCTGACCGACGCCGCACGCTCGCTGCGGTCGCGGCGGTCGTCGCCGCCACCGCACTGCTCATCTGGGGCCTGGCCTCGCGAACCGACTCGTCGGCGCGGGGCCGGGCCCCGGTCGCGTCCACCTCGCCCACCCCGACGCCGAGCGTGTCACCCACGCCCACGCCCACGCCCACCCCCAGCGCCACCGTCAGCCGTCCGCGGCCCACCCCGACGCCGACCGGGGCGCCCACACCGACGGCTGCTCCCACGTTCGGGCCGTCCACCGTGAAGCCGAAGGGCGCGCCCGAGAGAGTCGTCGTCGTGAGCACCTCGGGCACCACCCTGGTCGACGCCACGCTCGTGCCGACCAGGCTCGACGAGGGCGTGCTCGCTCCCCCCTTCGGCGTCGCCGGCTGGTACGCCGAGAAGGGCTGGGCGAAGCCGGGGTGGCCCGGCGCCTCGATCCTCGCCGGGCACATCAACCGGCGCTCCCCCAGGCTCGTCGCGGACACCTTCGGCCGCCTGACGCAGGTCCGCCCCGGCGACCGCATCACCGTCGTCTACTCCTCGGGTGAGTCCGTCACCTTCCGGGCGACGAAGTCGCGTGCCCTCAGCAAGAAGGCGGTCCCGAAGGACGACTCCATCTGGGACGCGGCCAACCCGGAGCCGGTCCTCCGCCTCATCACGTGCGACCCCGAGACACCGGTGCAGGGCGGTCACTACAAGGGCAACTGGGTCGTCTGGGCCTCGCTCGTCTGAGCCCTGCGGCTCGCAGCCAGTGGTTGCGCGTTCGGCAAGTCCGCCCGCACCCGGGAGGACGGGCCGAACGCGCAGTCAGTCGTCGTCGTCGCGAGGGTCGACGCGGCACCAGGACTGGGCCAGCAGCCCTGCTGCGGCGAGCAGCACCGCCGCACCGACGAGGACCGCGAGCCGCCACAACCTGTCCTGGTTGGCCACGAGCGAGAGGTCGCTCGCGACGACGGCGAGCTGGCCGGCATACCAGCCGGCGGCAGCCGCCCCGGTGAGGGTGGCCGCCTGCGCGAGGACGACGACGCGGGCAGCGCGGAGGGGGTAGAGGCGCTTCGTCGAGCGGCCGGCGAGGTAGGAGCGGACCGGCCAGGCGAACCCGGCGACGAACGCCGCCATCCCGAGCAGGAGCACCGCGGCCAGCCACGACGGGCGCGGGACGAGCGTCCCGCCTCCGGTGACGAGGGCCCAGAGCAGCCAGGACGCAGCACCGACGAGCAGGGTCACGAGCAGCGCGACTGCCGCCCGCACGCCGCGGTTCACCACCCGTCCTCCAACAGGTCGACGTCAGGACCGAGGGCGACGCCGGCGCTGCCGACCTCTGTGGCGAGGTCGGCGACCCGCCGCACCTGACCCTGGACCCGCAGCGCGGCCTCGGGGTCGGCGTCGGCCCACGGGACGAGGACGAAGGCGCGCTCGTGCGCCCTCGGGTGGGGAAGGGTGAGCGCCTCGGTCGAGAGCCGGACGTCGGTGTCGAAGACGGGGTCGCCGTACTGGACGATGTCGAGGTCGAGCGTGCGCGGGCCCCACCGCTCCTTGCGCACCCGGCCATGGTCGAGCTCGATGTCCTGGAGGGTTCGGAGCAGCCGCTGCGGCGAGAGTGAGGTCGTCCCGACGACGACGGCGTTGAGGTAGGCCGACTGGGCCGGCCCCCCGACGGGGGCGGTCTCGTAGACGCGCGAGGCCGCCTTGAGGTCGAGAGCGAGCCAGAGGGCCCCGACGGCGTTCTGGATGGTCTCGAGCGGCTCACCCATGTTGGACCCGATGGCGATGACGACCGGGGTCTCGCGCAGCCGCTCGACCGTGACCGCGACGTCGGTGAAGGGGTGGCCGACCGGCGCCTGCGGCTTGTGGACGGTGACGACGACCGACTCGACGAGCGGCCGGGTGAGCACCTTGGCGGCGATGCGGTCGGCGAGCGCCTCGATGAGGTCGAGCGACTCGCCCTCGATGAGCGCGACGACGTCGCCGGCCACCTCGGCGTAGTTGACGGTGTCGTCGAGGTCGTCGCTCGTGCCGGCGGGGCCGAGGTCGACCTCCATCGCGACGTCCACGACGAAGGTCTGGCCGTCGCGCTTCTCGAAGTCGAGGACCCCGTGGTAGCCCGTGGCCGAGATGCCCTTGAGGGTGATCCGGTCGCTCATGCGTCCTCCTCCGTTCCGGTGGTTCGCAGGGCGTCGGCGACGTCGAGCGCCTGGGTCGTCGAGGCGACGTCGTGCACCCGCACCGCCCATGCCCCTGAGCGCGCCGCGTGGAAGGACGTCACCGCCGTCGACAGGTCCCGCTCGATCGGCGGTCGCGGCTCCGCCCCGTCCGGCCGGCCGAGGCGCCCGAGGAAGGTCTTGCGGGAGGTGCCGACGAGAACCGGGTGGCCGAGGGCGACGACCTCGTCGAGCCGGCTCAACAGGGTCCAGTTGTGTGCGGCGGTCTTGGCGAAGCCGAAACCAGGGTCGAGGATGATGTCCTCGGCGCGGATGCCGCTCTCCTGCAACGACTCCACGCGCTCGCGCAGCTCACGGCACACGTCCTCGACGACGTCGTCGTAGACGGCGCGCGACTGCATCTCCGTGCTGTGCCCGCGCCAGTGCATGGCGATGAACGGTATGCCGGCCTGCGCCACCAGCCCTGCCATGTCACTGTCCGCGAGGCCTGCGCTCACGTCGTTGACGATCCCCGCACCCGCCTCGACCGCCGCTGCGGCGACGGAGGCGCGCATCGTGTCGATGGAGACGATGGCACCCTCGGCCGCCAGCGCGCGCACGACGGGGACGACCCGGCGCAGCTCCTCCTCGACCGGGGGCCGTTCGGCGCCCGGGCGCGTGGACTCGCCACCGACGTCGATGAGGTCCGCGCCCGCCGCGAGGAGCTCGCGCCCGTGGCCGATCGCAGCCTCGGGCTCGAACCACTCCCCACCGTCGCTGAAGGAGTCGGGCGTGACGTTGACGACCCCCATGACCAGGGGCCGGGGTCCGGCGACGAGCGGGATCACCGGGTGCCGCTCACCGCTTGCCGCCGAGGAGCAGCGACATCGCCTCGGACCGCGTCGCCGGGTCGCGCAGCTGCCCCCGCACCGCGGAGGTGATGGTCCGCGACCCCGGCTTGTGGACGCCGCGCATCGACATGCAGAGGTGCTCGGCCTCGATGACGACGATGACGCCCTGCACACCGAGGTGGTCGACGAGCGCGTCGGCGACCTGCGTCGTGATGCGCTCCTGCACCTGCGGGCGTCGGGCGAAGACGTCGACGAGCCGAGCGAGCTTGGACAGGCCGGTCACGGTGCCGTCGGGCGACGGGATGTAGCCGACGTGCGCGACGCCGTGGAAGGGCAGCAGGTGGTGCTCGCACGTCGAGTAGATCTCGATGTCGCGCACGATGATGAGCTCCTCGTGGTCGATCGAGAAGCGCGTGGACAGGACGTCGGCAGGGTCCTGCGACAGGCCGGCATACAGCTGGGTCGCGGCACGCGCGACGCGGTCGGGGGTGTCGCGCAGCCCCTCGCGGTCGGGGTCCTCCCCGATCGCAAGGAGCAGCTCGCGCACGGCCCTCCGAGCGCGGTCGTGGTCGACCTGGCGCGGGGGCAGGGTGTCGCTCTCGTCGCTCGTGTCGGGCACGGCCGACCCGCCGTCAGTGGGCGTCGGGGTCGACACGCTGGCCCTCTGGAACCTCGATCACCTGGGTGGGCGGGTGCTCCTCGGCGGCCTCGGCCGCCGGGTGCGCACCCTCGGTGGCGGCCCGGTCGATCGCCGCGGTCGTCGAGGGGTCACCCTCGTTGACGTGGGCGCCGTTGGGCTCGCCGGACGGCCCGTGGCCGTTGGCGCTGCCGTTGAGGGCGACCTGCTCGGCGGGCGTGAGGACCGGCGGCTGGTCGGAGATACCGCGGTGCTCGCTCGAGAGCCACGTCGGGCGCAGCGGGCGCTTGACGATGCCCTCGAAGACCTCGGCGATCTCCTTCTGGTTGAGCGTCTCGCGCTCCAGGAGCTCGAGGACGAGGCGGTCGAGGATGTGGCGGTTGTCGTTGATGACGTGCCATGCCTCGTCGTGGGCGGCCTCGATGAGGTTGCGCACCTCCTCGTCGACGATGCCGGCGATCCGCTCGGAGTAGTCGCGCTGGTGGCCCATGTCGCGGCCGAGGAAGACCTCACCCTGGCTCTGGCCGAGCTTGATCGCGCCGACGCGCTCGCTCATGCCGTACTCGGTGACCATCTTGCGAGCCATCGCGGTGGCCTTCTCGATGTCGTTGGCGGCACCGGTCGTCGGGTCGTGGAAGATGATCTCCTCCGCGACGCGGCCACCGAGGGCGTAGGCGAGCTGGTCGAGGATCTCGTTGCGGGTCGTCGAGTACTTGTCGTCGATCGGCATGACCATCGTGTAGCCGAGGGCCCGGCCGCGCGGGAGGATCGTCACCTTGGTGACCGGGTCGGTGTGGTTCATCGCCGCGGCGACGAGCGCGTGGCCACCCTCGTGGTAGGCCGTGATCTTGCGCTCCTTGGCCGACATGATGCGCGTCTTCTTCTGGGGCCCGGCGATGACGCGGTCGATCGCCTCGTCGAGGGTGGAGTCGTCGATGAGCGTCTTGTCGGTGCGGGCCGTGAGCAGAGCGGCCTCGTTGAGGACGTTGGCGAGGTCGGCACCGGTGAAACCGGGCGTGCGACGGGCGACCGCGAGCAGGTCGACGCCGGGGGCCATCGGCTTGCCCTGCGAGTGGACCTCGAGGATGCGGTGGCGGCCGAGCATGTCGGGAGCCTCGACCGCGATCTGGCGGTCGAAGCGGCCCGGGCGCAGCAGGGCCGGGTCGAGGATGTCGGGACGGTTGGTCGCCGCGATGAGGATGACGTTGGTCTTGACGTCGAAGCCGTCCATCTCGACGAGGAGCTGGTTGAGCGTCTGCTCGCGCTCGTCGTGGCCACCGCCGAGCCCGGCCCCACGGTGGCGGCCGACGGCGTCGATCTCGTCGACGAAGACGATGGCGGGGGCGTTGGCCTTGGCCTGCTCGAAGAGGTCGCGGACTCGCGAGGCGCCGACACCGACGAACATCTCGACGAAGTCCGAGCCCGAGATCGAGTAGAACGGCACGCCGGCCTCACCGGCGACGGCGCGGGCGAGGAGGGTCTTGCCGGTGCCGGGCGGGCCGTAGAGGAGGACGCCCTTGGGGATCTTGGCCCCGACCGCGAGGAACTTCGCCGGGTCGGAGAGGAACTCCTTGATCTCGTGGAGCTCCTGGACGGCCTCGTCGGCGCCGGCGACGTCGTCGAAGGTCACCTTGGGGGTGTCCTTCGTGGCGAGCTTGGCCTTGGACTTGCCGAACTGCATGACCCGCGAGCCGCCGCCCTGCGCCTGGCTCATCATGAACCAGAAGAGACCGACGAGCAGCAGGATCGGGAAGATGCTGATGAGCAGCGACCAGAACGGGTTCTGGGTCTCACGCTTGTCGTTGTAGCCGTCCGTGGGCGGGTTGGCCTTGACGAGCTCGACGAGGGACTCGGCGCGGGCGTCGACGAACTCGGCGCGGACCTTGTCGGCACCCGAGATGTTCGCCTTCTCGTCGCTGAACGCCGAGTCCGCCTTGAGGTCGAGGTTGAGGACGTTGTCGCTCGTGAACTCGGCCTTGTCGACCTTCTTGTCGGTGATGAGCTTCTCGGCCTTGGCCGTGTCGATCGTCGCGTAGCCGCCGTCCCCTCCCAACGAGAACATCACGACGGTGATGGCGATGACCGCCAGGACCCAGAACAACGGGGCCTTGAACACGCGCTTGGCATCCATAGATGTGAATGGGGCCGGTGGCCCCACGTCCTCCTGATCAACGAGCTCATCCGTGCACGCTCGCGCGCCACTGGCTGGGTACACACGCTACCCGTGACGGTGCGTCCGGTCCCGGGTGCGTCCGATCGAACAACGACCGGCGTATGCCGCGTGTTCCGGGCTCCCAGTCGCCGCACCGCCCGCTTCCGGAGGCAACGTTGCGGGTCCGGAGGGGAATGTTCCCTCCGGACCCTCAACCTTCCCTCATGGGGAGCAAAAGCTGGGGTCAGGAGTAGACGTGCGGGGCGAGCGTGCCGACCTGGCGCAGGCCGCGGTACTGCTCGGCGTAGTCGAGGCCGTAGCCGACGACGAACTCGTTGGGGATGTCGAACCCGACCCACTTGACGTCGACCTCGACCTTGGCGGCGTCGGGCTTGCGCAGCAGGGTGCAGATCTCGACCGAGGCGGGGTGGCGCGACTCGAGGTTGGACCGGATCCACGAGAGCGTGAGGCCGGAGTCGACGATGTCCTCGACGATGAGCACGTGCTTGCCCGAGATGTCGGTGTCGAGGTCCTTGAGGATCCGGACGACGCCCGAGCTCTTGGTGCCCGAGCCGTAGGACGAGACGGCCATCCAGTCGACCGGCGCGGTGATCGGAAGGGCGCGCATGAGGTCTGCCATGACCATGACCGCACCCTTGAGCACCCCCACGAGCAGCACGTCCTTGCCGGCGTACTCCGCAGCGATCTCCTCGGCCAGCTCGGCCAGCTTGGCCTGGATCTCGTCCTCGGTGATGAGAACCCGCTCGAGGTCTGCTCCCATGTGGGCAGCGTCCACGGTGCCTTCTCCCTCTCGTGTCGACGGTCCGTCAGGGCCAGTCAACCGGACGGGTGGGGTCGAGGGACAGCCGGGACCCCGCACACCAGCGCCCGAGCCCTCGAGCCAGCCCTCCGACGCGGTCCACGGACGGTGACGCCGCGCCGGTCTATCGTCGGCCCATGACGGCTCGAGACCTGTCCGGTGCCCGCGTGGCCGTCGTCGGCGCGAGCGGCGCGCTCGGCTCGCTCCTCGCGCGGAGGATCGTCGACGCGCTCGCCGACGGTGAGCTCGACCTCGCCGCGGAGGCGTTCGGGAAGCCTCCCCGATGACCGGCGCGGCGGCCTGGCTCCTCCTCACCAGCGGCGCGCACCTCGGCTTCCAGCTCACCGTCACGCTCGTCGTCTACCCCGCGCTCGCCGACGTCGGCCCCGACCGGTGGGCGACGGTGCACGACACCCACTCCCGCCGGATCACCCCGGTCGTGGGCATCGTCTACCTCGGGCTCCTCGCGGCCGTCGCCGCGTCGCTGCTCTCGGGACCCGGCGGCGTCGGCACGCTCGTCGCGGCCGCCGGCGCCGGGTGGTCGGGGGCGCTCACCGCCATCGGGGCGGCGCCGCTGCACGGTCGCCTCGGCCGGGGCCACGACCCCGACCTGCTCCGGCGGCTGCTCGTCGTCGACCGGCTACGACTCGTCGGTGCCCTCGTCGGCGCTGCCGGGGCGCTCGCCGCGCTCTGACGGTCAGCGCGACAGCCTGACGGCGCCGCCGGAGCGGACGGCCCTCAGGTCCCCCGGCAGGTGGAGCGGACCCTGCCCGCTCCAGTGCGTGAGGAGCCGGTCGCACGCCTCCGTATGCCGTGTGCCCACCTGCCCCGCCGGCGCACCTTCCGCGACGAGCAGCCGGCGCCAGACCCGGGTCCGGACGGCACGGGGCAGGGCGCTGAGGTCGTCCACCGGCCACGGTCCGGGTCCGAGCGACTGGACGGCGGCGTCCGCGAGGGCGTCGAGGTGGTCGGCGTCCTCGCGCAGCTGGTCGGCCGAGCGGGCGAGCGCGGCGGCGACCCCGGGCCCGAGGTCGGCCTCGAGGCCCGCCACGGCCCGTCGCGCCCGGACCCGCGTGAAGGACGGGTCCGCGTTCATCGGGTCGTCCCACCACGGCACGCCCTCGGCCTGGCACGACTCCCGGCACTGCTGCCGGGTCACGCCGAGGAGGGGACGGCGGACGCGGTCTCGCGCGGCCGGCATACCGGCCAAGGAACGCGCACCGGACCCGCGGACGAGACCGAGGAGCACCTGCTCGGCCTGGTCGTCGAGCGTGTGGCCGAGGAACACGACCTCGGCACCAGCGCGCTCGGCGACCCTGTCGAGAGCTGCGTAACGGGCATCGCGCGCCGCTGCCTCGAGACCCGATCCGTTGTCGGACACCGCTACCCGCTCGACGACGACCGGGTCGAGCCCGAGGTCGCGCAGCCACGCGGCCGCGCGCGCGGCGACCTCGTCGGACCCCGGCTGGAGACCGTGGTCGACGACGACCGCGCCCCCGGTCCAGTCGCGGTGCCGCTGCTCGTGGGCGACGGCCTCGGCGAGCGCCATCGAGTCGCCACCCCCGCTGCAGGCGACGAGGACGAGTGCGCCCGGCGAGAGGTCCGCGAGCGCGGAACGCACAGCGAGCCGGATCGCCGCCGTCGACGGGTGCGGACCGCTCACGGGTGGACCCGGCTCAGCCGTGGACGCGCGTGACCCAGGCCGCCGGGTCGGTGATCTCGAGCGGGCGCGGCAGGGTCTCGGGCGAGGTCCAGACGGCGTTGAAGCCCTCGACGCCGACGCGCTCCTGCACCCCGCGGACGAAGGCGGCGCCGTCGCGGTACTGGCGCATCTTGGCCTCGAGCCCGAGGAGCCGGCGCAGCAGCTTGTCGAGGGCGCCGGCACCCTTGCGGCGCTCGGTGAACTTCGCCCGGATCTCGGAGACGGTGGGGATGTGGGCCGGCCCCACGTCGTCCATGACGACGTCGGCGTGGCCCTCGAGGAGCGACATGACGGCGGTGAGCTCGGCGAGCTTCTCGCGCTGCTCGGGCGTCATGACGAGGTCGGTGATGCCGCTCGACCCGCTCGTGAAGGCCTCGGGCAGCTTCTCGCGCAGCGTCTTCGTCAGCTCCTGGAGCCGGTCCTGGTCCGGCGCCATCTCGGTCGCGAGCGTGCGCGCCTCGGCGACCATGTGGTCGCGCAGCCACGGCACCGCGGTGAACTGCACGCGGTGGGTCTCCTCGTGCATGCACACCCACGCCCGGAAGTCCGCGGCGTCGACGTCGAGCTCGCGCTGCACCTGGAGCAGGTTGGGTGCGACGAGCAGGAGCGAGGGCGTGCCCCCGGGCGCGAGGTCGTACTGCCCCAGCACCTTGCTCGACATGAACGCGAGCAGCGCCCCGGCCTCGGCGCCGGTGACCTTGCCGCCGATGGCGGAAGCGAGACCGCTCGGTGCCGCCTCGGGCCCCCGCCTGGTGAGGATCTGCTCGAACGCCGGGTCGAGCATCGCGCCCATCGAGTCGGCGTTCATGGCGATCCACGTCGGGCGGTCCACGACGAGCGCCTCGGGCGCGTCGTCGGGGGTGCGGAGACGGGAGGTCTCCGCGACCGGGCCGTGCGCCTTGCGGGCGGCCTCGCGGATGGCCCCCACCTCGGCGGCGGCCTCGTCGGCGGACACGCTCGGTCCGGCGTTGACGAGCGTCCGCCCGGTGGTCTTGGCGAACTCCCAGTCGACGTAGCTGTTGCTCACGCTGCCTCCTCGGCTCAGTGACATCCGCACAGGGTGAGCGCGGTGACGAAGCGATCCAACGCCGCGCGTGCGCCCAGCGTTCCCGACGAGGCTGGCACACGATCGGCCAGGACGGCGAAGACGAGCACGTGCCCGTCGGCGTCCACGGTCGTCCCGGCGAGGCTCGAGATCCCCTTGAGCGTGCCGGTCTTGGCCCTCGGTATGCCGGCCACGGCCTTGGTCTCCTTGCCCCGGTAGCGGTCGGCGAGGCTCCCGTTGAGCCCGGCGACGGGCAGGCTCGCGACCGCTCGGAGGAAGTCGCGGTCCTTGCCGGTCGTCGCGAGTGCGAGGACGTCGGCCATCGCGGTCGCGGTCGCCGTCTGGCCCGGGGACAGCCCGCTCGTGTCGAGCAGCTTGAGCCCCGCCGTGGGCACACCGGCCTCCGCGAGCGTCCGCACGACGAACTGCGGCGGGCCGAGCGGCGAACCGGGCGACGCGCCGGCGGCGACCATGGCCTGGCGGACGAGGTTCTCGGTGAGGGCGTTGTCGCTGTGCTGGAGGGCGAAGCCGAGGTGCTCGGCATAGGTCGCGGACTCCACGGCGCCGAGCTCGGTCGCACCGGCGGGGGCTGGGGTGCCGTGGCCACTGAAGGGCGCCACCGTCGTCGCGTGGCCGCGGGCCGTGAGGGCCTTCGCGAGGGCTGCGGCGACGCCGGCCTCGGGCACGGGCGGGGCGGCTTTGCCACCACCGGCGCGCTGGGAGACGAGGTCGAGCATCGAGACCGACTGGGTGAAGCCGGCGGCGATGTCCTCCTTCTTCCACGTCGCCGGGTAGCGGGGGCCGGCGGCGTAGGTCGCGTCGACCCGCAGCGTCACCGCTCCCGTGCCGCGCTCGTCGAGCGACCGCGCGACCTCGGTGGCGAGCGTCGCGACACCGGCATGGCCCTCGACCGACATGGGGTCGGACGCACCGGTGCCGAGCAACGTGTCGCCACCGGCGACGAGGACGACCTCGCTCGGGGTGGCCCCGGTGACGACCCTCGTCGTCATCCGGGCGTCGAGGTCGAGGTGCGAGGTGACCGCGAAGGCGCTGAGGATCTTGAGCGTCGAGGCGGGGGCGCGAGCGGCGGCCGGCTGGACGGCATACAGCTCCTCGCCGGTCTCGCCGTCGCGCACGCTCACGCCGACGCTCGGACCCAGCCACGGGTCGGTGACGATGGCTCCGAGCGCCTTGGCGAGCGCGGCGCCCGAGGGCGGCGGGGCAGTGGAGGAGGCGCTCGGCGAGGCCGAGATGGGCGAGGGCGCGGGGCTCGGCAGCGCGGCCCAGGCCGGCGAGGCGGTCGCGGAGCCCGTGGGGGTCGGCGGGGCAACGGTCGCACCGTCGCGGGTGAGGATGCCGGGCGCGACATCGAGGACGTCCGCGGTGGCGTAGCCGGTGACGCCGACGAGGAGGAGCGTGACCCCCGCCACAACCGCCCGTCGCATCGGACCCCTTTCGTTGGCGCCCCTGCGCTCATACGGGACACTGGTCCCCGAGCGTAGGTCATCCATACCCATCCGAAAGAAGGCCACCACCGTGGAGTTCGACGTCACCATCGAGATCCCCAAGGGTCACCGCAACAAGTACGAGGTCGACCACGAGACCGGGCGCATCCGGCTCGACCGGATGCTCTTCACGTCGATGGCGTACCCGTCGGACTACGGCTACGTCGAGGACAGCCTCGGTGAGGACAGCGACCCCCTCGACGCCCTCGTGCTGCTCGACGAGCCGACCTGGCCCGGCTGCCTCGTGCGCGCGCGCCCCATCGGCATGTTCCACATGCGCGACGAGGCCGGCGGCGACGACAAGATCCTCTGCATCCCCGCGGGCGACCCGCGCAAGGCGCACATCACCGAGCTCGAGCACATCAGCGAGTTCGACCGCCTCGAGATTCAGCACTTCTTCGAGACCTACAAGGACCTCGAGCCGGGCAAGTCCGTCGAGGGTGCGCACTGGGCGGGTCGCGAGGACGCCGAGCGCACCGTCAACGAGGCGATCGCCCGCGCCAAGGAGGCCGGCGTCTCGACCGCCCGCTGGCGCATGCCGGCCGGCCACGACGGCGACCCGCACGCGAGCACCGCCGCGCGCACCGAGGAGGAGCACGCCCACGCGGCCGCCAAGGCCAAGGAAGAGCTCGCCACCAAGGAGAAGCCCCTCAGCGACTCGAACGACTGACGCCCATCCGGAGCCGCTCAGGAGGTCGCCAGCGACGACCGCTGGCGGCCTTCGTCGTCGAAGTTCGCCGGGTCGAGCCAGGCGCCGTGCCGGGCACGGAGGGCCGGCCACTCCTCACCCGTCACCGAGAACCAGTCGGTGTCGCGGTTGCGGCCCTGCGTGACCATGTGGTTCCGGAAGCGGCCCTCGTAGGTGAAGCCGAGGCGGGCGGCGGCCCGGCGCGACGGCTCGTTGAGGCTGTCGCACTTCCACTCGAAGCGCCGGTAGCCGAGGTCCTCGAAGGCGTGCCGCATGAGCAGCGAGATCGCCTCGGTCGCGGCGCGGGTGCGCTGCAGGGCCTTGCCGTGGAGGACGCCGGCGACCTCGACCTGGCCGGTCCGCGGGTCGATGCGCGTGTAGTGGGCGATCCCGGTCGCCCGGCCGGCGCGCTCGCCCTCGAGCGGCACGAACGCGAACGCCACCGTCCCCGAATCCTCGACGCCCGACGCGAGGTGCATCCACAGTGCGGCGAGGGCGGTGGGTCGCGCGATCGGCCGGTAGGTCCAGAGGCCGCCGTCCTCCGGCCCGCACACGGCGTCGAAGAGGTCGGCGTAGTGCACCGAGTCGAGCGGGACGACCCGCACGTAGCGCCCCTCCAGCACGACAGGCCGCGGTGCGGGGCGCTGCTCCCACTCCGGCACGAGGTCGCCCACCGGCTGGCCGAACTCGTTGACGTCCACCATGCGCGCGAGCCTAGGTGAGTCGCTCGCGGAGGTCGGTCGACGGCATACCGGCCTTGCGGCGGTCCGGTATGCCGGCCGCCCGGTTCGCAGGACAACCTCCCCCCGCTCGGGCTAGGTTCGCCGGGACCGTTCGCGAGGAGGTGGGCAGGCGTGCGACGTGGAGTGCGGGCCGTGGTGCTGGCGCTGTGCTGCGCCCTGCTCGCCGCGTGTGGCACCCGCGCAGACACCGAGGGTGTGTGGGCCGAGCCGCAGCTCGCGACGCCGCCGCAGTACAGGATCGGCGACGGCGACCCCCGCGGCGCCTCGCTGGTCAGGGCCGCCCGCGAGTGGGTCGAGCTCGGAACCGTGCCGGGCGAGGGCACCGACTGGGAGTCGATGAGCCGCTGGGCGCTTCTCGACCTGCACCAGGCGATGAGCGGTCTCGACTCGGGTCGCGCTCCCGCCGCGGGCGCCGCCGACCGGTGGGACTACTTCTGGCCGCGGGACGGCGCCTTCATCGCTCTCGCGCTGGACCGGACCGGTCACTCCGCGGAGGCGCGGGCCGTCATCGACTTCATCGCGCGGCTGCCGTTCGACACCCAGCACGGGTTCGACGCGCGCTACCTGCTCAACGGCCAGCGCGTCGTCGTCGACCCACGAGGACCGCAGTCGGACGGCTGCGGGTGGGTGCTCTGGGCCATCGGGTCCATGTCGGACGCCACGCTCCCGCGGTCCGCCGACCCGCTGCGCACGAAGTGCCTCATGAACGTCCTCCGGCTCACGTCGAGCGGCTGGCTGCTGCCGCCTCCGTCGCCGGACTACTGGGAGATCCCGGTCGGCCGGACCTCGCTCGGCACCGTCGCACCCATGCTCGCCGGGCTCCGCGCCACCGCCGACCACGGGCCCGCGTCCGAGCGCTGGGTCGCCGGGCAGGCCGCGAAGCGGCTCGAGTCCCGCGTGCACGAGTCGATGGGTCCTTCGCTCGAGCGCTTCGGCGAGAGCGGCGGGCTCGACGCGGCCGTCGCGATGCTCATGCCGCCGTTCGGGCCGGACGACGAGCGCACGACGAAGCGGTGGCTCGCCTACCAGCGTGACGCCATGCGCTCCTCCGGCGGCCTCGCCCCGGGCGCGGAGTGGAAGGAGGACGGCACGTCGTGGACGCCGGAGACCGCGCTCGTCGCCTACACCGCGGCGGCGTCGGGCCGCGAGAAGACCGCCGAGCGCTGGCTCGGCTGGCTCGACGACCACCGGACGCCGTGGGGGTCGCTGCCCGAGAAGGTCAACCGGTCGGGCAGCCCCGCGGGACCCGCGCCCCTGCTGTGGACCGCAGCCCTCGTGCTGCTCACCCTCGACGAGCTCGAGTCGTCGTGAGACCTGAGGTCGCGTCCTCACGCGGCCCGGGTGCCGTCGTTGCTTGACTGACCCCATGAGCACGCGCCCCGCACCCTCCGAGCTCGTCTTCGTCGTCGGCGAGGGCGACACCGCCGCGGCCCTCGGGTCGGGCAGCCTGCCGGTCCTCGCGACCCCGCGGCTGCTCGCCTGGCTCGAGGCGGCAACGTGCGCTGCGCTCGAACCCACCGTCGGCGAGGGCCGCACGAGCGTGGGCACGCGGGTCGCCCTCGAGCACTCGGCCGCCTCCCCCGTCGGCGCCGAGGTCGTCGTCGGCGCGGACCCGGTGCACAGCGACGGCCGGCTCCACCGCTTCCGGGTGACGGGACGGCATACGGACGGGAAGGTCGTCGCGACCGGTGAGGTGACCCGGGTCGTCGTCGACGTCGACCGCTTCCTCGGCAGGCTCTGATGCCCACCCCGCGCCAGCACGTCAAGAACGCGGCGGGGTTCGCCCTCGTGTGGGCGGCGGCCGGGCTCGCGCACCGCGTGCGGTTCCGGACCATGGGCTCGGTGCCGCGCACCGGTCCGGTCATCCTCGTCGCCAACCACCTCACGATGACCGACCCCCTCGCCGTCGCTCGAGTGGCGATCGGGCACCGGCGCTTCCCGCACTTCCTCGCCATGCAGGAGGTCTTCGGCTGGCCGGGGGTGGGGATGCTCGCCCGGGCGACGGGGCAGATCCCTGTCGCGCGCGGGACGGCATCGGCGGCTGCCGCCCTCGACCTCGCGTCGGACCACCTCGACAAGGGACACCTCGTCGCGCTCTACCCGGAGGGGCGGCTCACGACCGAGCCCGACCTGATGCCGGGTCCGGCCCGCACCGGCGCGGCACGGCTCGCCCTGCGCCACCCGGACGCTCCCGTCATCCCGGTCGGGACGTGGGGGCCGCAGCAGGGCAGCGAGCACATCTGGCACCGGCACACGGCCTGCCTGTCCGTGGGTCCGGCGGTCGACCTGTCCCCGTGGCACGGACGCACCGACGAGGCGGCCGCGCGCGAGGTCACCGAAGCGCTCATGGCCGGGATCCGCGCGCAGATCGCCGTCGCCAAGGAGATGTGGCACGCGCGCTGACGGAAGTCCGCCACCTCTCGAACCATTGCCGGAATGCGACCGAATGACCCCTACAGAGATGGTCATCGCCCGTTCGGGATCGTCGTTCGTGCCCGCCCTACCGTTGACGAACAGCCGGCGATGCGACAGAGCCCTCGGAGGTGTCCACATGAGCAAGGGATGGCAATGGTGACGACGACACGGCGCTCCTGCGCTGGCCCTTCTCGCGGCTGACGCACGCAGCGAACGACACGGCCCCGCACCTTGGTCAGGTGCGGGGCCATGTGCGTGCGGCACGAGTGAAACGGGTACGTCAACGACATGCAGACCCACAGCGCTCGCGGGCACCTCTGGATGCTCACGCTCATCGGGGAGAGCCTGAGCCTCGTGCGGCTCACGCCCTCGAGACTCGGGTCGCGCGCAGCCGGTGGCTGGACCCAGCGCGTCATGCCGGTGGACACGGTCCGGCAGGTCGAGCTGTCACCGCCGAACTTGCTGCGTCGGGGCCGGCTGACGCTGCACCTCGACGAGTCCGTCCGCGAGGGCCACGACGTCGAGACCATCCACTTCGAACGAAGCCAGCAGCGGGCGGTGCGAAACCTCGTGGACGCACTGAGGGATCGGATCTCCCCGGCGCACAGGGACCGCGTCCACGAGACGCGGTGACATTTGTGCGCGGATGCGCCAATCACCGTAGGCGGGGGTCCGCGAGGCTCTACTCTGCTCAGGCTGCCGGTGGTCGGCGGCTCGAACAAGGGGAGAAACACATGTTGTTGAGGACCTCGCTCCTGACCGGCGCCGCTGCCGCTGCGCTCGTCGGGGCAAGTCTCGGTGGTGCGGCTGCGGCGCAGCCGGCCACCGTCGTCGGGGCGGCTTCGGCCGCTCCGAGCTTCGAGGGGGCACAGGGCACGTTCGTCGGCGTCTCGCCGCAGCGCCTGCTCGACACCCGCACCGGCAACGGTGCTCCCAAGGGGCTCGTCGGGGCCGGCAAGGAGGTGTCCCTCCTCGTCACCGGCCGTGGTGGCGTCCCGGGTGGAGTCTCGGCGGTGGTCCTCAACCTGGCCGCGGTGGCCCCGAGCACGAACACCTTCCTCACGGCCTACCCGTCCGGCACGACCCGTCCGGCGACGTCGAACCTCAACGTCGCCGCCCGCGGCAACCGCGCCAACATGGTCACGGTGCCCGTCGGCGCCGACGGCCGCGTGCGGATCTACAACAGCACCGGCACGGTGCACATCCTCGCGGACGTCACGGGCTACTACCACGGACAGGCGATGCCGAGCGGCGGCCCCGGCTCGACCTATGCCCCGATCGAGCCGGAGCGGATCTTCGACTCCCGTTCCGACGGTGGGGTCCTGGCCTCCGGCGACGAGGTCACCATCTGGCTGGAGTTCGGCCCGTACGCGAACGACATCGCCGCCCTGGCGACGAACGTCACCGTGCTCGGCGGCAGCCGCCCCGGCTTCCTCTCCGCCGGCGCTGCCTTCACCGACGCCCCGGCAAGCTTCTCCACGATCAACTACGGCCAGAACCAGGTCATCGCCAACATGAGCGTCGGCGCGTCCGGCCTGTCGGGCACCGAGGTCGGCTTCAGCGTCAAGAACGGTGGCCTGGGCACGGTCCACGCCATCGTCGACGTGGTCGGCTACTACGTGAAGGGCGACGACCAGGGCCTGCGCTTCCGGCCGCTCGCGCCGACCCGCATCATCGACACCCGCTCGGGCGTCGGTGGGCCGGCCAAGCCGCTCGGCGCCAACGAGGCTCGGCTCCACACCGCTCCGGAGTCGGTCGCCACGATCGACACGTGGGCCCTCGCCGCCAACACGACCATCGCCTCCCCCACGGCGGCGACCTACGTGACGGTCTACGACGCCGACACCGCGAAGCCCGCCGTGAGCAACCTCAACGCCGCCCGTGGTGAGACCGCGGCCAACTCGACGTTCGTGCCGCTGAGCATCGACACGCAGTTCCGCGTCCACAACGCCGCTGGCTCGGCGCCGGTCATCATGGACGTCTTCGGCAGCTTCGACCTCCCGGCCGAGCAGCCGCCGGCTCCGACCAGCGCCCCGCGGATCAGCGGCAGCGACCGGTCGGCGCCGACGGCCCCTGCCCCGGTCGGCCTGCGGGTGACCCGCGACTGACGTCGCCTGCATCACGCGGACGGCCCCTCACCTGCCTGCAGGCGAGGGGCCGTCCTCTCTTCGGGCGCCACCTGTCGGGACGGGGCTGGGTGCCCCGACGAAGGACGGCTACCGTCGGATCGGACCGTCATGCGCGGGTGTGGCGGCGACAGCAGGGGAGAACGTCATGCCGGACGGACCCAACGAAGCCATCGCGGAGCTCGAGCAGGCGATCACTCGGTTGGCCAAGGGGGTCCGGGCCGACGCCGGACCCGGCGCCAACCGGGACCAGGCCGAGGCGATCAACCACCTCGCGGAGGCGCGGGCCTGGCTCAAGACCACGGCCCAGCCGCACGGTGGGATCGGCAGCCACTCGTCCTGACGCCGCAGCCGACATCCTGGCCCGCCCGGTGACGTCGAGCCGGACGTGCGTCTTGCTCAGCGGGTGACGTCGTCGGTGTCGGGGGCCAGGTCGGGGCCGAGAAGAGCGACGGCAGAGCAGTGCTGGCACACCTTCGCGACGTGCGCCTCGTCGGAGGTGGTCAGCTTCGCGTCCGTGACCCACACGTGCTCGGTGCAGCTGTCGTCGCCCTCCGAGACCTTCACGCCGTGCATCCTCGCAGGTCCTGGCCGACACCGCCCGCCGAGCGCGCTGCTGTGCAGCGGTGTCCCCCGAATACGTCCTCGGTGTCGTTCCCGATGAAGCTGGAGCCGCCGGGGACCTGTCGGGCGAAGACACCGGAGTCCTCGCTCGGCAGGCGTTCAGCTCAACGCGGATGGTCGAGCCCACGTCGGGTAGACCCCGATCGCGTCTCCAGCAGCGTGGGACCCGAGCGCCCGTCCTGACCTTCGGGTCGGGAGGGGCGATGCGGCGTTTCCTCTGCACCTACCGCACCGCTTCGGGCGCCGCCTCATGTTTGACGCAGCAAGGATTGGGCAATGTCCCGGCGACGCGCAGATGCGACCGCTTGGCTGCGGTTGCCGCGGCCACTTCCCATGAAGCGTGGCCCCGACGGTCTAAAGGCAGGCTGTCGCGCGTCGAGCAGACCAGCTAACTCGCCAGACCCCAGGCCTTCGCGCCGGGGTCGTCATCCTCAAAGGATCACCATGACGAACGTCAAGAACCGCGACAACAGCACCACCCACCGCGACCACGTCACCGAGACGCGCCCGGCCCGCAAGACCACCGAGCTCATCGCCTACGTCGTCACCGTGCTGGCCGTCCTGGTCACCGCCCTCGTCGTCAACGACGACGGCGACAACACCGTCGACCCGTTCAGCGCAGAGCAGGCCATGCGGTACATCACCTTCCTGACCATCGGATACATGGTCGCGCGCGGCCTGGCCAAGTCAGGCTCCCGCGGCCTCACCCGCGACAACGACTGACGACGCTCGCCGCGACACGCCCCTCCTGACGTGCGAGTCGGGAGGGGCGTGTCGACGTTCCTACAAGCGTTGCTGGGTCTCGTCCGAACGGGCCGTGCGGCCACTACCCATGACGTCCGGCTGTCTAGGCCTCGTCGAACGGCAGGTCGGGTCCGATGACCGCGACCGCTGAGCAGCAGCGGCACACCCGCGCGACGTGAGCCTCGTCCGATGTCATCACGTTGTCGTCCTCGACCCAGTCGTGCTGGTCACAGGCGTCTGGTCCCTCCGCGACTCTCACGAACCCCATCCTTGCAGGTCAGCGGAAGTTTTATGCGGGTTTCCGATGGCGCATGGGGGTCTCCAACAGCGCAAACAACTGGTAGACCCGCAACCCTGCGGTCGGCGTTCGCGTCGCTTCGACCCGAGGCGGGCCCGTGAAGGCCAGTTCATCTCACACGCCGAGCTCGAGACACTGGCTGACGCATGCCGGGGCACCTACGGCGCCTACGCATCCAGCGCACGGTGCTCGCTTTGAGCGCTGAGGGGGCCCTCTCCGAGGACACTCCAAGACCGGCCGGGTGCGCGCCGTCCCCCTCCCCCAGCGCCACAGACGTCATCACCCAGCGCATGGAAGGCAGGACCGCCACCGACTGGATCTTCGGCGCTCCTGCCGGCGGACCGCTGAGCGAGTCGAACTGGAAGCGCTCCGTCGCTTGGGTCGCCGCGACTGAGGCGATCGGTGGCCCCGGCCTGCGCGTCCACGACCTGCGCCACACGGCCGCCTCACTGTGGACCATGGACCTCTACGGCCATCTCATCGGCCAGAACCTCTGGGACGCCGCCAGCCGGATCGGGGGCACGAAAGGGGCCCAGGGCCGCGAATCGGACATGCAGAAGGCCCCCGGGAGCGATGTCCCGAGGGCCTGACCTGCGGTGTTGCGTGGAGCCGCTTGTCGGAATCGAACCGACGACCTATTCATTACGAGTGAATCGCTCTGGCCGACTGAGCTAAAGCGGCGTGGTGCTCGACGAGGTCCAGCACGCCGCACGAGTATACGAACAACCCGAGTCATCCCGAAATCGGGCCGCGCGAGCCGCGTGGTCCGACGTCCGCCCCGGCCCGCCACGCCGTCGCCCGACGCGTCAGCACCTCAGGCCGTCGCGCGGCACGGTCCCCTTGACGTAGAACTCGTCGATCGGCTTGTCGACGCAGTCGTTGGACCGCGTGTATGCCGTGTGCCCGTCACCGTCGTAGGTGATGAGCGACGCCTTCGCGAGCTGGTCGTGGAGGCGCACGGACCACTCGTAGGGCGTCGCCGGGTCGCGGGTCGTGCCGACGACGACGATCGGCGGCGCGCCCTCGGCGGTGATCTTGGCCGGCGGCTCCGACGAGCGCTCGGTCTTCACCGGCCACGAGCCGCAGGTGAGCGAGGACCACATGAGGAACGGGCCCCACGTCGGCGCCTCCGCACGCGAGGACTCGGCCGCCTCGGCGTGCTCCTCGACAGAGTCGGACTCGGGCTTGTCGAGGCAGTTGACGGCGTAGATGACCTCCATGATGTTGCCGCTGTAGCCGCCGCCGGGGTTGCGGTCGGCATAGCTGTTGGCCAGACCCATGAGCTCCGCGCCGTCACCGCGGAGCGCGTCGCGCAGGGCCTCGACGAGCCCGTCCCACATCCCCTCGTCGTACATCGCGGCGGCGATGCCCGTGGATGCCCAGCCCTCGGTGAGCTGCGTGACGGCCGGGTCGCCGGTCTTGGGCAGGGGCTTCTCGTCGACGTCCTTGAGGAAGTCGCGGATGCCCTGCATGACCTCGTCGACCGACCCGCCGAGCGGGCACCCACCCTTGTCGATGCAGAACTGCGCCCACGCGCGGGTCGCGGTCTCGAAGCCCTTGGCCTGCCCGAGGTTGACCTCCTGCGAGGTGAGGTCGGGAGCGACGACCCCGTCGAGGACGAAGCGCCCGACGAGCTGGGGGAAGAGGCCGGCATATGTCGCGCCGAGGTAGGTGCCGTAGGACTTGCCGAGGTAGTGCAGCTTCCGCTCGCCCAGGGCCGCGCGCAGGACGTCCATGTCCTTGGCGGC
The DNA here is from genome assembly GCF_048606415.1 of Knoellia tibetensis. Classification (NCBI taxonomy): domain Bacteria; kingdom Bacillati; phylum Actinomycetota; class Actinomycetes; order Micrococcales; family Intrasporangiaceae; genus Knoellia; species Knoellia tibetensis. The sequence continues at coordinate 996,058 of NZ_JBMBWF010000001.1, forward strand.
GTCGACGGTCGAGACGTGGCCGAGGAGCGGCCCCGCGTTGGTGCCGCACTCGTCGGCGAAGCCCTTGGCGTTGGCGGCGAACTCCTGCTGCTCGGCGCTGTCGTCCGGCGTCGGGTCCTGGCCGAGGAAGGCGTCGAGCTCGGGGTCGGTGATGCAGTCGATCGGAGCCGAGCGGCCGACGCCGCGGGGGTCGAACCCGACGATGTCGAACCGCTGGCGCACCGCCGAGCCCACGATGAAGTCCGCGGCCTGGGCGTAGTCGACGCCCGACCCACCGGGGCCTCCGGGGTTGACGACGAGCGAGCCGATCCGCTGCGAGCCCCTCCTCGCCGGCACCTTGAGCACCGCAACCTCGATCGTGTCGCCGTCAGGCTCGGCATAGCTCTGCGGCACCTCGAGCCGCGCGCACTGCCCGCCGCCGCAGTCCTCCCACGCGAGGCGCTGCCCGTAGAACTCGTCCATGCCCTTCATGCCCGCCGGCGGCTCCTGCGGCGACCACGACGGCTGCGGCTCACCCCGGTCGAGCAGGTCGCCGATGGTCGTGCAGCCGGAGGCGAGGAGGGCGACCGCGACGAGGGCGGCGGGGAGGGACAGGCGACGCATGGCGACGACCCTACGGGTCGAACCTGACGTATGCCGGCCCACGCAGCGCGGGTGACCCGCTGCCGGCTCCGCCCTCGACGCGACGCGGTTGTCGCGGACCTTCGCGGTTGCAACCCGGACGATCGCAGGTGTCCGCGTCATCCGTGGTGTCGCCCGCTCTTGTGGCCAGTCCGGACCTCGGACTCAGCGCGGCAGGCGCAGGTCGAGGGCCATCGCCTCGAGGGCGAGAAGCGGCTGGACGTTGGCCGCGATGCGCTCGCGGGCGGTGCCGATGGCGTCCATGGCGACGAGGAGCCTCTCCGAGGACAGGACCTGCGCGACCTGCTGGACCGTCTGGCGCGAGTCCTCGTTGACGAGGGCGGTGGGTGCGCCGGTGCGCAGGACGAGCGCGTCGCGGTAGACGGAGAGCAGGTCGACGAGCGAGCGGTCGACCATGTCGCGCGAGAAGCGGGTGGCCCGCGCCTTCTGCTCCTTCTCGAGCGAGGAGAGCTGGGAGCGGATGTGCGGCGGCTGGGTGCGCGCGGTCGGGTCCGCGCCGAGCACCTCCATGAGCCGGGCCTTCTCGGCGGCGTCGCGCTCGGCCGAGGAGGCCTGCGACTCCTCGGTCGCGATCGTCGACAGGTCCGACGCCGCGTCGATGGCGTCGCCGACGGTGCGGATCTTCGTCGTCAGCGTGATGACGTCGTGCCGGCGGATGCGGGCGTTCTCGTCGCGTGCCAGCCGGCGGGCGAGGCCGACGTGGGACTGCGCTGCGCGGGCGGCATACATCGCCATCGGTGGGTCCACGCCGTCCCGGCGCACGAGAAGCTCGGCCACCGCCTCGACCGAGGGGGTCCGCAGGCGCACGTGCCGCGAGCGCGAGCGGATCGTGATGATGACGTCCTCGACGGAGGGGGCGCAGAGCATCCACACGGTGCGCGGGACCGGCTCCTCGAGGGCCTTGAGGAGGGCGTCCGCCGCACGCTCGGTGAGGCGGTCGGCGTCCTCGACGATGATGACGCGCCACCGGCCGAGCGACGGGCGGTGCTGGGCGAGGGCGACGAGGTCACGGGCCTGCTCGACCTTGATCGACAGGCCCTCGGTCGCGATGACGTCGACGTCGGCGTGGGTGCCGTCGGCGGCCGTCCGGCACTCGCGGCACTCCCCGCAGCCGCCCGACGGGCACTGGAGGGCGGCGGCGAACGCCCGCGCCGCGACCGAGCGCCCCGACCCCGGAGGGCCGGTGAGCAGCCAGGCGTGCGTCATCGCCGCCGGGTCCTCGACCGCCCGCGAGAGCGTGGCGACCGCCGGCTCCTGGCCGATGACGTCGCGCCAGACGCTCACCCGGCACCACCGTCGAGCAGTCCCGAGGACTGCAGCCTGCCCATGACGGCGGCGTGGATCTCCTCGGGCGCGAGGGTGCCGTCGACGACGAGGTAGCGCTCGGGGGCACCCTGCGCCATCGCGAGGAAGTGGTGACGGATCGCATCGTGGAAGGCGTCGGCCTCGGACTCGAGACGGTCGTGGACCTCGCCTCGCCGGCGCCGCCCCTCCTCGGTCGGGACGTCGACGATGACGGTGAGGTCGGGCAGCAGCGAGTCGACCGCCCACATCTGGAGGTCGTGCACCTCGACCGCGCCGAGGTCGCGACCGGCGCCCTGGTAGGCGACGGAGGAGTCCGTGTAGCGGTCGGTGACGACGACGGCGCCCCGGTCCATCGCCGGCCGGATGAGCTGGTCGACGTGGTGCGCCTTGTCGGCGGCGAAGAGCAGCGCCTCGGCCCGCGGCGAGACGTGGTCGCCGTGCAGGACCAGGTCGCGGATCGCGGCGCCGAGCTGGGTGCCGCCGGGCTGCCGGGTCACGACGACCTCCCGCCCGAGCGCCTCGAGAGCCCCGGCGAGCAGGCGCACCTGGGTCGACTTGCCAGCGCCGTCGCCGCCCTCGAAGGCGAGGAAGAGTCCCTGTCCGCTCACGGGCCGAGCCTAGGCGAGCGCGAGGACAGCCGGGCACGGCGGCGGGCGGCCGGCATACCGAAGGCTCCGGCATCCGGAGGAAAGCGTGAGGGTGCGGAGGGAAAGGGTCCCTCCGCACCCTCAAGGTTCCTGCACGGGGAGCAAAAGTGGACTCAGGCGTGGCGGTCGGCGTTCGCGTGGATCGCGTCGCGGACGTACTGCGCGAGCCCGGGCGCGATGTCCTCGTAGGTCTTCGTGAACCGGGGGTCGGCGAGGTACATGTCCGCGAGGTTGCGCTGGAAGTCGTGGGAGCAGTCGTAGAACCACGTGTCGATCTGGGCCCGGTGCGCCTCGGCCGCGTCCATCGCCTCGGGCGAGTCCGCGGGCAGTCCCGCCTCGAGCGCGGTGACGAAGGCCGCGTTGACGGCATCGCCCTCGGCCCTGATCCGCTCCCAGTCCGCCTTCGTGTAGCCCTTGGTCCGGCGGGCCGACTGCTTCCACGCATCGGTCTCGCCCCAGCGCTCCTGCGCCTCGGCCTGGTACTCGTCGCTGAAGCCCTCGCCGAAGATCTCCCTGAGGTCCTCGTGGGTGGCCGGCTGCTCGTTCATCTCTCTCTCCATCGCTCGGTCGATCGCGTCGACGAGCCCATGCAGCTCCTCGACCTTGTGCAGGACCGCGTCGCGCTGGCGCCGGAGGTGCTCCAGCGTCGAGCCGTCGCCCCGCAGCAGCGCGGCGACCTCGTCGAGCGGCAGGTCGAGCCGCCGGTAGGTGACGATGGTCGCGAGCCGCTCGAGGTCGTCGGCGGTGTAGAGCCGGTAGCCGGCCTGCGAGCGCTCCGACGGGCTGAGCAGGCCGATCTCGTCGTAGTGGTGCAGGGTCCGCACCGTCACGCCGAAGGTCTCGGCCACCTGGCCCACCGTGAGCTCCTCGTCCACCGCCACAGTCTCTCGTGTCGTGGTCATGGGTCCACGGTGGCGCCTCCCGTCGCGTGAGGGTCAAGCCACCTTCCGGACGAACTTCCCGTATACCGTCCGCCCCAGTGCCGACGTCGTCGTCCACGCCACCTCGCTCGGGTTGGGGACGGCACACCTGCGCGAAGCCGACCGCAAGGCCGCGGCCACTCGCCCGACCGCGAGGTCATGCGCGCGAGGCGGTCCGAGGTGTTGGGGCTGGACTCGACAGCCTGAGCAGAGGCTGTACCGTCACTCCCGTTCCCCTCGTCGGAGCAGCGACGAATCCGCTGCACGAGGAGACCAGCAAAGGACAGGTGCGCCATGAGCCCCGCAGGAACGGGCCGCAAGCTCGTCATCGTCGAGTCCCCGGCCAAGGCCAAGACCATCGCCGGCTACCTCGGCGCCGACTGGGACGTCGAGGCGTCCGTCGGCCACATCCGCGACATCCCGACCCCCTCGGAGATGCCCGCCGAGATCAAGAAGGGCCCCTTCGGCAAGTTCGGCGTCGACGTCGACAACGACTTCGAGCCGTACTACGTCGTCGACAGCGACAAGAAGAAGAAGGTCGCCGAGCTCAAGCGCCTGCTCAAGAACGCCGACGAGCTCTACCTCGCCACCGATGAGGACCGCGAGGGCGAGGCCATCGCGTGGCACCTCCTCGAGACCCTCCAGCCGCGGGTCCCGGTCAAGCGCATGGTCTTCCACGAGATCACCAAGGAGGCCATCCAGCGCGCCGCCTCCAACACCCGCGACCTCGACACCGCGCTCGTCGACGCGCAGGAGACCCGCCGCATCCTCGACCGTCTCTACGGATACGAGATCTCACCGGTCCTGTGGCGCAAGGTCAAGGCCGGGCTGTCCGCCGGCCGCGTGCAGTCGGTCGCGACCCGGATGGTCGTCGAGCGCGAGCGTGAGCGGATGGCGTTCCGCTCGGCGAACTACTGGGACGTCGAGGGCGACTTCACGCCAGACGCGGAGGCGTCGGCGTTCACCGCCCGCCTGTCCTCGGTCGACGGACGCCGCGTGGCCTCGGGTCGCGACTTCGGTGACGACGGCCGCCTCAAGGGCGACGTCGCCCACCTCGACGAGACCGCCGCGACGGGCATCGCCACCGCGGTGATGTCCGCCGACGTGTCGGTCGTCTCGGTTGCGGAGAAGCCCTACACCCGCCGCCCGAGCGCGCCGTTCACGACGTCGACGCTCCAGCAGGAGGCCTCGCGCAAGCTCCGTCTCTCGAGCAAGAACGCGATGCGCGTGGCGCAGCGGCTCTACGAGAACGGCTACATCACCTACATGCGTACCGACTCGACGGCCCTGTCGCAGTCGGCGCTCACCGCCGCCCGCCAGCAGGCGCGCGACCTCTACGGCGGCGACTACGTCCCCGACGCCCCGCGCAACTACGCCAAGAAGGTCAAGAACGCGCAGGAGGCGCACGAGGCCATCCGCCCCGCGGGCGACCGGTTCCGCACCCCCGCGCAGGTCGCGGGCGAGCTGCGCGGCGACGAGTTCGCCCTCTACGAGCTCATCTGGAAGCGCACCATCGCCTCGCAGATGGCCGACGCCCGCGGCTCGACCGCGACCGTGAGGCTCGGCGCGGACCTCGCCTCCGGCGCTCCGGCCGAGCGCGTCGAGTTCACGGCGAGCGGCACGGTCATCACGTTCCGCGGCTTCCTCGCGGCATACGAGGAGGGCCGCGACGAGCAGCGGCACGCCAGCAACGACGAGGAGCGCCGCCTCCCCCGCCTCGGCGAGGGTGCGGCCCTGAGGACCCTGCGCGCCGAGGCCGGTGGCCACGACACCTCGCCGCCCGCCCGCTACACCGAGGCCACGCTCGTCAAGGCCATGGAGGAGAAGGGCATCGGCCGCCCCTCGACCTACGCGTCGACGATCGGCACGATCCAGGACCGCGGATACGTCTCCAACCGTGGCAACGCCCTCGTGCCCTCGTGGCTCGCCTTCGCGGTGACCCGCCTCATGGAGGAGCACTTCACCCGGCTCGTCGACTACGACTTCACCGCCTCGATGGAGGAGGACCTCGACGAGATCGCCGGGGGCAACGCGCAGCGCGCGACCTGGCTCAAGCGCTTCTACTTCGGCGACGAGGCCTCCTCGAGCGAGGGTCTGCGCGACCTCGTCGCCGACCTCGGCGAGATCGATGCCCGCGGCATCTCCACCATCGAGATCGGCGACGGCATCGTCGTGCGCGTCGGCCGCTACGGCCCCTACGTCGAGGAGGTCGCGCCCGCCGGCGTCGACCTCTCCACCGGTGAGGTCTCCGACACGTATGCCGGCGACTCCGCTTCCGGGGACGGGTCCACCCCTCGTCGCGCGACGATCAACGACGACATCGCCCCCGACGAGATGACGCCCGAGAAGGCGCGCGAGCTGCTCGAGACCGCCGCCGACGACGGTCGCGTGCTCGGCCAGGACCCCGAGAACGGCCGCGACATCGTCGCGAGGGCCGGGCGCTACGGGCCCTACGTCACCGAGGTTCTGGACGAGGAGACCGCGGCGCTCAAGGGCAAGGCGAAGGTCAAGCCACGGACGGCGTCGCTCTTCAAGGACATGGACCTCGCCACGCTCGACCTCGAGACCGCGCTCCGGCTGCTCTCGCTGCCGCGCGTCGTCGGTGTCACCACCGAGACCGTCACCGGTGAGGACGGCAAGGAGACGACGAAGCAGGTCGAGATCACGGCGCAGAACGGTCGCTACGGTCCCTACCTCAAGAAGGGGACGGACTCGCGCTCGCTCGAGACCGAGCAGCAGCTCTTCGACATCACGCTCGAGCAGGCGGAGGCGATCTACGCCCAGCCCAAGCAGCGTGGCCGGGCCGCCGCGAAGCCGCCGCTCAAGGAGTTCGCGGCCGACCCGGTCTCCGGCAGGCCCGTCGTCGTCAAGGACGGCCGCTTCGGCGAGTACGTCACCGACGGCGAGACGAACGCGACCCTCCGCCGCGACGACGACCTCGAGACGCTCACCCAGGAGCGCGCCTTCGAGCTGCTCGCCGAGAAGCGCGCCAAGGGCCCGACGACCCGCAAGCGCGCCGCCAAGAAGACGACGAAGAAGTCCGCGGCCAAGAAGACGACGACCAAGAAGACGACGGCCAAGAAGACGGCGAAGAAGGCCACCAAGAAGGCCTGACGCCGCCGGGCTCCATCGCCCTGATGAAGGTCCCACGGAACGCGGCCCCTACGCCTCGCTCCGTGGGACCTTCTGCGTGCGAGGGGCGCAGCGGCGACGTGGTGTGACTGGCGGCACGGCGGCTCGGCCTTGCCTCCTACCTACTCCGCAGTAGTGTCGATCCTGAGTTCCTGACCCTCAACGAGGAGGCCCCTCCCATGACTGCTCTCGACCCCACGACCTTCGCCTCGATGGACCCGGCGGAGTTCGCGGCCACCGTCAAGAAGCTCTCCGACAAGGAGATCAACGACGTCATGGGCGGCGAGCACCGCCGGGCCATCCTCGACGCGATCTTCGAGCGCTTCCCGGTGCTCTTCAACCCCGAGAAGGCCAAGGGCGCCGATGCCCGGGTCAACTGGCGGATCACGGGTGGGCCCGGCGGCACCGACGACACCTACGCCGTCGTCGTCAAGGACGGCACGTGCACCGTCGAGAAGTCCCCGACCGAGGAGCCGAAAACCTCGATCATGCTCGGGCCGGCCGAGTTCGCGAAGCTCATCACCGGCACGGGCAACCCGACGATGATGGTGATGATGGGCAAGGTCAAGGCCCGCGGCGACCTCAGCGCGGCGATGGCCTTCCAGAACTGGTTCGACACGCCGAAGGGCTGAGCCGTGGCGATCAGCCTGCTCACCGTCGGTGCGGTGATGGCCAGGCGAGGGATGCTCACGCCCGGCCCGCCGCACCGCCAGGTCTCGCAGCTGCGCGCCCTGCACCAGTGGGGCTTCGGCCTCGCCGGGGAGCTGCGTCAAGCCGCCCACCGCAGCCCCGAGCAGGTCGCCGTCGTCGACGAGCACCGTGGCGAGGTCACCTACGCCGAGCTCCTCGCCCGCTCCGAGAAGGCCTCGGCGCTGCTGCGCGACAAGGGTTTCGGCCCCGGACAGCGCATCGGGCTGCTCGCCCGCAACCACGTCGGCGCCATCGAGGTCATGACCGGCGCCGCTGCGGTCGGCATCGACCTCGTGCTCATGAACACCGGCCTGTCCTCGGGGCAGCTGGCCCTCGTCGCCGAGCAGCAGGAGGTCGTCGCGCTGCTCCACGACGACGAGTTCGACGGTGTCGTGGACGAGCTCCCCGACGCGGTCCAGGTTCTGCGCGAGTCCGAGTGGGCGGCCGAGCTCGACCGTGTGCCCTCCCCTCCCGCCCTCACCCGTCCGAAGCGCGGCGGCCGGACGATCATCCTCACCTCGGGCACGACGGGCACCCCCAAGGGGGCCGCGCGCCGGACCCCGAGCGGGTTCGGTCCGCTCATCTCGATCATCGAGCGCATCCCGCTGCACGCGCAGGACCGCATCCTCATCAGCGCACCGATCTTCCACACGTGGGGCTACGCCGCGATGCAGCTGTCGTTCGCCCTCCGCGCGACGATCGTCCTCCAGCGCCGCTTCGACCCGCAGCGCGCCAAGGACGCCCTCGAGCAGCACCGCTGCCACGCGATGTTCGCCATCCCGGTCATGCTCCAGCGGATGATGGAGCTTCCCGCCGACCCCGACGGCCGCCGTCGCCGTCCGGACCTGCGGGTGGTCGCGACCTCGGGCTCGGCCTACCCGCACGGGTTTCCGACGCGGTTCATGGACGAGTACGGCGACGTCCTCTTCAACCTCTACGGCTCGACCGAGGCGTCGTGGGTCTGCATCGCCACCCCCAAGGACATGCGCCGCCATCCCGACACCGCCGGGACCCCACCGCTCGGGACGGTCGTGCGCATCCTCGACGCGGGCGGCCGCGAGGTCGAGGCCGGTGAGACGGGGCGGATCTTCTGCGGCAACGACCTCGTCTTCGAGGGCTACACCTCGGGCGCCACGAAGGACTTCGTCGACGGGCTCGTCTCCACCGGCGACATGGGACACGTCGAGGACGGCCTGTACTTCGTCGACGGACGCGACGACGACATGATCGTCAGCGGAGGCGAGAACGTCTACCCGGTCGAGGTCGAGTCGCTGCTCGTCGAGCACCCTGCCGTTCGGGAGGTGTCCGTCGTCGGCATCCCCGACCCCGAGTTCGGGCAGCGCCTCGCGGCGTTCATCGCGCTCGAGGACGGCGCCGAGCTCTCCGAGGACGACGTCAAGGAGCACGTCAAGGCGCACCGCGCCCGGCACTGCGTCCCGCGCGAGGTGCACTTCGTCGACGAGCTGCCCCGCAACGCGACCGGCAAGGTCCTCGCCCGCGAGCTGCGCGCCCGCATCGTCTGACGCGCGGACGGCATACGCACCGAGTGTCACGCTCCGCGTGGCCGGGATACGCGACGGCGGTTGCCCGACCCGTGGAGGCCGGCATATGCACCACGAGCGGACGCCTCCGGGAGGAGATGCTCGACGGGCCCCTGAACCCCGCCGAGCACCCTCCACCAGAGGCGTCCGCCCGTATGCCGTGCCGCTCGCAGGAGCGGCCTACTTCACCTCGCGGTGCAGAACCCGCCACGCCCCGAGGACGAGGGGCACGAGCACCCACGCGCCGAACGACGTCGACAGCTGGCCCCAGTTCTCACCGGTCATCGACCCGCTGAAGAGCGGCTCGGTCACCTGGTTGAGGTCGAGCCACTTGCTCGGCTCGGCGAGGGAGGACACGAGGCTGACCGCGATGGTCCAGATCGTCGGCAGGAGGAGCGAGGCGACGATCGCGAAGGGCGTGTTGAGGAAGACGAACCCGAACGCGAGGCCCTGGAGGACGTAGATCGCGAAGCCGAGGACGACCCCGAGGGCGACCTTCCACGTGACGTCCCACGCGCCGCTGCCGTCGCCGACCGACGAACCGATGACGTTGGCCACCGCCGCCGCGGCGAACGCCGTGACCGTGACGACGAGACCGAGGAGAAGTGCGGCGACGACCTTGGCGAGGACGACCCGGCCGCGTCGCGGCTCGAGGGTGAACGTCACGAGACCGGTGCGCTGGCTCCACTCCGCGGTGGCGGCCATGATGCCGAGGATCGGCAGGAGGACGACGAGCGGGAAGGACGTGAGGCCCAGCAGGGTGGCGTAGGTCGCCTCGTCGGCCGGACCCCAGATGAGGAACACCGCGAGCACGACGACCGAGATCGCCGACATCGTGATGAGCATCCAGCGCCCGGCCCTGGTGTCGACCATCTTGCGGAGCTCGACGTGGACGAGTCTGGGCATCGGCACTCCGGGGCGGCCGCCGGTGTCCGGCGTCGCGGTCGGCCGCACGAGGGTCGGGTCGACCTCGGGCGCACGGGTGTCGGTGGTGGTCATGCTGCGGTCCCTTCGCGTGACGTGGCTGCGGTGAGGCTGAGGAACATCTCCTCGAGGCCCTCGGACCCACCGGAGCGGAGCTCGAGGAGGACGATGCGCTCGTCCAGGGCGATCCGGCCGACGACACCCGGCTCGGCGTCGACGACGAGGCCCGAGGCCACGGCGGTGACAGGCACGTCGGCGCGCTCGAGGGCGGCGCGCAGGGCGCGGTCGTCGGTGGAGCGCACCGTCGTGCCGCCCCGGCTGAGGAGCTCGTCCTTCGTGCCCTGGGCGACGATGCGGCCGCGACCGATCATGACGAGGTCGTCGGCGATGACCTGGACCTCGTGGAGCAGGTGGCTCGAGAGGAGCACGGTGCCGCCGCCGTCGGCGAAGCCTCGGAGCAACCCGCGCATCCAGTGGATGCCCTGCGGGTCGAGGCCGTTGGCCGGCTCGTCGAGGATGAGCACCTCGGGCTGGCCCAGCAGCGCCGACGCGAGGCCGAGCCGCTGGCGCATGCCGAGGGAGTAGTTGCGGACCCGGCGCCCGGCCTCCTCGTCGGTGAGCCCGACGAGGCGCAGCGCCTCCTCGACGCGGGCCTTGCCCACGCCGATCTGGATCGCGGCGAGCCGGAGCACCTCGCGGCCGGTGCGGCCGGGGTGCTGGGCCGAGGCGTCGAGCATGACACCGACCTGTCGGCCGGGGTTGTGCAGGTCGCGGTAGGGCTTGCCGAGGACGGTCGAGCGACCGCTCGTCGCCGGCGTGAGGCCGGTCATCATCCGCATCGCCGTGGACTTGCCCGCCCCGTTGGGTCCGAGGAAGCCGACGACGCTTCCCGGGCGGACCTCGAAGGAGATGTCGTCCACGGCGGTGAACCCGCCGTAGCGCTTCGTGAGGTTCTCGACTGTGATCATGGCGTCAACCCTGCCGGGGCGCGGTGGTCCCCCACATCGGCCGCGAGTCCTCGGCACCATCCGACTTTGGTATGCCGTCCTCCCACCTCCCGCAGTCCCTGGTCGGACGCGCCGGCTCCGCTCCACTGCCTAGGCTCGGCCCATGTCCGACACCTCCCCGCAGCGGCACGGCCGGCTCGGCTCCGTCTGGCGCTACGCGCTGGCGGGGCTCATCAGCGTGGTCGCGTGGGGGGCCGTCGCGATCGGCATGATGGACGCCGGGATCAACGACGAGCCGATCATCGGCTGGCTCTTCGTCGGGGACCTGGTCCTCGGGCTGCTCTCCTTTCTCCTCGTCCGCGAACGGCACCGCTGGCCCGGGCCGGTCGCCCTGCTCACCGGCGCGTTCTCGTTCGTCTCGGCGAGCAGCGCCGGCCCGGCGACGTGGATGATCGGGTCCGCCTCGTCGCACCACCGCTGGCGGCTCGTGGCCTTCCTCGTGCCGTTCAACGTCGTCGCGGGAATCGTCCAGGAGCGGTTCTACCCCGGGGGGGACGACCTGCCGCTGTGGGCGTCGTTCCTCTTCGGTGTTCTCATCGTCGGGATCGTTGTCGCGATCGGCTACGCGATGGGCTCGCAGCGCGACCTCATGGCATCGCTGCGCGAGCGCGCCCTCACGGCCGAGCGCGAGCAGCAGGCGCGCGTCGCGCAGGCCCAGGCGGGCGAGCGGACCCGGATCGCCCGCGAGATGCACGACGTGCTCGCCCACCGCATCTCGCTCGTCGCGATGCACGCCGGTGCCCTGAGCTATCGGACGGACCTGTCGCCGGAGGAGCAGGGGACCGCGGCCCGCGCCATCGAGGAGAACGCTCACCGCGCCCTGCGCGACCTGCGGGACGTCCTCGGTGTGCTGCGCGACCCCACACACCCCGAGGGCGCGACACCCGAGCGCCCGCAGCCCGTGCTCGGCGACGTCCGCTCCCTCGTCGAGGAGGAGCGCGCCGGCGGCCTGCGGGTGGGTCTCGACGAGGCTGTCGAGGGCGACGTGCCCGACGCCCTGGGGCGGACGGCATACCGGGTCGTCCAGGAGGCACTCACCAACGCGCGCAAGCACGCTCCCGGCACCTCGGTGGCCGTCGGGGTCACCGGCTCCCCCGAGGCCGGTCTCACCGTGACCGTCCGCAACGCGGCGCTCGTCGGTGGGCCCCGGCAGCGACTGCCCGAGTCGGGGCTCGGGCTGCTCGGCCTCGACGAGCGGGTGACCCTGGCGGGCGGTCGGCTCCGGCACGGCACGGACTCCACCGGCGGCTACGTCGTCGAGGCGTGGCTACCGTGGGCCCTGTGACCGACCCCGCGCAGATCCCCCTCGCCATCGTCGACGACGACCCGATGGTCCGCGCCGCGCTGCGGATGATGCTCGGCGGCAACTCCGGGATCACCGTGGTCGCCGAGGCGACGAACGGCGAGGAGGCCCTCACCGTCGTGCCGTCGTCCGGCGCCGAGGTGGTCCTCATGGACATCCGTATGCCGGTCCGCGACGGGCTCAGCGCCACCGAGGTCCTGCTCGGCCGGGACCCGTCGCTCAAGGTCATCGTCCTCACGACCTTCGATGCCGACGACATGGTGCTCACCGCGCTGCGGCTCGGCGCGGCCGGCTTCATGCTCAAGGACACGCCGCCGGCCCGGCTCGTCGAGGCGGTGCGCACGGTCGCCGCCGGGCAGCCGATGCTCTCCCCGAGCGTCACGGCCCAGCTGATTGCCGCGGTCGCGCGGCCGGTCTCCGGCGGGGACGTCCGGGCTCGCGACGCCCGGGTCCGGCTCGACACCCTCACCGAGCGCGAGCGCGAGGTCGCCGATGCGGTGGGCCGCGGGCTGAGCAACGCCGAGATCTCGTCCGAGCTCTTCATGAGCGTCCCCACCGTCAAGACCCACGTCGGGCGCCTCTTCACCAAGCTGGGTGTCGAGAACCGCGTGCAGGTCGCGATCCTCGTCCACGACGCCGCCCAGTGAGGACCCAGCGATGACCACGACTCCGACGGTGGAGCACCTCTGCGGCGTCGTCGTGCACCCCGCCAAGCCGCGCAGCGCCGAGGCCCTCGCGGCCCTGCGGCGCGCCACCCGCCGACGTGGCTGGCCGGAGCCACTCGTCGCCGAGACCACGGTCGAGGTGCCGGGGGCGGACCAGCTCGCCGAGCTGCTCACCGCCGGTGCCGACCGGATCGTCGCGATCGGTGGCGACGGCACCGTGCGCGAGGTGGCGGGCGCCCTGTCACGCTCCGGTCCCCTGGCCGACGTCGTCCCCTTCGGCGTCGTGCCGACCGGCACGGCGAACCTCTGGTCGCGCACCGTCGGCCTCACCGACGGCTCGCTCGAGTCGGCGGTCGAGCTCGCGCTCGACGGCCCCGTCCGCGACTGCGACCTAGCGTGGGTCACCGTCACCCGCGCGGACGGGACCGCCCGCACCCACGACGTCGCCGTCGTCGCCGGGGTCGGCATGGACGCCGAGGCGTTCGCCACGACGGCCCACGACGCCAAGGAGAGGCTCGGGTGGCTCGCCTACTTCGCGGCGCTCGGGCGTCGCGCCGTCGGACGACCGGTGAGGGTGCGTCTCGGGTCGGGGTCGGGCTCCGCCGCCGGGCGCGAGGAGCAGGTGCGCACCGTCCTCGTCGGCAACTGTCGCGTGCTGCCGCTCGGCCTGCCGCTCATGCCGTCGGCCTCGATGGAGGACGGCCGGCTCGACGTGCTCGTCGTGGCTCCGCGGACCGTGCTCGGCTGGCTCGGGGTCGGTGTCGGCATCCTCGCCCGGCGCCGCGGCGGCTGGACCGGCCTGCGCACCCACCGCTCCCGGCACGTCACCGTCGACCTGACTGAGCCGACGGCGGTCCACGTCGACGGCGACCCCGTCGGCGACGCGGTGCGGCTCGAGCTCGGCGTCCGCCCGGCGGCCGTCCTCGTGCGGACCCGGGCCGGGGCACGCGACGGCGAGGACGAGGTCCGCCGCCTCCTCGCCGCCCCCGAGCCCGATCTCGCCGCCCTGGCGGACGCCATCCACCACGGTCGGCGCTGGTCGTCCGACCATGCCCGCGAGCACCTCGTCCGCGACGTCTTCCTCGGGCTGTCCGGAGCCGACCTCACCCGCTTCAAGAGCCTGCTCAACTCCGGCCCCGACCACCGGGATCTCGAGCACCTCGTCTTCGACGTCATCGACGACGAGGGCGTGCGTGCCGACATCCTCGGACACATCGCGAGCGAGGCCGAACGGGTCGACGTCCCCGACCTGCACGTGCTCAGCGACATCGACGACACGCTGCGGTGCGCGCTGCACGACGACCGCTACCCGCGCGGCACGGTCTACCCCGGCGTCATCGAGCTCTACCGCGCCCTCGACGCCGGCCGCGCCGCCGACCCCGAGTCCCCCGGCGACCTCACCTTCGTCACCGCGCGCCCGATGGACCCGGCCGGGCTCGTCGAGCAGCACACCCGACGCGGTCTGCGCGAGCTCGGCCTGCCGCCTCACTCGGTGCTGTCCGGCACGTTCGCCGGCCTGCGCAACCACGACGCGATGGCCGGCGCCAAGATCGAGAACTTCCGCCGCTTCCGCGCCCTCATGCCGGAGACCGAGGTCGTCTTCGTCGGTGACAGCGGGCAGGGCGACGTCGAGGTCGGCCGGCGGATGATCGCCACCGACCGCGACGCGGTCCGGCTCGTCCTCATCCACGACGTCGTCGACACTGCCGCGGACGAGCGGGACGCGCTGCGGTCCGAGGGGATCGTGCTCGTCGACAGTCCCGTCGGTGGCGCCCTCGAGGCGTATGCCGTCGACCTCGTCTCGGCGACCGGCCTCGCCGCCGTCGTCGAGGCGGCCGAGCGCGACCTCGACCGCATCCAGTGGGAGTCCCCCGAGCAGGAGAGGGCGACGAGAGCGATCGTCGAGCGCGACATCGCCAAGGCGCGCGAGTCCCACGCTCTGCATGGGCCGGCATACAAGCAGGGCAGTCGAGCGGTCCGGGATGGCAAAGGCGCTTGACATCGGATAGTGCCACTCTCCAATATTAGGGAGAGCCACTATCCAAGGGAGACCCCATGTCGCTGCTCGCCGACCCGCAGGCCCTCGCCGCGTCGACCGTCGTCCTCTCGGACACGTCGCGCACGACCGCAGGAGTCCTGCTCCTCGCTCTCGTCACGGTCGAGACCGGCGGGCTCTACCTCGTGAAGATCGTGCGGGGAGCCGCCCCGGCGACGGAGTTCCAGGAGAAGTTCGCCCGGGCGGGCCATGCGCATGCCGCGGTCCTGCTCCTACTGGCGCTGATCTGCCAGGTCCTCGCCGACTCGACGAACCAGACCGGCATCCTCAGCTGGCTGTCCCGCTCCGGCGTCGCGGTGTCGGCGCTGCTCATGCCCGGCGGCTTCTTCTTCTCGTCGATGGGGGCCGGGCGGACCGAGCCCAACCGGCTCATCGCCCTCGTCTTCGCCGGCGCCGCCCTGCTCGCGGCAAGCCTCATCTCCCTCGGCATCGGCCTCCTCACCGCCTGACGCCGGTCCACGCACCCGCGCCGGCCGCGGCGCAGGACTCAGGAACCTCTCAGGAACTCTCGGGTCCGCCACCTCACGTCCCGCGCGCACAATGGGGGATGGTCACCCCAGCGAGCCCGTCCCGTCGCCAGCTCCTGACCGGCGCCGCAGCCTCGGTTGTCGCGTCCACCGCCGTCCTCGCCGGCCCGGCGACCGCCGAACCCCGCCGCTCGACCCCGGCTCCCGAGACGGTCCCCCTCCCGAACGGGTTGCGACCCGAGGGCATCACCTCCGGCCCGGGCACCCGCTTCTACGTCGGCTCGCTGGCCGACGGGCGCATCGTCGCCGGCGACCTGCTCACCGCCACCTCGAGCACGCTGCTGCCGGGCGCCGCCGGACGCGCCCTGCGCGGTCTCTTCTGGGACGCACGCACCAACCTCGTCTGGGCCGCCGGCAACGTCGGCGCCGTGGGCCACGTATGGGCGGTGGACGGGAGCACCGGCGCGGTCGTCCAGGACACCGCCGTCGAGGGCGCGCAGTTCCTCAACGATCTCGTCGTCGCCGGCGACACCGTCTGGGTCACCGACTCGCGGATCGTCCCCGACCGGCTCACGAGGATCACCCTCACGACCGGCGGGGCGCCGACCGGCGCGGCTCCGACGTTCGTGCCGCTCGGCGGCGCGTGGCCGCAGGGCGACGGAGTTGCCGTGAACGCCAACGGGATTCGCATCCTGCCCGACGGCAACCTCCTCCTCAACAACTCGCGGGTCGGTGGCCTCTGGCAGGTCGACCCGGCCACCGGCGAGACCTCGGAGATCCCGGTCAGCGGTGGCCCCGGCATCACCGGCGGGGACGGGCTCGTCCTCGACGGACGCACCCTCTACAACGTGCGGGGGTCGGGACAGGCCGAGGTCTCGGTGCTCGAGCTCGTCCCGGTCGGCAGCGCCTGGGCCGCGCGGTGGCGGGGTGCCCGCACCGACGTCACGCTCGACGTGCCCTCGACCGCGACCCTCGCCGGTGGCTGGCTGTGGGCCGTCAACGCGCGGTTCGGCGTCCCCTCACCCGAGACCGCCTCCTACTGGGTGACCCGACTCCCGGCGCGCTGACAGCCGAGGGATGACCCGGCCACGGCGGCGACGTCGGGCCTAGGCTGGCGACGTGGACACGACGACTCCGGTTCTCTACCTCAGCCACGGAGCGCCACCCCTTGCCGACGACGAGCGGTGGACCGGCCAGCTCTCGACCTGGTCGACCGACCTGCCGAAGCCGTCGAGCATCCTCGTCGTGTCGGCGCACTGGGAGCAGGCGCCGGTCTCGGTGAGCTCGACGACGGCCGGCACCCCGCTGCTCTACGACTTCTGGGGCTTCCCGCAGAAGTACTACGAGGTCACCTACGACGCTCCCCCGGCCCCCGAGCTCGCACAGTCGGTAGCCCGCCACCTCGGAGGCGTCGGCGGCGGGCTCCACCAGGACCCGTCCCGCGGCCTCGACCACGGCGCCTACGTGCCGCTCGTCGAGATGTTCCCCGAGGCCGACGTCCCGGTGATCCAGCTGTCGATGCCGACGCTCGACCCGCAGGAGCTCTTCGGGATCGGCACCCGCCTCGCACCGCTGCGCGACGAGGGCACGCTCATCATCGGCTCCGGGTTCACGACCCACAACCTGCGCTGGTTCAACCCACGCGCCGGAGCCGACAGCGCGCCACCGAGCGCCTCCGCCGAGTTCGACCACTGGGCCGCCGAGGCCGTGGACGCCGGTGACGTCGACGCGATTCTCGACTTCATGGACAAGGCGCCGGCCGCGCAGGAGGCCCACCCGCGCACCGAGCACTGGGCGCCGCTCTTCGTCAGCCTCGGCGCCGCTCACGCCGGTGGCGGCATCGACGGGCAGAGCGTCATCGACGGCTTCTGGTTCGGCCTGTCGAAGCGGTCCTGGCAGTTCGCCTGACCCCGCCGCACTCGAAACGCGAGATGCCCTGTATGCCGTGAGGACGGCATACAGGGCATCTCGCGTTCGACGGTCAGTGACCGTGCTTGGGCCTTTGCTTCTTGCGCGGCGCCGGACGGGTCGCGTCGTCGACGACCGGCTCGACGTGCTCCGGGACGACGGTGGGCCGCAGTCGCGCCCACGCCATGAAGCCCGCGGCGACGACGAGCAGGGCGAGACCGGTCCACAGGTTGGCGTTGACTCCGCCGGTCTTGTCGAGCTCCGTGTCGCCGAGGAGGCCCATGAGCGTGAGGATGATGCCGTAGAGCCCGAGCAGCATCCCGATGAAGTTGCGGATGTCGAAGGCGCCGGCGGTCTTCTTGGTGTCAGCCATGTCGAGACCTCCTTAGAAGGCGAAGTTGAGGATGAGGACCATGACACCCGCGATGATCGCGAGCGGGATCGTGCGCTGGTACCAGGGGCGGGCGGCCTCGTTCGGGTCGACGAGGTCCTCCTTGGGAGTCTCCGAGTAGACGAGACCCTTGAGCTCGGAGGCGGGCTTGGGCTTCGTCACCAACGACACCGCGACGGACACGATGATGTCGACGACGAAGGCCGTCGACGCCGCGACGAAGCTCGCGCCCTGGCCGGACAGCGGGATCACGCCCAGGCTCGCCGTGCCGAACGCGTCCTCGGAGAGGAACGCCACGAGAACGGCGGACAGGGTGCCGGCGACGAGCCCGGCCCACCCGGCGGTCGGCGTCATGCGCTTCCAGAACATCCCGAGGATGAAGGTCGCGAAGAGCGGGGCGTTGAAGAACCCGAAGAGCGTCTGGAGGTAGTCCATGATGTTGGAGAACCCGCCGGCGATCGCAGCCGTGAAGATCGCGATGACGGTCGCCGCCACCGTCGCGAGCCGTCCGATCCGCAGGTAGTAGTCGTCGGAGCGGTCCTTGCGGATATAGCGCTCCCACAGGTCGTAGCTGAAGACCGTGTTGAACGCCGAGATGTTGGCCGCCATGCCTGCCATGAACGCCGCGAGGAGTCCGGCGATGGCCAGCCCGAGGAGGCCGTTGGGGAGCACGTCGCGCATGAGGAGCAGGAGGGCGTCGTTGTACTTGACCTCGCCGCTCGCACCGCCGGCCGGGGTGCCGCCGCCCTTGAGGTCGATCATCTCCTTGACGAGGACCGCGGCGACCATGCCCGGGAGGATGACGATGAAAGGGACGAACATCTTGGGGAAGGCGCCGATGATCGGCGTCTTGCGCGCCGACGAGATCGAGTTCGAGGCCATGGCTCGCTGGACCTCGACGAAGTTCGTCGTCCAGTAGCCGAAGGAGAGCACGAAGCCGAGCCCGAAGACGATGCCGATGACGGAGAGGATCGAGGAGTCGAAGCCGGTCAGCGCCTGGCCCGGCCAGGCGTTGAGCTGCTGCTCGGCCGTGGCCACCTCCGCCTCGGCCGGGGCGCTGTCTGCGGCTGCGGCGATCTTCTCCTGCAGCCCGCTCCAGCCCCCGACCCGGTTGAGCCCGATGAGCGTGAGGGGCAGCAGGGAGGCGACGATGACGAAGAACTGGAGCACCTCGTTGTAGATCGCGGCCGAGAGCCCGCCGAGGGTGATGTAGGACAGGACGATGACGGCGGCGACGATGAGTGCCACCCAGAGCGGCCAGCCGAGCAGCGCCTGGACGATCGACCCGAGCAGGAAAAGGTTGACGCCGGCGATGAGGAGCTGGGCGATGGCGAAGCTGATCGCGTTGACGAGGTGGGCCCCGGTGCCGAAGCGCCGGAACATGAACTCGGGGACCGAGCGGACCTTCGAGCCGTAGTAGAACGGCATCATGACGATGCCGAGGAAGAGCATCGCCGGGATGGCGCCGACCCAGAAGTAGTGCACCGTCGGCAGGCCGTACTGCGCACCGTTGGCCGACATGCCCATGATCTCGACGGCTCCGAGGTTGGCCGAGATGAACGCGAGGCCGGTGACCCAGGCCGGGAGCGAGCGCCCGGAGAGGAAGAAGTCGATGGAGTCCGAGACGGCTCGCCGGGCGGCGAGCCCGATCCCCATGACGAACACGAAGTAGAGCCCGACGATGAGGTAGTCGACGACGTTCGCGTCGATGAGCGGTTCGGCAGCAGCGAGGGCCACCGGTGCGAGGGTCGATGTCATCAACGGCCTCTTCCTGATCGAGTCGGCCCGAGAGCCCGAACGCCGTTCAACCTACTCCCGCACCGCACGTGAATCGGGGACGAGCTCGCCCCTGTCTTGGCTGCTCAGCGAGCCAGGTCGAGGCGCTCCGCGACCCAGCCGGCGAGGGCGCCGACGGCCTGCGCGCTCAGCCCGTGGCCGCCCGCGTCGCGGTGGCTCCGCGTCGATGCGCCCGACTCCTCGCGCAGGTAGGCCCACGTCCGGTCGAGCAGGTCGCGCGGGATGACGTGGTCGCCGTCGCCCTGGGCGATGAAGGTGTGCGCGCCCTCGAGCTGACTGGGCTCGACGGACAGCCCGGCGTCGAACGGCAGGGTGCCGTGCAGGAGTGCCACGCCGGCATACCGGGTCGGTTCGGCGAGGAGCAGGCCGCCGGCGAAGGCTGCGCCACCGCTGAAGCCGACGAGGACGACGGGGCGTCCGGCGGGCGCGACCTCCTGGAGCCAGGCGCGGAACCACGCCATGTTCTCGGCGAGCGACTCAGCGACGGGGCGGCCGATGCCGCGGTTCGCGAACCACGCATAGCCGCCGCCCTCCGCGATGGGAGCGCGGACCGCCGCGTATGCCGGCCCCTCCGGCAGGTGCCCGGCGAGCGTGACGATCTGGCGCTCGTCCGAGCCCCGGCCGTGGAGCAGGACGACGAGCGGCGCGGCCGGGTCGCTCGACCCGGCGCTCGCCACGACCGGTGGGCCGGTGCGCCCGTCGGCGGCGTCGCTCACGCGGACGCCTCGGTGACGATGCGGCCGGCGGTGCGCACACCGCTCCACTCGCGGATCGCGCCCGGGAGGTCGAGCGGCAGGACCGGTGCGAGGTCGTCGAACTCGCCCCACTTCTCGGTGGGGAGCATCCACATGATCTCGAACTCGTTGCCGTCGGGGTCCATCCCGTAGACGCTCTTGGTCGCGCCGTGGTCCGACTCGCCGGTGTAGCCACCCACCTGCCGGAGCAGGTCGCGCGCGGTCTGCAGGTCCTCGATGGCGTCAACCTGCCAGGCGAGGTGGTAGAGGCCGAGCCCGCGGGTCTTCGGCGGGACGTTGGGGCCGACACCGAAGAGACCGAGGTCGTGGTGGTTGCCCGAGCGCGGCAGGCGCAGGAACGCGGCGCCCATGCGCGGCTCGCTGGCGGCGACCTCCATGCCGAAGACGCGGGTGTAGAAGTCGACGGACCGGTCGAGGTCGGCGACGTAGAAGACGGCGTGGTTGAGGCGGACTGGGTTGATGCTCATGGCAGCGCTCCTGCGGTTATTAGTTGTTGTGACAACTATCGTAACGGAGATCTGCGCCGGGTTGTTCCGCCAGGTGGCTCAGGGGGTCGCGCGACGGTCCTGCGGCGCGTCACCACTGGGGTCGACGCGTGTGAGGATCGCCCCGAGCGCCTCGGACAGCGCGCGGACCTGGTCGCCCGACAGCGGGTCGAAGACGTGCTCGCGCACCGTGGCGAGGTGACCGGGAGCAGCCTCGGCAAGCGCAGCGAAACCCTCGTCCGTGAGCATGGCGTTGATCGCCCGCTTGTCCTCGGGCGCGACCGAGCGCTGCACGAGACCGCGGTCCTCGAGCCGCTTGACGACGTGGGAGAGCCGCGGGAGCGTCGCGTTCGTCTGGAGGCTGAGCGAGGTCATCCGCAGGGTCCGGTCCGGTGCGTCGGAGAGCATGGCGAGCACCTGGTACTCGAAGTGGGTCAGCCCGCTCTCGCGGCGGAGCTGCGTATCGAGGACACCGGGAAGGCGCTCGGCGACGGCGATGAGGCGCAGCCACGCCGTCATCTCGGCCCGGTCCAGCCAGCGCGGGTCATCCTCTCCGGTCATGCCTCGAACCCTAGTTGCGGGCGGCGGGAATTCTTTGGCCGACTCATTAGTTGTTATGACAACCAATGCAGCTCGGACGCCCCGAGACCTCCACCGGAAGGCAGCATCGACATGACCAGCATCACCATCCTCGGCAGCGGCAACATGGGCACCGCCATCGCGGGCATCGCCGGCAACGGCCACCACGACGTCCAGGTCCTCGGCAAGGCCGACGCGGCCACACCCGTGACCGGTGACGTCGTCATCCTCGCGGTCCCCTACGGCGAGGTCGCCGGCATCATCGAGGCCCGCCGTGACCAGCTCGCGGGCAAGGTCGTCGTCGACATCACCAACCCGGTCGACTTCGAGACCTTCGACTCGCTCACCGTCCCGGCCGACTCGTCCGCCGCCGCGGTCATCGCCGAGGCCCTGCCCGAGGCCAAGGTCGTCAAGGCGTTCAACACGACCTTCGGCGGGACGCTCGTCGCCAAGGAGGTCGGCCCGCTCCCCACGACCGTCCTCGTCGCCGGTGACGACGTCGACGCCAAGGCTCGCGTCGCGGGTGTCATCGAGTCCGGTGGCCTCACTGTCATCGACGCCGGCGCCCTCAAGCGGGCGCGCGAGCTCGAGGCCCTCGGCTTCCTCCAGATCACGCTCGCCGCCGGCGAGAAGGTCTCGTGGAACGGCGGCTTCGGCATCGTCCGCTGACCCCACCCCCTCGCTTTCCCCCACTGACGACGTCCGCACTTCTGGGGCCCATGACCCCCAGAAGTGCGGACGTTGTCGTATGCCGTCGGCGCACCACCTCCGCTTGCGTCCGCAACTCTGGGGCCCATCACCCTCAGAAGTGCGGACGCAAGCGTATGGAAGGTGGGCTACTCGACGGGTTCGGCGACAGCGGAACGGAACTGCGCGGCATACAGGCTCGCGAAGGCGCCGCCGGCGGCGAGCAGGTCTGCGTGCGAGCCCTGCTCGACGATGCGGCCGTCCTCCATGACGAGGATGAGGTCGGCGTCGCGGATCGTCGAGAGGCGGTGCGCGATGACGAAGCTCGTGCGGTCCTGCCGTAGCGCCGACATCGCCCGCTGGACGAGCTGTTCGGTGCGCGTATCCACCGACGAGGTCGCCTCGTCGAGGATGAGCAGCGCGGGGTCCGACAGGAACGCCCGGGCGATGGTGATGAGCTGCTTCTCGCCCGCACTGATGTTGCCCGCCTCGGCGTCGAGGACCGTGTCGTAGCCGTCGGGCAGCGAGTGGACGAACCGGTCGACGTAGGTCGCCTGGGCCGCGGCCACGACCTCCTCGTCGGTGGCGTCCGGGCGACCGTAGGCGATGTTGTCGCGGATCGTCCCACCGAAGAGCCACGTGTCCTGGAGGACCATGCCGATCTCGCCGCGCAGGTTGTGGCGGCTCAGTTCGGTGATGTCGACGCCATCGAGCGTGATGCGGCCGGAGTCGAGCTCGTAGAACCGCATGACGAGGTTGACGAGCGTCGTCTTGCCGGCGCCCGTGGGCCCGACGATGGCGACCATCTGGCCCGGTTCGACGGTGAGGTCGAGGTGCTCGATGAGCGGCCGGTCGGGGCTGTAGGAGAACGAGACGTCCTCGAACTCGACGCGCCCGTGCGGGTCGTCGAGCACGGTCGGGGTGCCGGCCTCGGCCTGTTGCTCGGGCGCGTCGAGGACCTCGAAGACCCGCTCCGCCGACGCCACGCCGGACTGCATGAGGTTGGCCATCGAGGCGACCTGGGTGAGCGGTTGGGTGAACTGGCGCGAGTACTGGATGAAGGCCTGCACGTCACCGAGGGTCATCGTGCCGCTCGCCACGCGGAGCCCGCCGACGACGGCGATGGCGACGTAGTTGAGGTTCCCGATGAACATCATCGTCGGCATGATGATGCCGCTGACGAACTGCGCACCGAAGCCCGCCGCGAAGAGGTCGTCGTTCTTGCTGCGGAAGGCTTCGCGGGCCTCCGCCTGACGACCGAAGACCTTGACGAGCTGGTGCCCGGTGAAGGTCTCCTCGACGATCGAGTTGAGCTCTCCGGTCGACTTCCACTGCTGGACGAAGTGCTTCTGCGAGCGCTTGCCGATGACGGCGGTGACGACCATCGTCACCGGGATCGTCACGAGAGCGATGAGGGCGAGCAGCGGCGAGATCCACAGCATCATCCCGACCATCGCGACGACGGTGAGCAGCGACGTGAGCAGCTGGCTCAGCGTCTGCTGGAGCGAGGTCGAGACGTTGTCGATGTCGTTGGTGACCCGGCTGAGCAGCTCGCCGCGCGGCTGGTTGTCGAAGTAGGGCAGCGGCAGCCGGTTGAGCTTGTCCTCGACGTCGCGCCGCAGGTCGAAGATCGTCCGGTTGACGGCGCCGGTGAGGATCCAGCCCATCGCCCACTGGAGCAGGCTGGCGACGACGTAGATGCCCAGCACGAGGAGCAGCACCCGGCCGACGGCGCCGAAGTCGATGCCGACACCGGGGACGAGGTAGGGCATCCCCTCGACGAGGTCGGCGAACGTGTCCTGGCCTCGCGCCCGGAGCCCGGCGACGATCTGCGGGACGGTTCCCTCCGAGGGCAGCTGCTTGCCGACGACACCGGCGAAGATGTGGTCCGTCGCACGACCGAGGATCTTCGGGCCGATCGCGTTGAGACCGACGCTGCCCAGCGCGAAGGCGAGGACGGCATACAGGGAAAGACGCTCGGGGCGCAGCAGCGCGAGCAGGCGACGGGCGGAGACGCGGAAGTTCGTCGACTTCTCGCCCGGCTGCCCGATCCGCATGTGCGGCGGGCCTCCCCGCTGGGTGGCGCCGGGTCCGCGCCGCTGCTCGGCGGCCTTCTCCTCCTCGGTGAGGATGCGATCGGTGCTCATGCTGCCGCCTCCTCTGCGCTGCGCTGGCTCTCGACGATCTCGACGTAGGTCGGGCACGACTCCAGGAGCTCGTCGTGGGTCCCGGAGCCGACGACGGCGCCGTTCTCGAGCACGATGATCGAGTCGGCGTCGAGGATCGTCGAGACCCGCTGTGCGACGACGATCACCGTCGTATGCCGTGTCACGGGTTTGAGTGCCTCGCGCAGCCTCGCGTCGGTCGAGAGGTCGAGCGCCGAGAAGCTGTCGTCGAAGAGGAAGACGTCGGGCTTGGCGACGAGGGCCCGGGCGATGGCGAGCCGCTGGCGCTGGCCACCCGAGACGTTGGTGCCGCCCTGGGCGATGGCGCTCTCGAGGCCGTCCGGCATGGCGCGCACGAAGTCCTCGGCCTGGGCGATGCGCAGCGCCTCCCACAGCTCGTCGTCGGTCGCGTCGGCGTCGCCGTAACGCAGGTTCGAGGCGACGCTGCCGGTGAAGAGGTAGGGCTTCTGGGGGACGAGGCCGATGCGGGACCACACGTCCTCGAGGGTCGCGTCGCGCACGTCGACCCCGCCGAGCAGGACGGCGCCGTCGGTGACGTCGTAGAGACGCGGGATGAGCGAGAGCAGGGTCGACTTGCCGGAGCCGGTGCTGCCGATGATCGCGGTGGTGCGTCCCGGCTCGGCGAGAAGCGAGACCCGCTGCAGCACAGGCACATCCGCGCCGGGGTAGGCGAACTCGACGTCGCGCAGCTCGACCGTCGTGCCCCCCGCGGGGACCGCCACCGGCTGGATCGGCTGGACGACCGTGGAACCGGTGTCGAGGACCTCGGTGATGCGTCCGGCCGAGACCGTGGCGCGCGGGATCATCATCGACATGAAGGTCGCCATCATCACCGACATGAGGATCTGCATGAGGTAGGACATGAACGCGGTGAGGGCGCCGACCTGCATGTTGCCGTCGTCGACCCGGTGGGCGCCGAACCAGAGCACCGCCACGGTCGACACGTTGAAGATGAACATGACGATGGGGAAGACGAGCGCCTGGAGCCGGCCCACGGCGAGGGCGGTGTCGGTGTACTGCGTGTTGGCCTCGGCGAACCTGGCGCGCTCGTGGTCCTCGCGGACGAAGGCGCGCACGACGCGGATGCCGGTGATCTGCTCGCGCAGCACGCGGTTGACCCAGTCGACGGACTCCTGCATGAGCCGGAAGTTCGGGATCATCCGCCGGATGACGAGCGAGACGCAGAGGGCGAGCAGGGGCACGGCGACCGCGACGAGCCACGAGAGCCCGACGTCCTCGCGCAGCGCCATGACGATGCCTCCGACCATCATGATCGGCGCGGAGACCATCATCGCCGCGCCCATGAAGACGACGGTCTGGACCTGGGTGACGTCGTTGGTGTTGCGCGAGATGAGCGTCGGCGCACCGAAGCGCGACACCTCCTGCGCCGAGAAGTCGCCGACCCGGGCGAAGACCCCGGCCCGCAGGTCACGCCCGACGCCGGCCGCGGTCCGGGCGCCGAGGTAGGTCGCCGCGACCGTTGCCGCGATCTGGACGAGGGAGACCCCGAGCATCCACGCGCCGGCCTCGAGGATGAAGCCGGTGTCGCCCTTGGCGACCCCGTCGTCGATGATCCTGCCGTTGAGGCTGGGGAGGTAGAGCGAGGCGATCGTCCCCGCGAGCTGGAGCAGGACGAGCACCACGAGCGGCCCGCGGAAGGGTCGCAGGTGGTCACGCAGGAGTCGGAGCAGCACTAAGCCTTCTTCTTCCGGGTGGAGGTGGGTCGTTGCCGAGCGCCCTCGAGGAGGACGTCGACCAGGTCGTCGGCGGAGGTGGCCTCGCCGCCGAGCATGGGATGGACGCTCGAGAGGGTGAGCATCCGCAGGTAGCCGATGAAGGTCGTCGGGCTCACGCGAAGCTGGTCGACGTCGTCGCCGATGAGGTCGACGAAGGCCCGGTCGAGCTCGGCCGTCGCCTCCTCACGACGGCGGTGGGCCGCGTCGTCGTGCTTCGGGGGCCGCATCGGCTGCCCCGTGGAGGCGAGGACGGTCATGAGGGCGAAGACGCCGCGCAGGTGGGCCTGCATGAGCGTGACGGCCGCGGCGAGCCGCTCGGGCAGGGGCAGCTCTCGGTCGACGTCGGCGAGCTCGACGAGCAGCGCGGTGTTGTCGAAGGCGCCGTGGACCGTCGCCTCGAGGAGGGCGTCCTTGCTCTCGAAGACGCGGAAGATCGTCCCCTCGGCGATCCCGGCGGCCTTGGCGATCTCCTTGGTGCTCACGGCGCGGCCCTTCTCGCGCAGGAGCGGCAGGGTCGCGGCGATGATCGAGGCCCGACGGTCGTCGGGGGTCATGGCCGGGGCACGGGGGGTCACGTGCTCAAGTATGAGTGAGTGAGCACTCACTCACAACTGGCTCTCCTCCGTGCTCAGGGTGGCATCCACATCGGGTGTGACGGGGCCGCCACTCACTTCAGAGTGCGGCCGGAGTGCTCTGGTCGTCCTCGTCGTCGGGGTTGGCGACGGAGGTCTCCCCGCTCGAACCGGCCTCGTCACCGGAGCCGGCGACACTCGCGTCGGTGCGCCCGCCGTCGAGCGCGTCGTTGACGTCGGGGGTGTCGGGCACGCCGTCGGCGCCGCCGAGGGCCGCGTCCGGGTTGAGGCTGCTCGACCCCGCCTCCGAGACGGTGCCGCCCTGGTCGTCAGTGGTCTCGTGCTCGCTGGGGTCGTCGTGGTGGGTCATGCCGTCCAACCTAGGCGCAGTTCGGCCACGACGTCAGGTCTGCGACCCGCCCTCTGCCTCCGGCCTCATCAGGAGGCCGTCCTTGGCCGCGTCGCGCACGAACGCCACGACCTCCCGCTCGGTCTCGCCGGCGTCGAGGTCGAGGATCCCGGCGATCGCGCCCACCGCCTGCCTCGGCGTGAGCTCACCGTCCGCGACGGAGAGGTATGCCGCGGTGACCGTCGTGAGCCGGATGACCCGTCCCAGCCCCCCGCCCTGCCGGGCGACGATCACCGACGGGTCGGAGGCGCCGGGCAGGGTGTGCCGTTCCTCCGTGACGTCGGGGGTCGCCCGCCACCCGACGTCGAGGACCTCGTCGTCGGAGTGCTCGGCGAGCCACACCCTGGACTCGAGACCGACCTGGGCGACGTCACCCATGGCCGGCGGGACAGGGCCGCGCTCGTCCATGAGGTCGACGAACGGCGCCCGGTCCGTCTCGGGTCGGTGCAGCGTGATGACGCCGAAGCCGATCGACTCGACGTCGCGAGACGCGAAGTCGTCGAGCCACGCGGCATACATCGCGTCGAAGTCCGCGGTCCCGGCGTGATGACCACTGTCGCGCGACCAGGTCTCGGCGTACTCCGCCGGGTCCTGGACCTCGCGCTGCACGACCCAGGCATCGAGTCCGGTGCCCTCGAGCCACGCACCCACGCGTTCGGTCCACGTCGAGCCGGCCGGCACCTCCCAGTTGCCCAGGAACTGTGCGACTCCCCCGGGCACGAGGTGCTCGCCGACGGAGCGGACGAGGCCGGCGACGACGGCGTCCCCGGCGGCTCCCCCGTCGCGGTACTCGAAGAGCGGCACGTCCCCCGAGCGCGGTGTGATGACGAAGGGCGGGTTGCTCACGACGAGGTCGAAGCGCTCGCCAGCGACGGGTTCGAGCATCGAGCCCGAGCGCACGTCCCACTCGCAGTCGTTGAGCGCGGCGTTGAAGCGGGCGTAGGCGAGGGCCCGTTCGGAGAGGTCGGTGACGACGATGTCGTCGGCGTGGTGGCCGAGGTGCAGGGCCTGGACCCCGCACCCGGTGCCCAGGTCGAGGGCGGTCCGCACGGGGCGGCGGATCGTCCACTGCGCCAGCGTCGTCGAGGCCCCGCCGATGCCGAGGACGTGGTCCTCGCGCACGGGCGTTCCCGTCGCGACCTCGGCGAGGTCGGAGGCGACCCACCAGTGCCGGTCGTCGGAGGCGTAGGGGCGCACGTCGCACCGGGCGACGACGCCGTCACCCTCCTCGACGACGAGCCCGAGCTCGACGGCGCCCTGGAGCCGCAGGGTCGGGAGCGCGCGCTCGACCTCGGCGACGTCGACCGGGTCGCCGAGCGTGAAGAGCCGGATGAGGGTCGCAGCCGGGGCGTCCGAGGCGCCGGCGATCCGCCGGGCGGGCAGCGACTGCTCGCGGCCGAGGGCGGCCGAGGCGAGCGGGCCGAGGATGGCTGAGGTGCCGGTGACCGTGAAGTCGGCCGTGGTGAGGTCGTCGCGGAGGCGGGCGACGAGCTGCTCGTCGACGTGCGGGACGGGTGCGGTCATCGGCTCAGCCGTCGAGGAGGCTGCCGAGCATGCCGCCGCCGCCTCCGCCGCTGGAGCCGGATGGTGGCACCCACTCGCTCGGCTGGACGATGACGAAGCCCTGGCCGTGGAAGGCGTACTGGAAGGCCTCGCCGCTGCCGCCGCGGAGCATGGAGCGCATGTTCATGCTCGAGGTGATCTGCGGTGTGAGGCCGAGCGACCAGCCGACGCAGGCCTGCACGTCGACGTAGGTCGGCTGCTGGCTGCAGTCGAGGATGACCGGCTGGCCCATCGTGTGGATGGCGACCGTGCCCTGGCCCTGCAGCGTGGTGTTGAAGAGGCCGCCGCTCATCATCCCGGCGCCCTGGACGCGCTTGATGTCCCACGCGATCTGGCTGTCGAAGGCGAGCAGGTTGCGGGCGTTGAGGCTCAGCCCGTCGCCGGTGAGCTCGATGAGGTGGACGAACCCTGCCTCGCTCGCGAAGAAGACCTCGCCGTCGCCGGACACGCGCATGAGGCTGACGTCCTCGCCGGTGACGACCTTCTTGAAGAGCTTGCCCATGCTGCCGGCCTTCTCATGGTCGAAGCGCAGGTGGCCCTGGTAGGCGACCATCGCGCCCTTGGTGGCGAGCACGTCACCGCCGAGGCGGACGCGCAGCAGCTGGGGGTTCTGGAGGGCGAAGGGCTGCTCGGACTGGAGCTCGAGGTTCGCCTGGTCGAAGAGCGGGGAACGCATGCGCCCCAGCCTAGAGCCGCCCCTCGTTCGCTCCCGCGCCACCAACGGCGCAGTCCGTGACCAACGGCGCAGTCCGTGACGACCGGCGCAGCCATGTCGACGCCGCTCGTCACGTTGTGCGCCGGTGGCGCGACCGGCGCAGTCCTCACGCCGCTCCCGGACTCCGGGGGTGACGGGCGGACATCTCGTCCGCGAACCAACTGTTCCTCGCCTGGGGCCGAATGCCCTGGCCGGCGAGAATCCGCGCCATCTGCTGGGGACGCACGGCATCGGCCCAGACCCACCGCGCCATGCGGCGTCCTCGTGCTCGGATCCGGTCCTCACGCTGCTTCTCCCGCCAGAGGACCCGCTCCGCCTCTCGGAGGTCCATGCCCGCAACCAGTCCGTACTTCTTGCGCCCGTCGAACTCGCCCATGACGCCCTCCCAACCGAAGTCGCAGTAGCCGACAAGTCCCGCGGCGTCCTCGACCCTGACCTGCAGGCGCGGCCTCGGAAGGTTGAGCCGGAACATCTGGACGCGCGACAGTGACTCACCCACCGACATCGAACGCGAGTCCGCGAGGTCGACGGCGAGCTGGGCGCGAGCTCGCCCGCGCGCTCCTGGCTCGAGCCCGGCTACCTCGTGCAGCAGGTCGCCCCACGTGCACAGCCGATGGTGCAGCGCGTGGTCGCACGCGGCCACGGAATCCTGGAGCTCCTCGGTGCGCGCCAGATCCACGAGAGTCCGGGCGACCGGGGTGACGGCGAGTCCCGTTGCGACGGTCGTGTCTCCCAATGGCAGGGCGTGGCGGCGAATGAGGCCGGGCGAGCGGACTCTCCGCCCGGGGCTCGTGACCTCGACGAAGCGCGGCCACCGAGTGACTCGAGGCAACCCCCAGATCGCGGCGGCCGAGGAGTGGGAGAACACGGACTCATCGCCTGACATGCGGAGCGCAGTGGCATGGACGAATGCCGCATGCCGCTGCTCGAGGTTGAGACCCGCCCACGTGTCAGCCGGAGCCACGACACCATGACGTACCGGCACCCAGAGCCTGCGACCGCCGCCCTCGTCGGTCTGGCAAGTGCTCCGGCCCGCCTGCGGACGTCGGAGGCAAGCCTGAGCGTGGTGGGGTCGAAGGGCTCCGGCCGCGACTCGAACATCATCAGAGCGTGGCAGGTTCACCGCGCTGCACCGGGCGCTCATCCACAGGTACCGAGCGTCCGTCGCCACCGGCGCTGAGCGTGACGACGGGCGCAGCAATCGATGCGCCGGTCGTCACGGTCTGCGCCGCTGGCGCGACCGGCGGGGAGGTGGGCACACGGCATACAACGGCGGCCGGCTCACCCTGTCGGGTGGGCCGGCCGCCGCTCAGTGCATGCCGTATGCCGGGGCGCGTCAGCGCTGGACGGGCACCTCGACCGGGTCGTCGTCGTTGCGAACGTCGCCCTCGAGCGACTCCTCGACGACCTCGCCCGGCTCGGTGGCCGCACCGGCGTCGGGCGCGGAGGCGTCGAGCTCGCGCGCACCCTCGACGTCGTCGTCCCCGCCGATGGCGAGGTCGCGACGCTTCGAGATCGCGACGGCCGTGACGACGATGACGAACGCGACGCCGGCGATGCCGTAGCGGATCGGGGCGCTGGCGTCCTCGCCCACCGACAGGAGCACGATCGCCGGGGCGATGAGCACCGCGACGAGGTTCATGACCTTGATGAGCGGGTTGATCGCCGGGCCGGCGGTGTCCTTGAACGGGTCACCGACGGTGTCGCCGATGACGGTGGCCGCGTGGGCCTCGGAGCCCTTGCCGCCGTGGTGCCCGTCCTCGACGATCTTCTTCGCGTTGTCCCAGGCGCCGCCCGAGTTCGCGAGGAAGACGGCCATGAGGCAGCCGGTGCCGATCGCGCCGGCGAGGAAGCCGGCGAGCGCGCCGATGCCCAGGCCGAAGCCGACGATGACCGGCGTGAGCGCCGCGAGCAGACCGGGAGTGGCGAGCTCGCGCAGCGAGTCCTTGGTGCAGATGTCGACGACCTTGCCGTACTCCGGCTTGGTCGTGCCCTCCATGATCCCGGGAATGTCGCGGAACTGGCGACGCACCTCGAAGACGATGGCACCGGCCGCCCGCGTCACCGCGTTGATGGCCAGCCCCGAGAAGAGGAAGACGACGGCCGCACCGAGGAGGAGGCCGACGAGGGTCGACGGGTTGGTCACGAGCGCCTGGGCGTCCTGGATGACCTTGTTGCCGGCCTCGATCTGGCCCTGGTCGAGCTTGCTCGCGTCGATGTCGCCGATCGCCGACTGCCAGGCGTCGGTGTAGGACCCGAAGAGCGCGGTCGCCGCGAGGACGGCCGTCGCGATCGCGATGCCCTTGGTGATCGCCTTGGTCGTGTTGCCGACCGCGTCGAGCTCGGTGAGGATCTGCGCAGCCTCCTCGTCGACGTCACCCGACATCTCGGCGATGCCCTGCGCGTTGTCGGAGACCGGGCCGAACGTGTCCATGGCGACGATGACGCCGACGGTCGTGAGCAGGCCACAGCCGGCGAGCGCGATGAGGAAGAGCGAGAGCGCCACCGAGCCGCCACCGAGGAGGAAGGCGAGGTAGACCGCGCCACCGATGATCGCCGCGGTGTAGACGGCCGACTCGAGACCGACCCCGATGCCCGACAGGACGACGGTCGCGGCGCCCGTGAGCGAGGTGCGGGCGACGTCCTTGGTCGGGCGCTTGTCGGTGCCGGTGAAGTAGCCGGTGAGCCAGAGGATGATCGCCGCGAGAACGATGCCGATGATGACCGCGAGGATCGCGGTGATCCGGGGGTTGCCCTCGAGGGCGCCGATCGCCTCGTCGCGCGAGCCGAGCTCGGCGAACGTCGCCGGGAGGTAGAGCCAGGCGGCGACGGCCGAGAGGACGGCGGCGATGGCGGCGGAGATGTAGAAGCCCTGGTTGATGGCGTCGAGCGCGTTCTGGGTGCCCCGCGCCTTGGTGATGAACACGCCGATGAGGGCGGTGATCGCACCGATCGCCGGCACGAGCAGCGGGAAGACGAGGCCGTAGGAGCCGAACGCCACGGAGCCGAGGATGAGAGCGGCGACGAGCATCACGGCATACGACTCGAAGAGGTCGGCGGCCATGCCGGCGCAGTCGCCGACGTTGTCACCGACGTTGTCGGCGATCGTCGCGGCGTTGCGCGGGTCGTCCTCGGGGATGCCGGCCTCGACCTTGCCGACGAGGTCGGCGCCGACGTCGGCGGCCTTGGTGAAGATGCCGCCACCGACACGCATGAACATGGCGAGGAGGGCGGCGCCGAAGCCGAAGCCCTCGAGCACCTTGGGCGCCTCCGCCTTGTAGAGGAGGACGACGACCGAGGCGCCGAGCAGGCCGAGCCCGACGGTCGCCATGCCGACGGTGCCACCGGTGCGGAAGGCGATGCGCATGCCCTCGTCGCGACCGTTCTCACCGCGCGCGGCTGCGGCGACGCGGACGTTGGCCTTGGTGGCGAGCTTCATGCCGAGGTAGCCGATCGAGGCCGAGAAGAGCGCGCCGACGACGAAGAAGCCGGAACGACCCAGCTTCACGCCCCAGTCGGGGGCGGGGAGGAGGAGCAGCAGCCCGAAGACGAGCACGACGAAGATGCTCAGCGTCTTGAACTGTCGCGTGAGGTAGGCCGCAGCCCCCTCCTCGACCGCTGCGCCGATCTCGCGCATCTTGTCGGTTCCAGTGTCCGCACGAAGGACCTGCTGCCGGAAGACGAAACCCATGGCGAGGGCGATCACGGCGATGACCGCGACCCCCACGACGAGCGTGACGTTCGATCCGGTGAGGTCCAGCGTGGAACTCGCCTCGGCAGGTGCGAGCGCGAGTGCAGCCATTCCATCCTCCTTGACGGGTGCGCGCCGTCGAGGCCCGGGACCGTATGCCCACAGGCAGGCGCGGGGTGGACCTTACCCGGTGACTCAAGTCACAAGAAGGGGCGGGACCCCGTTGTGACTGCTCTCACGCCGTGACCCTCGCCCGGACCACTCCGGACGCTCCTTCGGGACGAACCCCGAGGTCAGGCCGAGACGCCGGGCTCCGCGACCCCTTCGTCGACGACTGCGAGGGCGGCGTCGACCGAGTCGTGCAGCGGAAGGATCTGGTCGAGACCGGTGATGGCCAGGAGCCGCAGGATGCGCTCGTCCGAGCACACGATGCGCAGCGTCCCGTCGACCTTGCGCAGGGCCTTGAGCTGCCCGACGAGCACGCCGAGCCCGGTCGAGTCGATGAACCCGACGCCCTCCAGGTCGACGACGACCTTGTTCTGACCCGCGGCGATGCGTTCCTCGAGGGCAGACCGCAGCTGCGGTGCGGTGTAGACGTCGACCTCACCTGCGACCGTGACGATGACGACGTCATCGCGCTCGGTCATCGAGACACTCAGCTTCACTTCGTCCTGCTCCTTGTTCACTCCGCCAGTCGATGCCCGGGAACTCCGGTGGCCGCGCCCGAGCGCGACCCATCGATCGGGCAGCGGTGTCCGTGCACGGCATTACCGTAACCCCCATGTCGCCATCTGCCGAGCCCACTGCGATTCTCGCCGCACTCGCGGCCGGGGACCGCGGTGCTCGGTTGCGCCATGTCGAGCACCTCCCCGCCCGACCTGCTCAGATGGCCGACTGGCCCGACTGGGTGGCACCTCCTGTCCTCGCCAGCCTCACGGGAAGCGGCATCGCGCGTCCGTGGTCGCACCAGCGGGAGGCGATGGATCTCGCGCACGCCGGGTCGCACGTCGTCCTGTCGACCGGCACCGCGTCGGGCAAGAGCCTCGGCTACCTCGTTCCGGCCCTGTCCGCTGTCGTCGACGGACTCACCGCGCCCACCGGTCGGGGGGCGACCGTCCTCTACGTCGCGCCCACCAAGGCGCTGGCCGCCGACCAGCTCGCCAGGATCGAGGCGCTCGCCATCCCAGGGGTGCGCGCCGCGACCTACGACGGCGACACCCCCGTCGACGAGCGGCGCTGGATCCGCGAGCACGCCAACGTCGTGCTCACCAACCCGGACCTGCTCCACCACTCGCTCCTGCCGGGCCACCAGCACTGGTCCCCGTTCCTCCGGGCCCTGTCGCACGTCGTCGTCGACGAGTGCCACATCTACCGCGGCGTCTTCGGCTCGCACGTCGCGTCGGTGCTACGCCGCCTGCGTCGCGTGGCCGGCCGCTACCGCTCGCAGCCGACCTTCGTCCTCGCCTCCGCGACCGTGAGCTCACCTGCCGCACACGCGTCCCGCCTCATCGGTATGCCGGTCACTCCCGTCGAGGTCGACGGGTCACCTCGCGAGGCGCTCACCTTCGCCCTGTGGGAGCCGCCGACGGTCGACGAGGCGCGAAGGTCCGCCACGACCGAGGCTGCCGAGCTCCTCGCAGAGCTCGTCGACAGGGACGTGCAGACACTGGCGTTCGCGAGGAGCCGGGCCGGGGTCGAGGCCCTCGCGTGGTCGGCGCGACGCCGGCTCGGACAGGTCGGAGGGACGCCCGAGGCGACGGTCGCGGCATACAGGGGTGGCTATCTCCCCCAGGAGCGACGGGAGCTCGAGCGCGCCCTGCGCGAGGGTGACCTCCGCGGGCTCGCGGCGACCAACGCGCTCGAGCTCGGGGTCGACATCAGCGGGCTCGACGCGGTGCTCATGGCCGGGTGGCCGGGTCGCCGCGCCAGCGTCTGGCAGCAGGCCGGGCGCGCCGGGCGGTCGGGACGTGAGTCGCTGGCGATGTTCATCGCGGCCGACGACCCACTCGACACCTACCTCCTCGCCCACCCCGAGGCGATCTTCGGGGTGCCCGTCGAGTCCACGGTCATGGACCCGGCCAACCCGCACGTCCTCGCCCCGCACCTGGCTGCGGCGGCGCACGAGCTGCCGCTCACCGAGGCGGACCTGCCGATGTTCGGCACCGGCGCCCGCGGTGTCGTCGACCTGCTGGTCGAGCGGGGGATCCTGCGGCGTCGCCCGACGGGGTGGTTCTGGGCCCGGGACGACCGCCCCGGCGACCACGTCAACCTGCGCGGCACGACCGAGGTGGTCTCGATCGTCGAGCGCCGCAGCGGCCGGGTGCTCGGCACGATCGACGAGGCGTCGGCGCACTCGCAGGTCCACACGGGCGCCGTGCACGTGCACCAGGGCGACCCCTTCGTCGTGACCGAGCTCGACCTCGACTCGGCGACGGCGACCGTGGTGCGTGGCGACCCGGGCTGGAGCACGCACTCGCAGTCGCGCAGCTCGTTCGAGATCCTCGGGGCGCAGCGCACGCACCAGTGGGGCGAGGTCGAGGTCTGCTACGGCTCGGTGAGGGTGACGAGCCAGGTGACGTCGTTCCTGCGGCGGCTGCCGTCGGGCGAAGTCCTCGGCACCCATCCGCTCGACCTGCCCGAGCGCTCCCTCGTCACGCGCGGTGTCTGGTGGACGATGCCGCTCGACCTGCTCGAGGCCGCGGGAATCGAGGAGGCCCAGGTGCCCGGGGCCGCTCACGCGGCGGAGCACGCAGCCATCGGCATGCTGCCGCTCGTGGCGACCTCGGACCGGTGGGACGTCGGTGGGGTGTCGACCGACCAGCACCCGGACACGGGGCTGCCGACGATCATGGTCTACGACGGCTATCCCGGCGGTGCGGGCTTCGCGGAGCGGGCGCACTCGGCATTCGGTGAGTGGGTCGAGGCGACCAGGGACGCCATCGCGCGGTGCCGGTGCGAGAGGGGGTGCCCATCGTGCGTGCAGTCCCCCAAGTGCGGCAACGGCAACGAGCCGCTCGACAAGGAGCGTGCCGTGCGGCTGCTCGACGTCGTCCTCATGTCCCGTCCCGCCTGAGGTCGGTGGCGCCGAGGACCCATGGTGCTGAAGGGACTCTGGGCCACTCGTCCGCGCTAGCCTCGCAGACGTGATCATCCTCGGACTCATCCTCGTCCTGCTCGCCATCGCTGCCGGCATCCTCCTCTTCGAGGGGACGCGCCAGCTGACCGACGGTGTCGACATCGACGTCCTCAACGGCACCGTCAGCCTGCCGCCGCTCGCCCTGCTCATCACCGGAGCCGCGGTCATCACGATCTTCTGGCTGGGGTGGGCGCTCATGCGTGGCGGGATCCGCCGTAGCTCGCGCCGCCGCCGCGAGGCCAAGGAGCAGGCAGCCCTCGCCGAGCAGCGTCGCGTGGACGACGAGCGCCGCGTGCAGGAGGAGTTCGCCCAGCGCGAGCGCCAGCTCGCCGAGGAGCGCGACCGCCGGGAGCACGAGACCGCCGCCCTCCGTCGGGATGCCGACGCCCGGGTCGAGGAGCAGCACCTCTCGACCGAGGAGGCCCGCCGCCGCGCCGAGATCGCAGAGGCCCAGAACGCCGAGCGCTCCGGCCTCCACCGCGCTGACGTCGACCGGTCCGGTGCCGACCGGTCCGATGTCCAGCGCTCCGACGTCGAGCCGACCCGGGAGACGCCGCGCGAGCCTCGCGCCTGATCTCCCCCACGAACCCTGCGACCCCGCCCGGGACCACCCGGGTGGGGTCGTCGATGTGTGGCCTTGGGCGTCGGGAAGCCGCGGGCTCCACTCCTCGCGACTGCCGGCCCATGCGGTCCGGTGTGGCGCGGCCGGTGTCTTGCAAACGCCCGCCGCCGCTCGAACGGGCGCCGCGCGGTCAGGGCTGGGAGGACCCGGCATCGCCAGGACCGGCACGGGCGGAAGCGACAGCGGTGCGCGGTAGGCCGGGCCACGCGAGGTCGAGGTCGGTCGTCACCCGGACGAGGACGGAGTCGTCCGGCCGGAGGAGGCAGTCGACGACCCGGGCCGAGTTGCGTCGCGCCAGGTGCGCCGCGCGACCGCACGGGTCGGCGCCTCCCTCCTGAAGGGCACTGGCCGCTGCGAGGGCCGACAGGTCGGCCGCGGCCCGAGCCCGGTGGGCGGCGCTCGCCGCAGCGCCCACCTGCAGACCCGCGATACCGAGAAGCAGCACGGCAGCCACAGCCGCGACGACGAGGACAGTCCCCGAGCCGCGCTCGCCATGACGGCTCACGACGGACTCTCCGGAACCGCGTGCGCGACGCCGCGAGGGCGCGCTCGCACACCGAGATGCCGCAGGAGCGGCGGGGGGTCGGCGACGACCTCGACGCGAACCGCCTCGGGTCCGACGTCAAGGACGATGCGCGCGTCGTCCGGCGCCTGCTTCGCGACGTCACGCCGGACCGCCTCCACCGGCTCGCCACGGGCGAGCAGGCGTGCCCCCGTGCGAGCCGCGTCCACGCACCTCACGCGGTCAGTCGCCGACGCCACTGCGGCGAGGGCGAGCGTGAGGACGAGGATGAGGGCCGGCAGGGCCACGGCGAGCTCGGCCGTGACCATGCCGGCCTCACGGGGACGGGTCCGCGTCACGTCCCCGTGCCGAGCGCGGCGGTGATGACCTTGGCCAACGCGGACTTCACCGGCCCCGACTTCACCACGAGCATGAGGACGGCGGCGAAGGCGCACGCCGCAAGGGTGCCGACGGCATACTCCGCGGTCGTCATTCCGGCCTCAGCCGACTTCCTCAGGTGCGCCATGCGGCGCGAAAGACGTTGTGTCACAGCCCAGCTCCTCGTTCTGGGCGGGGCCTGTCCCCACCTCGCGACGAGTCTGTGAGGAGCTGGCACGACGGTGCCAGTGGCGCGGGGGAACCTGTGGACGCGCGGAGGACCGCGGCCCCGCTGTGGACGACGGAACCGCTCAGCGCGCCTCGGCGATGGCCACGAAGTTGGCCACGCGATGGCCGTCGGCCCGGTAGCCCTGGTCGTCGTCGCAGGTGATGAGCGCGATGCGACGGACCGAGCCGTTCCTGCCCCACACCGCCGAGTCCCGGCTGACCGAGGACTTCGTGGCGACACGGGTCGAGGTGACGGTGTAGACGACCGGCCTGCCGTCGGAGTCGTAGACCGTGACCTTGTCACCTCGGTCGATCTGCTGCAGCCGGTAGAAGACGTCCGGCCGCCCGCCGTTGGCGACGTGGCCGGCGATCACGGCGGTGCCGACCTCACCGGGCCGCACGCGCCCGTAGCCGCTCACCCAGGTGATCCGCCCGGAGGGCGGGTTGACCACGCCGTTGCGCGCCTCGATCCGACGCAGCGAGCCCTTGACCCCGATCGACGGCGCAGACAGCGACATCGGCCCCATCGCCGGAGCGCGCCTCGGCTTCGCGGCGGCCGTCGGTCTGGGAGTCGGCTTGGGCCTCGGCCTCGCCGTCACCTTCGGCTTGGGTACCGCCCGGACGGTCCGCGTGGGACTCGGCGTCGGCGTCACCGACGGTGTCGGCGTGGACGTCGTGCTGGCCGACGTCTCGGTCGCGGTCGGCGACGCGGAGCTCGGAGCTGCCCTCGGGGGCACGTCGTCGGGGCTCCCGCACGCCTGAGTCAGGCTGAAGACACCGGCTGCGACGAGCACGAGACCCATGCCAGTGCTCGAGCGGCGGGCAGGCGAGAGGCGGGCGGCGCTCCACGGCACCGCCCGCTCCCGCCTGTGATCACCCATGGCTCAGGGGCTCGTCGTCAGCTCGCGTGCCTCAGTGCTGGCCCTTGCGGCGCATCGCACCGGCAGCAAGCCCGAGACCGGCGAGAACCGCGGCGCCGCCGAGGATCGCGGGCGTCGTCGTGTCGCTGCCGGAGGCCGGGATGTCGGTCTCGACGATGGGTCCACCCGGCGGGGGCGGCGTGGGCGTCATCGTCGGGGTCGGCGTGGGCGTCGACGTCTCCTTCTCACCGGTGCACGCGATGATGTGCGAGATGTCCTTGCCGTCCTCGGTGGCGACCTCTTCACCCTCCTCGACGTCCCAGTGGAGCGTGCGCGAGTCCCCGTCGCTGCTCTGCTCGGAGCCGGCCTTGAGAACGACGAGGACGTAGTCGCCGTCCGACTCCCACACGTCGGTGTCGAGCCCTTCGTCGTGGAGCTTCTCGCAGTCGACGTTCATGTACCCCTTGTCCTCGAGGTACTCCTCCCAGTACTCCGGGGTATTGGGGTTGTCCGCGTTCGTCTCGGCCGCGGCAGCGCCGGCGAAGCCCAGGCTCATCATGGCGGCGACGCCCGTGACGGCCAGTCCCCGTCTCATCGTGGTCAGGTCCAACATGCTGCTCTCCCTCGCTCGCCGGTCCCATGACCAGCCCCACCGACCGTCGGACCACTGGCGTGTTCTGACGTGACAGAGGTCCTCGTTGACCTTGCCAACTGCCTCGTAACCGCTTGTCCCCCAACCAAAACCGCTGTGCAGCCCAGATCGCTCGAAGTAACCAAGGGC
The DNA here is from genome assembly GCF_048606415.1 of Knoellia tibetensis. Classification (NCBI taxonomy): domain Bacteria; kingdom Bacillati; phylum Actinomycetota; class Actinomycetes; order Micrococcales; family Intrasporangiaceae; genus Knoellia; species Knoellia tibetensis. The sequence continues at coordinate 1,035,338 of NZ_JBMBWF010000001.1, forward strand.
ACGTGGGCCGCATGGAGCGGCCAGAACCCGTCCGGGCCACTCGGTTCCTACCGCAGGTAGCCTCACGTGCCTAGTGACGACTCCGCGAGGTGCACGACGACCGGAACCACCGTGGTGCCGACGAAGCCGGGGAGGAAGCAGGCCCCGAGCGGCAGGACGAGCAGCACCCCGGCGCGCTGGACGGCCGCCTCGACCCGTGCCGTCTCCTGACGTCGCATGCGTTCGGCCGCCGCGAGCACGACCCCGGCCGGCGCCGCCCCAGAGCGTTCCGCGGCCTGCCACGCGAACGACGCCGCCTCCCAGGCGCCGCCGACGTGGGACCACGCCGTCCGGGAGTCCTGACCCCAGCGGTGAGCGCTCGCGACGACCCGCAGGTCGTGCCCGACCGAGGGTGGGACGCGGCGGGCCACGGCCTCGAGGGCCTCGACCGGTCCCAGTCCGGAGCGCATCGCCAGGGCACAGAGGACGAGGGCATCGGCTGCCTCGTCGACGGTCGGCGCTTCGCGCCGGGCCCTCGGGTCGTCAGATGGGTCTTCCGGGAGCCCTTCCCCCGCCGGGGAGCCCTCGACATCGGGACGTGCGGGCCACACGACGAACGCGAGCACGACGAGACCGAGGGCGGCGACGAGCATCATCGGACGTGCGCCGGCCGGACCGCCCGGCGCAGGAGACGTCTCGACCACAGCCAGCCGACACCGGTGAGGACCAGCCCCGTCACGGTCGAGGCCACCGCGGCGACGCCACCGTAGACCTCGGCGACGGGCAGCCCGAGCAGGACCGCCACCGCCGGGCCGGAGAGCGGCAGGAGCGTGAGCAGCCACATCGACGCGCGCGGTCCGGCGGCCAGCACCGTCCGCCGCTCGTCGGCTGCGGTGCGTTCGCGCAGCACACCCGCAGCTGTTCGGGCCGCTGGGGCGGCCGCCACCCCGAACTCATCCGTGAGCTGCCACGACGCCGCGAGGAAGCGCAGCTCGGGGTCGTCGTCGGCACATCGCGCGAGGCACTCGCCGACGGCTGCCCCTTGGGCTTCGACCTCGACGAGCCGCTCGGCGAGCTCCCGCATCTCCGGCCGAGATGTGGCGCCGACGGCGCAGGCCAGCACGGCCGCCTGAGCCGAGGGAAGCCCTGCGTCCAGGCCGACGGCTGCGAGCTCGGCGAAGTCGGCCGCCCAGCGCTGGCGCGTTCGGCCGAGGCGTACCTGCCGACGCAGCAGTCGTCGCAGCCGGTCACCCGTCGACGCAGTCGCACCTCCCGCTGTGGCTCTGCCGTCAGGACCGGTCGCCGGTCCGGCACCGAGAGCTCGCGACACCGGGGCCCGCGACACCGAAGCCCGGGTCAGCGGGTCCCGCGCGGGCCACACGAGGAACGCGACAACGAGAAGCACACCAGCGAGGACGGTCATGTGCCCCGCTCCCGCAGCATCTCCTCCAGTCGATCCGCTCCCGGACCGCGCCTCACATCGTCCACCCACCCCTGCCCCGCTCCGATGCACCCATCGCGTGGCCCCTCCCGCACCAGCGCCTCGTCGATGACGACCTCCGAACCCGTCCAGCGGGTCACCCCGATCGCACGCACCACGCGTCCACCACCCACGCGGCCCACCTCGACGACGACGTCGACCGCACCCCGCAGCTGGGCATGCACCGCGTCGCGGTCGAGACCGGCGAGCGCCCCCAGCGCCTCGATGCGCGCCGGCGTCCGGTCGAGACCGTTGGCGTGAAGGGTGCCCGTTCCCCCGTCGTGGCCGGTGTTGAGCGCCGCGAGCAGCTCGCGCACCTCGGCGCCTCGCACCTCGCCCACGACGAGCCGGTCCGGACGCATGCGCAGCGCCTGTCGCACGAGGTCGACGAGGGTCACCGCCCCGGCACCTTCGACGTTGGCGCTCCGGCCCTGGAGCCGGACGACGTGGGGGTGCGACGGCTCGAGCTCGCGCACGTCCTCGGCGACGACGATCCTCTGGTCGGGCGCACAGTCGGCGAGCAGGGCACCCAGCACGGTCGTCTTGCCTGCACCGGTGCCACCGACCACGAGGAACGACAGGCGTGCGGCGACGATTCTCGACAGTGCCGAGGCCATCTCTCCGCCCACCGAGCCGAGCCGGCGCAGTCCTTCGACCCCGACGGGCTGCCGACGGGCCAGTCGCAGGCTGAGGTGGGTGCCGTGCTCGGCCAGGGGCGGGAGGATTGCGTGCAGCCGCACGCCACCGGGAAGGACGGCGTCGACCCAGGGCTGAGCCTCGTCGAGCCGGCGACGGGCGAGCCCGGCCAGCCGCGTCGCGAGCGCCCGGGCGTCGGACGCCATGAGCACCTGCCCCGTCCCCTCGACCCCACTGCCGCGGTCGACCCACACAGATCCGTCACCGTTGACGAGGATGTCGGTCACCTCGGCCGCGCCCACCCACTGCTCGAGCGGGCCGAAGCCCAGCACCCGCTCACGCAGCCGCTCGCCCTCGACGGCAGCACCGCGCGAGCCGAGCGCGACGACTCCGCCGGTGAGCTCGGCGATGACCCCGGCGTCCGGGGCCCTCCCATCGCGGATCGCCTCCTCGACACCCGGCCAGTGCAGCGTTCCCTCGCTCATGCCGCCTCGCGGTCGAGATCCTCGACGAGGTCGAGGGCGACGCCGTCCGCCGTGTCGCGCAGGGGGCCGGCCAGCCCGGGCCACTCGCCGCGCTCGCCGTCCCGGCGCACCCGTGCGTCGTTGCGCACGTGGGCGAGGTGAGGGACACCGAGGTGCTCGACGACCTCGGCCACCTGCGATGAGAGCCCTCGGCTGGCCCGCGTCACGACGCCCACCCGCGCACCAGCCACCGAACCCCCGTCCGAGCCGACCACATTCAGCACCGAGCCCAGGACGGCCCCCGCGTCCGCCAGCTGTCTCGCACGGAGCCCGAGAACTACGTGCACCGCCGCCGCCCGCGCCACCAGCGCCGGCGTCACGGATGCGAACGCGCGCCCGTCGAGCACGACGGGCACCTCTTCGAGCATCGAGTCGACGACGTCGAGCACGGCCGCGTCCGGAACGAGCGCCCCGTCACCACCGGCCGAGAGCAGCGCCACCTCCCCGCGGGGAAGCGCCGCGACGAGCCGCGCACCCGCCGTCCGCCCACGCAGCCGGGCGAGGTCGGGCCACCGCAGCCCCGGCACGTGCTCGGTCCCGCACGTCATGTCCAGCCCGCCACCGCGCACGTCCCCGTCGATGAGGACGCACGACCCGAGGTGCAGCGCCAGCCGGCGGGCGAGCGCCGCCGACCACGACGACGCGCCGAGCCCGCCGCTCGCCCCCAGCACCACCACGAGGGGGGTCGCCCGCGCCGGCGAGGGGGACGTGGAAGAAGAAGTCATGCGACGACGCTCCCCGCCCGAGCAGCCGACCACCACCCACGGCCACCGATCTGTGGACGCAGCGGACGGCATACGGGGGCTGTGGACAAGAGCCGCCGGGAAAGGCGACGGCCCCGGTCGGGGGGAGGACCGGGGCCGTCGGGTGGGCCAGGCTCCGGGGGGGAGAAGCCGGACCACCCTTCGCTACGACCCCGAAGGGGAGCGATGCATCCATCGTTGCCCATCGCTCGTGCCCGTGCAAGACGAACCACCAAAAGTCGACAAATCTGGTCAGCGGGTAGTCACGACGGCGGACGGCAACGATGACGCCCCTACCAGAGGGGCGTCATCCGCCGCGAGCACTCGGGGCGACCAAGCGTGCAAATTCCTCGCCGTCGTACCGGGTCGAGCCCGGACGGACCGGTCCATCAGTGGACTGCCCGCGCGTGGGTACCCGTCGTGTCTCGCGGTTGTTCTTCGACCGGGCGGTTCCCTTCGGGCCTGCCCGATGCACCCTGTCTACTCCCCCGCGGGAGCGACGACAAGACTTGACAAATCCTCAGGTGAGGCGGCCGGCGAGGACCGCATCTGCGATCCGCTCGCCCTCCGCGGCCCCGGCGACGATCGCGTCGCAGCAGTGCGTGAGCCACAGACCGACGCCTGCGGCGTCACCCCGCGCGTATGCCGTGAGCCCACCGAGGTAGGCCGGCCCACCTCCCGTGCCGTGCCCCATCTCGGGCACCGCGACGCCGGTCGGGTCGAGACCGCCGGCCTGGATGACGGCCCGCTCGACGGCCCGGGCGACGACACCGTTGCCCCGGGTGAAGGGTCGCGCCGTGACGATCTCGGCGTGGGCGAGGGCGGCGACGACCGGAACCGGCAGCGAGGGCGCGGCCGCCAGCACGGCGACGATGCCGCGCAGCCGCTCGCGCGCCTGTGCGGCCGGTGGCGCGTCGCCGATCTCGACGAACTCACGGCAGTCCTCGCCGTCGAGCCTCGGCCGGCCGAGCTCGGAGTCGGGGACCAGCCCCGCCGCCGCGGCCGTGTGGAGCCGCGCGAGGGCCTGCATCGGCGCGTTGAGGACGACCGGCCCGAGGCGCTCGGTCTCGGCGGTGGCCGCGATGACGCCGCGCATGACCTGCTCGACGGGGTCGGGGTCGTCGTGCCACGTCACCGCACCCCGCATGAGGTCGCGGACGATCTCGACCGAGAGCCGGGCACCGTCGAGCTCGCCGCTCGCACGCGCCCCGCGGACCCGCGACTCGGCCGCCGCCTCGGGGATGCGGCGGCGCAGCGCGTTGTGCCATCGGAGCTGGGTGCAGGCTTCCCGGGCGGCGTCGACCTTCTCTCCCACGCCGGGCAGTGCGGCGAGGGCCTGGACGGACTCGACGATCCGGGCAGTGCTGTCCGACAACGAAACCCGCCTCAGGCGCTCTCGGGTGCGGCCGGCATACGGACTCCGGCGAGCTGGCGCGACTGGGCCACGACGGCTCCCCGCGAGTCCCAGACGACGGCGTCCTCCTCGAAGAGCCCGCCGATGACGTTGCGCGTCGTGATCCGCATCCGGAGCCAGCCCGGCGCGGGACGGGAGCGGACGTGGCCGGAGAAGGCGATGGTCGGCGCCCACCCGAGCGCGCCGAAGGTGAACGTCACCGGCGGCATCGCGTCGAGGAAGAACGGCAACGACAGGGCATCGGGCTCGCGCCCGTCGGCGAACCGGATCCACGCCCGCATCTCACCGTCGCGCGCCGGCTGTCCGAGCGCCCATCCGACCGTCGCCGGGTCGATGCGCATGTCGAGGCGGTCGAGGAGCCGGATCTTCTCGGCGAAGCCCCCGCGCGCCGCCGGCGCGCAGACCTCGGGGTCGGGCAGCTCGGGCGGCGCCTCCTGGAGGTGGACCGGCTCGCTGTTGCGGTCGAGATCGGCGAAGGTCGCGCTGTGGCGCAGGGCCGCCGTCTCGCCCTGCCGAACCGTCACCTCGGCGGTGGAGAACGAGCGGCCGGTGCGCAGGATCTCGGTCTCGACCGTCGCCGCGCCGGGCTGCGCGGCGTGGAGGAAGGTCGTGCTGAACGCGACCGGGTCGGCGTGCGAGCCCGCGGCGTCGAGCGCGTCGGAGGCGGCCTTGGTCGCGAGCGACATGAGGAGCCCGCCGTTGACCGCCTCGCCGATGACCCAGCCGTCGGTGAGCTCGACCCGTCCGTCGGTGATGGTCAGGGCGTCGTCGAACTCGCTCATGACGGTGAGCGTATGCCGTCCGGCCCCGCACACCGTGCCCGGTGTGGCCAAGCGCTCCACGCCCTAGCCTTGCGCCATGTCGCCGACCTTCCACGTGCCCACGGCCGTCGTCGTGGCCGGCGCCATGGTGCTCCTCGGGCTGGGGTTGTGGGCAGCGGGTCGCGGTCGGCGACGTGGGTTCCTCTCCACCGTCGACCGAGTGACCTACTCGACCCTCCACACCGCCTCGCTCGCCTCGCGCCACCTCGCCGACGGCCTCACTCCCGAGTCCGCGTCGAGCGCCGGCAAGCACCTCCTCGCCATCCTCGGCGCCACCTCGGTGGCGGTGTGCGACAGCGCGGGGCTGCTCTCGTGGACCGGCCCCGGCGACCACCATGCGGACCAGGCGCACGAGCATGCCGGCGCCACCCGCACCTCGGGCGCGCCCACCGTCCTCGGACCCGACGTCATCACCTGCGCCGACCCCGACTGTCCGATCCGGACGGCCGTCACCGCACCGCTCCTCGCCGACGAGAGGGTCGTCGGGACGCTCACGGCATACGCCTCGACGGCGTCCGCAGGTCTGGCACGGGCGACCGGCGAGCTGGCCCGCTGGGTCTCGGCCGAGCTCGACGTCGCCGAGCTGGGCCGCGCCCGCACGCGAGCGATGGAGGCCGAGCTGCGGGCGCTGCGGGCCCAGATCAGCCCGCACTTCATCTACAACTCGCTCGGGGCGATCGCCTCGTTCGTGCGCACCGACCCGGAGCGGGCGCGCGAGCTGCTCCTCGAGTTCGCCGACTTCACCCGCTACGCACTGCGTCAGGGAGGCCCGTTCACGACGCTGGCGGAGGAGCTGCGCAACGTCGAGCGCTACCTCGTGCTCGAGCAGGCCAGGTTCGGCGAGCGGCTCCAGGTCTCGTTGCTCGTCGCACCCGAGGTGCTGCCGGTGCGCGTTCCCTACCTCGCCGTCCAGCCACTCGTCGAGAACGCCGTCCGCCACGGCCTCGCCACCAAGGAGGGCGTCGGGCACGTGACGATCACCGCCTCGGACCAGGGCTCCGAGGCCGAGATCTCGGTCGACGACGACGGGGTGGGCGCGTCGCCGGAGTCGGTGCAGCGCATCCTCGACGGCCAGTCGCGCGCCGACTCGGTCGGCCTCGGCAACGTCGACGCCCGGCTGCGGCAGGTCTACGGCGACGAGTTCGGGCTCGTCGTCGAGACCGCGGTCGGTGCCGGGACCAAGGTGAGCTTCCGGGTGCCGAAGTACGCACCGGGCGTCCACAGCGACTGAGCACGAGCGGGCCTCGCCAACGGGCCGGAGCAACCCGCCTCGGCACGCCCACCTGCTCGTTATCCTCTGAGCATGGCCATTGCCGGCAGCCTCCGGGCCCTCGTCGTCGACGACGAGCTCCCTGCGCTGTCCGAGGTGAGCTATCTCCTCGGCTCCGACGACCGCATCGCCGAGGTCATCACCGCCTCGAGCGGCACCGAGGCCCTCCAGGTCCTCGAGGACCATGACATCGACGTCATCTTCAGCGACATCTCGATGCCGGGCCTCGATGGCATGGCCCTCGGCCGGGTCCTCGCCCGCTTCGCCTCGCCGCCGCAGCTCGTCTTCGTCACCGCCCACGAGCAGCACGCCGTCGACGCCTTCGCCCTCGCGGCGACCGACTACGTCATGAAGCCGGTTCGCGGGGAACGCCTCGCGGAGGCCGTGCGTCGCGTCGTGGCCAAGCAGGACGAGGCCGGTATGCCGGCCGCCCCCGTTGCGGGGGACACCCACGCGACTACCGGCCCGGCCGGGCGGGGCGGCCCGGCGGGCACCTCGCCCGTGGAGAGCACGCCTGCCGAGGACGAGACCATTCCCGTCGAGCTCGGCGGGATCACCCGCTTCGTCTCGCGCTCCTCCATCCGATGGGTCGAGGCCTCCGGCGACTACGCCCGCCTCCACACCGCCCACGGCAGCCACCTCGTGCGGATTCCGCTCGCCGTCCTCGAGGAGCGCTGGGGCCGGCACGGGTTCATCCGGATCCACCGCTCCACCCTCGTCGCCCTCCCCCACGTCACCGAGGTGCGCATGGACCACGGGAGGTGCTCGGTCGCCGTCGGCGACGTCGAGCTCCAGGTGAGCAGACGGCATACCCGCGAGCTGCGTGAGGTCCTGCTGCGGCGACCCGGCAACGGGACTGCATGAGCCCGGAGCGCTCCGGCGTGCCGGCGCGGGTGCGGGTGACGAGCTCGCGGCGGTCGGCGCTGCCGGCGACCCGCGCGCGCAGCCAGGTGCTCGCGAGCGACCTCGACGAGCAGACCGGCCTGGGCGACGTCTACCTCGACGGGCTGCGGCGCGCGCAGCTGCGGCTCGGGCTCACCGTGCTGGGCCTCATGGCGCTGGCGCTCGGCGGGTTCCCGATCCTGCTCGCGCTGCTGCCGGCGACCCGGTCGATGTCGATCGGCGGGCTGCCGCTCGCGTGGGTCGTGCTCGGGGTGCTTGTCTATCCCGCGGCGTGGCTGCTCGCGCGCGGCTACGTCCGGCAGGCCGAGCGGATCGAGGCCGAGTTCGCCGACATCGTCGAGTCGGGCTCGCCCGAGCCGGGTGGGGGCAGTCGTGTCTGACACGCTCTCGGTCCTCGCGGTCGCGCTCGTCTGCGTGACGACGGTCGTCGTCGGCGGGCTGGGGCTGCGGCTGTCGCGCCGCACGTCGGACTTCTACGTCGCCGGCCGCACGGTCTCGCCGCGGCTCAACGCGAGCGCCATCTCGGGTGAGTACCTCTCTGCCGCTTCCTTTCTCGGCGTCGCCGGGCTCATCTACGACCAGGGCGTCGACCTGCTGTGGCTGCCCGTCGGCTACACCCTCGGCTACCTCGTGCTCCTCGTCATGGTTGCGGCGCCGATGCGGCGGTCGGGGGCCTACACGCTGCCGGACTTCGCCGAGGCGCGGCTCGGGTCGGTGCTCGTGCGACGGCTCGCGGCGGTGCTCGTCGTCGCGATCGGGTGGATGTACCTCGTGCCCCAGTTCCAGGGGGCCGCACTGGCGCTGGCGCTCGTCACCGGTGCGCCGCAGTGGGTCGGGTCGCTGCTCGTCGCGGTCGTCGTCGCGGTGGCCGTCGGCGCCGGCGGCATGCGCTCGATCACCTTCGTCCAGGCGATGCAGTACTGGATCAAGCTCACCTGCCTCGCCGTGCCTGCGTTCGTGCTCCTCGCGCTCTGGATGCGTTCCGGCGGAGGCGTGCCCACCGTGCGCGAGGGGTGGTGGGAGCCGTTCGCCGCACGGTCCCCTGACGACCACCCCTACTACCGCACCTTCTCGATGATGCTCGCGCTCTGCCTGGGGACGATGGGGCTGCCGCACGTGCTCGTCCGCTTCTACACCAACCCCGACGGCGTCGCGGCCCGGCGCACGACCGTCTCGGTCGTCGCGCTGCTCGGAGCGTTCTACCTCTGGCCTCCCGTGTATGCCGTCCTCGGCCGGCTGCATCTGCCGTCGCTCCCCGAGGGCGTGCGTTCCGACACGATCGTCATCCAGCTGCCGGGTCGGGTGGTCGACGGCGTCGGCGGAGACGTGCTCACGGCGATGCTCGCAGGTGGGGCGTTCGCGGCGCTTCTCTCAACCGCCTCCGGGCTGGCGATGTCGGTGACCGGCGTGCTGCACCAGGAGTTCCTGCGGCCGCGGTTGGCCCGGCTCACCGGCGGTGACGCGTTCGGGTTCGGCGGCTTTCGGCTTGCTGCGGTCGGGGCGGTCGTCGTGCCGTTCGTCGTGGCGAGGTTCGTCGAGCAGATCGGCATCGCGACGACGGTCGGGTTCGCCTTCTCCCTCGCAGCGGCGACGTTCGCCCCGCTGCTCATCCTCGGCGTGTGGTGGCGGCGGCTGTCCCGGGCCGGCGCCGTGGCGGGCCTCGTCGTCGGGTCGGTGGCGTCCACCTCGGCCGCGGTGACGACCTACCTCGGCGGGCCGACGTCTGGGTGGACCGAGGCCCTGCTCGCCAACCCGGCGGCCTGGTGCACGCCGCTCGCCTTCGCGACGGCCGTCATCGTCTCGCTGGCCACCCCGGGCTCGGTGCCGCGCGACACCGGGCGCGTCATGGTGCGGCTCCACACCCCCGAGCGGGTGCACCTGGCCCGTTCCCGCGTTCCCGACTGAGCTTGGACGGCCCAAGAGCGAATCCAGCGAGGTGGCGGGGCGACCTCCCCGGCGCACGCATCAGGGGCTGCACCACACGGCTGCGTCCGATCAGCCCACGGCAACCCGGGCCGCGACGAACGCATCGACGCACCGCCGCACGTCCTCCTCGGAGTGCGCCGCCGACAGCTGCACCCGGATCCGCGCCTTGCCGCGCGGCACCACCGGGAAGGAGAACGGGATGACATAGACGCCGTCTGCGAGCATCCGGTCCGCGATCTGCCCCGCGAGCCGGGCACCGTCCTCACCGGGGAACATCACCGGCGTGATCGGGTGCGACCCGGGCAACAGCTCGAACCCGGCCTCCTCCATGAGCGCCCGGAAGAGAACGGTGTTCTCCGACAACGCATCCCGCGCCGACGCCGACGACTCGACCAGCTCCAGCGCCTTGAGCGAGCCCGCCACGACACCGGGTGCCACCGAGTTCGAGAAGAGGTAGGGGCGCGAGCGCTGCCGCAACAGGTCGACGATCTCCTGGTGCGCGGCGACGTAGCCGCCGGACGCCCCACCGAGCGCCTTGCCGAGCGTCCCCGTGATGATGTCGACGCGGTCCATGACGCCGAACTTCTCCGGCGTCCCTCGCCCACCCTCGCCGACGAACCCGACGGCGTGCGAGTCGTCGACGAGCACCATCGCCTCGAACTCGTCGGCCAGGTCGCAGATCTCGTCGAGCGGCGCGAAGAACCCGTCCATCGAGAACACGCCGTCCGTAACGATGACCTTGCGCTTCGCCCCCGCCGCGACCGCAGCCTCGAGCTGAGCCCGCAGATCGGCCATGTCGGCGTTCCTGTAGCGGTAGCGCGCCGCCTTCGACAGCCGGATCCCGTCGATGATCGACGCGTGGTTGAGCTCGTCGCTGATGATGGCGTCGTCGGCGCCGAAGAGCACCTCGAAGACACCTCCGTTGGCGTCGAAGCACGACGAGTAGAGGATCGTCGCCTCCGTCCCGAGGAACTCCGACAGCGCGTTCTCGAGCTTCGAGTGCTGCGTCTGGGTCCCGCAGATGAACCGCACCGACGCCATCCCGAAGCCCCACTCGTCGAGGGCGGCCTTCGAGGCCGCGACGACGTCGGGGTGGTCGGCGAACCCGAGGTAGTTGTTCGCGCAGAAGTTGAGCGCCTCACCGCCGCTCGTCCCGACGTGCGAGGACTGCGGCGTCGTCAGCTCACGCTCGCTCTTCCACAGCCCCGCGTCCTTGATCTCGGTCAGCGTCGTGGCGAGCTCGTCCTTCACGGATCCGTACACGGCATACCTCTTCTTGTGCGCTTGTGGCGGGCACCCCCGAGCGTATGCCGTTCGCCCACCTCCCCGGGTCGCGCCTCGGCCGCCCTCTGGCTAGCGTCACGGGCATGCCCCGACGCCGCACGCCCATGACCCTGCTCGCTGCCGCCGCCCTGGCCCTGTCCGTCACGGCCTGCGGCTCCGAGTCGCCCGACGACACCGCGGCCAGGCCGACGGCGTCGGCGTCCTCGACCGGCCCGGACACGAGCGAGTCCGCCACCCCGGGCAACAGCGGCATCGTCCCCGACAACACGTGGGCGGGCGTCTTCAAGAAGGCCGTCCCGCCGCTCGCCGACCGCAGCGACGAGGAGGTCGTGGCCGCCGCCAAGAAGGTCTGCTCCACCTTCGAGGCGACGCCCGACAAGCCCACGGCCAAGGCGATCCTCGCGGACCTCGGCACGACCCTGAACCTGGACGCAACCCAGCAGCAGATCTTCGCGAGCGGCGCGGTCACCCACTTCTGCACCGCCCAGAGCGGCGCCTGGACACAAGCCTCCATCGGCTGACCGCGACCGGCCGTGCGCGTCCGAAAACCCGTTGCGGCCCACGCGCACGACGTGAGAGCGTCGACGCGGCCCTGCTCCCGACGATCGGACCGGACGTTGCTCCTCTGAGGCTTGCCGACCTGTCACTTCAGTGACTTCGCCAACCCCTCCCAGGAGCCACCATGCCCTCGTCCCTCAACGTCGCCGACCTCCACTTCGCCTGGCCCGACGGGTCGCCGCTCTTCGATGGCCTCGACCTCTCGCTCGGTCCGGGCCGCTTCGGTCTGGTCGGCCGCAACGGGTCGGGCAAGTCGACCCTCCTCCGGCTCCTCGCCGGTCGCCTCACCCCGCAGTCCGGGACGATCCGGTATGCCGGCTCGCTCGGCTACCTGGCGCAGGACCTCACCCTGCGCGTCGACTCCACCGTCGCCGCGGTGCTGGGCATGGACGCAACCCGGGCGGCCCTGCGCGCCGTCGAGTCCGGCGACGTCGCCGAGCGCCACTTCGAGACGATCGGTGACGACTGGGACGTCGAGGAGCGGGCCACCGCCCTCCTTGACCGCCTCGGGTTGCGCCTCGGGCTCGACCGACACGTCGGCGAGATGTCCGGCGGGGAGGTGGTGCTCCTCGGTCTCGCCGCCGAGCTGCTGCGCGAGCCGGACGTGCTCCTCCTCGACGAGCCCACCAACAACCTCGACCGCTCCGCCCGCGCCCGGCTCCGGCAGGCGGTCGACTCCTTCGCCGGGGTCCTGCTCGTCGTGAGCCACGACAGCGGGCTGCTCGAGGACGTCGACCAGATCCTTGACCTCCACCATGGCGAGATCACCTCCCACGGAGGCGGTTTCACGGCATACGTGGCGGCTGTGGCGGGTGAGCAGGAGGCAGCCGAGAGGGACGTGCGCACGGCCGAGTCTGACGTGCGGCGGCAGCGTCGTGAGCTGGCCGACGCGCACAACAGGCTGGCGCGACGCGAGCGGTCCGGCTCGCAGGTGTCGAGGTCCGCTGGCCAGCCGAGGATCGTCATGGGTGCCTGGAAGCGCAAGGCAGAGGTGGCGGCGGGCAAGCAGCGCGGGCTCCACGAGGACCGGCTCGCCGGGGCACAACAGCGGCTGGCCCGCGCAGAGGAGGCCGTGCGGGACGACGACGTCATCCAGGTCGACCTGCCGGGTACCGAGGTCCCGGGCGCACGGGTCGTCCTCACCCTCGACGAGGTCGTCCTGCGCAACGGGGCCACGGTCGACCTCGAGGTCCGCGGACCCGAGCGGGTCGCGCTCGTCGGTCCCAACGGCGTGGGCAAGAGCACCCTCCTCCACACCGTCGTGGGAGACGTCGCACCGTCTGCCGGGCTGGTCGACCTGAGGGTGCCCGCGCGACTGCTTCCGCAGCGCATCGACGTCCTCGACGACGCGCTCTCGGTGGTGGACAACCTCGCCCGGTTCGCGCCCGCGACGAGCGAGAACGAGCGACGCGCACGGCTGGCACGCTTCCTCTTCCGCGGCCGGGCAGCAGACCGAGCCGTGTCCACCCTGTCCGGCGGAGAGCGCTTCCGGGCGGCTCTCGCCGCACTGCTCCTGGCCGAGCCGTCACCTCAGCTGCTTCTGCTCGACGAGCCGACCAACAACCTCGACCTCGCGAGCGTCGACCAGCTCGTCAGCGCCCTCGCCAACCACCGGGGGGCGCTCGTCGTCGTCAGTCACGACGAGGCGTTCCTCGAACGGGTCGGCATCACCCGTCGGGTCGAGCTCACTCGAAGAGAGGCTGGGTGAGCACGCGCCACGTGTGCGGCCCCACGATGCCGTCGGCCGGCGGCACGAACATCGACTGGAAGTCGCGCACGGCCGCCTCGGTCGCCGGTCCGAAGGAGCCGTCGACCGCAAGGCCACCCGGGAGCAGGGTCTGGGCAGCCCTCACGGCCTCGCCCGTGTCGCCCGGTCGGATCGTCACGATGAGCGCGGGCCAGTCGAGCTGGCCGACGGTGGTCGAGATGAACGTCGCACGCAGCGACTGCTGGAAGGTCCGGATGGCGTTGCCGCTCGCCGGCCCGAAGCTGCCGTCGGCGGTGATCGTCGCCCCCTTCGCCCGCAGCAGGTGCTGGGCCGCGCGCACCCTCCAGTTGCTCGCCTGGGTCGCGCCCTGCTTGACGAGTGGCCACGGTCGCGGCCCGGGGCTGAACGTGCTGAGGAAGGACCACGTCTCCTCGCCCGAGGCGCCGTCCTGAGTCAGGCCCCACTGTCGCTGGACCTCGGTGACCCGCTCACGCGTGAGCGGCCCGTAGGACCCGTCGACGACGAGCGGGTCGAGGCCGGGTGAGGAGACCAGGCCGAACTGCTGGACCGCTCGGACCGCGTCTCCCGTCGAGCCCGAGCTCGTGGGGACGACCAGGCGCGTCCATGTGTTGGGTCCCACGATGCCGTCCACCGCGAGTCCCGAGGCCGTCTGGAAGGCACGGACAGCGGTCCGAGTCGCCGGACCGAACGAGCCGTCGGCCGCAACGGCGTGCCCACGGGCCCGCAGCAGGTACTGGATCCCCTTGACGGCCGCTGACACGGCTCCGGACGAGGTCGTCCTCCACGGCGTGACGTTCATGAGCCCTCCTGCGTCCTCGACCTCCGCGGCTGGAGGTCTCCGCCCTACAAGAGTCCCACCGGCACCCGCCAGATACACGACCCTGACGGGTGGCCGGGTGGACGGCTCAGGTCGGCTGTCCCCGGCGGAGGACGGCCCGACGCGCCTCGTACTCCTGCTCGTCGATCTCGCCGGCCGCGAACCGCTCGGCCAGGCGAGCCTCGCCGGCGCGGATCCCGTCGGCCGCGTGGAGGCGACGCCAGCGGCGCATCCCGGTGAAGCGCAGAGCCACGATGACGCCGACGATGACGAGCAGCCAGAGGAACGGGAAGATCGGCCACCACGGACCGGGTCCGTCCCATCGCCCGTCGTGGACGGGCAGTGCTGCTGCGGTGGTGAGGACGGTGCTCATGACGGCTCCTGGGTTCGGGGGTTGCTGACTCCACCGATCCTTCGCGCCGGGGAGCCCCGGCGAATCCCACACAGGGCGGCACCCGCGGGCCTCCCCCGGAGGTACGTCAGTCCCGGGTCCAGCCGGGCCGCACCAGCCCTGACTCGTAGGCGAGCACGACGAGCTGCGCCCGGTCGCGCGCGTGGAGCTTGACCATCGCCCGGCTCACATGGGTCTTGGCGGTCGCCGGCGACACCACGAGGCGGGCAGCGATCTCGTCGTTGCTGAGGCCCTCGCCGACGAGGCCGACGATCTCGCGCTCACGCTCCGTGAGCCGCGAGAGCTCGCGCGACGCGGGCGCGCTGGTGTCGCGGCTGCGAGAGGCGAACTCCCCGATGAGCCGCCGCGTCACGCCCGGGCTGAGCAGTGCGTCACCACCCGCAACCGCTCGCACGCCACGCAGCAGCTCGGTGGGTTCGGCGTCCTTGACGAGGAACCCGCTGGCCCCGATCCGCACCGCCTCGAAGACGTACTCATCGAGGTCGAAGGTCGTGAGGATGACGACCCGCGTCGCTGCCATCGCGTCGTCGGCGGCGATGAGGCGCGTCGCCTCCAGCCCGTCGGTCCCGGGCATCCGGATGTCCATGAGGACGACGTCCGGGGCGAGCGCCTCCACCAACGTCACCGCCTCCGCCCCGTCACCCGCCTCGCCGACGACCTCGATGTCGTCCTCGGCGTCGAGGAGTGCCCGCAGGCCGGCGCGGAGCAGCACTTGGTCGTCGGCGAGGACCACCCTGATCATGTCGAGCTGCCCTCTCGCACAGGCACGCTGGCGGTCACCCGCAGCCCACCCAGCGGCGACCTGTCGAGGTCCACGCTGCCACCCAGTGCCCTCGCTCGCTCGCGCATCCCGACGAGCCCGTCGCCCTCCGCGACCCGGTCGAGGTCCGCACCACGTCCGTCGTCCTCGACGACGACGGTGAGCGCGTCGGCGCCGTGGTCGAGCGAGACCGTCGCCCGGCGCGCGTGCGCGTGCCGGACGACGTTCGTGATCGCCTCCTGGACGATCCGGTATGCCGCGAGGTCCACCGCCGCCGGCACCTCACCCACGCTCCCGGTCCGGTCGACGGTGACCTCGAGCCCGGCCACGCGGCTGCGTTCGACGAGGTCGCCGAGCCTGGCGAGCCGCACGGCGGGGGTGCGCGGCGCCGGGGTGTGGTCGGCACGCAGGACGTCGACGAGCGAGCGGAGCTCGGCCAGCCCCTCGCTGCTCGCGTCGCGGATCGCGCGCAGCGCGGGCTCGACGCTCTCGGGCCGGCGCTCGGCGAGGTGGAGGGCGACACCGGCCTGCACGTTGATGAGCGACATGTGGTGGGCGACGACGTCGTGGAGCTCCTGTGCGATGAGCAGGCGCTCCTCGCCCTCGCGCCGTCGCCTCTCCTCGCGACGCGCGGCGATGGTCGCCACCATCCGGTCGCGCCGGCCCCGCACGACCTCGGCCACCGCAAGCGCCACGAGCAGCCAGGCGAGCAGACCAGCCGTGCCCGCCCACGACCATCCGGTCCCGGGCGCCGCCCAGCCACGCAGGGCCTGACCGGCGACGACCATCCCGGCCACGGACCAGGCGACCCACCGACCCCCGCGGGCGATGACGACGACGGTGAGCACGGCATACGCGGCGAAGACGGGGCCGTAGGGGTAGCCGAGCGCGAGCCACACCGCGACGGCGAGCCCGGACACGACCAGGCACGGCACCGCCCAACGGCGCGAGAGCGCGAGCGCCACGGGGCCGACGAGGAGCAGCGCCACCCCGAGGGCGTCGATGTCGCGGGCCGCGGGCTGTCCGCGCGAGGCTCCGAGGCTGCCGACGACCTGGAGGAGCGCCACGACGACCGGTCCGACGACCCATGCCCCCGGTGGCACCCGGCGCGGCGGACCCCATCGCTCGGCGTCGCGGTCCCACGGCATGGAGCCAGCCTAGGGACCGGTCGCGGTCGGGAGCGGCCCTCGGCGGGAGGCGGACGGCATACTCCCGACGTCGTATGCCGTCCCGTCACCTCGCGCGGGGAGCTCAGCTCCAGTCGAGGACGACCTTGCCGCACTCGCCGGAGCGCGCCACCTCGAAGCCCTTGGCCCACTCCTCCGCCGGGAAGCGGTGGGTGATGACCGACTGCACGGCCTGCCGCAGCTCCGGGCTCGTCGCGAGCATCGAGCCCATGAGGTACCAGGTCTCGAACATCTCGCGGCCATAGATCCCGCGGATGGTGATCATGTGCGTGATGACCCGGCCCCAGTCGATCGGGTAGGGGTCCTTGGGCAGGCCGAGCATCGCAACCCGGGCTCCGTGGTTGAGGTTCGCGAGCATGTCCTCGACGGCCTTGGGCGCGCCGGACATCTCGAGGCCGATGTCGAAGCCCTCGAGCATCCCGAGCTCCTTCTGGGCCCAGGCGAGGTCCTGCCCCTGCGACACGTCGACACAGAGGTCGGCGCCGGCACCGCGCGCGAGCTCGAGCCGCGAGGGAGACATGTCGGTGACCGCGATCCGGCGCGCGCCGGCGTGACGCGCGATCGCGACGGCCATGACGCCGATCGGCCCGGCGCCGGTGACGACGACGTCCTCGCCGATGACCGGCCACTGCAGCGTCGTGTGCGTCGCGTTGCCGAGCGGGTCGAAGATCGCGCCGAGGTCGGGGTCGAGGTCGGCGGGCTGCACCCAGGCGTTCATCGCCGGGATGACGACGTAGTCGGCGAAGGCGCCGTCGCGGTTGACCCCCACGCCGACGGTCTTGATGCAGAGGTGGCGACGGCCGGCGCGGCAGTTGCGGCAGTTGCCGCAGATGAGGTGGCCCTCGCCCGAGACGCGGTCCCCCACCGCGACGTGGTCGACGAGCGAGCCGACCTCGACGACCTCGCCGTAGAACTCGTGCCCGATCGTCATCGGGGCATTGACGACCGAGGCCGCCCAGTCGTCCCACTGCTCGAGGTGGAGGTCGGTCCCGCAGAGCCCGGCCCGCAGCACCCGGATCTTGACGTCGGACTCACCGCACTCCGGCTCGGGGACGTCGACGAGCTCGAGTCCGGGACCGGCACTGGTCTTCACGAGGGCGCGCACGGCGCCCATCATGCCGCCCCTTGCGCGGCTAACGTTGTTAGCCTAAAGCGGGGCTAACAACGTTAGCCCATGCCACCGAAGGCTATCCCCACACCAGGAGAGAACATGTCCGTCCGACGCATCGCCCTCGTCGCCACCGCCGTCCTCGGCGTCGCGGGGCTGGCCGCCGCCCTGCTCCACCGCGAGCACCGGGTCGAGCGGTCCGTCGACATCGCCGCCACACCCGACGAGGTGTGGGCGACGCTCACCGACTTCACGGCATACGGGCAGTGGAACCCCTTCATCCGCGAGGTGAGCGGACCGGTCGAGACCGGCGGCCGGCTGACGGTCACCATCACGCCGGCGAGGGGCAGCGTGATGACGTTCACCCCGAGCGTTCTCGCGGCCGACCCCGGGCGCGAGCTGCGCTGGCTCGGGCGGGTGCTCGTTCCAGGTCTTCTCGACGGCGAGCACGCCTTCACGCTCGAGGCACTGACCCTCCCGGACGGGACGGTCGGCACCCGCCTCACCCAGAGCGAGCGTTTCGCCGGCGTCCTCGTTCCGTTCCTCGGAGGCGCGATCGACGTGGGTGACGACTTCGCCGCGATGAACGACGCGCTCCGGGACCGCACCGAGGCCGGCGCTACCCTCGGCCGGTGACCTGCCCTCCCGAGCTGGACCCCGCGCGCCTGCTGACAGCACGCGCGCGCGAGGTGCTCGCGGCCGCCCGCGCGGTCCTCGAGCGCGAGGGCTGGCAGACCCTGACGATGCGCACGCTCGCCGATGAGCTCGGCATCGCGGCGCCCTCGCTCTACAAGCACTTCGCGAGCAAGGACGCGCTCCGCACCCAGCTCATCGCCCTGGCGCTCAAGGAGTTCGGCGAGGCGGTGCGACCCGTGACGACCGTCTCGACGCTCGTCCGTCGCTACCGCGACGTCGCCGCCGACAACCCGCAGCTCTACCGGCTCGCGACGAGCGGATGGCTCGACCGCCAGGCCCTGCCGCCGGGACTCGAGGAGTGGTCGGGCAGCCCGTTCTTCGAGGCGACCGGCGAACCGCACCGGGCACAGGCGCTCTGGGCCGCGGTCCACGGCATGGTCGTCCTCGAGCTCGACGGGCGCTTCCCGACCGGCACCGCACCCGAGGCCACGTGGCGCGAGCTCGTCACCCACTTCAGCTGAGGCCGGCGCCCTTCCCAAGGTGCTTGCCGAAGCACCGCACGTAGGGCGAGTTCGCGTAGTGCCCGAACGGCTCCACCCGCTCGTAGCCGGACGCCTCGTAGAGCGCGATCGCGTCGGGCTGCATGGTCCCCGTCTCGAGCACGAGGCGTTGCACCCCGACCTGGGCGCCCGTCGACTCGAGGTGCGCCAGGAGCCGCCGCGCGAAGCCGCGCCCGCGCACCGGCGTCGACACGAACATCCGCTTGACCTCGGCCACCCGGTCCCCGTCGAAGCGCTCGTCGAGCTCGGGCCGCCACCGCCAGCCGCCCATCGCCACCGGCTCGTCACCCAGCAGCCCGAGGGCGAACACCCCCCGCGGCGCGCTGAACTGCAGCGGGTCCACCGGCGACTCGTCCGGCCCGCCGTAGATCGCGACGTAGTGCGCCTGCACCTCCTCGACGAGCCGCTGCACCCGTTCGTCCGCGAAGGGCACTTCGACGAGCACCATGTCCCGTCCCAGCCCTGGCCCCTGCTTCTCCACCCGCACATCCAACCCCACGCCCCGGACGACCTGCACGTATGCCGTCCCACCAGGGCGTGACGCTCGCGCCCCGACCGCTCGCCGCGCCTCACCTGCCGCTGGGCGCACCCGCGCGACGTGACCTGCGCCACCGACCGAGGCCGGGCACCCGCCTGCCGAGAGGCGGGTGCGGCAGGCTCGCGCACGGCATACCGGCTCCTCGACAGTGTGAGGCGAACCCGGCACGCCCGGGACCGACACCACTGGAGGTGCACGTGAGCAACGACGCTCGCATCCGTGGCGACGAGGACCCCTACGTCGCCATGCAGACCACCGACGAGTTCCAGGCGCTGCGCAGGAAGTTCCGCGGCTTCGTCTTCCCCATGACCGCCTTCTTCCTCGTCTGGTACTTCGTCTACGTCCTGCTGTCCACCTTCGCCCCCGGCTTCATGGGGACCAAGGTCGTCGGCAACATCAACATCGGCCTCCTGTTCGGGCTCGGCCAGTTCGTCACGACGTTCGCGATCACGTTCATCTACGCCCGTTGGGCCAACCGCGAGCTCGACCCGCTGGCGGACGCCATCGGCGCGAAGCTCGACGGCGTGAAGGAGCACTGAGCCATGACCTCCCTCATCCCCGCCGCCGTGCCCGTCGAGGCGACCTCGGTCGGCTCCCCCGCCCTCAACATCGCCATCTTCGCGGGCTTCGTCCTCGTCACCCTCGTCGTCATCGTCAGGCTCGCCAGCGGCAAGAAGAGCGCCGGCGAGTTCTACACCGCGAGCGGCGGCTTCTCCGGTCGCCAGAACGGTGTCGCCATCGCAGGCGACTACCTCTCGGCCGCGTCGTTCCTCGGCATCGCCGGCGCCATCGCCCTCCAGGGCTACGACGGCTTCCTCTACTCGATCGGCTTCCTCGTCGCCTGGCTCGTCGCGCTCCTGCTCGTCGCCGAGCTCATGCGCAACACCGGCCGCCTCACGATGGCCGACGTCCTGTCCTACCGCCTCAAGCAGCGTCCGGTCCGCATCGCGACGGCCACCTCGGTGCTCGCCGTGTCCTTCTTCTACCTGCTCGCCCAGATGGCCGGCGCCGGTGGCCTCGTGTCGCTGCTCCTCGGCGTCGAGGGCGAGGGCGCGCAGAACATCGTCATCGCCGTCGTCGGCATCGTCATGATCGCCTACGTCCTCATCGGCGGCATGCGCGGCACGACCTGGGTGCAGATCATCAAGGCCGTCCTGCTCATCGCGGCCACGGCGATCATGACTGTCTGGGTCCTCGGCAAGTACGGCTTCAACCTCTCGGGCCTCTTCGACGCCGCGATCCAGAACAACAGCAAGGTCGGCGAGAAGCTCCTCGAGCCGGGCGTGAAGTACGGCGTCAACACGACGACGAAGATCGACTTCATCTCGCTGTCGCTCGCCCTCGTCCTCGGCACCGCCGGTCTCCCGCACGTGCTCCAGCGCTTCTACACGGTGCCCACGAGCAAGCAGGCGCGCAAGTCGGTCGAGTGGGCCATCTGGCTCATCGGCGGGTTCTACCTGCTCACTCTCGTCGTCGGCTACGGCGCCGGCGCCCTCGTCGGCGCGGAGGAGATCAACAAGGCGCCCGGCAAGGCCAACGCCGCCGCCCCGCTCCTCGCCTACGAGCTGGGTGGCAGCCCGTTCCTCGGCATCGTCTCCGGCATCGCCTTCGCGACGATCCTCGCGGTCGTCGCCGGTCTGACGATCACGGCGAGCGCGACCTTCGCGCACGACATCTACAAGGAGGTCATCAAGAAGGGTGAGACCACCTCCGACAACGAGGTCCGGGTCGCCCGCATCTCCGCTGTCGCGATCGGTGTCATCGCCATCCTCGGTGGCATGTTCGCCAAGAGCCAGAACATCGCGTTCCTCGTGGCGCTGGCCTTCGCGGTCGCGGCCTCGGCCAACCTGCCGACGATCCTCTACTCGCTGTTCTGGAAGCGGTTCAACACCCGCGGGGCGCTGTGGTCGATCTACGGCGGTCTCATCTCGACGATCGGGCTCATCATCTTCAGCCCGGTCGTGTCGGGCAAGGCCCCGCTCCCCGGCACCACCGTGAGCCCGTCGATGATCACGAACCCCGACATCGACTTCTCGTGGTTCCCGCTCGACAACCCGGGGCTCGTGACGATCCCGCTGGCCTTCTTCCTCGGCTGGCTCGGCACCGTGACGAGCTCGGAGTACAACGCGCAGAAGTACGCCGAGATGGAGGTCCGCTCCCTCACCGGTCACGGGGTCGCGAAGGCGCTCGACCACTGAGCCCCTCGGCCTGACCCGGGCTGCCCTCGGCAGTCCCACCTTTCCCGCCCGAAGTGCGTTCCTCGCACTTCGGGCGGGAACGTTTGTGGAGCGAGGTGCGACCTTGCCACCCGAAGTCGCCGCCCCCTGCTGCGTATGCCGTTTGCCCCCGACCCGCGGAATGCCGTTCGCTCCCGACCCGCGGTATGCCGGTCCCCGCAGTGCGCGAGACCCGGGCCTTGGGCGGCCTGTATCTGGCGGAGCACCCAACGCTCCTCTCCATGTCAACCGGGAAGGACGGCATACGCGTCTTCCCGGTAGCACCAACCCGAGGAGGACACCATGCACCGCAAGATCGTCCGCCGCAGCGCCGCCGCCCTCGCCGTGGGCCTCGCCGCCGCCACCGCACCCGCCGCCGTCGGCGCGACGAGTGCCTCTGCCGCCCCCTACTGCGGCATCACGTGGGGATCGCTCGCCAAGTCGTCGTCGGTGAGCCGCTCCCCCGCCCTCACCGCCGTCCGGGCCGGCCGTCACGCCTGCTTCGACCGGCTCGTCATCGACCACCGTGGTCCGGCGTCGGGCTACGACGTCCGCTACGTCTCTCAGGTCGTCCAGGACGGCTCGGGCTTCCCCGTGCCGCTCGCCGGTGGGGCCAAGTTCCAGATCGTCGACCGCGCAACGCGCTGGACGACCCCTCCGGCCATGCCCAACGTCACCGGGTTCACGACCTTCCGCGACGTGAAGTGGGCCGGCTTCTTCGAGGGTCAGAGCACCGTCGGTCTCGGTGTGCGCGCCCGGCTGCCGTTCCGGGTCTTCACCCTCAACGACACCGCAACCGGCACGAGCCGGCTCGTGATCGACGTCGCCCACCAGTGGTGACGCCCGGGCTCACCCGCGACACCCGGTGACTGCACCCGACTGATTGCGCAACAGCGACACCCGAGGACCTCGATCAGGTCCTCGGGTGTCGCTCCTGCGCAAGAAGTCGGACGGGCTAGGGGACGGCGGGGTCAGCCGGCCTCGACGAGACCGCGCTCGACCGCCTCGGCCCGCAGCTTCGCGGCGAGGTCGTCGTCGACCGTCTCGAAGAACTCGCCGACGACACCCTCGAGCTCGTCGAGCCCGTCGGCGCAGAAGAGCACCGGCTGGTACTGCGTGATGTCGTAGTTGAGCGTGCCCATGTCGGCGAGGTCGAGCGCGCGCAGCTCCATGTGTGCGAACTCGTCCATCTCGCCATAGCTGCTGAGGATCCCGGCGCCGTAGGCCTTGACCTCGCCGTGCTCGCGCATGACGCCGAACTCCATCGAGAACCAGAAGACGTCGGCGACGAACTTCATCGCCTCGTCGGTCTCGAGGCGCAGCGACGCCTGGCCGGCGGCCTCGGTGATCCGCGCGAATCGTGGTGACGCGAGCTGGTTCCCGTGTCCGATGACCTCGTGGATGATGTCCGGCTCCGGCGTGTAGAGCGGCTGGCTGCCGTGACGGAGGTACTGCGTCGAGTTGAACGTCCGGCTGCCCAGGTCGCCGTAGAAGTCACGCAGCGGCACGAGTCCGGGCGCGGCGATGTAGGTCCAGCCGGTGATCGGCTCGAGCCGCTCGCTCACCTCGTGCAGCTGCGGGACGTGCTCGGTCGGCAGGCGCAGGGCGTGCTTGGCGGCGAGGTACTCGCTGTGCGCGTACTTCTCGTGCTTCGGCGCCAGCTCCGCGCTGACCGTCCGCCAGATGTCGTGCTCGGCGTCGGTGTAGTCGATGACCGGGATCGGCTCGCCGCGGGTCCAGGACAGGGCCGCGCCGGCGATCTCACCGCGTCGGGCCATGTAGGCGGGGTCGTTGCGTCCGGGGTGGTTGTCGCTCAGGTGGACCTCGACGGTCCCGTCCTCGTGCCGGGTCACGGGCGAGTACAGCTGGCCTTCTTCGAACATGGCCCACCTCCTTGTGTGCGTGTTGACCACAGGGAAGCAGAATGCTGGGCAGAGCGGAACCGTTGCAGGACACGCTGGGCACAGAGTGCACGTTCGGTCCAGTGGGCCGTCGCTCATGCGATGCACTTTGCACAGTCTCACGCGAGTCGTCGTATGCCGTCCGCCCACCCCTGTGGACAGCTCCGGTCGCGGGTAAGCCCGTTTTCCATAGACTCGTTTCCAGCCAGTGACACCGACGGGTGGGGGACTCACCGTGAACACTTCTTGGCAGCGCGCTGCCGTGACGCTCGCCGTCGTCGCCCTCGGCCTCACCGCATGCGGCGACGAGGACGAGCCGACGCAGAGCGCGAGCCCGACACCGACACCGACGGCGTCCGCGTCGGCGAGCCCAAGCGCCCCGTCCCCGTCGGCGAGCGCCTCGCCGTCGGGCCCGGCGACCGCAGCGGCTGACGTTCCGGCCGCCGCGAAGGCCCGCACCGAGGCCGGCGCCATCGCCTTCCTCAAGTTCTACATTGACCTGTCGAATCGTGCCCTCCTCGACCCTCAGAACGCACCGAACCTGTTCGACTACGCCGACAAGGACTGCATCGCCTGCAAGAAGACGCAGGACTTGTTCAGCGAATACGCCAAGGGCGGTTGGACCGTGAAGAAGTCGGGCATCCGTGTTGATAATCCCGCGCTCGCGACTGACGTCACTGCTCCCAAGGTGATCGTCAACTTCACCTTCGTCGAGGCCGAGCAGCCGCTGTATCAAAAGGGCAAGAAGACCAACAGCAAGATTCCGGCCGCTTCGGCGAAGAAGGCTGCTGCTTTGAAGTGGGTGAATCAGGGATGGCAAATGTTCGACTTGGAAGATCTCTGATCGGCTTGCTGCTCGTGGCTGCGGGAGTCACCGTGTCTGCTCCGGCGATGGCCGAGCCCACAGACACCGCTCCAGGAGGAACTGCCGGGACGCATACGGGGGGTGGAACCAGGGTCACGCGGACGCTAGCGGAGGTCCGGAAGGCGAGGGCCGAGGCGGCGGCAGCCGTGGGGAAGCCGGGACCCCGGTGGGAGTACCGGACCCGGATCAACTGTGCGGCCGGCGACGATTCCGGCACGGGTTGCGCGACCGCTGCGGCCGCGTGCACCAACGGCCAGTTCCAGGCCGTCGTGCTCCGTCGGCTCGTGAGCGAGACGGGCGCGCCCGTTCCCGGCGAACAGGGGCTGTGGAGCCAGTGGGGTCTCACCTGCTTCCCGCAGGAGCTGCCGGGCAGCAACCTGCCGACGCTGGCGATGATCCGACAGGCCTTCCGCGAGATCGACTTCGCCAAGGGCGGCGTGACGATCCAGCCCGTCGGCAACGTCACCCTCGTCAACCTCCCGACCTTCTTCCAGGCCAGCTGGCCGGCGGCCGGCGTCGCGCCCGAGGAGATCGACACCAGCGCGCTGCTCGGCTACCGCCTCGAGATCCAGCCGGTGCTGCAGTCGCTCACCTATGTCTACGGCGACGGGTCGAGCAGCGAGCCCACCCAGTCGCTCGGCGGTCCGCACCCGACCGGCGACATCCGCTGGACCTACCGCAGGGCGGGCCAGGTGGACACGAGGGTCGACACGACCTACGGCGGCCGCTTCCGGCTCGAGGGCGGCTCGTGGGTCACGATCCCCGACACCGTCACGATCCAGGGCACCCCCGTCACCCTCACCGTCCGCGAGGCCAAGGCACGTCTGTACCAGTGACCCCGCACCGGACTGCCGACGACGTCGGACGGTCCCGGGCCGTGGGGTCAGGACGCCGAGGCTCGCCGCCGTCGCAGTGCTGCCGCCGCGACGACGAGGACGACCGCGAGCGCCAACGCCACCCAGATCCAGCCCGTGTAGACCTGCGGCGCGGCCTTCACCGTCTCGAGCCCGCGCTCGCGCACGTTGTCGATGAACCCGCGCCACACGACAGGCGCCGCCGACTTCGGGTCCGCGAGCTGGCCGGCGCGCAACGCACCGAATCCGGCCCAGAGACTCGTCGACACGACGACGGCCACGAGCCACGTCACGACCACGCGCACCACGGCGAGGACCGTCGGCGCGACCCTGTCCGAGCTCGCGACCCAGAACGGCAGGGCGACGGCGACGGCCAGCAGCAGGCCACGCGACCACGTCGCCGGCGAGAGGCCGGACACGAGGGCGAGGAAGGCGCCGGCGGACACGGCCCCCTTGAGGGCGCGGGCGCCCACGCCGAGCCCGATGAGCATCCCGAGGGCCGCGAGCGCGGCGAGCACGACCCGCTCCCCCGACGCGAAGACGACGTCCCCGTCGGAGAGCACCCACGCCACCGCAGTGAGCCCGGCCGCGGCACCGAACCTCGGCCACGGCCCGGCGACCAGTGCCGACACGACGGCAGCCGCCACCAGCGAGCCGAGGAAGAGCTCGCCACCGGCGACCGGCGCGACCCCACCAGCCATCTGCATGAGGGGCAGGTGCATCCATTCGGCGCGGCCGGCATACCCGGCGGGCCACCACAGCAGCAGTGCCACGACGACCGCGACCCAGGGCCACGTGCGACGCAGCACGTCCCACCGGGAGGCCTTCGGGCCACTCGCGTCCTTCGGGTTCGACGCAGCAGCGGTCCGTGTCGCGCGGCGGCTCGTCGTCTCGCTCATGCGGGCGAGGCTACTGCGCGTCAGGCTCGTGAGCCCCCGACCTGTGCCGCTCGTCGCACCGGCCCAGTGGTCAAGGGATGCGCCGCTCGTCGCACCGCCCAGCGCAGGGCACCCGCCTCCGGGCGACGTGGGAACACCCGCTGTTGATGCGGACCAGCGGACACGGTTGGGTGGGAGCAGTGCGCGTGGCAGCCAGCAGCCACGACCCGTAGCGCCACCAGTGACATCAGTGCCACCGCAGTTCAGCACTCCGCCCCCAACGACGAGGAGCCCGAAGTGACCGACGAGAACCTCTCCAGCCACCTGGCCGAGCTCGACCTCTCACCCTCCGACGAGCTGAAGTCCCAGGCCGTCGGCACCGAGGACCTCTTCACCGAGGCCGACGCCGACCGCGAGGCGTTCTGGGCCAAGCAGGCGCGCGAGCGCCTCGCCTGGAGCAAGGACTTCGACCAGACCCTCGACTGGAGCGAGGCTCCCTTCGCCAAGTGGTTCGTCGGTGGCGAGCTCAACGTCGCGTACAACTGCGTCGACCGCCATGTCGAGGCGGGCAACGGTGAGCGCGTCGCCCTGCACTTCGAGGGCGAGGGCGGCGACACCCGCACGGTCACCTACGCCCAGCTCAAGGACGACGTCTGCCGCGCGGCCAACGCCCTCACCGAGCTCGGTGTCGAGAAGGGCGACCGGGTCGCGATCTACCTGCCGATGATCCCCGAGGCCATCGCGACGATGCTCGCCTGCGCCCGGCTCGGCGCCCCGCACTCCGTGATCTTCGGCGGCTTCTCGGCGGAGGCGCTGCGCACCCGCATCAACGACGCCGAGGCCCGCGTCGTCGTCACCGCCGACGGCCAGTGGCGTCGCGGCAAGGCTGCTCCGCTCAAGCCCGCGGTCGACGAGGCCCTCGCCGGCGGCGACAACCCGGTCGAGAAGGTCCTCGTCGTCAAGCGCACCGAGTCCGACGTCGAGTGGACCGACGGCCGCGACGTCTGGTGGCACGACCTCGTCGACGGGCAGAGCGCCGAGCACACGGCCGAGCCGATGGACTCCGAGCACCCGCTCTTCATCCTCTACACGTCGGGCACCACGGGGAAGCCCAAGGGCATCTTCCACACGACGGGCGGCTACCTGACCCAGACGGCATACACGAACGCCGTGGTCCACGACGTCCACCCGGAGACCGACGTCTACTGGTGCACCGCCGACATCGGCTGGGTGACCGGCCACTCCTACATCGTCTACGGACCGCTGGCCAACGGCGCGACGCAGGTGCTCTACGAAGGCACCCCGGACACCCCGCACCAGGGCCGCTGGTGGGAGGTCGTCGAGAAGTACAAGGTGTCGATCCTCTACACCGCGCCGACCGCCATCCGCACGTTCATGAAGTGGGGCGCCGACATCCCGGGGAAGTTCGACCTGTCGAGCATCCGTGTCCTCGGCTCGGTCGGGGAGCCGATCAACCCCGAGGCCTGGCTCTGGTACCGCAAGAACATCGGTGGCGACAAGGCCCCGATCGTCGACACGTGGTGGCAGACCGAGACCGGCGCGATCATGATCAGCCCGCTCCCCGGCGTGACGACGCTCGAACCCGGCTCGGCGCAGCGCCCGATCCCCGGCATCAGCGCCGAGATCCTCGACGACGAGGGCCAGCCCTTCACCGAGCCCGACAAGGTCGGCTACCTCGTGCTCACACAGCCGTGGCCGTCGATGCTCCGCGGCATCTGGGGCGACCCGGAGCGCTACAAGGAGACCTACTGGAGCCGCTTCGGCGAGAAGTACTACTTCGCGGGCGACGGCGCGAAGTACGACGACAAGGGCAACATCTGGCTGCTCGGCCGCGTCGACGACGTCATGAACGTCTCGGGTCACCGCCTCTCGACCGCCGAGATCGAGTCGGCCCTCGTGTCGCATCCGTCGGTCGCCGAGGCCGCGGTCGTCGGCGCCACCGACGAGACCACCGGCCAGGCGGTCGTCGCCTTCGTCATCCTGCGCGGCGGCGCCGAGGACCACGGCGACGAGACGGTCCAGGAGCTGCGCAACCACGTCGCCAAGGAGATCGGCCCGATCGCCAAGCCGCGCCAGATCATGGTCGTCCCCGAGCTCCCCAAGACCCGCTCGGGCAAGATCATGCGCCGCCTGCTCAAGGACGTCGCCGAGAACCGCGAGGTCGGCGACGTCACGACCCTCGCCGACAGCTCGGTGATGAACCTCATCCAGCAGGGCCTGTCGAAGGACTCCTCCGACTGACCCACACCCAGCACTGATTGCCCCAGGACCACCGGGAAGGCGCCGAAACCCGCCTTCCGCGGTGGTCCTGGCGCAATAAGACGGACGTATGCCGGCCGCCCACCTCCGCGGTCAGGGCGCGGCAGCCCCCGCGACCTCGCGCGCCCCGACGCCGCTCAGCTCGGGAAGGGCGGCGACGAGGTCGGCGAGCTCGGGCGTCGCCTCGGCCTCGGCGACCGCCGAGGCGAGCGCCCGGTCGTGCACCGGCCGAGCCTTGCGCAGCAGGGCACGCCCCGCCGGCGTCAGTTCGGTATAGATCCCCCGCCGGTCGTCGGCGCAGAGGATGCGGGTGAGCAGCCCGCGCTGCTCGAGCCGGTTGACGAGGCGCGTCGAGGCGCTCGGCGACAGGGCCGCCGCGCGGGCCAGCTGCGACATGCGCATGTGCCAGCCGTCCTGGCGCGACAGCGAGTCGAGGACGCTGAACTCGACGACCGAGAGCTCGTGGCCGTCCTGCAGTGCCCGCTCGAGCGCGGACTCGATGAGCTGGTGCAGGGCGGCCAGCCGTCGCCAGCCCTGCGACCGGACCTGCACGGCGTCGTCGGAGATACCCATGAGCCCATCATAGCGTTTTGCAATATCCCGCGCATGCAACTAACGTTCCACCGGTAGTTGCACACGCGCTATATCTCCATCAGGAAGGATCAGCCGGTGGCCACCACCCTCGCTTCGCCCACCCGCTCCGACGCCTCGGCGCCGACCTCGTCACGACTTCCGCTCGGTCTGCTCGCCCTCGCCGTCGGCGGGTTCGGCATCGGGCTCACCGAGTTCGTCATCGCCGGGCTCCTCCCTGAGGTCGCCCGCGACTTCGCCGTCAGCGAGACCGCCGCCGGCTGGTTCATCTCCGGCTATGCCCTCAGCGTCGCCGTCGGCGGCGTGGCCCTCACGCTCGCCGCCGCCCGACTGCCCCGCAAGCAGGTCCTGCTCGGCCTCATGGTGCTCTTCATCGTCGGCAACCTTCTCTCGGCGGTGGGCACGTCCTACGCCGTGATGATGGCCGGCCGCGTCATCGCCGCGCTCTGCCACGGCGCCTTCTTCGGCATCGGCTCCGTCGTCGCGGCCGGCCTCGTCAGCAAGGAGAAGGCCGCGAGCGCCATCGCCCTCATGTTCGCCGGACTCACGACGGCCAACGTCCTCGGCGTCCCGCTCGGCACGCTGCTCGGGCAGGCCTTCGGGTGGCGCTCGACCTTCTGGGCCATCACCGTGATCGGCGTGCTCGCCCTCGTCGCGCTCGCCACCCTCGTCCCCGCCTCGGTCAACGACGCCGGGACGGCCGACGAGAGCCAGCCGGCCGGCATACGCCACGAGCTGTCCGCCTTCGCCAACCGGCAGGTGTGGTTCTCGCTGCTCGTCACGGTCCTCGGCTTCGGCGGGATGTTCGGCGCGTTCACCTACATCGCGTTCACGCTCACCGAGGTGTCCGGATTCGCCAGCAGCTCCGTGCCATGGCTGCTCATCCTCTTCGGCGTCGGCCTCTTCGTCGGCAACCTCCTCGGCGGCCGCGCGGCCAACCGGTCGGTCCCGCGCACCCTGGTCGTCGTCCTCGCCGCCCTCACCGTCGTCATGGTCGGGTTCGCCCTCACCGCCGGGTCGCAGGTCCTTACGATGGTCTCGCTCGTCCTCATGGGCGCCTTCGGGTTCGCGACCGTCCCGGGTCTCCAGCTGCGAATCATGTCGTATGCCGGCTCCGCACCGACGCTCGCCAGCGGAGCCAACATCGCCGCCTTCAACGTCGGCAACGCCCTCGGCGCGTGGCTCGGCGGTGTGACCATCGCGGCGGGACTCGGCTACGTCTCGACGATCTGGGCGGGCGCCGCCATGGCCGCCGCCGCCCTCGTCACTCTGCTCGTCGCGGAGCGGCTGCGGAGCTGAGCGCGGCCGTCAGAGCGGAGGGCCGCCGGCCGATAGACTGGACACCAGGTGAGCCGGGAAGTCTGGTCGGCAACGACGCCACCGACCCCGAAAGGGCCCCATGATCTCCCCCGCCGCACGCGACCGGCTCTTCCGCCGCCCGAGCTGGACCGAGTCCCAGACCGTCGCGAAGGCCCTCCGGACCGAGACGGTCGGCGGCGCGATCCTGCTCGTCGCTGCGCTGGCCGCTCTCCTCTGGGCGAACTCGCCCTGGCGCGAGGCGTATGCCGGCCTCCGCGACCTCCGCGTCGGCTACGAGCCATGGCACCTTGAACTGACCCTGGGCCACTGGGCGGCTGATGGTCTCCTCGCGATCTTCTTCTTCGTGGCCGGGCTCGAGCTCAAGCGCGAGTTCCTCGTCGGCGACCTGCGCACGCCGGCCAAGGCCGCGGTGCCGGTCGTCGCTGCGGCGGCGGGCGTGGTCGTGCCGGCCGTGCTCTTCACCGCGACGGTGCTGGTGGCCGGCGACACGTCCGAGGCGTTGCGCGGGTGGGCCATCCCCACCGCGACCGACATCGCCTTCGCCCTGGCCGTGCTCGCCGTCATCGGATCGCACCTGCCGTCCGGTCTGCGCTCGTTCCTGCTCACCCTTGCCGTCGTCGACGACCTCATCGCCATCACGATCATCGCGATCTTCTACACCGAGGGGCTCGAGGTCGTGCCGCTGCTGCTGGCGCTCGTGCCGTTGGCCGCCTTCGCGTTCCTCGCGCAGCGCCGCATCGTCGTGTGGTGGCTGCTCGTCCCGCTGGCGTTCGCCACGTGGACGCTCGTCCACGCCTCGGGCATCCACGCGACCGTCGCCGGGGTGCTGCTGGGCCTCGTGGTCCCGGTCAAGGCGCGGGCAGCCGTTCCGTCCATCTCGACCCTGCCGGCCGAGGCCGACGTCGCCCACCGGCTAGAGCACCGGCTGCGGCCGCTGTCGGCTGGGTTCGCCGTGCCGGTCTTCGCGTTCTTCGCATCGGGGGTGACGGTCGTCGGAGGTGGCGCAGGTGCGGCGCTGCGCGACCCGGTGGCCGTCGGCATCGTCGTCGGGCTCGTGGTCGGCAAGCTCGTCGGCGTGCTCGGCAGCACCTACCTCATGGCGAGGTTCACCAGAGCAAGGCTCGACGACGACCTCTCGTGGACCGACGTCGTCGGCCTGGCCCTGCTCACCGGAGTCGGGTTCACGGTGTCGCTGCTCGTGGGTGAACTGGCGTTCGGCGCAGGCTCCGAACGCGACGAGCACGCCAAGCTCGCGGTCATGGCCGGCTCGCTCCTCGCCGCCGTCCTCGCGTCGGCCGTCCTGCGGCGGCGCAACGCGGTCTATCGACGAATCGCCCTCGAGGACAGCGTCGACGACGACGGCGACGGTGTGCCGGACGCCTTTCAGCGCGGTTCGGGTGCGGACGGGACGGGTCGCACCCACGGGACTGGGTAAGGTCGGGGTCAGTCGCACCCCTCCCGATCTGCGAAGGTGAGCAGCATGACAACCGGAACCGGACCCGAGCGGACCATAGGCCAGCTCGTCGCGGACGCCACGCACGACGTGCAGGGCATCGTCCGCAGCGAGATCGCCCTGGCCAAGGCCGAGGTGTCCGCCGGCGCCAAGGTCATGGGCAAGGGCGCCGGCCTTCTCGGCGGCGCCGCGTTCGTCGGCCTCATCGGCCTGATCTTCCTCTTCCACACCCTGGCGCACGTGATCGGGATCTGGCTGCCCCTATGGGCCGGCTACGGCATCACGACGCTGCTCATGTTCGTCATCGCCGCCGTCCTCGGGCTGCTCGGCAAGAGGGCGCTCGAGAAGGCGAAGCCGGCACCGAGCCGCGCCATCGCCGAGGCGCAGCAGACGATCGCCACCCTCAAGTCCTGACGCGCTCACCTGTCCGACTTCTTGCGACGTGGCGAAGTCGCTCGCTCCCCTCGCGACTCTGCCACGTCGCAAGAAGTCGTGGGTAGGGGTCAGGTGCGCTTGCGCATCCAGTCCGAGAGGACGTGCTCGGGGATCGGCCGCTCGACCTTGGCGTCCCACGGCTCGCTCAGCCCGGCCAGGTCGAAGACCGCACCGAGCAGCAGTGCGGTGAACCCCCACACGAAGAAGCCACCGGCCTCGAAGCCCGGGCCGCGGTAGCCCGACGGGTGCGCCACGGTGAACCGGCGAGCCGGGTCGAGCAGCTCGGCGACCGGGACCCGCTCGACCCGCTCGACCTCGCCGGGGTCGACGACGCTCACGGGCCCCGGGGACGGCCACCAGCCGAGCACCGGCGTCACCGCGTTGCCGCTCGGGGTCAGGAAGAGCTCGGGCATCGCACCGACGACGTCGACGCTCGCCGGGACGACCCCGACCTCCTCCTCCGCCTCGCGCAGCGCGGCCTCCACCGGTCCTGCGTCGGTCGGGTCCACCCGGCCGCCGGGGAAGGACACCTGTCCCGGGTGGGCGCGCAGGTCACGCGAACGCGAGGTGAGCACGACGTCGGAGCCGCCGTCCGCGGTGGGTCCGAAGAGCATGAGCACCGCCGAGCGGCGGTCGACCTCGTCGGGCGGGGCGAAGGTCGTGAAGGCGGCCGGGCGCTCCTCGGCGATCGCCGTGAGGACCCGCGCCATCCAGTCGGGACGTGGAGCGCTCACGCAGTCTCCTCCACGCGCTCGCCGGGGAGCGGCCCCGGCGGCGGGTCGGGCAGGACGGCGCCGGGCGCCAGCTCGTACTTGAGGAGCGTGAGCGCCTTGACCGGGTCGGTCTCGCCCTCGCCGTAGGACGGGCACCACCGGGCGACGGGGCACGCCCCGCACGCCGGTCGGCGGGCGTGGCAGGTGCGCCGGCCGTGGAAGATGAGGACGTGGCTGAGCATGACCCAGTCCTTGCGCGGGAAGAGCGCGCCGATCTCGTGCTCGACCTTGACCGGGTCGGTCTCCTCGGTCCAGCCGAAGCGCCGGGCGAGCCGCCCGAAGTGGGTGTCGACGGTGATGCCGGGGACGCCGAAGGCGTTGCCGAGGACGACGTTGGCGGTCTTGCGGCCCACACCCGGCAGGGTGACGAGGTCCTTGAGCCGGGCCGGCACCTCGCCGCCGTAGCGGTCGACGAGCGCCTGGCTCAGCGTGATGACCGAGTTGGTCTTGGCGCGGAAGAAGCCGGTCGGCTTGAGCACCTCCTCCATCTCGGTGCGGTCGGCGGCGGCGAGCGCCTCTGCGGTCGGCCAGCGGGAGAAGAGGACGGGCGTCACCTTGTTGACGGTGACGTCCGTCGTCTGCGCCGAGAGCACGGTGGCGAGGAGCAGCTGGAGCGGCGTCTCGAAGTCGAGCTCGGCGTGCGCGTAGGGATAGCGGTCGACGAGCGCGCGATAGGTCCTGCGGGCCCGGCGGGTACGGGCGACGGGTGACTCTGCGGCATACGAGGAGGGGTGGGCAGGCACGCACGCCAGCCTACGGCGCGGCACCGACGGTGACCCTGCCCTCGTCACCCTCCCGGGCGAGCAGGGGCATGGCACACTGTGCCCCGTGGATCACGACATCGTGCGCAAGGCTCCGTTGTTCGCTGCTCTCGACGAGGAGACGGCGGCCAGCCTCATCGCGTCCATGACCGCGCAGCACATGGAGCGCGGCGACGTCCTCTTCCACGAGGGCGACCCGGGTGACCGGCTCTACGTCATCGGCGAGGGCAAGATCAAGCTCGGCCGCTCCTCCGCCGACGGTCGCGAGAACCTCCTCGCGATCCTCGGCCCGGGTGAGATGTTCGGCGAGCTCAGCCTCTTCGACCCGGGGCCGCGCACCGCCACGGCCACCGCGGTCGCCGAGACGCAGATCGTCGGGCTCACCCACGAGCAGCTCAAGACCTTCCTCGCCGAGCGCCCCGGCGTTGCCGCGACCCTCCTCGCCGCGCTCGCCCGTCGCCTGCGCCGCACCAACGAGTCGCTCGCCGACCTCGTCTTCACCGACGTCCCCGGTCGCGTGGCCAAGGCCCTCATCGACCTCTCCGACCGCTTCGGCCGACCGGTCGAGGGCGGTGTCATGGTGAGCCACGACCTCACCCAGGAGGAGCTCGCGCAGCTCGTCGGCGCCTCGCGCGAGACGGTCAACAAGGCGCTCGCCGACTTCGCGACCCGCGGCTGGCTCAAGCTCGAGGCACGTGCCGTCCTCGTCCAGGACATGGAGCGGCTCCAGCGCCGCGCGCGCTGACGCTCACCCCACGCCGAGGTAGTCGAGCTGGGCGCGGATGCTCATCCGCGCGGCCGGCCACACCTCCTGCGGCACGTCCGCATAGACACGCGTGAGCACGCCCTCGACGGGGTCGGCCTCCTGGGCCGCGCCGTCGACGAGGGCCTGACGCACCTGCTCGAGCCGCTCCTGCCGGTGGGTCCGGTAGAACGCGACCATCGCCTTGGCGTCCGGGACAACCGGACCGTGGCCGGGGAGGATGCGGGTCACCTCCCCGTTGCCCGTGAGTTCGGCAATGCGTTCCAACGACGAGAGGTATGCCGCGAGCTCACCGTCCGGGTGCGCCACCACCGTGGTGCCCCGCCCCAGGACGGTGTCACCGGTGAGCAGGGCGTGGTCGGCCGGAAGGGCGAAGGACACCGAGTCGCTCGTGTGGCCCGGCGTCGCGACGACACGGACCTCCAGGCCGCCGGCCCTGACGACCGAGCCGTCGGCGAGGTCGTCGTGACCGCGACCGACCGCGCGGATCCGGCTGCCGGTGAGCTCGGCGAAGCGCGGTGCCGCCTCGGCGTGGTCGTGGTGACCGTGGGTGAGGATCGTCTCGGTGACGCGGGCGCCGGCGGTGGTGACGATCTCGACGACCCGCGCGAGGTGACCCTCGTCGAGGGGGCCGGGGTCGATGACGACGGCCTCGGTGCTGCCGGGCTCGAGCAGGACCCACGTGTTCGTTCCGTCGAGCGTCATCGGGCCCGGGTTGGGCGCGAGGACGCAGTGCGCCCGCTCGGTGACCTGCCCGCCCGCCCACGCCTGCTCAGTCATGCCCCCACCCTGCCACCGAGCCGCCGCCTGGCCGTGGTCACCGCGCGCGGCAACCACCCGGAGCCACGCCGGATCTGTGCGTGCGGGTGTGCTGCGAGAGGCCCTTTGCCGCGCAGGGTGCTCGGCTGTGGAGAACTCGACGGCCGTGCAGGGCCGCTCGGCCACCATGTCAGCGTGACCGTGGGCATGACGACCGAGCGGCTCGGAGGATGGGCGACCTGGCGAGAGCTGCGCCGCAGCCACCCCCGTCGCACGATCGAGCGCGCACTACGCGACGGGACACTCGCCAAGGTCGGACACAACCGCTACACGCTCCCGGGCACGGTCGAGGCCACACGCGAGGCGATACGGCTAGGCGGCCATCTCAGCCACGTGAGCGCCGCACTGCACCACGGCTGGAAGGTCAAGGCCGTCCCCGAGGTCACGTGGGTCACGCTTCCCCGCACCCGGGGCGCGCTGCGGACGTCCACCCTTGGCGTGCACGTCCATCGCAGCGACCTGCCCGACGCCACTTCACGCGCACGAGTGACCAGCCCGCTGCGCACGGTCCTCGACTGTGCAAGAGTCCTGCCGTTCGACGAGGCCCTGACCGTCGCGGACTCCGCGCTCCGCTCGGGCAAGGTGGACCGGCACGAGCTGCGACTGGCCGGCGCTTCGGCGCGTGGACCGGGCTCGGCGCAGGTGCGGCGGGTTGCCGAACATGCCGACGGCCGGGCCGCAAATCCCCTCGAGTCTGTGCTCCGCGCCCTCGCCATCGAGGTTGGACTGTCCCTGACGCCGCAGCTCGAGGTGGCCGAGTCCGGTGTCTACGCACGGGTCGATCTGGGCAACGAGGAGCTCCAGCTCATCCTGGAGGCCGAGGGCTACGAGACGCACGGCACCCGCAAGGGGCTCAGGCGGGACTGCCGCCGCCACACCGACTTCGCCGTCCATGGCTGGACCTCGATGCGCTATGCGTACGAGCACGTGATGTTCGAGCAGGACTGGGTGAGGTGGTCGCTCGCAGCATGGCTCGCTCGACACACTGGTGCACCCACGCCCGCTCGTCCCCGGACCGTAGTTCGGCGAGCCGCCTGAGCACCACGCGCGGCAACCGGCGCTGACAGAGGAGAGCTCGGCCCCTGTCGAGCACGAGCCG
This sequence comes from Knoellia tibetensis, assembly GCF_048606415.1. NCBI lineage: Bacteria > Bacillati > Actinomycetota > Actinomycetes > Micrococcales > Intrasporangiaceae > Knoellia > Knoellia tibetensis. The sequence goes on from NZ_JBMBWF010000001.1 coordinate 1,071,631, forward strand.
ATGCTCGTGGCCCGGCTATGCCGCGCATGGTGCTCGCCGGCGGTGCAGTCCAGACCGGGTCGGCGGATCAGGGGATGTCGGAGCGCATGACGAGGCGGTCGCCGAGGTCGACGAGCTCGGGCGACACGGCGGTCAGGACGGGGCGGTCGGCGAGGAACTCCTCCACCGTCGCGAACGCGTCCAGCTGCTCGAGCATGACGACCGTCGGGGGCAGCATCACGGCAGAACCCTCCGCGTATGCCGTGAGCAGACGACGTGGGAGCACCCACGCGTCGTGGTCGGTCTCGCCCGACTCGCCGAGGGCGCTCTGGCCGTGCGGCATGGGTGCCGCGAAGAACCACGTGTCGAAACGGCGCTTCTCGAAGGGCGGGGTGATCCAGTGCGCCCGGGGCACGAGGTCGGCCACCGAGAGCCGGAGGCCACACTCCTCCTCGACCTCGCGGACGGCCGCGGCGAGCAGCGGCGCGGCAGCGGAAGGAGCGACGTCCATCGCGCGAGCGGCCTCGACGACGACCTCGGGGTCGAGCTCAGCCTCCGCGTCCTCGCGGTCGACGCCGCCACCGGGGAAGACGTACATCGACGGCGCGAACGCCATCGTCGAGACCCGCCGCTGGACGAAGACGGCCGGGCCTTCGTCGGTGTCACGGACGACGAGGACGGTGGACGCGCCCCGGGGAACCAGCGGCTCCCCGGGGGACGCGAGCCAGGCGCGCGCGTTCGCGACCCACGCGTCGGAGCGCGGAGCCTCGAACTCGCGCAACGGCATACGAGGGGAAGGTCTCGTCAGTCGGCGACGTGGACGATGATCTCGACCTCGACGGGGGCGTCGAGGGGAAGGACGGCGACGCCGACGGCCGAGCGGGCATGCACGCCCTTGTCGCCGAAGGCCTTGCCGAGCAGCTCACTGGCGCCGTTGATGACGCCCGGCTGGCCGGTGAAGGCGGGGTCGGAGGCGACGAAGCCGACGACCTTGACGACGCGCTCGACCTTGTCGAGGTCACCGACGACCGACTTCACGGCCGCGATCGCGTTGAGGGCGCAGACCTGCGCGAGCTCCTTGGCGCGGTCGGGCGACACCAGGCCCTCACCCTCCGTGCCCACTTTGCCCGTGTCGGCGAGCTGGCCCGACACCATCGGGAGCTGGCCGGAGGTGAAGATGCGCGAGCCGTCCCGGACGGCCGGGACGTAGGCGGCCACCGGGGCGGCCACCTCGGGCACGGTCAGGCCCAGCTCGGCGAGGCGGTCCTCGACTGCACTCATGGTCAGGCTCCCTTCGGACGCTTGAGGTAGGCCACGAGGCCGTTGCCATCCGGGCCGGGGACGACCTGGACGAGCTCCCAGCCGTCCTCGCCCCACTGGTCGAGGATCTGCTTCGTCGCATGGATCATGAGCGGCACCGTCGCGTACTCCCACTTCTGCATGCGGCCCACCCTAGTGCGGCCCACCGTAGGCTGGCACCGTGCCCTCCTCCCACCACCCGGACCTCCCTGCGGCCCGGCTGCACGTCGTGACCGGCAAGGGTGGGGTCGGCAAGACGACGGTTGCGTCCGCCCTCGCGCTCGCCCTCGCCAGCACCGGCAAGAGGGTGCTCGTCGCCGAGGTCGAGGGCCGACAGGGCCTCTCGCAGACCTTCGACGTCCCGCCCCTCGGCTCTGAGGAGGTCCGGCTCGTCTCGCACCCGAGCGGTGGCGAGCTCTGGGGCCTGTCGGTCGACGCCAAGGCCGCGCTGCTCGAGTACCTCCAGCTCTTCTACAAGCTCGGTCGCGCCGGGTCGGCCCTCGAGAAGGTCGGGGCCATCGACTTCGCGACGACGATCGCGCCCGGGGTACGCGACGTCCTCCTCATCGGCAAGATCTACGAGGCCGCCGGCCGGCGCAAGGGTGGGCGCGGGTCCAAGGGCGGCGGTCTGCACTACGACGCCGTCGTCCTCGACGCCCCGCCCACCGGTCGCGCAGTGCGCTTCCTCAACGTCAACGCCGGTGTCGCCGACGTCGCCCGGATGGGGCCGATCAAGTCGCAGGCCGACTCGATCACGCGGATGCTGCGCGACCCCCGCACCCTCGTGCACATGGTGACGCTGCTCGAGGAGATGCCGGTGCAGGAGAGCCTCGACGGCCTGCGCGACCTCGCCGACGTCGGCCTCCACATCGGCGCCATCATCGTCAACCAGGTGCGCGAGCCCCGGCTCTCCCCCGAGAACCTCCGGGCGCTCGAGGACTCCGACGACGCGCTCGACGAGCTCCTGCGCGACGAGCTCACCGAGGCCGGGCTGCGCCCGACGAACCCCATGGTTCAGGGCCTCGCCCAGGAGGGCCGCGACCACGCGCTGCGGCTCGAGCTCCAGTCGGAGATGGCCCTCGACATCGCGGAGGCAGGTCCGCCGGTCATCGAGCTGCCCGCCCTCCCTGACGGGGTCGAGGACGGCGGCGTCGCCGTGCTCACCGACGAGCTGCTCGCGCAGGGGGTGGCGTGATGCCGTCACGCGGCAGCGCTCCCTCCCACGAGTCCCTCGACGTCGACGCCCTGCTCGCCGACGACGGCGTCGGCATCATCGTCTGCTGCGGGAGCGGCGGCGTCGGCAAGACGACGACCGCCGCGGCGCTCGGCATCCGTGCGGCCGAGGCCGGGCGCAAGGTCGTCGTCCTCACCATCGACCCCGCTCGACGGCTCGCCCAGTCGCTCGGACTCACCGAGCTCGACAACACCCCTCGCCCCGTGGCCGGCGTCGACACCTCGGCGGGTGGCTCGCTCGACGCGATGATGCTCGACATGAAGCGGACCTTCGACGAGGTCGTCGAGGCCCACGCAACCCCCGACAAGGCCGCCCAGATCCTCGAGAACCCCTTCTACCAGGCGGTGTCGAGCAGCTTCGCCGGGACGCAGGAGTACATGGCGATGGAGAAGCTCGGCCAGCTGCGCACCCAGGCCGAGCGCGACGGCACGTGGGACCTCATCGTCGTCGACACTCCTCCCTCGCGGTCTGCGCTCGACTTCCTCGACGCGCCCAAGCGGCTCGGGTCGTTCCTCGACGGGCGCTTCGTCCGCCTCCTCATGGCGCCAGCCAAGGCGGGTGGCAGGGCCTACCTCAAGGTCTTCAGTGTCGGGGTCGACCTCGCCCAGCGCACCCTGAGCCGGGTCCTCGGCGGCCAGATGCTCCAGGACGTCCAGACCTTCGTCGCCGCACTCGACACGATGTTCGGCGGGTTCCGCGAGCGGGCCGACGTCACCTACGCCCTGCTCAAGAAGGACACGACCGCCTTCGTCGTCATCGCCTCCCCCGACCGAGACGCGTTGCGCGAGGCTGCCTTCTTCGTCGACCGCCTGGGGCAGGAACGTATGCCGCTCGCGGGCGTCGTCGTCAACCGTCTCCAGTCGCTCGGGGCTGCCGCACTGTCGGCCGCACGCGCCGAGGACGCCCTCGACCAGCTCACCGAGGAGGGCAAGGAGGACTCCCTCACCGCCGCCCTGCTCTCGCTGCACGTCGACCTCGCTTCGACGGCCGCGAGGCAGCACGCGTTCGTGTCGCGCTTCGCCGCGTCGCACCCCCACGTGCCGCTGACGACGGTCCCGGCCTCGGCCACGGACGTCCACGACCTCGACGGCCTGCGCGAGATCGGTGCAGCCCTCGCGGGCTGACGACCCGCGCCCGGGCAAGCGAATGCCGGGCCGGCCACGAAGGGCGCCGACCCGGCATACGGGAAGCAGGTGGTCAGCCCTGTGCGCGGGCGATGACCGTCTTGGTGAGGACGTCGCGCCAGGAGCGGACGTCGGGGTGGCGGCGCAGCAGGGCGCGGCGCTCACGCTCGGTCATGCCGCCCCAGACGCCGAACTCGGTCTTGTTGTCGAGGGCGTCGGCGAGGCAGTCGAGTGCGACGGGGCAACCGCGGCACACGATCTTGGCGGTGCGCTGCTCCTTGCCCTGTACGAAGAGTGCGTCCGGGTCGGTGCCCACGCAGGTTCCGCGGGTGGACCAGTCGGCTGGAGCGGTCGAGGTGATGGCAGGAGCTGTGATCGTCATGCGAGTGTCCCTTGGCTGGGCCATTCCCTCCCGAATGGCGTTACCGGAAAACTAGGGAGTAGCGGGGACCTGCGCTATGACCAATTTGGGGACTAGTCATATGGTTCATAGTAACTAGTCACTTCCTAGGCAGTTTCCGCAACATGTGAGGTCATGGGCCTGCGGCGCTGCGACGGGGGGCGCACATGTTGCCGCGTTACCCTGCGGGCATGGAAGGTCGCGCCCACAACCTGCCCCACGTGCTTCGACTGCTGCTGGGGCTCGTCGTCCTGAGCACCCTCATGGGGCTGCTCATGGCCGGCATCGCCATCCCCGCGATCGGCGCCGGCGGCAGTGCCACGACGAGTGGCGTCAAGGCCTTCAACGACCTCCCGAGCGAGTTCTCGGTCTCGCCGCTCGCGCAGCAGTCCAAGATCCTCACGGCCGACAACAAGCTCATCGCCAACCCCTACGACGAGAACCGCATCATCGTCAGCCTCGACAAGATCTCGCCGTGGATGCAGAAGGCGCAGATCGCCATCGAGGACTCCCGCTTCTACGAGCACGGCGGCCTCGACGTCCGCGGCTTCACCCGCGCGATGGTGTCGAACTTCTCGAGTGGCGACGTCCAGGGCGCGTCGACCCTCACCCAGCAGTACGTCAAGATCACGCTCCAGGAGAACGCCCTGCGTCGAGACGACAAGGAGGCCGCCAAGGCCGCCGTCGCCAAGACCTACACGCGCAAGCTGCAGGAGCTCAAGTACGCCCTCGACGTCGAGCGCAACTACACCAAGGAGCAGATCCTCGCGGGCTACCTCAACCTCGTCTACTACGGCGACCAGGCCTACGGCGTCGAGGCGGCCGCGCAGAACTACTTCGGCGTGAGCTCGAGCAAGCTCACCCTCGTCCAGTCGGCACTGCTCGCGGGCATCGTCCAGCAGCCGACGAAGTACAACCCGGTCCTCAACCCCAAGAACTCGCAGGCGCGCCGCAACGCCGTCCTCGACCGCATGCAGGCGCTCGGCATGGCCAGCGCGGCCGAGGTGGCCGCCGCCAAGAAGGTCCCGGTCGCCGACATGCTCGGCAACCGCAAGCCGCCGAAGGGTGTCTGCCAGCGCTCGAGCGAGCCGTTCTTCTGCGCCTACATGATGGAGTACCTCCAGAAGTCGCCGCAGATGGCCGTCCTCGGCAAGACTCCGGCGGAGCGCCTCAAGAACATCAACCAGGGCGGACTGACGATCAAGACGACGCTCGACAGCAGGCTGCAGGCGTCGACGCTCAAGGCCCTCACCGACGCCGTCCCGGTCGGCAACAAGAGCAACCTCGGCGCCGCCTCGACCGTCATCGAGCCCGGCACCGGCAAGGTCCTCGCGATGGCGCAGGCCACCGACTTCGGTGACAGCCAGCTCAACCTCAACGTCGACCAGCGCTACGGCGGCAGCCAGTACGGCTACCAGTTCGGCTCTACGGCCAAGACCTACGCGCTCGTCGCCGCCCTCGAGTCGGGCATGCCGCTCGACGGCACCATCGACGCACCCTCCGCGTCGCCCGACGACCCGCACTTCTTCGACCCGAAGGAGATGAAGGACCGGTGCAACGCCGACAAGCCGTGGGAGGTCGAGAACGACTACCGCAGTGGCGGTGAGATGAGCCTGGCCAAGGCGACCGCCGAGTCCATCAACACCGCGTTCGGCCAGCTCGTCATCGACCTCGGAGGCTGCAAGGTCCACGAGGTCATGGGCCGCATGGGCGTCCACCAGGGCGACGGCAAGCCGATCAACACCTCGATCTCCTCGATCACCCTCGGCGCCGGCACGATGACGCCGATGACGGCGGCGTCGTCCTACGCCACCCTCGCCGCCCGCGGCAAGTTCTGCGAGCCGACCCCGATCGCCGCGATCACGACGTCGAACGGCAAGGTCATCAAGGTGCCGCCGACGACGTGCAAGCAGGTCGTGCGCGCCGACGTCGCCGACGGTGTCAACCTGCTCCTCCAGGGTCCGCTCAAGGACCGCCGCGGCACCGCCGAGGGCGTCTGGGACGTCACCAAGCGTCCCGCCGCCGGCAAGACGGGCACGACGAACAACCACAACCAGTCGTGGTTCATCGGCTACACCCCTCAGCGTGCGGCCGCCGTCTGGGTCGGGAACGTCAAGGTGGCGCGAGCCAACGGCCAGCTGCTCACGCTCAACGGCAAGTGCTTCAACACGTACGGCTGCAAGCGCAGCGTGTTCGGTGGCACCATCGCCGGACCGGTGTGGGCCGACATCATGACGGCCGCGACGAACGGCCTGCCCGTGGTGCAGTTCACGCCGCCGTCGAGCGCCATCCTCAACGGCAACTACGTGCCGATCCCCGACGTCGCCGGCGACAGCATCGGCGACGCCACCGACACGCTCGAGGCCGCGGGCTTCAAGGTCCGGGTCGGCAGCCGCGTCGACAGCACGATCCGTGAGGGACGCGTCGCGCGCACCAGCCCGGGGACCAAGGCGATGAAGGGCGGCACCGTCACGCTGCTCATCTCTCGCGGCTACTCCTCGCCGGTCCGCTCGACATCCCAGCAGTCGCGACCCGTCGTGATCGAACCCACGAGGACGACCACCGGGCCGACGCCCAAGGTGAAGCCGACGAAGCCGCCCAAGCGGCCCTGAGACGCGCCCGAGGCGGCACGAAGGGCGCCGACCGAACCCGTCCGGGTCGGTCGGCGCCCTTCGTCGTCGTGGTGCCGGGTGGAGCCGCTCGCACGGGCTCAGCCGGCTCAGCCGGCTCAGCCGGCTCAGCCGGCTCAGCCGGGTCAGCCGGCTCAGCCGGGTCAGCAGACTCAGCCGGCGAGGACCTGCTTGACGATCGCGGCCACCCGGCCGCCGTCGGCGCGCCCGGCGATCTCGCCCTGCGCGACCTTCATGACGTGACCCATCTGCGCCATCCCGCTCGCGCCGGTGGACTCGACGGCCGAGCGCACGATGCGCTCGAGCTCGGCGTCGTCGAGCTGCTTCGGCAGGTAGCCCTCGAGGACGGCCAGCTCGGCGTCCTCGGTCTCGGCGAGCTCGGCGCGACCGGCGTTGGTGTATGCCGTCGACGCCTCCTTGCGCTTCTTGGCCTCCTTGGCGATGACCTTGAGGACCTCGTCGTCACTCAGCTCCTTGGCCTCGTCACCGGCCACCTCGGCGTTGGTGATCGCGGTGAGCGTCATGCGCAGCGTCCCCGAGCGGACCTTGTCCTTGCTCCGGATCGCGTCGTGCAGGTCGCCCTGGAGCCTGCCCTTGAGAGTCGTGTCGGTCATGCCCCCAAGTCTCGCACCCGGCGTCAACCGGGATACTGGCCCGATGACCTCGACGACCGGGACCGCCCTGACGACCCTCGCCGGCGTGGCCGCCACGGGGGTCGCCTGCGTCGCCTACGCAGCCCTCGTGGAACGCAACTGGTTCACCCTGCGGGAGGCCACGGTGCCCGTCCTGCCTCCCGGTTCGGACCCGGTCAAGGTGCTCCAGGTGAGCGACCTCCACCTCACGCCGGGACAGCGTCGCAAGATCGACTGGGTGCGCGACCTCGCCTCTCTCGCACCGGACTTCGTCGTAAACTCCGGTGACAACCTCGCCCACGTCGAGGCGGTTCCCCCTCTCCTGCGGGCCATGGAGCCGCTCATGGACTACCCGGGCGCGTTCGTCCTCGGCTCCAACGACCGGTACGCCCCCGTGCGCAAGAACCCGGCCCTCTACCTCACCCGGCACCACGCCCGCCCGCCCAGGATCGTGCGCGAGGACCTCCCCGTCGACGAGCTCGTCACGGGGCTCGTGGCCGGCGGCTGGTCGGACCTCGACAACGCCCGGACGACGGTCGACATGGGTGGTCACCGCGTCGAGCTCGTGGGCGTCGACGACCCGCACATCGACAGGGACCGGTATGCCGGTGTGTCCGGTCCCGCCGCCCCAGACGTCGCGCTCACCCTCGGTCTCGTCCACGCGCCCTACCAGCGCGTCCTCGACGCGATGGCGGCCGACGGCGCCGGGCTCATCCTCGCCGGGCACACCCACGGCGGCCAGCTCGCTGTCCCGCTCTACGGCGCCCTCGTCACCAACTGCGACCTCGACCGGGGCCGCGCCAAGGGCCTGTCGCGCTGGTGGCCGGGTGCGGGCGGCACGGCACCCGCGCAACCGGACGACGCGGCATACCTGCACGTCTCGGCCGGTCTCGGAACCTCGCCCTATGCGCCGGTGCGCTTCGCGTGCCGTCCGGAGGCCACGCTCCTCACGCTCGTCGGTCGCTGATCCGACGGCGTTCCCGGAACCGATTTCGGGACGGACGGGAGCGTCAGTTATCCTCTGGTGTCGCTGCCTGCGAGGGCGGCGGAGTGTCACGGGGTGTGGCGCAGCTTGGTAGCGCGCTTCGTTCGGGACGAAGAGGTCGCAGGTTCAAATCCTGTCACCCCGACACATCTGCGAAGGGCCGCCGGTCGAGGACCGGCGGCCCTTCGCCGTCTCAGCCGATCGGCGTCGGCTGCGTCGAGGCCTCCTCGGGCAGCCCGTCGTTCCAGTAGTCGAAGGTCTGGGTCACCCAGAAGACCGCGAACGAGACGAGCAGCACGACCTCGACCCAGAGCACCCACTCGTCCGGGGTTCCGCCGCCGAGGAACTGGTCGACGACGGTGAGGACGATCGCCACGGCGAAGGTGACGGCCATGACGCCGGCGACGACGGCATACGTCATCCGGTAGGACTTCGCCTCCCGGCTCGGCTTCCGCCCCGGTATGCCGTCCCGCCGCCTCGACGCGTGCCGTGCGTTGACGAACGCCACCGCGGTGATGAGTCCGAAGAGCGGCACCGCCGCGCCGAAGTGCGCCGCGTCGAGGAACGAGTCCCGGGCCAAGCGGAACCAGAGGACGAAGGCGACGAAGACGGCGGCGGCGAGGAAGAAGCCGATCCGGGTCGCCCGCGACGACTGCCGCCGCCCGATGACGATCCAGGCGCCGAGACCGAGGCCGAGCGCTCCCAGGGCGACGAGGCCCCAGACGTTGTTGACGACGGACGGGACGAACTCGGGCGGCACCGAGCACCGGCCCTCCGGGTCGCACGGCGCCCCACCCGCGCCGCGCGGTGTCGGCACGAAGGCGACGACCGGCGCCAGCATGCCCGCGATGTTGAGGGCGGTGTCCTCGAACCCGCGCCGGCCGACGATCGCGACGAGGCTGATGCCGATGGCCACGAGGGCGCCGACGAAGACGCTGCGCGCGGGCGTGTAGTAGTAGGCGCTGATCGAGCCGAGGTGCCGGTTGACCTCGGCTCCGCCGAGCCGTTCGGCCCACACGCAGAAGAGGAGCAGGACGACGAGCCCAACGAGGCTGAGCCGGAGGTAGCGGTAGGTCCGGACCGACGCGCTGGCCCTGACCCTCGGAGGGGTGATGGCCCCGGTCTTGAGTCCGGCCCCGGCCCCGGCACCGGCTCCGGCCGGTGTGGCCGCCGCCGGACGGGGGGTGTCGGGCAGCTGGGCTGACAGGTTGCTCATGGCGCGCTCCTCTCGACGACACCAGTGTGTCGCTGGGAAGGAGGCGTGAGAAGGCCGCGAGATACGCGTCGGGGGGACGTCTGCCGGTCCGTGGTTCGTCATCGGTCGGACAGGCGGCCCGCCTGCTCCTACCCTCGAAGGATGGCCCAGCGCGCCGACCCGCCCACGAGCGTGCGCAACGCGGCCGAGGCGGTCGCCCTCCACGGCGCCCTCGGCTCGGCCTACCTCGCCGGCATGTGGGTCGGCGACCCGCTCGCGGACGCCTGCGCGGACGAGGCGACCCGCATCGGTCGTGGTCGCTTCATGCGGCTGTTGCGGCAGGCGCTCGCCGAGGGCATCGACGCGGTGCCCGACGCGCCAGAGAGCCTCGTCGCCCTCTTCGCGCAGCTCGACGACGTGCCCGAGTGGGTCGACCTGCCCGCGATCGACGCGGGGGTCCGCGACCTCGCGCGCTACAGCCGCGAGACCGGCATCGTCCTCGGCGCGGCCTCACTCCTCGTGGGCTATGCGAACCCGACCGCCTCGCGTCCGCTGGAGATGACCGGCCGCTACGTCGAGAGCGCCGGGATGCGCACCATCGAGGTCGCCACGTGGCTCCGTGCCGTCACGAGACCCGGTGGGTTGCACCGGTTCTCCCCCGGCTTCGAGCGCACCGTCCGTGTGCGGATGATCCACGCCTTCGTGCGCCGCCACCTCCGTGACGACCCGGCCTGGGACCTCGACGCCTGGGGCGAGCCGATCTCGCAGGCCCACCTCGCCTACACCGTCGACGAGTTCTGCCTCATCGTCATCCGGGCGCTGGCCCGCGTCGGGGTGCACTTCCGCCCCCATGAGATCGCCGACGGCCACTACGCGCGGTGGCGCTACATCGGATACCTGCTCGGCATCGCTCCCGAGCTGTTGCCCGCGACGCAGGCCGACCAGGAGGCCCTCGAGGAGCTGCACCTCCTGACGCGTCCGCCCGTCGAGGACTTCTGCCGGGCGCTCGTGCGCGGCATCAACGCCGAGTTCCTCGTGCCCGAGCTCGACCTCCTCCTCGGACCACTGCGACGGTGGTCGCCCACCACCGTGCACGGCCTCGAGCGGCTCTTCCTCGGCGACGACATCGCCGACGACCTGGGGGTGCCGCCCTCCAAGGTGGGGCCCGTCGTCGCCGCGCTCGGCCGACCGCTCGGTGTGCTCAACCGGGCGATGGACCACTCGCCCGCGCTCGTCGAGTGGCGGCGCCGTCGCGGTGACGCCTACGTCGACCGGCAGGACGTGCGGCTGCGCACGACCTACGGGGTGACCCACGAGATGGTCGACGACTCCCCGTCGTCGGGTGCGCCGCACCCCGCCCGTGTCCGCGTGTGACGCGCACGAGATGGCGTCCTGCTCGGGTCAGACCTGACCGACCGACTCGCGCAGCTCGGTGAACCACGGCACCGAGGCGTCGAAGGCCTTGCCGCCGGCGATCCGGGGGAACTCGACGGCCCGCAGCTCGTCGCCACGCTCCTCGTCCTCGCCGACGACGCCCGACTCGCCCCGCAGGGCGGCGTCGACGGCGTAGTCGGTGCAGCGACGGATGAGCGCGAGGTCCTCGTCGTTGGCCGCGGCCGACCTCGAGAAGTAGCCGGACTTCTGCACCATGACCTTCTCGGCGCCGAGCCGCTCGGCGAACTGCTTGCCGAACCACGCACCCGGATTGACCTTGTCGAGCTGGACGTGACCGAACGGGTCGACCGGCACCTCCTGGCCCGCGGCCTCGAGCTCAGCGACGACCTCGCTCACGCCGGCGCCTTCGGAGAGGAAGATGTTGACGCAGCCGATCTCGTCCATGACCGCCCTGAGCCGCGCACTCTCACCGGCGAGGTCGATCGGTGACTCGGGCACGAAGACGGCGTGGACGTCCCAGCGGCGGGAGTCGAGCCCGATGCCGGGCAGCCACTCCTGCTCGGCCACCCACGCGTGGTGGCGGCGGGCGGTCTCGGCGGTGAGCCAGCCGCAGTGACGGCCCATGACCTCGTGGATGATGAGCATCCGCGGGTTCGAGGAGTGCTCGGCGAGGACGTTGCGGGCGAAGAGCGCGCCCTGCTCGGCGGCCGTCCACGCACCGAGGGACTGGCGGATCGGGATGACGTCGTTGTCGATCGTCTTGGGCAGTCCGACGACCGTGAGTGGGTAGTCGTTGCTCGCGAGGTAGGCCGCGAGGTCGGCCGCGGTGGTGTTGGTGTCGTCGCCACCGATGGTGTGGAGCACGTCGACGCCGTCCGCGGTGAGCTGCTCGGCGGCGACGTGCAGCGGGTCCTGACCCTCCTGCACGAGGCCGCGCTTGACGCAGTCGGCGACGTTGGTGAGCTTGACCCGGCTGTTGCCGATCGGTGAGCCACCGAAGCGGTGGAGCAGTGCGGCACCCTCACGCACCTCGGGCGTCACCTCGACCGAGCGGCCGGTGAGGAGGCCGGCATACCCGTTCTGGTAGGCGATGATCCGCACGTCGGGAGCGATCTCGGTGTAGCGCTCGATCAGCCCGCCGACGGCGGACGAGAGACAGGGCGCGAGGCCACCGGCGGTGAGCAGGGCAACGGTCTGGACAGCCATGGCCCCAGTCTCTCAGTGTGACCGGCAGCACAGTCATTGAGTGACCGAACCGTGGACGCCCGTCAGTCGCAGGGGCGCATGACCGTCGGCGGCGGGTCCTTGCGGACCGCGGCCGGCTTCGGGAGCTCGGCGGCCGGCGTGACCTCCTCGAAGAGGTTGCCGAGCACGACGTCGATGACCATGTTGTCGCGCGGGACCTCGCGCAGGACGGCGCCCTTGATCTGCCGGGCCACCTGCGCTGCGGCGAGGTCGGCGTCGGGTCCGTGGCGGATGACGGCGACATCGTTGGGCAGGAAGGACTGGTCGGGGTCGTTGCCCTGCTTGCCGCCCTTGAACCCGCGGGCGGTGAGCTCGGCCATCGCCGCCTTGGCGAGGCCGGGCTTCCACGTCGCGTTGTAGACGTTGACCGTGTAGGAGCTCTTGGCCGGCGGCTTCGGCGGCGGGCCGGGGAGCAGGCCGGCCCAGTCGGCGCCGAGGACGAAGGAGATGGAGGTGCCCGCGCGCCCGTCGAACTCGAGCTCGGCTCCGTCGACGTTCTGGGCGGCGAGGAGGGCCTGGTCGAGCCCGTCCTTGCCGTGGTAGATCCGCACCGGCGCCTTGACATAGAGGGTGCGGGGGGCGGTCGAGGCCTCGACGACGGTGAACCCACGGCGGGTGAGGTCCTTGGCCACCTGGTGCGCGGCGCCGTTCTGGCCCGAGGTGTTGAGCACCTTGACGTGGAACGACCCCGTCGCCGGCGCGAGCACCTTGACCGGCTCGCAGGCCGGCGCGGCCGGCTCGCTCGACATGAGGCCCGTGCCGTATGCCGTGGCGATGCTCGCGGTGCCGAGCAGGAGTGCCGGGATGGTGATGAAGGCGGCGAGGTGGCGGAACTGGTAGCGACGCCAGATCTGGTCGTCGGTCAGCTCCTCCTGGGTGCGGGCGCGCTCGAGGAGCTCGCGGTGGACCGTGTCCCGCGTGAGGCCCAGCCCGCGGCGGGCGAGGTCACGGGCGGCGTGACCGGTCCGTGAGCTCAGCGACGTGGGCTCGGACGACGAACCCGACGACGACCTCCTGCTCCCGAACACGGCCACTCCTTCCCAGTCGACCCGTACGACGCCACTTCCCGACGCCGTACGCAGATTTCACCACGAGTCACAGCAGTCACATGCGTAACACGCCCACTTCGTCACCAACCCGAGACCGGAGCACCCCTTCCGCCCCGGCAGGCGCACCATGGCACGTCGAGGTGACCCCTGTCTGACCGGCAGGTCACGCCCGGGTCAAGGCTCGCGAGAATGCCTGGGGCGCAGCGCTGCTCGCCCAGACGACCGCCCGGCCCTCAGAGGGTGGCGGCGACGAGCTCGGCCGTCTGGAGCATGTTGAGCGCCGCGCCCTTGCGCAGGTTGTCGCCGCAGACGAAGAGGTCGAGCGTCCGTGGGAAGTCGATGGCCTGCCGCATGCGTCCGACGAACCGCGGGTCCGCGCCGACGATGTCGACCGGCGTCGGGAAGTCGCCGTTCTCGGGGTCGTCCATGACGACGACGGCCGGTGCCTCGACGAGCGCCTGACGGGCCTTGTCGACCTGGATCGACTTGGCGAAGGTCGCGTGCACCGACACCGAGTGCGTCGAGACCACGGGGACGCGCACGCACGTCGCCGAGACGCGCAGGTCGGGCATGCCGAGGATCTTGCGCGTCTCCTGACGGATCTTGGACTCCTCCGAGCTCCAGCCGTCGCCGACGTGCGAGCCCGCGAAGGGGAGGACGTTGAGCGCGAGGGGCCCGCCGAAGAGGCTGGGCCCGAGCTCGTGCTCGATGGTCCGGCGCACGTCGCCCGGGCTCATCCCGAGCTCGCGCTTGCCACCGACGACAGCCATCTCGTCGTGGAGGCGCGACATGCCCGCGCGCCCGAGCCCGGAGGCGGCCTGGAAGCTCGTGACGACGAGCTCGGTGAGCTCCCACTGGGCGTGGAGCACGGCGAGCACGTCGATCATCGTCATGACGGTGGCGCCGGGGTTGGCGATGATGCCGCGGGGGCGCTCGCTCACTGCCTCGGGGTTGATCTCGGGGACGACGAGCGGCACCTGCGGGTCGCGCCGGAAGGTCGGGCTGTTGTCGATGACGACGGCACCGCGCTCGACGGCCACACCGGCCCACTCGGCGGAGATCTCCGGCGGGATGTCGACGACGGCGATGTCCACGCCGTCGAAGAACTCGGGGGTCAGGGCCTCGATGGTGAGCTCTTCGCCGGCCACACGGCATACGGAACCGACGTCCTCGGCACCGGCGGCGAGGCGGACGTCGCCCCAGACGTGGCGGCGTACGGGAAGGACGTCACGGACGACGGTGCCGACGGCGCCGGTGGCCCCGACGATGGCGAGGGTGGGCGCAGGTGGTGTCACGGTGCTCCTGGCTCGGTTGCGGCGCGGCTCAGCGGCCCGTGCCGGCGTAGACGACCGCCTCGCCGTCCTCGGAGTCGAGGCCGAAGGCGGTGTGCACGGCCCGGACGGCGTCGTCGAGGAGCTCGCTGCGGGTCACCACCGAGATCCGGATCTCGGAGGTCGAGATCATCTCGATGTTGACGCCCGCGTCCGCCAGCGCGCGGAAGAAGGTCGCGGAGACACCCGGGTTGGAGCGCATGCCGGCGCCGACGAGCGAGAGCTTGCCAATCTGGTCGTCGTACTGCAGGCCGCTGAACCCGACCGCGGCCTGGATGGCGGTGAGCGCCTCCATGGCGCCCTGCCCGTCGGTCTTGGGCAGCGTGAAGGAGATGTCGGTGAGGCCCGTGTCGGTGGCCGAGACGTTCTGGACGATCATGTCGATGTTGGCCTCGGACGCGGCGACAGCCTGGAAGATCTCGGCCGCCTTGCCCTTCTGGTCCGGGACACCGACGACGGTGATCTTGGCCTCGCTGCGGTCGTGCGCGACGCCGGCGATGATCGGGGCTTCCACGGCTTCTCCTTCGGGGCCCTGCTGTCCGGGCTGGTCGGTGACGATCGTGCCCTCCTTCGGCGTGAAGGAGGACCGGACGTGGATCGGGATGTCGTAGCGGCGGGCGTACTCGACGCTGCGCAGGTGCAGCACCTTGGAGCCGCAGGCGGCGAGCTCGAGCATCTCCTCCGCGGAGATGCGGTCGATCTTGCGGGCCTTGGGCACGATGCGCGGGTCGGCGGTGAAGACGCCGTCGACGTCGGTGTAGATCTCGCACACGTCGGCCCCCAGCGCGGCCGCGAGCGCGACGGCGGTCGTGTCGGTGCCGCCGCGACCGAGGGTGGTGATCTCCTTGGTCGTCTGGCTCACGCCCTGGAAGCCGGCGACGATGACGACGTGGCCCTTGTCCAGCGCCTCGCTGATGCGGCCCGGGGTGACGTCGATGATCTTGGCCTTGCCGTGCACCTCGTCGGTGATGACACCGGCCTGGCTCCCGGTGAACGAGCGCGCGCTGATGCCGAGGTCGTGGATCGCCATCGCGACGAGCGCCATGCTGATCCGCTCGCCAGCCGTCATGAGCATGTCGAGCTCGCGCGGCGGCGGCAGTGGGCTGACGTCCTGGGCGAGGTCGAGCAGCTCGTCGGTCGAGTCACCCATCGCGGAGACGGCGACGACGACCTCGTTGCCGGCCTTGCGCGTCTCGGCGATCCGTCGGGCGACCCGCTTGATGCTCTCGGCATCGGCGAGCGAGGAGCCGCCGTACTTCTGGACGACGATGGGCACGGGTACTCCCCTGCGGTGGTCGCGGAGTCTGGTCGGCAGCGAGTCTAACGACGTGCCCGACCGGCCGGACCCACGCCCGTATGCCGGCCCGTCACCGCCCGCTGCCACCTCACCTCCGCCCGCGCGGCCTCAGCGGGCCGCGAGGAGGTCGGCGACCACGACCTGCAGCCGGTCGACCTCGGCCGGTGTGAGGTGGGCGCCGAGGTCGTCGAGGACGTCGGGCACCGAGACCTCACGGAGGTCGGCGTGCTCGGTCGGCCGGTCGGGGCGGCGCACCGAGACACCGTCGAGGCTGAGCGTCGTGACCCGCGACCCGCCGTCGTCGTCGGTGGCGTAGCGCGTGCACATGAGGGTCGACCGGAAGTGGGTGCGCGGGTGGGTGCTCGTCCAGTGGTGCCCCATCTCGACGTCGACGGGCTGCACCGGCAGCGCATCCGCCGTGTGCATGTACTCCCACTCCCCGTGCACGAGTCGGTCGAGCGCCCACGAGCCGGCGCCGACGTCGCGCACGCGGTGCCGCCAGCCGCCCCACACGACCTCTCCCCCGTCGACGAGCGGGACGGGGCCGAGCGGCGGACGGCCGATGCCGGGGTCGACGAGGAGTCGCTGACCGTCGAGGTCGACCACGAGGACGAGGTGGGTGCGCGGGGTCGTCGCGACGTCGCCCACGCGACCGAGGTGACGGGTCACGGCATACCCGAGTCGTTCGAGGACGGCACCGAAGAGGGTTGCGTGCTCGAAGCAGTAGCCGCCGCGTCCGCGGCCGACGAACTTCTCCTGCACCGACTCGAGGCCGACGCCCGGGTGGGTGCCGAGGAGGACGTCGAGGTTGTCGAAGGGGAACGTCAGCGCGTGCGCGAGCTGGAGCCGTGCGAGCGCGTCGACGCCCGGTGCCTCCACGGCGGCGCCTGTGCGCGCGAGGTAGGCGTCGAGGTCGAGGCGGTCGACGGTCCACGGGTCGCTCATGCGCCGATTCCACCACCTCAGGCGCACCCGAGATCCAGCATCGTCGCCGAAGTCCCTGCCGTATGCCGTCTCGCCCCCTACTGTGCTCGGCATGAGTTCCGATGGGGCAGGGGCCGCCGGCGGGATCGTCGTGACCGGGGTGCACCGGGCCTTCGGCGACGTCGTCGCCGTCGACGACATCTCGCTCGTGGCGCGGCCGGGCGAGGTCACCGCGCTCATCGGGCCCAACGGCGCCGGCAAGACGACCCTGCTGCTCATGCTCGCGACGCTGCTCGTGCCCGACCGCGGGTCCATCACCATCGACGGGTTCTCGCCGGTCGACGAGCCCCGTGAGGTGCGCCGCCGCATCGGCTGGATGCCCGACGGGTTCGGGACGTGGGACGCCCTCACGGTGCGCGAGGTGCTCCACACGATCGGTGCGGCGTACGACCTGCCGGCCGGGGAGGCGCGGGCGCGGACCGACGAGGTGCTCGAGCAGGTGCACCTGGCCGACCTCGCCGACCGTCGGGCCCGGGTCCTCTCGCGCGGCCAGAAGCAGCGGCTCGGCATGGCTCGTGCGCTGCTCCACCGGCCGACGACGCTCCTGCTCGACGAGCCCGCCTCCGGCCTCGACCCGCGCAGCCGCATCGAGCTGCGCGACCTCGTGCGCGGTCTCGCCGCCGCCGGCACGACCGTGCTCGTCTCGAGCCACATCCTCACCGAGCTGCAGGAGATGGCCGACCGTGCCGTCATCGTCTCGCGCGGGCGCACTGTCGAGACCCAGTCGGTGGACGGCGCGGCTCCGGTCTCGCGGACGTGGCGGATCTCGGCGCTCGACCGCGAGCGCCTCGTGGCCTTCCTGGGGGAGGCAGGGCTGTCCTGGCGCGGCGCCGGCACGGCCGTCGACGTCGAGCTCGGTGGCGACACCGACGCGGCCGAGCTCCTCGAGAGGCTCGGTGGCAGCGGGGCGCGCGTCACGGCATACGCACCGCTCCACGGTGAGATGGAAGCGGCCTACCTCGCGGCGACGGAGGACCGGCAGTGAACGCGCGGCGGTTGTGGACGGTGGCCCGGCTCGAGCTCGTGCAGCGGCGGAGGACGTCACGCTGGCCGCTCGTGCTCGGTGCGTGGTTCGTCGTCATCGCGCTCGTGACGTTCGCGTCGTGGCGGGCGGTGCGCGAGGCGGAGTTCGCCTCCGGACCCTCGCTCTATGACGTGACGACGTTCTTCGTGCTCATGCTCGGGATGCTCGTCGTGCCCTCGCTCACCGCGACCACGGTCAACGGCGACCGGGAGCACGGTGTGCTCGCCACCCTGCAGACGACGCTCGTCACGTCGTGGGAGCTCGTCCTCGGCAAGCTGCTCGCATCATGGGTCGTCTCGATGTGCTTCCTCGCGACGGCGCTGCCGTTCCTCACGTGGGCCTGGGTGGCGGGCGGGCTCTCGTTCGGGCGGATCCTGCTCTCGCTGCTCGTGCTCGTCGTCGTCCTCGCCGTCGTCGCCGCCGTCGGGCTCATGTTCTCGACCCTCACGGCCCGACCGGTCGCGTCGGCGGTGCTCACCTACCTCTCCCTGGCGGCCCTCGTCTTCGGGACGCTCATCGGCTTCCTCCTCACGGCGGTGCTCCTCACCGACACCGTGACCGTGCGGGTGAACGGCGTGCCGGAGAGCTACTGGGCGTCGTCGGTCGAGCCGCCGGTGACGTCCGGGCCGGGGCCCGATGGTGGCGTGCCCCAGCCGACGCAGGCCGACTGCGAGGAGTTCACCCGGACCGAGGAGGTCTCGCGCACCGACCGGCTCTGGCCGCTGCTCGCGGTCAACCCGTTCGTCGTCGTCGCCGACGCCGCGCCGTCACGCCTCGCGGAGACGGGGACGTTCACCGGCGGGTTCACCCCGATGCGCTGGATCAGCGACGGCGCCCGGGACGCGAAGTCCGGGCCCGGCGGCGGCGGCGTGGTGCGTGACGAGTGCTCGTGGCTGCCGGAGGCGGGCGCCGCCGTCGGGGACGGCGCGGCGAGCGATGCGGCGTTCGAGGCACGCGAGAGGGCGCAGGAGGCCGCCGACCGGGCCCGGCGCGACGCGAACCCGGTGTGGCCGTGGGGGCTCGCCTTCCTCGTGTCGCTCGGGCTGGTCTCGATCGCCGTCGCCGAGCAGCGGGTGCGCACGCCGGTGCGCCGCCTGCCGAGCGGCACCCGCATCGCCTGACCGGTCACGAGATGCCCACGCAGAGCGTGGGACCCGCCGCCGGACGTGGGTTGCTCGGACCTCGCAGGGCTTCCTTGGCGCTGCGATGTCCGAGCTCGCCGGGCGAAGAGGTCGCGGACGGCGTCCCACCTCTCGTTCGCCCGGCAGGGTCCCGGCGGGGCCCCGGAGGGGTCAGGGGTGGAGCGCGTCGAACTCCGCCTCTGAGACCGCATCGGCGTCGGCGTCGAGCCGCACGTGGGCGAGGAGGGCCTGGAGGACCCGCAGGGCGCTCGCCGCGCGCTCACCCCAGTCGGAGAGGTAGCTGAACTGCCACCACCACAGCGCCTCGAGAATCCGTCCCTCGTCGTGGTGGCGCAGGCCATGGGCGAGCGCGGAGGCGACGACGGTGAGGTCGTTGGCGATCGACCCGGTCGTCAGCTCGGGCTCGGTGACCGGGTCGACGACGTCGGCGTACTCGTCGAGACCCTCGAGGAGGTTGGTGAGGCTCTCGCGCAGCGGGTCGAGCTCGACGTCGGGGCCCGGGTCCACCTCGAAGCGGTCCTCGGGGACGATGTCCTCGATCGCACCGAGGCGCGCGCCCATGACGAGCACCTGTGAGAGGGCGAGGAGGCCGAGCGGGAGCGCGGCGGCGGGGTTCGCGCCGGAGGCGATGTCGGTGATGGTGGTGAGGTAGGTGCGGGCCTCGAAGGCCGAGTCGGCCGCGAGCGCCCGGAGGTCGGACAGCGTGTCCGCGGCCTCCTCCTCGGCGAAAGCCCCGCCGGTCTGCTCGTCAGGCATCGAGCAACCTCCGCCCCTCGAAGGCGCGGCCGAGCGTCACCTCGTCGGCGTACTCGAGGTCACCACCGACCGGCAGCCCGGACGCGAGGCGCGTGACCTTGATGTCCATGCCCTTGAGGAAGCGGGCGAGGTAGCTCGCCGTCGCCTCCCCCTCGAGGTTGGGGTCGGTGGCGATGATGATCTCGGTGACCTCGCCGCTCGCGAGCCGGGTCATGAGCTCGCGGAAGGTGAGGTCGTCGGGGCCGATGCCGTCGATGGGGCTGATCGCGCCGCCGAGCACGTGGTAGCGGCCACGGAACTCACGCGTCCGCTCGATGGCGACGACGTCCTTGGGCTCCTCGACGACGCAGATGCTCGTGGCGTCGCGACGCGGGTCGGCGCAGATCCGGCACTGCTCGGACTCGGCGATGTTGTGGCAGGTCACGCAGAAGCGGACCTTGGCCTTGACCTGGGTCAGGGCGTCGGTGAGCCGCTGGACGTCGACGGCGTCGGACTGGAGCAGGTGGAAGGCGATGCGCTGCGCGCTCTTGGGCCCCACGCCCGGAAGTCGGCCGAGTTCGTCGATGAGGTCCTGCACTGCGCCTTCGTACACACCCCGAGCCTAGGCCACGGCGCACCCGGCGGCCGCCTGCCGCACGAGGGTCACGGCATACGGAGGGAAGGTTGAGCGTGCGGACGGAACATTTCCCTCCGGACCCGCAAGGTTCCCTCATGGGGAGCACAAGCTGCGGCGGGCGGGGGGGCGGGTCAGTCGTCGGGGTTGTCGCTCGCGGGGCGCTCGTTGTAGGTGTCGGCTCGCTCCTGCCCGGTGAGGGCGGCGATGGCGTCCATGACGTCGTCGGTGAGCTGGCGACGGGCGCGGCCGGCAGGCAGGCCGGCATACGCGGACGGCTGGATCGGTGACCCGAAGGCGACGGTGACGTCGGCCAGCCTGAGGCCGCGGGCACCCACCGGCTGGACCTTGTCGGTGCCGATGAGCCCCACCGGCACGACCGGCACTCCGGCGGTGAGCGAGAGGAACGCGACCCCGGTGCGGCCGCGGTAGAGCCGGCCGTCGCGCGAGCGTGTGCCCTCGGGATAGATGCCGAAGGCCTTGCCCGCCCGCAGCACCTCGAGCGCGAGGTCCAGCGAGTCCTTGGCGTTGCTCGAGCTGTCGCGGTCGACCGGGATGGCGTCGCCGGACTCCATGAACCCGCGCACGAAGCGGCCGCGCACGCCCGTGCCGGTGAAGTACTCGGACTTGGCGAGGAACGAGACCTTGCGAGGCGCGGCCACCGGGATGGCGAACGAGTCGATGAACGACAGGTGGTTGCTCGCGAGGAGCACCCCACCGGTTCTGGGCACGTTGTCCTTGCCGAGGATCGTGGGACGCCAGATCGCGTGGGCCAGGGACATCACCGCGGTGCGGCTGACCCAGTAGTAGGTGCTCATGCGTCCTCTTCGGAGATGACCTTCCCGCCCAGGACTCGCTCCACGACGGGGACACCGACCTCGCCGAGGCCCTCGATGTCCTCGTCATCGTCGCTGATCGCGGAGTCATCGGCGACAGGCGTCTCATCGGGGTCCGGCTCCGCTGCCACGGCCTCACGCGCCCGGGCGAACGGGCTCACCGGCGCGTCGGACCCGTCCGAGGTCGCCCACGCGGGCGCGGCGCCGCTCCCGTCGGCACCGCTGCCCCAGTCGGGCTGCTTCTGGCCCGGCTGGCTCGGCACGTATGCCGTCGGCTCGCCTCCGCGGTCCGTCGCGTCCCGCGCGGCTGCACCGTTGGCCTCGGCCCGGGCCTGGGCGGACTGCTGCGGGGCGGCCGGGCGCTCGGGCTGCGACTGGGGCACGGGCTCGGGGCGGTTGGGGTCGATGGTCGGCACGCCCACCGTCCCACCGATCGCGGAGCCGTCGGCCGGCACGCCCTCGACCTTGGCGTCGATGCCGAGCACGTCGATGAGGGCCTGCTGGACGTAGGTCGCGTGCGGCCCACGTCGGAAGGTGTTGGCCAGACCCGTCGTCGCGATGCCGAGGAGCAGCCGTTCGCCGTCGTAGTCGAGGACCTGGGCGTGCTCGGAGACGAAGGTCCATGTCGTCCGGCGCAGCTCGAAGACCTTGGCGAGGATGTCGGGCCAGGACCTGCGGATGGCGGCGGTGTCGAGCCCACTCGGCGCACGCGTGGGAGCGCCGCCAGCGGGCGAGGCATCCTGCTGCGGGGACTGTGGTGAAGCGGACTGAGTGCCCCGGCCGTGGTGCTGGGGCGGGGCGGGCTCGAGGAACTCCGGCTCCTCGGGCCCGTCGTACTCCGGCGGCGGCTCGTCGTCGTGGTGTGCCGGCCGGGGCGTGACCGGCTCCGGCACGACGGGCATCACGACCGGGGCGCCGCCATGCTGCGGCTGCTGGTCCGGCACGACCGACGGCTGGACCCGGGGCGCCACCGGCGCAGCGGGTGTGGACGCGGCGGGCGCGGCCGTGTCGGGCGTCGGTGCGACCGGAGCAGGCGTGGTCGGCGCCGGCGCCACGGGAGCCTGCGAGACGGGAGACGGTGCAACGGGTGCCGGCTGGGTCGGAACGGCCGGTCGCTCGACCGGTGCCGACGGCGCCGAGGACGAGGCCCCGCTCGGGACCCCACCGACGTCGAGGCGACGTTCGAGGCGGTCGAGGCGCGCGGCATACCCGGTCTCACCGGCAGCGGCCGGCAGCAGGATGCGGGCGGCGATGAGCTCGAGCTGGAGACGCGGCGCGGTCGCGCCGGTCATCTCGGTGAGGCCGGCGTTGACGATGTCGGCGGCCCGGGAGAGGGCGCCGTTGCCGAACGCCGCCGCCTGCTGGCGCATCCGCTCGAGCTGGTCGGGTGGGAGGGCGCGCAGCACCGCCGACGCCCCGTCGGGCACGGCGGCGACGACGATGAGGTCGCGCAGCCGCTCGAGCAGGTCCTCGATGAAGCGCCGCGGGTCGAGCCCGGACTCGATGACGCGCTCGATCGCCGAGAACGCCCCGGCACCGTCACCGGCACCGAACGCGTCGATCGCCGCGTCGAGCAGCTCGCCGTCGGTGAACCCGAGCAGCGAGGCGGCCGACTCGTAGGTGAGCCCGTCGGGCCCGGAGCCCGCGATGAGCTGGTCGAGCACGGAGAGCGAGTCACGCACCGACCCGCCACCGGCACGCACGACGAACGACAGCACGCCCGGCGCGACGAAGACCTCCTCGGCGACGCAGAGCCGCTCCATGTAGTCGGAGAGCTGGCCGGGGGGCACCAGGCGGAACGGGTAGTGGTGGGTGCGCGAGCGGATCGTGCCGATGACCTTCTCGGGTTCGGTCGTCGCGAAGATGAACTTCACGTGCTCGGGCGGCTCCTCGACGATCTTGAGCAGCGCGTTGAAGCCCTGCGGCGTCACCATGTGCGCCTCGTCGATGATGTAGATCTTGTAGCGGCTCTGGGCCGGGCCGTAGGACGCGCGTTCGCGGAGGTCACGGGCGTCGTCGACACCACCGTGGCTGGCCGCGTCGATCTCGATGACGTCGACGGTGCCGGCGCCCCCGCGGGCCAGGGCGACGCACGAGTCGCACTCGCCGCACGGGGTGTCCGTGGGTCCCTGCTCGCAGTTGAGGCAGCGGGCGAGGATGCGTGCGCTCGTCGTCTTGCCGCAGCCGCGCGGACCGCTGAAGAGGTAGGCGTGGTTGACCCGCCCGGTGCGCAGAGCCTGCATGAGCGGCTCGGTCACGTGCTCCTGAGCGATGACGTCGGCGAACGTCTCGGGGCGGTAGCGGCGGTAGAGGGCGGTGCTCACGGCGACCAACCTAGTCGGCACGGAGGACAGCCGGTATGCCGCGTGGGCGAGCTCCCCTGACCTCTCACCCCAGCTTTTGCTCCCCATGAGGGAAGCTGCACCATACGGAGGGAAATGTTGCCTCCTGAGGCTCAACGTTCCCTCCGGTGGGCGGCGCGTCTGCGGCGCCAACTAGCGTGACCGGCATGGAGGTCAGGGCGCAGGACGTGTCCAAGGTGATCGGACCGGCGACGCTGCTCGCCCCGGTGTCGGTCACCGCGCCGAGCGGCTCGTGCCTCGTCCTGCGCGGCCCCAACGGCTCGGGCAAGACGACCCTGCTGCGCATCCTCATCGGGGCGATGCCCGCCTCGACCGGCACCGCCCACGTCGGCGAGCACGTCGCCGACGAGCGCGACCCCGGGGTGCGCGCGGCCGTGGCCGCCCTTGTCGGCCCGCCGGCGACCTACCGCGACCTCACCCTGCGCGACCACCTCGTCCTCCTCGACGCGACCTGGGGCGGCGACGCCGACACGTGCGACGAGCGGGTCGCCGCCTCCCTCGAGGCGGTCGGCATCGGCGCGCTCGACGGACGCTTCCCGCACGAGCTCTCGTCGGGGCAGACGCAGCTCTTCAGGGTCGCGCTCACGCTCTTCCGGCCGGCGGACGTGCTCGTCCTCGACGAGCCCGAGCAACGGCTCGACACCGCCAAGCGGGCCCTCGTCGCCGAGCTCGTCGCGGCCCGCCGGGACGCGGGCACGACCGTCGTCCTCGCCTGCCACGACCCGGTGATCACCGAGCGCGTGGCCGACGCCGTCGTCGACCTCGTCGCCGCCGAGGGCTGAGGACCGTGACGTCCGCCGCCTCCGTGGCCAGCGACCGCGAGCGCCTCGCCGACACCGTCCACGTCCTCCACGGTCCGCAGGGCAGTCCGGCGCGCAAGGAGGTCGCGTATGCCGCCTACGTCGCCTTCATCCTCGTCGGCCTCTACGGCTTCCCCGTGCTGCGGGCGCTCGTCATCGCGGGCGACCGCGGGGGCATGGCCGACGCCCTGCGCTCGCCGTGGACGGTGCTCTTCGGGCTGGTCGTTGTCGCGGTGGTCGCGGTCGTGGCGCGCGAGGCCGGACGGGTGCGCGGCCCGGTCGTCGCTCCCGTCCCGTGGGTGGACCACGTCGTCGTCTCGTCGGTCGACCGCTGGGCCGCGCTGCGCCCGTGGTTCGGCTACTCGCTCTTCGCCGTGCTCGCCGGCGGGCTCATGGCCGGCGTGCTCGTCGGCGCCTCGCTGTGGGGCGCGGGCGTGGCACCGGCGTGGGTGGCGGCGCCGGGCGTCCTGCTCGGGCTGGCGGCGGGTGGCGTCGTCGGCGCCGCGTGGCTGGTCGGCCAGTCCCGGCTCTCGCCACCCCTTCCTCCGGCTCCGCCCTCGACCTCTGGCGAGAAGGGGACGTTCTCGGGGGCTCCGGGACCCGGTTCCCGTCCGCCGTCCGCAAGGGGTCCGTGGTGGCAGCGGGAGGTGCGACGTCTCGGGATCGCCGACCTGCGGATCCAGGCGGCCCGCTCGGGCCGGATCGTCGGCGGTGTCCAAGCCGGTGACCTGAGGTCGGTGCGGCTCGAGGCCGCGCGGCCAGTGACGCGCGGCCGCGCGCTCCGGCTGCGCCACCGCGGTCCCGTCCTCACGCTCGTGGCCCGTGATGTCCTGGGCCTGCGACGAGCGCCGGCGTCGGCGGTCGTCGGCCTGCTCGTCACGGCCGCGAGTGCGTGGGCGCTCGGCGCCACGCTCGCCAGCGACGCCGTCCCGCCGCTCGTGGCCTTCGTTGCGGCGCTGTGCAGCCACCTCGGGTTCAGCGCGCTGTCGGAGGGGCTGAGGCTCGAGGCCGACACCATGGGCACCCCGGCGCTCTTCGGCTCACCGCCCGTGCGTGCCGCCGCGACGCACCTGCTCGTGCCCGGCGGTCTGCACCTCGTACTGACGACCGTCGTCGGATGTGTCGCCGCGACGCTGCTGGGCGGCTCGGCGGGCGGGGCGCTGCCCTGGCTCGTCATGGCGACGATCGTGCTCTCGGGCGGCATGCTGCTCGCGGCCTACCGCGGCCGTCCGCCGACCAGCCGCTTCAACGCCGTCCCGAGCGCACAGGGCGTGCTGCTGTGGTTCGCGATGCCGCTCATCCTCGACACCCTGCTCGTCGGCGGGATGGTCTGGGGCATCACCCACTGGCCCACCTCGGGGCTGCTCGTCATCGCGTCGTGGGTGGCGGCCGCGGTGATGGTCTATGCCGGGCTCAACCGCGTGCAGTCGGAGTCGCTCGCGCACCGCGACGTCTGAGACCACCCTCGGGCAGGCCGGCGGCATAGAGCGCGGCGACGACGAGGACCGGCTGGAAGGCGAGGCGCACCAGCCTCTTGGTGTCGGGTGTCGAGGCCGAACGCGTCGACGCCCTCGGCCCACTGCGCGACGTTCCCCGGGAAGATCGCGACGTAGAAGGCGGCGAGCGCGACACCCGTGAGCCGGCGCCGCGACGGGAGCGCGAGCAGGGCCACCCCGAGACCGACCTCGGCGACCCCCGACGCGAGCACGACGAGGTCCTCGTCGACCGGCACCCAGTGCGGCACCTGCGCGCGGAACTCCTCGCGTGCCGTCGTGAGGTGCAGGACGCCAGCGCCGGTCATGAACGCACCGAGCGCGAGGCGGGTGAGGTTCTGCGACAACGTCGCCGGCCCGCGGCGGAGAAGCGTCGCCGTGCGGGACCCCCACGGAGCGGCTCACTTCGGTATCAGAGACAGGCTCAGTGCGTCGGTCGCCCGTGCCCGGCTTGCTGTCGGGGTGCTGAGGATCCGGCGACCATCGATGTCTACCGTGCGCAGGTGTCTCTTGAGCCAACCGAACAAGCTCGTCGCGAAGTCGAGGAACGCGTCGTCCTTCGGGCTCCCGTCCTCCCTTACGGGAACGTAGTAGAAGCGCCCGACGTAGAGGCAGCCCTCGTCCAACCGTGATCGGCGCCACTCGACCACGGGATCGCGCACAGCATCGGCGAGCCATTCTTCTCGGCCGCGGACTTGCCGCGGGTGGATGTCGGACAAGCCTCGCGCCGGGGCCAGCAGTGCGAACCTCTCCGCCTCATCCGGCACAGCCGTCGGCGGCACGGCATGTAGCCACTTCCACGGCAGGACGCGAGCATCCAGGGTCGAACTCATCTCGTCGACCAGCGGGCCGACGTCGTCGGGGTGCGTGAACACGGGAATCTGACGTCCGACTGCCACGTGTTGCCTCCTTCCTGTTTCAACTCCTCACGCGTCACCGTGCGGTGGCGTCCCGACGAGCATGGGTCAGTTGTACCGATGGAACTGAATGTCGACGCCATCATCCATCGCTGACCAGATGTCCCATATGGCCTTGCTCTCTCGCATGACGGGAAGGCCGCCCTTCGTCTGGCGCCCAACCTGATGGATCGACACGAGTCCGTTCTCGTCGTATGCCGCAAGGTCGGCGTAGCGCTTGTTCTTGAAGCCGCCGGGAGTCGAGAACTCCACCTCGGCCTCCACCCGCAGGCCTTGGGACTCGAGGTCAGCCCTGACGTCGCTGACCACTCTTCGGTGCGCCGGGCTGCCCAACTTGCCCCACGGGTTGGGCGAGATGCGCGGAGCATCGCCGACCGCACATGCACAACGACTCGAGTGGCCGGCCACTGCCCCGCCACAGTTGTGGACGAGGACCTTGATCGCTGAGGCGTCGGCCTTGACGTAGTACGTGTGGTCGACGTCGACAGTGAGGTTGTAGGCCTTGAGGTCGGCCCGGTAGGCCTCGACCTTGGCAATCTCGATGGTCCTCCCGCTGTCGAGCCGCAGCTGGTCGCCCGCACGCAGCAACGAGGCGTCGACGTACTCCTGCTTTGTCGCGTCGTACACGGGGTGCCCGTCGGTGGCGTGCACCGCCCCGGCACCGCCCACGAGGGTGATCGCCACCATCGCGTGGACGCCCGCATGACGAATGAGGTTGGTGACGAGGCGTCCGCTCGTCCTCCCCGTCCTGGCATCGGTCGCCATGACCTTGTCACCGAGGCGGACGTCCTTGATCGCCTTCGTCGATCCGTCCGCCATCTTCACCCGCGTGGCGGCGGTGAAGCTGTTCTTGCCCCCACATCCACCGAAGACGCGCTTGGCGGCCGGGCCGAGCTTGGCGCCGACGCCTGCGGTCGCGGCACCGATGACCGCTGAGCTGATGACCTCGCGGGCATCGACCCCCTTGCCCTGCAGGGCCGAGTCCAGCGCCGTCCCGGCGCCGCTCGAGACCGCGCCGCCGATGACGAGGCCACCAAGCGTGCCGCCCGAGGCGACCGTGATGACTCCGGCCACCGCACCGACCACCGCGCCACGCGCCGCGCAGCCCGCGACGGACCTCCCCGGTGGGCAGCTCATGGCGCTCAGGACCGCGTTGCCCGCGGCCATGCCGGCCACGACGCAGGCACCGCTACCCGCGCCGGCCGTGATCGCCAGACATCCCGCGGTGACGGCGAGGCCCGTCAGGACACCCGCGATCGCCGCCTTGTTCTCCTGGACGAACTCCGAGACGGCACTCGCCGCCTTCGAGACGGCCTGGACGACCTGACCGGCGGCAGCCACCGCCGTGTTGTAGACCTGCTGCACGGTCTGGGCGGCGGCCTTGACGACGTCCCGGGTCACCGCCACGACGGCCGCCGGCAGGGCCAGCGCCGCCTTGGTCACGGCGATGACACCGTTCATCACGGGGGCCAGTGCGGCCTTGATCGCCGGCAGCGGGTTGTGCTTCACGGCGAAGGCCACGGCGGCCTTGGCGGCCTGCGTGATCCGCACCTTGGCCTGGTACACCCGGCGAGCCGCCTCGGCGGCCTGCTGCTTGGCCCAGGCGACGCCGTCCGACACCCTGTCCTTGACCCAGTTGTAGCCGGCCTTGACCTTGTCGACGACGTAGCTGACGGCCTGCTTGCCCTTCTCGTAGAGCCAGGCAGCCCCACGCTTGACGGCGTTCCAGGCAGCGCTCGCGGCCTTGACGACGAACGCCTTCGTGTAGTTCCACGCGGCGCGGCCGTAGTCGTAGAGCCGGCTCAGGCCGCTGGAGACCGCCGAGGTCGTGGCGTTCCACGCCGTCGACACCGCACGCGTCGCCGTGTTCCAGCCGGACGCCACGGCGTTAGTGACCTTCGAGCACCACCCGCAGCTCGGCCAGCGGCCGTCGGGGTCGTCGAGCGTCACCGGGCTGCCGGCGGCATACGTGTACTTGTTGGCGAGGATCGAGGCGCCCCCGGCGTACGACGCGCTGTCGCGCGAGACGAACGACCCCGTACCCGGCTCGTACCAGCGGGCGCCCATGTTGACCTTGCCCGAGGCGGGGTCGGTCCAGTCGCCCTGGAAGCCCACGCCGTAGGCCAACCCGGCCGTCGACGTCTTGGCACCCCAGGGGTCGTAGACCGAGCGGTCAGGAAGGGAGCCGAGGGTGGCGTCGGCCGGGCTGAAGCCACCCACGACGTCGCCGTGGAGGTCGGTGATCGCGACCCTCGTGTTCGTGCCGTCAGCCACGCTGAGCAGCTCGCCGCCACTGGCCCGACCGAAGCGCTTGGAGCCCGCCGCAACGGGATCGGCGCCGAGGCCGGCATACGACATCATCGTGCCGGCGGCGTCGTCGAGTCGCCCCACTGCGTCGTAGGTGTAGGTGCGCCCGTTGTCGCTGATCATCCGGTCGAAGGCGTCGAAGGTGAGGTCGGACCGCTGGCCCGCCTGCGTCCTCGCCTTGAGCGTGCCGCGCGCGGTGTACTCGTAGGTCGCCTGACCGTCGGACAGCAGCCGGTTGCGCTCGTCGTAGGTCGAGACCTGGTCGCCGGAGCGGGTCCGGTTGCCCGACTTGTCCCACGTGTAAAGCGTGGCCACGCCGTCCTTGTCCCAGGACGTCAGCCGACTCGCGTAGTCGTAGCCGTAGACGTTCTGCGCCGAGGCGCCGAACCCGGTCGTGTCCTTCGAGGTCACGTTGTCCTGCGCGTCGTAGCCGTAGGTGACCGACGCGACCGTCGCGCTCGAGCCGTTCTTGAGGACGTCAGTCCTCAACCGGCCCAGCGGGTCGTAAATGTAGGACCGCTTGCGCCCTTGGCCGTAGTCGACCGACATGACCTCGCCACCGGCGTAATAGCCGATCGTCTGCGTGCCGCCGGTGACCGGGTCGACGAGACTCGTGAGACGGCCCCGGTCGTAGGTGAACCGCGCCTGGCCCGAGGCGTCGTCGCGCTGGACCAGCTGGCCGTCCTCGTCGTAGGCGAAACTCGAGGCGCCACTGGGCCCCGCCGACGTCAGGACCTGGCCGGCGTCGTTGTAGGTGAAGGTGTTCGTGGCGCGCGGGTGCGACATCGACACGATCCGACCGACGGCGTCGTATCCCATGACCCGGTCGCGCGTCGCCACCTCGGCACCGTTGCCAGTCTCCTTCGTCACGCGACCTGCCACGTCGTAGGTCCGCTCGCGCACGACGTTGCCGGGCGCCGTCAGCCTCACCGGCTGACCGGCCACGTCGTAGGCCGCGGTCCAGGTCCGGTCGGCGGCCGCCGGGTGGGCGGCGGTGGCCGGCTCGATGACCGACTCGAGCTCACCCTGCGAGTTGTAGGTCATGAGCGTGCTGTTGGCCCGGCCGTCGGTGTGCCGGGTGTTGCGGCCCTCGACGTCGTAGCCGAAGGACGTCGTCATCGACTCGGTCGCCGACACCGGCTCGACCTGCTGGACCAGCTGTCCAGCGCTGTCGTAGGTGTACGTCGTCGCTCGCGTGTCGGGGTTCGTCGACGAGAGCATGTTGCCCTCGGCGTCGTAGGTGTAGCGCTGGGTGCGGACCGCGGTGCCGAGCGAGTCGAGGTCCGAGGTCGCCGTGAGCTGGCCGACGAGGTCGTAGTCCGACCGCGTCGTGCGCCCGCTGCCGTCGGTGGAGCGCACGGTGTTGCCGACGAAGTCGTAGCCCATCGTCTGCTTGACGCCGTGGGCGTCCGTCATCTGGGTCAGCTGCCCGAGCGTGTCGTAGGAGTACTGCGTCGTCGCGCCGGTCGGCGTCCTCACCGACTGGAGCCGGCCACCGGCCGAGTACGCGTACGTCGTCACGAAGTTGGCGGTCGTCGGGTAGCGCTCGACCCGGGTGGAGGTCACCTGGCGGTCGAACTGGTCGTAAGTCGCGTGGGACACCGCACCCGTGGGGTCGGTGACCCGCTCGACCTGGCCGGTGGGGGTGTAGGAGTAGGTCCACGTCGCC
Source organism: Knoellia tibetensis (assembly GCF_048606415.1). NCBI lineage: Bacteria > Bacillati > Actinomycetota > Actinomycetes > Micrococcales > Intrasporangiaceae > Knoellia > Knoellia tibetensis. Next base: position 1,102,330 of record NZ_JBMBWF010000001.1, read on the forward strand.
GTCCCCGAACTGCCGGAGGCGGGCTCGGTCCGCTTGAGCACGCGCCCGAGCCGGTCGTACTCGGACGTCGACTCGCGTCCGAGGGGGTCGGTGCTCTTCACGAGGTTGCCGGCCTGGTCGTAGGTGTAGGTCGCCTTCGGCGTCACCGCCGTGGAGCTTCCCGGAGCCGTGTATGCCGGCTGCGCGGCCTCGACGACTCGGCCCACCCGGTCGAAGACGGACGTGGTGACGCGGCCATCAGGTGACTTGGTCGACGTGACCTCGTCGAAGGTGTTGAAACCGGCGAGCGAGACAGGCGCCGTCGTCGTCGGCGCGCCACCGCCCTGCTCGACCGCACGCTGAGGCTCGGTCGTGCGGATGACGCGTCCGAGCTCGTCGTGGGCGAACGCCGTCGTGAACGCCGCGGGCGAGTTGCCCACCTCGTAGCCACGCGGCGACACGGTCGAGGTCAGCAGCCCTCGGTCGTCGTAGGCGAAGGTCGACTTGCGCACCGAGCCGTCGGAGTTCGTCAGCTCCTCGGCGGTCCGGCGTCCCACGGTGTCGTAGCGGTAGGTCGTCGTCTGGGTCTGGACGCTCGTCAGCCACGGCACGTTGGACGGCGAGCCGCTGCGGACGACTGTGAGCGGGTTGCCGCCCCGGTCGTAGGTGAGGGTCTGCCGGTGCGCCCTGCCGCTGGGGTCCTGCGTCTGCGTGAGGACTCGCCCCACAGCGTCCCGGGTGAACGTCGTGACGTCCTCGCCGTCGGCACCGACCGTCCTGGCGACGAAGCCGGCCTTGTCGTAGGTGTGCTCCTCCAACACGACGTCGCGCTCGCTGCCGTCGGGCTGGACGTAGGCCTTGAGCAGCTTCTTCTGGACGGTGTCGTCCTCGTTGTAGACGGTCTCCACCGTCCGGCCCATCGCGTCGGTGGTGAGGACGAGGCGGCCGGCCATGTCGTAGGCGTTGCTCGACATCACCGTGTGGGACCCGTTGGACTCGGCCAGACGCTCCTCGGCCGGGGCGTTGCGTGTCGTGTAGGCGTACTCCATGCGGGTGCCGCGCGGGTCGACCATCCAAGTGCGGTTGCCGAACCGGTCGTAGCCGAAGCTCGTCTCCGCGTTGGTGGGGTCGATGATGCGCGAGGCCCGCCCGGAGTCGTCGTACTCGTAGGTCGTCGTGCGCGCCTCGTCGCCACCGAGCAGGTCCTCGACGGTGACGGTGAGCGAGTTGCCGTCGGCGTCGTAGGTCGTGCGTGTGCGCCGCTGGTGCTCGGCTCCCGTGACCGCGTCCGTCGTCCTCGGCAGGGTCTCGCTCGTGATCCGCGACATCGCGTCGTAGGTGTACGTGGTCGTGAGCCCGCTCGGGTAGGCCGCCGTGATCTCCGTCTGGGTGACCTTCCGGCCGAGCGGGTCGTAGGTGTAGGCCGTGCTGAGCCCCGACGGCTCGGTGATGCGCGCGAGGTCACCGGTCGAGAGGTAGGCGAACCGCGTGACCTGGTTGCGCGGGTCGGTCGTCGTCAGCGGGAGTCCCGCGGGGACATTGCCTCCACCCCACGCGACTTCGGCCCCGGTGCTGTAGGTCGTCGACGTCACGCCTGCGTCCGCGGCGGTCTGCGACTGGAGCATGCCCTGCGCGGTGTATGCGTACCTCGTGAGGTACGTGTTGTCGGCCGGCCCGGAGGAGCGACCGTCACGCTTCTCGACCGGCTTGTCCCAGCGCGGGTCGAGCGGGTCGGTGAAGCCGGAGCCGTAGGTCGTCCAGGTCGTGCTGCAGTCGGTCCGCTGGATGTCGCGGCACGACTTCTCGGAGCTGACGTTGCCCCGGGAGTCGTAGGTGAGGTCGACCCAGGCACCGTTCTCGTTGACCACCTTCGACATGCGGCCCTGAGCGTCGTAGAAGTACGACCGCACCGCGACTCCCTCGAGCGGCACGAGGACGAAGACGGGGTCGACGTTGCCACCGATGATGACGCAGAACCTCGGGTCACCCGGGTCGGGCGTCGAGCACAACTCGCTCTGGGTCGACGACGGCGACGGCGTCACGGGCCGGTCCTCCGGGCGTACAGAGCTGCCGGTCGGCTGCCCGGAGCGGAGCAGCTGCCCGCTGAGGGCGTCGTACTCGAAGAACGAGGCACGGTTGGCCGGGTCGCTCACTGAGACGGTGCGACGCAGGTCGGTGTCGGAGCCCGTGACGGCGGGCGGCGAGATCTTCCAGGTCCCGCCCTGCTGGTCGGTGTACTCGACGACCCTGTTCGTTCCCGCGTCGTACCTCACCTCGGCGTTGGTCCGCCCCGACGGGAGGGTCACCTCGGTGACCTGGTTGACCGCCGTGCGGCCGAGGTCGAAGTGCGACTTGATCTCGGCGGCCGTGAGGGGCTTGGCGTAGACCGCTGCCTCGTCGAGCCATCCGTTGAGGTGCTTCTGACCGGTGCCGTATGCCGGCCACGTCCCTGTCGCGTAGGCCGCGCCGAGCTGGTTGAAGCCGAGGAGGTGGTGGTCGGGGGCGCCCGTGGTCGAGCCGACGACGGCGCCGTCGAGGTAGAGCGTCTGCGTCGACCCGCTCGAGGTGAGCACGGCGTGGTGCCAGACCTGGTCGTCCACACGCGCGACCGACGTGACCGGCGCGGGCGCGGCCGGGGTCCGGAACTGGCCGCGCAGCTTGCCGTCCGAGCCGACGTAGAGGACCGGCACGCCGGACGTGGACGTCGTGCCGAGCGCCTTGTCCTGGTAGCCAAGCAGGGGCGCGGCCAGACCTTGGGTCGAGGTCTTGAACCACAGCTCGACCGACAGCTCGCGGTTCTTGCGGACGACACCCTTGGGCAGGGCCACCGAGGTGTTCTGGCCGCCGAGCATGACGCTGCGGTCGGGGCTTCCGGCCATGCTGCTGCCGGCGCCGAGGGTCGCACCGACATAGGTCGCGGCGTCCTTGCCGAGGTTGACGGCCACGTCGCTGTGTGCGGTCGTGCCCTCGGTCTCACCAAGTCGCCAGTGGGACTCGGGCCTACTCGTCGACACGCCCGTCCGGTAGAGCGAACCGGGCGCGACGGCATACCGGACGCAGTTCGCGTCGGGGCCACAGACCGAGGTCAGCGAGTGGCCGGAGTAGGTGTAGGTCCACGACAGCGGCGTTCCACCCACCGGGTCCGTCGAGACCTTGGTGACGTGCCCGTTGGTCCACGTGAGGACCAGGGAGCGCTTCGAGATCGAGTTGTAGGCCTTGGTGAGGACGCCACCGGCCCAGGTGTAGGTCGTCGCCGCGCCGAGGGCGGGCTTGGCGGTGGTCAGGAGGCCGGTGCTGCCGAACGTGTAGGTCGTGCCGCTGAGGTCCTTGAGGGTGTAGCCGGTGAGCACTCCGTTGACGGTGGACGCGACGAGGGACAGCTTCTGGCCTCGCGGCGGCGCGAACGTGCCGTCTGCGTTGCGGCCGAAGCGGACCGCCGACCCGTCCTGCAGCGTGACGAGCAGGTTGCCCGTCGACTCTGCCTGCACGCGCATGTCGTAGCGCGACGACCAGCCGGCGCCGAAGGCGTTCGTGGTCCGGGCGTCGTGACTGTTGTAGGTCCGCTCGACGGTGAGGCCGTGACCCACCGTCGTCACGGGCGCATCGGTCGCCGCGGTCGAGAAGGCACCGCTCACGTGGTCGTACTGCTTCCCCTGCGACGTGGCCGCGGCGGTCGTCAGCGCCGGCTGCGGCACGTTCGCGAGGAGGGTGACGGCCGGGCCGGTCGTCACCGCGGCGTTGGAGTCCTTGACGAGCGCCGTCCACTGGTAGGTCTTGTTCCAGACGAGGCGCCCTGCGGGGACCTGGTAGGAGAAAGCGGTCTGGTAGGCCGAGGTGGTGCACCCGCTGGGGATCCCCGCATCGTCGACCTCGCAGATCTTGAACGCGTAGGTCATGCCCGCGCGAGGCGCGTCGAGGTCGGTCGCCTCGCCCCACAGGGTCGGCGTCAGGGTCGGCGACTCGTAGCCGTTGGCGGGGTAGACGCCCTTGAGCACGGGTGGGGTGTTGAACACCTGGATGACGAGGCGCGCCGGCGGCACCGACTGTGCGGTGAACGAGATGCCGCCGGTGCGCATCATCGTGAAGTCGACGATGTAGGACCCTGCGGGCATGGCCTTGATGACGGCGTCGAGCGTCACCGTGGACCCGCGCGCGACCGACCCGGACAGGTTGGCCGCGCGGTTCTGCGCCACGACCTTGTTGGTCTGGGCGCTGTATGCCGTGTAGGCGAGGTAGTAGCTCGCCGAGTCCCATGCCATGGCCGAGGTGTTGGTGACCTGGATCTTGACCTTGCCGTCGGCGTTCTGCATGACCGGCGGGTTGGGCACCGGGCTCGGGATCCGGTAGGTGGCGTTGTAGGGCGAGTGCGTGACGTACATCGTCGGCGGGTTCTGGGTCGACGTGCCCGTGAGTACCTTCCACGCCTGCGAGTCCGAGGTGGAGCCCCGCAGGGTGAGACCGCGGTTCTGCGTGGGGTCGTTGACCCAACCCTGGACGAGGTCACGTCCGGCGGCGCCGAGGTCGTAGGCGGTGGCACGCGGGGCGCACGGCGACGAGGAGGACCCGAACGGGACGTAGCCGTAGGCCATGGACTGCGACGCCAGCGGCTTGCTCGTGAACGCCGGGCCCGGGTAGCGCAGCGACGTGTCGCTCGCGGACCAGGCGCCGGTCACGGCGTGAACCGTCATCGGACGCGGGCTGCACGAGGGTGCAGAGAAGTTCACGACGGACAGTTGGGCGCCGAAGATGCGGTGGTACCTCAGTTGTGTCGAGACGTCCTTGAACGAGACGTAGGCGGCGGAGCTGTTGCCGCCCTGCGCGCCGACGTAGAGCTCGTTACCGCCGGGGACGGCACTGCCCTCGCGCACCGAGATTGCCGACGTCCCCTCCGACTGGATGACGTCGGGGTCGACGAGCACCGGGAAGCGACGTCCCTCGGCGAGCAGCCACGCGACGTCGAGCGTCACTCGCAGCAGCGACCGGGCGCCGTGGCGCCGCAGCTCGTAGCGCACACCGCTCGAGGTCTCGGCCGGGTCGGTCCCGGAGGCCGTCTCGGTCATGAACCCGGGCGGCATCGACCCGCGCACGGTGCCGGACGCGTCGACGAGCTCGACCGTCCCGCGCACCAGACGAGGCGTAACGCCCCGGGTGTCGAGCTCGAAGTCGAAGACGCGGGGGGCGGTGCGGTCGCGAAGGACGATGGTCTCCTTGACGCCACCCGGGATAGGGCGCAGCGACAGGTCCGTCGACCGCGCGACACCGGGGTAGGTCACCTCGGCGGAGCCGGTCGACGAGCCGCCACGGAGCGCCCCCTTGCGGGCTCCGGCGCCGACGAGCCTCCACGACACGGCGGCGCCGCCACCGAGATCGACGCGCGGACCGGAGGTCGCGAGGTCGGCTGGAAGGGTGCTCGTGACGGAGTCACCCGAGGACTGCCAGCCCGAAGTGCCCGGCCGCAGCTCCGGACGCACCGGCTCCCAGGTCCCGTTGGCGGCGCGGTAGTGCACTGGGGTCTGCGAGAAGGCCGTGGTCTGGGTACCGTCGGGGTTCGCGAAGACCCGCTGGTGGCGCCCACGCAGGGCGGTCACCTCCGTTGCGCGGGACGGGTCAAAAGGGACGCGGGCGGCAGCCTTGCCAGCGGTCGGCGTCCGCTTCGCGCCGGGCGACCGGTCTGGCACGTGGAGCGTGGGGTAGAGACCCCGCTGCGAGGGAGGAACCGTGGTGTTGGACCGGCCGCCGACCTCGTGGGGGCGCCCTGCCGCGCTGCCGGACTGCTGGCGCGGCAACGCCGACCCGTGGACCTCGTACGGCGCCTCGTCTGCCTGCGCCTGAGGCGTGAGGCTCACGCTCGTGGGGACCAGCAGCAGGGCCGCGAACGACGAGAAGACGAGCGTGCGAGCGCGCACGAAAGAACGAGAACCTGACACGATGAATCCCCTCAGTACCCCACCCCGAGCGATGGCCATCGGAACGTACTTTCGCTCGGAACAGAAGTGGGAATGCTCCGGGTCAGGGGTGGGTAAATTCCTGGTCAGTTCTCGGCTGCGACAACCTCACGTCGCAGCCGGAAGGCACCTTGTGTCTTTGCCCACGGTCATGAGGTTCAGGATCTGGCAAAGGTTCGGTCAAGAAGTCCGATGCCGCTGCGGGCCTGTGGTCAGATACGGACGCCGCGGCGGGAGATCTGAGCTCTTGGGGGCCCGCAGCGCCGGCCACCGCCGCTCCTCCGACCCTGGACGAGGGGTGTGCCCGGCACCTGCGGCGTGCCCTTCTCGAGGGCGGTCCGCCGACTCCCACGGACCTCGCCCCCATCCCATCCCGAAAGGTCTCCCGACCATGCGAACGTCCCTTCCCAAGCCTTGGGCGGCGGTGGTGGTCGGTGCCACCGCCCTCGGCGCCCTCGTCACCACGGCCGCCCCGTCCCAGGCCGCCGACACCTGGTCGTGCAACACGACCGGCTACATCCTCGGCAACGACGCGACGACCACCGGGACGCTCTGGCGCTACCCGGTGACGAAGGCCGGCACGACGTCGGCCGTCATCGGCACGCGGGTCTCCATCGGCACCGGCTGGTCGCCGTACTGGGTCCACGCCGGTGGCTCGGGCTACATCTGGGGCTGGAAGGCCGACGGCACCCTGTTCGCCTGGCGCTACGACGCTGCGACCAACAAGATGACGATGGCCGGGACCCAGCTCAAGGGGCCCGACGGCGTCGCCAACGTCGACTTCGGCTCGACGAGCGACACGAGCGACCGTTTGCGCGCGGTCGACGCCAACAACAACATCTTCGTCATCGACGGCAATGGCGTCATCATGCGCTACAAGTACGACTTCACCACGAAGAAGTGGCCGATCTACCGCGAGGTGGTCGACACCGGCTTCGTGACGACGACCTACGACCAGATCTGGACCTCCGACGGTGCCGCGATCTACGCGCGGACCAAGACCGGTGACCTCTATCGCTTCCGCTACGACGACACGAGCCGTCGCCTCGTCGGCAGTCGCGTCAAGGTCGGTGGGGGCTGGCAGATCTTCAAGAAGAACTTCTCGATCGGTGGCGACGTCACCTTCGCGGTGAAGCCTGACCCGGGCGCGCTGTTCCACTACCGGCACAACGAGTCCGCCGTGTCGCCCGAGCCCTCATGGCCCGTGTCGGGCGACCAGGTCGGGACCAGCGGGTGGGACGACTTCCGAACCGTCACCGGCTTCGCCGACGCGTGCCGCCGGACCAACATGGTCGTGACGAACCCGAACGTGCCCATCACGCAGAACAGTCCCGTCGTCGCCGCGAGCACCTCGACCAAGAAGGTCTACCTCTCCTACGTCGACAACATCGGCCGCTTGTGGTGGGGCTACATCCCCTCGACCGCTGACATGTCCCCCCAGTGGACTCCCATCCACGGCACGACTGCCTTTGCCGGACCGCCGGCGGTCGTCGACCGCGGCTCGCAGAAGGTGAGCGTCTACGGGCACTCCACCACCGGGACCGTGCTCGGCAAGGAGGAGACCACTGCGGGCGGCGGCGTCCCGGGTGACTTCCTCGACCACGGCGGGGCGATGCTGGGTGCACCGACGGCCGTCGACCTGTCGACGGGCGAGACGGTCCTCGCGGCGACCGACGAGCAGGGTTCGGTCTGGGTCCGCATGCAGTACGGCGCCGCCGGCTACGGCGAGTTTCGCGCGTGGGAGAAGGTCGCCGCCGGCGTCGCAGCGCCCGGCAGCCACATCACCCTGGCCGACGCCGGCAATGGCGTCGCGCGGATGTACGTCACGACGGCCGCGGGTGCCGTGTCCACCTCCACCTACTCCACGAGCCGGGCCAAGACCCCGTGGGTCGACCTGGGTCTGCCAGGTGCCGGTGCACAGGGACGGCTCAGCGTGGTGACCTACCCGGGCATGGCGCAGCGGGTGTTCGTCACCGACACCGCCGGCGGCGTCCACACCCGTCGTCAGGACACTGCGATGAACTGGGACGCCGGCTGGTCCGCGGTCGACGGCACCACCGCGGTGGCCGGTTCGGCGAGCGCCGTGATCGCCCCGAACTCCGGCCTGCTCGAGGTCGTTGCGCGCAACGCCGCCGGGCAGATCGTCTATGCGCAGGAGTCGGCGCAGGGCTCGGGCACGTTCAACGCGTTCAAGGAGGCCATCCCCGGCGACCCGACCGTCTACGTCGCGGACCCGACGCCGTTCGTCTACTCGACGGACCTGGGCCAGGTGTGGGGCATCACGTCCTACCCGCGACCTGGCGAGGTCTACATCTACCGGCTCAGCGATGCGGCCAACCGTTCCGCGGGTCCCGTGTCGCCGACCTTCAGCGTGACGAAGAGCAAGGTCCACCCCTCCAAGTGACCCGGTGGGACCGACACCGATCCTGACCCCGCACACCGACGCGGGCGAGGCATCAGGCCTCGCCCGCGTCGGCCCGTCCGCTCCCCGCGCCGGTCAGCCGGCGGTGACGACGCCGTGCTCGTAGGCGAAGACGACCGCCTGCGCCCGGTCACGCAGCCCGAGCTTGGTGAAGACGCGCGACACGTGGGTCTTGACCGTCTGCTCGGCGACGAAGAGCCGGTCGGCGATCTCGGTGTTGGAGAGACCGCGCGCGACGAGCTCGAGCACCTCGAGCTCGCGTGGAGTGAGCTCCCGCAGCCGTGCCGACTGTCGCGGCACCCCGGATCGCGTGCGCGTCACCTCGGCGATGAGCCGCTTCGTCACCGACGGCGCCAGGAGTGAGTCCCCCTGTGCCACAACGCGAACCGCACGCGCGAGCTCCTCCGCGGGCGCGTCCTTCAGCAGGAACCCACTCGCCCCGATGCGCAGCGCCTCGTAGACGTAGTCGTCGACGTCGAAGGTCGTGAGCATGAGGACATGCGGTCTGTGCGGGCTGGCCGACGCGAGGATCGTGGCGGCGGCGTCGAGGCCGTTGACCTCCGGCATACGGACGTCCATGAGAACGACGTCGGGGCGCAGACGCGCCACCTCGCGGACCGCCTCGGCGCCATCGGCGGCCTCCCCCACGACGCGGATGTCCGGCTGGGCACCGAGCAGCGCACCAAGCCCCTGCCGCACCATCGCCTGGTCGTCGACGACGACGACCGTGATGACCTCGCTCATGCCAGCCCCGCGACATGCGGCCGGCCGACGAGCGGGACGGTCGCGACGACGACGAACCCCTCACCCACCGGCTCCGCCTCGAACGTGCCGCCGACCGCGCGAACCCGTTCCGACATGCCCCGTATGCCGTTGCCACCGTTCCCGTCCACCGCTGCGGCGCCGTCGTGCTCCCCGTTGCGTCCGGCACGGTGGGGCCCATGGCCCCCAGAGTTGCGGACGCTGGCAGCGGGGGATGGGGCGGAGCTGCGCACCATGAGCCGCGCCCAGCCGGCGTCCTCCTCGAGGGTGAGCTCGACGGCGGCTCCGGGCGCGTGCCGGGCAGCGTTGGCGAGCGACTCCTGCGCGACGCGATAGAGAACGAGCGCGGTCCCCGGGGGCACCTCGGCGGGGTCGACCCGCAGACGGGACGTGAGCGGCATACCGGCCGCTCGTGACGACTCGACGAGGGCCGGCAGGCGGGAGAGGTCCGGCTGCGGCGCGGTCTCGACCGGTCCCTGCTCGTCCCGCAGCACGCCGAGGACCGAGCGCACCTCGGTGAGGGCCTGCCGCGCGGAGCCCTCGATCGCCAAGAACTCGGCGGCGACGGCGGGGTCGTCGACACCGTGGCGCAGTGGGGCACTCTGGGCCTGGACGACGATCATCGACATGTGGTGCGCCACGACGTCGTGGAGCTCGCGCGCGATCCGGCTGCGCTCCTCGACCACGGCCCGCCGCGCCCGCTCGGTCTCGACCTCGTCCTGCTGAACCGCGATCTGGCGGCGGGAGATGACGAGCCACCGCACGAGCAGGGCGACACCCATGACGAGTGCCTGGCCGAGCGCCCACGGCTTGAGACCGTCCGGCATTGCCGCGAGGAGCAGGACTCCGGTCGCCGCGACGACCACGGGCACCTCGCGCCAGCGGCCCCAGAGACCGACGGCGACGACGGTGGCGAGCAGCACGAGGAACTGGACGACCGGCCACGGCATCGGCGGCACCTCGGGACCCGCCGGGACGACGGACCACCACAGCACCGACGAGATGGCCGCGACGGCCCACCCGACGAACGGCGCCCGGCGGAGCAGCACGAGCGGCACGACCTCGCAGAGCGCGAGCACCGGAAGCAGTGAGGCGGGGACGTCGTGCCACGGCCGGATCGTCGACCACGCGATGGCGAAGACGAGCAGAGCCAGCACCCCCAGGGCGAGGTCGCTGTGACCCGCCACGGCCCGAGCGGCACGAAGCAACGGCCGGCCGAGGGGGCGCAGCCTGCGCGCCGAACCCACGGCGAACCGGCGGGACGCACGCCCGCCGGCCCTCACCACTCGTCCTCCGACCATGCGCACAACCCTAGGGAGCGGCGAGCGCCGCGTCGTCATACGACGGGGTGAACCGGGGGTCACTCCGGGGTATCACCGACCCACACCCACCACCCCGTCGTCGCACCCCCGGACGGCACCGCAGGGCGACGACCGCGAGTGCCCTGCGCTCCGAGTGTGGGCGGCATGTCCACGAGAGCCCTCGCCCTGCGCGTCGTCGTCGTCAGCGGTCTCGCCACCGCCGTCGGGCTGCTGGTCGCGCCCGCTGCCTCGTCCCTGTCCACCCCCGACCCGGCGGCCGCCCGCGGGCTCGCCGCCCTCGTCACGCAGCCGCCCCGGCTCGCGAGCGCCGCACTCCCGGCGGACTTTCCTCGCCGCTTCGGCTACGAGCCGGCCGTCACCGACGGGCTGCTCGGCGACCCGTCCGGCGACTGCTCCTCCCCCGTGCCGCTGCCGCCGGAGTTCACGGCGGCCTGCCGCCAGCACGACCTGGGATACGACCTGCTCCGGTATGCCGGCCGGTCCGGTCACGCCCTGCCTCCCGTCGCGCGCCGGGCCGTCGACGACCGGCTCCGGACCGAGCTCGCCGCGTCGTGCTCGGTGCGTCAGGACGCGGTCGGGCTGGCGACCTGTCGGGCCTGGGCGGAGATCGCCCACGGCTTCGTGCGCCTCAACTCGGTCCGCCAGGGCGACGTCGCGCCCGAGGCGGAGTCGCCGCTCACCGTGGCGCCGGCGGTCGCAGCCGGAGTCGCCCTCGCCGGCGGCGTCGGGCTCGCCACTGGACGCCGGACCGCCGGGCGCGCTCCTCGCCGCACCTCGGGTGGTGCCCGGTGAACCGCCTCCCCCGCGCGTCGACGGCACTCGCCGTGCCGGTGGCCCTCGGCGCCGCGACCTTCCCGTCACTCCTGCCCGCGCAGCCCGTCGCCGTCGGCGTGCTCCTCGTGCTCTCGCTGCTCGTCGTCCTGCCCCTCGTCCGGCGGGTGGCCGGACCCGTGCCGCGCCTCACCGGCCGCGCGCGGCAGGCGGCTGTCGCGCTGGGAGGTGCGCTCACGGCATACGTCGGGCTCCTCGCGGTGACGACGCAGGACACGATGCGCGCCCGGATCGGCATGGCGCCGCTGTCGACGACCGACGGTCTCACCGCCCTCGGGACGGCGGCCCTCCTCGTCGGTGCCGGTCTCGGGGTGCGAGCCGCGTGGCGACGGCGCACCCGGTGGTCCCGTCGCGGTGCGGCGATCGTGACCGGGCTCGCCGTCTCGACGTTCGCGCCGGCGAGCGCGCAGGCGGCGGCACCCGTGAGCGACCAGGTGCTCCTGGCACCCTCGGGCGTCGGTGCCGTCAGGGCGTATGCCGGCCTCGACGACTCGGCGGACGACGCGGCTCGCGCACGGATCGCCGTCGACCGGCTCCGGGCTGCAGGTGGCCTCGACCGCGACCACCTCGTCGTCGCGATCCCGACCGGGTCCGGCTGGGTCAACCCCGAGTTCGTCGCCGGGCTCGAACGACGCTTCGGCGCCGACGTGGCGACGGTGTCGATGCAGTACGACACGCGGCCGAGCTGGATGGCCTTCCTCCTCGACCGGGAGGGGGCGGTCGCCGGGGCCCGCGCGCTGCTCGACGAGGTGACGGCCGCGGTCGACGCCCTGCCGGAGGCAGGACGGCCGCAGCTCCACGTCGTCGGCGAGAGCCTCGGCGCGACCGCGGGACAGGCCGCGCTCCTCGCGGCGGACGCGTCGCACCTGCGCGAGACCGTGTGCTCGACCTTCTGGCTCGGGACGCCGGGCGGCGGACGCACCGGGCTGCCGCGCGAGACCGTCGCGGCGAACGTCGACGACCCCATCGTCCACGCGCGGCCGGCGCTGGTCCTCATCCCCTCGGACACCGACCGGCCGTGGCTGCCGGTGGTCTCCGGGGTGCACGCCGCAGCCGATGTCGTCGCCTCCCTCGCCGTGCCCGCCGGGGCCGGCCACCGCTACGGCGACGACCAGCCGACGCGCCTCCGGACGTGCTGAGGGCGCCACGGCCCGAGGTCACTTGACGGAACTCCGGAGTCGGGGTTACAACAGGAAACGAGCACGAAGTTGAGCGGCTCTCACTCAAGAAAGGCCACCGCCGAGGTCCGGCAGGACCTCCCGTTCATCGAAGGAGCACGACCCATGAGCACCACCGCCCACGACCCGTTCCGGACCCTCGACCGCCTCTTCGGCGAGACCCTGCGCGGGAGCGCCTCGGGCAACGCCGGCGCGGTCATGCCGATGGACCTCTACCGGTCCGGCGAGACGTTCGTCGCGCACATCGACCTGCCCGGTGTCGACCCGGAGAGCATCGACATCGACGTCGAGGACCGCACCCTCACCGTGCGCGCCCAGCGCAACGCACCCGAGGCCGACGACGCCCAGTGGCTGTCGCGCGAGCGCCCGAGCGGCACCTTCGCCCGCCAGCTCTCCCTGGGCCGCGGGCTCGCCCTCGACCGGATCGAGGCCGACTACCGCGACGGCGTCCTCAGCCTCACCATCCCCGTCGCCGAGGAGGCGAAGCCACGCCGGATCAGCGTCTCCCACGGCGGCTCGGGCGGAGGCTCGCAGCGCCGCATCGAGTCCCGCGACGGCGGGGGCGGACAGTCGCAGGCCGGCTCGGACGAGTCGCCCCAGGCGGCCTCTGCCTGAGTCCGACCGCGCCGGACGGCACGCAGTCGGCCCGGCCCCCGTGGAGGCCCGACGGCAGGAGCCGTCGGGCCTCCGACGTATCGTCGTGGCCATGCGCATCGATGTCTGGTTCGACCTCGTCTGCCCGTTCTGCCACGTGGGACGGCGCCGGCTCGAGCTCGCCGTGGAGCAGTTCCTCGCGGCCGCCGAGCCGGGTGAGCCGCGCGACGTCGAGGTCGTCTGGCACAGCTACCAGCTCGACCGCAACGCCCCTGCCGTCGTCGAGGGGTCCAACGTCGACCGCATCGCCGCGAAGTACGGCCGCTCCCGCGAGGAGATGGTGGCCCAGCACGAGTCCATGGCCGCCGACGCCGCGGAGATCGGCCTCGACTTCCAGTGGGACAAGGTGGTCGGGGGCAGCTCCTTCGACGCCCACCGCGTGCTCCACCTCGCACGCGCCCGCGGCCTCGAGGTGCCGGTGACCGAGCGCGTCATGCGTGGGTGGTACTCCGAGGGCGCCGCGCTCGGCGACACCGACACCCTCGTCCGCCTCGCCGTCGAGGGCGGGCTCGGCGAGAAGGACGTGCGCGAGGTGCTCGGCTCCGACGCCTTCGGCTACGACGTGCGCGCCGACGAGGCCACCGCCAACCAGATCGGCATCACGGCCGTCCCGACCTACGTCCTCGACCAGAAGTTCGCCGTCACCGGCGCCCAGCCCGTCGACGGACTGCTCCGCGCTCTCGAGCTCGTCTGGGAGGACCGGCACAACGCGCCCGAGGCCCGCGGCGGCTGCGGCGGGTGCGAGGGCGGCTGCGCCTGCGGCGCCTGACCCCAACTGCTTGCGATCCGGGCCCACCCCGGGAACGCGAAGACACCCCGCGTACCTGGAAGAGCTCACCTGCCCTTGCTGCATTCCTGCCCTGGGGGAGTTCAGTGAGGTACCACCACGCGGGGTGCCGGGCTCGAGTCTAACCCGCCGCCCGCGGCCGACTCCAACTCGCCCGTCAGCCGAGGTGCACGTATGCCGGGTGGCGCGGGACCGCGCCCGTCTCACCCAGGACTGTGGCCAGGTGCACGGCACCGTCGAGCGCACCACCCACGGCCGCAGTGAGCGCGAACCCGGCGGCCACCACCGCTGCCTCGAGTGCCGCCCGGACCGGCTCGGCCGCGAGCAGCCCACCGGTCGCGACGAGGACCGGCGACTCGATGCCGGCGGCCGCCGAGAGCAGCGACTCGGCGAGGGACTCGCCCGCCGTGCGGCAGATCGCCGCGGCGACGGGGTCGTCGGCCGAGGCAGCCTCGGCGACGTGCGGGCCGAAGGACGCGAGCACCGCGGGCGCGTCGGGCCGGGTCATGAGCCGCCGGGGCCAGTGCGAGGTCGCCCCGAACGCCGACTCCCCCGCGACGAGCAGCCGTTCGGACCCTCCGGGGAGCCCGTCGTGGAAACGCAGCCCGGCACGCAGCCCTTCGAGCCCGACCCAGGCCGCGGACCCGCGGTCCCCGAGGACGTGGCCCCAGCCGTCGACGAGCCGCCACACGGACGTGTCGGCGGACCCGAAGTCCGACCCGAACGCCACCGCACCCGTCCCCGCCGCGACGACGGCGCCGGGGCGCACCCCGCCGAGGGCGCCGACAAGCGAGGCGACGGCGTCGCTGACGACCGCCGTGCGCTGCGCTCGCAGCGTCGTCGACACGACCCGCACGACCTCGCGCGGGTCCGAGAGGTAGAGCAGCCCGCGCTGCGACCAGCACACGGCGGTCACGTCCTCGACGCCCTGCTCGGTCAACACGGCTGCGGCGTCGGCCGCGAGGGCCCCGACGTCGACGCCCTCGGAGCCGATCCGCACCCCGGGTGCGGTGAGGACGGGACCGGGCTCGCCGGCATACGCGCACTGCAGGCGAAGGCCCGACCCACCCACGTCCACGCCGACGACGGCGGGCGACCGGTCTTCGCTCACGGGCGCGAGCCGATCACTTCGACATGCCGGCGGTCAACCCCGCCACGATCTGCTTGGTCGCGAAGAGGAAGAGCACGATGAGCGGGATCGTTGTGATGACGAGCCCGGCGAAGAGGGCCGAGTAGTTGGTCGCGTTCTCGCCGAAGAAGTTCGTGAGGCCGACCGGCAGGGTGTAGTTCGACTCCGAGCGGAGCAGGACGAGCGGGTAGAGGAAGTCGTTCCAGATCGGCACGAACCGGAAGACCGCCACGGTCGCGAGGGCCGGCCGCACCATCGGCACCATGATCCTGGTGAACGTCTGCCACGCGCTCGCGCCGTCGAGCACCGCCGCCTCCTCGAGCTCCTCGGGCAGCTGCCGGAAGAACGTGGTGAGGACGAAGATCGAGAACGGCACGCCTGCTGCGGCATACATGAGGGCGAGGCCGAGACGGCTGTCGATGAGGCCGATGCCGTCGAAGAGGAAGAACACCGGCAGGATCGCGAGGTGGATCGGCAGCATGAGGCCCGAGAGGAAGAGCGACTCGAGCCAGCGGAAGATCCGCGCGCGGCTGCGCGCCAGCCCGTATGCCGCCATCGTCGAGACCGCGGTGGAGATCGCCACCGCGCCCGCCGTCACCGCGAGAGAGTTGGCGAAGTAGGTGCCGAAGCTGCCAACGGTCCACGCCTCCTTGTAGGCGGCGACGGTGGGTGACGTCGGCAGCCCGAGGGGGTTGGTGATGAAGTCGGCGTTGGTGCGGAAGCTGTTGAGCACCATGATGACGAGCGGCGAGAGAGCGAGGACGGCGTAGCCCCAGAGCAGGATGCTCGCGCCCGCCCCACCGACCGGGGTGCCGGCGGTCGGGCCGCGGCGGCGCCGCGGCTTCGACGTGGTCTCGGCAGGGGGTGTCGCGGGCGCGGCGTCGGCCGCGGTGAGGGTCGTCGTCATGACGCCATCCGCCTCTCGTGACGGCGCAGCACCTTCGTCGCCGCCATGGCGCCGCCGAAGATGATGAGGAAGAGGACGGTCGCGAGCGCCGAGGACGTGCCGATCGCGTCGACCGCGCCGGAGTCGAAGGCCGATCGGTAGAAGAGCAGCGAGACGAAGTCGGTCGCGCCGGCCGGGTTGCCGGTCGAGCCACCGAACGCGAACGGCAGCGCGAAGGCCTCCATCGCGAAGATGAACGTCAGGACCGACACCGTCCCGATCGCCGGAATGAGCAGCGGGAAGGTGATGCGCCGGAAGACCTGGCCGTGCGAGGCGCCGTCGACCCGGGCCGCCTCGGTGAGCTCCTCCGGGACACCGCCGAGGGCGGCGCCGTAAAGGAGGACCGGGAAGCCGACCCACTGCCACACCGAGACGAGGATGACGACCCAGAGCGCGGTCTTGGGGTCACCGAGCCACGGCAGTGCGAGCTGCTCGAGACCGATCTTCGTGAGGAGCTGGTTGACCGGCCCGAAGGTCGGCGAGAGCAGCAGCGTCCAGAGGTAGCCGATGACGATCGGGCTCACGAGGTAGGGCATCGCGTAGAGGGTCTGCAGCATCCGCCGGGTGCGGGCCCGGCGGTGCAGCAGCGTCGCCACGGTCAGGCCGATCGTGTTCTGGACGAGCATCGTGCCGAGGAAGAAGAGCACGTTGTGCAGCAGCGCCCTCGGCAGGTCGGTCTTGAACGGCGCGCGGTTGACGAGCGCGGAGAAGTTCGACAGCCCGGCGAACCCTTGGCGGCTCGTCCCCTGCCACTCGAAGAAGGCGTAGGAGAACGCCGTGATCATCGGGTAGAGGACGAACACGCCGAAGAGGATCAGTGCCGGCGCGAGGAACGCCAGTCCGGTGCGGGTCTTCACGTCAGGGAGTCCACCACGGTGCGGGCGAGCGAGACCAGCCCGGTCACGGCGTCGGCTTGAACCAGGTCTTCACCCCGGTGTCGATGTCGGCCGCGACCTGCGCTGCCGTCTTGGAGCCGAGGAGCAGCTGCTGCGCACCCTTGCCCATGAGGTCGGTGCCCGACGGGGTGCCGTAGCGGAAGTCGGTAAGCAGGAGGTACGGCGACGGGTTCTTCTCGTAGTTCTCGGCCATCTGCTTGAGCAGCGGGTCGTTGTAGGTGACGCCCGGGACCGCCGAGATCTGCTTGACCTCGTCGGCGACCATCTGGCCGAACTCCTTGGTCGACATCCACGTGACGAGCTTGAGCGCCTCCTCCTGGTGGGGAGACTTCGAGTTCACCGCGAAGTTGCCGTCGGCCCAGCCTGGGGTCGTCGTCTTGTCCTCGGGCGAGCCGGCCGGGGCCGGGACCTCGAAGACGCCGAGGTCGATGCCCGGGTTGGCCTTCTTGAGCACGGCCATGTCGAAGGATCCACCCGGGAACATCGCGGCCTTCTCGGCCGAGAAGAGGGTCTGCGCGTCGGTGACGGCGACACCCGTGACGTTCTTGGGGAAGTACTTCGTCAGCTGCTTGAAGACGTCGATCGAGGCGACGAAGTTCGGGTCGGTGAAGGACTTCTGGCCGCTGAGGACCTCCTTCTGGAAGGCCGCACCACCGAAACGGGGGGCCGCGAGGACCTCGTGGACGATCGGCAGGGTCCAGTCGTCCTTCGCGCCGACTGCGATCGGCGTGACGCCCCCGGCGAGGAGCTTGTCGCCGGCCGCGGTGAAGTCGGCCCACGTCGCGGGCGCCTCGGTGATGCCGTTCTTCTCGAAGAGACCCTTGTTGTAGAACATCTGGACCGTCTGGCGGGCGAGCGGCACCGAGTAGAGCTTGCCGTCGGCCTTGGACTTCGCCGAGTTGACGACGTTCTCGTCCCAGCCGGAGAGGTCCACCTTGCCGTCGAGGGGCACGAGCGCCCCACTGGCGATGGTCGGCTCGACCTGGCCGTAGGAGCGGACCTGCGGCACGTCGGGTCCGTCGGAGCCGGCGAGGCCGGTCGCGAGGATCTTGTTGTACTCGGTCGCCTTGAAGGGCTTGAAGTCGACGGTCACGCCCTCGTTCTTCGCCTCGTAGGCGTCGAAGATCTTGTTGTACGCGGCCTCGTCCTCGACGCGCCAGGACCACACCGTGAGGGTCGTCCTCTTGCCGTCTCCACCGCCGGAGCCCGACGTGTCGTCGTCGCTCGACGGCGCACACGCCGCGACGGCGAGCACGCCGGTGAAGGCGATGAGGGTGAGGGTGGAGCGGCGGGTCCGCTGGGTCATGACAACTCTCCTGTCGACACTGACTGGCTTGAGGTGGGGCTTGAGGTGGAGCCTGCTGTGGGGTGTGAGGTGTGGCTGGGGGCGGAGCCGGAGCCGGCGGTGGAGCTGCTGGTGACGGCCGCGAGGGCCGATGCGACGGAGTCGCCGTTGAGGGCGAGGGCGCGCACGGCCTCGACCACGGGGATGCCCCCGAGCAGCGCGAGCAGCGCGGGCTTGAGCTGGCCGTCAGCATCCTCGAGCGCGGAGCGGGCAGCGTCGTCGCTCGCGCCGGTGGCCTCCTGGAGGATCCGCAGGACGCGGCCGCGCAGCTTGGCGTTCGTGGCGACGACGTCGACCATGAGGTTGGACCAGGTCCGTCCGAGCCGGATCATCACGGCGGTCGAGAACCCGTTGAGGATGAGCTTCTGGGCGGTGCCCGCCTTGAGCCGGGTCGAGCCGGTGAGGACCTCGGGTCCGGTGTCGGCGACGAGGAGCGTGTCGGCATAGGCCGCGAGCTCCGAGCCCGGGTTCGCCGTGATGAGCGCCGTGTGCGCGCCGATCTCGCGGGCGCACATGAGCGCGCCGCGGACGTAGGGCGTGCGGCCGGAGGCGGTGAGCCCTATGACGATGTCGCCCGGGCCCACGGCACCGGCGTCGGCGCTGCCCAGGTCGAGGTCGTCCTCGACGTTCTCGACGGCCCGCAGGAGGGCCGCGGGGCCGCCGGCGTGGTGCGCGACGAAGAGTCCGTCCGGCGCGTTGAACGTCGGCAGCAGCTCGGCGGCGTCGAGGACGGCGAGGCGCCCGGAGGTGCCTGCCCCGAAGTAGTGGACGTGGCCCCCGGCCCGGATCGCGGCGACGGCGTGGTCGACGAGGTAGGCCAGCTCGGGGAGCGTCTTCGCGACCGCGTCGGCGACCGTGCGGTCCGCCTCGTTCATGAGGGTGACGATCTCGAGCGCGGACGCCGTGTCGATCCCGGACGTGCCCGGGTGGCGTTCTTCGGTGGGCGCGCTGACCCGGACGTCACTGACCATTCCCGCAGGTTAGTTTCTTACGCAGCCAGCGTCAAGAATGTGAATGACTGACTTTCCGGCCCGTCCGGACCACCTTGCGTCCGGCAACCCGACGCCCTGGTGCCCAGAGTTGCGGACGCAAGCACACGGCATACGACAACGTCCGGCAACGCGACGCCCTGGCCACCAGAGTTGCGGACGCAAGGACGCGGCATACGGGTATGCCGTTCGCTCAGGCGATGTGGTGGCTCGCGACCGCCTTGCGGCTGTCGGCCACGGCCTTGCGGGCCCGGCGGAGGTCACGCTGCGCGACGGCGATGTAGAGGCAGTCGACGACCGTGAGGGCGGCGATGCGGCTGGCGGTCGCACCCGAGCGCAGGGAGTTCTCCCGCGCAGCGGTGGTGAGGACGATGTCGGCTGACGCGGCGAGCGGCGACAGCGGGAAGTTCGTCACGGCGATCGTCCGGGCGCCGTGCTGGCGTGCGACGGCGAGGGACTCGATGGTCTCGCTCGTCGACCCGGAGTGCGAGATGCCGATGGCGACGTCCTGCTTCGTGAGGAGGGTCGCGCTCGTGAGGGCGATGTGGGGGTCGTTCCAGGCGAAGGACACGACGCCGATGCGGTGCAGCTTCTGCTGGAGGTCGGCGCCGACGGTGGCACTCGCGCCGATGCCGTAGACGTCGACGCGAGTCGCCCGCGCGACGGCATCGACGGCAGCAGTGAGCGCGTCGCGGTCGAGCTGCTGGGCGGTCTCCTCGACGGCGCTCGAGTCCACGGTCGCGACCTTGGCGATGATGTCGTCGATGGTGTCGGAGGCACTGATGTCGCTGCCCGCCATGCGTTGCTCGCGTGGCATCGCCGACTCGGCCGCGAGGGCGAGCCGCAGCTGGGGGTAGCCCTTGAGGCCGAGACGCTTGCAGAATCGCAGGACCGTCGTCTCCGACGTCTTCGCCTCCTGCGCGAGCTCGGTGATGGTGAGGTCCGAGGCGCGCCGCGCGTCCGCGAGCACCTGCGCGGCAACGCGCTCCTCCGCTGGGGTCAGCGAAGGGACGATGCCGCGCAGGCGAACGAGGAGGGGAGCGTCAGCCACGTCGAGGGGTTGGGGCGTTGTCGACATGTCTCAAAACTACGACCTCTGGGTCAGGGTCCACCCGGAAGCGGCGAATGTGGTCGTCGAGTCGTCGCTGTCGATGACGGGGCCGCCCTGCCCGACGACGCGGATCCGGCTCACCGAGACACCGCGCCCGAGGGTGTTGCCGTCGGTGGTGTAGCGCCAGCGCACGGCGGTCACACCGCCGGGAAGCTCGGCCCGCACCTGGGTCCAGCGCCGCTCGCCCGGCGTCCCGCTGACCGAGCCGTCCTCGGCGCCGTCACGAGTGTCGCCGGGGTGCCGGATGTCGAGCGGCACGAGGGACCACGTCGCGCCGTCGCTCGTCGACTCGACGCGCAGGACGTCGGTCTCCTCGGTCTCGGCGACGAGGTCGAAGCCGAGCCGGGCTCCCGACGCCGGGAGGGCGAGCGGGACCGAGAGCACCGCGTTGGTCGCGTGCTTCGCCTGCGTCTCCCAGGCGATGTGCGACCCCCGCGGGGTGATCGGCAGCGCGCGGCCGAGACCACCGGCCCACTCCTGGCGGGCGACGTTGATGCTGCCCCACGACCGCGACGGGTGGACCCGGTTGGTGAGGAGGATGGCGAACGACCGCGAGGCGAAGTCGATGACGATGGAGGTGCCGGTGTAGCCGGTGTGCCCCGCCGTCCTCGGTCCGCTGAGCGCGTCCATGTACCAGGTCTGGTTGAGCTCGAACCCGAGCCCGTGGTCGTCACCCGGGAAGTCCTCGTTGAAGTTCGAGATGAGGAGGGCGACGCTCTTGCGGTCGAGGATGCGCGAGCCCCGGTAGGCGCCGCCGTTGAGCAGCGCCTGCGCGAGGATCGCGAGGTCGTCCGCGGTCGAGAAGACACCGGCGTGCCCCGCGACGCCGGCGAGCGACCATGCGTTCTCGTCGTGGACCTCCCCGCGGACCATGCCGCGAGCGGGCACCGCCTGGTACTCGGTCGCGGCCGTGCGGTCCTTCGCGGCCGGGTTGTAGCCGGTGTCCGTCATGCCCAGCGGCCCGGTGAGCCGCGATGCGACGACCCCGTCGAGCGACTGGCCCCGCAGTCGCTCGACGAGGACGCCGAGTGTGATGAGGTTGAGGTCGCTGTAGAGGTAGACCGTGCCCACGGGGTTCGTGAGCGGCTGGTTCATCACCGCAGCGATGCGCGACGCCTTGTCGGGGTACCTGCTGTAGAGCGGCAGCCACGACGTGAACCCGCTCGTGTGCGTGAGCAGGTGCCGGATCGTCACCGAGCCCTTGCCGGCGGCCGCGAACTCCGGAAGGTAGGTCGCGACCGGGGTCTCCAGCTCGACTCGCCCCTCCTCGATGAGCTGGACCACGACGATCGAGGTGAAGAGCTTCGACACCGAGGCGAGGTCGAAGATCGTGTCGCGCCGCATGGGTACCCACTGGTCCCGCGGCAGCTCCTCGGTGGCGTTCCTGTAGCGGAGCGCGAAGCCGTCGACCTGCGTCGCCACGACGACGCCGTCGTGGGCCATGAGCCCGACGTGCCCGGGGTAGAGCGGCTTGCCGCCGGGAGCCGCGACCTGGTGGCTGCGGACCTGCGACTTGGCCACCTCGATGGGCGCGGGGTCGAGCCCGACCGAGGCCGGAGTCCCCTCACGCAGCACCGTCGAGGGCGGGGCGAAGCCGGTGAACGGCTTGTCGAAGTCGTCGGCGCTGGCCGCGAGCGGCAGCCCGAGCGGGGTCAGCAGGGCCGTCCCGGCGGCGAGGCCACCGCCGATGACGGCGCGTCGGCTCAGGCTCATCGCGCGGGACCGCCGTAGATGAGGTAGGGCTGGCGGGCGGCGTCGAACTTCGCGAGCTCGTCCTTCCACGCACCGATCACCGTCGCGACGTCGGCGCCGGCCGTGATCTGGTCGCGCAGCCGGGTCGAGCCCGTGAGCTTGTCGATCCAGTAGGGCCGCGCCGGGTCGTAGGAGTCGTAGCGCCACTGGAAGTCGGAGTAGATCGACTTGGCCGCGACGAGCATCTCGACGCCGACCCGCACAGGGTCGATCGCCGACGGGTCGGTGATGTGCACCTGGACGCCACCGCAGACCTTGCCGACGTGCTTGTTGAAGGTCGGGGTGAAGTAGGCCTCACGGAAGGCCACACCGGCGATGTCCCGACCGGAGAGCCGCTCGGCCCAGCGGTGGTCGACGTAGGGGGCGCCGACGAGCTCGAACGGACGGGTCGTGCCACGGCCCTCGGAGAGGTTCGTCCCCTCGAACATGCCGGTGCCCGGGTAGACGAGCGCGGTGTCGGGAGTCGGCATGTTGGGACTCGGCATGACCCACGGGAGGCCCGTGCCGGCATACGTCACGTCGCGGCGCCAGCCCTTGACCTGGACGACCTCGATCTCGGGAAGGCGACGGCCACCGGTGTCGGTCGGCAGGATCTCGACGTTGAGGAAGCGGGCGAGCTCACCGACGGTCATGCCGTGCGCCTGGACGATGGCCTCGGCGCCGACGCCGGACGTCCACGGCTCGGTCATCATCGGGCCGTAGGCGGTGCCGCCGATGGGGTTCGGCCGGTCGAGCACGACGAACGACGCGCCCGTCTCGACGGCGGCCTTCATCGCCGTGTACATCGTCCAGATGTAGGTGTAGAACCGAGCGCCGACGTCCTGGATGTCGAAGACGACGGTGTCGACACCGGCCGCGCGGAACATCGAGGCGAACTTCGCCGTGTTGGCGCCGTAGGCGTCGTAGACCGTCAGTCCGGTGCGCTCGTCGACGTAGGTGTCCTCGGCCTCACCGGCCTGCGCGGTCCCACGGAAGCCGTGCTCGGGTCCGAAGACGCCCTTGATGTCGACCGCGCCCGAGTCGTGCATCTCGTCGACGATGCTGCGCAGGTTGAGCAGGATGCCGGTCGGGTTCGTGATGATGCCGACCTTGCGGCCCCTGAGGACCGACCAGCCGGATGCCGCGGCGACGTCCGCACCGGGCGTCACCTTGCGTGCGGGGTCGTTCGACGTGGCGTATGCCGTCGGCGCGGCGCTCGCGGGCGAGGCACCGAGGGCGAGGGCTGCGGCTCCGGCGAGGCCGGCTCCGCCCGTGAGCAGCTGGCGGCGGTTGGGTGCAGTCATGGGTCCGTTCTCCGATTCGTCCTGCCGTGTGCCTCAGCGGACCCTCCGGGTTCGCTGAGGCACACGAGGCAGGTGGGTGGTGGGTCGGTCAGTAGGTGAGGCCGTGACCGAAGGGGTAGAGCACCGTGCTCGGCGCGCCCTTGGCCGGGATGTCGACGGGGAGCTTGCCGGTCGGTGCGACGGCGCCGGAGATGACGCGGGCGACCGCCTCGATCGCGACCGGGCTGTAGGAGTAGGTCGCGAGGTAGGTGGCGGTGCCGGGCAGGTAGGCGATGTCGTAGGGGTCGCGCGTCGCGACGACGATCACCGGGATGCCGGTGTCCTGCAGGGCCTTGACGAGCTTCTGCTGGCCGGCGCGCTTGTCCGTGACGTTGGTGTCCCAGGCCTTCATCGTGGTGACGACGACGGCGTCCTTGCCCTGCGCCGAGGCGACGGCGGAGGCGATCTGGGCGTCGGTGGGCGAGGTGCCGGTCTGGTTGACGCTCGTCGTCGCACCCGCCTTGGTGAGCCCGTCGGCGAGGATCTGGGTCGTCGTCACGCCGTAGCCCGTGACGAGCACCTTCTTGCCGCTCGTGGCCATCGGGAGGACGCCGGCGTCGTTCTTGAGCAGGGTCGTCGTGCGGTTGGTGATGGCGTCGGCGGTCGCGAGGTGCTCGCTCGTGCCGACGACGGAGCCGAGGGCGGCGACGTCGACCATGGGCTTCGCGATGACGCCGCGCTCGACCTTGAGCTCGAGCACGCGGCGGACCTTGGCGTCGAGCTCCTGCTTGCTGATCCGGCCGCTCTTGACCGCCTCGATGACGGCGCCGTAGGCCTTGTCCATCGCGGGGGTCATGAGGAGCTGGTCGACACCGGCCTCGAGGGCGCGGACCGCGACCTCGGCGTCGCCGTAGAGCTCACGCACGCCCTGCATCTCGAGCGCGTCGGTGATGATGACGCCCTCGTAGCCGAGCTCCTCACGCAGCAGGCCGGTGAGGATCGGCTTGCTCAGCGTCGCCGGGTCACCCGAGTCGTCGAGGGCCGGGAAGGAGAGGTGGGCGGTCATGATCATGTCGATGCCCTGGTCGATCGCGGCCTTGAACGGCGGGGCGTCGAGCTGCTCCCACTGCTCACGGGTGTGCGTGATGACCGGGAACGCGACGTGGCTGTCGGTGGCGGTGTCGCCGTGGCCCGGGAAGTGCTTGGCGCTCGCCGAGACCTTGCCGTCCTCCTGGTAGCCGGCGACCTGCGCGCCGACCATCTCGGCGGCGAGCTCGGGCTTGCTCGAGAACGAGCGGGTGCCGATGACCGGGTTGAGCGGGTTGACGTTGACGTCGGCGACGGGCGCGAAGTTCGTGTTGATGCCCATCGCGCGCAGCTCCTCGCCCGTGATCGCCGCGGCGGTGCGGGCGTCCTGCGCGGAGCGTCCGGCGCCGAGCGCCATCGAGCCGGGGAACTGGGTGGCGGGCGGGCCGATGCGGGTGACGACACCCTGCTCCTGGTCGACCGAGATGCCGAGCGGCACCTTGACCTTGGAGTTCTGGGAGAGGGCGGCCTGCTGCAGACCGTTCGAGAGGCCGGCGATCTGCTGCGGGTTCTTCACGCTGTCGGTCCACGCGAAGTAGATGACACCGCCGAGGTGGTACTTCTGCACCACCTCGGCGGGGGTGGCGACCCCGTAGAGGGGAAGGTTGCGGGCGTCGGGCGTGGTGGCGTCCTGTCCGTAGACCTGCTGGACGAAGAGCTGGCCGACCTTCTCCTCCAGCGTCATCCGGGCGATGGTCGAGGCGACCCAGCCCTGCGGCGCGGGCGGGACGGTGGCCTGCGCAGCGGTGACCGGGACGATGCCCGCTGCGAGGGTCGCGGCGACCGCGGTGGCGATCACGGTGCGGCGGGTGACGGGCGGACGGGACATGACATCTCCGGTTTCTCGGGCTCACGACGATGTGAACGATTCACGCACTGAGTCTTGACAGTGGAACTTAGCCACACGTCCCGACATGCGCAACAGGTACGCACCAGTCACTTCCCGGATTCCTCGACCTCCGGCCCCCGCGGTGAGCGAGCCAGATGTGATCGACCGATGCAGCCGTACGTGGCCGGCTGGCCAACATGTGGCTCGCTCGGCCGCTATACGGAGTCGGTCAGGTGATGGCGCCGCGCAGCACAGCGGCGACCAGCCCACCGACGATCGCGGCGATGACGCCGTGCCACCCCCGCAGCCGACCCGCCCCGTCCCCGACGTAGGTGCCGTCGTCGTCCCTTCGCGCCCCATCCACTGTGGGAGACGGGCGGCGCCACCAGAGCTCGGCGACGGCATACGCGACGACCCCCAGTCCCATGCTGGCGGTCCCGGTGAGGAACCAGAACGGTCGGGTGCCACGGGTCGGCGGCAGGACGACGAGCGAGAAGAGGCCGACAGCGAGAGCGAGGAGAGCTGGGTATGCCGCCCAGTCACGGTTGGGAGGGTAGGTCGCGGACGTGAACGGCCGGGCCCCCGACTCGGTCAGGGCGGTGAACGCATCCCGGTCGCCAACCGTGAAGACCGCCTGCGGCACCCACCGCGTGCGGGTGGCGCCGTCGACCGAGTAGACGATCTGCCGCGGTGGCCAGTCAAGGGGTCGGCCCTCGTTGTCGGCGGCGGGCAGGTCGGCGTCCCAGGAACGGTCCGGAGCAGAGAACCTCATCGGCTCGGACAGCACGTTGGTGGCCACCTGGTAGCCGGTCACTCGGTCCGCCTGCACATCAGCCACGAACTCGTGCGGCCGCACCTCCTGCAGGCTGGACATCCACGAAGGCACCGCCCAGGCCAGCCAGGACGCGACGACGACCGCCGCGAGGACCCGGCGCAGCAGCGGTCGCGCGAGGGCCCCCTCGGGCTCCGCCGCACGCCGCGTCTCCCCCACCCCGACCGTCATGGACTGGATGCTCCCACCCGGGCGGGCCCCGTGCGCGGCAAACGGCATGCCACGCCGACCGTCCGCGCTCACGCCCGCCGCTCCCAGCACCCTTTGCCGCGCACCGTGCCCATGCAGAAGGGCCCCGGCGCGATGCCGGGGCCCTTCACTTGCGGAGGATAGGGGATTCGAACCCCTGAGGGCGTTAACCCAACACGCTTTCCAAGCGTGCGCACTAGGCCACTATGCGAATCCTCCAACGGAGGAGGTTACCCGAGCGCCAGACGCCGACGAAATCCGCTCGTCGCAGCCCCGGCACCGCTCGTCTCGCCGCTCGTCGAACCACTGGTCGCACCCCCTCCGCGACCACGACGATGGGCGCCATGAGCACCGACGCCTACCGCACGGCATACGCGCAGTCCCTCGAGGACCCCGAGACGTTCTGGCGCGCGGCCGCCGAGGGCATCGAATGGGTCACTCCCCCGGGCATCGTCCTCGACGACATCGACGCCATGCTCTATCGCTGGTTCCCCGGCGCCACCCTCAACACCTGCTTCAACGCGCTCGACCGGCACGTGCGCGACGGCCGCGGCGACCAGCCCGCACTCATCCACGACAGTCCCGTGACCGGCACCCAAGAGACCATCACGTATGCCGGCCTGCTGGCTCGCGTGGCGACCTTCGCCGGTGCGCTGGCGAGCCTCGGGGTCGAGAAGGGCGACCGGGTCGTCGTCTACATGCCGATGGTGCCCGAGGCCGTCGTCGCGATGCTCGCGTGCGCCCGGCTCGGCGCGATCCACTCGGTCGTCTTCGGCGGGTTCGCCCCGGCCGAGCTGGCCGCCCGGATCGAGGACGCCCACCCCAAGGTCGTCGTCGCCGCGAGCTGCGGGATCGAGCCGAGCCGCGTCGTCGAGTACAAGCCGATGCTCGACGCCGCCCTCGACCGCAGCAGCCACAAGCCCGAGTCGGTCATCGTCCTCCAGCGCGAGCAGGCCAGGGCCGCCGTCGGCGAGCGCGACACCGAGTGGGAGGAGCTGGACTGGGACGAGCTCGTCGCCGACGCCGAGCCGGCCGAGTGCGTCGAGGTGGCGGCGACCGACCCGCTCTACATCCTCTACACCTCCGGCACGACCGGCCGGCCGAAGGGCATCGTCCGTGACAACGGCGGTCACGCCGTCGCGCTGCGCTGGTCGATGACGAACGTCTACGGCATCGAGCCCGGCGACGTGTGGTTCACGGCGAGCGACGTCGGCTGGGTCGTCGGCCACTCCTACATCGTCTACGCACCCCTGCTTACCGGCGCGACGACGGTCCTCTACGAGGGCAAGCCGGTCGGCACTCCCGATGCGGGCGCGTTCTGGCGAGTCATCGCCGATCACGGGGTCAAGGCCATGTTCACCGCGCCCACGGCATACCGGGCCATCAAGCGCGACGACCCGCGCGGCGAGCTGCTGCGTGAGCACGACGTCTCCACGCTCGAGACCGTCTTCCTCGCGGGCGAGCGGCTCGACCCCGACACCTACGAGTGGGCGAGCTCGACGCTCGGCGTGCCCGTCGTCGACAACTGGTGGCAGACCGAGACCGGGTGGCCGATCGCGGCGAACCCGCGTGGTCTCGAACCGATGCCCATCAAGCCGGGCTCCCCCACCGTCCCCATGCCGGGGTATGCCGTGTCGATCCTCGACGAGACCGGTGCCGAGCTGCCGGCGGGAGAGGAGGGCGCGATCGCGATCCGGCTGCCGCTGCCGCCGGGCACGCTCGCCACGCTGTGGGGTGACGACCAGCGCTACGTCGACGGCTACCTCTCCACCTACCCCGGCTTCTATGCCACCGGCGACGGCGGCTTGGTCGACGAGGACGGCTACCTGTTCGTCATGGGGCGCACCGACGACGTCCTCAACGTCGCGGGCCACCGGCTCTCGACCGGGTCCATCGAGGCGGCGCTCGCCGGGCACCCCGATGTCGCCGAGTGCGCCGTCATCGGCGTCGCCGACGAGCTCAAGGGCCAGCTCCCGCGCGGGCTCGTCGTCCTCAAGGGCGGCGTCGACGGCACGGGCGAGTCCGGCGAGCGCATCCGTCGCGAGCTCGTCCAGCGGGTGCGCGACGAGGTCGGTGCCGTCGCCGCGCTGCGCCAGGTCGACATCGTCACGGCCCTGCCCAAGACACGCTCGGGCAAGATCCTGCGCAAGACGATGCGCGAGATCGCCGACGGCCGCACGCCCACCGTGCCCGGCACCATCGAGGACGCCTCGGTCCTCGACACGCTCGCGCCCGTGCTCCGCCCCGGCGGCTGACGCCGCGAACCGACCAGACGTGGCCAAACCGACCACCCATCACTGGTCCGTTTGCGGCGACCTGCTCGGTTCGCCGACGGCGCGCGAGACGGGTCGGCGCGGGTCACTCCGGCCGACCTAGCCTTGCCGCGTGCAGGGAGTCTTCACGGGGTTCGCGACGATCGGTGTGGTCATCGCCGTCGGCGCCCTCCTCGCCCACCTGCGCATCGTCGACCTCACCGCCCAGCGGGTGCTCTCGCAGGTCGCCTTCTTCGTCGGCTCCCCCGCCCTCATGGTCATGACGCTGAGCCGGGCCGACGTGCACGACGTCCTCTCGGCCAACCTCGTCGCCACCACGGTTGCGGTCCTCGTCCCGGTGGTGATCTATGCCGTCGGCGCCCGGTTCCTCTGGCACCGACGCCTCGGCGACGCGACGATCGGAGCCCTCTCGGCGGCATACGTCAACGCGGGCAACCTGGGGATCCCGGTGGCGAGCTATGTCCTCGGCGACGCCGCGCTCGTCGCGCCGACCCTGCTCCTCCAGCTGCTCGTGCTCCAGCCGATCGCGCTGGCGCTGCTCGACGCCGACGCGCTCGGCCGCTCGCCGTCGGTGCTCCAGCTCGTCACCAGGCCCTTCCGCAACCCGCTCACCGTCGGCTCGCTCATCGGCGTCCTGCTCTCGCTCACCGGCTGGACGCTGCCGGAGTTCGTCGGCAACCCGCTCGAGCTCCTCGGCAACGTCGCGGTCCCGGCGATGCTCATCGCCTACGGCATCGCCCTGCGTCTGGGCCCCGGGCTCGGGGCCGCCGGGTCGGTGTCCGAGCTCGCGACGACCTCGCTCCTCAAGCTCGTGGTCCAGCCCCTCGTCGCGTATGCCGTGGCGCACCTCGCGCTCGGCGTCGACGGTCACGCTCTGCTCGCGGTGGTCGTCACGTCGGCCCTGCCCACGGCGCAGAACATCTTCGTGCACGCCACCCGCTACGACCGGGGGACGGTGCTCGCCCGCGACACGATCCTCATCACGACGATGGGCTCGGTCCCCGTCATCCTGCTCATCGCCGGCCTGCTCGGCTGAGGTGCGCGCGCGATCGGCGCGCGCGACCTATCCTGTGCGAATGCCGGGACCAGTGCTGGACGGGGGGACATCGGCCGACGTCGGGATCCTTCACGAGCACCTGTGGACCGGGGCGACGGTCATCACGGCCGTGCGCACCGTCGCGTCGGCCGCGGTCGCGGCGTGGGGTGCGGTCGAGGGCAGCCTCACCCTCCTCGTCGTCGCGCTCGGCATCTACTGGGTCGGCGACATCCTCGACGGCACGTGGGCCCGGCTGCGCCGCTGCGAGACCCGGATCGGTGCCGTGCTCGACATCTTCTCGGACCGGTTCAACGCCGGCGCGTTCTACGTCGGGCTCGCCTGGCTCCAGCCCGACCTCGCGCCCGCGATCTTCACCTACCTCGCCGAGTTCATGGTCGTCGACACCTTCCTGTCGCTCGCCTTCCTCGCGTGGCCGATCCGCAGCCCCAACTACTTCTACGTCGTCGACCGCACGATCTGGAGGTGGAACTGGTCGAAGCCGGCCAAGGCTGTCAACAGCGCCCTCTTCGCGGTGCTCCTCCTCGCCACCGGCTGGATGTGGGTCGGGCTCGTCATCGCCCTCTGCCTGCTCGCGCTCAAGTGCTGGTCGATGGCGCGGCTGCTCCGGATCGGCCTGCCCGTGCCCGGTCCGGTGCCCACCCATGTGGGCTGAGGTCCTCAGCGTCACCGGCCTCGCCGTCGCCTCCGCCCTCATCCCGCTCATCAACATCGAGGCGGTCGTCGCGCTCACCGTGACTCAGGGCGACGCCCCCGCCTGGGTCGTCGTCCTCGTGTCGTCGCTCGGCCAGATGGCCGGCAAGCTCGTCTGGTACTACGGCGGCCGCGAGCTCGAGCGCTTCCGCTTCGTCGCCCGCCGCATGGAGAAGCCGAGGGCCAAGGCAGCGCTGGAGCGCTGGCGCTGCCGCACCGAGGGCCGACCTTGGTATGCCGCTGGCCTCCTCCTCGTGTCGTCCGCCGTCGGCATCCCTCCGTATGCCGTCATCGCCGTCCTCGCAGGTGCCCTCCGTGTGCCGGTGGTCGTCTTCCTCCTCACCGGGCTCGTGGGCCGGGCTATCCGCTTCGCGGCCGTCATCGGCGGGGCGACGGCGGTCGTCTCCTGGTGGTGACCGGATCACCGCTCCGGTGGCGGCACCGCGGACGCGCTGCTAGGAACGAGGCATGACCCGCCGCGCCCTCCCCGCCGTCGTCCTCGGACTCTCGCTCGCCGTCACCACCACCGTCGCCACCGGTGTCGCCACGGCGGTGCCGACCAGCAGCGCTGTCGCACAAGGGCATCCAAGCGCCCCCGAAGAGTTCGTCGCGCTGCGCGACGTCGACCCGAGCATCGTCCACGAGATCCGCTACACGACGAGCCACAACTTCGTCGGCGAGCGCATCGACGACTACCGCGCTCCCCTGTGCCTGCTCACCCGTCCCGCGGCCGAGGCGCTCTCGCGGGCGCAGGACGTGCTGCGGCCGAAGGGCCTCACCCTCAAGGTCTACGACTGCTACCGGCCGCAGGGAGCCGTCGACCACTTCGTGCGCTGGGCCGAGGACCTCGACGACGAGCAGATGAAGTCGGAGTTCTATCCCCGCGTCGAGAAGTCCCGGCTCTTCGACGACGGCTACATCGCCGCCAAGTCCGGGCACAGCCGCGGCAGCACGGTCGACCTCACCATCCAGCCCATCGATGCCCGCCCCGGGCCGACGCCGCACTCGCCCCACCCCGAGGGCTCGTGCTTCGGCCCCGTCGAGGACCGCGCCCCGGACGCCTCGCTCGACATGGGCACGGCCTTCGACTGCTTCGACGTCCTCTCGCACACCGACAACCCGGCCATCACCGGGGAGGCGAGGGTCAACCGCGACCTCCTCGTCGACGTCCTCGCGGCTGAGGGCTTCACCAACCTGCCCGAGGAGTGGTGGCACTTCACCCACAAGCCGGAGCTCTTCCCGAGCACCTTCTTCGACTTCCCCGTCTCGCGGGCTTCGCTCGTCGCTCGCTGACCACCGCCGCGGCGGACGGGTGAGAATGGGTCGATGATCTCCCTCGAGCTTGCCCGGCGCGTCGTCCACGAGGCCGGGGTGCTCTGGGAGCCCGCACCCGGCGACCGCTTCGTCATCGACGCCGAGCTCCTCACCGGGGACGTCTTCTGGGTCAGCGACCTCACCGTCGAGCCGCAGACCTTCGGCGAGCAGACCGTGCTCGGCTTCAACGGCACGACCGAGTGGGCGCTCGACTCGGTCAGCCTCGACAAGGCGCTCTGGCTGCCCCGCGAGGACCAGCTCCGCGGCCTCCTCGGCGACCGCCTCGAGATGCTGCGGCGCACCGAGGAGGGCTGGGAGGTGGCGTATGCCGGGAGCGACGGCACCCGGCATACGCTCACTGACGCGGACGTCGAGTGCGCCTACGCGAGAGCGCTGCTCACGCTCTAGGCCCGCACCCGGCCGTCCCGGCCGATCGACAGGACCACGCGGTCGTCGTACTCACGGCGCTCGGTGCGCGTGACGCGGTACGTCGGGTCGACGACCGGGAAGACGTGGACGGGCGTCATCGTCATGCGTGCGCCGTCGCGGGTGCGCTCGACCTCGACATGCAGGTGGCCGTAGTGCTTGCCGCCGGAGGTGAGGACCCGCGCCCCGCGCCGGTCCTCCCAGACCTCGGGCTCGTCGCGGTCGGCGGTCCACTGGCGGTAGGGGTTGTAGTCGAGCCGCTCCGAGTCCGGTCCGGCGACGCGCCGCTCCCCGCGCAGGCCATCACCCGCGATGCCCACGTCGTAGTAGTGGACACCCACGCCGTCGCCGTCCTCGTCGACGAAGCTGCGCTCGAAGAGCTCGCTGTGGCCGCAGATGACGGCGGCGACGCCGTAGCACTCGGCGAGCACGTGGTACTGCCGCATCGGCGTCCCGCCCTGGCCCGAGGTGTCCTTGTGGTACATCGGCAGGCCGTGCTCGCCGCTGCTGAACGGCGAGTGGTGCCACTGCATGACGATGATCTGGCCGCGCGATCGGGCGTCTGCCAGCTGCGCCTCGCACCAGCGCCACTGGGTGCTGCCGGGGTTGAAGTCGGAGAGGTCGGTGCCGCCGGCCGCGGCGTACTCGGCGGCCGTGAAGTTGTTCTGGGTGTCGGTGCCCGGGCCGCGGTACTCACGTCCGACGGCTTGGTTGCCCTCGTAGTTCTCGGAGTCGTCGTCCGGCTCGCCGTTGTTGGAGTCGAGGGTGATGACGGTCAGCGGGCCGTAGTCGATGGCGTAGTAGTTGTCGCGGTGCTCGGGCGTCCCGTTGTCGGGGGCGTCGAAGTACGCGTGGTACTTGCCGCGGGAGCGCACGACGATCGAGCGGTCGGCCCTGGAGCCGTAGCCGCCGTTGACGGCGCCACCGAAGCTCTCCCAGTTGCCGAACGCCGTGAGCGCCGGCGTGCGGCCGAGCCGGTCACCCGCCGGGCCGGCGTTGCACCGGAACCACTCGTCCCAGCCCGGCTGGTAGCCGCCGCCCTGCACGAGGTCGCCCGGGAACATCATGAAGTCAGGCTTGCTCGCGTCGACGACGCGCAGGTTGGCGCGGTAGCCCTCGTCCTCGGTGAGCGGGTAGCGCAGGACGCGCGCCCCACCCAGCACGGTGGTGCCGAAGACGCCGTCCCACGTCGACCCGGCCGCGGCGTCGGGCCGCCCCAGCCCGGCGACCTCCCCGGGCGCCCACTCGCGGCGGGTGACCCGACCGCGGGGCTCGGTCTCGTGGTCGGACATCGCGATGAAGGTGACCCGGTCCCAGTCCTGCACGCTCGGCGCCGTCCGGAAGCGGCCCTGGTAGCGGTCTCGGCCCTGGACGACCTCGTAGGTGTAGTGGCTGCCCGGCCGGAGTCCGTCGAGGTCGACGACGTGCTTGACGTTGCCGTCCCGCAGCAGCCACGACCCCTGGGGCAGGCCGGGGATCTCCTCGGCCCGCTCGCTCTCGGTGTAGCCCAGGATCGCCATGGGCTGCGGCGTGCTCGTCACGCGACGGCGCCCGCCGCCCAGTCCGGGCCCGCGAACCGTGAGCGTCCCCGGCACGTCGGCGTAGCTGATCCAGCTGACCGACATCGAGGTGCTCGTCGGGTTCTGGAGATAGGGCAGCACGCGCAGGTCGCGCATCGACCGGGCCGCGGCGGGGCCGGCCTCGCTCGCCCTGCCGGCCTCGGCGGCCGAGGCCGTGGCGCATGACAGCGCGGGTGGCGCGAGCGTGGCGGCGGCGATGCCGCTCAGGACGAGTCGGCGGGACAGGGTCGGGCGGGTCTCAGACATCGTCGTCCTCGGGAATGGAGAAAAGTTCGACGCGACCGGCGGCCTGCGTCACTTTTCACCCTAGAGGAGGGCGCGCGAGCGAGCCAGAGATGAACGAGCGCACGAGCGGCGCAGGACGTGATGAGCGGCGTTGCGATGGCTGCGCCGCCGGTCAGGATCTGCGCCGGTCGCGCGAGCGAGCCAGAGATGGGCGAGCGCACCACCCATCGGTGGTGCGCTCACCAGGATCTGCCTCGCTCGCCTCAGCGCCGCCGCGTGCCGAAGATCGAGCGGGTGATCTCGCGGCCGATGACGGTGCCCGCCGAGCGCAGCGCCGAACGAAAGGCGCTCGACTTCACGACCTGCTCGACGAGGCCCGGGTCCTCCTTGGGCGTCGCGGTCTTCTTCGCGGGCGTCGGTGCCGGCGCCTTCTGCGGCGCCTCGGCGGCGGGGGTCGTCGCCTGGACACGCGCGGCGAGCTTCTCGTAGGCGGACTCGCGGTCGGCGACGGCGGCGTACTTCGACGCGAGGGGCGAAGCGGCGATCGTCGAGTCGAGCAGCGCATCGGGCGAGGGCGCCATGAGCGACTGCGGCGCGCGCATCCGGGTCCACGCGACCGGTGTCGGCGCCCCCTTCTCGGAGAGCACGGTGACCACGGCCTCACCGGTGCCGAGCGAGGTGAGCAGCTTCTCGAGGTCGTAGTCGCTGTGCGGGTAGGTCTTCACCGCCGCCTTGAGCGCCTTGGCGTCGTCGGGGGTGAACGCGCGCAGCGCGTGCTGGACGCGGTTGCCCAGTTGGCCGAGGACGTCGGACGGCACGTCCTTGGGCGACTGGGTGACGAAGAAGACGCCGACGCCCTTGGAGCGGATGAGCCGCACAGTCTGCTCGATCGCCTCCTGGAAGGCCTTGCTCGCGTCGGCGAAGAGCAGGTGCGCCTCGTCGAAGAAGAAGACGAGCTTGGGCTTGTCGACGTCGCCGACCTCGGGCAGGTCGTGGAAGAGGTCGGCGAGCATCCACATGAGGAAGGTCGAGAAGAGCGCCGGGCGGTCCTGCACCCCGGGCAGCTCGAGGCAGGTGACGAGCCCCTTGCCGTCGCTCGAGGTGCGGAGCAGGTCGTTCGTGTCGAAGTTGGGCTCGCCGAAGAAGGCGTCGGCACCCTGGTCCTCGAAGGCGATGAGCTCGCGCAGGATGACGCCAGCGGTCGCGGAGGAGAGCCCGCCGAGGGCCTTGAGCTCGGGCTTGCCCTCGTCGCTCACGAGGTGGCTGATGACGGCCCGCAGGTCCTTGAGGTCGAGGAGGGCGAGGCCGTTCTTGTCGGCGTAGTGGAAGACGAGGCCGAGGCTGGACTCCTGGGTGTCGTTGAGCCCGAGCACCTTGGCGAGCAGCGTCGGGCCGAAGTCGGTGATCGTCGCACGGATCGGCACGCCCTTGCCCTGGCCGCCGAGCGAGAGGAACTCGGTGGGGTAGGCCGTGGCCTGCCAGTCCTGGCCGACGTCCGTCGCTCGCGAGGTCAGCTTGTCGTTGGGCTGTCCGGGGCTGGCCAGACCCGACAGGTCGCCCTTGATGTCGGCGAGGAAGACCGGCACCCCTTGGCCCGAGAGCTGCTCGGCCATGAGCTGGAGTGTCTTGGTCTTGCCCGTGCCGGTGGCGCCGGCGACGAGGCCGTGCCGGTTGAGGACGCCGAGCGGGATCCGCACGGGCGCGTCGGGGTGGGCGGTGTCGTCGATGACCGTCGCGCCGAACTCGAGCGCCGGCCCGTCGAAGGCGTAGCCCGCGCGGATCGCGTCGAGGTGGGGGTTCGCCTCGGCGGGCGCGGCCCCGGCAGCGGGGTCCGGGACGGCCTCGGCGGCGGGCTCCGGGGCGGCCGGCGCAGCGGGCGCAGGGTCCGCCGGAGCGGGGGTGGTGGCGTCGGTGGCGGACTGCTCGGGCGTCGCGTTCTCGGTCACCTTCGGCACTCTAGTGGGGGCGTCGGCCGCGCACGGGTACGAGTGCGAGGGCGAGGCGGGGCCCGACGGAGGGCGAGGCGGGGTGCGACGGAGGGCGTGGCGGGGTAGAGGTGGAGGTGGGCGGACGGCATACGGACTGCTTGCGTCCCGTATGCCGTGCCGCGCCTCTCGACGTGTTGCGACTTCGCGTAGCCGCGAAGTCGCAACACGTCGCGGGAAAGGGGTCAGCGGATGCCGTAGAGGTGCTCGAGAGCGAGCTGGTCGAGGTGCTCGAAGGCCATGCCACGGGCGGCCGCCTCGTCGGGGTCGAACGCCTCGGCGCGCAGTGTGTCGATGCCCTCCCCCTCGGCCAGGGTCGGCTGCGCGAGCTCGTCGAGCCGCGAGGCCCTCAGCGCCTCCTGCACCTCGGGGTCGGCCCGGAAGGCGCGCGACTTCTCCTTGAGCACGAGGTAGTTGCGCATGCAGCCGGCGGCCGAGGCCCAGACGCCGTCCATGTCCTCGGTGCGGGGCGGCTTGAAGTCGAAGTGCCGCGGCCCGTCGTAGCCACCGGTCTCCACGGTGTCGACCGTCCAGAACGCGCCACGTGCGTTGCCCGCACCGAAGCGGAGGTCCTGGTCGTAGCGAGGACCGGTCTGGCCGTTGAGGTCGAGGTGGAAGAGCTTGCCGTGCCAGAGCGCCTGGGCGATGCCGTGCGCGTAGTTGAGCCCGGCCATCTCCTCGTGGCCGACCTCGGGGTTGAGGCCGACGAGCTCGGGGCGCTCGAGCTCGTTGATGAAGGCGAGCGCGTGCCCGATCGTCGGCAGGAGGATGTCGCCGCGCGGCTCGTTGGGCTTGGGCTCGAGCGCGAACCGGAGGTCGTAGCCCTGCTCGACGACGTAGTCCCCCAGGAGGTCGAACGCCTCCTTGTAGCGGTCGAGCGCCGCCCGCACGTCCTTGGCGGCACCGGACTCGGCGCCCTCGCGGCCGCCCCAGGCGACGAAGGTCGTGGCGCCGAGCTCGACGGCGAGGTCGATGTTGTCGGCGACCTTGCGGATGGCGTAGCGGCGGACGTCGCGGTCGTTGTTGGTGAAGCCGCCGTCGCGGAAGACGCCGTGCGAGAAGAGGTTCGTCGTCACCATCGGGACGACGAGCCCGGTCTCCTCGAGCGCCCTGCGGAAGGGCGCGAGCTGCTCGAGCCGCTGCGCCGTCGACGTGCCGAAGTCGGAGATGTCGTCGTCGTGGAAGGTGATGCCCCAGGCGCCGAGGTCGGAGAGCCGGTGCACGGCCTCCACCGGGTCGAGCGGAGGGCGCACCGCGGCACCGAAGACGTCGACGCCCTGCCAACCGACCGTCCAGAAGCCGAACGAGAACTTGTCCTCGCGGGTCGGCGTGAAGTCCGAGCTGCCCGCCCCCGCGCGGGAGTCGACGGCGCTCACTGCTCGTCCTTGCCCGAGCTGAACGCCGCGTCGAACGCCGCCTCCGGCCGGTCGAACGCGAGCCGGCGCACGAAGCCGACCGCCTCGGCAGCACCGACGAGCCGGTCCATGCCGGCGTCCTCCCACTCGACCGAGATGGGCCCGTCGTAGCCGATGGCGCCGAGCGTGCGGAAGCAGTCCTCCCACGGCACGTCGCCGTGGCCGGTCGAGACGAAGTCCCAGCCGCGCCGCGGGTCGGCCCACGGCAGGTGCGAGGAGAGCCTTCCGTTGCGGCCGTTGCCCACTCGCATCCGGACGTCCTTGCAGTCCACGTGGTAGATCCGGTCCTGGAAGTCCCAGATGAAGGCCGCCGGGTCGAGGTCCTGCCACACCATGTGCGACGGGTCCCAGTTGAGGCCGAACGCCTCGCGGTGACCGATGGCCTCGAGCGTGCGCACCGTCGACCAGTGGTCGTAGGCGATCTCGCTCGGGTGCACCTCGTGCGCGAACCGCACACCGACCTCGTCGAAGACGTCGAGGATGGGGTTCCAGCGGTCGGCGAAGTCCTGGTAGCCCGCCTCGATCGTCTCCGCGGACACCGGCGGGAACATCGCGACGTACTTCCAGATGGCCGAACCGGTGAAGCCGATGACGACGTCGACGCCGAGCTTGGCTGCGGCCCGCGCCG
The DNA here is from genome assembly GCF_048606415.1 of Knoellia tibetensis. Taxonomy (NCBI): domain Bacteria; kingdom Bacillati; phylum Actinomycetota; class Actinomycetes; order Micrococcales; family Intrasporangiaceae; genus Knoellia; species Knoellia tibetensis. The sequence continues at coordinate 1,140,169 of NZ_JBMBWF010000001.1, forward strand.
TATCCGCCATCCGCTCGGCGGCCCTCTGCCGCACCCCTTCCGGGTCGCCGTCGCCCCACACGGAGGCGGGCAGGATGTCCTGGTGGCGCTGGTCGATCGGGTCATCGCAGACGGCCTGGCCGACGAGGTGGTTCGAGATGGCCCAGACACCGAGCCCGTGGCGCTCGAGGATCTCCCGTCGCCCGGCGACGTAGTCGTCCTCGGCCAGCGCGCGGTCGACCTCGAAGTGGTCGCCCCAGCAGGCGATCTCGAGGCCGTCGTACCCCCACGAGGCGGCCAGACGGCATACCTCCTCGAAGGGAAGGTCGGCCCACTGTCCGGTGAAGAGGGTGATCGGTCGTGCCACGGTGTCCTCCGGTTTCGTCTCTCTCGGCCGGTTCCACGAACGTAGAATCCGGGTCACGTCCTGCTGTCGATGGTCGGGCGGAAGCCGGTCCCCGGTCGGGGTCACTGCTGCAACAGCGACGCCGACCGGGGCCGGTGACGGGGATCAGCCGCGCAGGGCTGCCAGGTTGTCGTAGCTGGACTGCGCGAAGGCGAGCGACTGACCGGGGTTGGCGGCGCCGCCGGGAGCAGTGTCCTGCTCCCACATCGGGTTGTGCGAGCCCTTCGCGCCGACCCGGCGGAAGAACGTCGCGTAGTCGATGTCGCCCTCGCCGAACGGCGTCATCGTGTAGCCGTTGGACTGGGTCGCGTCACGACGGCCGTCCTTGGCGTGGAAGAGCGGGAAGCGCTTCGTCTGGGCGGCGACGACCGCCGCCGGGTCGAAGAGCGACGTCACCGAGCTGCCGTCGGGCGCCGTGTAGGTGTGGTGCTTGTACTGCGCCACGTGCGCCCAGAAGATGTCCATCTCGAGGTAGACGTGCTCCGGGTCGGTGTTCGCGAGGAAGTGCTCGAGGCGCCGGATCCCGCTGCTGCGGGTGGGGTTGCCCGCGGCGTCGAGCGGCCCGCTGTCGAGCAGGAAGCTGTAGGCGATGTCGTGGTTGTGGGTGTAGAGCTTGAGCCCGTGGCGTGAGGCCCGCTCGCCGAAGAAGTTCCAGCGCTCGGCGGCCGCCACCCAGTCCGCCACGTAGGCCGAGCCGGTGGGGTCGCCACCGGTGCCGATGTGGCCGAGGCCGAGGACGTTGGCGATCTCGCAGGCGCTGTCGAAGGCCGCGATGGTCTCGGGCGTGATCGTCGACGGGATGCTGCCGTGGTTGCCCTCGGCCTCGAGACCGAGGTCGTCGAGCCACGAGCGGAGCAACGTCGCGCCGGCGACCGTGCCGAGGTCGGCGCCACCCTCGGCGTTCGCGTGCTGGCGGTAGCCGGCGAACTCGATCTGGCGGTAGCCGATGCGCGAGAGCTCGCCGAGCACCTCCTTGAAGCCGGAGGCGAGGTCAGTGGTGCCCGGGTCGCGCGAGACGGCGTCGCGCACGGTGTAGAGGATGATCCCGCGCTTCGAGGCGGGGACGAGCGTGCCGTTCGCGTTGCCGACAGGCGAGGCGTATGCCGTCCCGCCACCTGCCGCGGTGGCGGCACCGGCTGCGGCCATCGCGGTCGTCGCCGCGAGGAACTGCCGGCGGCCGAGACCGAGGGTCCGGGCGAGCTCGGGGATCTTGACGTCGTTGTCGTTCATGGTGCTCCTTCGTCACTGCAATGACATGGGGGAACAGCGGTGACCGGTCGTCCTCCTGTCCGTCGTGGGGGGCGTGGTGGTCGGCCACGCGGTCGATGGTCGGGTGGGCTCGCGGCTACGGCTGGGTGCCGGCCGGGAGGTCGATGGGGGTCCAGGCCGAGGCGTTGGCCGCGCTCGTCTCGACTGCGGCGAGCACCTCCTGGACGGCGAGCCCGTCGGCGAACGACGGCGTCGGGTCCACGCCGCGCGCGATGGCGTCGACGAGGTCGGCGGCCTGGTGGGTGAACCCGTGCTCGTAGCCGAGGCCGTGGCCGGCCGGCCACCAGTGCTCGACGTAGGGGTGGGTGGGCTCGGTGACGACGACCTTGGTGAAGCCGGACTCGCGGGCGTCGACCGAGGCGTCGTGGACGTGGAGGACGTTCATGTCCTCGAAGTCGAAGGCGAGGCTGCCCTTCGACCCGTTGATCTCCAACCGGATCGAGTTCTTGCGGCCGGTCGCGAAGCGGGTCGCCTCGAAGGTGCCCAGGCCGCCGCCGCTGAGGCGGGCGAGGAAGATCGCTGCGTCGTCGACGGTGACCTGCCCCCGCTCGCCGCCCTCCTGCGCGGAGGCCGACAGCCCCTTGACGCTGGCGGCGACGGGCCGCTCCTTGACGAAGGTCTCCATCGTCGCGCTCACCCCGGTGATGCGCTCGCCGGTGACGAAGTGGGTGAGGTCGATGATGTGGGCGCCGATGTCGCCGAGGGCTCCCGAGCCGGCGCGCTCCTTCTCGAGGCGCCAGGTGAGCGGGGACTCGGGGTCGACGAGCCAGTCCTGGAGGTACTGCGCGCGGACGTGGCGGATCTCGCCGACCCGGCCCTCCTGCACGAGCTGCCGGGCGAAGGCGATCGCCGGGACGCGGCGGTAGGTGAACCCGACCATCGAGCGAATGCCACGCGACTTGGCCCGCTCGGCAGCGTCGGCCATGCGTCGCGCCTCGACGACGGTGTTGGCGAGGGGCTTCTCGCAGAGGACGTGCTTGCCGGCGTCGAGCGCGGCGATGGCGATCTCGGCGTGGGTGTCACCGGGCGTGCAGATGTCGACGACCTCGACGTCGGGGCGGGCGACGAGTGCCCGCCAGTCGGTCTCGACGTGCTGCCAGTCGAAGCGGCGCGCCATGTCGGCGGCGGCCGCGCCGTCCCGGCCGGCGATGGCGACGAGCTCCGGTGAGAGCGCCGGGTCGAAGAAGCTGCGGGCGTTGCGCCAGCCCTGCGAGTGGGCCAGGCCCATGAAGGCGTAGCCGACCATGCCGATCCCGATCCGGCCGGTCCTCGTGTCGGTGGCGCCGGCTCCGTCGGAGGCGGCGTCGCGCTCGGTCGTCTCCGACGTGGTCCCGGCGGTGGTGTCCGTGGCCATGGGAACCCTTTCCGTGTGGCCCCCGCGGGCCGCCGAGGCGGACCGGGGTGGGAGGGATCGGGTCCGCGCGGCCGACGGTGCGGCCGCGCGGACCCGACGAGAGGGTGGGGTCAGGACTCGAAGCCGAGCGGGAGGTACTCCTCCACGTTGTCCTTGGTGACGACGGGGGCGTCGAGGACGATGCGGCGTGGGACGGCGACCTGGACGAGGTCGCTCATGCTCTTGTCCTGCGCGAGGAGACGGGCGAGGCGGATGCCGTCGGCGGCCTGGGTCGGCGGGTAGAGCACGGTGGCCTCCATCTTGCCCTCCTTGATCCAGCGCATGGCGTTGGCCGAACCGGCGCCGCCGATGAAGGCGAACTCGTTGCGCTTGGCGTTGTCGAAGGCGGCCATGACGCCGACACCCTGGTCGTCGTCGTGGTTCCAGACGATGTCGATCTTCGGCGCGGCCTGGAGCAGGTTGGACGCGACGCGCTCGCCCGACTCGACGGTGAACTCGGCGGCGACGCGGTTGTCGACGGTCTGGTTGCAGCCCTTGAGCGCGTCGGCGAAGCCCTTGCTGCGGTCCTGCGTGAGCGGGAGGGCGTCGATGCCGGCGATCTCGGCGATGACCGGGTTGGTCAGGCTCTTGTCCTTGACGAGCTTGCAGGCGTAGGTGCCCGCGCTCACACCCATGCCGTAGTTGTCGCCGAGGATCGTCGTGCGCGCCGCGAACGGCGTCGAGAACTCGCGGTCGACGTTGACGACGGTGATGCCGGCGTTCATCGCCTTGGTGGCGACCTCGGTGAGGGCGGCGCCATCGGTGGGGAGCAGGACGATCGCGTCGACCTTGTCGTTGATGAAGGTCTCGACCTGCGCGATCTGCTGGCTCGCGTCGTTGGTGCCCTCCGCGGCCTTGAACTCGACGTCGGAGAACTTCTTGGCCTCCGCCTGGGCGGCGCTGTTGATGGCACCGAGCCAGCCGTGGTCGGCCGCGGGGCCGGAGAAGCCGATGGTGATCTTGTCGCCCGGGTCGTCGTTGCTGCTGCCGGCGCGCTGGCTGTCGGAGGAGGAGGTGTCCTCGGTCTCGGGGGTGTTGCTCGTGCAGCCGGCGGCGACGAGGGCGACGACGCCGAGGGCCGCGGCGGCGCGGACCGGGCGGGAGATGGTGCGACGGTTCATGGGAGTTCTCTCCTGGGGCTGGTGCGAGGTGGGGAAGGGAGTGGTGGTGCCGTGCGTGGAGCCGTGGTGCATGAGGTCGCGAGGAGCGGCCCGGTGGGTGCGCTGGTGCGCCTAGGTGCTGCGTCGGCGCGCGGCGAGCCGCTGCTGGAGGAGGACGGCGGCGACGATGATCACGCCCTTCGCCACGTTCTGGGTCGAGGTGTCGACGTTGTTGAGGGTGAAGACGTTGGTGAGCGTCGTGAAGATGAGGACGCCCAGGATGGTGCCGACGATGGTGCCGCGGCCTCCGCTGAGGAGCGTCCCGCCGATGACGACGGCGGCGATGGCGTCGAGCTCGAGCAGGTTGCCGTGGGTCGAGGTGCCGGTCGTCGTGCGCGCCATGAGCATGACCGCCGCCAGACCGCAGGCGAGCCCGAGGAGGACATACAGGTATGCCGTCTGCCGCTCGACCTTGATGCCGGCCAGCCGGGCCGCCTCGGGGTTGCCACCGATGGCGAGCGTCCGGCGGCCGAAGGTCGTGCGGTTGAGCAGGACCCAGCCGAGCGCCGCGACGATCGCGAAGATGATGACGAGCACCGGGACGCCGAGGACGCTGCCCCCGAAGAAGTCGATGAACGAGCGGTCCCGCACGATCTGGGTCTTGCGCTGGGCGATGAGCTCGGCCAGGCCGCGGGCGCTCGCGAGCATGGCGAGCGTCGCGATGAAGGGTGCGACCTTGCCGTAGGCGATGAGCAACCCGTTGACGAGTCCGCACGCGCCGCCGACGAGCACGGCGGTGAGGACCATGACGATCCAGTGGATGTCCTCGGCCATCGTCTGGGTGGCGAGGGTGGTGGCCCACACCGACGACAGGGCGACGATCGCGCCGACGCTGAGGTCGATGCCGCCGCCGCAGATGACGAACGTCATGCCGACGCTGACGACGCCGACGACGGCCGCGAGGCGCAGGATCGTCAGGGCGTTGTCGATGCTGCCGAACCGCTCACCGGCGGTGGCGAGCCCGACGACGCAGAGGATGACGAGCGCGATGACGAGCCCGAGGTTCCGGGTGACCGATCCGCCGAGGAAGCTGCTCAGCGCGCTCGGGCCGGAGCCGGCGGTCGCGGCGTGGGCCGCCATCTCCTGGGTGCCGGCGGGCTCCTCGGAGGTGCGGGGGGTCTCGACGCTCATGCGGCGTCTCCTCTCATGATGATGTCGAGCACCCGGTGCTCGTCGAGCTCGGTGGCCGGCGCCTCGTGCAGGACCTGGCCGTCGCCCACGACGAGGACCCGGTCCGAGAGTCCGAGCACCTCCTCGATCTCGCTCGAGACGACGACGACGGCGACACCGTCGTCGGCGAGGCGGCGGACGAGGGCATAGATCTCGGAGCGGGCGCCGATGTCGACGCCACGGGTGGGCTCGTCGAGGAGCAGCACCTTGCAGCCGCGGAGCAGCCACCGGGCCAGGACGACCTTCTGCTGGTTGCCGCCCGACAGGGTGCGGATCTCGCGGGTGATGCCGGTCGGTCGCAGCTCGAGGCTCGTGGCCAGCTCCTGGGCCGCCCTGCCCTCGGCGCCGCGGTCGATGAGCCCGGCCCGGGCGAAGCGGGTGAGGGTCGCCATGCTGATGTTGTGGGCGACGCTGTCGCCGAGCACGAGGGCCTGGCTCTTGCGCTCCTCTGGTGCGAGCCCGACTCCGGCCGAGACCGCCGACTCGACCGAGCCGGGGCGCAGCCGGCGACCGCCGACCGTCACCGTGCCGGTGTCCGGGCGACGGGCACCGAAGACGGTCTCGACGATCTCCGAGCGACCCGCACCGACGAGCCCGGCGAGACCGAGGACCTCGCCCGGACGGACCGAGAAGCTCACGTCCTCGAACTCGCCCCGTCGCGAGATGCCCTCGACGACGAGCAGCGGCGCGGCCTCGGGCGTGGTGCCGCGCTCGGGGAAGACGTACTCGATCGAGCGGCCGGTCATGAGGCGGATGACCTCGGCCGTGGGCGTCTGCTTGGCGGGCAGCCCGGTGGCGACGGTGCGACCGTCCTTGAGCACCGTCACCCGGTCGCCGATGACGCGGATCTCCTCGAGCCGGTGCGAGATGTAGACGACGGCGACGCCCTGCGCGGTGAGCTGGCGGATGACGTCGAAGAGGCGCTCGACCTCGCCGCTGTCGAGGACGGCCGACGGCTCGTCCATGACGATGAGCCGCGCCTTGCGCGAGAGGGCGCGCGCCATGCTGACGATCTGCTGGCCGGCGGCGGAGAGGTCGCCCACCTCGGTCGTCGGGGAGATCTCGGGGTGGCCGAGGCCGCCGAGGAGCTCGCGGGTCGCGGTGCGCGCGGCCGAGCGCTGCGAGAAGCCGAACCGCGACTTCTCGTGGCCGAGGAAGACGTTCTCCGCGACGGTGAGGCCCTCGACGAGGTCGAGCTCCTGGTACATCGTCGCGATGCCCATGTCCATGGCCGCCTGCGGGTGACCCAGCGTCACCTCGGCGCCGTCCCAGCTGATCGTGCCCTCGTCCGGCGTGTGCACTCCCGCGAGGGTCTTGATGAGGGTCGACTTGCCCGCGCCGTTCTGGCCCAGCAGGCAGTGCACCTCGCCCGGGAGGACGTCGAGGTCGACGCCGTCGAGGGCGGTCACTCCGGGGAACCGCTTGACGATTCCGGCCATCACCAGAAGTGGTGAGGCGCCGTTGCCTCTGCTCATGCGGATGAACGTAGGGGGCTTTTGCGCGTGCGTCAAGCAAAAGTTTGAACATTCGGCAGCACATCTGCTTGCGTCGTGGGCGAAACCTGCGTTCTGTGCTTGACTACCCGCGTGAACGCGCCCGGCACCCTCCCTCTCACCGATGGGCCCACCGGTGCCGGCGCCCTGCTCCAGCTCATGCGCGACGGCCGCCCCCGCACGCGCGCCGAGCTCATCCAGCTCACCGGCCTGGCCCGCTCGACCGTCGGCGCCCGGGTCGACAGCCTCCTCACGGCCGGCCTGCTCAAGCCGGCCGGCGAGTCACGCTCCACCGGGGGCCGGCCACCGGTGCGCTTCGCCTTCAACCCGACCGCGGCCGTCGTCATCGGCGCCGACCTCGGCGCCACGCACGCGACGGTCGGCCTCACCGACCTCGACGGCACGGTCATCTCCGACCGCACCGTCGAGCTCGACATCGCCAGCGGCCCGGCGCCGGTCCTCGACCGCGTCGTCGACCTCGGGCGTGAGCTGCTCAAGGAGGCCAAGCGGACGCGCGCCGACCTCGCCGGCGTCGGCATCGGACTCCCCGGCCCGGTCGAGCACTCGACGGGTCGTCCCGCGTCGCCGCCGATCATGCCCGGCTGGGACGGCTACGACGTCCCCGCGCACGTCTCGGCCGGCCTTGGCGGGCCCGTGCTCGTCGACAACGACGTCAACATCATGGCGCTCGGTGAGCACGCCACGGTCCACCCGCACGTCGACCACCTCGTCTTCGTCAAGGTCGCCACCGGCATCGGCGCCGGGATCATCTCCGGCGGTCAGCTCCACCGCGGCGCCCAGGGCGCGGCCGGCGACCTCGGCCACGTCGCCGCTCCCCACGGCGACGGCGTCCTCTGCCGCTGCGGCAACGTCGGCTGCCTCGAGGCCGTCGCCAGCGGTCCCGCCATCGTCGGCCGGCTCGAGCGGGCCGGGGTCGAGGTGCAGGACACCCGCGCCCTCGTGGACCTCGTCCGCGGCGGCAACACCGAGGCGATCGCCGAGATGCGCGCCGCCGGCCGCGAGATCGGCGCGGTGCTGGCCTCGACCGTGAGCCTGCTCAACCCCCAGGTCATCGTCGTGGGAGGGCTGCTCGTGCAGTGCGCCGAGAGCCTGCTCGCGGGCATCCGCGAGGTCGTCTACGGCCGCTCGCTCCCGCTCGCCACCGAGCAGCTCCAGATCGTCGCCGCCCGCACCGGCGGGCACGCCGGGGTCATCGGTGCCGCGACGATGGTCATCCAGCACGTGCTCTCGGCCGAGGAGGTCGAGCGCCAGCTCGCCAACCTCGCCTCCTGATCGGACGGCGCACAGGAGACGGACGGCATACGGCACGCAAGACGGTCACTCGGGAGGCATCACCGAGAGGCGTTCGAGTCCGGCCCACCGCGGTTGGGTCGCCTCGAGCGTCAGGGCGACGTAGCGCGCGGTGACACCTGTCAGGTCGGCCGACCCGGCCCGGCCACGGTGGGCGACGGCGGTCGCCCCGCCGTAGGTGATGCCGTCCGCGGACGTGTGCAGCGTCGCCGTCGGGATCGAGCCGGGCGCCCAGTCCAGGACGACACGACCGACGGCCACCTCGGCGCCGAGGTCCACGACCATCCGGGCATTCCGTGGGTAGGTCCAGACGGTGTCGGCACGCCCGTCCACGGCAGCCGCGGGCGAGGACATCCCCGGCGGGAGCGGTGACGTCGGGAACGTCGTCCGTCCGACAGCCAGGTCGGCGAGCGGGTAGGGGGCTCCCCCGAGGTCGGCCACCACCCAGCCACTCGCGCCGACCCGGACCGTGCGCCAGGAGCCGCCGTCCGCCCGGCGGACACGCACCACCCCGGCTGCGCCGGTGAGTCGGACGGTGGCCGCGTCGACGACGTCGACGACCAGACCGGCGGCCGGTCGACGGCCGAGGACGTCGGTCACCTCCGCCCGTGGGGGTAGCACCGCTGCCGTGGCGGCCGGCAGCTCGACCTCGAGCAGGACGTGGTCATCGTGGAGGGTCTGCGTGCCCTCGAAGACGGTGACGCCCTCCGCGAGGGCGGGGACCTCGACCGTCGTGGACTCGGCCTCGGTGCCGAGGTTGAAGAGGCTGAGGTGACCCTCGACGAGGCTCGTGGTGACGTCCGGGGACGCCGACACGGGAACCCTCGCCTCCGCGAGCCCGGACAGCTCGGCTGATCCGACGCCGACGTGACCCTCGACCACCATGCCCGCACTGCCGGAGGCGGGGCCCGCTGACAGCACGATGCTGTTGCCGGAGACCCGGATGGGGTTCGCAGAGTCACGGACGACGAACCCGAACCGCTCCTCGACACCCAGCCACCCGCGGGTTGTCCGTGCGGTCGGGTAGCTCACCCGGTCGGTCCACGTGCTTCCGTCATCCGAGGTCTGGAGCCGGTAGGCGAGTCCCGCGGCGGCCTCCCAGTACACCGTGATGGTGTCGATCGTTTGCGGCGCACCGAGATCGACCGCGAGCCAGCTGTCGGCCCGCAGCCGGTCCTCGCGTGAGACCGCCCAACGAGTGGCCATGGACCCGTCCGTCGCCATGCTGGCGGGGCGTGCCGGGTCCTGCGACGACGACGTCGTGGTTCGTCCGCGCGCGAGATCAAGGCCGCCCGCGCTGCTGCGGGCCTCGAGGGCGATGACCGAGTACCCGTAGACCGGCGCGGGCGAGCTGCCGAGCAGGCGGACGTGACGGGCGGTCACGCCGTCGAGCTCCAGCACATCGCGGCGGGCCACGCCGGGGGGCAGCGCCTCCGACGCGTCGGCAGCGGCAACCGTGAACTCGCCCTCGGCGGTGCTGTAGTGACGGGTCCCGGTCAGTCCGCGGACCCCGGGCATCGTGAGGTTGTGCACGTCGAAGCGACCGGAGTCCGCGGCGGTGCCGGAGGTGGAGAACACCACCGACCCACTGGGCAGGGTGGTCATGCCGACCCGTCCCGTCGCCAGACTGAGGAGCGAGGCGGACCCGTCGAAGCCGTCCCGCGCCGGCGTGTAGGCACGGGCGAACCGCCCGACGACCTGGACGGTGGTGCTGGGCAGGAACATCGGCGAGCCGCCGCCGAGGTTGAAGAGCCAGTTGTCGTGCTCCGGCTGCCAGGCCAGCTTGACGAACCCGGCCTTGCTCACCGCACCGGCCCACGCACCCGGCGACTGGTGCACGAGGAGGCCCGGACCGGCGCCAAAGTCCCGTGCGCCGCTCGCGAGCTGGAACATCTCGGCGGCGGCCAGCGGCTCGACCACCTCGCGCTGGCTGCGCCACTCGTGCAGCAGGAAGCTGATGGCGACCTCGGCGCGCGCCTCGGGCTCGTACTTGGGCTCGCCGGAGAACTTGGCCAGACGGTTCGCCGGCGGGTACGCGAGATAGGGGAGCAGCCGCTCGGCGAGGTCTGCCTCGGCCCGGGCCGCGGCCCGGTCGCCGACCACCTGCGACAAGAAGGCCAGCGGGATCACGTCGCGTCCGTAGAGGTGCTCACGGTCGTCCACCAAGGGCATCAACGGCTCCCCGGCGTCACTCATCACCGACAGCAGCGACTCCCAGAGCTGGTCGCCGTTGGGCTGCGCCGTCAGCACCTCGGGCAGGGGGGCGCCGGCGGTGAGGAAGTGGATGGCGTTGCGACCGGAGGTGCGCCAGAGCTCGGACTGGTAGTGCGGCCCGAAGGACCCGTGGTTCTCGGCCAGGAACGTGTCGTAGATGTTGTGTGCGGTGTTCTCCGACACCGCAACACCGTCGATGAGCGCCGGGTTGGCCAGGTCGGCCGGCGGCAGCCCGGCCTCGTTGCGGCTCCACCGCCCAAAGGCCTCACGCCACTCGGACGCCCGCGGGTCGTCCCCCGCCCAGGCCAGCCCGGGCGCCAGCGCTTGGGCGTAGACACCCATCTCCTCGAGCTTGGTGTCGCCCCGATGGCCACCGAGCAGCGCGTTGGGGGTCCACGAGCCCGAGGCAGGGTCGTCCCCGGCCCCGAGGGCGGCGGTGTATGCCGCCTGCTCGCGACTGATCGTGTCGATCCGGGACCGCGTCCCGTCGTCGAGCTCGTCCCAGAGCAACCGTGCCGCGAGTTGGAAGTAGGTCTGGAAGGTGCTGTCCCAGAAGAGCTTCCGGCCCCACTCGGACCCACCCGTGAGGCGGTTGGTCTTCGCGTAGTTGGCGATCGTCGCGATCGTGCGCGACCTCAGGGTCGCCTCGGGGATGCCGGCGATGTCGGCGTCGTACGTCCCCCGGGTCAGCAGCACGGCGTTGCCCAGCACGACGCCGAAGCCGAAGTCGGCGGCCCGGTAGCGATCGCTGCCGTTCCACTGGGTCTCCGACCAGCGGGTGTGGTGCAGCAGCACCCGGTGGTAGGTCTGGGCGACCTCGTCCTGCTCCAGCCACGCCGATCGTCCGGCGGCGCCGCGCACGGACGCGCTCGCGCCGCTCCACGGGGTCGCAGCTGCCAGACCGCCCGCCGCGACGAGGGAGAGGAACAGGCGGCGGGAGGTGTTCGGGGTCGGCATCATCGTTGAGGCCCTGCCTTCGGAGTTCGCGTCCAAGGACGACGGTGACCGCGGCACGGGAGAGGTCGCGGGGCGTCGAGCCTCACCCCGCGCCGGCGGCCAGTCAACGGTGTGGTCCGGTCCTGTCCGGTGGCGGCGGTGCGCCGGACATCGAGCCCCCACAGGGACGCGGCACACGTTCGAGGGCGGACGGCATACCAAGCAGGTCACAGTTGCGCCCACGAGGCGGGAGGGTGCGCGCGTCCCCGGTCCTCGACCCATACAGTGGCGAGGTGATCTTCAAGGCCGTCGGCGACACGCGTCCCTACCCCGAGCACGGGTACAGCACGCGTCAGTGGTCCAACGTGCCGCCGCGCCTCGTCCGGCTCGACGACCTCGTGACCACGAAGCGGACCCTCGACCTCGGCATGCTCCTCTCGGAGGACTCGACCTTCTACGGCGACCTCTTCGCCCACGTCGTCGAGTTCGAGGGCACGCTCTACCTCGAGGACGGACTGCACCGGGCCCTGCGCGCCGCCCTGCACCAGCGACCGACCCTGCACGCACGCGTCCTCGTCATCGAGTAGCCGTCATGGCCGAACGCGAACTCACGTCCGAGCTGCGGCACCGCCACCAGCAGCGCAAGGCGGCGACGACGATCCTCGTCGTGCTGCTCATGCTCTTCTTCGCGTTCTGGTACGCCTACTCCTACTACGAGGCGTCCGGCGCGCGCGGGGAGGAGACGCCGACCTCGACGGAGACGTGCCGGCCCTTCGACCCCAAGGTCCCGACGCCGGGGACGACGACGGTCAACGTCTACAACGCGACGACGAAGAACGGTCTCGCGGCCCGCACCGCCGCCGAGCTGCGCGAGCGAGGCTTCGTCATCGGCGAGGTCCGCAACGACCCCCTCAAGCGCAAGGTCGCCGTCGTCGAGGTCCGTCACGGTGCGGCCGGCCGCTCCCGGACGCCGCTGCTGGTCCCGCTCGGCGGGAAGGGCACGACCGCGGTCGCCGACGGCCGCAAGGACGCCTCGCTGGACCTCGTCCTCGGCTCCGGTTTCACCGCGCTGGCGCCGACCCCGTCCCCCACCGGGCTCCCCATGTGTCCCTCCCCGAGCACCGTGCCGTCGAAGTCGTCGACGTGACCTCGACGCCGGGGGCCGTGGCGGCGGCCGTGCTCTCCGCCGACCTCACGGCGACGCAGGCCCTCGACGTCGTCGTGCGTGGGGCGGGCGAGCACGTGAGCCGGCACGTCGAGGTGCTCGTGGCCGAGCGCGAACCGGAGGCGCTCCACCAGGTACGGGTCGGAGTCCGTCGCGCCCGCAGCGCCATCTCGCTCCTGCGGCGCCCGCTCGGCGACGGCGAGAAGCTCGCCTGGGTGGCGACGGAGATCCGCGACCTGGCGGTGCCGCTCGGCCCGGCCCGCGACCTCGACATCACGGTGCGGGACCACGCCGACGCACTTCCCCGTCCGGTACGCGAGCAGCTCCTCGCCCGGCGCGAGGCCGCCTACGACGAGGTCGTCGCTCTCGTGGGCTCGGAGCGCTGGGGTGACCTCAGGACGCACGTCGACGGTCTGCTGCGCCACCTCCACGACGAGGTCCCCGCCGACCCTCCCGCGGTGGAGGCGGCCACCGCGGCCCTCGACCGCAGTCTCCGCAGGGTGTTGCGTCGCGGCGCAGCCCTCGCCGAGGCGAGCCCGAGCGAGCGCCACGAGGTGCGCAAGGAGGCGCGACGCCTCCGCTACGGCATCCAGGCCTTCGGCAGCCTGTATGCCGTCCCGTCCGGGACCGCGGTCACCCCCGGCTCCCCGGTCCACGAGTTCACCCAGCGGGTCGCCGACGTCCAGGACCCCCTCGGCGACCTCGGCGACGCGCAGACGAGCCGCCACCTCCTCGAGCTCGTCGGGGCGCCCCCGCCGCAGACCGACACCGAAGGCCCCCTGCGACGTGCGTCGGAGGCGGTGGAGCGGCTTCGCGCCGCGACCCCGCCCTGGCGCCCTGCCCCGTGAGAACGCTCGGCGCATCGCCGCTCCTGAGGGCAGGGCTCGTCTTCCTCGGGTCACGGGTCCTCCTCGCCGCCACCCTGCTCGTCATGGCCGCGGCCGCGAGACAGGGCGCCGTCCACCACGAGTGGGCGACCGGCACCGAGTGGCTCGACCGCTTCGCCGGCTGGGACAGCTACCACTTCGTGCGCATCGCCACCGTCGGCTACCTCCCACCGGGGCTCGACTGCTGCGACCAGGCCTTCTTCCCGGGCTACCCCCTCCTCATGGCGGCCCTCGCGCCGCTCGTCGGCGGCAGCGTCACCGCCGCCGGCCTGCTCGTGTCGGTCGTCGCCGGCGTCGTCGCCGCCGCGCTCCTGTGGCGACTCGTCGCGGACGACGCCCGTGGAGGACCCGCGGCCGGGCGCCGTGCCGTCCTCCTGCTCGCGCTCGCCCCGTGCGGCTTCTTCCTCGTCTCGGTCTACACCGAGGCGCTCTTCCTCGCACTGTCCCTTGGGGCGTGGCTGCTCGCCTCCCGCCGCCAGTGGTGGTGGGCCGGAACGCTCGCGGCCCTCGCCGCAGGTGTCCGCGTCAACGGGCTCTTCCTCGCCGCCGGGCTCGTCGTCATGTATGCCGTCCAGTGGCACCGCGACGGCCGACCGCGTCCACGCGTGGACGTCCTCGCCCTCGGGCTGCCGGCCCTGGGCGTCGGCGCCTACCTCGTCCACCTCCACTCGCTCACCGGCTCGTGGAACGCGTGGCAGGAGGCCCAGGACGAGGGCTGGAAGCGGACGACGGCCATGCCGTGGACGGGCTTGACCGCGGCCTGGCAGTCCCTCCTCGACAGCCCCGACGCCTGGCTGGCGGCGAGCCGTGCGGCCGACATCGTCGCCGTGCTCTTCGGTGTCGCGGTGTGCGTTCTCCTTGTGGCACAGCGCCGTTGGCCCGAGCTCACCTATCTCGCGCTCACCGTCGGCGTCGTCCTCTGCTCGACCCTGTGGGTCTCCGCACCCCGCTACGCCCTCACCTGGTTCCCCGCCTACGTCGCGCTCGCGACGTTGCCGGACCGGACGGCATACCGGCGTCTGTATGCCGTGCTGCTGGGACTGTCGGCCGTCCTCCTCGTCGCCGCCACCTGGGCGGTGGCGACCCGCCACTGGGTCGCCTGAAAGCGGACTGCCCCAGCGAACTCCCAGGCGTATGGGTCACAATCTGTCGCGACAACGTTCGAGTTCTCAGGAGTGTGACGTGGCCCCGTCCGGGAGTGGCAGCAAGAAGGCGCGCGCGAGCCAGCGCAACGCCTCCGACCGTGTGGCGCAGATGCGCAGGGAGCAGCAGGCGAAGGACAAGCGCCGGCTGCTCGCGATCTGGGGGGCCGCCGCGGTGACCATCGCGATCGTCGTCGGGGCCGTGGCCTTCGCCGTCGTCAACGACCGCGCCAACACCCCCAGCCTCAGCGCCGTCAAGGACTACACCTACGAGGCGGGCGCGCACGTCCAGACGCCGGTGACCTACAAGGAGAACCCGCCGGTGGGCGGCGAGCACAACCCGGTGTGGCTCAACTGCGGCGTCTACGACGCGCCGGTGCCCAACGAGAACGCCGTGCACTCGCTCGAGCACGGAGCCGTGTGGGTGACCTACAAGCCGGACCTCGCCGCGGCCGAGGTCGACAAGCTCAAGGACGTCCTGCCGGACACCTACGCGCTGCTCTCGCCCTACGAGGGGATCCCGTCGCCGGTCGTCGCCACGACCTGGGGCCACCAGATCCAGCTCGACAGCGCTGATGACCCGCGCCTCGAGGAGTTCATCAAGAAGTACCGTCAGGGCCCGAGCACGCCCGAGCCCGGCGCCCTGTGCACCAACGGCACCGACGGCACGGACCCGACGGTCTCGCCGAGCCTCGCCGGCGGCGCCCCCGCGGCGACGCCGACCCCGGGCGCGTCGCCGTCGACGAGCCCCTCGTCGATGCCGGGTGCGAGCCCCTCACCGTCGGCCTCGTGACCGAGTCCCACCCCGCAGTACCGACGGCCTCACCCCGCTCCCGGGGTGAGGTCGTCGGTCTGTCGGTGCTGCTCGCGGTCCTGTCGCTGCTCGCCGGACTCGTCCTCGGCTGGTCGCTCTTCGGGCGGGGCGGGTTCCCCCTGGACGGGTCGGCCGAGGCGGGCTTCGCCCGTGACATGCAGACCCACCACGCACAGGCGGTGCAGATGTCGCTCATCGTCGCCGAGCGCACCGAGGACCCGGCGATCCGCACCTTCGCCAACGACATCGCCACGAGCCAGCAGCAGCAGGCCGGGCAGATGTTCGCGTGGCTCCAGCTGTGGGGGCTCACCCCCACCGGCTCGCAGCCGCCGATGGCGTGGATGGGCGACGACCACCACGGTGCGACGTCGGCGTCCGGTGACAAGGTCCCGATGCCCGGCATGGCGTCGGCCGCGGACCTCGCCCGGCTGACCGCTGCACGCGGCGTCGAGGCCGACCGCATCTTCCTCACCCTCATGACGGCCCACCACAAGGGCGGTGTCGAGATGGCCGACGCCGTGCTGGCCCGCTCGGACCGACCCGAGGTCGTCACGCTCGCCGGCGCCATGAGGGCCGCACAGACGTCCGAGATCACGACGATGCAGCAGATGCTCGCCGCGCGCTCCTGACGCCGGGGTCCGCAGCTTTTGCTCCCCATGAGGGGAGGTTGAGGGTCCGGAGGGAACGTTCTCCTCCGGACCCTCCACCTTCCCTCCGCATGCCGTCCGCCCGGCTTGGCGCATGCCGTCCGCCCGGGGCGGCGTATGCCGTCCGCGCCAGCACGGCGTGTGCCGTCCGGACCCAGCCCGATTTCGCGCATGAGGTCTCGTTGCGTATCCTGCTTCGCGGTGGTGTGTCCGAGCGGCCTAAGGAGCACGCCTCGAAAGCGTGTGTGGGTGCAAGCCCACCGTGGGTTCAAATCCCACCGCCACCGCCAGACGACGTAGGACCCGGCAGCTTCACCGCCGGGTCCTACGTCGTTTTCGGATGCGCGGGAACTGGAGGGGTTCGCGGGAGGCCGAGGAACGAGGCCGGGCGCGGACGACGGCTCCCACCGCCACCGTCAGAGACGACGCAGCCCCGAGCATCCGTGCTCGGGGCCTCGTCGTTGGCGCCTGCAACGGTTCCGCCGCGCGCACCCCACCCCCTTCACCCCTTGACGCCAAGGAAATCCCGTGTGCAATATATTGCATGCCAATCCCTCAGGGCTCCGACAACAAGCCTCGACTGCTGTTGCGTGACGACGCCTACCTCGCGTTGCGCGCCGGGATCATCAACGGCACCTTCGAACCGGGCGAGAGGCTCAACGACGCCGAGCTCGGCCGCTGGCTCGGAGTGAGCAGGACGCCGGTCCGGGAAGCGCTCAGCCGTCTCGAGCGGGCCGGCCTCGTCCAGTCCAAGCCCGGCAGCTACACCCGGGTCAGCCCCCTCGACGTCCGTGAGGCCCGTGCCTCACAGGCCGTCGCGGCGGCCCTGCACGAGCTCGTCGTGCGCGAGGCGGTCCCGAACCTCTCGGAGAGTGACCTTCGGGCGATGCGCGAGGCCAACCAGCGCTTCGCCGACGCCCTCGACGCCCATGACGCCGAGGCGGCGCTCTCCGCCGACGACGACTTCCACGCCGTCACCGTCATCGCGAGCGCCAACCCCGCCGCACTCACGGTGCTGGAGCAGGTCACCCCCGTGCTCCGGCGCCTCGAGCGGATCCGCTTCTCGAGCCTCGACGGCCGGCGCTCGATCACCCTGCACGAGCAGATCATCGCGCTGTGCGCGTCGGGTGACGCCGTCGCGGCCGGTCGCGCCGCGCAGGAGAACTGGCAGACCCTGCTCCCCCTCGTCGACCTGGTCGACGAAGAGACCGACAGCCGGGCCGGCTGAACCCGCCCCACCCCCAGAACCAAGGAGACACCCATGTCCATCGCGGACTTCGAGCGCTACCCCCTGACCTTCGGCCCCAGCCCCGTGCACGCGCTCGACCGGCTCACCGCCCACCTCGGCGGCGCGCAGGTCTGGGCCAAGCGCGAGGACGTCAACTCCGGCCTCGCCTTCGGCGGCAACAAGACCCGCAAGCTCGAGTACATCGTCCCCGACGTGCTCGCCTCCGGTGCCGACACCCTGGTGTCGATCGGCGGCTACCAGTCGAACCACACCCGCCAGGTCGCCGCCGTCGGTGCGAAGCTCGGCCTCAAGGTGCGCCTCGTGCAGGAGCGCTGGGTCAACTGGGAGGACCCGGGCAACGACCGGGTCGGCAACATCCTGCTGTCGCGGATCATGGGCGCCGACGCCCGCCTTGACCCGGCCGGCTTCGACATCGGCATCCGCCAGTCGTGGCAGGAGGCCATCGACGAGATCGAGAGCCAGGGCGGCAAGCCCTACCCGATCCCGGCCGGCGCCTCGGAGCACCGGCTCGGCGGACTCGGCTTCGCCAACTGGGCCTACGAGCTCGCCGCCCAGGAGGAGCAGCTCGGGGTCTTCTTCGACACCATCGTCGTCTGCACGGTCACCGGCTCGACCCACGCCGGCATGATCGCCGGTTTCGCCGCGCTCGAGGAGGCCGGTGGACGGCCCCGCCGGGTGCTCGGCATCGACGCCTCGGCGACCCTCGAGAAGACCCGAGACCAGGTCGGCCGGATCGCGCGCCACACCGCCGACCTCATCGACCTCGGCCGCGACCTCCGGGACGACGAGATCACCGTCCTCGAGGGCTGGGCCGGCGACGAGTACGGCATCCCGGTCGACTCCACGATCGAGGCGATCCGACTCGCGGGCAGCCTCGAGGGCATGATCACCGACCCTGTGTACGAAGGGAAGTCGATGGCCGGGCTCATCGACCTCGTCACCTCTGGCGAGATCCCCAAGGACTCCACGGTCCTCTACGCCCACCTCGGCGGCCAGCCGGCGCTCAACGCGTATGCCGGCGCGTTCGAGTGAGGTGGAGCCGTGAGCATGCTCGTTGACAGCCACGGTGGCGCCGACGCCCACGGCGACGCCGAGACGCCCGCCGGCACCGCCACGACCAGTAGCGCCGAGCTCGCGACGTTGCGCGAGATCGCGGACCGGGTGCTCTGGCTGTCGGCCGCGATCGTCGACGCGGCCAATGCCGGTCGCCCCAACGACACCGGGGTCAAGGTCGGCGGCCACCAGGCGTCCAGCGCGTCCATGGTCGACCTCATGGTGGCGCTCTGGTACTCCGAGCTCAGGAGCACCGACCGGGTGTCGGTGAAGCCACACGCCTCGCCGGTGCTCCACGCCATCACCTACCTCCTCGGCAACCTCGACGTGAGCTATCTCCCCCGGTTGCGCGAGCTCGATGGCCTGCAGAGCTACCCCAGCCGCACCAAGGACCCGGACGCACCGGACTTCTCCACCGGCTCGGTGGGTCTCGGTGCGACCGCTCCGCTCTGGGCCGCCGTGGCCCACCGCTACGCGCGCTCGCACTTCCCGGACACACCCGAGGCGGGCCGCTTCATCGGCCTGCTCGGCGACGCCGAGCTCGACGAGGGCGCGATCTGGGAGGCGATCGCCGACCCGAGCGTCGCCCGGCTCGGGGAGCTGACGTGGATCGTCGACCTCAACCGCCAGTCCCTCGACCGGGTCGTGCCGGACATGCAGATCTCCCGCCTCCAGGAGATGTTCCGCGCTGCCGGGTGGCAGGTCGTCACCCTCAAGTGGGGCCGACTCATCTCGGACCTCTTCGAGCGGGAGGGCGGCGACGCCCTGCGGCGCCGGCTCGAGCTCATGCCCAACGAGGAGTACCAGCGACTGCTGCGGTCCGAGGGCGACGAGCTCGCGCGACGGGTCATCGGCGAGAGCCCCGAACCCGGGCTCGCCGAGCTCGTGGGGTCGCTGCCGGCACCCGAGCTCGCGGCAGCGGTCCGCGACCTGGGTGGGCACGACCTTGGACTCCTCGTCGACACCTACCGCGACCTCGCCGAGGACCGACCGAGCGTCGTGTTCGCCTACACGGTCAAGGGTCGTGGCCTGCCCACCGAAGGCCACCCCAACAACCACTCCGCGCTGCTCACGGCCAACCAGATGGCTGCGCTGGCCGAGGCGTGCGGCACCGACCTCGACGACCCGTGGCAGGTCTTCCCTGCCGACTCCGCCGCAGGAAGGGCGTGCCGTGAGCGCCAGCGCGCCCTGGCCCGCCCGGCCGTGCCGGACGTCGCGTCGCTGGACGTGCCGACGACCCTGGCGCGCGACTACAGGAACTCGACGTCGACGCAGGCCGCCTTCGGACGGTTCCTCACGGACCTCCACCGGGCAGAGCCCGGCATCGCCGCCCGGATCGTCACGACGAGTCCCGACGTGGCGTCGTCGACCAACATGGGTGGCTGGATCAACAAGACCGGCGTCTGGTCGGTCGAGGACCGCAAGGACTGGTTCGCCGACGACCGCGAACGGGTGCTGCGCTGGTCCGAGGCGCCCACCGGTCAGCACATCGAGCTGGGCATCGCCGAGGTCAACCTCGTCGGCCTCCTCGGCGAGCTCGGTGCGACGTGGAGCCGGTGGGGTGAGCGGCTGCTCCCGATCGCGACGATCTACGACCCGTTCGTGACCCGTGCGCTCGAGCCGTGGTCCTACGGCATCTATGCCGGGGGCCAGTCGATCCTCGTCGGCACCCCGTCGGGCGTGACCCTCGCCCCCGAGGGCGGTGCGCACCAGTCGATCACCACGCCGTCGATCGGGCTCGAGCAGCCGGGATGCATCGCGTGGGAGCCCGCCTTCGCACAGGACCTGGAGTGGTGCCTGCTCGAGGCGATGCGCCGGGTCGGGGTCCCCGGTGGCACGTCGGCCTACTTCCGGCTGAGCACCCGTCCCGTCGACCAGGACCTCGCCCAGGTCCCGCAGGACCCCGCGTCCCGCGAGCGCAGACGGCAGCACGCCGTGGCCGGTGGGTACCGGCTCACGCACCACTCGCCCGAGGACGAGCAGGTCACCCTCGTGGGGGTCGGCGCGATGATGACCGAGGTGGTCGAGGCGGCACGCCGGCTCGAGGAGCAGGGAGTCGTCGCAGGTGTGGTCTGCCTGACCAGCCCGGACCTCGTCTTCCGCTCCTTCTCCGGGCGCGGCTCCGTCGCCGCCCGCGAGCGCAGCGACATCGCCGACGTCCTCTTCCCCCGGCAGGGGCGTGCCCCGCTCGTCACGGTGCTCGACGGGCACCCGCACACCCTCGCCTTCCTCGCGGGGCTGCGCGGTGACCCGGTCCGGTGTCTCGGCGTGACCGAGTTCGGCCAGTCGAGCAGCCTCCCGGACGCCTACCGCCTGCACGGGATCGACGCGGCGTCCGTCGTCGACGCCGCCCTGTCGCTGCTGGGTCGGTGACTCGGGGCGTCGGGTGGGACATGATGCCGTCGTGACCACCCGGCCCCCGGGAGCCCTCGAACCCCTCGACTCGCTCGACTCGCTCGCCGCAGGATCGTCGCGGCCCTGCAGGTCGACGGCCGCGCGCCCTGGCACCGGATCGCCGAGGTCCTCGACGAGTCCGAGCGCACGGTCACCCGGCGTGGGACAGCCCTGCTCGAGAGCAACGTCGTGCGGGTGTCGACGCTCAGCGGCCACAACTCGGCGGTTCTCGTGCGCGCGGAGTGCGCCGTGGGGTCGGTGCGCAGCACGACGACCGCGCTGTCTCAGCGCGCCGACTGCGTCTATGCCTACGCCCTCACCGGCGCCGTGGACTGCGTCGCCGAGATCAGGGTCGGGACCTCCGGGCTGTCCGGCCTCGTGCTCGACGAACTGCCAGCGACCATCGGCCTCGTCCGCGCACACACCGACCCCGTCCTGAGGGTGCTCCAGTCCGTCCGGCAGTGGCGCCCACCGATCCTCACCCCGCACCAGGTCGCCGCACTCGAGGCGCCGCCCTTCGGTGTGCAGCAACCCTCGTCGGAGCCGCCCGAGTCCCTGTCGGCCAACGACCGGGCCATCACCCGCAGCCTGGCCGAGGACGGCCGCGCCACCGTCACGACGCTCGCCCGCCAGGCCGGGATCAGCGAGTCGACCGCCCGGCGCCGCCTTGAGTGGCTGCAGGCGAACGGCCACCTGTGGTCCCGGGCCGTCGTCGAGCCCGCACGTCTCGGCTACCCCGTCGAGGCGATGCTCTGGATCCGCCTGCTGCCCGGCCAGATGGACGCCTTCAGCGCCAAGGTCGTCGGCAACCCCTACGTCCGGGAGGCCATCGCCCTCGCCGGCGAGTTCGACCTCGCCGTGAACGTCGCGGTGCCCGACCAGGCGACGCTCTACGAGCTCGTCAGCGGCTCCTGGCGCAGCCTCGTGCAGACCGCGCAGGTGTCCGTCGTGCTCCAGGCGATGAAGCGCTCGGGCCTGCGCACACCGCTCTGACACGGCATACGCAGGCCCGGTGGTGGTGCGCTCAGCGCACCGGGACGCCCGGACCAAGAGGCAGGCCGACGGCATACCAGAGGGCGAAGGCGGCGGTCCACGCGACGAGGAGCACCAGCGCGATCGGCAGGGTGTAGGACGCCAGGGTGCCGATGCCGGCGTTCTTGCGGTACTGCTGCATGTAGCCGAGCGCGAGGACGAAGTAGGCGCTCATCGGCGTGACGGCGTTGGTGCACGAGTCGCCGATGCGGAAGACCGTCTGCGCGACCTCGGGTGACACGTCGACGTACATCATCATCGGGACGACGATCGGCGCGATGAGCGCCCACATCGCCGAGCCGCTCGTCACGAGCATGTTGATGATGCTCACCATGACGACGAGCGCGATGAGGAAGACGAGGTTCGGCGTCTCGAGGCTCTCGAGCAGGGCCGCGCCCTCGACCGCGACGACCGACCCGATGCCCGTCCACTTGAAGTAGGCGAGGAACTGCGAGATCGAGAAGAAGAGCACGACGACGGGTGCGATGAGGCGGACACCGTCGGACATGAGGTCGGGGACCTCACCGAGACCGCGCACCGACCCGGTGACGCGACCGTAGACAAGGCCGCAGGCGGCGAAGACCACGGCCACGATGACCGCGACGTTGAGCACCGGCAGCGACTGGATGAGCGAGCCGTCCTCGCCGCGCAGGGGCGACGAGCCGGGCAGGGTGGCCGCCGCGATCGCTCCGATGACGACGACGGCGATGCCGGCGGCCGCCCACAGGCCGCGGCGCTCGACGGGCGTGAGGGAGAGGTCGATGGGCTGGGTCGGACCGTCGGCGGCGTTCGGCTCCTCGTCTGCTGCGCAGTCGGGACGGCGGCTGAGGACCTTCTCGATCATCACCGTCACGACGATGGCGACGAGGACGGACGAGGCGGCGTTCCAGTAGTAGCTGGCCAGGGGTGTGACGACGTATGCCGGGTCGACGATCCGTGCGGCACTCGTCGAGATTCCGGCGAGGATCGCGTCCGACGGGGTGATGAGCGGGCTCGCGTTGTAGCCGGCCGCCACCGAGACGTATGCCGTCACGACACCGATGACGGGACTGCGCCCGACCGCCTTGAAGGCCAGCGCCGCGAGGGGGATGAGGATGACGAACGCCGCGTCGAAGGTCGCGTGGGCGACGGTGCCGGCGAAGGCGACGGCGAAGGTGACCCAGCGGGCGGGCAGCCGCACGATGGTCCCGCGGAGAAGCGCCTGCATGAGGCCGCTGCGCTCGGCCACCGCGACACCCATGAGGGCCGTGACCACGACCGGCAGGGCGGGGAAGCCGGCGAAGTTGTCGAGCGCCGAGCCCAGGGCGAAGGACAGGCCGTCCATGGAGAGCAGGTTCTCGACGGCGGTCGTCTTGTCCGTGCCGGGGAGCTGCACCGACACCCCGCGGCCTGCCATGACGGCGCTCACGACGGCGAGCACGCCGCTGAGGATCCAGAAGAGCCAGAAGGGATGGGGCAGCCGGTTGCCGAGCCGCTCGATACCCGACAGGGTGCCGAACAGACGGTTCAGCCCCGGCGACAGCTCTGCCTTGGCGGCGGGCTCGGTCACTGTTTCGGTGGTGCTCATCCGGTTCCTCCCGAGGCTCATGTGGGTGGTCGGACGCTAGCCAACCCCGTCGAGCGATGGCAGACATCCGCCGGCCGTCAGGGGGCGGATGGCGGAATCGGCCACGGGTGAGGCGAATACCGGTCGTGAGGCCCTCGGGGGCCTCGCTTGCTGGCGGCGCCCCGGCTGCCCCCGGAGATTGGGAGCCATGACGACCTCCGAGATCTCCGACCTCAGCCTCGTGGAGATGGTCCGGCTGCTGCGCTCGCGCCACCTCTCCGCCACCGAGGCCCTCCGGGCGCACCTCGACCGGATCGACGAGGTGAACCCGCTGGTCAACGCCATCTGCACGGTCGACGTCGACGGGGCGACGCGGGCCGCCGCGGCCGCCGACGCGCTCGCCGCGTCGGGCGCTCCCCTGCCGCCGCTGCACGGCGTGCCGATGACCCACAAGGACACGCACGACACGGCGGGGCTGCGGACGACACTCGGCTCACCGCTGTTCGCCCACCGCGTCCCGACGGCCGACGCGCCGATCATCGCCTCACTCAGGGCCGCCGGGGTGGTCACCACCGGCAAGTCGAACACCCCCGAGCTGGCGGCGGGTTCGCACACGTTCAATCCCCTGTTCGGCACCACCACCAACCCGTACCACCCGTCGCGCAGTGCCGGGGGGTCCAGTGGCGGGGTGGCCTCCGCGATCGCTGCAGGCATCCAGCCCGCCGGTGACGCCAGCGACATGGGCGGCTCGATCCGCACGCCGGCGTCCTTCTGCAACCTCGTGGGGCTGCGCCCCTCGGCCGGGGTGGTCCCGCTGGGTGGCGCCGACCCGTGGGCCTGGATCTCGCGCAAGGGTGCGATGGCCCGGACCGTCGCGAACCTGCGGCTCATGATGTCGGTGATCGGTGGCCCTCACCCGGCGTCGGCGCTTTCGGCCCCCGCGCCGGTCGCCGTCCCCGCCGGGGTTCACGAGGGGTCGCTCGCCGGGCTGCGGGTGGGGTTCACGCTCGACTTCGGGATCGGTGTGCCGGTGGAGGGGGGTGTCCTCGAGGTCGTCGAGGCGCAGGCCGAGCTCCTCGCCTCACTCGGCGCTGAGGTCACGGAAGCCTGTCCCGACCTCAGGGATGCCGACGAGGTCTTCCAGACGACCCGCGCCTACGACTTCGCCACGGGTTATGGCGACCTCTACCTTCACCACCACGACGAGCTCAAGCCCGCGCTGCAGTGGAACCTGCGCAAGGGCATGGAGATCACCGCCGACGAGCTCCGGTCCGCCGCAAGCGCACGAGCACGGTTGCGTCGCAGCACGAATGCGTTCTTCGACAGCTACGACCTGCTGGTCGCACCGTCCGTCCAGGTCGCACCGTTCGAGGCGTCGCTCGAGTTCCCGCCGGAGGTGTCAGGCGTGGCCATGGAGACCTACCTCGACTGGATGAGGGCGGCGACGCTCATCTCGGCCACCGGGCTGCCGGCCATGTCCGTGCCCGCCGGCTTCGACGCCGACGGCCTTCCTGTGGGCCTGCAGCTCGTGGGGCCGGACGGCTCAGACGACCTCCTTCTGGCGGTGGCCGCGGTCTACGAGGAGGCCAACCCCCAGCACCTGCGTCGGCCGTCGCTCGACGCCTTCACCGTCGGCGCGGCCGCCGGGTCCGCACCGGGCTCCGGCGTCCTCGCGAGTGCGTCACCCGTCACGCCGTGACGAGGACGCCGGCGAGGTCCCGGCGTCGGCCGCCGACGAGGGACCCCGGCAGCCGCGCTGCCGGGGTCCCTCGCTGAGGCTCGTCACTCGCCGGCGTTGCCGCGGCACAGGCCGAGGGTGCCGGGTGCGCCCTTGGGCAGCCCGTAGTACTTCCACGAGTCGGCCGCCGTCTGGACCTGCGAGTCGACCTGGCCCTCCTCGGGGTCCATGTCGTTGAGGCCACTCGCCGCACAGGCCGAGCGCGCGTGGTCGAGCGCACCGGTCGTGTTCGTGCTGTGGCCCCCGGTCGACGGCGGACCCTTGATCTCACCCGCCATGGCTGGTGCGGCGGACAGTCCTGCCAGGGCGACCACGCAGGCCGCGGTCGCGAACAGTCTCCTCATGCTCGTCTTCCTTCCTCGTCGCCGGCTGGCGCCTCCATGGCGCCACTGCTCAGCGTGGAGTGCACGCGCGTTCCGCGACATGGTGCGGGCGGGCTCGCTCCACCACACGGGCCCGGGTCAGCACGAACGGGCTGACCCGACCGGTCGGGGCGATCTGACCGAACTCCGTGCTTCCTCTGAAGCCCTCGGCCACAATGCGACGGTGGGGGACGAGCAGCTCGTGGTGACCAGGTGGCGGCGATGGGGCAAGGACCGCCTCTACGTGGAGACGTGGGACGGGACGAAGGTCGGTTTCTGGGACCTCGCCGACGACACCGGCCACGCAGAAGGTCCCGAGCTCGAGCCAAGGCTCGTCGAGGCGGTGGCCCGGTGGCGCGAGTCCCAGCCGGCCGAACCCGCGGATGCCGACGACCGTGCCGAGCAGCTCCTTCCCGAGCCGGCTCTGCACGAACCGGACCTGTCAGCAGGACACGCTCACGACGATGACGTCCCGGACGAGTCCGAGCCGCTGCCCGACGCTGACCAGCGGCCGTGGATCGACCTCGCGTCCAACAGCGCCGGGGCCGAGGCGCGCCAGCGGGCGCAGTCCGCACGGAGTGCTGCTCCAGTGAGGACCGCGCTCGCGCGGGTCCTCGGCGTCCACACCGACGAGCGCGCGTGGCGGATCGGCGCCGATGGCGAGGAGAGGGTGGCGGCAGAGCTCGCCAAGGTCCGCATGAAGGACCCGAGGTGGCGCTTCCTGCACGCCGTGCCGGTCGGCGGTCGAGGTTCCGACATCGACCATGTGGTCGTCGGCCCCGGCGGAGTCTTCACCGTCAACGCCAAGCACCATCCAGGTGCGGCCATCTGGGTGGGCGGCAACACCTTCATGGTCAACGGCTCGAGGCAGCCCTACGTCCGGAACGCCCGCCACGAGGCCGAGCGGGCCTCGCGCGTCCTCTCCGAAGCCTGCGGTTTCACCGTCCATGTCCAAGGCCTCGTCGTCACCGTCAACGCGAAAAGCGTCACCGTGAAGTCACAGCCCGACGGAGTGGCCGTCGTGCCGCGAATGCAGCTCGCGTCCTGGCTTCGCCGACACGGCGACCTCCACACCGACGAGATCGTGGAGAGGGTCTACGAGGTCGCTCGCCGGTCCACCACCTGGCAGTAGGACCTCGAGATCGTCCGTCAGGTGAGGCGCATGGTCGTGAGGCAGGTCGGGTCATCGTCGTGGGTCGAGATTCGGGACTCGGCCGTCCGGCCGTCGTGGGTGATCCGCAGGGTGCCGGTGATGTCCTTCGGCAGCCACAGACCGACGAAACCGTTGTCGAAGACCGTCTTGGTCTCGCCCACGAGCACCGAGCCGGCCCCCTCCTCCACAAGGTTCACCTGCACGTCCTCCCCGCCCATCTCGCCCTTGCACGTCGTCAGCGAGTGGTTGAAGCAGTCGTGCGTTGTGTCGACATAGGGCGCCACCGACAGGTAGAACCGGTCGTCCGGGATCGGCAGCGACACCCCCGTGTCGTCACCCGACACGACGAGCTGCCGGGGTCGCACGGACGCCATGAGATCCGTCGGCCGCGAGGACACCGCCATGCGGTCGAGCTGGTCGATGATCTCGACGGCGCTCTTCCCGCTGAACGAGTGCTTGGCGAGCAGCGCCCGGCCGGCCGCTGACGACGCATCCGACGGTGCAGCGGACTGCGCCGTGGTCGGCACTCGCTCAGCGGTGACAGCGCCGGAGGTCGAGCCGGCGCACCCCGGGAGCACGGCGACGGCGAAGGTGCTGAGGAGGACGGTGCGGATCAGTCGCATGCCGCAAGCTGCCTCAGCCCCGCCAGAGCGCGGACCGGAGGTGGGTCCCGACACGAGCGGACGGCATACGACGCTCATTGTCCGGGAAAGGGAACAGCCCGCGGGCCTTGCCGCTCCATGTGGGAGGCAGCACGTGCAGGGGACGACCTGCACGGCCCGCGGGCTGCGGTGAGCTGCTGGGATTGCGCCGGGCGGCGCGACCTCGGCAGTCGAGGTGCACGACTAGCGCGCAGTCACCTCACGCGTCCAACGGGAAATCACTTCCTGGACCACCTCCCTTCCGTGTGCCTCGAAAATAAGCCGCGCGGGGCCGAAGCGCAACGGCTTTACCAGGTGACGTCGTGACAGCCGGTGTGTGACTCCGGCTCGACCTGGAGGGTCGCGTGCTCGACACCGAAGTCGCTGCGCATGACGTGCCGTGCCGCGTCGAGGACCTCGTGGGGGTCGGTGCCCTGGTGGGTCATGAGGTGCGCGGTCGCGACGTTCATGCCGGAGGTCAGTGTCCAGACGTGCAGGTCGTGGACGTCGCGCACCCCGTCGACCGCTCCGAGCGCCGCGGCGACGTCGTCCGGACGCACCCCGACGGGGGCGTGCTGGCCGAGGACGGCGAGCACCTCACGACCGAGCATCGCGGCGCGCACGGCCACGAACGCCGCGATCGCGAGCGCGATCCCGGTGTCCCACCACGCGTCGCCCGTGGCCGCGACGAGGAGTCCCGCGGCGATGACCCCGACCGAGCCGAGCGTGTCGGCGACGACCTCGAGGTAGGCGCCCTTGACGTTCAGGGACTCGGCCGCCCCGCCGCGCAGGAGCGTGAGCGCGACGACGTTGACGACGAGCCCGAGACCACCGACGACGAGCATCGGGCCGGTCGCGACCACCGGCGTCTCGCCGATGCGTCGGACCGCCTCGACCGCGATGTATGCCGCGACGCCGAGCATGAGGAGCACGGCCAGTCCCGACGCGAAGACCTCCGCACGGAACGACCCGTACGTGCGCCGCCCGGTCGTGTCGTCGCGTCCGGCGATGCGGGTGGCGACGAGGGCCGCGCCGAGCGCGACGACGTCAGCGGCCATGTGCCCGGCGTCGGACAGCAGCGCGAGCGAACCGGAGGTGAGGCCGGCGACGAGCTCGACGACGAAGAAGGCGGCGATGAGCACGAAGGCGACCCGGAGCCGCCACCGGTGCGTCGCCCCGGCGTGCCCGTGGCCGTGCCCGCTGCCCATGCGCACACGCTAGCGCCGCAGCGGAATCCCACCCGCACGGACATGGTCCGGGGGCGCCGGCGTGTGGTCTGGTGGGGGGCATGACCCGATACGGCTTCCACGCATCGCACGAGCAGATCAGCCCCGGCCGCCTCCTCGCCGACGTCCAGCACGCCGAGCGTGCGGGCTTTTCGATGGCGATGTGCTCGGACCACTTCTCACCGTGGAGTGCGCGACAGGGACACAGCGGCTACACGTGGGCCTGGCTCGGCGCCGCCCTCGCGACCACGGACCTCACCTTCGGGTGCGTGAGCGCCCCTGGACAGCGCTACCACCCGGCCGTCGCGGCGCAGAAGATCGCGACGCTGGCGCAGATGTTCGAGGGCCGCTTCTGGGTGGCCCTCGGCAGCGGCGAGGCGAGCAACGAGCACATCACCGGCGAGGGCTGGCCGCGCAAGGAGCTGCGGGACCAGCGGCTCGATGAGTGCGTCGACGTCATCCGGCGCCTGCTCCACGGCGAGGAGGTGAACCACGACGGCCTCGTCACCGTCGACCGGGCGCGCCTGTGGGACCTGCCCGAGCGGCAGCCGAAGCTCATCGCGCCGGTCGTCTCCGTCGAGAGCGCCTCCCGCGTGGCCGCGTGGGCCGACGGGCTCATCACGATCGTCCAGCCCGAGGAGACGCTGCGGGAGGTCATCGACGCCTACCGGGGTGCTGGTGGTCGCGGCGACCTCTCGCTCCAGGTGCACCTCAGCTGGGCCGAGACCGAGCAGGCCGCCGAGGACATCGCGGTCGACCAGTGGCGCAGCAACGTCATCGGGCCGCCCGTGGCGTGGGACACCGAGACCGCTGAAGCGTTCGATGCCATCGGCGAGCAGGTCACCGCCGAGGCGGTCCGCGAGACGGTGCAGGTCTCGTCCGACCTCGGCGAGCACCGCGAGCGCCTCGAGCACCTCGCGTCGCTCGGCTTCGACGACCTCTACCTCCACCACGTCGGGCAGGAGCAGTCCGGCTTCATCGACGCCTTCGGGTCCGAGGTCCTGCCGCAACCCGGCTCGTCCAGCTCAGTCGGTTCGACCGGCTCCGCCGGCTCGACCACGTCCGCGACGGCCTGAGGAGGCGACCCATGCGCATCACCGACACGAGCGACCAGTGGTGGAAGACCGCCGTCATCTACTGCCTCGACGTCGAGACCTTCTACGACTCCGACGGCGACGGGATCGGCGACCTCCAGGGCCTCGCCCAGCGCATCGACTACCTCGCCGAGCTCGGCGTCACCTGCATCTGGCTCATGCCCTTCTACCCCAGCCCGCAGAAGGACGACGGCTATGACGTCAGCGACTTCTACGGCGTCGACCCACGCGTCGGCACGGCCGGCGACCTCGTCGAGGTCGTCCGCACGGCCCACGACCGCGGCATCCGTGTCATCGCCGACCTCCTCGTCAACCACACGTCCGACCAGCACCCGTGGTTCAAGGAGTCGCGGCGCAGCACCGACTCCCCCAAGCGTGACTGGTACGTCTGGCGCTCGGACACCCCGCCGGACACGAGCGACCAGGTCGTCTTCCCCGACAAGGAGAAGGGCATCTGGAGCAAGGACGCGAAGACCGGCGAGTGGTACCTCCACCACTTCTACGCCCACCAGCCCGACCTTAACGTCGCCAACCCGCAGGTCCGTGACGAGATCGCCCGCATCGCCGGGTTCTGGCTCGAGCTCGGCCTCGACGGCTTCCGCGTCGACGCCGTGCCGTTCTTCGTCGAGGACGTCGAGACGACGGCGAAGCAGGGCGAGAGCGCGAAGGGCGGGGCCACGAAGGACTCGAAGCCGAAGGGCGAGAAAGCCGCCGGACACAACGACGACGTCGTGCAGTCGATCAGCCCGCACCAGCACCTCAAGGACCTGCGCGCCTTCATCAACCGCCGGAACGGCGCCGCGATCATGCTCGGCGAGGTCAACCTCCCGCACGCCCAGCAACGCGAGTACTTCGGCGCCGAGGCCGGCGACGAGCTGCACATGATGTTCGACTTCATCGGGATGCAGAAGCTCTATCTGTCGATGGCGCGCGAGGACGCGCGCACGCTCGCCCAGGCGCTCACCGACCGGCCGCCGATCCACCCGAGCTGCCAGTGGGCGACGTTCGTGCGCAACCACGACGAGCTCACCCTCGACAAGCTCACCGACACGGAGCGCGAGGAGGTCTTCGCCGCCTTCGGCCCCGACCCCGACATGCAGATCTACGACCGCGGGCTCAAGCGCCGTCTGCCGCCGATGCTCGACGGCGACCCGCGCCGGGTGCGCATGGCCTACAGCCTGCTCTTCTCGCTCCCGGGCACGCCGACCCTCTTCTACGGCGAGGAGATCGGCATGGGTGAGGATCTCGCCGGCGAAGGCCGGCACGCGGTGCGCACGCCGATGCAGTGGTCCTCGAACCCCTCGGGTGGCTTCTCGAAGGCGCCTGCCCGTCGGCTCGTCCGCCGCCCGACGCCGGGTGGCTTCGGCCCCGAGCACGTCAACGTCGTGGACCAGCGCACCGACGCGCACTCGCTGTGGGCCTTCATGCGCCACCTCGTCCAGACCTACCGCTCGTGCCCCGAGCTCGGCTGGGGCGACTTCACGCTGCTGCGCCAGCACGCGCCGCAGTCTGACGCCGTGCTCGCCCACCAGTGCTCGACCGGGGAGGCCGCGGTCATCGCCGTGCACAACCTCGGCGCCGAGCCGTGCACCGTCACCCTCGATGTCTCGGAGTGGACCGAGGAGGGTGACGTCGCCCTCGCGGACCTGTTCTCCGGCGGCGAGGTCGTCACCGACGACGGCTCCCTCGAGGTCGTGCTCGAGGGCTACGGCTACCGCTGGCTGCGGGTCCACCCGGTCGGCGACCTCCGCATCCCCTGACGCCGGATCCGGACGTCCGGGAGGTCAGGGGCGCGCCGAGGCGGTCAGGCGCGCGCCGACGCGGTCCGGCGCCAGCTCCACACGGCGACGCCGACGACGAGGAACGCCCCGAGCAGCACCGAACCCGCCGTGCCGAACCACGACACGACCTGCTCGTAGGACTTGCCCGCGGCGAACCCCGCGAGCACGCTGCCGACCGCCCAGGACCCCGCGCCGAGCAGGTCCCAGGCGATGAAGCGGGGCCACGACATGCCCGAGATGCCGGCGAGCGAGGGCATGACCGAGCGCACGAACGGCGTCCACCGACCGACGAGGACCGCGAGGCCACCACGCAGCCGCAGCCGCGCCTCGGCCCTGGCCAGCCGCTGTCGTCGCGCCGGGTTGGTGACCCGCCGGTGCAGGCGCGGACCCGCGTTGCGACCCACGGCATACCCGACGTTGTCCCCGATGACCGCGGCAGCGAGGACGACGAGCAGGACGGAGGCGAGGGTCGTGCGACCGAGCGCAGCGGCCGCCCCGGCGAGGACTGCCACGGTCTCGCCGGGCAGCACCATGCCCACGAAGAGCGCGCACTCGCCGAAGACGACGAGCCCGGCGATCGTGAGGATGACCCACGGCGGCTGGTCGAGCAGACCGGCGAGGACGTCGGTCACCGGCGCTCCCCGAAGAAGTCGAGCAGCTGGCGCGACGCCGCGGCCTCGAGGACGCCGCCGACGACCTCGATGCGGTGCGTGGCCCGCCGGTCGCGCACGACGTCCCAGACGGACCCGGTGGCGCCGAGCTTGGGGTCCCAGGCGCCGAGGACGATCCGCGAGATCCGGGCGAGCATCGCCGCGCCCGCGCACATGGGGCAGGGCTCGAGCGTCACGACGAGCGTGCAGTCGTCCAACCGCCACGACCCCGTATGCCGTGACGCCTCCCGGAGTGCGACCACCTCGGCGTGCGCGGTCGGGTCGTTGTCGACCTCGCGCAGGTTGCGGCCCTCGCCGATGACGGCACCGGTCGGGTCGAGGACCACGGCACCCACGGGCACGTCACCGTCCTGCGCCGCGCGCGAGGCGAGCTCGAGGGCGCGACCCATGGCGACGGCATACTCCTCGCGCACGGGGGAGGACGACGGCCTCGGGTCGGGGGTCACGCGCTAAGTTTCACCCATGCGCGTTCACGTTGCCGACCATCCGCTCATCGCACACAAGCTCACCTACCTGCGTGACAAGCGGACGGACTCGCCGACGTTCCGGCGACTGGCCGAGGAGCTCATGACGCTCCTTGCCTACGAGGCGACCCGCGACGTGCGGGTCGAGCCGTTCGAGATCGAGACGCCCGTGGCCCCGACGACGGGCATCAAGCTCTCCAACCCCAAGCCGCTCATCGTGCCGATCCTGCGTGCGGGGCTCGGCATGCTCGAGGGCATGGTGCGCCTCCTGCCGAGCGCCGAGGTCGGCTTCCTCGGCATGCAGCGCAACGAGGAGACGCTCGAGGCGATCACCTACGCAAACCGCCTGCCCGACGACCTCTCCGGCCGTCAGGTCTATGTCCTCGACCCGATGCTCGCCACCGGCGGCTCGATGGCCGACGCGATCAGGTTCCTGCTCGAGCGCGGCGCCGACGACATCACCGCGGTCACCCTGCTCGCCGCCCCCGAGGGCATCGCCCACCTCGAGGAGGCGCTCGCCGACGCCGGGGTGCCCGTCCAGCTGGTGACCGGCTCGATCGACGAGAAGCTCAACGAGCTCGGCTACATCGTGCCGGGCCTCGGCGACGCGGGCGACCGGCTCTACGGCCTCGTCTGAGGTCGCCCCGGCGTCTGCGCCCGCTCCCGCGGCTGTGCCCGCTCCCGCGGCTGTGCCCGCTCGGCAGACATCCCCGGGCGGGCGACACGCCGTGTGCTCACATGAGTCACACCCGTCACACGCTGATCCGTCATCATGAAGTGCTGCGAGCCCGCGCGCGCCCCTGCGCCGAGCCTGAACCCGAGAGAGAGACGACGTGTCCATGCCCCCGGTCAAGAAGATCGTCACGTGGCTGCTCGTCATCTTCCTGCTCTACGCCATCTTCACCTCGCCCTCTGACGCCGCCAACATCGTCGGCAGCGCGTGGGACGTCATCGTCAACGGCGTGCGCAACATCGGGCGGTTCTTCGACTCGCTGATCGCCCGGAGCTGACCTTGGCGTCCGGGCGCCTCGACCGCGAGCTGGACCGCTACCTCGTCGAGGGCGAGAACGTCGTCACGATGGTGCGCCAGCACTGGTTCTCGCAGATCCGCCCGATCCTCATCTTCGTCGGTCTCCTCTTCCTCGCCACCTTCGTCGAGGCCGAGGCCCCGCAGACGCGCGGTGGCGCGATGCTCGCGAACTTCTTCTGGTATGCCGTCCTCGCCGGTGCCGGGTACCTCACGTGGCGCTACCTCAACTGGCGCCACGACTGGTTCGTCGCCACCGACAAGCGCTTCCTCCTCTTCTACGGGTTCATCCGCCGCAAGGTCGCGATGATGCCGCTCACCAAGGTCACCGACATGACCTTCGACCGGTCGGTCATGGGCCGGATCATCGGCTACGGCACGTTCCTCCTCGAGTCGGCCGGCCAGGACCAGGCGCTCGGCCACATCGAGTACGTCCCGGACGCCAACCGCCACTACCGCGCCATCTGCACCGTGCTCTTCGGGTCGGACGCCCCGCGCGACCCCGACGACGGCTGGGACGAGGGCGACGACGACGGCCGCGGTGACGGTCACGGCGGTGGTCGTGGCGGCGACGGACCCGGCCGCGGGCCCGAGGGCTGGGACGACGGGTGGCAGGACCACTGGGAGGACCCGCACGGCTGGCGCGACTACCTCGGGCGAGGTGGCGACGAGCGGGGGGCGGACGGCATACGCAACCCGGTCCGTGACCACGGCGCCGTGGCGCCGCCGCACGAGACCCTTTACCGAAGCTCCGATCTCCTGCACGCTTCTCGGTTGGAGGACACGGGTGAGATCCCCGTCATCAGGCCGCGCGGCCAGCGTCGGCCCGGACGAAAGGGAATGCGATGAGCGTCATGCGGACCAAGTCCATCGAGCAGACCATCCGCGAGGGTGACGAGCCCGAGTACCAGCTCAAGAAACGCCTCACCGCGCTCGACCTCACCGTCTTCGGTGTCGGGGTCGTCATCGGCGCCGGGATCTTCACCGTCGCCGGCCGTGCGGCCAACCAGCTCGCCGGGCCCGCGGTCATCATCTCGTTCATCGTCGCCGCGCTCTGCTGCGGGCTCGCGGCCCTCTGCTACGCCGAGTTCGCGTCGTCGATCCCGGTGTCGGGGTCGGCCTACACGTTCTCCTACGCCTCGCTCGGTGAGCTCGTCGCCTGGATCATCGGCTGGGACCTCCTGCTCGAGCTGCTGCTCGGAGCGTCGGTCGTCGCCCAGGGGTGGTCGGCCTACCTCGGGATCTTCCTCGACCACCTGGGCATCACGATCCCCGAGTCGGTGGCCTACGGGTCGTCGTTCGACCTGCCGGCGTTCCTCCTCGTGCTGGCGCTCACGGTGCTCGTGTCGATCGGCATCAAGGAGTCGCTGCGGGTCAACATGGCGCTCGTCGCGCTGAAGGTCTTCATCGTCCTCTTCGTGATCTTCGCGGGCATCGGCTACATCAAGTCCTCGAACTACTCGCCGTTCATCCCGCCGTCGCAGCCGACGGAGAGCGGCTCGACGATGGAGCAGCCGCTCATCGAGTACCTTTTCGGGTTCGCGCCGGCGGCGTTCGGCATCTCCGGGATCTTCGCTGCTGCCTCGCTCGTCTTCTTCGCCTACATCGGGTTCGACGTCGTGGCGACGACCGCCGAGGAGGCGAAGAACCCGGCGCGTGACCTGCCCCGCGGCATCATCGGCTCGCTCATCATCTGCACCGTGCTCTACTGCGCCACCGCCCTCGTGCTCACGGGCATGGTCAAGTACGACCAGCTCGCCGAGGCCGGGTCGCTCGCCGGAGCGTTCGAGCAGGTGGGCAAGCCGGCATACGCGACGCTCATCTCGGCCGGCGCGGTGGCTGGTCTGACGACGGTCGTCATGACGCTCCTCATCGGCGCCTCGCGCGTCGTCTTCGCGATGTCGCGCGACTGGCTGCTCCCGTCGGCGCTCGGCAAGGTCAACCGCCGCACCGGCACGCCGCTCAAGATCACGATCGGGCTCGGGCTGCTCGTCGCCCTCGTCGCCGCACTCACGCCGGTCGGCAAGCTCGAGTTCATGATCAACATCGGTACGCTCACGGCGTTCTTCCTCGTGTCGATCGCGGTGCCGGTGCTGCGTCGCCGCCGGCCGGACTTCGAGCGACCGTTCCGGGTGCCCTTCTCGCCGTGGCTGCCGTGGGTGTCGGCGGCGATCTGCTTCTACCTCATGCTCACGCTGCCGGTCGAGACGTGGCTGCGGTTCCTCATCTGGCTCGCGCTCGGGTTCCTCATCTACTTCGTCTACGGCTACAAGCGGTCGCGGCTCGCCGGCAGGGCCCGCGAGGGCGAGGTCCCCAGCATGACCAGCACCTGACCCCGCCAGCCGCAACTTTTGCTCCCCTTGCGGGAACGTTGAGGGTCCGGACGGAACATTTCCGTCCGGACCCTCAACTTCTCCTCCGTATGCCGGCCGTCCACAGGTCTCGCCTCGGACCGCGACCGTCCACAGGTCCGACGCAGGCACCTGGTGACGCTGCGGCCACCAGCGCACGCTCGCGGCATGACGTCACTCCTCGAACCGGCACTCATCGCCCTTGCAGCAGGACAGCACGGGCTCTTCACGACGCGACAGGCACTGCGAGCGGGCATGTCGCCCGCTGCCCTCGTGCACGCCGTCCGTGGCAAGGAGCTCCTCCACCCCGCAAGAGGCCTGTATGCCGTCAGCGCCCTCGTCGATCCCACCTCACCAGTGACGTGGCACCAGGCGCGCGCCTTCGGCGCAACCCTGCTCTGGGACGACGCCACGCTCAGCGGCAGCTCGGCAGTCCTGGCACGCGGAGTGCGCGTCTGGGGTGTGGACCTGACCACGGTCCACGTCCTGCGGCCGCTCGACCGCTCCGTTCGGGTCGGGTGCTTCCGCGTGCGGCAGTGGACCGGACAGCCCGTGACCTCGACCAGCCTCGGCCCGGCTGTCCCGCTGGCGACGGCGCTCGCCGCGCACGCGAGGGAGCATGGCGTCGTCCAGGGTGTCGTCAGTGCCGACCACGCCCTCCACGAGCGGCTCGTGACACCGGCCGAGCTGGAGGAGGCAGTGGAGGTGGTCCGTGGCTGGCGGCACGGGAGCCGTGCCATGGCGACCCTCGCGTTCGCCGACGGACGACGCGAGTCGGTGGGAGAGTCGAGGTGCGCCATCGCCCTGATGATGGCCGGGTTCACAGTCGAGCCGCAGGTGGAGATCCGCGACCGCACCGGGCACCTCGTCGGACGGGTCGACTTCCTCATCCCGGGGACCAACGTCATCGTCGAGTTCGACGGACGGCTCAAGTACGACACCGGCGACCCGTCGGTGCTGTG
This sequence comes from Knoellia tibetensis, assembly GCF_048606415.1. NCBI lineage: Bacteria > Bacillati > Actinomycetota > Actinomycetes > Micrococcales > Intrasporangiaceae > Knoellia > Knoellia tibetensis. The sequence continues at coordinate 1,176,899 of NZ_JBMBWF010000001.1, forward strand.
GGCAGAGAAGCGCCGTGAGGACGAGCTCCGACGCCTTGGCTACGTCGTCGTCCGGATCACGTGGGCAGACCTCGAGCGTCCTGGAGCCGTGACCGCGAAGGTGCGCTCGGCGCTCGCGGCGGCGTGACCGCGAAGCTGCGCTCGGCGCTCGCGGCGGCGTGACCACGAAGGTGCGCTCGGCGCTCGCGGCGGCGTGACGGCATACGGGAGTCGGTCGCCTGCGAAGAGGCGCGCCCATGCGGAGGGAAGGTTGAGGATCCGGACGGAAATGTTCCCTCCGGACCCTCAACGTTCCCTCATGGGGAGCAAAAGTTGGGGCGGGGTCAGAGGGCGGTGAGGATGTCGTCGACGCGCTGCTTGGCGTCGCCGAAGAGCATCTGCGAGTTCTCGCGGAAGAAGAGCGGGTTCTGCACCCCGGCATAGCCCGTCGCCATCGAGCGCTTGAAGACGACGACGTCGCGGGCGTTCCACACCTGGAGCACGGGCATGCCCGCGATGGGCGACGTCGGGTCCTCGGCGGCGGCCGGGTTGACCGTGTCGTTGGCACCGATGACGAGGACGACGTCCGTGGACGGGAAGTCGTCGTTGACCTCGTCCATCTCGAGCACGATGTCATAGGGCACCTTGGCCTCGGCGAGCAGCACGTTCATGTGGCCGGGCAGGCGACCCGCGACCGGGTGGATCCCGAACCGGACGTCCACCCCACGGTCACGCAGCCGCTTCGTGAGCTCGGCGACGGGGTACTGCGCCTGCGCCACCGCCATGCCGTAGCCCGGCGTGATGATGACCGACGACGCGTCGCGGAGCAGGTCGGCGGCACCCTCGGCCGTGATCTCGCGGTGTTCGCCATAGTCCTTGTCGTCGCCGAGCGTGACCTCCTGGCCGAACCCGCCGGCGATGACCGAGACGAACGAGCGGTTCATCGCGCGGCACATGATCCACGACAGGATCGCACCGGAGGCACCGACGAGCGCTCCCGTGACGATGAGCAGGTCGTTGCCGAGCATGAAGCCCGCCGCGGCCGCCGCCCACCCGGAGTACGAGTTGAGCATCGACACGACGACGGGCATGTCGCCGCCACCGATCGACGCGACGAGGTGCCAGCCGAACGCCAGCGCGATGACCGTCATGAGCAGCAGCGGCACGACCGAGTGCGACCGGACGAACCACAGCAGCAACAGCGCCGACACGACGAGCGCCGCGAGGTTGAGCCAGTGCCGGGCGGGCAGCATGAGCGGCGTCGAGGGGATCCGGGCGGAGAGCTTGAGGAACGCCACGACCGACCCGGTGAGCGTCACCGCACCGATGAACACCCCGAGGAAGACCTCGACGGAGTGGATCGTGTCGGACGCCTCGCCGACGGTGAGGTGGCTGTTGAAGCCGACGAGCACAGCCGCGAGGCCGACGAACGAGTGCAGCATCGCGACGAGCTCGGGCATCTGGGTCATCTCGACCTTGCGTGCCCGCCAGAGTCCGATCGCAGCGCCGATCGCCATGGCCAGCGCGATGAGCAGCAGTGTGGCGAGGGCGTGCTCGGACCGCGACAGCGTGAGCCACACCGTTGCGCCGAGGGCGATGACCATGCCGGTCACGCCATAGGCGTTGCCCTCCTTGGCGCTCTCGTGCTTGCTCAGCCCGGCGAGGGAGAGGACGAAGAAGACGGCAGAGACGATGTATGCCGCGGAGACCACGTTGGACGTCATCGTCGCCTCAGTCCTTCCGGAACATCTCGAGCATGCGGCCGGTCACTGCGAATCCTCCGAAGATGTTGATGCTGGCGACGAGGATGGCGAGGAACGCCAGGGTCTTGACGACGAGGTCGTCGGAGTCGATCTGCAGCAGCCCCCCGACGACGATGATCCCGCTGATGGCGTTGGTCTCGGCCATGAGCGGGGTGTGCAGGGCGTGCGACACGTTGGAGATGACATAGAAGCCGACGATGACCGCGAGCGCGAACACCGTGAAGTGGCCGAGGAAGACGGCTGGGGACGCCGACGCGACGAGGGCGAAGACGAGCGCCCCGACCGCCATCCAGAGGTACTTGAGGCGAGGGTCGCGCTTCTTGGGCGGCTCCGGCGAAGTGACCGCGGCAGCAGCCTTGGCGTCCGCGCGCTCAGCACCCGGCGCGGCCGACACCTGCACCGGCGGGGGCGGCCACAGGACGTCGCCGTCGCGGACGACCGTCATCCCCCGCTGCACCGGGTCCTCGAGGTCGAGCTCGAGGTGGCCGTCCTTCTCGGGCGTGAGCAGCTTGAGGAGGTTGACGAGGTTGGTGCCGAAGAGCTGCGACGCCTGGGTCGGCAACCGGGCCGGCAGGTCGGTGTAGCCCAGGATCGTCACCCCGTTGGGCGTGACGACCTTGCGGTCGGCGACCGAGCCGGCGACGTTGCCGCCGTTGGCCGCTGCCATGTCGACGACGACCGAGCCGGGCTTCATCGAGGCGACCATGGCCTCGTCGAGCAGTCGCGGCGCGGGTCGGCCCGGGATGAGGGCGGTCGTGATGACGATGTCGACGTCGGCGGCCTGTGCGGCGTAGAGCTCGGCGGCCTTCCTGTTGAAGTCCTCGCCGGTCTCCTTGGCGTAGCCGTCGGCCGACGGGCCGGTGTCCTCGACGTCGATCCGCAGGAACTCGGCGCCCATCGACTCGACCTGCTCGGCGACCTCGCTGCGGGCGTCGAAGGCGCGCACGACGGCACCCAGCGAGCCGGCGGTGCCGATCGCGGACAGCCCGGCGACGCCGGCCCCGACGACGAGCACCTTCGCCGGCGGCACCTTGCCCGCGGCCGTCACCTGCCCGGTGAAGACCGAGCCGAACTCGTGCGCCGCCTCGATGACCGCGCGGTAGCCGCCGATGTTGGCCATCGAGGACAGGACGTCGAGCGACTGCGCACGCGAGATGCGCGGCACCGCGTCCATCGCGAGCGCCGTCACGCCCCGCTCGGCGAGCGCGCTGACGAGCTCCGGACGCAGCGCGGGCGAGAGCAGGCTGACGAGCGTCTGCCCGGATCGCAGCCGGTGCACCTCGGCCTCGGACGGTGCGTTGATCTTGAGGATGACGTCGGTGTTCCACACGTCCTCGCCGACGATGTCCGCACCGGCGTCGACGTAGGCGGCGTCCTCGAACGACGAGAGGTGACCCGCGCCGGACTGGACGAACACGGCATACCCGAGGTCGACGATCTGTTCGACCGTCCGGGGAGTCGCCGCGACCCTCGTCTCACCCGCCAACGACTCCAACGGCACACCGATGCGCACGACACGACCTCCTGGTGAGGGACAGACACGTGACCGCGAACCTACCTGCCGAAGCGGTCGCGGGCGCGCCCGTGTGACTGCGACGACGCGGGATTCGCCTTCGGAGGCCGCCAACACCCCTCGTGGTCGCGGGTCGCACTACGGTCGTGGCCATGGAGAACTCGGCGCTCTGGATCGTCGGCGCGGTCGCCCTCGTGGTCGTCCTCGCCGCCTTCGTCTGGGTGCTGCGGCACCGCGACGACGCGGCCGTCCCCGAGCACCACCACTACGGCGCGCCCGAGGTCACCGGATCCGGCGACTCGTCGGATGGCGTCTCGACCTTCGGCAGCACCGACGACGCCCCCGTCGACGAGACCGTGCCGCTCAGCCGGCTCGGCGGCCCCGGATGGCGAGACGGTGGTGCCGTCCCCGCGACGCAGACGACCGACACGTATGCCGTCGGCTCACCCACGTGGGCCGAGGACCCTTCCGTGGACGTGACCGACTCCTCCGTCGAGCACCACGTCTCCGTCGAGTCGAGCGAGACCCGTGAGGCCGCCGACGAGGAGCTCGACCGCCGACGGGGCGGCCACTGGTGACAGGGTCAGCGCGCTGACGCGTGCGGACACGACGACGCCCCGCCGGCGATGGGCCGGCGGGGCGTCGTGTCGGTTCAGCCGTCGGAGGGGTTGAACCCCGCGCGGCGGGCCGACTCCTCGTCGTAGAACCAGACGTCCGGCTCGGCGGAGTCGTAACCCTGGGCGCCCGGGGCGCGGTAGGTCATGGTGTCGCGGTAGGCCTGGATCGGGTGGTCGAGCGGCTGCGCCCGGTCCTCGAAGGGTGCCGCCGAGCCGACGCCGAAGCCGCCGTCGCGGATCTCCTCCATCGACGAGATGCGCCGGCCGCCGGCGTCGCTGCCACTGCGGGCGTCGGAGGCCGAGCCGTCGGAACCGTCGGAACCGTCGTCGAGCGTGTTGATCCGGTCGGTGCCGTCCGGCCAGTGCGTCGCGTCGCCACCGTCGGAGGACCCGTCGGCGTTGGTGCCCGTCGTGGTGTCGCGGTCGGCGTCGGCGTTCGAGTCGCGGTCGGAGTCGCGGTCCGGGCCCGCGGCCGCTGCACCTGCTGCAGCGCCGGCTCCCGCCCCGGAACCCGCGGCAGCGGCCGTGCCCCAGTCCGACGAGCCGGAGCCGGTCGTGCCGCGGTCGCTCTGCTCGGCCGTGGACACGTCGTCCGCGTCCGGGGCGGCGTCGGCCCTGCCGGAGTCGGCGACGTCCGTGTCGCGGGAGGCGTCATCGCTCAGCGCAGCCTCGCTCGCAGAGCCGTCGTCGACAGGAGCGCGTTCACCCGCGTCCGACCGGTCACCCTCCGGCTGGTCCCACGTCTCCTCCGTGGTCGGCTCGTCGGAGCTCCAGCCGCGGTCGGACCCCGAGTCGGTGGTGACGTCCTCGTGGCCGAGGTCGTCTCGCGACCCGTCGTAGGACGCAGACCCGTCCGCCGCGTCGTCGTCCGCGGACGCGTCGGAGACGGACCGGTCGCGACCGGACTCGTCCGAGGTCGGTGAGACGCCCGGGGTCTGCTCGTCCGCGGGCAGGGGCTCGGTGGAGGCGTAGTCCTCGACGTCGCCGATGATCGTCATCTCGCCGTCCCCTGCGTTCTCGGCGGAGCGGGACGAGTCGGAGCCGTCCACACGCGAGTCGGCCACACGCGAGTCGTCTGCACCAGAGTCGTTCGCTGTGGAGTCGGCCGCGCGCGAGTCGCCCGCGTCGGAGGACGCACCGGCCGCACCGGCCGCACCCGCCGCTGTCGCACCCGCCGCTGTCGCACCCACCGCTGTCGCACCAGTCGTCGCGCCGCCGGCTCCAGAGTCGTCCGCCCGTCGCTCGTCGCCGGCCTCGTCACCGGACGCGTCGCGGGTCACGTCGTCGGAGCCCTGCGTCGCGGACCCCTCGTTCGCCGAGCGGTCGGCCCGCCCGGCGGCTGCTGCTCCGAAGAGCTCGTCATCGGTCATCGTCGTCTCCCTCGTCGTGCTCTCACCTGCGTCCGCCACGGTGGCGTCAGCGTCGTGGGCCCCATCGGGGCGGGCCTCGTCGGCCCTCGCCTCGCCCGAGACGGGCGTCCAGGCCCGGGTCTCGGGCTCGTTGTCGGCGTAGTCGACACCGGAGGCGAGGCGCGCGGAGGCCTCGTCGGGGTCGTTGTCGCGCGTGCCGGCATACGCGCTTCCGGCGGCCGCGGCGGCAGCGCCGGCCACAGTGGCACCGGTGCCCCAGCCGCGGTCGGAGCGCGAGTCCCCCGCGTCGTCGGAGGAAGGGGTGGAGGAACCGGAGGCGTCATCCGACCCCTCCCAGCGGCTCGCCTCGGGCACGTCGGCCGCCTCCACGTCAGAGGCTCGGACGTCGTCCCGCGAGTCGGAGGTCGGCGAGCCCCAGCGACTCGCCTCGGGCTCCTCGGTACCGGCCGACGTGGCAGCCGGGACCGGCTGGTGCGCACGCGTGTCGTCGAGGGGACGGACGTCGTCGTCGAGGTCCTCGGGCACCGGCCGCGGGTCGTCATCGGCGAGCTCGACGTCAGGGTCGATCTCGTCGGCTCGGCGCAGCTCCGCGTCACGCTCGAGGCGTCCGCGCTCGAGGTCGGCCTGGTGGCGACGGGCCTCCTCCTCGACCCGCTGCGCCTCGCGGGCGCTCTCCTCTGCCTGCCTGGCCCGCTCCTCCGCCTCTCGGCGGGCGAGTTCGGCGCGCTCGGTGGACTGCTGGGCGAAGACCTCCTGGCCGCGCAGCGCAGTGTCGCGCTCCTCGGCACCGGCGCGGATGCGGGCGGCCTCGGCGCGCTGCTCGTCGAGCTTGCGCCGCTTGCCCCTCGGCAGCAACCACCCGACGAGGAGAAGGAGGGCAACGATGACAAGTGCACCGATGAGGTACTTCACGGGATGTGCTCCTGACGCTCAGGTCGGGTGCGGCGGCACCCGCTCGTGCCCAAAACTACCGCCGGACCTGCACCGGTGGGGGAAGGGCCGTGCCTCGCGTCAGCCGCCCTCGCCGAGCCCCAGCTCCCCCACCGTGATCTCGCGCATCTCGACCTTGCGGACCTTGCCGGTGACCGTCATCGGGAAGTCGTCGACGATGCGGACATAGCGCGGGATCTTGTAGTGGGCGAGCCGCCCGGTGGCGTACTCCCGCACCGACTCCGCAGTCAGCGGCTCGGCCCCGTCGCGCATCCGGATCCACACCGCGAGCTCCTCGCCGTACTTCGGGTCGGGCACCCCGATGACCTGCGCGTCGACGATGTCGGGGTGGGTGTAGAGGAACTCCTCGATCTCGCGCGGATAGACGTTCTCGCCGCCGCGGATGACCATGTCCTTGATCCGCCCGGTGATCTGGACGAAGCCCTCGGCGTCCATGACCGCGAGGTCACCGGTGCGCATCCAGCCGTCGACGACGGCCTCGGCCGTCTTGTCGTCCTGACCCCAGTAGCCGAGCATCACCGAGTAGCCCTTCGTCCACAGCTCACCGGGCTCGCCGTGCGGCACCGTCTCGAGCGTCACCGGGTCGACGACCTTGACCTCGAGGTGCGGGCCGACCTGGCCGACGGTGCCCACCTTGCGGTCGAACTCGTCGTCGGTGCGGGTCTGGGTCGAGACCGGCGAGGTCTCGGTCATGCCGTAGCAGATCGTCATCTCGTCGATGCCGACCGCGATGACCTTCTTCATGAGCTCGGCCGGGCAGGTCGAGCCGGCCATGATGCCGGTCCGCACGGTGCTGAGGTCGTGGTCGCCGAACGTCGGCAGAGCCCACTCGGCGATGAACATCGTCGGCACGCCGTAGAGGCTCGTGCACCGCTCCTCCGACGTCGCCGCAAGCGTCAGCTCGGGGTCGAACCCGAGCGCGGGGATGACCATGCAGGCACCGTGCGACGTCGCCGCGAGGTTGCCCATGACCATCCCGAAGCAGTGGTAGAAGGGCACCGGGATGCAGATCCGGTCCTCCTCGGTGTAGCGGCACAGCTCGCCGACGAGGTAGCCGTTGTTGAGGATGTTGCGGTGGCTCAGTGTCGCGCCCTTGGGGAAGCCGGTCGTGCCCGAGGTGTACTGGATGTTGATCGGGTCGTCGGGCGACAGCCCGTCCGCCACCTCGCGCAGCCGGCCCTCGTCGACCTCGTCGGCGGTGGCCAGCAGGTCGGTCCAGGACTGCTGGCCGAGGACCCACACCTGCTCGAGGTCGGGGCAGTCGTCGCGGACCTCGCCCACCATCGCGACGTAGTCGGACGTCTTGAACGACGGCGCGACGACGAGACCGCGTATGCCGGCCTGCGTGAGCACATAGCCCAGCTCGTGCGAGCGGTAGGCCGGGTTGATGTTGACGAGGATGATGCCGACCTTCGCCGTCGCGTACTGGACGACGGTCCACTCCGCGCAGTTCGGCGCCCAGATGCCCACCCGGTCGCCGGTACGCAGGCCGGCGGCGAGGAACGCCCTGGCGAGCCGGTCGACCTCGGCGCCGAGGACGGCATACGTCCACCGGATCCCTTGGGCGCGGTCGACGAGCGCCTCGCGGTCGCCGTGCCGCGCGACGGCCGCGTCGAGGTTCGCCCCGATCGTCTCGTCGAGCAGCGGTGGCTCGGTCGGTCCGGTCGAGTGCGACAGGGTCGGGTCGGTGGTCACCATCGCGCGAGTCGCTCCTTCTCGGCCAAGGGCTCCCTGGCGTCGGTCTCGAACTCAGAACGTACCCCCGTCGCAGCCCCCTGTGGGTAGGGTCTCGGCATGGAAGCGAGCGAGGGTGACGAGATCCCCGAGGGCGCAGTCGTCGTCGGCATCGGCAACAGCGACCGGGACGCCGAGTGCCTCACCTGGGCGGGCAGCTCGGCCCAGCGCTCCGGCAGCCCGCTGCACATCCTCCACGCCCACGAGCTCGGGGCCGAGCTGTCCGCGATCGACCCGGTCGCCGGCAACGCCATCTCGCTCGGGCCGGAAGGCGACATCGGCAACGCGAGCCTGCTCGACGAGACCCTCGCGCAGGCACGGGAGCGCTGGCCCGACGTGCCGGTGACCGGCAGCCTGCCCTTCGCCCGGCCCGAGCAGGCCCTCATCGACGCCTCGCGCACCGCGCGGCTCGTCGTCGTCGGAGCTGCTCGCGCCGGAGCCCTCCAGCGTCTCGGGCTCGGCCGCCCGTCGCTCGCTGCGGCCATGCACGCCTCCTCCCCCGTCGTCATCGTCCCGCAGGGGGCCCGCGCGGAGTCCGACGGCCCCGTCGTCGTCGGCATCGACGGCTCGGCGCACAGCGCGGCCGCAGCCGAACGCGCCTTCTGGATCGCCGACCTGCGCAAGGTCCCGCTCGTCGCCATCACGGCGTGGAACGTCGAGGTCGTCGACGGCATGGTCGTCACGACGCCGGGCACCGACGCCTGGAAGCAGGTCGAGGCGAAGTACCGCGCCGTCGCCGACCGCATCGTCGAGCCGTTGCGGTCCCGGCACCCCGATGTCGACTGCACCGTCGAGGTCGTGCGCGGTGCGCCGGCCAAGGTGCTGGCGGAGCGCTCGGCCGACGCCGGCCTGCTCGTCATGGGGACGCGCGGCCGTGGCGGGTTCGCCGGCATGCTGCTCGGCTCGCAGAGCCACAAGGTCCTCGAGACGGCGGCGTCGCCGGTCATGCTCGTGCGCGCTCCGCAGCCGGACTGACCCGGGTGCGCAGGCACGACCGCTTCGACGGACACATCGCCGGCATCGGCTCGGCCTCGGGCACCCGGGTGGTCGTGGGCCACTGGCACTCGACGCCCCTCGGCTCCTTCAGCGACGCCATGGTCGAGACCGCGACCGGCCACCGTGTGCTCCTCGCACCGACCGAGGCCGCGGTCGACTACATCACCTCGACCTACGTCTTCGACGAGGTACGGCTGGAACCGTTGTCCTGCACCACTGCTCAGTCGTCCTGGGCCGTCCGTTCCCCCTCCCTCTCCCTCGACCTCACGGTCGGATCCCGTATGCCGTTGGGCTGGGTCCTGCGCATGGTGCCGCGCCGGCTCGGAGCGAGCCCGCTGTGGGCGCGGCTCGTCGACCCGGTCGCGCGCGTCGTCGTCCCGGGCGTGCGGACCGTCGGCACGGCCCTCGAGGGACGGCGCGAGTTCTATGGCGCCACCGACCTGCGACGGGTCACGGCGATGTCCGGGTCGTTCGACGGGGCGCCCCTCGGCGCGCTCGCGGACATCGACCCGCCCTGTCGCTTCGGGTTCTCCTCGACACCGCGGACGCCGTCGGTGACGACCGTCGTCACCACCGTGGTCACGCACACCTGAGAGCTGCGCGAGAGCCCACCTCCCGCTCGACATGCGGATCCGGGCCGCTGCGGATACGGTCGTCCCGGGTCGGCCAGGGGGGACGCTCATCCCGGTGGGGGGCGAGGCGATCTCGGCGACCCGACGAGGAGCATCCCGTGAAGATCCATGCCCGCAGGACCGCCGCCGCGCTCGCCGGCGCCGGTGCCGCGCTCGCCCTGACGGTGTCGATGGCGCCGCAGGCGCTCGCGAACTCGTTCAACCTCCAGATCGCAGCCGGTGGCTACGGCTACGACGACGGTGCCGACCGCTTCTGCATCGTCGCCCATCCGGGCCGGTCCATCTCGACAACACTGACGCCGGACTACGCCAGCCGGGGACCCTCGCGCTCCCTCAGCGCCAGCAACGGGCGCAGTGACTGCGCGAGCCTCGCCACGGCATACGAGGACTCGGGCTACACCGCCCGGGTCAGCGGGACGTCGAGCATCACGGAGTCGGTGCACTTCTTCAGCTGACCGCGCCTCCGGGGCCGGCGCCCGCGTCGCGCCGGTCCCGGGGCGACGCGAGCCACGCCACGACGAAACGCACACGCGGACGGCATACGGCGCCTGAGAGGATGCGGACATGCGCCGCATCGTCCAGAGCAAAAAGCTCCAGCACGTCCGCTACGACGTGAGGGGGCCGATCCTCGTCGAGGCCCAGCGGCTCGAGGCCGAGGGGCACAAGATCCTCAAGCTCAACATCGGCAACACGGCGCCGTTCGGCTTCGAGGCGCCCGAGGCGATCCTCGCGGACATCATCCACAACCTGCCGGAGGCCCAGGGCTACAGCGACTCGCGCGGGATCTACTCGGCGCGCACGGCGGTCGCGCAGTACTACCAGTCGCGTGGGCTCACCGAGACGACCGTCGAGGACGTCTTCATCGGCAACGGCGTCTCCGAGCTCATCTCGATGGTGCTCCAGGCGTTCGTCGACGACGGCAACGAGATCCTCATCCCCGCGCCCGACTACCCCCTGTGGACCGGCGCGGTGGCGCTGTCCGGCGGGACGCCGGTGCACTACCGGTGCGACGAGGAGAACGGGTGGAACCCCGACCTCGACGACATCGAGTCCAAGATCACCGAAAACACCCACGCGCTCGTCGTCATCAACCCCAACAACCCGACCGGCGCCGTCTACTCGGAGGAGATCGTCCGCGGGCTCGTCGACATCGCGCGCCGCCACCAGCTCGTCCTCATGGCCGACGAGATCTACGAGAAGATCCTCTACGCCGACGACGCGGTGACGCCGGTGCACCACCACGTCGCGAGCCACGCCGAGGACGACGTCCTCTGCCTCACCTTCAGCGGGCTGTCGAAGGCCTACCGCGTGTGCGGCTACCGCGCCGGCTGGGTCATGGTCTCGGGGCCGAAGCACCTGGCCGAGGACTTCCTCGAGGGCCTCACCCTGCTCGCCAACATGCGCATGTGCGCGAACGTGCCTGCGCAGCACGCGATCCAGACCGCGCTCGGTGGCTACCAGTCGATCAACGAGCTCATCGTCCCGGGTGGGCGCTTCTACGAGCAGATCAAGCTCGCCAACCGGCTGCTCAACGAGATCCCCGGCGTGACGTCGGTCGAGCCGCACGGCGCGCTCTACTGCTTCCCGCGGCTCGACACGGAGATGTATCCCATCGATGACGACCAGCAGTTCGTCATCGACCTGCTGCGCGCCAAGAAGATCCTCGTCACCCACGGCACCGGCTTCAACTGGTTCGAGCCCGACCACTTCCGGCTCGTCACCCTCCCCGACACCGAGGTGCTCACCGAGGCCGTCGGCCGGATCGCGGAGTACCTCGAGACGATCCGCCGCTGACGTGGGCAGCCCTGCGGGACAGCCTGATGCGACGCTCCTCCTCGGGATCGCCGTCGGTGGTGTCGTGGGTTCCCTGGGCCGGTATGCCGTGGGGCTGGCGCTGCCGCACCCGGTCGGCTCGTTCCCGTGGTCGACGCTCCTCGTCAACCTCAGCGGGGCGCTCGCGATGGGCCTGCTCGTGGCATTCCTCCTCGATCGGCCCGGGGCACACCGGCTGGCACGTCCGGTCGTGGGTGTCGGGATGCTCGGAGGTTGGACGACGTTCTCGGCGTTCGCTGTCGACGTCGTGACGCTGCTCGACGCAGGGCACGGCGGTGAGGCAGGGGCCTACGTCCTGGCATCCTTCCTCGGGGGCGTGCTGGCCGTGACGGTGGGATCCGTTGCGGGGCAACGCATCTGGAGGATGGCCGAGTGACTGCACTCTTCGTCGCCGTGGGCGCGGCCGTGGGGGCACCACTGCGCTACCTCGTGAACCACTGGCTGCGGCAGCGGTTCGGTGCGACTCCGACGGCCGGGACGCTCGCCGTCAACGTGATCGGCTCGTTGGTGCTCGGCGTGGCGGTCGGCGCCGGCGTGAACGGGTCGCCCCTGGCCCTGGTCGGGACAGGGTTCTGCGGTGCGCTCACGACGTTCTCGACGTTGGCGCTGGAGCTGCAGGACGCGTTCGCGGACGAGCGCCCGCGAGACGCCGTGGTCAACGTCGCCCTCAGCCTCGTGCTGGGCGTCGGAGCGGCGTGGCTGGGATGGACGGTGGCGTCGTGAGCCCACGGGTGCACGCCATCCACATCGCGCCGGGGCGCAAGGTGCCGACCCGGCCGGTCGAGTCGGTGAAGGCCGAGGCCGGAGCGGGGCTCGTCGGCGACCGCTACCACGGCAGCCGGCACCGGCACGTCACCGTGCAGGCGCTCGACGAGATCAAGGCGGCCGCCCGCGACCTCGGCCGGGAGATCCCGCTCGGGGCGACCCGTCGCAACCTCACGATCACCTCCGGGCCGATCCCGACGCGCCCCGGAGAGCGGATGCGCATCGGCGACGTCGAGCTCGAGGTCGTGCGGATCGCGGCGCCGTGCCGCCTTCTCGACGACTGGATCGGCGTGGGCGCGATGAAGGCGATGCACGCGCGCGGCGGCACGGTCTTCCGGCTGCTGGGGTCCGGGACGATCAGCGTCGGGGACGAGGTCCGGTTCGACTGAGAAGGGCGGGCCGGGAGGCGAGGTGTGCCCGGTTGGGGCACGCGTGCCTCAGGTGGGGTCGGGTCGCGGCACCCGCTCCGCGAGGGCGGGCGGAGCCTGGATGCAGTAGGAGTCGGTGAGGAGCTCCTCGAGCTCGGCCCAGTCGGTGTCGTCGTCGAGCAGCAGGCCGACGACGTTGCTCCCCCAGCTCGCCTTGAAGTAGGGCTCGCCCATGTGCTGGAAGGCCATGACCTCGTCGGGCTCGGCGCGGAAGGTGATGCGGAACCGCTGGTCCTCACCGCCGAAGACGTGCGCGACCGTGGCCGACCGGACCTTCCAGGCCATGCCGACCCAGGCGTCGTGCTCGCGCACCTCGGGGAAGGCCCCGACGATCGCCGAGAGCCGCTCCACCCAGTCGCGCGGCACGTCGGGGCGCGTCGAGCTGGTCACGGTCGACAGGCTAGGACGTCCCACCGACAGCGTGCGCCGCCGGACGCCGCTCGCGCTCGACCTCAGCCCTGTTGCTCCCAGGTCGCGCGGGCTCCGGCGTCCCCGGTGAGGAAGGCGTAGGCGAGCGTCGCCAGGGAGACGAGCACCACAAGGACCGGCAGGCCCGTCTCCAACCACGACGCCGCACGCTCCTTGGCGCCGCGGCCGCTCGCGAACCCGGAGGGTCCGCCGAGCAGCCCAGCGGCTGCGGCGGTCACGACGAGCAGCCCGAGGGTCACCAGCGACAGGGTCTCACCGCGCTCCTGGTGCTCGTCGATCGCCGCGAGCACCGGGTTGTCCGCCGGCAGCGACGCGTACCGGGAGTCGAAGAAGGCGTCACCGCTGATCCGGGCCAGCCACACCGTGGCCGTCGCCATGACGGCGAGGACGAGCGCAGGCCACCGCGTGAGGTAGCGCCACCGCGGGACCACTCCGAGGAGGATCGCCGCGAGGGCCGCCAACGGGGCGAAGACGACCGCGCCGTGAACGACGAGCACGTGGGCCGGGAGACCGTTGATGTCCATGGGTGCACCTGCCTGTCGGTTCGGCACGAGGACCTCCAGTCTCCCGCCTCTCCGCCCTCTCGCCCGCGATTCCGGCGAGCTCGCCTCTGACACAGGTATGCCGGCCGCTCGAGGTGAGCGGCCGGCATACCGGATCGTGCGGGTCAGGACCGCAGCGTCACTGGACGACTCCCAGGGCGTTGACGATGCCGTCGCCGTAGAAGGAGTTGAAGTCCGCCGTGCCGACGCAGGTCGCCGTGAACTCGGCCGAACGGCCCTCGGGCTCGTAGGAGCGGGTGGGCGCGTTGCAGGCGTGGTCGGTGGCCGTGCCCATGAGCAGGGCCTTCGTGGTGTCGGGCGCGAGCGAGAAGCTCCCTGCATCCGCCCCGGTGCCGTGCGCGGCGACCGCGAGCGCGGCCACACCGGCGGCGTGCGGGGACGCCATCGACGTGCCCTGGTACCAGGCGTAGTAGGAGCAGGTCGCCTTCTGGTCCGGCTGGCGGCGGTCGGTGCACTGCTTGATGACACCGTTGACGCGACCGGGCTGGGTGATGTTGCCGTTCTTGTCGACCTCGCCCGTGTTGCGCAGGGAGGACAGCGAGACCGACGACAGGATGAGGTTGCCGTTGGTGCGGTAGGTCTCGGTGCCGATGCCGTCGCGGTACCAGCCACCGGGGGCCGACACCTCGAGCTCGCCGGACGTGAGGTCGGTGGCGTAGTTCGAGTAGTCCGCCTTCTCACCCGTCGGGCCGAGCGCGGAGACGCCGATGACGTGCGGGCCCTCGACCGGGAGGTCCCAGCAGGTCTCGTTGTCGATCGTGCGCGGGTGCTCGGTGCCGCCCGGGTAGTCGGGGCTCGTGAGGTCCGTGCGCGGGTTGCTGAGGTCCTCGTGGTTGTTGCCGAGGGCGCCGACGAGCGTGACGTCCCTGGAGTGCGCGTAGTCGAGCGCCCGCGTCATGGCGGCGATGATGACGTCCTGCTCCATCGCCTCCTCGGCGCTGTCCTCGGGGGCGCCACCGGCACAGTTGTAGAGCCACGGGTCGACGTAGAACGACATGTTGACGACGTCGAGACCGGTGTCACCGGCATACGTCAGGGCGTTGACGACCGGGCCGAGGAAGAAGTAGCCGCTGTCCTGGCCGCCGCGGATGTTGACGAGGTCGACGTCCGGGGCGACACCACTGAGACCGAACCCGTTGAGTGCCGCGCCGATGGTGCCGGCGACGTGGGTGCCGTGGCCGTCGTCGTCGACGTTCGCCGGGTCGACGCACGACGCCACCTCGCACGGCCCGTCGATGTCGGGCATGTCGGTGGTGAAGTTGCGCGAGAGCGCGGAGTCGAAGTTCGCGGCGAGGTCGAGGTGGGTGCCGTCGACGCCGGTGTCGAGGATGCCGACGCGGACCTTGTCGCCCTTCTCGATGGCGTGGGCCTCGAACGCGTGGATCATCTCCATGCCCCAGAGGTGGCCGTCGAGGGGGTCGTGCCCGGCGGGCGGCGTGGGCGTGGACTTGTAGGTGCCGTTGGTCCTCGTCCGGTCGAAGACGTGCTCCTGCTCGACCGGGTCCGGACCCTTGGCGCGTGTCGGGGCCGCGCCGATCGAGCGTTCACGGGCGGCGCCCTCGACGCCCGACATCGAGCGTGCCGCGCGGAGCACGTCCCCCGAGCCCTTGACGGTGACGAGGCCGATCGCCCTGTTGACCGACGTCACGGTTCCCCCGGCCCGCTTGAGCCGGTCGGCGATGGCGCCGACGTTCGCGCCCTGGTCGGCCAGGACGACGAAGGTGCCGCTGTCTGCCGTCGTCGCCGTTGAGGCGCCGGGGACGGCGGTGGCGGTGGCGGTGCCGGCGATGGCGGCGACGAGCGCTGCCGTCCCGGCCAGCGCGGTCATGCGAGATCGTCGCATGGGTTCCTCCTCAGGGGTCGGGTGTGCCCCTTTGCACACCTCGGCGACCAACCTAGGGGCCGCGCCCCCGGCGGGGACAGGGGTAGCAGTGACCAGATTCGGCCTATGCTTCGCGGATGCCCAAGCGTGCCCGCACCGGTCCCGTGCCGGACGTCTTCGAGACGTTCGCGCACCGGGTCGACGAGGAGGAGCACGCCTCCGGACCGCTGGAGGTCGGGCAGGTCGCCCGGGGCGCCGGGGTCTCGCTGGGCCTCATGGTGCTCACCGCGGTCGCGTTCGTCCTCGGCTTCTGGACCGGCACGCAGAACGAGCCCGACCTCGCCTACGACCACCTCGTGTGGGAGGGGATCATCAAGGTCGGGTTCGCCCTGCTGTGCGGGCTGCTCGCCGCGGCCGTCGTGCTCGCCCTCGCGACGGTGGCGATCGGCGTGCCGTGGGTGCGCCGCCAGCGTGAACGGCGTCGCCGACGCGGCTGAGCCGAGCGCTGAGCCGGGCGCGGGCGCGACTTCGGGTGGGAACCTCGCCCCTCGCAGCACAACCGTTCCCACCTGAGGTGCGAGGAACCCACTCCAGGCGGGAAAGTCGTTACTTGAGCTGGCTGGAGCTCATGCCGAGGAGGCGACGGGCGACGACGAGCAGCTGGATCTGCTGCGTGCCCTCGAAGATATCGAGGATCTTGGAGTCGCGGGCCCACTTCTCGAGCAGCTCGCGCTCGGCGTAGCCCGTCGCACCCGCCAGCTCGACGCACGCCAGCGACACGTCGACGCAGGTGCGCCCGGCCTTGGCCTTGGCCATCGACGCCTCCATCGAGTTCGGCCGGCCGTTGTCTGCCATCCACGCCGCCCGCAGGGTGAGCGCGTGCGCCGCCTCGTACTCGGCCTCCATCTGGAGCAGCCGTGCCGCCGCGTGCGACTGCACGTATGCCGGCCGGTCCCAGTCGACCGTGACCCCTGCCTTCGCGAGGAGCTCGGTCGTGAGGTCGAGGCACGCGCGAGTCAGGCCGAGGGCCATCGCGGCGACGAGCGGGCGGGTGTTGTCGAAGGTCTGCATGGCACCGCCGAAGCCCCCCTCGATCCGGATCTCCGGGTCGCCGAGCAGGTCCTCGGCGGGCACGCGACAGTCGTCGAGGACGAAGGCGGCGGTGTCGGAGGCGCGGATGCCGAGCTTGTGCTCGAGCCGGACGAGCCGGAGCCCGGGGTTGTCACGCCGCACGACGAACGACTTGATGGCCTGCTTGCCGAGGCTCCGGTCGAGCGTCGCCCACACGACGACGAGCTCGGCGCGCTCACCGGCGGTGACATAGATCTTCTCGCCGTTGAGGACGTACTCGTCGCCGTCCTTCACCGCGGTCGTCCGGATCGCTCCGGAGTCCGAGCCGGTCTCGGGCTCGGTGATCGCCATCGCGGCCCACTGGCCGGCATACCGCTTCTTCTGCTCGTCGTTCGCGACGGCGGCGATGGCCGCGTTGCCGAGACCCTGGCGCGGGATCGAGAGGGTGAGCCCGACGTCGCCGCGGCAGGTCTCGAGGATCGAGAGCGCCGACGAGAGGTTGGAGCCGTTGCGCACCTTCGACCCGGCGGGGTGGCTGCGGCCCGAGCCGACGGCGGCGACCTCACCCTCGCGCTCGCCCTCGGTGTCGGTGGCGCGGGTGCTGCTCGACGCGCCGGCACCCTGGCCGGCGCCCGAGCTGCTCAGCCCGTCGATGACGGCGGAGATGAGGTCGAGCTCGCGCGGGTACTCGTGCTCGGCGAGGTCGTACTTGCGCGAGATGGGGCGGAAGACCTCCTCCGCCATGCCGCGTGCCTGCTCGACGAGCGGTCGGAACTTCCGGGGAACCTCGAGATCGATCATGGTCCAGTCCTTGGGGGTTGCGTATGCCGGTCAGACGAGCAGGGTGCCCTCGAGGACACCCGCTCCACGGAGGTCGCGGTACCACCGCTCGTTGTCGAAGTCCTTGACGAAGCCGTGGCCGCCGAGGAGCTGGACGGCGTGCGAGCCGATCCGGGCGGCGTGGGTCGCATTGAGCGCACGCACCTCGCCGACGACCTGCGCCACCTGGGCGGGTTCGGCGTCGGCGTCGAGCCGGGCAGCGGCCTTGAGCACGGCGAGCCGGAGGCCGTCGAGCTCGATGGCGATGTCCGCCACCATGAAGGCCACGGCCTGGCGCTGGCCGATCGGCTCGCCGAACGCCTTGCGCTCCTTGACGTAGTCGGTCACCTGGTCGAGCACGGCCTGCCCCGTGCCCACAGCGGCCGCGGCCCAGGCGAGCCGCCCGCGCCGCACGGCGTCGCGGTGGTCGTCGGCGGTGCCGAGCAGGTTGGCCCGCGGGACGGTGACGTCGGTGAGCACGACCCTGCCGGTGCGCGCGGCGCGGACGCCCATGGCGGGGTCGTCCTCGACGGTGACGCCGTCGGTGGCGGCCTCCACGACGACGAGCCGCGCCTCGCCCTCGACCATCGCTGAGACGATGAGGAGCTCGGCGGAGTCGGCGTTGGCGACAAGGGCCTTGGTGCCGTTGATGACGAGCGAGTCGCCCTGTGGCACAGCCGTGGTCGTGAGTGCGAAGGGGTCGAAGAGCGGCTGGGGCTCCTGCAGCGCGAGCGCCGCCGCTGCGACGGGCTCGTCCCCCGTGAAGTGCGGGAGGTAGGTCGCCTGCTGGTCGGGGTCGCCGTAGAGCGCCAGCGCGGTGGCGACGGCGGCCGTCCCCATCTGGGCGACGGCGATGCCCATGTCACCGCGCGCGAGCTGCTCGAGGACGAGGACGCCGGCGACCGCCGACCGCTCCTCGGCGATGCCGCCGAGCTCCTCGGGCACACCGACGAGCACGAGCCCCATCTCCTGCAGGGCCTCGCGGACCTCCTCGGGCACGGCGCGCTCGGCGTCGGCGCGCGAACCGGCGGGGCGGATCACCTCGTCGGCGAGCTCACGCGTCGCCTCCTGGAGCATCTGCTGGTCCTCGGTGGGGGTGAGGTCGAAGACCCCGCGCCGCGCCACGGGCGAGGGGCGCGTCGCCGCGCCCGAGCCCTTGACCTGCTTGAAGGCCCGGCCCACAGCGACCTGGGCCCGGAAGCCGGCGTGGGTGCTGCGGCCGAGGATCCGCTCGACGCGGCCGCGGACCTTGGGGTCCGCCATGACGGGCAGGCCGCCTGCCTTGGAGATGAGTCGTAGGCCGAGGCGTTGGCCACGGTCGGCGAGGGTGGGTGTCGTCGCCATGCTGACGTCCTTCCACGTGGAGTTCGGGTGCGGCTCGGCGTGCGGTCAAAGTATCCGGTACACCGAGTGCCTGATACCGAGCGTACCGCACACTTGTCAGTCGGTAACCAGAAGTGCGCACCGAACCCGAGGCGCCGCTCCCGAGCGCCCGCCCCTCAGCCGGTGGCGACCGCGCGGTGTACGGGGATCTCGGTGCCGAGCGCCCACCCGGGCACGAGCGGCAGGGCGTCGCCGCTCCAGAAGCGGCCGGGGTCGTACCAGTTCATCGGCGCATCCGGCGTGAGCAGGCCCATCTCCTCGTAGGTGAGCGCGACGACCTCGGCGCAGTAGGCAACCTCGGGCCGGATCGCCTTGAGGTCGAGGTCGCGCGCCGAGACGTGCGCGTCGCGCCCGGTGAGCCAGCGCCACGCGAGCCGACCGGTCGAGGGGAACGAGACGCCGTCGAGCCGGGCCACGCAGCGCAGCACCGCGTCCTCGTGCTCTTCGCCCACCTCGGGCGTCAGCTGCCGCAGCCACGCGCGCTGGTCGTAGGTCTCCTGCCACCGCGACACCGCCGCGCGCAGGTCGTGCAGCTGGACACCGCGGTGGTGCCCGCCGGTCCACATGTCCTGGAGCGACTTGCCCATCTCGGCGTGCCACAGGAGCGGCGGGAGGTCGTCGAGGACGACGGCCATGCCGACGTGGTTGACCGGCGCGTTCGTCGCGGTCTGGATCGCGCGGTCAGCGACCGAGCGCCCCCTAAAGATCCACACGTCGCCGGTGCGGGTGAGCTCGACGGCCTCGTCGAGCGAGAGGCCTTCGGACGTGTGCTCCGGGAGAACCATGACCGCAGCGTATGCCGGGAGCGCGAGCACCCGGCATACGCTGCGGTCATGCAGTCGAACTGGTGGAAGCTGCTCGGTCTCGCAGGCGTCGTGTCCGTCGTCGCGACGGGTGCGGTCGTCGCGCGCAACGAGCGACAGCGGCGGGCCTACACGCCCGACGAGGTCCGCGAGCGCCTCCACGAGAGGCACGCCCGCGCCCGGCACCCCCGCACCTAACTCACCAATTCCTCCCGTTCGGTACGTGACGAGACGTGCCGAACGGGAGGAATTGGTGAGTTGTGCGCGGCAGGGGGTCGGGGGTCAGACCCAGAGGCTCGTGCAGCGGATGTAGCCGCCGCCCTTGGCGAGCTCGTCGACGTGCGGGGTGATGACGTTGAGCCCGGCCCGCTCGACGTCGGCGCGCAGCAGCGGCGCGCTGTCGCTCATGACGACGGTCGTGCCGGTGGAGACGAGGTTGCAGGCGAAGGACTCCATGGCCTCGGACTCCGCGATCTCGATCGTGTCGACCGCGTCGAGGCGGGCGAGCAGCTCGCGGCTCGCGGGGGTGAACGCCTCGGGGCAGTAGGCGATGAGGCCACGTCCGTCGGCGTCGGGCTCACGCAGGACGGCGAGGGTGAGGTCGATGTCGTACCAGTAGCTGTCGGGCCAGCCGCTGACGACGTTGACGTGCGGGGTCCCGTCGGGGTTGAGCAGCGGGAGCGTCTGGAGCTGGATGCGCTCGAGGCCGAAGCGCTCCGCGGCATACGCGAGCGCGGGCTCGTCGGAACGGTATCCGGCGCCGCAGAAGACGAGGTCGCCGCAGACGAGGGCGTCACCCTGGCCGCTGAAGCGCCACGCGTGCGGCAGGTCCTCGACGGTGTAGCCGAGCTCCATGAGCTTCGTGCGTGCCCACGGCTCCTCGCTCTTGCGCGAGGGCGGCAGGGTGGCCATGAGGGCGACGCCGTCGCGGACGAGCGCCCAGTTGGCGGTGTAGACACCGTCCTGGCTCGTCGGCGGTGCGTCGACCTGGAGAATCTCGGCGCCGGCTGAGCGCAGCGCCTCGCGGATGCCGGCGTGCTCGACCTCGGCCTTCGCCGTGTCGACGGTCGCGCCGTCCTCGTAGTAGGGGTTGAGCTTGTGGTCGTTGCCGAAGAAGTGGGCGGACGACATGAGCAGCGTCGAGTTCAACACCGTCGGACTCCCGTGCGGGGTGAAGGGCGCGCCTCACGGAATCGGAGACTCGGGGGGCACGCTACCCCCAGGCGCGGCTCAGCCAGGAACGGGAGCGGCGATCTGGGCAGCCATGTGGCCGGCGCCGTAGCCGTTGTCGATGTTGACGACGGCGACGCCCGGCGCACAGCTGTTGAGCATCGTCAGCAGGGGCGCGAGACCCTCGAAGGCGGCGCCGTAGCCCACCGACGTCGGCACCGCGACGACCGGCGCAGCGACGAGCCCTGCGACGACACCGGGGAGCGCACCGTCCATGCCGGCGACGACGACGATGGCCCGCGCCGCCCGGAGCTCGTCGAGCCGGCCGAGGATGCGGTGCAGGCCGGCGATCCCGACGTCGACGACGAGGTCGGCGCGGCGCCCGAGGTGGCGTGCGACGAGCAGCGCCTCGCGCGCGACGGGCAGGTCGGAGGTGCCTGCGGCGACGACGAGGACGGTCCCGCCCGTGGGCTCAGGTGGCTCGGCCGGCCACGCGACGAGCCGGGCGGTCTCGTCGTGGGCGGCGTCGGGCAGGGACTCGAGGACGGCGGCGACGTGTTCGGGTGACGCACGGGTGAAGAGCGTGCGGGCTCCCCGCTCCCCCACGGCGGCGGCGATGACCCGGACCTGGTCGGCGGTCTTCCCCTCGCAGTAGACCGCCTCGGGGTAGCCGCGTCGCGCGGACCGGTCGAGGTCGAGCTCGGCGATGGCGCGCAGCTCCTCGCCCGGCTCCCACTGCTGGTCCGCCATGTCGTCGCCCACCTCCGTGGCCGCCTCAGCCGCGGGTGGTGGCGACGAGCGGAAGCGTGAACGCACCCGACTGGATGCCGCCGAGGTCCACGGCGACGAACCGGAAGCCGGAGGCGCGCACGACGGCCTCGACCTCCTCGCGGGTGCCGGGCTCGGTGGCCCGCGCGATGTCCTCGGGCGGCAGCTCGACCCGGGCCACGTCGCCGTGGTGGCGCACGCGGCAGTCGACGAACCCCAGCGCGCGCAGCCCCGACTCCGCGGACTCGACCTGCGCGAGCTTCTCGGGCGAGACCTCCTCGAAGTGCGGGATGCGCGAGGCGAGGCAGGGCGCGGCGGGCTTGTCGGCGCAGGGCAGCGCGAGCACCCGGGCGACCCGGCGCACGGCCGCCTTGTCGAGCCCGGCGTCGGCGAGCGGCCGCAGGACGCGGTGCTCGGTCGCGGCCCGCGACCCGGGACGGTCGGGGCGTTGCGCGTCGTCGGCGTTCTCGCCGTAGGCGACCGCGTCGAGCCGGTGCGCCTCGACGACCGCGTCGTCGATCCGGGTGAAGAGCTCGTCCTTGCAGTGGAAGCACCGGTCCGGACCGTTGAGCCGGTATGCCGGGTTGTCGCCCTCGTGGGTCCTCACCTCGACGACGGGGACGCCGATCAAGGCGGCGACGTCGTGCGCGGCCGAGCGCTCGTCGGCGGCCAGGCTCGGTGAGACGCCGAGGACGGCGACGACCCGGTCGGGCCCGAGTGCCCGGGCCGCCAGGGCGAGGAGCGTGGCGGAGTCGACACCGCCCGAGTAGGCGACCCCGACCCGTCCGAACGAGGTGAAGGCACGCAGGACCTGCTCGACCCGGGGCTCGTCGGGTCCGAACGTCGTGTCCTCCATGCCTTCACCTTCTCACCTGCTCGACGACGCGGTCCGGCGGCGTCCGGGACGGGACCGGCACGCCCCCTCCTTGCGGACGCCGACCGCCCGCGGCGAGAGTGAGCCCATGACATCGAGCACGAGCACGGTCGACGAGAGCCCCGCCGAGGCGGCGAGGAGGGCGGCCCGGATCGGAGACGAGCACGGGGTCCTCGCCACCGAGCAGGTCGAGCGCTTCATCGCCGAGCAGCTCGCCGCGACCGACCTCGACGGCAGGAGCGTGTGCATCGTCGTGCCCGACGGGACCCGGACCTGCCCGCTGCCGATGCTCATGCGCGCCGTCCACGCCGCCCTCCACGGACGGGCGACCCGGATGACGACGCTCATCGCCCTCGGCACGCACCAGCCCATGAGCGAGGAGGCGCTCGCCACGCACCTCGGCTACGAGCCGGGCGCGCTCGAGGAGACCTATCCGGGCATGACGGTGCTCAACCACGAGTGGTGGGAGGAGTCGACCTTCGCCGACCTCGGGACGATCCCGGCGTCCCGGCTGGCCGAGCTGTCCGAGGGCCGGCTCACGATGGACGTGCCCGTGCTCCTCAACCGGGCGGTCGTCGAGCACGACGTCGCGCTCGTCGTCGGCCCGGTCCTCCCCCACGAGGTCGTCGGCATCTCGGGCGGCAACAAGTACTTCTTCCCCGGCGTCGCCGGCCAGGACATCATCGACGTCTCGCACTGGATCGGCGCCCTCATCACCTCGGCCGAGATCATCGGCACGACGTCGATCACGCCGGTGCGCGCGCTCATCAACGAGGGTGCCTCACTCGTGCCCGCCGAGAAGCTCGCCCTTTGCGTCGTCGGTGAGGCGGGCAGCCTCGACCTGCACTCGATCTCCTTCGGCGACACCATCTCGTCGTGGGCCAGCGCGGCCGAGGTCTGCGCGGCGACGCACGTGCACCACCTCGACGAGCCGGTGTCCCGGGTCATCTCGGTGATCCCCGAGATGTACGAGGACATCTGGACCGGGGCCAAGGGCTTCTACAAGCTCGAGCCGGTCGTCGCCGACGGCGGCGAGGTCATCCTCTATGCCCCGCACATCACCGAGATCTCGTCGAGCCACCCCGAGATCCTCGACATCGGCTACCACTGCCGCGACTACTTCGTGAAGCAGTGGGACCGGTTCAAGCACGTCCACTGGGGCACGCTCGCCCACTCGACGCACCTGCGTGGCGCGGGCACCTACGACGCGGAGACCGGTGAGGAGCGGCTGCGCGTCAAGGTCACGCTGGCGACGCGCATCCCCGAGGAGCAGTGCCGTCGCGCCAACCTCGGCTGGGTCGACCTCGAGTCGATCGACCTCGCCGCGGCGGAGGCCGACCCCGACACGTTCGTCGTGCCCAACGCCGGCGAGGTTCTCTTCCGGCTGCGCTGACCACGTCTCGTATGCCGTGGTGCACGGTCCCTCGATGGGGACCGGGCGCCTGCCACTACCGTGCACGGATGACCACCCACCTCTGGATCGACGCCGGCGCCGGCGTCGCCGGGGACATGCTGCTCGGCGCGCTCGTCGACGCCGGAGCGCCGCTGGACGAGCTCCAGGACGTCGTCGACGCGGTGCTTCCGGGGACCGTCCGGCTGTCGGTCGCCGAGGTGACGCGGGCCGGGCTGCGCGCGGTGAAGGTCGACGTCGAGGTGCTCGTCGAGGACCAGCCGCACCGGCACTGGTCCGACATCCGTGAGCGCATTCTGGGCGCAGGCATCCCGGAATCGGTGCGGGACAGCGCTCTTCGCGTCTTCCATGCGCTCGCCGAGGCCGAGGCCGCCGTGCACGGCGTGGCCGTCGACGACGTGCACTTCCACGAGGTCGGCGCGTGGGACTCGATCGCCGACGTCGTCGGCGTCGCCGCTGCCCTCGACCTGCTCGGGGTGACATCGGTGACCGCCGGCCCGGTCGCCCTCGGCTCGGGCACCGCACGCACGAGCCACGGGCTCGTCGGAGTGCCCGCTCCCGCGACCCTCGAGCTCGCCAGGGGCTGGGACGTCGCCGCCGTCGGTGACGGGGAGCTCGCGACGCCGACCGGCCTGGCGCTCGTCCGCGGGCTGGCGCGCCGGTGCGAGCCGCTGCCGCCGATGCGCGTCACGGCATCGGGCTCCGGTGCCGGGAGCAAGGACGTGGAGGGCCGGGCCAACGTCACCCGGGTCGTCCTCGGGACGCGGGTCGGCGACGCGGACCCGTCCGACGCGCCGGCCGTTGCCGCCCCTCTCGTCAGCGTGACTCCCGAGGAGCTGTGGGTCCTCGAGGCCAACGTCGACGACCTCGACCCGCGGCTGTGGCCCGGCGTCCTCGAGGCCCTCCTCGACGCCGGCGCGGCCGACGCCTGGCTCACCCCGATCCTCATGAAGAAGGGCCGTCCGGCCCACACCCTGTCCGTGCTCTGCGCCGACGGCCTCCGCGCCGTCCTGCGCGACGTCGTCCTCGAACGCACGACCACCCTCGGCGTGCGTGAGCACCGCGTCGAACGGTTCGCCCTCGGACGCTCCTGGGAGACCGTCACCGTCCGCGGGCACGAGGTGCGGGTCAAGCTCTCGCACGCACCCGACGGCCGGGTCGTGCACGCGACCCCCGAGTTCGAGGACGTGCGAGCGGCAGCCAGGGCGGCCGGCATACCGGCTCGGGTCGTCCTCGACGAGACCAACGCCGCCGCACAGGCCCTGCGGCACCCGGCGGCGGACCGCCCTCGACAGGACTGAGGACCCGGGGCCTCAGCCCAGGCGCTCGGGGTCGAGCAGGAGGTCACGGACGATGCTCGCCAGGCGGCCGGCGTGCGCCCCGTCGACGATGCGGTGGTCGGCGGTCGCGACCAGGACGAGGACCGGTCGCACCACGACCTCGTCCCCGATGGCCACGGGCCTGGGCTGCACGGCACCGACGGCCAGGTAGACGGGAGTGCGGGCGAAGGGCAGTGGGGCGAGGAACGCCTCGTCGAGCCCCAAGGTGCCGACGTTGGACACGAAGGCCGTACCGAGGGGGAAGCCCGGCTGTCCCAGTGCCGACCGCCCCAGACCTCCCGCGAGGAGGCTCGCAAACGACAGGGCCGGACGCATGAGCCACGTCGGCATGAGCCGCACGACCCCCGAGCTCCGACGGTAGGCGAGGTCCTCGCCGTCGCGGAGCCCGGCAGCGCCCGCGTCGAGGCGGCGGGCGACCTCGAGAGGTGTGAGCCGGTCGACGTCGAGCACCTTGACCGGCGCGAGGTCGGAGCCCTGCTCGATGTCGACCGCGAACCCCACGTCGCAGGTGTCGAGCTCGACGAGGCGGCCCAGCACGACGCGGGCCCGCACCTCGGGCACCTCCCTGAGGGCCCGGCCGAGCGCCGCCCCGACGACGTGCGTGATCGTCACCCGCTCACCCGACTCGGCCCGGACGCGCTCGAGGTAGGCGAGCGAGGCCGTGGCGTCGACCTCCATCCGCGCATAGATCCGCCCGTCCCGCGACGGCCGCCAGGTCGCGACCGCGATCTTGCGCCGGATGGGGGTGCGGCGGCGGGTCACGCCCCGCTCCCCGTGCGCTGGTGCGACGACGTCGGTATGCCGGACAGCGCCACCCTGGCGATCGCCCTCGGCGCCCCCGTCACCGCGGCGAGCGGCGCGGCACGCCGCGGCAAGCGGAGGTGCGGGCGTCCCTGCTCGATCGCACCCACCACCGCGCGGGCGACGTCGTCGGGGTCGAGCAGGGTGAGCAGCCGCGCGCGCAGGACCCTGCGGAAGGAGGCAGCGCTGGGGCCGTGGCGGTTGATCCGCTCCATCATCCCGGAGGCGACGGGACCGATCTCGACCGCGAGCGTCCCCACGGGTGTTCCTCGCAGGTCGGCACGCAGGCCCGACGTCCCGTGGGTGAGCCCGGCCTTGCTCGCGCCGTAGGCAGCGAGCCCGGGGAACGTCGCCACGCCCGCCAGCGAAGAGATGTTGACGAGGTGACCCCGGCCGCGGGCGAGCATGCCGGGCAGGACCTGTCGGCACAGCTCGAGAGGCGCGGTGAGGTTGAGGTCGAGCGTCGTGCGCAGCTGGTCGGCGGAGAGCTCGGGCAGACGGGCACTCGTCTCGACACCGGCGTTGTTGACGAGGATGTCGACCGGCCCCTCGTGGGCCTCGACCTCCTCGACCAGACCACGCAGGCGCCCGGGGTCGCACAGGTCTGCGGCGAAGGCCCTTCCACCCGTCGCGTCGGCGAGGGCCCGGAGCGCGTCCGGTGTGCGCGCCACGAGGCTCACCCGCGCCCCGCGGTCGGCCAGGTGCCGGGCCAGGGCAGCACCGATCGTGCCGGTGGCCCCTGTGAGGAGCACGTGCGCGCTCGACGTCCGCATCCGCACAGTCTCACCCAGGACGTCGACGCCGCGGCCCGCAGGGCCGCGACCGAGCGGCCGGGCTCGACGGTCGGCACGGTCTCACGACGACTGCGGCACGGGCTCCCAGTGCACCGCCTTGAGGGCGACGAGCTCGTCGAGCAGGTCGGGTCCGTAGCCACGTCCCGCGCCGCTGTCGCCGCGCGGGTCCGCCGAGCCGCCGGGTGCGCCGCCGAAGACGGCGTTGACCTTGACGGTGCCGACGGGCAGCTCCTCGATGGCCTGGAGGGCGTGTCGGGTGTCGGGCGTGAGCACGGTCGCGGCGAGGCCGTAGCGGCTCACCGAGGCCTGGGCGAGCCCGTCCTCCCAGGAGCGGACCGTCGTCAGCGCGGCGACGGGCCCGAAGGTCTCCTCGGTCATGACGTCGAGGTCCTCGCGGCAGCGGTCGAGCACGGTCGGTGCCCACCACGCCCCGTCGAGCTCGAGGCGCTTGGCGCCGCACCGCACGCGAGCGCCGCGTTCGACGGCGTCCGCGACGTGGGCGGCCACGACGTCGAGCTGCGCCTCGTCGACGAGGCGGCACAGCGTCGTGGAGTCGTCGCGCGGGTCGCCCGGACGCAGCGCCTCGGCCAGGGCCACGAGCTCCCTCGTGACGGCTTCGGCGACCTCCTCGTGGAGGTAGACGCGCTCGACCGATGTGCACAGCTGGCCGGCGTTGGTGAAGGCACCGGTCGCGATCTGCTGCGCCGCCCACCGCGGGTCGACGCCGGCGTCCACGAGGAGGGCGTCCTTGCCGCCGTTCTCGGTGAGCGCCTTCGCCCCACGCGCGGCGCACACGGTGCGGATCTCGCGCCCCGCGGCGCTGCTGCCGATGTGGCAGACGACGTCGACCGTGTCGACGATCGCCCGGCCCACCTCGGCATCCCCCGCGACGCTGCTGAGCACGCCCTCGGGCAGGCACTCCTGGATGAGGTGGGCGAGGCTCAGCCCGGGCGCCATCGAGCGCTCGGAGGGCTTGTGCACCACGGTGTTGCCGGTGACGAGCGCGGCACCGAGCAGCCCGGCGGCGGCCGGGAAGGGGTCGTTCCACGGCGTCAGCACGCCGACGACGCCCCGGGGCTCGCGCCGCACCCAGTCGACCGAGCCCGCGGCGCCGGCGAGCGACCGCCCTCCGGCCAGCCCGGTGACGGCCACCTCGTCCAGCAGGGACGCCGCGACGACGGCCGACTCGCGTGACTCGCGCAGCAGGCGGCCGGTCGTTGCGCAGAGCTCCTCGCCGAGCTCGTCCGCGTGGTCGCGCACGAGGTCGGCGGCGTTCCTCAGCGCGGCGGCGCGCTCGGCCGGCGCCGTGTGACGCCAGGCCGTCGTCGCCCGGCGAGCGTGGTCGACCGCCTCGGCGACCTCGCGCTGGCTCGCACCGAGGTCGCTGGTGGTGGTCGGCCGGGAAAGTGTCGTCATGCCTGCACGGTGCCCGGTCGACGGACCCGTCAAACGTCGTCGGCGGCCCCTGGGGCCGTCGTACCACGCACCGCCGAGGGCCGACTCTCCGGGGGAGTGAGAACCGCTTCTCCGGGGTAGGAGCGCTCCATGCGTGTTCTGGGAGTCAACGCCCTCTTCCACGACCCGTCGGCGGCCCTCGTCGTCGACGGGCGCATCGTGGCGGCTGCCGAGGAGGAGCGCTTCTCGCGGCGCAAGCACGGCAAGCGACCGGTGCCGTTCTCGGCCTGGGAGCTCCCCGACCGGGCGATGGCGTGGTGCCTCGAGGAGGCTGGCCTGGCGCCCGGTGACCTCGACGCGGTGGCGTACTCGTTCGACCCGTCGCTGGCGAAGCCCGCCGAGGACATGGGACTGAACGACCCGTGGGACCACCTGCGGCTGCGCTACGCCGAGTCGGCGCCGGGCTTCCTCGCGGCCTCCTTGCCGGGGCTCGACCGCGAGAAGGTCCGCTTCGTGCCGCACCACGTCGCCCACGCGGCGTCGGCGGCCCTCGCCGGACCCTTCTCGGGCGACGGCCGACCCTGCAGCGTCCTCGTCCTCGACGGCCGCGGCGAGCAGGCGTCCCACCTCGCCGGACGCTACGAGCACGGGCGGCTCGAGACCCTGGCGGCGCAGTCGCTGCCGCACTCCCTCGGGCTCGTCTACGAGTCGCTCACGACCCACCTCGGGTTCCTGCACTCCTCCGACGAGTACAAGGTCATGGCCCTCGCGTCCTACGGCCGTCCGGTCCACCTCGAGCGCCTGCGTGAGCACATCCACGCGACCGGCGACGGTGGCTTCGTCGCCCTCGCGCCCGACTGGTCCGAGCTCGTCCCGGCCCGCGCCGGCGGCGAGACCGACTGGCCCGCGCCCTACGCCGACCTCGCCTGCTCCGTGCAGGCCGTCGTCGAGGAGGTGCTCGTCGACCTTGCCCAGTGGCTGCACTCGGTGACCGGCGACTCCACGCTCGCGATGGCGGGCGGCACGGCGCTCAACTGCGTGGCCAACAGCCGGATCTGGCGCGGGACGGCCTTCGACGACGTGTGGGTGCAGCCCGCTGCCGGCGACGCGGGCACCGCGCTGGGGGCCGCGCTCCAGGTCACCGCCGACGACGACGCGCCGGCCGACCCCATGGCGACCGCCGCGCTGGGCCGTGGCTGGTCCGACGACGAGCTCGCGGGCTGGCTCCGTGCCGCGGCCGTGCCGTTCACCACCCCCGACGACCTCGCCGCCGCGGCTGCCGACGTGCTGGCATCCGACGGGGTGCTCGCGTGGTTCGACGGGCGCAGCGAGTTCGGGCCGCGCGCCCTGGGCCACCGCTCGCTCATGGCCCACCCGGGTCGTGCGTCGAACCTCGAGCGGCTCAACGACGTCAAGGGGCGCGAGCAGTTCCGCCCGGTCGCGCCGATGGTGCTCGCCGAGCGCGCCGCCCAGATCTTCTCGGACGGCCCGATCCCCTCCCCCTACATGCTCTTCGTGCACTCCGTCGACCCCGCGTGGCGCGACCGCATCCCGGCCGTCGTCCACGTCGACGGCACGGCCCGCATCCAGACCATCGACGACGCCACGACCCCGCGGGTCGCCGCGCTGCTGCGCGCCTTCGAGTCCCGCACCGGGCTGCCGGTCGTCGTCAACACGAGCCTCAACACCGCCGGCCGTCCCATGGTCGACGACCCGCGCGACGCCCTCGAGCTCTTCGGGTCCGCACCCGTCGACGCCCTCGTGCTCGGTCCGCACTTCGTGCGGCGGAGCGACCTCTTCGCCGGCGGCTCCCGATGACCGGGACCGAGACCCTGTCGTATGCCGTCGTCGTCCCGACCGTGGGACGACCGAGCCTCGTGCGCCTGCTCGAGACCCTCGCTGCCCAGGGCGAGCCGAGGCCGGTGGAGGTCGTCGTCGTCGACGACCGCCCGGCGCCGGACGGTCCCCTCGACGTCCCGGCAGGGCTGATGCGGCAGCTCCGGGCCCGCGTCGTGCCGGGGCTCGGCCGCGGCCCGGCCGCCGCCCGCAACCTCGGCTGGCGGCTCTGCCACACCCCGTGGGTCTGCTTCGTCGACGACGACGTGCTGCTGCCGGACGGCTGGGTCGACGGCCTCGTCGCCGACCTCCTCGCGGCGCCCCAGACCAGTGCAGCCGTGCAGGGGCGGCTGCACGTCCCGCTCCCCCGGGACCGGCGCCCCACCGACTGGGAGCGCTCGACCGCAGGCCTCGAGCAGGCGCGCTGGGCGACCGCCGACATGGCCTACCGCCGTGAGGCGCTGCTCGAGGTCGACGGCTTCGACGAGCGCTTCCCCCGCGCCTACCGGGAGGACGCCGACCTCGCCCTGCGCGTGATGAGGGCGGGCTGGACGCTGACGGTCGGGCAGCGCTCGACGACCCACCCCGTGCGACCGAGCGACCGTGGCGCCAGCCTGAGGGCACAGCGCGGCAACGCCGACGACGCCCTCATGCGCCGGCTCCACGGACGGCAGTGGCGTGTTGTGGCCGAGGTCGGCCACGGGCGCCTCCCCTGGCACGTCGCCACCACGGCGGCCGCTGCCGTGGCCCTCGCCGGTGCGGCGTTCTCGCGCTCACGGAGCGGGAAGGTGGCGGCGGCAGCCGGCGCGACGGCATACGGGATCCTCACGGCCGACTTCGCCGCGCGGCGCATCGCGCCGGGACCGAGGGACGCCCGCGAGGTGGGCGAGATGCTGTGGACGAGCGCGGCCATCCCCGTCGCCGCGGTGGCCCACCGGGTCCGCGGCTGGTGGCGGCACCGGTCGGCGCAGCCGTGGCGGCCCGCACCGCGCGCGATCCTCTTCGACCGTGACGGCACGCTCGTCGAGGACGTGCCCTACAACGGCGACCCGCAACGCGTGTCGCCGGTGCCGGGTGCGGCGGAGGCCCTGGCGCGTGCCCGTCGCGCCGGGCTCCGGCTCGGCGTCGTCAGCAACCAGTCGGGCGTGGCTCGCGGCCTGCTCAGCCTGGCGGACGTCCAGGCGGTCAACACCGAGGTCGAGGCCCGGCTCGGGCCGTTCGGCACGTGGCGGGTCTGCCCGCACGGCACCACCGACGGCTGCGACTGCCGCAAGCCGGCGCCGGGGCTCGTGCTCGCCGCAGCCCGCGACCTCGGCGTCCACCCGCGTGACTGCGTCGTCGTCGGCGACATCGGGTCCGACGTGCTGGCTGCCCGGGCGGCCGGCGCCTCGGCGGTGCTCGTGCCCACTGCGGCGACGCTGCCGGAGGAGGTCCGGGACGCGCCGGTCGTCGCGACCGACCTCGTGTCGGCGGTCGAGCTGGCCCTCGGAGGCATGCATGGCTGACCTTCCCCGCACCCTCGCCGTCCGTCTCGACAGCGACGGTGACGTCCTCCTCATGGGCCCTGCACTCCGGGCACTGCGCGCCGGCAGCAGCCGGCTCGACCTGCTCGTCGCCCCGACCGGCCTCGAGGCCGCGAGGCTCCTGCCGGGCATCGACGAGGTGCTCGTCCTCGACCCGTCGTGGACCGGGCTCGACCCGGCCCCGGTGGACCCCAGAGCCGTGCTGTCCCTCGTCGAGGACCTGCGGGCGAGGCACCACGACACCGCGGTGGTCTTCACCTCCTACCACCAGAGCCCGCTGCCGATGGCGCTCGTCGCACGGCTGGCCGGCATCGCCGCCGTCGCGGCGACGTCGGACGACCACCCGGGCAGCCTGCTCGACGTGCGCCACCGCCGCCTGCCGGGCCGCGACGACGACGGCGGGCCCGACGGCGGTCACGAGGTGGCCGCGGCGCTCCGCCTGGCCGAGGCGGCCGGGTTCCCACTGCCGTCCGGTGACGACGGTCGGCTCCGGCTGCGGCCCCTGCCCGTCTCCCCGCGCGCCGACGGCGGCGGACGGGGGCGTGTCGTCGTCCACCCGGGCGCCTCCGTGCCGAGTCGCGCGATGGGTCCCGGGCTCGCCCGGGCCGCCGCGCTGGCCCTGCTCGCGGACGGCTGGGACGTCGTCGTCACGGGCGGTCCCGCCGAGCGGGAGGCCTGCATCGCGGCGACGCCTGACGGCGCCACCTGCCTGGCCGGGCACACCTCCCTCGCGGAGCTCGCGGCGGAGATCGCCGGAGCCGTGGCGGTCGTCGTCGGCAACACCGGCCCGGCGCACCTCGCCGCCGCGGTGGGCACTCCTGTCGTCAGCCTTTTCAGCCCGGTCGTGCCGCTCGAGCGGTGGAGGCCGTGGGGCGTCCCGCACGTCGTGCTCGGAGACCAGCACGCGGCGTGCCGAGGCACCCGCGCACGCGAATGCCCGGTCCCCGGGCACCCGTGCCTGTCGACGGTCTCGGCCACCGACGTGAGCGACGCCGTGAGGCGGCTGGCCGGCATACCGACGACGGCTCCGGTCCACGCGGCTTGGGCGGAGGGGGCGTCGTGAAGGTCCTCCTCTGGCACGTCCACGGCTCGTGGACCACGTCCTTCGTCTCCGGCGGCCACGACTACGTCGTCCCGGTGGTGCCTAACCGCGGGCCCGACGGGCGCGGGCGGGCGCAGACCTGGGACTGGCCGGCCTCCGTCCGCGAGGTCGGCCCGGAGGCGCTCCTCGCCGAGGGCGTCGACGTCGTCGTCCTGCAGCGACCGCACGAGGCCGAGCTGCTCCGGTCCTGGACCGGGCTGCGGGTCGGTCACGACGTCCCCGCCGTCTACCTCGAGCACAACGCGCCGACCGGCCACGCGGTGCGGAGCGAGCACCCGGTGACCACGGAGCCCGACCTGGCCGGGCTGCCGGTCGTGCACGTCACCCAGTTCAACGCGATGGCCTGGGACTGCGGCGACGCGGTGACGTCGGTCGTCGAGCACGGCGTCGCGGACGCGGGGTACCGCTGGACCGGCGAGGAGGCCGACCTGGCGATCGTCGTCAACGAGCCGGTGCGGCGCTGGCGGGTCGCCGGCACCGACATCGTCCTCGACCTCGCGCGCGACCTGCCCGTCACCGCCTACGGGATGGGCACCGACGAGCTCGGCGCCCGGGCCGAGCAGGACGGGCTCGCGGGCCTGGGCCGGAGCCGGTGCCACGACCTCGTCCAGGCGTCGCTGCACGCGCGCCTCGGCCGGCACCGCGCCTATCTGCACCCCTACCGCTGGACGAGCCTCGGCCTCTCGCTGCTCGAGGCCATGTCGCTCGGGATGCCGGTGCTCGCGCTCGCGACGACCGAGCACCACCGCGCCGTGCCCCCGGCCGCCGGTCTCGTCACCAACGACCTCGACCTGCTGCGCCGCACCGCGGCCCGCTGGCTCGACGACCCCCTCGAGGCCCGCGACCGCGGCCTTGCCGCCCGCGAGCACGTCCTCGCCCACTACGGTCTCGACCGCTTCCTCGCGGACTGGGACCAGATCCTCAAGGAGGTTGCGTCGTGAAGATCACCATGGTCTCGGAGCACGCCAGTCCGCTCGCCGTCCTCGGCGGTGTCGACGCCGGAGGACAGAACGTCCACGTCGCCGCCCTCGCCCGGGAGCTGGCCCGTCTGGGCCACGAGGTCGACGTCTACACCCGGCGGGACGACCCCGACCTCGCCGAGCGCGTCGAGCTCGGTCCGGGAGCCCACGTCGTGCACGTCCCCGTCGGCCCGGCGCGGCCGGTGCCCAAGGACGACCTCCTGCCCCTCATGGACGCGTTCGGCGACTGGATGCGCCGGGACTGGGAGCGGCACGGGCTGCCGGACGTCGTCCACGCGCACTTCTGGATGTCGGGGCTCGCGTCGCTACGCGCCACGCGCGGACTCAATGTCCCTGTCGCACAGACGTTCCACGCGCTCGGCACCGTCAAGCGCCGGCACCAGGGGCGGGCGGACACGAGCCCGCCGCACCGCATCAGCCTCGAGCAGCGGATCGGCCGTGACGTCGACCTGCTCATCGCCACCTGCCGCGACGAGGTCCGCGAGCTCGACCTCATGGGCGTCGCGGCCGCGAGGGTGCGGGTCGTCCCCTGTGGCGTCGACACCACGCAGTTCACCCCGCTCGGCCCCGCCGTCCCGAGCCGGGTCCCGGGGGGGCTGGATCTGGACGCGCTCCCGCCGGGCCCACGGCTCCTGGCGGCGGGCCGTCTCGTGCCCCGCAAGGGCTTCGACGAGGCCGTCCGCGCCCTCGCCCACCTGCCAGAGGCACAGCTCTTCGTCATCGGTGGCGGCGCCCAGGACCGTCTCGACACCGACGCCGAGGTCCGTCGCTTGCGCCTGGTCGCGCAGGAGTGCGGCGTCTTGGACCGCGTGCACCTCGTCGGCCAGGTCCCCCAGGACGAGATGCCGGCGTGGTACCGCTTCGCCGACGTCGTGCTGGCCACGCCGTGGTACGAGCCGTTCGGGATCACGCCCCTCGAGGCCGCGGCCAGCGGGCGCCCCCTCGTCGGCACCGCCGTCGGCGGGCTGCTCGACTCGGTCTGTGACGGGGTGACCGGCCGCCTCGTGCCGCCCCATGACGTCAGCGCCCTCGTCGGTGCGCTCCAGGAGGTCCTCGGCGACGATGACCTCCGCACCCGCTGGGGTGCCGCGGCGCGGGCCCGTGCTGTCGAGCGCTTCGACTGGTCGGTCGTCGCCCGGCACACCGAGGACGCCCTCGCGCAGCTGTGCCGACCCACCGTCGAGGCGACCTGCGAGACGCGGGAGTGGCTCGAGTCGCACACGGGCGAGCTGCGCGCGGGCATGGACTCCCTGCTCGGCCAGGCGGCCCTCATCCGCTCGTGGGGTGAGCGCCTCGCGACCGCCCTCGTCGGCGGCAGCCGGCTGCTCGCCGCAGGCAACGGTGGCAGCGCCGCGGAGGCGCAGCACCTCACCGCCGAGCTCGTCGGCCGCTACCGCGACGAGCGTCGACCGCTGTCTGCCATCGCGCTCACCGCCGAGACGTCGAGCCTCACCGCGATCCTCAACGACTACGGGCCCGACGAGGTCTTCGCCCGTCAGGTCGAGGCCCACGGCCGCCCCGGCGACATCCTCGTGCTCCTCTCGACGAGCGGGTCGAGCAGCAACGTCCTGCACGCCGCCAAGCGTGGACACGAGATCGGGATGAGCGTCTGGGCGATGACCGGCCCGGCGCCGAACCCGCTCGCGAGCCTCGCCGACGAGGCCCTCACCCTGTCGGCGCCCTCCACCGCCGCGGTTCAGGAGGTCCAGCTCGTCGCGGTGCACGCGCTGTGCGCCGCCCTCGACGCCTCGCTGTCCGCACGCGGGGCCATGACGGCGGCGGGAGCACCCTGACGTGGCGCAGGGGATCCGACTGACCGTCGTCGGGGACGTCGTGCTCGACCGCGACCTCCTCGGCACCGTCGAGCGCATCTGCCCCGACGCGCCCGTCCCCGTGGTCGACCTCGACCGCGAGCAGACGTCACCCGGGGGCGCCGGGCTGACGGCGGTGCTCGCCGCCGGTGACGGCGCCGACGTGACCCTCGTCTGCCCCGTCGCGGACGACGAGCCCGGCGCGCTGCTCGTGGCGCTGCTCGGCGAGGCCGGGGTCCGTGTCGTCGCGCTGGGGCAGGACGGTCCCACGCGCGAGAAGTGCCGGGTCCGGGCCGCCGGCCAGTCGCTGCTGCGTCTCGACCGCGGCGGCCCGGCAGCACCCACCGGCGCCCTGTCACCGGAGGCCCGGGACGCGATCGAGGACGCCGACGTCGTGCTCGTCTCCTGCTACGGCGCCGGGACGAGCGCCGACCCCGAGGTGCGGGCAGCGCTCGGCGCGAGGGCAGCGCACGCACCGGTGGTGTGGGACCCGCACCCGAAGGGCGGTCCGCCGGTGCCCGGCTGCGCCCTCGTCACGCCCAACCTCGACGAGGCGCGAGCCACCTGCGGTCATCCCGACGGCTCGGGTGACGAGCTCGCCGAGGAGCTGCGCGTGTCCTGGACCGTCGACGCCGTCGCCGTGACGTGCGGCGAGTCGGGGGCCTGGCTGGCGCGGGACGACGCGAACCCGTTGCTCGTGTCGGCCGAGCCCGCCTCGGGCGACCCGTGCGGGGCCGGCGACCGCTTCGCCTCGACCTGTGCACTGGCCCTCGGCCGGGGCAGCGGCGCCGAGGAGGCGGTGGAGAGCGCCGTCGCCGCGGCGGGCGAGTTCGTCGCCGCCGGCGGGGCGGCGGGATGGCGTGCGGCCAGGGCGGCCGCGACCGCGCCGGCCCCTCCTCGCACCGTCGTCGCCAGCGGCGGCTGCTTCGACGTCCTGCACGCCGGTCACGTCGAGACCCTCACCGCCGCCGCCGCCCTCGGTGACGAGCTCGTCGTGCTCCTCAACAGCGACCGCTCCGTCCGCCGCCTCAAGGGCACCGGCCGGCCGGTCAACACCGTCGAGGACCGGGCGGCGGTCCTCTCGGCCCTCGCCTGCGTCGACCGGGTCGTCGTCTTCGACGAGGACACGCCCATCGATGCCCTGAGGCACCTTCGCCCCGACGTCTGGGTCAAGGGCGGCGACTACGCCGTCGACGACCTCCCCGAGACACCGGTCGTCCGCTCGTGGGGCGGCCGCGTGCAGACCCTTCCCCAGCTCCCCGGGCGGTCGACGACCGCCACCATCACCCGGCTCACCCAAGGAGGCCACCGTGCCAGCTGAACGACCCCTCGGCACCGTCTACGTCACCGGCGGATCCAGCGGCCTCGGTGCCGCCGTCGTCGCCGCCGTCGCCAAGGCGGGCGGCCGACCGGCCGTCATCGACATCGCCCCGCCCGAGGACACGTCGATCCCGTATGCCGTCGCCGACCTCTCCGACTCGGCTGCGGCCGAGCGGGCGGTCGCCGACCTCACCGAGAGGGTGGGCCCGCCGTCGGCCGTCGTCACGGCCGCCGGCACCGACGCGTGCGGGCCGCTCGGCGAGATCCCCGTCGACGCGTGGGAGCGCGTCGTCAGGGTCAACCTCCTCGGCACGGCGGCCGTCATCAGGGCCTGCCTGCCCGCCCTGGAGGAGGCGGGCGGCACCGTCGTCACGGTGGCGTCGACCCTCGGCCTGCGAGCGGCAGGTGACGCGACGGCATACTGCGCCTCGAAGTTCGGGGTCGTGGGGTTCACGCGGGCGCTCGCCATGGAGCTCGCCGGCCGGGTCGGGGTCACCCTGCTCGTGCCCGGCGGCATGCGGACGCACTTCTTCGACGGCCGGACGGAGCAGTACAAGCCTGGGCCGGACGCGCAGCTCAACGACCCTGCGGACGTGGCCGAGGTCGTCACGTTCGCCCTGCGCCAGCCCCCCGGCTGCGAGGTGCGCGAGCTCGTCGTCGCCAGCTCGACGGAGCCGTCCTGGCCGTGAGCACCGTCCTCGTCCTGCGCGCGCTGGGGCTCGGCGACGCCCTCACCGGCGTCCCGGCCCTGCGCGGGGTCCGGCGCCGCTGGCCCGAGGCCGAGCTCGTGCTCGCCGCGCCTCCGGAGGTGGGCGGCTGGCTGCGGTCGCTCGCGGTGGTCGACCGCGTGCTGCCCACCCGTGGGCTCGAGCCGCTGGAGTGGGACGGGCCGCCACCCGACGTCGCGGTCAATCTTCACGGGCGCGGCCCTGAGAGCCACCGGCTGCTCCTCGACCTCGCTCCGGCCGAGCTCGTGGCATTCCGGTGCGACGAGGCGGGCGTGGACGACGGGCTGCCCTGGCCTGACGAGGACCACGAGGTCGACCGGTGGGTCCGGCTCGTCCGCGAGGCGGGCGGCTTCTGCTCCCCGGAGGACCTCCGGCTCGGGCCGGTCGGGCGCCGCGGGCACCACGTCGTCGTCCACCCCGGTGCGGCATCGCCGTCACGTCGGTGGCCTGCCGCCCGCTGGGCCGAGGTGGCCGGTGCGATGGCCGGGCGGGGTCGTGCCGTCGTCGTCACCGGGACGGCCCCGGAGCGCGAGCTGTGCGAGCAGGTCGCAGCAGCTCCGGGCGTCGAGAACCGTTGCGGCGAGGACGATCTCGCCGGACTGGACGAGCTCGTCGGCTCGGCGGACCTGGTGCTCTGCGGGGACACCGGCACCGCTCACCTCGCGACCGCCCGCGCCACCCCGTCCGTCCTGCTCTTCGGCCCGGTGGCACCAGCGGCGTGGGGGCCACGCATCGACCCGACGCTGCACCGCGTCCTCTGGCGCCCCGAGGCGTCCGACGGCCCCGGCGACCCCCACGGCAGCGAGCTCGACCCCCGACTGGCCGCCATCACGGTCGACGAGGTCCTTGCCGCGGCCGCCTCGCTCCTGGACGAGCCGGCCCTCAGCCCGCCTCGAGCTCGAGTCCCCTGAACCACTCGACGGTCTGCTGCAGTCCGGTCCGCCACGGCGTCCGCGGCTGCCAGCCCAGCAGCTCGGTCGCACGTGTCGTGTCGGGCCGGCGCACGCGCGGGTCGTCGACGGGGAGGTCGACGAACTTCACCTCGGAGCGCGAGCCGGTGACGGCGACGACGTCCTGGGCGATGCGCAGGACCGACATCTCCTCCGGGTTGCCGAGGTTCACCGGGCCCGGGGAGTCGCAGGCGGCGAAGGCGAGGATGCCTGCGACGAGGTCGTCGACGAAGCACACGGAGCGCGTCTGCGAACCGTCGCCGGCCACCGTGATGGGCTGCTCGAGCAGCGCCTGCCGGATGAACGTCGGGATCGCCCGGCCGTCGTAGGGCCGCATCCGCGGTCCGTAGGTGTTGAAGATCCGCACGATCCCGGCGTCGACCCCCTCATGGCTCCGGTATGCCGTGACGAGCGCCTCGCCGTAGCGCTTGCCCTCGTCGTAGACCCCTCGGGGCCCGATGGGGTTGACGTGCCCCCAGTAGCCCTCACCCTGGGGGTGGACCTGCGGGTCACCGTAGACCTCGGACGTCGAGGCGAGGACGAAGCGGGCGCCCTTCTCCTTGGCCAGTCCCAGTGCGTGCCACGTGCCGATCGCCCCCACCTTGAGGGTCTCGATCGGGATCTTGAGGTAGTCCACCGGCGACGCCGGCGACGCGAAGTGCAGCACGGTGTCGACGTGACCGGGGACGTGCACGAAGTCGGTGACGTCGCACGGGACCACCCGGAACCCCTCGCGGCCGAGCAGGTGCGCGACGTTGTCGCGCGAGCCGGTGACGAAGTTGTCGAGGCACGTGACGACCGCCCCGGCGTCGAGCAGGGCCTCGCAGAGGTGGCTGCCGAGGAAGCCCGCCCCGCCCGTGACGACGACGTGCCCTCCGTGCCAGTCGCGACCCGGGCTGCGGGGCGCGGCGTTCGACGCGGACAGGCCGGACTCGTCGGACATTCCGGACGGGTCGGGCTGGGCACCGGTGTGCGAAGACGTGGGCACGGCTGCTCCTCGGGTCGGGTCTGCCAGCCACCTACCCCGGCACCAGCGGCTCGAACCGCCTCGGGCACACGAACGGCCCCCACCTCTCGCGAGCTGGGGGCCGGTCGACGTGGTGACTCGCCCGAGGGTCAGATCTCCGTGTCGTCCCCGAGGTGGGCCTTCTCCACGTCACCCTCGCGGGCGCGGGCAGCCCGGGCGATGAGGAAGAGGACGGTGCCGACGACGACGTAGGCACCGCTGATGAGCCACGTCTGCAGGCTCTGCTGGGTGAGCAGGGCGACGCTCGCGACGAGCGCGATGACCGAGACGATCGACGGGGTGCGGAAGTACTTGTGCTCCACCGTGTCCTTCTTGAGCACGAGCACCGAGACGTTCGCCGAGATGAAGACGAGCACGAGGAGGAGCACCGTCGTGTCCGCGAGCGTGCCGACGTCACCGACGAAGCTCATGACCATCGTCATCGCGCCGATGACGAGGATCGCGACCCACGGGGTGCGACGGGTCGAGGCGACCTTGCCGAAGACGCTCGGCAGCAGGCCGCACTCGGCGAGGCCGTAGGTCGCGCGGCTCGCCATGACCATGAAGAGCAGCGCACCGTTGCCGATCGCGACGAGCGCGATGGCGCCGAAGAGCCACGACGGGAAGTTGAGCCCCGAGAACGTGATGACCTCGAGCAGGGGGCCCTCGGAGGAGGCGAGGTCGCCCGTCGGGACCACTGCAGCGGCACCGAGGGCGATGAGCAGGTAGATGACGGCGGCGGTGAGGATGGCGCCGAAGAGGGCCCGCGGGTAGGCCTTCGTCGGCTCCTTGACCTCCTCGGCCATGTTGGCCGCGGCCTCGAACCCGAGGAACGAGAAGAACGCCGTGACCGTCGCGGCGAAGGCGCCCTGGAGCGGGGTGACGCCCTCGGCGAAGGTCGTGAGCCGGCCCGTGTCGGCGTCGCCGTTCCCGAAGACGATGGCCGCCACGACGATGATGATGATGAGGCCGGTCATCTCGATGACGGTCGCGCCGACGTTGGCCATGAGCGACTCGCGCACGCCCCGAAGGTTGATCGCGATGAGGGCGGCGATGAAGACGAGCGTCACCGGGATGGCAGGCAGGTCGACGAGCGCCTTGAGGTAGTCGCCCGCAAAGGCGTTCGCCAGAGCCGCGGAGGTCGTGATCCCCGACGACAGCATGAGCCAGCCGATGAGGAACGTGACGAACGGCTTGTCGAAGGCGCGCTCGGCGTAGCGGGCGGCACCACCGGCGTGCGGGTACTTCGTGATGAGCTCGGCGTAGGTGCCGGCCGTGAGGAGGGCCAGAACGAGCGCGAAGACGAGCGGCAGCCAGATGGCGCCACCGACGTCGTTCGCCATGCTCCCGACGAGCGTGTAGATGCCCGCCCCGAGGGTGTCGCCCACGATGAAGAAGAAGAGCAGGAGCGGCGTGATGCTCCGTCTGAGCCTTGTCGCCGTCTCGCCGGACTCGGTGATCTGCGTGTCGGTTGCCATGTCGCCACACTCTGCCCTGACGCGAGGCCGGCATCGGCTTTGCGACCCGACGGGTTTGCCCGACCTCGGCCGGCCACCGTCCGGCCACCGTCCGCCCGGTCCGGGCGGCCCCGGTCCGGGCCGGTCCGGGCCGGTCAGGGCCGGTCAAGGGCCCCCGCAGCGCCGATCGGCCTCAGGGCTGGAGCGGCGGCGGGCCCGGGACGACCGTGGCATCGGCGCCGGACCGGCGCTGCGCCGTGACGAACGCCTCGAGACACCGCAGCCCGGAGACGGCGGCGGCACCTGCGACGTAGCGGCTCTCACGTCCCGCGCCGTTCTCGGCCTCGACGC
This sequence comes from Knoellia tibetensis, assembly GCF_048606415.1. Classification (NCBI taxonomy): domain Bacteria; kingdom Bacillati; phylum Actinomycetota; class Actinomycetes; order Micrococcales; family Intrasporangiaceae; genus Knoellia; species Knoellia tibetensis. Next base: position 1,217,987 of record NZ_JBMBWF010000001.1, read on the forward strand.
TTTCGATGAGCCCGTCGACGGCGTGGCGCGCCTGCGCGACGTGCCGCTCGTCGGGCACCTCGTCGCCGACCGCCTCGAAGAGCGTGGCGAGCGCGGTCATGAGGTCCGCCGTGCGGCGGCGGAGGTCGTCGGGCAGCTCCGCGGCGCTGGGGTCGAGGACGACGATGGCCATCGACTCCACCGCGGTGCTGCACCGCTGCAGCGTCTCGCCGAGGTCGAAGAGGGCCCGGTGGATGTGGGCGGTGCGCGGTGCTCGGGGGTTGGCCCTGCGAGCGCTCCTCGCCTCGGCGATGGCGAGCCGGACCCGCTCGCGCGCCGGGCCGACGTCGGGCAACGTCGCGAGGACGTTGTCCTCCTGTCGGCCTCCGTCGTCGGCGAGGGCGTTGGCCACGGCGCGCAGCTGGCGGGCGAGCTCACGGCGCAGGGCGGTCGTCGACGTCTGCAGCTCGTGCAGCGGCAGGGGCGCGAAGGCCACGAAGTTGACGACCGTCCCGACGACGGCGCCGAGGACGATCTGCACGACGTAGGCCTCGACGTAGCCCTCGGGCCGGGCACCCCCGACCGCGAGGACGAAGAGCGCGACCACCGGCACCCAGGTCGTCTGGTCGCGCAGCCACCGCCACGCGCCGACGACCACCCCGAGTCCGACCGCGAGGCCGACGGTGATTGGGTTCGTCCACGCCGTGAGCTGCAGCCCCATCGCGAGGAGGGCTCCGAGCAGCACTCCGACCACCGCACGGGCACCCTGCACGACGGAGTCGGAGACGCTCGGATAGATGACCGAGTAGGCGCCGAGCGCTGCGTAGTAGCGGTACTCGCCGAGGTCGCCGGGCAGCAGCCCGCCGAGCCAGAACGCGAGCCCGGCCGAGGCTGCGGACTTCGCGGCGAGCGCGGTCACCGGGTGGTGCCACGCCAGCGAGAACGCGGCCCGGGCACGGGGTCTGCTCGGACGCACGTCCATCGCGCTCCTCCTGGGGTCTGGTGTTCGGACAACTCTCGATCGTGCCACCCCGTCGCCGTCCGGCCGTCGGAGGACCGCGGCCGATGGCCGTCCGGTGAGCGCCCCCGCGTCAGGCCGGGCGGCTCTTCGGTGCGTTCTCTGCGGTCTTGCCCGGGTCGCGCTCGACGACGTCCCCGAGGACCTCGTCGATCCGGGTCATGAGCTCGGGCTCGAGCCGCACGCCGGCGGCCTTGACGTTCTCGTGCACCTGCTCCGGACGTGAGGCCCCGACGAGGGCCGCGGCGACGTTGTCGTTCTGGAGCACCCAGGCGACGGCGAGCTGGGCCATCGTCAGGCCCGCCTCGTCGGCGAGCGGGCGCAGCCCCTGCACGCGGATGAGGACGTCGTCGTTCATGAACCGCTTGATCATGTCGGCGCCGCCCTTCTCGTCGGTGGCCCGCGACCCCGCCGGCGGGGCCTGGCCGGGCTCGTACTTGCCAGTGAGCACGCCCTGCGCGATCGGGCTCCAAACGATCTGGCTCACGCCGAGCTCGGCGCTGGTCGGCACGACCTCGTCCTCGATGACCCGCCACAGCATCGAGTACTGCGGCTGGCTCGACACGAGCTGGAAGCCGAGCTCCTTGCTGAGCCGCACGCCCTCGCGGATCTGGTCGGCGGTCCACTCGCTCACGCCGATGTAGAGCGCCTTGCCCTGCCGGACGATGTCGGCGAAGGCCTGCATCGTCTCCTCGAGCGGGGTCTCGGTGTCGTAGCGGTGCGCCTGGTAGAGGTCGACGTAGTCGGTCTGCAGCCGCGTGAGGGACCCGTTGATCGACTCCATGACGTGCTTGCGCGAGAGACCGCTGTCGTTCTTGCCGCCGGGGCCGGTGGGCCAGTAGACCTTCGTGAAGATCTCGAGGTCCTCGCGCCGCTCGCCCTTGAGCGCCTCGCCGAGGACGGTCTCCGCCTTGGTGTTGGCGTAGACGTCGGCGGTGTCGAAGGTGCTGATGCCGGCGTCGAGCGCCGCGCGCACGCACTCCGTCGCCGCGTCGTTCTCCACCTGCGACCCGTGCGTGAGCCAGTTGCCGTAGGTGATCTCCGAGATCTTGAGGCCGCTGTTGCCGAGGTACCTGTAGTCCATCCACCCACCGTATGCCGGTCCGTGACCTCGCAGGTCAGCGCATCCCTGCGCCCCTTTCGACCCGACTGCTGACGTAGCGTCGACCGGAGGCCCGACCCCGGGCGTGACCCCAACGGAAGGAGCACCATGTCGGACGACGAGAAGGCTGCCGAGGAGCTGGTCGAGACCCTGCGGGACGGTGAGCGAGGCTACGCCGACGCCGCCAAGAAGCTGCGCGACAGCGACCGGGCGGAGTGGGCCAGCGTGCTCGAGACCTTCGCCGGCCAGCGGGCCGAGTTCCGGCGCGAGATCGTGGCGCTCGGGCACCAGTACGGCGACGACGTCGACGAGAGCGGGACCGCCGCCGCGGCCGTGCACCGCGGCTGGATCGCGCTCAAGGACGCGCTCACCGGCGACGACGCCGGCAGCGTCCTCGGCGCTGTCGTGACCGGGGAGGACCACGCCGTGTCGGAGTACGAGAAGGCCCTCGAGAAGGACCTCAGCGCCGGCTTCCGCGACGTCGTCTCGCGCCAGCACCGCTCCGTCGTCGCCGCGCGCGACGAGGTCAAGGCGCTGCAGACCGCGGACTGAGCGGACGGCATACGGAAGGGCCCCGGGAGCACGACGCTCCCGGGGCCTTCCGTATGCCGGGCGAGCTCAGCCTCGCGAGGACGGCTCCTCGGGCAGGTTGCCGCTGTAGGTCACGTCCGCCGCAACGTCGCGCAGCTTGCGGTTGAGGGTCATGCTCGTGCGCCGCAGCATGGCGAACGCCTCGTCCTCGCGGACGCGGTGCGTTGTCATGAGGATGCCGATGGCGGTGCCGATCATCCGGCTGCTGTCGAGGGCGGTGCTGAGGTTGTCGACGTCCCCGTGGTGCAGGTCGGCCTGCTGGACGAGAGCCGCGAAGGGGATGAGCAGGGACCCGGCAGTGATGTCCTCGTCCCCGAAGGCGTCGACCCGGCTCGAGTAGAAGTTCATCCCAGCGTGGTCCTCGCCGCCGAGCGGCATCCGCAGGCAGAGCATCGAGCGGATGCCCGACGTCTCCACGCACCGCGGGCCGTAGAGCGGCCACCGCTCGTCCGAGCCCACGTCCCCGGCGACGATGACCGGCGGTCCGGTGGCGGCGTCGAGACAGGGCCCCTCGTCGAGGTCGAACTGCAGGTCGTCGAGCCGGACCGGCACCTCGTCGGTCGACGCGGCCGAGCGCGGTCGCCGCTTCGGGCGCAGCAGGGTGATGCCGACGTGCTCGGCATGGGGCACGGCGAGGAGCGCGGTCTCGACGACCGCATCGGGCGTGATCGGCCGACCGCCTGCGGTCATCGCCGCAGCGATCTGCTCGAGGTGCGTCGTCAGGTCGACCACGGGCTCATCGCCCGGCTCCTCGCGGTCCTTCGGCTGGTCCTGCATCGTCCGCCTCCTCCGCGACTGCCCGGCCTCGAGGAAAGGACGAGATCTTTCGCACACCGAACCCTATCCCCCTGTCGCGCGGGCGAGGTGAGGGTTGGGCACAGGCCGGGCCGAACACCCGCTCGCCGCTGACCGCAGTCCTGGCGGGTCGCGGCGAGGGGCCCTTCGGCGCACCTCGCCGGGACGAACGAAGCCCCGGCCGCGTTTCCGCTGCCGGGGCTTCTTCTCTGTCTCAACACAGAGTGCGCCCGAAGGGATTCGAACCCCTAACCTTCTGATCCGTAGTCAGATGCTCTATCCGTTGAGCTACGGGCGCATGTCGCACCCTGTCGGGGCAACGATCGGAAAGCATACGCGAGCACCCGCCCGTCCGAGAAATCCGTCCACCGACGCGCTCCAAGGGGCCGCCGCGTCGAGGTGCGCGGACGGCATACCCGCAGGTAGGCGTGGCTGTGAGGGACCTCATAGATGCGGAAACCTTTCCGCCGCCGTGGCTGTCCGGTCGACCTCCTACGGTGGACAAACGGGCTCCTTCGAGCGCGAGGCACGGAACTCCGCTGTGGGACAAGATGCGTCTCACGATGCGAGTACCGTGGCGCACATCCAGCAGGTCAGTCGGATCCCCTCCGAGGTGGCTCCGGCAACGACCGGGCCACCATGCCGGGCACACGCCCGGGACCGGAAGGACAACGGACGCAGATGACCGCCCCCGCCGCACCCGTTCAGGGCACCACGCACGCAGGCCTCCAGGCCTGGGTCGACGAGGTCGCCGCGATGACCACCCCCGACGAGGTCGTGTGGGTGACCGGGTCCGACGAGGAGTGGACCCGCCTCACCGACCGGCTCGTCGCCGCCGGCACCTTCGTGCGGCTCAACGAGGAGAAGAAGCCCAACAGCTTCTATGCCGCGTCCGACCCGACCGACGTCGCGCGCGTCGAGGATCGCACCTTCATCTGCTCGGTCGACGAGAAGGACTCCGGGCCGACGAACAACTGGATGGACCCGAACGAGATGAAGGACCTCATGCGCGGGCTCTACGCCGGCTGCATGAAGGGCCGCACCATGTATGTCATCCCGTTCGTCATGGGCCACCTCGAGTCCGAGAACCCGATGTTCGGCGTCGAGCTCACGGACAGCGAGTACGTCGTCGCGTCGATGCGCGTCATGGCCCGCTGCGGCACCGAGGTCCTGCAGCGCATCGAGGAGCTCGGTGACGACGCGAAGTACGTCCCGGCCCTGCACTCGCTCGGCGCCCCGCTCGAGCCCGGCCAGCAGGACGTGACGTGGCCCTGCAACCCCGAGAAGTACATCGTCCAGTTCCCCGAGGAGCGGATGATCTGGTCCTACGGCTCGGGCTACGGCGGCAACGCCCTCCTCGGCAAGAAGTGCTACTCGCTGCGGATCGCCTCGGTCATGGCGCGCGACGAGGGCTGGATGGCCGAGCACATGCTCATCCTCAAGCTCACCTCGCCGGAGCAGCAGGTCTACTACATCGCGGCCGGCTTCCCGAGCGCCTGCGGCAAGACCAACCTCGCGATGCTCGAGCCGACGATCCCGGGCTGGAAGGTCGAGACCCTCGGCGACGACATCGCCTGGATGCGCTTCGGCAAGGACGGACGCCTGTATGCCGTCAACCCCGAGTTCGGCTTCTTCGGCGTCGCGCCCGGCACCAACGAGCACACCAACCCCAACGCGATGAAGACGATCAACAAGGGCAACTCGGTCTTCACCAACGTCGCCCTCACCGACGACGGCGACATCTGGTGGGAGGGCCTCGAGAACACGCCTGAGCACGCCACGAGCTGGAAGGGCGAGGACTGGACCCCCGCCGACGGCGAGCGCGGCGTCCTCTCGAGCCACGCCAACTCGCGCTACTGCACCCCGATCAAGCAGTGCGACATCCTCGCGCCCGAGTACGACGACCCGAACGGCGTGCCGATCTCGGCGATCTTCTTCGGCGGCCGCCGCAAGACGACCGTCCCGCTCGTCACCGAGTCGCGTGACTGGACGCACGGCACCTTCATGGGTGCGACGCTCTCGTCCGAGACGACGGCCGCGGCCACCGGTGAGGTCGGCGTCGTCCGCCGCGACCCGATGGCGATGCTGCCCTTCATCGGCTACAACGCCGGCGACTACTTCCAGCACTGGATCAACATCGGCAAGGACGCGGACGCGACCAAGCTGCCGAAGATCTTCTACGTCAACTGGTTCCGCCGCGACGAGAACGGCGACTTCGTGTGGCCGGGCTTCGGCGAGAACAGCCGCGTCCTCAAGTGGGCCATCGAGCGCATCGAGGGCAAGGCCACCGCGGTCGAGACCCCGATCGGCCACGTGCCGACGCCCGAGTCGCTCGACACCGACGGTCTCGACATGGACCCCGACGAGCTGGCCAAGGCACTCACCGTCGACCCCGAGGAGTGGAAGGCCGAGATCCCGCAGATCGAGGAGTGGTTCGCCAAGTTCGGCGACAACCTCCCCACCGCGCTCCAGGTCGAGCTCGACGGGCTCAAGGCCCGTCTCGGCATGGACTGACGACTCACTGTCCCGCCGAGAGGCGCCGCTTCCCTTCGAGGGGCGGCGCCTCTCGCGTTGCGTCCGGCAACCTGACGCCCTGGCCACCACAGTTGCGGACGCAAGCCCTCGTATGCCGTGCAGTGACCTCCAGACGAACGCTCGGCGAGGGTTCGGTGTGCGAGGTCCGTTCCTGTGGCGGGACGGCATACATCGGGGTGTACTTCTCCTGTGAGCTTCCTCCGCAGCACCCGGACCACCCTCGTCGCCGGGGCCGCGGCGGTCGCGACGACCGCCGCCGTCGCGCTGCTGCCCCAGTCGGCCCCGGCCGTCGCCGGTCCACCGACGACGCAGGTGGGGACGTGGGCGACCGCGGTCGACACGACGGCGTTCGCGCTCGCCGACCAGACCGTGCGCAACATCGTCCACACGAGCGTCGGCGGCTCCGATCTGCGGATCTCGCTCTCCAACGCCTTCGGGTCGGTGCCGGTGACCTTCGACTCCGTGTGGGTCGGCCGGTCGGCCACGGGGGCCACGGTCGAGCCCGGCACGAACCGACAGCTCACGTTCGGTGACAGCACGTCGGTCACCGTCCCCGTCGGCGCCGAGGTGCTGAGCGACCCGGTGCCGGGCGACCTGCCCGCGCGGTCGACGCTCGCCGTGAGCATCCATGTCGTCGGCGAGGCCGGCACCGTGAGCGGCCACAAGCTGGCCCACCAGACGAGCTGGGTCTCGACCGCGGGCGACCACGCTGCCGACGAGGGCGCCGAGGCCTTCCCCACAGCGACGACGAGCTGGGCCTGGGTCGAGTCGGCCGTCGTCGAGGCGCCGCACCAGGTCGACACCGTCGTCACCCTCGGGGACTCGATCACCGACGGCGACAGGTCGACGACGAGCGCCAACCGCCGCTGGCCCGACGTCCTCGCCGACCGCGTCCTCGCCCGCCCGGCCCCACTCCAGCTCGGCGTCATGAACGAGGGCATCTCGGGCAACCGCGTCCTCGCCGACGGCTCCGGCGTGAGCGCGCTCGCCCGCTTCGACCGCGACGTGCTCGCCCAGCCCGGCGTCGGCACCGTCGTCGTGCTCGAGGGCGTCAACGACCTGCGCTGGGACTTCGCGGCGAAGCCGGCCGACCTCATCAACGCCTACCGCCAGCTCGCCGCCCGCGCCCACGCCCGTGGGATCTGCATCGTCGGCGGCACGATCCTCCCGTGGGAGGGCGGCAGCCGGTGGTCGGCGCAGCGCGAGTCGATCCGCACCCAGGTCAACCAGTGGATCCGCACGACCGGGGAGTTCGACGCCGTCGTCGACTTCGACGCCGCCGTCCGCGACCCGCAGCGCCCGACGCGGATGCTCCCCGCCTACGACAGCGGCGACCACCTGCACCCGGGCGACGCGGGCTACGCCGCGATGGCCGCCGCCGTCGACCTCGACGACCTGGAGTGCCGTCGCTGACCTCGTGCTCGTGGTGACGTCGTCATGCGCCGGCGGGCTGACCGCGACGTGACGAGGGATGCACCGGGACGGTGGTTACCCACCGGTTCGGCTGCGTATCGTGCTGGGCGAACCCTCTCGCGCCCCCTCGAAGGAGCCGGTCCATGCCCGAGCAGTCCCAGGCCGTCATCTACGACGCCCTCCGCACCCCGCGCGGTCGCGGCAAGTCGTCCGGAGCCCTCCACGAGGTCAAGCCGATCGACCTCGTCACCGGCCTCGTCGACGCCGTCCGCGAGCGCAACCCCGGTCTCGACACCGCGCAGATCGACGACATCGTCCTCGGCATCGTGTCGCCGGTCGGCGACCAGGGAGCGGTCCTCCCCCGCGTCGCCGCGATGTATGCCGGCCTGCCCGAGCCCGTGGCCGGCGTCCAGGTCAACCGGTTCTGCGGCTCCGGGCTCGAGGCGGTCAACCAGGCCGCGTCGCGGGTCCGCTCGGGCTTCGAGGACCTCATCCTCGCCGGCGGCGTCGAATCGATGTCGCGCGTGCCGATGGGCAGCGACGGCGGCGCCTGGGCGATGGACCCGGCGACGGCGCTCGCCACCGACTTCGTGCCTCAGGGCATCGGCGCCGATCTCATCGCCACCCTCGAGGGCTACGACCGCGCCGAGGTCGACCGCTTCGCCGCACAGTCCCACGCCCGCGCTGCCGCCGCGTGGGAGGCCGGCCACTTCGCCCGCTCGGTCGTCCCGGTCAAGGACGCCAACGGCCTCACCGTCCTCGACCGCGACGAGACGATCCGCCCGGACACGACCGTCGAGTCGCTCTCGGCGCTGCGCCCCTCGTTCGCCGCCATCGGTGACAAGGGCGGCTTCGACTTCGTCGCGACCGAGAAGTACCCCTCGGTCGACCGCATCGACCACGTCCACCACGCCGGCAACTCCTCGGGCATCGTCGACGGCGCCGCCCTCCTCCTCATCGGGACCGAGGAGGTCGGCCGCGAGATGGCCCTCACCCCACGGGCGCGCATCGTCTCCACCGCCGTCGTCGGCTCGGAGCCGACGATCATGCTCACCGGGCCGGCGCCCGCGTGCCGCAAGGCGCTCGACCGCGTCGGCATGACCGCGAAGGACATCGACCTCGTCGAGATCAACGAGGCCTTCGCCGCCGTCGCCCTCAAGCTCATGCGCGACATGGGCTGGAGCGAGGAGCAGACCAACGTCAACGGCGGCGCCATCGCCATGGGCCACCCGCTCGGCGCGACCGGCGCCATGGTGCTCGGCACCCTCGTCGACGAGCTCGAGCGCCGCGACCTCGAGCGCGGCATCGCCACCCTGTGCATCGGCGCGGGCATGGGCATCGCCACCGTCGTCGAGCGCGTCTGAGCGCGCCCCGCCTGCCTCCTTGCACTGCTGAACTCCCGGAACTCCCGACAGGAACTCCAGATCCCATGAGCGAGAACATGATCCGCTACGAGCGCGACGACGAGGGCATCGTCACCCTGACGATGGACGACCCGGACGCGGGCGCCAACACGATGAACACGGCATACAAGGCCGCGATGGGCCAGACCATCGACCGGCTCGAGGCCGAGCGCGACGAGATCACCGGCGTCGTCCTCACCTCCGGCAAGAAGACCTTCTTCGCCGGAGGCAACCTCACCGACCTGCAGAAGGTGACGCCCGAGACCGTCGGCGAGACCTTCGAGGAGGTCGAGGCGATCAAGGCCCAGCTGCGCCGCATCGAGCGCCTCGGCAGGCCGGTCGTCGCCGCCATCAACGGCGCGGCCCTCGGCGGCGGCCTCGAGATCGCGCTCGCCTGCCACCACCGGATCGCCGTCGACGACGACCGCGTCAAGCTGGGGCTGCCCGAGGTGACCCTCGGCCTCCTGCCCGGCGGCGGTGGCGTGACCCGGCTCGTGCGGATGCTCGGCATCTCCGAGGCGCTCATGGACTGGCTGCTCCAGGGCCAGCAGCGCACCCCGGCCGACGCCCACGCCAAGGGCGTCGTCGACGAGCTCGTCCCCACCCGCGAGGAGCTCGTGCCCGCGGCGAAGCAGTGGATCCGCGACCACGCCGGCGACGAGTCTGCCGCCACGCAGCCGTGGGACGTCAAGGGCTTCCGCATCCCCGGTGGCACCCCGACCACCCCGGCGTTCGCCGCCAACCTCCCGGCGTTCCCCGCCACCCTGCGCAAGCAGCTCAAGGGCAGCCCGGTCCGGTCGCCGCGGGCGATCCTCTCGGCGGCCGTCGAGGGAGCGCAGGTCGACGTCGACACCGCGAGCCGGATCGAGTCCCGGTACTTCGCCGGGCTGGCGGCGGGCCGCGAGTCGACGGCGATGATCCAGGCGTTCTTCTTCGACCTCCAGGCGATCAACAGCGGCGCCCTGCGTCCGGCGGGCGTCGAGAGGCGCGCCGTCTCGCGCGTCGGCGTCCTGGGCGCCGGCATGATGGGCGCCGGCATCGCCCACGCCTGCGCCACCTCCGGCATCGACGTCGTCCTCAAGGACGTGAGCCTCGAGGGCGGCGAGAAGGGCAAGGCGCACACCGCCGCACTGCTCGACGCCACGGTCGCCAAGGGTCGGCTGACCGCGGAGGAGCGTGACGCCGTCCTCGCCCGCATCACGCCCACCGCCGACGCCGCCGACCTCGCCGGGGTCGACGTCGTCGTCGAGGCCGTCTTCGAGGACCAGGACCTCAAGGCCAAGGTCTTCGCCGAGGTCGAGGCCGTCGTCGGACCCGACACCCTCCTCTGCTCCAACACGTCGACGCTGCCGATCACCGGGCTCCAGGCGTTCAGCAGCCGCCCGGCCGACGTCATCGGGCTGCACTTCTTCAGCCCCGTCGACAGGATGAGGCTCGTCGAGATCATCCGCGGCGAGCACACCTCCGACGAGGCGACGGCCCGTGCGGTCGACCTCGTCCAGCAGATCCGCAAGATCCCGGTCGTCGTCGGCGACGGCCGCGGGTTCTACACGAGCCGGGTCTTCGGGACCCTCATCGTCGAGAGCGCCACCGCCGTCGCCGAGGGTGTCGACCCGATGGTCGTCGAGCGGGCCGCCACGACGGCCGGCTTCCCCGCCCCCCCGCTGGCCATGCTCGACGAGGTGTCGCTGACGCTCACCCAGCACATCCGCGCCGAGGCGGAGAAGGCAGCAGCCGCCGAGGGCCGCACCGTCGAGCGGTCCGCCGGCGAGGAGCTCATCGACACCATGGTCGAGCTCGGACGCAAGGGCCGCGCCGCGGGCAGCGGGATGTACGACTACTCCGAGGGCGAGCCCAAGGTGCTCTGGCCCGGCCTGCGCGAGCGGTGGACCCGCGCCACGCAGATCCCGATGCACGACCTGCAGGACCGCTACCTCTTCCGCATGGCGCTCGAGACCGCGGCGTGCTTCGAGGAGGGCGTCCTGCGCGACACCCCGTCGGCCAACATCGGCGGCATCTTCGGCATCGGCTTCCCGCCGCACACCGGGGGGCCGGCGACGTTCATGACGAACTTCGAGGGCGGCCTCGCCGGCTTCGTGGCCCGGGCCGACGAGCTCGCCGACACCTACGGCGAGCGCTTCCGCCCGTCCACGTGGCTCCGCGAGCGCGCGGCGTCGGGAACCCTCGTGGACAGCGCGGCCTGACCATGACCACGGCCGGGCCGCTCGACGGTGTGCGCGTCGTCTCGGTCGCGATCAACCTGCCGGGGCCGGCCGCCGTCGCGCGGCTGGCCGCGCTCGGCGCGAGCGTGACGACCGTCCTGCCGCCGTCGGGCGACCCGGTCGAGGCCTACGCCCCGGCCTACTTCGCCGAGCTCCACGCCGGCCAGGACGTCGAACACCTCGACCTCAAGGCCGGCGAGGGCCGGGCACGCCTCGACGACCTGCTCGGCGAGGCCGACGTCCTCGTCACGAGCTCTCGCCCGTCGGCGCTCGCGCGGCTCGGGCTCGACCACGCGACGGTGGGCGGACGGCATACGCTGCTCTGCCAGGTCGACGTCGTCGGCCAGCCGGGAGCGGCAGCCGAGGTCCCCGGTCACGACCTCACCTACCAGGCCGGCGCCGGACTCCTGCGGGACGGACGTATGCCGTCCACGACCTTCGTGGACCTCGCCGGCGCCGAGCGGGTCGTCGCCGAGGTGTGCGCGGCACTCGTCGAACGGGCCCGCACCGACCGCGGATCCCGTCGCGAGGTCGCGCTCTCCGACGTCGCCGACGCGCTCGCGCGACCCCTCGTCCACGGGCTCACCTCGCCTGACGGGCCCATCGGCGGCGCACTGCCGGTCTACGACGTGTATGCCGCGGCGCAGGGACACGTCGCGCTCGCCGCGCTCGAGCCGCACTTCGTCGCCCGACTTGCCGGCGCGCTCGACCTCGCGCCGGATGCGCTCACGCGCGAACGGCTGGCCGGCGTCTTCGCGACGCGGTCGGCGTCCGAGTGGCAGGCGTGGGCCGACGAGCACGACGTCCCGCTCGTCGGGGTGCGCTGAGCTCGCCCCAGCCCTGAGGAACGACTCACAGGCTTCGCACAGGGGACTCATGGACTGGACCGAGCCCGCGCCGGTCTACTGGGAAGCATGAGCACGAGTCCGACCTCCGCCGCCAGGCTGCAGCGACCCGACGGCAGCCCCGTCCGCGTCCTCGTCGTCGACGACGAGTCCAACCTCACCGAGCTGCTGTCGATGGCCCTGCGCTACGAGGGGTGGGAGGTCCGCGCCGCCGGGACCGGGCTCAAGGCGGTCAAGGCCGCGCGCGAATTCCAGCCCGACGCGGTCGTGCTCGACATGATGCTCCCCGACTTCGACGGGCTCGAGGTGCTGCGCCGGATGCGCGCCGACAACGACGCCGTGCCCGTGCTCTTCCTCACCGCGAAGGACGCGGTCGAGGACCGCGTCGCCGGGCTCACCGCCGGTGGCGACGACTACGTCACCAAGCCGTTCAGCCTCGAGGAGGTCGTCGCGCGGCTGCGCGCCCTCATGCGGCGCACGACCGTCGTCGCCGAGGACTCCTCGTCGCTGCTCGTCGTCGGCGACCTCACGATGGACGAGGACAGCCACGAGGTGACCCGCGGCGGTGTCGAGATCGCTCTGACTGCAACCGAGTTCGAGCTGTTGCGCTACCTCATGCGCAACCCCAAGCGTGTGCTCTCCAAGGCCCAGATCCTCGACCGGGTCTGGAACTACGACTTCGGCGGCCAGGCCAACGTCGTCGAGCTCTACATCTCCTACCTGCGCAAGAAGATCGACGCCGGTCGCGACCCGATGATCCACACGATGCGCGGCGTGGGCTACGTCCTCAAGCCGGCACCGTGAGCACGTCCGGGACGACCCCGGCTCCGGCCGCGACGTCCGGGACGGCGCCGACGTCCCCCTCGGCGCCGCGGACCCGGTCATGGTTCGACGCCTCCGGGTGGTCGCTGACGACGAAGCTCGTCGCCGCCGTCGTCGGGCTCTTCCTCGTCATCACCGTGGCGACGTCGACCTTCACCGTCGTCGCGCTCGAGAACCACCTGCTCAACCAGATCGACCAGGACGTCACGTCGAGCCTCGTCCGCGCCGGCGGACCTCGCGGCCCGGGCGGCGGCAACGGCGGCCCGATCCCCGGTGGAGGTGGCGAGTCGCTGCTCGTCGTGCGCCGCGACGGCGAGATCGTCGTCAACCGGCTCGAGAGCGGGCGGACGGTCGGCGAGCTGACGGCCCAGCAGCTCGTGGCGCTCAGCCGTGCCGGGCTCGGCCCGACCCCACGCACCGTCGAGATCGAGGGCTTGGGCGACTACCGCGTCGCCGCGGCCCGCCAGGGCGGCGCCACCGTGGTCTCGGGGCTGCCGATGGCCGGCATCGACAAGATCGTCGACGCCATCCTCGGACTCGTCATCGGCACGACCATCGCCGGCCTCGCGCTGGTCGCCCTCGGAGGGCAGTGGCTCATCCGACGCAACCTCGCTCCCCTCCAGAGGGTCGCGCACACGGCGACCCAGGTGAGCCGGCTCGAGCTCGACTCCGGCGCCGTTGCCCTCGCCCAGCGCGTCCCCGCCGCCGACACCGACCCGCGGACCGAGGTCGGCCAGGTGGGGCTGGCGCTCAACAACATGCTCGACAACGTCGAGGGCGCCCTCAAGGCCCGGCACGAGTCCGAGACGCAGGTGCGCCAGTTCGTCGCCGACGCCTCGCACGAGCTGCGCACCCCTCTCGCCTCGATCCGCGGCTATGCCGAGCTGTCCCGCCGCGAGCGCGAGCCCGTGCCTGCGTCGGTGACGCACGCCCTCACCCGGGTCGAGTCGGAGTCGCTGCGGATGCAGGGCCTCGTCGAGGACCTGCTGCTGCTGGCCCGGCTCGACGCCGGCCGCCCCCTCGAGAGCGAGCCGGTCGACCTCTCGCTGCTCGCCATGGACGCCGTCTCGGACGCCCACGCCGCCGCACCCGACCACGTCTGGGAGCTCGACCTGCCCGACGAGCCGGTCGAGGTGCCCGGCGACCGCGCCCGCCTGCACCAGGTCGTCGCCAACCTGCTCGCCAACGCCCGCACCCACACCCCACCCGGCACCCGGGTCGTCACCTCGCTCCGCCGCGACGGCGACCACGTCCGGCTGGCGGTGCGCGACGACGGTCCCGGAGTCCCGGCGGCGTTGCAGCACAGCGTCTTCGAGCGGTTCTCACGCGGCGACGAGGCGCGCAACCGTGCCGGCGGCTCCACCGGTCTCGGGCTCTCGATCGTCGACGCCGTCTCGAAGTCACACGGAGGCCGCGTCGGCCTCGACAGCCGCCCCGGCTCGACGACCTTCACCGTCGAGCTCCCCGCCTCGCCCGACTGACGTCTGATCCCGGGCTGGTAGGCCACGTCCCGGACACCATCCATATGGAGCATCACCGGGGTCATGGTCCCGGTGATCCTCCACCCGATCCGCGCGTATGCGGACACTGACCCAGGTGCAACATCCGGCTGAGCGTCAACCGCGGCTCACCCGGCCCTCCTCGCCATCCGAAAACGCCATGTGCGAGGTGCCGTGCGCCTGCCTGGGGCCTCGCCGACCGAGGCCGGCGAGGGGGTCGCTTTGCCCGGTGCGCGGCTCGGCGGTTACCCTGTTCCGGCTGAGGAGGCGTCGCCTAGTCCGGTCTATGGCGCCGCACTGCTAATGCGGTTTGGGCTCACCGCCCATCGAGGGTTCAAATCCCTCCGCCTCCGCACACTGGAACTGCCCCGGGTCGCCCGCGACCCGGGGCTTTTTCAGGTCCGTCGGCGGAGCGGTCCCGCAGGCCGGGGCGAGGCAGCGGGGCGGCTTTGTCCGGGGGCTCACAGGTGTCGGCGCCGTGGCGTTCAATGGGCATGATGACGACCTCGCCCCCGCCGACCGCGACCCGGCGCCACACGACGCTGGCGACCGAGCTCGGCGACCTGCTCGCCGTCGCCGAAGGTGATGCCCTCGCGGGCCTCTACTTCCCGCGGCACTGGCACCCGCCGGCGGCCGACGCGATCGGTCCCGAGGCCCCGTCCACCGGCGACCCCGTCTTCGAGTCCACGCGTACCCAGCTCGCGGAGTACGTCCGCGGGGAGCGGACGTCCTTCTCGGTGCCCACGGTGACCCACGGCGACGCCTTCTCGGAGCGCGTCTGGGACCTGCTCATGGGCATCCCCTACGGCGAGACGACGACCTACGGCGCCATCGCACGCGAGCTCGGCAACCCCGGTCTGGCCCAGCGCGTCGGGCAGGCCGTTGGGCGCAACCCGGTGAGCGTCCTCATCCCGTGCCACCGGGTCGTCGGCGCCGACGGCTCGCTCACCGGCTATGCCGGCGGGCTGGAGCGCAAGGCCCGCCTGCTCGAGATCGAGGAGCCCGCGGAGGCTGCCGCGTCGCGACTCTTCTGAGCCGGGCCACAGCGGTCAGGAGCAGATGTCGTCGCTCGCCTTGCGCGCCTCGAGCATGCTCGACGACGGGGTGGACTTCACCGTCGGCGTCGGCAGCGGCTCGTCGCCCAAGCGGTTCGGGACCTCGACGACGTCCGGGGCACCCACACCGAGGGTGACGCGCACCTTCTCGCCGAGGTCGCTCTGCGACGTCGCCACGGTGGCGCCCGGGAAGGCGGCGGCGACGGTGCGTGCCGCCTCCTCGTTGTCACCGGACCACTCGACCGTCGTGCCCTTGGCGACGGCGGCGCCGTTGCTCGACGTGACGTCGGCGAAGCCCTGCACGCGCAGCGCGCCGACGGCCTGCTTGGCCAGGCCCACGACGCCCGAGGAGTTGACGACCTCGACCGAGATGTCGTCGGGCGTGACGGTGAGCGGCTCGGTCGACGTCGGGCTCGGCGTCGGGTTCGGAGCGCCGAGCTCGCGGTCGGAGCGGATCGCCTCCCACAGCTCGTCGGCCTCGGGCGCCCACTGGACCCGGTTGAGGTCCTTGGGATAGGTCTCGGTGGGCACGGTGATGAACTGGATCTTGTCGACGCCGATGCCCTTGACGCTCTCGGCGATGTCCTTCATCGGCCCGAGACCGAAGTCGGGGTCCATCTGCAGCGAGCTCGTCGCCGCGCTGAGGAAGCGCAGGAGCCGGTCGGGGCGCAGCAGCAGCTTGGTGTCGGTGGCCTTCTGCGCGACCGAGGAGAGGAACACCTGCTGGCGCTTGATCCGCTGGATGTCCGAGCCGTCGCCGACGCTCTTGCGGGTGCGGACGTAGCCGAGGGCCTGCTCACCGTCGAGGGTGTGGCGGCCCGCCTTGAGGGTGAAGTTCGCCTTGGGGTCGTCGATGTCGAAGGGGGTGCACGCCGGCACGCCGCCGAGCGCGTCGACCATGTCCTTGAACCCGGAGAAGTCGACGACTGCGAAGTGGTTGACGAAGACGTCGGTGTTGCCCTCGAGCGTGCGAATGACGCAGCCCGGCCCGCCCTTGTTGAAGTTCTGGTTCCACTGGTGGACGCGCCACTGGTCCTCGGGCGCCTCGCCGTCGCAGTCGACCGGCGACGGGACCATCGAGTCGCGGGGGATCGACACCATCGTCACGGACTTCCGGTCACCCGAGATGTGCATGAGGATGTTGGTGTCGGAGTGCTGGCCGGGCTCCCAGTCGCCGCTCCCGTAGTCCTCGTTGCCCTCGCCCTGACGCACGTCTGAGCCGATGAGCAGGATGTTGAGCGGTCCGCTCGACACGTCGCCCGAGGGGGTGGGGCGGTCCTCGCCGACCATCTTCGAGACGTCGAGCCGGTCGATGTTGCCGTTGAGCTTGGCGTAGGTGCCGACGATGCCGACGACGAGCAGCGCCGCGACGACGCCGACGACGGAGAGCCAGCGACGACGACGGCGGCGGGCCCGGTCCTTGCGGTGCCCGCGCAGCGCGGCACGGGTGCCGGAGCCCGGCCCGTGCCGTCCCTTGTCACCTCGTTCGTCGCGCTCGTCCACGTCCATGCATTCCTCGTCGTCGGTCCAGACAGAAGGCGCCCCCGGCTCCCCCTCCGGACGCGGCGCCCACCGAGTGTAGGGGCGAAGTCTGAGAGGCGCCTGACATGTCCCGCCCATCCGGGCGCAGCCGTGCGTGAAGACGGGGTGGAACGTGACGAGGCCCTCACCGCAGTGCGGTGAGGGCCTCGCTCAAAGACTGTGAGGAGTCCTCGATCAGAGGGGGCGGACCTGCTCGGCCTGCGGACCCTTCGGACCCTGGGTGACCTCGAACTCGACCTGCTGGTTCTCGTCGAGGCTGCGGTAGCCCTGGGTGTCGATGGCGGAGTAGTGAACGAACACGTCGGGTCCGCCGCCGTCCTGGGCGATGAAACCAAAGCCCTTCTCAGCGTTGAACCACTTCACGGTGCCCTGTGCCATGTGGGGTAACTCTTTCCTGTGTGTAGCACTCGGACGCAGCAGAATCGCGGCGCCCGCCGGCTGCACGTCCGGCCAAACCCCAGAGCCGGGAACCGGCTCAGACACATCAACGCCCGCCTTCTGTGGAAGCGAGACGGGCGCGTACTGCGACCTGCGAGGAACTGCTGTTGTGCAACCGCTTCCGAACCTACCAGCAAACCTCGAGCACGCGCCTGCTCAGCGGGACCGAGTCGCCAAATGTTCACGCAGCGAGAGACGCACGAGAGGTATGCCGGGAAGTGGCCTTCCCGGCATACCTCTCGAAGGGGTTGTCAGGCCTTGACGGCGAGCACCGCGCAGGTCGCGTCGAGCAGCACCTGCTGGGCCGTGCTCCCGGTGACGACCTTGCCGAGCGGTGAGCGCTTGCGGACGCCGATGACGATGAGGTCGGCGCTCACCTCCGCGGCGACCGACAGGATCTCCTCGGCCGGGGCGAGGCCCCGGGTCGACTGACGGACCTCGTGGTCGATGCCCTTCTCGCTGAGCTGGGCGTCGAGGGCGTCGAGATCCTTGGGGTCGGCGAAGCTGGGTCCGGAGTAGTCGCCCAGGACACCGGAGTTGACGACGACGAGCCGGTCGCTGCGTCGCTGCGCCTCCTCGATCGCCGCGTCGACGGCCGCCAGCCCCTGGGGGCTCGGGATGTAACCGACGACGATGGTCACGGCGCGTCCTGACTGAGCTTCGTCGCGCCGGTCATGATCGCCACACCCTCACCCATGTCGTGGGTGTCGGGGGTGATGACCCCGGCGCGACCACCGAGCCGCTGGATGTGGATGCGGTCGGCGACCTCCCACACGTGCGGCATGTTGTGCGAGATGAGGATGACCGACAGGCCCTTCTCGCGCAGCTGCTTGACCATGTCGAGGACCATCCCCGACTCCTTGACGCCGAGGGCGGCGGTCGGCTCGTCGAGGACGACGACCTTGCTGCCGAACGCCGCGGCGCGGGCCACGGCCACGGCCTGGCGCTGACCACCGGAGAGCGTCTCGACCGCCTGACCCATGTTCTGGATCGTCTGGATGCCGAGGTGCTGCACCGACTCGCCGGCGCGCCGCTCCATGCCCTTCTTGTCGAGCATCCGCAGCACCGAGCCCAGTGGACCCTTGCGGCGGTCCTCGCGGCCGAGATAGAGGTTGCTCGCGATGTCGAGCGCCGGGATGACCGCCAGCTGCTGGTAGACCGTCTCGATCCCGGCGTCGCGCGCGTCCTGGGGCTTGCGGAAGGAGACCGGCTCACCGTTGAGCTTGATCTCACCGGAGTCGGGGACGTAGGCCCCGGTGAGGCACTTGATGAGGGTGGACTTGCCGGCACCGTTGTCGCCGATGACCGCGAGCACCTCACCGGGGTACAGGTCCAGGTCCACGCCGTCCAGGCCGACGACGCGGCCGAACGTGATGACGACCTTGCGGGCCGAGAGCACCGGCTGCTGGTCGTAGATGTGCTCCTTGCCGGCTGGGACGCCGCCGTGGGCGACCTCGAGCTCACTCGTGGTGCTCATGCCTTCACCTTCCTGATCCACTGGTCGATGGCGACGGCGACGATGACGAGGACGCCGGTGGCGAGGACGCGCCACTGCTGGTCGACACCCATCTGGGAGAGCCCGAACGCGAAGGTCTGGACGATGAGGGCACCGATGAGAGTGCCCACGAGCCGACCGCGCCCGCCGAAGAGGCTCGTGCCGCCGATGACCACGGCGGTGATGCTCGCGAGGTTGGCGTCCGGAGCGGCGTTCGGGGTTGCCGCACCGGCCCGGCCGATGAGGATCCAGGCCGCGATGCCGTAGATGAGACCCGCCACCGTGTAGACGCCGAGCAGGATGCGCTTGCTCGGCACACCCGAGAGGCGGGCCGACTCGGCGTCGTCGCCCACGGCGTACACGTATCGACCCCACGCCGTCTGGGACAGGACGAAGCCGATGACGGCGTACAGCAGGATGACGACGACGATGCCCCACGTCAGCCGGAACTGCCCGATGCCGAAGCCTTCACCGAGGAAGTTGAGGGTGTCGGGGAGCCGGTCGGCCTGGATGCTCGAGCCGCCGGAGTAGAGCAGGGCGATGGCCGTGAAGATGCTCAGCGTGCCGAGCGTGACGATGAACGGCGGCAGGTTGATCCGTGTGACGAGCATCCCGTTGAGCAGGCCGGCACCGGTCGCGAGGGCGACCCCGATGAGCAGCGCGAGAACGCCCGGCATCCCGTCGTCCCGGGCCAGCGTGGCCATGACCATCATCGACAGCACCATGATCGCGCCGACCGAGAGGTCGATGCCGGCGGTGAGGATGACGAGCGTCTGACCCACGGCGAGGGCCGCGACGACAGCGGTCTGCTGCAGCAGGATCCCCATCGAGTTCGCCGTGAGGAAGGTCGGGGTCGCGATGAAGAAGACGAGGAAGGCGACGAGCAGGAGGAAGAGCGGGCTCAGCCACGGCTTGCCGTGGAGCTGGTGCTGCAGCCTCTGCACCGGGGACTGCTGCCGCCGAGCGAACTCGGCGGCAGCAGACGAGACGTCGGCACTCATGGTCAGTTGCCCCAGCAGATCTTCGAGCCTTCGTCCGAGGTGATGCTCTCGACCCCGTCGACCGGCTTGTCGGTGACGAGTGCGACACCGGTGTCGAAGAAGTCCAGGCCCTCTGTGGTCTTGGGCTTCTCGCCACCGCGGGCGATCTTGGCGATGGCCTCCATTCCGAGGGTGGCCATCTTGAGGGGGTACTGCTGGGCGGTCGCACCGATGACGCCGGACTTCACCGACGCGACGCCGGCGCAGCCACCGTCGACCGAGACGATCGTCGCCGTCTTGCCTGCCGCCTTGAGGGCAGCGTTGGCGCCGACCGCCGTCGGCTCGTTGATCGTGTAGACGACGTTGATGTTGGGGTTCTTCGCGAGGCACTTCTCCATGGCCGAGCGGCCACCGGCCTCCTCGCCGTTGCCGGCCTCGTTGCAGACGATGGTGTAGTCGCCGCCACCGGCCGCGGTGTACTTGCCCGTCGGGGCCTCGTCGCCGTTCTTCTTGCCGTCCTTGACGTCGATGCCCATCCCCTCGAGGAAGCCCTGGTCGCGGTTGTAGTCGACCGAGACGATCTTGTCGCTGAAGAGGTCGATGAGGGCGATCGTCGCCGGCTTGCCTGCGACCTGGCCCGCGGCCCACTGGCCGATGAGCTTGCCGGCCTGGCGGTTGTCGGTGGCGAAGGTGATGTCGACGGTGTCGGCCGGGTCGGGCGGGGTGTCGAGGGCGATGACGAAGAGCCCGGCGTCGCGGGCCTTCTTGATGGCGGCGTTGACGCCGGTGCTCATCGGGGTGATGAGGATGCCCTTGTCGCCACGGGCGATGGCGTCCTCGATCGCCGTGATCTGGCCCTGGTCGTCACCCTCCTGCTTGCCGGAGGCGATGGTGAGCTTGACGTTGTTCTTGGCCGCGTCCGCCTTGCCGCCGTTCTGCATGGCGACGAAGAAGGGGTTCGTCGAGTCCTTGGTGATGAGGGCGACACCAACGGACGCCTCACCGCCAGTGCCGCTGTCGGAGTCGCTGGACCGGTTGCAGGCCGAGAGCCCGAGGGCCGTCGAGGCCGCCACGGCGAGGACGAGGGCGCGTGAGGCGCGGGTGGTGGTGCGCATGGATGTCTCTCCTTTGAGTGTCCGATGACAACGTTGTCAAAGCCATTTATAGGGCCTGCTTGCGCTCAGGTCAAGGGATGGCGTACAACTCGTGACGTGACGGTGACATCGTTGTCCTACCGACGGGGCGGGCGGCCGACCCATGACTGAGCGGGTCGGGCGCGCGACGATGCGCGACGTCGCGGCCCTCGCGGGCGTGAGCATCAAGACGGTGTCGCGGGTCGTCAACGACGAGCCGGGGGTCGCCCAGCAGGTCCGCATGCGCGTCCAGGACGCGGTCGGGCGACTCGACTACCGCCACCACCTCGCTGCGAGCAACCTCCGTCGCGGCGGCGGCCGCAGCGGGCTTATCGGCGCCCTGCTCCAGGACGTCGGCAACAGCTTCTCCGCCGCCCTCCTCCGATCGCTCGAGGACGCGGCTCGCGCGCGCGGCACGGCGATCCTCTCGGCCAGCCTCGACGAGGAGCCCGAGCGCGAGCGCACGCTCGTCCACGACCTCGTCACGCGTCGCGTCGACGGCCTCGTCCTCATGCCCTCGACGGACCGGCAGGACTACCTCTCCTCGGAGGTGCGGGCTGGCATGCCCGTCGTCTTCGTCGACCGTGAGCCGCGAGGCATCGCCGCGGACTCGGTGACCGTCGAGAACGTCGAGGGTGCCCTCATGGGCACCGAACACCTTCTCGCACAGGGGCATCGGCGCATCGCCTGCCTCACCGACCTGCCCGACATCCCGACCGCCCAGCAGCGCCTCCAAGGCTTCGTCGACGCCCACCGCGCGCGCGGGGTGCACCCCGACGAGCGCCTCACGGTCACGGGGCTGCGAGGCCCGGCCGCGGGTGAGGCGGCGGTGTCGCGCCTCATCGACCTCGACCGCCCGCCGACGGCGATCTTCGCGGGTCGCAACGACCTCGCGCAGGGTGCGGTGCGCGCCCTGCGCCGTCGCGGGCTCAGCGAGTCGGTGGCGATCGTAGGCTTCGACGACTTCCCGCTCGCCGACCTGCTCACGCCACCGCTCACGGTCATCCGCCAGGACGTCGTGCGGATCGGGCGCCTCACCGCCGACCTGCTCGTCGCCCGGCTCGACGGTGACGAGCGGCCACCGCAGCGGATCGTCGTCGAGCCGACGCTCGTCGTCCGCGGCTCCGGCGAGATCCCGCCCTCCGACTGACTGCTCCGACTGATTGCGCAGGAGCGACAGCAACCCCAGGTTTTCGGGCACTTTCGCGTCGCTCCTGCGCAATCAGTCGGCAGTGAGGGTGGCGGGTCAGGGGCGCAGGGGTGTCACCTTGACGTCGACGGCCTTGGCCGTGCCGCCGACGGAGTAGGCCGCGACACCCGTCGCCGAGGCCGGCGGGTAGATGAGGTCGGTGATCGACCGGCGTCCGCCCTCGGCGAGCACCTCGACCGAGCTCCGGTCGAGGTATGCCGTGAACGTCACCTCGCCGCCGGTCACCGTCACCGGCGCCTCCTCGATGCTGGCGAAGAGCGCGTTGAACCCGACGTCCCCGCTCGACGTCCGGTCGACGACGAGCGTGCCGTCCCGGCGCACGCCGACCCGGGTGCCGACCGAGCCGTCGGCGCTGCGCCGCAGCACGACGCCCGCCTCGCTCGCCGCGCCGAGCGCCACCCGGACCTCGACCCGGGCCACCGTGGCGTCGAGCCCCGTGGCCCTCTCGCCGGCCGCGACCGGCCGCACCTTGGCCTGCTGCTTGTCACGGTTGACCAGCGACGCCTCGACCCCGGCGACCGGCGCCTGGCGCAGCTGAGGACCCTCGGGGGACGACACCAGCGAGAGGGTCCGCGGCATGGTCATCTGCCCACGCCACGGGCTCGTCGGCACGTCTTGGGCGTACTGCCAGTTGTTCATCCAGCCGATGGTCGTGCGCTGCGAGTCGGGCAGCCCGTTGAAGGTGACGCCGGCGTAGTTGTCGCGCCCGTAGTCGACCCAGTCCGCGCGGTCGGTCCCGTTCTTCGCCGGAGCCGACGCGAGCATGAACTGGTCGGCGAGGATGTGCCCCCACCCACCCGAGCTGTGGTCGACGACGCGGATCTGCGCCGAGCGGCCCTGCAGGTCGGCGAGGTCCCACGAGGCCCAGTCGAGCGCCTCGCTGTCCGAGCCGGTGCTCGAGCGGACGACCTCGCCGTCGACGACGAGGTTGACCGTCGTCTGGGTGTCGCGCGGGCCGGCGGCCGTGTCGGAGAACCGGATGTCGTCGACCATGAGGTGCCCCCAGTCGCCGCTGCTGTTCTCGTCGCGGACGACGATCCGAGCGGTCTGCCCGACGACGGAGCGCGCGTCGATGTGGCGCCAGTCCATGTCGCCTGAGCTGTTGCCCGTGACCGAACCGACGACCTGGCCACCCGACACGAGCTCGACGACGGTCGGACCACTCGTGCCGAGCGGGTGGTTGCCGCCGGCGATGAGGAGGTTGACCCAGTCCCGGGTCACCGTGAACTGCGGCGACACGAACGTGCCGGTCGCCGGGTCGCAGCGGTCGGGCACGACGCAGGTGTCGAGGACCTTGTCGCCCTGGTGGTAGGGCAGGCCGGAGCTCGTCGCGCCGTAGCCGACGAACTCCCCGGTGGCGCTCCAGCCGGCCGGCAGGTGCGTCGCCGGGTCGAGGGTCTCGAAGTCGGTGAAGACCTCGCCACCCGGGTCGCCCTGCGTCGAACCGGGAACGGCCGGGTGGCGCCCGCCACCCATGAGGAAGTTGAGGTAGCGCCGGTCGATGGTGAACGCCGGCGAGGTCAGCTCGCCCTGGGCGGCGTCGAAGTTGATGAAGCTGTTGGCGAGCCGCTCGCCGACGTAGCCCGTGACGGTCTGCTGCCCGGGCAGCGTCCCGGCCGCGGGCTGGGAGCCGAAGGCGGTCCCGGTCGCGGTCCACCCGGCATACCCCTCCTCGAAGCCCTGGAGGAGCGTGCCGGACGGCGGCTCGTAGCTCGCCGGGCCGTCAGCGGTGAAGGTCGTCCCGTCGAAGTCGCCGACGAAGTACTGCGTGCCCGAGCCGCCCGCGATGCCGCCGGGGTTGAGGCTGACCAGCATGACCCACTTGACGTTGGCCGGGTCGCCGTCGACCGCGAGCGGGAAGAGGTCCGGGCACTCCCACACGCCGCCCGTGGCGTTGCGCGGGCCGAACTCCGAGAGCCGGGTCCACGCCTTGAGGTCGGCCGAACGCCAGATGAGGACCTTGTGCTCGTTGGCGATGACGGCGACCATCCGCCACTCCTTGGCCGGTGCGTACCAGAAGACCTTGGGGTCGCGGAACTCGCGCGAGCCGATGTCGATGACGGGGTTGCCTGCGTACTTCGTCCACGTCCGGCCGTCATCGGTCGAGTAGGCCAGCGACTGTGCCTGGATGCCGTCGCGCCCGCTCGCCTGCGTGTAGGCGCTCGTGTACATCGCGACGAGCGGCGGGTTCTCGGCGGTGCCGAGGCCGGAGCTGTTCGTCGTGTCGACGACGACGGAGCCGGAGAAGACGCCCTCGTTCGCGTCGAACGGGATGGCGACCGGCTGCTCCTCCCAGTGCACGAGGTCGCGGCTCGTCGCGTGGCCCCAGGACATGTTGCCCCAGCGGTCGCCGAGCGGGTTGTACTGGAAGAAGAGATGGTAGACGCCCTTGTGGAAGACGAGTCCGTTGGGGTCGTTCATCCAGTTCTTGGCCGGGCTGAAGTGGTAGGCGGGGCGGTGTTGCGGGGTGTCGGCCGTCGCCGGCGCGACCCCGAGGGCAGCGAGCACGGTGACGGCGAGCAGGACGGCGCCGCAACGGCGGTGCGGACGTGGACGGATGGACAGTGGCATGGAGGTCTCCCCGTGATGACAACGTTGTCAACTGCGATCCAAGGGGAGACCCTGGGGTACGTCAACAGGAGGGCGTGGGGCAGTCGCATCGTGAGACGCCGGGGTCGCGCAGGCGGCACGGCGGCACGCACCAGGCGCCCGTTCCGTGCCGAAGGGGCGGCGGGTGTGGGATTTGAACCCACGAGAGGTCTCCCTCTGGTCGCTTTCAAGGCGACTGCACTCGGCCACTATGCGAACCCGCCACGGTCGCCACCGCGGCGGCGACCGGAGGACAGCGTATGCCGGGAGCGCCCCTGACGCTGAACCCGCATCACCGCGCCCGGCAGGTAGGGTCGGAGGCCAACGGAAGGGACACCGACACCGATGCCCAGAATGAGTTTCCTCGTCGGCCTCGCGGCCGGCTACGTCCTCGGCGCCCGCGCCGGGAAGCAGCGCTACGAGCAGATCAAGACCGTCTCCGGCAAGGTCTGGCAGAGCCAGCCGGTCCAGAAGCAGGTCGCCGCCGCCAAGGAGAGCGCCCGCACCAAGGCCGCTCCCGTCGTCGCCGACTTCGTCGCGGACGCCGCCAAGGCGACGAGCGAGAAGCTGAGGGCCTCCCGCACCGTCCCGTCGCAGGTGGGCGACGGTCGTGACCGCACGACCGGGGCCGACCCGTGGGTGGCGTCGTCCGCCGCGCGCGATGAGGACCCCTGGGGCAGCGCCACCCGACGCTGACCCGACATTCATCCGCCGCCCGTGTGCCCGATGGCACGCGGCTCCCTCGGGCTGACCGGCTCGCGTCCTGCCGATCAGACCACGCGCATGTGGCGCACGACCGACTGCTTCGGCCGTGCCGAAGCGGCGCACGACCGGCGGTGCGTACCGCGCACTCCTCCGGCGCCGAGCAGGACGACGGACGGTACGGAACCGGGGAGGGCGAGGTCGGCGAGCAGGACGGCCGTGCCGGCGACCCCGTGGGCCAGTCCCACGTCACCGGCTGCACCGGGGTGGCCGCTGGGCCAGAACGCAGGGTCGGCGGGCGCCCTGGCGACGTACTTCCCCGCCGCCTCCAGAGCCTGGTCGCGCAGGTCCGGGCAACCGAGGATGTCGGCGGCCAGTGCCAGGGCTCCTGCAGGTGCGCCGAGGCCGCTCCCCAGCGTCCACCCTCCGGCCACGGCCCGGGGTCCGCCGTCGACGAGCGACCCGGTGGCGCCGTCCACCGCACGTCGGCACCGGCGCACCGCCGCGTCGGCCTCCTGTCGCGTCACGTCGACCGACCAGGGCACCTCCAGCCCACCGGTGGCGAGCTCGAGAAGTCGCAGTCGCACCGCCGCATCTCCGGCGGGCCCGTCGCACCAGGGCCCGGGTTGCCGTGCCCGGCCGGACCGCGCGTGGTGGCCGCCCTTGTCGGCGACGCCCTTGGTGTCGGGCTCGGCGCCGGCGTGGGCGTCGGCGTCGGCGTCCGCGGAGCCCGACGACTGCGAGAGGCCGCCCCCAGAGCTGGCCTCCCGGTCGAGCGCCTCCGCCGCGAGGTCCAGTGCCGACGGTGCGAGAGCGGGCCAGACCGCTGCAGCCTCGGCGAGCGCCCACGCGATGCCGAGAGGCCCTCTGCTCACTCCGCTCGCTGACCGCTCCGGCCCCGCGGCGCCGACCGGCCAGCTGCGCCCTCGTGGCTCGACACGCGAACGCCGCCACAGCTCGGCGACGACGGCAGCGGCATGGTCCTCGGCGCGCCGGACCAGCGCCATCGACAACAGGACGCCCGCGAGCCCGTCCGCCAGGTCGCTCGCCTCGGGCCGGTCCAGGGTCGGGCGACGTCCCCGGCCGAGCAGGTCCACGCCCGCCTCACCGCTGAACAGCCCGCCCGGCCTCTGCCCCTCGGCCGGCCGGGAACGCAGCAGCGCACCCGCCCCCGAGGCCGCGAGCTCCGCGGCATCGGGACGGTTCAGGGCGGCGCCAAGGTGGGTCAGCGCCCACACCACCCCGGCGTCGCCGTTCTGGAAGGACCTCGGCGCGGAGACCGTCCGCAGCCCGCGACCGCGCGAAGGGTCCTGCTCCGGGCTCCACGTCGGCGCATCGTCCGCTCCGATGACTGCGGTGCGCACCAGGAGGTCGACGCACCGGTGGGCAGCGTCGAGGACCTGCGCAGGTCGCGTCGTGAGGTTGGTGCCACCCATGTCGTCCCGCTCGCTCTCGTCCAGGGCGACACGCATCGCCACACTCGGGCCAGTTCGTCGCCGTCCCATCACCCGGATGGGTCGCGCGGGGGTCGCACTGCCCCGACGATCCAGGTCCGCCGTCGCCCCTCCCGGGCGGCGGACCTGGCTCGTGGGTGGCATCGCTTCCTCGACGACGAGGTCAGGGCCGCCCCTGCGCGGCCCCGACACCCCTGAGGAGCCGCTGCGGGACCGCCAGATACACCACCGCACGAACTTTGTCGGGATCGCTTTTGCACAGATTCGTGTGCCGATCGCGTATCTGGACGGCTTTGCCGAACTCCTTCTCAGGTGACCGGCCAATCCCTACGCTGAACTGACGGCACCAGCCGCCGCGAGTCAGCAGATGAGCTCACGGAAGGCACAGATGAACCACGACGAGCGCCCCGACAAGGCCATGCGGCGCATCCCCACCACCGTCGTCCCGGGCACGGCCGTGCGTCGCCTGGGCGCTCGCTTCCTCGACCCGACCACCGCGGTCCGGGTCGACGGACGCGCGCCGGACCCGACGGCATACGTCGCGGACGTCCTTCTCGTGAGCGGACTCGAGGGCTTCTCCGTCGACGAGCGTCTCAGCGTCCTCGCCGAGACCGCGAAGGAACGCGGGTATGCCGTGGAGCCGCTTCCGGACGACGGTCTCCTCGGCCTGGCGCGGCGCAACGAGCTGCTGCAGCAACTCGACGCGGTGGGGCAGACGGCCGTCCGGCTCGTGCCGGCCCGTCGCGACGCAGCCCCGGCGGACGCGTGGGAGATCCTCCAGTCGACCCGCACCCGTGGAGTCCGTGGCATCGGCCTCGCGCACGTCATGACGGCGGCCGGGTGGGGCGACGGGATCGGCTGGGGTGACGGCATCGGTTGGGGCGACGGGATCGGCTGGGGTGACGGGATCGGCTGGGGCGACGGCATCGGCTGGGGCGACGGCATCGGGCGTGGCTCCGGCGGACGCATCCCCGTCGTCTGGTCGGCTCCGGTGGTGCCGGCGCGGACCGAGGACGGGCCGGTCGTCGCGGTGCTCGACACGGGCCTGGGCAAGCACCCGTGGTTCGACACCGGCGTCGAGCGGCACCCGGACGGGTCCGGGGGCTCGCTCGGCGTGACCTTCCCCGCCGGCCACGACCCCGAGGACGCCGGCGTGACGACCGACCCGGTCAACGGCCGCCTCGACCGGCTCGCCGGGCACGGGACCTTCATCGCGGGGGTCATCCGCCAGCACTGCCCGGACGCGCGCATCCTGTCGGTCCCGGTGATGTGGGGCGACGGCGTCGCCGACGAGACCGACGTCGTGCGCGCCCTCACCGGTCTCTACCTCCGCCAGCTCCTCGCCCTCAAGGACGGCGACCTCTCGCAGGCGGTGCACGTCGTCACGCTCTCGCTCGGCTACCGGCACGAGACGCCTGGGGCGTTCGACGACGAGGAGGCGCTCTTCCGGGTGCTGCGCGGCCTGGCCTCGGTCGGGGTGACCGTCGTCGCGGCCGCGGGCAACGACTCCAGCGACGTCGAGTTCTTCCCGGCGGCCTATGCCTCGCAGGTCACGACCGGTGCGCCGATGGTGAGCGTGGGCGCCCTCAACCCCGACCGCCGCACGGTCTCGGTCTACTCCAACACCGGTGGCTGGGTGCAGGCCTACTCCGCCGCGACGTCCGTGGTGAGCACGATGCCGGTGACCTTCAACGCCTCCCGTCGCGGCGAGGTCCTCAAGCAGGCGAACCCCGGCCTGCTCCCGTCCGTGCCCACCCGTGGAGCGGTCGACACCGACGACTACAGCGGCGGGTTCGGGCTGTGGAGCGGGACGTCGTTCGCCGCACCGGCCCTCGCCGGTGACATCGCCTCCGGCCTGGCCGGACACAGCGCCAAGGGGGCCGACGAGCTCGGGTCACGCGCCCGCGAGGTCGTGGCCCAGGTGCTCGCCTCCGCGGCCAAGGCGCTCGAGGAGACGCCGTGAGCACCGGCCGGGACGAGAAGCCGGGCCTGGAGGACGAGCCGGGCCCGGGCGGCTCGCTGGGTTCGGCGGGTTCGACGGGTTCGGCGCCGAGCCTCGCGGTCGCCGCGGCGCGCGCCTTCACCCTGCATCGCGAGGGCGACTCCAGCGCGATGGACCGGCTCGTCGACGACGTCACCCCGCTGCTGTGGCACACCGCGCGGTCGCAGGGCGCCGACCCGGCGCTCGCCGAGGACGTCGTGCAGACGGCGTGGCTCAAGCTCGTCGAGCACACCCACGACATCGCCGACCCGCAGGCCGTCCTCCAGTGGCTCCTCATGACGACGAAGCGCGAGGCGTGGAGCGCCGTGCGCCGCGGGCGGCGGACCATCCCGCGGGAGCCGTGGGAGGAGACGCCGACACTCGACCCGACCGCGCCGGCCACCGTGCCCGACCCGGCCGTGGCGACCGAGGAGTCCGAGCTCGCGGGCGCCATCTGGCGGCACATCGAGCGGCTCCCGGAGCGCTGCCAGCAGCTGCTGCGGCTCGTCGCCTTCGTCGACCGCCCGGACTACACGGCCGTGAGCGCCGCGCTCGGGATGCCCGTGGGCAGCATCGGGCCGACCCGCGGACGGTGCCTCGCCAAGCTGAGGCTCGCCCTGACATCGGACCCGGCCTGGGAGGTGACGGCATGAACACCCCGCACCCCGACGAGGAGACCCTGGCGGCCGAGCCGCTGGACGCCGACGACGAGCGCGCCCTTGCCCTCGTCCGCACGCACCTCGCCACGGTCGACCCGGTGCCCGGTGGTCTCACCGAGCGCGTGAAGTTCGCGATGACGGTGGCCAGCCTCGAGGCGGAGGTCGCGCACATCATCAACGAGGGCGCCCTGGCCGGCACCGTGCGCACGACGGAGTACAACCGGGCGACGACGGTGACCTTCGAGAGCGACGGGCTGAGCATCATGGTGACGCTCGAGGACACCCACCGCGGCACAACGACCGTGCGCGGCTGGGTCACCGCACCGGGCGCCGAGGTCGAGCTGCGCGAGCGCGCCCGGTCCGCGACGACGACCGCCGACGACGAGGGGCGCTTCGTCTTCGAGGGCGTCGAGCGCGGCACCGTCCACCTCGTCATCCGACGGCACGACGAGCCGGGCGCGCGCCCGGTCATCACGCCCGGGATCGAGATCTGACGGGCGGCCGACGACGACGCTCGACAGCATCCGAGACCTCCACCACCGGGGGCAGGCCGAGAACTCGGCGGGACACTACCGACGAGCCGATGCCGCGCTGTCCCGCGCCCTGGCGGCGCTCGACGCCGTCACCCCCGCGACCACGGGCGAGGCGCGCGACCTCGCCCGGCTGCGAGCCCGGGTCCTCATCACCCGGGCCGTGTCGCGGCTCGGCATCGACGGCCCCGAGGCGGCGCTCGCGCTGCTGGACTCGGTGCGCGACCTGGCCCGCAGCCATGACGCCCCCCTCCTCGAGGTCCAGGCGCACCTGCAGGCCGGCGCGATCCACGTCATGTGCTCGAACTGGATCGAGTCCCTCGACGAGCTCGCCCACGTCGAGCCGCACCTCGACGAGCTCGTGCCTCGCGAGCGCTGCTCCGCCCTGCTCAACCGCGGGCTGGCGTCGGTCTCCCTCGGCGACCTCGACCGCGGTCGGGCCGACCTCGACCGAGCCCTCGACCTCGCCGTCGAGCACGGCTTCGTGGCGCAGGAGTACAAGGCGCGGCATAACCTCGGCTGCGTGGCCTGGCTCGCCGGTGACATCCCCGGAGCGCTGGCCCTCATGCGCGAGGCTGCGGACATGCCGCTCGACATCACGAGCGCGCGCGGGCTGCTCGACCTCGGCAAGGTGCTCCTCGACGCCGGGCTCATCGACGAAGCGGAGGACGTCCTCGCCCGCGGGCTCGAGGCTGCGCGGCGGGACCGGCAGCCGCTCGAGCGCGGCGACGTCCAGCTCGACCTCGCCCGCTCGGCCCTGCTGCGCGGCGACGTGGCGCAGGCCCGGGTCCGGGCCGGGCACGCCGTGCGGACCTTCCGGGCGTTGCACGCCGACGGCCGCACCGAGGAGGTCGAGCTCTTCGGGGCCGCCGTCGACCTCGGTGTCGGCCGCAGCCTCACGCGCGCGTCCCGGGTCGCGGCGAAGTGGGCCACGACCACACCGGTGACACCGCCCGAGCGCCTCGCCACCCGCATCCGCGCCGAGGTCGCCCTGGCCCACCACGACCGGGAGACCGCGAGGACCGAGCTCGAGCGACTCCGCAGCGACTCGCCGCAGCCTCTCGGCGCCCGCCTCCACGAGCACCTCCTCGCGTCACGGCTCGCCGCCGCCGACGGTGACACCAGCGGGGCGACGCGGATCCTCGAGGACGCGGCCGAGCAGCTCGCCCTCGACCAGGGCGGGGTGCACAGCATGGAGATCAGGGCGGGACTGGCCTTCCATGCGGCCCGCATCCGTGACGCAGACGTCGAGGCCGCGACCGACTCGGGATCGCTGCCCGCGCTCTTCGAGAGCGTCGAGCGGTGGCGGGCCGCCTCGCACCGCGCCCCTCCCCTGCGCCCGCCCGAGGACGAGGAGACCGCAGCCCTCGTCGCTCGACTGCGCCGGCTGCGGCGGAGCGCGGACGACACTCCCCTGTCGAGCGCTCAGCGCGAGGTCGTCCTGCTCCAGGGCGAGATCACCGAACGGCTGCGCGCTGCCCGCGGTCAACGTGACGCGACGGACGTGCGCGCGGCCGGCTTCGACACGACGGCACGCGCCGTGGCCGAACGCGACGCCACGCTCGTCACCTTCCACGAGGTTCGCGGGACCGTGGTCCGGCTCGTCGTCCACCGCGCCGGCGCAGCCAGCCAGAGCGTCCTCGGCCCAGTCCGCGACCTCGCGTCCACGACCGCCCGGCTCACGTCGGACATGCGGGCGGCGGCGGTGGCGCGGCCGTCGATGGCGGCCTTCCTGGCGCGGGCCCGAGTGTCGTCGCTGCGCGAGGTCGACGCCCTTCTCCTGCGCGGGGTCGACCTCGCCGGCACGGTCGTCGTCATCCCGACGGTGGGACTGGCCTCGCTGCCGTGGCGGGCGCTCCCGTCCCTGCGCGAGCACCCCGTCGTCGCGGCTCCCTCGGCCACCGCGTGGGTCCGCCGACCCGTGGGCGCCGGTCGCACGCCCATCGTCGCCGCCCTGTCCGGCCCCGGACTGCCTCGGGCGCACGAGGAGGTGCGCGCGGTCGCGGAGGCGTGGGGACGGCATACGGGCGGTGGCGACGCCGAGAACGACGCCGATCACGCCCACCGCGAGGGCGGCAGGGAGCGAGCGGTCGTCGGCGCCGAGGGGGCAGCGGTGACCGCGGACGTGCGCTCGGCGCTCGCGTCGGCGAGCGTCGTGCACCTCGCGGCGCACGGGCACCACGTCGACCAGAGCCCGCTCTTCTCGTCGCTGGACCTCGCCGACGGACCCGTCTTCGCGCACGAGCTGCGGGCGCCCCTCGCGGCCGAGCTCGTCGTCCTGTCGGCGTGCGACGTGGGGCGCAGCCGTGGACGACCCGGCGACGAGCCGCTCGGGCTCGCGGCGGCGCTGCTCGGGCTCGGGGTGCAGTGCGTCGTCGCGGCGACCAACCCGGTGCAGGACGACGTCGCGGCGGCCGCGATGGTCGACCTGCACGGCCGGCTCGTGGACGGCGTCGACGTGGCGAGCGCGCTGCGGCTCACCGCTGTCGAGGTGCCGGGCGCAGAGGCGTTCTGCGCCTACGGCAGCACCTGGTCCCGCGCATAACTCGCCAATTCCTCCCGTTCGGCACACGGTGGTGCGTGCCGAACGGGAGGAATTGGCGAGTTGGGCACAGCGTCAGATGAAGAGCGCCGGCTCGCGGAAGAGCGCCTCGTAGGGGTCCTCGCCGGCGTGGTCCGGGTAGCGGATCCGCGCCGGGACCCCGGTCGCGATGGCGCCCGAGGGCACGTCCTTGACGACGACGGAGTTGGCGCCGATCTGCACGTCGTCGCCGACCTCGACCGGCCCGAGGATCCGCGCCCCCGCGCCGATCGTCACGCGGCTGCCGACGGTCGGGTGCCGCTTGACCTTCGCGAGCGAGCGGCCGCCGAGGGTGACGCCGTGATAGAGCATGACGTCGTCGCCGACCTCGGCCGTCTCGCCGATGACCACGCCCATCCCGTGGTCGATGAAGAACCTGCGGCCGATCGTCGCGCCGGGGTGGATCTCGACGCCGGTGACCGCACGGGTCGCCGTGGAGAGGACGCGGGCCGCTGGCTTGAGGTGCTCGCGCTGCCACAGCTTGTGCGCGACCCGGTAGGCCCAGATCGCGTGCAGGCCAGGCGAGTTGAGCACGAGGTCGGTGCGGGACACCGCCGCCGGGTCGCGCGCGATCGCCGCGTCGACGTCCGCCCGGACGCTCGCCCGGGCCCGCGAGAGGCGGGACCGCAGGCGGGCGAACGGCATACCGGAAGGGGGTGGGGTGAGCATCGCGTCAGTCGACGAGGCCCTCGAAGAGGACGGTCGAGAGGTAGCGCTCCCCGAAGCTCGGGATGACGACGACGATCGTCTTGCCGGCGTTCTCGGGACGGGTCGCGACCTCGTTGGCGGCGGCGAGGGCGGCGCCGGAGGAGATGCCGACGAGGAGGCCCTCGTCGGTGGCGGCCTTGCGCGCCCACTCGACGGCGGTGCCGGCGTTGACGTCGATGACCTCGTCGTAGATCTCGGTGTCGAGGATCTCGGGGACGAAGTTCGCGCCGATGCCCTGGATCTTGTGCGGACCCGGCTGGCCGCCGTTGAGGATCGCGGACTCCTCGGGCTCGACGGCGATGATCTTGACGTCGGGCTTGCGCTCCTTGAGGACCTGGCCGACGCCCGTGATCGTGCCGCCGGTGCCGATGCCCGCGACGACGATGTCGACCTTGCCGTCGGTGTCCTTCCAGATCTCCTCGGCCGTCGTCCTCCGGTGGATCTCCGGGTTGGCCTCGTTGGCGAACTGCCGTGCGAGGACAGCACCCTCGCGCTCGGCGACGATCTCGTCGGCCTTGGCGACCGCGCCCTTCATGCCGGTCGACGGGTCGGTGAGGACGAGCTCGGCGCCGTAGGCGCGCAGGAGCGCGCGGCGCTCCTTCGACATCGACTCGGGCATCGCGAGGACGACCTTGTAGCCGCGGGCCGCGCCGACCATCGCGAGCGCGATGCCGGTGTTGCCGGACGTCGCCTCGACGATCGTGCCACCCTCCTTGAGCGCACCCGCGGCCTCGGCCGCGTCGATGATCGCGACGCCGATGCGGTCCTTGACCGAGCTGGCCGGGTTGTAGAACTCGAGCTTCGCGGCGACGGTCGTGCCCTCGGGCGCCTCGATGATGCGGTTGATCCGCACGAGCGGGGTGTTGCCGACGGCCTGCGTGACGTCATCGAGGATGGGCATTGAGGGTCTCCGTTGCTTCGGGTCGACCGGCGCGGTGGCCGGGTGCGGACGTGGGGGTTGTCGTACCAAGTATCTCAGAAACGCCAGGACTGCTTATGTCCATTCCAACACCACGTTATCCCTGAAGGTTCCGCAGTGCGGGACACATCTCGTATGCCGGGTGCTCACCCCGCGTGACCCACCCTCCCTTGGGAGGGTGCGCGCCTCGCGCCACCGACCTAGCGTCGGGAGGGACGCCCGGGCGGAGGACCGACCGGGACGACCGACCGGGCGGAACGACCGGGGCGACCCACGGGCGGCCCCGAGCAGAGGAGCAGGCATGCGCATCGGCTACACCCTCATGACCGAGCAGAGCGGCCCGAAGGACCTCGTGCGGTGGGCGGTGGGCGCCGAGGAGGCCGGCTTCGACTTCGAGGTCATGAGCGACCACTACTTCCCGTGGCTGTCGGCGCAGGGGCACGCGCCCTACGCGTGGTCGGTCCTCGGGGCCGTGGCGCACGCGACCGAGCGCGTCGACCTCATGACCTACGTGACGTGCCCGACGATCCGCTACCACCCGGCGGTCGTCGCCCAGAAGGCCGCGACCGTGCAGCTCCTCGCCGACGGCCGGTTCACGCTCGGGCTGGGCAGCGGCGAGAACCTCAACGAGCACGTCGTCGGTGAGGGCTGGCCCGCCGTCGCGACCCGGCAGGACCTCCTCGAGGAGGCGATCGAGGTCATCCGAGCGCTGCACACCGGCGAGCTCGTCGACCACCACGGCGAGTACTTCACGGTGGAGTCCGCTCGGATCTGGGACCTGCCCGACGGCGGGGTGCCGATCGGCGTCGCGGTGAGCGGTGAGGAGTCGATCGCCCGGTTCTCGCCGCTGGCCGACCACATGATCACGACGGAGCCGGACAAGCAGCTCCTCGACGGGTGGAACGCGACCGAGGGTGCGCCGCGCATCGGGGACGGAGGCGCCCGCGCGATCGGGCAGATCCCCATCTGCTGGGACCCGGACGAGAAGGCCGCCGTCGAGCGGGCCCACGACCAGTTCCGGTGGTTCGCCGGCGGGTGGGCGGTCAACGCCGACCTCCCGACGACGGCCGGGTTCGCCGGCGCCACGCAGTTCGTGCGGCCCGAGGACGTCGCCGAGTCGATCCCGTGCGGCCCTGACCTGGACGCCATCGCCGAGGCGGTCGCCGAGTTCGACAAGGCCGGGTTCACCGACCTCGCGCTCGTCCAGATCGGCGGGGACTCCCAGGAACAGTTCCTCGCCGAGGCGGCCGGTCCCCTGCTCGAGCGACTGCGCCGCTGAGGCCATGCCGCCCGAGGTGGGGATCGGCAGGGTGGTGGTCCCCCAGCTCGAGCGGTTGCGGTCGGCCTCCACCGCCACGCCCGGCACACGCGTGGACGGACGGCCGCACCGTGGCGGGCGAACGGCATACGGACAGCTCGGGTGAGACCTGACACAGCGGTGCGAGGGCCGTCACTGAGCGGTGAGCAAGCGCTTAGCCCTCGTTAGACTCGCCGACATGTCCGCGCTCCAGATCGTCGCCGCCGCCATCTGCTTCCCGCTGATGCTCGTCGGCTGGGCCCTGCTCTTCCGCCAGATCGGGCGCTTCGTCGCGCTCTACCGTGTGGGACAGGCGGATCCGCGCCGGACGGACGCGCCGATGTCGCGCACGTGGACGCTTGCCAAGGAGTTCCTCGGGCACACCCGCATGTCGCGGCTGCCGGTCGTCGCAGTGGCGCACTGGTTCACGGCGCTCTCCTTCATGTTGCTCTTCGGGACCCTCGTCAACGCCTTCGGGCAGCTGATCCGGCCCGCGTGGCAGCTGCCGGTCATCGGGCACTTCCCGCCCTACGAGTGGCTCACCGAGGTCTTCGCGTGGACCGGGCTCGTCGGGATCGTCGTCCTCATCGTCATCCGCCAGCTCAAGCACCCGCGCTCGGCGGCCGGTGTCGACGGGCGGCGGTCGCGCTTCTTCGGGTCGACCTGGTGGCAGGCCTACTACGTCGAGGCGACGATCCTCGGCGTCACCCTCTGCATTCTCACCCTGCGGGTCCTCGAGGCCGCCCTGACGATGGTCCAGCACCCCGAGGAGTCGATCGGGCTGCACTTCCCGCTCACCGGGTGGCTGTCGGGCCTCTTCTCCGGGCTGTCCGTCGGCGGCCTCGAGACGTGGATCGTCCTCGTCGCGACGGTCAAGATCCTCATCTCGTTCGCGTGGATGATCACCATCTCCCTCACGCCGACGATGGGTGTCGCATGGCACCGCTTCCTCGCCTTCCCCAACATCTGGTTCAAGCGCGAGGCCTCCGGCCGCACCGCGCTCGGCAACCTCAAGCCGATGACGATGGGCGACGGCCGGCCGTTCTCGATGGAGGCCATGGAGGCGCTCGAGGAGTCCGAGGACGAGGCGGCGGAACCGGTCCTCGGTGTCGGCAAGGTCGAGGACTTCACCTGGAAGGGCCTGCTCGACTTCTCGACCTGCACCGAGTGCGGCCGCTGCCAGTCGCAGTGCCCCGCGTGGAACACGGACAAGCCGCTCTCGCCCAAGATGCTCATGATGACGCTGCGCGACCACGCCGACGCGAAGTCGCCGTGGCTCACCGCCTCCGAGGAGGCGCGCGCGTCGCTCCCCGCGACCACGACGGCCCTCGCGGAGGTCCCGCTCATCGGACAGACCGGCTACGACCTCGACAGCCCGCTCACGGCATACAACGCCCTCGGGTTCGGTCCCGACGGTGAGCCGACCGCGGTCATCGACGAGGACGTCCTGTGGTCGTGCACGACCTGTGGCGCGTGCGTCGAACAGTGCCCCGTCGACATCGAGCACGTCGACCACATCGTCGACATGCGGCGCTACCAGACGCTCATCGAGTCGGCGTTCCCGTCCGAGCTCGGCGGGCTCTTCAAGAACCTCGAGTCCAAGGGCAACCCGTGGGGCATGGGTGCGCGCGCCCGCCTCGACTGGGCCAAGGACCTGCCGTTCGAGGTCAAGATCCTCGGCAAGGACGTCGAGTCGGCGTCCGAGGTCGACTGGTTCTTCTGGGTCGGCTGCGCCGGCGCCTACGAGGACCGCGCCAAGAAGACGACGCGTGCGGTCGCCGAGCTGCTCGACACCGCAGGCGTCTCGTTCGCGGTGCTCGGTGACGGCGAGACCTGCACGGGCGACTCCGCCCGTCGCGCCGGCAACGAGATCCTCTTCTCGATGCTCGCCGAGCAGAACATCGAGACGCTCAACGACGCCGGCGCGAAGAAGATCGTCGTCACCTGCGCCCACTGCTTCAACACGATCAAGAACGAGTACCCCGACCTCGGTGGCCGCTTCGAGGTCGTCCACCACACGCAGCTGCTCAACCGCCTCGTGCGCGACAAGAAGCTCGTGCCCGTGGCCCGCCCGGCCGATGCTCCGGGGATGTCGTCCGCCAAGAACGCCGCGTCGACCGCGCCTTCTGTCACGTACCACGACCCCTGCTACCTCGGTCGTCACAACAACGTCTACGCCCCGCCGCGCGAGCTCATCGGTGCGCTGCCGGGCGTCGAGCTGCGCGAGATGGAGCGCTCGAAGGAGAAGTCGTTCTGCTGCGGCGCCGGCGGTGCCCGCATGTGGATGGAGGAGAAGCTCGGCGGTCGCATCAACATGAACCGCACCGAGGAGGCCCTGGCGACGGGCGCGGAGCGCATCGCCATCGGCTGCCCGTTCTGCCGCGTCATGATCTCGGACGGGTTGACCGCGAAGCAGTCCGAGGGTGTCGGCGAGGACGTCGAGGTCGTCGACGTCGCGCAGATGCTGCTGGCTGCGGTACGTCGCGGTTCGGACGACGGCGCCGTTGAGGGGTCGGTGGACGAGTCGGCTGCCGCTGCCGTCGCCTCCGAGTCGCAGTCGTATGCCGGTCAGTCCGGTTCCGCTGCCACCTCCAGTGCCGCTGTGACTGGGGGCGCTGTGGCTGGGGGTGCTGCTGGCTCCGCCACGACCACTGAGGGCGAGGCTCCTGTGGCTGGGACGTCCTCGACCGAGGTTTCCGGCGGTGCTGCCGAAGCGGACCCGTGGGAGGAGCCTGCGGCGCCTGCCGCCAAGACCGCGCAGCCGGAGGCGCCCAAGGCCGAGGTGCCCGCCGCCGCCGAGGCGGACCCGTGGGACGAGCCGGCGGCCCCCGCCAAGACCGCGCAGCCGGAGGCGCCAAAGGCCGAGGTGCCCGCCGCCGCCGAGGCGGACCCGTGGGACGAGCCCGCCGCACCCGCCGCCAAAACCGAGGCGCCCGCGGCCGAGGCACCTGCCGCAGCAGACGAGGCAGACCCCTGGGATGAGCCCGCCGCCACCACCGCGACGACCACGAAGACCGAGGCACCCGCGGTGGCTGCTCCGGCCGAGGACGTCGACCCGTGGGACGAGCCGTCCGTACCGGCCTCCAAGGTGGAGACGCCGGCGACCGAGGCGAAGGCATCGGCATCCGAGGGCGCACCCTCCCCCGAGAAGATGGAGACCGCAGCGGCGGCCTCGACAGACGACGTGGACCCTTGGGACGAGCCCGGCACCGCCCCAGCCAAGTCCGAGGAGTCGAAGGACGAGGCAGCGTCTTCCGCAGCGGCACCCGCAGCCAGCGACGACGTCGACCCGTGGGACGAGCCCGCCACTCCAGCCGCTCAGTCAGCGACGGCATCCGTCGCCGTGCCCGACGCTGCTACGGAGGCCGGCACCGAGACACCTGCCGCACCCGCATCCACCGACGATGTCGACCGTTGGGACGAGCCGGCCAACCCTGCAAGCAAGACCGACGACTCCGAGAACGATGCGGACGCCGAAGCCGAGTCGACCGACAAGCAGCCGAAGCCCGAGCCGGGGAAGACCGAACCGGCGGCAGCCGAGGACGAGACGACCGCCGCAGCGGCCGCCGCTACCGACGATGTGGGCCCCTGGGACGAGCCCGCGACTTCGGCGCCCGTGGCCGAGGTTCCGCAGTCCGACGCCGCACCCTGGACCGAGACGTCCCCGTCGGCGAGCGACGAAACATCGGAGCATCCGGTCGCCGAGTCGCGCGAGTCGCCCGACTCAGCCGTACCCGCAGGCGAGGATGTCGCCAACCGTGACGAGCTGCTGGCATCCCCCGACCCGTGGGACGACGCCAGCGACCTGTCCGAGCGGGCCGGTGTCACGAGTGACGCCGCCACCGAGGTCTCCAACGCCGACGCCGACCCGCTCACCGCGGCGACGTCGTCCGACGAGGCCGAGGCTGCCGAGGACACGGAGCCCGAGCAGGCGGACGAGGGGAGCACCGACGAGAGGTCCGAGACCGAGTCGGCTCCGTCCGAGACCGAGCCAGCCTCGTCCGAGACCGAGTCGGCTCCGTCCGAGACCGAGCCAGCCTCGTCCGAGGCCGACAAGGCGGCGAACGAGGACGCCGCCCCGGCGAGCGGCGAGGACTCGGAGAGCGACAGCCGCACGCCGGAGGCCTCGGCCCCGCCGGCCAACGCCGACGATCTGCTCAACGCCCCCGACCCCTGGGACTGACGGCGCTCTCCGATCGAGCCCCCATCGGCAACCTGCCGGTGGGGGCTCGATGTATGTCGATCCATTTTTGAGCGTGACTTTCCCACCTGAAGCGCAACGCCCGCGACGTGTGTGACGAGCGTGGCTGGAACCATGCAGACCTGCGAATAACCCTGCGCTGCAGTCGTATTCTGCGGTCGGCGACTGTCGGTGGGCGCTTCTAGGTTGGGGTCATGACGGAGGGGACCACACCAGCAGCGAGCCTGGGGTACGCCGAGTGCGTGCGCCGGTTCGAGGCCGCGCGCGAGGCAGCCGCCGCGCTGTCGTCGGTGCTGTGGCAGGCGTCGGGCGCCGACCTCGCCGCCGGGCTGGAGGCCCTCGGAGAGCTGTCCGCCGCGTGCGAGGGCGCCGAGGCCGCCGTCACCGTCGAGGCGATCGACCGCGGCGAACCCGGCTGCTCCTCACCGCCGCAGACGCCGCGCGAGTGGGTGGTCGCGCACCACCGCCGGTATGCCGTCGCCGGCGCCTCCCGCCTGGTCGAGATCGCGCAGGCCTGCCGCCAGCCCTCGAACCACATCCTGCGCGAGGCCGTGGTCACTGGCCGTGTCAGCGTCGGCGCCGCGCAGGTCGCCCTCAAGGAGATGCGCCTGCTCGCACCTCATCTCAACCCGGACGCGGTCGACACCGTCTGGGACGCGCTCATGACATTGGGCGAGCGGCACGACGCCCGCACCATCCGTCAGCTGCGCGAACGGCTGCTGGCCGCCCACGGCCTCGACGACGCGTTCGACGACACCGAGGACAAGGCCCGCGCCGGCGCCGCCCTCTCACCCGGACGACAGATCGCCCCCGGCCTGTACGAGTACCTCCTGCGCGTCACCCGCGAAGGCCGCGCCATGCTCGAGGCCGCGATCGGTCCCGGGTCAGCGCCCGTGCCCGGACCCGACGGCGAACCCGACGAACGACCGGTGGCGCAACGCCGAGCCGAAGCGCTGGTGTCCGTGGTCGGTCGTGCCCTCACCGCCGGAGACCGCACCTGGTCCTCCACCAAGGCGCAGGTGTTCGTCGGCATCGCCCTCGCAGACCTCCAGACCCGTCACAAGGCAACCGGCCGCGGGTCAGCGCACGCCGACGCAAGGCTCGGCGTCCCCGGCGCCGGGACACTGCTCGGGGCGCTCACCAGCGGCGACCTCGTCACTCCCGACACCGTCCGACGGTGGGCCTGCGACGCCACGATCATCCCCACCGTCCTGAACACGTGCGGCGAGGTCGTCGACCTCGGCCGCGCCACACGCCTGTTCACCCCCGCCCAGGTCAAACGGCTCTGGCTGCGCGACCGACACTGCACCTACCCCGGCTGCGACGCCCCCGCCGCCTGGACCGACGCCCACCACCTCACCCACTGGGCCGACGGCGGACCGTCCGACCTGACCAACGCAGCCCTGCTCTGCCAACGCCACCACACCATCGTGCACAGCAGACGTCTCCACGGCCGCGTCACCACCAACGAGCACGGACGCCAGCACGTCACCTGGGACCTCACCCGAGGCTCCTACGACGCCGCCCTCACCGGCCTCGACACCGGACCCGGCCAACGAGTCTCCGGCGACGACACCACCTGGCATCGACCATGACCAAGCCCCGCCCCCGACGCGAACCGCGCCGGGCGATGGACGCCGCTCCGCTTCAGAAGGTCTTCAGGACCACTCCTCGCCGCCCCAAAAGGCATCGTCAGCGCGCCCGGAGCCGCCGGCCAGAGCCGCAGGTCACATCCCGTGACACGAGACGATGCCCCGCTCGACCAAGGTCGGGCGGGGCATCGTCGTCAGCAGGAGAAGGCCTTAGCCCAGGTTGTTGTCCTTGAGGAACTGGGCCGCCACGTCCTTGGCGTCCTTCTTGTCGATGACCGTCTGCTTGAGCAGCTCGGCGATGACCTCGGTGGTCAGCGCCTTGGAGACCGCATTGAGGGCCGGAGCCATCTGCTCGGCCTGGTCCTTGGCGACGAGCGGGACGATGTTCTGCGAGCCGAAGAGCTTGTCGGTGTCCTCGAGCGAGACGAAGCCGTTCTCCGCGATCGACGGGTCGGTGGTGAAGATGTTCGCCGCGTCGACCTGGCCGTTCTTGAGCGCCTGGACGAGACCCTGACCGGTGAGCGGGCGGAACGACTTGAACGTCACCCCGTAGGTCGACTGGAGACCGGGGATGCCCTGCGGACGCTTCTGGAACTCCGGCGGGGCGCCGAGCGACATCTCACTCGCGGAGGTCTTGAGGTCAGCGATGGTCTTGAGCTTCTTGGAGTCGGCGGTCTCCTTGGTGACGACGATCGAGTCGTTGTCCTCGGCGGCCGACTTCTCGAGCATCGCGAAGTCGGCGGGCAGGAGGCCCTCGACGGTGCTGTAGACCTTCTCGGGGTCGGTCTCCTTGAAGTTCTTGTCGTAGAAGAAGCCGAGGGCGCCGGTGTACTCGGGGATGGCCTGGATCGACCCGTCCTCGAGCGCCTTGAGGTAGATCTCGCGGGAGCCGATGCGCGGCTTCGTCGTCGCGTCGACGCCCTTGGCCTTGAGCGCACCCGCATAGATCTCGGCGAGCAGCTCGGACTCGGGGAAGTCGGCGGAGCCGACGACGACGCTGCCACCACCGCCGCCCGACGAGCCGGAGGCCGTCGGCGACTCGGAGGCGAGCGGGTCACCGCCGCCACCACAGGCCGAGAGACCGAGGATCGCGGAGGTGGTGAGAGCGAGTACGGCAGTCATGCGCTTCATGGGATGTCCTTCGGTTGCGATCGGTCTGACGGCGGTGCTGGGGACGGAGCGACGTGCTGGTCGACAGAGAGCATCTGCGACGGGGCGCAGGTGCAGCGGCCACGAGAGCGTCGAGCACGCGACATCGCCGCGAGCGGTCACGTCGCATCGGAGTCAACTTCACCATCGCCCGCCGACATTCCGGGTCGC
Organism: Knoellia tibetensis; assembly: GCF_048606415.1. Classification (NCBI taxonomy): domain Bacteria; kingdom Bacillati; phylum Actinomycetota; class Actinomycetes; order Micrococcales; family Intrasporangiaceae; genus Knoellia; species Knoellia tibetensis. The sequence continues at coordinate 1,260,597 of NZ_JBMBWF010000001.1, forward strand.
GCGGGTGATCTCGTGTCCGAGCCGGTCAAGCTGGCCGAGCTGGCCGAGCTGGCCGAGCTGGCCGAGCTCGTCGAGCTCGTCGAGCTCGTCGACGTGGTCGACGATGTCGACGCGGTCACCGGCTCGGACCGTCCACGACGGGCGCGACCGGTGCGCCCACCCGTGAGCCCGGGAGAGATGACGAGCCTCTGCACGAGCGCGAGCACCCCGTCGACGAGCAGCGCGAGCACCGAGACGACGACCGCGCCGCCCGCGGTCGAGACGTAGTCTCCGGTCTTGATCCCGTCGACGAGGTAGCGACCCAGCCCACCCAGACCGATGTATGCCGCGACCGTCGCCGTCGCGATGACCTGGAGGAAGGCCGAGCGCAGGCCCGAGAGGATGAGGGGCATCGCATTCGGGATCTCGACCTGACGGACGACCTCCATCCCCCGCATCCCCATGCCGCGCGCGGCGTCACGGGTGGCGGGGTCGACCGCCTCGACGCCGGCATACACGCCGGAGAGGATCGGCGGGATCACGAGGATCACGAGGACGACCACGCTCGGGATGAGGAAGGCGAGGTCTCCCGAGATCTTGGGCCCCAGCCACAGCGCCACCGCGAAGAGCAGACCGAGCGTCGGCACGGCGCGCAGCGAGTTCGCCAGCGACACGATCCAGCGGGCCCGGCCGGTGTGACCGACCCACAGCCCCAAGGGCACTGCGATGACCGCGGCGATGCCGACGGCCAGGAGCGAATACCAGAGGTGCTCGACGATGCGTGCACCGAGCCCGCCCTCCCCCGACCACGTCGCCGAGGACGTCAGCCACTCGAGGATGCTCGCGATCACGCCCGGCCTCCCTGCGCCCGGACCCATGGCGTGAGCAGCCGCTGGCCGAGGAGGATGAGCCCGTCGAAGAGCAGCGCAAGCACGACGCACGCGACGATGCCCGCAACGATCTCCGCGGTGATGAAGCGGTCGTAGCCGTCGGTGAGGAGGTTGCCGAGCTGCGAGACGCCGATGAGCGAGGCCACCGACACGATGCTGACGTTCGACACGGCCGCGACCCGCAGCCCAGCCGCGATGACCGGGACCGCCAGCGGCAGCTCCACCCCGAAGAACCGGCGGAACCCGCGGTAGCCCATCGCTCGCGCCGCCTGCAGCGTCGCCTCCGGCACCGACCCCAGCCCGTCGGCGACCGTGCGCACGAGCAGCGCGACCGTGTAGATCGTCATCGCCACGACGACGTTGGCCCGGTCGAGGACGCGCGTCCCGAGGATGAGCGGCATGAGCACGAAGAGCGCCAGCGACGGGATCGTGTACAGCAGACCCGACGCGGAGATGAGCACCGGATAGACGCGGGACCACCGCCGCGCCGCCCACCCGAGCGGCAGCGCGATGAGCAGTCCGAGCAGGAGCGGCAGCCCGGCGAGCCAGACGTGGCTGCGAGCGAGCGCGAAGATGTCGCCCCAGTGGTCGTTGACCCACTCCATCTCAGGCGCCCTCCTCCGCGAAGGCGTCGGCGCGGTCCTCGTCGGGTCGATCCGTCGCCTCGATGAGCGAGAGGACCTCGTGGGCGCGCACCGTGCCGACGAGCTCGCCCTCGTCGTCGACGACGACACCGCGGCGCGACGGTGACGACAGCGCGGCGTCGAGCGCCCCGCGCAGGGACCCCGACGCCCGCGCCACGGTCCCACCCCGGTGGAGGTGCTCGCTCGTGACATCGCCCGAGATTCGGGCGGGCTCGACCCAACCCAAAGGTCGGTGTGAGTCGTCGACGACGAGCACCCAGTCACCGCTCACGCCGGCCGTCGACTCACCGAGGAGCAGCGTGCGCTCCGACGTGAGCGGCAGCTTCGGCGCCGGCTGGAACTGCAGCGACCGGTAGCCCCGGTCCCGTCCCACGAAGTCCGCCACGAAGTCGTCGACCGGGTGCGCGAGGAGGTATGCCGGGTCCGAGATCTGCGCGAGCTTGCCTCCCACACGAAGCACCGCCACCTGGTCACCGAGCTTGATCGCCTCGTCGATGTCGTGGGTGACGAAGACGATCGTCTTGCCGAGCTCGGACTGGAGGTCGAGGAAGACGTCCTGGAGCTGGTCGCGCACCACGGGGTCCACGGCGCTGAAGGGCTCGTCCATGAGCATCACGGGCGGGTCGGCCGCGAGCGCCCGGGCGACCCCCACACGCTGCTGCTGGCCACCCGAGAGCTGTGAGGGATAGCGGTCGGCCAGCTCGGGCGCCAACCCGACCCGCGAGAGCAGCTCGCGCGAGCGTTCGAGCGTCTTCTTCTTGTCCCAGCCGAGCAGGCGGGGCACGGTGCCGACGTTGTCGACGACGGTGCGGTGCGGGAAGAGCCCGGCGTGCTGGATGACGTAGCCGATGCCGCGACGGAGCTGGGCCTCGTTCATCCGTCCGGTGTCCTGGCCGTCGAGCGTGATGAGCCCGCTCGTCGGCTCGATCATCCGGTTGATCATGCGCAGAGACGTCGTCTTGCCACAGCCGGACGGGCCGACGAGGACGGTGATCTTGCCCTTCGGGGCGGTGAGGCTGAGGTCGTCGACGGCGACCGTCCCGTCCGGGTACTTCTTCGTCACGCCGTCGAACCGGATCATGCTGTGCCCCTCGCCGAGCGGATGGTTCCCCCAAAACTAACCGGGGTACACGGCATACACGCTGTTCCGAGGGCTGCGAATCGCGGGGAGAAAACCCCCTGCAGCCACGCCGGATCGGCGGAAACCAAGCGAACCCGCCTAGCATGACGCCGACCGCCACAACGACGAGGGACGAGGTGTGACGTGACGACGACGACCGGGGACCCGGTGCTCGCCGAGCACGAACCCGACCAACCACCGCAGCAGGCGTCGAGCACCGCCGCGGGCAGCGAGGCCAAGCGGGAGCGCTGGGTGGCTCTGGGCTACCTGTTGCCGGCCCTCGTGATCTTCGGGCTCTTCATCTTCTGGCCCCTCGTGAAGTCGATCCTGCTCTCGGTGCAGGGAACGGACATCCTCGGCAACCCCAGCGGGTTCGTCGGGTTCGTCAACTACACGCGGCTCTTCGGCGACCCCGACTTCCTCCAGGTGCTCTGGGTGACGTTCGCGTTCACGGTGCTCACGGTCATCCCGAGCATCGCCATCGCGCTGCTCATCGCGCTCCTGCTGCAGTCGCGCATCCGCGGGGTCCGCTTCTTCCGCACCGCCTTCGCGCTGCCGTTCGCGTTCTCGGTGGCGACGGCGTCGGTGATCTTCGGCGTCCTCTTCAACCCGGCGAGCGGTGTCCTCAACGGCATCCTCAACACCTTCGGCGTCGACAAGGTCCAGTGGCTCACCAACCCCGACCTCGCGCTCTGGTCGGTCTCGGGCGCGACGGTGTGGATGCAGATCGGCTACAACCTGCTCGTCCTCTCCGCCGGCCTCGGCGCCCTCCCTGAGGACGTCCTCGAGGCGGCCCGGCTCGACGGCGCCTCCGGCCTGCGGCTCCAGCGCAGCATCGTCATGCCGCTGCTCACGCCGCAGCTGTTCTTCCTCGTCGTCGTCGGCACGATCCACTCGCTGCAGAGCTTCGGGCAGATCAAGATCCTCACCGTCGGTGGCCCCGAGGACCGCACGACGACCCTCGTCTACTCGATCTACGAGCAGGCCTTCGCCAACAACAACAGCAACTACGGCTACGCCTCCGCCCAGGCGATGGTGCTGCTCGTCATCGTGCTCATCATCACCGCGCTGCAGTTCGGCGTCCTCGAGAGGAAGGTGTTCTACCGGTGACCTCCACCGCGCAGAAGGCCGCCAAGCGCCCTGCCCGCACCCGATCGAGCTCCAAGCCGTCGAACATCGGCACCTACCTCATCCTCGGGGTGCTCTTCCTCGTCGTGCTCTTCCCCGTCTACTACGGCCTCGTCGGGTCGTTCATGGGCGAGCGCGACACCAACAGCTTCCCGCCGGCACTGTGGCCCAAGAACGGCCTCCACCCCGAGAACTACTCCAACGCGCTCGACATCATCCCGCTGGGCAACCAGTACCTCACGAGCGTCCTGCAGACCCTCGGCATCACCCTCGGCCAGATGGTGACGAGCGCCCTCGCGGCCTACGCGTTCGTCTTCCTCAACCTGCGCTGGCGGGCGTTCTGGTTCGGGGTGTTCCTGTCGACGATGATGATCCCGTTCGAGTCGATCATCATCCCGAACTACCTGCTCATCTCGCAGTGGGGACTCAAGGACACGATCGCCGGGCTCACCCTCCCCTTCCTCGCGACCGGGTTCGGGACGTTCCTGCTGCGGCAGTCGTTCCTCTCGTTCCCGATGGAGCTGCGCGATGCGGCGCGGGTCGACGGCGCGGGGCACTTCCGCTTCCTCTTCTCGATCCTGCTGCCGCTGTCTCGTCCCAGCCTCGCCGCCCTCGGCATCTGGTCGGCGCTCTCGGCCTGGAACATGTACTTCTGGCCGCTCCTCGCCACCGAGGACCCCAAGCACCAGACGATCCAGATCGGCATCAGCCAGCTCCAGAGCTCGGACTCCGACTCCCCCGGCATGGTGCTCGCCGGCGTCATGCTCGCGCTCTTCCCCACCCTTCTGCTCGTCATCTTCGGGCAGCGCTTCATCGTCCGCGGGCTCACCGCCGGCGCCGTCAAGTGAGCAGTGCTCAAAGAACAAAGGAGTTCGACGTGAAACCCACGACTTCCAGCCCCACGAGGCGCAGTCGACTTCGGTATGCCGTCCCGGCGGCCGTGGCGTCCGCGTCACTGTTCCTCGCCGCCTGCGGCGGCGGCTCCGGGTCCGACGGCGGCGGTGACGGCGACGGGGGCAGCGGAGGAGCTCCCGCAGCCGACGTCCTCGACAAGGCCGACGGCGTGACGACGGTGGCCTTCTGGCACGCCATGGACGGCACCAACGCCGAGGCCCTCACCAAGCTCGTCTCCGACTTCAACGCGCAGAACACCGGCAAGATCGAGGTCAAGGCGACCTACGCGGGCAAGTACGACGACGCCATCACCAAGTACAAGGCGGCGATCCAGAGCAAGTCGACGCCCGACGTCATCCAGATCTACGACATCGGCACCCGCTTCATGATCGACGCCAAGCAGACGATCCCGATGCAGGCGTTCATCGACCGCGACAAGCTCGACGTCAGCGACCTGCAGCCCAACATCACCGGCTACTACAGCATCGACGACAAGCTCAACTCGATGCCGTTCAACACCTCGATGCCGGTCCTCTACTACAACAAGTCGCTCTTCAAGAAGGCCGGCCTCGACCCCGAGAAGCCGCCGCAGGACCTCACCGCGATCCGCACCGCCGCCGAGAAGCTCGCGAAGAAGAGTGGCGGCCCGGCCGACTACGGCTTCGGCGCGGCGATCTACGGCTGGCTCCTCGAGCAGTTCATCGCCACCGACGGCAAGGAGTACTGCGACCAGGGCAACGGCCGTGACGGCAAGGCGACCAAGGTCCAGTTCGACTCGCCCGAGTCGGTCGAGGTCGTCACGTGGTGGCAGACCATGGTCAAGGACGGCCTCGCCGCCAACACCGGCCGTGACACCAAGGCGGCGCAGGCGGCCTTCAAGTCCGGCCAGCTCGCCATCACCCTCGAGTCGACCGGTCAGCTCGGTGGCTTCAGCAAGGCCGCCAAGGAGGGCGGCTGGGAGCTCGGCGCCGCCAACTACCCGCACATCAAGGCGGGCACCGAGGGCGGTCCGATCATCGGTGGCGCCTCACTGTGGATCAACGGCGAGAACCACGAGGACGCCAACAAGGAGGCGGCGTGGCGCTTCGTGAAGTTCCTCGCCGACAAGAAGAGCCAGGCCCAGTGGCACATCGGCACCGGCTACTTCCCGATCAGCAAGGGTGCGCTCGAGGAGCCGACCGACGTCGAGTACCGCAAGGCCAACCCGCTCTTCGACGTCGCGGTCAAGCAGCTCGAGAACACCAAGCTGAGCAAGGCCACCCAGGGCTGCCTCCTCGGCGTCATGCCGCAGGCGCGCAAGGCCTCCGAGGACGGTCTTGAGGCCGCGCTCAACGGCACCGACCCGCAGCAGGCGATGACCAAGGCGGCCGAGTCGCTCAAGACCCAGATCGACCAGTACAACAGCTCGGTCGAGTAGGAGCGAGCCGCAGAACACGAGGGCCACCCCGGCCGCGACCGCGATCGGGGTGGCCCTTCGTCGTGCCCGTCGCGGTACCGGGCGGTAGCCGGTGAGAATGGCGCGTGTGACCGAACTCCTCGCCCGGGACGAGACCCGCGGCCGCCTCACCCTCACGGCCGTGACCCTCGGGTCGGGCATCGCGATCCTCGACGGCTCGGTCGTCAACGTGGCCCTGCGCACCATCGGCACCGAGCTCGACGCCTCGCTCGAGCAGCTCCAGTGGGTCATCAACGGCTACATGCTCGCCCTCGCCTCGCTCGTCCTCGTCGGGGGCGCGCTCGGCGACCGGCTCGGCCGGCGGCGCGTCTACCTCGTCGGGATGGTGTGGTTCCTCGTCGCGAGCGCACTCTGCGCCGTCGCGCAGACGCCCGGCCAGCTCGTCGCCACCCGGGTCCTCCAGGGCATCGGCGGCGCCCTGCTCACCCCCGGCGGGCTCGCGATCATCCAGTCGGCCTTCCGGCGCGAGGACCGCGCCGCGGCGATCGGCACGTGGGCGGGCCTGTCCGGCATCGCCGCCGCCATCGGCCCGTTCGTCGGTGGCTGGCTCGTCGACAACGGCGGCTGGCGCTGGATCTTCGGCATCAACGTGCCGCTGTGCCTCGGCGTCATCGCCCTCACCCTCTATGCGACGCCGGAGTCCCGCGACACCGAGGCGACGGGCCGCGGGTTCGACGTCCTCGGGGCGGCGCTCACGGTGCTCGCGCTCGGTGGCCTCACCTACGCGCTCACCGCGTCGGCGACGATGAGCCGGCCGCTGCTCGTCGCCGTGTCCGTCCTCGCCGTCGTCGCGGCAGTGGCGTTCGTCGTCGTGGAGTCGCGCGCACACACACCGCTCGTCCAGCTGTCGCTCTTCGGCGACCGGGTCTTCTCCGCGGCCAACGCGATGACCTTCGTTGTCTACGGCGCGCTCGGCGTCGTCTTCTTCATCCTCGTCCTCCAGCTCCAGGTCTCCGCCGGCTGGTCCGCGCTGTCGGCCGGGCTCACCGGCCTGCCCGTGACGATTGCACTCATGCTGCTGTCGTCGCGGGCCTCGCAGCTCTCCGAGCGGATCGGGCCGCGGATCCCGATGTCCGTCGGGCCGGTCGTCTGCGCGGTCGGCGCGCTCCTGCTGCTGCCGGCCGGGCGCGGCGCGACGTGGTGGACCGTCCTCCCCGGGCTCGTCGTCTTCGCACTCGGGCTCGCACTCCTCGTCTCCCCCCTCACCTCGACCGTCCTCGCCGCCGCCCCCGACCGGTATGCCGGTGTCGCCAGTGGCGTCAACAACGCCGTCGCCCGCGCCGGCTCGCTCCTCGCCGTGGCTGCCCTGCCGGCGCTCGTCGGGCTCTCCGGCGACGACTACCAGCAGCCGTCGGCGATGACGTCGGGCTTCCGGGCCGCGATGGTCGTGTGCGCCGTGCTGCTCACCACCGGCGGCATCGTCAGCTGGTTCGGGCTCGCCGGCACCACTCCCCAGCACACCCCCGATCCCGACCCTGACCCCGTGCGTGCCTAACTCGCCAATTCCTCCCGTTCGGCACATCCCCGTGCGCGCCCAACTCGCCAATTCCTCCCGTTCGGCACGCCCGCCCCCTGAACGGATGATGTAGGAATCTTCCGCTGGTGCATTACCGACTGTAGGGTTTCTCCGGTCCGCCCCCTGCGACGCACCCGAAGGCACAGGAGATCGACGATGATCCGCATCGCCCGCCCGTCCGCACCCGGAAGCCTCGCGGCCCTCGCAGCCGCCTCCCTCGTCCTCGTGGCGGCGTGCTCCAGCGGCGCCACGAACGGCACCGGCTCCGGCGCCGAGGCCAATGCCGAGCCGGGCAAGCCCGGGGGCACCGCCGTCTTCGCGATGACGAGCGACCCCGACACCCTCATGCCCTGGAAGGCCACGCAGTTCCAGGCCGTCAACGTCCTCGGCACGGTCTACGGCACCCTCACCGAGTACGACAGGAACCTCGGCACGGTCCCTGGCCTCGCCGAGAAGTGGGAGCCGTCCGCGGACGGCAAGACCCTCACCCTCACGCTCCGCAAGGGCGTGAAGTTCACCGACGGCAGCGAGTTCGACTCGGCCGACGTGAAGTTCTCGCTCGACGCGATCCGCGACGAGAAGACCGCCGCCGTCGCGCGCAGCGCCCTCGCCAACATCACCGAGGTCACGGCCACCGACCCCTCGACTGTCACCCTCGCGCTCTCCGCCCCTGACGCCGCCCTCCCCGCCGGCCTCGCCAGCGTCAACGTCGCGATGCTGCCGTCCGAGACCGCCGACGCGGCCGCGATGAGCGCGCTCGAGACCAAGCCCAACGGCACCGGGCCGTTCACGTTCGAGAGCCGCACGCCGTCCCAGTCGGTCAAGCTCAAGCGCAACGACGCCTACTGGGGCGAGAAGGCCCTGCTCGACGGGATCGAGTTCCGGGTCGTGCCCGACGAGAACGCCATCGTCACCGCGCTCAAGTCCGGCAACGTCCACCTGGCGGCGATCAACGACCCGCTCGTCGCCCGGACCGCCGAGGGCGGCGACCTGACCGTCACCAAGACGCCGCAGCTGGGCTACCACGCGCTCCAGCTCAAGTCGACGAGCACGACCCAGCCCGCCCTCGCGGACCTCGACGTCCGGCTCGCCATCCAGTGCGCGGTCGACCGGCAGCAGGTCCTCGACACCGCGGCATACGGGGAGGGCGAGGTGACCGGCCCGATCACGGCACCGGAGTACAAGTCGGACCCGACCAAGCGCCCGTGCCCCAAGCGCGACGTCGCCAGGGCCAAGGAGCTGCTCGCCAAGGCCGGCAAGCCCGCGCTCACCCTCAGGACGATCGTCAGCCAGGGCGAGTACGCGACCTCGGTCAACGAGGCCCAGAACCTCAAGAGCCAGCTCGCCGAGGCCGGGATCACCCTTGACCTCGAGGTGCTCGACATCTCCGCCTTCGTCGACCGCTGGGTCGCGGGTGACTTCGAGGCCGCCGTCGCGCTCAACGGCGGTCGCCCGGACCCCGACACGATGTACGGCCGCTACTTCACGAGCAAGGGCAACCTCCAGGCCGTCGCCGGCTACTCCTCGCCCGAGCTCGATGCGCTCTTCGCCGAGGGCAAGGCGACGCAGGACGAGGCCAAGCGCAAGGAGGTCTACGCCAAGGTCTCGCAGCACCTCGAGGACAACGCGGCGTGGGTCTGGCTCTTCACCGGCAACTCCTACACCGTCGCGTCGTCGAAGGTCGGCGGCTTCGTGCCCATGAGCAACGGCAGCCTGCAGTCGCTCCGCACGACGACCATCCAGTGACCTCGACGGCAGTGACGGCACACACCCTGGGGAGGTTCGGCTGGCGCGTCCTCGCGATCGCGTCGACGCTGCTCGGGGTGGCGCTGCTCGTCTTCGTCATGCTCCGCGCGATCCCGGGCGACCAGATCACGGCGTCGCTCGGGACGGAGGCGGCCGCGCTCACCCCCGTGCAGCAGGCCGCGCTGCGCGAGTACTACGGCATCGACCAGCCGCTCGTCACCCAGTTCGTCTCGTGGCTGGGCGAGCTGCTCTCGGGCAACCTCGGCTGGTCGGTGCGCTCCCGCACGAGCGTGGCGTCGCTGACCGCGGCCGCGCTGCCGGTGACGCTCGAGCTCGCGGCGCTGTCGATCCTCGTCGCGCTGCTGCTCGGCATCCCGGTCGGCATGCTCGCCGCCGGGGCACCGAACACGTGGCGCGACGGCGCGGGTCAGGCCCTCGCGCTCCTCGGGCTGTCCGTGCCGGCCTTCCTCCTCGCGAGCTTCCTCCTCACCTATGCCGCCTCCGGACTCGGCTTCAACCCCAACGGACAGCCGTATGCCGTCCCGTGGCAGTCGGTCTCGTCGCTCGGCCTCAACCTGCAGCAGATGCTCCTGCCCGCGCTCACCCTGGGGTTCGGGATCGCGGCGCCCATCGCCCGCACGACCCGGACCGCAGTGCTGTCCGTGCGCGACGAGGACTTCGTCCGCACTGCGCGCGCCAAGGGCGTCGGTGAGCGGAGGCTGCGTCGCCGCCACGTCCTGCGCAACGCGCTGCTGCCGGTGACGACGATGACCGGCCTCCAGCTCGGCTACCTCCTCGGTGGCGCCGTCGTCATCGAGCAGATCTTCTCGCTGCCCGGCATCGGGCGGCAGGTGCTGCTCGGCATCCAGCAGAAGGACTACGCCGTCGTGCAGAGCACCGTCCTCGTCATCGCGCTCGCCTTCGTGCTCGTGAACCTCGCCACCGACCTGGCCTACCGGGTCGTCGACCCCCGGGTGCGCGCGTCGTGAGCGCCGAGGCGACCGGAGCGGCCGGAGAGCTGTCCGTCGACGTCACATCGGCCCCCACCCGGCCGTGGCACCGCCTGCGACGCTCGGTCCCGGGCGTGCTCGGGCTCGTCGTCATGGGCGTGCTCCTCGTCGTGGCCGTGCTCGCCTGGCTCGGCGTCCTCCCCCACGACCCCATCGCGCAGGACGCGCCGAACCGGCTCCAGCGGCCCTCGGGTGCCCACTGGTTCGGCACGGACCAGTTCGGGCGCGACGTCTTCTCGCGCGTTGCCGCGGGTCTGGCGAACTCGGTGCTCATCGCGACCGTGGCCGTCGCACTCTCCGCCGTCGTCGGCACCCTCGCCGGAGTCGTCGCGGGCTACCTGCGGGGCGCCGTCGACGCCGTCACCGGCGGCGTGGCCAACGTCCTCTTCGCGTTCCCGCCGCTGTTGCTCGCGCTCACCCTCGTGTCGGTGCTCGACCGGACGTGGTTCACCGTCGCACTCGCGATCGCCGTCGTCTATGTGCCGATCTTCTTCCGGGTCGCGCGCGGGCCGGTGCTCTCGCTGCGCGAGCAGGACTTCGTCCGGGCCGCCGTGAGCACGGGCCAGAACCCGTGGGCGACGATGGCGCTGCACGTGCTGCCCAACATCAGCGGGCTCGTCATCGTCCAGACGGCGCTGTCTCTCTCGTGGGCAGTGCTCACCGAGGCGTCGCTGTCGTTCCTCGGCCTCGGCACTCCGCCTCCGGCACCCTCGCTCGGCTCGATGATCTTCGAGTCGCGCAACATCGTGTCGATCGCGAACTGGACGATGATCGCGCCCGGCATCGTCGTCGTGCTCCTTGTCGCCGGGCTCAACCTCCTCGGCGACGGACTGCGCGACGCCTTCGACGTCAAGGGACGGGACTGACGCATGACGACACCCACGACCACCATGCGCTGGCTGGGCCTCATCTCGGGCACCTCGCTCGACGCGGTCGACGCCGTCGTCGTCGAGCTCGGGCTACGCGACGACGTGCTCGAGGCCCGCGTCGTCGGTGGGCGCTCGACGCCCTACCCGCCCGAGCTCCGCGCCCGGCTCGTCGCGGCACTGCCACCCGGCCCGTGCACCGCGCACGAGCTCACCCAGCTCGACACCCTCGTGGGGCGGCACTTCGCGACGGTGGCGGCGGAGGTGGCCGACGAGGTCGGCGGCGTCGACGCGGTCTCGAGCCACGGCCAGACCGTCTACCACTGGGTCGAGGGCGGTCACGCCCTCGGGACGATGCAGATCGGCCAGCCGGCGTGGATCGCCGAGCGTCTCGGCGTGCCCGTCGTCAGCGACCTGCGCGCGCGGGACGTTGCGGCACAGGGCCACGGCGCCCCCCTCGTGCCCCTCCTCGACGTGCTGGCGCTCGCCGGTGCCGCACGAGAGGCGGACGGGGGCGCGCGTCCCGAGGTCGTCGCCGCGCTCAACCTCGGGGGCATCTCCAACATGACCCGCGTCGAGCGCGACGCGGACGGCCAGGTGCGCATCACGGCATACGACATCGGTCCGGCCAACGGGCTCGTCGACGCGGTCGTCACGGCTCGCGGTCTCACGCCGGTGGGCTACGACGTCGGCGGCGAGATCGCCGCGAGCGGCAAGGTCGACGAGGACCTGCTCGCCGACCTCATGTCGGACCCCTACTACGACCTGCCCGCGCCGAAGTCGACGGGCAAGGAGTACTTCCACCTCGACCACGTGCGAGCAGCACTGGGCGACAACCAGATCGGCGACGCCGACCTCGTCGCGACGCTCACCCGGCTCACCGGCGAGGTCGTCGGTCGCGAGCTCCTGCGCGCTCGGGTCACACGCGTCCTCGCCTCGGGCGGTGGCTGCGACAACCCCGTCCTCATGGCTGCGCTCGCCGACGCCGCGATGGGCGTGCGCATCGACACGACCGAGGACCTCGGGATCCCGACCGACCTCAAGGAGGCGTTCGCCTTCGCGCTCATGGGGTGGGCGACGTGGCATGGGCTGCCCGGCAACGTCCCCGCCGCCACCGGCGCCTCCGGGCCGAGGGTGCTCGGTTCGCTGACGCCCGGCGTCGAGCCGCTCCGCCTGCCCGAGCCGCTGACCGACCTGCCGCGAGCGCTGGTGGTCGTGCGGTGACCCTCATCCGCGCCGCCACCGCCGGGGACCTGGCGGCGGTCCAGGACGTCTTCTGGCAGTGCTGGACCCGCTCGTATGCCGTCTTCGCACCCACGTCGGCCCTCTCCGGGTTGTCGCGGGCCGACGCCGACGCCCTCTGGGCCGACGCGCTCGGTCGCGACGAGATCCTCGTCGCGACCGACGACGACGGCCGGGTCGTCGGGGTCGTGCGGTTCACCGCCTCGGACGACCGGCTCGCCGTGCACTCGCTCTACGTCGCGCCCCAGGCGCAGGGTTCGGGCGTCGGTGGTCGCCTGCTCGACGCCGCGGACGCAGCAGCGGGCCGAGTGGCCGGGGCCGACCTCTGGGTCCTCTCGGACAACGCACGCGCGCGGGGCTTCTACGCCTCGCGCGGCTGGCTCCCGGACGGTGGCACGCGCACCGACGACCGCATCCGTATGCCGGAGGCCCACCTCACCCGGACCGACCCCGGAGGGGCCGCCCGGGTGCTGGTGGGCCGCGGTGTCTGCGTCGACGCCGGCGAGAACCCGCCCGCCGGCGCGGTCGTCGGCGTCTGGTCGCACGAGGGCGCGGACGTGTGGGCCGCCGGTGTCCGCGACACCTCGGGTGCGCCGATGACGGCGGACACCGTGCACGACCTCGCCTCGGTGACGAAGCTCGTCACGACGTGCGCGGTGATGGCGCTCGTCTCCGCGAGGCGGCTGGACCTCGATGCGCCGGTGTCACAGCACCTCGCATGGTCGGGGGCGGACCCCACGCTGCGCGACCTGTTGCGCCACCGCGCCGGGCTGCTGCCGTGGCAGCCGCTGCACCACGTGGCGCGCTCGCGGGACGAGGTGCTCGCGCTGCTGCCCGGGCTGCCGCGGGGTGGTGGCGTCGACGAGGCGTTCGCGTACTCGGACCTGTCGTTCATCGCCCTCGGCGCGGTCGTCGAGGAGGTGACCGGACTAGGCCTCGACGAGGCCGTCCGGTCGCTCGTCACCGAGCCGCTCGGCCTCGGCCTGCACTTCCGACCTACAGGAGGGCCGGGTAGTGCAGTGGGCGAGGACGCCGGGGGCGGAGCCGCCTGGGGTGGAGCCGGCGGGAGGGAGGCTGCCAAGGGCGGAGAGTCGGCGGCCGGAGGCCGCGCGGGGGTGGCCGCGTCGGCGCTCGACGAGGGCTGGGAGGAGCGGATGATCGCGACCGGAGAGCCCTATCCCGTGCACCTCCGACCAGACCCCGCGATCCCGCCGGTCGTGAGGCGCGCTCCCGTCCACGGGAGCGTGCACGACGCCAACGCCTTCCACGCGATGGGTGGGGTGTCCGGCCACGCCGGACTCTTCGGGTCCGTCCCCGACCTGTTGGGCCTCGGTCGCGTGCTCGTCGACACGAGCCACGGGCTGTGGAGCGACGCCGTCGTCGAGCAGTTCACGACAGCCGGGCCTGACCCGCTGCAGGGACTGGGCTTCCGCCTCCGGCCACTGGGCGCCGACGGTGAGCAGCGCCTCGCCTGGCACCCCGGGTTCACGGGTATGGCGCTGGGCGTCCGGCTCGGCGGCGAGCCCAAGGTCCTCGCGATGGCGACGAACCGGCACCTGCACGACGGCACGCCCGTCCCGACCGACCGGCTCTGGGAGCGCGTGCTCCAGGCCGAGCTGCCACTCGAGGAGGCGCCCCGATGAGCGACCCGCACCGCACCGCCGCAGGCTCCATCACGACCTCCGCCGGCGGGGGCTCAGCAGACCAGCCGGCGCTGAGCATCAGCGACCTGCACATCGGCTTCCGGTCCCGGCGCGGGCTCAGCCCGGCGGTCCGGGGCGTCTCGTTCGACATCGCGCGCGGCGAGACGCTGGCGCTCGTCGGTGAGTCCGGGTCGGGCAAGTCGACGACGGCCGCCGCGGTCAACCGGCTCCTGCCCGACACGGCCGAGATCAGCAGCGGGCACATCGTCGTCGGCGGGCGGGACGTGGCAGCCCTCGCCCCGCGCGAGCTCCAGGCCCTGCGGGGTGCGGGCATCGGCCTCGTGCCGCAGGACCCGATGACCAACCTCAACCCGGTCATGCGGGTCGGGGACCAGGTCGCCGAGGCGTTCGAGGTCCACGACCTCGCGACGGGCGAGGGCGCCCGCGACCGTGCCGTCGAGCTGCTCACCGCCGTGGGCATCGACGACGCGCGAGAGCGGGCCCGGCAGTACCCCCACGAGTTCTCCGGCGGCATGCGCCAACGCGTCCTCATCGCGATGGGGCTGGCCTGCAGGCCCGCCCTGCTCATCGCCGACGAGCCGACGTCGGCCCTCGACGTCACCGTGCAGCGGCGGGTCCTCGACCTTCTCGACGGGCTCACCGACGAGCTGGGCACCGCGGTCCTGCTCATCACCCACGACCTCACCCTCGCGGCCGAGCGCGCCGACCGGGTGGCGGTCATGCAAGCCGGTGAGATCGTCGAGATCGGCAGCGCCCAGGACGTCATGCACGCCCCGCAGCACGACTACACCAAGCGCCTGCTCGCGGCCATCCCCGGCACCACGGCCACGCCTCGCGGACCCGTCGCCACCCTGCGCGGACCGGGATCCACCGCCGCGACAACGCCGGCACCCGGGGGTCCGGCCCTCGTCGAGGTCCGCGACCTCGTCAAGGTCTACGGAGGCGGGCGCGGGTCCCACGCGCTGCGTGGGCCGGCATACACGGCGGTCGACGGGGTGAGCCTGACGATCCCCGCGGGCCGGACGGTCTCGGTCGTCGGCGAGTCCGGATCCGGCAAGTCGACGGTCGCCAACATGCTGCTCGGGCTCGTCGAGCCGACCTCGGGCACGGTGCTGGTCGACGGCCAGGAGCGCGCCGGCGGACGCCGGGCGCTCAAGGCCGTCCGTCGTCGCGTCCAGCCGGTCTTCCAGAACCCCTACGCCTCGCTCGACCCGCGGTTCACGGTCGGGCGCAGCATCTCCGAGCCGATGGCGGTGCACGGCATCGGCGACAGGGCGAGCCGTCGGCAGCGCGTGGCCGAGCTGCTCGAGCAGGTCGCCCTGCCCGCCGACGCCGCCGACCGGCACCCGCACCAGCTCTCGGGCGGTCAGCGACAGCGGGTGGCGATCGCGCGTGCCCTGTCGCTCGAGCCGGATCTCGTCGTCCTCGACGAGGCGGTGTCCGCACTCGACGTACTCGTCCAGCAACAGATCCTCGAGCTGCTCGCCCGGCTGCAGTCCCAGCTCGGGCTGGCCTACCTCTTCATCAGCCACGACCTCGCCGTCGTGAGGATGATCTCCGACGAGGTGCACGTCATGCAGCGCGGTCGGATCGTCGAGTCCGGTTCTCCTGAGGCGCTCTTCGGCGATCCGCGCGAGGACTACACCCGGGAGCTGCTGTCGGCGATCCCGAAGGGTGCCTAGCCCGGACGCGAGCCGTCGAGGAGCGACTCCGTCACGAACTCGGCGACCTCGCGGTGCCACGTCGCCGCGTGCCGCAGCATCGAGTGGCCCTCCCCCTCCACGGGCCGCCACGTGACGTCGGCCCCCTTCGCGCGCAGCTCCTCGCCGAGCCGGATCGTGCGCGCGGGGTCGGTCGTCCGGTCGTCGACACCGTGCATGAGCAGCACGCGCAGCCCCGGTCGACCGGGTCGGGGGTCCCCGGCCTCGACCCACGGGGCAAGCCCGACGAGGGTCGTCACATCGGGCTCGCCGGCGAGCGAGGTCGCGACCCGGCCACCCATGGAGTGGCCGATGAGCGCGACGGGCAGGCCGGCATACCTCTCGCGGATGCGCTCGAGCGCCCAGCGGGCGTCGGTGAGCGGGGTCTGCTCGACGCCGTTCCAGCCGAAGTAGCGGTTCTTGAGGCGGATGACGGCGAGCCGGTCGCCCGCCCGGCGCTCGATCGCCCTGGCGAAGGGCCACATGCGCAGCACCGGACCGTCCCACCACGGCATCGGGCCGAAGCCCTTCTCGCCACCGCCGTGGAGGACGAGCGCGACGCCCTCGGGTGATGGCGGCATCGTGCCGCGCAGGTCGTGGGCGACGAGCCGGTCGAGGGGGTCCTTCACGGGCGCTCGCCCACGCCGACCTGGGCGACGAGCCACGCGGCATACGCGGCACTGGCCTCGACGATCGGCACGGCGATGATCTCGGGCGTCTCGTAGGGGTGGACCTCGCCGACCCGGTCGAGGATCGCGTCGAAGCGGGAGGCGTGGGTCTTGGCGAGGACGAGGTGCTCCTCAGCCGTCGTCACCTCGCCGTCCCACCGGAACGTCGACGTCATGGCGGGCAGGACCTGCGCGCAGGCGGCGAGGCGCTCCTCGACGAGGAGACGGGCGATGCGCGAGGCGTCGTCGGCCGGGGCCGCGATGCGGACCTCGAGCAGGCTGCTGCCGCCGGACACGTCAGACCTGCGTGCGGTGGAAGTTCTTGAAGCTGCGGCTGGCGGTGGGTCCGCGCTGGCCCTGGTAGTGCGAGCCGTACTTCGAGGAGCCGTAGGGGTTCTCGACCGAGCTCGAGAGGCGGAAGAAGCAGAGCTGGCCGACCTTCATGCCGGGCCAGAGCTTGATGGGCAGCGTGGCGACGTTGCTCAGCTCGAGGGTGACGTGGCCGGAGAAGCCCGGGTCGACGAAGCCCGCCGTCGCGTGGGTGAGCAGGCCGAGACGGCCGAGGCTCGACTTGCCCTCGACGCGGGCCGCGACGTCGTCGGGGAGCGTGACGGTCTCGTAGATCGAGCCGAGGACGAACTCGCCCGGGTGGAGCACGAACGCCTCGTCCGGGTCGACCTCGACGAGGCGGGTGAGGTCGGGCTGGTCCTCGGACGGGTCGATGTAGGGGTACTTGTGGTTGTCGAAGAGCCGGAAGTAGCGGTCGAGGCGCACGTCGATGCTGCTCGGCTGGATCATCTCCGGGTCCCACGGGTCGAGGACGACCCGTCCGTTGTCGATCTCGGTCCTGATGTCACGGTCGCTCAGCAGCACGACGCCACAGTAGTCGGCGGGGACGCCGCGCGTCCGGTGGGCAGCCGCGCTGCCCACCGGACGTCAGGTCGCTCCGAGTCAGTGCGCCTGCGTGGGGTCCGCGCCGACGTGCGCGTCCGCCGGGATGATCCGGGTCGCCACCGCGGTCACGAGCGAGAGTGCCGCGACGACCACGAGGACGACGACGTATGCCGGCCCCAAGAGGTCCGTGGGCACCGATCCGCTCTGCCGGCCGGCCACCTCGAAGAAGAGCGTGCCGAGCGCGGCCGCGCCGACCGCGTTGGAGAGCTGCCCCGTGGTGTTGAACTGGCCCGAGGCCGCGCCCGCGTGGCGCCCCTCGACGTGCATGAGCCCGAGCGGGGCCGTCGACGAGACGACGAAGCCGAACCCCGCGCCGATGACGACGATGCCAGGGACGAAGACCCAGAAGCTCGTCGTCGAGGTCGCGCCGACGACCGCGACGGCGGTGAGGCCCGCGCCGAGCGCCATGACGACCGCGCCGAGGCTGAGGACGGCCCGACCGATCTTCGGCATGAGCACGGCCGCGCCCAGGCCGGCGGTGACGGTGCAGACGACGGCGAACGGGATGCCGACGAGCCCGGCCTTAAGGACGCTCCAACCGAGCCCGAGCTGGAAGTAGAGCGTGTTGGCGAGGAAGTAGCCGGCGCTGGCGACGAAGAGGAGGGCGCCGACGACGGTCCCGCCGGTGAAGGCCAGTCCGGCATAGAGCTCGGTCGCGATCATCGGGTCGTCACCACGACGGCCCTGCTTGTGCTGGGAGCGCACGAGCGCGGCGAGGACGACAACGCCGGTCGCCATGACGGCATACGTCCAGGTCGGCCAGCCGAGCTCGTGACCCATGACGAGCGGGTAGAGCACGGCGAGCAGGCCGGCGGACAGGATCGCGGCGCTGCGCAGGTCGATGCGCGGGGCGCGGGCGGCGCGCGACTCCGGGACGAAGCGGAGCGCGGCGAGGAGGGCGAGGACGCCGATCGGGACGTTGACGAGGAAGACCCAGCGCCAGCCGGCCGCCTCGGTGAGGACCGCGCCGAGGATCGGGCCGAGGACGGCGGAGATGCCGGCGAGGCCGGAGAAGATGCCCATGGCGGTGCCGCGCTCGTGCGGGGCGTACATCACCTGGATGCTCGTGAGGACCTGCGGCACCATCGCCGCCGCCGCGACGCCCTGGAGGACGCGGAAGGCGACGAGCGCCTCGATGCCCGAAGCGAAGCCGCACGCGGCCGAGGCGACCGTGAACCCGACGAGCCCGACGAGGAAGAGCCGGCGACGACCGAACCGGTCACCGAGCCTGGCGCCGGTGATGAGCGAGACGCCGAACGCGAGCGGGTAGGCCGCGACGACCCACTGGAGCATCCCCGAGCTCGCGCCGAGGGCCGACTCGATCGTCGGGAGGGCGACGTTGACGATCGTGATGTCGATGAGCTCCATCATCGAGGCGAGGAGCAGGCTGACGAGGGCGAGGGTGCGCGCACGGCCGCTGATCGGGGTGTCGAATCCTGCGGTCTGGGTGTCGGCGGCGGGCGCGTCGGTGACGGGCGCGTCGGTGACGGGCGAGGTGGCTGCTTCCGGAGCTGTTGCTGTGGTCATGGGAATGACGCTATTGAGCATTCCGGCCACTTTCTGTCCGCTGTGTCTGGGACTCTCGATCCATGGCCAACACGAGCTCTCGCACCCTCCGGCTGCTGTCGCTGCTCCAGACCCACCGGTTCTGGCCGGGTGGCGAGCTCGCGTCCCGGCTCGAGGTCTCGGAGCGCACCCTGCGCCGCGACATCGACCGGTTGCGCGAGCTCGGCTACCCGGTCTCCTCGTCCCGCGGGGTCGAGGGCGGCTACCAGCTCGGGGCAGGTGGGTCGATGCCGCCGCTCGTCGTCGACGAGAACGAGGCGATCGCGATGGTCGTCGCGCTGGGGCAGACGGCATCGGCGCAGTCGGGTGCCCTGGCCGACTCGACGCTGTCCGCCCTGTCCAAGGTGGTGCAGGTGCTGCCCGCCCGGTTGCGTCGCCGGGCCGAGGCCCTGCGTTCGGTGACCGTCGACGCGCCGTTCGCCGAGGCGCCCGAGGTCGAGGCGTCGGTGCTCGGCGCGATCGCCCAGGCGATCCGGGACTCGGAGCGGATCCGGTTCTCCTACACCGCTCGTGGCGGCGCTGCTGCCGGTGAGGAGGCACGACGTCACGTCGAGCCGCACCAGCTCGTCACCGTGGGGAGGCGGTGGTACCTGCTGGCCTACGACCTCGAGCGGGCCGACTGGCGCTCGTTCCGGCTCGACCGGCTGAGCGAGCCGCAGGGGACGAAGTCGCTCTTCCGCCGGCGAGAGATCCCCGGTGGCGACGCGGCGGCATACGTGCGGGCGGGGTTGCAGGGACGCACCGAGGCGCACCGCCTGGTCACGGTCGTGTCCGCACCGGCGAGCGAGATCGAGCAGCGGATCGGCCGGTGGACGACGGTGACCGACCTCGGCGACGGACGCTGCCGGGTCGAGGCCGAGGCGCGGGAGCTCGGGTTCCTGCTGCTCGGGATGGGGCTCGCCGGCGCTCCGTTCGCGGTCGAGGAAGCCGACGCGGAGGTGCGCGAGGCGATGGCGTCATGGGCGTCGAGGTTCGCGGCGGCGACTGCCGACGGTGGCCGCGAACCGGCCGGGACGGTGGGCTAAACTCTCGTCCGCGCCCTCGAACGGGGGCGCTTGCCGGTGTAGCTCAATGGTAGAGCGCCAGCTTCCCAAGCTGGACACGCGGGTTCGATTCCCGTCACCGGCTCCACCACGGCTCGAATGGGTTCCGCTCGACGCACGCCGGCTGGGGAGGTGTACAGGGCTACCCCCGGCCGGGGTGGCCCGAGCGGGCCTCGTCCATGACCAGGCGCGCGGTGGCACCGAGGGGCTCACCGAGTGCGCGAGCGAGCGCCACGAGGGCGTCATAGGCGTCCGCCATGTCGAGGGAACGTATCTCGGCCAGGGCCCCCTTGGCCTGCTCGACCACCGCCCGGTCCCGCAGCGCCTCCCTCAGCCCTTCGACGACGTGGTCGGGACCGAGGGCACGGGCAGCGAGGACCAGCGTGAGCGCGTCGCCCAGTGCGCGACAGTCGAGGAGGTCGTCACCGAAACCCTCCGGCTCGTTCCTGAAGACATTGAGGGCGCCGAAGGTGCCTCCGTGCCACAGGAGTGGGACGGCGGCCACTGCAGAGAAGCCGGCCCGCAGGATGGTCGGACCGGTCACGGGCCAGCGGTCCACCAGCAGGTCACGCCCGCAGGCCTCGTCCAGCCGTCCGCTGCGGATCGCGTCCAGGCACGGGCCCTCGTCCACCTGGGCCTGGTACCCCTCGAGCTCCTCGGCCCGGTGCGACGTGGCGGCGAGCACCTCGAGGTGCCCGTCGACCTCGACGAGCACCGCGGCCGCGTCGGCAGGAAGCGCCTCGAGGATCCCGGCGAGCAACGAGGCGAGCGCGCCGGTCACGTCGAGGTCGGCCGCCACCATGTCGGCGTTGGCCCTCGCCAGCACGTGGGACACGCTCATGCGGCTCATGATGTCTCGATCTCCTGGTCGGGGGAGGCGGCGAAGCGCAGCCTCCGTGTGACGACGGCCTGCGCACTGGCGCCGACGCTCTGGTCGTTGGAGTAGGCATGGGCGCGGATCAGGGCGAGGGCATCGGCCTCGGGGACGTGGAGCTGGGCGACCACCATGCCGGTCGCCTGATGCACCTCTGCGCGCTCCGACCACGGACCGTTGTCGATGAACGACTGCGTCGGCACGTCGGCCAACAGCGCGGCCGTGACCGCGCGCGAGACGATGCCGGCCACCTCGAGGTCGATGCTGCGCCCGAGACCGCGCTGGTAGAGCGTGAGGACGCCCACCACCTCACCCGTCGGCCCGAGGGGCAGCGCGTGGACGACGAGCGGAGCCAGGTCGGGGACCGAGTCGAAGCGGAGCAGTGGCCAGGAGCCGAGGCGGTCGTCGGCGTCGACGAGCTCGAGGTGCCGGTAGGCACCCGTGGTGAACGCGTCGGGCCCCGGCCCCTGACCGGTGACGTCCTGGGCCTCCTCCAGGATGAGCGCCGTGTCGTCCGTGGCGCACAGCGTCACGCGCTCGGGCTGGGTGTAGGCCATGGTGATGGCGGCGCCGTCGCAGTCGAGGACGCGCGCGGCCGAGCGACCGAGTCGCAGGGGGAGGGCGACGCCACGGTCGGCCCCCTCGACGAGACCGCGAGCGAGGGAGGTGAGGATGTCGTCGACGTCCACCGCCGGTCACCTCCTCGAGTCGGGACCGGATGGGTCACGTTGCACCCGCAACGTTACGCGGGTGCACCCCGGTTCGACGTGCGGCTCCCCGACGAGCTCGGGCCGCGGACCACCCTCACCAGGGTCGGAGAGACGGGTCGTGCACCGCGGCATCCGCCAGAACCTCGAGCGAGGCGTAGGGCCCGTGCCTCACCACGCGGACAGCGAGGTCGGCCACCGTGACGTTCGAGTGCTGGCTGGTCCGCCGCAGGAGGTCCCACGCACGGTCGAGGTCGACGTCCTCCGTCGCCATGATGATCCCCAGCGCCGCCCCGATGCGCCGGCTGGTTCGCAGGGCGCTCTCGAGCTGGTCCGCGCGACGGCGCTCGTCCAGCCCCCTCACGGACGCGGCCGCCACGGCACCGAGCAGGGCAACCACCGGCTCGTGCTCCGGCAGGAAGGCCGACCGGCTCCGGGCATACCCCGTGAGGACGACGCTCACCCCGTCACCCAGCTGCACGACGTGGGTGAGCAGGCTGTTCAGTTCCAGCTCTTGGCAGGCACGACGGCCGAACTCAGGCCACGGACAGTCGCCGTCGAGTGCATCGACCCGGACGGTGCCCGTCGCCGAGCCGACCCCCGAGGCGGGGCCTTGACCCGTCTCCTGTTGCAGACGGTCCGCGGACCTGGACGTGTCGTCCGTCGTGGCGAGGGTGGTCACCGCGCCGCCCCGGACGACGGGAGAGGGAGGCATGGTCGGCGTCGACCGCGCGACGGACCACCGCGCAGAGCACGTCGGCATCCGCCTCGTCCCCGGTCACGCGCTGGAGGGACCCGGTCACCGCGCTGAGGCCCTCGACGATGCGGCGCCCGGTCTCGCTCTCACCGTCGCCCATGGCACACCTCCTCTCGCGGTGGCAAGGAGGCCGAACGCAGACCTGCGGCAGCTCCCACCATTCAACCCGCGGAGCAGCGGTCGCACAACCATCACATGGGCCCGCTGCCGTCGTCATCAGCCGCGGCGCGGCCACACCACCGGTGCATGACCCTCGTCGGTTCGGTGTCGGCCGCGAGAAGCCGGCGACCCCCTCAGGTGACGGTGATGAAGCCCGGGCTGTCGGGCAGCTGCGACGGCGTGAGCGTGATCTGGCCGTTGCCCTCGTGCTGCGAGCCGGGCGACACGTAGGACACCCAGTGGGTGAGGTCCTCGACCGCGACCTGCAGGTGGTACTCGTCCGGCGGCGTGCCCTGGACGACGTCGACGGTGAACCGCCACACCCCGTCGCGGCTGGTCCCCGACACGAGCCGCCCCTCGGACACCGGCAGCTCGACGTACGAGTCGGACGTCTGCGCACCGACGAACACGCTCACCCTGCTGACGCCCTCGACGTCCTTCGCGGCCACGTCGATCGTCACCGTCGAGGGACCGGCCATACCGTCGACGGTGTGCGGGTTGATCCGCACCGTCGCCACCGACGGGGCGTGCGAGTCGCCGACGCCGACGACGCCGAAGCGACCGCCCTTGCCCGGGAGCAGCTCACCCATCACCGGCGGGTTGGCCTCCTGCCAGGCGTGCATGTCCGGACCGTCCCAGTAGGTCGTGCCCCAGCGCGACGAGGCGTCCTCGACCCACGCCGAGAGGTTCCACGTGCCGCTCACCGAGCCCTTGGGGATGGTGACGTCGGTCCGCCACCAGCCGTCGCGGATGGTGCCGCTCACGAGCTCGAGGTTGGAGCAGGCACCCGCCTGTCGGAACCCGTCCGCATAGAGGTGCGAAGGGCAGATGTAGGTGCTCCAGGGCGCGGCGCCGGCCACGTCGTCGAGGATGCGCACGGCGGCCCCGAAGGTCCTCTCGCTCGTCCGCACGTCCACCGTCGTCGCACCGACCCAGGAGTCGACGACCTTCGGGGCGCTGCGGTCGGGGTTGCGCGACACGACCTTGAGCGCGTCCCGGAAGTCCGCGCTGGAGTGGCGACCGACGCGGTCCTTCATGAAGGCGTTCACCATCATCGACCCCGACTCGATGTAGCGCGGCACGTTGAGCGTGCCCGTCCACCACCCGTCGCGGATCGTCCCCGACTCGAGGCTCGCCATGCCTCCGTTGGCGTAGCCGGTGCCGTCCTCGTACTGCGCGCCCACCTGCACGGTGAGCACACCCGTGTCGTCGGTGACCCGGACCCGGTAGGTCACGAGCGCGTAGTCGTTCGTGACGTCGACGGTGCTCGGTGAGAGCGAGAGGTCGCGCGCCCCCGCCTTCTCGACGTCGGTCTTGCACGAGTAGCGGACATCATCCGTCGCGACCTCGCACCAGTTCGTCCCGCCACCGCCGGAGAGCAGGTCGCGGTCCGAGCCACCGACGAGGTCGTCGTTGCCGTCGTTGCCATAGATCGTGTCCGTGCCCGACCCGCCACTCACGGTGTCGCCGTCCGCGCCACCGACGATCGTGTCGGCCCCCGTCCCACCCACGAGCTTGTCGGCACCGGTGCCGCCATCGACCCAGTCGTTGCCGTCACCGAGGTCGACGAAGTCGTGGCCAGCGCCCGAGAGGACGACGTCGGCACCGCTCGCCGTGACGATGATGTCGTTGCCGACGCCACCCTCGATGCGGTCGTTGTCCTCCTGCCCGCTGAGGGTGTCGTAGCCGTCCTGCCCGTAGATCGTGTCGGCGCCCCGCCCGCCGTAGACCTTGTCGGTCCCGACACCGGCGTCGATGACGTCGTTGCCCGACCAGCCGTAGATGACGTCGTTGCCACCCAGCCCGCAGATGACGTCGTTGTATGCCGTGCCGTGGATCGTGTCGTTCCAGGGCGTGCCCACCTTGGTGCACTTCACGCCACTGCTCGTGTAGGTCGCGGCCTGGGCTGCCGGGGCGAGCGCCACCGCTCCCACGGAGAGGGTGCCGAGGCACGTCAGGGCGGCGATGAGGGTGGTGCGCACAGCGGCCTACTTCCACGCGTGGTCGATGGAGGCCAGCCACGTCGCCGATCCCCCCGCAGGCGGATCATAGGGCCGCGACGACCCACCCATCACCCACTTGGCGAGAACCCGCCACCCTCTCGCTGCTCCACCCAGAGGTGACATGGCCGACCGACCGGAAAAAGGTACAGGTGCCGAACGCGCCGCTCGGACTCCCGAGGTCGGTCCCCCCTCACCCTTGACCGACCTGCCGGGCCAGTGCACCTAGTCAGGCGAAGCATCGAACGACACATCGATTGGGTGATTGCCGCCAACGGCTCCGCGGCATAGACCGATCCCAGAACCAACAAGCGAGTCCGCGAACGAGCACCACTTCGCGAAGGCCGCCCCGAACGAGCACCGACGTCAACGACTCGACGGCCCGGCGGAGGGCAGCGCACCTGCGGATCACTCGAACGTCGCGTGGCCGGCCTCGGCACCGCGACCGTCAGTCAGTGTTGAACGCAAGGCGGTAGACCAATGAAACTCATCAGCGCACCCCTGACATCGACCATCGCGTCGATCGTGCTCGTCCTCGGAGCCGGCTCGGCGTCGGCGACCGGCACCGGTCCTGCGTTCAGCCACTCGCCCACCCACGGGCCCGTCAACACCACCATCACCCTCACCAACGGTGGATGCAGCGACGAACAGCTTGCCGGCGATGCCATCGCGTTGTTCCGGGCGTCGGACAACGCGTTGGTCTCTGCCCGGGTGCAGCTCGGCAACGACCCCGCCAACCGTCGTCCGTGGTCCACGACCCTCTCGGTCACCCCGACCCTGCTCACACCGGCCAACGTGGAGCAGCCGACCACACCGGGCGCCTATGTCATCGCCCTGTTCTGCAACATCGGTTCGTCCTTCCGGTTCCCCGGGCATCCCGACCCCGCAACAACACCGGCGACGGCCGATCTGACCAAGCCCTTCACCGTCGACACGACCGCGTCGACACCGGGCGCCTACCAGGCCCTTTCGCCCACCCGGCTCCTCGACACGCGCTCCGGCATCGGCGCAGCCAAGACAGCCGTCCCAGCCGGCGGCACACTCCACCTCCAGGTCACCGGCCGCGGCGGCATCCCGACCTCCGGTGTCTCGGCCGTCGTACTCAACGTCACCGCGACCGCCCCCACCGCTCCCGGCTACGTCACCGCGTACGCCGACGGCACCACCCGACCCACGGCCTCCAACCTCAACTTCACCAAGGGACAGACCGTGCCCAACCTCGTCCTGGCCCCCGTGGGCGCCAACGGCAAGGTGGCCCTGTTCAACGGATCCAGCGGAACCGTCCAGCTCATCGCCGACTCCTCCGGATACTTCGTGGCAGGCACACCGACACCCCCCGGCTCCTTCGGCGTCCTGGCCCCCACCCGGCTCCTCGACACGCGCTCCGGCATCGGCGCAGCCAAGACAGCCGTCCCAGCCGGCGGCACACTCCACCTCCAGGTCACCGGCCGCGGCGGCATCCCGACCTCCGGTGTCTCGGCCGTCGTACTCAACGTCACCGCGACCGCCCCCACCGCTCCCGGCTACGTCACCGCGTACGCCGACGGCACCACCCGACCCACGGCCTCCAACCTCAACTTCACCAAGGGACAGACCGTGCCCAACCTCGTCCTGGCCCCCGTGGGCGCCAACGGCAAGGTGGCCCTGTTCAACGGATCCAGCGGAACCGTCCAGCTCATCGCCGACTCCTCCGGATACTTCAGGTCGCCCTGAAGTCGAGAGGTCAGGCGCCCTCGGCGCGCTGGGGCGGGTAGGGCGTGAACATTCCGTCGGGAAGGCCGGCGACGACCGGTCCGACGGCGGACTCGGCACCCTCGACGAGCTCCTCGGGCACGGTCCCGGCCGGCAGCCGCAGCGCTTCGGCGAACGCCGAGGCATCCTTGGGCCGCTTCTCCGGAAGCTTGGCCAGACCGGAGAGAACGGTGGTGCGCAGCGGCTCCGGCACCGACTCGGGCAGCTCGGGCGCCGGCTGCCCCACGTGCGCGAGCGCCGTGACGATCATCGACTCGCCGGCGAACGGCCGGCTGCCCGTGAGCATCTCGAACCCGACGACCGCGAGGGCATAGATGTCACTGGCCGGCGTGGCGGGACGACCCTGGACCTGCTCGGGCGAGAGGTAGTGCGCGGTGCCGAGCATCTCGCCGGTCTGGGTCAGGGCGGAGCCCGCCATCGCCTTGGAGATGCCGAAGTCGGTCAGCCGTGCGTAGCCTTCGTCGTCGACGAGGATGTTCGCCGGCTTGACGTCGCGGTGGACGACACCGGCGTCGTGGGCGGCCTGCAGCGCGGAGGCCGACTGCTGGAGGATGTCACTCACGTCGTCGGCGGGGAGGGGGCCCCGCTCGCGGATGACGGTCGACAGCGGCTGTCCCTCGATGAGCTCCATGACGAGGAACGCCGAGTGGTCACCCTCGCCGAAGTCGTGGACGGTGACGATGTTGGGGTGCTGGAGGGCGGCGGAGTTGACCGCCTCGACCCGGAACCGCTCGATGAAGGTCTCGTCGCTGCCGGCGTCGGGTCGCAGGACCTTGACGGCGACGGTTCGCTGCAGCCGCTCGTCGAGGGCGCGCCAGATCTGGCCCATCCCGCCCTCGGCGATGACCTCCTCGAGGCGGTAGCGGTCGGAGAGCAGCAGGCCGGGCGCGTAGTTCACGAGCGGGGACCGCGGACGCCGACGGCGAGGGAGGCGCCGGGCGTCGAGAGGCAGGGGCGAGCGGGGTTCACAGAAGTCCTGGCAGGCTGGGCGCCCTCCACAACGGAGGGACGTATGCCCACCATTGTCGCAGGTCGCGGCCCTGTCGAGGACAACACGAACCCACGGCTTCGCGGATCGGGTACCCGGGCGACCACACCACGGCGCTGGGCGGACGGCATACGAGCACGAAAGCGGCGTATGCCGTGCGGCAGGGTGTCGTCCGCCCGCGACCGTGCGCGGCGCGGAGGATCACACCGGGAGGACGTCCGGCTCGACGGACGCCCGCGCCTCGTCGAGCAGGATCCGCTCGGCCCGGTCATAGACCTCCTGGGCGTGCCGGGCGGAGTCGCCGATGGCGGTCATGCCCACCCGACCGGCCTCGGTGACCGAGCTGATCATGTGGAAGACGACACCCGTCTCCGTCGTCGGGTCGAAGTGCAGCCCGGTGCGGGCGACGACGTCGAAGAGGTCGCCCACGCGCAGACCGCAGAGGCTCGGGTCCTCGAGGTGGTCCGTGGCGACGAGGTGCTTGGGGGCGCCCGTCGGCGTCGTGAAGAGACCGGTGTCGCCGTGGTAGCGCCCGTTCGTGAGGAACTGGAGGGTGAGGAAGGGGTGCGTCGTCCCGCCCTTGCGCAGGTTGACCTCGATGGCGTGGGCCGTCCATGAGCCGCCGGTGCGCACGACGACGAAGTCGACGGCGAAGCGCCCGAGGACGCCGAGCTCGGCCAGCCGGCGCCCGATGGCCCCCGCCTCCCGCGTGATGAGGGCCGCGTAGCCGGGGTCGGCCGGGAAGGTGCACCCGAGGTAGGACTGTCCGGTGGGGCCCCCGAGGACCTGGTCGTGCGACGAGAGGATCTCGAGCTCGCCCAGCGGCGTGACCCGCAGCTGCACGCTCGGGCTGAGCACCTCGTCGCCGACGATCCGCTCCTCGACGATCCCGCCCTTCTGCTCGAACTTCGCGAAGAAGGTCTCGTGCGTCACCGACTTTCCCTCGAGCTCCATGACCCGCACGCGGTCGGCGAGGACGGAGCGCTCGTCGTGCGACCCGGGCGCGGGCAGCCCGTCGAGGTCGACGACGGCGTTGCCCGCACCCGAGACGCCCTCGTTGAGCTTGACCATCGCCACGGAGGCGTCGGGCCGACGCGAGCGCAAACGGGCGAGCGAGTCGACGATGTCGTCGAACGAGCCGAGGTCCTCGAAGCCGACGGGATAGGAGACGCCGGACTCGTCGAAGAGCCTCCGGCAGCCCGACTTGGTCCCGAGGACGAGGTGGCGGGGGTCGGCGCCGTACATCGGGATCCCGAGCTCGAGCGCGAGGTCCCGCTCGAGCGACGTCGTCGTGTAGGGCACGAGGTGGGACCGCAGCGGGTTCGCGATGAGGGCACGGAGGTCGGAGAGCAGTCGCGGGCGTTCGAGGAGCTTCTCGGACAGCGGCCGCGGCGTGAGGTCGCCCACCGACACCATGGTGAGCCGCGCGAGGGCGTGGCTCGGGATGACGCCGGGCAGGAGTGCGAGGTAGTACTCGACGATCGCCGGGTCCACCGGACCCGACGTCACGTAGACCATCCGGAGCCGCGGCTGGCGCAGCAGCAGGAGCAGAAAGAGGTAGCGCTCCTCCATCGCCTGGTTGACCGCACCCGGCTTGGGGTTGGCTCGGTCGAGCGACACCGAGGGGACGACGACGACGGACTCGTCGGGCTCGTTGAGCCGCATCGAGCGCCACACGTCCGGCAGCCGCGCCTGGAGCCGGTCGAAGGCCGCGTTGCGCTGTTCCTCGTCGAGGTCGGCCAGCCGCTGGCCGGGACCCTGCTGCTCACCACTCATGACGGGCTCCTTGCCGAGTCGAGGCCGAGGACCTCGAAGGTCTCGACCGGTTTGCTGATGCCGCGCAGCTCGATGGGTCCAAGGGACCGCGTGACGACGTCCTCCCCCGCCCTGGCCGCCACCTTCTGGCTGATGAGGATCTGGCCGGCCTGCGCCACCGCCGAGAGCCGGGCGCTCATGTTGGTCACGGTGCCGATCGCGGCGTAGTCGTAGCGCCCCTCGAACCCGACGCGCCCCAGCGTCGCGTAGCCCTGGGCGATGCCGACGCCGAGGCCGAGGTCGTGCCCGTGCCGCCGCCACCCCTCGGCGAGGTGGCCGACCCGGCTCCGCATCGCGACCGCCATCCGCACCGCCCGGTCCGGCGCGTCCGGGCACGGGATCGGGTCGTTGAAGAAGACGAGCAGCCCGTCCCCGGCGAAGTGCTCGAGCGTGCCCTCGAAGCGGAAGACGAGCTCGCCGAGTGCTTCGTGGTAGTCCGCGAGGACGGCCATGACCTCCTCGGGCTCCGACGTCTCGGCGAACGACGTGAACCCGCGCAGGTCGCAGAAGGTCGCGGTGATCTCGGCGCGGTGGCTCGCGAGGAACCCCTCGTCGCCGCTCTCCATGACGAGCCCCGCGACCTGGGGCGAGAGGAACCGGCGCAGCCGCCCGACCCGCTCGAGCTCCTCGACCTGCGCCGACACCTTGCTCTCGAGCTCACGGTTCCAGGCGGTGAGCTCCACGGCCTGGCGCACGATCGTGTCGTGGTAGCGCTTGACCCGGACGAGCGAGCGCACCCTCGCCAGGAGCTCGGACTGGTCGAACGGCTTTGTCACGAAGTCGTCCGCCCCTGCCTCGATGGCGCGCAGCTTCTGCTCGCTTCCCGACGCGGTCACCATGACGACCGGCACGTATGCCGTCCGCTCGTCCCCGCGGACCCGCCGGCAGACCTCGTAGCCGTCCACCCCGGGCATGAGGACGTCGAGCAGGACGAGGTCCGGGACGCGGTCCGACAACCACTCCAGCGCCTCCTCGCCGGAGCCGCAGAGGCGGACCGCGTAGCCGCGCGGTGAGAGGACCGCCTCGAGGAGCCTGCGGTTGGCCTCGAGGTCGTCGACGACGAGGACGACGGGGGCACCCTCGCCAGCGCCCTCGGTCCCCTCGGGGTAGGGATCCACACCGGGCATGCGGTGGCGACCCTCGGGCTGGGCGCTCACGTCGCACCGCCGCGGAGGTGGCGTCGGACCTGCTCGGGGAGGTGCCGGACGCTGATCGGCTTCTCGAGGTAGCCGTCGAACCCGGCCTCGCGGGCGCGTTCCCGGTCCTGCTTCATCGCGAAGGCGGTGAGGGCCACGACCGGGATGTCGGCGGTGCGCCGGTCGTCGCGGAGCCGGGCGAGGGCGGCGTGGCCGTCGATGCCCGGCAGCTGGAGGTCCATGAGGACGAGGTCCGGTGGGGTCTCCTGTGCATGCGCGACCGCCTCCTCGCCCGTGACCGCGGTGTGGACGACGAAACCTGCGTGCTCCAGGACGTCGCGGGCGAGCTTGAGGTTCTTGTCGTTGTCCTCGACGAGCAGGACGAGACGGCCCCCGCCGACCGAGGTGCTCATGGCGGCTCACCACCCGTCGCCGGCAGGTCCGTCGCCTCGTGGCCGGTGTCCTCGTGCGGCAGAGCGATCTCGCCGAGCCGGTCGGCGAGGAGGCCGAGGTCGACCGCGTTCTTGGACGTCACGAACTCGATCCGCCCCTCGAGGGTCTCGCGGTCACGCCGCGTCAACGTCTTGGACGTGAGCACGACGATCGGGACCGCCGCCGTCACGGGGTCGCTGCGGATGCGGTCGATGACCTGGAACCCGTCCATCTCGGGCATGAGGAGGTCGACGAGCACGACCGACGGACGCGACTCGCGGATGAGGTCGAAGACCTCCGCCGGCCGGGTGCAGCTCTCGAGGGTCCACCCGGCGGGGTCGAGCGCCAGCCGGGCGAGCTCGTAGGCATGAGGGTCGTCGTCGACGATGAGCGCCGTCCTGCGGCTCGTGCCACCCCGGGCGGGGACGACGCGCCGGAGAGCGGCGAGCAGGTCGTCACGGGCCACGGGTTTGACGAGGTACTCGGAGGCACCGAGGGCCATGCCGCGGATCCGGTCCGGCAGCACGGAGACGACGACGACCGGGGTCGACGCGAGGCGGGGGTCGCTCTTGATCTCGGTGAGGACGTCCCAGCCGTCCATGCCCGGCAGGTGGATGTCGAGGACGACGACGTCGGGCTCGGTGTCCCGCACCGTCTGGAGACCCGACACCCCCTCCCGCACCACCGTCGTGCGCATCCCGGCCGTGCCGAGGTGGACCGAGAGGAGCTCGGCCGAGCTCGGGTCGTCCTCGATGATCACCGCGACCGGCCGCGAGTCCGGTCCGGCCCTGTCGTCGACATCGCGCGACTCGACCGCTCCGGTGACCGCGCCCTGCGCCCGGCCCTCGGCGCCGTCGGTCGGCGCCTCCCCTGCCGCGGGCGCGTGCTCGGCGGGCACGGTGAAGCCGAAGGTGCTCCCCCGACCCGGCTCGCTGCGGAGCCAGACGTGACCGCCGTGCAGCTCGACGATGCGCCGGGTGAGGGTGAGCCCGAGCCCGGTCCCCTCCACCTTGCGCGCGGCGCGTGTCCCCTGCTGGAACGAGTCGAAGATCCGGTGCTGGTCGGCCTGCTCGATGCCGATGCCCGTGTCGGAGACCGTGACCTCGAGCTCGTCGCGACGCCGTGTCGCGGTGACGACGACGGTGCCGCCGTCGGGCGTGAACTTCACGGCGTTGCTCAGCAGGTTGAGCAGGACCTGCTTGATGCGCAGCTCGTCGGCGTGGAGGAGCAACGACGCCGCCTGGATCTCCGTCCGCAGCGTGATGCGGTGGTCGAGCGCCCGCTCGCGGACCATCGACTGCGCGTAGGCGACGGCCTCGACGATGTCGAAGTCGGTCCGCTCGAGCACCATCTGCCCGGCCTCCACCTTGCTGAGGTCGAGGACGTCGTTGAGCAGGTCGAGGAGATGGCGGCCCGACGTGAGGATGTCGCGCAGGTACTCCTCCTGCTTCTCGTTGAGGTCACCGAACATCCGCTCGAGCAGCACCTCCGAGAAGCCGATGACGGCGTTGAGCGGGGTGCGCAGCTCGTGCGACATGCTCGCGAGGAACTCCGACTTGTGCTGGCTGGCCTCGGCGAGCTCGGCGCTCTGGACCTCGAGCTGACGGTGGATGCGGGCGTTGGTGAGGGCGATCGCCGACTGGCTGGCGAACGCCTCGAGCAGCTCACACGTCTCCTCGCTGAAGGCACCCGGGATCTTGCGGCGCACGACGAGGGCGCCCACGATCGTGTTCGACCGCACGAGGGGGACGGCGACCACGGACCGCCAGCCCGCGGCATACAGGATCGACAGGTGCGGGTCGAGGTCGTCGATCGTCGAGAGGTCCGCGACCTGGATGGGCGACCGTTCGCGGCAGGCGCGGCCGATGAGGGTCTCGTCGATGTGGATCCTGCTGGCGCGCAGCGCCTCCAGCACCTCGGGGCTCGTCCCGGTCGCGGTGCGCACGCTGAAGAGACCCGACTCCGCGTCGAGGTCGACGAGCGAGCCGCCGCTCGTGCCCGAGAGCTGGACGGCGACGTTGACGATGGTCGCGAGGACCTCGTCCGCGTCGAGGCTCGAGCTCACCGCGTCGCCCACCTCAGAGAGGGCCTCGAGCTGCTCGACCCGTCGGGCGAGCTCGGTCGAGCGGGCCTCGAGGGCGTGCACCAGCTCGACGTTGCGCACGGCGAGCGCCCCCTGCGCGGCGAAGGTCGTGAGGAGGGAGCAGATCCGCTCGTCGAAGGGCGAGACCTTCGTGCGCCAGGCCGAGAGCACGCCGACGACCTCCCCGTCGACGATCATCGGAGCCCCCAGGATCGTCCGGTAGCCCTCGATCTGCTGGAAGTCGGGCCGGTCGTACTCCGGGTCCGCCAGGACGTCCTCGATCTGCTGAGTCGTGTGGTCGAGGCTGACCCGGCCGATGAGCGAGTCGCGGTCCCGCTGGACCGGATCGACCTCCGACAGGTCGACGAACTCCGCGCTCACCCCCACGGCACGGGTGAGGCGGTAGGCGCCGTCGCGCAGGAGGTGGATCTGCGCAGCGTCGGCGTGGCAGAGCACTCGCGCCCGCTCGACGATGGCCCCGAACACGTCCTGTGGCGCGTCCGACGACGCGGCCAGGATCGCCAGGATCTCGCTCGTCGCGGCGAGCTGCCGGCGGGTCTCGCGGTGGTCATCGGCCGCGGCGTCGCTCGACGGCTCCGCGGTCGCTCTCCCCCCATCGCGAGTCTGGTCCACTGGCGTCTCCGTTCCACCCCGGCCGTGGCGTCGGGGCTTCCCTTCGAGTGTGCTCCCCACCCCGCCGGGGCTTCCACGGAATTGCGCAGAACCACCCGTCCCGGCTGGTCAGCCACGCCTCGTGACGCGCGGGGCCGGCCGCGACGCGAGCGGCGAGGACCGGCCCCGGCACCGCAGGGGCGGCGTCGGGGCCGGACCGGCCGGTGGGTCAGCGGCAGAAGACCTCGACCCGGTAGGTGGTGTCGTCGCCCGGCTGCCAGGCGGCGACCGCCACGGACACGCGGTACCTGCCGTTGCCGTTGCGGTAGGTCTCGCCGCGGGGACCCACGACACGGTCGATCGTGCAGCCGGCCTGGCTCGCCACGTCGATGGTGTGGGTGCCCTCCTCTGCGGCCTCGACGTGGGCCTCGTTGTAGGCGAGGATCGCCGGGTTCCACTCGGAGAACTTGACGTTCGACGCGCCGACGGTGTCGGTCCACCCGGCAGCCATGCCGAGGATGGCCACGTCGTTCTTCCAGAAGCGGGTGTCGAGCTCGACGATCGCGTCGTGCTTGACCTTGAAGTTGTCGGTCTTGGAGTAGCGCGGGACGAAGCAGCCGAACTTGGCGAAGCGGCCGCAGTCGAGCCTGCTCGTCGGGGTCACCCAGGCCTTGTAGACGCCGCCGGGGTTCGGGGTGTCGGCGTAGGGGAAGAGCTGGACCGTCATCCCCCCGTCCTCACCGGGGCCACCGGTGGCGTGGGCGCACGCTCCGCTCGGTGCCACCGACCTGATGACGCCGGAGGCGTCGACACTGAACTGCCGGCAGGCCAGCGGGTCGCTGCTCAGCAGCTGCGTGGGCTTCGGGCCGGTCACCTGGAACGTGTAGGTCCCTGCGGGAAGGCCGGCGGCCGAGTCCGGCGCGTTGATCCCGGGCCCGCCGTTGAGGTAGACGTCGGGCTTCGACGCGTAGTGGTTGAGGTTGACCGGGACGCCCGTGACGTCGGTCGTGAAAATGGCACCCGAGAGCTGGGAGCCGGTCGGTGCGGCCGTGGAGGCGGTCGGACCGAGCATGAGGGCGAGAGGCACTGTCAGCGCGAGCGCGACGGATTTGCGACCCATGGCGTGAGTCCTTTCAGCGGCGACTCAAGGGGACGGCCGCGCCGTGCGTGGATCGCACGAAGGGGCTCCGGCTCGCACCCTCGGCTGCATCTGGCCGCCTCCGCCGAATGTTCCTCTCGCCGGCACTGGCCGGAAAGGACCCACCGGGGCGAGGCCCACCTGCGCACATTCACCCCGCGGGCCGTGGTGACGATGGGCCGGAGAGGACCACCCAGGGCCGGCGCCGAGGGCCGGACGGGTGACCGGTCACACGGTCAGCCCCCGGGGACCATCCAGCGCAGGATCTGCACGAGACCGACGACCGCGCACACGACGACGAACGCCGCGATGACCCAGGCGATGATCTGCGCCGCGTCGATGCCACCGGAGCCGGACGACTCGCCCGAGGCCGTCAGCGCCACGGCACCCGCCGACGCGGACGCCGCGTCCGAGGCGTCGCGCGCCTCCAGCGCCTTGGCACGCAGCGCCTCGACCTTCTTCGAGCGCGGCTCCTGGCGGACCGAGCGCGGCAGCGAGCGCCACATGGCCGCGAAGTCGTCACCGTGCGACGCGCGCCAGGCCTCGACCGCCGCGTCCACCTCGGGTCCCTTGACGCCGGCCCCGAACCACGCGGCGCCCGCGGCGGGCAGGTCGCCCATCCCGTGGTGCACCTCGCCGAGCAGGCGCAGCGCCTCGACGTCGCGCTCCTCGCGCACGTGGGCGGCCAGCAGGTCGCGCGCCACCCAGAGCTCGCGGCGCTCGATCGCCGCGGTCGCCTCGGTCACCGCGGAGCTGCTCGCCGGAGCCGTGCCGGTCCCCTTCGAGTCAGAGGTCGCGCCCTCGTCCTGCTTCGGGCGTGCGGAGTCGCTGGATGCGTCGGGCATGAGAGCCAGCGAACCACACGAGCGCAGCCGAGGTGAGGACCGGCACACACGGCATACGCGGCACATGGACCGTATGCCGGACGCCACCGTGACGTGACCCAGCCCACTAAGCGTGCGCTTAGTCACAAACCGGCGTCCCACCTTGCCGCTCCCTACTCGCCGGTAGCACCATGGGTGCATGGGCCACTACAAGAGCAACCTGCGCGACATCGAGTTCAACCTCTTCGAGGTGTTCGGTCGCGGTGACGTCCTGGGGCAGGGCCCCTACGCCGACGTCGACGCCGACACCGCGCGCGAGATGCTCAAGGAGATGGCGCGCCTCTCCGAGAACGAGATCGCCGAGTCCTTCCAGGATGCCGACCGCAACCCGCCCGTCTACGACCCGCAGACGCAGGTCGTGGCGATGCCGGACTCCTTCAAGAAGTCGTATGCCGCCTACCGCGAGAGCGGCTTCTGGAACGTCGACGTCCCCGGCGAGCTCGACGGCACCGTCGCCCCGCCGAGCCTGCGCTGGGCGATGAACGAGCTCGTCCTCGGCGCCAACCCCGCGCTCGCGATGTTCAACGCCTCCTACTCCTTCGCCAAGCTGCTCTACCTGCTCGGCACCGACGACCAGAAGAAGCTCGCTCGCTGGATCATCGAGAAGGACTGGCACTGCACGATGGTGCTCACCGAGCCCGACGCGGGCTCGGACGTCGGCGCCGGCCGCACGAAGGCCACGCAGAACGAGGACGGCACCTGGGACATCACCGGGGTCAAGCGCTTCATCACGAGCGCCGAGTCCGACATGGTCGACAACGTCGTCCACTTCGTCCTCGCCCGCCCCGAGGGCGCCGGTCCCGGCACCAAGGGCCTGTCGCTCTTCATCCTCACGAAGTACGCCGTCGACCTCGAGACCGGCGAGCTCGGCGAGCGCAACGGCGTCTACGTCACCAACGTCGAGAAGAAGATGGGCCTCAAGGTCTCGACGACCTGCGAGCTCACCTTCGGCGGCGAGAAGCCCGCCACCGGGACGCTGTTCGGCGACGTCCACGACGGCATCGCCCAGATGTTCCGCGTCATCGAGAACGCCCGCATGCTCGTCGGCACCAAGGCCATCGCAACCCTGTCGACCGGCTACCTCAACGCCCTCGAGTACGCCAAGGAGCGCGTCCAGGGCGCCGACCTCACCCAGCAGACCGACAAGTCCGCCCCGCGCGTGACGATCACCCACCACCCCGACGTGCGCCGCAGCCTCATGCTGCAGAAGGCCTACGCCGAGGGCCTGCGCGCCCTCGTGCTCTTCACCGCGAGCCAGCAGGACGTCGTCGACACCGAGCAGCTCCGCACCGGCGCCGAGGCCGTCGACCACGACTCCGCCGCCGGCCTCGCCAACCGCGTCAACGACCTGCTCCTCCCGATCGTCAAGGGCCTGGGGTCCGAGCGCGCCTGGGTGCTCCTCGGCACCGAGTCGCTCCAGACGTTCGGCGGCTCCGGCTTCCTCCAGGACTACCCCGTGGAGCAGTACGTCCGCGACGCCAAGATCGACACCCTCTACGAGGGCACCACCGCGATCCAGGGCCTCGACTTCTTCTTCCGCAAGATCATCAAGGACAAGGCCCAGGCCCTGACCACGATCGCCATGCAGATCCAGGAGTTCGCCAAGGACCTCGGCGGCCACGACGGCCGCATCGACCGCGAGCGCGAGCTCCTCGGCGAGGCCCTCGAGAACGTCCAGGGCATCCTCGGCTACATGGTCGGCGAGCTCATGAAGTCCGACCCGCGCCAGGGCGGCGACGTCACCAACCTCTACAAGGTCGGCCAGAACACCACCCGCCTCCTCCTCGGCGCCGGCGACCTCGTCGTCGGCTGGCTGCTCCTGCGCCAGGCCGACGTCGCGCTCACGGCCCTCGAGGGCGAGGGGGCGCAGACGTCCCTTTCGGAGAAGGACACAGACTTCTACACCGGCAAGGTCGCCGCCGCCCAGTTCTTCGCCCGCCAGGTCCTGCCGCGCCTCGCCGCAGAGCGCTCGATGGCCGAGGCGACCGACAACGAGCTCATGGACGTGCCCGAGTCGGCCTTCTGAGCAAAGGCGACTGATTGCCCGTTGGGACCGCTGCGAGCGCAGCGAGCCCGTGGTGCAACGGGCAGTCAGTCGCGAGAAGAGACCCCGGTATGCCGGCCGCCCACCTTGCGCGGCCGGCATACCGGCCTTTTGGGGCAGGCTCGTTGAAGGATGGGTGTCGAAACCGGCCCGGTCCGACCGTCATGTCGGTGGGACGGGCAACGGGGTCCGTCGACGACGAAGGAGCACGACATGGCGCAGTACCTCATCTACTTCAACCAGCAGTGGGTCGGTGACCACCCCCAGGAGTGGTTCCTCTCGCGGGTCGAGCCGTCGATGGCGGTCGTCGAGGAGATGAAGGCGGCGGGGGTCTACGTCTTCGCCGGCGGGCTCGAGGAGGGCGCGCCGGTCTACGCCGCCGACGCGACGAGCGGGACGGTGACGGTGACCGACGGGCCGTTCGCCGAGACGACCGAGCAGCTCGGCGGCTTCTGCGTGGTCGAGGTCCCCGACGACGAGACGGCGAAGATGTGGGCGGGCCGGGTGGCCGTGGGCTGCGGCTGGCCGCAGGAGGTCCGCAGGTTCGGGGCCGTGCCCGAGCTGTGACGACGCGGCACGACCCGGTGACGGGCCGGCCGGTGACGGGCCGGCCTTGGGCGTGAAGCCCTGAGCCGGCGAGGCGGGGTCAACGCCAGACCGGGGCGACCTCTCGCTGGTAGCCGCGGCCGATGACCTTGGCGAGGACGAAGCGGACCGGCGCCGGGACCGTGCGGGCCAGCGAGTCCTGGGCTGCAGGGTCGCCGCCGTCCTGGATCCACGCGAAGAGCTCGCCGGCCATCGCCGGGCTGCCCTTGCGCAGCTGCCGCTCGACCGCCTTCCACTCCGGCGTCTCGAGGCGCTCGTTGATGATCGGCATGACGTCGGACTCCTCGTGCGCGAGGTGGCCGTTGGTCACCCGGGCCGTCTCGGCGACGGTGTCCGCGGCGGCCGCGGCGAGCTCGGAGGTCGGCTCCGCGACGAGGCCGTCGAGCGCCGTCGAGACGGAACGCAGGCCGTCTGCCATGGCCCGGTGCTCGCCCTCCATGTCGTCGAGGAGCGCGGGGTCGGCGAGGGCGAGGCCGCGGACGTAGGGCCAGACGTAGGCGTCCTCGGTCTCGTGGTGGTGGTGCAGCTGCCGGTCGACGGTGGCCCAGGCCCGGCGGAGCTGGCGGGCCCGGCTCGCGTCGCCGTCGGGGAACGAGCGCAGCGCGGACTCGAACCGGTCGAGGTCGCGTCGCACCGCCGCGTGGATGATCTCGTTCATGCTCATCTCGGCCATCGTCCGAACGTAGCGGCCACCCGGCGGGGGGAGTACCCCTCGTGTGGATGACGCGCTCTGGCACGGACGGGCGAGGCGCCTGCTCTCCCCTCCACGAGCAGGCGCCTCGGTCGTCGCCCGGCCCGAGGGCCGGACTGCGGCTCCCCCGAACCGCTCTGGTGCCCAGACTTCCAGCGCCGCCGGACCGTGTCGATGGGGAGCACTCCCCCGGACGCACGAGACCCCGGCGACCGTGGTCGCCGGGGTCTCGTCGGTGCGTCGTGCGGTCGCGTCAGAGGCGCGAGTCCGGGTCGACGCGGGTCTCCTCGACGCGCGAGCCCGACGCCGGGTCGACCTGCGAGGAGCGGGTGGTCGTGTAGCCCGCGGGACGGGTGCGTCCGCGCATCGCGAACGAGAGAAGGATGGCGAGGACGCCGGCGGCGATGAGGATCCAGCCGAGCATGCCGTCATCCATGCCGGGGATGTCCACCTGAAGGACGAACGCGAGGATCGCGCCGATGACGATGAGGACGATTCCGAGTCCGATGTACATGGTCACTCCTTGTGGCCGTGTCCGGGCGCAGGGTGCCCGGATCGGGACTGAACTCTACCGCTGACCTGCGGCAACGGCCGGGAGGACGGCACCCGGATTGAGGAGCCCGTCGGGGTCGAGGGCGGCCTTGATCCGGACGTTGAGCTCCATGACGTCGGGGCCGAGCATCGCGGGCAGCGCCTCGCGCTTGAGCCGGCCCACGCCGTGCTCGCCGG
Source organism: Knoellia tibetensis (assembly GCF_048606415.1). Classification (NCBI taxonomy): domain Bacteria; kingdom Bacillati; phylum Actinomycetota; class Actinomycetes; order Micrococcales; family Intrasporangiaceae; genus Knoellia; species Knoellia tibetensis. Next base: position 1,300,090 of record NZ_JBMBWF010000001.1, read on the forward strand.
TGATCGTCCCGCCGAGCGCGATCGCCGCCGCGAGGATGTCCTCGAACGCCGCCCGCGCGCGGGCCGTCGACTCCTCGTCGGCGGCGTCGTACATGACGATCGGGTGGGTGTTGCCGTCGCCCGCGTGGGCGACGCAGACGACGTCGACGCCGCGCTGGACACCGATCTGCTCCACCCGGGCCACGAGGTCGGGCAGCTGCGGCACGGGCACACCGACATCCTCGAGCAGCAACGAGCCGGCCGCCTCGGCGGCGGGGAACGCCAGTCGCCGGGCCCGGACGAAGGACTCGCCCTCGGCGGGGTCGTGCGTCGCGAAGACGTCGATGGCTCCGGCCTCGACGCAGGCCTTCTCGATGACCGCCATCTCCTGCTCGCGGGCACCCTCGGGGGCGTCGGACTGGACGAGGAGCAGCGCCCGGTCGCGGTCGAGGCCCATGGGTGCGTGGTCCTCGACCTGGTTGACCGTCGGCCGGTCCATGAGCTCGACCATCGAAGCCCGCACGACCCGGCCCATGGCGACAACGGCGTCGGCGGCGGCGCGGACGGTGTCGAACGTCGCGACGAGGGTCGAGGGGGCGAGCTGCGCGGGCACGAGCCGCAGCGTGACCCGGGTGACGATGCCGAGCGTGCCCTCGCTGCCGACGAAGAGCTTGAGGAGGGAGAGGCCGGCGACGTCCTTGATCCGCTTGCCGCCCAAGGTGATGAGCCGCCCGTCGGCGAGGACGACGTCGAGCCCGAGGACGTAGTCGGTCGTCACTCCGTACTTGACGCAGCAGAGCCCGCCCGCGTTGGTCGCGACGTTGCCGCCGATCGAGCAGATCTCGAACGAGCTCGGGTCCGGCGGGTACCAGAGGCCGTGCTCGGCGGCGGCCTTCTTGACCGCAGCGTTGAACGCGCCGGGCTCGACCACCGCGCACCGTGCTGCCGGGTCGATCTCGATGGCGGTCATCCGCTCGAGGCTGACGACGAGCCCGCCCTCCACGGCCGACGCTCCCCCGCTGAGACCCGACCCCGCCCCACGCGGAACGACGGGTATGCCGTGGCTCGCCGCCCAGCGCACGGCCACCTGGACGTGCTCGGCGGTCTCGGCACGCACGGCCGCACACGGCATACCGGCTTCGGGGTCCTTGGCCCAGTCGAAGCGGTACTTCTCGAGCGCTTCGGGTCGGGTGGCGACCACCCCCTCGGGCAGGGAGGAGGCGAGCTCTGCGACGGCGGCGCTGCGATCGGTCACCCGGCCATCCTAGGAACGGGGAGACTGGAACTGCCCGTCGGAGCTGCGCGAGGAGGTGTCGGGTGCTGCGCCACGTCGTCGCCGTTCGCGTCCTGCTGGGGGCCGGCGCCGACCGCTCGCTCGCCGACCGCGACGGCGTCCCCGCCCTCGAGCACGCCCGCGAGCGCGGCCAGACCGAGGTCGCGGCGATCCTCGAGGGCTGAGGCGGGTTCGCTGCCGGCGTATCCCGACAGGTCCGGGGTGTCCGACGCGCACGGCAGGATGGGCGCATGGCCACGATCGTCTTCCTCCACGCCCACCCCGACGACGAGGCGTCCGGCACCTCCGGCACGATGACCCGGCTGTCGCGGGAGGGCCACCGCGTGGTCGTCGTCTACGGCACCGGCGGTGAGCTCGGCACCTCGCCCGAGGACCTCGCGGAGGGCACGACCCTCGCCGACCTCCGCCGCGGCGAGGCCGAGGCGTCGGCCAGGGTCACCGGCGTGGAGCGGATCGTCTGGCTCGGCTACCAGGACTCCGGCATGCACGGCTGGGAGCAGAACGGCCACGACGGCTCGTTCCACGGCGCGGACCTCGACGAGGCCGCGGGGCGCCTCGTCGAGGTGCTCGACGAGGAGGACGCCGACGTGCTCGTCGGCTACGACTGGCACGGCGGCTACGGCCACCCCGACCACGTCAAGGTCCACCACGTCGCCCACCGCGCCGCAGACCTTGCGGCTCAGCGGCCGCGGCTGCTCGAGTCGACGATGAACCGCGACGAGATGCGCAAGGGCTACCAGCGGGCCGTCGAGGCGGGGCAGGCCGACCAGAGCTGGGACCCCGACGAGCCGATCGACGGCGGCGAGCCCCTCGGCACGCCCGAGGCGCAGATCTCGTGGCGGGTCGACGTCACGCGAGACATCGAGGCGAAGCGCGCGGCCCTGGCCTGCCACGCGAGCCAGACGAGCGACGTCGGCATGATGCTCCAGATGCCCGAGGACGTCTTCCGCGAGTGGTTCGGCACCGAGTTCTACATCGAGCCCGGACGAGCACCCGGCATGGTCGAGGGCTGGCCGTTCGAGGACCTCGACGCCGGCTGACCGGAGGCGCCTCAGAGACGGCGGTCGGCAAGCACCGGGAAGCCCTCGCGAGTGCTGGCGACGAGGCCGGGTTCGACGTCGACGACGAGCACCTCCTCGTCGCTGCCGGCCTCGGCCAGCACCTCGCCGGTCGGCGCCACGACCTGGCTGTGGCCGCCCATCTCGGTGCGGGCATGGGTGCCGGCCGTGTTGCACTGCACGACGAACGCCTGGTCCTCGACGGCGCGTGCCCGGCCCAGCAGGGTCCAGTGCGCCACCCGGGCGGCCGGCCACGCAGCGGGGACGAGGAAGAGCTGTGCACCCGCGTCGACCTGCCTGCGGTAGAGCTCGGGGAAGCGCAGGTCGTAGCAGGTCGAGAGCCCGACGGTGACGGGTTCATCGTCACGCGTCGGCACCCGGGCCGTGACGACCTCGGTGCCAGCCTCGAGCAGCTTGGGCTCACCCGACCCGAACCCGAACCGGTGGATCTTGCGGTATGCCGTCCGCTCCCCGTCCGCGGTGACGAGCACCGAGGTGTTGGCGAGGGTGCGTCCGTCGGCCCCGGGCCGGGGCAACCGCTCGACGAACGAGCCCGCGTGCAGGGTCACCCCGGTCTCGGTCGCCAGCGCCGTCATGGCCTGCACCCACGGCCCGTCGATCGGCTCGGCTGCGTCCTCCCACCGGCGGTAGTCGAAGCCGGTGGGAGCCCAGAGCTCGGGCAGGACGACGAGGTCGGGAGCCTCCGAGGCGCCTTGCGTCCGGCGTTCCGACGTCCTGGCCACCACATCTGCGGACGCAAGCCCACGACCTCCTTGCGTCCGGCGATCCGACGTCCTGGCCCCCACATCTGCGGACGCAAGCGAGCGCACCATCGCGGAGACGCGCTCGACCCGGGCGCCGAGGGTCTCGTCGTCGTCGTAGGCCACCTGCACCAGGGCGATCCGCATCGTCACTCGACCTCCTTGGCCTGTGAGCCGAGCCGCTGGAGTCGCGCGTTGTAGGCGCGCAGCGCGGCGTCGTCGTCGCGGTCGGCCTGCCGGTCGAGCCGCACGCTCTCCTGCTTCTCGCGGCGGAACCACTGCCGGGCGACGAGGATCGCGAGGACGAGTGTTGGCGCCTCGCCGAAGCCCCAGGCGATCTCACCCGCACGCTGCTGGTCGGCGAGCGGGTCCGGACCCCACGGCAGGTTGATCTGCTCGAAGAAGTCGGGCGCGAGAACGAACGACGTCCCGGTGAGCGCGACGCCGAAGAACGCGTGGAAGGTGATCGTCGCGAAGAGGATGAGCAGCAGGATCGCCGGCGACCACTTCGGCGGACCCGGGTCGATGCCGATGAGCACCCAGGTGAAGAGGTAGCCGGTGAGGAGGAAGTGGGCGAGCATGAGCAGGTGCCCCGTGTGCGTCGTGAGGGCGAGCTCGAAGAGCGGCGACCAGTAGAACGCGGCGAGGCTGCCGAAGAAGAGCACCGCGGCGACGACCGGGTTGGCGAGCACCCGCATCGCCCGCGAGTGGACGACCTGGAGGATGAGCTCGCGCGGACCCCACGTGCGGTCCGGGCGTGACCGGAGCGCGCGCAGGGCGAGGGTGAGCGGCGCCGCGGGCACGAGCAGCAGCGGCACGATCATCGCGACGACCATGTGCATGACCATGTGCACCGAGAACTGCACGCGGCCCCAGATGTCGGGAGCGCCGCTCGTCGCCCAGACGAAGGCCAGCCAGCCGAGGGTCCACAGGACGGTGCGGTGGACCGGCCACGCATCTCCGCGACGGGTGAGGCGGCGGGCACCGGCGACATAGAGCCCCACCGCGACGGCGGCGATAGCGAGCATGAGCCAGTTGGGCCGCCACTGCGTGAGCCAGTCGGAGGTCGACATCGGGCCGGGGTCGGGGAAGCCGGTGATCGAGAGCACCGCGCTCGGCGACTCCTCGGAGTCCGGCACCGGTGGAGGCGTCCGGCTGAGGACGGCGCCGAGCCCGAACGCCGCGCCCATGAGCCCGAGCTCGACGAGGACGAGCCGGGCGAACCCGCTGCCGTCCCGGCTGATCGAGGCGATGACGCGGCGACGCTGCTGCCAGCCCATGACGCCGAGCACGACGAGGATGACGGTCTTGGCGACGACCATGGCGCCGTAGGCCGACGCAACGCCGGACGGTCCGCCGAGCCGGATAAACGCCTGCTGCAGACCGGTGACCGCGACCGCGGCGTAGGCCCAGCCCGCGAGCACCGAGTAGCGCGAGACGGTCGCGGCGAGGTCCTGCCCGATCCGTGGCTGCATGAGGGCGACCGCGAGGAGGCCACCGACCCAGACGGAGACGCCGAGCAGGTGCACGCCGAGGGAGTTGACCGCGTCCTCGTGGCTCGCGCTGCCCGCCGAGTGACCGGTGAGCGCGACGACGACGATGCCAGCGAGCGCGACGGCCGCCAGCCACGCGTATGCCGTCCGCGTCCTTGCGAGGAGCGCGCCGGTCGTGACGACGAGGGCGACGCCGGTCGAGATCGACAGGACGCGGGTCACCTCGAGCGACCACACGAAAGTGAGGAACTGACGGGCGAGCTCGGGGTCGCCGAGGCGGAGGCCGGCGAGCGAGGCGAAGGTGAGGAAGACGCCGAGCCCGGCGGCGACGAACCAGACGACACCGGTGACGGCGGCGAGGCGGGACGCCTGGACGCGCCGCTCGGTCGTGCGCCGCTCCGGCACGAGGAACGCCGCGAGCACGAGGAGGCCGAAGGTCGCCGCCGAGGACAGGTCGCTCACGACCCGCACGAGCGGGAGCGCCCACCGCACGACCGGGCCCGGGTCGTCGAGGACGAGCGGGGCGAGCACCCCCGCGAGGGACGCCGCGACGAGGGCGACGACGAGGCCGCTCACACCCACGACGGCCGCGGGGCCGAGGGGTGTGCGGGCGATGGCGGGCGCGGTGCTCATGGCTCCCAGCGTAGGCAGCGCGCGGTCGAGCCGGTCCGCCACCCATCCCTGGCTCACCGCCCGTGCGGCCTCCCGTGCTGCGAGACTCGGTGCCGTGAGACCTGCGACCGCGTCCCTCACCCTCGGCCTCGACGTCGAGGCGCCGGCCGACGTCGTCTGGGACCTCCTGGTCCGCCTGTCCGAGTGGCCGGCGTGGGGACCCACCGTGCGCGGCGCCACGCTCGACGACGGCAGCGAGGTCCTCACCGCGGGAGCCACCGGTCGCGTCCGGACCGTGGCCGGACCGGAGCTGCCCTTCCGGGTCGAGGACTGGGCTCCCGAAGGAGCGGTGCGGCACTGGTCGTGGCGCGTGGCCGGCATACCGGCGACGGGTCACACGGTGAGGGTGCGTGGGTCCGGGTGCCGCGTGGAGCTGTCCGCTCCGTGGTGGGCCGGCGCCTACACCCCCGTCCTCTGGCTGGGCCTGCGGCGGATCAGAGCTCGGGCGGAAGGACGTCGAGCTGGAGCAGGCACCACGGGCTGACGTCGCGCCGGCCGGCGAGGGCGTCGGCGCGGAACGTCGCCCAGTCGACCCACTCGTGCTCGGCCACCTCGTCGGCGTCGGGGTCGAGCGAGCCCGGGTCGGCGCACCGTGCGACGAAGACCGGGCAGACCTCGTTCTCGACGACACCGTCGGGCATCACGGCGCGGTAGCGGAAGTCGGGCAGGACCGCCCGCAGGCCTTCGACCTCGAGGCCCAGCTCCTGCCGGAGCCGCCGGCGCACAGCCTCCTCGACGTCCTCGCCGGGAGCGGGGTGCCCGCAGCAGCTGTTGGTCCACGCACCCGGCCACGTCGGCTTCGACCACGCGCGTCGGGTGACGAGGAGGCGTCCGGCGTCGTCGAGGACGTAGCACGAGAAGGCGAGGTGCAGGGGCGTGTCGGCGTGGTGCACCTCGCTCTTGAGCGCCTCGCCGATGGGGCGCGCGTCCTCGGACAGCAGGACGACCCGCTCCGCTGCCTGCGGACGCGCGGTCATGCCGGCCTGGCCAGCTGGTTGACCGCGGCCCGGAAGACTCCCGGCGCCACCCGCGCCGCGGGGACGACGGCCCGGCGCACCGGGCGCAGCCGTGTCGCCGAGACGAGCCCGAGGGTGAGGAGGTCGTGGGTCCGGCCGAGCCGTCGCCACGTCGACTCGTATGCCGTCGGCTTCCCCGCCGCGACCGCGCGGACCGCTTCGCGGGCCTGGGCGAGGCCGAGCGCGAGCCCCTCACCGGTGAGGGCGTCGACGTAGCCGGCGGCGTCGCCGACGAGGAGCACCCGGCCCTCGACCCGCCTCCGCGAGCGCTGCCTCAGGGGACCCGCGCCGAGGACCGGCGACCATGGGTGACCGGTGAGCCGGTCACGGACGGCGGGGAAGGCGTCGAGGAGCTCCTCGAACGGTCGCCGCTCAGCACTGAGGAGGGCGACGCCGACCTGGTCGTGCCCGACCGGGGTGACGTAGGCCTCGCCCACGGGAGACCAGTGCACCTCGACCATCGACGTCCACGGTGCGGTGTCGACGTGGACGCGCAGGCCGTAGCGGCGCAGACCCGGACGACGCATCCGCGTCCCCGACCTCGCCGCGTCGAGCCCGAGCATCCGCCGGACCGGTGAGTGCAGCCCGTCGGCCGCGACGACGTGGCGCACCGGCTCACCGTCGACGAGGACGTCGTCGTCGCGCTGCTCGACCTTGCGGACACCCCGGGGCACCACCTCCACCCCGGCTGCGTGCACCGCGTCGAGCAGAGCCGCGTGCAGCCTGGTGCGCCGCACGCCGAGCCCGGGTCCGGAGGCGAAGGGAGCGTCGACGGCGTGCCGGCCGTCGAGGTAGCGGATCCCGTCGATCGGCCGGCCCTCGACCTCGACGCCGAGGTCGCGCAGCGCCGCGAGCGCGCCCGGCATGAGGCCCTCCCCGCACGCCTTGTCGATGATCCCGGCCCGCGGCTCGCGCACGGTGACAGCGAGACCGGAGCGGACGGCATACAGGGCCGTCGCGAGGCCGACGGGCCCGCCACCGACGACGAGGAGGTCATGCACGGCGGGCCGCCTCCAGGGTCGGAAGGGTCGCGAGCGCGGCGTTCTCCGTGCGCAGCCGGACCGCGAGGAGGGCGGCGTTGGCGACGGTGAAGACGAGGGCGGTGACCCAGCTGGCGTGCACGAGTGGCAGTGCGACGCCCTCGGCGACGACCGCGACGTAGTTGGGGTGGGACAGCCAGCGGTAGGGGCCCGAGCGCACGGGTGCGAGGCCGGGCACGACGATGACGCGGGTGTTCCAGCGGCGGCCGAGGGTGGCGATGCACCACCAGCGCAGCGCCTGGGCGGCCACGACGACCGTGAGCATCGACCACGCCAGGGCTGCGGGCACGACCGGTCGGCGCACGAACGCCTCGACCAGCATGGCGACGAGGAAGCCGGTGTGGAGGACGACCATGACCGGGTAGTGCCCCTGCCCGGTCTCGACACCGCCGCGCGACAGGCTCCACGAGGCGTTGCGCTTCGAGACGACGAGCTCGGCGAGGCGTTCGAGCCCGACGAGCAGCACGACGACGACGAAGGCGGTGAGGGTCGTCATCGCGCCCCGTCCTGCTCGTCGACGTCGAGGGCGCGCAGCAGCACGAGCTCGGAGCAGAAGCCCGGGCCCATCGCCATGAGCAGCCCGTGCGTGCCCGGTGTCGGCGGCCGGTCGGCGAGGGTGTCGGCGAGGACGTGGAGGACCGAGACGGACGAGAGGTTGCCGATGCGCGAGAGGCTGTCGCGTGTGAGCGAGACGTCGTCGTCGGTGAGCCCGAGGGTGTCGCGCAGGGCGTCGATGACCTTGGGGCCGCCGGGGTGGCAGACCCACCAGCCGATGTCCTTCCGGGTGAGCCCGTGGTCGGCGAGGAAGCGGTCGACGTCGCCGCCGAGGTGGCGCGAGACGATGGCCGGGACCTGGGCGTCGAGGACGATGCGCAGCCCGGAGGCGCCGACGTCGAAGCCCATCGTGCGCTCGCTGTCCGGATAGAGGCGGCTGCGGGAGTCGAGCACCTCGACCCGGCTCTCCCGCTCCGGGCCGCCGAGGACGACGGCCGCGGCGCCGTCGCCGAAGAGCCCGCTGGCGACGAGGTTGGCGGTGCTCGTGTCGTCGGGCTGGACGGTGAGAGAGCAGAGCTCGACGGCGACGAGGACGGCGACGTCGTCCGGGTGCCCGAGGAGGTGGTCGTGGACCCGGGCGATGCCCGCGGCTCCGGCGACGCAGCCGAGGCCGAAGAGCGGTATCCGCTTGACGTCCTCGCGCAGGCCGACGACCCCGGCGATGCGGGCGTCGAGCGAGGGGACGGCCAGGCCGGTGACCGTCGTCGAGACGATGAGGTCGACGTCGGTCGGGGTGAGCCCGGCGGCCTTGAGCGCGTCCTGGAGGGCGCGCGACCCGAGGGCGACGGCGTGATCGAGGAAGAGGTCGTTGGCCTCGTCGAAACCACCGAGCCCGGCGTAGGCGTCGAGCGGGAGGACGAGGTGGCGCTGGGCGACGCCGGCGTTGCCGTGGATCGAGCGCAGCAGCCGCGAGCTCACCTGGCCGCGCGCGCCGACGACCTGCTCGAACATGTCGGTGATCTCGCCCTGTGTGTGGCGGTGCGGTGGGAGGGCCGTCCCGACGGACAGCAGGCGGGTGCGCACAGGTGCCTCGCTTCGCGCCGATCGGCTCATCGGGCCACCAGGAGGACGACGTCGGTCAGGGCGATCCCGACGGCGGAGTAGAAGGGTGCCCGGCCGCGGCCGACGAGGGCGAGCGCTGCCAAGCCTGCCACGACGAGTGCCCCGACGGCGGACCCGGCGAGGCCGATCGTGCCGGTGACGAGCAGTGCGGTCGTCGCGCTGACGAGCAGCAGGACGGCGAGAAGGGTGCTGCCTCGGGCGCCGAGCCGGTGCGGCAGCCCGCGCACGCCGGTGGCCTCGTCGTCGGCGAGGTCGGGGACGACGTTGAGCAGGTGGGCGCCGACGCCGAGCAGCGCTCCCCCGGCGACGACCTCGGCCGGCGGCGTCGAGCCGCCGGCGAGGTGGACGAAGATGGGCAACCCACCGAACGACACGGCATACGGCAGCCACGACGCGGCGGTCGCCTTGAGCCAGAGGTTGTAGGCCCACGCCGAGGCGACGCAGAGCAGGTGCACGAGTCCGGGCGCGACACCGCAGGCGAGCGAGAGCACGACGGTCGCGACGACCGCGAGGGCGCACGCCCCCTGGACGAGCCGCACCGAGAGCTCGCCGGTCGCGAGCGGCTTGTCCGCCCGGCCGACGGCGGCGTCACGCGACCGGTCGCGCAGGTCGTTGGACCAGCCGACCGAGAGCTGCCCCGCGAGAACTGCGGCGGTGACGAGGATCGCCCTCGCGGGCCCGAGACCTGCGGAGACGGCGAGGAGCGCGGTCAGCACGGTGACCGCGAGCGCCGGACCGGCATGCGCCGCACGCAGCAGGGCACCCGCGCCGGTCGTCACCACCCCTTCACCCTAGGCACTCACTAGGGTGACGGCATGACGCTGCACCCGGCTCCACCCGAGGACCTGCCCGCGCTCACCGCGGCCTACGCCCAGACGGTCCAGGCGATCAGCGACCTCGGGCACTCCCTGCGTCCGGGTGACGCCGAGCGCGACACGGCCTGCCCCGGGTGGACCGTCCTGGACCAGTTCGCCCACGTCGTGAGCCTGGAGGCGTGGGTCCAGGGCGAGGACCCGCCCGGCCTGACGGCGGAGACCGAGGCGGGCTCGCCGCAACACATCGACGACATCGTGGACCGCTTCCTGCGCTCGCGACGCGGCCGCTCGCTCGAGGAGCTGCTCGAAGAGCTCGACGCGCTCGTCGCCAGCCGTGTCCGCCACCTTGAGGCGGAGACGACCGCGCCCGACGACCCCGCGACCGGGCCCTTCGGCCCGACGACGCTGCTCGGTCTCATGTCGAGCCGCCTCTTCGACCTCTGGGTGCACGAGCAGGACATCCGCGAGGCCATCGGCCGGCCCGGCAACCTCGACACCGCGGCCGCCGCGCACACGGTGAACCTCCTCTTCCGCGCCCTCCCCCGCATCGTCGCCCGCACCGCGGCCGTCCCCGCCGGGCACGCGGTCATCCTCGACCTCACCGGACCCGTCGTGGGCCGGTCCGGCGCCCGGGTGGAGGAGCGCGACGGCAAGGCGCACGGCATACCTCTCTTCACCGGCGACGCCGAGCAGCACCCGGACGTCGTCACGACGACGCTCACGATGTCGACGCAGGCCGCGACACGGCGAGCGGCCGGACGGGTGAGCACGGCCGACACCCACGTCACCGTCACCGGCGACGAGGAGATCGCGCGGCGCGTCCTCGACGCGCTCGTCATCGCTCCCTGACCACTCCGGTCCGCACCGGTTGCGGGTCCTCGCCGAGCTCGGTTGTGTGGTGCAACCATCGGGTGCACACTTGCTTGTATGCCGCAACCACCTGACAGCGCGTCGGTGCGCTCCTCCTTCGGGGACTCCCTCGTCCGCGCGATGAAGCTCATGGGCGCCGTGAAGCAGCGCGCACCCCGGGTTCACCCTCAGGTCGACCCCGTCGGCTACCCGCTGATGTTCAACCTCACCGGCGATCCCCGCCGGGTGTCCGAGATCGCCGAGCGCGTCCATCTCGACATCTCGACGGTGAGCCGCCAGGTGAGTGCCCTCGTCGCCCAGGGCTACGTCTCGCGTATCGCCGACCCGCGCGACGGGCGGGCGCACATGCTCACCCTCACCGATGAGGGTCGCGAGCTCCTCACGACCATCCGCGACCGGCGCAACCAGTGGCTCGGCGAGGTGACGTCCGACTGGAGCGAGGACGACATCGCCACCTTCGACACGTTGCTGCGCCGGTTCGCCGAAGACGTCGAGGCGCACCCGCTCTTCACCCCGCGAGACCCGTCCGCGAAGGACACCTCGCCCAAGGACCTTCCTGCCGAGGCCCTCGCCATCGAGGACCCCTCCGCCACGAACCTCTCCGCCACAGACCTCTCGAGCAAGGACCGTGCATGACCGCCGCCACCGACGAGCCGCTCACCCATCGGCAGATCGTCACGATCCTCGTCGGGCTCATGTCCGGCATGTTCCTCGCGGCGCTCGACCAGACCATCGTCGCCACCGCGATCCGCACGATCGCCGACGACCTCAAGGGCCTCGAGCACCAGGCGTGGGCGACGACCGCCTACCTCATCACCTCGACGATCGTCACGCCGCTCTACGGCAAGCTCTCCGACATCTACGGCCGCAAGAAGTTCTTCACCGCGGCCATCACGATCTTCGTCATGGGGTCGGTGCTCTGCACCTTCGCCACGTCGATGTTCGGGCTCGCGGCGTTCCGCGCGGTCCAGGGGCTCGGCGCCGGTGGCCTCTTCTCGCTGGCCCTCGCGATCATCGGCGACATCGTGCCGCCGCGTGAGCGCGCCAAGTACCAGGGCTACTTCCTCGCCGTCTTCGGGACGTCGTCCGTGCTCGGCCCCGTCATCGGCGGCTTCTTCGCCGGCGCCGACACGATCCTCGGCATCACCGGCTGGCGCTGGGTCTTCCTCGTCAACGTGCCGATCGGCATCGCCGCACTCGCGCTCGTCTCGCGGACCCTGCACCTGCGTCACCAGCGCCTCGACCACCGCATCGACTGGACCGGCGCCGCACTGCTCTCGGTCTCGCTCGTCCCCCTCCTGCTCGTCGCCGAGCAGGGCCGCGAGTGGGGCTGGGGCTCGACCAACGCCGTGCTCTGCTACGCCATCGGCATCGTCGCCGGCGCCCTCTTCTTCTGGCAGGAGAACCGGATGGGTGACGAGGCGATCCTCCCGCTGTCGCTCTTCCGCAACCGCACGGTCGCTGTGTCCTCGGCCGCCTCGATCCTCATCGGCATCGCGATGTTCGGCGGCCTCGCCTCGCTGCCGCTCTACCTCCAGATCGTCAAGGGCGCCTCGCCCACCGAGGCCGGTCTGCTCCTCGTGCCGATGACGCTCGGCATCATGTCGGGCTCGATCATCTCGGGTCAGGTCATCAGCCGCACCGGCCGCTACCGCTGGTTCCCCATCGTCGGCGTCGGTTTGCTCATGGTGTCGCTCTTCGTCTTCCACTACGTCGAGTTCGACACGCCGCTCTGGCAGACGATGATCGTCATGGTCCTCTTCGGCCTCGGGCTCGGCTTCAACTTCCAGCCGCTCACCCTCGCCGTCCAGAACGCCGTGCCGCCGCAGCAGATCGGTGTCGCCACCTCGACGGCGACCTTCACCCGTCAGATCGGCGGCACCATCGGGACCGCTGTCTTCCTCACCATCCTCTTCTCGCTCGTCCCGGAGAAGATCGCCGCGGCGATGCGCACCGTCGCGCCGACGCCCGAGTTCCAGGCGGCCCTGCGTGACCCCGCCAACGCCGAGTTCGCCCGCCAGATGGCGCAGTCACAGGCCTCGGGTGACGCCTCGGCCGCTGCGAGCAGCGGTGTGCTGCAGGACAGCTCGTTCCTGAGCACACTCGACGAGCGGCTCGCCAAGCCGTTCCTCATGGGCTTCTCCGAGGCGATGGACCACGTCTTCCTCGTCGGGGCCGCCGTCATGGTGGTGGGCTTCGCCATCATGTGGTTCCTGCCCGAGGTCGAGCTGCGCAAGGGCTCGGCCTACCAGGAGCGCAACGAGGCCGACGCCGAGGCTGCGGCCGGCCACTGAGGCGGTGAGACCGGCCCGCAGGCCGGCCCTGGGCCGCACGCACACCCGGCCGCGCGCCGCGCGATCAGGTGCGCGGGACCACGCCGGAGCGGCCGAGCCGGAAGCCGGCCGAGAAGCGCGAGCGAACCTGGAGGGCCTCGAGGATCTGGGCGATGTCGGAGCGGACCGTGCGCACGCTGACCTCGAGGCTGCGGGCCATCGCCTCGTCGGTCAACCCGGCCTGCATGAGCCCGACGATCCGGTGCTGGCGGTCGCTCAGCTGTGGGTCAGCGGCACGCTCCTGCCCGCAGGCGACGGCCGAGGACATGACGGCGTTCCAGTAGCGCATCGCCAGCTCGAGGACGCGCGGTGAGCGCACGACCATGACGGAGTAGTCGTCGCCGACGGTCGGGCCGTCGAGGAGCACGACCTCGTGGTCGACGACCTTCATCTGCGTCTCCGTGAGGCCGAAGAGGTAGTCGCCGACGGGCTCGTCGATGATGAGCTGGCGGGACTCGTCGTCGAGGCGCTCGTAGTCGAAGACGCTCACCATCTCGAGGCCCCGGAGCACCATGTCGCGGTTGTGCGGGAGGCTCAGCCGCAGCTGGGCGGCGGTGGCGGTCGGCCTCACCGAGAGGAGGTGGCGCCAGCCACGCGACTCGGACTGAAGCCAGGGGTTGACCTCGTCGCCCACGGCGCCCACGACGCAGTCACGCGCAGTGCCGTCCTCGATCGACTGGCAGAGCTGGCCGCGGGCGGCCCACAGGGCCATCCCCGCGTCGAGGACGGAGGCCCGCTGCGCGGGCGAGAACCGCGAACGCGGCCACGGCCTGTCGGTCTCCATGACGCCCCCTCCTGACTCCGGCCCGGAACGTCCCCACATTAGGACCTCAGGGCGTGGCGTGCCGCACGCCGGCGGCGATGCGCCGGCCCCAGGCCGCGGCGATGAGCGCCGCGAGCAGGGCGGCGCCCACCGGCAGGGCGAAGGTCTCGTGCGCGCCCCACCTGTCGACGAGCACCCCGCTGAGCGCCGTCCCCGAGGCAAGGCCGATGAGCAACCCGGTGATGACGACGGCCATGCCCTCGGTGAGGAAGGCACGCGGCACGAGGTGCTGGACGAGCGTCATGCCGGTGATGAGCGTCGGTGCCGTGGCCGACCCGGCGACGAACATGAGACCGGCGAGGCCCCACAGGTCGCCGACGAGGAGCACCGGCACCTCGAGGACGAACATCGCCGTCGCGCACCAGACGAAGCGCCGGGCGATCGAGCCCGAGAACCGGCGGGTGCCGAAGACGACCGCGGAGATCGCCGAACCGAGGGCGAACGCCCCGAGGATGACCGAGCTCATGCCGGTGCGTCCGGCCTCGTCGGCGACCGCGACCGCGACGACCTCGTTGCCCCCGAAGACGCCGCCGACCATGAACATCGCCGCCGCGACCGCCGCCACCCCGGGCCGGGCGATGGCGAGCCCGTGGGGACGCTCGTCGTGCGGGACGACCGGCGGCTCGGACCGCCTCTGCGAGAGGAAGAGCACCGATCCCGCGGTGAAGACGACATAGGCGAGCAGCAGCCCGGCCTCGGGGAAGAGCACCGTCGCCGCGAGCACGCCGAGCACCGGCCCGAGGACGAATGCCGCCTCCTCGACGACCTGCTCGAGCGACATCGCCGCGTGCAGCGCGTCGGGCTCGTCGCGCAGCAGCCAGGCCCACCGTGCCCGCGACATCGGCCCCATCTCGGGGAGGAAGGCCGAGACGGCATACCCGACGAAGAGGGTCCACGCGGGTGCGCCGACCGCGGAGAGGACCACGGTGACGAGCCCGGCGACGAAGGTGAGGAGGATGAACGGCATGGAGGCTCGTCGCTGGCCGTGCTTGTCGACGAGCCGTCCGATGACCGGCCCCGCGACAGCGAGGACGACGATGCCGCCGGCCGAGACGGCGCCGGCGAGGCCGTAGGAGTCGCGCCGGGTGGCGATCATGACGATGATCGCGACGCCGAACATCGCCCCGCCCACCCTCGACAGGGCTCCCGCGGCGAGGAAGCGCCACGCCCCGGGGATCGCGAACAGGGGGCGGTACGTCGAGAGCACCCGCCAACTCTGTCACGGGTCAGCGGGTGCTCTCGACCGACGTCGGTCCGGCGGGGTCAGCCCCAGACGAGGGCGCGCGAGGGGTCCTCGAGGATCGCGGCGACGTCGGCGAGGTAGCGCGACCCGAGCTCGCCGTCGACGAGGCGGTGGTCGAAGCTCAGCGCCAGCGTCGTCACAGACCGCGGCACGATGCGCTCCTCGCCGGACTCGTCGGTGACGACCCACGGGCGGCGGCTGATCGTGCCGAACGCGAGGATCGCGGCCTCACCGGGGTTGAGGATCGGCGTGCCCGCGTCGATCCCGAAGACACCGATGTTGGTGATCGTGATCGTCCCGCCCGACATGTCGGCCGGCTGCGTGCGCCCCTCGCGAGCGGTCGCGGTGAGCTGGCCGATGGCCTCGGCGAGCCCGCGGAGGTCGAGCCGGTCGGCGTCCTTGATGTTGGGGACGACGAGACCGCGGGGGGTGGCCGCGGCGATGCCGAGGTTGACGTAGCTCTTGAGGACGATCTCCTGGGCCTGCTCGTCCCACGCCGCGTTGATCTCGGGGTTGCGGCGCGCGGCGAGGACCATGGCCTTGGCAAGGATGAGCAGCGGCGTGACCTTGACCTCCTTGAACTCGCGGTCCTTCTTCAGCCGCGCGACGAGGTCCATCGTGGCGGTGACGTCGACGGTGACCCACTCGGTGACGTGCGGCGCCGTGAACGCGCTGCCGACCATCGCCTGCGCGGTCATCTTGCGCACGCCCTTGATCGGCACGCGCAGTTCGCGCTCGCCGGACGAGAACGGCCCGTATGCCGGTGCGGCAGAACCGATCCCGGCCGCCGGCGCCGTCGTGACCACAGCGGCGGGCGAGCCGGCGGCGGCGGGCGAGCCCGCGGCATACGACTCGACGTCGGCGCGCGTGACGATGCCGCCGTCACCCGAGGCGGGGACGGAGGCGAGGTCGACGCCGAGGTCCTTGGCGAGCTTGCGGACCGGCGGCTTGGCGAGCACCTTCCCGCTCGCGCCCGCCGGAGCGGCGGCCGGCGCCGCGGACGGCGCCGGCTCGGGAGCAGGAGGGGCTGGAGCAGCAGGAGCCGGAGCGGCGGGATCAGGGGCCGCCGAAGCGGAAGCCGCGGAGGGGGCCGCGGCCTTGCGGGCGCGACGGGTCGTGCCACCGGCCTTGGGGCCGTAGCCGACGAGGGTCTTGACCGGCTCCTCCTCGGCCTCGGTGTCAGCCGCAGCCGCGGCATTGCCCGGGCCGACCTCGACCGAGCTCTGCGCGCCGGCCGAAGCCAATGCCGACGTGGGGGCCGGTGCGGCAGAACCGGACTCGCCACCCTGGCCGTCGTCGATGGTGATGATCGGAGTGCCTACCTCGACCTCGTCGCCGACGTTGACGAGCAGCGCCGAGACGGTGCCGGCCCACGGGATGGGCAGCTCGACGAGCGACTTGGCGGTCTCGATCTCGACGACGATGTCGTTGACCTTGACGGTGTCGCCGACGGCGACCTTCCACTCGACGATCTCGGCCTCGAGCAGGCCCTCACCGGGGTCGGGGAGGTTGAAGTGCTTCGCACCCATGGGTGTGGTCTCTCCTCAGCGTCGGGTCAGTGGGCGAGCGCGCGGTCGACGCCGTCGAGCACGCGGTCGAGGTCGGGCAGGTAGTGCTCCTCCAGCTTCGATGCCGGGTAGGGCGTGTTCCAGCCCGCGACCCGGATGACCGGCGCCTCGAGCGAGTAGAAGCAGCGCTCCGTGACGAGCGCGGCGATCTCGGAACCCACCGACACGAACGACGGCGCCTCCTGGGCGACGACGAGCCGGCCGGTCTTCTCGACCGAGCGGGTGATGGCGTCGATGTCGAGCGGGCTCACCGAGCGCAGGTCGATCACCTCGAGCGAGGTGCCCTCCTCGGCGGCCACCTTGGCGGCGTCGAGGCAGGTGCGGACCATGGGTCCCCAGCAGGCGACGGTGACGTCGGTGCCCTCGCGCACGGTGTGGGCGGAGAAGAGGTCGCGCGGGGCGGCGGGAGCGTCGAGGTCGACCTCGCCCTTCTCGTGGTAGCGCCGCTTGGGCTCGTAGAAGATCACCGGGTCGTCGCACTCGATGGCCTGCTGGATCATCCAGTAGGCATCCTCGGGGTTGGAGCAGAAGACGACGCGCAGCCCGAGGGTGTGCGCGAAGTAGGCCTCGTTGGACTCGCTGTGGTGCTCGACCGCGCCGATGCCGCCACCCATGGGGATGCGGACGACGACGGGCACCTTGACGGCGCCGCGCGAGCGCGAGTGCAGCTTGGACAGCTGCGAGACGATCTGGTCGAACGCCGGGTAGACGAACCCGTCGAACTGGATCTCGACGACGGGGCGGTAGCCGCGCAGCGCGAGGCCGATGCCCGTGCCCATGATCCCCGACTCGGCGAGCGGCGTGTCGATGACGCGGTCCTCGCCGAAGTCCTTCTGGAGGTGCTCGGTGATGCGGAAGACTCCGCCGAGCTTGCCGATGTCCTCGCCCTGGAGGATGACCTTGGGGTCCTTCTCCATGGCCTTGCGCAGCCCGGCGTTGAGCGCCTTGGCGATGGTCGTCTTCTGCGTGGTCATGCCTGCGCTCCTTCCGTCTCGAACGACTCGTGGTAGGCGGTGAACGTCGCCTTGTCGTCCTGCACCTGGCGGTGCGGCTCGACGTAGACCTGGTCGAAGATGTCGGACACGTCGGGGTCCTCCATCGACACGGTCGCGCTGCGAACGTGCTCGCCGAGCTCGTCGGCCTCGCGGTCGACTCCGTCGAAGAAGTCGGCGTCGGCGATGCCCTCGGAGGTGAGCCAGCGGCGGTAGCGGGCGATCGGGTCGCGCAGCTTCCAGATCTCCACCTCGGCGGAGACGCGGTACTTCGTCGGGTCGTCCGACGTCGTGTGGGCGGCCATGCGGTAGGTGAACGCCTCGATGAGCGAGGGGCCCTGGCCGGAACGCGCGCGGTCGAGCATCGCGGTCGTCACGGCATACACAGCCAGGACGTCGTTGCCGTCGACGCGGATGCCGGGGAAGCCGAAGCCGTCGGCGCGCTTGTAGATCGGGGCGCGGGTCTGGCGCTCGTTGGGCTCGGAGATGGCCCACTGGTTGTTCTGGCAGAAGAAGACGACCGGGCTGTTGTAGACGCCGGCGAAGACGAACGACTCGTTGTTGTCACCCTGCGCGGTGGCGCCGTCGCCCATGCAGGCGATGACGGCGGCGTCGCGCTCGGGGTCGTCGGTGCCGACGGCGCCGTCGCGCTGGATGCCCATGGCGTAGCCGGTGCCGAGCAGGCTCTGGTTGCCGATGACGATCGTGTAGGGGTGGAAGCCGAACTCCGCCGGGTCCCACGCGCCCTTGTCGACACCGCGGTACATCGCGATGAGGCGCATCGGGTCGACGCCGCGCGCCCAGGCGATGCCGTGCTCGCGGTAGCCGGGGAAGCAGTGGTCCTGCTTGCGCATGGCGCGACCGGCGCCGATCTGGGCGGCCTCCTGGCCGAGGAGCGAGGCCCAGAGGCCGAGCTCGCCCTGTCGCTGGAGGGCGGTGGCCTCCTGGTCGACGCGGCGGATGAGGACGAGGTCGCGGTAGAGACCGCGCAGGTCGTCGTGGCTCATCGCGTCGATGACGGCGTCGTAGTCCGCGTGCGCGAGGCGCTCACCCTCGGGGGTGAGCAGCTGGACCATGTCGGGGCCGCCGTCGGCCGCCGCACGGGGCTCGGTCTGTGCTGCCGGGTCCACCGAGACGTGGTGGTCGATGCCACCGGTCGGCGGCGTGGCAGCGACGTCGGTGTCGCTCACGGGGGCTCCTGTTCCCTGGGACGCCCGCTCGTGGCGGTCGTCCGGTTCGGGCCGCCGGCTCCTCGCGCTCGTGCGCGCGCGGCCCGGACGGCGGTGTCTGGGGAGGGGCGTTCGGGGTGTGAACGACGCTTCCCAAGCCTGCTGGGCCAAACGTACCGCGAGGGTGGCGAGACCTCCCAAACGTGCTGGCCGCCGCGGCACGGAACCGCGGACCGATCTCGTCGCGTCGTAGGTTCGTGACCATGTCGCCGCGCCCGCCCCACCTCACGATCCCGTATGCCGTCACCGCGGCCTGTGTGCTCGGCCTCCTCACCGCGTGCGGCTCGGGAACCGGTGGCGACGGCGGGTCCGTGGGACCCTCGAGCATGCCCTCGTCGTCACCCTCGTCGTCGTCGCCCTCGTCGTCGTCGCCGACCCAGTCCGCCGGCGGGCCCGGGTCGACGACGCCGAGCATGCCGCCGTCGGGGCGCGCCCGCCCCACGACGATGAACGGCCGGGTCACGAGCACTGAGGGTGGCTGCACCGCCTTCAAGAACGACCGCGACGCGACGGTGTGGGTCCTCATCGGCGAGACGGGCACCCTCCGGGCCGGGACGGCATACCGGGTCGACGGGGTCGCGATGGACTCGATGGACCCGGCGTGCCCGCAGGGGCTGCCCTTCCACGTGAGCAGGGCGATCGAGGGAGGGTTCGTCGAGGACCTGCCCGTGCTGCCCACCCCACCGGTCGTGGGACAGACCGAAACGCTCACCGGCGTCGTGTCACCGGGCGTCGAGGCCGGGTGCCGCGTCCTCCAGAGCGACCAGGGTGCCTTCGTCCTCGTCGGCACGGTCACCGTCCCCGAGGGGCAGCGGGTGAGCGTTCGCGGCGTGCGCCGGGACGACGTCATGACGACGTGCCAGCAGGGACCGGCGTTCGAGGTGCAGACGGTTCTGCCCGTGCAGTGAGCCGACGCCCTCCGGCGTCGAGGGCCACCGGCGTCGAGGGCCACCGGCGTCGAGGGCCACCGGCGTCGAGGGCCACCGGCGTCACGACGCCGAGGACGGCGAAGGGCCCCGCGGCGAAGGTTCGCCGCGGGGCCCTCTGCGTGGGTCAGACCAGGGTCACGGGGTGACCGAGCCGATGAGGACCGCACCGGTGCCGAGCAGCGCGCCGGCCTCCGAGAGGACCTGCATCTCGCCGGAGACCTGGCGGCCGGAGGCGGGGACCGCCGCGACCGTCAGCTGACCGGTGACCGCCGTCGACGCACCCGTCGCCAGCTCGGTCGTCGTTGCGGGCACCGAGAGGGTGCCGAGACCGGCCGAGTAGAAGACGTCGAGGTAGTCGTACTGGCTCGAGCCGGCAGGGACCGAGTAGCCGTCGACCTCGACGGTGTAGGTGCCGGCGGCCGGTCCGTTGATCGTCACGGCCTCCTCGCTGTCACCGTCGGCCTGCTGGGCCACGATCGTCCCCGCCGCGTTGCGGACGAAGAGGTCGAGGTCGGCAGCCGGGTCGGCGGTGTTGCCGATCTTGGCGACGAACTTGGTCGCACCCTCGGGGATCGTGACCGTGAACTTCTGGAGCTCGTGGTTGGCGATCGTCTTGCGCTCCGACACGGCCGAGCCGAGCGGCCCGCCCTTCGGGGCGACGGTGACGGGCGCGAGGTCGTTCGTGACCGTCCACGAGACCGGGGCGGCCTCGCCGACCTTGGCCGACGGGACCGTCTGGGTCGCCGGGTTCACGGTGACGCCCTGGGCGCTGGCCGTGATCTCGAACGGGTTGTCCGTCGGGACCGTGGTGCGACGCGCCTCGACCTGGAGCTCCCAGATGCCCGGGAGCGGGTTCGAGTAGCTGCGCGACGTCGGGTTGCAGCCACCGCCGTCGTTGTAGTTGGTGAAGCAGACGAGCGACGACGTCGACTCGACCGGGTTGCCGTACGGGTTGTAGGCGATCCAGCGGACCTGCGACCCGTCGGCGTACTTGCCGAGGTTGACCTGGAGGGCCTTGGCGCCCTCCGGGACCGTGACGAAGAACTTCTGGAAGAGGTTGCGCTCCACCGTGCCGGTCTTGGACACCGAGTAGGTCGGGGCCTTGACGTCCTGCGCGAGGACGACCGTGAGGAGGACGCGCTTGTCGACCACAGAGGTGTTCGGGTCGTCGATCTCGAGGATCGCCGAGTGGACGCCGGGCTTCGAGGTGAGGACCTTGACCGGGATGTCGACCGAGCTGCCGAGCGGCTGCGGGCGCTGGGTCACCGGGAGGGTGAACGTGCCGTCGTTGCCGACGAGCCGCAGGTTGTGCTTGACGTTGCCCTTGACGCCGGAGGTGCGCGTCGAGGTCAGGGTGACGTTCTTCGAGACACCGGCGGAGAGGCCACCGGCGTCGGCGGCGCAGCGGTTGTAGAGGCCGGTGCCCTGGTGCGGCGTCGCGAGGAAGCCGGACAGCGGGGTGCAGACCGGCGCCGTGACGGTGTAGTCCTGCGACTTCGGGGCCGTCTTGAGCAGCGTCCACGCCTCGGGGACGTCGACGAGTCCGGCACCCTGGCCGATGGCCTCGATGTTGTCCTTGTAGTCCGCGGTCGTGTAGAGCGAGTCACGCAACTGACGCGGGGTCACCTTGACGTTCGTCGCCTTGGCGGCCGACAGGAGCAGGGCCGCGGCACCCGCGGTCTGCGGAGCGGCCATCGAGGTGCCGTTGAAGTGGGCGTAGCCCGCGGGCAGGGCGTAGCCGGCCTCGGGGACCGGGCCACCGGGCTGCCACGTCGGGATCGACGAGACGGCCGAGCCGGGCGCCATGACGTTGGGCTTGAAGCCACCGTCCTCGCGCGGGCCGCGCGAGGAGTAGTTGTGCAGGGCGATGTCCGAGGTGACGGCGGCGCCGTAGTTCGACTTCCACGTCTCCTTGGTGATCGAGGAGGCGACGGAGACGACGTCGGTGGCGACCGACGGGTCACCGATCGAGTTGATGCCCGGGCCGCTGTTGCCGGCCGAGATGACGATCTGGACGCCGTACTCCTTGATGAGGGAGTCGTAGAGGCGGGCGCGCGCGTTGTTGCCGTCGTTGAGGGCCGGGAGGCCACCGATCGACATGTTGACGACGTCGACGCCACGGTTGGCGACGAGGTCGACCATGCCGTCGGTCAGCGCGACCGCGGTGCAGCCACCGCCCCACGAGCAGGCGCGCGTCGAGACGAGCTTGGCGCCGGGCGCCTGGCCGTTCATCGTTCCGCCGAAGAGGCCGTTGGCCGCCGTGATGCCGGCGACGTGCGTGCCGTGCGCGGACTCGACGACGCCGATGTTGACGAAGTCGGCCTTCTGGCCGGGCATCCCGGCCGCGGTGAGGTCGACGTCCTCGCGGTACTCGACGACGAAGGGCATCGACTCGGCGATGTCGGTGGCGGGGTCGTCGACACCGAAGTGGCCGATGTCGAACTTCTCCTTGTAGGGACGCATCTTCTCGCTGTCGGAGAAGACGAAGTCCTGGTTGGCATCGACCCAGATGTCGTGGGTCGCCTCGTCGTAGAGGATGCCCCAGCGGTCGTTGGTGTCACCGTCGCGGTTGAAGTCACCCTTGGCGTCGGAGGCTGTCGAGATGTTCTCGGAGACGCGCTGGAACTTGTAGGTTCCGGCGGGCGCCGTGTAGGTGCCGACACCGTTGAGGGTGAAGGAGGGCCCGGTGACGGTCGTGAGCATCGCGCGCCAGGAGCCGTCGCTCTCGAGCAGCGGGTGCGTGCCGGTGACCCAGTCGACGATCTTGCGCTCGCCCGTCGAGGTCTTCTGCAGCGCCGGGTGGCCGAGGTCGACGCCCGAGTCGATGATGCCGATCGTCGTGCCGCGGCCGTCGAAGGTGGGGTTCGCCTTCTTGAAGGCGATCGACCCGATGTCACGGGTCGGCATGAAGGGGTTGTCGTCCGGGGTGGAGGCACCGGGGGCGGGAACCGACGCGGCCTCGGCACCGGACGCGGACTCGGCCTCGGGGCGGGGCAGAGCGATGCGCTCGTTGAGGTCGACCGCGACGATCGCCGCGTTCTTGGCGACGGCGTCCACCTTGCCGGTCGGGACGCTCGCGCTGATGTAGCCGACGCGGTCGTTGACCGTGGCCACCTGGCCACCGCTCGCCTCGATGGCCTCGACCGCGGCTGCGGTCTCGCCCTTCTCGGTCGAGATCATGACGACGACACGGGAGGTGTTGGCGTCCGCAGCCTTCTCGAGGAGGTCACGGTCGTGACGTCCGAGCTTGTCTGCCGGCTTGGCCTTTTTGGGCGTGCTGTTGGGCGACTGCGCGTTGGGCGCCTTCGCAATGGTGATCTCGCGGTCGCTCGGCGCAGCCCCGGACGGGGGTGCGGCTGCCGTGGCGGCGAGCGCCGCGGCAGCGAGTCCGGCAACCGTCGTCAGGCCTCGGCGCAGGGGGCGTCGGGTCACGTCGGTGTCCTCTCGGGTTCGCTCATGGACACCCCGAACGGCCCCCACGAGTCACCCGCTGTCGCGGGCATGAGAAGCAGTGTGACCTCTCGCCGCCCGACCCGCCAGAGGGTGGACAAAGAAATGTGTGCATTGTTCGGCGCGTCGCCGAACTTCCACCCCTAGGGGTGGGCCTGACCCGCCACACCACCCGCTCGGGCCGGTGTCGCCTGGCCAGTCCGGACCCGCCGCGCGGCCCGAAGGGCGCATGGTGGCTGGGGCCCCCGCGCACCGGCGCGTCTGGCACCCGGTTCCCGTCAGCCTGACGCGCGGCGTCCCGTCTCCCGCAGGGCGGCGACCGTCCGGCGGACGACCGCCCGCTCGGCCCGGTCCGGACGCGACATCGCCACGACCCACCGGCGCGCGTTGACCCCGCGCAGGGGCCGGGGCACGACGCCCTCGCGTGGCCGCGTCGTGAAGCGGGGCAGCAGGGCGAGCCCCGTGCCGGCCACGACGAGCGCCTCGGCGATGCGGTTGTCGCGGATGCGCTGGGCCACGGCGACCGACCTGCCCGTCGCCCGCTCGACCGACTCGAGCACGGTCGCGAAGGGGTAGCCGTCCGGCACACCGACCCAGGTCTCGTCGACGACGTCGCGCGGCCGGAGCACGTCCTTGGCCGCGAGCGGGTGGCCGGTCGGCACGGCGACGTCGAGCGGCTCGCGCAGGAGCACGGTGCGCACGAGGTGCTCGGCCCCCTGCGGGACCGGTCCGAGGAGGCTGTGGCCGATGACGACGTCATGGTCGGCGACGAGCCCGGCGTAGTCCGACTCGGAGACGTCGGTGTCGGTGAGCTCGACCTCGATGCCGTCGGCCGAGAGCGCGCTCATCGCACCGGGGACGAGGACCTCGGCAGCGCTCGTGAGGGCCGCGACGCGCACCCGGCCGGTCGGCCGGCCACGGAAGTCGTCGAGCCGAGCCTCGACCCGCGCCAGCGCCGCCTCGACGTCGAGGGCGGCCTCGGCGAGCAGCCGCCCCGCGTCGGTGAGCCGCAGCCCACGACCGGCCGGCTCGACGAGCCGCACGCCGAGGTCGCGCTCGGCGGTCCGGAGCTGCTGGGAGACGGCGGAGCCGGTGCGGTGCGTCGCCGCCGCCACGGCGGTGACGCTGCCCCGCTCGGCGAGCTCGCGCAGCAGGCGGAGGTGTCGCACGTCCATGCAGTCAACCTAATGGTTCTTTTCACAACGTTTCAGTAGACCGAAACAGTCCAAGCGGTCAGGCTGGACCGGTGCCCGCCCGCCACCGACTTCTCGCCGTCCTCGTCGCCGTCCTCTGGGGCGTCAACTTCATCGCCATCCACGCCTCGCTCGAGCAGTTCCCACCCTTCTTCACCGTGGCGTTGCGCTGGGCACCGCTCGCCCTCGTCGCGCTCCTCTTCGTCCCGAGGCCGGACGTGCCGTGGTGCTGGGTGCTCCTCTACGGCCTCGGCTTCGGCGTCCTCCAGTTCGCCTTCCTCTACTGGGGCATGGCATCGGGTATGCCGGCCGGTCTCGCCTCGCTCGTCCTGCAGAGCTCCGCGCCGTTCACCGTCGTGCTCGGCGCCCTCCTCGGCGAGCACCTCTCGGGCCGTCGCGGTCTCGGCGTGCTCGTGGCGATGCTCGGACTCGGCGTCGTCGGCTCGCAGCGCGGCGACGTCTCGGCGGTGTGGCCGTTCGTCCTCACCGTCCTCGGCGGGCTCGGCTGGGCGCTCGGCAACCTCGCGGTCCGTCGCGCCCGCTCGAGCCACCCGGTGCGGCTGACGATGTGGATGAGCGTCGTGCCACCGCTGCCGATGCTCGCCCTCAGCCTCGCCGTCGAGGGCCCTGGGCGCATCGGTGACTCGCTCTCGAGCGTCGTGTCGCCGGTCGGCGCCGCGGCCGTCGCCGGGCTGCTCTACACGAGCCTCGTCGCCACCGTCGTCGGGACGGGCATCTGGTCGTGGCTCATGGCCCGCCACCCCGCCGGCACCGTCGCGCCGTTCTCCATGCTCGTGCCGGTCACCGGCCTCACCGCGGCCTGGGTCGTGCTCGGCGAGCGTCCCTCAGGAGTGGAATGGCTCGGGTGCGCCGTCGTCGTGGCCGGCGTCCTGCTCACGGCCGGCGGGGGTCCCACGAGCCGGGTGGGACGGCATACGCCATCGGTCGTCGACGGCAGCAGCGACGCGCGTCAGGAACGCGGGAAGGCCGCCGCGACCTCGAGCAGCCGGTCGTTGGCCTCGGGCTCGGCGATCGTCACACGGACTCCGTCGGTGCCGTAGGGACGCACCGTGAGGCCGGCCTGCTGGAACGCCGCGGCGAGCTCGGGCGTGCGCTCGCCGACGCCGAACCAGACGAAGTTGGCGTCGGTGTCGGGGACGTCCCAGCCCTGATCCTCGAGCCCGGCGAGGACGCGGGCCCGCTCGGCGACGAGCTCCTTGACCCGCACGTCGAGCTCGTCCCAGGCCTCGAGCGAGGCGATCGCGGCGGCCTGGGCGAGCGAGTTGACGCCGAAGGGTATGGCCGCCTTGCGCAGCGCCTCGGCCACCGGCTCGTGCGCCACGGCGTAGCCGACGCGCAGGCCGGCGAGGCCGTAGGCCTTCGAGAAGGTGCGCAGGACGGCGACGTTGGGCCGGGCCCGGTGGACGGCCAGGGCGTCCGGCGCCTCCTCGCTCGTGACGAACTCGAGGTAGGCCTCGTCGAGGACGACGAGGACGTCGTGCGGCACGCGGTCGAGGAACGCCTCGAGCTCGTCGGCGCGCACGCTCGGGCCCGTGGGGTTGTTGGGGGTGCAGACGAGCACGACCTTCGTCCGGTCGGTCACCGCAGCCGCCATCGCGTCGAGGTCGTGGCGGGCCTCCGCCGTGAGCGGCACCTGCACGGCGGTCGCACCGGCGAGGGCGACGAGGATCGGGTAGGCCTCGAAGCTGCGCCACGCGAAGACGACCTCGTCACCCGGGTCGCACAGCGCGGTGATGATCTGGCCGAGGACGCCGACGCTGCCCGGACCGGTGGCGATCCGCGCGGCCGGCACGTCGAGCCGCTCCGCGAGCGCCTGCGTGAGGGCGGCGACGCCCATGTCGGGGTATCGGTTGATCTGGCCGGCCTGCTCCCGCACGACGTCGAGGACCGACGGGAGCGGCGGGTACGGGTTCTCGTTGGACGACATCTTGTATGCCGTGATCCCGGCCTGCGCTGCCGCCGGCTTGCCGGCGACATAGGCGGGCACGGCGTCGAGCGCACCCCGCAAGCGTACGGTGCTGGAGGGGGTCGGGGTCGGGCCGTCGGTCATGCCCGCCACTGTAGGGCCCGGCTCCGCGCACGAGAGAGACACCACATCCCGGGGAGGTTCACCCGGGACGCGGCCGGCTCGTGGGACCATGACCGCGTGCAGAACTTCCTGATCCGCGTCCTCATCAACGCCGTCGCCCTGTGGGTGGCGGCCTGGCTCGTCGCCGGCATCAGCTTCGGTGACGACGACGCGTGGACGAGCAAGGTCGTCACGGTCGTCCTCGTCGCCCTCGTCTTCGGGCTCGTCAACGCCGTCATCCGGCCCATCGCCAAGGTGTTGTCGTTCCCGTTCATCGTGCTCACGCTCGGCCTGTTCACGTTCATCGTCAACGCGTTCATGCTGCAGATCACCGAGTGGATCGCCGAGCCGCTGGGCCTGGCGTTCACGATCGACGAGTTCTTCTGGGACGCCGTCATCGGCGCCGTCATCATCACCGTCGTCTCGTGGCTGCTCAGCGTCGTCCTGCCCGACGGCGACGACGACTGACCGCGCCCCTCCCCGCCACTCGCCCGAACAGCGCCATCCCATGGGTCGTCACCACGCGCAGACCGCTGCGCCCAGCCAGCGCGGCGTCGTCGCCGCCCTCGTCGCCGGAGCACTCGTCATCGCCGGGGGCGCCTATGCGCTCGGCACCGGCACCGGGGCGTCCGACGAGGCGCCCGAGGGCAGTGGCGCCGCGTGCACGGCCGCACCGCTGCGGGTCGAGGTGGCGACCGAGCTCGCGGACCTCGTCAAGACCCAGCTCGCCACGGTCACCCGGGTCAACCCCTGCCACCGCTACGAGGTGACCGGCAGCCGGTCGTCGAGCGTGGCGAGCCGGATCCGCCAGGGCAAGGCCCCCGACGCGTGGGTGCCCGACTCGTCGGTCTGGCTCGACCAGACGACCGCGGGCAGCACCGGCTCGGCGGTCACGGCCGACTGGGTCGGGGCCGCGTCGCTCGCGCACAGCCCGGTGGTCCTCGCCAACCCGGTGACGAGCGCGGACAGGCTGGCCGGCGACTTCACGTCGTGGGACGACCTCGTCAACAAGGGCGGGGCGATCCACCTCGCCAACCCGCACCTCGACACAGCCAGCCGGCTCGCCTTCCTCGGCTCGCGCGCCGGCGCGGAGGCGACGACCAAGGACGTCACGGCCGGCCAGCGCATCATCCTGCTCTCCCGCTTCGCCGCCACCGGTACGAGCGACCTCCTCGCCGGCGCGAAGGACCCGTCGGGATCGACGACGACCCGCAGCGAGCCGTTCCCGATCAGCGAGCAGGCCCTCGCCGCCCATTCGCTCACGAGCCCGGGGCTGCTGCAGCCACTCCTGCCGAAGGCGGGGACCTACTCCTTGGACTACCCGTGGGTGCCCGCACCGGACCTCACGCCCGCGCTCAAGGAGGTCGCCGACGCCGGCCTGCGCGCGGTGACCTCGCCGGCCGCGGTCGAGGCCCTGGCGAAGGCGGGCTTCCGCGGCACCGACGACGCCGGCGGCCCGACGATCGAGGGCGTCGAGGCCGCGAGCTTCACCCCCCTCGGCCAGATGGCCGCCGCGGGCCGGCTCGCCGCCCTGCGCCAGTGGGACGTCCTCAAGGCCGACGCCCGCATGCTCGCGATCATCGACGTCTCCGGCTCGATGACGACGGTCGCCAAGGACACCGGCGGCAAGACCCGGGCCAAGGTCGCCGAGGAGTCGCTCGTCACGGCTGTGCAGCGCCTGCCCGACGGCAGCCAGGTCGGCGGCTGGATCTTCTCGACCGACAAGGGCGGCAAGGGCAAGGACTGGGCGCCGATCGCCCCCATCGCCCGGCTCGACGAGCCCGAGGGTGGCGGCACCCACCGCGACGCCATCGTCGGGGCGCTCAAGAAGTTCCCGAGCTACATCAGCGGCGACACCGGCCTCTACGACACCACGGCCGCAGCGTTCGACGAGATGACCCGCACCTACGACCCCGAGTACTTCAACTCGGTCGTCATCATCACCGACGGCAAGAACGACGACCCGGGTGGCGGTCTCGAGCTCGACCAGCTGCTCGCGAAGATCAAGCAGGGCCACGACCCGACGAGACCGGTGCGCATCATCACCATCGGCATGGGCGAGGCGGACCCCAGTGCGCTCCGGGCCATCGCCAGCGCGTCGGGCGGCGCGAGCTACACCGCGAACACCTCCGACGACCTGCTCACCGTCTTCGTCCAGGCCCTCCTCGCGCGGGAGCCCTCCCAGGCGCAGTGACCGCTCAGGTCCGGTGACCGCCGCCGTCGGACGGCACGTCGGGCGGCTCCCGGCACGCCGCCTCCGGGCGGCACGTCGGCCGGCGCGCTACTTCGGCGTCTTCGTCGGACGGTTCGTGAACCCGGGCGGGGTGGGCTTGGGCTTCCTGGTGTTCGTCGGCGTCCCGGACGGCGCCGACGCCCTCGTGCCGGCCGGCGCGGGATCGGTGCCCGAGGTCGCACCCGGACCCGGCGTCGGCGGCGCGACGGCTTCGGTGCCCACGGGCGAGTCCGTCGGCGAGGCGCCGGGGGACGTCGCCACCGGCGTCGGTGACACCGTGCCGCTCGGGGACGACGTCGATCCGGTCGGTGAGGCCGTGCCGGATCGACTGGTCGGTGTCGTGGCCGGGCCCGAGGGCTCGTGGTCCCCGGACCGCAGCGCGAACGTCCCCGCGAGCACGAGGCACGTGCCTGCCGCGGCGAGCAGCACCCAGCTCCGCCGTGCGCCCGCGACGGCGGGGGCGGCGTGGCGGGGTGCGTGGCCTCTCGTCATGACGCTCGCCACGCTAACCACGTCGCCGCCGCGGGCCCAAGTTGCGTGCTCGGGCGGATCGGGAAGCGGCGCCTGGGGAGCGGGCGGAGGGCGGACGGCATACGGGGGGGGGGTTGCGACTACTACGCATCGTCGTATTACTATGGGTCGTAGTAGAGGAGCGGACCGCCGCATCAGGCACCGAGCACGGAGGAGACCGATGGAGCCCGTCGACCTGGCGAGGTGGCAGTTCGCCATCACGACCGTCTACCACTTCCTCTTCGTGCCGGTGACGATCGGGCTGTCGTTCGTCGTCGCCGTCACGCACGTCGCATGGGTGCGCACCCGGCGCGAGGAGTGGCTGCGGCTGACGAAGTTCCTCGGCAAGCTCTTCACGATCAACTTCGCGCTCGGGCTCGTCACCGGCATCGTCCAGGAGTTCCAGTTCGGGATGAACTGGTCGGACTACTCGCGCTTCGTCGGTGACGTCTTCGGTGCGCCGCTTGCGCTCGAGGCGCTGCTCGCGTTCTTCGTCGAGTCGACCTTCCTCGGGCTGTGGATCTTCGGGTGGGGGCGGATTCCCGAGAAGCTGCACGCGGCGACGATGTGGGTCGTTCACGTCGGCACGCTGCTCTCGGCCTACTTCATCCTCGCCGCGAACTCGTTCATGCAGAACCCCGTCGGCTTCCGCTACAACCCCGAGAGCGGGCGGGCGGAGATGACCGACTTCGTCGCGATCCTCACCAACAAGGTGCAGCTCGTCGCCTTCCCGCACGTCATCACCTCGGCCTACATGGTCGGTGGCGCCACCGTCATGGGTGTGTGCCTGTGGCTCTGGCGCCGGGCCGCGACGCCGGGGGCGCACGACGCCGCGGACGTCCCGATGTACCGCCGCGCCACCCGGCTGGGAGCCGCCCTCACCCTCGTCGCGAGCCTCGGCGTCGTCGTCAGCGGTGACGTCCAGGGCAAGATCATGACCGAGGTCCAGCCGATGAAGATGGCCGCGGCCGAGGCGCTCTACGAGACCGAGGCCGGCGCCGGCTTCTCGATCCTCACCATCGGCTCGCTCGACGGCACGCAGGAGCACCTCGCGATCAAGGTGCCCAAGGTGCTCGCGTTCATGGCGACCGGCAACCCGAACGGCACCGTCGAGGGCATCAACGAGATCAAGGCCCGCAACGCCGAGCTCGTCGCGTCGATCGAGCGGACCTACGGCCCTGACGTCGCCGCGATCACGACCGACGCGGACTACACGCCCAACGTGCCACTGGCCTACTGGACCTTCCGGCTC
Organism: Knoellia tibetensis; assembly: GCF_048606415.1. Classification (NCBI taxonomy): domain Bacteria; kingdom Bacillati; phylum Actinomycetota; class Actinomycetes; order Micrococcales; family Intrasporangiaceae; genus Knoellia; species Knoellia tibetensis. The sequence goes on from NZ_JBMBWF010000001.1 coordinate 1,330,549, forward strand.
ATGATGGGGCTCGGCTTCGCATCGATGGCGCTGTCGGCGTTCCTGCTCTGGGTGACGCGCGGGACGGCTCGGCCGCCGGTGTCGCGCTGGTGGGTCTGGGCCGGGATCGCCGCACCCCTGCTCCCGGTCTTCGCCAACAGCTTCGGCTGGATCTTCACCGAGACCGGCCGCCAGCCGTGGCTCGTCAACGGGCTCATGACGACCTCCTTCGGCGTCTCGCCGTCGGTGTCGACGACCGAGATCTGGATCTCGATGTCGGTCTACACCCTCCTGTATGCCGTGCTGGCGGTCGTCGAGGTCCGTCTCTTCCTGCGCTACGTCGCCCACGGCGCGGAGCCGTTCCACGAGCCGGAGCAGGTGCGCGAGCCCGACGCCCCGCTCCAGTTCTCCTACTGACCCCCGACTGCTCGACACCGCTGCGAGAGAGGCGTTCTCGACATGGACTTCCCCTTCATCTGGTTCCTCCTCATCGGGGTGCTGTGGACCGGCTACCTCGTCCTCGAGGGCTTCGACTTCGGGGTCGGCGCCCTGCTCCCGGTCCTCGGTGGCCGGGGTGCGCGGGTCGGCTCGGCCGTCGACGAGTCCGACCGCCGCCGCCGGGTCATGCTCACGGCGATCGGCCCGCACTGGGACGGCAACGAGGTGTGGCTGCTCACCGCCGGTGGTGCGACGTTCGCGGCGTTCCCCCACTGGTACGCGTCGATGTTCTCGGCCTTCTACCTCCCGCTCCTCCTGCTCCTCGTCGCGCTCATCGTCCGCAACATGGGCCTGGAGTACCGCCACAAGCGCGACGACGACGAATGGCGCCGCTGGTGGGATGCCGCGATCATCGGCGGTTCCGTGCTCGCGCCCTTCCTCGTCGGCGTCGCCCTCACCAACGTCGTCCGGGGCATCCCTCTCGACGCGGACTTCGAGTACGTCGGCTCGCTCTGGACCCTGCTCAACCTCCCCAGCCTGCTCGGCGGCGTCACCTTCGTCGCCCTGTCGGTGACGCACGGCGCCGTCTTCCTCGCGCTCAAGACCGAGGGGCCGATCCGCGAGGACGCCCGACGGGTGGCGAGCCGGGCCGGGGTGGTGTCGGCGGTGCTCGCCGTCGCGCTGCTCGCCTGGCTCGTCGGGACCCGGGGCAGCGCGGGCGTGCTCGCCCTCGCGGCCCTCGCCGCCGTCGCGCTCGTCGGTGCGCTCGTCGCCAACGCCGCGGGCCGCGAGGGCGTCGCCTTCGCCGGGACCGCGCTCACCTGGGCTGCGGCAGCGACGGCCTACTTCGTCGCGCTGCACCCGGCGGTCCTGCCGACGACGCTCCCGGGTGGCGCCTCGCTCACCATCGAGAACGCCGCCAGCACGACGATGACGCTGCAGATCATGACCGTCGCGGCCCTCCTCTTCGTGCCGATCGTCCTGCTCTACACCGCGTGGACCTACTGGGTCTTCCGCCGCAGGCTCTCGGTCGAGCACATCGCCGCGCCGGTCCTCGTGAAGTGAGCGGACGGCATACGCGATGAGGCCCTTCGACCCACGACTGCTGCGCGCGGCACCCGAGCTGCGGCGCCCGGTCGCCGCGCTCACGGTCGTCGCCGCGCTGCAGGGAGTGGCCGCGATCGCCCTCGCGTTCTTCCTCGCCCGGCTCGTCGTCGACGTCGTGTCCGGCGGTGACTGGCAGCGGAGCGGAGCCTGGGTCATGGGCGCCTTCGCGGCGAGGGCGGTGCTCGCGGCGCTCGTCGACCGGGTGGGCGCGAGCGCGTCGCACCGGGTGAGCGCGGGGCTGCGCCGGCGTCTGCTCGCGCACTGGCTCGCAGCGCCCGTCGAGTCCCGCCCGGAGCCCGAGCGCGCCTCGACCCTCGCGGTGCAGGGCGCGAGCGCCGTCGAGCCGTATGCCGCGCGCTTCCTCCCCGCGCTCGTCGCCGGGGTCGTCGTGCCGGTCCTCGCGGTGGGCGCGCTGGTCCTCGTCGACCCGCTGAGCGCGCTCGTCGTCGTGCTCACCCTGCCGCTCCTGCCGCTCTTCGCCGCGCTCATCGGGCGCGAGACCGAGGACGACACGAGGAGCCGCTGGCGGGCGCTCGAGCAGCTCGCCGGCCACTTCGGCGACGTCATGCGCGGGCTGCCGACCCTCGTCGCCTACGGTCGCGCGCGTCGCCAGGTCGAGGTCGTCGGTGCCGTCTCGGAGCAGCACCGGACGGCGACGATGCGCACGCTGCGGGTGGCGTTCCTCAGCTCGTCGGCGCTCGAGCTGCTCGCGTCGATCTCGGTGGCGATCGTCGCCGTGACCGTCGGGCTGCGGCTCACCCACGGGTCGATGACGCTCGAGGCCGGGCTGCTCGCGATCCTGCTCGCGCCCGAGGCCTACTGGCCCATCCGGCGGGTGGGCGCCGAGTTCCACGCGGCCGCCGACGGGGCCACCGCCGTCGACGCCATCCTCACCGCGCTCACCACCGGGCCCCCAACCCCGACTTCTTGCCCGCAGACCACCCAAACGGCGCCGGATCCGGCTGCTTTCGGTGGTGCGGGGGCAATCAGTCGGGTGGTGGTGGAGGGGGTGGCGTATGCGTACCCGGGGTCGGAGCAGCTCGTCCTCGACGGGGCGGCTCTGGACGCCGGGCCCGGGCTCACCGTCGTCACCGGCACCTCCGGCGCGGGCAAGTCCACCCTCCTCGACCTCGTCGCCGGGCTGCGCATCCCGACCGCCGGCCGGGTGGTGTGCTGCGGTGCGGTCCACTACGTCACCCAGCGGCCGTTCCTGCCCGACGGGACCATCGCCGAGGCGCTGCGGCTCGGCTCGACGACCCCGCCTCCCGACTCCGCGCTGTGGTGGGCGCTTCGGCGAGTCGGCCTGGGGGAGTTCGTCGCCGGTCTGCCGGACGGACTCGACACCGCGCTCGGCGACGACGGCTTCGGGCTCTCGGCCGGCCAGCGCACCCGCCTCGCCCTCGCCCGTGCGCTGCTCTCGACCGCGCCAGTGGTGCTCCTCGACGAGCCCACCGCCCACCTCGACGGCCCATCGGCCGCGCTCGTACGCGACGTCGTGCGGGAGCTCGCCGACGAGCGGTGCGTCGTCGCCGCGACCCACTCCCCCGACCTCGTCGCCGCCGCCGACGTCCACGTCCACCCCACCGGATCGGCCCTCGAGGCGGTGCCGGCATGAGCGGGCGGCTCGCGGGCCTGTGGGGCGGCCTCGCGCTCACCTCGGGCGTCGCGCTCACCGCGACCTCGGGCTGGCTCATCGTGCGAGCCTCCGAGCGCCCGGTCATCCTCACCCTGCTCACCGCCATCGTCGGTGTGCGCGCCTTCGGCATGGCGCGACCGTTCTTCCGCCACCTCGAGCGACTGCGGTCGCACGACACCGCCCTCGGCGACCTCGCGACGGCAAGGACGAGCGTGTATGCCGGCCTCATCCCGCTGACTCCGGCTCGCCTCGGCCGCCGGTCGCGCAGCGCAGTCCTCACCGGCGTGGTCGACGACCTCACCGACGTCGTCGAGGCGCACGTGCGGGTGCGGGTGCCGCTGCTGTCGGCCCTCGTCGCCGCCGTCTTCGCCACCCTGCTCACCAGCGTGCTCGAGCCCGCCGCCGGTCTCGTCGTCCTCGTGTGGGTCGGGCTCGTCGTCGCCGTCGGCCAGGCGGGGCTCGTGCTCGAGCGCTCTGCTCAGGCGAAGCTCGGCCAGGCGCGGGCGGAGGTGGGCCGGGCCGCGGAGCTCGTGGCACGGCATACGGCCGAGCTGCGGGCGATCGGTGCGGAGGGTGACGTCCTCGCCCGTCTCGACCGGGCCCACGACGACCTCGGCTCGGCGCTGCGGCAACAGAGCCGCGGCAGGGCGGTGGTCACTGGCGGCGTCCTCGCGCTCACCGGGCTCGCGACGCTGGCCATGGCCCGGGTGGCCGTCGGTGCCGACGTGTCCCCGGGCGTCATGGCGCTGCTCGTCGTCGTCCCCGCCGCGCTGGCGGACGCGCTCCTGCCGGTCGCCGACGCCGTGCGGGCGCAGGCCCGCGCAGAGCAGGGCGAGCAGCGCGTCGACGCCCTCCTCGACCAGCGACCCGCCGTCGCCGCGACCGGCAGCGACCGTCCCGCCTCGACCGTCCCCCACCTCCGGCTCGAACGCATGGGCGCAGGGTGGGTCGACGGTCGCGAGGACGTGAGTGGCGTCGATCTCGACCTGCCGCCGGGGCGCCGGGTGGCGATCGTCGGAGCCAACGGGTCCGGCAAGTCGACGACCCTCGCCGTCCTCGCCCGCGCACTCGACCCGCAGTCGGGACGGTTCCTCGTCGACGGCCGTGACGTCGCCGACCTCGACCTCGACGCCGTCCGCGACCTCGTCGCCGTCGTCGACGACGAGCCGCACGTCTTCGCCGCCGACCTGAGGGCCAACCTCCTCCTCGCCCGTCCGGACGCGACCGACGCCGAGCTCGTCACCGCCCTCGCGAGCGCGGGACTGGAGAGCTGGTTCGACAGCCTTCCCGACGGTCTGGACACCCGCCTCGGCGCCGGTGGACGTGGCGTCTCCGGTGGCGAGCGAGCGCGCCTGGCGCTCGCCCGCGCCGTCCTGTCCGAGCGCCCGGTCGTCCTCCTCGACGAGCCCGTCGCCCACCTCGACCATCCCACCGCCGTCGCCGTCATGAGCGACGTCGGCGCCGCGCTCGCAGGGCGTACCGTGGTGGTCGTCAGCCACCGCGACGAGGGCCTCGACGCCCTCGACGAGATCCTCGACCTCACGCCATCCCGCTAGGACCACGACGTGCCTCCCACCACCCCCGCACCCCGGCTCGGCGACCTCGAGCGCTCCGTCATGGAGCAGCTGTGGGACTCGACGACGACCCGGCCCGCCGGCTCGAGCGTGCGCGAGGTGCTCGAAGGGCTGCCCGGTGAGCGCGGGCTGGCCTACACGACCGTCATGACCGTCCTCGACCGGCTCTCCAAGAAGGGGCTCGTCACCCGCGAGCGCGACGGGCGAGCCTGGCGCTACACCCCGGCCGGCACGCGCGAGTCGCTCACCGCCGAGACGATGCGGGCCTCGCTCGGCGACGTCACCGACCGGCGCGCGGCACTCCTGCACTTCCTCGACGGAGCCACCTCGGAGGAGCTCGACGACCTGCGGGCCGCGCTCTCCGAGGTCGAGCAGCGACGCGGCTGACCCGGACCCCCGGTGTACGCCCTCCTCCTGGCCGCCCTCGCGGTCCTGCTCTCGGGGGTCGCGCCGCGGCTCATGGCCCGGCTCGGCAGCTTCCGGCGGGCCCCGCGCGCCGCGCTCGTCGCGTGGCAGGCCGTCTCGTTCGCCGGCGTCCTCGCGGCCCTGCTCGCCGCACCGGCGGCGGTGCCCTCACTCCGTGGCGTCGGCTGGTTCGCCTGTGGCGGTGACTGCACGCTGGCCCTCGCGTGGTTCGGGGCACGCGGGTGGGTCATCGTCGGCCTCGCGGGCGCCGTGACGCTCGCGATGCTCGGGCGCCTCCTGCTCTCTGGCCACCGCATCGGCACCCGGCTGCGCGCCGCGCGGGCCCGCCACCGCGACCTCGTCGACGTCCTCGGGTCACCCGCGGGCCAGGGGCGGGCGGACGGCATACGCGTCCTCGACCACGCGACACCGACGGCCTACTGCCTCCCCGGGCGCCGGTCGCGGGTCGTCCTCACCGAGGGCGCGCTCGCCGCCCTGCCCGACGACGAGCTCGCCGCCGTCCTCGCTCACGAGCGGGCGCACCTGCGCGGACGGCACGACCTCCTGCTCGAGTACTTCACCGTCCTGCACCACTCCGTCCCCGAGCCGGTGCGCTCACCGGCGGCGCTGCGCGAGGTGCGGCTGCTCGTCGAGGCGCTCGCCGACCGCGCCGCCGTGCGCACGTCCGGGCCCGTGACGACGGCACGAGCGCTGCTCACGCTCGCGCAGGGCCAGGCACCGGAGGCCGGACTCGGCGCCGGTGGCGACGGCACGACGGCGACCCGGATGCGGCTCCTCGCCGAGGACGCGCTGCCGGCGCCGACCGTCGCCGTGATGTACGCGTATGCCGTCGCGGTCGTCGCGCTGCCCGTCGCCCTGCTCTGGCTCGCCTGGCGCTGAACCCGGTCACGCCGGGTCAGCGCTCGACGTCCCAGGTGACGTGGACGGCGTGCGGCGACACCCGCACGCCGCGCTGGGTGAGCCGGCGAGGGGTCGTGGCGTCGAAGAGCGGGGTTCCCTCGCCGAGGACCAGCGATGAGATGTGGAGCGACAGCCGGTCGACGACGCCGGCGTCGAGGCAACCACGGACGACCTCACCACCGCCCATGACGTAGACGTCCTTCTGCCCTGCGACGGCCCGTGCCTGCTCGACCGCTGCCGCGGGTCCGTCGAGGACGAAGGTGAAGTCGTGGCTCTTGGCGAGCCGCACCGACTCGGGCTCGGTGCTCGTGACGACGAAGAACGGCGGCCTCGCCGCGTGCCCGGCGCCGTAGCCGACCTTGTCGTTCCAGCCGTCCGGCCCGTCGATGACGTCGAAGAGGTGGCGGCCCATGACGACCGCCCCGGTGGCAGTCGTGGCGTCCTCGAGCACGGCCCGGTCGACCTCGTCGTCCGAGAAGACCCAGGCGTGCAGCCCCTCGGCGCCGTCGCCGAGACCGTTGTCGGGCCCGGCACCGGGTCCGGTGACGAAGCCGTCGACGGAGACGGAGATGTCGGCCACCACGCGCGTCATGCCCTCACCCTGCCCCCACCCCCGACCGGGGGCAAGGTTCGCCGGCCGTCGGGCCGACCGGCGGGGCGGCGCTCGCAGGCCCTCTGGGAGGATGAGCACCATGGCCTCCCTCGCTGACGTCACTCCCCCCATCGCGCTCGGCGCCCTCGACGGTCGCTACCGCGGAGCCGTGGCGCCGCTGGTCGACCACCTCTCCGAGCCGGCGCTCAACCGGCAGCGGATACACGTCGAGGTCGAGTGGCTGATCCACCTCACCGACCGCGGCGTCGTCCCGGGCGTCCGGCGGCTCACCGACGACGAGAAGGCATCCTTGCGTCGCGTCGTCGAGGACTTCGGACCCGACGAGATCGCGGAGATGGCCGAGACCGAGAAGGTCACGCAGCACGACGTCAAGGCGGTCGAGTACTTCCTCAAGAAGCGCCTCGCGCAGATCGCCCCGGCCGACGAGGACAAGGGGCTCGCCGAGCTCATCCACTTCTGCTGCACGAGCGAGGACATCAACAACCTCTCCTACGCGCTCATGGTCCAGGGAGCCATCGAGGACGTCTGGCTGCCGCGCGCCGCCGCCCTCGTCGAGGCCCTGTCGACGATGGCGTCCGACCTGCGCGACGTGCCGCTGCTCTCGCACACGCACGGCCAGCCGGCGACGCCGTCGACCCTCGGCAAGGAGCTCGCCGTGCTCGCCTGGCGGCTCCAGCGCCAGCTCCGCCGGGTCGAGGACGCCGAGTTCCTCGGCAAGCTCAACGGCGCCACCGGCACCTACGGCGCCCACCTCGCCGCCGTGCCCGAGGCCGACTGGGAGGACGTGAGCGAGTCGTTCGTCGAGGGGCTCGGCCTCACGTGGAACCCGCTGACGACCCAGATCGAGAGCCACGACTGGCAGGCCGAGCTCTATGCCGACGTCGCCCGCTTCAACCGGGTGCTGCACAACATGTGCACCGACGTCTGGACCTACATCTCGATGGGCTACTTCGCCCAGGTCCGCGGCCAGGGCACCGTCGGCTCGTCCACGATGCCGCACAAGGTCAACCCGATCCGCTTCGAGAACGCGGAGGCCAACCTCGAGGTGAGCAACGCCCTGCTCGACGTCCTCGCCTCGACGCTCGTGCAGTCCCGGCTCCAGCGCGACCTCACCGACTCCTCGATGCAGCGCAACATCGGCGTCGCCCTCGGCCACTCGCTCCTCGCGCTCGACAACGCGACCCGCGGCCTCGCCGGGCTCGACGCCGTGCCCGAGGCGATGGCGCGGGACCTCGACGCCAACTGGGAGGTGCTCGGCGAGCCGATCCAGTCGGCGATGCGCGCGCTCGGCGCCCAGGGTGTGCCCGGCATGGAGGAGCCCTACGAGCGGCTCAAGGAACTCACCCGCGGCCGCCGCATCGGCCAGCCGGAGCTCGTCGGGTTCGTGCGCGGCCTCGGCCTGCCGGCCGATGTCGAGGAACGCCTCGCGGCGATGACGCCGGGGACCTACGTCGGCATCGCGCCGGCCCTCGTCGACCACCTGGGCTGACGCCACGGCCTACACAGCGAAGCGCCCCGCCGGACCGGAGTCCGTGCGGGGCGCTCTCGCGTGCCGGTCGTATGCCGTGCCGTCGCCTCAGAGGGTGACGGGACCGTTGGGGGTCTCGAAGGTCACCGACATGATGCCCGGGTTGCCCTTGGGCGAGACGAAGTTGAAGTCGATGCCCTCGGGCACGTAGTCCTGGTCGACGCCGACCCAGTCGCGCACGCGCTCGGGGTCGCCGGCGATCTCCAGCGACTTGAGGGCCACCTCGGTGTCGCCGACGCCGGACGGGTGCGGCACCTCGGCGTCCCACTCGACGAAGAACGGCAGCTGCGGGTCCGACATCAGGCCCTTGACGCCCAGCTGCTTCCATCGGAGCTCGACACCGTCGGGGCGGTGACGGCTGCCGATGACGGACTCACGCCCGAGGCGCTGCTCCTGCCGCGTGATGTCGTCGACGGCGAGCACCCAGCCGAGCCAGCCGCCGCCGGACTCGGAGCGGGCACGAACGACCTGACCGAACGGCGCCTTGTCGGACGCGGGGTGGTCGAGCACCTCGACGACCTCGAGGTAGCGGTCACCGAGCAGCGGCAGGATGACGTTGCGCGTCCCGAAGCGCGGGTGCACACCCCCGTCGACGGGCTGGACGCCGAGCTGGGCGGCCAGCCGCTCGGCCGTCGCTCGCGCCCCGTCGTGCTCTGCGGCATAGACAACATGGTCGACTCGCATGCCGATCATGTTGGCACATCTCGGAGGGTGCTCTTGACACAGGGGCTGGTCACCGTCGGTCCTCGCGCTCCGCGACCCCGCCTCCAGCGTTCAGGACGACCGCTGGCGGACGGCTTCGTAGACGACGATCGCGGCGGCCGCGGAGGCATTGAGCGAGTTGACGCTGCCGTGCATGGGGATGCGCACCCGCACGTCCGCGGCCCGCAGCGCCTCGTCGGTCAGACCGAACTTCTCGGTCCCCACGGCGATCGCGACCGCGCCCGTGAGGTCGGCGCCGGTGTGCAGGGTCTCGGTGTCGGGGGTGGTCGCCACGAGGCGTATGCCGTGCGCCCGCAGCCAGCCCAGCGTCGCGTCGAGCGTCGCGCTGGCGACCGGGACGGAGAAGACGGTGCCCTTGGAGCCCCGGACGACGTTGGGGTTGCCCCAGTCGGTGACCGGGTCGACCGCGATGACGGCGTCGACCCCGGCGGCGTCGGCGGTGCGGAGCATGGCGCCGAGGTTGCCCGGCTTCTCGAGCCCCTCGCAGACGAGGATGAGCGGCTCCCCGGGCAGGTCGAGGTCGGCCAGCCCGGCCCGGACCGCGGGCACGAGGGCGAGGAAGCCGTCGGGCCCCTCGCGGTAGGCGACCTTCTCGAAGGCGGTGCGCGACACCTTGACCGTCTCGACGCCCGAAGCACGCACGTCGTCGACGACCCGCAGCTGCTCGTCCGCGTCGAGCATGAGCTCGGGGGCGTAGAAGAGCGTGCGCGGCCGGATGCCCGCGTCGAGCGCGAGCCCGAGCTCCTCGAAGCCCTCGACGACGGTGATTCCGGCCTCGTCACGCGCCCGGCGTCGGCGCAGCGACACGAGCTGCTTGAGGCGCGGGTTGGCCGGTGAGGTGATCTCGAGGTCAGGACGGGACGGCATACGGGTCATTGTGGGTGACGGGGACGAGCGGCGTCAGTCGGCCTTCGCCTGGCCCCAGCCGTGCCAGTGCTCGACCTCGACCCAGCAGCTGACGCGCGGGCGGTCGCGCACGCGGTAGGGGTTGCCGGTGTAGTGGACCGAGAGGCGGTCGATGTCGGCGAGCCCGCGCTCGGGGTCGTCGTCCCAACGCACGACGCGGCCACGGATGCTCACGTGGGTGTACCACTCCCCCTCCTTGAGCGCGGTGAGGGCGACCTCGGGGCGCTCGCGCATCCAGTCGAGGCGGGCGCGGCCGGCGTCCATGTTGAGCAGCACGGTGCCGTCGTCCTCGACGAGGTACCACGTGGCGACCGACATGGGGTCGCCGTTCGGGCGCAGCACGGCGACGACGGCGGGGTTGGGCCGGGCGAAGAGCTCGGCGACGTGAGCGGGCAGCGGTGCCTTGGGCATGCGGCCCATCCTGCCGGTCGGGGGCGTCGAGCTCGGACCCGGCCCACCGCCGCCCGGCCCGGGCCCGGCCCGGCCCTCAGAGCTTGGCGTGCTTCGCCTGGGCGAACGCGAAGATGCCGTAGGCGGCGATCCCCAGCGCCACGAGCGTGAGCAGGACTGGCCCGAAGGGCTGGTCGCGCAGGGTCTTGAGGGCGGCGTCGAGCCCGCCCGCCTCGGCGGCCCGGGACGACAGAGCGGCCGAGCCGAAGAGGACGCCGACCACGGCGAGGGCAACGCCCTTGGCGACGAAGCCGGCCTGGCCTGAGCGCACGGCCCACTGGCCGGGGTGGCTCTCGAGGTCGTCCATGAAGCCCTTGGTCCAGCCCTTCCAGACGTGGTATCCGGCAGCGCCGAGGAGCGCGAGGGCGACGATGCTCACGAGGATCCGGCCGCCCGGGCTCGACAGCAGGCCCGCGGTCGTCTCGTCGGTCTTCTTCTCGTCGGACGAGCCCGAGCCGCGGCCCACGGAGAGGGCCGACCACGCGAGGAACGCATACATGACGGCCTTGCCCGCGGCCGTCGCGCGGTCCTTCGCCTCGCCACCGTGCCGCCCGACGACGGCCTCGCTCGCCTGCCAGAGCGCGAGGAGCGCGAAGCCCACGACGACCAGCCCGATGAGGAAGGGGCCGGTCGTGCCGTCGGCCACTGTCTGGAGGGCGCCGGACTTGTCGGCCGAGCCGCCACCGAACCCCCAGGCCACCTTGAGGGCGATCCAGCCGATGACGAGGTGGATGAGGCCGCTCACCGCGAAGCCGAGCCGAGCCCCCTTCTCGACGACGGCGTTGTCCCCGACCTTCGAGGCGGTCCGCTTCGCTGAGTTGCTCACAGCAGAGATTGGAGCACGGGAACGAGCCCGTCGTCGTCGACGTCGAGGGTGATCTCGTCGGCGACCGCCTTGACCTCGTCGGGCGCGTTGCCCATCGCCACCCCGCGAGCCGCCCAGTGGAGCATCTCGAGGTCGTTGCGTTGGTCGCCGACGGCGACGGTGAAGGCCGGCTGCACCTCGAGGTGGCGGCGGACGAGCTCGAGCGCCGAGCCCTTGCTCACGCCCTCGGGGTTGATGTCGAGCCAGGCGGTGAACCCGACGGCGTAGTTGACGCCGTGGAGGCCGATCCGCTCGGCGAGGCCCATGAAGTCCTCGGCGGTGCCGTTGGGGTCGCGGAAGGTGACGCGGGTGACCGGCTCGGCGACGAGCTCCTCCCACGGCACGACGGTGATGTCGCCCTGGAGCTCGCCGTCGGGGAAGGGCGCGTTCACCTTGAACCCGACCCCGAGGTCCTCCACGGCGACGACCGCGTCGGGGCGCTCCGAACGCAGCAGGTTGAGCGCGGGCGCCGGGTCGAACGTCACCGCCTCGATCACCTCGTAGCCCTGGGGCAGGGCGGGGTCGAGCCGCAGCGTGACCGCCCCGTTGGAGCACACGGCATACCCGGTCTCGAGCGAGAGCTCACGCAGGATCGGGATGGTCGCGACGATCGAGCGGCCGGTCGCGATGGTGACGTGGTGACCGGCGTCGGCCACGGCACGCACCGCGTCGCGGACGACCGGCGACATCTCGCCGGCGTGGGTGATCGTCGTCCCGTCGACGTCGAGCGCGACGAGGTGGGGGGTGACCGTCATGCCCGCAACCTACCCAGCGGGTGCGTCAGCCACGCTCCTGCCCCAGCTTCCAGTAGCCCGAGAAGAGGACCTTGCGCCGGTCGACCCCGGCCTGCTTGACGAGCTGTCGGCGGCCCTCGGTGACCATCCCCGACTCGCCGCAGATCCACGCGTAGGAGAGGTCTGCCGACGGCAGCTGGCGCAGGGCCGGCAGGACAGCCGACCCGGGGACGCCGTCGGTGCGCACGTGCACCTGCACGTCGGCTCCGCCGAAGCCGTATGCCGTGAGCACGGCCTCGTCGGCCACCTCGACGTGGATCGTGGCCCGGGACAGGCACTCCGGGTGCGCGTCGAGGATCGCCGCCAGGGCGGGCACGGCCGTCTCGTCGGCGACGAGCACCATCGAGCCGTCGCACTCGTGCCCGCGGAAGAGGGCGCCACCCGACCGGAAGCCGACCCGGTCGCCCGGCTGGGCCGCGCACGCCCACGCCGAGCCCGGGCCGGAGTCGCCGTGGGTGACGACGTCGACGTCGATCGTGCGGTTCACGGCGTGGTGGGCGCGGATCGTGTACCAGCGCAGGTTGGGGCGCTCGGCCTCGGGCATGTCGGCGATGGCCGCTCGGACGTTCTCGCGGGCGGGGTCCGGCATCGTCAGCGCGGCCCCCGGGCGCGGCATGACCAGGCCGAAGTACTCGTCGGCACCCACGCGGCGGAAGTCGCCCAGCTCCTCGGCGGCAAAGGTGATCCGGCGCATGCCGCCACCGAGGTCGCTCACCGCGGCGACGGTCATCTCGAACTGGGAGTCGCCCTCGCGGTAGACCGGCGTGGCCATCGTGAGGCGGGCGTAGGCGGTCGCGGCCTTCATGGCGACCTTGTCGAGCACGGTCATGCGGTCTCTCGCTTCCTGCGGTGGGGGATGACGACGGGGTCGCCGGTCGTCGGGTCGGGGACGACGGACGCCGCGATTCCGAAGACGGACTCGACGACGTCGGGGGTGACGATGTCGGCGGGCGCGCCCTCGGCGACGATGGCACCACCGCTCATGGCGACGAGGTGGTCGGCGTAGCGCGCCGCCATGGCGAGGTCGTGCAGGACCATGACGACGGTCGTGCCCTCGCGGGCGTTGAGGTCGCGGACGAGCTCGAGCACGTCGATCTGGTGGGCGATGTCGAGGAACGACGTCGGCTCGTCGAGGAGGAGCACCGGGGTCCGCTGGGCCAGGGCCATCGCGATCCACGCGCGCTGGCGCTGGCCGCCGGAGAGGCTGTCGACGGGCACGCCCGCGAGGCCGACCAGCTCGGTCATCTCGAGCGCCGCGGCGACGACGGCCTCGTCCTCGCGCGACCACTGCCGGAAGAGGCCGTGGTGCGGGTAGCGGCCGCGCTCGACGAGCTCGGCGACGGTGATGCCCTCGGGGACGATCGGCTGCTGCGGCAGCAGGCCGAGGCGTCGGGCGACCTCCTTGGTCGACAGCTCGCCGATGGCCTGGCCGTCGAGCAGCACCCGCCCCTGCGCGGGCGAGAGCAGCCGCGACAGGCCGCGCAGCAGGGTCGACTTGCCGCACCCGTTGGGACCGACGACCGCAGTCACCCGGCCGGTCGGGACGGCGAGGTCGAGGCCCTCGACGACGACCCGCTTGTCGTAGGCGAGGCTCAGCGACTCGGCGCAGAGGACTGATGACATGACGTCACTCATTTCTCGGAGATCGACCGGCGGCCGGCGACCAGCAGCCACACGAGGACGGGGGCGCCGGCGAGGCCCGTGACGACGCCGACGGGGAACGCGGTGCCAGGCACGGCATATGCGCTGACGTAGTCGGCCGCGAGCACCATGGCCGCACCCACGAGCGCAGCCGCGGGCACCGAGGTGCGGCCGCCGGTGAGGCGGCGCGCGATCGGTCCGCTGAGGAAGCCGACGAAGGCGATCGGACCGCACACCGCCGTCGCGGACGCGGTGAGCAGGACGACGAGGGCGGTGACGACGAGCCGCAGCCGCGGCGCCCTCACGCCCAGTCCGGCCGCCAGGTCGTCGCCGAGGCCGAGCACTCCCAGCTGGCGCGTCGCGACGGTGAGCAGCGGCAGGCCGACCGCGACGACGACCCCGAGTCGCGCGATCTCGTCCCACGAGACCGTGCCGAGGCTGCCGGTGAGCCAGACGAGGGCGTCCTGCGCGCGGTAGATGTCGGCACGCAGGAGCACCCAGTGGACGACCGAGCTGAGCACGGCGGCCAGCCCGACACCGACGAGGATCATCCGGCCGGTCGCCGCCCCGCCGCGCCCGGCGAAGCCGTGGATCGCCGCCGCGACCGCGACCGCCCCGGCGAAGGCGACGACCGCGACGGGCGTCCCGCGCCAGCCGAGGAGGACGACCGCGAAGACGGCCGCGGCGCTCGCCCCCAGGTTGATCCCGAGGACGTCGGGGCTCGCGAGCGGGTTGCGCAGCATCGACTGGAAGGCCGCACCGGCCGAGGCGAAGGCGGCGCCGGCGAGGACCGCCATGCACGCCCGCGGCAGCGTCGACTCCATGAAGATGAACGACGCACCCGGGATCGTCGTCCCCGACACCATGCGTATGCCGTCCACGAACGAGATCCGGTAGTCGCCGAGCAGCGCCCGGACGAGGAAGAGACCGACGACGAGCAGGGTGAGGGCGGCGAGGAGGACCCGGCGTCGACGGTGGACCCGACGCCGCGCAGCGCGGAGGGTGGCGACCGTGGCGGTCGCGCCGGTGGCGCCGGTCGCGCCGGTGCCACCGGTGGCGCCGACGCCACCGGTCGAGAGGAGAGAACCCGCCGCGTATGCCGTGCCGCCGGCGGCGTGTTCTCTCCTCTCGACCAGCTGTGGTCCGCCGGTAGTCATGCCACGTTCATCCGGCGGACGAGGGCGATGAGGAAGGGCGCACCGACGACGGCGCAGACGATCCCTGCCTGGACCTCGCTCGGCGCAGCGACAACCCGGCCGAGGGTGTCGGCGGCGACGACGAGCACGGGCCCGGCGAAGAGGGTGCCGAGCAGGATCCGGCGGTGGTCCGGGCCGACGACGGCGCGCACGACGTGCGGGACGACGAGGCCGACGAAGGCGATCGGTCCGGCCAGCGCCGTGGCCGAGGCGGCCAGCAGGATCGCGCCGGTGGCGGCGAGCAGGCGGTGCAGCAGGACCCGCTGGCCGAGACCGCGGGCGAGGTCGTCGCCGAGGGCGACGGTGTTGAGCACCGACCCCGAGGAGAGGGCGAGGGCGAAGCCGACAAGAAGGAAGGGCGCGACGTCGAGGACGATCGACGCGTCGCGACCGGCGACCGAGCCGACCTGCCAGAAGCGGAAGACGTCGAGGGCGCCCTGGTCCGAGACGAGGATGGCGCCGACGAGGCTCGTCGACGTGGCCATGACCGCGGCGCCGGCGAGGGCCATCGTCACCGGCTGGGCGCGCACCGGGGCGAGGAGGGCGAGGAGCTGGACGACGACGGCGGTGACGACCGCGCCGAGAAGCGCGAACCAGACGTAGCCGCCGACGGTCGAGATCGCGAAGAGCTTGATGCCGGCGACGACGGCGAGCGCGGCCCCGGAGTTGATGCCGAGGATGCCGGGCTCGGCGAGGGGGTTGCGGGTGAGGCCCTGGAGGACGACACCGCAGACGCCGACCGCCGCACCGACGACGAGACCGATGAGGGTGCGGTCGAGGCGCGAGTCGACGATGCCGCGGACCTCGTCGGAGACGACGCCACCGGTGAGGGCGTCGAGGATGCGGTCGGGCGAGACCGACTGGGTGCCCACGAGGACCGAGGCCACGACGGCCAGCGCCACGGCGACGGCGCCCCCGGCGACGACGACGCCCACGGGCAGGCGGCCGCCCCGGGCCGACTCCACGAGGAGTCGGACCGAGGCAGCCGACCGGGCGCGGTTCCCACGCTCTGCGTGGGCCGGCATACCGGGCACCGTCGTCGCCCGGACGCTCACTGGGCCGGGGTTCCGTCCACGGCCGAGGCGATCTTAGGGAGGAACTTCTCGAGCGCGACCGGCATCGAGATCGGCGACGGGGACGACATCGTCAGGGCGACGGCGTTGTCGGCGCTCGCGACGTAGTGGTTGGTCTTGAGCGCGGGGATCTGGCCGAGGAGCGGGTGCTTCTTGAGGGTCTCGACCTCCTCGGGCTTCTCGACATAGAAGATGAGCGCGTCGGCGGCGAGGGTCGAGGACTTCTCAGCCGAGAGGTTGGCGCTGAACTGGGTGTTGCCCTTGCTCAGTGCGGCGACGGTCGGGGCGTCGACCATGCCGAAGCGGCGCAGGATCTGCGGGCGCAGGTCCTGGCTCGTGTAGAGGCTGACGACGGAGAGGTCGGTCGGGGTGAACCATGCCCACGCGGCCGACTTGCCCTTGATCTGGGGGTACTTCGCGACGGCGTCGTCGATGGCCTTGTTGGTGTCGGCGGTGACCTTGGTCGCGAGCTCGGTGCGGCCGAGGGCCTGTCCGACGAGCTCGACGCTCTTCTCCCACGAGGTGCCCCACGCCTGGCCGGGGTAGGCGACGGTCGGGGCAATCTTGGAGAGCTTGTCGTAGTCCTCCTTGGTGATGCCCGAGTTCACGCCGAGGATGAGGTCCGGCTTGGCCGCCGCGATCTCCTCGACCGGGACGCCCGCGGTGTCGTCGTAGCGGGCGATCTGGGCGTCGGCGTCGAGCTTGGTCACGGCCGCGTCGAACCAGTCGGTCGAGCCCTTGGCGTTGCCGCCCCACGTGATCTTGGTGGCGCCGACGGGGATGACCCCGAGCGAGACGACGACGTCGGCGTCGTTCCAGCCGACGGTGGCGACCCGCTTGGGCTCGGCGCTGATCGTCGTCTCGCCGAACGCGTGCTTCACGGTGGTGGGGAAGGCGTCCTTGTCGACCGCGGAGGCGTTGGACGTCGCCGGGTCGGCAGAGGCCTCGCTCGTCGGTCCGGTGGAGCAGGCGGTGAGGGCGAGGGCGGCGACGCCGGAGGCGGCGGCCGCGACGAGGGAGCGACGTGTCAGCATGGAGCCTTCTGGGTTCGGGCCGCGCCCCAGAGCACGGCGACAAGGTCAGTAAGGTAAACCTAATTTAGGTTGACCTTCCCTTGTCAAATCCCGTCCATCGACCGCTTGCGTCCGCACCTCTGGTGCCCAGAGCGTCACCGGGCCGGACGCCACGGCGGCCGATCGCTGACGTCCGCAGCTGTGGTGCCCAGGCCGTCACCGTGCCGGACGCAGACAGGTATGCCGTCCGCTCACTCCGGCGTCGACCACGCCTGCCGCACGGTGAGCCGTCCCTGCGTCTGGAGCAGCGAGCGCTGGTAGAGCCGGGCGGCTGCCCGCACGACGAGCGCAGCAGCGCCGACCAGCAGCGCGAGCGCGATGAGGGCGTGCCACCACGGCGCCGACCCCTCGAGCACGCGGATCGGCATGAGCACAGCCGAGAACGGCGGCAGGAACGAGAGCACGACCTTCGTGGTGCCCGTCGTGACGAGGGCCGCGAAGAAGACACCGAGCGTCAGCATCGTCAAGGGGGTCGAGGTCGTCTGCACGTCCTCGGTGCGCGTCGCGAGTGCGCCGGCGACGGCCCAGAGGCAGGCGAGCAGGCCGAACCCGACGACGAAGAAGACGACGAACCAGCCCAGCGCCCCCGAGATCGCCGGGAGGAAGGCGTCGTAGTCGGTGAAGGTGAGGCCGATAAGCCCGACGGCGACGAAGAGCGCCATCTGTGCGAAGGCGAGGACGAGGTTGCCGGCCACCTTGCCGGCGAGGAGCTGGCGGACGGCGATCTTCGTCGTGATGATCTCGACGATCCGGCTGGCCTTCTCCTCGACGACGCTGTTGGCGAGCGCGAGCCCGAAGGTGAAGGACGCGAGGTAGAAGAGCATCGCCAGCGCGAAGCCGACCGCCTTGGCCACCCCGGCCAGGTCGGCGTCCCCGTCGAGGATCGTCGTGCGCAGCTCGGAGCCGCGAGTGAGAGCATCGACCGTCGTGCCCGCCGCCGCCGCGTTGGCGTCGAGCGTCGCGTCGCGGATGGCCGTGGTGGCGGCGCTGCGCAGCTCGGGCGCGACGTCCTCCCTGCCGGTGATGACCCAGCCGTCGCCGTCCTCGTGGAGCCACACGTCGGCGGTGCCGTCCTCGACGGCGCCCTTCGCCCCGCCGTCGTCGGCAGCGGCTTCGAGCGTGACGGCGAGGTTGTCCCCGGATGCCTCCGCGACCGTCTCGACCTGCTCCGCCATCCGGTGCGCCGCAGCGGAACTCGTGACGACGGCATACTCCGTCGTTCGCGAGCCGAGCCACGCCTGGACGCCGAGGACGCCCGCGATGATGACGACGAGGCCGAAGGTGCTGAGCAGGAACGTGCGGTCGGTGAGCTTGGTGACGATCTCGCGGCGGGCCACGGTCGTCCACGGGGCGGCGGTCATGCCGTGACCTCCCGGTAGATGTCGGACAGGGCGGGCACCTGGCGGGCGAAGTCGCGCACGTCGCCGCGGTCGAGGGCGGCTCGCAGCAGGGCCTGCCGGGCACCATCGTCGTCCGGCTCGACGAGCGCCGTGTTCCCGTCGACGTCGTGGACGTGTATGCCGGCCACGTCCCGGACCCAGCCCGCGTCGCCTCCGAGGGTGAGCCGGTAGAGCTCGGGGCCGCGGCCGCGCAGCTCGTCGACCGTGCCGGTCGCGACGACCCGCCCGTGGGCGAGGACGACGAGCCGGTCGCAGAGGCGCTCGACGAGGTCGAGCTGGTGCGAGCTGAAGAGGACGGGGATGCCGCGCGAGGCGTGCTCGCGTAGGAGGTCGGCCATCGAGTCGACGGCGGACGGGTCGAGGCCCGAGAACGGCTCGTCGAGGATGAGGCCGTCGGGGGTCGTCATGAGCGCGGCGATGATCTGGACCCGCTGCTGGTTGCCGAGGGAGAGCTTCTCGACGCGCTCGCCGGCCCGTTCACGCAGCCCGAAGCGGTCGAGGTGCTCGAGGACGGAGGCCTTGGCGTCGGCGGCGCTCATGCCCGACAGCTCCCCGAGGTAGACGAGCTGGTCGAGGACCTTCTGCTTGGGATAGAGGCCGCGCTCCTCGGGCATGTAGCCGATGCGCCTTCGCACCCGGGTCGTCATCGGCTCGTCGCCCCACCGGACCTCTCCCCCGTGGGCGGCGAGCAGCCCCATGATGAGCCGCATCGTCGTCGTCTTGCCCGCGCCGTTGCCGCCCACGAACCCGGTGAGGACGCCGCCGGGGACGGTGAAGCTCACGTCGTCGACCGCCCGGAGCTCGCCGAAGGTGCGGGTCAGGCCGGTGACCTCGATCGGTGCCATGTCGCCACGTTAGGGAGGACGCGGGCCCGGCGGATCAGCCCCGGGGGTGAGCGCGGCTCTCCCCCGTCAGGCGGAGTCGGTCCATGACTGCGCCTGCGGGTTCCCGTGCTGAACCGACCAGGGAACACGTGGACGGACAACGGCGCGACCCATCTGCAGCAACCTGCAGTGGACGGGCGGACACACCTCAGCCTCACTACGTTCCGACCATCCGGTCCGGCAGACGGGCCATGAGACAGGGGAACACCGACATGACATGGAAACGACGCCGCACTGCTCTCGCTGCACTGGCCGCCTCGGCGGCAGCCTTGACGGGGGCGCTCACCGTGGCCACCCCCGCGCAGGGCGCCGGAGCGGTGATGTTCGCCGACGGGTTCGACGGAACGACGCTCAACACGGCGGCATGGCAGGTCATCGGGCCGCAGCAGGCGCCCAACTTCGGGACGAAGTCGCAGGCCTGGCTGCTCCCGGAGAACGTCCGGGTCGAGGGTGGCCTGCTGCGCATCGCCGCCCGCCGCCACTGCACGTCGGGGACACCGACGATGGCCAACGTCTCCTCCAGCCCCTGCAACAACCTCGCCAACACGAAGTACTCGACCGGTCGCGTGCACAGCCGTTTCAGCACTCCATGGGGCTCGGCGTTCGAGATGCGCGTGTCCGCTCGCATCCCCGCCGGCATCCAGCCGGGGACCCGGGCAGCGATCTGGACCAAGAACAACCAGCCCTACTGCGAGAGCGTCAACGCCAAGACCAGCATGGGCGAGTTCGACCTCATCGAGGCCTACGGCACTCGTCCCACTCTCGGTGACAGCACGACACACATGTCGTGCAGCGGTGTCGGAGGCAACCCGTGGGCGAGGGAGTCCTCTCAGCACAAGGTGTCGTTCTCCCCCGGGTCCTTCTACGAGTGGATCGTCCAGCGCGAAGGCAACTGGGTCTCCTACTTCATCAGCCCCGGCGGGGGCGCCTACACCCACATCGGCTCGCACGTCTGCGGTCAGGGCGAGTTCGCCTTCAGCCAGGCGCGATGCGACGAGATCATGAACGACCCGTTCACCCTGATGCTGCAGCAGGAGGTCTTCGCGCAGAACGCAACCGGCACCGATGTCACGCCCGGGCCCAAGGCCACGTCGCACTTCGGAGTCCAGTACCTCGACGTGGACTGGGTGCAGATCTCGTACCTCCGCTGAGCCACAGCGGGGTCGCGAACCCTCCGACGCGAGGGGCCCGCCGGGTGGTGGGTCCCTCGCGCCGGTTCAGCTCTCAGCCGGGCGAATGAGGCCGGTCTCGTAGGCGAAGACGACGGCCTGCACCCGGTCGCGCAGGTGGAGCTTGGCGAGGCAGTTCGAGACGTGGGTCTTGACGGTGGCCTCGCCGAGGAAGAGCTCGCGGGCGATCTCGGCGTTGCTCCTGCCCCGGGCCATGAGGGCGAGCACCTCGCGCTCGCGCTCGGTGAGCCGGTCGAGCTGCTCCGCCGAGCCGACGTGGGAGGTCGCCCGGCTCTCGGTGGTTGCGGCGGTCGCACTGGTCGACGTCGAGGGACCGCCCTGGGCGACCATCGCGGCGATGACGCGGGTCGTCACCTCGGGGGCGAGGAGGGCGTGGCCACCGGCGACGGAGCGCACGGCGTCGACGAGCTGCTCGGGCTCGGCGTTCTTGAGCAGGAACCCGCTCGCGCCAGCCCGGAGCGCGTCGAAGAGGTAGTCGTCGCGGTCGAACGTCGTGAGGATGACGACCCGGCCGAGGTCGGCGTCGACGACGACGCGGGTCGCCTCGATGCCGTCCATGACGGGCATCTGGACGTCCATGAGGATGACGTCGGGACGCAGCTCGCGCGCGGCGGCGACGGCGAGCTCGCCGTTGGCGACGTCGCCGACGACGTCGATGTCGTCCTCGACCGAGAGCATCATCGTGAAGCCGGAGCGGACGAGGTGCTGGTCGTCGACGATGAGCACACGGGTCGGCGCCTCGGGCGTGGGCGTGGGTGTCTCAGTCGCGGACATCGCTCTCCCCCAGTGGCACTCGCACCCGGACACGGTAGCCACCCAGCGGCCGCGGCCCGATCTCGACCGTGCCGTGGTGCGACGCGGCGCGCTCGCGCATGCCGAGCTGGCCGAGGCCCGACCCGGACGTGCCGGCCCGTGGGCGGCCGTTGTCGACGATCTCGACCTCGGCGTAGGGCGACCCCGGCCCCTCGTCGACGACCCGGGTGACGACGTCGGCGCTCGTCGCGGTCGAGTGCCGCGTGACGTTGGCCAGCGCCTCCTGCGCCACCCGGTAGAGCGTGAGCCCCACCTGTGGCGGCACCGCGGCGTGCGCCCCCTCGTGCGTCTCGACGAGCCGGTATGCCGTCCGCAGCGTCGCGTGGTCCCCCGCGGCGACGAGGTCGGGCAGGTCGGCGAGGGTGGGCTCGGGGCTGCGCCGGCCGGGGGTCGGGGTCGCAGTCGGCGAGGACGTGTGCGCCGGGGTCGGGTTCGGGTCGAGGGGCGCGTCCTCGAGGTCGCGCAGGGTGCCGAGCAGGTTGCGCATCTGGGTCACGGCGTCGCGCGAGCTCAACTCGATCCGGGTGAGCGCCGTGGCGGCGTCCTCGGGCCGCCTGTCGAGCACCCGCCGGGCGGCACCGGCCTGGATGCCGATGACGGCGACGTGGTGGCCGACGACGTCGTGGAGCTCGCGGGCGATGCGGAGCCGCTCGTCGACGATGGCCCGACGCTGCAGCGAGTCGGACTGCGCGGCGATGGTGTCCGCCTGCTCCTCGAGCCGGGCGCGCTGCCGGGCGCTGCGCCAGGCCACCTGGCCGACGAGGATCGCCCCGACGAAGTAGAAGGCGTTGACAGCCATCGACGTGACGACGGCCCCGACCGCCGGGCTGAACCACCCGTCGGTGCCCTCGGCCCGGGCGTCCTCGGTGAGCTCGTCGATGCCACCCCCGAGGGCGAGCTGCCACCCGACCCAGAGCAGCATGAAGACGGTGATGCCGGCCACGACGAGCAGAGCCGACCGGCGGTGCCGGCTCCACGCGACCGCGGCATAGATCGCGACGAAGTAGACCGTCTGGAGCGCGAGCTGGCCCATGACCTGGGGCATCGTCACCCCGACGGCGAACATGTGCGCCGCGGCGGCCCCACCGACGGCGACGGGATGGCGGCGGCGCCACACGAGGAGCATCGCGCCGGAGACGATGGCCAGCCACTGCACCCAGTGCGGCTGGCCCCCGGCGTCGATGTCGACGACGCTGCGCATCATCTCGAGCAGCAGGATGCCGACAAGGGCCAGGCCGACGCCGACCGCCCAGTCGAGCGGGCCGATGGGCGGAGCCGGGCGCTCCCAGTCGTCGTCGACCGCGAAGAAGTCACCGACGGTCGTCGATAGCGAACGGCGGGCGGACGGCATACGGGTCAGCCTAGGGACGGAGGCGCGAGGTGCGGATCCGCCGTGGGAGGGAGCGGGTTCGTCCGAACCGCCTGCGGTCGGTCCGACCGGGTGGTATCCAAGTGCTCATGGAGCCATCACGTCTGGCTCGAAGTGCCACCGACCTCGCCCACGCGGCCGCGCAGGGCGAGCCGGTGCTGGCTGACGTGCTCCACCTTCTCGACCGGGCGGTGGGGGCGGACGTCCTCAACTCCTCCGTGGCCGTGCCCATGGACGGCGCTCCGCCGCGGACCACCGTGACCATGCTCCACGCACCGCCGCTCACGCCGGACGAGGAGGCCGGGTGGGTCCGGCTCGTCCCGACCCACCCGTTCGCCCGCTCGCTCGCCGACGGCCGCCTGCGGACCGCACGCCTCACCGACACGATGACGATCCGGGAGCTCGAGTCGCTCGAGGTCTGGGAGACGCTCCTGCGACCTCGTGGCAGCCGCTACCAGCTCGCGGCGACGCTGCAGGCCGACGCCACCGCCCTCACCCTCATCTCACTCTGGCGAGAGCACCGGGACTTCTCCGCCGAGGAGGGGGAGCTCGTCGAGGTCGTCCGGCGGGCGCTCGTCGCGGCCCTCGAGTTCCACTCGGCCATGGACCGGCTGCGCGCGCTCGCCGGTCCGCCCGAGAGCGGCGACGTGCTCACGCCCCGGCAGGCCCAGGTCTGCGCGCTCGTCGCGCGCGGGCTGACGAACGCGCAGGTCGCCACACGCCTCGGGCTGAGCGAGCGCACGGTGCGCAAGCACGTCGAGGACGCCTTCGCCCGCACCGGGTGCACGAGCCGGACCGCACTCGCGCTGTGGTGGCGCTCGTCGGGGATGGTGGCGGATCCGCCACTGTCGCCCCGGGCCTCCCCGACCGCATCCTGAGGGTGGCCTCGAGAAGGTGGGCCGAGCGAGACTTCCTCAGGCAGGGGTGAGGACGTCGAGCCCGATGAACGGACGCAGCGCCTCAGGGACGACGACGGAGCCGTCCGCCTGCTGGTGGTTCTCCAGGATGGCGACGAGCCAACGCGTCGTGGCGAGCGTCCCGTTGAGGGTGGCGGCGACCTCGGTGCCGCCACCCTCGACCCGGTAGCGGGTCTTGAGGCGGCGGGCCTGGAAGGTCGTGCAGTTGCTCGTCGACGTCAGCTCGCGGTGCCGGCCCTGGGTGGGGACCCACGCCTCGCAGTCGAACTTGCGCGCGGCCGGGCCACCGAGGTCGCCCGCGGCGGTGTCGATGACGCGGTAGGGCAGCTCCATGAGGTCGAGCATGTCGCGCTCCCACTGCAGGAGGCGCTGGTGCTCGGCGGCGGCGTCCTCGGGGCGGCAGTAGACGAACATCTCGATCTTGTTGAACTGGTGGACGCGGATGATGCCGCGGGTGTCCTTGCCGTAGCTGCCGGCCTCGCGCCGGTAGCAGGTCGACTGGCCGGCGTAGCGGACCGGGCCCTTGGACAGGTCGATGATCTCGTCGGCGTGGTAGCCCGCGAGCGCGACCTCGCTCGTGCCGGTGAGGTAGAGGTCGTCGGCCTCGAGGCGGTAGACCTCCTCGGCGTGGTGGTCGATGAACCCGGCGCCGGCCATGACCTCGCTCTTGACGAGCGTGGGGGTGATCATCGGGACGAAGCCGGCCTCGATGGCCCGCTGCATCGCGAGGTTGAGCATCGCCATCTCGAGCCGGGCGCCGACACCCTTGAGGAAGTAGAAGCGCGAACCCGACACCTTCGCGCCGCGCTCCATGTCGAGCGCGCCGAGACCCTCGGCGAGGGTGAGGTGGTCCTTGGGCTCGAAGCCCTCGGCCGCGAAGTCCCGCGGGGTGCCGACCTCCTCGAGCACCACGTAGTCGTCCTCGCCGCCGACCGGGACGCCGTCCTCGATGACGTTGCCGATCGTGCGGGTGAGGGTCGCGAGCTCGGTGGCGGCCTCGTCGGCGGCGGCCTGGTTGGCCTTGACCTGGGTCGCGACCTCCTTGGTGCGCGCGAGGAGCGCCTGCTTCTCGTCGCCCTGCGCCTGCGCGACCTGCTTGCCCATCGCCTTCTGCTCGGCGCGCAGCTGCTCGTATGCCGTGAGGCTGGACCGCCGCTTCTCCTCCGCGGCGAGGACGGCGTCGACGACGGACTCGTCCTCGCCCCTGGCGCGCTGCGAGGCGCGCACGCGGTCGGGGTTCTCACGGAGCAGCTTGAGGTCGATCACGCCGGCCAGCCTAGTGGGCGCGCGAGACCCCGCCGCGACCCGCCGCGACCCGCCGCGGTCCGCCGACCCCCGACCCGCCTGCCGCCTGCCGCCCGCCTGCCTGCCGGCCGCCTGCCGGCCGAGACCGTGGCACCGCGGGGGGTCAGCGTTCGAGGATCGCCTTGAGCCGCTGCAGGTCCTTGGTGGTCGCGCGCCGCATGGCAAGGCTGAGCACGGGGGCGCTCATCCTGCTGAACCCCGAGGGCGTGCCGGTGTTGCGCAGCGTCATCCGGGTGCCGGCAGCGGTGTGCTCCCACGTATAGGTGGTGCGCATGGGGAACGGACCCTGGGCCGTCTGCATGACGAGTCGCCGGCCGGGCACGAGGTCGACGACCTCGTAGGTGTAGGCCAGTCGCCGGCCGAGGAACGTCGCGACGAATCCATCTCGGAGCCGATCCGGAGCGGCGGGTCCGTGCGCCACTCGATCGACCGGATGTTCGCGTACCACTGCGGCGCGTTGTCGGGGTCGCCCGCAAATGCCGCCACGACGGCGACCGGCCTGTCGATCTCGGCCGGCACCTCGACGTCGACCTTCATCCTCGGATCCTAGGTCGCTCACGGTCAGCTGCGGGAGGCCGCTCGTCTCTGCGACTGCTCCCCGCGCTCCTGCCACCCCATCGCCCATGGGGCGGTGAAGCCGTGGAGGTAGACCGACACGACGACGGTGAACGCGATGACCGACCACAGCCAGCGGGCCTCGGCGAACTCGGCGTGCGTGACGGCATACCCGATGTAGAAGATCGAGCCGACACCTCGCACGCCGTAGACGGCGGCCACGAGTCGCTCGCGGGCGTCGAAGCCCGCGAGTCCGCGGGAGCGGCGGTGCCCGACGAAGGACGCCACACCCGCGAGCGGGCGGATGACGAGGAGCAGCGCCAGGGAGAGGACGACGCCCCGCCAGTCGAGGTGCGCGAGCAGGCCGTTGGTGAGGGCCATGCCGAGCAGCAGGAGGACCACGAGCGTGAGGAGCCGCTCGAGACGCTCGATGACCTCGTGCATGTCGTGGTGGTAGGCGCTCTTGCGCTCGAAGCTGCGGATCGCCATGGCGCAGGTGAAGACGGCGAGGAACCCGTAGCCCCCGCACACCTCGGCCAGCCCGTAGGCCGCGAGCAGCGCCGCGATGGCCACGAGGGGCTCACCGGTGGCGGCGAACCGGATCTCCTCCGCGCGAGCGGTGAAGGCCAGCCGGGCCACGACCCAGCCGAGGGCTACGCCCACGGCGACGCCGAGGACGGTCTTGCCGACAAGCTCCCAGGCGACCCACCCGGCGCCCCACTCGGACACGGCGCCGACACTCGCGAGCAGGATGGCCGCGTGGACGAAGGGGAAGGCGAGGCTGTCGTTGAGCCCCGCCTCGCTCGTCAGGGCGAAGCGGACCTCGTCCTCCTCGTCGACCTCGGCGGCCTCGGCGTCGGGCTCGGGCTGCGCCTCGTTGGGTCCGCCGACCTGCACGTCGGAGGCGAGGACGGGGTCGGTGGGCGCGAGCGCGGCTCCGAGGAGCAGGGCCGCGGGCGCGGCCACGCCCATCGGCCCCCAGGCCAGGAGGGCGACGCCGCCGATGCAGAGCGGCATCGCGATCCCGAGCAGCCGCCAGGTCGGCGACCACGATCGCCAGGAGCCTCGGTCGCGGAAGCTCAGCGGCCGGTCGATGGCCAGCCCGACACCCATGAGCGAGACGAGCACCGTGAACTCGGAGATGCGGGTCACGGCCTCGCCGTGGGCGACGGGGTCGAGGTCGAGCTCACGGAAGCCGGGCAGCAGACCGAGCACCAGGCCCAGCGAGACGAGCACGATCGGCGCGTTGAGCCGCCACCGGTCGAACAATGGGGGCAGGGTCACCGCGAGGAACAGGGCCAGCCCGAGGGCGAGGTAGAACCGGGCCGGGTTCACCCGTCGACGTCCCAGAGGTGGTGGGCGAGGTCGTGCAGGGCGTACTGCCCCAGGGTGAGGACGGTGAACTCCGAGCCGTTCGAGCGCACCCCGCGCCGGTTCCACTGCGGACCGGACAGGCCGGCATACGCCTCGCTGAGCCGTGCGGCCGCAGCCGGGATCTCGTCGGCGACGACGGAGGGCGACTGGGCGGCATACGCGCTCTCGACCGCGGTGACGTCCTGGTCCCAGTTCGCGAAGCGCGCGCCGTCCTCGTCGAGCATGAGCCGCACCCGCGCCGCGAAGAGGTCGCACACGTCGCGCACGTGGCACGCGTACTCCAGGGGCGACCACGTCGTCGGGTCCGGTCGCTGGGCGACGTCCGGCCGGGAGAGGACGTCGTTCCACGGCGTCGTGTATGCCGTGACGAGCCCCGCGATGTCGTCTCCCGTCACGCTCGAGGCGTCGAAGCCGCAGTCGGGGCAGGCCCGCACCAGCGTCCAGGTCCAGTCCTTGCCGTCGGGGACGATCTCGCTCATCACCTCAGGGTAGGGCCGCTGCTGCGACGACGGCGTGGGGCATGTGACCGTGGGGTACGGTCCCTGCGTGACCGACTCCTGGCCCGTGATCGCGGCGATCCTCGGACTCCTGCTGATCATCGGCGTGGGGGTGGCGCTCGCGGCGAACTGGGGTGGGTCGCGCGGACGCCATGCGTCGCCCAAGCGCCCCGCACGCTCGACCTTCCGGCAAGCGCAGGACGACGTGCCGCCGCCGAAGAAGCGGGTCGCGGTCATCCTCAACCCGACGAAGTTCGTCGACGTCCCCGCTGCGCACGCGCTCGTCCGCGAGACGGTGCTCGCCCACGACGGCTGGGACGAGCCGATCATCAGCGAGACCACCCTCGAGGACCCCGGCTTCGGGCAGGCCCGGGCCGCGCTCGCCGACGGGGTCGACCTCGTCTGCGCCATCGGGGGCGACGGCACGGTCCGCGCGGTCGCGCACGTGCTCACCGGGACGTCGACGCCGATGGGGCTCATCCCCGCCGGCACCGGCAACCTCATGAGCCGCAACCTCGGGCTGCCGCTCGACGTCGCCGGCGGACTCGACGTCGCGCTCACCGGACGCAACCGCCACATCGACGTCGGCTGGCTGACGATGGACCCCGACGTCGAGCAGGCCTCGACCGAGGAGCTCGCCCCCGACCACGACGGGCCGACCGAGCCCGACGTCGGCGCCGACGACGCGCACGGCTCGGACCCGGCGCCCAACCAGCACGCGTTCCTCGTCATGGCCGGTCTCGGCCTCGACGCGAGCATCATGCACGCAACGACCGAAGAGGCGAAGGCCCGCATCGGCTGGGCGGCCTACGCCGCGACCGGCGCGCGCAACCTGCTCGGCGCGCGGTTCGCGACCCGGCTCCGCATCGACGGCGGCGAGCCCATCGCCCACACGGCCCGCACGATCGTCGTCGGCAACTGCGGCCGGCTCACCGGCGGCATCACCCTCATGCCCGACGCCGAGGTCGACGACGGCATCCTCGACGTCGTCGCCGTCACCCCCAAGGGCATCGTCGGCTGGGCCGGCGTCGCGGTGCACGTGCTCGCCAAGCGCGGTCAGAACCACCCCAAGCTCGACCGCTACCGGTGCCAGTCGATCCTCGTCTCGCTCGACGCGCCGCAGATGGTCGAGATCGACGGCGACGTCATCGGCGAGGCGCGGCGGGTGCGCTTCGAGGTGCGACCCAAGTCGCTCATCGTCCGCACGTCGGGCACTGCGGTGAGCGACGACCTCGGCCGCTACGTCTGAGCCGAGGCTCGACGCCTCAGCGCCCGGCGCCTTCTCAGCGCCTCAGCGCCCGGCGCCTTCTCAGCGCCGGGCGCCACCCTCGATGGGTGACTGGGGTCCGGGGTCGGGGTTCTTGTCGCGCCACTTCCGCTCGAACGGCAGCCGCCACGTGTGCGGCGAGACGAGCTGGTGGATCTGGTTGGGCCCGTAGGTGCCCGCCTCGTAGGGCCGGACCACCGGAGGGTTGTCGAGCAGCGGCTGGCTGACCTCCCAGAGACGCTCGATGCCCTCGGCCGAGGTGAAGAGGGTGTGGTCGCCGCGGACGGCGTCGTAGATGAGCCGCTCGTAGGCCTCGAGCACCGCTCCCGCCCAGTGCGTCTCCTGCATGGCGAACTGCATCGACAGCTTGTCGAGCCTCATCCCGGGGCCCGGCCGCTTGCCGTAGAACGACAGCGACATCCGCGCCTTGTCCGCGAGGTCGAAGGTGAGGTGGTCGGGGCCGTGGTCACCGACGCCGGACCCCGGCGGGAACATCGACTGCGGCGGCTCGCGGAAGGCGATCGAGATGATCCGCGCCCCCTCGGCCATCCGCTTGCCGGTGCGGAGGTAGAACGGCACGCCGGCCCAGCGCCAGTTGTCGATGTAGCAGGTGAGGGCGATGAAGGTCTCGGTGTCGGAGTCGGGCGCGACACCGGGCTCGTCGAGGTAGCCGAGGTACTGCCCGCGCACGACGTCCCTCGGCGAGATCGGCTGCATCGACTCGAAGACCTTGTTCTTCTCCCGGCTGATCGCGTCCGGCTCGAGCGAGGTCGGTGGCTCCATCGCCGTGAAGGCGAGGATCTGGAAGAGGTGGGTGACGACCATGTCGCGGTAGGCACCGGTGGCCTCGTAGAAGTCGCCGCGCGTCGCGAGGCCGAGGGTCTCGGGCACGTCGATCTGCACGTGCGCGATGGAGTTGCGGTGCCAGATCGGCTCGAAGAGCCCGTTGGCGAAGCGGAACGCGAGGATGTTCTGCGCCGGCTCCTTGCCGAGGAAGTGGTCGATCCGGAAGATCTGCTCCTCGGCGAAGACCTCGTGCAGCTGGCGGTTGAGCTCGACCGCGGAGGCGTAGTCGGTGCCGAACGGCTTCTCCATGACGACCCGGCTGCGCTCGACCAGGCCCGCCTCGGCGATCGTCCGGATCGCCGGGAGCGCAGCCTTCGGTGGCACCGAGAGGTAGTGCAGCCGCAGCTCGGTCTCACCGGGCAGCTGTGACTCGGCCGCCTCCACCGCCGCCGCAAGCGCCTGCGGGCCGGCGGACAGCGGGACGTAGTCGAGGCGCACGGCGAACTCGTTCCACTCCGCCTCGTCGAGCTCGCGCGTCGAGAACTCCTTGATGGCCGCGTGCGCGAGGTCGCGGAAGCCGTCGACATTGATCTCGTCGAGCGAGGTGCCGACGATGCGCAGGTCGTCGAGCAGGCGCGACTGGAAGAGGTGGAGCAGGCCGGGGATGAGCTTGCGCTTGGCGAGGTCCCCGGTCGCACCGAAGAGGATGACGGTCGTCGGCGCTGTCGTCGGCTCGCTCATGGGTCCACTCTGGCACCGAGACGGTCGCGGATCGCGGCATAGACCGACTCGTCCCGCACCAAACCGAGGTGGCTGACACCCGGGAGCACGACGACGTCCTCCGCCGGGAACCGCCGGTGCTCCGGCGACCTCCGCCCTTCACCCCGGGCGCTGGCAGCCGTGACGATCCCGTCGCCGAGGAGCTGCGCGACGCGGCTGTCGATCTTCTTGCCGAGCAGCCCGACCACCGCGAGGTGCCGTATGCCGGGGTGCAGCGGGACGTCGACCCGTCGCCCCACGCGGTCGACCGGGTCGGCGCCGTCCCACTCCTCGTCGAGGATGTTGCCGTGGCGCAGGTCCTGGATGCCGACGCTGCGTGAGGACAGGAGGCGGGCCAGCGGACGCACGTGGCGCAGGGTGCCGGCGGCGCGCGCGGTGGTGTCGGCGAGGCGCTCGAGCGGGGCACCCACGTGCGGCGAGCCGAGGGTGACGGTGTCGCTCACGAGGTCGACCCAGGCGCTGCCCGGACCCTCGACGTCGGCCTGCGCGAGGGCGCTGTGGACGACGAGCCCACCCATCGAGTGACCGACGAGGACGAGCCGCGTCACCGGCACCGGCCAGTGTGCGACGAGCCGGGTGAGGATGCGGTCGAGGTCGTGGCCGTTGTGCGAGATCCGCAGCCCGGTGTTGTAGCGCACCGTCACCGGTGTGAGCCCGAGGTCCTCGCGCAGCCGGTGCCCGAACCGGCCCTGCTGCCAGAACGTCTCGGTGACGAGGAGCCCGTGGACGAGGACGACGACCTCGCCCGTGGCTTCGGGGTATGCCGTCGCGAGTCCTTCCCGGGTCAGCGGCACCGACCGCCCGCGTCGGCGCACGCCCATGGTGTGCGACAGGGCGGAGCCGGCGACGTCGAGCCGGTCGCCGAAGAAGGCGTTGACGAAGGCACGCGCCCCGTTGGGCCCGCGGTGGTGGACGATCTCGTCGGTGACGCCGGCGACCCGTTCGATGCCGCGCATGACGGTCCGCTCGACCCGGGTCGACTCCTCCCCGCTCCTCCCGGCGCCCTCGCCGGCGCCGTCACCCTCGCTCATGCCCGAAGGGTGACACGCGCCTGTGCGCCGCGTCATCCCTGCGCCCCTCACCACGCCACCGTGCGCGGCAGCTCCGTGCGGCGCGGCCGTCCCTCCACGGCTTGACCAACGGTGCCCGCGGGCAAGAATGGAGCCATGGGTGACGACAGGGCGCCAGTCGGCTCGGACCTTCCGGGACAGCTCGACAAGGTCCGGGCTCGGATGACGCAGAACCGCGCAGACATCGACCGGCTGCTCGAACGGGCCGATGCCTCGGACGACCGGGCCGATCGGAGCGAGGCCCTGTCGGCGGACGACCGGAGCCGCCTCGATGACCTGGACGAGCGCGCCGAGGTGGACCGCGTACTCATCTCCGAGCTGCTGGCCGAGGGCCTCCTCCAGCATGAGCACGTGCAGAACCTCGAGGTGGCGTTGCAGAGCTCCCGCACCATCGGTGCCGCGATGGGCATCATCATGGCCAACCGCAGGGTCGACGAGGCAGCAGCGTTCGCGATCCTGCGTCAGGCCAGCCAGGACTCCAACACCAAGCTCCGGTCCGTCGCCACCGATGTCGTCACGACCGGTGACGTGAGCGAGCTGCCCACCCGCTGATCCCGCCCGGCGGCCCCGGATGCCGACTCCGGGTGGGAGCCTCGTACTTCGCAGGGAACCGTTCCCACCTCCACTTCGAGGACCCACCTCAGGCGGCGGGCCCCACGCTCTGCGTGGGCATGTTGGGGGGCGGGCGCGACGAGGAGGCCGAAGGGGGCGCAGCGTCAGCGGTCGAGGAGGGCGCGGAGGTCATCGGCGGAGAGGGCGCTCGACAGGAGCTCCCCGTCGTCGACGACCCGGGCGAAGAGGTCGCGCTTGCGCTGCTGCAGGGCGACGACCTTCTCCTCGATGGTGTCGCTCGACACCATCCGGTAGACGTTGACCGACTTCGTCTGGCCGATGCGGTGGGCCCGGTCGATCGCCTGGTTCTCGGCCGCGGGGTTCCACCACGGGTCGAGGACGAAGACGTAGTCGGCCTCGGTGAGGGTGAGACCGAACCCGCCGGCCTTGAGCGAGATGAGGAAGGCGGGCGCGTCCCCCTCGCGAAAGCCCCGCACGACGTCGGCGCGGTTGCGGGTGCGGCCGTCGAGGTAGGAGTGCGCGATGCCCTCCTCCTCGAGGCGGGCGCGCACGATGGCGAGGAACCCGGTGAACTGGCTGAAGACGAGCGCCCGGTGTCCCTCGGCGGCGAGCTCGACGAGCTGCTCGACGAGGGCGTCGACCTTGGCGCTCGGCCCTGCCCCTCCGTAGGCCTCGGCGTCGACGAGCGTCGGGTCGAGCGCCATCTGACGGAGCACGGTGAGCGCGCGCAGGATGGCGATGCGGTTGCCGTCGAGGTCGTCGATGAGCCCGAGGAGCCGCTGGCGCTCCCGCGAGAGGTGCCGGTCATAGATGGCGCGGTGCTTCGGGTGGAGCCCGACGTGGAGGACCTGCTCCTGCTTGGGTGGCAGGTCCGCGGCGACGGCCTCCTTCGTGCGACGGAGCATGAGCGGCTTGATCCGGCGCCGCAGAGTGGCGAGCGCCTCGGGTGACGAGCCGTTCTCGATCGGCTTGGCCCACTGGTCGCGGAAGACCTGCGGACGCGGGTGCAACCCGGGCGCGACGATCGACAGCAGCGACCACAGGTCCATGAGCGAGTTCTCGAGCGGGGTGCCGGTGAGGGCGAAGGTGACCCGTGCGGGCAGCCTTCGCATCGCGGCATACGTCTTGGCCTGGTGGTTCTTGACGAACTGCGCCTCGTCGAGGACGGCCGCCGACCACGTCACGGTCCGGAAGTCCTCGGCGTCGATCCGCCCCACGGCATACGTCGTCACGACGAGGTCGGCACCGGCGATCGCGTCGGCCATCGCCACCTTCGCCTTGCCGCGGGTGCGGTCGAGGACGGCGATGCTGAGGTCGGGGGCGAACTTCGCGACCTCGTCCACCCACGTGCCGAGCACCGACGTCGGCGCGACGATGAGCATGGGGTCGGCGAGCTCACCGCGCTCCTTGGCCCGCAGGGCGGTGGCGATGACCTGGACGGTCTTGCCGAGGCCCATGTCGTCGGCGAGGACGCCACCGAGCCCGAGGTCCCAGAGCAGCGACAGCCATCGAAACCCCTCCTCCTGGTAGGGCCGCAGCGTCGCCTTGAGCGTGGTCGGCACCTCGGCCGGCGGGGGCGCGTGCTCGGTGTCGAGGCCGAGGAGGGCGTCGACCGACTGGCGCCAGCGCGTCGACTGCTCCTCGACGACGCCGATCTCGACGAGGTCGTCCCACAGCCCGGCGTGCAGCACCGAGAGCCGGAGCGGCCCGGACGCCTTGTCCTGCAGCGTCCGCGCCTCCTCGACGAGCGCGCGCAGCTTGTGCAGCTCCGGGGAGTCGAGGGTGAACCAGGCGCCGTCGGGCAGCAGCATCCGCTCCTCGTCGCGGGCAAGGGCGGTGACGAGGTCGGCAAGGGGCACCTCGTGGGCACCGACCGTCACCGAGATGCGCAGGTCGAACCAGTCGTTGCCCTCCTCCGACTGCGTCGTCGCCACCGCGATCCGCGGAGCCTCCGTCACCTCCGCGTATGCCGTGCGCGTGCCCTTGACCTCGACCTCCACCTCCTCGTGCGCCTCGAGTGCGGGCAGCAGCTCGGCGAAGGCGACGGTGTCGAAGTCGCCGAGGGTGGCGTCGGGGCGCAGCCGCCAGCCGAGCCGGGTGAGGTCCCAGAGGGCGGGCAGGTCCGCGCGGGAGGGCGCGAGCGCGAGCAGCTCCGCCTCGCGTACCGGGTCGCGGAACGCCGCCGGGTCTCGGAACGACACGTGCTCGCGCTCGATCGGCACCGTGACGGGTGCGTCGAGCGGGCCGTAGTGGAAGGACCACACGAGGTGCGCCGCGTGCTTCGCGCCGAACCGGACCGCCAGATGGAGCCGTGGCGGCGCGACCTCGGGCAGCGTGAGCCCGCCGTGGGTGCGGACGGTCGCGCGCCGGCGCAGGACCGGCAGCTTCTCGATGGCGAAGCTCGACCAGTCCTCGCGCGGGATGGCGAACGGCCCGCGCTCGACGACGCGCGCGGCGGCGAGGTCGACGTCGGCGGCGAACCCACCGAGCCGCAGGTCACGACCCTCGCGTCGGAACCACCCCGTCGGGGGCTCGCCCACGACCACGACGTCACCCTCCCCCTCGGGCAGGTCGAGGCTCGGGACCGCGCGGACGCCACCGTCGTCGGCCGGGGACAGGTCGAGGACGAAGTGCGCCTCGTCGCTCTCGAGGACGACCTCACCGCCACTCGTCGGGTCGGCCACGAGGACGACCCCGGCGTCACGCGCGCGGGCCAGCAGGTCCACCCACCCCCGGCCGAGGGTCGCGAGCGGGATCGAGGCCGGCATACGCCCGTAGGACGACATGCGGCTCCCCCGGCGGTGGGCGTCGGCGATCGCGGTGAGGGCGTCGAGGGGAGGCCCGTCGAGACGGAAGGCGTACGAGGCGTAGTAACCACCGGCCACGGCCTCCCAGGAGATGCCGGTCTTGATCCACCGGCCGGGGACGGCGCCGGGCACGACCGGCCGCAGCTGCACGCGCGGGCTGTCGGCGCCGGTGTGCCACGGGCTGGGCCGGCTGCGCGGGGTCTCCACGTCGAGGAGCAGGCCGACGGTGCCGCGCTCCGTCGGGGGCTCGGGGTCGACGACGTCGAGCAGCTCGTCGAGGACCTCGCGCCACGACGCGGTCCGCGCACCCGTCCCGGGCTCGTCGGCGTCGACGTCGGAGCGCCACGGCCGCTGGGTCCGCAGGGCGATGACGAGCGCCGCCGCGTGCTTGCAGGCGGTGCCGATCGGACACGTGCAGTCGCTGTCGAGGAACGGGCCGTGGTCGTCGCTCGTCAGCGACACCTCGGTGCGGTAGATCGCGGGTCCGTTGCCGATGACCCGGGCCGCCGCCCGCCGGCCGCCGTCGGCGAGGACGATGCTCGTCACCCGGCCCGCGCGGGCATAGTCACCGGCGCGCACGAGGGTCTTGGCGTCGAACGCCGCCGCCAGCTCGCGGTCGGTGACCTCGGCCAGGGTGTCCGCCTCACGGTCCACTGCCGGTCACCTCCTCCGTGCGCGCAGCCGACGACCACCGTATGCCGTCGCGCCGACACCCTCAGCCCGTCGTCCACAGGGTCGACCGGGGTTCCCAACGCCCCGAACCCCGCCACCATTCCACCCGCAGCACCTCACGGCTGCGCTCGCGCGCGCCCCGGGTGGGGCGGTCAGGACTCGTCGGGGAGGCGGCCGTCGGGGTAGGTCGCGCGGAGCTCCTCGAGCGTGGGCACCTGCTGCTCGCGCGCCTCCGGCGGGAGCAGGTCGCTGATCGCCGACATGATCCGCTTCGTGTCGGCGGCGGCCGAGCGGTAGAGGAGCTCGACCGGCTCGCCGACGCGGATGCGCACGGTGGGCGGGTCCGAGAGGTTGAGCAGGTTGGGCAGCTTGGACGAGCGCGGCCAGACCTTCTCGGTGCCCCACATCCCGACGGGGATGACGGGAGCACGGCTGGCCGCCGCCAGCCGAGCCGCACCGGTCTTGCCGCGCAGCACCGGGTCGAAGAAGGCCTCACCACGCGGGATCGTCCCCTCCGGCAGCAGGCCGACCATCTCGCCTCCCTCGAGCGCGAGCGCCGCCATGTCGTAGGACACCTGCCCGCCCTCGCCCCGGTCGACGCGGATGCCGCCGGCGGCGGAGATGAACGAGCCGAGGACCGGCACGTCGAAGAGCTCCTTCTTGCCGAGCACCCGCGCCGTGCGGCCCGACCGGCGGACGACATTGGCCATCGCGACGACGTCGAAGTAGCTGCGGTGGTTGCCGACGAGGATGACCGGTCCGTGGCGCGGGATGTTCTCGACGCCCTCGATGTCGAACCGCGCGCACGGGAAGAAGGTCGAGCGCAGACCCTCGAGGATGAACCGCTGGAGCTCGATCCCGAGGACCGGCACCTTGAAGACACCCGGCGACACGTCGAAGTGCACGATCGGCCAGCGGCGCGCCACGGCATACATCGTCAGTCGCGGGTCGGGGTTGACCGCGGCGGGCGAGCCGACGGCCTCGAGCAGGGGGACGTCGAAGATCGAGTCCGAGTAGGCGAAGCTCTCGCGCAGGTCGATGTCGTGCCGCACCGCGAAGTGCCGCACGGCGCTCAGCTTGCCGGTCGACCAGACGAACGGCCCGCGGATGGAGCCGTCGAACCGGCCGTCCTCCTTGGTGCCGTAACGGGTCGCGAGGACGTGGTCGAAGCCGAGCCGGTCCGCGAGCGGCTTGATGAGGTGCTCGGGCGTCGTCGTCGCCATGACGACCATGCGACCCTCGGCCTTGTGCTGCTCGATGAGCGCGAGGGCGAAGGGGTGGACGAGCTCGGCGATGACCTCGGCAGCGTTGGCCGCGGCCGCGTCGAAGCTGCGCGAGTCCTTGCCGCGCGCCACGAGGGTGGCCTGCCGGGCGAGGAAGATCGACGGCAGGTTCTCGCCGACGAGGTCGAACGCCTTGAAGAGCAGGCCCTGACCGGGCAGCGAGCGCGGCACGAGCCCGAGGTCGACCATCGCCTGGCTGAGGTGCGGACCGGTGCCGCCCTGGAGCAGGGTCCGGTCGAGGTCGAAGAACGCGGCACCTGGCATGGGCCCACCCTAGGACTGCACCCCAACGCACCATCCACCGTGCGACGCACACCCCACGATGCGACGCACCCCACGGTGCGACGACCCACGGTGCATAGGCTGGCCGGCATGACGACGGCATACGTGCTCGGCGGCGGTGGGGTGCTCGGCACGACCCAGCTCGGCATGCTCCGCGCCCTCGCCGAGCGCGGTCTCCAGCCCGACCTCGTCGTCGGCACGAGCATCGGCGCGCTCAACGGCGCGTTCGTCGCCGCCGACCCCTCGGTGAACGGCATCCGGGCCCTCGCGGAGGCGTGGCGGGCGGTCGGGTCGAGCGGGGTCTTCCTCGAGAACCCGATGCGCTCCGCGGCCCGGATCGCCCGCTTCCGCACCCACCTGCTCACGAGCGCGCCGCTGCGCTCGATCGTCGACGACCACCTCCCGGTCGACACGTTCGAGGAGCTCGAGGTGCCCTTCCAGTGCGTCGCGGCGTGCATCGAGACGGCCGGGTCGAGGTGGTTCTCGAGCGGCGAGATCGTCGACCCCGTCGTCGCGTCGTGCTCGGTGCCCGGGCTCTTCCCGGCGGTGGAGATCGACGGGCACCACTACCTCGACGGCGGGCTCGTCCACTCGATCCCGGTGGGGCGCGCGGTGAGCCTCGGCGCCGACCGCATCTTCGTGCTCCAGGTGGGCCGGGTCGAGCAGCCCCTCGCTCCACCACGCCGGCCGTGGGAGGTCGGCGTCGTCGCGTTCGAGATCTCGCGGCGCCACCGCTACGTCCACGAGATGGAGTCGATCCCCGAGGGCGTCGAGGTCCACGTCCTGCCGAGCGGCGCACCCGAGTCGCCGTCCGTCGCCCTCGGCTACGGCCGCCAGTCGCGCCTCACCGAGCGCGCCGAACAGGCGTATGCCGCCTCGACCGCCTACCTGGCCCACCTCTGACGGTTCCGTCCGGCATACCCCTAGGGTCGAGCCATGGGTCTCGCGGGAATCCCGAAGCCGCCCCGGCTGGTCCGCCGGGTGCTGCCCGTCGTCTGGCCGGTCGGCGCCGCCGCCCTTACCGGGCTCGCCGCCCCGGTCGTCGTCGCCGGGGCGTTCGCGTCGTTCGTCGACAAGCGGGCCCGGCTCTTCAGGGTGAGCGTCCTCGGCGTCGGGCTCGTGTGGGTCGACGTCCGCATGCTCCTCGACTGCTGGCGGCTGCGGCTCAAGGACCCCGAGGGCACCGGACCGACGTGGGAGGACGACCACGAGGAGGTCTTCCTCGCCGGCCTCAACCGGGCGATGATCCTCGGCAAGCGCTGGGTCGGCTTCGAGGTTCGCCTCGACGACCGCATGCACTTCGGCAACGAGGGCGCCCCGCTCGTCGCCTTCGCCCGGCACGCCGGCCCGGGTGACTCGGTCGCCCTCGCGTGGCTCCTCGGCCACACCGCCGGGCGGATGCCCAAGATCGTCCTCGCCGAGGCCCTGCGCTGGGACCCGATGGTCGACACGCTGCTCACCGAGATGCGCTCCTACTTCGTCCCCTCGCGCACCGGCGCCGGCGACGACCGCGTCGAAGGGGTGCGGGCCCTCGCCCGCGGCCTCAAGCACGACGACGTGCTCCTGCTCTTCCCCGAGGGCCAGAACTTCTCGCCGGACCGGCGCCGACGCCTCATCGACCGGATGCGCGAGGCCGGCCAGGAGCTGCGCGCCCGCCGGGCCATCTCGCTCTTCAACACCCTGCCCCCCAAGACGAAAGGGGTCGTCGCCGTCCTCGACGAGCGACCCGACGCCGACGTCATGATCGTCGGCCACGCCGGGTTCGGCCAGCTCTCGACGCCGAAGGAGATCTGGGACGCCATCCCCTTCACCGGCCGCCCGTTCCTCGTGCGCACCCACACCTACGCCGCGGGCGACGTGCCCGACGACGCCCCCGCGATCGAGGAGTGGCTCGACGAGAGGTGGACCGAGATCGACGAGTGGGTCACGGCATACGAGCACTGATCCCGTATGCCGTCCGCCCGCCTCGCGCGGACCGCTCGCCTGCTGAGCACCGTGCGCGGCAAACGACGCGCGCTCGGTGACGGCGCCGAGCCGTCCTCAGCGGGCGGCGGGACGGAGCTCGGCTCGGTTGCCGCGTGGCGTGCCCACCGGCGGCGTCGAACTGTGCAGGCTCAGGTGCCGCGCAGCGAGTGGAGCCAGTCGCGGGCGCCGGCGAAGTCCGCGTCGGTGGTGAGCGGGGCGACGTCGACGGCCGCGCCGTCCTCGCGCGGGTAGGACCCGAGGAAGCGCACCTCGGCACACACGCGCTTGAGCCCCATGAGCGCCTCGCCGACGCGCTCGTCGAGGACGTGCCCCTCGAAGTCGATGGAGAAGCAGTAGGAGCCGAGCGAGTTCTTCGTCGGGCGCGACTCGAGGCGGGTCATGTTGATGCCGCGCACCGCGAACTGCTCGAGCAGCTCGAGGAGGCCACCGGCGCGGTTGTGCCGCTGGAAGAGCATGACCGTCGTCTTGTCGGCGCCGGTGCGCTCGGGCAGAGTGCCCGGCCGCGACACGAGGACGAACCGGGTCACCGCGCCGGCCCGGTCGCCGATGTCGGTGGCGAGGACCTCGAGCCCGTGGTTCTCGGCGGCGATGGGAGCGCACACGGCGGCGTCGTAGGCCTGGGCGACCTCGCCCGAGAGCCCGGCCGCCGCGGCCGCGGTCGAGAGCGTCGGGACGTAGGCCGCGCCGGGGAGGTTGACGCCCATCCAGCCGCGGACCTGGGCCCACGCGTGCGAGTGCGTGCCGACGGCCCTGACCTCCTCGCGGCGCGTCCCCGCAGGGGCGGCGAGGACGAAGGTGATCGGCACGTTGACCTCGCCGATGACGACCAGCGGGTCGCCGCTGGCGAGGGCGTCGAGGGTGGCCGACACCCCGCCCTCGACCGAGTTCTCGATCGGCACCATCGCCGCGTCGATCTCGCTGCGGCGCAACGCATCCAGCGCCGAGTCGACCGATCCGAAGGGCACCCGCTCGCCGTCGTGGGACTCGCCCCAGGCGAGCAGCGCCATCTGGGTGAAGGTGCCCTCGGGCCCGAGGTAGCCGTAGCGGGTCATCCCTTCGCTCCTGTCCGTGCGGCGCTGAGCGCCTGCTGCTCCTCGGGCGTGAGAGTGGCGTCGGAGCCGCCGCCGGTGATGCCCTTGGCGTAGGTCCGGGACTCGCCGCGCGCGTGGATCGAGGAGAGGACGACGCCGTCGCCGCTGTCGTCGACGATCGCGGCGCTGAAGCTCAGCCGACCGCCCATGTCGCCGAACGCGTCGTAGCGCACGACCGCCACGTGCCGCAGCGCCTGCCCGATGTCGGCACGCAGCGCCGCGAGCTCGCCGGCGCCGACGGGCCGCTGCCGCTCGAGGTGGTCGACCCGTGCCCGCAGCCGCGCGACGGCCACGAGGAGCACGACGAGCAGCGCGACCGGCACGAGCACGAGGACGGCCAGGAGCACCGCCTCGACTGCGTTGGTCCCGAACATGACGGCCAGCGTATGCCGTCCGCCCACGACCGGCTCGCGGCCCACCGACCCGTGGACTGGCGTCCGGCGCAGCGGGTCCTGACTCGTAGGCTCCTGCCCATCATGGGCATCGACCTCGTCACCATCGCCATCGTCTTCGGCACGATCTTCGTCGTCGAGCTCCCCGACAAGACCTTCATCGCCACGCTCGTCATGGCGACGCGGTTCCGTCCGTTGCTCGTGTGGGTCGGGGTCGTCGCGGCGTTCTTCGTCCAGACGCTCGTCGCCGTGGCCATCGGTGGCGTCCTCAACCAGCTCCCCAAGCGGCCGATCGAGATCTTCGCGGCGCTGCTCTTCCTCGTCGGCGGCATCATCCTGCTGCGCGGGGCGAGCAAGGCCGACGAGGAGGAGGCCGAGACCGAGGAGGAGTTCGGCGCGAAGTCGGCGGCGAAGCAGCTCGCCGGGTGGAAGGTCGTCACCTTCTGCTTCACCGTGCTCTTCCTCGCGGAGTGGGGCGACCTCTCGCAGATCCTCACCGCCTCGATGGTGCTGCGCTTCGACGACGCGGTGTCGGTCTTCATCGGCGCGTTCCTCGCGCTCGCCGCCGTCTCGGGCCTCGCGGCGCTGCTCGGCCGCACGCTGCTCCAGCGGATCCGGCTCTCGACGATCCGCCGGGTCGGCGGCGCGGTGTGCCTCGTCCTCGCGGCGGTCAGCGTCCTGCAGATCCTCGGAGTCTTCTGACCCGCTGAAGGCGCGCACCCGGCATACCCCTTGCGTCCGGCACGATGACGCCCTGGCAACCACAGTTGCGGACGCAGGCCAGCGCGTATGCCGTCCCCTCCCCTTGCGTCCGGCAAGGTGACGGCCTGGCCACCAGAGCTACGGACGCAAGGGCTCGGGGTCGGGGTCTGCGTCGTTCTCGCGGGTGACCCACCAGAGCAGGCCCAGCGCGACGAGGCCGCCGGCGACGTCGGCGTTCTGGAGGATGCGGCCGGGGAGCTCGGGCCAGTCGGGGTGGTTGAGCCAGGAGATCCCCCACCACGGCATCCGCATGAGGAACCATGCGGTGACCACACCCGCAGCCACCAGCCGACGCGAGCGCCACCACGGCGCTGCCGGGTCTCCGCGACGCCACGGCTGCGCACCGAGCAGCGCGAAGATGACGACGACGACCCAGTGGAAGTGGTGGATCCACGCCACCGGCGAGAGCAGGCAGGCGAGCAGCCCGACGACCGCGACCTCGCCGACCGAGTCGTCGCGCAGCCACATCCGCCGCGCCAGCCGGGACCCGAAGACCCCGACGACCGCGACGAGCACGAGCCACAGCGCCGTCCCCAACAACCCGTCGGGCCCGACGCGCAGGAGGAACCCGCGTATCGACTGGTTCGACGTGCCGAAGTTCGGCCCGAGCCGGGCCGGGTCCTGCAGCGCCCCGCCCCAGAAGGCGAACGACGCCTCGGGCAGGAGCACCCACGACCCGAGCGTCACGCCGACCGCCGTGCCGACCGCGGTCGCCGCCTCGCGCCAGCGCCGGTTGACGAGGTAGTGCACGACGAAGACGCCGGGCGTGAGCTTGATCGACATCGCGAGCCCGACGAGGACACCCGGCGGCACGTGCCGCAGCAGACCGGGTCGCGGCCGGCGCAGGTCCATGAGGCAGGCGAGCACCATGAAGGCGTTGACCTGCCCGAAGCGGATCCCGTCCGACACCGGGTGCAGCCACAGCATCGGCGCGACGAGTGCCGCGAGCGCGAGGGGCACCCAGCCGCCGGCGCGAGAGATGAGGCGCCACCCGGCATACCAGACGATCGCGGTGGTCGCCGCGACCTGGGCGGCGGTCCAGAGCCACCCGGCCACCCCGAACGGCACCCACGCCAACGGAATCGCGAGCAGAGCCGCGAAGGGCGGGTAGGTGAAGGGCAGCAGCTGCGGCGCCTCGGTCATCGCGGCATAGATCGGGCGGCCGGTGAGGATCGAGACCCCGGCCTCGCGGTAGACCTCGACGTCGACCTGCCACTGGTCGAGCGGCCAGAAGACCATGTAGCGCAGCACCGCCGGCAGTGCCGCGAGCGCGATGACGACGACGGCCAGGGGCCACTGCACCCGCGCGGGCAGGGGGCGCCGGCGCACCGGTGGGGTCGAGGTCACGGGCCCATTCTGTCTTCACCGGTCGCACACATCCTCACCACCTGACCCGCGAAACGCCGCACGTAGGATCGCTGCCGTGACTCGTCGAGCCCTGTCGGTACTCCTCGCAGCCGTCGCGGCCGTCCTCGGGCTCGTCGGCGCGGCGTTCCTCGCGACCCCCGCGTCCGGGGCATCCGGTCGCCCCGCGGCACCCGAGCCGTTCGGCGCCACGGTCCTCATCGGCACCGGCGGCATCACCTGGACCGACGTGTCCGAGGAGGACACCCCCAACCTCTGGATGCTCCTGCGCGACGGCTCGAGCGCGGCGATGTCGATCCGGTCGGTCGAGACCAACACCTGCCCCGTCGACGGGTGGCTCGGGCTCTCGGCCGCCAACCGCGCCGCCGCCCCTCGCGAGGGCGAGGGCCGCGCCCAGCTGCGACCCTGCGCCCCGATCGAGGAGCCGAGCGGCGGGGTCGTGCCGGGCTGGTCGACGTTCGAGCAGGCCGCCGCGTCACGCAAGTTCGACAGCCAGCTCGGGCTGCTGGGCCAGTCCGCCGCGCGGTCCGACGTCTGCATCAAGCCGGTCGGCCCCGGCGCCGCCATCGCCGCCGCGATGCCCGAGGGCACCGCCGACCGCTACTCCCCGTGGTCTCCCGACACGCTCCTCGTCGACATGAACACCTGCCCGCTGACGATCGTCGACGTCGGCAGCGTGCGCGACCCCGACGACATCGCCGAGGGCGAGGAGACGGTCGGCGGCTCGCGCGAGGAGCAGGTCAAGGCGGTCGACGAGCGGATCGGGCAGGTCATCACGGCCGCTCCCGGCGGCGCCGACTTCATCGTCGCGAGCCTCTCGGACGCCGGCGTCACCGAGCGCCTCCGCCTCGCCGTCGCCCGTGGACCGCACT
Source organism: Knoellia tibetensis (assembly GCF_048606415.1). NCBI lineage: Bacteria > Bacillati > Actinomycetota > Actinomycetes > Micrococcales > Intrasporangiaceae > Knoellia > Knoellia tibetensis. The sequence continues at coordinate 1,373,763 of NZ_JBMBWF010000001.1, forward strand.
ACGGGTCCGGCCGGCTCAACGCCCCCTCGACCCGCCAGCCCGGTCTCGTCCAGGCCCAGGACATCCCCGTGACGGTCATGTCGCTCACCGGGATCACCGCCCCCGGCGGCCTCGGCGGCACGACGATGACGAGCGAGCAGGCCCCCGACAACTCCGAGCGCCGTGCCACCGACCGCCTCCAGAGCCTCGTCGACTACGACCTCGCGAGCCACGAGGTGCACAGCCTCGTGCCGCCCTTCTTCAACACCTTCGCCTACGGCCAGCTCGTCATCTACCTCCTCGTCCTCCTCGTCTGGAAGGGCAAGATCGGCGGCCCCGACACCCGCCGCAAGGTGCTCGGCATCGTCCGCGTCATCGCCGTCGCCGCGGCGTCGGTGCCCGCGTCGACCTTCCTCGCCAACCTCCTGCCGTGGTGGCGCTTCCCCCTCCCGATGCTCTCGATCGTCGCCGCCGTGGGTCTCTTCGTCGCCCTCATCGCGTATGCCGGCCTGCGCGGTCCGTGGGGACGCTCGGCCCTCGGGCCGCTCGCCTTCGTCGCCGCCGTGACGATGGCGGTCCTCGCCGGCGACGTCATGACGGGGTCGCGGCTCCAGCAGTCCTCGCTCATGGGGCTGCAGCCGGTCGTCGCCGGACGCTTCTACGGCATGGGCAACGTCACCTTCGCGCTCTTCGCCACCTCGGCGATCCTCCTCGCGACGGCGGTGTCGAGCTATCTCGTGGCCCATCACCGCGAGCGCATCGCCGCGGTCGTCGTCCTCTGCATCGGCATCTTCACGGTGATCGTCGACGGTGCGCCGTTCTGGGGCGCCGACGGCGGCGGTCCGCCCGCCTTCATCCCGGGCATCGCCTACCTCATCCTCTCGATCCTCGGCCTGCGGATGACGTGGAAACGGATCCTGCTCATCGGCGTGGGGTCGGCCGCGCTCTTCTTCGGCGTCGCGTTCCTCGACTGGCTGCGCGCGCCCGACGACCGCAGCCACCTCGGCCGCTTCATCCAGGCGATTCTCGACGGCAACGCCCTCGACATCGTCATCCGCAAGGCGGAGCAGAACTGGAGCATCCTGCTCGGCAACGCGCCGCTCACGCTGCTCGTCCCGGCGGCGCTGCTCTTCGTCATCTATGTCCTCGCGCGCCCGACGTCGTGGGGCTCGCGCGGGCTGGGCAAGTCCTTCGAGAAGATGCCCACCCTGCGCGCCGGACTCATCGCGCTCGTCATCACGCTCACGATCGGCTTCCTCATCAACGACTCGGGCACCGCCATCCCCGCCGTCGGCGCGACCGTCGCGGTGCCGCTCATCGTCAGCGTCGTCGTGCGGAACCTCGAGGAGGACCTGCGAGCCGTCGCCGGGACCCGGCGCGCACGGCGCTCGTGACGAGCCACAGCCAGGTCGCGAGGAGCAGGACCGGCGCGACGGTCGTGCGCGCCGTCATCGTCACGTCCTCCACCCCGGGAGTCATGCCGAGCACCCGTCCCGGCGTGTAGGCCATCGACATCACCCACAGCCGCGCAAGCAGGACGAGGTCGGCGATGCCGGGCAGGGCCGCAGGCAGGGCGGCCCAGACGATGACGTCGTACCACGGCAGCGAGTAGGGCGCGGCGAGCGCATAGGCGCCGGTGAGCACCGCGACGGCGGTCAGCGCACGAGGACCCACCGCTGCGTCCGGCACGGTGGTGGCCAGGGGCGCCACCTTGCCGGACGCAACGGTCGGGGTGGACCGCACGAGCCGCATGAGGCAGAGCGCGAAGACGACGGCGGTGACCGCTGCGAGCATCGAGACGGTGCTGCGTGCGGCGACGTCGCGCCCGAGCGCCTCGAAGACCGTCCGCCACGGTGTGGCGAGCGAGACCGCCCGGGCCGACCGTCCGATCTGGTCGTAGACGTTGGGCCCCGCCCACAGGTGCAGCGCGCCGGCGACGACGGCAGCCACCGCGAGCATGACGCTCGAGCGGGCGACCCGCCGCGACGAGAAGGCGACGACGAGCGCGAGGAGCACGACGGCATACGTGAACTTCGACGAGAGGGCGAGCGCCGCGAGGGTGCCGGCGAGCGCGGCACCGCCGAGACCGGCATACCGGTGCGCCGCCCAGACGGCGGCGACGGCGAGCGCGGCGGCGAGGAGGTCGACGTGGGCGCCGAGGACGCCGACCGAGAAGACGAGGGGGTTGGCGGTCCACAGCGCGTCGATGCGGGCCTCGCGGCCGGGCAGCACGCGGCGCAGGCACCAGCGCACGGCGAGCCACGACGCGATGACGACGAGCTGCCACAGCCAGACCGTCTCGCGCAGGTTGTCGCCGCCGCCGAGCGAGGTGAGCCCCTGGACGATCGTCGCGAACGGCCCGTAGACGCTGGGCTCCTCGGTCCACGGCGCCTCGACGGCCGAGACGACGGGGTCGGTCCCGCCGCGCCACCCCACCGGCGACTCGAGCCAGGGGTTGTCGCCGAGCGCGAGGATCCGGCCGTAGGCGGCGTAGCTGACGTGGTCGCCCGAGCCGAACGGCGCCGTGAGCGCCGCGCCGACCGCGAGCGCCGCGACGAGCGGGCGGGGCAGCCCGGTGCTGCGCCCGAGGATCCCGAGGAGCACCCCGAGACCACCGAGCACGTATGCCGTCCACATCGCAGCCGTGACGGCCGCCGGTCCCAGCGTGACCGGCAGGAGGGTGCCCGGCGCCCAGCCGCGAGGGCCCAGGTCGGGCGCGGCGGCGTGCGGGAGGGCGAGGCCGACGAGGAGGAGCAGCGCGAACGACGCGACGAGCAGTGCGACGCGGACGCGCTCCGCGCGAGCGGTCGCGGCAGCGCCGAGGGCCAGGCGGCCGTCGGGTCCGGCCTCGCTGGCGTCAGCCGCGGGCTGCGACACCGGGTGCACGCTCGGTGAGGACTCGGCGGAGCCGGCGTGCGAGGCGGCGCCGGGTGAGGGCGCGCCAGACGTCGCGGTACTGCTTCGCGCGGTGCACCTGTGCCCGCCAGTCGCGGCCGGAGACGCGATGGTGCAGCTCGCAGGGCACCTCCTCGACGCGCAGCCCGGCGGTGAGGACGTCGACGGTGAGCCCGACCTCGACGCCCCAGCCGGGCGCGAGCGGGGTCGCGGCGTCGAACGCCTCGGCCGTGAGGCAGCGCATGCCCGAGAGGGGCTGCACGGGGCTCCAGCCGGTGAGCCGCTCGATGCCGTCGCGGGCGAGGCGGACGACGAAGCCGTGGCCTCCGCCGGCGACCTTCTGCGGGGGCAGGGTCGCGATCGTCATGTCGGCGCGGCCCGCGAGGACCGGCGGGACGAGGACGCCGAGGTTGGCCGCGGAGGCCTCGAGATCGCCGTCGACGAAGAGGAGGTGGCGCGGGGTGCGAGGGTCGGTGTCGGGGATGGCGCCCTCGGCGGCCTCGAGCTCGCGCAGGTGCCGGACCCCGGTCGCGAGCGCGGCGGCCTTGCCGGCGTTGCGGGCGTGGACGACGACGTCGGCGCCGGCGGAGTGGGCGACGGCGGCGGTGTCGTCGGAGCTGCCGTCGTCGACGACGACGACCCGGTCGACGCCCTCGAGCCCCAGGACGGCGGTGACGGTGGCGGCGATGCGGTCGGCCTCGTCCTTGCACGGGACGATCGCCGCGACCGCCCGGCTCGTCACGAGATTCCCGCCTGAAGTGGGTTCCTCGCACTTCGGGTGGGAACAGTTCCGCTCCGAAGTGCGAGGTTGCCGCCTGAAGTCGCCACGCCACCCGCAGGGGGCACGCGAACAGCCCGACCGAGCCCGGGCGTCATCAGCGCAGGGTCACCTGGCGGCTGAGCAGGCCAGAGCGGGCTCGGCGCTCCTCCGCGGTGAGCGCCTCCTTGGACGCGAGCGCCGTCGCGTAGCGGGTGCCGAACGCCCCAAGCGCCTCCTCGTGCTCCGCCGGGTCGCTGTCGGCCGGCACCTCGAAGACGGGCACGAGCAGCCCGCACGCCCGGAACGCGCCGAGGAGCCGCGTGCCGTCGCCCAGACCGGACTCGGCGGCGGCGTGCAGCCGGGCGAGGGCGTCGGTCGCCGTGTCCTCGTCGTCGGGCAGGACGAGGCGGATGTAGGTGCGCTCGCCGATCCGGACCCAGTAGGCCGACGGCAGCGCCGACATGCGGCGGGTCGGGACGACGGACTCGTTGGCGCGGTCGAGCGAGGCCTGGCCCTCCTCGTCGAGCTCCTGCCCCTCGACCCAGAAGTCGAAGCCCTCGTGCACGACGAACTCCAGCGGCTCGCTCGTGTCGAGCAGGTCCTGCAGGCGCGGCGTCTCGGCGGTCGCGGCAGGAACGTGCTCGACGGCGCTGCCCGGCTCGACCGCCGCACCGGCGAGCAGCTGCGCCGCGAGGTCACGGCTCGGGTCGCCGGTCGACGAGCCCGACTGCGTGCCGATGAGCACGGTGCCGTCGGCGCGGTGCAGCGCCGGCCACGCCATCGGCAGCACGGTCGCGACGGTCGCCCCCTCGACGCCCTCGGGCGCCTGACCCTCGGCGAACCGCACCGCCACCGTGGCCGCGGGCAGGATCTCGCGGATCGCCACCCACTCGGTCTCCTGCGGAAGTCCCTCGAAGGGACGGTTCACGTAGGGGACGGCCGCCGTGCGCTGCCTCCTCGAGGGAGCGCCCTGGTCGTCGGTGGTCCTGCGTCGTCGCGAAGCCTTGCCCATGGGCGTCAGCGTAATGGTGGCGCGAACCTCCCAGTCGCAGGCGTCGCCACAACGGCACGTGCGCCGGCACGGGACGGGCGCACCCGGCATACCTCCGCTTGCGTTCGCAGCTGTGGTGGGTATGCCGTCACCTCGCCGGACGTTGCCGGCGCACCTCCGCTTGCGTCCGCAGCTGTGGTGGGTATGCCGTCACCTCGCCGGACGTTGCACGGCACCTGCGTCCGGCGACACGTCAGGTGGCGCGGCGGCGGCTCGGACCACCCATGGCGGCCCAGACGACCTGAGCGCCCTTGTCCTCGCCGACGCCCCACTCGTGGGCGAGCGAACGGACGATGCGCAGCCCTCGGCCACTCGTCAGCCACACGGCGGCGGGCGCGGGGAGAGGCGTCTTCTCCCCGCCGCCGTCGGTGACCTCGATCTCGACGACCTCGCCGCGGACCTTCCAGCGGACGCGCAGGCAGCCGTCCTGGAGCGGGCGGGCGTGGCGGATGGCGTTGGTCATGAGCTCGGAGACGACGATCTCGGACTCGTCGATGGTCTGCTCATCGAGGTCGCGGGCGCGCAGGTCGGCCACGACGGCCTTGCGCACGCGGGTCACGGTCGAGGGTCCCCAGGGCGCACGGATGGTGCGCACCTGTCCCTGGCCGATGGTCCCGCCGAACTCGTCGAGCTCGGGCTCGTTCTTTGAGGTCACGCGGGGACTCTAACCCAGCAGACCGAGCACGTCCCCGGGCCGATCGCTGATGATGACGTCGACACCGAGGTCCGCGCATCGCCGCACGTCATCGGGCTCGTTGACGGTCCAGACGTAGACCTCGTGCCCGCGACGCTGGTGCGCGCGCACGACCGACGGTGTGCGGCGCACGATCCGGACGTCGAGACCGATGATGTTGACGCCACGCGGCAGCGACCCGTCCCACGAGAACCGCGGCGCCGTCGCCTCGACGAGATAGACGAGCGGCACCTGCGGCGCGAGCCCGCGCATCCGCATGAGCGCGAGGATCGAGAACGACATGACGCGCACGTGCGGCAGCTGCGGCAGGTCGCCGGTCGTGAGCCCCTGCTCGCGCAGGACGGTGACGAGCTGGCGCTCGACGAGCCCGCCGTAGCGCGTCGGGTGCTTGGTCTCGATGAGGGTGAGGAGAGGCTGGTGCTGGGAGACGAGCGAGTCGAGCAGCCGTCGCAGGGTGAGCAGCCGCCCGCGCTCGGGGTCCGCGTCGGCACCTTCCTTGGCCGTGCCGTCGTCGAGCTTCTTCCAGCTCGCCCAGTCGAGCTCCTCCAGGCGGGCGAGCTCGAGCGTCGAGATGACGCCGTTGCCGTTGCTCGTGCGGTCGGCGCGGCGGTCGTGCACGCAGACGAGGTGGTGGTCGGCGGTGAGCCGGACGTCGCACTCGATGCCGTCGACGCCGTGCGAGTAGGCCCGGGTGTAGGCCGTGAGCGTGTGCTCGGGCTCCTCGGCGCTCGCCCCTCTGTGGGCGACGACGCGAGGTCGCCCGCGGCCCCCCGGTGGGGGCCCAGCCGCACGCGCCTCCATTGCCCCATCGTGGCAGCGCGCACACCTCGGCGGTGGCAGCGACTCACACGACGACACGGCATACCGTTCAACCATCGTGAGCCTGCCGCCCTTCCAGAGCCTCGTCGACGCGCACTGGCGCGACGTCGGCCGGCTCGCCCATGCCCTCGCCGGCCCGACGCTCGGCGACGACGTCGCGCAGCAGGCGTGGGTGCAGGCGCTCGCGGCCTACCCGCGGCTCACGTCGGCACGCAACCTGCGCGGCTGGCTGCTGACGATCACGCACCGCTGCGCGATGGACGCGCACCGTGCCGCCCGCCGCACGACTCCCCATGACGACCCGGCCTCGCTTGCCGCGGCGCCCGTCGTCGGCGCCCCGACCGCGCCCGACGACGGGCTGTGGACCCGGGTCGGGGCACTGCCCGAGCGCCAGCGCGAGGCGGTCGTCCTCAAGTACGTCGCCGACCTCGACCACCGCGCGGTCGCGGCCGCTCTCGGCACGACCCCCGCGATGAGCCGCCGGCTCGTGTCCGACGCCCTCGCCACCCTGCGACTCGACCTGGAGGACCTGCGATGACCACCACTCCCTTCTCGGACTTCGCGCCCGCCGTGCGCCGGCCCGTCCTGCCGGAGACCGACGTCTCGTATGCCGTCGAGGACACCCCCGTGGGCCGCCTCCTCCTCGCGGTCCGCCAGGACGGCCGGCTCGTCACCTCTGCCTACGTCACCGGCGAGGCCGAGGAGTCCGTGTGGCTCCAGCGGCTCGCCGACCACGTCTCGCCCCGGGTCCTGCGCCACGCGAAGCCGCTCGACACCGCGCGACGCGAGCTCGCGGCATACCTCTCGGGGCAGGCGACCGGGTTCTCGGTGCCGGTCGACCTCGTCCTCGCGAGCGACTTCCAGCGGTCGGTGCTCACCGGGCTCGCGGCGCGGGTGGGCTACGGCGCCTCGACGACCTACGGCGAGCTCGCCACGACGATCGCGCGCCCCGGCGCCTCGCGCGCGGTCGGGACCGCGCTCGGTGGGAACCCGGTGTGCGTCTTCGTGCCGTGCCACCGCGTGCTCCCGGCCGGCGGTTCCGTGGGTGGTCGCGTCGGTGGGTATGCCGGCGGGCCGGCTGCCAAGGAGTTCCTCCTCACGCTCGAGGCGAGGACCGCTCCAGGCGCGTGACGGGTGGAACCATGAGGTGATGGCCCGTTGGGCCCGTCGGGCGTACTCTGGACAAACCATGTACACCATCAAGCGTGCGGCGGAGCTCACCGGCATCGGACTCCCGACGCTGCGCGCGTGGGAGCGCCGCTACGGCGTGGTGGCACCGGTCCGGTCGGAGGGCCACTACCGGCTCTACTCCGACTCCGACGTGCGGGCGCTGTCGATCATGGCGGCGCTCGTCGCCGACGGGTGGACGGCGAGCGAGGCCGCGGCCGAGACGAAGCGGCGTGTGGCGGGCACCGACGGGGTGCAGCGGCCGGTGGCCGACTCGTCGCTCGTCGACGCCCCTGCCGTCGAGCCCGAGGGGCTGGACGAGGTGCTCGCGGCGGCGCACGACCTCGATGCACAGCGGCTGGGGCACGCGCTCGACCGCGGGCTCGCGGGAGTGCTTGGCCAGGAGGGCGACGGGAGCGAGGGGACCGACGGTCGGCTCGCCGAGTTCACGCGGGTCGCGCACGAGTGGCTGCTGCCGGTCCTCTTCGCGGTCGGTGGGGCGTGGGCCGACGGCCGGATCACCCCGGCGGGCGAGCACCTCGTGAGCAACGCCGTCCAGCGCCGGCTCGCCGCGCTCTACGACGCGGAGCCGAAGACGACCGACGGCCCGCTCGTCGTGCTGGCCCTGCCTGCGGGTGCGCGTCATGAGCTCGGACTCCTGGCCTTCGCGGTGGGTGCGCGGCGGGCGGGTCTGCGGACCGCCTACCTCGGCGCCGACCTGCCGGCCCAGGACTGGGTGAGCGCGGTCGCCGGGCGCCGCGCGGGCGCGGCGGTGCTGTCGGTGCCGCGACAGGCGGACGTCGCCGGCGCGCAGGCCGTCATCGACCGGCTTCGGCTCGACGCGCCCCGCGCCGTCGTCGCCGTCGGCGGGCGTCACCAGGACGAGACGCACGGCGCCCTGCTCCTCGGTCATGACCTCGGGGACGGCGTCGAGGCGCTCCGCTCCGCGCTCGAGGGCGCACCCGTTCCCTCCTGACGCCTGTGGGGCCGGGGAGCCGGGCAGCAGTGCGCCGCCCCTCACCCGGCTGCGTGGTGAGGGGCGGCGCTGGCAACCCGGTGCGTGGGGGAAGGGGCGACCCCGCGTCAGCACCAGGGGTAGATGAACAGGCTGTCGTCACCCGCGCGGTGGTCGGCGAGGACGACACTCAGCGGCAGCGGGTCCGGCAGGGAGGCCACGTCGGTGCCCTCGCGCGGGGCGACTCCGACGCTCACGGCGGTGGCGATGGGCAGGCCACCCTTGGCGACAGCCGACAGCAGGCCCGCGTCCTTGAGGACGGCGAGGCCGGCGCGCTGGCAGGCGGTGTCGGGAGCGGCGCTGGCCGCGGGTGCGGAGACGACTCCGATGGCGAGGGCGGCGGCTCCAGCGGCGGCAGTGGCGACGAGCTTCTTCATGACGTTCCTCCTGTAGGGCGTGGGCCCCGGGGGAGGGCCTCGCCGACCACACAACTCCCCTGTGCAAGGTTTGTCAAGGGTTTGTACAAGGTTGAACGCCCAGCGGTCGCGGGTCCCGTTCAGTCCTTGGGGAGATCCGGTCCGTCGATGTCGTAGCCGCCGAGCAGCTTGGCCATGGCGAGGTGGGGTTTGGCCTCCTCGTGCCGGCTCTGGCGCTGGAGGGTCCGGCCGAGCAGCAGCAGCGCGTAGTGGTCGTCGCGGTTGTCGACGAGCATGGCGCGAAGGATCTCCTCGGCCCGGGCGAGCTGGGCCGAGTGGTAGTAGGAGCGCGCGAGGTAGAGCCGGAGCTCGGTCGTTCCGTGCAGCGGCGGCTCCAGGGCAGAGCGGTCGACGAGCTCGGCGAAGATGACCGCGGCCTGCTGGTACTCCCCCAGCTCGAACCGCTCGCGGGCGCGCTCGTAGTCGGTGGCGAAGGCGCTGTCAGGGCCGGGCGCGTCCTGTGCGCCGAAGGCGTTCTCGGTCATCGTTCCCTCCTCGATGCCTACCGCTAGCGTCTTCTAGCAGCAGGCCTAGACACTGCTATCCGGACCGATCGAAGCCCTGATGCGACGTCACCGGAACGCGGGGTGCCCGGTGAGCGCCTGGCCGACAACGAGCTGGTGGACCTCTGATGTTCCCTCGTAGGTGAGGACGGACTCGAGGTTGTTGGCGTGGCGCATCGGCGAGTACTCGAGCGCGATCCCGTTGGCGCCGAGGATCGTCCGGCACTCGCGCGCGATGGCGATGGCCTCGCGGCAGGAGTTGAGCTTGCCGAGGCTGACCTGCTCGGGGCGCAGGGTGCCGGCGTCCTTGAGCGCGCCGAGGTGCATCGCGAGGAGCATGCCCTTGCCGAGCTCGAGGGTCATGTCGGCGAGCTTGGTCTGCGTGATCTGGTAGCCGGCGAGCGGCTTGTCGAAGATCTCGCGCTCCTGTGCGTAGGCGATCGCCACCTCGAGGCAGTCGCGGGCGGCGCCGAGCGCGCCGAAGACGATGCCGAAGCGCGCCTCGGACAGGCAGGACAGCGGTCCGGAGAGGCCCCGCGCCTCGGGGAGCATCGCCGACGCCGGCAGTCGCACACCCTCGAGGACGAGCTCGGAGGTGATGGAGGCACGCAGCGAGAGCTTGCCCTTGATCTCGGGTGCGGAGAAGCCGGGGGTGTCGGTCGGCACGACGAAGCCACGGACGGCCGCGCCGTCGGTGTCGTCGGTCCGGGCCCAGACGACGGCGACGTCGGCGACCGAACCGTTGGTGATCCACATCTTCGAGCCGTCGAGCACCCAGTCGTCACCGTCCCGCCTGGCCCTGGTCCGCATGCCCGCCGGGTTCGAGCCGAAGTCGGGCTCGGTGAGGCCGAAGCAGCCGATGGCCTCGCCCGCGGCCATCCGCGGCAGCCACTCCTGCTTCTGATCCTCGGTGCCGAAACGGTGGATCGCGAACATCGCGAGCGATCCCTGGACGCTGACGAGGCTTCGGATGCCGGAGTCGACCGCCTCCAGCTCCGCACAGGCCAGCCCGTATGCCGTCGCGCTCGTCCCAGCGCAGCCATAGCCCTCGAGGTGCATGCCGAGCAGGCCGAGCTCGCCGAACGTCGGGGCGAGCTCCTTGACGGGGACGGAGCCGGCCTCGAACCAGCCCGGGACGTGGGGGCGGACCTCGGCGTCGAGGAAGGCGCGCACGGTGTCTCGCATGTCGCGGTCGTCGGCCGAGATCAGCCCGTCGATCCCGAAGAGGTCCAGTGGGTGCTGAGCAGCGGCGGCCATGTGCTTCAACCTACCCGCGGGCGCCCGACACGCATCCCGACGCCGACGTCCCGACGACGACGCTCACACCCGTTCGACGCGGTCGGCCTGTGGCCCTCGATCGCTCTGTCGGATCTGGTAGCGGACCCGGTCGCCGTACTCAAGCGCCTCACCGTCCCTGATGACCGACGCGTGCACGAACAGGTCCGCGCCTCCCGCATCAGGGGTGATGAACCCGAACCCTCGCTCCGCGTCGAAGCGCGCGACCACCCCCTCGCCGCCGCGCACCGGGAGGTCAGAGGTCACCGTCCGTCCGGGCCGAGCCCTGGTCTGCGACGTCGAGGCTGCACGCGATGCGGAGCCGCGCGCGAGGCGCACGTCGCGAGCCTGCGGGCCCTTCTCGCTCATGACGACGTCGTAGGTCACGCGGTCGCCCTCGCCAACCTCGGGGACCCCGTCGGCCAGCTCCCGGACGTGGACGAAGACATCGGCGCCGCCCGAGTCAGGCGCGATGAAGCCGAAGCCCTTGTCCGTGTCGTACCAGGACACCGTCCCGTCCGCCCCGTCGGACGTCGCACCCTGCTGGGAGGCCTCGGCTCCCAGCGGCAGGAGGTGGTCCGCCTGCGGCCCCCTCTCCCCGTCGACGACGAGGAACGCCACCCGCTGCCCGTCCGAGAGGACACCACCACCCACGATGGCCGAGCTGTGCACGAAGATCTCGGCGTCACCGCGGTCGGGCGTGATGAAGCCGTAGCCCTTGGCCGGCTCGTACCAGGAGACGGTGCCGAGCACCCCCAGCGGGGTGTCGGCGGCCCGGTCGGCCGTGACCCGGACCCGGCGTGCTTGTGGGCCTCGGTCGCCCTCGCCGATCTCGAACTCGACCACCTGCCCCTCGCGGAGGTGCTTGTTGACGTCGTCGCTGACGATCTCTGACGCATGCACGTAGAGGTCGGCTGCGTCCTGCCCGAGGGCGATGAAGCCGAACCCCCGGTCGGTGTCGAACCAGCGGACGGTTCCCTCGGTCACGGCTACTCCTTGTCGAGGCTGCGGTCGGTGTTCCTCTCATTGTCCCCGACGGTCAAGGTGACCGGCGCCCGCGAAATCTCAGGTGACGGGACGGCATACGGGCTTGGACAATCGACTCCCGTGGCACATCTCGAGGTCAACCAGGTCGGGTTCACGCTCCCCGACGGACGTCCCCTGCTCGACGGCGTCCAGTTCCGCGTCGGCGACGGGCAGCGCGTCGCGCTCATCGGGCCCAACGGGACGGGCAAGACGACGCTGACCCGGATCATCTCCGGCGACCTCGCGGCCCACGACGGTGCGGTCACGCTGAGCGGCACGCTCGCGGTGATGAACCAGTTCGTCGGCAAGGTCCGCGACGAGTCCACCGTGCGCGACCTGCTCATCACCGTCGCACCCGAGCGCATCCGCAAGGCGGCCCTCGCGGTCGACGCCGCCGAGCTGCGGATCATGGAGGTCGACGACGAGCCGGCGCAGATGGCCTACGCGCAGGCGCTCGCCGACTGGGGCGACGCGGGCGGCTACGAGTTCGAGACGACCGTCTGGGACACGGTGACGACCCAAGCCCTCGGTATGCCGTTCGAGCGGGCCCAGTGGCGCGCCGTCACCTCCCTCTCGGGAGGCGAGCAGAAGCGCGTGGTGCTGGAGGCGCTGCTCAGCGGCCCGGCCGACCTGCTGCTCCTCGACGAGCCGGATAACTACCTCGACGTGCCGGCCAAGCGCTGGCTCGAGGAGCGGCTGCTCGCGAGCGACAAGACGGTGCTCTTCATCAGCCACGACCGCGAGCTGCTCTCGCGCGTCGCGACGGCCGTCGTCACCCTCGAGCCCGGCGCCAACGGCGCGACGGCGTGGACCCACCCGGGCTCGTTCGCCACGTGGCACCAGGCGCGCATCGACCGCAACGACCGGCTCGAGGAGATGCGCCGCCGCTGGGACGAGGAGCACGCCAAGCTCAAGGCGCTCGTCGTCATGTATCGCCAGAAGGCGGCCTACAACTCCGACATGGCCTCGCGCCTCCAGGCCGCGGTGACGAAGCTCGACCGGTTCGAGAAGGCCGGACCGCCGGAGAAGGTCGCCATCCCGCAGAACGTGCGGATGCGGCTCACGGGCGGGCGCACGGCCAAGCGAGCCGTCGTCTGCACGGGCCTCGAGCTGCTCGCCCCCGACCCGAACTCCGGTGCGGACGACCTCATGCGGCCGTTCGACCTCGAGGTCTGGTTCGGCGAGCGCGTCGCCGTCCTGGGCTCCAACGGGTCGGGCAAGTCGCACTTCCTCCGGCTCCTCGCCGCGGGCGGCAGCGACCCCGACGTCGAGCACCAGCCGGTCGGCGACATCGCACCGGAACCGGTGCGGCACAGCGGTTCTGCGCGTCTCGGGTCGCGCGTCCGCCCCGGGTGGTTCGCGCAGACGCACGACTCGCCAGCGCTGCGCGGGCGCACGCTGCTCGAGATCCTGCACCGAGGAGACGAGCACCGGGCGGGCCGCGGGCGCGAGGAGGCGAGCCGCGTCCTCGACCGCTACGAGCTGGCGCGGCAGGGTGAGCAGACCTTCGACTCGCTCTCGGGCGGGCAGCAGGCGCGGTTCCAGATCCTCCTGCTCGAGCTGTCGGGCGCGACGCTGCTGCTCCTCGACGAGCCGACGGACAACCTCGACCTGCACTCGGCCGAGGCGCTGGAGCAGGCGCTCACTGCGTTCGAGGGCACGGTGCTCGCCGTGACGCACGACCGCTGGTTCGCCCGCGGGTTCGACCGGTTCCTCGTCTTCGGCAGCGACGGGCGCGTCGTGGAGACACCGGAACCCGTGTGGGACGAGGCCCGCGTCAGCCGGGTGCGCTGAGGCCCGAGTCGCCCGCGTCGCCCGCGTCGCCCGCGCCACCCGCGTCGCCCGCGCCGCCGGCAGCGAACCCGACCTCGGGTTCGCTGCCGGCGCTCGGGGTCATGAGCGAGAACTCCTCGCCGTCGGGCCCGGCCACGGTGACGATCCGCCCGGACTCGACATCGACCGGCTCGGCCGGCGCCGACCCGCCGGCGTCCAGCACCCGTTGCACGGCCGCATCCACGTCGTCGACCGCGAACGTCACGCACCACCGTGGACCGGCGACGTCCCCGTCGACCTGGTCACCCACCCCTCCCGCCGGCCACGCCGCACCGGGCGGCGTGAACGTCGCATAGCCGATGCCCGGAACCGACAGGTCGTCGAACGAGTAGCCGAAGACCCCCCGGTAGAACGACTTCGCCGCGCGCAGGTCCGGCGTCACGAGGTCGACCCACGACACCGCACCGTGCTCGTCGTGGACGCCGAACCCGTTGTGCTCCAAGGACTCCCACGCGCCGAACGCCGCCCCAGCCGGGTCGACCCACAGGCCCACCCGTCCGAAGGCCGCGATGTCCATCGGCTCCATGACGACCCGCGCTCCCGCACCAGCAGCGAGCTCCGCGGTCACCTCGACGTCGTCGGTGGCGAGGTAGGTCGTCCACACCTTCGGCCAATCCTCGACGCCCTCGAGCGGTGGCGACATCCCCGCAACGCGGCGACCACCGACGAGCGCGTTGTTGTAGTGCCCGTAGTCGGGCCCGCTGTCCTCGAACTGCCACCCGAGCACCGCCGCATAGAACGCCCGGCTCCGCGCGAGGTCGCTCACGGTGATCTCCACCCAGCAGGGGGAGCCGGCCGGCCACCGTCCGTCGTGCGTCGCCATGGCCCGAACCGTATGCCGTCCGCTTCCCACCCCGCCACCGCTCCCCTCCCCCCGCCGAGCGGGCTACGTCGAAGGCCCGGACGCACGCAAGCCGTGCGGTCCGGAAGGGGTCGGACCACACGGCATACGTGGGCTTGTGCCGGACGCGCCCCGCGAAGGGCGCCCCGGGTCAGGCGGTCTTGAGGGTGAGGCCGTAGACCGAGAGGATCTCGCCAATCGGCTGGAAGTAGGCGATGTTGGGCTGGCCGACCTTCTGGCCGCAGACGCCGTTGGAGCCGTAGCCGGCTCCGCCGCTCGTCACGCCCTGGGCGAGGTTGCCCGCCATCCACGAGCCGCCGGAGTCGCCACCCTCGGTGCAGGTGTTGGACTTCGTCAGGCCGCTCACGGTCGAGTAGGTGCCGTCGCCGTTGTCGTAGTTGACGGTGACGTTCTTGGTCTGGACCGAACCGCAGGTCCAGCCGGTGGTGCGGCCCGACTTGCAGATCGCGGTGCCGACGGCGGCGTTGCTCGACCCGGTGACCGAGCGGGCGCTCGTGCCGTTCCAGAGGTCGACGGCGCCGATGCCGGTCCAGCTCGAGGTGAGGCTGGAGTAGGCGTAGTCGTTACCCGGGAAGGACCAGCCGCGGGTCGTGCCGAGGGTCGTGCCGTTGCGCGTGAAGGTCTGGTTGCCCTCGGCGCAGTGGCCGGCGGTGATGAAGACCGGGGTGCCGGACTTCGTCGCGTTGAAGCCGAGCGAGCAGACGTAGCCGCTGAACTCGATCTGCTGGCCGCCGTAGACGTTGGCCTGCGTCGACACCTTCGCGTCGGTGCCCTGGATCGTCACCGACGGGTCGCTCGTGCGCGCCTTCGCGGCTGCGACGTCGGCCGAGGCCACGGTGACGACGACCTTGTTGGTCACCGGGTCGACCGAGGAGTCGACGACCTTGGTGCCGAGCGCCTTGGTGACGGCGGCCTGCGACCTGGCGAGCTCGGCCCGGTCCCGGCCGACGACGCGGGCGGTCGCGCCGGCCTTCTGCACCCGGGCCGCGGCGGCGGCGTCGGTGACGTTGACGACGAGCACGCCCCGCTCCTGGTCGATCCACGAGCCGACGGCGCGGGCGCCGAGCGACTTCTCGAGCGCCTCCGCCTGGCGGCCCTTCGCGTCCTGGGTGGCGACGCGCTCGCGAGCGGTCTCGATGCCGAGGCCGTACTCCTTGGCGAGCCACTGGGCCGACATCTCGGCGACGGAGGCGCCCGAGTCGGTGGCGAGGGGGCCGGTGCTCGGCTCCGGGCCGGCCGCGGAGGTGGCGGCGGTCGCGGGCGCGACGCACAGGGCGGTGGCTGCCGCCGCGGCCGAGAGGCCCCCGGCGAGGACGGTGAGACGTCTGCGAGACATGCGTGGATCTCCTGTCGTGGGACGCCGGACGGTGTTTCCGCCGACCCTTTCGACGCTAGGAACCCGCGTCCACGCGCCCGGTCAGATGCCGCCCCGCATTGCCCCAGCGCTTGGTCAAGACGGCGCAAAGAGGGTCAAGACCTCGTACCCGGCGTGCGGGACCGGCGATCGCGCGGACAATGGCGGGCGTGAGCGAGGTGACCATCCGGGACGCGACCCGGGCCGACGCCGAGGCGTGCGCCGCGATCTATGCCCACTACGTCGAGCACACGACGGTGACCTTCGAGGACGTGCCTCCGTCGGTCGACGAGATCGCTGCCCGGATCGCGGCGGCGCAGGAGCGGCACGCGTGGCTCGTCGCGGAGCGTGGCGGAGTCGTCGGCTACGCCTACGGCGGCTCGTTCAAGGCTCGCGCGGCCTACCGCTGGTCGTGCGAGGTGAGCGTCTATGTCTCCGATGCCGCCCGTGGCGGCGGGGTCGGCAGGACCCTGTATGCCGTCCTGCTCGCTCGGCTGGAGAGGCTCGGCCTGCGCATGGCGTGCGGCGGCGTCACCCTGCCCAACGACCCGAGCATCGCCCTGCACCGGGCACTCGGCTTCGAGCCGGTCGGCACCTACCGCCGGATCGGCTGGAAGCACGGGTCGTGGCGCGACGTCGCGTGGTTCCAGAAGCCGCTCGGCGACGACGGCCCACCGGGTGGCCCACCGGACGGCGGGGTCGCTCCCGGATGACCCGGGGGCGCGGTCAGTCCGTCGCGGTGCTGGGCCGGGCGCCGTAGACGAGCGGCACGTAGTCGCGGTGCCGCTCGATCCAGCCCTTGATGAAGGGGCAGAGCGGCAGCACCTTGCGGGTGCCGGCCTCGCGCACGTCGTCGAGGGCGAAGCGAGCAAGAGCCGAGCCGACGCCCTTGCCCTCGAACTTCGGGTCGACCTCGGTGTGCGTGAAGACGATGAGCTCGTCGGTCAGCTGGTACTCCGCGAACCCCGCCAGCTCCTCCCCGAGGCGAGCCTCGTAGCGCTTCTCCGACTCGTTGTTCGTCACGACGACGTCATCAGCCATGCTGGTCATGACACCACACCATCCGGCGAGGAGCCCGCAGTGTCCGACACCAGCACGTCCCAGGTCCACGTCCTCGCTCCGCGCGAGGTCCCCCTCGGCGGCCCTCGCGCCATGACCGTCCGCCGCACGCTCCCCCACCGCGACCGGTCCTTCATCGGGGCCTGGTGCTTCGTCGACCACTACGGCCCCGACGCCGTCGACGCCACCGGAGGCATGGACGTCCCCCCGCACCCGCACACGGGCCTGCAGACGGTGAGCTGGCTCTTCGAGGGCGAGGTCGAGCACCGCGACAGCGGCGGGGTCCACGCGATGGTCCGCCCGGGCGAGGTCAACCTCATGACGAGCGGCCACGGCATCGCCCACTCCGAGGTGTCCACGGCGGCGACGAGCACCCTGCACGGCGTCCAGCTCTGGGTCGTCCTCCCCGAGGCCGACCGCGACCTCGAGCGCGAGTTCCAGCACCACGCTGCGCCGACCGTGCCTCTCGCGGCCGGCGTCGAGGGGCGCGTCTTCGTCGGGTCACTCGCCGGTCACACCTCCCCCATCCGGACCCGCACCCCGCTCCTCGGGGCCGAGGTGACTCTCGCGGCAGGCGCGACGTGGACAGTCCCGGTCGAGACGGCATACGAGCACGGGGTGCTGGTCGACACCGGCAGGGTGACGTTCGGCGGCACGACGCTCGAGCGCGGCGACCTCGGCGTCGTCGACGCCGGCCCGGCCGAGCTCACCCTCGTGGCGCTCGAGCCGAGCCGCGTCGTCCTCCTCGGCGGCACGCCCTACGAGGAGTCGATCGTCATGTGGTGGAACTTCATCGGGCGCGACCACGACGAGATCGTCGCCTTCCGCGACGCGTGGCAGTCACGCGCCGAGCGCTTCGGTGAGGTCGACGGGTATGCCGGCCGGCTCACCTGGCTGCCCGCGCCCGAGCTCCCGGGTGGTCGCCTCCGCAGCCGCACGAGGCACGGCCGCGAGGGCTGACCCTCCGGGAACCCCTGGATCGCGAGCGGCTCAGAACTCGAGCCGGTTGACGACGGCCTTGTGGTCGCTCGCCGTGCCGACGTAGGCGCGGGAGACCTGGCCGAGGTTGCGCCGGACGACGTGGTCGAGGCTCTCGCCGTTGTCGTGCGTGGGCTCGGTCGACCAGCCCACGAGGTCGATGTCCTTGAGCGGCTGAAGCAGCGGCCAGCTGCCGGGACCGTTGAGGTCGCCCATGAGGACGACGGGCATGGGGTGGGTCGCCGGGCGGCCGATGCGGTCGACGAGGGCGGCGACGTGGTCCTTGACGTGGTCGACGCGGCGCTGCTTCTCGGCATCGGAGAGGTCGTTGCGACGGGCCGACGGGATGAAGTGCGTGTTGAGCACGCGCACGTTGCGGCCCGAGGCGCGGTGGTGCAGGACGAAGGCGGTGACGAACTTGGGCTTGGACTCGTCGGGGCCGGCGCCGTCGGGCCCGAGGTAGCGAGACTCGACGGCGAGGAAGCCGCCGCACGCGGTCTCGAGGGACCAGATGTCGGAGTCGTACATGATCGGCACCGACGGGGCGCCCGGGTCGTCCGGCCGGCACCAGCGCCACGACGCCATGCCCGCGCGGTCACGGACCCTGGCCAGGAGGTCGGCGCGGTCCCCCGCCTCCTGGAGGCCGAGGATCGAGACGCCCCGGTCGCGGGACAGGGCCGTGATGTTGCTCGCGAGGTCGGCGTCGGTGGCGTCACCGAGGTTGAGCGTGGCGGCGGTGAACTGAGGGCCGGCGGCCACGGCGGCCTGCGCGGTCGGCAGCGTCGGTGCGGCGAGCGCCGCGAGTGACACGGCGACGGCGCCGAGGACGGCGCGCCGGGCGGGGTGGGTGGGTCGGTTCATGTCGGGTCTCCTGGTGTCGAGCCGGTGGATGGACCCATCCCACGGGGCGGCGATGTGGAACCGCTGCGAATGCGCTGCGGGGCGCTCGCAGCGCCGTCCGGGCGTCGCCGGGACCCGAGGGGTGACAGATACCCAAGGGGGGTATAGTATCGAGCCATGACCGAGCACGCGGACCACCACCAGCACGCCTACATCGAGTCCGGCCACAAGGAGGACTACCTCAAGCGCCTCCGTCGGATCGAGGGTCAGGCGCGCGGCCTCCAGCGGATGGTCGAGGAGGAGAAGTACTGCATCGACATCCTCACGCAGGTCTCCGCGATGACCAAGGCGCTCCAGTCGGTCGCCCTCGGCCTGCTGGACGAGCACATGAGCCACTGCGTCGCCGACGCCGCGCGCAAGGGCGGCCCCGAGGCCGACGCCAAGCTCAAGGAGGCGAGCGACGCCATCGCCCGCCTCGTCAAGTCCTGACCCGCAACCCCCGAGCGCGGCCTCTGCCGCTCCCGCCCGAGAAGGAGAACCCCCATGAGCACCCAGACCTTCACCGTCACCGGCATGACCTGCGGCCACTGCGTCGCCTCCGTCACCGAGGAGGTGAGCGAGCTCGACGGCGTGCAGAACGTCGACGTCGACCTCGCGACCGGGTCCGTGACCATCGAGAGCACCACGCCGCTCGAGGACGACGCCGTGCGCGCCGCCGTCGAGGAAGCCGGCTACCAGCTGGCATGAGCACCCCGGTGCGGGTCGTCGGCTTCGTCGCCGCCCTCGTGGCGGTGCTCGTCGTGAGTCTCACAGCAGGCCGGCTCGTGGGAGCGGTGGGTCCCATCGGCCGGGCCGCTCCCGCCGAGGCGGCCGGAGCGCACGGTTCGGACGGCCACGGCGGCGATACCGCCCCGGACGGCCACGGCACCGGGGCCGACGCGGCCGGCGGCGCAGGTCACGCCGCCGAGGTCCCAGGCGGGCTCCAGGTGTCGCAGGACGGCTACGCCCTTCGCCTCGACCCCGACCAGCTCGCCAGGGGTGCGCACGACCTCGCCTTCGTCGTCGAGGGTCCTGACGGACGCCCCGTGACGACATACGACGTCGAGCACGAGAAGGAGCTCCACCTCATCGTCGCGAGCCGCGACCTCGCCCGCTTCCACCACGTCCACCCGGTGCGCGACGCCGCGGGCACGTGGAGCGTCCCGCTCGACCTCGGACCGGGCGCCTGGCGGGTCCTCGCCGACTTCGCGCCGCGCGGGCACGAGGCGATGACCTTGGGGGCCGACCTGCTCGTCCCCGGCGCCTGGACGCCGGCACCCGCACCCTCGGCCGACCGCCTCACCACGACGGTCGACGGCTACACCGTCGCGCTCGAGGGTGAGCTCACCCCCGGTACCGACTCCGACGTCACCCTCACGGTCAGCCGAGGCGGCCGCCCGGTGACCGACCTCGAGCCCTACCTCGGTGCCTACGGCCACCTCGTCGCCCTGCGTCACGGCGACCTCGCCTACCTGCACGTCCACCCCGAGGGCACCCCCGGCGACGGGTCGACGACGCCCGGCCCGGACGTCGCGTTCGGCGCAGCCGTCCCGTCGAGCGGCACCTACGCCCTCTTCCTCGACTTCAAGCACCGAGGGGTCGTGCGCACGGCAGCCTTCACGCTCACCGCCGGCACCCCCCTCGAGACCGCAAAGGAGCACGGTCACTCATGACGCAGAGCGTCGACCTCGACATCACCGGCATGACCTGCGCCTCGTGCGCCAACCGCATCGAGCGCAAGCTCAACAAGCTCGACGGGGTCACGGCCACGGTCAACTACGCCACCGAGAAGGCGCGTGTCGATTTCCCCGAGACCGTCTCACCCGAGCAGCTCCTCGAGACCGTCTCACAGGCCGGGTATGCCGCGAGCCTGCCTCCCCCTCCCGAGTCGCCGTCCGCGGTGGCCGGGGACGAGACCGGGGCGGACCCGACCCGCTCGCTGCGGAACCGGCTGCTCGTCTCGACGGTCCTCTCCGTCCCGGTCGTGGCCATGGCGATGGTGCCGGCGTGGCAGTTCACCTACTGGCAGTGGCTCTCGCTCGTGCTCGCCGCGCCCGTCGTCGTGTGGGGCGGCTGGCCCTTCCACCGCGCCGCCTGGGTCAACCTGCGGCACGGCGCGACGACGATGGACACGCTCGTGTCCGTCGGCACGATCGCCGCGTTCGGCTGGTCGCTCTACGCCCTCTTCCTGGGGACCGCCGGCACGACCGGCATGACCCACCCCTTCGAGCTCACCATCGAGCGGACCGACGGGCTCGGCAACATCTATCTCGAGGCCGCCGCCGGCGTGACGACCTTCCTCCTCGCCGGGCGCTACGCCGAGGCGCGCGCCAAGCGCCGCTCGGGCGCCGCCCTGCGGGCACTGCTCGAGATGGGCGCCAAGGAGGTCGCGGTGCTGCGCGACGGCGTCGAGCACCGGATCCCGGTGGCCGACCTCGCCGTCGGCGACGAGTTCGTCGTCCGTCCCGGCGAGAAGGTCGCCACCGACGGCGTCGTGACATCGGGCTCCTCGGCGATCGACGCCTCGATGCTCACCGGCGAGTCGGTCCCGGTCGAGGTGGGGGTCGACGACGCGGTCGTCGGCGCCACGGTCAACTCCGGCGGGCGCCTCGTCGTCCGCGCCACGCGCGTCGGCGGCGACACCCAGCTCGCCCAGATGGCCCGGCTCGTCGAGGACGCCCAGAACGGCAAGGCAGAGGTCCAGCGTCTCGCCGACCGGATCTCGGGGATCTTCGTCCCCGTCGTCATCGCGCTGGCAGTCGCCACCCTCGGCTTCTGGCTCGGCAGTGGCGGCGGCTGGACGGCCGCCCTCACCGCGGCGATCTCGGTCCTCATCATCGCCTGCCCCTGCGCGCTCGGCCTCGCGACGCCGACGGCCCTCATGGTGGGCACCGGGCGTGGGGCGCAGCTCGGCATCCTCATCAAGGGACCCGAGGTCCTCGAGTCGACCAAGCGCGTCGACACCGTCGTGCTCGACAAGACCGGCACCGTGACGACCGGGCAGATGTCGCTGCGCGAGGTCGTCCCCGCTCCCGGCGAGGACGCGGCCGAGGTTCTGCGGTTCGCCGCCGTCCTCGAGGACGGGTCGGACCACCCCATCGCCCGCGCCGTCGTCGCGGCCGGTCGGGACGCCGGCGTCGCCGCCACACCGGTCGAGGACTTCGCGAGCATCGACGGGCTCGGGGTGCAGGGTGTCGTCGACGGGCACGCCGTCGTCGTCGGGCGTCCGCGCCTGCTCGCCGACTGGTCCCTCGACCTCGGACCCGAGCTCGAGGAGGCCCTCCGCGCGGCTCGGGCCACCGGTGCGACACCCGTCGCCATCGGCTGGGACGGCCGGGCACGTGGCGTGCTCACCATCGCCGACACGGTCAAGCCCACGTCCGCCCAGGCGATCACGCGGCTGCGCGAGCTCGGCCTCACCCCGTGGCTGCTCACCGGCGACAACGCCGAGGCGGCGAAGGCCGTGGCGGCCGAGGTCGGCATCGACGCCGACCACGTCGTCGCCGACGTCCTGCCCGCAGACAAGGTCGACGTCGTCCGCGGGCTGCAGGACAAGGGTGCCGTCGTCGCCATGGTCGGTGACGGTGTCAACGACGCAGCCGCCCTCGCGACCGCCGACCTCGGACTCGCCATGGGGACCGGCACCGACGTCGCCATCGAGGCGAGCGACCTCACCCTCGTCCGAGGGGACCTGCGGGTCGCCCCCGACGCCATCCGGCTCGCCAGGCGCACGCTCTCGACGATCAAGAGCAACCTCTTCTGGGCCTTCGGCTACAACGTCGCCGCGATCCCGCTCGCCGCGGCCGGCCTGCTCAACCCGATGCTCGCCGGTGGCGCGATGGCGCTGTCGTCGGTCTTCGTCGTGACCAACAGCCTGCGACTCAGGGCATTCCGCGCCGAGACCTGAGTTCGGGACCGGTCGGGAGTCGGGTCACGACGCGGAAGCGACGGTCCTGCCTTTGGCAACCGGGCAGGGACCGAGAGCTGCCGGGTCACCGCGGGGGAGGTCGGGACGCCGAAACGGTTCAGGCGAGGGACTCCGCGAGCGTGGCCAGTCGGTCGAGCGAGGCACGGAGCTGCGGCTCACCGGTGGCGCGGGCACGCGTCATGCGCCGCTCGTCGGCGAGCTCGGTCCAGTCGTAGGTGTGCGTGACGCGGGAGGTGCGCTCGTCGACGGGCTCGACCTCCCACCGCCACTCGTGGCCGGCCGGCGGGCCGCCGGCGTCGCCCGGGCGCCACGCGATGCGCCGGCCCTCCTCGAAGTCGGTGACGAGGTTGTCGCGGTGGTTGCCCTTCGTCGTCCGCATCGCGAAGACCTGGCCGGCGGCGCTGATGCGGTCGCCCGAGATGACCTCGACGAGGTTGTCGTTGCCGTCCCACTCGGGCTGCCGGCGCGGGTCGGCGATGAGCTCGAAGACGATGGCGGCAGGGGCGGCGATGTCCCTCGTGGCACTGACGACGCGGTTCTCGGTCTCCATCGGGCCATCGAACCACGACCCGCCCGCCCGACCCAGGTGCCGACCTCGGCGCCGCGCGAAAACCCCGGCGACGCGCCCCGTCGCCCCTGACACGATGGCCGCATGACGTCTCCCCTCAGGACGGCGATGCGGTCCGCCCTCACCGACGCGATGCGGTCGCGCGACCGGGTCGCCGCCTCCGCGCTGCGCTCCGGGCTCGCCGCGCTGGACAACGCCGAGGCGGTCCCGGTGACGGACGCCGTGCCGCTCGATGGCAGCTCCCCCATCGCCGGAGCGGCCGTGGGCGTCGGCGCGACCGAGGCGACGCGCCGCGAGCTCTCGGCCAGGGACGAGCACGCCCTCGTCCGCGCCGAGGTCACCGAGCGTCGCGCGGCCGCGGCCGAGGTCGAGGCGGCGGGCCGGGCCGACCGCGCGGCCGACTTGCACCACGAGGCCGACGTCCTCGAGACGGTGCTCGCCCAGGTCGCGCGCACCTGAAGGCTGCGCCTGCGGGCCGCCGGACCCGTCGTGGGTGACACGATCGAGGCATGACGTCGATCCTGTGGCTGCGCCGCGACCTTCGACGGAGCGACCACCCGGCCCTGCTTGCGGCGCGCGATGCTGCCGACGGCGACCTCGTCGTCGCCTTCGTCGTCGACCCCGCTCTCTGGGAGGGCGGCGGTCCAGCCCGCCGCGCCTGGCTCGCCGCGACGCTCGAGGCCACGAACGAGGAGTACGACGATGCCCTCACCCTCCTCTGGGGCGACCCCGTCACGGTCGTCCCGGAGCTGGCCGCGCGGGTCGGGGCGTCGTCGGCCCACGTCACCCGCGAGACCACACCCTTCGGCCACCGGCGTGACGAGGCCGTCGCCCAGGCCCTCTCGGCCGCCGGCGTGGAGTGGGTCGAGACGGGAACGCCGTATGCCGTCGGCCCCGGTCTCGTGACGAACGGCAGCGGCTCCGCCTACAAGGTCTTCACCCCCTTCGCCAGGGCCTGGCGCTCGCACGGCTGGCCGGAGCCGGCCGCGCGGCCGACGAGCCTGCCGCTGCGCCAGGCGCGCAGCGACGCCAAGGCGACCGACGCACTGCGCGAGGCACTGGCCGCACCCGGCCTGCCCGAGATGCCCGGTGCGGGTGAGAAGGCCGCGGCCGCACGATGGCGCGGGTTCGTCGACGACGCGCTGCCGGCATACACGACGGATCGAGACCGTCCGGGCACGGACGGAACGTCACGAATGTCGCCCTACCTCAAGCTCGGGGTGGTGCACCCGCGCACGCTGCTGGCCGACCTCGCGAGCCGGCGCGGGCCGGGCAAGGAGACCTATGTCGACGAGCTGGCGTGGCGCGAGTTCTACGCAGATGTCCTGTGGCACAACCCCTCCAGCGCGTGGAAGGACCTGCGCGACGCGCTCGACGGCATGGCCTACGACGATGAGTCCGACGCCGTGGACGCGTGGCGCGAGGGGCGGACCGGCTACCCGATCGTCGACGCGGGGATGCGTCAGCTGCTCGCCGAGGGGTGGATGCACAACCGCGTCCGGATGATCACGGCGAGCTTCCTGACCAAAGACCTGCACGTGTGGTGGCCGGTCGGGGCGCGGCACTTCCTCGACCACCTCGTCGACGGCGACATCGCCTCGAACAACCACGGCTGGCAGTGGGTGGCCGGGACGGGGACCGACGCGTCGCCCTACTTCAGGGTCTTCAACCCGGTGACGCAGGGCGAGAAGTTCGACCCCGACGGCGTCTACGTGCGGCGGTGGGTGCCGGAGCTCGCGCACCTCGAGGGCAAGGCGGCGCACCAGCCGTGGGAGCACGAGGACGGCTACGAGCAGGGCTACCCCGAGCGCATCGTCGACCACGCCGAGGAGCGGCGCGAGGCGCTGCGGCGGCTCGAGGCGACGAAGGGCTAGGCCGGCTCGGGCGCGGTCGACCCCGCCGTCGTGACGGGCGCGGAGGCCGCGGCCGCGGCGTAGGCGTCGGCGAGCTGCCGGTAGGGGCGCGAGGCGAAGGCGACGAGGACGGCCACGAGCATGATGAGGCTGGCGAGGACGAAGACAAGCGCGATGCCGCGGGCATCACCGTCGCCGAGCAGCCAGCCGAACCGGTCGCGACCGACGTCGGTCTCCATGTAGGGGATGAGCCAGAACTGCGCGATCGGCCCGATGAGGAAGGCCGACACCGGGCTCGCGGCGGCCTCGACGCTCTGTGCGAAGCCGAAGACCCTGCCCTGGACGCGGAACGGGATGACCCGCTGGAGGATCGTCTGCTCCGCGGCCTCCGCAACCGGGATGATGCACATGAAGACGAGGATGCCGAGGGCATAGACCCACCACGCCTCGCGGATGGTGAAGAGCATTCCGAGCACGGCGACGCCGACGTTGGCGAGCAAGAGCGTGCGCAGCGGGCGCGGGCCGAGGCCGAACCTCGCGACGAGCCCGCCGCCGATCATGAAGCCGATGCTCGTCACGCCGAGGACGATGCCCCACGACTCGACCGAGAAGAGGGTGAGGCCGTAGGGGTCCATGAGCGCCATGAACACGCCCCCGACGAGGTTGTTGAACGTCGTGAAGACGATGAGCGCGACGAGCCCCCGCACGGTGCGGATCGCCGCGAGCGCGCCGCGGACGTCCATGACCGGCCTGCGACCGCCCTCGTCCGGCTCGGGTCGCCGCTCGGGGACGGGCACCGTGAGGAGGTGCGCAAGGGCCACGGCCGTGAGCGCGATCGAGATGGCGAGCGTCCAGCCCATGCCGAGCAGGCCGATCGACAGGCCGCTGAAGACGCTCGTCACCATGAAGGCGAGGCCCTGGACGGTGCCGACGAGACCGTTGGCCTTGTCGCGGTCGCCCGAGGGGACGAGGAGGGTGACGGTCGTCGAGAGGGCGATGTTGCGCATGCTCTCGACGACCCCGCCGAGGAGGATGACGGCGACGAAGACCCAGAAGACCGGGCCGTTCCAGTCGACGAGCCGGTCGGTGTCGAACGCGACGTAGAGCCCGCCGGCCACGACGAACATCGCCAACGGGATGAGACCCGACGCGATCATCACCTGCTTCTTGAGGTGGCGGTCGACGACGGTGCCGAAGACCATGCCGAACGCCGCGACGAGCAGCATGTAGGAGCCGCCGATGATCGACGTCGCGAGGACCGACCGCGTCTCGAGGTAGGCCCAGAAGGTGAGCGCGAACCAGAGGTAGCTCGTCGTGACGTTGGCGACGAGGGCGTTGACGAGGAGCAGCCGGAAGGCGCGCACCGTCTCGGGTCCGCGCTCGACGCCGGGCAGGAGGTGCGCCTCCGCCTGAGGCGTGCCGGGCACGGCGGGCCCGTCCGGCACGGCGGGCCCGTCCGCTACGGCGGGCCCGTCCGGCACGGTGGGCGGGTCCGGCACGGCGAGTGCGTCCGCCGCCCCGGTGTCGGTGCCACCCCGCGGCACGCGGCCGTCGTCGGGCAGGTGGGTCATGCGCCCACGCTAGAGGCCCACGCCGACACCGTCACCCGACTTTGGTGGGGCTCGAGCACCTCACCGCTCAGCCGACGGCGCGGAGGAACGCCTCGAGCAGCGGCCCGGCCGTCGTCGCGCCACCCTCACCCTCGACGACGAGGACCGCCACGGCGAGGTCGCCCTGGATCCCGATCATCCACGCGTGCTCCTTGAGGGCCCCGGCCTCGCCGAACTCCGCGGTGCCCGACTTGGCGAGCACCGGAGCCCCCGGGACGTCGCGGAGGAAGGTGCCGCTGCCGGACTCGACGACGCCGCGCATCAGCGACCTCAGCTGGCCGGCCTCGGCCGCGGTCACCGGCTCGGCCGGCGCCTTCGGGGCCGTCGTCGCCGCAGCGGACGGGGAGGCGGAGGGGGACACTCCGCCCTTGACACCCTCCCCCGCCTCGACGAGCACGGGTGCCACCGGCCGGCCGGCCGCGATCGAGGCTGCGACGGTCGCCATGCCGAGCGGTGAGGCGAGCACCTTGGACTGGCCGATCATCGAGGCCGCCGCGTCGGTGCCCGGCTTCGGCTCGGGCACCGAGCCGAGGAAGGCCGGGATGCCGAGCGCAGGCTCGCCCGTGAGCCCGAGGCCGGCGCCGGCGGTCGGCAGGTCGGCCGGCTCGAGCTTCTCACCGAGCCCGATGAAGGCGGTGTTGCACGAGTTCGCGAAGGCCGTGGCGAACGGCACCGCGCCGAGCGCCGAGATCGGGAAGCCGTCGACGTTCTTGAAGGTCCGCCCGTCGACGGTCGTCGTCGGGGGGCACTGCACGGTCGTCGACGGCGTCACTCCGGAGCGGAGCAGCGCGAGCGTCGACACGGTCTTGAAGGTCGACCCCGGCGCGTAGCGGCCCTGCGTCGCCGTCGAGATGCCCTTGCTGCCCGGGCCGCTCGCGGCGGCGAGGACGCGACCGGTCGAGGGCTGGATGGCGACGACGGCCGACGCGGGCTCGACCTTCTCGAGCACCGTCTCAGCCGCGGCTTGGGTGGCGATGTCGAGGGTCAGGGTGACCGGCGAGCCGGCCTCGGGCTCGGTCGAGAAGAGGGTGCGGCTCTCAGCGCCACCGGAGGTGACGACGCTGTAGCCGGGGGTGCCCGCGAGCTGGGTGTCGTAGGCCCCCTGGACGCCGCCGATGCCGACCCGGTCGCCGGCCGCGATCCGACCGTCGGACTTCTCGACGATCTCGGCGGTCGCGTCACCGACGACCCCGAGGATCGGGCGGGCGAAGGTCGACGTCGGTGCGAGCGGGATCCTCGCGCTCACGAGGAAGGTGCCCGGGGCGTCGACCTCGCGCGCCGCCTGCTCCTGCGAGCTGCCGACGCGGGCGGTGATCGCCTCGACGAACGCCTGCTCCCCCGCCTTCTGCACGGACGCGACGAAGTTCTCGACGTTCACCCCCACGGCCTGGGCCAGCACCCGCGCCGACGACACCGCCTCGGCGGGCGTGGCCTTGGTCTTGTCGATGCCGATGCGGACGACGTCGCGCAGCTCGACGATCGGCCGGCCGCCGGCGCCGAGGACCTCGGCGCGCTCCGGCTGCTTGCGGGTCGTGCGGAGAGCCTCGCCCTCGGCGAGGTCGGGGGCGACGACGGCGGGGCTCCACACGCCGGCCCACTCCCCATCGGCCTTGGCGAGCTCGAGGGGTGTCTCGTAGGTCCACGCCTCGTCGGTGCCGGGCAGGGTCCAGGTGTGGGCGAGCGTCGCCCGCGCGGAGCCACCGTCGGGGTCGGTGACCGAGCGGACGGTCACCTCGTGCGTCGCCTCGCCCATCCCCCGGAGGATCGGCTCGAGGTCGGGCGGGCCACCGGAGGAGTCGCGCATCGCGCCCGAGTCGCCGAAGCCACCCCGGGACAGCCCCTCCGCGACGGATCGAGCGGCCTCCCGGACCGCCGCCCCCTCACGGTCCCGCCACCACACGAACACCCCCGCCGCGGCCGCGACGAGCGCGAGCACCACGACGACGACCCCGACCTTGACTCCCCACCCACGCGAACGCACTGCACAACCCCTCGTCGATCCGACACGGTCCGAACCGCAGCCCGGCAGCCGGGCGCGGCGACGTCGTCACTCTGTCATCCGACCCTGTCCGAGGTCGCGTCGAGACCCGCCACCGGTGTGGATCTCCACCGGTTCTTCACCTCGCCCGCACTCGTCGGCCGGCAGCATCGACCACGCCAGCCCGTATGCCGTGCCCTTCGCCCGCGCCCTTCAGCTGTCGACGACGCAGCGGACCGCCCAGGGCCGCGCCTCGAGGCGCTCGTCCCCGATCGGGCCGCCGCAGACCTCGCAGGTGCCGTAGGTGCCGTCGTCGACCCGCTCCAGCGCGGTCCTCACCTGGGCGAGGGTGGCGAGCAGCCGCTCCTGGACCGAGACCGAGGTCAGCCGGTCGACCGCGATCGACGTGCCCTCGCCGATGCGCTTGCCGAAGGAGATCGACCCGGACTCGCCCAGCGGGCGGGTCACGGTGGCGAGCTCGTCGAGCAGCGACTGCTCCTTGGCGCGCAGCACGTCAGCTGCCCTGGAGGTGTCCATCGACCGACTCTAGACGCGGTTCCCTTCGGCCGGCCCCGCCGCCTCAGGCGTGCGCGAACCTCCGCGAGACCCGCTCGACGACGAAGGCGACGACGAGCGCGAGGCCCGCCCCGAGTGCGCCGGCGAGGAGTGCGTTGTCCTCGACCCAGCTGCCCGCCAGCGTCCCGAGCGCGATCGACCACGCCGCCCAGAGGCCGGCCGACAGCACCGTCCACGCCGCGAACCGCGGCTGCGAGTAGCCGGTGGCCCCGGCCATGAGGTTGACGGCCGCACGTCCGATGGGGATCCAGCGACCCACGACGACGATGAGCGCGCCACGGCTGCCGAAGCCGCGGGCCGCCCAGTCCATCGTCCGTCGGCCACGCTCCCGGCGCCGCAGGAACCGGTCGAGCCCGGTGCGTCGTCCCACGAGGTAGGCGAGGTTGTCACCGACCCAGGCACCGGCCCACGCGGTGAGCAGCAGCCCGAGCCAGTGCGGGGCACCGGTCGAGGCGCCGATGGCGGCGAGCGCGATGAGGACGCCCTCGCTCGGCAGGGGCGGGATCACCCCGTCGACGGCGAAGTAGACGAAGAGCGCGGGCAGGAGCCAGCCGGCGCCCGCGTGGGCCTCGATGAGCTCGTTGACCGACTCCAGCATGCGCCCCAGTGTGACCGCACCGCCGCGCGGCCCGGGCCGCGGGTCGCGGGTCGCGGGCTCAGCCGCCCTGCAGGTCGCCGACGAAGAGGCAGAACGTGTGGCCGGCCGGGTCGGCGAGGACGTAGAGCGGCTCCTCCTCGTCGTTGCTGCGGTCGAGCCTCAGCTCGGCGCCGAGCCGGAGCGCCTCGTCCTTGTGGTGCTCGAGCTCCTCGACGCTCTCGACGAGGTAGTCGATGTGCAGCTGCTGGGGTACCTCGTGGTCGGGCCATGTCGTGCCGCGGTGCTCAGGCTCCTCCTGGATCGCGAGCTGCCGGGTGCCGTCGGGCCGGGTGAGGACGAGCCAGTCGGCCTCGTCCGGGCTGCCGTCGGTCGGTGGCTCGTCACCGGCGCGGTAGACGAGACCGAGCAGCTGGCGGTAGAACTCCGCGAGCTCGCGCGGACGCTGCGTGTCGAGGACGGTGTGCACGTATGCCGGGTGCGATCCCATGCCTCCACCTCACCGCGGATGCCCCTCACGTGCAAGAGGTCGCCTTGCGCTCGCAGCGGCCCCGCAGCGACACCGCAGCGGTCGCGCAGTCGTTCCGCAGCGGCACACCGGATCGTCGTCGGCGCGCGGGCACCCGGCCCGCCGGAGACGGAGGAGATCATCGTGAGTCTTGCGACGAGGACGAGGAAGGCCCTGTATGCCGGGGCGACGGCAGCGTTGCTGGGCGCCACGCTCGTGGGGGCGAGCGCCGCACCCGCGAGCGCCGAGCCGCGCGACGGGACGTGCAACGCGGGCGAGTTCTGCCTCTACTACGGGGAGGGCCAGAGCGGCGCGGTCGCGGACTTCGCCAACAGCAAGCGCGACTACACCGAGAACGGCTCGTGCATCAGCTTCCGCGGTGCGGGCAAGGCCGGCGCCGGCGTCTGCGTCCAGAACCACGCGAAGTCCGTGTGGAACCGCACGGGCGCCACGGCATACGAGTTCTACAACTCCAACTTCGGCGGGACGCACGACGTCATCCCCGCGGGGACGCAGGCCAACCTCAACGCCAACGTCTACAACGACAACGCCTCGCACATCCTGGGCGACGCCTCGCTGCGCTTCCCGCTCAACGTCACGCAGGCGCAGATCAAGAACCGCTCACCGCACTGGTGCTGGGACAGCAAGACGAACTGCCACCACGACTACAACGCGGCCGACATCTTCGCAGCGACGGGCACGGCGGTGGTCTCGCCGGTCGCCGGGACGGTCATGACGAAGAACATCCGGTCGAGCGGCGTCGGGAGCACGGTGACGGTCAAGGACCGCTTCGGGCGGCTCTGGTACTTCGCGCACATGCACCACAGCCCGGCTCCCGTCGTCAGCGTTGGCCAGCACGTCGAGAAGGGGACCCGGATCGGCACCGTCGGCACGTCGGCCCACGCCCTGGGCACGCCCGCCCACCTGCACCTCGACATGCGGGTCGGCGTCGACGAGCGCGTCGGCTGCAGCGGGTCGGGCTGCGCGTCCTACGGGTTCGTCAACAACCAGCCGCTGCTGCGCACCGCGTTCCTCGCCCGTCCGGCGAGCTGAGTCCGGCTCGGCCGGAGGAGGGGACCGGCTCAGTCGCAGGCGGCGAGCAACCGCTCCGCCAGGGCGCGCACCGCCGCCCGCACCTCGTCCCCCTGCTCGACGCGGAATGCGCCGGGCAGGGAGGCGAGGTCCGCGGCATACGAGGTCGGGTTGCTCGTGCTTCCGACGAGGCGGCACGTCGTCCCGGTCACCGGCTCGACGCGGCCCATCGTCGTGGGGATGCACCGCTCGACGAGGTCCGCAGGGGCCTCGACGGCGACCTCGACGGGGTGGTCCCAGCCCTCGCCGAGGTGACGCACGAGGGCGGTGACGGGGTCGAGGTCCGGTGGCGGCGTGAAGGTCCCGTCGAGGAGGACGACCCTCGTGACCCGGTCGATCCGGTAGGCGCGGGTCGCGTCCGAGGTGAGCGAGTGGCACAGGAGGTACCACCGGCTGTGCCGCACGACGACCGCCCACGGCTGCACGTCGAGGACGAGCTCGCGACCGGCCTCGGTGCGGTAGTCGACGCGCACCTCGCGCCCGTCGGCGCAGGCCCGGACGAGGGTCGCGGTGGGTCCGGGTGCCGGCCGTGCATCGGCGCGGTCGGGGACGGGTGCCGCGACGCGGCGCACCGCATCCGCCTGTGCCGCAACGGCTTCGGGCAGGGTGCGCAGGATCTTGGCGATGCCGCTGCCGACCGGGTCGTCGGTGTCGTCGGGATCGTGGTGGCCGTCGAGCACGGCCATGACGAGGCCGAGGGCCTCGGCCGAGCTGAAGACGACAGGCGGTGGCCGCAGTCCTCGCCCCGGCGTGTAGCCACCCGCGGGACCGCTCACGGACGAGATGGGTATGCCGGCCTCACGCAGCGTCGCGACGTAGCGCCGGGCGGCTCGGGCCGTGACCCCGAGGCGGTCGCCGAGCCGGTCGGCGGTGATACCCGGCTGTCCCTGGATCAGCTCGAGGGCCCGGAGTGCGCGGGCGGTGGGACCGGCCTCGGCGAGGTCGGCATCGAAGGTCGCGGACGGCATACGCAGAGTTTTTCGCAGATCGGAACATTGCGGAAGCCTTCCGTCCGCAATCCGTCCTACGTTGGCGTCATGACCGACATCGTCCTCTTCCACCACATCCAGGGCCTCACTCCCGGCGTCGTCGCCTTCGCCGACGCGCTGCGCGGGGTCGGCCACACCGTCCACACGCCCGACCTCTTCGAGGGGCGGACCTTCGGGTCGATCGACGAGGGCGCGGAGTACTGCGGCAGCGTGGGCTTCGGCGAGGTGCGGGCGCGCGGGGTGCGCTCCGTCGCCGACCTCCCGACCGCCGTCGTGTATGCCGGCTTCTCCCTCGGCGTCATGCCGGCCCAGCAGCTCCTCGAGACCCGGCCGGGGGCGCTGCGCGGGTTGTTCTACCACGGGTTCGCGGACCCGTCGGAGTTCGGGACGTGGCCGCCGGGGGTGCCGGTGCAGATCCACGCGATGGACAAGGACCCGTTCTTCGTCGACGAGGGCGACATCGACGTGGCGCGGCCGTTCGTCGAGTCCACGCCCGGGGCCGAGATGTTCCTCTACCCCGGCGACGGCCACCTCTTCGCCGACAGCTCGCTCGACGGCTACGACGAGGGAGCGACCCGGCTGGTGCTCGAGCGGTCGGTCGAGTTCCTGAGGACGTTGTGAGCTCCGGGGCGCCCGTGGATGGGTCGGCGGACGGAGGTTCCGGCGGGGCCTCCGGCGCGGGCGTGCGTGAGTTCCGCGACGAGGAGCTGCTCGGCGCCGTCCTCGACCACGTCGACCTCAGCGGGTCGTCCTGGAACCGCGTCGACCTCACCGGCTCGACGATGACCTCCATCGACCTCAGCCGGGTCGACCTGCGCAACGTCGCCCTCGAGAAGGTGAGGGTGCGTGGCGCCTACCTCGCCGGTGTCGAGATCTGGGGCGAGGTCGAAGGGCTCACCGTCAACGGCATCGACGTCGGTCCTCTCATCGAGGCCGAGCTCGACCGGCTCCACCCCGAGCGCGCCACCCTGCACCCCACCGACCCGGACGGCTACCGCGCGGCGTGGGAGACCCTCGATGCTGTGTGGGCGGGCACGGTCGAGCGGGCCCGCCGGCTCGCGGACACCGACCCGGAGGTGGTGCACGAGAGCGTCGAGGGAGAGTGGTCGTTCGTTCAGACGCTGCGGCACCTGCCCTTCGCGACGAGCTCGTGGCTGAGCCGCGGCATCCTGGGCGACCCGTCGCCGTGGCACCCGCTCGAGCTGCCGTGGGACGAGATGCGGCCGACGCCCGGCGTCCCGCAGGACCGCGACGCCCGCCCCTCGCTCGACGAGGCGCTCGAGCTGCGGCGCGACCGGTTCGAGAAGGTCCGGGCCTTCCTCTCCGGGCTCACCGACGGGAGGCTCGCCGCGACGACGGACCCGGTCGACGGGGTCGGATGGCCTCCGGCGGGTGAGAGCTTCCCCGTCAAGGAGTGCCTCGACACCCTGCTCAACGAGGAGTGGTGGCACCGTCAGTTCGCCGAGCGCGACCTCGCCGTCCTCGAGTCCCGGATGCAGGCAGAGGCGACCGGCGCGGACGGGACGAGCGTGCCGGCGACGGGCGCGGACGGGACGGACGTGCAGGCGACGGGCACGGGCGCGACCGGCGCGGAGGCGACGTGCGCGGACGGGACGGGCGCGGAGGCGACGGGCACGGACGGCACGGGCGCGAACGGGACGGGCGCGCAGGACGGGGGCGGACGGCATACGGACGGTCGTTCCGGTGCCGGGGAGGGGTCGTGAGCGACCCGGTGCCGGGCAGCGAGGAGACGCCGTGGGAGCCGCCGTTGAGCGGGACCGAGGCGGAGCACGTGGTGGGCGCGCTCGACCGGCTGCGGTGGACGTTCCGGTGGAAGGCGGACGGGCTCGACGCCGCCGGTCTCGCCGCCACGCTGGGGCCCTCGACGCTGTCGCTCGGGGCGCTGCTCAAGCACCTTGCCGTGCAGGAGGACTACGCGTTCTTCGTCAAGCTCGCGGGTGAGGAGATGCCGCCGGACTGGGACGACAACGGGTGGGACGAGGACGAGGACTGGGACCTCACGCTCACGCCGGAGGACTCGGTCGAGTCGCTCTACCGGCGCTACAACGCGGCAGTCGCGCGCTCCCGCACCACGCTCGCCCGGCTCGTCGCGCAGGGTGGGCTGGACCAGCCGATCGCCCGCACCGGCCCCGACGGCGAGGCGGTAAGCCTGCGTCGGCTCGTGCTCGACCATGTCGAGGAGTACGGCCGCCACACCGGGCACGCCGACCTGCTCCGCGAGTCCGTGGACGGGCGCGTCGGCGAGGACCCGCCACCCGGCTGGCGGCCGCGGTCCGGATCCTGAGCGCTCTCGGCACCCCTGGGTTCGCGGGTGGCGGGTTCAGAACGGGATGACGTCGCGGCGTGGTTCGGGTGGTGGCGGCGGCTCGTAGGCCTGTTGCGGCCATACCCAGTCCGGCGGGCGGGAGGGCGCGCCGTCGTGGAGCTCGTCCGCTTCGAAGGTGATGTGCCGGCTGAAGCCTCGTGAGTGGCGCCGGCGTTGGGCGCCTCGGGCGAGGTGATCGATGAGGAGTTCGGAGAGGTCGTCGTCGAGGAGACTGAGGTCGATGTGCCGCCGCGGTGCGGGCGAGCCCGGGTGCGACAAGGGCGCGGCCTGGCCCGGAGGCGACATGGGCGCGGCCGGGTCCGAACCCGCAGTGGGGGAGGTCGCCGCCAGGTGGAGGTGGTCGACGGGCATCGTCGTGGACGTCCTGCCGGTGGGGTCGGTCCAGGTGACGGTGGCGTCGGGGTGGAGCCGGACGGTCCAGCCGTCGCGTTGCTTGATGCGGTGGTGGCGCCGGCACAGGCAGATGAGGTTCGTGGTGGCGGTGGGTCCGGTGGGCCAGGGTCTGACGTGGTCGAGGTCGCACTGGCGGGCGGGGGTGGAGCATCCGGGGAACCGGCAGGACCCGTCGCGCAGCCGCACGAACCGGACCATGGCCGCAGCCACCCGGTAGGTCGAGCACGACTGCCCGACCTTCGTATCGGTCGCGTCGGCGGGGCCTGTGGGGACGGTGCGGGTGAGGTCGCCCCCGGGGGCGAGTCCGGCGGGGACGTGTCCGTCGGTCAGCGCTCCCGTGCCGGGGTGGCAGGCGAGTCGCGGTCGGTGGTCGCGGGATCGCGGGGCGCCCGTGGAAGCAAGCGCGTCGGCCGGCACGAAGGCCGTACCGGGAGCACCGAAGCCGCCGACCTCGACCCATCCGGACGTCTCCGAAGGTTCGGGGGCGGTTCGAGCGCTGGGGGTGACATCACCCACGACGTTCTCGGCCCCGGCGGCGCGGGTGGCGTGGAGGACGACCTTGACGTCGCTGTGTCCGAGGATGAGCCGAGTCATCGCGTCCGAACGCGCCTGCGCCAACGAGTCGGCGTGGCCTTCACGCACGAGCCGGCGGGCGAGCTCGGTGACGGCGGCCCACGCGGGGCGCGACTGCTCGACGAGGACGTCGCCGCGCCACGTGTCGACGCCGTGCTCACCGGTGACCCGGGTCAGGGTCCGGCGTGCCCGGACCCGCTCGGCCTCGTCGGCGACGGTCTCGGGGAAGAGCCGGGCGACCGTGCGGGCGGCGAGCCGCCGCAGCGGGCCGACGGTGACACCACCCCAGTGAGGTGCCAGCGCCGTGACCACGGTTGCTGCCTCCTCGCCGGAGAGGAACTCGGTCTCGTCGGTGACGACCGCGGCCCGGCGCAGGTCGAGCTCGCCCGCGGCGAGGGCGTCGACGAGCGCGGGGGTGCGGGTGAGCTGACGGACCGCGTCCTCGACGCGGGTGGTGGCGACATGGACCGAGATCCCGAGCCGGGAGGCGGCGAGCTCGGGGGCGTCGAGCCGCTGGTGCCCGAGGCCGCGGTTCACCTCGACCGTCGTCCCGTCCTCCTGCAGTACCGGTTCGATCGCCGACAGGTGCGCCAGCGCCACGGCCTGGCGGGCGTGGGCGGCGTCGACCTCGCGCTGGGCGTCCTCGACGACGTCGAGCAGCTGCTCGGTGGTGAGGCTGGCAGCATCCGCGAGCAGGCCGGCATACCGGTCCTGTCCGCTTGCGAGGCTGCTCGTCGTCATACAGGGATTCTACTCGAACAACAGTTCGAAACGGTGGCTTGTCCACAGCGGATTCCGCTGAGCGGGAACCACATCCGACATCGGTCGCCCGCTGGGTACGTCACGCTGGAAGGTCAGGCCTCCGAGGTCTCGGCCGCTCCGTCAAGTCGCTGCGCCAGCGCGACGATGATGCCCTCGGGGCCGCGCACGTAGGTCATCCGCCAGATGTCCTCCCACTCGCCGATCCCGCCGACGAGCCCGTAGCCGGCCTCAGCGAGACGCTCGACGACGGCGTGGAGGTCGTCGACCTGGAAGGCGATGTTGCGCAGCCCGACCTCGGTCGACATGTTCTGCGGCGAGCCGGGTTCGTGGTCCGGGTGGACGAATCGAGACAGTTCCAGCTTGGTGCGCCCACCGTCCCGGCCGCCCGCGCCTCCCTCGGGCAGGAAGAGCGTCGCGATCTCGGAGCGGGAGCCCGGGATCCCGATGACCGTGTCGACGAACTCGCCCTCCATGAACATCCGTCCCTCGAGCTCGAACCCGAGGCTCACGAAGAAGTCGAGCGCGGCGTCGAGGTCCGCGACCGTGAGCCCGACATGGTCGAAGTGCGTGATGCGTGCCATCGGCCCATTCTGGCGCTGTCTCGGCGCCCGAGGGTTCCGACCGCCTCACGCGAGCGCGCGTAGGTGCGAGACTCGAGGCAATGCCAACCACGTCGGGAGACTTCGAGCTCACCACCGGTGAGCTCCGCACCGTCGTCGCGTATGCCGTCGCGTGCGCCGAGCCGGCCCTCTTCCTCTTCGAGCGCGCGAACCCCGGCGACCCCCGTCCCGCGGCCGCGCTCGACGCGGCCCGGCGCTTCGTCGACGGCGCACCGCGCAGCCGGCTCCAGCGGACCGCGGCCACGGACGCCCACCGCGCCGGGAAGGAGACGTCCGACGAGGCTGCGGGGCACGCGGCGACCGCTGCGGGCGACGCGTGCGCCGCGGCATACCTGCATCCCTTGGCGAAGGCCACGCAGGTGCGCCACATCCTCGGCGCGGCCGCGCACGCGGCACGGGCCGGCGAGGTCGCGCGCGACGGGGACGCGGTCGTCGGCGAGTACCTCCTCGTCGCCTCGCAGAAGCGGGCCACGCCCGAGCTCGTCGAGATCCTCACGCGCTACCCGCGGGCACCCGAGGGACGCAGCCGCGTGGCCGTCCTCATGCGGCGGCTCGACAGCCTGCTGCGCGACCCGCCGCCGACGCCGCGACCGGTCGACGACCCCGGCCCGTTCTTCCACGGGACGCGTGCCGACCTGCAGCCGGGAGACCTGCTCACGCCCGGCTGGGGCACCAACTACGGCTCGGGCAAGGCCTCGCGCAACATCTACCTCACGGCGTCGCGGGACGGCGCCCCGCTCGCCGCAGCCCTGGCGCTCGGCGACGGCCCGCCGCGGGTCTACCGGGTCGAGCCCGTCGGGACGATCGAGGACGACCCCAACGTCACCGACAAGCGGTTCCCCGGCAACCCGACCCGCTCCTACCGCACCAAGGAGCCGCTGCGCGTCGTCGAGGAGGTCACCGGGCTGACGTTCCCGCCGGACGAGACGGTGCGGCACATGCGCGCTCGCATGGCCGAGCTGCGGGAGCTCGGCGTCGAGGCGATGGACGACTGACGGGCGCGGCGTCCGGCGTCAGACGGCGCCGAGCGAGCGCCAGTAGGCGTTGAGCGCACCGTTCGTCCTGCCGGGCGCCCCCGGCGACAGGACGGGGAGGACGTGCCCCAAGATGTGCCCCATGCGCAACCCCCTCGACAGCCGCTACATGGACCTCGTCCGTCTCCTGCGCCGCTACGGCCGGTCCGACCTCATCTCGGGGGCGCAGCTCGACGAGTTCGCCGCGGACGGCCCCGACGCCGACGACCCGGTCACCGGCGACCAGGAGACCGCGGAGCGGTTCGCGGCCGACCTCGAGCGGATGGGGCCCACTTTCATCAAGCTCGGGCAGCTGCTGTCGACGCGCTTCGACCTGCTCCCACCGGCATACACGACGGCCCTGACCCGGCTCCAGGACACGGTGGAGCCGATCCCCTTCGCCGAGGTGCGCGAGGTCGTCGAGCGAGAGCTCGGCGCCTCGATCGGGGACCGGTTCAGCGACTTCTCGGTGGACCCGTTGGCGTCCGCCTCGATCGGCCAGGTGCACGCCGCGACGCTGCGCAACGGGCACGAGGTCGTCGTCAAGGTCCAGCGACCGGGGGTGCGCGAGACCGTGCGGGGGGACATGGAGGTGCTGGCCCGCCTGGCGACCGTCGCCGACAGCCGCACGGAGGCGGGTCGCCGCTTCGGCTTCGGGCAGCTCCTCGGCCAGTTCAGGCGGTCCCTGGCGGGGGAGCTCGACTACCGGCGAGAGGCCAAGAACCTCGTGACCTTCGGGCGCCTCACCGAGGACTACGAGCACCTCGTCGTGCCGCAGCCGGTGATGGAGTACACGACGAGCAGCCTGCTCACCATGGACCGCATCGAGGGGCGCAAGGTCACCGAGATCGGGCGGTTCGGTCTCACCGACCTCGACGCCCGGCCCATCGTCGAGGAGCTCTTCCGCGCCTACCTGCGGATGATCCTCGACGAGGGCGTGCTCCACGCCGACCCGCACCCCGGCAACCTCCTCCTCACCGACGACGGACGGCTGGCCCTGCTCGACCTCGGCATGACCGCGTCGGTCTCGCCGCGCCTGCAGGACGAGGTCGTCAAGCTGCTGCTGGCGATCAGCGACGGTGACGGCGAGGAGACGGCCGCGATCCTCGCGGCGATGGGCCACCCGGTCGAGGGCTACGACGCCGCGGCCTTCCGCGACGACGTCAACCACCTCGTCTCCGAGGCCGTCGCGAGCGGCGCCGACCTCGAGGTCGGCACGGTGCTCGTCGACCTCAGCCGCGTCTCAGGGGTCCACGGCCTGCGGCCGCCCGCCGAGATGTCGATGATCGGCAAGGCGATGCTCAACCTCGACCAGGCGACCTCTCACCTTGACCCGACCTTCGCCCCGGCCGAGTCCATCCGCGACAACGTCATGGAGATCTTCGCCTCGGGTCTCAAGACCTCGCCGGGAGGTCTCCTCTCGGCGGCGATCGAGGCCAAGGACTTCACCGCCCAGCTCCCCCGCCGCGCCAACCGGATCCTCGACGCCATGGCCGACGGTGAGTTCCGGCTACGGATCGACGCCATCGACGAACAGCGCCTCCACCTCGTGCTGCAGCGGGTGGCGAACCGGCTCACACTCGGCCTCATCATCGCCGCCATGCTCGTCGGCGCGGCGTTCATGATGCGGGTGCCCTCGACCTGGACGGTGCTCGGCTACCCCGGGATCGCCATCATGTTCTTCCTCCTCGCGGCGGTCGCCGGCATCGTCATGGCCGGCTGGATCATCGCCACCGACCGCAAGGTCGCGCGCGCCGACCTCCACGGACAGGCTCCACCGCGCTGAACCCGCCGGTCCCGCCGGTCCGGCCGGTCAGCCGGGTCGGACAGTGAACCCGCCCGCCCGGTGGACATGGCAGCAACGTGACCACATCTGGCCGAAATCCGTGCGAAGGGTGTCGCACCCTCCGCCTACCGTTGCACGGGTGACCACGCTCTCGAACGGCGCCGCACCACCGCCCGTCGATCCCACCACGGCCGGCCCGACGGCCACCCGGCCCGCGTCCGACGTGCCCGCCTCCGCCGCGACCACGGCCGACCCGACCACGGCCGACCCGACCGGCGGAGCCCTCCAGTGGCGGGTCCTGCTCGCCATGGCGGTGACGCTCGTCCTCTGGGCCTCCGCGTTCGTCGCGATCCGCCACCTCGGCAAAGACGTGCCTGCGGGTGCACTCTCGCTCGGCCGGCTCCTCGTGGCCTCGCTCGCCCTCGGGGTCCTCGTCTTCCGGCGTCGCCCGACGTGGCCGGGGCGGGGCGACTGGTGGCTGCTCGTCGTCTGCGGTGTGGGCTGGTTCGGCATCTACAACCTCGCGCTCAACGAGGCCGAGCGCCGCGTCGACGCCGGCACCGCCGCGCTCATCGTCCAGATCGGACCGCTCCTCGTCGCGCTGTTCGCCACCGTCTTCCTCGGCGAGCGGATGACCCGGTGGCTGCTCGCCGGCATGGTGGTCGGCTTCGCGGGGGTCGCGGTGATCGCCCGGGGCTTCTCGGGCGAGGGGTCAGGCGACACCGTCGGGGTGTGGCTCACGGTCCTCGCGGCGGTCACCTACGCGATCGGGGTCCTCGCCCAGAAGCCGTTGCTCGGGCGGCTGCCCGGCGCCGAGGTCACGTGGATCGCGTGCGTCATCGGCACGGTGACCTGCCTGCCGTGGACGGGGCAGCTCGTCGACGTCGTCCGCGTCGCCGACGCCTCGACCCTGCTGTGGATCGCCTATCTCGGGATCTTCCCGACGGCGATCGCCTTCACGACGTGGGCCTACGTCCTCTCGCGCGGCGACGCGGGCAAGGTCACGCTGACGACCTTCCTCGTGCCGTTCATCGCCACGCTCATCGCATGGGCCCTGTTGTCCGAGGTGCCCCCAGCGCTCACCTTCGTCGGGGGCGGGCTCGCCATCGTCGGCGTCCTGCTCACCCGCCGTCGACCGCGAGCACGGCGGACGGCCTGACCGCCCCCGACCCTTCGCGGCCGGGTTCGGGCCGCGAGATCGCGCGCCGACTCTGGGACGATCTCCCCATGACCCTCGATGCCACCGACCTCACCCACCTGCGGCGCTGCGTCGAGCTCGCCCGCGAGGCCCTCGACGCCGGGGACGAGCCGTTCGGCTCGGTGCTCGTCGACGGTGAGGGACGTGTGCTCCACGAGGACCGCAACCGCACCAAGGACGGCGACCAGACGCGCCACCCGGAGTTCGAGCTCGCCCGCTGGGCTGCGACCCACACGGACCCGGCCGACCGGTCCGCCTGCACCGTCTACACCTCGGGGGAGCACTGCGCGATGTGCTCGGCCGCCCACGCGTGGGTCGGCCTCGGACGCATCGCGTATGCCGTCTCCACCGAGCAGCTCGGCGGCTGGCTCCGCGAGTGGGGAGTCGGGCCGTCGCCGGTCCTGCCCCTCTCCGTCGAGCAGGTCGCTCCCGGCGTAAGGGTCGACGGTCCGGCACCCGAGCTCGAGGACGAGGTGAGGGCGCTGCACGCCCGGATGCACGGCATACGCGAGCCTGACGGACAAGCCTGAGTCGCCGGCGCGACGCACGCAAGAGCCAGACCCGCGCCCCTCCTCAGGCGGTCTGCTCGCGCAGGTAGCGGCCGAAGTGCGGCACGGTGAAGGCGATCCGCCCGCGCTCACCCGAGTAGATGAGGCCCTTCTTGAGCAGCGCGTCGCGCGCCGGCGAGAGCGACTGCGGTTTGCGGCCGAGGTGCGAGGCGACGTCCGCGGTCGGCACCGACTCGATGTCGTCGAGCTCCTCGACTCCTCCCTCGGCGATCGCGACGGCGACGTCGGCCATCGCCCGCAGGTACTCCCGCTCGCCGGGCGTCGCCCGCTCGAACCGCGAGCCGAAGAACCCGACGGCGAGCTCGGCCTCGGCCTCCGGCGCCGCCACCCGCACGTCGTCGGCGGTCACCGGCGACTGCGGCGCCCTGTCCCACGCGGCCTTGCCGTAGGCCTGGATGAAGTAGGGGTAGCCGCCTGTCGCGGCATACATCGCGTCGAGCGCGTCGATCTCGTAGGCCGCGCCCTCCTCCTCCGCCGGCACGACGAGGGCGGCGTCGGCCGCCGCGCGCGGGAGCCGGTCGATCCGCGAGTAGCGGAAGAGCCTCTCGGAGTAGGACTTCGACGCCGACAGCACCGCGGGCAGGTGGGGCAGACCGGCGCCGACGACGATGACCGGCAGCCCTGACTGCGAGATCTCGTGGCAGGCCGCGCACAGCGCCGACACGTCGTCGGGCCCGAGGTCCTGCATCTCGTCGATGAAGACGGCGATGCCGCGGCCGGTGTCGGCGGCGAGCCCGCCGACGTCGGTGAGCAGCTCGACGAGGTCGATCTCGATGTCGCCGGAGTCGGCGCGACCCGACGCGGCCGGGGCGTCGATGCCGGGGTTCCACTTCTCGCGCAGCTTCGTGCCGGAGGGGGCGTCGCGCTGGGCGAAGGCCTTGATGACGCCGAGGACGTGCTGCACCTCCTCGTCGCTGGCGTGGCCGAGCTCGCGCACCGCCTGGTGCAGGGCCGACGACAGCGGCCGGCGAAGCGACTGGTCGGGCCGCGCCTCGAGCTTGCCCGTGCCCCACTTCGCGCGAACAGCGGCTGACCGCAACGCGTTGAGCAGCACCGTCTTGCCCACGCCGCGCAGCCCGGTGAGGACGATCGAGCGCTCGGGCCGCCCGCGGCGCACGCGTTCGAGCACGACTTCGAAGGCGTCGAGCTGCTCGTCGCGACCGGCGAGCTCGGGCGGGCGCTGGCCGGCGCCGGGGGCGTAGGGGTTACGGATCGGGTCCACGATGGCACCGTATCCGCATGTCTAGGGCGGACGGCATACATCCGAATAACGGCGTATGCCGTGTCGCGCCGCAGGTGGCCGTTAGCCTTGAGTGCCGCGCAGCCGGTCCAGGACGTCGTGGCGCATGTCGCTGACGATGTCGTCGTCGACGCGGACGACCGGGCTCATCGTCGGCCAGAACTCACCGTTGATGCGGAGATGCACCGCCCCGCCCTCCTGGAGGTCGCCGCGCACGCCGCAGCGGCCGGAGACGGGCGGGTGCCCCGGCTCGTCGAGGAGGACCATCCAGTGCGGCGTGCGGCCGAGGAGGAGCAGTGCGAACCACTCGTCGCCGACGTCGCGGATGAGCCGGTAGTCCCACTCCGACGTCACCGGCCCGACCGCAGCCCGCCGCACGGCGAGCCACGTCGTGAGCGCACGCCACCCGGCCCACGCGAGGGCGGCCGCGGCGCCCGCGGCGAGCCCTGCCCGCAAAGGCCCGGGGATTCCGTCGACGAGCCACGCGCCAGCGGCCAGCACCGCGGCAGGCCACCAGCGAGCGCTTCCGAGCGCCATGAGGAGTGGGGCGTATGCCGGCTGGTCCGGCGCCGCGCCCGTCCCGGACGCCTGCCACCCCTCACGCACCGCGAGCGCGTCGAGGAGCGCGAGGAGGTCGGCATCGCTCGACACCTCGACGGGTGGGGCCACGGTGACAGCCGCCGCCGCGATCGGCGCGAGCCGCACGGGCGGTCGACGCAGCCTCGCGGTCGCTCCGACGACGACCCCGACCCCGGAGGCGATCGCGGCGAGGCCGGTGATGAGCGTCAGCCCTTCGTAGGTCCCCTCGTGGTCGAGGGCCGAACCCTCGAGAGGGCTCGCCAAGGCGCGGATTCGGACGGTGTCGCCGACGGCGGGGAAGGGCTCGTAGCAGTCGATCTCGGCGTAGTTCGGCAGGGCGTCTGCGCCGCCGGGCGCAGGCCAGCGGACGCCGCAGTCGGTGTAGCCCTCGTCGGGATGGTCGACGAGCCGCACGAGCGTCGCGTCGACGTCGTGGCCCATCGCCCAGAGGGCCTGGAAGCCGGTGAAGGCGAGCAGTGCCAGCGCAACGAGCACCAGAGGAGTCGTGGGGAGCGCTGCCCGGAGCCGCCGCCAGCGCCCCGCCGGACGCGGGGGCCGGTCGAGCTGGGCCTCGAGCGCGGGGCCCCACTCCTCCACGGCACCAACGAGGTGGCGGCCCCCTGCCGCGTCGACGAACCCCCGCTGCTCCGCGAACTCCAGCAGCTCCTCGTTGACACCGACGCGCCGCTGTCCGGTGCTGCGGAACGCCGCTCGGGACACCCGCAGGTGCGTGCCCGGACCGATGACGACGACGTCGTCTCCGTCCACGAAGGCTCGCCCCCG
Source organism: Knoellia tibetensis (assembly GCF_048606415.1). NCBI lineage: Bacteria > Bacillati > Actinomycetota > Actinomycetes > Micrococcales > Intrasporangiaceae > Knoellia > Knoellia tibetensis. Next base: position 1,417,888 of record NZ_JBMBWF010000001.1, read on the forward strand.
GCGCTGGGCCTCACCCGACCCGACGAGCACGGGCACGGTCACGGCGCGCCCGGCCCTGGCTGCGGTGGCACCGCGTGCTGCCGAGCGCTCGGCCACCGCGGCCGCGACCGCGCCCACCACGGTGCCGCAGGCGAGCAGGCCGAGCATGAGGAGGACGTCGTCGAGCGCGATCACGCAGGCACCCTAGGGACCGGCGTCACCGTGCGGGTGCAGGTCGGGGGGCGAGATGCCAAGTCGTGACCGGGCGCGGCACCGGGCCGGTCGCCGATGCGGTTTCGATGCGCTTCCCATGCGGTTCCGATGGGATGCCGGTGAACCGCCGGTGGGGTGCCGCGCCCCCAGGCACGCGGCACCCCACCTTGCTGGCTGCAGCATCGGACGTGCCGCTGCGAAACCACTGCGGATCCGCTGCGGTTCCCTGCCGCGCGACCGAGGTCAGCGGATGTTGTAGCCCCGAGCGCGCCAGAAGTCGTTCGGGTTCGGGTTGTCGAGCGTCGAGTCGCTGCTGCGGGCCGCGAGCGTCCTGTAGCCGATCCGCATCTCCACGTGCGTGTGCACGCCACCCGCACCACGGGACGCCTCGGTGCCGATCTTCTCGTCCCGCGCGATCGACTGGTTGACGCGCAGGGTGTCCAGCGGGTTCGAGTGCAGGTAGACGATCGTCTTGTCGAACGTCGCGTTGTAGATCGCGATCGTCGACATGCCGTAGGCGTCGGACTCCACGACGTTGGTCACCGTGCCGCCGATGAGGGCGCGGACGGGCGAGCCGGAGGCTCGTGCGATGTCGATCCCCTCGTGGCGGCCGGAGGTGCTGCTGTAACCGTCGAAGCCGGCCGTGATCCGGCCGCCGTCGAGGTTGTAGAGGCTCCACGACAGGTCCTCCGACGCCACCAGGCTGGCCGCACCGGTCTGTCCTGCCGTGGCACCGGCCGTCGGCACGGCGACCGAGATCAGGGCCGCACCCAGCACCGCACTGGCGAGACCGGCATACGCACGCTTTGTCTTCACTGCGCTCCTCGAGGATCAGGGGTCCGCGAACCCCACTGTGGCGAGGCGACCGCCCCGCCACCACGAAGACTTCGGTATGCCGCTGCGTTTCGGCTGCGGGTGCGCTGCGGTCGTCGGGCCGGGAACCGCAGCGGGCAGCGGCGCGTCCAACTCGCACACACACCAGGAGGTTCTCGTGCGACGACGCCGGGCCGTGCTCGCCACCGCCATTCTCGTGACGCTCGGCGCGACGAGCGCCTGCGGCACGCAGACGACGAGCTCCGGGGCCACACCCACGCCGGCGCCGACGGCCTCACCGTCGCCGTCGTCCCCGATGGGCACCGTCGTCGACCTCGGGAAGGAGGTCGTGGGGCGCGGCATGCTCATGCAGGAGTCTCCGACTGCCGACGTCGAGCTCTGCCTCGGTGCGATCCAGACCTCGTGGCCGCCACAGTGCGGCGGCCCGATGATCGACGGCGAGGTCGACTGGGAAGCCCTGGGCGCGGAGCGGGGCAACGGGCTCACCTGGTCGGAGATGGACGTGTGGGCGGTCGGGCACTTCGACCCGGCGCGCGGGACGTCCGGCACCCTCACCCTGACCCGCCCACTCTCCCTCACGCCGCCCACGGGGGTCACGCTGCCGCCGCAGCTCACGAGCCCTCGCTTCCCGCAGCTCTGCGACGACCCGTATGCCGGTGGCGGACGTCCCGGGGGCGGCTCGCCCGAGGCGCAGAACGCTCTCTCGGAGCGGCTCCGAACCCTCGACGGCTACATCGGTTCTTGGGTGTCCGACGGGTCCTCGATGTTCAACGTGCTCGTCACCGGGGACGCGGCTGCGGCCCGCGAGACGCTGCGCGCCATCTGGAAGGGCGGGCTCTGCGTCGAGCAACGTCGCGATCTTCCGAGCGACGCGACCGTCCGCGCCGCGCAGAACGCGCTGTCCTCCCTGCCCGGGCACCAGGCCTCGTGGAGCGACGCCACCACGGGCGTGCTGCACCTCGAGGTGCTCGTCCTCGACGAGGCCACGCGGAAGCGGATCGTCGACGCCGTCGAGCCGTGGCTCGACGAGGAGCAGGTGCGGGTGACGAGCGCCTTCACCGCACTGCCCTGACGCGTGGAGCAGCGGGACGGCGGGTCGGGTCGGCTCGGGTCAGGGAACCTGCGGGTCGCTGCCGTCGGCGGTCTCCATCGGCTTGCCGGCCGCGTGCCAGCCGCGCATGCCACCGTCGAGGTTGGCGACCTCGTAGCCCTGCTGCTCGAGCCAGGGCAGGGTGCGCGCGACGCGGCCGCCGCTGCGGCAGGTGACGACGACGGTCTCGTCGCGTTCGAGGAAGGGGGCGAGCTCGTCGACGCGCGCGGGCAGCTCGCTCATCGGGATGTGCAGGGCGCCGGGCGCGTGCCCGCGGTCCCACTCGTCCTGTTCGCGGATGTCGAGGACCACCGCGTCGTCGGCGAGGTCGGTCGGCTGCACCTGGAGGAACTGGCTCATGCCCTCGACGCTACGCGATGAGGCGCACCCGCTTGCGTCCGGCAACCTGACGGCATGGCCACCACACTGCCGGACGCAAGGAGGGAAGGGGTCAGTCGGCGTGGGTCTCGGCCGCGATGGTGTCGGCGATCTTCTGCGCGTCGGTCCGGCTCGATCGGAGCTCGCGTTGCGGCGCCGCCTGCTCCTGCTGGAGCCCGCGCACGCCGTCCTCGATGACGAAGGTCGCCCGGGTGAAGGCCTCGGCACCCGGCGTCGTCACGAAGGGCACGCACTGGAACCGCGCAGTCATCTCGGTCGGCGTGATCGTCGTCGAGACGTAGCCGCGCAGGTTGGTCCAGAAGCGGAGGTTGGGGTTCCACGCAGCCCACGGGTGGGTGCCGTCCGCCTCGTCGTAGCCGTTGCCACCGGACGTGATCGACGACGTGACGAGCTCGGAGCCGACCGGCTTCGTGCTGCCCACCGCGTCGTAGTCGAGGTAGAGGTCGCCGGCCCAGTGGGCGTGGACATCACCGGTGAGGACAACGGGGTTGCGCACGCCCGCGTCGACCCAGCCCTGGGTGACGCGCTGGCGCGAGGGGCGGTAGCCGTCCCACGAGTCCATCGACACCGTCGTCGCGGCGCTCGGGTCGTTGTCACGACGGCCGAAGAAGACCTGCTGGCCGAGGATGTCCCACCGCTGCCGCGAGTCGCGGAACCCGTCGAGGAGCCACCGCTCCTGGTCGAGGCCGGGCAGCGAGCGCGACGGGTCGTCGGCGGCCGGGCAGTCCTTGTAGCCGTCGTTGCACGCCTGGTCGCTGCGGTACTGGCGCGTGTCGAGCATGTGCAGGGTCGCGAGGTCGCCCCACGTGCTGCGGCGGTAGAGGTCGAGGTCGGGGCCGGCGGGCACGGAGCGCCGCCGCAGCGGCATGTTCTCGTAGTAGGCGCGGTAGGCCGCGGCCCGGCGCTCGACGAAGCCGGGTCGCTCAACGGCGCGGTCGGCGATGTCGTCGGCGTAGTTGTTGTCGACCTCGTGGTCGTCCCACACGACGAGCCACGGCGCCGCGGCGTGTGCGGCCTGGAGGTCGAGGTCGGTCTTGTACTGCGCGTGCCGCTGGCGGTAGCCGGCGAGCGTCGTCGTCTCCGGCCCCGCGTGCGTGCGCCCGATGCCGGTGCCGCCGCCTTCGTACTGGTAGTCACCCAGGTGCAGCACGACGTCGGGCCGCTCCGCGGCCAGGGCTGCGTATGCCGTGAAGAGACCTGCCGGGTAGTTCGAGCAGGACGCGAACGCCATGTGCAGCGACGTCGGGGACGAGCCCGGCGCCGGGGTCGTCAGCGCACGGCCCGACCGCGACAGGTGCGGGCCGAGGCGGAAGCGGTAGAAGTACTCGCGGCCGGGCTGGAGCCCGGCGACCTCGACGTGCACCGAGTGCGCCCATGCCGGGTCGGCCGTCACTACACCGGCCCTCACGACGTCGTCGAAACGCTCGTCCGACGCGACCTGCCAGTTGACCTGGAAGCGCGAGGTCGGCATACCTCCTCGTCCGTCGGCGGCGAGCGGCTCCACGGCGAGGCGGGTCCAGATGACGAAGCCGTCGGGCTCCGGGTCGCCGCTCGCGACACCGAGCGTGAAGGGGTCGGAGCGTGGGATGACGGCGGCGGCGGTGGGGCGTGCGTCGGCGCGAGGAGCCCCGCTAGCGACGCCCGCAGCTCCGGTGACGAGCGCGGCGGAGCCGACGGCGAGGCCGGCGCGGAGGGCTGTGCGGCGTGTGGCGTCCATGCCGAGCACCCTTGCGGCACAGCGCGACCAGCGAGGGGCGTGCAGACGGACAGCGGGTGAACCCTGCGTCAGCGCTCGGTCTGCAAAGCATTCACCTCACGGGCGGCGCTACTTGAGGAACTTGCTCGTGCGGCGGTCGGCGAGCGGCTTGCCGCCGGTCTGGCAGGTCGCGCAGTACTGCAGCGACGAGTCCGCGAACGACACCTCACGCACCGTGTCACCGCACTCGGGGCACACCTGGCCCGTCCGGCCGTGGACGCGCATCCCGGCGCGCTTGGCGTCCTTGAGCTCGGCGGCCGGCTTGCCCGACGCCGCGAGGACGGCCGCCGACAGCGTCTCGCGCAACGCGGCATACAGGCGTTCGGTCTGCTCGTCGTCGAGCTTGGACGCGATGGCGAAGGGCGACAGCTTGGCGACGTGGAGGATCTCGTCGGAGTAGGCGTTGCCGACGCCAGCGAGGATGTGCTGGTCGCGCAGGACGCCCTTGACCTGGGCGTTGCGGCTGCCGAGGATCGCGCGGAAGTCGCTGAGCGAGAACGACTCCGCGAGCGGGTCTGGCCCCAGCGCCGCGATGCCGGGCACCTCGTCGGGTGAGGAGACGATGTATGCCGCGAGCGACTTCTTCGTCCCGGCCTCGGTGAGGTCGAAGCCGGACCCGTCGGACATGCGCACCCGCAGGGCGATCGGCGACTTACCAGGACGGAGTCGCGTCTCGGAGAGCGACTCGGACCAGCGCAGCCACCCGGCGCGGGCGAGGTGGAAGACGAGGTGCGTCCCGCCGCAGTCGAGGTCGAGGAACTTGCCGTGCCGCGACACCGAGTCGACCGGCGCACCGACGAGCGCCTCCGGCGGCGGGTTGAACGTCTTGAGCACAGAGATCGACCCCAGCTCGACGCCGGTCACGGCCAGGTCGGCCGTGCGCGACGCGAGGAAGTCGACGAGCGCCTGGACCTCGGGCAGCTCGGGCATGGCTTCACACTCCCCACATGTCGGAGGCCTCGAGCGCGCGTGCGCCGGCCTCGGGATCGACGACGTCACCGTCGACGATGGGTGCGACGAGCCGCGACAGCGCATAGCCGTCGTGGGCCCGCACGACGGGCGCCGCGAGGTCCTCGGTCGGTGCCGGCGCGAGGTCGTCGTTGGCGACCGGGATGCCGTGCGAGAGGACCTGCTCGCCGACGCTCAGCTGACGGATCGCGATGGCGCGCACCGCCTCCGGGCGCCGGGTGGCGAACTCGGTGTAGATCTTCGGGTCGTTCTGCCCGTCGTCTCCGACGAGCAGCCACTGGACGTGAGGCAGCTCCCGGGCGAGGCGCGCGAGCGCGGACCGCTTGTGGTCCTGGCCCGAGCGGAACCAGCCGGTGTGCGTCGGGCCCCAGTCGGTGAGGAGCATCGGGCCCGGCGGGTAGCCGTTGCGCCGCAGGAAGCGGGTGAGCGAGGGGGCGGTGTTCCACGCGCCGGTCGACAGGTAGATGACCGGCATGCCCGGGTGCGAGTCCATGAGCTCGCGATAGAACGTCGCCATGCCCGGCACCGGGCTGCGCGTGCCCTCGGCCTTGACGAAGGTGTTCCACGCGGCGATGAGCGGGCGCGGCAGCGAGGTCGACAGCACGGTGTCGTCGATGTCGCTCACGAGCCCGAAGGTCTGGCGGGTGCCGATGATGAGCACCGACGCCGTGCGCGGCCGCGCGAGCGGCGACTCGATCTCGACCTGGTGCCATCCGGGCCCGAGCCCATGACCGTGGACGACGATGTCGACGAGGCCCGAGCGGTCGGTGCGACCGTCGATGACGCGGTCGCCGATCCGGATCGTCACAGGCACGTCGATGGCCGGCGACGTGACGAACGCCCGCCAGCCGCGCGTCTCCTCGTCGGCCGACCGCAGCGACTGGACGCTGCCCGCCGCGTCACCCGAGACCGGGCGCATGGGGTCGCGCGACATGAGCACGCGCGCGAGGACCCGGACGAAGCCGAAGCTGCCGTAGCCGGTGTGCGGCACGATCTTGGTCCCCCAGCCGCGCCCGCGCAGAGTGTCGCTCTTGCGACGGTTCCACGCGTCCTCCATCAGCGCGGCGAGGTGGGGACGAGCCATGAGCCGACTCTAGTGCGCCCGTCCGCGCCGTCGGCCGCCCGCTCAGGCCGTGCTCTCCCCCTCGCCGCGGTTGCGCACACCCGCGACGACCTGCTCGGAGAGCGCCTTGACCCGGACGTTGCGCGTCTGCGACGTCGCCCGCAGCCAGTCGAAGGCCTCGTGCTCATCGATCCCACGCAGCGCCATGAGGACACCCTTGGCCTGCTCGATGACCGCGCGGCTCGCCATGGCCTGCTCGAGCTGACCCGCGAGCCGTTGAGCGCCGTCGAGCTCGGTGACCGCGACGATCGCGTCGGCGGCCCGGGCCGCACCGACCCTCGCGACCGAGGCATCGAAGTCGTCGAAGGCGTGCGGCGTCTCGCTGTAGAGGTTGAGCGCGCCGACGCACTCGGCACCGCTGACGAGCGGCAGCGCCATGAGCGACTGGATCCCGTCGCGCCGCACCGCCTCGGCGAAAAGCGGCCAGCGTTGCGTCGCGTCGCCCCGGTCCCCACCGTCGCCGATCGTCGCGACCACCTCGGTCCGCTCCCGCGCCGCCTCGAGGCAGGGGCCCTGGTCGAGCTGGTACTGCACGGCGTCGACCTCGAGCGTCGTCACGGTCGTGTAGGCCGCGGTGCTCGGACGCCCGTCGACGAGCAGGGTCACGCCGACCTCGTCGCAGCCGGTGACGTGCCGGCGGACGGCATGGACGACCCGCGTGACGTAGTCGTGCAGCTCGTCCACCGAGGACAGCACACCGGAGACCTCGGCCAGCAGGTCCTCGTGCGGGTGCGCGCCCGTTCGCGTCAGGGTCATGACTTCTCCATCCGTGCGTTCCGGGTCAGTATGACCGACGTGCCGCCACGTCAACAGCGTCCGGGGCATCTCCGCAGGCCACTCCCACCGGAGCCCGCACCTGCGAGGATGCGGACGTGAGCGACGACCTCGTCATCGACGCCTTCGGCCTCCGCTGGTCGCTGCGCCTGGACGGTGTCGACCCGGACGTCGCCGCCCGGCTCACCGAGCTGTGGCAGGGTGCCCGAAGCCGAGTCGCCGAAGGCGTAGGCGACTCCCACGGCGACTCCCACGGCCGCTCACCCGGCGGCTCCCACGATCTCGAGACGTTCCACGTCGGCGACGTCCCACCCGGGGCAGTGGGATACCGCCTCTTCGGGAACGAGCCTCCCCGAACCATCCCGTATGCCGTCTCGCGCGCCCTCACGCTCGCCTCCATCGGCCGCCGTCGTGGTTCCGCCCTCATGCTCCACGCAGCCGGCCTCAGCCTCGGCCCGCGCGCGGTGGCCCTCGTCGGCCCGTCGGGGACGGGCAAGTCGACCGCCGCGCGCGAGCTCGGCCGCCACTTCGGCTACCTCTCGGACGAGACGGTCGTCCTTGAGGAGGACCGCCGGGTGGCGCCCTACCGCAAGCCCGTCTCGGTCGTCGTCGACCACGGGTCGCAGTGGGACAAGGCCGAGTTCAGCCCGGCCGAGCTCGGTCTGCGAGAGCCCGACACGGCATACCTCGAGGCTCTCGTCGTCCTCGAACGCGACCCGGGACGGCAGGTGCCCCAGCTCACGACCCTCCCGCTCGTCGACGCGCTCGTCGCCGTCATCCCGGAGAGCTCGTCGCTCCCGATGGTCGACCGCCCGCTGCAGCGCCTCGCCGAGGCAGCGGGCCGCTCCGGCGGGCCGTATGTGTTGCGCTACAGCGAGATCGGCGACTGCGTGGACCTCATCGCCGATCTTCTCGACCCCGCAGGGACGTGGTCCCGCTCGGGACCAAGGGCTCCTTGGACGACGACACTCCCACCAGCCGACACGGCACGGACGGCAGGCGTCGCGGGCGACGGGGTCGACGACCTCGGCGGCGAACGGCTCGTGCGCTGCCCCTGGCGTGACGTCGTGCACGGCGAGGACGGCACCCTGCTGCTCATCGGCGAGCGCCCCGTCCGGCTCGGCCCCGTCGGCGAGGTGCTGTGGCGCCGGGCCGAGCAGCCGATCACCCGCTCCGACGCCGTCGAGGCCGTCGTCGCCGAGCTGGGACCGCACCCGGACGCCGCGGCGATCGTCGCCGAGGGCGTGACGGCGCTGCTCGACTCAGGCGTCCTGCGACCCGTCCGCTGAGGCAGCCCCGGAACGCGCGGGCAGGAGGCACAGCTCGTTGCCCGACGGGTCGGTCATCACCTGCCACGGCAGGTCGCCCCAGTCGTGCTCGAAGCGAGCTCCGCCGAGGTCGATCACGCGCTGGGCCGTCGCGTCGGCGTCGTCGCCGGACTCGAGCCGGATGTCGAGGTGCACGCGGTTCTTGCGTCCCGCCTCCTTGGGGCGCGGCTCGGGGCAGAGCTCGAGAAGCGGTCCGCGGCCGCTGGCGTGGCGCAGCGCCCCGGGCATCGCGCTGTCCACTGGGACCCAGCCCGAGAGCTCGGCCCAGAAGGCAAGGTCGCGCTCGACGTCGGCGCTGTCGAGGGGCAACGACGAGAGCGGTCCCGACACGGCATACTCCGGTCGCGCCTCCATGACGCAGAACGGGTTGCCCTCGGGGTCGGCGAGGACGACCCACGGCACGTCCCGCTGGCCGATGTCGAGGTGGCTGGCGCCGAGCGAGAGGGCGCGCTCGACGACCGCAGCCTGCTCCTCGGTCTCGCCGCCGTAGACCTCGAGGTGCAGCCGCGGGCTCGGGCGCGGCGGCTCGTCGACGAGCTCGAAGCAGAGGTCCAGGCTCGGCCCGTCGGGGACGACGAGCCGCGTCTCATAGCTCGCGTCCTCGTCGGTCAGCGTCGCGCACCCGAGCAGCTCCTCCCAGAAGCGGCCGAGGCGGCGTGGGTCCCGGGCGTCGACGACGACGTTCTCGAGGTACATGCCCCCTGCCTACCACCGGCGGTCAGCGAGCGGTGTCGTATGCCGTCCGCAGCCCTTCCCGGACCGTGTCCTGACGGGGCGCCACCTCGCCAGCCTCCCACCCGTCGACGACCCGTCACCGGACGTTCACCACGACGACGACGGGAGGGCCCCCGGCGTCCCTAGCGTCGGCACGGCTGCCCCTCGCGGCCCTCCCGCGCCCCTGACGAAGGATCCGACGTGACGACTCCCGCCCGACTGCTCCCGCTCTTCACCCGCTCGCACGAGGGCGGCCGCAGCTCGATGACCTGCCAGTACCGCTGCGGCAACGCCTGCGACCAGGACGTGCCGAACACGTCGGACAACACCTACTTCGGCGACCTCGTCGCCGCCGGCGTCTCGCGTCGGGCAGCCCTGCGCGCCGGAAGCGCGGGCGCCGCGCTCGTCGGCCTCACCGCGTGGACCATGCCGTCCGCCGCCGCCGCGCCCGCGTCGCGTGCCACCGGGGCTGGGACCGGTGCGGCAGGCGCCGGCAAGGGCGGCGCACTCGGCTTCACCGGCATCGCGCCGACGCCCGCGAACGTCGACGCCGTCAAGGTCCCCGAGGGCTTCGACTGGGCACCGGTCATCTCGTGGGGCGACCCGCTCTTCGCCGGCACCCCGGCCTTCGACTTCGACAACCAGACGCCGGCCGCGCAGCGCGAGCAGGCGGGCTACAACTGCGACTACGTCCAGTTCATGCAGGGAGGTCCGGGCGACAACGGTGCCCACAGGGGCCTGCTCGCCTTCAACAACGAGTACACCAACGACGAGCTGATGTTCCGCGGCGTCGGCTCCTCGGCCGACCTCACCGACGAGCAGCTCGAGATCGTCCAGGCCGCCCACGGCATCACCGTCACCGAGGTCGCCCGACGCAACGCGAACAGCCCGTGGCGCTGGGTCCAGGGCGGCAGGCGCAACCGCCGCATCCACACCGACACCCCGTTCGCCGTCGACGGCCCGGCCGCCGGCTCGGTGCACCTGCGCACCTCCGACGACCCGAGCGGCGAGCGGGTCCTCGGCACCCTCAACAACTGCGCCGGCGGCGAGACGCCGTGGGGCACCTACCTCTCGGGCGAGGAGAACTTCAACCAGTACTTCAACTCCACGGGCGCCCCGGACCCGCAGGGCCGGCTCAAGCGCTACGGCATCACCTCGGGGGGTCGCGGCTGGGAGCGCGTCCAGGACCGCTTCTCCGTCGTCGCCGAGCCCAACGAGGTCAACCGCTTCGGCTGGATCGTCGAGGTCGACCCGCAGGACCCGTCGTCGACGCCGGTGAAGCACACCGCGCTCGGCCGCTTCAAGCACGAGGGCGCGACGGTGACGCTCACCGCGGACGGGCGGGTCGCGGCATACATGGGTGACGACGAGCGGTTCGACTACATCTACAAGTTCCTCTCCAGGGACACCTACCGCGAGGGCGACAAGCGCCACAACATGCGCCTGCTCTCCGAGGGCGACCTCTATGTCGCGCGCCTCGCCGGTGACGGCGCCGCCGACGGTGAGTACGACGGCACCGGCGAGTGGCTGCCGCTCGTCGTCGACGGCGTCTCGAAGGTCCCCGGCTTCACGGTCGAGGAGGTCCTCGTCTGGACGCGCCTCGCAGCCGACAAGGTCGGCCCGACGAAGATGGACCGCCCCGAGGACGTCCAGCCCAACCCGGTCAACGGCCGCATCTACGCCGCGATGACGAACAACACCGCCCGCACGCCGGCGCAGATCGACGAGGCGAACCCTCGCGCGAGCAACAAGCACGGCCACGTCACCGAGTTCACCGAGGCCGGTGGCGACCACGGCGCGCTGACCTTCACGTGGAAGATCGTCCTCGTCGCCGGCAACCCCGACGACCCGCAGACCTTCTTCAACGGCTACGACAAGAGCGAGGTCAGCCCGATCAGCTGCCCCGACAACGTCGCCTTCGACAGGGAAGGCAACCTGTGGATCTCCACCGACGGCATGCCGGGCACGCTCAACTACTGCGACGCCCTCTACGTCATGCCGCTGGAGGGTGCCGAGAAGGGCCGACTGCAGCAGTTCCTCTCGGTGCCGGTCGGCGCCGAGACCTGCGGCCCGGTCATCCTCGGTCCCGACTCGGTCATGGTCGCCGTGCAGCACCCGGGCGAGGTCGGCAACGCGAGCCCCGACAACGTCGTCTCGCACTTCCCCTACCGCGGTGACGGGCAGCCGCGCCCGTCGGTCATCCACGCCTACCGCCGTCACGGTCGCTGACCCACCCGCACCACCCGCGAGAGCCCCCTCGACCCCGTGCGTCGAGGGGGTTCTCGCTGTCGGCGGTCGGGTCTACGTTGAGGTCATGGCATCGACACTCAACCCCTACATCCAGTTCGCCGACAACGCTCGCCAGGCCATGGAGTTCTACAAGGACGTCTTCGGCGGCGAGCTCAACGTCTCGACCTTCGGTGACTTCGGCGGCGGCGACCCGGAGCACGCGCCTCCGGCTGACGGCGTCATGCACGCCCAGCTCGAGACCCCCTCCGGCTTCACCCTCATGGCCTCCGACACCCCGCCCGGCATGCCGCGCATGGAGGGCTCCTCGATCGCGATCAGCCTCTCCGGTGACGACTCCGACGAGCTGCGCGGCTGGTGGGACCGGCTCTCCGACGGTGGCCAGGTCCAGGTGCCGCTCGAGAAGCAGATGTGGGGCGACGAGTTCGGCATGTGCGCCGACCGCTTCGGCATCGGCTGGATGGTCAACATCGCCGGCGAGCAGTCCGCCTCCGAGTGAGCGCCCCTCCGACAGACGAAGGTATGCCGTTCGCCCGCCTCGTCGAGACCGCCTCGGCGCTCGCGGCGACGCAGTCGCGCACGGCCAAGACCGAGCTGCTCGGTGCGCTCCTGCGCGACCTCGCGCCCGACGAGGCCGAGGCGGCCGTGGGACTCCTCCTCGGTCGGCTGCGCCAGGGGTCCATCGGGCTCGGCTACCGCACCGTCGCTTCCGCACGGAAGGCCGCGACTCCCGCGACCGAGTCGTCGCTCACCGTCGGTGACGTCGACGCCGTCCTCGACGAGATCGCCGGGATGAGCGGGTCGGGGTCGACCGGTGCGCGCAACGACGCCCTCACCGGGCTGTTCGGTCGCGCCACGACCGACGAGCAGGACCATCTCGCCCGGGCGATGACCGGCGAGATGCGCACCGGGGCGCTCGAGGGCGTCCTCACCGACGGGCTCGCCAAGGCGGTCGGCCTGCCGCTCGCCGACGTCCGACGGGCGGTCATGCTCAGCGGCTCGCTCGCCGGGACGGTGCGGCTCGCGCTCGCCGACCCCCAGGCCGTCGCCGACGTCGGGCTCGCCGTCCTCACCCCGGTCCAGCCCATGCTCGCCTCGACCGCGGCCGACGTCGGTGCCGCTCTCGAGGTCACCGGCGAGGCGTCGGTCGAGCACAAGCTCGACGGCGCCCGGATCCAGGTGCACCGCAGGGGCGACGAGGTCCGGGTCCACACCCGCTCGCTCGCCGACATCACCTCGCGCGTTCCCGAGATCGTCGACGTCGCGCTGTCGCTGCCGGTGGAGTCGGTCATCCTCGACGGCGAGACGCTCATGCTCGACGACGACGGCTCGCCCCGACCCTTCCAGGACACGATGAGCCGCTTCGGCACCGACGAGCAGCGGGCCGAGGCCAGGCGCGCGACAGCTCTGTCCCCGCTGGACGCCGGCGTCCACGCCGACGTCAACGCCGAGGAGGTCGCGGCCGAGGACGTCGGCGACGCGACCGCCGCCCGGCTGCTCGCCCCCCGCTTCTTCGACGTCCTCCACCTCGACGGCGAGGACCTCATCGACCGGCCGTTGCGCGAGCGGCTCGAGGTCCTCGAACGGATCGCACCGGCATACCGGATCGAGGGTGAGGTGACGACCGACCCTGCGGTTGCCGACCGCGTCTCACGCGACGCGCTCGCTGCGGGGCACGAGGGCGTCATGGTCAAGGCGGTCGACTCGACCTACGCCGCGGGTCGCCGCGGCAAGCACTGGGTCAAGGTCAAGCCGGTGCACACCTACGACCTCGTCGTCCTCGGCGTCGAGCGCGGGTCCGGCCGCCGCAAGGGGTGGCTCTCGAACCTCCACCTCGGCGCGCGCGACCCGCGGGGCGAGTTCGGACCGGCGGGCGGGTTCGTCATGGTGGGCAAGACCTTCAAGGGGCTCACCGACGAGCTGCTGCGGTGGCAGACCGAGACCTTCCCCGAGTTCGGTGTCGAGGACGACGGGTGGGCGCTGATGATGCGGCCGGAGGTCGTCGTCGAGATCGCCATCGACGGGGTGCAGCGGAGCTCGCGCTACCCCGGCGGTGTGGCGCTGCGGTTCGCCCGGGTCAAGCGCTACCGGGTCGGCGCCGACGCCAAGCCGGCCGCCGAGGCGGACACGATCTCGTCGCTCCGCGCGTTGTTGCCGTGAGGAGGGCGGCCACCGTGCCGCCCCCTCACCGCAGACCCATCTCCGACCTCATCGACTCCGAAGAGACCTCGTGGCCACCCCGACACCCCACCTGACCCGCTTCGACGCCCCGGGCCCGCCCAGTGCTGTCATCCTCATGCTCCACGGCGGCAAGCCCCGCTCGCGCGACCTCGTCGACAACCGCAGCGCCTCCTGGCAGCGCTCCGCCTGGATGGCGCGCTCGATCGCGGGTCGCGCGCACGCGGCCGACGTGGGCATCTGGCTTCTGCGCTACGGCCAGCGCGGGTGGAACGGTGGCCGCGAGCGCAGCGACGACACCCGCTGGGCCCTCGACGCGATCCGCGAGGCGCATGGAGACGTGCCGGTCGTCCTGCTCGGCCATTCGATGGGCGCACGGGTGGCGGTGCGCGTCGCCGACGACCCGTCGGTCGTGGGTGTCGTCGGCCTGGCGCCGTGGTGGTCGTTCGAGGACCCGGTCGACCGACTCGCCGGGCGGTCGCTCGTCGCGGCCCACGGTCGCCGCGACCGGATCACGTCGTTCCTCCACACGCGACGGTTCGTCGAGCGGGCCCGGCTCGTCGCCACCTCCGCGGAGCTCGTGGACATGGGGATGCTCGGGCACTACATGCTCGGCCGGGCGGACCGCTGGAACGACGTCGCCATCGACTCCTCGCTCCGCCTCCTCGCCCCCGCCCTCCGTCCCGACTGATTGCCCCTGCACCACCGCCCGAGCCCGGACAAGGGGCGTGCGCGGTGGTCCTGGGGCAATACGTCCGGTTCCTCGCGGGGTCAGGTGGCGAGGACCGAGGCGGGGGTCGTCGTCGCTGCGGTGAGGACATCGGCCTCGGGCACGCCCGCCACCTCGACCGCCCAGCGCACGCAGTCGGCCAAGGTCGACGTCGACCCGGCGATCGAGCCGCGCCCGGAGCCGCCGTCGGCGAGCCGCGCGACCCCGTCGGCGACCTCCACCTCGAGCGTCCCGATCGTGTAGGCGCCGTCGCCGAGACCGGTCGCCGCCATGGCGTCGGAGACGAGCGCGATGCGCTCGGGACCGACCGTCTCGAAGACCATGCGCACGACCTCCGGCGCCACGTGCACGCCGTCGGCGATGAGCTCGACGATGCAGTCGCCGCGGGCCGCAGAGGCGAGCGCCGCGGCAACGGGACCGCCCGAGCGGTGGTGGAAGGCCGGCATACCGTTGAAGAGGTGGGTGACGAGCGGCGCGCGACCGCACGCGTCGGCGATCGAGGCCAGGCTGCGCGAGACCGCGTCGGCCGATGCGTCGGTGTGGCCGACCGCGGGGAGGATGCCGTGTCGCGCCAGGGCCGCGACGAACTCATCCGAGCCGGCTCGCTCGGGGGCGAAGGTCCACTGCACGAGCGCGTCGGGCACCCCGGCCTCCGCGCAGGTCTCGACGAGCGACTCGACGAGGGCGAGGTCCGGGTCGGTGAGGACCGACGGGTCGTGCGCGCCGCGGCGCTCGTCGGAGAGGAACGGGCCCTCGAGGTGGAGGCCCGCGAGCTCACCCGAGGCGACGAGCGGTGCGAGCGTGGCCACCTGGCCGACGAGCGTGTCAGGCGTCGCCGAGACGAGCGAACCGACGAGCCGCCCGACGCCCGCGTCGCGGTGGTGGGCGGCGGCCGCCCGCGACCCACCGGTGTCGCGCCCGAACTCGTGCCCGA
This sequence comes from Knoellia tibetensis, assembly GCF_048606415.1. Taxonomy (NCBI): domain Bacteria; kingdom Bacillati; phylum Actinomycetota; class Actinomycetes; order Micrococcales; family Intrasporangiaceae; genus Knoellia; species Knoellia tibetensis. Next base: position 1,433,156 of record NZ_JBMBWF010000001.1, read on the forward strand.
GGGCCCCGTGGCAGTGCAGGTCGACGAGGGTGCTCACGGACTCAGCCTAGGGCTGCCGACAGGTCACTTCACCGAGCCGGCGGTGAGGCCGCCGACGAGGTGCTTCTCGATGATCGCGAAGAGGATGACGACGGGCACGACGGCGATGACCGACGCCGCGAAGAGCTGGTCCCAGTTCTGCTCGTAGCCGGTGACGTAGGACCGGAAGCCCACCGTGAGCGGCTTCTTCGAGTCGTCGATCATGAGGGTGAGCGCGACGACATACTCGTTCCACGCGGCGATGAAGGTGAAGATCGTCGCCGTGACGAGCCCCGGCAGGGTGAGCGGCAGCATGATCTTGCGCAGCGACTGCCAGCGCGTCGTGCCGTCGAGCAGCGCCGCCTCCTCGACCTCGGTCGGGATCGAGCTGAAGAACCCGTGGAGGATCCACACCGCGAAGGCGAGGTTGAACGCCGCGTTGGTGAGGATGAGCGCGCCGTAGGTGTTGATCATGTTGAGCTCGAAGAACTCGCGGTAGAGCCCCACGACGAGCGCCGTCGGCGAGAACATCTGCGTCACGAGGACGAGGAGCAGGAACGGCGTGCGACCGGGGAACTTGTAGCGCGCCGTCATGTAGGCCGCCGGCACCGACACGAGGATGACGACGACCGTCGACGCCGCGGCGACGAGCACCGAGGTCATGAGCCACGAGCGGAAGCGCTCGTCCCCGAGCACGTCGCCGTAGGTCGACCACTGCCACACCTTGGGCAGGAACGACGGCGGGGTCGCCTTGTTGTCCGACGACGACCGGAGCGAGCCGAGCACCATGACGGCGTAGGGCGCGAGGAACGCGACCGCGATGAGCAAGCCGGCGCCCGAGAGCAGCCAGCGACGGCGCGGGGACTGGGTCACGGCGCTCACTTGGTCTCCTCCCGCCAGTTGACGATCTTGAGGTAGACCGCGACGACGACGAGGATGAGCAGCACGTTGATGACGCCTGCGGCGGCCGACATGCCCACGTCCTTCTCCTGGCTCTTGAAGGCGAGCTTGTACATGAACGTGATCGTCGTGTCGTGGAGGTAGCCCGGGTTGCGGTCGTTGAGCGTGTAGACGATCGGGAAGCTGTTGAAGACGTAGATGACGTTGAGCACCGTCGCGACGAGCAGCGCCGGGCGCAGCAGCGGCAGGGTGACCCGGCGCCAGCGCTGCCACGGCGACGCGCCGTCGACGACGGCGGCCTCCTGCACGTCGTCGGGGATCGCGTTGAGCCCGGCGATGAAGACGAAGATCGTGAACGGCAGCGACACGAAGACGCCGACGAGCACCATCGAGGCCATGGTCCACGAGTCGTCGCCGAGGAAGTCGATCGAGGTGTCGATGATCCCGAGCGTCTTGAGCGCGTGGTTGATGAGGCCGTAGTTGTAGTCGTAGAGCAGCACGAAGAGCTGCGCCGTGATGACGAGCGACGCCGCCCACGGCACGATGATCGCCCAGCGCACGAACCGCCGGCCCGGGAACGACTTCACGAGGAACTGCGCGAGCCCCAGCGAGATGACGATCGTGAGTGCGACGACGGCGACGACCCAGATGACCGTGTTGGTGAGCACGGTGCCGAGGTCGGGGTGCTCGAGCACGTTGGTGTAGTTCGTCCACCCCGCAGCGCCCTTGCGCAGGCCGGTGATGGAGTACTCGCTGCGCGAGGCCTGGAAGAGCATGACCGCCGGGAAGAGCACGACCCCGAGGATGAGGGCGAGCGCGGGGGCGAGCCACGCGAGGGCGACGAGGGGGCGGACGCGCCCCACGGCATACGAGGACTTCGTATGCCGTGGGGCGCGGGTGACGTCCGAGCTCACTTCTGGGATTCGGCCGTCTTCTGGAGGCTGTCGAGCACGGCCTTGGGGTCGCCGCCCATCGCGCTGCCGAGGTTCTGCTGGACCGCGAGCTTGACCTTGTCCCACGTCGGGTCGTCGGTCGGGGTGAGCTGCGCGTTGGGCAGGGTGTCGAGGTAGACCTTGAGCTTCTCGTTGCCCTGGAACTTCTCCACACCGGTCTTGGTCACCGGGAGGAAGCCCTCCTTCTCGATGAAGGTGTTGATCTGGTCGGGCTGGTAGTAGAGCTCGTAGAACGCCTTGACGGCCTTCTCGTTGCCCGGCTTCTTGAAGGCCATGAGGTAGTCCGTGACGCCGAACGTCTTCGACTCGGAGCCGTCGTTGCTCGGGAACGGCGCGACGACGTAGTTGACCTTCTTGTCCTTGTCGAGGTCACCCGCGAGCGGGCTGAAGCCGACGACCATGCCGGCCTTGCCGGACTTGAAGAGGTCGAACGCGTCGGCGCGGTTGGTGCGCGCCGGGTTGTTCTGGGTGAGCTTGGCGTCGGTGAGCTTCTTGAGGAAGGTGAGCGTCTCGACGTTCTTGTCCGAGTTGATCGCCCAGGAGTCGCCGTCCTTCCACGTACCGCCGTTGTTGAACAGCCACATCGAGAACTCGCCCTGGCTCTCCTCGGGGCCGAGCGGCAGGGCGTAGCCGGCGTTGCCGCCGGGGAGCGCCGCGATCTTCTTGGCGCTGTCCTCGAGCTCGGCCCAGGTCTTCGGCGGGCCCGCGATGCCGGCCTGCTTGAAGAGGTCGGCGTTGTAGAAGAGGGCGCGGGCGCTGGAGAGGTCGGGGAAGCCGTAGAACTTGCCGTCGTAGGTCCCGTACTTGACGAACGTCTCGAGGATGTCGGACTTGACGTTCGACGGGAGCACGGTGTCGGCGTCGTGGAGGAGGCCGTCCTTGGCGTAGCTCGCGTAGGCGTTGAGGTTGAGGATGTCCGGAGCCTGGTTGTTCTGGATCATCGTCGAGGACTGCTGGTCGATGTTGTCCCAGCTGACGACCTGCACCTCGAGGGTGTAGCCCGTCTTCTCGTTGTAGGTCTTGGCGAAGGCGTCCCAGAACGCCTTGGTGTTGTCCTTGGAGTACTCGGCCGCGACGAGCTTGATCGTCTTGGCCTCCTCGCCCCCACCGCTGCTGTCGCCGCCACTGGCGTCGCCCGCTCCCGATCCACCGCCACAGGCCCCCGCGAACAGCACCGCGAACGCAGCACCCGCGACCAGGGCGGACTTCCTTGTCGACCTCATGACACTCCCATCGGCTTCCGGCTGTTGCCCCGGTGCGCGTCGGTGCGCCCGGACCGGCTGGGTGCCAACGTAGGCCGAGATCCGGCATCGCGCAATGACAAACCTGAGCGAGTTTCGCGTCTTTCGATCACATTCGCGCAACAGGGGCCGTCGCGGTGCGGCATGGAACGGCCCCTTCCGTATGCCGTCCGCCCCCCGAGCGAACGTCACGGGCCTCAGGCGGCGAGCGCCTTCTCGATGTCGTCGCGCAGGGCGTCAGGGGTCGTCGTCGGGGCGTAGCGGTCGATGACCTTGCCGTCCCGGCCGACGAGGAACTTCGTGAAGTTCCACTTGATCTTCGAGCCCAGCATGCCGCCCTTCTCGCTGCGCAGCCACTCGAACAGTGGGTGGGCGTCGTCGCCGTTGACGTCGACCTTGTCGAACATCGGGAAGCTGACGCCGTAGTTGCGCTGGCAGAAGGAGCCGATCTCCTCGGCGTCGCCGGGCTCCTGGCCGCCGAACTGGTTGCACGGGAAGCCGAGGACGACGAGACCACGGTCGCGGAACTCCTGCCACAGCTCCTCGAGGCCGGCGAACTGGGGCGTGAAGCCGCACTCGGAGGCGGTGTTGACGACGAGGACGACCTGGCCGTCGTAGGCGCTGAGGTCCTGCGGCTCGCCGGCGAGCGTCGTGGCGGAGAAGTCGGAGAGCATGGTGTCGGACATGTGCCCGACCCTAACCGCGCCCGGGCGCAGAACCAGCAGGGGCGCCTCAGACGCAGTGGACGGTCGGTCCTGCGGCTCGGAGCCCGGCGACCTGCTCGTCATCCTCGGCCGCCGTCGTGACGACATGGGTGATGGCCGAGGTCTCGCAGATCTGCGTGAAGGCGCGCTCCCCGAGCTTGCCCGCGGCCGCGACGACGATGACGTCGCGGGCGCGCTCGACCATGAGCCGCGACACCGCCGCCTCGTCCTCGTGGTGGCAGGTCGCGCCCTCGCGCACCGCGAGGCCGTTGACGCCGAGGACGGCGACATCGATCCACAGCTGGCCCAGGCCCGAGGCGGCGAGGGGGCCGGTGACCTCATAGGACTCCGGCCGCGGGATGCCACCGAGGCTCACGCAGCGCACGTGCGGCCGGAGCACCGCCTCGACCGCGATGTTGAGCGCGCTCGTGACGAGGGTGAGCCCGGGCGAGATGAGGTCGTCGCGGGCCGTGAGCCGGCGGGCCACGGTCGTCGTCGTCGTGCCGCCGTTCATCGCCACGACAGCGCCGGGCTGGATGAGCGCGGCCGCGGCGCGAGCGATCCGGTCGAGGCCGGAGTCGTGCTGGCTCGTCCGGTAGCGGTAGGGCAGCTCGTAGGCCACCGAGGTCGCGACGACGCCACCGTGGTTGCGGGTGACGAGCTGGCGGCGGGTGAGCTCGGCGAAGTCGCGGCGGATCGTCGCCTCCGACACCTCGAGCGCCTCGGCCGCCGCGCTCACGCTGAGTCGACCCTGCGTCGCCAGGAGGTCGAGGATGGCCGACAGCCGGGAGGCGCGGTGGCGCGGACCGTCCTGGGCCGCCTCGCTGGTGGGGAGCATGCCCGGACTCTACGCGCAGTTCACGCAGAAGCGCAGGCTTGTGCTGCATGACTGTGCACACTTAGGCTTGGCATCGAGCAGTTTCGCGCAGCATGCGCCCACCCACCGCAGATTGAGGATGTTCCGTGACCTTTCTCGAGCAGGAGATCGCCACCCAACCCGACGACTGGACCCGTGTCGTCCAGCGCCTGCCGGAGGTCGCCGACCTCCTGCCGCGCCCCGGCGAGCGCGTCGCGACGATCGGCTGCGGCACGTCGTGGTTCATGGGCCAGGCGTATGCCGCCCTGCGCGAGTCGCTCGGCCAGGGCGTCACCGACGCCTACGCGGCGAGCGAGCACCACCTCGCCCGCGGCTACGACCGGGTCGTCGTCATCACCCGCTCGGGCACGACCTCCGAGGTCATCGAGGTCGTCGACGAGCTCCGCGCGGCGGGCACCCCGCACGTCGCCATCGTCGCCACCCCGGGCACCGAGGTCGCCGAGGCCGCTCAGTCGACGATCCTTCTGCCCGAGGTCGACGAGCAGTCGGTCGTCCAGACCCGCTTCGCGACGACGGTCCTCGCCCTCCTGCGCGCCTCGCTCGGTGAGTCGCTCGAGACCGCCGTGGCCCAGGCACGGGAGGTGCTCGCGGAGGATGCGGAGACGGCATACGAGGGTTTGCTCGACGTCGAGCAGGTGAGCTTCCTCGGTCGCGGGTGGACCGTCGGGCTCGCCAACGAGGCAGGGCTCAAGCTGCGCGAGTCGGTGCAGTTCTGGGCCGAGGCCTACCCCGCGATGGAGTACCGACACGGTCCGATCAGCATCGCCTCGCCCGGCCGGGCCACGTGGGCGATCGGCGACGTGCCGGAGGGTCTCGCCGAGCAGGTCCGCGCGACCGGCGCGCACTTCGAGCACCGTGACCTCGACCCGATGGCCGAGCTCGTCCGGCTGCACCGCTACTGCGTCGCGCGTGCCGCGGCGGCCGGCATCAACCCCGACGAGCCCCGCAACCTCACCCGCTCGATCATCCTCGACCCCGCCGGCTGATGACCCTCTCCGCGCTCGCCCCGGTCCTCGCCCAGGCGCGCCGGTCCGGTGGCGCCGTCGCCGCGTTCAACGTCATCCAGATTGAGCACGCCGAGGCGTATGCCGTTGCGGCAGAGCGCTCCTCGCTTCCCGTGGTCATGCAGATCAGTGAGAACTGCGTGCGCTGGCACGGGTCGCTGCGGCCCATCGCGGCGGCGACGCTGGCCATCGCCGAGTCCTGCTCGCAGCCGGTCGTCGTGCACCTCGACCACGCCGAGTCGGTCGAGCTCGTCGACGAGGCGGTGCGCCTCGGGCTCACGTCGGTGATGTTCGACGGGTCGCGCCTGCCCGACGACGAGAACCGCGAGACGACCCGACGGGTGGTCGCACAGTGCCGCGCGGAGGGGATCTCGGTCGAGGCCGAGCTCGGTGAGGTCGGCGGCAAGGACGGAGTCCATGCACCCGGCGCGCGCACCGACCCGGGCGACGCGGCGCGGTTCGTGGCGGACACCGGCGTCGACGCCCTCGCGGTCGCCGTCGGCAGCTCGCACGCGATGACCGAGCGGGTCGCGGTGCTCGACACCGACCTCGTCGGGCGGATCGCGGCGGAGGTTCAGGTGCCGCTCGTGCTCCACGGGTCCAGCGGCGTGCCCGACGACGGGCTCACCGCGGCGGTGCGGGCCGGCATGACGAAGGTCAACATCGCGACGCACCTCAACAGGGTGTGGACCGAGGCGATGGTGCGCCGGCTCGAGGAGTCGCCGACCGTCGACACCCGGAAGTACCTCGGGGCGGCGCGCGACGCCGTCACCGACGAGGCCGAGCGGCTGCTCCACCTCCTCGCCCGCCCCTGACCCTGCGTGCACAACTCACCAATTCCTCCCGTTCGGTACGTACCGAATGGGAGGAATTGGTGAGTTGTGCACGTGCCGAACAGGGGGAATTGGCGAGTTATGCGCGTTCGGTGATCTCGACGTCGACGATGAGCGCGTCGACGTCGAGGCGGTCGATGACGCCGGCGACGTTCTGCCGCACCGCCGCTGCGGCCCAGGCGCTGCCGGTGCGCAGGACGCTCGGCCAGTCCACGTCGTCGCGGGGCGTGCCGTCGAGCCCGCACGCGATCGCGGCGGTGAGGGCGTCCCCGGCACCGGTGGCGTTGCCCTCTGTGGCCGTGCGCGACCTGGCCTCGACGACGCGGCCGGACTTCGTGACGAGGACGAGCCCGTCGCTGCCACGTGAGACGAGGGCGGCCCAGGCGCCGGACTCGACGAGGGCGTGCGCCGCCTCGGTCGGATCGTCGAGGCCGGTCTGCAGCGCCGCCTCGGACGCGTTGGGCTTGACGAGGGCGGAGGTCCGGGAGAGCAGCTCGCCGACCCAGTGACCGCGACCGTCGATGACGAGCTCCGCCCCGGCCTTGGCGGCGGTGGTGCACAGGACGACGAGCGAGTCCTCGGGGGTGTCCGGAGGAACGCTGCCCGAGACGGCAAGGACGTCACCCGGGCGGACGCTGCCCGCGATCATGTCGGTCATCGCGTCCCAGACCGCCTGCGGCTGGGCGCTTCCCTGCTCGTTGAGAACGGTGGCCTGGCCGTCGGCGCTCACGACCGCGACCGAGCGGCGGGTGCGGACCGGAGAGTCGACGAGCCGGAGCCGCAGACCGCGCTGCGCCGCGTCCTCGACGAAGAAGTCACGGTGCTGCTCGCCCACCGGCGCGACGGCGACGTGCTCGACGCTCATGCACGCGAGCACCCCGGCGACGTTGAGCCCCTTGCCACCCGCGTGGGTGCCGGTGACCGCGACGCGGTGGCTCTCGCCGACGTGGAGCCGCGGGACGGCATACGTGATGTCGAGGGCGGGGTTGGGGGTGAGGGTGAGGATCACGCGGCGGCCTCCAGGGCGAGCAGGGCGGCCCCGAGCGCGCCGGCACGGTCGCCGAGCGCTGCGGGGACAAGGGTGAGCAGGTCGTGGCCCATCGCGGATGCGAGGCCGTCACGCAGCGGGTCGAGGAGGGTCGCGCCGGAGAGCACGAGCCCGCCGCCGACGAGGACGAGGCGCGTGCCCGCGGCAGCGCACACCGGGGCGAGGACGCGCACGAGGGCGTCGATGGCGGCATCCCAGATGTCACGCGCCACGGGGTCGCCGTCGGCGAGGGCGCGGGTCAGGGTCTCGGCGTCGCCCTCCCGTCCGGCGGCCCGCCAGTCGCGGCCGATGGCCGAGGCGCTGGCGACCGCCTCGAGGCAGCCGCGGCGGCCGCAGCCGCACTCGGCGCCGCCGGGCACGGCGACGACGTGGCCGATCTCGCCGGTCCACTCGGTGCCGTTGGCGACCCGGCCGCCGGTGAGCAGGGCACCGGCGATGCCGGTCCCGAGAGGGACGAAGAGCACGTCCGGCACGCCCTGTGCGGCGCCGAGTCGGTGCTCGGCGAGCAGGCCCGCACGCACGTCGTGGCCGAGGGCCACGGGGATCTCGAGGCGGTCGGCGAGCAGGTCGCGCAGCGGCAGGTCGCGCCAGCCGAGGTTGGCCGACCACACGGCCTGGCCGGAGGCCTCGTCGACGAGCCCGGGCACGACGGCGGCGGCACTCGCAAGCGTCACCTCGCCGAGGTCACCGGCCTCTCCGGCGCGGGCTGCGTGCAGCAAGCCGTTGACGGTGTCGGCGATGACGTCGACGACGCCCGCACCGGGTCGGGAAGGCGTGGATGCGGTGTGGGACAACAGGACTGAGCCGTCGACGTCGCAGAGCACCGACTTGACGCGGGTGCCGCCGACATCGACTCCCGCCATCAGCCTCGTCGCCACGGGCGCCAGTCTAGGGGGGTGCCCGCGGGGCGGTCGCGGGCGTCTCAGCGGGTCGGCCGACAGGGTCGCGACCGGGTCCCGTCTTCCTCGATGCAAGGAATACCGGCCAGTGCCACTAGGGTTGACCACAGCGGTCCGCACCGTTCTGCCTCGGACCTGCTTCTTTTTCTTCCTGTCGATGCCGATGCGCCGCGACCGGGACAACGACCACGACGACACCGATGTCGGCCGCTGGGTCGCGACCGGAACGCGCCGGGCAGAACCGACTGCATCAGAACTCTCTGGAGTACTCCTTTCGTGTCCACTGACACCCTCGCCCCTGCCCGCCCGAGCACCGGATTCGCCGCTCTCGGCGTCCCCGAGTCCCTCGTCCGGGTCCTCGCCGAGCGCGGCATCACGTCGCCGACGCCGATCCAGTCCGCGACCCTCCCCGACAGCCTCGCCGGGCGCGACGTCCTCGGCCGTGGCCGCACCGGCTCCGGCAAGACCTACGCCTTCCTGCTGCCCGTGCTCGCCCGCCTGGCGGGCGAGGGCAGGCGCCGCCAGCCCAAGCGCCCCCGTGCCCTCATCCTCGCGCCGACCCGCGAGCTCGCCACCCAGATCGACGAGGCCCTCGCCCCGCTCGCCAAGCCGCTCGGGCTCACGTCCAAGACGGTCTTCGGCGGCGTCGGCCAGAACCCGCAGGTCCAGGCGATCGCCAAGGGCGTCGACGTCGTCGTCGCCTGCCCCGGCCGCCTCGAGGACCTCATCGGCCAGGGCCACGTCAACCTCGACTCCGTCGAGATCACCGTGCTCGACGAGGCCGACCACATGGCCGACCTCGGCTTCCTGCCCGGCGTGAAGCGCATCCTCGACCGCACGCCGAGTGACGGCCAGCGCATGCTCTTCTCGGCGACGCTCGACGGCGCGATCAACACGCTCGTCAAGCGCTACCTCACCTCGCCGATGACGCACGAGGCCGACTCGGCACAGTCGCCCGTGTCGACGATGAGCCACCACGTCCTCCACGTCACGGCCGACGGCCACCTGCCCGTGCTCGTCGACCTCACGGCCGCCCCCGGCCGCAAGGTCGTCTTCACCCGCACCAAGCACCGCGCCAAGAAGCTGGCCCGCCAGCTCAACGCCGAGGGCATCCCCGCGGTCGAGCTCCACGGCAACCTCAGCCAGAACGCTCGCACCCGCACGATGGACGCGTTCCACGCCGGCACCGCGCACACCCTCGTCGCCACCGACATCGCGGCCCGTGGCATCCACGTCGACGACGTCAGTCTCGTCATCCACGCCGACCCGCCGGTCGAGCACAAGGCCTACCTGCACCGCTCGGGCCGCACCGCCCGCGCCGGCAACTCGGGCACCGTCGTCACGCTCATGATGGACGACCAGATCCGCGACGTCCGCGACCTCACCCGCAAGGCCGGCATCAAGCCGACCACGACCAAGGTCAACAAGGCGCACCCGCTCCTCAGCGAGCTCGCCCCCGGTGAGCGCACCTTCCCCGGCGCGTTCGTCGTGCCGGGCGCGGCCCCGCAGGGTGGCGGCCGTGGTGGCTCCCGTCCGGCCGGCGGTGGCTCCGGTGGCCAGCGCTCGGGCGGTCAGCGCTCGGGCGGTCCGCGCAGCGAGGGCCAGCGCACCGGCGGACAGGGCTCCGGTCAGCGTTCCGGCGGCCAGGGCTCCGGCTCTGGTCAGCAGACCCGTGGACAGCAGCGCGGCGCGCAGACCGGCGGCCAGGCCTCCGGTGGCCAGCGCAGCGGTGGCCCTCGTCGCTCCGGCGGCCAAGGCAACGGCGCGCGGCGCAGCTCGGGCGGCGGCATCGCGGCGTTCTCGTCGCAGTCGCGCGGCTACCGCGGCTGACACCAGCCAGGCTCGTCCCGTGCCCCGTCGCTCCGTGCGGCGGGGCACGGTCGTCTCCGGGAGCGGAAGGCGCCCCGGGCACCCAAGGGGGCGGACGGCATACCGGGTCGGGAGAACTCGACCACAACGCCTTTGGGCGGCGGCACCCACGAGGTAGCGTCGGCAGCCGCGAGCCCACCCCTTCCAGGAGCCGTCAATGGAGTCGAGCACCATCGCCGTCAGCGCCACCGACGGCACCCCGCTGCACACCTACCGCTGGCTCCCCGACGGACCACCGCGGGCGATCGTGCAGATCTCGCACGGAATGGCCGAGCACGCGGGGCGCTACGCACGGTTCGCGCGGGCGCTGACCGACGCGGGCTACGCGGTCTACGCCAACGACCACCGGGGGCACGGTCTCTCCGGCGCCGCGAGCGACCGCGGCCACTTCGCCGACCACGACGGCTGGGACACCGTCGTGCGCGACCTGGGCACCGTCACCGAGTTCGCGCAGAGCGAGCACCCGGGCGTCCCGGTGGTGCTCTTCGGGCACAGCATGGGTGCCATGCTCAGCCGGAGCTATGCCGCCGTGCACGGCTCGCGGCTCGCCGGTCTCATCCTGTCGGCCAACAGCGGCGCCAACCCCCTGGCGCCCGTCGGCGTCGCGGTGTCGGCCCTCCAGTCCCGGCTGCGGGGTCGTCGTCACCCGTCGGGTCTCATGGACTCGCTGTCGTTCGGCTCGTTCAACGCCGCCTTCAAGCCCAACCGGACCTCCGCGGACTGGCTCAGCCGCGACGAGGCGGAGGTCGACGCCTACGTCGCCGACCCCCTCTGCGGCTTCGTCATGTCGACGACGTTCTACGGCGACCTGGCCGGGGGGCTGCGGAGCGTCCTGCGCAAGGGCACGTATGCCGCCGTCCCCACCGACCTGCCGATCCTCCTCATGTCCGGTGAGAAGGACCCGGTGGGCAACGGTGGCAAGGGGCCGCGCGAGGTCGAGGCCGGCTACCGCGAGGCGGGGGTCACCGACCTCACGTCGCGGATCTACCCCGACGCACGCCACGAGCTCCTCAACGAGACGAACCGCGACGAGGTCACGGCAGACGTCCTCGCATGGCTCGACGAGCGCCTGCCCACCCGCGACTGATGCTCGCCGCGCTGCGTTGCGCTGACGCCCACGCTCGGGCTCGCGGGCGGGCCACCTGCCGGGTGTATCTGGGGCGGGAGGCCGGTCTCCTCCTCGGTGACGGCTCGACGTGAGCCGTCCGAACCCGGAAGGACACCCCATGGCCACAGCAACCGACCTCGTCAGGGCGATCGCCAGCGCGAGGATCACCTCACCGCACAACGACCGGCTCGAGTTCCTCGCACTTCTGGACGACCGGGTCTGGGAGCTCGTCGGCGGCGGGCCGCAGGGCCTGCGCAGCCGCCTCGACCGCGTCGCGCTCAACCCCCAGCCACTGCCGCCGGTGGACTCCGGACGGCTGCTCCTCCAGCTCATGGCGCGCGGCATCATCGTCGTCGGCGGCCGCGACCCTGGTGCGCGCGAGGCGTTCCTCGCCGAGATCGACGACTGGTGCGGCACGGGTTGGCCGAAGAACTGGCCGCGGCCTCCTCAGCCCGGTCCCGGTCCGGACCCGCGTCAGGCGATCGTCCCGTCGGCGCTGCTCGGTGGGGCCTTCGCCGCTGCCGAGATCGCCGCGAGCTATCCCGAGGGCGAGCTGCAGGACCTCTTCGCCAAGGCCGCCGACCAGCTCACCGAGGCCGCGCTCGCCTGACGTCGCGCTGGGTCGGCTGAGCCGTGGTTCGGCTCGACGCCGGCCCGGCTCGCGTTGGCTCGCTCAGTTGCGGGCCTTGCGCCAGCCGGCCGCCCGGGCCTCGTCCTCGGTGCAGAACCACCGCTCGCCCTTGCTCGCGGTGATGACCGTGTCGTCGTAGCTGCCGCCGCCCGGCACGTGGAAGATCTTCTCGCCCGACGAGGAGATGTTGCCCTTGATGACGCAGCTCGACGGCTTGGTCGTCGTGCCGGGCACCGCCGGCGCGACGACCGGGGCCGAGCACGCGGCGCTCCAGACGCCGACCTTCCTGGCCTGCGCGCGCTTCTGTGCGGCGAGGTAGTCGCCGCGGTGCTCGTAGGCGTTGCGGTAGGTGTACTCCTTGGCGAAGCCACCCTCGATGAGGACCTGCGCGGCGAGCCGGCCGTCCTCGGTGACGACGTGGCGCAGGAGTCGGCCGTAGCGGTCACGGTCGTCCTGGGTGGGGTCGGCCACGAGCCGGACCGACCGGCTCTGCACGAGGCTCTGCATCTTGCTCGACGCCTTCTGGGCCCAGCACTCGTCGCCCTTGAGCTCGGGTGCGTCGAGTCCGATGACCCGCACTCGCTCGGTCGACGCGCCGACCCTCACCTTGATCGTGTCGCCGTCGGTGACGCCGACGACCGGCACGAGCGCACCGGCGACCCGGCGGGTAGGTGCGGGGGCGGGGGCAACCTTCGGTGTGGCGGCCGGGGCCCGGGTGGCGACCGGGGCCGGCACCACCGCCGACGCGGTGGGCGCGGGGGTGGGCGCCGATGTCGGTGCTGCGACGACGGACGTCCCGGCGGCCCTCGTCGGGCTCGGGGTGACGACGGCGCGCGCCTCCCGGGGAGCCGACCCGCTCGACCCGGACCCCAGCGCGACACCGGTGACCGCGAGGACCGCTGTCGCGCCGAGCAGGCTCAGGACGACGCCGGCCACGCAGGCGACCACGACGACGAGCGTCCGCCCCGCCGCCGACCTCGTCGATCCCGTCGCACGCACCCGGGCAACCTAGTCGGAGGTGCGGCCCAGCCGTGGCCGAACCACGAGAAAGGGTGACCCCGCTGCCGACATCGAGCCGTGATCCAAGCCCCCTCCTCCGAGAACGGACGAGGTCGACGTCGGCTCAGCCGACGATGCGGGACTCGCGGTCGTAGTTCTTGCCGAGGAACTGCGGCACGAGCGCCCAGCGCAGGGCGAAGACCATGACGAGGAGCGTCGCGGCATACGGGAGCATCGAGACGAACTGGTGCGGGATGCCGACGCCGGTGACCTGGGCCCGCTGCGCGAGCACCTCCATCGCGGCGAAGAACGCCGACCCGGCGAGGATGTACTGCGGGCGCCAGCCACCGAAGAAGGCGAGCGCGATCGCGAGCCAGCCGCGCCCGGCGACGATGCCGTCGGCATACACGCCGGAGAAGACCATCGGCAGGTAGGCGCCACCGATCGCCATGAGGGCGGCACCGACCGTGCCGGCCCACATCCGGGTCCGGGCGACGTTGATGCCGAGCGAGTCCGCGGCCTTGGGGTTCTCACCGACGGAGCGCAGCCGCATGCCGGCGTCGGTGCGGTAGAGCCACCACCAGAGGAAGACCGACAGCGCGATCGCGACGAAGACCATGGCGTCCTGGCCGAGGACGAGCTCGGGCAGCGGCGCGATGCGCGGCGGCTCGTCGTTGCCGATGACGACGCGGTAGAGCAGCGACGCGGTGCCACCGGCGAGGAAGAACAGCGCGAGGCCGACGACGAACTGGTCGAGCCGCAGCGAGGTCGTCGCCCACGAGAGGACGAAGCCGACGAGAGCACCGGCGAGCGCGGCGACGATGATGCCGACGACGTTGCCACCCGCCTTGAGCGAGACGATGTAGCCGACCGCGGCACCGAGGAGCATGAGCCCCTCCTGCGCGACGTTGAAGATCCCGGCGCGACCGCTGAGCATCGTCCCCTGGGCGACGAAGAGGAACGGCACCATGGCGGTGATGGTCAGGGTGAGGAACTCACTCATGCCGCCGCTCCCTTCGTGAGCTGTGCGGCGCGTGCCGCCCGTGAGGCCCGAGCTCGCCGCCACCGTTCGGTCGCGACGTCGGACATGAGGAGGAAGAGCAGGATCAGGCCCTCGAGGATGAGGACGATCTCGGAGGGGGCACCCGACACGCGCTGCATCGAGCCCGCACCGACCTCGAGGACGGCGATGCCGAACGCGACGAACGGGACGGCGGTGAGCGAGCCGCGGGCGATGAGCCCGATGATGATGCCGAGCAGCAGGAAGTTGGACTGGATGCCCTCGAGCGTGCGCTGGTGGACACCGGCCACCTCGATCGCTCCGGCGAGACCGGCGAGCGCACCCGCGACGACCATCGAGGTCACCGCGACACGACCGGTGCGGATGCCGTGCAGCTTGGAGGCGCGCTCGTTGAGGCCGACGGCGCGCAGCTCGAACCCGGCCACGGACCGCTTCGCCATGACGGCGGCGACGACCGAGACGAGCAGGACGAGCAGGACGCCGGTGTGCATCGGCGGGCGGCCGATGCCGGGCAGGACCGCGCCCTCGCCGACGGGCAGGGTCACCGCGCCACCGGCGCCGGGGTCGGACCAGACGACGGAGGCGACGTAGTCGAGCACCTCGAACGACACGAAGTTGAGGAGCACCGTCGAGAGGATCTCGTTGATCTTGAACGACTCCATGAGCCAGGCCGAGATCGCCGACCAGACGGCTCCCGCGAGCGTGCCCGCGACGAGCACGAGCGGCAGCAGCACGACCAGAGGCAGGTCCGACATCGTGATGCCGACCGCCGCCGCACCGACGGTGCCGAGGATCATCTGGCCCTCGCCACCGATGTTGAACCGGCCGGCGCCGAGCGGGATCGCGAAGGCCAGCGCCAGCAGCGTGAGCGGTGCCCACTTGTGCAGCGTCTGCACCATGCCGGTCTGGTTGCGGAACGAGTTCGTCAGCACCGCGCGGAACGCCGCCACCGGGTCGTGACCGAGGGCCGCGATGAGCACGGCGACGACGACGAATGCGGCCAGGACGGCGACGGCATACGGGATGGCTGCGAAGGCGAGCGAACGCCCGCGCTGCGCCAGCGGCGGCGTGGCGGCGACGTCCGTCGTCTCCGGCGGGCTGGTGACGTCGGTGCTCATGCGCCGACTCCTGTCATGAGGCGACCGAGGTCGTAGGGGTTGGCCTCGCCGCGCGGGAACTCGCCGACGAGACGGCCCGAGTAGGCGACGGTGACGCGGTCGGCGAGCGCGAGCACCTCGTCGAGGTCCTCGGAGATGACGACGACGACGCACCCGTCGGCGGCGGCGCCGCGCACCCGGTCGTAGACGAACTGGGTCGAGCGGATGTCGAGGCCGCGGGTCGGGTTGTGCAGGAGGAGCAGCTTGGGGTGGTGCGCGAAGGCGCGGGCGAGGATGACGCGCTGGATGTTGCCGCCGGAGAGCTGGCCGCACGCGGTCGCGGCGCTCGGCGTCTTGACGCTGAACTCCTTGATCGCCTCGACCGCCTCGGCGCGCGCGGCGCGCCAGTTGATCATCCCGGCCTTCGCGCGGGTGCGGTGCGAGCCGAGGACGAGGTTCTCGGTGATGCCGGCGCCGGGGAGTATGCCGTCCCGCTGCCGGTCCTCGGGGACGTAGACGACCCCGCTGGAGAGCCACGTGGCGGTGGGGCGGCCGACGAGCTCGGCGCCGTCGACGGTGAGCGAGCCGGTGGCGGTCCGGGTGCCGGTGAGCGCCTCGGCGAGCTCGGTCTGACCGTTGCCGGCGACCCCGGCGATGCCGAGGATCTCGCCCGGCCGCAGCGAGAGCGTGACGTCGTCGACGAGCGGCTTGCCGCCCGGTCCGGCGACGGTGAGGCCGCGGACGGTGACCCTGGCAGGGGTTGGGGCCACCGGACCCGCGACGTCACCCCCGGGCTCGGCTCCGCTCGTGTCCCCACCCGCGACGGGGTGGGTGAGCGAGGCCTCGCCGAGGTCCTCCTCGCCGAGGGCGACCTGGGCCGCCTCGGCCAGCGCCGCGGCCTCGGCGTCGCTGCCGGCGACGTCGCCGATCATCGTCGCGGCGAGGTCGTCGGCGCTCGTGTCCGCCTTGTCGACGGTGGCGATCCAGCGGCCGTCGCGCATCACCGTCATCCGGTCGCAGACCTCCATGGTCTCGCGGATCTTGTGGGTGATGAGGACGACCGACATGCCCTCGTCGACGATGGCGCGCATCGAGCCGAAGAGGTCGTCGACCTCCTGCGGGGTGAGGTTGGTCGTGGGCTCGTCGAGGACGAGCACCTTGGCGCCGCGGTAGAGCGCCTTGAGGATCTCGACGCGTTGGCGCACGCCGACGGGCAGGTCGGCGACCCGTGCCGACGGGTCGACCGAGAGGCCGAACCGCTCGGACAGCTCGGTGATCCGCTGCGTCGCCGTCTGCGGCGACCCGTCGGCGGCGGTGAGGCCGGACGAGTCGGTGCCGAGGACGATGTTCTCGGCGACGGTGAAGACGTCGACCTGGAGGAAGTTCTGGTGCACCATGCCGATGCCGGCGGCGATCGCGTCCTTCGGGGACTGGATGTCGACGGCCTTCCCGTCGATCTCCACCGTCCCGGCGTCGGGCGCGTAGAGGCCGTAGAGGACGTTCATCAACGTCGTCTTGCCTGCGCCGTTGCCCCCGAGCAGGCCGTGGATCTCACGGTCGGCGACGGTGAAGTCGACGCCGTCGAGAGCCACGACCGGCCCGAACGTCTTGCGGATACCGGACATCTGGAGCAAGGGTCAGCCGATCTTCTCGGTGTTGAGCTCGACCTTGACGGCGCCCGACTTCACGTCGGACATCGCCTTCTCGACCGCGGCCTTGACGTCGGCGGGGACGGAGGTGGCGATCTTGATGGTCACGCCGGTGTCGAAGCCGAGGAGGTAGTTGCCCTTCTCCTCGCCGGCCTTGATCTTGCCGAGGACGTCGGCGAGCGGCTTGTCGAAGTCGTACTCGAGGCTGCCGGCGTAGTGCTCGCCCGCGGCCGCGGCCTTGTCGGTGTACTTCGCGGTCACCCAGCCGTCGCCGGCGGGGCGGCCCTCGAAGGCCTGGAAGGTGCCGGTGGAGCCGACGTTGAGCGAGCCGACGATGACATCCGCGCCCTGGCCGAGGAGCTGGGTGGAGAACTGCTGCGCCTTGGCGGCGTCGTTGAAGTCACCGGTCCAGACGGGCTTGACCTTGGTGCTCGCGCCGGTGTCCTTGATCGCCTGCTCCATTGCGTGGACCTCGGCCATCGAGAACGGGAGCGAGAGGCCGCCGACGTAGCCGACCGTGCCGGTCTTGCTCAGCTTCGAGGCGAAGACGCCCATGCCGTAGAAGCCGAGGTGGAACTGGCGGTCGATCGTCCAGACGTTGGCCGGCTGGTCCTTGGGGACGCCGTCGTACTCGGCGATGAAGTTGACGTCGGGGTTGTTCTTGGCGACCTTCGCGGTGGCGTCGTAGAACTGCGAGCCGTGGGTCCAGACGACCGTGGCGCCGTCGCCGACGGCCTCGGTGAGGCGGGCCTCGACGTCGGGCACGGCGACCTTCTCGCTGAAGGAGATCTCGGCACCCGCGGACTCGGCCGCCTTGAGCGCCTTGAGGCCGACCGCGTTGTAGTCGGCGTCGTTGGTGGGGCCGGAGAAGATCGCAGCGATGACCTGCTTCTCGCCGCCACCGTCGCCGCCACCGTCACCGGCGGCGTCGTCCTCGGAGCCGCCGCAGCCGGCGAGCACGAGGGCGGAGATCGAGGCGAACGCGAGGGTCGTGGCGGCGCGGCGCGTCAGCCCACGCGGCGCGGAGGAGGTGCGGAGGGTCGGGCGCATGCGAGTCATGACGGGTCCTTCGTTGGACGGGCCGACCTCCCGGGGGCGGAGTCGGTTCCTCGGTGTGGCACGAAGTCTGCTGTCGTCCGACCGGGCGCTCATTGGCAGCACCTGCCAACGCCGCCCCGCGCGGTTGTCAGTGTCGACCGAACCGGGCCGTCAATGTTGCCGGCACGTCACACGGCCGTTTCTGCTAAGGCGAGGCTGCGCGGGATGGTCGGCCGTCTGGGGGTCGCGCGGGCGGGGGGCGACGTCACGGACCCTGGCTCTCGGGAGCGAGACCCGAGCCGGAGGGGAAGGCGTGAGGACGGCATACGGAGGGTTGGTTGTGCGTTCAACGAGTGTGAAGGTGTGGGACTCGATCGTCGTCGGCGCGGGGCAGGGTGGCCTGTCCGCGTCGCACTTCCTCACCCGGCGCGGGGTGGAGCACCTCGTCCTCGACGCCAACCCAGCGCCCGGTGGCGCCTGGCAGCACCGGTGGGACTCGCTGACGATGGACGACGTCCACGGTGTCGCCGACCTTCCCGGCGAGGCGGCGCCCGCGCGTTCGCAGGAGCGCGCGAACGTCGCGGTGCCGAGCTGGTTCGCCGACTACGAGCGGCTGCACGAGGTGCCCGTCGTCCGGCCGGTCGAGGTCGAGACCGTGACGAGCGAGACGACCGACGACGGTGAGCTGCTCGTCGTCCACGGCTCGCTCGACGGGCGGCAACGCACCTGGCGGACCCGCACGCTCGTCAACGCGACCGGCACGTGGACCCGGCCGAACTGGCCGGCCTACCCCGGCGCCGACGACTTCGCCGGCAAGCAGTTCCACACGGCGACCTACCCCGGGCTCGACCACCTGCGCGGCAGGCGCATCGTCGTCGTGGGAGCCGGGGCGTCGGCGGTGCAGTTCCTCGGCGAGCTCGCGCCTGTCGCCGACGTCGTGTGGGTGACGCGGCGGCCACCCGTCTGGCGGACCGAGGAGTTCGGACCGCGCACCGGGCTCGAGGTCGTCACCGAGGTCGAGCGGCGCGTCGTCGCCGGGCTGTCACCCACGAGCGTGGTCGGGGCGACCGGCCTCATGCTGCGCGAGCAGGAGCAGGAGGCCGCGCGGCTCGGGGCCTATGACGACCCGCGGCCGATGTTCGAGCGACTCGTCGAGCACGGGGTGCAGTGGGCCGACGGCACGGTCGAGCCCGCCGACGTCGTCCTCTGGGCGACCGGCTTCCGCTCCGCGGTCGACCACCTCGAGCCGCTCGGGTTGCGCGGCCCGCAGGGGGGCATCCCGCTCGAGCGCGTGCCCGGCAACGTCCAGGGCGCGACGACGGCCGCGCGTGACCGCCGCGTCCACCTCGTCGGCTACGGCCCCTCGGCGAGCACGATCGGCGCCAGCCGCGCCGCGCGCCAGGCCGCGCTCGAGGTCTCCCGCCAGGTGCGCGTCACGCCACCGGGCCCGGCGCCTGGGCGTACCGAACGGGAGGAATTGGCGAGTTAGGCACCGACGCGGACGGTGCCGGGTCGCAGCACCCGCGCGCCCACGCCGAAGAGCAGGCGCCCGTCGGCGGCACGCAGGTGGGGCAGCAGCCGCACATCGGTGCGCTCGCCCGTGACCGGGTCGAGGTCGACCACGGCACACCGCTCCAGCGGCACGGTCACCTCGACGACCGCCTCACCGAGCCGCAGTCGCGTCCCCGGCGGCGGGTCGTCGTCGAGGTCGAGCGTCACGGTCGCCCGGAAGCGGGCATCGAGGGGTGAGGACACGGCATACCCGTCCGCGCGCAGCGCCTCCTCGAGGCGACGGAGCGCGCCCGTGGTGACCACGGAGACCGGGTCGGCATAGACGACATCGCCCCGGTCGGCGCGGGCGAGCGCGACGTCGCGCCCGAGAGCCTCCGAGAAGATGTCGTGAAGTGTGGTGTCCTGCAACCGGATCCGAGCGCCTCGTCCCCAGTAGTCGAAGGCCCGTATGCCGTGCACGGCGTCTCGCGTCGCGGCTTCCGTCGTGCGCCCGTCGGCTGTCGTGACGGCGAGGCGAGGCTCCTCGGCGCTCCCGACGTCACGAACCGTGAGGCGCAGCAGTGCAGGGTTCTCGACGGTGCGCAGGACGCGCACCGCAGCCCTGTCGACGAGGCACCAGGTGCGGTCGCCGACAGGGCCGTGGCGGTCGAGGACGACGTCGTCCCGGTCGAGGTGGCGGGTGCCCTTGACGAGCGCGAGCCCCAGCCGGGAGACGTGGGCGATCACTCGGAGAGGCTGGCCTCGAGACTGATCGGCACGGCCTTGAGCGCCTGGCTCACCGGGCAGTTCGCCTTGGCGTCCTCGGCAGCGGCCTGGAAGTCCTCGGCCGACATGCCGGGGACCGAGCCGACGACCTTGAGCGCGATCTCGGTGATGCCGGTACCGGGCACGAAGGTCACGGCCGCCGTGGTGTCGAGGGTCGTGGGCGGGGTGCCGGCCTTGGCGAGGCCGTTGGAGAAGGCCATGTTGAAGCAGGACGAGTGGGCCGCGGCGATGAGCTCCTCGGGGCTGGTCTTGCCGTTCGCCTCCTCGGCGCGCGAGGGCCAGCTGACGTCGAAGGTGCCGACGCCGGAGGACTCGAGGGTGACCTGGCCGCTCCCGGTGAAGAGCTCGCCCTCCCAGTGGTTGGTGGCCGTGCGGATGGTTCCTGCCATGTGCGTCTCCTCAGTCGAAGGGGGCTGTGCTCCTCCACCCTGTCGTGCGCCCGACGAGGGCACAAGGCCGGGGTCCCGCGAGCGCACTCGGGGGCGCCTCAGACGCGTCCGCGCACCGTCCACGCCACCGCTTCGATGGTGAACGGGCCGGACGACGGGAAGCCCGACCGGCACTCCTCGCGCAGGGCCTCACGGCCGCGCTCATCGAGCGACGCGACGTAGTCACCCGCGAGACCGACGCCGAGCGTGAAGGGCTCCCACCACTCGTCGAAGTCGGGGTGCGTCACGGCGACGGTGAGCTCGGCGCTCTCGACGTCGAGCAGCCCGGCCTCCGTGGCGAGCTCGGCCAGATGTCCCTCGCGCGCCCCGGCGAGACGGGACTCGTCGGCGGCGAGCGGGTCGGTGCGGCGCACCGCGTCCCACAGCGGGTCGAGCGGCGAGCGGTGGCCGCCGAGGTCCCACGTGCAGGCGGCGACGACGCCGCCTCGGCGGGTGACGCGTGCCATCTCTCCGAGACCGGTCACGGGGTCCTGCATGAAGTGGACGACGAGCTGGGCCAGCGCGCGGTCGAAGCCGCCGTCGTCGAAGGGCAGCTGCTCGGCCGGGGCACGGTGCACCTCGAGGCCGGGAAGGCGAGCCCGCACCGACTCCACGAACGGCGCCGACGGGTCGACGGCCGCGACGTGGGTCACGCCGACCCGGTCGACGAGCTCGGCGGTGAGGGCGCCCGGTCCGCAGCCGACGTCGAGCACGCGGTCGCCCCGGTGGACACCCGCCCACTCGGCGAAGACCGGCCCGAGCGGCTCGGAGTAGCGCCCCATGAACCGCCCGTATGCCTCAGCCGCGACGTCGAAGGCCATGGTCGCGACGCTACTCGCGACGACCGCGTCCGGCTGCCGGTTCGCCATTGCGGTCAGTGTCGGCTGATGTATACATTTGAAGCACTTGCACACAAACCACAAGGAGTATGCCGTGACGTCCCGCCCCTGCTTCCACCTCGCCATCCCCGTCGACGACGTGGCCGCCGCCCGCGAGTTCTACGGCGGGGTGCTCGGCCTCTCCGAGGGCCGCAGCGCCGAGCAGTGGATCGACTGGAACTTCTACGGCCACCAGGTCGTGACCCACGAGGTCGCGGTCCACCCCGGCCCGGCCGGGCACAACCACGTCGACTCGCACGAGGTGCCGGTGCCGCACTTCGGGGCCGTGCTCTCCATCGAGGACTTCCACGACCTCTCGTCGAAGATGAAGGCGGCCGGCGCGACGTTCGTCATCGAGCCCTACCTCCGCTTCGAGGGCCAGCCCGGCGAGCAGTGGACGATGTTCTTCCTCGACCCGTCGGGCAACGCGATGGAGTTCAAGGCCTTCGCCGACGAGTCGCAGATCTTCGCGAAGTAGGGTCGGCGCCCGTGACCTCGACCAAGGCCGAGCGGGTGCGCCGGGCAGTGCTCGCCGACATCGTCTCGGGAGCCCTCCCTCCGGGGACCCCTCTGGACGAGGTCACCCTCGCTGCCCAGCACGAGGTCTCGCGCACCCCGGTGCGCGAGGCCCTGCGCCGGCTCCAGAGCGACGGCCTGCTCGAGGTGGGGCCGCGCCGGCGGCTGCTCGTCGTCGACGTCTCGCCCGAGCACCGGCGCGAGGTGACGACGCTGCGGGTGGCGCTCGAGGGTGCCGCCGCCGCAGCCGGCTGCGAGCGCCGTGACGAGTACGACCTCGACCGGCTCGACCTGCTCCTCCTCAAGCAGGGCCGGGCCGCGGAGTCCGGCGACGCCGAGGTCTTCCTGCGGCTCGACGAGGAGTTCCATCTCGCTCTCGCCGGTGCCGCGCGGATGCCGACGTTGTCGCGGATGCTCGGCCAGCTCGGTGCCTTCGTGCGGCTCGGGCGTCTCGGCGAGGAGACGGGTACGGCGCACATGAAGGCCCTCGTGACCGAGCACGCCGAGCTCGTCGAGCTGCTCCGCGCCCGTCGCGCGAGCCGCCTGCGCACCGCGCTGGCCACGCACATCGAGCGGACGACACCCCGCGGCTGACCCTGCCGCGGGCCCTCCCGCCGGCCGCGCTCGAGTGGCGGCATCCGTTGCCCGCACCTAGCGTCGAACGGACAGACACCGTCGTCTCGACCTTCAGGAGAACCCGATGCCCGCGCACACCCCTGCCCCCCGACCGAACCGCTCGATCGACCGACGCGCCCTCCTCGGCGGGCTCACCGCGGCAGGACTCGCAGCGGCAGGTGCGTCACCGGCATACGCGAACCCTCGTGGGAGCGGACCGGTCGGTGACGAGAGGCGCGGCACGGCACGGCTCGCCGCGGCGTGCGTGACCGAGACGTCGCTGCCCTACCAGAGCTCGGTCAACTCGGCCGCCCTCTACTACGAGCCGACGAACGCGGCGGCGAGCTTCCGCTTCGACTCGACGATGCACTCGCGGCTGCGGGTGTGGCAGACGTTCTGGGACGCGAACACGCCCTACCCGGTGATGACCTCGATCGACAGCTACGGCGCCTACGTCAACCGCAACGACGGGTGCGTCTCGATGCACAACTACGGCCGGGCGTTCGACATCGCGAGCGCCTGGACAGGCGGCACGCGGCACTTCACCGCGCGCTACGACATCTGGAAGGCCTGGACCGGCACCGAGCTCACCAACGTCCGGGTGCAGTACTGGGCGGCGGCCGCGAGCCTGCACATGCACTTCGCGCACACGCTGACCTACCTCTACAACACGGCGCACCACAACCACTTCCACGTCGACAACGCCGTCTCCGGCTCGGGGCTGTCGTCGCTGAGCAGGTCGGGCACGCAGACGTGGTCGGTCCAGGCGATGCTCAACTACGTGTGGGGCAAGGGCACGGGCATCGACGGCGTCTGGGGCGCACAGACCACGCAGCACTCCGACGAGGTGCTTGCCCGCATCGGCAAGGGTGGCTCGCTCACGTCGTCGCAGTCGCACTGGCACGCCTTCCTCACCGCGACGACCCGCAAGGGCACGGGCATGCAGGCCTACTGAGGGCAGCGACCAAGGGCCCCCGGCAGCGGCACAGGAGCGGACGCTACGTTCTGCGCCCATGGACCTCCGCGAGATCACGACCCGCCTCGCGGCCGCGCCCGTCGGTGTGCCCGCGGGTGCGATCGCCACTGCGGGCATCGCCGCGCTCGTCGTCGTCCTCGTGCCGACGGTGTGGCTGCGGCTGCGGATCGTCATCACCCTCGTCCACGAGCTCGGCCACGCCGTCGTCGGCGTTTTGTCGGGGCGCCGGTTCACCGGCTTCGTCGTCCGCGGCGACATGTCGGGGCACGCCGTGACCGTCGGCCCTCCGCGCGGCGTCGGCCGCATCGCCACGACGTGGGCGGGCTACCCGATGCCCGCGCTCGTCGGCCTCCTCATGCTGTGGGCCGCGACGAGCGGGTATGCCGGCCTGCTCCTCTTCTCGTTCCTGGTCCTCCTCGCGCTCGTCCTCGTCTTCGTGCGCTCGGCCGGGACATTGGTCACCGTGCTCGGGACCGGGGCCGCGGTCGGCGCGCTGTGGTGGTGGCGCAACGACGAGGTGCAGGTGCTCGCCGTCGTCGCGACGTCGTTCGTCCTGCTCGTCGGCGCGTGGCGCCACGTCGGCGTGCTCGCCGGGGCAGGCCGGCGCGACCCGGGAAGTGACGCGGCCGTGCTCGGGCGACTCACCGGCATACCGGCGCCTGCGTGGCTCGTGACGTTCGCCGCGGTTCTGGCGGCAGCGACCTGGGGTGCCGCCCGCCTCGTGCTCGACCTGACCTAGCCGTCCACGCGGCTCAGCTGAGGAGGGCGCGAACCTCCTTCTCGATGCCCTCCTGACGCTTCATCGGGTCGCGGCCGGTCGACTTCGGGACGGTGATCGTGTGGCCGTTGTCGTAGAGGTCGAGGACCCTCGGGTCGACGTAGGAGTTCTTGGCGATCGTGGGGGTGTTGCCGAGGTAGTCGGCGACCTGCGCGACGGCCTCCTTGACGGCCCGCTTGCGCGACGCCTGGGTGTCGCCCGGCTCGGGGGAGGCGGCAAGCGCCGCGGCGGCGTGGACAGTCGCATGCCAGGTACGGAAGTCCTTGGCGGTCACCTCCGCGTCGAAGATCTCGTGGAGGTAGGCGTTGACGTCCGAGGCCTCGAGGTCGCGCCACCCGGCGTCGGTCCGGTAGGCCAGCACGCGCTGGGACGTCGAGCGGCGGCGGCGCATCTCGCCGATGGCCGTGGCGACGTCCTCGTCGCGGATCGTCACCTGCTGGTCGACGCCGCTCTTGCCCTGGAACTCGAAGCGGAGGCCTTCGCCGACCTTGCGGACGTGCTGGCGCTCGAGAGTCGTGAGCCCGAAGGAGCCGTTGGCGTCGGTGTAGACGTCGTTGCCGATGCGGAAGTAGCCGAGGTCGAGCAGGCGCACGGCGACAGCGGCAGCCCGCTCCAACGGCATACCCTTCCTGCGCAGGTCGCGACCCACTCGGCGTCGGGCGGCCGGGAAGTGGGCCGCGGCCTCGAGGATGCGGTCGAACTTGATCTCGTCACGCTTGGCGCGCCACTCGGGGTGGTAAAGGTACTGACGTCGTCCGGCGTCGTCGGTGCCGACCGCCTGGAGGTGGCCGTTGGCGACCGGGCAGATCCACACGTCCTCCCACGCGGGCGGGATGGCGAGGGAGCGGATGCGCTCGACCTCGTCCGCCGGGAGGCGCTTGCCCGAGTCGTCGAGGTAGGTGAAGCCCTTGCCCGCGCGGCGGCGCGTCCAGCCGCGATCCGAGGGCGAGGTGGTGCGCAGTCGCGTCATGCGGGTCATCGTCGCAGGTCAGCGCGGCGAATTGGGGGCTCAGTCGCGGCGGGCTGCTCCGGTGATCGACGGACCCCGGCGGTCGCGCTCTGGCCGGTCGAGTGCGAGGTGCGCGGCTACCAGTCGTGGCCGGATGTGAGGAGGGCGGTCTCCAGCTCGAAGCGCTGGTTGCGCGACAGGGTCCCATGCCCCTCGGGCACCGGCACGTCGACGCTGCGGCAGTAGTCGCGCAGCGCGAGGTCGTAGGCGAGGGTGCTCGCGGCGAGGCGCTCGGCCTTGCTCGGCTGGTTGCCGTCCTCGACATGCTGCAGGTGCTGAGCGAGCCTCGCCAGCTCGAGGCCGAGCAGAACCGGTGCGATGGGCTCCTCGGGCCGACGGTCGCGACGGGCGACGACGATCGGGAGCAGGGCACCGAGCAACGCCATCGCGACCACTCCGAGGGTCTTGGCCATCTTGCTCACCTCGGGTCCAGTGTGCTCCGCGCCGACCGCGGTCCACAACACCTGCAACCACTCTGACCTCGGCCGATGCCAAACAGGCTCGGCGCTCAGGCAGCCGGGTGGTGCAGGCGGTCGAACTCGTCCGCCACGTCCTCGTCGAAGACCCACGCGTCGTCCCACGGGTCGCGGCCACCGGTGTCGAGCGCCCGCCGTCGCCGCTCGGCATCACGTCGTCGGTCGGCTCGTCGACGCTCTTGGGATCGCCGCAGGGCATCGAGCCGGTGCGGCAGGGCGAGGTCATAGCTCCCGGGCGAGATGTCCCAGGTGACGGAGCGACCGTCCTCGTCGGGCGGATGGACAGTCGCGATGAGCCGTCGATCGTGGACGTGGGTGTGGTGTCGCTGGCAGAGGAGGGCGGCGTTGCCGAGGTCCGACCTGCCGCCGTCGACCCAATGCACGAGGTGGTGCGCACGCACCCACGCAGCCGGTGCATCACACCCGGGCCACGTGCACCCGCCGTCGCGATGGGTGAGCGCGCGCCGCTGCCCACGGGTGAAGAGCCTCGCGGCGCGGCCGACGTCGAGCACCTCACCGTGGGCACCGAGGACGACGGGGATGACGTCCGCGTCGCAGGCGAGGCGCCGCACGGTGCCGGCCGAGAGGAGGGTGCCTGCCGCACGCGATCCGAGGACGACACCGCATCCCGGGACGCCAGCCCTCCCGGACTCGCCGCCGCTCGCGTCGAGCTCGGCACTGCCCGCGCCCGCCGACTGGCTCAGCGCCCGCCGGAGGTCCTCGAGGGACATCGTCACGTGCAGCGCGGTCGGCGCCCCAGCGGGGCCGCGGTCGTCGCCCTCAGCCCCGACGTGACGACGACAGATCTCGACGAGCGCCTCGGCTCGCCGTTGGCCGGCGCCTCGAGGGTCGAACACCCCGGTCTCGGGGTCGGGCTGCGGCCGCGACAGGGGACCCAGCGCGGCTTCGAGGACGGCGGACTGCTCGGGCGTGAGAGCAAGGTCGTATCCGGAGACATCACCGTCCTGCACCTGCGGGCTCGACAGGTGCGCCGCCTTGCGGAGCCGCCCCTGGTCGCGGTCGAGCTCGTCGGGAAATCCGTACATCGCGAGCAACCGTGCCCGCACTCGCTTGGCCTCGTGGGCACCGAAGCGCACACCGTGGTCGAGGATGGCCGTCGCCACGGTCGGTACCGCCTCGGGCTCCAGCCGGTCGTGCAGGCGCGCCACCTCGGTGAGCGCTGCCGTTGCCAGTGCCACGCCGACCTCGCCGGTCACGACCCGGGCCCAGACGACACCTTCGGCGCGCTCGGGGTCGGCGTAGGCGCCCGCCGACGGACCTGCCGTCGACCACGCACCGGCTGGGGTGCAGTGCGCCACCTCTGTCGCGAAGGCCGCGAGCTGCCCGGCTCCTGCCTGACGCGTTGACGGTGCGTGCTCCCGAACCCACTCGTGGGCGGAGCCCAGACCACGTCGGGCCGAGACAAACTCACCGCGGTGCGCGGCCTCGGTCGTCACGAGGACCTGCGTCGCGGACGCCTTCGACTTCACCGCGTCGGCCAGGCCCATCGCCCGCGCCAGCTCGTCGCCGCTGAGGCGGGGCAGGACTGCACACACTCGCGCGAGGGCGGCCCGAGCAGCCTCGAGCGCCTCCAGGGCGGCTGAGCCTTCGGTCGCGCCGTCTCGCGCACTGCCTCCTGACGGCACCCCGGGCAGCTGGCCGCCGGCGGGCATGGCGTCGAGGGCTGGGTTGGCATCCCTCATGCCATCCCAGCCCTCTCCACCGCCCCCCGCGTTCATACTCCATGCTCTCGAACATCTGTTCGATTGTCAAGTCGAAGAGCTGGAGAAGGGTGCTGAGTTCGCTTGTGCCACAGGAGGATCGACACGGGATCCGTGCGGCCTCAGTCGCGAAGGCCCACCCTAGACCGTGACACGGTCATTCGGGTCCGGAGCGGTCACCCTCTTCACCGAACCGCAGAAGGCCGACCTTGCCGGAGAAGGCGCCGAGGTCGCTCTTGACCCCGACCTCGGCGGGCCAGAGGAGCGGGAGGTCGACCGCCCCCAGTGGCCCGGGGTCCCGGTCGGCCGAGACGATCAGGGCGCGAGGTCGACGACGGTCTCGCGCCGCCCGCGCCGCGCGAGGTAGCCGTGCCAGAGCAGCCGCGCCGCCGTCGACCGGTGCGGCCGCCACTGCTCCCCGAGCTCCTCGAGGTCGACGCCAACGGGCACCTCGTCGAGGCCCAGCCGTTCGGCGACGGCAAGCTGGAGCGCCCGGTCACCGATCGGCCACACGTCGGGCCGGTCGAGGCACGCGAGGAGGTAGGCCTCGGCCGTCCAGCGCCCGATGCCGGGCAGGGCCGTGAGCGCAGCCGCCACCTCGTCGTCGTCCAGCGCTTTCAGCTCCTCGAGGTCAAGCTCCCCCGACTCCACGGCCGTCGCCAGCGCCCTCAGGTAGCGGTCCTTCTGGCGTGAGACACCGTCCGCGCGCAGTTCCTCACTCGTCGTCGCGAGCACCGCCGCCGGGGTCATCGCCCCTGTGCGAGAACGGATCCGGGCATAGGCAGCAGCGGCCGAAGCCAGAGAGACCTGCTGCTCGAGGATGAGGAGGACGAGGCTCGGGAAGCCCGGCGGCCGTGACCAGCGCTCGGGCATCCCGTGGTCCTCGAGCTCGGCCGCGAGCGAGGGGTGCAGCGCCGCCACCTCGTGGACGTGGGCCTCCCACGCGCGCCGCGCCACGCCCTCCAGGTCACTCGCATCGTCGCCACCAGCTCCACCCACGTTGTCGCCACCGGCGCCAGCCACAGCCCGGACGTCAGCGTCACCCACGCGGCCAACGTCGACGCCCGCCTCACCGTCACCGGCACTACCCGCGTCAGGGGGTGAGCCCCGTCGCGGACGCGACCCACTGCCACATCCGCCGGCGATCGTCCGACGTCGGCGACTTGCGCCCGAAGAAGGTCGTCGACCGCTCCCG
Source organism: Knoellia tibetensis (assembly GCF_048606415.1). Taxonomy (NCBI): domain Bacteria; kingdom Bacillati; phylum Actinomycetota; class Actinomycetes; order Micrococcales; family Intrasporangiaceae; genus Knoellia; species Knoellia tibetensis. The sequence goes on from NZ_JBMBWF010000001.1 coordinate 1,461,914, forward strand.
CCGGTCCATCCACAACCCTCCCCCACGCGGGCGGGGAGCAGCCGCAACGAGCCACGTCGACGTGTCGGCGCCCTCGTCGGCGTCGCGCAGGATCGGCCCCATGACCTTGTCGAAGGTCGGAAGCGACTCCGTCACGCCCGGCGTCGCGGCCCAACCCGGATGCATGACGTAGACCGCCACCCCGGCTGCCGCCCAGCGCACCGTGAGCACCGGCAGCAGCTCGACCTGGGTGCGCTTGCTCCGCGCATAGGCCGTCGGCGGTGCGTAGTCGCCGCGCTCGTAGTCGGGGTCGTCGACGGGCAGCGCCTGCGCATACATGCCACCCGACGTCACGAGCACGACCCGCGCGTCGTGCCCCTCGAGCTTCGGGAGCAGGAGGTCGGTGAGCAGCACCGGACCGAGGACATGGATCGACATCGAGAGCTCGTGGCCCTGCGGCGACTCGGTGCGTTCGGGCGGCATGGCCCCGGCGTTGTGGACGATGGCATCGATCGGGGGCGCGTCCGCGAGCATCGCCTCGGCACAGGCACGCACGCTGTCGAGGTCCCCGAGATCGCACACCCACGTCGTCGACGGTCCGCGCAGCGAGGCAGCCACCCCGGCGGCCTTGTCGGCGTTGCGGACGACGAGGTGCACGTGCGCCCCGAGGTCGCTCAGCTGGTGCGCCGTGGCGGTGCCGAGCCCGGACGTCGCACCGGTCACGACGACGTGCTTGCCCACGAGCGCACCCGGGCGCGGGTCGGCCGGCCACGACGGGAGGCGACGGCGCACGGCATACCCGATCTTCGAGAATCCGGGCACGACGGTGCGGTCGAGCGCGGTGTCGAGGACCCCGGACAGCGCTCCCAGCACCATCAGCTGGCCGCGTCGAGGAGGGCACGGCACGCGTCGGCGCAGGCGCGACAAGCCTCGGCGCAGATGCGGCAGTGGTCGTGGTGGTCGGCGTGCCGGGCGCACTCCTCGGCGCACTCGGTGCAGACCGCGACGCACGCCTCGACCACGGCACGCCAGGAGTCGCCGTTGGGGCCCGGGCGCGACAGGATGTCGGCGGTCGCCCGGCAGATCGCGGCGCACTGGTTGTCGAGGTCGATGCACCGGGTCATCGACCCGGCGTCGTCGCCGTGGAGGCACGCGTCGGAGCACGTCGCGCACGTGCTGGCACACGCGTTGGCGGCGTCGATCGCGGCCCGCAGCAGTTCGAGGTCGAAGGTGTCCGTCTTCGGGTGGGTGCTGAGGATCTCGTCCATCTCTCGACCCTAGGCGCGTTCTGTGGTCGCCGACGGCCCGGTCGTCGCCCTCCGCAGTCCTTCTCGTATGCCGTCCCTCTCCAGCGAGCCGTCGGCGGCCAGGACGGGCCACGCGAGGTAGCTGCCCACCAGGGCGAGGTCGTGCCACGGGTCGCCGCCGACGACCACCGCGGCCAGCCCGAGCCCGCCGACGAGGGCCGCACCGAGCATCGCGAGGCGAGCGGCCGGCACACGACGAGCTGCGAGCAGGGTGATCACGCAGCCCGCTGTGAGGCAGACGAAGCCGAGCAGGAAGGGCAGGAACGCCCAGTCGGCCGGCTCCCCCGACGTGGCCACGGCTGCGGCGTAACCCAGAGCGAAGACGAGCTGAAGGAGGCAGCCGGCGGCGAGCAGCCGTAACCCCCAGCTCGACAGGGGCCGGACGGCGCGGGCGACGGTGAGGAGGAGGCCCCAGCCGACGAGCTGGCTGACGGCGAAGACGAGCTCCGCCGACACAGTGTCGAAGGATGCAGGGGAGACGGCCTGGGCCGTCACCGGCACGGCCAGCACAAGGGCTCCGGCGACGGCGCGGGGGAGAAGGTTCATGACGTGCTCCTGAGGTGTTGTGGGCTGGTCCCTCGACGCTAGGAACAGCCGGTATGCCGGGTCGTCACCCGAGCGACCGACCTCGCGGGTCTGCCGGAAGGCAGACGTCGAGCGGGGGAGGCGGTCGTACGCTCGGTGCATGAGCAGCAGCGCCGTGGCCGGCGCGCCGGCTGCGCCGCGGCGCGTGGTGCAGCGGCGGTGGGGCCCCGCCGTGCTCTCCACCCTCGCGGGCGTGCTCTTCGTCTGGAGCGTCGCCACGGTCTGGGCGGCCGACACCGGCTTCGACGGAGGACCCGCTGCGGAGACGCTCGTCGCCGCGCTGATGACCCTGCCGCTGGCCGTCGCCACGCGCTGGCCGCTGCCCGCGGCGCTGCTCGTCTGCACGGGAGCGGGCCTCGACTACTGGCTCGGCGGAGGGCTGGGGCAGGCGTGGTTCGCGATGCTCGTCGCGGTCTTCGTGGTGGGCGAGCGCGCGGGCGTCCTGGCGCGGGCCATCGCCATGGTCGTGGTCGCGGGACTCGCGCTCGCCGTCGACCTGCCACGGCTGCGCGCCGGCGCGCCACTCGACGAGGTGCTGCCGGGGTGGTTCGTCATCGCCGCCGTCTACGGGCTCGGGCGGTGGGTGGCGAGCCGCCGGGCCGACCAGGCGCGCCTGCACGAGCGTGCGCTCGCGGCGGAGTCGGACAGGGACGAGGCGACCCGCGCCGCCCTGGCTCACGAGCGCGCCCTCATCGCCCGCGAGCTGCACGACCTCGTGGGCCACAGCCTGTCGGTCATGGTGCTGCAGGCGCAGGGCGGGCAGCGCGTCGTGCACGCGGACCCCGACGCGGCAGCTGCGGCGCTGGAGACGATCGAAGGGCTCGGGCGCGAGGGCATGTCGGAGCTGCGGCGGCTGCTCGGGATCATGGCGCCGGAGGCAGGCGACGCGGGCCGGCAGGAGGACGCCGCGGGAGTTCCGAGCATCGCCGGTCTGGGGGTCCTCGTCGACCGGGTGCGGGCTGCGGGCCTGCCGGTCGAGCTGTCGGTCGAGCTGTCCGCTGAGCCCTCCGCCGAGGGGGCGGCCCGTGACGGTGCCGTGAGCGCGGACCCAGCCGGCGGAGGCGACGTCCGCACGGGCCCGCTGCCCGCGGCACTCGAGCTCACGGCATACCGGATCGTCCAGGAGGCACTGACCAACTCGCTCCGGCACGCCGGGCCCGCGACCGCCCGGGTGCGTGTGGCGCGACAGCCGGACGCCCTCGAGGTCTCGGTGGCCGACACCGGGTCCGGCGCCGCCGCGCCGTCGCGCTTCGGTGGGCGCGGGCTCATCGGGATGCGTGAGCGCGTGGCCCTCTTCGGCGGGACGCTGACGGCGGGCGGGCGGGCCGGCGGCGGCTTCGAGGTCGTCGCACGCCTCCCGCTGGAGCACTCGTGAGCATCCGCGTCGTGCTGGTCGACGACGAGCCCCTCGTGCGCGGAGGTCTCCGGCTCATCCTCGGGACGGAGGACGGCATCGACGTCGTCGGTGAGGCCGGGAACGGACGGGACGCCCTCGACGTCGTCGGCGGGGCCGCGCCAGACGTCGTGCTCCTCGACGTGCGGATGCCCGTGCTCGACGGGCTGGGCGCGCTGCGTGCCCTCGTCGAGAGTGGGGCGGAAGCGCGGGTGGTCGTCCTCACGACGTTCGACACCGACGAGAACGTCCGCACCGCGCTCGCGGAGGGCGCGAGCGGCTTCGTCCTCAAGGACGCGCCCGCCGAGCAGCTCGTGGCGGCCATCCGTGCCGCGGCGGCGGGCGACGCCGTACTCTCCCCGGCGGTGGCACGAAGGCTGGGTGCCGAGCTCGCGTCGGCTCGACGGCCGGCGGTCCCGGACACGGTCGACGCGCTCACGCCCAGGGAACGGGAGGTCCTGCTCCTCATGGCCGAGGGCGCGTCGAACGCGGAGATTGCGGGCCGGCTCTTCATCGGCGAAGGCACCGTGAAGACGCACGTGGCACGGGTCCTCGACAAGCTCGGGGTGCGTGACCGCCTCCAGGCCGTCGTCGTCGCCTACCGCACCGGCATCGCCCTGCACGACGGCCGGCAGCAGGCGCGGTGACGGCACATCCCCTTACGGCGGTCGCATGTCGACCCCGCCGCCCCACCCTTGAGGATGGGCGCGAACAGGGGGACGCTGGGGTATGGGCGTCGTCGAGTTCGAGCTGGCACGGGTCGTGCACGCGCCGATCGGTGACGTCTTCGACCGGCTCGCCGACATCGAGGGGCACTCGGAGTGGATGCCGAAGCGCGGCAGCATCCACCGCACGTCGGAGCAGACCTCGCCCGGGCCGGTCGGCGTCGGCACGACCTACGTCGACCACACCTCGGTCGGGTCCACGCCCGGTGACGTGGTGGAGTTCGAGCGGCCGACGCGCATCGTCTACCACTGGTGGGACCGGTCCCGAGGCGGGCGGCTCAAGGCCGAGGGCTGGCCCGGCTACCGGCTCGAGGCCAAGGGCGACCACACGACGATCGTCCACCACCACGCCCGCCTCGAGACCCACGGTCTGCACCACCTCGCCACGCCCGTCTATGCGCTGCTCGCGCGGCGCGAGCGCACCGCGACCGTCGAGGCGCTCCAGGCGTCCTTCCACGCCCACGACTAGCTCGCCTCCCCTGCGCGTATGCCGTCCTTCTCCGTATGCCGGCCGCTCACGTGTGCCGGCCACTCACGTGTGCCGGCCGCTCACGTGTGCCGGGTGGTCCAGGAGGCGGCCGCGCACCGTCGGACGGGCCTCGGGAAGGTGGGCGCGGGTCCCACGCTCTGCGTGGGCCGGCATACGGGTGGGTGGGTCGGCAACTACGCTCGGGAGACATGACACAGACGCCTCTGGAACTGGGGCTCGACACGTTCGGTGACATCGCGCTCGGCCCGGACGGGCAACCGCTGCCGGCCGCCGTCGTCATCCGCGAGGTGCTCGCCGAGGGGCAGCTCGCGGACTCGCTCGGTCTCGACTTCTTCGGGGTGGGCGAGCACCACCGGCCCGACTACGCGATCTCCGCGCCGGACACCCTCCTGGCCGGGCTGGCCACGACGACCCAAAAGATTCGACTCGGCACGTCGGTGACCGTGCTGTCGTCGGACGACCCGATCCGGGTGTTCCAGCGGTTCTCGACGGTCGACGCGCTCTCCGGCGGGCGGGCCGAGATCTGCGTCGGGCGCGGGTCGTTCATCGAGTCGTTCCCGCTCTTCGGGCTGTCGCTCGACAACTACGAGGTGCTCTTCGCCGAGAAGCTCGACCTGCTCGCGAAGGTGTTGCAGGAGAAGGCTTTCGACTGGGCGGGCACCATCCGGCCCAAGGTCTCGACGAGCGGCCCGGTCATGCCGCCGACCGAGTCCGGGCACCTGCGCACGTGGGTCGGTGTGGGCGGGACGCCGGCGTCGGTCGTGCGGGCGGCGCAGTACGGCATGCCCATCGTCATCGCCATCATCGGCGGCTCGTCGGCGTCGTTCGCGCCGCTCGCCGACCTCTACCGCCGCGCCTGCGAGGAGCTCGGCCGGTCCGGGCTGCCGATCGGGGTGCACTCGCCCGGGCACGTCGCCGAGACCGACGAGCAGGCGGTCGAGGAGTACCTGCCGCACTTCATCGAGCAGATGCGCAAGCTCGGCCGCGAGCGCGGGTGGGCACCGATGAGCGAGGAGGCGGCGCTGGCGCAGGTCGGGCCCGAGGGCGCGGCCTACTGCGGCTCGCCCGAGACCGTCGCGCAGAAGATCGCGGCTACGTGCCGGGTGCTCGGGGCGTCGCGGTTCCAGTTCAAGTACTCCAACGGGCGGCTGCCCCACGACCTGCGGATGTCGTCGATCCGGCTCTTCGGCGAGCAGGTCGCGCCGCGGGTGCGCGAGCTCCTGGCCGAGGGTGCGGATGACTGACCCGGCTCCTGCCGGTCTCGAGGTCATGGAGCACTGCCGGCTGCTGCTGCGCGGCGTCGCGGTCCTGCACTCTCGCGGCTACGGCTTGACCCGGATCGTCGCCGGGATGGCACCGTCGGGGATGTACTGGCGGCTCACGGTCGTCTCCGCTCGTGACCTCGACCCGCGCGATCCCTTGGGTCGCACGGTCCGCACCGGTGCCGAACCCATCTGGTGGACGTCGGGCCAGAGCCCGGAGTTCGGGGGCGCCGGGATGACGTCGCGGACCACGCCCGAGGAGGTTGCGGACGTCGTACTCCGCACCCTCGGTGAGGCGGCGCTCCGAGGCGACGACCCGGCATACACGCGTTGGTATGCCGGCCTGCTCGTCGAGTGCGAACGCGCCGAGACCGTGCCGGTCGCCTTCTCGGACTCGTGGGAGCCGCACGGATGGCAGGTCGGGTTCGGCGGGCCTGGCCACGAGCCGCCGCCACCGCCTTTGTCGGGCTGAAGAGCTGAAGAGCTGAAGGGAGGGTGCCGGGCTGCGCCGGTCAGGGACGCAGCTCGAGGACGATCTCGCCGTCCTCGTCGGTCTCCCCGGTCGGTGTGAACCCGAGGTCGGCGTAGAGGCGGGCCGCGGCGACGTTGTCGGGGTGATGGGTCAGCCGGGTGACCCAGTGTCCGGGCTGCTCGCGGAGCCAGGCGATGAGGGCCTCCATGGCAGCCCTGCCGAGGCCGCGGCCCTGCGCCGACCGGTCGATGATGACGCCACCGATCCAGTGCGAGCCGTCGTCGTCGAGCCCCCACATGACGTGGCCCACGACGGTGTCGCCCTCGTGGATGCCGAGCGACGTCCACGGCCCGCCCTTCTCGTTCGTCAGCATGTAGCGCGCCGCCATCGGGTAGACGAACGCGCGCTGCGCGTCCGTCGGCACGACGTCGGCGACCGCACGCCAGTCCTCGCCGATCGGCCGCAGGGTCACGGTGGGGTGGCGCCGCGGTCGGCCACCCACCCCGTACTGCTCGGTCGGCTCGGTCGGCGTGACGGGGACGGGCTCGATGCCGGCGTGCTCGAGGCGGAGGTGCTCGATCTGCACGGCGTGGGCGTCGGCGTCCGGGTCTGGAAGGCCGACGAACTCGGCGACCCAGCCACCCATGACCCTGTATGCCGTGCTGGTCCGGCCCCGTTCGTCGCGAACCTCGACGTGGAGGTCGCGTTCTGGGGCGTCACGCTGCGTGTCCGTGACCGGGTCCACCCACCTGACGGCCCACCTGACGAACTCCGGGTCGAACGAGACACCGTCCTCCAGGACGAGCGCTGGCCCTGTCGGCTCCGGTGACGACTCCTGCGGCGATGGGTCCTGCTGCGAGGGGTTGCGCGGCTCGAGGCCCGAAAGCGTCTCGGCGCCGGCGACCGGCCTGCCCTCGAAGATCACGCGGAAGGTGAAGTTCCGGTAGGGGTCCTGGCGTCGCGCCGCAGCCGTCTCGGTCATACGACGGCTGCCTCGGTCGCGGGCGTGTCGGGCGGCATGTCGGGCGGGGCATCGGCGAGCGACTTCGCGGAGCTTCCGCCCTGAGCGCACCGTCCGGACATGATCACGACGCTACTCGCGTGACGGTGTCCGGCCGGCCGGTTGGCGGGAACTCCCAGGACTCCGGACCCTCAGCTGGCGCGAGGTCTTGGCCGCGGAGGGGAGCCTCGCGTCTCAGGCTCGCGTCACCCAGCGAGGAAGTCCGAGACGGCCGCGGCGACCAGCCGACCGTGGGTGAGAGGCACCATGTGTGCTCCGGCGGGCAGGGTGACCGCGCGGCTACCCGCGCCGCCGAGAGCGGCAACCCGTTCGGCCCAGTCGGCCGGGCAGATCGCATCGTGGCGCCCTCGCACGACGAGCGTGGGGACGGCGGCGCGAGCCAGTGGCTCGGAGATGTCGTCGTGCCGAACCGACTCCATGGCCCGGACCATGACAGGGAGGGTCGTGCGCGAGTACTGCCGCACGAGCAACGGCACCTGGCGCGGGGTCTCGTGCACGGCCGTCGCCAGCCACCGGGCGACGAGCCGGCGCCACGTCGCCGCGCGCGGGTCCGTCGTCGGGCCGACCAGGACCAGCGCTGCGATCCGGTCCGGCGCTGCGGCCGCGACCCATGCAGCGACCTGGCAGCTGGCGGAGTGACCGAGCAGCACCGCCTTCCGGTCGTTTGCCTCGAGCTCGGCGACGACACGGGTCGCGACGGCCGCGGGCGAGAGGTTCTCTGTCCGGGGCGCCGGCTTCCCGAACCCTGGCAGGGTGCGCACGCTGCCCCCGAGGTGGTCGAGCGTGGGCCGCCACGCCTCCGGCCCCAGACCCAGCCCGGGGAAGGCCATGAGCGTCAGGGGTTCCGGCACAGGAGTCACGCTAACGCGCGCGCCAGCCGAGTGACGCCGACCCGGGGGCCCAGGGGAGCTTCGGCGCCCGGATGCGAAGACGCGAGGGGCCGCGGGTGGTGGGCGGACGGCATACGAGATCGACGGTGACGAGCGCCCACAGGAGCGGCACAGGCGAGGCACAGTGCCGGCACGACGGCGGAACCCACAGTGGAGGCACCACCCCAGCCAAGGAGCCGTCATGAGTCCCACGTCCCGCCCCGACCAGCCCACCTTCGAGGGCCGCCCGTTCGCCCGTCCGGAGGACGAGCTCGTCGACCAGGGCGCAGCGTTCGACGCGACGACGCTCTTCTCGCGTCGCCGGATGCTCAGCGTCCTCGGCATCGGCATGGGGACCGTCGCCCTCGCGGCCTGCGGTGCCGACACGACGAGCTCGGGGAGCACCACGAGCAGTGGCTCTGCGAGCGCGTCCGGCACCGCCACCGGGGAGATCCCCGAGGAGACCAACGGGCCCTACCCCGCCGACGGCACGCAGGACCTCAACATCCTCGAGCAGTCCGGCATCGAGCGGCAGGACATCCGGACCAGCCTCGACGGCGGCTCGGCGGTCGAGGGCGTGGCGCTGACGATGGCCTTCGTCGTCACCGACATGGCGAACGACAACCCCTTCGAGGGCGCGGCCGTCTATGCCTGGCAGTGCGACGCCGAGGGCCGCTACTCGATGTACTCCGACGGCGTCACCGACCAGACGTGGCTGCGCGGCGTGCAGGTCGCAGACGCCGACGGCAAGGTCAGCTTCACGACGATCGTCCCCGGCTGCTACTCCGGTCGCTGGCCGCACATCCACTTCGAGGTCTACCCCGACAAGGCCTCGGCCACCGACGTCGACAACGTCATCGCCACGTCGCAGGTCGCCTTCCCGCAGGACATGCTCGGATCGATCTACGAGCGGTCCGAGTACTCCGGGTCCGCACGCAACCTCGCCTCCGTCGGCTCGGTCGAGGACGACATGATCTTCTCCGACAGCCACGAGCTGCAGACGCCGACGATCACCGGCTCGATCGACGCCGGCTACACCGCCACCCTCATGGTCGGCGTCGACACCGCGACCGAACCCTCCGCCGGCGGTGGCGGTGGCGGTATGCCGGGTGGTCCCGGTGGTGGGCAGCCGCCCGCGCCCCGCACCTGAGGCGGCGCTGCGCAGGTTCGCTGCGCTGACGGGTTTCCTGCCCCGCATCCTCGGCCGTTTGGACCACGGCTGGGAAATGATGGTTCGCGTGACCCACGAACGCGAGACCACCAAGCCGTGGACGGGGCACGTGGGGGACGTCCGCGTCGGACTGTGTGGCTGGACGGTCTCCCAGACCACCTACGTTCGGCGCTTCCCCGTCCTCGAGGTCCAGCACACCTTCTACGAACCGCCGACGGATGCGGTGCTCAGGCGCTGGCGGACCCAGGTGCCGAGCGGCTTCGAGTTCACGATCAAGGCGTGGCAGGTCGTCACCCACGAGTCCAACAGCCCGACCTACCGCCGGATGAAGCAGCCACTCCCCGAGAGCTCACGGGACCAGGTCGGCGCGTTCCGGACGACACCACCGGTGCTCGCCGCCTGGCAGCGAACGCTCGAGTGCGCCCGCCTCCTGCGCGCGACCGCCGTCCTGCTGCAGTGCCCGAGGAGCTTCCGCCCGACCGAGGTCAACGTGCGGCGGCTGCGCGACTTCGTGTCGACGGTGGAGCGCCCGGCGGGCCGACTGCTGTGGGAGCCGCGCGGCGAGTGGCCGACGACGTTGCTCGAGGAGCTCTGTGCCGAGCTCGACCTCGTGCACGTCGTCGACCCGATGCAGACGGAGACGGTGACGCCGGAGCGGAGCTACTACCGGCTGCACGGCACGACCGGCTCGCGCCACGTCCACACCGACGACGAGCTGCGACGGTTGCGGGACCTCGTCGACGGCCGCCCGTCGCCCTACGTCATGTTCAACAACCTGCCCCGGACGGGTGACGCGGAGCGCTTCCTCGCGCTGCTGCGAACCCGCTCCTGACCTGGTCGGCTGCGGCTCAGAACGTGAAGCGGGTGCAGTCCGTCGGGAAGGCGAACCACGCCATCGCCCGTCGCGGCGTGATGACCCGCAGGCCGCCGCCGTCCTCGCCCGACCACGAGTCGGGTCCGGGGGAGTAGCCGCTCGACTTGTACTTCAGGAACGCTTCGGACAGCCGCCTGCCCAGGTCGTCGGCGTCGGCTCGGGTGGCCGTGGACTCGCCTTCGACGATGACGACCTCGGTCCCGCTCTCGAGCGTCAGCGTGACGGCCGGGTTGCGTTCCACATTCCGCGTATGCCGTGTCGTCGGCGCCCCGTCGTACCAGAACCTGCCGTCGAGCCAGACGCCCCAGCGAGGCACCGAGTGCGGCGTGCCGTCGGGCCGGACGCTGGTGATCCAGTAGTGGAGCGAGTCGACGAGCCGCGGCTCGACGTCACCCCACGTGAGCTGCCCCTTGGCGATCGTCGGGAGGCCGTATCCGTCGGGGATGACCGGTCGGTCGGCGCTGGGTTCGTGTGCGTTGGCGTCCATGAACCGACGCTACGCCCGCCCACCGACACGGGGCCGACCGTCGCCAAGGCGACAGCGCGACCGGACCGGCCGGCATACCGGAAGGGGTGAGCCCTCGGGTGCAGCGCCGAGACGCTGACGCGAACCTTCTCCGGCCTCGCCAAACGGCTGAACGGCGGCTCCGTCCGGGTCTACCGTTGAACGGCGCGGACAACCCGACCCCGTGGGAACGCAGACCCGCTCGGCCGGGTGCTCGGACACCTCAGGAGGTCAGCCATGTCCGACAGCATCGATCCTTCGCTCCCGCCGATCTTCGAGCAGCTGGGGCCCCCACCGCTCGTCGAGGACCTGCGCGACACCGACGACTTCCCGGAGGGCGAGGCCCTGCCGGACCAGACGCCGGTGCCGGACGCCTCGATCTACGAGGTGGACTGATGGCTGCCACCGCGGAGGTCCTCCGGCACCTCACCAAGCAGGAGTTCCTCTTCTGGGCCGCGTCGCAGATCGGGACGACGGAGTCGCCGGCCGGCAGCAACAAGGTCAAGTACTGGCTCAACACCAAGCCTGCGTGGAACGGCTCCGCCTGGTGCGCGGCCTTTCTCCAGTCCGGGGCGAAGGTCGGCGGCAAGGACATGACCGACGACTTCGGCTGGGGTCCCTACTACGTGCCGCAGATCGAGGCCGACGCCCGCGCGGCAGGCCAGTGGCACTCCACCCCGAAGGTGGGCGACTGGGTCATCATGGGCCGGACGAGCAGCTCGCACATCGGCATCGTCGAGAAGGTCACTCGGCAGGGCGCCCTCGGGTCGACCGACCTCGTCATCACGACCATCGAGGGCAACACGTCCCCGACGAACATCGGCTCGCAGAACAACGGCGACGGCGTCTACCGCAAGAAGCGCACCGGCAAGTACGTGCGCGGCTTCTTCCGCCCGAACTACGCGCCGTCGCCCTCGGCTCCCTCCCCGCCGCCGACGCCCACCCCGACGCCGGCGCCGGTGCCGCTGCGCTGGTCTCGCGACGACGTCAAGGCGATGCAGTTCCTCCTCGAGGCGGAGCTCGACTCACGGTGGGGCGCCGACACCGAGCTCCGGGCTCAGGCCTTCAGGGCGGTCGCGGCGGCGTCCGTGCCGCACAACAAGGCGCAGATCCGGACGGTCCAGGCGATCGTCGACGTCTTCGTCGACGGCAGCTACGGTCCCGACACGCGGGCCGCCGTCAGGGTGATCGTGAAGAAGTTCCAGAAGATCCTCAAGGTCGAGCAGGACAGCAACTGGGGACCGGGCACCGACCGGGCGTTCGTCGCCTTCCACAAGGAGTGGCGCGGCAAGTAGCCCGGTCGGCGCCCTGGCTGGTGAGCAGTCACTCCCCGCGGGCGCGGCTTCCCCTGACGACGGCGCCCGGGGTGAGCTGGCCGCCGCCGTAGCCCGCCTCGGCGATCGCCTTCGGGTGCGCGAGCGGCAGGTACTGACCGAACCGCACCGTCGCCGTCTCGTCCCTTCCGACGAGCACCCCGCTCACGGAACCCTCGACCGCGAGGGCTGGGACGGCATACGACTGGAGGACGTCGGCCGGCAGTGCGAGGAGGCCGAAGACCGCCGAGGTCACCGTCATCCGTGCTTCGCCCTCGCGCAGACCGGCGCCGGACCATGACTGGCCGAGCAGGCCGGCGAACGCCTCGTCGAGCGACTGCGTCCGGACCTCGCCGACGCCGCTGGTCGCGCGCCGAACGTGGAACATCCGTGCAAGCGCGAGACCGTCGTCGCCGCCATCGGGGTCGGGGTCGAAGTGCAGGTTCGTCTTCGCACCGGGACCGATGAGCGCGAGGCCCTCGACGGCATACGAGAGGCGGACGGTCGCGCGCCCGGGTCCGCTGTCGATCTCCTTGCCGCTCTCCTCGTCGAGCTGGGCCCACTGCCCGAGGACGACGTCGAGTGAGGCGAAGTCCTGCTCGATGCCGATGCGCGAGAGGATCTCGAGACCGTGGTGCGACACGCGCTCCGCGACGCCCTCGGCGAGGTGCCACTCACCGGAGTCGTCGCGCTCGACCGCGCGCCAGGGCCGGCGTTCGTCCTCGTATGCCGTGAGTCGCTCGACGTTGCGCGCGCGGAACGCTCCGCTCGCGGAGAAGACCTCGACCTGGCCGCGGTCGCTGCCGACGGCGTAGCCGTGGGGTACCTCGGCGGTGCCCTTGAGGTCGATGCCGAGGACGTCGGCGATGGCGCGCGTCGTGTCCTCGCTGCCCTTGAGGCACGGCGGCGTGTGTGCGACCACCGGTGCGGCAAAGGGGATCTGAGGCAGGTCGACGCGGAGGTCCACGTCGTTGAATGTCAGTGTCATGGCTGGTTCCTCGGGCTTCAGCAGGTGCCGCGCGCGGTCCAGAAGGACCGGCCGGACACGGGGTCGTTGGTCTCATCGGCGCGGAGCCGCTCGTTGTAGGTCGGTGCGCCGGACGCCTCGGCCCGCAGGTAGGCCCACTGCACGTTGCTGCCCTCGACGATCTCGTTGGCCTCGGCCCATGCCTCGCGGACCGGGATGTCGATGCGGAAGAGCCAGCTGAGCGGGCCATAGAAGAACCACGCGGCATACATCGCGAACCACTGGCCGCGGGCGTTCTGCCCGCCGCCGGAGTAGCTGCTGTTGTGGAAGCCGAGCATGTAGTGCAGCCGCTGGAACGCCGGGATCCAGCGTCCGACGCTGTTGTCCGACCCGTGGTGGAGCAGGTCGCACGCGTGCGTCGCGAAGATCTCCAGGTCGTTCTTGCCGAAGTCGACGGCCTCGCCTGTCGTGACGTCGCCGCCCCAGACGAGGAAGCCGTCCTGCCAGCCGTGCGAGCTCATCTGCATCGCGTCGACCTGGTCGCTGCGCTGCGTGACGTTGGTGGTGGTGACGAAGTCCGACTCCTTGACGTCGCTCTCACCGTGGTTCTGGGTCCAGTCGAACTCGGACAGCCCGCCGAGCGTCGACGCGAAGCCCTCGGCCTCGAGTCGGCGGCCGTCGATGCCGTCCTTGATCCACCACGACCCCACGTACTTGGCCATGTCGTGCCCCCTTGCGTTCCCCTACGCCGTCACGGTGACGGCTACAGCGAATAGGAGGCAGACGTATGCCGTCCAGATACGTTGCGGACGCGAGTTCGGTCAGCGCTTGGCGGAGCTGCCTTGGGAGTTCTCGATGGTGTAGCGCTTGGCGGTGCTCTCCGTCTTGGCGCTCATGGCGGCATCGAGGTCGATGCCGAGGACATCGGCGAAGCGGAGGAGGTAGGTCATGATGTCGGCGACCTCGTCGCGAACTGCCTGTCCGCGGTCGGTGCTCATGATCGCGGCGGACTCCTCGGGCGTGAGCCACTGGAAAATCTCGACCAGCTCGGACGCCTCGACACTCAGTGCCATCGCCAGGTTCTTGGGAGTGTGGAACTGCTGCCACTCCCGTTCCTCGGCGAACGTGCGGATCCGGTCGGTCCAGTCGCTCGTCTCCATGGATGTCCTAGTCGTCGTCGCTGAGTCGTCCCGGGATGAGCGACTCGAGATGGGACTGGGTCTCGGGGTCGGTCGCATAGATGACCACTGAACGCATGCCGCGGGTCATCAACACCTTGTAGACGTTGCGGACGAGTCGATCGAAGTCATCATCACCGACGGTCTTGCGACTGCGGAAGTCCGGGTCCTTGCTCGCTTCTCGCACGGTAATCCAACGGCCTTCACGCCACACGAGGTCGGGTCCGATGATGACGCCGGCGTGGTCGTACTCGAAGCCCTGCGCCGTGTAGACGCACCCGATCTGGCCGAAACCCGCCGGGTCCGTCGCCCAGAGCGCTGCGGGTGGCGCTCCGCCGACCGAGCGCTCACCGCGGAGGTTCCACGGACGCGCCCAGTCACCGATCGCGACGTCGGGGACGAGCGTCCCGTCGGGCTGTGGGTCGCTCCATGGCCAGGCGTAGCCGGCGGCGATCCGTGCCGTCAGCCCCTCCTCTTGGTGCTTGCGCAGCCAGGTCTCCATCACCTCAGGCGAGCTTGCTGTGCGCAGCTCGAAGCGTGGGTCGCCGGGCCACACGGAGGGGGTACCGCCCTCGAGACCGAGCAACTGCTGCACCCACGAGACGTAGACCTCCGAACCACCGCTGCGGAACTGGTCGTCGAGGCTGATGCGGCGCACCCGAAGGCCGCGCTCGACGGCGTACTCCTCGATCTCGTCCGCCGTGCCCAGTTCGCCGGGGCGCACGACTTGGTGGTCATCGAGCAGGAAGACAGGCACCCGTGCGGCGTCGACCAGCTCCTCGAGCTGCGGCCTCGCGACGAGGCGCACCTCCTTGCGCGTGTAGCGGTTGACCGAGGTCTCGCGGAGGCGGTGGGCTTCGTCGAGAATGAGGCAGTCGAGGCCGTTCTTCTCGGCATCCATGAACGAGTTGAAGTACGCGAAGAGCTTCTGCACCCTGGGCGCTCGCTTCCCCGCGACCTTCCTCAGGGTCTGGGTGAAGGACCGCGATCCTGTCGCATGCATAACGGAGCGGCCCTGCCGCGCCAGCTCACCCATGACGGACAGGGCGATCACCGACTTGCCGCTGCCAGGTCCCCCGGTCACGATGACGACGGTCTTGGTGTCGGCGCCCCGCGCTTGGCTCACACCGTGGAGGACCTGCTCGTAGGCCAAGCGCTGCTCGTCGAGGAGGGTGAACATCTCGCGCTGCTGGACTTCCTCAGCGGCGACGGCAAGAAGATGCCGGCTGGGCGCGATACGACTCGTGAGAAGGGCGTCCGCAGTCTCGGCGCCGGGCTCAGGCGCCAGATGTGTGCGGAGGAAGTCGACGAAGTCGCCTCGGCGCTGACCGGTGAACACACGCGATCGCGAGCCGCTGGGCGCCGCCATGATGTCACCGACACCGGCGTCGGTGGCGTTGTGCAGGTATGCCGCCCCGACGAGCGAGTGGTCGTTCTCTGCGAGGTAGGTGGTGAAGTCGCGCAGGTAGTCGCAGTAGCCGTCGACCTGCAGGCCGGGGTGGAGGTACTCGCGCTTCATGTATGGCGCGACGCGGAACAGGGTGTCTGATCCCTCGATGCCTTCGGCCTCGCTCCATTGCTTGAGCTCGACGACGACGAAGGACGGCTTGCCCGTTGTCGGATGCTGGCCGGCGAGGACGACGTCGGCGCGCTTGCTCGTGAGGGGGAGTCGGTATTCGAGGAGCACCTCGACCTGACCGAGGCCAGCATCCATGAGGTCGGCGCGCAAGGCTGGGATCGACCGCTCCCACGAGTGGCGCTCACTGGGGGATGGGCGATGCCCCAACTGGACTGCCATCTGCTCCGCCAGTCGATCAGCGAGGTGAGCCTCAAGTGCCGACAGCCCATCGACGGAGGTGCGGAGCAGGTGCACGAAGGGTCCCCAAGCAGCACGAAGTAACTCGTGCGGGTGGGGGCATATCCGTGGGAAGCCCGTCGGGCCGCAATGACGAGGTCAGGCTATGCCACAAGTGGATCAGTTCATCGCCTTTGGACATCACGGGCGGGACTCGGCCCCAGGCTGCGGATCGTGGTGACGCGCGTCTGGACGCCAAGGACGCATTAACTCCTCGACTGTGGCCAGCTGGGTGCGACCACTCAAGTAGCGTCCTCGTGTGCCCGCCCCCATTTTCGACCTCACCAGGCACAGTCCCCGTGAGCTACTGGCTCTCTACTCTCAGATCCTTACAGAACTGATTTATCGACGGATCATCTGGTCTCGGAACGCCCCGGCTGGCGATTACGCTGAGTTATTGGTCGCAGAAGCTTTCCACGGACAAATCGCCAAGAGTTCCGAGAAAAGTTGGGATGTTCGCGTCGGCGATCGGTACCTGCAGGTCAAGTGCCGGGTGACAGACGGCTCGTCCAAGAGGTCGCAGACGTACTCCCCCTTTCGAAGTTTCGCCTTCGATACGTGTGTGTTCGTCCTTCTGGACTCCGTCACCTATGAGGTTGTCAGGGCCATCGAGGTCAATCGCGAAGTGGTAGAGAGGTCGTCGTCTCTTTCCACCTGGGTTGCGGGGCGCCGGGTAACCGTGAGGCAGGTTCTCGCCCTAGAAGAAGGGAAGGATGTCACGACCATGGTGCGCCACGCTCAAGATGAGGTTGACAGACGTGGACGTCATGCCGTTCGCGATGGGGACTACTAGGGCACACTTGGCTCATCCGGTCGCACTGTGGAGATCTCCCGCGTGCGCCAGGGATGAAGTTCACGCCGATGAAGTGAACCGTGTGCTAGTGGCGTCAGCTGACCTCTTCGGCGGTTTGTAGGTCTTCGCGGTCCGTCGCCTCACTCTGGTCTGGACCGTCCTGCGATGAATAGTCGGTGGACGACAGGCTGACGGGCTGGCTCGGCTCGCGCTCCTTCGAAATGGCTGGGCCATCCGGACGAAGTTTTGGCGGCGTTGCGGACCATGTCTTCAAGTCGCCCAAGACGTTTGCGTAGAAGTCGTCGACTGCAGTGAGAATTGAATCGATGAAGGCTCCACGCCCACGGCCGCGCTTGGTCCCCAATGTGCTAGTCAATGCGACTCGAAACGATCTGATTTCTTTCGCGGGGTCGTTTACCAGCAGGCCTGGGTTCTCGCGCACGGCGCGCAGGAGTTCCGCGCTGGATGAGCCGCGGGCATGAGCCGTCATGCACTCGATACGGGTGCTGTCCGGGGCGTTTTTCAACTGCCGGATGAGCCAGTTGACGCGGGTCGTGGGACGCCCCTCGCGCGGGGCGTCAATGTCGACATGGCACGTGACCTGGCCGGCGCGAAGGTCGGCGGTGATGACCAGATGACCGGCAGTGTTTGGAATCCGGATCGTGCCAGATAGTTGTCCGCTATTAGCCAGCTGCTGAGTGAGCGCGGCGGCTCGCAATGCAGGTTCTGCGAGCTCCTTGCGGGACAGGACAGGAACGACTTCGGTTCCGAGTCGCCGCCCCAGGCTCAAGCTGGTGAACCGGAGTAGGGCGTCGAAGCGGGACACCACCGCCGGGATGTTCTTATCGCTTGCCCGCAGCGTTGAGGTGGCCACGGCGTCACGAACGCCGGTCCAGGACTCGCCCATGTCGTCGAACTCCAGCGCACCACTGCGAGTGTGCTCGAGGTAGCGAATGAGTTCGCCGAGGATCCACGCCTGGTCAGGGTCGGCGACCCCGCGGAACTCCTTCTGCATGACCGCCTCAGCCAACACCTGCGACCACGACAGGTGGTGAATATCGACCTTCCGGAGCTTTCGCTTATCGACCTTGGTCGGGTGCTGTCCGGCTATCGCGGGGATCTCGTTGCTGATGGTCAGGAGCGCGTCGAACCCTTGTTCGCGTGCCACGTCGAGGTAGTTCTCGAGCTGCTCCGTCGCGAGGTCGTTGCTCCCGGTCTTCACCTCGACTAAAGCGGTCCACGACTTGGCGCCACGCGAAACGCGTATGAGCCCATCGGGGAAGACCTTCTTGTCGCTGATCATGAACGGCACCTCGATGAAGCACTCGACGGCGCCCACCGGGGCACCGAGGGGCTTGAGGATTGCACGATTGAACTCTTTGACAGCACCCAGCACAGCGAGCAGTGCTGAGGTCGCTCGTCGCTCTTGCTCCTCGGCCCCGTTAATGCCAGACGTCGGGATCAGACGCGCTTCATGCCACGACTGCTCGGCCATGTGGTGATGCCCCCAAGGGTTGCGAATGTGATTTAGGCACCGTACCGAGGCAGGGCGCGGAGGAACTGCACCTTGGCCCATATCGATGAACGCGCCCGAAGAACTCCGTGATTCGAGACCGCTCCAGACATCACGGCTCGGCCGTGCTCGGTGCCGCCGCCGAGCACAAGATGGGCGTTTGGACCATTCGAGTCGGGCACAAGTGAGGCTCAAGAACCCGCCGTCAGTGTCGTGGACAGCAGCAACAACCGTCCACGAAAGGCACACCATGTCTACCCCCACCATCCTTGTCCTCGGCTCGACCGGGCTCATGGGTCGAGAGGTCATCCGCTCGCTCAACGAGCGCGGCGTCACGCCGAGAGTCCTCGTCCGTGACCCCTCCCGCCTCCGGCCCACCGACGAGGTAGAGGTCCACCGAGGCGACCTCCGCGACCCCGCCGCCCTCGAGGCAGCAATGCGCGGCGTCGACGTCGTCTTCCACATCTCGCCGCACGAGGCCGACGAGGTCGCCCTCGCACAGACCGTCATCGCCGCCACCGAGCGAGCCCACGCCCGCCTCGTCTTCGCCGGCATCCACATCGACGCCCCCAACCGACTCGCCAAGTGGGCCATGCGCACCGTCTACGGCCGGCTCCTTCCGCGCTACCGCGGCAAGATCGCCATCGGCCACCTCGTCGAGACCTCGAACACCAACCCGGTCATGCTCGGCGTCGGCAACTTCATGCAGTGCGACGAGGTCCTCCTCGATGTCATCCGCGACGGCAAGTTCGTCCTCCCGACCCACCCCAAGGGCCTCAACCGGGTCGACCTCAAGGACCTCGGCGACATCGCCGCCAACGTCCTGCTCGACCCGGGCACCCCCGCCGGCGCCTACCCCGTCTGCGGCCCGCGGTCCCTGACCGGCAAAGAGTGCGCCGACACCTGGTCCGACGCCCTCGGCACACCGGTCGAGTACGTCGGCGACGACGACGAAGCCATCGACACGGCACTCACCGCCCACCTCACCGGCTACCGCCTCGACGACTGGAAGTCGTCTTTCCGCGCCCTCCGCGGGTTCGCCGTCAAGACGAAGCAGTCCGAGCTCGACGCCACCACCCGCCTGCTCGGCCGCCCGCCGACCGACTTCACCGAGTTCGTCCGCCGAGTCGTCGCCGAGCACGGACTCGCGCTGGCCACCAAGACGGGAGCGGATGGCATACCGGCCGCTTCGCGCACGGAAGGGGCACTGCGGTGAAGCAGCTGGACCTGCCCGGCCAGACGCACGTCGCCGAGGGCCCGCTCGACCACACCGGCATGTACGTCATGCACCACGCCTTCCGCCGCGACCTCGCCCGCTTCGCCGCCGCCGCGACCGCTACGCCCCTCGGCGAGCCCGACACCTGGGCCGCCCTCAGCGCGCGGTGGGACCGCTTCACGCACGTCCTCCACGAGCACCACCACGCCGAGGACACCCACTACTGGCCCGTCCTCCACGCAGCCGTCAGCGCACGCGGCACCAACGCCGACCGCGCCGAGGTCACCGCGATGAGCGACGAGCACGCCGAGATCGACCCCGCCCTCGCCGCCCTCACCGACGCCTTCCGCGCCATGGGCGAGCACCCGTGCGACGACCATCGGCACGCCCTCGAGATTCGGCTCGCCGGCCTGCGCGAGCTCCTCGGCGACCACCTCCGGCACGAGGAGACCGTCGTCCTGCCGCTCGTCCAGCGCGTCATGACCGAGGACGAGATGGCCGGCGTCGAGCTCGCGATCCAGAAGGGCTACCGCCTGCGCGACACCCCCTTCATGATCGGCTGGGTCACCGACGGCCTGCCGCCCGCAGCCCTCGAGCGCTTCTTCGCCTTCAGCGGTGGCCCGTTCAAGCTGCTGTATGCCGTGGTGCGCCGCGGCTACGCCCGTCGCGAGCAGCGCGCCTTCCGTCACGCCGACCCGCTCGGAGCCACCCTTTCTCCCTGACGGACCGCAGGCTCAGTTACCGAGCGAGCGGCGCTGCTCCGCGAACCGGTCGAGGAGGACGTGCATGCCCCACTCGCGGGCCGTCGCCTCTCCTCGGTCGGCCGCGACGCGCGCCGCTTCGGCGTCTCCCGCCGTCGCGAGCGCCATCGCGAGGAAGCAGTCGACCGGTCCCTGCAGGCTCGCGGTGCCGGCCACGGCCATCCGCCCGGACAACGGCCCCAGCCGCTCGGCCACCTGCCGCGCCAGGTCCGCGTCCTCGACCGCCGTCGCGGCAATCGCCAACAGCGCGAGGTCCATCGACTCGCTCCAGTCCTCCGTCGGCAGGCTCGTTCGGGACAGCAGCTGCTCGACCCGGTCCCTGTCGCCGGCCACGGCGGAGAGGTGGAGCATCGGCGTCAGGGTCATGTCGTCGGTCGCGGTCGGGTCGGCTGCGGCCATCTGCTCGGCGAGAACCTTCGCGGCCGGTGGGTTCCACGCGGCGAGCGCGTAGGCGATGCCGAACTCGATGTAGTCGCTCGCCGGGATCGACATCGTCACGCCCGTCAGCCCACGCAGCTCGTCGGCGGCAGCGGACGGGTCGTCGTCGGTACGCAGCACGAGCAGGTTGAGCTCGACGAAGCGCAGCGCGAACTCGACATAGGCGAGCCGCCGCCGACGCGCGATCGTCAGGGCCGCACCGCTCGCGCTCTCCCACGTCGCCCGGTCACCCGCCTCGACTGCCGCACTCGCCAGCCCAGCGAGCGCAACTGCCTCGGCCGCCACGTCGCCGGACGAGCGAGCCGCCGCAACCTCCTCCTCCGACAGGGCTCGCCGCATCCCGAGGTACCGGCACCGCCACAGCGCCAGTTGAGCGGTCCGCGCGGCCCACGCGAGGAGCGCCGGGTCCTCGAAGCGCCGGGCCAGCGCCATCCCCTCGTCGACGAGCGCCTCGGCCTCCGCGTCCGACCCCGGCAAGTAGTAGAGCTGGGCCGCGAGCGCCAGCATCAGCGTGCACCGCTCCCGCGAGCCGCCCGGCTCGAGCCGGGCCAACGTCGCCCGCAGGTCGTCGACGAGCTCGTGCTCGACCACGCCGAAGTCCATCGGCGCCCACACTGAGTAGCGCGTCAGCGACGCCACCGCCGTCGCCACGCGGGCGGGGTCGTCGAGCGCGCGGGCAACGGCGACCGCCTCGACGACGGCGTCCACGGCCTCGCGCCACATCCCCGCGCGCGCCGCGCTCTCGTTGAAGCGCAGCAACAGGTCGAACCGTTCGTATGCCGACCCCTGCGGATCCGCTGCCTGCGCCCCGAGCGCTGCCTTGAAGAGGTCGGCGGCCTCGACGTTGGCGAAGTCGTCGGCGGCCAGGGCACCGGCCGCGGCGGCAGCGGGCCAGGCGCTGCCGGCATACAGGGGTCCGGCGGCGAGCCAGTGGTGCGCGAGGTCGAAGGCTCGCTCGGCGGGGTTGACCGCCGACGGGGGAGCGGCCTCGAGGGCGCGGGCGATGCGGGCGTGGGTGCGGGACAGCCGGTTCGGCGTCGTCATCGCGAGGATCGCGTCGCGGGTCAGGGCGTGGTCGAAGGAGAGCAGACCCTGCGTGCTGTGGAGGATGCCTGCCTCGTGCGCCGGCTCCAGCCAATCGAGCAGCTCCTCGGGGTCGAGGTCGGCGACCCGGGCGAGCAGGAGCGGTGGGTGCTGGCGCCCCAGGGCGGCGGCGAGGAGGAGCAGCTCGCGCACCGGTTCAGAGAGGTCGGCCACCCGGTGCCGGACGACCGACTGGACGCTCTCGGGCACCTCGCCGTCGACCCGGCCGAACTGCTCGGCGAGGCGGGCCAGCTCGACGAGGAAGAAGGGGTTGCCGTCGGTCCGCGCCCGCCAGTCCGCTACGACCTCGGGCCGGGCGTCGGCGCCGAGGATGGAGCCAACGAGATCACGTGCCTCGTCGTCGGCGAGACCGCCGAGCTCGAGGGTCGTGGCGCCGTGCCGGGCGAGGGCGGCGTCGAGCTCAGCCGCGGCGGCGCTGCCGCCGGTGGCGCGACGGGTGGCGACGACAGCCACCCGGTCACCGGGACCGAGGCTCGCGACGACCTGAGCGAGGCAGCGCATCGTCGGGGTGTCGGCCCAGTGCAGGTCGTCGAGGACGAGGAGCAGGCCGGAGTCTCGCGCCGCCTCACGCACCGTCCGCGCGATGGCGTCGTGGGCGGCGAAGGCTCGCTCGGCGGTCGTGCCATCACCCGTGTCGCCGCTCGGGTCGTGGGCGAGTTCGGGTGGCGTCGGCAGGTCGAGCCGGGTGAGGAGCTGCCGCCACGGCCACAACGGTGGGGCACCCTCATCGGCAGAGCAGGTGCCGACGGCTGCGGCCATGCCGCGCTCGGTCGCCTCGGCCACCGCCCAGTCGACGAGGCGGGACTTGCCCGCACCCGCCTCGCCGACGAGGCGCACCACGGCGGGCCGTCCGGCGAAGGCGTCGCCGAGCAGCTGCCGGAGGACCTCACGCTCGCGGGTCCGGCCCACAAGGGGGTGCTCGTCCCGCCCGATCGCAGACGGCTCACCAGTGCCCCGGCTCGTCGGCCCGAGTGGTGGATCGCCGGGGTCCTGGTCCCTGCGATCCTCCAACCGGGTGACGCGAATCGGTAATGCGGAGCCGTTGGCGAGCCAGCCGCCCAGGACCGCCGGGTCCTGCCGCAAGAGGGCGGTCTCGAGGTCGCGGACCTCCTGTCCCGGGTCGAGGCCCAGCTCGTCGTCGAGGACACCGCGCAACCGCCGGATCGCGTCGAGCGCCTCGGCCTGGCGCCCGGCACGCGCCAGGGCCAGCGCGTGCAGCGCCCAGCCGCGCTCGCGCAGCGGTTCACGAGCGGTCGCCTGCTCGGTCAGGGGCAGCACCGTCGCGTGCTCGCCCAGAGCGAGCAGACCGAGGACGAGGTCGTCGTTCGCCGTGGTCCGCAGCCCTTCGAGACCGGTGCGCGCGGCGAGGACGTCGGGATGGTCGGTGAGGTCGGCGTACGGCGTGCCGCGCCACCTCCGCAGCGCCTGCTCGAGGCCCTCGACCTGCTCCTCGACCTCGCCGCGCCCGGGCCACGTCTCGTCCGGCCCGGTCGTCAGCTGCGAGGCGAGGCTTCCCAACACCCGGTGCCGGGACCGGACCTCGTCGGCGAAGGCCGTCGCGTCGACCGCGTCGCGGGGGAGCGCGAGCCGGTAGCCCTCGTCCGAGGTGAGCAGGACGGTCGGCTTCGCCCGTGCCGCAAGACCTGGTTCGAGCAGCCGGCGCAACCCGGAGACATAGGAGTGCAGCGTGCCGTAGGCACCCGGGGGCGCCTCGTCACCCCACATGAGCGCGACGAGCCGGTCAGCCGAGACGACCGGGCCCAGGTCGAGCGCGAGGGCGGCGAGCAGCGCACGACGCTTGCGCGCCGCGATCTCGACAGGCCCGTCGGACCCGTGGAGCGCCGTCGCCCCGAGGACGCTCACCTGCACCGACACCCCGGTCACGCTACTGACGTCAGCGCCGCTGGGAGGCCCGTTCGGGCGCGCCACTCGCACCCAAGCCCGACTCAAGCGGCTCCCGGGACTCTGGACCCATGACCACACCGCACCGCCTCCGCAGCGACGACCGTTCCGGGACCACGGCCCGTATGCCGGTCCTCCCAGAGCGTGGTACCCACGCCCACCCAGCAGCCGCACCCGACCGCAGCGTCCTCGTCGCCGTCGTCGTGCTCGCCGTCGTCTCGGTCGGGGGCGCGTTCCTCTCGGTCGCGGGTGGCCTCGCCGACACCGTGTGGGACGCGATGGGCCCGACCGGCCGCTTGTCGATCCCCGTGCCGATGATGCTCGGCCAGCTCGTCGCCGCGTGGTTCGCCTCCGGTCGGCGACGGCGTCCCGCCCTCGTCGCCAGCGCCCTGCTCGCCGTCGTCGCACCGGTCTGCGTCGTGTCCGGGTTCTTCGACGGCGGCTACTCGGACCCGGCACGGACGGGTGCGCACACGGCATACCAAGGGCTTCTGGTCACGATGCTCGCCGTCGTGGGAGTCCTCGCTGCGCGCAGGTTCAGTCGGGTGTGGACGCGGCGGGGCTGACGGCGCGGCGGCGCTCGAACCAGCGCTCGAGCTCGGCGAGTGCCTCGGGATCGAGCGTCTCCGGGTCCGCCACGATGTCGCGCTGGATGCGCTCGCGTGCGACGGCATACATCGGTGCGCCCATGGCGTACTCGAGGTTGCGGGCGTACCAGGGCTTGAAGTGCCGCGCACCCAGGCTCTGGAGGGCCCACGCGAGAAGCCCGGGGTGGCCGCGGCGGGCCCAGAAGCCGACCGCGAGGCTCAGGGCCCACGCGACCAGCAGTGCGATGCCCATGACGCCGAGGGTGGCGGCGATCTCGTCGCTGGCGAAGTTGTCGAGGACGCTGCGCAGGTCGGCGTAGATCCGGCGGACGACCGGGTCCTGGAGGTTGAGCTGCGAGATGAAGGCCTCCGCGTCCTGCGCCCGGGTCTCGAGGTCCTCGATCGACTGCAGTGAGGGCCTCCCCGCCCAGGCCGCCTGGACGTGCTGCTTCACCTGCGGGACGGACTCGAAGACGTTGGTGGGGCGGATGCCGAGCAGTGCGTCCTTGGCCGCGGTGACCTCGTCGTAGGTCGTACTGATCTGACGAACCGTCTCGGAGCTCCGCTGGACCGCGGCGTCGAGCTGCTCGGGGTCGGGTGCGTTGTCGCGCGCGTAGTCGAGGGTGGCCTGGACCTGCTCACGGTGCTCGACGACGTAGCGCGCCTGGTGCCAGCGCTCGGTGAGGTTGGGGACGGCGTGGACCGCGTCGTAGGCCTTGCCGCCCACCGTCTCCGAGCTGCTCAGCGCCACGCTGAGGGCCGCCGCCGCTCCGTAGGCCTTGAGCAGGAACGCCACCACGGCGCCGAGAACCCGGCGGGCCAGCTCCTTGGGTCGGCGGTAGAGGGGCAGGCCCTTGGCGACCGATGTCATGGGCGGACTCCAGGTTTCGCGCGGTGGTGGGGGTGGAGCCCCCATCGCATCACGCGCGGCGCCCGCAGAGGCCCTCAGCCGTCGGCGCGCGCTGTCCGTCCCCGGCGCGCGCCCCCCGTCCCCGGTGAGGGGACGGGGAGCGGGCGGCTCAGGTGTAGAAGCCCTTGAACTTCACGGCACCTCGGAACTCGAGCCGGATACGCCACCAGACGTCCTCCGGGATCGACAGGTTGTCGGTGCAGCGGGTGTCACCGGACGTGCCGATCGGATACCGCATCGCGTCCCCCTCCGGACCGATGCCGGCATACGCGCCGGAGAAGGCCGCCCAGACACACAGGGTGTCGGTGTAGTCGGTGTACCAGGCACGCGCGATCACCTGGTTGTTCGCCCCGAGGAAGACCACCTCCTCGTTGTTGGCATGGGCGGGTGTCGCGGTGAGGGCGACGGAGAGGGCCGCGAGGACCGTCGCCGCGAGTGCCGCGAGCTTCGTGCGGATCATGCGTACTCCTTGCTGTGGATATGCGGGCCGTGCGAGGCGACTCTCGACGAGGGCGCTGCGAATCCACTGCGATTCCCGGGTACGGTCGGGGCCGGTCACGGCGGGACCTCACGCGTCGAGGACCTCGAGCGTCACCTCGACGTCGTCGCCGTCCTCGATTCCCTCGGCCTTGCGCACAGCCTTCTTGACCGGCAGCACGTAGCTTCCGAGCTTCGTGTCGGGGAAGACCGATGTCGACCAGGTCGTGGCGCCCACGGTCACGCGGACCCGCACCGAGCCGAACCCGCGCTCGCTGCGCGGGAGGGCCGCGATGTCGTCGGCCGCGTCGATGGGCAGCGTGACGAAGAACCAGCCGCCCTGCGCGCTCCACTCCCACAGCGGCGCAGTGAACGTGAACCTCACGCTCGCAGGCTACGCACGACCACCGTCACCCGACGGACCGGGCAAGACGCACAGGCGCGCGTATGCCGTGGAGCCGGCTCCCCGGCATACGACCTGCGCTACTAGCCTCGGAGGACGCCGAGCGAGAGGACTGCACCAGCGATGAGCACCCGCGACAACGGACCCGAGCCGAACGCCTTCGACATCGAGGCGGCGACGAAGGCGAACACGACCTACCGCACGGTCGCGTGGACCGGGAAGTACCTCCAGGTCACCCTCATGTCGATCCCCGTCGGCTCGTCGATCGGGCTCGAGGTCCACCCCGAGACCGACCAGTTCCTGCGCATCGACGCCGGTTCCGGCGTCTTCCGCGTCGGCCCGAGCGAGGACGACCTCACCGAGACCGTCGTCGGCGACGGCTGGTCGATCCAGGTCCCCGCCGGCCACTGGCACGATGTCGTCAACACCGGCGACGAACCGCTCCAGCTGTATGCCGTCTACGCGCCGTCGCACCACGCGCAGGGCAAGGTGCACGAGACGGCGGAGGACGCCGAGCGCGACGAGGAGTCAGGTGGCGACGAGCCGCCGGAGTGGACCGTCCAGCCCGGCTGAGTTCGGCCGAACCCAGGTGAGCCCGACTGAGCGCGAGCAGACAGAGACAGGCGTCAGCCCACGTGGGCCGTCAGCCGGATCGAGACGAGCAGTCCGGGCAGCGCGACCCCGAGGGCGGCGACGTAGCGCGTCGGAGGGTCGGTGGCGAACCACCGTGCGTACTCCTCGTTGAGACCCTCGAAGTCCTGCGGGTCGGTGAGGAGGATCCCGACCTCGACGACGTCGTCCAGCCCGGCGCCGGCGCTCTCGAGGATCGTGCGGCAGTTGGTCAGGGCCTGTCGGGTCTGCTCCTGGATGGTCGGCCCGGCGAGGGCGCCGGTGTCGACGTCGATGCCGACGGTGCCGGACACGAAGACGAAGGGCCCGGCGACGACCGCCTGGGCGTAGAGCGGCGACTTGGGAGCCGGCGCGTCGGTGATGGTGGTCCGTGGCATGCGTGCTTCTCCGATCAGGGCGAGGGTTCCTGCGGGGGTTGTGAGGACGCTTCCACCTGGACGTGGTGGAAGGAGTAGCGCGCCACCTTGGGCATCCACGTCCTGAGGATCTCGGGAGTCAGCGTCTCCGTGGGAAGGCCGGCGCAGGCGGCGGCCACGTCCTCCCATCCGCGCCTCGCCGCGGCATACGCCTTCCCCCCGGCATCGCTCGCCGGGGTGAGGAACTCGGCGAAGGTGCCCTCCCTCATCCCCGCCAGCTCGTCCACCTTCCCGTCGGACAGTTGCACGGTGCCGGTCATGAGGGCGAGGAGCACCAGCACCGGCGCGTACTCCTTGCGGTCGAGGAAGGCGTCGACGTCGTCGACCGAGACCCTCAAGAGCTGATAGGTGTTGAGGAGGCGCTTGACCGCCCGCGGCGTCTGCACGAGCGGCAGGAAGTTCGTCATGAGGTCGCGCTCGTCGGAGGTGAGCCGCAATGCGGCGGGGTTGAGGTCCGCCTGCGGGGTGCCGTCCTCGGTCTGCGTGACGACGTCGCGATCGCCGCCGGTCACCTCGCCGCCGTCCCCCGTATGCCGTCCCGGGACCTCCCCCGAGATGTCACCTCCGCTGCCGCGTCGTTGACCCCCATCACCGTTCGTGGGCCCGGCGGCCGGCCCGGTGCGCGAGGTTCCGCCGTCACCGGCCGGGCCGTGGCCGGCGGTGCCCCGCCCGCCCCCGCCGTCCCCCGATGCCCGCCGTACATCCACCTGACCGGCGAGGCTCGTGACGAGCCTGCCGAAGCCGTCGGGACGCATGGGCTGCACCCAGAACGGGATCTGGATGATCTTCTCGAGGTAGTTCTGGGCCGTGGGGGCCTCCGGGTCGTCCTTGTCGAAGGCGTCGCCGAACTGCCCGTCGAGTGAGCGTATGAGCCACCGGGAGTCGACGGCCACGACGACGACGAAGAGCTCGAAACCGAAGAGCAGGTTGACGGCCTCGAGCACCCTGACGACCTCGGACGCCGGGCAGCGGTCGAGGTCGTCGATGAAGATGACGATCCGTTCGATGCCCGGCAGGCCCTCGCCCTCGCGCGACCGGCTCGCCAGCCGCTCGAGGTCGTCCCGGATCATCGGCGCCATGCCGAGCAGCTGTCTGTACTCCTGCGCGCTGCTGCGCTCGCTCACGTAGCCATAGAGACCGGCCAGTCCCGAGGCCTTGGCTTCGACGAGCTCCCTCGTCGCACGGGCGAGGTCGTCCTGCGCCTGCTGGAGCCGCTGCTTGTCCGCGTCGTCGACGCGGAGCACCTCGGCCACCTGCTCGAGGCCCTCATTGACCGGCTTGAGCACCTGGGTGAGGGCCGTGACGAGGGAGAGGACCCCGCTCACGAGGGCAAGCAGCTGCGCGAACGCGTCGGGGACGAAGACATAGAGCAGGACGGCGGCGACCCCGACCACGGCGAGTCCGACGACGAGCGCCCTGCGTGCTCTCGTGGCGGTCGTCCAGCCCCGGCCCAGCCTTGACCGTGCGGTCAGCAGCCGGTGGTACTCGTCCCTGAGGTCGCTCACCTGCTGCTTCGCGACGTCGATCTGCAGGCCTGCCTCGATCTTGTCGGTCGCCGTGGGGGGCATGTCGTGCTCCTGCGCCACGTCGGCGATGACCCGGTCGTCACCCGCCGGCTTCGCGGCATCCACGACCGACTGCGCCTCCTGGACCTTGGCCCGGGCCTGCGCGACGGCGGTGTCCTTGTCGGCGACGTGCTGGAGGACGGCGCGGTAGCGGTCGTCGTTCTCGAGGTGTTCCCTGAGCTGCTCGAAGACCCGGTTGATGAGAGCCGCCCACAGCGCCTCACCATGGGCGTACTGCCATGCGTTGAACTCCACCGGCACGACCTCGGCGAGGTAGCCGGTCTCCTCGATGCCCTCCGACTCGCCGTTGGCCCGCCGCTCGGCGTTGCGCTCGTTGAGCTCCCTGGACTGCTTGGCCAACTCCTGGATGCGCGCCTGGACCTGCTTCATGATGAAGCTCTTGCCCGACCCCCAGTGTCCGAAGAGGCCGATCGACAGCGGCGGGTGGACGTCCTTCGACGCGATGAGCCGAGCCAGCATGTCCACGTCGCCGAGGATGTCGAGGTCGTCGTGCGCCTCGTCGAGCAGGGCGGCGATCGCCGAGTCGGCCGCATAGGTCGCGCGCGTTGCCCCGGCGCGGCGAAGCGTCGCCGACGCGATCGCGGAGACCTGGAGGACGTCGCCGTCGTAAAGACGGTCGGCGCGGGCCTGCTCCTCGGGTGACAGCTCCCGCCGCAGCCCCAGTGGCGGCACGGGCAGGAGTCCGAGGGACTCGGCCCGCTTCGTGTCCTCCGGTCGCACGACGAGGACGAGGGTCGCCGCGACCGCGTCGCCGCGCGCCCGGAACCACGTGTCCAGGACGGGGTGGAGGTCCAACAGCTCCCCGAGGTTCCGCAGCCAGACGACGTCGGCACCGCTCGACATGAGACGTTCGAGCTCGTCGACGCCGGGCTGCTGGTCGCCCATCCGGTCGGCCAGCCATTCGTGGAGGAGCAGGACGCGGTCCTCGGGCCGCTCACGCCGCAGCGCCTCGTAGACGGTGCGGATCGCGCCGCTTCCGACAGGCGCCTCGACCGCAACGACGGGCTCGCGCTCGCGCAGCCGCTGGTCGAGCTCTGGATCGATGTCACGCGGCACGTAGGGCGCCGGCGAGACGCCCTCGGCGACCTGCACCCCGAACCGCCGCGGCTCCACCTCTCGCACCAAGGGCAGGTCGCCGGCACCGACGTCGTCAGGGGACGGCATACGGAGGTCTGCCAGGACCGCCTCGGCGCTGGTGCCGAACTGCCTCAGCCGATCGGCGGCGAGTCCGCCGTGGCGCGTGACGTCCTCGAAGACCGCGACGGCGAGGGCCCACGTCGTCACGGTGAGCTGCATCTTGCTCGGCCGGGTCACGAAGGCGCGGATCGCGCGGTCGAGCTCCACCGCGAGCGCATAGGGCTCCCCGGTGGGCCGTCCGTCGCCGGCGATGCCGAGTTCCCGGCCCCACTCGTCGATGTCGACGCCGCTCACGTCCAGCGCGGAGCGCACCTCGACGTCGACCCGCCCGAGTGCCCAGATGAACGTGCTCCGGTTGACCGCGGGCCCGTCCGCCCGCCGGCTGGCATGTCGCTCGGCGTGCGCTGCCGCCGCCAGTTGCGCGCACTCGAGCACGCGCGGGCCGACGCGGTGTCCGGCACCCACGATGATCTCCGCCACGGGATCGGGCAGGTCCACCGTCGGCGGGCCGCTCGAGCTCGGAGGAGGCGCAGCACTGCTCATGACGCACCCCTGTCGCCGGTTTCCGCCTCCCACTGTCCCGCGCCGGCGCCTCTCCTGTCAGTCCGTTGGCCCAAGCGCAACCGCACGTGCGCCGGAAGCGGGCTGGACGGCATACGTGTCGGTGGGTGGTGCCACGATCGTCGGTATGCCGGTGACGATCGACGACGTGCGGGCTGCGGTCGCGGGCCTGCCGCGGACGGTCGAGGTCGTCGTGCGCGACCACGTGAAGTTCCGCGTCGGAAGCACCGTCTGGGTCGCGTTCAACCCGGAGGAGACCGAGATGGGCTTCGCCTTCCCCAAGGAGGAGCGGGCCGCCCTCGTCGAGAGCGAACCCGAGGTCTTCTTCCTTCCGAGGGAGTCGGACCTCCGCTTCAACTGGGTCGAGTGCCGGCTCGACGCGCTCGACGAGGACCGGATGCGCGAGCTCGTCCTCGACGCCTGGTGCATGGTCGTGCCGCAGAAGCTCTGGCCGATGGCCGGACGCTGATGGAGCACGGGCGCTAGCGTCGGCGCGTGCCCGAGTTCACCTGGCTTCCCGCCAACGAGGCGACGACCGACGACGTCGAGGCCGTCCTCGGCGCCGGTGGTGCGGCGAAGTGCCGCTGCCAGGCGCTGAAGGTGCCCGGCTGGATCTGGCGCGACACCACGCAGGAGCAGCGCGAGGCCGCCCTGCTCGAGCAGACCGCCTGCGGCACCGACGGCCCGACCTCCGGGCTCGTCGGCTACGTCGACGGCGAGCCGGCCGGCTGGGTCGCGGTGGAGCCGTGCGAGAACTACCCGCGGCTGTGGGCTCGCAAGCAGCCCTGGATGCGGATGGATCCCGAGCTCGAGGGCGTCTGGTCGGTCACGTGCTTCGTGGTGGGCAAGGGCCACCGCCGGGCCGGGCTGACATACGAGCTCGCGCACGCCACCGTCGAGTACGGCGAGCGGGTCGGGGCCGCTGTCCTCGAGGGCTACCCGATCGAGCCGGCACCGGGGAAGACGGTGATCTGGGACGAGGCGTCGGTCGGGCTCGTGCAGGTGTTCCTCGAGGCGGGCTACGAGGTCGTGGCCACGCCCACGCTGCGTCGACGGGTCGTCCGCCGCCGGCTGGGTCAGCGGGCCTGAGGCCTCAGGAGGCGCTCGGGCTGGGCGTCGCGGTCGGCGAGACCGACGGCGATGGCGATGGCGATGGCGATGGCGATGCCGATGGCGACCCAGAGGGCTTCGAGCCCTTGCCGGGCTTGTCCTTGCCGGGCTTGTCCTTGCCGGGCTTGTCCTTGCCGGACCGGCCCGCCTTGCCCGGCTGCTTCCCGACCTTGTCCTTCGGCCCGGCCTTGGTGCCCTTGTCGCCGGTGCCCTTGTCGTCGACGCCCCCGCCGCGCTTCGCGCCGGCGCTCGGGTGGCGCACCGTCGCACAGTAGCCCTCGACCCGCGCCTCACCGCCCGCCGCCTCCGCGAGGTTGCGCATCGCGACCGACCCCTGCGCCCGTTCGACGCCGTCGTCGTGCTTGTGGTGGTTCGACCACGCCCGGCACAGCCCGAACGCCGCCGGCCCGGTCGCATCGGGCCCGACCCCGTCGTCCCGAGCGTCGGCGCCCCGGCCATCCGGCCCCGCCGGGTCGTCCGCCGTGACGCCGGACGCAGGCGCGACGTCGGGCCGCGTCGCCGAGTGCGCGACGACCGTCGCCGCGCCGAGCGCGAGCGTCACACCGGCGAGGGCCGCGCCGGTCCGCGCGCCGAGGAGGGAGCCGAGAGCCACGGAACCAGTGTGCTCCTGAACGGCACGCGAGGGACCCCGTTTCGCAGGTCAGGTCCACGGGGCTACGTTCGACGCGTGATGCCCAGCGCCGACGTCTCCGACCTCTTCGCCGTGCCACCCGACGCCGTCCGGCTCGACGGCGGACAGGGTCACAGCGTCCTCGCCGGCGACCTCGTCCTCTCACCGGGCCGCGACCCGCGGACCGCCACCTGGCTCAACCCCGTCGTCGCCCGCCTCGCCGCCGAGCTCGACAACGAACGCCCGCGCACCCTCCGCCTCGCCATGCCGATCCCGACCCGCGACGGCCGCTGGGTCGTCGACGGCTGGGCCGCGAGCCGCTACGAGCCTGACACCACGCCGTGCCGCGACCTCGACGTCCTCCTCGCCACGGCACACCTCCTCAGCGCGCGACTCGCGACGCGCGTCACGACGCGACCGGACGGCATACGGGAGCGCGACGACCGCTGGGCCCGAGCGGAACGCATCGCCTTCGGCGAGATCCAGCCGGGCAACATCCCCAACGCCGTGGCTCCTCTCGTCGCGCGCATCCTCGCCGAGCTCGACGCGACGCCGCTCGGACCCGACCAGCTCGTCCACGGCGACATCGCGGGCAACGTCCTCCTCGACGCGGAGGGCGTGCCGATGGTCATCGACGTCGCGCCCTACTGGCGGCCGGTCCGGTGGGC
The DNA here is from genome assembly GCF_048606415.1 of Knoellia tibetensis. Classification (NCBI taxonomy): domain Bacteria; kingdom Bacillati; phylum Actinomycetota; class Actinomycetes; order Micrococcales; family Intrasporangiaceae; genus Knoellia; species Knoellia tibetensis. The sequence continues at coordinate 1,494,723 of NZ_JBMBWF010000001.1, forward strand.
CGACGCGGTCTGCGTCCTCGACGCCGTCGTCGAGCACGGCGCCGACCCGGCCGCGATGCGCGCGCACGCGACCGGCGCCGACCGCCAGGCGATGCTGCGCGCCGCGCTCTTCCGCCTCCTCAGCGACGAGGACCCCGACCTCGAGGCGCACCGCCGCGCCCTCGAGTCCGGCCCGCTCTGAGTCGCCGGAGCCCGGTCGTCCGTGATTCCGCGACACGAGGCGAGCACTGTCGCCATTCGCGGCTCGGCCTGACAGAGTTTGTCGGCACGCCACCATCGACGCCTTGGGGAGGAGCCAGTCATGTGGCCGTGGTTCATGATCGTTGCCGGCACGCTCCTCATCATCGGGGCGCTCGTCGCGCGTCACCGGATGATGAGGGACTACCGCGCCGGGCTGGAGGTGGGCCAGCGTGCCGAGGCGGGGCCGGGACGTGGTGTCGAGGGCTTCGACACGCGTGCTGACGACGAGCCCGACGCGGGCGTGCAGGACGACGACCGAGAGGCGCCTCCGGCTCCGGCTCCCGCCGTCACCCCCACTGCTCCGCCCGCCGCACGGACCGCACCCGCTGCACCGACACGGCCCGCTGCACCGCCCACGCGAGTGACGACGACCCCGCCGCTTGCCACACGGACCGCACCCACCTCGGACCCCGCCATGCCGGTCGCGCCCAGCCCGACATGGGCACCCGCTGCACCGGCAGCACCGGCACCCGTCGCTCCCGTGCCCGCCTTCGCCCGCGCGGCGGACACCCCCACGTTGACGACCCGGCGCGAGGTCAAGGCCGCCCGTGCCGCCGGCCAGCCCATCGTCACCGGACCGCCACCGCTCTTCGCCGACCTGCCCGTCGGCCACCGCCTCACGACCGCGCCGACGGTGCGGGTCCGCTCCCAGGACGTCCCGCTGCAGGACTGGCTGCGCTACTACGCCGAGGGCAGCGCGTGGTCCGGTGTCGTCCAGAGCATCTCCGACCGCGTCACCGGCGACCCGTTGCTCCAGCCCTACTTCGGGTCGCTGGACCGCACGACGCTCCAGCGCCACGTCATGTCGACGGTCATGATGCTCACCGGCGAGGGTGTCACGGTCGGGGCGGTGCGGCGGCTCGCCGACGCCCACCTGCGCCACGTCAGGTCCGGCGGCCAGCCGGTGACCGAGGCCGTGTGGAACCGGATGGCCGCCACGCTCGGCAATGCCCTGCGCGAGCACAACGCCCCGGAGGCCGCCATCCTCTCGCTCAACACGACCGTGTCGCCGCTGCGGTCGGTCCTCGTCTCACGTGACGGCGCCTGACCCGGACATCCGAGAGTTCGCGTTCCTCGTGCCCGAGGCGGTGCGGGACACCGTCGCCTACGGGCTGGGCGGATGAGCCGCTGACGCGACGAAGCCCCGGACCTCGAGGGTCCGGGGCTTCGTCGTGTCGTGCGCAAGGGGGGATTTGAACCCCCACGCCCTTTCGGACACTGCGACCTGAACGCAGCGCGTCTGCCGTTCCGCCACTTGCGCGTGAGCCGTCCCAGTGTGCCGCACGCACCCCACGTCCTCCAAACCGGCTCGGGTAGGTCGGCCCACGCAGAGCTGGAGACCCGTGCCCACGACCCCCGGGGCCGGCGGAGGGCTCATCCGGGCGCCTCGAACGACATGCTCGACACCTCTCGGCGGCTCACCGCGCGGACTCCGCCGCCATGGACGGTTCCCACTTCGCATGATGTCCCCATGAGGTTCTCGCCGCGCACGAGCGTCGTGCTCGTCCTCGTGGCCACGGGGCTCGTGCAGGGGCTGACCTATCTCGCGCGGCCGTTCATCACCTATGCCGCGCTCGACGCAGGGATCAGCACCGGCGCCGTCGGTGTCATCGGCGCGGCCTATGCCGCCGTGGCGCTGCTCATCGCCATCCCGATGGGCAAGTGGAACGACCGGCTGGGCGCCTGGCCGCTGTTCGTCGCCGGTGCGGGACTCATGTGCGCCGCTGTCGTGGCGCTGGCCACGACACCCGGGTCGGCGGTGGCGCTCGCCGCGGTCGGGGGCCTGCTCGGCGCCGGCCACCTCGCCTGCACCGTGGCGGGGCAGAGCGCGGTGGCCACGGCAGCCGGACCGGGACGACTCGACTCCGCCTTCGGGCACTTCACCCTCGTCGCCTCCCTCGGCCAGGCCCTCGGTCCGCTCGCGCTCGGGCTCGCCCCCCGGGCGGCATCGGGCGAGGGCCTGACCCGCCTCGCGATCGTCATGGTGGGGGCGGGCACGGTCCTGCTCGTCCTCACCCTCATGAACCGGCTGCCCCCGCCCGTCGTGCCCGACGAGACGCACGAACCCTCCAACGTCCGCCGGATCCTGGCCATCAAGGGCCTCAAGCCGGCGGTCCTCGCGAGCGCCGTGATCCTCTCCGCGGTCGACCTCACCGTCATCTACCTTCCCGTCATCGGGGTCGAGCGTGGGTTCAGCGCTGGACTCGTCGGCCTGTTGCTCGGGCTCCGGGCCGTGGCCTCGATGGTGAGCCGCTTCTCCATCAGCCGCATCGTCGCCCGCATCGGTCGCACCCGCTTCATGGTGACGAGCGTCCTCGTGGCCGGCGTCACGCTCGTGCTCACCGCCGTGCCCATGCCCCTGCCGGCTCTGGGCGTCGTCATGGTCCTCATGGGACTCGGCCTGGGCGTCGGCCAGCCGCTGACCCTCGCCTGGTTGTCGTCGGTGGCGCCTGCGCCGGAACGAGGGCTCGCGCTCGCACTCCGCCTCACCGGCAACCGCATCGGCCAGCTCGCCATCCCCGCCGGCGTCGGTGCCCTCACCCCGGTGTGGGGCGCAGGCGCGGTCTTCCTCGTCACCGGCGTCGCCGTCGGCTCGCTCGCGCTGCTCTTCCGCGGGGACGACCTGGAGACGGCCACGGCCGACTGAGCGGTGCGCCACGGCGCCCGAGTGCCGGTCCCTCCGCTGAGTCCGCCCACGGAGCACGATGGGCTCATGCCCGCCCGCATCGACCTCAACGCCGACCTCGGTGAGTCCCTCGGCACGTGGCGCCTCGGCGACGACGAGGCGATGCTCGACGTCGTCACGAGCGCCAACATCGCGTGCGGCTTCCACGCCGGCGACAGCCTCACGCTTCGCCGGACGTGCGAGGCGGCGGTGGCGCGCGGCGTCGTCATCGGCGCGCAGGTGGGCTACCGCGACCTCGTCGGCTTCGGCCGCCGCTTCATCGACATGGACCCCGACGAGCTCGCCGCCGACGTGGTCTACCAGGTCGGCGCTCTCGACGCGCTGGCCCGCACGGCCGGCGGACGCGTCGCCTACGTCAAGCCGCACGGCGCCCTCTACAACGCGCTCGTCCACCACGAGGAGCAGGCAGAGGCGGTCGTGCGCGCCGTCGCCGACCTCGACCCGTCCCTCCCCGTCCTCGGTATGCCGTCCTCGGCCTTCCTGGGTCGGGCTGCGGCGGCGGGGCTGCGCACCGTCACCGAGGCGTTCGCCGACCGCGCCTACGCACCGGACGGAACCTTGGTGCCCCGGAGCCGACAGGGGGCAGTGCTCGACGACCCCGAGGTCATCGCGGAGCGGGTCGTACGGCTCGTCACCGACGGTGTCGTCGCGGCGACCGACGGCACTGACGTCGCGGTCGTGGCCGAGTCGGTCTGCACACACGGCGACTCGCCCGGTGCGGTCGCCTCGGCCCGCGCCGTCCGCGCGGCCCTCACCGACGCGGGCGTGACGATCGCGCCCTTCGTGGCCTGAGCGCCGCCGTGCCCGTCGCCGTCCGCCTGCTGCCCATGGGCGAGTCGGCCTGGCTCGTCGAGACCGACGACCTCGACGCGGTGCTCGCTCTCGAGTCCGTGCTGCGTCCGCTCGTTGAGGCCGGACAGGGCGTGTGGGCCGAGGTCGACGACGTGGTGCCCGCGGCACGCACGGTGCTCGTGGTCGCCCGACCCACGACCGACCTCGCTGCCCTCTCCACCGCAATCCGCCGTGCCGCCGGCGGAGTGGACGGCACCGTCGCACCGGAGTCGTCCGCGGTGGTCGAGGTGCCGGTCCGCTACGACGGGCCCGACCTCGACGAGGTCGCCGCGCACACCGGGCTCTCGCGCGACGAGGTCGTCGCCGCGCACACCGGCCGCGAGTGGCGGGTGGCCTTCGGCGGCTTCGCTCCCGGGTTCGCCTACCTCGTCGGCGGCGACCCACGCCTCGTCGTGCCGCGCCGGGCCGAGCCGCGCACGCGTGTCCCCGCCGGGGCGGTCGCGCTCGCCGGCGAGTTCACCGGCATCTATCCCCGCGAGTCACCCGGCGGCTGGCAGCTCGTCGGCACGACCGACCTCGTCCTCTGGGACCCCGAGCGCGACCCACCCGCCCTGCTCACGCCCGGGACGACGGTCCGCTTCACCCAGGCGTCAGCGGTGTGCACTGCTGCGCCACACCCCAGCATTGCCCAGCCCCACAGCACTGCTGCGGACCAGCGCAGCGGTGCACGGCGTCACGACGCCCTGCCTGAGCAGCCGGCGCGAGCCCGCGCGCTCGAGGTCCTCGACCCCGGACCGCTCACCCTCGTCGAGGACCTGGGGCGGGTCGGGCACGCCGCCGTCGGTGTCGGGCGGGCGGGGGTCGCCGACGTCGGCGCCTTCCTCCTCGGCAACCGGCTGCTCGGCAACGTCGCCGGCGCCCCCGCCCTCGAGGTGACCCTCGGTGGCCTGCGGCTGCGGGCGCACGGCGACCTCCTCGTCTGCCTCACCGGCGCGCACGCGCCGGCCCTCCTGGACGGACGGCCGGTCGGCCATGCCGCGCTCGTCGAGGTCAGGGACGGTCAGGAGCTCTCGCTCGGCGCGCCGTCCACGGGTCTGCGGACCTATGTCTGCGTGCGCGGCTGTCTCGACGTGCCGCCCCTCCTCGGGTCCGCGTCGAGCGACACGATGTCGGGCCTCGGCCCGCCGCCACTGCGCACCGGGCAGGTGCTCGCCATCGGGTCGAGCACCACGGGCTTCCCCGTCCTCGACGCCGCCGCCGTGCCCGCGCCGCCATCGGGAACGGTCGAGCTCGACGTCGTCCCCGGACCGCGGGGCGACTGGTTCGCCGACCCCGATCAGCTCGCCCGCACGACGTGGACCGTGTCGTCGCACAGCGACCGCAAGGGCGTGCGGCTCGACGGCGACCCCCTCACGAGACGCCCCGAGCGACGCGACACCGAGCTGCCGAGCGAAGGCATGGTGCGTGGTGCCATCCAGGTGCCGCCGAACGGCCGGCCGGTCGTCCTCCTCAACGACCACCCGGTCACCGGCGGCTATCCCGTCATCGGTGTCGTCCGCGCGGCCTCGGTCGACCGCGCTGCCCAGCTCCAGCCCGGTCAGGACGTGCGCTTCCGCTGGCGCTGAGCGGACTGGCCCTCAGGTGCGGGTGAGCGCCTCGACGGCTCGACCGACGCCGTCCTCGGCGCGGATCGCCGCTCCCACCAAGGCCGCTCGCCACGCCGACTCCCCACGCGCGAACCCGCGCAGCACCTCGGTGAGCCACCCGACCGACAGCTGGTGCCGGCGCACCGGCCGGGCCGCGACGCCGAGCTCCCACACCCGCCGGCCCCAGTAGGGCTGGTCGCCGATGTGCGCCACGACCGCCTGCGGCACGCCGGCCCGCAAGGCAGCAGCCGTCGTCCCCGCGCCACCGTGGTGCACGACCCCGGCCATCCGGGGGAGCAGCCACCCATGGGGCACGCTTCCGACGGCGTGCACCCACGCGTCGTCGTGCGCCGCCAGACCCGCCGAGCCGGAGTGCAGCACGACTCGAACCCGGGCCGCGCGGGCCGCGGCCGCGACGAGCTCGCCCAGGTGCCGCGCCTCGCTCGTCGACATCGACCCGAACCCCACGTATGCCGTCCGCCTGCCCTCGCCGACCCAGCTCGCCAGCGCGTCGTCCGGCACGAAGCCAGGGTCGTCGTCGAGGAACCAGTAGCCCGTCACCTCCGGGTCGCCGTGCCAGTCCGGGGCGGGCGGCACGACGAGCGGCGACGCGGCGAGCAGGGCCGGTGTCCGGCGCATCGCGTCGAGCATGCCGCGCGCGCCGGTGGGGGCGAGGCCGAGCTCACGGCGCACCTGGTCGCCGGGCGGGGCGAACACCGACGCGACCGTCGCCCGGAGCACGTGTCCCGCAGGAAGATTGAGCACCGAGGACCGTCGTGGCAGCACCGGCTGGAGCCCCGCCGTCCCCTCGCGCGTCGGGCGCACGGGAGCGAACTCGGTCGTCACGTGCCGACCGCCACCGACGGAAATCAGCGCGTCCGCCGCGTGGACGGTGAGCATCCCGCTGACCCACAGGTCCGCCGAGCCGACGAGCGGAAGCCACGCACCGGCATACTCCTTCACGGTCGAGCGGACGAAGCGGCGCAGCGCCACCAGCTCGTGCCACGGGCTCCGGCTCGACTCGCCGAGCCAGGCGACGCCGAGCGGCGACGCGATGAGCTCCTCGATCCGGACCCCCGCGGGGGCGAAGCCCACACCGTGCGAGGTCACGAGCGGCTCGAAGTCGTCGCCGGCGCACACCGTCACCTCGTGGCCGGCGCGCTGCAGACCGACGCCGAGGGCGACCATCGGCTGGACGTCACCCCGCGAACCGGCCGCGAGGATGTTGACCCTCACGTGAGGCGGATCCGCCCCACGTGATGCCAGAAGCGCTCTCGCACACCGTGTCTCGCCGCGTCGTCGATGTCGTAGGCAACCGACCGGCTCGACAGGTCGAGCAGCAGCGCCCGGTCGAGCTCGCCGGGGACGGTCGGCTGCGCGGCCCGCAGCTCGGCGAGCGACGCGGGCGTCGCGGTGCGGCACCACGACGACACGACGGCATACGCGACGGCGTCCCAGAGGCCCGGTCCCGCCTCGGTGCCCGGCCCGGTCGTCGCGGTGAGGGGCTCCGGGAGCACGACCTCGCTCGCCCGCTTGCGTCCCAGCACGGCCGGCGACGGCATCGGCATGCCGGCCGGTTCCGCTTGCGGCACAGGCTCGCTCGCGTCTCGCTCGCCACCGTCGGCCATGTCATCGGTGGAAGCGGCACCGACCTCGGGGGCACCAGCGACCGCACCGTCGGTCACCTCGTCCGTGGCGTCGTCGGCGGGCGCGCCGAGCTCGTCGGCGACGGCGTCCTCCTCGCCGAGGCCGGCCACGAGACCGGGGGCCAGCGCCCGCGAACGCACACAGGTGTCGACGGTCTCGGTGGCGACGAGAAGCTCGTCGTCGACGGCCCGGCGCAGGTGCTTGGAGACCGCGTGCGACGTGCCGTTGACCCCGGGCACGGAGAGCAGGCGCACCTGGACGCCGGCGCCCTGGGCCTCCTCGACGGCCTCGGTGAGGTCGTCGTCCCCGGAGACGAGGTAGACGACGTCGGCGACGCGAGCGCGGCCGTGCAGGGCGAGGTCGAGCCCGAGCCGGACGTCGACGCCCTTCTGCTCGCCGGCGTAAGAGAGCCGCCCGAGACGGAGCTTGACCTTGGGCAGGAGGCCGATCTGGTCCTGGTGGTGGTCGGGCTGGCCGCCCGGGCGCGAGCCGGAGTCGTACCAGTTGACGCGCAGCACCGACAGCCCCGAGTCCGCCTCGACCTGGTCGATGAGCCGGCTCACGAGGCCGGGGTAGTCGACCTCGATGCCGCTGCGCAGCGACGATCCCGTGACGCGCGTCGCGGCGGAGGCGAGGAGGTAGCCGACGTCGACGTAGACCGCGCACCAGGAGCTCATGACGACACCCTCCCATCCGGATCGTCGGTCGCGGCCTCGGCGCCACTCCCGGCCGAGCCCTGGAGCCCGCGCGACACGTGCTGCTGAGCGAGGCGCCGCAGCGCCACGAGGACCGGGTCGACGAGGACGGTGCCGAGGACGACGTGCCGCACGGCGCGCACCGGGTCGGCGGGGACGCTGCGCACGTCCACCTCGGCGACGCCCTCGACGTGGTCGGCGTAGCGGTCCATCCGCTCCTCGTCGAGGCCCAGGGCCGCGTGGTCGCAGGCCTCCCAGGCGCGGGCGAGCTCGTCGACGAAGGGGTCGTGTGGGTCGACCTGCCAGCCGTGGCGCTCGACCCAGGCGAGGACCCGCTCGCGGGACGCGTCCTCGTGGGCGCCGTCCGAGCCACCCGCGCCCGGGTCGTCACACGGGACCGCACCTTCGGGAGCGAGAGTGCGCTGCGCCGCCTCGAGGACGTGCAGCCGGTCGGTGCCCGGGTCGGTGATGACCTCGAGCACCCGCCGGATCCGCGCGAGTGACAGCCCACCCACCTCGCTCAGCGCCCGCACGAGCCGGACCCGCTCGACATGACCCTCGTCGTAGTCGGCCGAGGTCCGCGACAGTGCCCGGCCGGGGTGCAGCAGCCCCTCGCGCAGGTAGTACTTCAGCGTGGCGACCGAGACGCCGGTCTCGGTCGACAGCTCGGCGAGCCGCACGGCATACCTCCTCGTGGACGTTCGGGTCTTGACTTTGGATAGTAGACCTCTCCAAACTTGTCGACAGACGGGATAGCGCCACTATCCAACAACCCCGGAGGACCCCATGACCGCCGAGACCACCCCGACCGAGGCGGCCACCGACGCCCGCGTCACCCACACGACACACGCGTGGGAGGGCGACCTCGTCGTCTTCCACATCGGCATGACGATCCGCAAACCGCACCGCCCCGACCTCTGGCTGCCGGTCGCCGCCGCGATGCCGAAGATGCTCGCCGAGCTCGAGCGCAACAAGGCCGCCGCCGCCCGGGGCGACGAGGAGGATCTCGGCTTCCTCGGTGCGCGCACGCTCCTGAGCGGCCGCGGGCCCTGGGTCGTGCAGTGGTGGCGCAGCACCGAACAGCTCTACGCCTACGCACGCCTCGCCGACCGGGCGCACCTCCCGGCGTGGCGAGCGTTCAACACCGCCGCGCGGCGCTCGCCCGGCGCGGTCGGCATCTGGCACGAGACGTATGCCGTCCCCGCCGGTTCCGTGGAGACGATTTACGGCAACGGGGCCGCCGTGGGCCTGGGCGCGATCACCGGCACGGTCCCCGTGACCCGCAGGGGCCGTGCCGCGAGGGAGCGTCTCGGCAGCACCGTTGCTGACGGCTGAACCACCGGCGAGCGCCGCACGGCGTCACTAGGGTGAGGAGGGCAGTCGAGATCCGCCCTCCGAGAGGACCCACGCGATGACGACCCCTGCCCTCGGCACGCCCTGGCAGACCCGATCCGACGCCGGTGCCGAGTCGCTCGACGACGCCACCCTCGGCCGCATCCACCGGTGGTGGCGCGCGGCCAACTACCTCTCCGTCGGCCAGATCTACCTGCTCGACAACCCGCTGCTGCGCAAGCCGCTCCACAAGGACCACGTCAAGCCCAGGCTCCTCGGTCACTGGGGCACGACCCCCGGCCTCAACTTCCTCTACGCCCACCTCAACCGGGCCATCGACGAGCGGAAGCAGTCGACGATCTACATCACCGGCCCCGGCCACGGCGGGCCCGGGCTCGTCGCCAACACCTACCTCGAGGGCACGTACTCCGAGACCTACCACGACATCACCGAGGACGAGCCCGGCCTACAGCGGCTCTTCAAGCAGTTCAGCTTCCCGGGCGGCATCCCCTCGCACGTCGCCCCCGAGACCCCCGGGTCGATCCACGAGGGTGGCGAGCTCGGCTACGCGCTCTCGCACGCCTACGGGGCCGCGCTCGACAACCCCGACCTGCTCGTCTTCGCTGTCGTCGGTGACGGCGAGGCCGAGACCGGGCCGCTCGCGACAAGCTGGCACGCCAACAAGTTCGCCAACCCGGCCACGGACGGCGTCGTCCTGCCCGTCCTCCACCTCAACGGCTACAAGATCGCCAACCCGACCGTCCTCGCCCGCATCGGACACGACGAGCTCGAGTCGCTCATGGTCGGCTACGGCCACAGGCCGTTCTTCTTCAAGGCCGGGTTCGACGACGAGGCGCCCGAGAGCTACCACCGGCGCTTCGCCGAGCTGCTCGACGAGGTCCTCGACGAGATCGCCGCCATCAAGGCGAAGGCCGCGATCGCGGGAGCCGACGAGGTCGAGCGGCCCCGCTGGCCGATGATCGTCTTCGAGCACCCCAAGGGCTGGACCGGGCCCAAGCAGATCGACGGCAAGCCGACCGAGGGTCACTGGCGCAGCCATCAGGTACCGCTCGCCAGCGCGCGCGACACCGACGAGCACCTCAAGGACCTCGAGGACTGGCTGGGGTCGTATGCCGCCGACGAGCTCTTCGACGAGGCCGGGCGGCTCCACGAGGACATTGCGCAGCTCGCCCCCGTGGGTCCGTTGCGGATGGGCGCGAACCCCCACGCGAACGGCGGCCTGCTCAAGGTGCCGCTGCGGCTGCCCGACTTCCGCGACTTCGCCGTCGAGGTCGACCCCGCGGCCCGGGGCGCCGCCGTCGCCGAGGCCACCCGGGTCCTCGGCACGTGGTTCGCGTCCGTCATGGAGGCGAACCCGGAGAACTTCCGGATCTTCGGCCCCGACGAGACCGCCTCGAACCGGTTGGGCGGGGTCTTCGACGTCACCGCGAAGCAGTGGAACGCGGCATACGAGCCGTTCGACGAGGCCGACCCGATGCGCAAGGTGGGCAAGGTCCTCGAGATGCTCAGCGAGCACCAGTGCCAGGGCTGGCTCGAGGGCTACCTGCTCACCGGGCGCCACGGGATGATGAGCAGCTACGAGGCGTTCATCCACATCGTCGACTCGATGTTCAACCAGCACGCCAAGTGGCTCAAGGTCACGAACTCCATCGAGTGGCGCCGCCCCATCGCCTCGCTCAACTACCTGCTGAGCTCGCACGTCTGGCGGCAGGACCACAACGGCTTCAGCCACCAGGACCCCGGCTTCATCGACCACGTCGTCAACAAGAAGGCCGACATCATCCGGGTCTACCTGCCGCCGGACGCCAACACGCTGCTGTCGACGTGGGACCACCTCCTGCGCACCGACCAGTGCGTCAACGTCGTCGTCGCCGGCAAGCAGCCCGGGCCGACGTGGCTGACGATGCAGGAGGCGATCCACCACTGCACGCGCGGCCTCGGCGTGTGGGACTGGGCCGGGTCCGAGGGGCCGGGCGGGGAGTGCGACGTCGTCCTCGCGTGCGCCGGTGACGTGCCGACGGTCGAGGTCATGGCGGCGGCCCAGCTGCTGCGCACCCACCTGCCCGAGCTCAAGGTGCGCGTGGTCAACGTCGTCGACCTCATGCGGCTCCAGGACGAGACCGAGCACCCGCACGGGCTGAGCCACCGCGACTTCGACACGATCTTCACGCCGGACAAGCCGGTGATCTTCGCCTACCACGGCTACCCGTGGCTCATCCACCGCCTCACCTACCGCCGCACCGGCCACGAGAACCTCCACGTGCGCGGCTACAAGGAGGAGGGCACGACGACGACGCCCTTCGACATGGTCATGCTCAACGACCTCGACCGCTTCCACCTCGTCATCGACGTCATCGACCGCGCCCCCGGGCTCGGGCCGAGGGCGGCCGGGCTGCGGCAGCGGATGCAGGACAAGCGCTTCGAGGCGCGGGCGCACGCCACCACCTACGGCGAGGACCTGCCGGAGGTGCGCGACTGGGTGTGGGCCGACGTCGGCGAGACCGGCACCGAGCAGGGCGGCCCCAACGCCACCCAGATGACCGGCGGCGACAACGACTAGAACTCAGGACCTAAGCCCCATCTGCCCGTGAACCGCTGCTTCTAGCGTCGGAGGTACCGGAGGGAGAGCCCCACCGGACCACCTACCAACTGGAGGTAGACACCATGGCCACCACCAAGCACCACGAGGCGGTCCGGGCCCACGACACGACCCGCACCCACGACCTCGACGTCCGCGAGGGCGCCCACCTGGAGGAGGTCGTCGGCAACCCCGTCGCCCGCTGGGCGCTCGTGGCCCTACGGTTCGTCCTCGGCTTCACCTTCCTGTGGCCGTTCCTCGACAAGCTCTTCGGCCTCGGCTACGGCACGCCGGCCGAGAACGCCTGGGTCAACGGAGGCTCGCCGACCACCGGGTTCCTCACCAAGAACCCCGCCGTCGTCGAGGGCCCGTTCGGTGACTTCTTCGCCAACTTCGCCGGAGGCTTCTGGGACTACCTCTTCATGGGTGGCCTCCTCGGCATCGGCGTCGCCGTCCTCCTCGGGGCCGGCATGAAGATCGCCGCCTGGTCGGGCACGCTCCTCATGGCCCTCATGTACCTCGCCGAGCTCCCCATCGGGCGCGACGGCGAAGGCTTCACCAACCCGATCTTCGACAGCCACTGGATCGAGGCGCTGGCGCTCATCGTCCTCGCCTACACCTTCAGCGGCGACAAGCTCGGACTCGGTCGCTGGTGGAGCAGGATCGTCGGCGAGGACAGCATCCTCCGCTGACGACCCGGACCGGCCGCCGCATCCCCTCCGGTGCGGCGGCCTCTCCATGTCCCGGCCCACCCCTGCTCCGGTCCCCGCACACGCATCTCCACACATCGCCCACGCACGCCTCACCAGTCACCACAGACCCGGCAAGTAGCATCGCTACGGCAACCAGCACGTCGACGTCACGCCAGGAGGTGCGCCCATGGGCCTGTTCGACCGCATGGAGGGCAAGCTCGAGCGCGCCGTCAACGGCGTCTTCGCCAAGGCCTTCCGCTCCGAGGTCCAGCCCGTCGAGATCGCGAGCGCGATCCGTCGGGCGATGGACGACCGTGCCGCGACCGCCGGGTCCGGCCGCAGCCTCGTCCCCAACGTCTTCACGGTCGAGCTGAGCGAGACCGACTTCGAGCGCCTCACCGACCACGGTGTCGAGCTCGAGAACGAGCTCGTCGCCGCCGCCGAGGAGCACGCCGACAGCCAGCACTACCAGCCCGGCGGCCCCATCGACATCCACTTCGACGAGGACGCCGACCTCGAGACGGGCGTCTTCCGCGTCCGCCCGAGCACCGCGAAGCGACCGCGCGCCACCGGCATGACCGGTCAGCACCAGCCCGTGCCCCGCGCGCGACGAGCCGACCCGTATGCCGGCCGCCCACCCGCCGCTGCCGGCGCGGGTGCCGCTGCGGCCGGCGCCGCAGCCGGGTCGGTCCCGCCCCCGCGTCGCCCCGACCCGAGGTACGCGGCACCGGAGGCCGACGGGCTCGGCGAGACCGCGGCATACCAACCGGCGAAGCCGCCGAGCAAGCCGCGCCGGACCAACCCGGCCGACCGGCCCTGGCTCGACGTCGACGGCGAGCGCTACCCCCTCATGGGCGCGATCACCGTCCTCGGCCGCGACGACAGCGCCGACATCACCCTCGACGACCCCGGGATCTCCCGCCGCCACAGCGAGATCCGGGTGACGCAGGACGGCCCCAACACGGTCGCGACGATCCGCGACCTCGGCTCGACCAACGGCACCTTCGTCAACGGCGGGCCCGTCACAAGTGAGCACCTCGAGTCCGGCGACCGCATCACCGTGGGTCGCACGTCCGTCACCTACCGCGCCGGGCGCAAGTGAGCGCAGGACCGACATGAGCGAGCTCACCATCACCGTCATGCGCCTCGGGCTGCTCGTCGCGCTCTGGGCGTTCGTCATCGCCGTCGTCGGAGTCCTGCGCGGCGACCTCTACGGCACCCAGGTCACCCAGCGACGCGCGTCCCCGCCGCGTGGCAACACCCCGCGTCCGGCGGCCCGTGGCAGCGCCGCGTCCGTCCCGGCCGAGCAGCGTCCCGTCGGCCGGCGCTTCAACGCCCGCCCCGCCAGCCGCGAGCCCAACCACCTGCGTGTCATGAGCGGCCCGCTCGCCGGCACGAGCCTGCCGCTGCGCGAGGCCGGCATCCTCATCGGCCGCAGCCCCGAGTCCGCGCTCGTCCTCGAGGACGACTTCGCCTCCGGGCGCCACGCCCGCATCTTCAAGGGCCCCGACGGCTGGGTCGTCGAGGACCTCGGCTCGACCAACGGCACGTTCATCGGCCCCCAGCGCCTCACGACCGCCACACCGGTGACGGCCGGCACCGAGATCCGGTTCGGGACGACCGTCGTCGAGCTGCGGAGGTAGCCGTGGCGATCGCGTTCCACTTCGCCGCCCGCTCCGACGTCGGGATGGTGCGGACCAACAACGAGGACAGCGGGTATGCCGGCCCGCACCTCCTCGCGATGGCCGACGGCATGGGCGGCCACGCCGGTGGCGACGTCGCCTCGTCAGCCGTCCTCGGCGCGCTCGTCCCGCTCGACGGCGAGTCGTTCTCGGGCACCGACGCGACCCAGGCGCTGCTGCGCCGGATCACCGCGGCCAACGCCGCCCTCGGCCAGATGGCGCAGGACGACCCCGACCTCGAGGGCATGGGCACGACCCTCATCGCCATCCTGCGGGCTCGCGACAAGCTCGTCCTCGCCCACATCGGCGACTCGCGGGCGTTCGTCGTGCGCGACGGCCAGGTCAGCCAGATCACCAAGGACCACAGCTTCGTCCAGTCGCTCGTCGACGAGGGCCGGATCACCGCCGAGGAGGCGTCGACCCACCCGCAGCGCTCGCTCGTCACCCGGGTCCTCACCGGCGCCGAGGGCGAGGAGCCCGACGTCGTCGTGCGCCGGGCCGTCGTGGGCGAGCGCTACCTCATCTGCTCCGACGGCCTCTCCGACTACGTCGCGCGCGACACCATCGACGAGGTCCTCACCACCGAGAGCCGTCCCGGAGAGTGCGCCGAGCGCCTCGTGCAGCTCGCGCTGCGTGCCGGTGCCCCCGACAACGTCACCGTCGTCGTCGGCGACGTCGTCGACCTCACCAAGGGCCCGGTGCCGAGCGACTCGCCCCAGGTCGTCGGGGCCGCCGCCGCGATCCGGCGCCACACCCGGCCCATCCCGGTGACCCCCGCCGAGAAGGCCGCCGCACTGTCGCAGGAGGCCAGCGGCACGCCCGACGAGGACCTCCACCTCGCCGACGAGGGACCCCGCTCCCGCACGGCCACACTCCTGCGCGGCCTCGGCGCCACGGTGCTCGCGCTCGTGCTCCTCGTCGGCGGTGGCTACGCCGCCTACGCGTGGACACAGGCGCAGTTCTACGTCGGCGTCAGCGAGGGACGGGTCACCGTCTTCAAGGGCGTCGACCAGACCATCGGGCCGATCAGCCTGTCGAGCCCCGAGACGATGAGCGGCATCGCCGTCGAGGACCTGCCCGACTTCTACCGCGGCCAGCTCTCGCGCGGCATCTCGATGAAGACCCGCTCCGACGCCGCCGCCCTCGTCCGCAACCTCGAGGTGCAGGCCGGGGCGTGCCGCTACGCGAAGTCGCAGGGCCGCGACTGCGCGACCGTCCCGTCCACCTGGACGACGCCGACGCCGACACCGACGCCCACCCCCACCCCGACGCCGACCCCCTCGGCGAGCGTGCCCGGAGCGGCCCCGTCGCCCAGCGCCCCCGTTCCCGGGTCGCCGGGACCGAGCGTCAGCCCCAACGCATGACCACCGTCTCCGCACTCTCGTCCCGCAAGGGCCGCAACGTCGAGCTCGGGCTCCTCGTCTTCGCGGTCGCCATCGTCGCGCTCGCCTACATCAACGTCGGCGTCGCGGTCGAGGGCGCCGTGCCGCCGAGCCTCGTCGCCGTCGGCACCGGCTTCCTCGTCATCACGGCCGCGTTCCACATCACGATGCGGCTGCGCGCGCCCTATGCCGACCCGCTCATCCTGCCGATCGCCACGCTCCTCAACGGGCTCGGCCTCGTCATGATCAACCGGCTCGACCTCGCCAACGACCGCAGCCTCGCCGAGGGCATGGCGCTGCGCCAGCTCATGTGGAGTGCCCTCGCCGCCGGGCTCGCGATCGCGGCGCTCATCATCCTTCGCGACCACCGCATCCTGCGCCGCTACACCTACCTCGCCGGCGCGATCGGCTTCGGGCTCCTGCTCCTGCCGCTCGTGCCCGGGCTGGGTGTGGAGAACTACGGCTCGCGGATCTGGATCGCCGTCGGGCCGTTCTCGTTCCAGCCCGGTGAGATCGCCAAGATCGTCCTCGCCGTCTTCTTCGCCGGCTACCTCGTGCAGACCCGCGACGCCCTCTCCGTCGCCGGCCGGCGGATCCTCGGGCTCACCCTGCCGCGGGCACGCGACCTCGGCCCGATCCTCGTCGCCTGGATGCTCTCGGTCGGCGTGCTCGTCCTCGAGAAGGACCTCGGCTCCTCCCTCCTCTTCTTCGGCCTCTTCGTCGCGATGCTCTACATCGCCACCGAGCGCACGTCGTGGGTCGCCATCGGCCTGCTCCTCTTCGGCGTCGGCTGCTGGGTCGCAAACCTCCTCTTCTCGCACGTGCAGCGGCGCGTGCTGCTCTGGCTCGACACGTTCAGCCGCGAGGCGCTCGACACCTCCGACCAGCTCGCCCGGGGCCTCATGGGCATGGCATCCGGCGGCATGCTCGGCACCGGCCTCGGCCGCGGACGCCCTGAGCTCACCTACTTCGCGGAGAGCGACTTCATCATCCCGAGCTTCGGCGAGGAGATCGGGCTCATCGGTCTCTTCGCGCTGCTCCTGCTCTACGTCCTCCTCGTCGAGCGCGGCCTGCGCACCGCCATCGGCGCCCGCGACGGCTTCGGCAAGCTGCTCGCCGCCGGTCTGGCCTTCTCGGTCGCCCTCCAGTGCTTCGTGGTCGTCGGCGGCGTCACCCGGGTCATCCCGCTCACCGGTCTGACGATGCCGTTCCTCTCGCAGGGTGGCTCCTCGCTCCTCGCCAACTGGACGCTCGTCGCGCTGCTCCTGCGCATCAGCGACCACGCGCGCCGACCGGTCCCCGACCCGGCGGCCCCCAACCCCGTGGCCAGCGAGCAGACCCAGGTGGTGAAGGTGCGATGAACCAGCCGATCCGCCGCCTCTCCTTCGTCGTCGCGCTGCTCTTCGCCTCGCTGCTCGTGTCGACGACGCTCATCCAGTTCGTCTGGGCCAAGGACCTCAACGCCCGCCCCGACAACCGGCGCACGCTGCTCAGCACCTATGCCCGCGAGCGCGGCCAGATCCTCGTCGGCGACACCGCCATCGCGAAGTCGGTCCCGGTCGACGACGAGTACAAGTGGCTGCGCACCTACCCCGGCAAGACGGCATACGCGCACATCACCGGCTACTACTCCTTCTACGGCGCGGGCGGCGGTCTCGAGCAGGCCGAGAACGGGCTCCTCTCGGGGAGCAGCGACAAGCTCGCCTTTCGACGGGTCTCGGACTTCTTCACCGGCCGCAAGACGGCAGGCGCCAGTCTCGAGCTCACCATCGACTCGGCGGTGCAGCAGGCGGCGATCAAGGCCCTCGACGGGCGCAAGGGCGCCGCGGTCGCGGTCAACCCGTCGACCGGCGAGATCCTCGCCATGGTGAGCAACCCGACCTACGATCCGTCCCCCCTGTCGTCGCACGACCTCACCCAGGTCGACGCGGCCTACAAGAAGCTCAACGGCGACGCCGACAAGCCGCTCGTCAACCGGACCATCGGCGGCGACCTCTACCCGCCCGGCTCGACCTTCAAGATCGTCACGGCGGCCGCGGCGCTCTCGAGCGGCCGCTTCGCGCCGGACACGGTGCTCCCCGGACCGGCCGAGCTCGACCTGCCGCAGACGACCGTCGGCCTGCCCAACTTCGGCGACCGCTCGTGCGGCCCCGACGACAAGACGACGTTCCTGCACGCCATGGAGATCTCGTGCAACAGCGCGTTCGGTCACCTCGGGCTCGAGCTCGGCGCCGACGCCCTGCGTGACCAGGCCGCGAAGTTCGGTGTGGGAGACCAGCTCTCGGTCCCGATGCGGGTGACGCCGAGCTCGGTCCCCGCCGAGCTCAACCCGCCGCAGCTCGCGCAGTCGGCCGTCGGCCAGTACGACGTGCGCGTCACCCCGCTCCAGGTCGCGATGTTCAGCGCCGGCGTCGCCAACCGTGGCATTGTCATGAAGCCGCACCTCGTCCGCTCGGTGCTCTCGAGCGACCTCAGCGTCATCGAGCGCGCCGAGCCCGAGGAGCTCTCGCAGGCCGTGAGCCCCGAGGTCGCCGCCCAGCTGACCGAGATGATGGAGGCCGTCGTCGAGGACGGCAGCGGCAAGCCGGCGCAGGTCGACGGCGTCCGCGTCGCCGGCAAGACCGGCACCGCGGAGACCGACCGGGTCTCGCGTGCTCACGCCTGGTTCACCGGGTTCGCGCCGGCCAACGACCCCCAGATCGCCGTCGCGGTCGTCGTCGAGAACGGCGGCGATCCCGACAGCGAGGCCCGCGGAGGCGGCGCCGTCGGCGGCCCCATCGCCAAGGCCATGATCGAGGCGGGGCTGAAGAGGTGACGGGCGTGACGAGCGAGGACCCCGTGCTGCTCGGGGGCCGCTACGAGGTCGGCGAGCTTCTCGGGCGCGGCGGCATGGCCGAGGTCCACCTCGGCCACGACACCCGGCTCGGGCGGCCCGTCGCGATCAAGATGCTGCGCAGCGACCTCGCCCGCGACCCGTCCTTCATCAAGCGGTTCCGCCGCGAGGCGCAGTCGTCGGCCGGCCTCAACCACAGCTCGATCGTCGCGGTCTACGACTCCGGCGAGGACCACACGATCGAGTCCGGGGGCGCCCGCGTGGCCGTCCCCTACATGGTCATGGAGTACGTCGAGGGCCGCACCCTGCGCGAGGTCCTCAGCGCCGAGGGCAAGCTCAAGACCGAGGAGGCGCTGCGCGTCACCGAGGGGGTCCTCGACGCGCTCGGCTACAGCCACCGCATGGGCATCGTCCACCGCGACATCAAGCCGGCCAACGTCATGATCAGCGACGACGGCTCAGTCAAGGTCATGGACTTCGGCATCGCCCGCGCCATCGCCGACACCGCAGCGACGATGACCCAGACGCAGGCCGTCATCGGCACCGCGCAGTATCTCTCGCCCGAGCAGGCCCAGGGCCAGAACGTCGACGCGCGCTCGGACCTCTACTCCGCCGGCTGCATGCTCTACGAGCTGCTCACCGGCCGCCCGCCCTTCATCGGCGACAGCCCCGTCGCCATCGCCTACCAGCACGTCGGCGAGCAGCCGATCCCCCCGTCCGCCCTCGAAAAGTCCATCCCCGAGGAGCTCGACGCCGTCGTCCTGCACTCGCTCGCCAAGCCGCGCGAGGACCGCTACCAGGACGCCGCGTCCTTCCGCAGCGACCTCCAGCGCGTCCGCCTCGGCCGCCCGGTGAGCCCCGAGGCGACCGCCTCGCTCGCGGCCCTCGCCGCCGGTGCCGCGCCGACGCTCTCGTCCTCCGAACCCACCGAGGTGTATGCCGTCCAGACCCGTCGCCGGGACGACGCGGCCGCCGCTGCACCTCCGGCGGGTCCGGTCACCTCGACCTTCCCCGCGGCCGTGCCGCGCGACGAACGTCCGCGCCACCGTGGGCGCCGGGCCGTGCTCGTCACCGTCGCCCTGCTCACCGCCGCCGCGCTGCTCGGGTTCGGGCTCATGCAGTACCGCGCGATGCAGGCCGAGGCGGCCAAGGTGTCCGTGCCACCGGTCGAGGGCAAGCCGGTGCCGACGGCCCTTGCCGACCTGCGCAAGGTCGGGCTCGACGAGGTCACCCAGACCACGGCGCGCAGCGACACGGTGCCCGAGGGCTCGGTCGTCTCGCAGACCCCCGAGCCCGGTGCTCGCGTCGACCCGGCAGAGACCACGGTGGCGCTCGTCGTCTCGACGGGTCCGAGCTCGGTGGCCGTCCCCCAGCTCGCGGGCATGACCGTCGCCGAGGCGACCGCCGCGCTCGAGAAGCTCAAGCTGACGCTCGGCAAGACCGAGAAGGTCAACACCTCCGCGCAGCCCAAGGACCGCGTCGTCTCGTCGACGCCCAAGGTCGGCGAGTCGCGCGAGCCGGGCACCGTCGTCAACCTGCAGGTCGCGTCGGGCATGGTGGCCGTGCCCAAGCTGACGGCGATGACCCAGGACCAGGCCTCGGCGGCGCTGCTCGCCATCGGCCTCAAGCCCAAGACGACCTACCGCCAGACGTCGCAGGCGGCCGAGGGCACGGTGATCGCGCAGGACCCGGACGAGGGCGAGCTCATCGCGCTCGGCTCCGAGGTGACCATCCGGGTCGCCCAGAAGCTCCCGCCGCCGCCGCCGCCCACACCGACGCCGACACCCACCGCGACGCCGTCGGGGAGCCCGACGCCCACCGCCACGCCGACCCCGTCGGTCACCCTCCCCAACCCCTGACCGGGGCACACGGCATACGGGCGTGTCGTCACGCCTCGGACCGGAGGGAAGGTTGAGGGTCCGGAGGGAAATGTCTCCTCCGGATCCTCAACGTCCCCGCATGGGGAGCAAAAGGTGGGACGAACCCGGGCGGGAGCGTCAGCCGGTGACCTGGGCGGCGATGTCGGCGACGTCCGCGCCGTGCACGAGCGGGCTCAGCCCGTGCGAGCGCTCGACGGCGCCGTCGTCGCCGCACACCTCGAGCCAGTTCGCGAGGAGGCGGTGGCCGCCCTGGGTGAGGACCGACTCGGGGTGGAACTGCACCCCGTGCAGCGGCAGCTCGCGGTGCTGGACCGCCATGATGATGCCGCTGCCGGTCTGCCCGGTGCTCACCAGCGCGTCCGGCATCGTCGGCGGGTCGATCGTCAGCGAGTGGTAGCGCGTCGCCGTGAACGGCGAGGGCAGGTCGGCGAGCACACCCTGGCCCGCGTGCGCGACGAGCGAGGTCTTGCCGTGGAGCAGCTCGGGGGCCCGGCCGACCGTCCCGCCGAAGACGACGCCGAGCGCCTGGTGGCCGAGGCACACCCCGAGCATCGGCTGCGACCGCTCGGCGCAGGCCTCGATCATCGCCATCGAGACCCCGGCCTCCTCGGGGGTCCCCGGGCCCGGCGAGACGAGCACGCCGTCGAACTCCGCTGCGTCAGCCGGAGCAACCGCGTCGTTGCGCACGACGGTGCACTCGGCGCCGAGCTGCTCGAGGTAGCCGACGATCGTGAAGACGAACGAGTCGTAGTTGTCGACGACGAGGATGCGGCGGGCGGTGGTGGTCACGAGTGCTCCGGGATCGAGAAGGACGGGTATGCCGTGGCACCAGTATCCGTGCCGACCGTCGTCTCGTCGTAGGGCAGCCACGATGCGACGAGCGGGAAGAGCCACTCGAAGCACACGACCACCACGAGCGCGAGCAGCACGAGGAGGAGCAGGACCCGGACGAGGACGGGACCCGGCAGCGCTCGCCACAGTGCGGCATACATCAGGAGGTCTCGATCACGAGGGCGCGGTCGTCGGGGCGGGTGTCGGTGGGGTCGCCGGCGCTGGGAGGTCGTCGACGAGCGAGAGCTGCTCGCGGGTGCGGGTCCGGACCAGCTCGGCGTGCACGACGTAGCGCTGCTTCGCGCTGAACCTCGGATGGCACGACGTGAGCGTGAGCATCGCCTTCGTGGGCTTGGCCGCCCGGTCGCCGGGGACAGGAGCGATGACCTCGGACTCCCAGGGACGCACGATGGTGTGGCTGCGCACGGCATACACGCTCTCGCCCGCCACGGTCTCGACGATGACCTCGTCGCCGGGACGCAGGCTGGCGATCTCGGCGAGCGGCTTGCCGTAGGTCGTGCGGTGGCCGGCGATGGCGAAGTTGCCGACCTCACCGGGTCCGGCGGTGCCGACGTAGTGGCCGAGGCCGCGGGCGAGCTCGGCCGCCGACGTGCCCTCGACGAGCGGACGCTCGTAGTCGCGGCCGAAGCGCGGGATCCGCACGACGGCGAAGGCGTCACCGCCGATCCGGGTGGCGGTGGCACCCGCCGGGTCGCGCGTCGCGTCGGCGAAGTCCTGCTCGAGGCTCGTCACGGTGCGGGCCTGCGCCCGGTCCGAGACGACGTCGGTCCACAGGAGCTGCCACACGACGAAGAGCAGGACGAGCCCGCCCAGCGTGAGGAGCAGCTCGCCGAGGACCCCCACGGCACGCCTCACCTGTCGTCGTCCACCGTGGCGTAGTCGGGCGTGATCGAGCCTGCGTAGGCGGGGAACTCGTACCTGTCGGAGGAGCGCACCTGGTAGCCGAGGCCGACGGCGCGGACGTACTCCTGGTAGATCGACACCTCGGGCGACTGGTTCAGCATGTCCCGCAGCCTCGCCGGCTCGCCGATCGCCCGGATGCGGTAGGGCGGGGAGTAGACGCGGCCCTGGAGGATGAGCGTGTTGCCGACGCAGCGGACGGCGCTCGTCGCGATGATCCGCTGGTCCTGGATCATCATCGCCTCGGCGCCGCCGGCCCACAGGGCGTTGACGACGGCCTGCACGTCCTGCTGGTGCACGACGATGTCGTCGACCGAGAAGCCCTCGGGCAGCTGGTCGACGGGGAGCTTGGAGTCGGTGAGCTGGACCTCGACGCCCGGACCCTCGACGTCGGTGCGCCCAGCCGCGAGACCGAGCGCGTCGCCCTTCTTCTTGAGCTCCTCGACCTCGGCGTTGCCGGGAGCGCCGCCGAGGGTGAGCGCGTCGACCTCGGCGTTGAGCGTCTCGAGCTCCTCGGTCATCCGCGCGTTGTCCTGGGTCTGCTCGCGGATGATGTCGGGCAGGCCGGCGGCGTCCGAGCGCAGGCTGCGCCCCTGCGCCACCGAGCCGCTCGTCGCGAAGAGGATCCCGGCGAGGATGGCGACGACAGGCACGAGCACCGACCACACGGTGGGTCGCCTCGTGCGGAACCTGCGCTCGACCACGCGGTCACCACCTCTCCGATCTTCAGGCTCTACGCTAGGCCACGACCCCGCTAGCCAAGGAGAGAGTCCGTGCCAGAGTCCAAGGGCCGCGCCAAGCCCGCCTACACCCCGCCCCGCACGGCGCAGACCACGAACGTCAAGCCGAACCCGCGCTGGTTCGTGCCCGTCATGCTCGGGCTCATGCTCATCGGGCTCGTCTGGGTCGTGACCTACTACATCTCCGGCGCGAAGGAGTACCCGCTGCCGCAGATCGGTCGCTGGAACCTCGGCGCGGGCTTCGCGTTCATGATGGCCGGCTTCCTCATGACGACGCGCTGGCGCTGAGCGCCCTCCTCCCGACGTCCCGAACGGCCCCCGACCTCGTGGTCGGGGGCCGTTCCGTTGCTCCGTATGCCGGCGCACGCAGAGCGTGGGACCCGCGCCCGCCGTCCGTGGACGGGTCTCCGACCGTGTGGACGACCTGTGGACGAACGCCCGGTTGTCCACAGGGGTTATCCCCACTGTGGAGAATGACACCGGTGTAATCCACAGGCGACGCGCCTGCCGTCCACAGTGCTGGGCACGCCGAGGGCAGGGGTCGAGCCCTGTGCACAGCGACGTCAGAGGACCGAGCTGGTGACGGCGTACTTGACGACGGTGAGCACGAGCAGCAGCACCGCGATGGCCGCGAGGCCGGCCCAGTGGAGGCCGAAGCCGGCGCGCTGTGTCCCGGCGCCGTCGGGCCGGCGACCGAGGTAGGCGAACACCGCCGCGCACGCGGCACCGACGACGAGCCCGCCGAGGTGGGCCTGCCAGGCGATGCCGGGGACGACGAACCCGAGGACGGCGTTGATGCCGATCGTCGCGACCATCGGGCCCGCGGACCGGCCGAGCCGGCGCTGGAGGACGAGGAAGGCGCCGAAGAGGCCGAACACCGCCCCCGAGGCGCCCACGGCCGCGGTCTCCCACGAGCCGTAGTCGCCGTTGCGCATGTCGTCGAAGGTCGCCGGGAAGGAGAGCAGGAGGTACATCACCGAGCCCCCGAAGGCGCTGAGCAGGTAGAGCGCGGCGAAGCGGGCCCGGCCGAGCATCGGCTCGAGGTACTGCCCCATGACCCACAGCGCGTACATGTTGAACGCGATGTGCAGCAGCTGCCGCGGCGAGTGCGCGAAGGCGGACGTGAGGAAGCGCCACGGCTCGGTGTCGCCGAGGTAGGGCACGAACGCGACCTCGTTGGTGAGCCGCGGGTTGGCCATCTGGCCGAGGAAGACGAGCACGCAGATGCCGATGATCGTCACGGTCACGAGGGGACGCTCGCCGACGCCGGCCAGGTCGCCGCCGAAGATCGTGCGGCCCTGGCGGACCGACTTCTGCCCCTCGCGCACGCAGTCGACGCACTGGACCCCGACGGCCGCCGGGCGCTGGCACTCGGGGCAGACCGGGCGGCCGCAGCGCTGGCAGCGCACGTAGGAGACCCGGTCGGGGTGACGCGGGCAGACCGGCACGTCGTCGGGAGTGCCGGTCTGTCCGTATGCCGTCGGCTCGCTCATCGCGTCGAGCCTAGCTGCCGGGACGGCCGGGTCCGCGGCGGTCCCGCACGGCCCACCGCGTTGCGGGGAGCACCCACCACGTGCAGCATGGTGGCGACCGAACGGGGGGCAAGGGTGGACGAACGCTATCTGTACTTCGCGATGGCGGACTCGGACGTGTTCGACGTCCCCTGGTCCGCACACGAGACCCACCCCTACGACCTCTCCGACATCGTGCCCCCGACGTGGGCGACCCACCTGTCCGGGCCGTGGCTGCGTGCCGGCCCGCCGGGAGTGGACCTTCCGCCGGAGGGATGGAAGGTGCACGTCGCGGCCACGGTGGCGAGGGCGCCCAAGGTGCTCGGCGATGTGGCCCGCGTCTGTGTCGACCTCGGGGTGCCGTTCAAGATCCTGCGGGGTCCGCGCATGGTCCGGGCCGGCCAGCTCAAGTACTCCCCGCGCAGCCTCACCGGCAAGGCGGCAACGGTGTATCCACCCGACCTGGACATCCTTCTTCGCGTGGTTGACACCCTTGCCGCCACCCTCTCCGGGGTGAGCGCCCCGGCCATGCCCGGGGACCTCGAGCATCCGAATGCCCCTGTGGGCGTCCGGTTCGGCGCGTTCGTCGAACAGTGGGTCGAAGCGCCGGACGGGCGGACCCTACCCGGGGCCGGTGCCGTCGCCGACGACCGCACGGCGGCGGCCCCCGAACCACCGCCCGCCCTGGCCAGGCGCTTCGCGCGGACGCCGGACGCCACCCTCCCGCTGACCGAGGTCGCGGTCCTGCACCGTTCCAGCGCCGGTGGCGTCTATCGAGGGCGACTCGACGACGGTCGGCCCGTCGTCGTCAAGGAGGCGCGCCACCACACCGGACTCGACGGCCACGACGTCGATGCCGTGACCCGGCTGCACCACGAGCGGGCCGCACTCGAGGCCCTCCACGGCGCAGCGGTGGCTCCCGCCGTCATCGACCTCTGGCGCCGGCGCGATGCCGACTTCCTCGTGGTCGAGCTCGTCGACGGGCCCAACCTCGCGACGCTCCTCGGGCGCCGCCACCCCGACGGCCTGCCGTGGAGCACCCCCGCAGAACGCGCGGCCTACGTGCGGTGGACACGGCGCGTCTGCGACGACCTGCGGGACCTCGTCCGCCGGATGCGTGAACGCGACGTGGTCCACGGGGACCTGCAGCCGGCCAACGTGGTCATGGGCCCGGACGGTCCGAGGTTGGTCGACTTCGAGGGTGCGACCGTCGCCGGCGTGTCCGTCACGGGTGCCATCGGCACACCCGGCTATGTCCCGCCGGAGGGGTCGACGGTGGATCGGGACGAGTTCGCGGTCGCGAGGGTTGCCCGTGTCCTCGAGGACCCGGACGCGCTGCTCCTCGACCGGCGCCCCGACCTGGAGGCGCGCTTCGTCTCGGGCGTGGAGGCCAGTCTCGACCGCGGGCTGTGGCGGCGGCGGCTCACCGAGGGCATCCTGGCCCGGGCGACGCCAGGGCGCACCGACCGTCTCTTCCCCGGGGGGATCGAACAGTTCACGACGCCGCTGGGCTCGCACGACCTTGGCAGCGGTGCGGCAGGCGTCCTGCTGGCCCTGGCTGCGGTTGGCCATGACCCCGATCCGGCCCACCTGGACTGGCTCGCCGCCGTCCCCGGCCGGGTGGCTGCGGTGCGCGGACTGCTCGAGGGCGTGGACGGCATCGCGCTCGCCCTCGCCCGGCTGGGGCGGCTGGAGGACGCGGCCCGGCTGGGCGTCGACAGGCACGACCGCGTGCCTCGGGGGATGTCGTGGGCCCGCGGCAGGTCAGGGGTGACCGTGGCGATGGCCGAGCTGGCCGGCCTGCTCGACGACCAGGTGCTCCGGCGACAGGCAGGCGATCTCGCGCAGACCCTCGCGCGTGATGTCGTCGACGGGGCGCTCGAGGACCGGGAGACGGGCTTGCTCAGGGGAGGGTCGGGGGTGGCGCTGGCCCTCCTGCGGGTCGGTGAGCTCCTCGACCTCGACCTGCGGGGTGCGGCGCTGGCTGCGCTGCACCACGAGCTCGGCGCCCTCGAGTGGCGTGGAGACTGCCTCGTCGCGCTTCCCGGCGGCCGCGTCCGGACGGGCCTGGCCCATGGGACCGCGGCCTCGCTGCTGGCCGCCACTCTCCTCGACGACCGGTCCGGGGAGCTGGACCGGGTGCGCGCCGGACTGCGCTGCACCCTCACCCGGACGGCCGCACCGGTGGCCGGGCTGCTCGACGGACTCGCGGGTGAGGTCGCAGCCCTCGACCGTGCCGGGGACATCGGGCCTCTCGCCACCCGGCAGGAGCGCCTGTCATGGCACTGCGTGCCGATCGGCTCCGGCTGGTCCGTGCTCGGGGCCCAACGGCTGCGCTGCAGCGACGACCTCGCCACCGGGTCGGCCGGGGTCCTCCTCGCCCTCGCCGACGACCCCGCAGCGATGACAGCCAGCCTGCTCGGCCTGCCCGCACGGCTGGGGGCCGAACCCGAAGCCCTCCCACCTGCCATGACAGTCGTCATGTCCGACCGATGACACCTCCCACTGGTCGGGACCTTCCGACGCCGGTTGAATCGCAGGCGGGGGTCGGGGAACAGCCCGCGTCCCGCGCCGAGATCCATGACCAACCGGAGGATGTCCACCATGACGACAGAGAACCTGCGAGAGCTGCCGGACCCCGAGGTCGACCTCGAGGCACCACTCGGGTCGCTGACGCTCTTCATCTTCGGCTGCTGAGCCGGAGGGCCCGGGTGGGCGCCCACCCGGGGCAGCACCCAGGTGGCGCACGGGTCCGCTGGATCCCGCGCACCAGCCCCTTCAACGCCCGGGCCGTCCTCCTGTGCAGCTGGGTCGCGAGCGCAGCGCTGGTGGCCGCGAACGCGGCCGGTCGGCTCATGACCACCGACTCCCCGTCCGATCTCGCCAGGATCGTGGCGGGGCTGTTGGCATTCGGGGGGGCCGCGGGGACCTTCGCCCACCTCCAGGTGCGGTTGCTGCGAGATCGTCCCCCCGCAGCCACGACGTGGGTCCTGCTCGCGCTCGGGATGCTGCCGCTGGGATGGGGCAGCCCCAACGCTGCCCTCGCCTTCGGGGTGGCGGCCGTCCTCCTGTGCGTCGAGCCGGTGAGGGCCGTCGCCACGCTCGTCGCCGCCGGTGCCCTGTTCATCACGCTCTACCGCGATGGTGGCGGGCTGACCCAGGTCTCCGCTCCCGGGGCCCTGGCCGAGATCACCGTCGTCGGAGTGGTCTTCGCCGTCCTCACCGTCCTCGCCACGACCCTCGACCGGCTTCAGAGAGCTCGTGAGCAGCTGGCCCGGCAGCGGGTGGACCGCGAGCGCGAGCGGATCGCCCGGGACCTTCACGACCTCATGGGTCGGACGTTGATCACCGCCTCGTTGCGCTCGGAGCTGCTCAAGCGGATCGTCGACGATCGTCAGCCGCTCGTGCACGCGCGGCTCGAACAGCTCAGCGACACGTTGACGATGGGCCAGGAACGCGTCCGTGCCGTGACGTCGGGCCCGGTGATCAGCAGCTGGGAGGACGAGCTGGCGATCTCCCGTTCGCTGTGTGCACGAGTGGGCATCAGCTTCTCCCTCGCTGTCGGCGGGCCGCTGCCGACCGCACACCTCCACGTCGCTGCCCTCGTGCTGCGAGAGATGGTGACCGCGGCCCTGACCCAGAGCCGCTCGGGCCGGGTGGAGGTCCGGCTCCACTCGGGCGCGGACGGATCGAGCATCGTGCGGGTGACGCACGACTCGGCCGGGCGGCACGTCGAGCAGGTGGTCCTCCCGGAGCGGCTCATCCAGGCCGTCGGCCGCGCCGGCGGTCGAATCCAGGCGGTCGGCGAGGACGGCCGGTGGAGCGTCGAGGCCACGCTGGCGGCGACGCCGGAGACAGCATGACCACGACGGCCCTGACCCGCCGGCGAAGCCTGCTCGACCGGCCCAATGCCCCTCGGGTGGTGCTCACGGCGACGACCCTGCTGCTCCTCGTCGTGCCATTGACAACCCCCGAGGACGGCGTCTGGGTCCTGGCGCACCTGCTCGGAGCCTTGGCCTTCTGCGCGTGGATCTGGACGCCCATGCGGTGGCGCCACCCCTTCGGCCTGGTCCTGTCGGCCGCCCTGCTCGTCGCCGGGGTACTCGAACCCGCACCCGGGATCGACATCCTCACCATCGCCGGCCTGACCACGGCGCTGCGCTCCATCGGCCTCCGTTGGGGCCTGCTCACCATCGCCGCACTCGGTCTCGTCAGCGCCACGCGTGTCGTGGAGGGCTCGGACCTCATGACGCTCAGCACCTCGGGTGCCCAGTCCCTCCTCGTGGTGTTCGTCCTCGTGCTCCTCGACCGGACCGCCTGTGCCACCCGAGAGCTCGAGGTGGCCACGCACGAGCTCGCCGAACCCGTCGACCACGAGAGAGCCATGCTGACCGACCGGCTGGGCTCGCTCATCGGTCGGACGCTCGTGGCCGCCCGCGAAGCGGTCCGCGGCACCGTCGCCGTCGCCGACCGCGCCGACCCCGGCGTCCTCGCGCAGCTCCACGGCATCGAAGCGCTCCTCGAGGACGGGATCACCCAGCTGGAGAAGCTCATCATCGAGCCCGTCGCCGAGACCCTCGAAGGCGAGCTCGAGGCCACCCGGGACGTGTGCGAGCGACTGGGCATCGCTGCGACCGTGAGCGCCGACGCAGTCCCGGACCCGGTCATCGCCGACATGGTGGCGCTCGTCCTGCGAGAGGCCGTGACCAACATGCTCAAGCACGCCGACGCGACCCGGTGCGTGGTTGCCGTGCGCGTCGACGAGGACGCCACCGTCCTCGCCGTGACCAACGACGGCGCCGCCCCGGTTGCGACGTCGTCCGGGTCGAGCCGAGCAGGCACGACCGGCGCGACTGGCGCGACGGGGAGCAGGGTCTCCACCGCCGGGACGGGACAGCGTCGGTGGCGTGAGGCGCTGGCAGGCCACGACGCCGAGCTCACGACCTCCACGCTGAGTGACGGTCGCTACCAGGTCTGGCTCCGGCTTCCCCACGGGGTGACGCGTGCACGCACCTGAGACCCACGACATACTGTCCTGCGCAGGCGGGAGCCCGGGTGGGGACGGCGAACGGAGGGGGACGATGGTGTTGCGGCTGCTCATCGCGGAGGACCTCGACCTCGTGGCAGAGGCGTTCGAGGCGCTCCTCGCCACCGAGCCGGGCCTGACCGTGGTGGCGCGCGTCGGCCGGGGGGAGGACGTGGTGCCCGCAGCACTGCAGCACCAGCCGGACATCGCCCTGCTCGACATCGTCATGCCCGGAGGGACCGGGATCGAGGCGTGCGAGGCCCTTCGGGAGGCCCTTCCCTCGTGCAAGGTCCTCCTGCTCACCTCCCTTCCCCGGAGCGGCCACCTCGGCACGGCCCTCGCGGCAGGGGCGTCGGGCTATCTCGTCAAGACCCTGAGTGCCCGTGAGCTGGTCGCCGCCATCCACACGGTCGCCCGGGGCGGCATCGCCCTCGATCCCACCGTCGCCGCCGAGGCGCTCATGACCGGGCCGAGTCCGCTGACGACTCGTGAGCGCGACGTGCTCCGTCTCGTGGACCAAGGTGTCCCGACCCACCAGATCGCCGAGGAGCTGTTCCTCTCGCCGGGAACCGTGCGCAACTACCTGTCCAACTGCATGTCGAAGCTCGACGCCTCGACCCGCGTGGAGGCGGCCCGCCTGGCCCGCAGCCGGGGTCTGATCTGACCCGCGGCGCGGGCATGGGCGGGATCAGCGGACGGTTGTCCGACGCGTGACGAGGATGCCGGCGAACAACAGCGCCGCCATCCACGCCGTGAAGTACGCACCGGCAGGGCCGGGCCCCCACGGGATGGCAGCGCCTGCGTCCCCGAGTCCGACGAAGTAGCGGGCGTTGACGAACGGCAGCAGCCCGGCGACGGTCTCACCTGACCCGGGGACGAAGGAGGGCAGGAGCGGCTCGAGCACCAGGGGCCACATCACGACGAGAGTCACGACGGCGATGGCGTTGCGCAGCAGAGCCGCCAGGGCAACACCGCCGACCGATGCCACGGCGACGACCAGCGCTCCCTTGACCGACATCGCCAGGATCGACGCCGACCAGGGGTTGATGTCGCGGGCGGCTCCGCCGCCGAGGAGGTCGAACACGACACCGGAGGTCACCGCCGCCACCGCTGCCAGGACCCACGCCACGACGAAGGTCAGCGCCGCCTTGACCCCCACGACCATGGACCGACGCGGTGCGACGAGGAACGTCGAGCCCATGGTCCCGAAGCGGTACTCGACGAGGATGGTCGCCGCGCCGAGGAGCATGAGTGCGATGAGGCCGGCGCCGGGAGTGCCGTCTCCGAGGAGGCCTGCCGTGACGACCGACTCGGGCGCGACGATCGGTGGCTTCGAGCACGTCGCCTCGGGAGCAGCACACGTGGCGTGGGCATGCTGCATGGCCATGGCCAGCAGCGCCGTGATGAGGACCGAGAGTCCCACGGCTGATCCGCCGTAGGTGGCGGTCTGGCGGATACTCGTCCACTTCGTCCACTCCGCGCGGGCGAGTGCGACCGCGGGTGAGGTGGTGGTCATCTTCATCGCTCCTTCAGGCGGGGCCGGCGCCGACGTGGTCGGCCCGTCCCTCGGTGAGACTGACGTAGGCGTCGGCCAGTGAACCGGCAGCCTCGACCCGGCGCACGGGCACGCGGTGCGAGGACAGCTCCGCGGCGACGTCGTCCACGTCGGCGCCCTGGATCGTGAACGACCGCACCCCGGGCTCCGGGGTGCGCGCGTGCAGGCGCCAACCGCGCCGGTCCGCGATCGCCTCGAGGTCTCGGACATGCGGGTCGTGGTCGACGAGGTCGACGCGCACGGACCGCTCCCAGTCCGTCGACAGGCCACTGGTCGGACCGGCATACAGGACTGCCCGACGACCGATGACGACGACGTCGTGAGCCGACAGCTCGACCTCATGGAGCAGGTGGGTCGAGAGCAGCACCGTGCGGCCGTGCGCCGCCTGGTCGGCGAGGAACTGCCGCACCCACACGACCCCGGACTGGTCCAGCCCGTTGAGCGGCTCGTCGAAGACGAGCACGGAGGGGTCGCCCAGGATCGTTCCGGCGATGCCGAGCCGCTGACGCATGCCGAGTGAGAAGGTGCCCACCGCGTTGTCCGCCACGTCATGCAGGCCCACCTGTGCCAGCGCGGGCTCGACCGCTGAGCGTGGTAGCCCCGAGGCCTGCGCCAGCCAGGTCAGCTGCGCTCTCGCCGACCGGCGTGGATGGACCCACGATGCGTCCAGAAGAGCCCCGACGTGGCGAAGGGGGAACCTCAGCGACTGGTAGGCGACTCCGCCGACCAGGGCCCGGCCGGCGTCGGCTCGCTCATGGCCGAGCAGGATCCTCAGGGCCGTGGTCTTGCCCGAGCCGTTGGGGCCCAGCAGGGCGGTGACCGCGCCGGCGCGGATGGACACGTCGAAGCCCTCCAGCACCCGGTGGGAGCCGTAGGCCTTGCTGACTCCTTCGAAACGTATGGGTTCTCCGGTGCCGGAACCCGTCACGAAGACCCCTCGTCCATCGTCCGGAGCTTGGGCAGGTCCGTGCGCAGGAAGACCACGAGCGCCACCACGACGGCCGCAGCGAGGATGACCCCCGCGGCCGGCAGCTTGTCCCGTTGGGCCAGGGTCGCGGCGAGGATGACACCGACCGTGAGTGGCCAGCCGTAGCTGGCGCGGAAGAAGACGAAGAGGAACTTCGACATGGGTTCTACCTCTCTCTTTCAGGGGTGGTGCAGGGTCGTGGGTCCGGCCGAGGCCGCTGTCGGTCGGGCTGCCCCGCCGTGCCGGACGTCGTCGAGCGCCGCCAAGATCTCGCGCAGGTCGGCGAGGGCGGCCCGGTGCCCGTGGACGAGGCCCACGGAACCGAGGTGCAGGACGACCTCGTCGGCTCCGGCGGCGACGTGCGCGAGGAGGGTGGCGCGGATCTGCTCCGGCTCGCCCCAGGCGAAGAGGCCACTGCGCAGCGTCGCGCGCAGGTCGTGCGCCCGCTCGCCGCGGAGGTCGACGCCCGCGCCGCGAAGCATCTGGGCGTAGTGGGGGAGCCGGATGTGTTGGCCGAGCGCGGTGGCGGCCAGGCGGACTGGGTCCCGTCCCGGGCGTCGCACCGCGCACGGCACGATGGCCACGACGCGAGGACGGGGGCGGGCCGCGGCCGCGGCCCCACGGTCCAGCGCCGGGACCAGGGTCGCGGCGAGATGTTCGGTCGGGGTGAGCCAGGTGACCACGACCTCGGAGACCTCCGCCGCGCGCCGCGCCATCGTCGGGCGCAGCACACCGCATCCGAGCTCGATCTCGGGCAGGCCTTCGGTGCCCGGGTGCCGGAGGGCGTCCTCGCGCAGGGCGCCCACCGAGCCGACGAAGTCGCGCATCCACCGGGCGGGGGACGGCATGGGCTCGCCCCGGATCGCCTGGGCCGCCGCCAACGAGCCGATGCCGTAGCAGGCGGAGATCGACCGGCCCATCAACGCCGCGATCGACCGGGCCTGGGCCCACGCCAGAGCGGGGGTCGTCAGGGGCGCCACCGCGACCGCGAGCCCGGTGTCGACCCTGATGCCCCGACCGGCGACCGCCGCCAGGGCGAGGTGGGTCTCGACGGTCATGGACTGGCCCATCCACAGCCGTGACCCCTCCTCGGCGCAGAGGCGGGCGTGGTCCACCAGTGGCTCAAGCTCGTCGACCTGCTGCCCGAAGAGCACGCCGACGGGCAGCTCAGTGGGCAGGCCCGCGGGCCGGGCGTCCCGGGTGCCGGCCTCGGCGTCGGCGAGCAGGCTCATGACCTGCCCCGCGGGGAGGCGGACGACGCGAACGCCACGGGAACCCACTCGGGCGAGGCGAGCCGAGCCGCCCCGGCGCGCGCGGAAGCAAGGAGCAGAGCGGTGTCGGCGACGCCGGACCATCCGAGGAAGTACCCCAGGAGGCCCTGCCGGGACGGGTCGCCGGTGACATAGCCGTCCTCCCGCGCGTGCTTGGCGACCTGCTGCCAGTGGTCCGAGGCGAGCTCGACCGGCCACTGGTCGCCGAGAACCGCTGCGACATGGACGAGCGCCTGCACGACGCCGGCGGCGCCGTGGCACACCGACAGGTCCACCGGGCGACCGGCCGTGGGTGGCTCAGCGGCCTTCTGCGCATGCCAACGGAGGTCTGCCTCGTCGGCGCCGGCCTCGGCGGCGGTGAGGATGAGACCCGCGTGACCGTGGCACCAGCCGCGCGGCGCAGGGTCGCGGGCGTGGGACCGTGCCGCGAGAAGACCTGCCACACGGGAGCGCTCGACGTCGTCGCCGACCGCCACCGCGAGACGGTGCCGGGCCCACAGGAGCCCCAAAGGGCCGTGGGCCAGGTCGAGAGGGCCGGCGCCTGGTGCGTCCGGGGCCTCCGAGTCCATCACCGCCATGAGGCGTTCGAGGACCTCGGGGGGCGTGTGCGAGAAGGACGAGAGCAGCGCGGCGGCACCCGGCGCTCCCTTCATCGTGTCGCTCGGGTGCAGAGCCGCCATCGCCTCGGGCGCCGGGGAGGGCTCGGGCAGGTCGAGTGCGACTCGCTCGTGACCGAGGACGTAGTCGACGGACAACAGGCCCGACGCCACCGACCAGGGCAGACCCTCCAGCCGCTCCCGGTAGACGCGTACCAGGCCGCGAACTCCCCGTCGCACCTCGGCGGCGAGGTCGTCGGTCCCTCCCGGGAGCGGCACGCCGCTTCGCGCCGCTCGCTCGAACGGCAGCAGGATTCCGCCCCCGTCGTGGAACGAGCTGCTGGTCCCCGGGTCGAACGTGGCGATGGTCGGCGCGAAGGCCCCGTTGACCCAGCCGCGTTCCCGCCCGTCGACCCCCTCGACCACGACGGACACTTGGAGCAGCCGGTCGAGGATCGCCACCGCGTCGACGCCATCCGCCGGGACGAGGTCCTCCCCCCACGACCCCTCGCGAACCGGCGCATAGCCGGGCTCACGCTCGCGGCGCACCGAACGGATCTCGGCCAGGCCCTCCTCGAGCAGGAGCTCGTCGAACGGGAGGGCCTCCGGTCCGGCGGCACGCAGGCCGTGGACCGCACGATCCCGCGGCGACAGGTCCGCCGCCGGCGCGGAGGTCGCACCCTCGGAGCGCAGGCGCACGTCGTCGGAACGGATGGTGAAGTAGGGGATGTCCAGGCGGCGCAGGGCCTGACGCTCGGCGTCGAGCACGAAGGAGCTGACGAACCGGCGGTTGATGCCCACCGGAGCCCGGAGCATCGTCACGACCCGCTCGAAGTCCTCTCGCCTGCCGAGGTTGTCCGGATGGGTCGCCGCGTCGAGGATCCGTCCGTAGACGGCGGTCGAGCGGACGATGTGCCTGACCTGGATGGGCGTCTCGTCGAGCTGGTCGATGAGCCGGTCTCGGCAGGCCGCGATGGCGGCGACACCGCGGCGAAGGCCGTCACGGAGGTCGCCGACGTGGTCGAGCGGGTCGACCGGACCACGGGGGCCGCGAAGGACGTTGTCCGTGTGCTGGAAGGGATAGGTGCGTGAGGCCAGGTCGACGGCGTCGGTGTCCCGGTTCACGAGGATGCGGTCGGTCCGGCTCGACTGTTGTTCGTAGGGCACACCGAGACCGCCCAGCAGCACGCTGTAGGGCCCGCTGGGCAGGCGCTGCGGAAGGAGCAGGGTGTTGGCAGGCGAGAGCTTGAGCCTGTTGATGACCGCCATCGAGAGGTCCTGGGCCGTGAGGGCGACCGAGGCGTGCAGCACGGTCTCGAGGTCGAGGAAGAGGGGGTGGTCCCCGACGGCGAGCACGTTCTCGTGGTGCATGTCGGTCGCGCCGATCGCGGTGAGCAGAGCGCACGCTGCGCCGAAGCGCACGTGGTGCTCACGCACGGCCCGCTCATCCTCCGCCGGAGCAGGCGCGGCGACCCGCTGCCATCCGTAGCCGCCGCGTTCCAGGGAGAGCGGAGCACATCGGGACAGGTCGAGGCCGACCTGCTCGGAGATGATCGTGAGGCAGCGACGGGTGAGCTCCTCGGGACCGAGGTCGCGCGGCTTGTAGACGACCTTCGACCCGTCCTCCAGGTGAACCGCGGCGACCGTCCGACCACCCTGGTGCGCGTCCGATCCCAGGTGTTCGATGCGCGTGACCTCCCGCGACCCGGTCCCGACGCCGTGCGCGACGACCGCGGCGTGGTCGGCGACCCAGCGCGTGGCGATCTCCTCGACGTGCAATGCCGCCGCATCGACCACCGACTCGAGGAGCTCTCCGAAGACGGGCCAGCGCTCCTGCCAGCCACGGACGGTGTCGGGGCCGAAGTCCTCGAGGTAGCGCGTCATCGCCCGGCTGGAGGTGGCGTCGGCCGGCAGGCCCCACGTTTCGCGCACGCGGTGGAAGTCGACGACGAAGGTCCGCGGCAGCAGGGTCTGGAGGCGCTGTGCGACGCATGACGTCACCGACGCGACGAGGACGTCGCGATCCACCCCCGGGACCGACCGCACGGCGGAGCGGATGCGCTGCTCGTTCAGCTCGAGGACCGACCGGGTGACCCTATCCATGGACGAGCTCCTGGGTGGTGCCGAACATCCGCGCATAGGTCCCCGCCACCCGCGACAGCTCCTCGTGGGTTCCGATCCCCTCGATGCGCCCTCCCTCGAGGACGATGATGTGGTCGGCGTCGACGACGGTCGAGAGGCGGTGGGCGATGACCACCTGGGTGCAGTCGAGGGCGGCAATCGCCTCGTGGACGCGCCGCTGGTTGGCGTTGTCGAGGGCGGACGTGGCCTCGTCCAGGACGAGGATCGCCGGTCGTCGAAGCAGGGCCTTGGCGATGGCGATGCGCTGCCGCTGCCCTCCCGAGAAGTTCGCGCCCATCTCCGAGACGACCGTGCGGTAGCCCATGGGAAGGGCGTCCACGAAGTCGAGGAAGGGCAGGTCCCGGCAGAAGTCGATCGCGTCCTTCTCGCTCGCCGAGGTGCCGAGCACCAGGTTCTCGACGAGTGTCCGGTTGTGCAGGTAGCCCTCCTGCGGGATGTAGCCGATCCGGCGACGCAGTGCGCTCAGGTCGTGCTGTCCCAGAGGGACGCCACCGAAGGAGATGGTTCCACTGGTCGGCTCATGGAGCGAGCACAGCAGCTTGCCGAGGGTGGTCTTGCCCGAACCCGACTCCCCGACGACGGCCACGACCTCGCCCGGCTCGATCCGGGTCGTCAGCGAGGTGAGGACCGGCGGGGAGTGGCTCGTGTAGCTGAAGCTGACGTCCTCGAGCTCGATACCCGAGTGCGGCAGCTCGGTCACCGGGCCACCCGTGCGCTCCACCGGGTAGGCGAGGACGTCCTCGATGCGTTCGAGGTACCGGCCGGCGACGGTCGCCTCCGTGATGCTCGCGAAGACGGAGGCGCTGAGCCCGAAGAGCAGGGCGGCGACACCCTGCACTGCGACGGCCTCACCCACGGTGACCCATCCGTCGCGCACCCACGTCAGGCCCGTCACGAGGACCGCGATGGGGGCGAACGCCTGGACTCCGGCCACCAGACCACCGATCCACCCCTGCTGGATCCGCATCCGGCGAACCATGGCCCGCAACGCCTCGCGGTACTCCGCGCGCCAGTCATCGAGGTAGGTGGACGCGTAGCCGCCGACCCTGAGGTTCGTGATCGACACCACGGCGTCGAGCTGGATGCTCTGGGTCCGGGTGTTGTGGTGCACCTCGTTGTCGACGATCTCCTTGACGAGCCGGCGGCTGAGCCCGAGCAGGACGACGACGGCAGCGGTGAGCCCGCCGACGGCAAGCCCGAGCGGCAGTGCGACCCAGCACACGTAGCCGATGAGCACGAGGACCGTGAGGGCGTCGAGTACTCCCTGGACGAGCTTGGTGGCGATGATGTCGCGGACCTGGTTCATGCTGTTGAGGCGGTACATGAGCTCGCCGGGGGGACGGCTGACGAAGAACGCCTGCGGCAACCTCACCAGGTGCTCGAAGGCTCCGTTGAGCAGCCGCCAGCTCACCGCCCTCACCAGCCGGGTCGCGACCACGGTCCGCAGTGCCTGGACCAGGACGAACCCGCCCGCGGCGGTGCCGATGACGCCGAGCGCGAGCATGAGGTCGAGGTCGTCGGACACGGCGCGGTCCACCAGCCGTGCTGTGAGCACCGGAATCGACAGGGTGAAGCCGAACACGACGAGGCTGAGGACGACCAGGGCCGCATACGTCCAGCCCATCCCCACGGGGAAGAGAGGCTTGTCGCGCCAGGACGACAGGACGGGGCGGCGTCGGCGTTCGAACCCGGCCCCGGGCCGGGCGACGAGCACCTGCCCCGAGAACTCCTCGGCGAGCTGTCGCCGAGTCACGCGGGTCCGGCCCAGCATCGGGTCCATGACGACGGCGTGCGACCGACCGACGTGCTCGACGACGACGAAGTGGTAGCCCTTCCAGTGGGCGACGAACGGTGCGTCGAGCACGTCGAGGGCCTCGAGACGCTTGACGCGGTAGATCGTCGTCTCCATGCCGTGCGCGCGCAGCAGCTCGCCGACCTGGGCCAGGCTCAAGCCGTCCCTGCCGGGCTCGAGGACCTGACGCAGGGCCGTCGTCGAGACGTCGTGCCCGTGGGCGGCGAGCAGTGAGCGGGCCGCCGCCAGGCCACACTCCGTCTGCGCCACCTGGAGGGTGACCGGGACCCTAGCCATCGGTCACCGCCGACAGCTCCAAGGGGGAGGGAAGCCCTCCCGCACACCGGGTCGCGAGGTGCCAGGCGACGCCGGCGCGCCCGACCATGAGACAGGGGCCCTGGTTGTAGCGGCTGTCCGGGGACGCCAGGAACTCGCGCAGCCGGGCGACGTCGAGATACCTCGCGAGCCGGCGCCGGAGACCGCCCGCGGTCTCGGGCGCGAACGGCTCGGCGAGCGCGAGCACGTCATACATGCCGAGGGCGCCGTGGCAGAGCGTCGTGGACGTCGCGATCGAGGCGGCCTCCACCCCGGTGACGAGGGCGTTGACGCGCGCGGGGTCCACGAGGCCGGCTCTGGCCGCGGTCGTCATGCCCACGATGAGGCCCGCCGAGCCGTTGCACCAGCTGTCACTCTCGTTGAGCGGGCCGGTCCGGTTCGTCCGCGGTGTGCCGTGGGCGCCGCCGAAGACGGTGTCGAGCTCGTGCACCACCGCGTCAGCGAGCCGGGCCGAGGCGTCGTCGCGCGCTGCCTCGTGGGTGCGCCCGGCCAGGTGGAGCAGGCCGGCGAGGCCGTGGGCGAAGCCCGACTGCTCCATGCGATGCACCACCCCACCCGCCAGGGCGTGGTCACAGGCCGCCACCGCGTCCCGCTCGGCACCGGGCTGGCCCAACGCGAGCCGCACCAGGACGGCGCCGACGTCCCCGCTGATGAGGTCGTACCACCCGTCCCCAGAGAAGGAGGACTGCGCCGGGGTGCTCTCGAGGAGGTCGAGCCCTCGCCGGGCGCTGCGCGTCAGGGCTGGCTTCCCCAAGGCTCGCCCGGCGTGCGCCATGGCCCACAACGCCCCGGGGAACCCGCTGTAGGCGCCGTTGCCCGAGCGGGAGATGCTCCGCGCCTCGAAGGACCCGGCGTCGAGGATCTGCGCTGACGGCTCGAAGACGCGGCTGCTCGCCTGGGCGAGCCCGGGGTCGTCCAGCAGCGCCGACAGCACGGCGAGCGTGAGGGCAGGGCCGACCCGCCCGGTGTAGAGGTCGTAGCCCAGCACCCCGGGCGGCCAAGGTCGGTTCGCCACAGCGGTCGCGACGGGTCCGATCCACGTCGCGGGCAGGTGCGCGTAGCGGTCCTGCACCATGTCGTCGACGAGGTCTTGGGCCACCTCGGCTGCGAGCGCGCGACGGTCGGCGTCGGTGTCGGAGTCGGCGTCGCGCTCGCCGTCCTGGCCCCCGTCGCGCTCCACTGCGGTGAAGGGGGCGAGGACCTCGGCGGTGGGTGCCATCGTGTGCGGGTCCGGCAGCTTGGCGTTGAACGCCACCCGGATGAGTCGGACCTGGGTGACGAGGTCGTGGGGAGACAACGCCTCGATCTTCGCCACGCACTGTGCGAGGGGGCTGCTGGGCAGCTCGGCGACGGGCCTGCGCTCCGGCGACCCGTCCGTCACGGTCGTCGAGTCGCTCCGAAGGACGAAGTAGGGCACGTCCGTCGCCCACAGCTGGGCACACTCGGCGTCGACGAGCCGCGGGTCGGCTCCGCGGCTGGCGATGCCGATGCGCTTGACCAGGCCCTGGGCGAGGTCGGCGTCCCGGCTCGGGCTCGGCGCGGTAAGGACCCGGAGGCACTGGGCGTACTGGACGGTGGCGTTGTGGACGTAGCGGACCTCGGCCCCGGCGAAGGCCTGTCTCACGGCGGCGATGAAGCTCGTCCGCTCCTGCACGATGGTCGCGTACACCTCGCTGAAGCCCTCGACCATCGCAGCGCACGAGTCGCGCACGATCGCGGCGGACGTGTCGATCACCCTGCTCGGCTCCACGCTCGGCGGGACCTCGGGAGCCCATCCGACCCGGATCCTGGCGCTGAACGGGTGCTCGATGCGGAACTGGCGGAAAGGACCGGACCCGTGCACCTCCCCGCCGCCGAGGTAGCCCACGTCGGCGTATCCGTCACGGCCCTCCCGGGCCATGACCATGGGCAGGATGCCGGTGCCGAACACGGACACGGCGAGTCGGGTGTATCCGCTGTCCTCGGTCTCCGGCGTGCCGTGCGACTTCTGCCGGAGGGGGTGGAGGAGGGTCTCGAGATCGACGGGAACGGGCCCGTCTGCGGTCGAGAGGATGTTGGTGAAGTGCATGTCCCGCGCGTTGAGCGCATAGAGGACCGCGGCGAGGCGGCCGACGGACCGCAGGTCGATGGTCGCCGCCGGATCCACCTCGACGAACTCGACGTAGCCGTAGCCGCGTCGTGGCACCACTCGGGCGGCTCGCAGCCCGAACCCGTGGCGGTGGTTGAGAACGTCCACGAGCTCGGCCCAGCCGGCCTCGCAGTCGACGGTCCGAGGCTTGTAGACCAGTGAGCTCCCGTCGTCGAGCTCGATGACGCTCACCGTGCGACCCCCGGCATGGGTGTCACCGGCGAGACCGATGCCGGTGATCCGGGCCTCGGGCGCCAGGTCCATGGCCACGACGAGGTCCGCGTGGTCGGCGCGGACCCGGCGGAGCGTCTCGGCCAGCGCGCGCAGGCGCTGGTTCAGGCGCAGCCCGAGGCGGTCCCAGGCCACCGGATGGGCCGCGGCGAAACGGTCGAGGCCGTCGGCGAGGAGGTCACGACAGAACTCCGCGTAGACGAGGCCGTCGTCGCGGCCGTCGACCGGGGCCAGCGCGGCCGCGAGCGGTCGGACGAGCAGCTCACTCACGTCCGTCGCGAGCACCGAGTGGACTCGGGCACGGAAGTCGCCCTCGTCGCGGACGAGGGTGAGGTCGAGCGCGGGCCAGTGCTCATCGAGGACGGCACCGGCCACGGACCGGCACACCCGGGCGAAGGACCACTCCTCGGCCTCGCGCCCGAAGGAGGTCAGCCCGTGCGCCGCAGGGGAGACGACCAGGGGGTCCTCGCTCGCCCTCGACACCGTCACGGGATCGATGACTTCCTCGACCTCGGCGCGGGTCAGTTCGGGATAGAGGTCGGGCAAGGTCATGAAGTCCTCCGGCGCGTGTGGGCGTAGCCTTGACGTGGTGCCGGTGGGTTGCGGGCGGGTTCGAGACGCCCGCAACCCACCGGTTCCGTGGGGTGGGTCAGCAGCTGTCGGTGCACGCCGTCGTCGGGCACGTCTGCGACGAGATCAGCGAGACGATGACGCACGACCAGGT
Source organism: Knoellia tibetensis (assembly GCF_048606415.1). Classification (NCBI taxonomy): domain Bacteria; kingdom Bacillati; phylum Actinomycetota; class Actinomycetes; order Micrococcales; family Intrasporangiaceae; genus Knoellia; species Knoellia tibetensis. The sequence goes on from NZ_JBMBWF010000001.1 coordinate 1,535,600, forward strand.
CGTGCCGCCGTGCACGTCTCCGTCGGCGAGCTCCAGCAGCTCCTCGTCGCTGTAGCGGCCGAGTTCGAGGTTGTCGTTCATGCGAGCTTCCTTTCGGTGGTGGTGACCCGGCGGACGCTCCGTCGGGTTCGGGGTGATGCCCCGGTGCCACTCAGGGCGAGTCGCCCGGTGCCGTCCGGGGCGAGGTGCCCGTGGTGCTCAGGAACACCAGCCCATGCACTCGGTCGTGATGGTGCACCAGTTGCCGGTGTTGCCGTAGTGGTCACTCAGCGAGAAGGTGTTCGTCGTGCAGGCGCCAAAGGCCTGTGCGTCGAAGGACTGCTCACCGATCTCCTCGATCCAGTCGAGGTCAGCGGTCATCTGCATGTTCGCTCCTGCAATGTGATGGGGGCCTCGCCCCCGGGCCCCGGACTCTCCGGCCCCCGAGTCACCCTCTCGCGCGGCATTTCCCGGTCGGCAGAGTCAGGTGACACCGGATCGCCGTGACACCTGTCATGTCCGGACCGTGACGGACGCCCGCACGCAGACCCGACCGGAACCGCCGACCGGGTGCCCAGCACCAGCGCCGGGACAGACGAACGGAGCACCGACCCGTGGGTCGGTGCTCCGTTCGAGCTGGCGCCGCTGCGCTTTGGCGTGCGTCGGGGTCAGCCCTCGACGGTGAAGCTCTCGATGACGACGTCCTCGCGCGGGCGGTCCTGCTGACCGGTGGAGACGGCGGCGATCTTGTCGACGACCTCGCGGCTCTCCTGGTCGGCGACCTCGCCGAAGATCGTGTGCTTGCCGTTGAGGTGCGGGGTCGGCGTCACCGTGATGAAGAACTGGCTGCCGTTGGTGCCCTTGCCCATGCGCTTGCCGGCGTTGGCCATGGCGAGGAGGTAGGGGCGGTCGAACTGCAGGTCGGGGTGGATCTCGTCGTCGAAGGCGAAGCCGGGGCCACCGAAGCCCTGGCCGAGCGGGTCGCCGCCCTGGATCATGAAGCCCGGGATGATGCGGTGGAAGATCAGGCCGTCGTAGAACTTGTCGGGGTTGGTGCGGCCCGCGTCGTCCTTGTACTCGAGCTCGCCCGTGGCGAGGCCGGTGATCGTCTTGACGGTCTTGGGTGCCTGGTCGGCGAAGAGCGTGAGGTTGATCGTGCCGTGGTTGGTCTTGAGGGTTGCCTTCATGCCTCCACTGTATGGGGACCGTGCCGGGACGACGGTGGGCGGCCGAGGGGCGCTGGGGGAGCCACGGCATACCGCCGTCCGGTTGGGGGCCACCCCTAGGTGCCGCGACGTGGGGAAACAGTGTTTGATGGAAGGAACCCGATCGTCCACCGATAGGAGAACCTCGTGTTCCGCACGAAGAGCAAGACCGAGCAGGCACGCGACGCGGTCGCCGCACGGGTCGAGAGCGCTGCCTCCACCGCCTCGGACGCCGGCTCCAGCGCCCAGTCGCACGCGGCCGACCTGCGCGCCCGCGCCGTCGACCTCAAGGGCAAGGCCGCACCGCACGTCGAGCTCGCCCGCGAGACCGCCCGCGACTACGCCGACCAGGCGGGCCCCAAGGTGGCCGACGCCAAGGACACGTTCGTCGAGGAGGTCGTGCCCAAGCTCGCCTCGGCCCTCGCGACCGTCGTCGCCGGCGCCGTCGCCGCCAAGGGCGCTGCCGCCGAGGCCGCCGACCGGGCGCCCGACGCCTACCACGTGCTCAAGGGCGACGCCGTCGTCAAGAAGCAGCGCAAGGGCGGCAAGGGCGCGCTGCTGCTGCTCCTCGCCGCCGGCGCGGCCGCGTTCGCGTGGAAGAAGTCGACCGGGAAGAAGGACCCGTGGGCCAGCGCGGGCGCCTACACCCCGCCGTCGCACGGGCGTGACTCCTCCGTCGGCGACAAGGTGACCGACCTCGCGTCCGCCGCCAAGGAGAAGGCCGCCGCTGCCGGCTCCGCCGCGAAGGACAAGGCCGCCGCTGCAGGTGCCGCCGCCAAGGACAAGGTCGACGGGGCCCGTGACAAGGCCGCCGACAAGGCCGACGAGCTCGACGAGGCCACCGCCTCGGCCTCCGACTTCGGCGGCGAGCCGACGTCCGAGCAGGCGTCCGAGGGCAACGCGTGGACCGACGCCGGCGACTTCGCCGACGGCTCCGTCCCGTCGACGACCGGCACCTCCGAGGGTGCCGACCTCTCCACCCCCCACCTCGACGAGGGTCGCGACACCAGCAACACCTGACCCTTCCAGGGTCCTGAACGCGAGGCGGTATGCCGGGTGCCCACCCGGCATACCGCCTCCGTCTTTGTCGGTTCCCACGAGGTGGATACGGTGAGCGGCATGTCCTCGTCGACGCCGCCGAAGCCCATGCCCCTGGTCGACACCGGGCTGCGCACCGAGCCGGACCGCGCATGGGTGCGGGAGGCGATCCGCAAGCTGCGCGCCGACGCGACGCGGACGTCGGACACCCACCTCATCAAGGTGCACCTGCCGGGGTGCGGACGCGTCGACCTCTACCTCAAGGACGAGTCGACGCACCCGACCGGCTCGCTCAAGCACCGGCTCGCGCGCTCGCTCTTCCTCTACGGGCTGTGCAACGGCGTCATCGGACCTCGCACGACGGTCGTCGAGGCGTCGTCCGGCTCGACGGCGGTGAGCGAGGCGCACTTCGCGCGGATGCTCGGGGTGCCCTTCGTCGCCGTCATGGCGTCGTCGACGTCCCCGGCGAAGATCGCGCTCATCGAGCGCGAGGGCGGCCGGTGCCACCTCGTCGACGACCCCACCGCCGTCTACGACGAGGCCCGACGGGTGGCCGACGAGGCCGGCGGGGTCTACCTCGACCAGTTCAGCAACGCCGAGCGGGCGACGGACTGGCGGGGTAACAACAACATCGCCGAGTCGATCTTCGAGCAGATGTCGATGGAGGAGCACCCGGTCCCGCGATGGATCGTCGTTGGTGCGGGCACCGGCGGGACATCGGCGACCATCGGCCGGTTCGTCCGCTACCAGGCGCTCGACACGCAGGTGTGCGTCGTCGACCCCGAGCACTCGGCGTTCCTGCCGGCGTGGCAGGGCGACGGCGAGGCACGGCTCGAGCCGTCGCGGATCGAGGGCATCGGGCGTGCGCGGCTCGAGCCGTCGTTCCTCCCGCTCGTCGTCGACCGGATGCTCGGCGTGCCCGACTGCGCCTCGATCGCGGCGATGCGCTTCCTCCGGGAACGCACCGGCATCTCGGCCGGCCCGTCGACCGGCACGAACATCTACGGCGCGCTTCGGCTCGCCGCCGAGATGCAGGCCGCCGGTGAGCGCGGCTCGATCGTCTCGCTCGTCTGCGACCGCGGCGACCGCTACGACGAGACCTACAACTCCGACGCCTGGGTCGCCGAGAAGGGACACGACCTGGCGAGGTATGCCGGCGTGCTGGCGTCCGCGTGGGACGAGGGCGTCTGGCTCGGCTGAGCGACCGAGGACTAGGTCACAGGGGCCGAAAAGGACTATGCAAAGTTGACCAGTCCGATTTGACCAACCCACGGTGCGTCCTCGCAGGTCAGCCCTAGGTTTCCGGCAGGGGCCCATCCCCTTCCCTGATGCCCAGCCTGCCAGGAGTTCACACTGTGACCAGAGCCCTGCTCCGCCGTACCTCCGCGGCCGCCATCGCGGCCCTCACCCTCGCCCTCGGCGCCGCCTCCGCCACCGCCGACGACGTCGTCAACGACCTCGACGCGACCATCGACCCCGCCGCCGAGGTCATGCCCCTCACTGTGGGTGGGGCCGACGGCACGACCACGCTGTCGATCGTCGAGCGCAACGGCGACGGCAAGAACGGCTGCAACCTCACCGGCCAGACCGTCCTCACGGTGTCGGTCACCTCCTCGGACCCGTCGAAGGCCACGGTGTCGCCGAGCAGCGTCACCTTCACGAGCTGTGGGGCGACGAGGGAGGTCACCGTGCACGCCGTGGCCGAGGGGTCGTCCACCGTGACCCTCGTGGCCAAGAGCAACACCACCGGCGGGTCGTTCGACCTCGCCCCCGCGACCTTCCGGGTCGACGTCTCCGCGGCCACGCCGACCAACACCGCACCCACGGTGGAGGTCACCGGCGTGACGAGCGGGACGGCATACGAGTTCGGTTCGGTGCCCGACGCGATGTGCCAGGTGACCGACGCCGAGGACGGCGACTCGAGCTTCCCGGCCACGCTGAGCGCGGTCACCGGCGGTCCGGCCGCCGGGCTCGGGCAGCAGACGGCGACCTGTGCCTACACGGACGCCGGTGGTCTCGAGGCCGTCTCGTCCGTGACCTACTCGGTCGTCGACACGACAGCGCCGGTCATCACCAGGGTCAGCCGGCTGCCCGGGGCGAACCCCGCCGGGTGGAACAACGCCGACGTCACCGTCACCTGGTCCTGCTCCGACACCTTCCTCGACGAGGCCGCCTCGGTGACGAGCCGGACGGTGACGAGCCAGGGCGCGGACCAGTCGGCGACGGGCACGTGCACCGACCTCAGCGGCAACAGCGTGAGCGACACCGTCTCCGGGATCAGCATCGACACGACCGCCCCGACGATCGCTGCCGCGCTCAGCCCGTCCCGGCCGGCCACCGCGTGGTGGAACATCGGCTCGGGTGCCCCCACGGTGACCTACACCTGTGGTGACGAGCTCTCCGGTGTCGCCTCCTGCACCGACGCCCACACGTTCGGTGAGGGTGCGGACCAGTCGCACAGCGGCTCGGTGGTCGACGCGGCGGGCAACTCCGCGACGACCGGTGTGAGTGACGTCGACGTCGACCTCACCGCTCCGGGCGTCACCTGGGTCGGCGGACCTGCCGACGGTGGCGCGTACTACTTCGGGCCCGTTCCCGCGGCCGGCACGTGCGATGCGACCGACGCCCTCTCCGGTCCGGGCGCCTGCACGGTCTCGGGTCACGCCACCTCGGTCGGGACGCACACCCTCACGGCCTCGGCGAAGGACGTCGCCGGCAACACGACGACGGCCCAGCGCGACTACGAGGTCCTCGCGTGGACGCTCAAGGGCTTCTACCAGCCGGTCGACATGGGCGGCGTGTGGAACACCGTGAAGAACGGCTCCACCGTCCCGCTCAAGTTCGAGGTCTTCGCCGGGGCGACCGAGCTCACCGACACCGCCGTGGTCGACACGTTCACCGTGACGAAGGTGTCGTGCAGCACCGCGGGTGGCTCCGACGACGTCGAGCTCACCACGTCGGGCAACACGGTGCTCCGCTACGACGCCTCGGGCGGGCAGTTCATCCAGAACTGGCAGACCCCGAAGTCGGCGGGGGCCTGTTACAAGGTCACGATGACGACGGATGACGGCTCGGCCACGAGCGCGCTGTTCAGGCTCAAGTGACGTGAGCCGGTCCGAGTCGCCCTGAGTCGCCCTGAGTCGACCTGAGTCGACCTGAGTCGACCCTGAGGCGAGCCGAGTCGAGCTGACGAGGCCCGGGGGTGCGTGCTCCTCCGGGCCTCGTCGTGTGCTGGCCGATTCCGCGTTTTCGTGGGGTCCGGCCGCAGCTCGCAGACGGCTACGATTCCCGCGGGGTCACGGGGGGTGTCGACGGTTGTCGACGGGGTCCATGGCTCTGTCCTCCGTCCGCTCGACCTCCAGGAGTCGTCCGTGTCCTCGACCGTCCTCGTCGCACCGCCACTGTCACGGGGAGGTGGGGTGCGCCGGCTCGTCGTCGTCGCGCTCACCGCCGTCCTCGGCATCGTGCTGGGCCTCGCCGCAGCTCCGCCCGCGCAGGCCGCGTCGGGCTACACGATCACCGGCGTCGTCACCGGACGTGACGCGAGCGGTGCCCTCGTCCCGCTCGACGACGTCTACCTCTACGCCCAGCCGGTCGACTGGCAGGACGACCGTGACCACTACGGCACGGCCGACGCCTCGGGTCGCTTCACCATCGACGTCACCCAGCCGGGCGACTACACCCTCTATGCCAGCTGCCACTCGGGGACGGCCTGCGCCGACACCTACGCGACGCAGTACTACGACCAGGCCGCGGGCCATGGTGATGCCAAGACCATCGTCGTGAGCACGACGACGCCGGTCACCGCCAACATCCGGCTGCCGCGCTTCGCGACCGTCACGGGCAAGGTGACGAGCACCTCGGGCGCAGCCATCCCGGGCATCAGGGTCGAGAGCGTGCCCACGAGCGGCGGCTCGGTCGTCGGCACCACCACCGACGCCACCGGCGCCTACACCCTCACCAAGGTCGTCCCGGGCAAGGTGAGCATCACCGCCCGGGATGCCGACTGGAACATGCACACCTGGGATGCCGAGTACTGGGACGGCACGTCGGTGAGCACGCCCGACTACCCCTACCCCTCCCCGGTCCTGCCCGAGGGCCCCACGGTGACGACGGCCAACTTCCAGCTCGCGCCGACGACCGGCTTCTACGGCGAGGCCGTCGACAGCGCCGGTGCTCCGATCCAGGGCGTCAGGTGGACGACCTACACCCACAACGCCACGACGGGGACGTGGGACACCCCGCAGTACGGCCCGCTCATGAACGACGTGAACGGCAGGTTCTTCTGGCGCACCGAGGTCGGCGGCCGCTACAAGTTCTGCTTCTACGACGACCACTACGGCCCCGAGGCCCCGAACCGCGAGACCCGCTACGCCTCGCGCTGCTGGGACAGCGCCACGTCGAGCGACACGGCGACGATCCTCACCCAGCCGACCTCCCCGGCCCAGCGCACCCTCCGCGTCGTCCTCCCGGTCGCCGGCAAGTCGCTCACCGCGAGCGAGCCGTGGGTCGACGGCCCGTCACGGGTCGGTTCGACGCTCACCGCCCACGCCAACGCATGGGGCCCGTCGGGCGTCCAGCTCGCCTACCAGTGGGGCTGGTACGACAAGGCGAACGGCTGGGCCTTCGTGCCCGTGGCCGGCGCCACCGGCACGACGTTCACCCCGACCTCCGACCTCGCGGGCAAGGCCGTCGCCGTCCGCGTGACCGGGTCGCTGTCGGGCTACGTCACGACGACGATGTCGAGCATCGGCTACGAGGTCGGCACGGGTGTCGCCCTGACGTCCCCGCTCCAGATCTCCGGCAGTCCGGTCGCCGGGCAGACCCTCACCGCGAACCACGGCACCCCCGCGGGTGGCGCGGCCATCGACTACGACAGCTACGAGTGGCGTGCCGACGGTGTGTATGCCGGGCAGCAGAAGACGTTCACCCTCACCAGCGACATGGTCGGCAAGAAGATCAGCGTCCGCTACTACCTGCGCACGACCGACCCCAACAGCGACACCACCTACGTCGCCACCACCGGTCCCGTCACGGCCCAGCTCGGCACCCTGACGGCGCCGACGCCCACGATCACGGGCACCGCCAAGGCCGGTTCGGTCCTCACCGCCGTCCCCGGCACCTGGGGTCCGGCGCCGGTCACCCTCGCCTACCAGTGGAAGCGGGCCGGGGTCGCCATCACCGGCGCCACTGCGAGCACCTACGCCCTCACGGGGTCCGACACGGGCAAGGCGATCACCGTCACCGTCACCGGCACGAAGTCCGGCTACGCGACGGCCGCGAAGACGTCGGCCGCCACGGCCGCCGTCGCGGCGGGCACGCTCACCGCACCGACGCCGACGATCAGCGGCACGAAGACGGTCGGCTACACCCTCACCGCCGTCCCCGGCACGTGGGGTCCGGCACCGGTGGCGCTGGCCTACCAGTGGTTCCGCTCGGGCGTCGCCATCACCGGCGCGACTGCCAGCACCTACACGCTCACCACCACCGACCAGGGCAAGACCCTCACGGTCCGCGTCACGGGCAGCAAGACCGGATGGACGAGCGCCGCGAAGACGTCGGCCGCCACGACGACGGTGCTCGGCGCCCTCACCGCGCCGACCCCGACGATCTCGGGCACCCGCACGGTCGGCTACACCCTCACCGCCGTCCCCGGCACCTGGGGACCGGCACCGGTCACCCTCGCGTACCAGTGGTTCCGCTCGGGCGCCGCCATCACCGGCGCGACCGCCAGCACCTACACGCTGACGTCGACCGACATGGGCAAGACGATGACGGTGCGCGTCACCGGCAGCAAGACCGGCTACATGAGCGTCGCCAGGACCTCGGGCGCGACCGCGACCGTCCTCGGGGCCCTCACCGCGCCGACTCCGACGGTGAGCGGCACGGTCAAGGCCGGCTACCGGCTGACGGCCACCCCCGGCACGTGGGGGCCGTCGCCGGTCACCCTCGCCTACCAGTGGAAGCGGGCGGGCGTCGCCATCACCGGCGCAACGGCGAGCTCCTACGTGCTCACCGGCTCCGACACCGGCAAGGCGATCACCGTGACCGTCACGGGGACCAAGGCCGGGTACATGACCGTCGCCAGGACGTCGGCTGCGACCGCGGCCGTCGCCGCGGGGACGCTCTCGGCGCCGACGCCGACGATCAGCGGCACGCGGACCGTCGGCTCGAGGCTCAACGCCGTGCCCGGCACGTGGGGCCCGGCACCGGTCACCCTGACGTACCAGTGGTACCGCTCGGGTGTCGCCGTCTCGGGCGCCACGGCGAGCAGCTACGTCCTCACGACGACCGACCGCACCAGGACGATCACGGTCCGCGTCACGGGCAGCAAGACCGGCTACACGAGCGTCGCGAAGACGTCGGCCGCGACGGCGACCATCACCTGACGCACCCGGGGTGCTGACCGTCTTCGCGGTCCGCCCTCCACGGCGACCGAAGGGCCCGGCCACCTGGCCGGGCCCTTCGGCGTCCCTCGGCGTTCGCCGGCGGTGGCACCAACGGACCAGGGGACGCATGGCCCGGCCGGGTCACGAGGACCCCGCTGCCGCACGCATTTTCCCGCAGTGCCGGACGGACGCCTCGTCCGGCGATTAGCGTGACAGGGCCGGGTCGAGTGCCTTGGAGAGCGATGTACATCTCGTTTCGCAACCAGCCCACGGCGCGACCTGACGGCTCGCGGTCCCGTGGCCGAGCCACCCCCAGGACCGTCGTGCTCCTGGGGCTCACGAGCCTGTTCACCGACATCTCCTCCGAGATGGTCACCGCGGTGCTGCCGCTCTTCCTCGTCCTCCAGATGGGGCTGGCGCCGTCGCAGTTCGGCCTCGTCGACGGGCTCTACCGAGGGGTGTCCTCGCTCTCGGGGTTGGCCTCGGGTCTGCTCGCCGACTGGCTGGGGCGACCCAAGCTCGTCGCCTCCGTGGGCTACGGCCTGTCCGCGGCGACCCGCCCACTCCTCCTTGTCGCCTCCTCCGTGACGAGCGTGGCCGGCCTCATCTCGCTCGACCGGGTCGGCAAGGGCATCCGGACCGCGCCCCGCGACGCCCTCATCGCGCACGCCTCTCCCGCCGGGGACCTGGGGCACAGCTTCGGGGTCCACCGCGCGATGGACACCGTGGGCGCCATGCTCGGTCCCCTCGTCGCGTTCGGGATCCTGCTCCTGCTCCCGGGACGGTTCGACGCCGTCTTCGTCGTCAGCGCCGGCTTCGCCCTCCTCGGCCTCGCCGTCGTCGCCCTGCTCGTGCCCGAGCGGCGGGCGCGAGCCAAGGAGCGGGCCGCCGTCGGGGCCGCATCGCCTCAGGACCGCTCACGCGAGGAGGGCATGGGCGAGGACGGCCTCGGTGAGGACCTGGAGCCGGGACCCCGCCGGCTCACCCGAGCGGACGTCGCCGGGCTCCTGCGGTCGCGTCCCGTGCTGCGCCGGGTGGGCGTCGCCGGGCTCCTCACCCTCTTCACGGTGAGTGACGCCTTCGTCTTCCTCGCGCTGCTCGACCGCGAGGCCGACCTGGCGAAGGCCTTCCCGCTCTTCGCGGTCGGCGTCGCCCTCGTCTACTCGATGCTGTCGGTCCCCTTCGGACGGCTGGCCGACCGCTACGGGCGGATGGCGACCTACCTCGTCGGGCACGTCGCCCTCCTCGCGGTGTATGCCACCGTGGGCGCCCCGACCGGCGCCCTCGCGGCCACGGTCGCCGCCCTCCTGCTCCTCGGTGTGTTCTATGCCGCGACCGACGGGGTGCTGGCCGCGGCCGTCTCGGCGGCGCTGCCCGAGGTCTCGCGCGCGTCGGGCATGGCGCTCACGCAGACCGCCGTGGGCGTCGCCGGGTTCGTGTCATCCGTGGGGTTCGGCCTGCTGCTCAGCCGGCTGGGGACCGGCAGCGCCTACCTGGTCATGGCGATCGGGCTCGCCTGCGCCCTCCCCGCCGCGGCGGTCGTGCTCCGGCCCGATCTCGACCCGGTCTCCGCGCCATGACGACGGCGCGTGGGCGGGTCGTCGGCTTTGCAGTCGTCGTCGTCGCCGTGATCTGCGCGATGGTGGGCTACGTCCTCGTCGCGGTGGCGGCGGACGACGACAACGCGTCGGCCGGGGCACCGGCCCCGACAGCCTCGGCCGGCCAGCCGGCATATCCGAACGGGTTCATCGCGTTCCGGCGCACGAGCAACGACGCCGGCTACGGGACCGTGGGGACGGTGCCGATCGACCAACCCACCGCGACACCGGCGGCGAACCCCGGCCTCGTCTGCGAGCGCGTGCACGTGAGCCGCGGCGGCGGCGTGTGCGTCGACGTCGACCGGGGGAGCGTCACGACGGCCCGCGTGCTGCTGCTGGGCCCGGACCTGCGCGTGCGCCACACGCTGACGACACCCGGCATACCGAGTCGTGCGCGGGTCTCCGCGGACGGTCGGTGGGGAGCGACGACGACGTTCGTCTTCGGGCACTCCTATGCCGACGGCAGCTTCTCGACCCAGACCGAGATCTACGACATGCAGGCTGGCAGGTCCTTGGGGAACCTCGAGGACTTCGACGTCACCCGTGGTGGCGCACCGGTCAGGTCCGCCGACCTCAACGTCTGGGGCGTGACGTTCGCCCGGGAGGGCACGACGTTCTATGCGACGGTCATGACCGGGGGACGCAAGCATCTCGCCCGGGGGGACAGCGCCACACGCACGCTGACCCTGCTCGACGTGTCCGCCGAGTGCCCGTCGCTCTCGCCGTCCGGGGAGCACGTGGCCTACAAGAGCGCCACCGGACCGACGACGTGGGAGGTCAAGGTGCGCCGGCTGTCCGACGGGTCCGAGACCGTCATCCGCACGGCGCGCAGCGTCGACGACCAGATCGAGTGGCTCGACGACGAACGCATCCTCTTCGGTCTCGCGCCGCCGGGGGGCGGCGCCACCTCCGACGTCTGGGTGGCGCCGGCCGACGGTTCAGCGCCGGCCGAGCTGCTCATCCCTGCCGCCTGGTCGCCCGCGGTGGTGCGCTGAAGCCGGCAGTGAGAAGCCCCGGGAGAGCGTGCGGCTCTCCCGGGGCTCGTCCGCGTTGACTCGGTCAGACCGCGTCGACGAGTCCGGCGCGGTCGACCTTGCGGTGGTAGCGGACGCCGGCGATGCCGCCGAGGATCGCGCCACCGAGGCTGAGAAGCAGGGCCGCGACGAGCGTGACGATCCCGGCGGTGCTCAGCGTCCCCTCGTCCACGGGGATGCGCGGGAAGCCGTTGAGCTGCTCGAGCACGTTGTACTCGCTGCCGGCGAGGTAGCCGAGCAGGGCCACGACGGCCGCGATGACCAGGGCCCACACCCAGACGGCCACGCCCTGGCGAGCCCCTTGGAAGCGCGCCATGCGCCCGGCGACATAGCCGCCGCAGTAGTAGGAGACGAAGATGATGACGGCGAGTCCGATGGCTCCGGCCAGGCCGACGCCCTCCGGGTTGCCGGTGGCGTCGTCGGCCGCCTGCCCGAGGTCCGTGCCGGTCGCGATGCCGACGGCAGCGCCCGCGGCGACGAGCAGCGCGGTGAGGAGCACGGACATGCCGGTGGCCGACAGCCAGCCGAAGAAGGCGGCGCCTGGCTTCACCCCGCCGTATCTCTCCTGCTCGGCCGCCACCTTGGCGTGCGGGTCGATCGCGACGGCTCCGCCGCCGTTCACCACGCGCCGGTCCCCGGCGTCCCGGTCCCGGTGGAGGACCTCGGTGCGGTCGTCCTTGCCGTCACCGTCCCGGTCGCGGTTCCGGTCGAACGCTTCGGTGCGGTCGTCCCTGCCGTCACCGTCCCGGTCGCGGTTGCGCTGGTCGTCGCGGTAGCGCTGGTCGTCGCTGTCGAACGCGTCGTCGCGCCGACGGGCGTCGTCATCGAGGCGGTCGGGCTCCTCGGCACGATCACGAGGGTCCCGGCTGTGGGATGTGCTCATGCTGTCCTCCTGAGACTCGGGTCCAGTTCGTGGACCGACGGTGGCAGGGACCGGTCCCGGTCGGGAAAGCGCTCCCTGCCAACCAACCTACGACCGCTGGGCCAGCGATCGGGGCTCGCCGCTGGGTGCACTCAGCCGTCGAGGTCGACGTCGGTCGTCGCGTTGAAGTCCGACACCGACTCGTCGCCCCTGAGTCCGAAGTGCTGGTTCAGGCGCGCCTCCTGCTCAGGGCTGAGATGTTCGCCGATGGGGCCTATGTCCGGCGCCTCCTCGACGACCTTCCTGCTGAAGGGAAGCTGGATGTGGTCCTGATAGAACTCGGCCGGGCCGAGCGGGACGACGCTCTGGTCTGCCCCGAGGAGGCCGGTGTCCAGCGCTGCCCAGGCCGCCATCCCGGTGTGGCCGTCGACGTAGACGTGATCGACGCGGCCGACCTTCTCGCCGCCGCTGTCACGGATGTCCTGGCCCTCGAGGGACGGGCTCTGGTTCGAGTCGAGCATGGTGCTGCACCTACCCCGGGCGCCCGAGGGCAAACCCCTGCGTGCCTCCGGGCCCGAATGACGGCAGCCCACGGACTTCGCGGCCCGAGTCACCGGCTCGGGGCGTGTGCCCGGATCGCCTCCGTGAGCCGGTCGACGAGGGGTGAGCGCAGCCGCCACGACTGCCAGTGCAGCGGCACGTCGACGTGCTCGCGAGCGCCGAGCCGGACGAGCGCTCCCGACTCGAGGTCCGCGCGGCACTGCGCCTCGGGCAACGCACCCCAGCCGAGCCCGGCCCGCACCGCCTCGGCGAACCCCTCGGACGACGGCACCCGGGAGGTCGGCGGCTGCGCGTCGTCACCGATGCCGTGGCGGCGGAGCACCCCTCGCTGCACCTCGTCGTGCTCGTTGAACTGCAGCACCGGCATCCGTGCCCAGTCGATGCCGCGACCGTGCGAGAACCGCTCTCGCAGAGCCGGTGTCATGACCGGGAGGTAGCGCATCACCCCGATCCGCTCGACCGAGCAGCCCTGCACCGCGGTGGGGTTCGAGGTCACGGCGCCGAGGACGCTGCCCGCCCGGAGCAGCTCATGGCTGTGCCCCTCGTCCTCGACGTGGAGGTGCAGCACGACGCCCTCCCAGCGAGCCACCTCGTGCAGGACGCCGACGAACCACGTCGCGAGCGAGTCGGCGTTGACGACGACAGGGAGCTCTCGCGTCGTCGCGGCGTCGTCGAGGGCAGCGCGGGCCTCGCGCTCGAGCAGGTCCTGCTGCCTGGCCAGGCGGACGAGCACCTCCCCGGCCTCGGTCGCCTCGCACGGCAGGCCGCGCCGCACCACGACCCGGCCGAGGGAGTGCTCGAGCGCCTTGATCCGCTGGCTCACCGCCGAGGGCGTGACGTGCAGCCGGCGGGCGGCCGCCTCGAACGTCCCCTCGTCGACGACGGCGAGGAGGGCCCGGAGCTGGTCGGTCTGCACCCCTCCACCGTAGATGAAGCCAGACTAAGGATCCCCCAGAATCCTTCGCTGGCCTTCACAGGGGCCCACGCCTAGCGTCGGAGGCGATGAACACCACGATCCTCACCGCCGTCCTCAGTGGCCTTGTCTCGGGCCTCTCGCTCATCATCGCCATCGGTGCGCAGAACGCGTTCGTCCTGCGGCAGGGCATCGCGCGCGACCGCGTCGGCGTCGTCGTCGCGATCTGCGCCGTCAGCGACCTCGTCCTCATCGTCGCGGGCGTCCTCGGCGTCGGGGCGCTCGTCGACAACCACCCCGGACTGCTCCGCGTCGTCACCGGGGCCGGCGCGGCCTACCTCGTCTGGTTCGGCATCCGCTCCCTGCTGTCCGCGCGCCGCCCGCAGGCGCTCACCGCCGGGTCGGCGGCCGGCGGCTCCGCCGCGCTCACCGCGGTCGCACTCACCTGGCTCAACCCGCACGTCTACCTCGACACCGTCCTCATGCTCGGCAACCTCAGCGCCTCCCACGGACCGACGGGACGGTGGTGGTTCGGGGCGGGCGCCGGGGTCGCCAGTCTCCTGTGGTTCCCGACCCTCGGGTATGCCGCGCACCTCGCCTCCCGCTGGCTCGCCCGCCCCCGGGTCTGGCAGGTTCTAGAGGTGCTCATCGGCCTCGCCATGTTCGTCCTCGCCGCGATGCTCCTCCGCTCGAGCTTCTGACGCAGGGGCGCACTCTCTGGGACCCCTTGCGCACGTCGAGGACGTCGCCGAGATCCCGGCGGTGCTGCGCCACGGCGCCACCGTCCACCCCTCCTCCGCGCAGGTCAGGTCCACCGGAACCATGCCCGACTGACCCGTCCGACCCCACGTGTGGCGCCCGTTCGAATGGGTCGGCGGTGCGGGTCCCACGCTCTGCGTGGGCCGGCATACGAGGCAGGTTGCAGTTTGGTCCAAAGCGATGACGGGCGGGCGGCAGCGGCGCATCATGGGTGGTGTGGGGCCCCGCGCCCGCCGACGGCTCCGCGCTGGAGGTTGTCATGGGACCCGCACGACGGCTCACGGCAGGAGTGACCGCCGGACTCGCGGCGCTGGCGATCGGCGTCGTCGCACCGGCACCGGCCCAGGCCGACCCGGCGACACCCGTCGGCTACCCGGCGATGTCGACGGCGACGCGCATCTCGGGGTCATTCTTCGACACGTGCACGGCCCCGTCGCTCGCCGCGCTGTCGGCGTGGCGGGGGCGCTCGCCCTACACCGGCGTCAACATCTACTTCGGTGGGCGCAACCGCGGCTGCGCTCAGCCGAACCTCACGTACGACTGGGTGCGCAGCGCCACGGCCGCCGGCTGGTCGCTCGTGCCGACCTACTTCGGCGACCAGCCCTTCTGCGTCTTCGGCTCCAAGCCCTACCGCTATGTCGCGAGCGCCGCGGCCTCGCGGGGCGCAGCCGACGGTGCCGACGCCGTGGCGAAGGCCAAGGCACTCGGCCTCCTGCCCGGCAGCGCGCTCTATGCCGACGTCGAGCACTACGACCGGGCGGCCGTGGGCTGCACGGCGGCGGTGCGCACCTACGTGTCCGAGTGGACGCGGGCACTGCACCGTGCCGGGTTCCTCGCCGGGATCTACGCCCACCAGGACTCGGGCGTACGCGACCTGGCGGCGTCCTACTTCTCGACGAGCCTCGCCCGCCCCGACGCGGTCTGGATGGCGCGCTGGGACGGCGTCGCGACGACGACGAACTGGCCCACGGCCGGCAACACGCTCTGGGCCGAGTGGCAGCGCGCCAAGCAGTACCGCGGCGACCACAACGAGACGTGGGGCGGCGTGACGATGAACATCGACAGCAACGTCATCCGTGGGCCGGTCGCGAGCGCGCTGCGGGCCTACCGCGTCACGAGCTCGAGCACGCTCAACGTCCGCAGCGGACCGGGGAGCTCGTATCCCGTCGTCGGCACGGTCGCGTCCGGGTCGACGGTCTCCGTCGTCTGCCAGGCTCTCGGCCAGACGGTGGGCTCGACGGCGGTGTGGGACCGGATCAGCTCGGGCGGCTACGTCACCGACCTCTATCTCTCGACGCCGTCGAGCACCACGTGGAGCCCACCGCTGCAGCGCTGCTCCTACCCGGGTCAGACCACCCTCTCGACGCCGGTCAACACCCGTTCCGGACCCGGGACCTCGTATGCCGTCAACGGCTCGCTCCAGGGTGGCGCGCTCGCCTGGGTCGCCTGCCAGAAGACGGGCAACACCGTCGGCACGACGTCGGTGTGGGACCAGCTCGTCGACGGGAGGTGGGTGAGCGACTACTACGTGTCGAACGCCTCGAACACGACGTGGAGCTGGCCGGTGCCGCGGTGTCCCTGACGCCGGCGGCCGAACGGGTCATTCCCCGTTCGTGGGCTGCGGGCCGTCCGTGACCGGTGGGCCCTCGAGCCGGCGGTAGCGCAGGAGCACCGACCCGCCGGAGTAGGCGCGGGGCGGCTCGGCGAGCTCGAACCGCGTCGGCACCGTGCCCTCTGCGAAGAGGCGCTTGCCCATGCCGAGGACGACCGGGTGCATCCGGAGGTTGACCCGGTCGACGAGCCCGGCGTCGAAAAGCGTCCGGAGCAGGTCGGCACTGCCCCACGTGTGGATCTGCTCGTGCCGCTCGCGCAGGTCGCGGACCTCGGTGGCAGCGTCGGTGACCTGCGTGCTGTCCTGCCACGTGAGCTCCGGCGTGCCACGTGAGGCGACGTACTTCGGGATCGAGTTGAAGGCCGTCCCGATCCGCGAGGTCTGGTCGGGCCAGTAGGTCCGGAAGATCTCGTAGGTCGTGTGACCGAGGAGGAGTGCGTCCGCGGCCTCGGCGTCGGCGGCGACCTGGGCCCCGGACTCCTCGTCGCCGTAGGGCCGCTCCCACCCGCCGTAGGGATAGCCCGCGTCCTGCGCTGTCGTGCCGCCGTTGGCCTGGATGACGCCGTCGAGCGTGATGTTCATGTTGACGTGGAGCTCGCCCATGGGCCGAGTCTGCTCCTCTCGGCGGGCGGCCGGGGCCGGGGTGGCATCCTCGCTCCATGGCCACCGACCCGAGCGCGCTGTCCGACGAGGCCGTCGACTTCCTCACCGAGCGGCACCTCGCGACGCTCACCACGCTGCGCCGTGACGGTTCGCCGCACGTGGTGCCCGTGGGGTTCACCTGGGACGCGGCGGCCGGTGTCGTGCGGGTCATCACGAGCGGCTCGTCGCAGAAGGCCCGCAACGCCGATCGCGGCGGCCGGGCAGTCGTGTGCCAGGTCGAGGGCCGCCGCTGGCTCGCCCTCGAGGGACCCGCGCGCGTCCTCCGTGACGCCGACGCCGTGGCCGACGCCGTCGAGAGGTATGCCGTCCGCTAC
Source organism: Knoellia tibetensis (assembly GCF_048606415.1). Taxonomy (NCBI): domain Bacteria; kingdom Bacillati; phylum Actinomycetota; class Actinomycetes; order Micrococcales; family Intrasporangiaceae; genus Knoellia; species Knoellia tibetensis. Next base: position 1,552,527 of record NZ_JBMBWF010000001.1, read on the forward strand.
CGGCAGCCGCGCGTCAACCCCGAGCGTGTGGTCGTCGAGATCGCCGTCGACCGGGTGCTCGGCAACGTCTGACCTGGTCCTTCCGGGCCACGTGCGAAGTGGTCAGTCCCCGCGCGGGCTCCGACGCCGAGAGCGAGGAGGGTCGAGGGATGAGCACAGACAAGCTGAAGCTTCACCGGTCCCACCTCCAGCCGGACGGCAGCACCTTCCCGCCGGTGACGCCGGACCCACCGCCACCGCCCGGTTGGGTCGACCCGCTGGAGTCTGCCGAGCTGCTGCGCGACCCGGTCCCGGCCGAGAGCCCGGGCCCCGGCGGGTCCTGACCGGCGGGGCGAACCCACACCGGTGAGCCGTCCACGGGAGGGGCGCGGACGGCATACCTGACCGGTCGAAGCCCTCAGACCTGAGCAGGTGCGGTCGAGGTGAACCAGCCCGACGGGCCGAGCTCGGCGCCCATGCGCGGGACGTACTGGTCGAAGTAGATCCGGGCGATGAGCTCGCGGCGACTGCGGACGTCCGCCTTGTCGAAGACCGACTTGAGGTGGTCCTGCACGGTGTAGGTCGACACGCGCATCGTCGAGGCGATCTCCTTGGTGTCGACACCCTGGAGGACGAGCTGGGTGACGTCGCGCTCGCGCTGGGTGAGGTCGAAGGCCGCGACGACGAGCGGGACGATCTCGGGCGGACGGGCCTCCTCGACGGTGACGACGACGTCGCCGCTCGACCCGTCCGCGCTGAGCAGCGGGGTGGCGTGGAGGACGAGCCACATGCCGCTGCGGGCGCGGACCCGGCTGCGCGGCGGCACAGTCGTCTCGCCGCGGGCGTAGCGCCGGGCGGCGGCAACGAGCGAGCTGATGATCGCGGTCCACCGGGCGTTGTGGGTGGGACTCTCGAGCTCGCGCAGCCGCTCCTCGGCGCCCATGCTCGTCTGCCGGATCTGGTCGTCGGCGCCGATGATGAGGACGGTCGGCCCGGTCGACGGACCGGGTGGGGCGGTGGCGGTGCGAGCGAGGAGCCCGGTGCGCACCCCGGCGGCGAAGACGGCCGAAAGAGACCCCGCGAAGGCGACCTCGTCGAGCTCGAACGGGCGGCTGTCGGGCTCGCGGAAGAGCGCCGCGCCACCCCACACCTGCCCGCCGTCGCGGAAGAGGACGCGCAGCTCGTCGCCGTAGCCGAAGTGCGGCTTCATGAAGCTGCTCATCCGGTGTGAGCGCTCGGGGTCACCGTGGGTCGCGTGGACGCCGGCGGAGGCGAGGCCGGTCCGTGACATCTCGAGGAAGGCGGTCTCCTCGACGTTGCCGTACTCGATCGAGCCCCACTCGTGGTCGTGCTCGTCGCGACCCTGGAGGTCGCCGAACTTGCGGGTGCTCGTGAGCAGCTGGGTGCTCGGGTCGACGGTCGCGAGGCAGGCGCCGACGTGCGGGACCGCGCGCTGGAGCGACTCCACCGCCTCGGTGAGGAAGGTGTCGATGTCGAGGCCGGCACGCGCGACGACCTCGACGTCCCTGCGCACCCGTTCGGCAGTGAGTCCGCGGGTCATGATCGGAGTGTGGCGGAGCGCCGGGCCAGGGCACCATCCCACAAAAGTGGGATACGACCACCCCCACGACAGGGGGGCGTGAAGTCCCCGGTGACGAGGGATGGTCGCCGACGTGGGGTCGGCGCGACCGTTGTCGGCATGACGAGCACCGAAGTCCGGCCCACCACCACCCCCTCACCGGCTCGAACACCTATGGGTGTTCGAGGCGGCTCCGGTGGTGCGGCGGGCGACCTCCGTCCCACCGCCGGCGTCGGCGCCGGCCGGGTGCACGTGTCGCCCGCGGTCTTCCTCCCGCTGGGTGCACACGGCCCTCTCGACGAGAGGGGGCGACTCGTCCACGCCGAGGACCCGGCAGCCCAGCTCGCCCTCGCGCTCGCCGAGCTCGAGGCGACAGTCATCGCCGCGGGACTGCAGCCACACCAGGTGGTGCAGCTGCGGGTCAGCGCGACCGACCTGCCCGCGGTCCTCTCGGTGCTCGACACCCTCACCGACCGGCTCGCCGAGGTCGGTGCCACTCCCGCCCTCAGCGTCGTCGGGGTCTCGGCCCTCCCCGTCGACGGGATGCTCGTCGCCCTCGACGGGCTCGCCCTCGGCACGCCGTCCGGCTCGACGCCTCCGGCCCCGGGTATCTGAGCGGCGTCGACGCCCTCCTCAGACCCGATGCCCCCACCACCCCTACACCGTCACGCGCCCCAACCCGGAACGCGTGTGCCCCCACCAGAGAAGGACACCACCATGACCGTCGAGACCACCCTCGACCCCAGGCCCGCCTCTCCCGCCGAGTCGCTGCGCGACCTCTGCGGTGGAGCGGTCCACCTCGCCGGCGATCCCGGCTACGACACCGCCCGCATGCCGTGGAACGTCGCCGTCGACCAACGGCCCGCCGCCGTGGCCTTCCCGCGCCACGCCCAGGACGTCGTCGACGTCGTGCGCGCTGCCGCAGCCGCGGGCCTGCGCGTGGCAGCCCAGGCGACCGGCCACGGTGCCGGCCCGCTCGCCGACCAGCCGCTCCACGACGTCGTGCTCATCCGCACGAGCGGCATGTCGGCCGTGTCGGTCGACCCCGACGCCCGCGTGGCCCGGGTCGAGGGCGGCGCCCTGTGGCAGGACGTCGTCGAAGCGGCGGCCCCCCATGGGCTCGCCGCGATGCACGGCTCCTCGCCCGACGTCGCCGTGAGCGGCTACACCCTCGGCGGCGGCCTCAGCTGGTATGCCCGCAAGCTCGGCCTCGCCACCAACCAGGTGACGGCCGTCGAGGTCGTCACCGCCGATGGCTCCCTCGTGCGAGCCACCGAGCACGCGAACCGCTCGCTGTTCTGGGCGCTGCGCGGCGGTGGCGGCAACTTCGGCGTCGTCACGGCCATCGAGTTCCGCCTGCACTTGATCCCCGACGTCTACGCCGGGATGCTCCTCTGGGACCGCGAGCGCGCGCCCGAGGTCGTCCGGGCCTGGGCGCAGTGGACGCGGACCGCTCCGGACGAGGTGACGACGTCGCTGCGGGTCCTCAGCTTCCCGCCGCTGCCGGAGTTGCCGCCCTTCCTCAGCGGTCGCCAGCTCGTCGTCATCGACGGCGCCGTCCTCGCCAACGACGCCTCCGCCGAGGCGCTGCTCGCCCCGCTGCGCGCGCTGGGTCCCGAGATGGACACGTTCGCGCGGGTCCCGTCGGCCTCGCTCACCCGGCTGCACATGGACCCCGAGGGTCCGACGCCCGGTGTCGCTGCGACGACGGTCCTCGAGGACCTGCCGGAGGAGGCGATCGAGGCGTTCCTGGGTCAGGTGGGGCCGGGCTCGACGACCTCGCTGCTCGCGGCCGAGCTCCGCCAGCTCGGCGGCGCCCTGGCCCGCCGCGACCCCGCCGGCGGTGCGCTGTCGCACCTCGAGGGCGCGTTCGCCGGGTTCTTCGTCGCCATCGCGGCGACCCCCGAGATGGCCGAGCAGGGTCGCGCGGACGGTCAGGCCCTCGTCTCGGCCCTGCGGCCCTGGGCCAACGGACGGTCCGTCCTCAACTTCGCCGAGAACCAGACCGACGCGAGCACGGCATACGACAGGGGTTCGTGGGAGCGGCTGCGCACGGTGCGCGCGGCCGTCGACCCGGACGGGCTCTTCGCCGCGAACCATCCCGTGCCACAGGAGCGCCGCCCGGCCTGAGCCCCGGTGCGGAAGGGCCGGTCCTCACGGAGGCGCACAGGGGTCGCCTTCGTGAGGACCGTGCCGTTCCAAGACCTCGTCGGCACATCTCGACGGTCCAAATGTGCGTCAGGTCTTAACCGAACCGTCGGCGTTGGCCGTGCGACTGCTGCGATCACCTATACCGTCGCGTCACACTCCGACTGATGATTCCGGGGGCAAACCAGCTTCGCAGAGGGCCGATGGGCGCTGACGGATGCAGACATTCGGTGTCGCCACCGAGACGTAATGCGACTGGAGGTCGCACACGCCACTTTGCGAGCTCCTTCAGGATGCGGCGCTCGGCGCTGCGACACTCGATGAGTGTGGCCTCTCGAACCTCGATCACCTCCGCACCCTCCCGCAGCTGGCTGCTGATTCGCGGACGGTCTGCGAGACCGATGCCAACCTTCAAGAATCGGTTTGGCCCCCGGCCCCAAGACAACAGATACAGGCACCCCGGAAGATCTCCCAAGGCTGCCAACGATCGGTCAGGCAGATGCTCAGACCACGGGCATCGAGGCGGCTGAGGCCACGGAGTAACTTTCGGCATGATCCCGCCGCACCTGTTGTGTTTAACCCACACTCTTGATGGCGGTGCCTTCTTGGGCTCTACGTGCACTCGCGAACCCACGTACTCGAAGTCGACAGGAGCGAACCGGGCCTCGAAGGTCTCTCTTCTCAAAGCCGCTTCACTCGAGGGTCCCTCCAGTAGTCGGCCCCCCGCAAGCGACCAACTCACGGGTCGACAGATCTCGCATGGAGCGCGAAGCCCGGCGTGGACCACGGTCGTCGCACCGCAAGTTTGACAGCGGAGCACGTCGACATCGAAGCCCTCTGGGCGACGTTTGAGTTTGCGCATTCCCCTCGTGCACGAGGCACACAACCGCGGACAAGGCGGCCAACCGCAGTCGAAATCCTTGGTCGTCCCATCGCACAATGCGCACTTGGCTACATGCGACGCTAACGCGCAAGGGCAGGCCTGTCGGGCGATATGGCTCGGTGCTGCGGGTAAGGGGTCGCCCGACAGCGAAGCTCGGACGACCATGGTCAGGGCTTGGAAAAATGTCTGAGGTCTGATGTCGAAGACGCGAGAAGCCGTTCGACGTACGTGCACGAAGCACCACACCGTCACACCGGAGGAGAAATCGACATGCCGCGTTTCATGGGATTCGTGAGGATGGAAGAGGGCATCGGGATGCCGCCGCAGTCGCTGTTCGAGGCGATGGACAGCTACATCGGCGAGCGCGCCGCGTCGGGGGTCTTCCTCGACGGGGGCGGGCTCTACGGCACCGAGGACGCCGTGAACTTCGTCGTCCGCAAGGGGGAGGTCAGCCGCGTCGACGGTCCCTACGCCGAGGCCAAGGAGGTCGTGGGCGGCTGGTCCCTGCTGGAGTACCCCAGCGTCGAGGCCGCCGTGGCCGACCAGCAGAAGTTCGCCGAGCTCCACGCCGAGCACTGGCCCGAGGTCACCGTCGTGGCGACGCTGCGCCAGATCTCGGAGGGTCCGGACGCGGGCACCGACTGACGCTCGCTGTCCACGCGTGCTGTCTACGCTCCCTGTCTACGCTGGCCCCGTGCCGGCGGAGACCAGTTCGGAGAACCTCAACGAGGCCATCGTCACGACGTGGCGGGCCGAGTCGGCCCGCCTCGTCGGGGCTCTCACCCGGATGACCCGCGACCTCGACCTGGCCGAGGACCTCGCGCAGGACGCCCTCGTCGCCGCCCTCGAGCAGTGGCCTGGGAGTGGAGTTCCCGAGAACGCGGCGGCTTGGCTCATGGCTGTCGCGAAGCGTCGCGGCATCGACCACTTCAGGCGTGCCGACACCCTGCGGCGCAAGACGGCCGAGCTCGAGCATGCGCTTGGTGGAGAGGAGGCGACCATGCCGGACCTCGACGACCAGGTCGACTCCATCGAGGACGACGTCCTGCGGCTCATCTTCCTGTCCTGCCACCCGGCGCTGACGCCGGAGTCGCGGGCGGCGTTGACCCTGCGGCTGGTGGGCGGCCTCACCACCGCCGAGATCGCGCGTGCCTTCCTCGTGAGCGAGTCCTCCATGGGTCAGCGGATCTCTCGCGCGAAGAAGACGCTGGTCACGAAGGGCGCCGAGTTCGAGCTGCCGTCGGGGCCGGAGCGGACTGCTCGTCTGGGCGATGTCATGGCCGTGATCTACCTGATCTTCAACGAGGGGTACGCCGCCACCGCCGGCGCGGACTGGATGCGCCCCGACGTGGCGAACGAGGCGATGCGGCTTGCGCGCATGCTCGTCGCGTTCGCTCCCCACGACGTCGAGGTCCTCGGGCTTCAGGCGCTGCTCGAGCTCCAGGGGTCCCGGATGGCTGCGCGTCGGGACGAGCGCGGCGAGCCGGTGCTGCTGGATGACCAGGACCGGAGTCGGTGGGATGCGCTGCTTCTGCGGCGGGGGTTGTCCGTGCTGGAGCGGGCCGAGCACTTGGCGGCCGGTGGGGCGGCCGTGGGCACGTACTTCCTACAGGCGTCGATCGCCGCGGAGCATGCTCGGGCTGCGCGAGCCGAGGACACGAACTGGCGCCGGATCGCGGCGCTCTACGACGTCCTGGCCGAAGCCGCTCCGGGTCCGGTCGTGGAGGTGAACCGGGCAGTGGCGCACGGTCGCGCCTTCGGGCCGGACGCGGGTCTCGCTGTGCTGTCGGCCGTGCACGACGGCGCGCTGGGTGACTCGCCACTGCTGCCAAGTGTGCGGGGCGATCTCCTCGAGCGAGCAGGGCTGCACGCCGAGGCCGCCGCGGCATTCGCCCATGCATCGGCACTCACGGCCAACGGGAGTGAACGCGCCGTCTTGAACCGCCGCGCGGAGCTGAACCGGGCGTTGGCTGCGGCGCCGTAGGTTGGAGCTTGTGGCGGAGCGTTGGGTCAGCACGAAGCAAGGGGCGCATCTGGCGGGCCGCAGCAAGGTCAACACGGAGCCCGAGGTGCTGCTGCGACGCGCCGTGCACGCCGCCGGAGGTCGGTTCAGGCTTCACCGAAAACTTGCCAAAGGGTGCACCCCCGACTTCGTCCTGCCGGGCCGAGGTGTCGCTGTCTTCGTCGATGGATGCTTCTGGCACGGATGCCCGGTGCACGGGAGGAAGACGCCGTGGACAGGGCCAAACGCCGAGCTCTGGAGCGAGAAGATGCGTCGAAACGCGGAGCGTGATCGCAAAGCCACCGAACTGGCCGAGCAGAGCGGTTGGCACGTCGTGCGCGTGTGGGAGTGCGAGGTGCGCAATGACCCTGAAGGGTTGGCTTGTCGGGTGATGACACCGACTGTCAGAGCTGAGTGATGGGGTCTGTGCAGTAGAAGTCTGCCCATCGCCGACGGGCCTCTGAAAAGGGGCCGCGGCCCTGCACGGAGGACCCGCATGGCGACACAGTCGTGGCTTCAGCCTGCCCTGAAACTCAACTCGCACAGCCACACTCGCCAGAAGGCTAAGTTAGCTGATAAGCTAGCTATCATGACGTCGTCGCAGGGATCCACAGAAGGGATCGACAGCTCTGCGTCATTCGCGTTCGCGGATCTCTTCGCCGGGATCGGCGGGTTCCACGCGATGCTGTCGCACGCCGGTGGGGAGTGCGTGTTCGTCTCGGAGATCGACCGTGAAGCCCGTCAGACATATCTGCGAAACTGGGTGGAGGACCTCCCCGGGGAGCGCTGGCCCGTGGTCAACACGGACATCACGTCGGCCACGCCTGAAGACGGACCAGTCGAGGTTCCAGAGCACGACGTCCTGGCCGCCGGCTTCCCGTGCCAGCCCTTCTCGAAGTCGGGCTACCAGCGCGGGATGGACGAAGCACGAGGGACGCTCTTCTGGAACATCGCCCGCATCCTCGAGGAGCGGCGACCTTCCGTCGTGCTGTTGGAGAACGTGCGGAACCTCGCCGGTCCCAGGCATCGACACGAGTGGGACGTCATCATCCAGACCCTGCGAGAGCTCGGATACCGGGTCTCCTCGACACCATCGGTCTTCTCACCCCACTTCCTGCCACCGTCCATGGGTGGCACACCTCAGGTGCGCGACCGGGTGTTCATCCTTGGGACGTATGTCGGGATGGAGCGGGCCATGGCCGAGGTCGACGTCGCTCCCACCGTGGTCCGAGGCCCAGTGAACGAGTGGAATGTCCACGACTGGGACGTCGAGTGGATCCTCGACGAGGACGAGTCCATCCCGAACCTGACCAAGTACAGACTCACGGCCGACGAGACTCATTGGATCAACGTCTGGGACGACCTCGTACAGCGCATGTGGGCGGCGCGTGGCGTTCGACTCCCAGGTTTCCCTTTGTGGGCAGACGCCTGGATTCCGGAGAGGGCCTTGGACCCCGTGGAGCTCGAGGCGCTGCCGAAGTGGAAGTCCGACATCCTCATCAAGAACGCACGGTTCTTCGACGACCACCGCGACGTCATCAAGGCATGGAAGAAGGCCAACCCGTCCTTCTCCTGCTTCCCGGACTCCCGCCGAAAGCTCGAGTGGCAGGCGCAGGACACCGCATCCCTGTGGGACACAGTGATGCACCTACGCCCCTCGGGAATTCGGGCGAAGGCACCCACCTACCTGCCCGCGCTCGTCGCCATCACTCAGACGTCCATCGTGGGACCTCGCCGCAGGCGCTTGACGCCTCACGAGGCAGCGCGGCTCCAAGGCTTTGGCAGCGACTTCACCTTCGGAGGGCAGCGAGACCAAGCCTCGTACAAGCAGGTCGGCAATGGTGTGGCCGTGGGGGCTGCATGGCATGTCTTCCGCACGCATGTCACGCAGAATGCGGCCGATCTTCCGAGGCGTCTGGTCAGAAGCGTGCTCGCCGCTGACACCAACCCCATCGGGGACGCCCTGTCCGGCGCCGCGACACAGACAGAGACCCAGAGGACGCAGCCTCAGGCCGCGGATCTCGCGGGATAGAGGGCGCAGCGTGTCTGGACTGTCATCGGCGCGAGCAGCTACCCCGTAGCCTCCTGCCACCAAGCGCAAAGGGAGGGCTGTCGCTATGGGTTCGGTTGCCGTCGACCAGCTGCGTTCAGACGGAAGTGTTCTTCGTGACGTCGACACCCGCCTCAGCGCCCACGCGAAGAACGAACTCCTGCTCTCGGCACTGCCAGGGGCCTCGGTCGCGACCTACGCCGGTGAGCAGGTCGTTCGGTATCGCGACCAGGTCATCCTCAAGAAGCAGGTGACCCATCTCGGCTACCCGTGGCCCGAGTACAAGAAGCGGATCCAGATCCCAAAGCGATGGCTCGACGTTGAGCGGCAGGCTCGAGAGGAGAGGCTCATCCCGCGCTTCGTCGGGATCTACCACTACGGCGACGTCACGATCTTCGTTGACTTCGAGCCCTCGACGTACGTGCAGCGCAAGGCCAACAACTCTGCGGCGCATGTCGCCACCAACGACCTGTTCCAAGCACAGACGCTGGGACAGTTCTCGAAGGACGACAGGAACGGCAACCGCCTGACCACCGTGCGGGCCGACCGGCTCGAGGACTACCTCCTCCAGGGGTATAAGGAGGCCAACCGCCACCTCGAGGCGTTGCGTCGCTTCAGTGCCGAGCTCCTCGATGGGCGCAGAATCGAGGGTCTCGATGCCGTGCGCGAGATGCACTCCGCACGATGGCCCGACAGGTTCCAGAACGAGTGGGCCGGCTTCTACGTCGAGTACAGGCTCGATCGATACGTGAAGCAGCATCGCCTGGAGCATCTGGTCGTGGTTCAGAAGGTCAAGCTCAAGGGCGAGTTCGACTACGACCTCCGGTTCGTACAGAACGGCGCGGTCCAGTTGTACGGAGACCTCAAGGCCTCCAATATTGCACTGAGCGACTCACCGGGGAACGACGCGGCCGCCTTCGCCCGCTGTCTCGAGCAGTTCGGGCGATTTTGGTACGTCGTCTACGAACACGAGACCTGGCACAGCAGGGACAGAGCCGACATCGCGACGATCGAGTGGAACACGTGGAGGCGCTCGGTGGGTCATGTCGGTCGTGAGCAGAAGTTCAACCCGCTTTCCTACGCAGGGCGCTTCAAGGAGGCCGTGCGGTTCGTCGGTGTGAAGGTCCTCGAGGTCAACATGGCCAACCAGCACATCGTCCTCGGTGACTTCCAGGGCGGCTTCAGACAACCGGACGGGAAGGCTCGCAAGGGGAAGGTGATGATCCGAAAGAAGGACATCGACGACTTCTTGATCTACTCGGAGAGGCTCAAGGACCAGAGCTGAGACTCCGCCAGCAGCACTTCCTGAAGCCAAGGAGCGTCGACCTCTGCCTGCGTCATCGGTCCGCCTCGGGTCGTGCTCTGCAGGGCACGGCAGGTGGTCTGCATTGCACGTGGTGGAGCGCAAGGGACTCGAACCCCTGACCCCTTGCTTGCAAAGACTTTCGGAGCGCGACACTGAGCCCCGTCCACGCACGACCGGCCTCGTCGCTGGCCGAAGCATCGCCAGGTTCAGCGGCACTACTGCTGCAGTTTGCTGCTGCAGTGTCGCGACGCCGCCAACTGCTCACTGTTCAGGTTGTAGCCGAAGCCGTGGCATGCAAGAGCGTCTAATCCTCGGCGAGGGTCGCCGAAGATGGCTCCTACCCAATGTGTCACACGGACGAATGGGCGCGCGCGCGCGGCCGCCCCCCTCCAGTTGGAGTTCGGAACGATCACGAAGAAGTGCGGGGCCATCACGGTCACAGGATCGAAGCCAAACTGGTCCCTTGAGGATTGCCGAGACGATCCGGCGGACTGCCGAGCTGCGCGCGCCGTGCAGGTGGGCGACGTCGATCGCGGGGGACTGGAGCTCCAGAGCAGTTCGGAGCCGCTCAGCCAGCCGATCGACGGCGAGGACGGGCTCTAGCCGAGTGACGGGCTGATCCCGACCCGAAGGGGCCCCAGGGTGTGTACTGCGCTCCGCTGTCTTGTGCGTTGCGCCCACTCGAGCGAGCTGGCTGCCCGAAGCCACGTGCCCCCCAGGTCGGGGACGTCTTCTAGGGTGACCGGCACGTACCGGCCTTTGGCGATGTCCGCGAGTCTTTCCGGTGTTGCACGCAGCCGACGAGCGGGCGCGAACACCAGCCTCGAGCGAACGAGCCGCTCCGGCAGCGAACGGGCTCGGCTCATCACGTGGGTTACGTCGTCGAGCGCAACGGTGAGGCTCTCGAGGGCCTTCCGCGATTCGACCGGCCCGAGATCGGTGAGCCGCGCCCTTGTTGCCTCCAACTCGGCGAAGAGGGCGCGACTGGCCGGGATCATCTGCTGGGTGGGCCGGTTAAGGGTGGTGAGGTGGTCCCAGGGCTTGCCGGCGGCCCGCAGGTGGGCTGTGACATTGCCGAGCGCCTCAACGTGGTCTTCAGGCAGGCCGACACACTTCCCAACCTCGAGGGTGACAGCGGAGAGGTGGGCGCCTTGGTAGGCAATGGTTCGGAGCGCTTCCGCGTTGGGGAGGGACCTGCCCACCTCGCGCAGCGCGGTCTTGGTCCACTCGTCGCACGCAATGCGTAGACGTTCTTGGCTGCTGGTCGGAGACGCATACCTGAATGTGACCCTTGCCCGGTAGAGCGGCGGCGGGGGAACGGGCTCCATCACTTGTAGGAGCTCCACCACCTGCTCCGCGAACTGCGCGATACGCAGAGGGCGGTCGAGGTCAGCGAGCTGCCCGCGCGCGAGGGTGTGACGGGCAGCAATGAGTGCGATGCAGGTGATGTGTCGCGTGACGTAGCCGAGCTCATCGAGTCGTTCGAGCCATCGGCCGGTCGGCTGGAGTGTCTGGTCCACCAGGTCCGAGAGGACGCCGAGGGTGCACGAGAGCCGAGCGAGAGGGTGGGGGTCGGTCGGGTCCGCTGGGACTGCGGAGTCGCAGGGGGCGTCGAGTCGTTGGGTAGCGGCGAAGCCGTGAGGAGCGCCTCTGACGACCCTGAGGTGCCTGCTCGCTGTCGTCCGCAGGGGCTCGACCGGGGCATCCTGATCTGGCCCGAGGTGGTCCGGGCGGTCATGTCGCGATTCGGGAGTTGGTTGACCTGGATGCGCGGGGTAGCCGCGCAGCACGCTCACGAGGAAGAGGCGTCGACGGTCCCCGAGCGGTACGTTGCGGCCGTCTGGGCCGAGGACTTGTTGGAGGAGCCGATGCACGGTCGCATCGAAGGTGCGCCACTGGTCTGCTGTGATCGGGTCGTTGCTGTCGCGCAGTATGCGTGTGAGGTGGTGGGCTCGGGTGAGCAGGTCGCCCGCGGTGGTGCTGCTCATGCGGGGTGCTGGTTGCGGCGGGCGAGGCGGGTGAGCTCGGCGATGTTCCAAGCGGCAAGGAGGAGCTCGGGCGGCCCCTCGAGCGGGTCGATCAGGTCAAGCGCGGCGAGGGCCCTTTCGAGCTCGGCGACGACGCTCGTCCCCCGTGGATCGTCGGGAACCTCGCCCGATGGGGCGGTCGTCAGCGTCGCCCGCGTGAGTCGAATTTGTGCAGCAAAGGCATCCCCCGCGGGGGTGTCGGGTTGCTGGGCGAGGTTGGCCGCGCAACCGAGGCGGCGGGTGGCCTCGGCGATGAGGTCGTCGGCTGTGCGGATCATTCGTTTCTCCCTCTCAGAGCGGTGCTAAAGGGTGGGTGCGGGCGCTGGCCGAGAGTCGTGCCCCCAGTCGCTGTTCTGCAGCTTGTCCGCGGGGACCCGTGCGGCGACCGTGGCGGATGGTCCGACCGCCTCAGCGACGGGTCGTGGTCCACCCCGGCCGGGATGGGTGTCAGGATCAAGGCAAAGCACGCGTGTGAGGTCTGGGGCCAACCAGCTCGCCGGGTCACCGCCGCTTGGGAGTTGCGCGACGAGGACACGGGCAGGTGGCCGCGGGTGGCGGTCGAGCGCGTGCAGCAGGCGATGGGTCGCGTTGATCCCGGCGGTGTCGGCATCGAGTGCCACGACAACGAAGCCGGGTGCCGAGGCGATCGCGTCGACCTGATGCCGGCTGACGGAGGTACCTCCGGTGCTCACGGCGCGCAGGGCGTCCAAGTTGCCGGCAGTGGCTGACGCGCAGGCGATCGCCAGGGCGTCGAGTGGACCCTCGACTACGACGGTTGTTGCCTGAGGTGGGGTCTCACGGTGGTCAGCTCGGTACAGCGTCTTCGACTTGTCAAAGACGACGGTGCGAGTGGGATTCAGGTACTTCGGCACACGCGGGTGGCCCGTGGTGTCACGGGCCAAGAAGCCACGGATGTGAGTGTCGGATTCCATAACCGGCAGTACGATTCGGGAGCGCAGCGCGTCGATGACCGTGCCCCGTGATGACGTCCGCACTAGGTCGAGGGCCAGCAGCTCGTCGATGCTTACGCCTTGACCAGTGAGGTGGTCAGTCAGCGAGGTCCAACCGTTCCCAACAAGGCCGACGACCGACCGGCCAAGAGCGCTCTCGAGGTCGCGGACGTCGATGCCGCGCTGACGCCGGAGATATGCCGCCGCGGTGGCGTGGGCCACGGGTCGTGTGAAGTACGCCCACGCGAGCTCATGGATCTCGTGCGCCCGCGGCCGCGTGGGCCAGTTCGGCGGCTCCACGCTTGCGGCCATGCCTTGGCGTGGGTGCGCGGCTGCGGCCGGGAAGCCGCCGGTCTCAAGGCTAGCGACGGCATCGAGGAACGACAGGCCCTTGAGCCTTGCGACGTAGTCGATGACGTCGCCGGAGGCGCCGCAGCCAAAGCAGTGGTATCGGTCGGGCACGCCGTCAACGGAAAATGACGCGGTCGAGTCATCGTGGAAGGGGCAGCAGCCTATGAAGCCGCGCCCCGTGGGGCGCAAGGCGACTCCAGTGGATTCAACCACCGCAGGCAGCGGATGCCGGGAGCGGAGTACCTCGACGTCCACCCGGGCTTCAGCCCTCGTCATCGCCGGACCTCGGGGCCCGGGCCTACCATTTGGCGCGGCCTATCGTGGCGGTGCGATCTCACCTGGGCGGCGAGGTGCTCGACCGTGACCGGGCCGGTGGTCCGGTACGCGGCGGCGAAGATTGCTTCGACGTCGATCTCTGCGATGTTGCTGGCGAGGACGGTGTACTCGTCCCAGGTGCGGTCGTGGGCGAAGAGCAGGCCGGTGCGCTCGCCCGGCCTGCGGCGCAACGTGATGCTGGTCTGGTGATCGTCCCCCCGTGCGGAGCCGTAGGAGATGTCGATGGTCTGGGGGTCGCCGTGGACGGCGCGGAAGGCCTTTGGGCCAAGCCATTTCCTTGCGATCAACGCCGGGTCCGAGCCTGGCTGCCCGTGGGTCGCCGCCGAGGCGACCCTCATGAGCTCATCCATGGATGAGCCTCCCCGCCTGAACGCCTCGATGACCTGGTCGACGACCGCCTGCGCATCCGGCACGTTGCCATGAGATGCGATCAGTACCGCGGCATGGATGTCAGCGTTCCGTTGCCCCAAGCGGTACCAGTAGTCCATCGGGTCTTCTAGGTCGACGTGGTCGTGGGCGTCTTGGGCCAGCTCGAGTAGCTGCCTGAGCACCGTCGCATGCTCGTTGGTGAGTTCGGCCATGGGTCGGCCTCCTAGCTGTCGGGCGGACATGCCGCGCCGGGCCCCGCCCGTCCTTGAGGCTCACTGCCCCCGGGGGGCACTACCGGGCCACCGCGGCCCTGGCGGCCGGTGCGCCTGTGCCGTGCACCCGAGAAGGGCCATCTGGTCCACAAGGAAGGCCTGGATGTGTTGGAGCGCCCCAAGGAACTCGACGGCGGCCGTCGCGGGAGCGGTCTCCGTGAAGCAGCCCCGTTCGAAGTCGCGTAGCGCCGTGAGAGCCTCGACCATGCCTGGGTGCTGGTTCCAACAGCTCGGAAGCGCGCGGGCGTCGAGGGCAAACCGCGTGCCGAGCTGATCGACCCACTCCACGAGCTGGGCCACGAGGTGGGTGCGTTCTTCTCCGCTGAGGGACGGTACGTGCGTCGGTCCTCCCGACCGGTGCAGCCATTCGCGGGTCGCAGCCGGATCCCGGAATGGGTCGCGGCCGTCAGCCATGTCCCGTGCCCCCTGCCGGCGGTGCAGACGCCGGGGTGCGACGCAGCCGTGCCTCGATCGCTGCGCGATCAGATCTGAGTTGGGCCGCGTCCATGCGGCGGGTCCACGGCTGAAGAGCTAACGCGATGGGGGGAGCAGCGCGAAGGAGCAGCACCGCGGTCCCAAAAGGCAACGTGCGCAGTCTTGAGGGCGGGAGGATCGGCACCTGGCTGGTCGAGGTGTTCGTGGTCGTGTGGCCGTCACGGCTCCTGGTGGTTGACGTGACCGTCTCGACGCGCTGACCGATGAGGGTGGAGAGGTCATCCAAGTCCCGCGCATGGGATCCGCCGCCGAGGATAACCTTGACGATGGCGGCGTCCCAGATCGCGGCCGCGGCGTGCTCGCCCCACACCGTGCGCGCCTGAGCGAGCGACTGCAGGACTACGACCGGGCACATGCCCGACCCGCCGCCATCGGACATCAGCGAGGGCAACGACGGCAGAGGGTAGTTGGCCGCCTCGTCAAGAACCAACGTCAATGGCGGGTCGAGGCGTGCCGCTGGCGATGCTGCCGCCAGGCGCCGGGCGACCTCCAGCACATCCTCAACGAACGCCGCGACCAACCCTGAGGTGGCGGCCGCTCCGCTCGAGGTACCGAGGACATACACAGTGCCGCTGTGGCTGAGGAACATCTCGGGGTCGAACGCGTCGAGTGGATCGGGGGACAGGGCATCGAGGACAGTCGGATCGGCGAGCGCGCCGAAGGCGATCGTGACCATAGCCCAGACCGAATCCCGCTGCTTAGGGTCGGTGGAGATGAGTGCGTCGAGCGCGTGCTGCCACCCAGGCGCAGCAGCTTCGTCGGAAGCGAGCACCATTACCGCCTCGCGCGCCTGGACCGCGGAAAGCGACCACCGGTAAAGGTCGGCAGTCGTGCATCCGCCGAGAGCCGCCGCGTGCAGGAGACAGCGGACGGCCTGTTCCGCCGACGCCTGCCAGAAAGTGGAGTCCGTAGTCCCTGAGGCGGTGCCAGTGGTAAGAGCCTTCGCGCGGATCATGGCGGTGTGCGGGTTCTCGCATCCGCGGACCGGCGACCATCGAGTCGTCGACGAGATCTCCGGCGCAAGACGCTGGGGGTCGAACACCGCGACCGGACCACGCCGAGATCGGGCCCGCATGGTGATGGCGACGTTGTCGGGTCGCGTGCTCGTTGTGACAACGGCACCCGGGGCGTCCAAGATCAACGGAACAGCAAGGTGCAGGCCCTTTCCCGAGCGGGGAGGCCCGAGGACGACGACGGAGTCCTCGACCGAGCTGTGGCACACCACTCCCTGAGAGCGACCCAGTCGAAACCCGAGATCCGCGATCGCAGGCTTGCGCAGCGAAGGGCGCAGGGCTTGGTGTCGGGCCAACAGCAGTGCACCACCGGCCGCCCGTTGTGCCTCGCCACGGGAGGCGGCGCCTAGGAACGCGCCCGGTGCCGCTTGCCTTCCCGCGAGCCGTCGCATTCCGAGTATCGCCAACGTTCCTGCCACTCCGGCGATGAGGAGCGTTGTGCCCCAGTACGCCGCGGGCGACGGCATCTCCCGGCCCCAGGCGCGAGCCAAGTGGATTGGCATGGCCAACGCGGCAAAGGGCGGTCCGACCGCTGGCGCCGGGGGATGCAATCCAAGAACCAGGCACGACGTGGTCGCCCCCGCCGTGAGCACCATCCACAGTCCGGCGATCGAGGCGACAGCCACCGCGAGGCGTCGGTCTGACAAGTTGTCGGTTCGAGGTGCCGTCCTGCTTCTGGTCGCCATGTGGAGCAAACTTGGGGGCGGGGCCACCATCGGCGATGACACCGTCTGTGGGTAACGCACAGGATCAGCCGTCGACCACCATTCTCTGGTTGGTATCGAACAGGGTGAGCTCGTCGGGAGTGGTCACGTGCCGCACGACGAAGGCGTGCTGGCCGACGTGCCAGAGACCTTCTCCACGCTGCAGGTCGGGTAGCTGAGCGCGCTCAGCCGTCGTGAGTCCCAGCAGAGACGCGGTGTGGGCGGCCTCGCTGGTCTCCTGCTGGTAGATGATCTTGGTCGAGCAGTCGCCCAGGAGCCCTTTCGCGAGGGCTCGCGCGTGCGAGTCGCGGTCACCGACGGCATCGAGGTCGGAGAGCCGATGCACGATGAGCATGTTGGCGATGCCGAGCCCGCGGGACAGCTTCCACTGCGACTGCATCCGGGCCAGCAGGGCAGGCTGACGCATCAGCCGCCATGCCTCGTCGTAGATCACCCAGCGTTGGCCGGCCCTGGACTCGGTGAGCGCGGCCTCCATCCACGCCGATGCGCATGTCATCACCATCGCCACGAGCTCGTCGGACCCGGCGATCGCAGACATGTCCAGCGAGACCATCGGGAGTGACGGGTCGAACGCCACGGTGGACGGTCCGTCGAACAGGCCCGCCAGGTCGCCGGCGACGAGGCGCCGAAGAGCGTGCGCGAGGTCTCGGCCGTCACGAGCGAGCTCGGCCGGTGTGGCGCCGGGGATGCCGGCGACGGGTTGGATCAGCGTGTCGACGACCAGCGGGAGGGTGGGCACGACGGATCCATCGACGGCAGCCGCGAGTGCGGCATCGAGGGCAGTGTGTTCCAGCGAGGCGAGGGGTCGGCCCAGCGCGGCTTCCGCGAGGGAGCCGAGCAGCGACCGTCGGCGTCCGGCGACGACTCGTAGCCACTCGTCCTCTTGAAGGTTCGAGCGAGGAGGGCCGGGGTCGAGCGGGTTGAGCCGATGCCCGGTGCCGGGGCCGAGACGGATGGCCGCGCCGCCGACGGCGAGGCTGACACTTGTCCACTCGCCCTTGGGGTCTCCGGGGACGTAGACGCGTCTACCGAAGGCTATGGATCTGGTCGCGATAGATTTCGCCAGGCAGGACTTCCCCTTGCCGACGACCCCAGCGAGGAGCGCATTCGGATTGGTGAGGGTGCCCTCCGCGTACAGGGTCCACGGGTCGTAGCAGAAACCGCCACCGGACCAGGCGTCCTGGCCGATGTAGACGCCATGGGAGCCGAGGCCCGCCTCAGCGAGGAACGGGTAGGCGCCAGCGACGACGTCAGAGGTGCCTCGGTGCCCGGGCAGTCGAAGCTGCCGGTACGAGCGGGCCGCATGGGGCCGCGCTCGCCGCCTCGCGGCACCAGTTGAGGAGGCGCTTCCGCGGTGACGTGAGGAGACTTCGTACGCCGACTTGCCGAGGTCGCGCCCTTGAGTGGCCGCCAGCGGACGCGTCGCCTAGCTCCTGCTGGTTCGAAGTACGCCCAGTGCTTGTTCATCGGCTGATTCGGCGGGCGAGGGGGAGGGCGGCAGCGGTGAACGCTCGGGCCTGCTGCCCGTAGAGGCGCCTGGTCTCACAACCGGCGCCTACCGCCGCCCTGGTCACCTCAGCGACGACCGACTGAAGTTCATCGAGCGTGGCGGCCGTGACGGTGATCAGTCCGGTGAAGCGCAGGTCGCTGTGTCCCGCGACGAGGGCACTCTCGCGCTCGAGGACGTCGGCATGCTCGGCGGCGTCGGATAGATCGGCGAGCATGCCGATCTTGGCCTTTTGGTGAGCGTCGGTGAGGTACTCGACCTTGGCTTTGCGGATGTCGCGGATCGCGACGTCGGCAGGAACCGGCTCGAGGGTGATCGAGAGGGTCTTGCGAATTCCTGGCTGGAAGATCATCGAGTGCAGGAAGTGAGGGGGTGCAGGCACGCGGGGCCATTCACGGATCCAGAGCACGCTGGAGTGACCGCTGTCGTGCCGGAGGTGGTCCCAGTGCTCCTCGACAGCCATTGGTCCGGCAGTGGTCAGGTCTGGTGCCTGGGTGTCATCGGCGGCTGGGTCGTAGGCAGCGAGCAAAGTCGCGGCGAGCGTGGTGTCGTCAAGCCAGGCTGCGAGCGTCAGGTCCGCCGCTCGGAGCCCGGCCTCGATCGAACTCATCTCCCGTTGGAGGGCATTGGCGCCTGCCGCGATTCCGCGGCCGGACTGCCGTACGTGGCCACGCATCTTGCGGAGGTCCAGGCTCACCGCGACGAGGGTCTTGTGCGATGACGATGAGGGGGCGCACTGACGCATCAGCTCCTCGTACTGCTTCACCGACCAGCCTTCATCGGACACACGGTGGGTGTCCCACCACCCGCTGATGCCGCGGCCGGCATCGGGAAGTGTTACTTCGAGGATCTGCAGGCGGACACCAGTACTGGTGTTGGCCAGCGCCGCCAAGGTCCGTCCCCAGCAGTGGACTCGTCGCTCCTGCTCCTCTGGCGAGAGCAGGACGTATGCGGGGTGCCGAACGAGCCCGACGGCTGTGAGGGTGTGGTCATGGGGATCGTGGACGATCGCCGCCATCCCAGATGCCGTGATGATGCGAAGGCGGGCGGCATCTCCGGGCAGCGCCAACGTGCCTTTCGGTCTGGGCCTCTCCGGACGGGCGCGGAATATAGTTTGCCCGCGGGTCCGCCGTAGGGCGAAGTGTGCAGCGGTTGGCAGCGTCTCCACCACCGGCCTTCCACCCCACCGCACCGAGCTGAGCAACACGAACCCCATCCAGACAGGGAAAGTGACCATGGCGCCGGATGCGCCGGCACTGAAGAGGGCGGGGAGGAGAATGACGGTGGCGGCCGCGAAGCAGCACACCCGCGGGGCGGAGAAGCCGAGGATGAGCCCGCGCCGCGGTAGGCGCCCGAAGCGGACGGTGAAGTCACTGTTGGAGGGTTGGGACATGACGATTTGCTCCTACCTAAACCTGGGAACGCGGAGGCTTCACGGGTGATACCTCTGCCGACGGCGGCGTGGCGTTCGTGGTGGTTTGGGCGGACTCCACGCCAGCCACGGCGCGGCTGGTGGCGCCCTTGACGGCGGCCGCGGTACCTGCGACCGCGAGTGCCGGGACGACCGCGGCGGAGGCAGCTGCGGCACCTCCGGAGGCGGCCGTCCCGGCTGCCCCCGACCCGCCGACGGCGCCGGGGCCGGCGGGTGGCGGTGGGGGAGACGTGCGGGAGGCCGGCAAGGTCCGAACGCCGCTTCCGCGACCCGCGGCCGATGAGCTGCCGGGATACCCGATGAGAGAACGGCTGGTGTTCTTGACGGCCGCGAACTTCTGAGGCGCGCTTATGACGGTGCGCCCACCTGCGGCCGCTTGGCCGGTCGTGGCGTAGGCGGCGTGCAATGTGTCTCCGGCGAAATGGAACATCCGGATCGCAACCCACGGTGCAAGTCCGCCGAGAAGCAGGATCACAGTCCCCCCTGCCAGCTGTGTGCTGACCTGTCCGGCGCCGGTCCCTTGCTTTCCGGCGCCGTTCAGCACCGAGATGCCAACGCTGAAGATGATGACCAGTAGCAATTTCGAAACGATCATCGCTGCGACGAACTCAATCCATCGCCGTACCCAGCCACGCGTGAAGTCCGCAGTGGCTCCCGAGAAGGCGAGCGGTGCCATCACGGCCGCCAGCACGAGCATGAGTTTGCGCATCATCATCGCCGCCCAGACGATGACCACCGCAGCCAGGACGACGAGCGAGATCAGAATCGTAGCTGCGGGGTTATGGATGGTGGCGAGTTCGAAGAATGCCATCTTCTCCCCCAGACCAGCGACGTTGGTGTCGAGCGTGTAGCGGACGAAACCATCGGAGAGGCTGTCGACCGCGCCGAGGAGCACGCGGGTCGTGGCCAAGGCAAAAGCCGAGCCGAGGAAGCTGACGAGGAGGCCAGTCAGAGCTCTCCCCAGAGAAGCCGGATGACCGCGGATCGCCGAGACCATGATCTGTACGAGGAAGAGGCCTAGGCATAGGACGGCCGCGATTGCCGCGGTCGCCCCCATCTCCGTTGCCAGCGTGGGCGATCGAAGGTCCAAAGTGGTGGCGGCGTCGATCTGTTCCCACAGCCACGAGGTGGCTCCGGTAGCGGCCGTACCGAAATAGCCAGCGATCTGCGTGAACGCGGAGTCCGCGATCGTGCCGGTCGCGCCTTGTGCGAGCTCAGCGGCCTGACAGAGCGGATCAAGGGCGTGGATGCCGTCGCAGCTCATGACTCGCCCATTGGAAGAGAGCGGAAGTCGACAACCGTCACGAACCGCCACTCGCGGCGGACGGGAGGTCCCTCGAGATGCAGGATCAGTGCCACGCTGCGCCGGAGCGTCGCTCGGTTTGTCTCGAGGGTGACGGTGGCCGCAACCTCTCGCGCACTGATCCCTGGGTCGGTAATGCGTCCGCCTAGGACTGCGTTGCTCCACGCAAGGGGCTCAGAGACCCGGTCGATCCGCACGGTGGCGTGCCCATGCTTGCTGCGCAGGTCCTCCCAACCTGAGGCCGTGGGGATGAGTGCCGTCCCGTTCACAGTGTCAGTGACCGAGAAGACGGCCATCTTGCTCCGGAGCTCGACTGGGACGAGCCCGACCACCAAGGGCTCAGTAGTCGCCGTCGACTCGGCTTGGACCCACGCGAGCTTCGCGTTTCGCTGCTGCGCGTAATCCTGGGTGAGGAGAGCCTCGACGAACGCGGCGGCATAGAGATCGGGGTGGGCGGTGGCGGCGCCAACGATCCGGCCCGACGGTGCGGGCAGGATCGCCGGTGTGTCAGCAAGGCGGGCAAGCTCGTCAGTGAGCGACGTCTGAATTGGCGGGGTACCAGTTGGGCTGGTGTCACGTTCCGGCGCTGGATTCTGCTGAACCGTGACCGCTCCTTGAGCCGGCTCGGGAGGGTGGCCTGGTCGCCCAGTGGCGACGATCCACCACACGACCAGCGCCGTCGCAAGGGCTGCACCGCCCATCAACGTCAGGACGGTCCGCAGGCGATTGGCCCGGCCCATCAGTGCACCGCCGAGCCGGCGTTCTGGAAGAAGCTGACGAGCGTGTTGGAGGCGCCGATCAGCATTGCCGCGGCCAAGGAGACGAGGACGCCTGTCTTGCCCCGACCGGCGACGTGTGGGTTCGACGAATGCGAGCCGAGGGCCCACGCAATGGCCGAGATGGCAATGCCCGCGACGGCGGCGATCAGGCCGTAGGTGAGGAGCGCACCCACGATCTTCTCGAGGGCGGCGATGCCGGGAAGGCCTGACGTGTTGGGGTCAATGGCGGCGAGGAACATGGCTCGGTGACCTTTCGCAGCTGACGCGGGAAGGTCCCGCGTACAGAGCGACTAGCGCGGCAGTGGGGCACCATCGGGTCGTCTCCAGTGCGTGCCTTCTGGCGGGCGCGGGCACATCACCATGGCGAGGGGTGATGCCAGTGGAACCACGCGGTGCCGGCGCGAGGAGCCCGTCAGGCGATGTGGCGAAGTGCGGACAGTCCGTTAGCCACGAAGCCTCGGTAGGTCACGACCCCGACGACGTCGCCTGTCTTAGGCGCCCGCACCACCATTCCCCGCCCGATGTACATGCCGACGTGTCCCGGTGCAGCGAGTGGGCCGAGGCTGCCTGGCGTCATGACGAGGTCGCCCGGTTGGAGCTGCGCCTGAGTCGTCGCGGTTCCATCGCGCAATTGAGTGGAGACGACGCGGCTGATTGACACACCCGCATGTCCCCATGCCTGCTGCATGAGTCCTGAGCAGTCGAAGCCCTTAGGCCCCGTGCCACCCCAGATGTAGGGCTTCCCCACTTGAGCAAGCGCGTAGGTAACGGCTGCTCGTGCCCGGACAGTGGCTGCGGGGATTGTGAAGTCGGGCGACAGCCCCTGCCTACCTCTGCTTCCCAGGGGCATGGGAGTGTCGCGGCCGGCGCCGCAGTCCAAGCCGGACGCGTCAGTGTGGATGGTGGAGACGAGTGCTGTCGCCTCAGGGAGGTGCGCCAGATAGTTTCCGCCCATCGTGTCCGACCACCCGTTGCTGGCTGACGCGTGTCCCGTGAATGCTGATCGTTGGACGAGCTGTGCCACCACGTGCGGCGGCAGGGAGTCCCAAGCGCGGACCTTGAGGAGTGCGTCGAGGAACAGGTTGGTGGAGGCGACAGGATCCATGCGCTGGGCTGCACTCCCCCACCCGGGGCGCTGCTGGAACAGACCCAGCGAGTCGTGGTCGCTCCCCACACCCTGGTGCGGATAGGCGGCCCCGTCAGGATCGTTGGGATTGCTAAGGACCAGCAGGTTGGACTCGGTGATGGCAACCGTCAGCGCCACCACCTGGGCGCGGCCGCCCCCTCGGGACGCGGCGGTCCCCGCGATGGTCCGTGCGTTCACGGCTTGTGCGTCGGAGAGGCCAGCGACTGGGCCACTGGTGACGCACGGCGGCAACGGGTCTCCCGCGGGCGCGACGGTCACCGCCGCTGCCAACCCGAGTACCGACCCTGCAAGCAGGAGCAGGATGCCAGTGATACCCACAACGGCACGGGTCATCGTCATGCTGGGTCGACTCCGGCCGTGGGGCACCATCTGCCGTGGCGAGGTGCGTGCCTGCGCGCCGGAGTTGCATTGTCGGCCGCTTCGGGCACCCTGTTGTCATCTGGGCAGAAGTCGGAGGACGAGCCATGGGGCTTCGATCGAGGTTCAGCCCTACGGGGGCTCTACCCCTAGAGCTCGACGACGCACGTGCACTCGCCCTCGAGTTGGCAGGCCTCAAACCGCGGCCCTTCGACATCGACACGATGGTCGACGGTGTGGTCCTCGGGATTGGAGAACATCCTTTGCGCCGTGTAGGCCTATGGCTTCGAATGCGTACCGAGGGCAACTGGTCCGAGCCGGCCTGGGCCAGTGTCATCGTCACGGATGGTCGGCTCGTCGCGCGCATGCCCGCGGGCGACCTGGTCTCGCTGTGGTGGGGGTCGATCATGGGGTTCGACGTCGACCTGGAGGAGCAGCGCGTCATTCTCGACTACGGGGATGCAACGCCGCGCCTCGTCTCAGGCCCACAGGTGTCGATCGTCGCGGTCGCCGGAGTAGCGCTGTTGTACGGGGTCCCGGCGCTGGCCACCCACGCGGCTCTGAGTCCGGTGCGCGCCTGACGTCCGCTTGCCTCGCCCTGTCGCTGTCGCCCCAACCGCTGCCGCTCAAGGGTGCGCAGTTGCCGACGGACGTACCTCAGGTGTTGCGTGGAGGGCGGCTCCCCGTCGACGTACAGCCGGAGAAACCCTGGCCACCCGGAGGGCGAACCCGCAAACAGGCGGTGGATCGCACGCCGCTCAGCGGGTTCGTAGCCGAGTTGGTCGAGCATCCGCCGGGTGCATGCCCTCGAGTTGCCGCCGGCGGACTTCGCGGTAACGGTAACCAGCGGGTCCGCGGCGCCGCGTTGCCGAGCCGACTCGAGCCGAGAGAGGAAGATCTCGAAGGCTGGCCGCAATCTCAGGGTCTCCGCCTCGTTCCGGGTAATCCCAAAGCCGCGCAGCCACAGTTCGAAAGGCTCGTTCATCAGACGGCCTCGTCCGCGTCCAGCGGCAAGAACCCCAGAGGGCATCCGGGAGGCACCCCGGTCAGGCCGTGCAGAGCGTCACCTTGGGCTCGACGGGCCGACCCCAACCGGCCGCGCGTCGCCTCTCCCCTGAGCCGAATGAAGAGTTCGAGCGGCTGCATCTGCCGAGCCGCATCCTCGTGCCCGAGTAGCCACGACATCGCCGCAAGGAGCTCATCAGTGGCGTACTCCCTGTCCACGGGAACCGCAGTCGTGGAGCCCAGGGGGACGACGTAGACCACACCCCGCGTACAGACGGAACTTTCGACAGCCAGCCACAGCGCGTCCCTCTCCCGGCTCGCCCGCGGCAGCGTCGGGCAGTTGGCGAGGGCATCGGCGATGGTCGCTGCCGCCGCGATCGAGCGATTCGGATGTTCCCGACCGGCAGAGCGCCGGGAAGCACGGGAAGCGTCTGGTGCGGTGTCGTTCGGGGTGTGGCGCATGGCGTGCTCCCGTCCTTGTCGTCCCCATCGAGAACCCATAGGACCGGTTATCCACAGGACGCCAACACCGCCTCGCGGAACGTTTTGGGACGTCCTACATTTGGCGAGATGTCCCGGACGTCCTAGGGGGAGCCGTGACGAACGAAAGACTCAGGGCCGCGATCGTCAGCAGCCCGGACACCGTCGAGTCGTTGAGCGCGCGCGTGGGCCTTGATCCGAAGACGATCGAGCGCTGGGTATCTACGGATCGACTTCCGCACAGGGGCAATCGTCATCGCGTCGCCCAGGCGCTGGGCGCCGACGAGCTCTACCTTTGGCCGAAGGCGCTGTCCGAGAGCAGGACGCAGTCCGCCACTGCCGCGGAGATCATCGGCCAGTACCCAAGCCGCGGATCCGTGCCCAGTGACACCTGGCGCCAGCTGATCCGCGCTTCGGTGAAGGAGGTGTCACTGCTTGCCTTCGCTGCGAGTTTCCTGCACGACACCCTCCCGGATTTCGACGACTTGCTGGCCCAGCGAGCGTTATCCGGAGTGCGGGTACGGTTGCTCTTCGGCGACCCTGCGTCGGAGGCTGTCGCGGTCCGTGGCGTGGAGGAGCAGATCGGAAGCTCGCTCGCCGACAGGTGCAGGCTTAGCTGGAAGTACCTCTCGTCGATCCTCGACGTGCCAGGAATCGAAGGTCGTCGCCACGGGTGCACGCTGTACGCGTCGATCTTCCGGTTCGACGACGACCTCTTGGCGAACCACCACCTGTTTGGCGCGCCGGCGAACCACTCACCGGTGGCTCACCTTCGCCGTGTGGATGGCGGGCGGCTCTTCGACGTCCACATGGCGTCCTTCGAACGGGTTTGGGAGCTCGGCCAGGCGGTGACGGGGGAGGACCTCGCGTAGCCTCGAAGAATGGGACGGATCGACTACATCGATGACCCCAACGCACCGGAGGCGAACTCGGTCGTGCCGTCGGTCGTGGCAATCGTCCAGGATGCCGCCGGTCGCGTGCTCCTCATTCACAAGACAGATAACAACCTCTGGGCCCTGCCTGGGGGCGGCCACGAGATAGGGGAGTCCATCGTCGACACCGTGGTTCGCGAGGTGAAGGAGGAGACCGGGTACGACGTCGAGGTCGTGGCGCTCACCGGGACCTACACCAACCCTCGGCACGTCATGGCGTATGACGACGGCGAGGTCCGCCAGCAGTTCTCCCTGGCTTTCCGGGCGAGGCTCACGGGAGGGTCCGCGCGGACCAGCTCGGAGAGCAGCGAGGTCGTTTGGTCTGATCCGAGCGACCTCGACGACCTCGACATGCACCCGTCAATGAGGCTCCGCATCGAGCACGCCCTAGAGGGCCGAGAGACCCCAGCCCTCGGCTAGGCCGAGTGCGCCGATGGCGCGCCTGCACGCCAGCTCGAGGTGGGGGCGCGAACGTCGCACTGCGGTGTGCACCGGGTGGCCCTCTGGGTAGCGGGCCAAGATCTCACCGAGGCGCTCACTGATCCTGGACTCCGTGCCGTCGGGTGCGACTGTGAGGTCGCACAGTGTCAGTGCGTCCAGCAGCTCCCGTGGCGGGTCGGGAAACTTGTCGAGAGCCTCGACGAGGTGCCGCTCCTCAGCCTCGAAGGCGGCGCCGGTGTGTCGAGCAACCAGACTGCAGATGACGGGAGGCCAGCCCTCCCGCCGCAAGAAGAGGGCTCCGTCGATGGCGTGCATCCCGGTGTCTCGGAGCTGGTCGGCGTAGCCGATGTCATGGAGCCAGGCCGCGTTGATGACGTCCTCGGAGACATCGAGTTCCTCCGCTCTCGCAGCCACACCTTGGACGTGAGCCCATCGAGAACCGTGGCCGCCGAGGAGGGACCGGGCGCGCTCTTCCGCGGAGGGCTTCGCAGCCGCCGCCTCGTTCCACATTCGTCGCTCCAGCATCGAGACCCAGGGTCGCGCGCTGAGCCAGTTGGTGTGCCGCCAGCGACAAGAGTGGAGAGGCCCCCTCGGATCGGAGGCTGAGCGCGGCCGCACCAGGTAGCCAGAGGCCCAGCGCGGTGTGTCACGTCCCAACTGCTCGACGAACCGTACGGCGAAGGTCTGCTTTGGGAACACCCGACAACAACGCAGCCCGATCCACGCCGCTTGTCTCCACGAGCGCGCGAAGCGTGCCCTCCACAGCGGCATCCGACGAGTCGACCGCGACCTGCAGCTGCTCGCGACGCCGCTTCGCGGCCGCCCATGCCTTCATGGCAAGGGCCTCGGCCCGCTGAGCGTTCAGCAGTCGCCTGCGTGCGTCCTCGTCGATTGCGTGCCTGACCATGGGTGCCTCCCGAGTTGTCGAGAAGGTACATCCGCCGCGGGGGTCACCATGAGCACGAAGTCCCAGGCCCGCCGGCACCGCCGCTGTCATCGATCGAAGTTCGAAAGCAGGTCGTAACCGCGGGCGGGCCCAGGACCCGACACCCCCGTCGCGGCAGGCGTTCGTTCCTCACTACAGCACGGGCCTAGGCCCAACCTGAAGCCGCACTCCCAGTTAGCGACCAGCAGCCCGCCAGGTACCGGCAATCAAGGTCGCGCCACACGTCTGGCACCAAGGTGTCGAAGGTGGTCGCCGACGGTGCCCCGACGGATCAGTCATCGTCGCGTGACCATGTCAATCCGCCGCATGACGCTGGGTGCCGGGTACCGCTACTTGATGTCTTCGGTCGCGCGAGCTGACGAGGCGAATCGCGCGGCCGGGCTGACGGCGTACTACGCCATGACCGGGACACCGCCGGGCTGGTTCCTGGGCGCTGGCTTGGCCGGTCTGGGCGCCGATGAAGGCGTCCAGGCGGGCTCGCTCGTGAGTGAAGCTCAGCTGTGGCGGATGCTAGGGATGCTCCAGGACCCGGTGACCGGCCAGCAGCTCGGGCGACCGCCTACCGGTGCAGGGATGGTCTTCGTCGACCATCTTGGCCGGGTGCGTCGGGCGAGGGCTTCGGTGGCGGGGTTCGACCTCACCTTCTCGGTCCCCAAGAGCGTGTCGGTGGCGTGGGCGCTCGCGGACGACCCCACACGTGCGCGCATCCACGCGGCGCACCGACGCGCGTTGCAGGCGGTGATCGGGTATGCCGAGTCGCAAGTA
The DNA here is from genome assembly GCF_048606415.1 of Knoellia tibetensis. Lineage (NCBI taxonomy): Bacteria > Bacillati > Actinomycetota > Actinomycetes > Micrococcales > Intrasporangiaceae > Knoellia > Knoellia tibetensis. Next base: position 1,580,106 of record NZ_JBMBWF010000001.1, read on the forward strand.
TTCGCCACCCGAACCGGGCATGCAGGAGCAGTCTCCGAGGACGTGCGTGGCGTGGTCGCAACGGCGTTTGACCATTGGGACTCCCGCGCCGGCGATCCGCAGTTGCACACGCACGTCGTGGTCCTCAACCGGGTCCAGTCAGCGATGGACGGCAAATGGCGGACCCTGGACTCAAAGGCGTTGTTCCGAGCCGTGGTCGGTCTGTCCGAGCTGTACAACGGCCTCCTTGCCGATGAACTCACCCGCGATCTGGGGTGGGCTTGGGTGCCCCAGAAGCGGGCCCGTTCGGCGGAGCCAAAGTGGGAAGTCGACGGGGTCAGTAGGGAACTACGGGAGGAGTTCTCGCAACGATCGAGCGTGATAGAGCGCGCCAAAGACGAGCTCGTCGAGGCGTTCATCGCCTCTCGGGGCGGGCAACCCACCGCTCGCGAGATCATTACCCTCCGGCAACAGGCCACCCTGGCAACCCGCGAGGCCAAGCAGTTCAAGCCTTTGGCCGAACTCATCCACGGCTGGCGCGACCGCGCCAGCGAGTTCGTTGGCGACGACGAGCAGCCGTGGGTCGCTCGCCTGGCTGGACGGCAAGCTCAGAAGCTTGTCACTGCCCACGACCTCGAGGACCGGATCCTCGCCGACGCCGCATCGCTGGTGCTGGCGAAGGTCGCCGACAAGAGGGCCACCTTCACGCGTGCAAACCTGCTCGCCGAAGCGCACCGGCAGCTGCACGGAGTTCGGTTCGCCACCCCGGCAGATCGCATCGACGTGGGCGAGCGTACGGCCACGCTCGCCGCGGAACGGGCGGTCATGCTCACCCCCGTCGAGGCGCTGTATGCGCCGAGCTACTTGCGCCGGCCGGACGGGTCGAGCATGCTGCGGGCCCGCAATAGCGAGATCTTCGCCACCGCCGAGCTCCTTGACGCCGAGGGTCGCCTGCTCATCGCTGGTCAGGCCAGCGATGCCCCCGCCGTAACCATGCCCGTCGCTAACCGTTTGGGGCGCATGGTCGTACCCGGCCAGCAGCACGTCCTCTCCGCGGAGCAGGCCCATGCCGTGGCCGCCGTCGTGACCTCCGGTCGGCGGCTCGACGTGCTTGTGGGTGCCGCAGGCACCGGTAAGTCGACGACCATGGCCGGACTCCGGGCGGCGTGGGAGGCCGAGCACGGGCCCTGGTCGGTGGTCGGATTGGCGCCATCTGCGGCCGCGGCGGATGTCCTCGCCGACGCAGTCGGTGTACCCACCGAAAACACCTCCAAGTGGATCAGCGAAAACCGTTCCCTCCCGGAGCGGGAAGCGCGGTTGCGGGAGTATGCCGCGCGCCTGTCCAACGCGTACCCCTCGCCAGCTACCCGGCAACTCCAGCTGGCGGCACGTGCGGAGTTGGCGGCATACCGGCGTTGGGCTCTGCGGTCGGGGCAACTGGTGATCGTCGACGAGGCGTCCATGGCCGCTACCAAAGACCTGGACCACATAACCGCCGCCGCCACGGCGGCGGGTGCGAAGGTGTTGCTCGTCGGTGACTGGGCGCAGCTATCGCCGGTGCAGGCCGGGGGCGCATTCAAGCTGCTCGTCGACTCGGCAGGGTCGGACGTCGCGACCCTCTACGACGTGCGCCGGTTCAGGGACAAGTGGGAGCGCGAAGCGACGCTGCGGCTGCGGGTCGGCGACGGCACGGTTGCCGGTGAGTACGTCTCCCATGGTCGTGTCGAGTCCGGCCAGCGCGGGGACATGCTGGACCTGTTGTTCGAGGCTTGGTTGACTGATCGGCTCGCCGGGCGTGCCTCGCTCATGGCCGCCGCCGACGCGGACACCGTGGACGAACTCAACGCCCGCGCGCACGCGTGGCGAGTGCGGGCCGGGGAGGTCGCGCCAGAGGGCGTACGGTGCGGCGACGGGACGGTCATCGGAGTCGGGGACGTGGTCGTAACCCGGCTCAACTTGCGTGCCCTGACGACCGGGCACGGGTGGGTCAAGAACGGCGACGACTGGGTCGTCACCGCCACCGGAGATGAAGGCTCGCTACGCGTGACCCGACCAGGTGGATCCGCTGCTGTGGTACTGCCTGCGGACTATGTTCGCGATCACGTCGAACTCGGGTACGCATCTACCGCGCACCGGGCACAGGGTCGGACGGTAGACACGGCGCACGCGTACGTGAACGCGACTACGCTGCGCGAACCGTTGTACGTCATGGCGAGTAGGGGGCGGGAGTCGAACCGGCTCTACGTCGACACCGCGCACGAACCTGACTCCGCCACCGCCCACGGTGAGGTCGAGTCGGAAGAGCCGGTCCAGGTCCTCCAGAACGTCATCGCCACCAGCGGCGTCGACCTCGCCGCCCATGCGGTCCGCGGTGAAGAGCAGGCGCGTGCAAGGCGGCCTTGGTGGGCCATGGCCGAGCCGACCAGCGCACGTCACGACACCGAAACTCAGATGTCCCGGGGGTCACTGCTGAGGACTTCGCCTCCCTCGACGAGTTGACACGAGGCCAGTGGGACGGGCTCCACGACGCGCTCGAACCCGTTCGTGCGCTCGTCTCAGGGCCGACTGCGATCATCCCCGCCCGCTCGTACAAGGCGCATCTGGACACCCCGCACTCAGTGCTCGCACGCGCGTACGCACGGCGCAAGTGGTGTCCGCGGGAAAGGCAGATCACCGGAATGCCGTCGCCCGCAGCGGCGTCTCGGTCGCGGGCGAGATCTGAACCGCCGCACTTCTCGCACGACACCAGTGACATGAGGGAACTCTGGCACGGCCTGCAAGGAGGTGCCACTGTGAGCTGCTCATCAGGGGACCACTCGGGTCGCTCGACATCTTCTTCGGCCCGAGGCCGCAGTTGCGGGCTTGCGATGGTGCTGTCGGCCCCGCCCCGGCATGTGACGTGGACATCGGACTCCGTGAAGCGGGGCTGACAGGGCCAGCCGCTAGCGTGTGGCCTGAGCGGCGAGGGAGGTGACTTGGGGCGGATGGGTGTCGTGCACGTGAAGTCGGAGGCAGAAGCACGCGCGCTCGCGGCCCGGCTCAACTCCAGTGCCCGCAACAGGCCGGTCGTCGTCATCAGCACGGCCGCGGGGCAGAGCGACCCGTACGTGAACCAGGAAGACGTCGTGTCGACCCTCGGCAACCTCGCCGAGGTGCACGTCATCCCGACCGGAGACGTGTCTTGGGCCTTCTCCGACGCCATGCCGCCCATGACGCAGGTGTACGGCGGGGCCAGCCGGGTGTACCCGGTCGACCTCGAGTGGACGACCCAGCCGTCCCGGTCCCCACTCCGGTTCGCCTACGGGGTCAAGGACCGCGAGAGGGTGACGGACCTTCTCATCAGTGACGCGATGGCCATGGCGCTCGCGGCCGGTCTGCTCGGCACCCCCACACCCCGGGCCACCGTCGATGCTGCAGGGCACGGTCATGGGGGTGATCGGTTCACGGGCGCTGGTGACCACTGGCCGAGGCGTCGTCACCATCTGGCCGGAACTGACCGTCGCCGATGTCGAGGCTGACAGGCTCTTCTCGAAGGGCATGCAGGTCCGGGGTCGACTCGACCCGGCCCACCGACGACTCGATGTGCGCGACTCGCTGGTTCCGACTGATGAACTCCTCGTCGCCTACCAGCCTGGGGCCGCCGTCCTCGCCAAGGTGACGCGGCTGGACGCGGGTGGCTGCCACGTCGAACTCGTCCCGGGTACCCGCGTCTTCGTTAAGGCTGAGGATGCCAGCGCCACCCCCGGCGTTCCACTGACGGCGCTCATGACGGTCGGCGAGACGGTCATCGCCACTGTCGTGAAGGTGGGGGAGCCGGAGGGCAAGGGCTGGCGCCTCACTCTCATCGACGTAGACCATGATGCCGAGCCGCTGGCGGCCGCACTCCTGACTGGCGGGCCGCCGTGGCTGACCAGGGTGGCAGTCGAGGCGCCGGACTCCGCCGAAGACAGGGCTGAGGCCGCGGTCGCCACCCCGTCACCGTCGCCCGTCGAGACGTCGACAGTTCCGACCCTGCTGTCGGCCGACCCTGCGGAGGTTGCCGCCCTTCAGTCCGAGCGAGACGCGTTCCTCAATGAGCTTGAGGTCGTCCGTGCCAGAGTGGAGCGACTGGAGCGATCCCGCGAACAGCTTCGGCGCCAAGCTCGGGAGGCCGGCAATGATGCAGAGCGTCGTCGCCGCGAGGTGCAGTCCCTGACGGAGGAACTGGGCCGGGCGGCGAACGATGCGAATCTGTTTGGCGACCCGAGGGAGCAGCTCGAGTTCGACGTTCGGCTCGCGTGGGCGCGTCGCGTTCCTGCCGCCGAAAAGGTGGCATTGCCTCTGGCGAGATACGAGGTCGGCCCGAGGTTCTTCGAGTCCTGGCAGTCGACGGAGGGCATCGACCGGCAGAAGGTGGTGGAGGTCCTCGTGGAGATCCTCACCGGCAGGGTCCACCAGCTGGCGGGCCGCGAAACGCATCAGCTCCGGAGGTCCGACGGCGGCAATGCCGCCTATGTGACTCGCCCGGACGGGTCGACTTGTTGGCGGGTAGCCCTGCAGGTCAACGCTCCTCAAGCCAGACGCCTGCACTATTGGCAGCGGGCCGACGGAAGTGTCGAGCTGTCGAGCGTCCGCCAGCATGATGATTTACGACCATGAGGAGCTCCCGCTGGCAGTGCGTCGGAAGGGGAACCGTACGTCGCCGCGCGACTGTCGGTGGTCTCGCCTAGGGTCGAAATCATGACAACGGCACTCATCTACGGCGAATCGCCCTATGGCTACCTGACCATCGTCCCCGAGGGCGCGATCGAGGAGGCCACGTCCGAGATCCGCCGTGTCCTGTCGCTGTCCACGTACGGCGAGGCGCGTGCCGCAGACGCACCAGGCGCCGATGACGATGAGATTGCGGACGACGAGCACTACGACGTTCGCGAGCTCGGTTTCGTCGCGGACGGTGACTGGCCACCGAACGCCGGGATGCTGGCGCTTGAGAAGCTGCCGGCCGACGTCCGCGAACGGCTGACGCCCGAGCGCAGCATGGTCGGCCAGGAGTGGGTCGAGTTCTCGGAGGACGATGTGGAGCGCGTCGTCCATGACCTCACCGCAGCCGGATATGAATTGCGGCGTGACGACGCCGCCATCGACGCCTTCGATCGCATCCTCGAAGACTGAGGTGGCTGCCTGGGAAGGTGGCAGTCTAGGGGCGTGCTGACGTTGAGCGTGGCCATCGCCTACTGGCCCCCTTCGGCACTTCACCCCGCTACTCTCACCCGAGTCGGCGTCTAGGCATGTCCTCCGGCCAGATCAGACAGCGGCGGTTCCATCGACGTCTGAGATGGTGGGTTCAGTGGGGACTCGGCGTAGGCCGCCCATCCCGCCGGGTGCACACGACTGGAGGTCGGATGTCAGGTCATGTCTTCGTCGTCCACGGCAAGATCGAGCAGCTGACGCACGATGCCGCGGTTATTCCAGTGGATGGCAGCCTGTCGTTCAACCGTATCTGGGAACCTTTGCTCGGACAGCCGTGGCCGACAGCGCCCTCGACGTGGTCGAAGGGATGGGGGCGCATCGATGGTGCCGAGCAGTGGTTGGTCCAGGTTGCCGACGGTGACTACTCCCTGGTTCTGGAGCGGCTCTCGAGCGCAGTGGATGATGTCGCTTCTCAACGACTCACGCCAAAAGGAGGCCGGGAGCGGCCGCTGGTGGCCCTGCCGGTTCTCGGCATAGGGCGGGGTGGTCATCGCCATGAACAAGGGCGCGTGCTGAAACTGCTGGTAGATCATCTTCATGGCCTCGCGGAGTCGACCGGGCTCGACTTTGCCATCGTCACCCCGGAGGCATCTGTCTTCGCGGCGGCACAGTATGTCCGTCGAACCCGTGCCGTCTCGCAGGGCATCGACCGCGTGGCCACGGACATTGGCAACCGGGCACGAAGAGACGAGTTGGCCCTCTTCCTCGGGGCGGGCACGAGCATGCCTGCCGGCCTGCCGTCCTGGAAGGAGCTCGTCGAACAGCTCGCTGCAGAGGTTCCCGGTGCGGACTCCGAGGCGTTCCGGGCTCTGGGTGCCACCGACCAGGCCGAGCTCATCCAAGCCACCGCGGGCAAGACCTTCCAGCAACAAGTCGCAGACATCGTCCGGACTGCGCCGCGCCCGGCACTCCTGCATGGACTCCTTGCCGGTCTTGGTGTGCGCAACGCGGTGACGACGAACTACGACCGCTTCTATGAACGGGCGGTGGAAGCCTCCGAGCGGTCCATGGAGAGCGTCCTACCGTGGGCATCCGCCGTTGGTTCCGAGCGCTGGGCTCTCAAGCTCCATGGAGACGTGGAGCGCCCCGACAGCATCGTCCTCACACGGCGTCACATGGTGACGTACGACGCCCAGAACCGGCCGTCTGCAGCGCTACTCCAGTCCGTGCTCCTGACCAAGCACCTTCTCGTCGTCGGAACGTCTCTCACCGACGACAACGTCTTGCGGCTCGCACATGAGGTGCAGGCCTACCGCGACCACCACCGCCCCGACAGCCATGATCGGTTCGGCACACAGCTCGATGCGTCGGAGGGGGGTGATCGGCTGCGTGCTCGCTTGTGGGACGGGCAGCTCGAGTGGATCTACCTCGGCGATCTCGGCACCGACTCGCCGCGGCGTGCCCTGGAGCTGGTTCTCGATCGAGCAGGCACCTATGCGACTCGTGACGCTTCCTGGCTGCTCGACAGGCGGTTTGCGGGGTTACTGGGTGAAGACGCCGACCGCGAGCTGGCCGATCAGGCCCGCGAACTGGTCCGAGCCGCACGCAGCAGGGATTCGGGCACCTGGGGTCCTCTTGTCGAAGGCCTCGACCAGTTGGGCGCCCGGCACGAGTAGTGAACTACCAGCTCACCAGCCGGGGTAGCGGGTCAACCAATGCCGGTCTCTCGGAGTCTCGTAGTCGCTGCCGCCGGGGGAGTCCGTCAACTCGAGGACGGCATCGCGCGCCAAGGTGTCGAGCACCCACGCGAGCTCGTGCCGGCTGACGAGGTCGACGGGCAGCTGGGAAGCCCCATGGCTGGCGCCGAGGAGTGCTCCTGTCACCGCCCCGACCGAGTCGCCGTCGGGCGCCTGCGCCGCGAAAGCCAAGGCCTCGGTGAACTGGTGGGGGTGGGGGTAGGTCGACGCGACGTACATGCCACCGAGCAGCGCCGACCTCGAGGTCTTGTCGGGGGCGATCTCACGAAGTCGTGGCAGAGACCCCTTGCCGTACTCGAGGCCCAACACGGCGAGGTACTGGTTAGACACCGATGTAGGCAAACCGAGGTGGTGGGTCGCGTTGGCCCCCTCGTGGAGACCGTCCTGGGCGTCGTCGCACCGAATGCAATGTGCGGCAACCGCGATGCCGGCGGCGGTGACCCCCAGGCCGACGGGGCTCCCGTGGCTCAGGGCGGTCACTCGGCGAGCCAGGTCGACTGCCTGGTCGGTGCGACCCTGGAAGGCCAGCACGGCCAAAGGCAGCACGCGTGTCAGGCCCTGGCAGCCCATGCTCTGGTTGGTCGGTCGCTCCGGGGTGCCGGGGTGGCCCGACTGCAGCGCGGTGACCGTGCTCGGCGAGCTGCCTCGCCGCTCACGCAGGGCCGAGACGTCCTTGAGCCATCCATCCGCCTCACCGGCCATCGCCGCGTCGCTGACGGTGGGAGCGATCGAGATGCCCTGGCCCTTTGCCCACCGGCGGTAGGCCTGCCAGATGACGTCGGGAGGGCTGCAGATGCCCTTGTGCGACATCCGCACCATGGCCCGGATCAGCCCTTCGGTCGTGAACGCCGCGAGCTGGGTCGAGACGCCGGCCCTGATGACGCGGCTCGGGTGCGGGTGCAGCCCGCGTCCGAACGACTCGCCGAGCGCCAGGCCAAGCATCATTCCTCGGATGCCGTTCTCCCACGACTCCACCTCGGCCCGGTCGATGTTCATCGCGCAACCTCGGTCATCGGTGCCATGTCAGGGTCCCTTCGTCGCGGTGGGTACTTCGGTTCCAAGAGCGGTTCGCCACAGGAGCCCAGCGCCGCGGATCCTCGGTAAGGCGCGCTTCAGGTCCGCTTCGGCAACATGCCGGGGGATGCCGCGGCGCACGGCGTACCGAGCCGCCACGCTGGGCGCTCGCTGCTGGGCAGCCACGCAGTGCACGAGCACCCGCTTGCCTTCGGACCGGAACGACTCAATGGTTGCGGCCGCGTCGTCGAGCACGGCATCGAGGTGGGGGTTGTCCTCGGGCCGCTCGGAGTCGAGCAGCCACATCTCGACGTGGTCCCCCGGTCTGACGCCGGCGGCGGGCGCGTCGTCGGTGCCCAGCCGGCAGAGCGACACCACGGCATCCACGCCGAGCTCTCGGGTGCGTGCCAGGTCCGCCATGGTGCCGATGAGGACCTCACGGTCATGAGGATGAGGGACCGCGAGCGCCCGCTGCGCATCCCCCTGACCGGCGTACGGCATCCGACCCGTGGCCGGCCATCGGCGGTCGTCGAGCCCCCCGCGGGCCGTACCCACGGCGAGGCGAACCAGGTCGCGAGCCCGGATGCCGGGCCATCCGTGAACGATGCGCCGCCACTCGGCTGGGACCGAGGAGGCGCCGTGCAATGCGCCGAGGAGGCCGCCGGCGATCGCGGCCACGGTGTCGGTGTCGTCCCCAGCGAGGACGGCCCCGTTGAGGCCGGCACGGACCGCGCGTGGCCCGTCGTAGGACCGGTTCGCCCGGACGACGGCTGCCAGCGCAGCCTGGAGTGCCACGACGGTGAACCCGTTGTGGGAGTGCCGTTTCGGCTCAGGGTCATCGATCGCGTCGCGCACCCACTGTGCCCACTGACCACGTCGCTCGGTGGGCAGCAGACTCAGGGTGCCCCAGGCGTCGATCTCGCCAGTTAGGACCGCGCGTCGCACGAGCTCGCTCCAGATGACGCAGGAGTCCCCGGCGAGCGGATCGGCGTGCGTCAGCTCGGCGATGGCACGCGCGTTGTGGGCCGTGGCGTCGCGGTTGGTGAGAGCGCTCAGCCCCACGATCGCCGTGCGCATAAGCGCACCGTTGCCCGCTGCTCGCCCCGTGCGTTCGTACAGCTCGGATGCCGAGTCGGTCATCACCGCGTGGAGGGGGCCGCCGCCGGGGCCGCCGAGCGTCGTAGTGATCACGTGACGCGTCTGTGTGCCCACATCGGTGGCGCCGCCGTCGAACCAGTCGAGGAAGGCAGCGGCCACCTGGTCGAGTGCGTCCGGGGCACCGAGGTCGGCGCCGGTCGCCGCGACGCGAGCGATGCACACGGCCATCTGCGTGTCGTCGCTCCATTCGCCGGGCGCGTACGGCCCCAGGCCGCCTCCACGCATCTCCGGGTCACTGACCGGAGGAGCCGAGAACTCGTAGGGGACGCCGAGGGCATCTCCGCACGCCTGCCCCAGCAGCACCCCGGCAGTACGGTCCGTCTGTCGCGTCGTCAACTCCATGGCGACCTCCGTCGTGATAAATTGTCCTAGAGACAAGATATGTTCCACCATCACAATTGTCAACACGACAAGAAGAGGTCCCAGTGAGCGCCACGAAGTATGTGAGCGACTTCCCGATCTTCAGCGTGACCGCCGACCTTGTCGTGCTGACGATTCGGGACGACAGGTTGTGCGTGCTGTTGGTGAAGCGTGGTGGGGCTCCTTTCAAGGGTGGGATGGCCCTACCGGGGGGCTTCGTGCAGGCGAGCGAGGACATCGAGCGGGCCGCCTACAGGGAGCTCGAGGAGGAGGCGGGCCTGAAGCCCGAGGACGTCGTCCTCGAGCAGTTGCGCACTTACGGTGCGGCCGATCGTGATCCGCGGGGTCGGGTGGTGACCGTGGCCTGGGTGGTTCTCACGGCCGATGCGCCGGAACCGACAGCGGGGTCCGACGCCGCCGACGCCATGTGGCTGCCGGTGGATGAGGTCCTCGGGGGTTCGCCGGTGTCCTTGGCGTTCGACCACGCCCAGATCCTGGCGGACGGCATCGAGCGGGCGCGGAGCAAGCTTGAGTACACGGGTCTGGCCGCAGCCTTCTGTCCGCCGGAGTTCACGGTTGCGGAGTTGCGCCGGGTATACGAGATCGTGTGGGGCGTCGACACTCTCGACCCCGGAAACTTCCACCGCAAGGTCATGGCCATCGAGGGCTTCCTGCGGGAGACGGGGAACATGAAGAAGGAGGCCCGAGGCAGGCCCTCCCGCACCTATGTGGCAGAGAGCGGTGTTCCTCTGCATCCACCGATGAGGCGAGACCGCCGCTGAGGCGTGCGGCGGGGCCGACTCACTGCGTCGGCGTAGGCAGGATTTCACGTGCCGAGCACCGCGGGGCATCGTCACCGACACCGCCCGAGGGGACATCGGGTTCGGGCGTCTGGGGAACCAAGAGTTCGTCCAGCACAGTCGGTACGGCAGCCGACGTCCAAGCCGCAGTCACTCCTGCGGCTGCGCGGAACGAACGGTGGTCGCAGGTCCCTCAGGTGCTCGAGCCGGTCGTCAGGAGCTGGACGAGCACTTTAGCGAATGCGTGCCGCACGCCCTCGTGTGGCAACTAGTTCTGCTCCAAGGCACCTTTCACTGCGCGAACGGACTCTTCGATCACCTCGTGCTCCCACGCTCGCACCACAGTCCAACCCAGGCCTGCGAGGTGACGGTCGGTGTCGGCATCGCGGCTCTGGGTGCGGGCGATCTTCCATTCCCACCACTCGCGGTTGGTAGAGGGGATCCTGCAGTGGTCGGGGCAACCGTGCCAGAAGCAGCCGTCGACGAAGATGGCGACCTTGCGGCGGGGGAAGGCGATGTCGATCCGTCGGCGGGGAAGCCCCGGCACGGGCGACTGCACGCGGTACCGATACCCCCGCGCATGGAGGGCGCGCCGAAGCTCCATCTCCGGCCTGGTGTCCCGCCGGGCAAGCGCCGACATGCGCGCACTGAACTCCGGGCCAGGTCTCACTCTTCCAGGCTCGGTCGTCCAACGCTGGACAGGAGTCATGCCCCTGGAAAGACCTCGCGGATGACTGATATTAGCTCGCGTGCCCCTGCCTCATCCAGCTGGATGGACTGGCTGACCGTGCCCTGGTCTTGTCGCTGCTCTGAGCCGTAGGTGTCCAGTTGCAGGACTCGCTGCCCATCGCGCTGGGAGACCTTCCACCCGCACGAGCAGGTTGAGTGGTTGCGTGCCGACGGCCCGCTGTGTGATGCGAAGAAGTCCGTGATGAAGGCCATGGTCGTTCTTACCACTCGTGCCACGTCGAAGGCCCGGCCAGCGGTCATCTCTCCAGGGTGCAAGAGGGCTGTGACCCGTCGCTCTGTCCGTGGTTGCGCCTAAGCTGGTGCGTCGAGACCGGCGACGGGTGTCGGTCCGTTCGCACCTGGCAGAGAGGGCTTAGATTGCCAAGCGTGAGTTTTGACTTCGTGGACCTGTTCTCAGGGGTAGGAGGGTTCCACGGTGCCTTGTCCGCCATGGGTGGCACGGGGGTGTTGGCCTCCGAGATCGACCCGTTCGCGGCGGAGGTCTACGACCTGAACTGGGGTCTGAAGCCGGAAGGCGACGTGGTCGAAGTAGCCGCGCAAGCGGAGGTGCTCGTGCCCGAGCACGCCTTGTTGGCGGGGGGATTCCCTTGCCAGCCATTTAGCAAGGGTGGGCACCAGCGCGGGATGTCCGAGATTCGTGGACAGATGGTGAACGAGATCCTGAAGATCCTTGCGGTTCGCAAACCGGCGGTGGTCTTCCTCGAAAATGTTCGCAACCTGGCCGGCCCACGACAGCGGCCCGTCTGGAACGCCGTGATTCAAGGCCTCCGTGAAGCGGGATACCGCGTGCCATCCGAGCCCGCGGTATTCAGTCCGCATCTGCTGCCGCCCCAGTTTGGGGGCTCGCCACAGAATCGTGAGCGGGTCTACATCCTGGGCACGTACGTCGGGGTGGAACGAGCGCGCCGCGAGACCGACGTGGAGCCGGTGTTGCTCGCCAAACCTGTAGCGGGATGGGACCCAGGTCGATGGAGTATCGCCGACGACGTGCTGCAGGCGGGCGTCGAGGGGGCAGGTGTTTACTCTCTGCAGCCCGATGAGCTGGAGTGGGTCCGCGTGTGGAACGACTTCCTGCAAACCGTCCGTCCGGCCAAGTTGCCCGGCTTCCCGATGTGGTCGGGGTACTGGCACGCAGACGCATCTGTAGATCAGGCTGCTCCGGAGTGGAAACAGGTCTTCGAGCGGAAGAACATCACCTTCTATCGCGACCACAGGATGGCCATTGACCGCTGGCTGAGGCGAAACCCGCAGTTGCGGTCGTTCCCAGCCAGCAGGCAAAAGTTGGAGTGGCAGGCCGGTGACGGGCCGGTCCGTGACCTCACCAAGTGCCTGCTCCATTTCCGTCCCTCGGGGATCCGCGCGAAGCAGCCCACCTACGCACCGGCCTTGGTCGCGATGGCACAGACTCCGGTCTACGGGCCGCTGGGTCGACGTCTGACTCCGCGAGAGACGGCCCGCCTCCAGGGCTTCCCAGACTGGTTTGACTTCGGCGACCAGCCAGACGCGAAGTCCTACAAGCAGATGGGTAACGCCATCCACATTGGCGCCGCCTACTACGCACTCAAGCGTCACGTCGCGGCCAATCACAAGGACATCGCCCGAGCCGAGGGCGGGGCAGAACTGGTAGCGGCTGTGACGAACAGCCCTCAATACCCGGAAGTCAGGCCAAAACACGCCTGAGCAGGCAGACTCGAGCGAATGGATCTGGAAAGCCTGTTCGGTCTTAGCCCGTCGCACCAGGAGCGGCTCCAGTGGTTCCTGGACCGAGCCGGGGCTGTCACGGGTTGGCCGACGCAACTCTCTGACGGCTCGTTCCTGGTCACCAGACCAAAAGGAATCTTCAAGCCTCGGGACCTGTCGTACGCCCTCAGCATCCGGATACAGGCGAGCAGTCCCTACGCCGATGGGGAGGTCCACCATCGTGGCGACGGGAGCTGGTACTTCGCCTACCACCAGGAAGGCGAAGATCCCGACCTGAGGGATCGCGAGTACGCGAACGTTGGGCTCGTCGAGTGCATGAAGTCCGGTGTTCCCGTCGGTGTCCTTCGACAGGTCGACAAGTACCCGCCGAAGCCGGTCAAGTACGACGTTCTCGGTCTGGCCGTCCCCGTCTGGTGGGAGGACGGCTACTTCTTCCTCGAAGGGCTACCCCCATCAGGCCTGCTCAGGGACATCGATCTACCTGAGGTCCGACGGGTCATCCGGGAAGCCGCCACGTCCGCGAAGCATGCCGCCCGCGCGGCCCAAGACGCACAACCGGACCAGACGGACGCTGTCGCACCCCACGATTACCCTGACCGTAGGAGCCCGGCGTCGGTGGACGTCGAGCGGGTCGAACTACCACTAGGACACAACGCGATGAGTGACGCCGTCAGCATTCGTCCGGGCGTAGCCATGCTCGGGCTCTTTCCGCACATGAAGTACGAGCCCTGGTACGCACTCGGTGAGCTCGTCGACAACGGCATCCAGAGCTACCTCTCGAATCGCGACCGCCTTCGAGACGCCGAGCCTGACTATCGCCTGCGCATCGAGATCGAGATCGACAAGACGCAGGGGGGCACCATCGTCGTCCGGGACAACGCCGCCGGCATCGCGCACGGCGACTGGCACCGCGCCTTCCTGGTCGCCGAGCCGCCGACGGACGCCACCGGTCTGAGCCAGTTCGGCGTGGGGATGAAAGCAGCCTGTTGCTGGTTCGCCAAGAACTGGTCGCTGCGAACCAGCCACCTGGGCGAGGAGATCATCCGATCCGTCAGCTTCGACATCCCCGAGATCGTCGCCACGCGCGACGAGACCCTCGCGGTCATCGATGAGCCCACCGACTGGCGGACGCACTTCACCGAGATCCGTATGAGCAATCTCTACCGGACTCCACAGACCAAGACTCAGGCGAAGATCAAGGAGTACCTCGGCGCCATCTACCGCCAGTTCCTTCGCAACGGCGACGTCGAGCTGCTCTTCAACGGCGATCCCATCACCTTTCAGGAGCACCCCGTTCTCACGGCGCCGCTGTGGAGCGATCCCGGAGGGGAGCCCATTACCTGGCGCAAGGACGTCGACCTACGACTGGACTCCGGTCGTCGCGTCAAGGGCTTCGTCTCGATTCGCGAGAAGGGCGCGACGCGCTCGGCTGGGCTCGCGCTCTTCTACCGCAACAAGGTCGTGACGGGCGCGGGCGAGGACACCTACCGACCTGAGGAGATCTTCGGGCGTTCTAACGACTTCCGCTCGCAACGTGTGTTTGGCGAGCTGCACATGGACGACTTCAACGTCACGTACACGAAGGACGCGCTCGTTTGGTACGACGAGGAGGAGGAGTTCATCGAGGCGCTGCGCGTTGAGCTCGAGGCTGCGCCGAAGCCACTGCTTCGTCAGGCCAAGGAGTACCGGTCGCGGCAGGTGGACCCTGCACCCACGGACCTCACAGGCGAGATGATCCGAGGGATCGCTGAGGCGCTCAGGTCTGGTTCCGTCATCACCGACATCCACGATCCCCTCATCGAGATGGACGTGGAGGACCCCTACCTCCACGGCGAGTCGCAGGAGACCGATGCCGGGAACGTGCCTAACAAGCAGCCGTCATCGGACGAGGTCGTGCAGGTTGATCAGGACCTCGACCTCGCGGTCCTCGGCGAGGTGTGGCGCGTCGAGCTCCGACTGGTGAGCGACGAGGGCAACTCCAACTGGCTCAGCGTGCTGCCTGACCAGAGCGGCGCCGAGCCAAGGCTTACCCTCACCGTCAACCAGGCACATCCGTTCATGCGTGCGTATTGCGAGCTGCCGGGCCAGGAGCTGGAACCCGTCTGGCGCGTGGCGGTCGCTCTCGGGCTGGGCCAGGAGCTTGCCCGCCGCAGCGGTGCCAAACAACCGGGACTCGTGACGATGCACGTCAACAACCTGCTGCGCGACATCCTCTCAAAGAAGGTGTGACCCCATCATGGACGTTCCAACGATGCAGCACGTTGACGTGGTCAGCGTGGGGGTCGACCCGTTGGCGCTGTGGAGTCCTGCCGTTGGGGCAGAGACGACCTCACTGCTCGCTCGCTCGCTCTCCGATGACGCGGCGCGCGCGCAGGTGAGCAAGCAGTCGGCGAGCATTCTCTCGAGATGCCGCGGGCCGAAGGACCTAACTGGGGCAAACCGCACGGGCCTTGTCGTTGGCTACGTTCAGAGTGGCAAGACGCTGTCGTTCACCGCGCTGATGGCCATGGCTCGCGACAACGGTTTCCCTCTGGTCATCCTGCTGGCGGGAACCAAGAAGAACTTGCACGAGCAGACGGCCGGTCGTCTAGCAAAGGACCTGGAGGTCGAGCGCGTCGGCGGACTTTCCCCGTGGTATCTGCTCAACAACCCGGTCGCCGGCCATGAGACAGGCCACGTCGCGAACTTCATTCGGGACTCCCTCCAGGGAACTGTTCCCGAGAAGTTCCGACGCACGACGGTCATCACGGTCATGAAGAACGCGACGCGTCTCACCAAGCTTCGTGAGCTCCTGACCTCGATGGCTCAGTACGGACTGACGATGGATCAGGTCCCGGTCCTGGTGGTGGACGACGAGGCCGACCAGGCTGGACTCAACGCTGCTGTCGCCAAGGACGACGAGACGGCTACCTACAGCGCGATCGTCAAGCTGCGCGAGGCTCTTCCCCGGCACAGCTACGTGATGTACACGGCGACCCCTCAGGCCCCGCTGCTCGTCAACCTCGCGGACGCGCTCTCACCGGACTTCGTCTCGGTGCTGAAGCCAGGCCCGGGTTACACCGGCGGGCAGTACTTCTTCGGCGACCACAAGTCGTCCTTTCTCAAGATGCTGTCGACGACGGAGGTGAGCACTGCCCTCGACCCTGGACTCGTCGAGCCGCCAGACTCCCTCGAGAAGGCGCTCGCCACCTTCCTGCTGGTGCTCGCTGGCAAAGGCGGGAACAGCCAGGTCTCCATGCTTGTACATCCTTCTCACACCCAGGGACTGCAGGACAAGTACGGCCAGTTCGTCACGACGCTCCTCCACGCCTGGAGGGCCTTGTTGACCACGCCAGGCCTGGACCGTCAGGAGCTTGTCGACGCGCACTTCACCCCGGCATACGCGGACCTGGTCAAGCACGCCTCCTCGCCCCTGCCGCCGATCGACGACCTGCTGACCGAGGTGCCGTTCTGGATCAGTGCGACGCAGGTGAAGGTCGTCAACTCCGGCACATCCGCTGACGGTGAGATCAAGTGGGCCACGGCACCTGCGTGGGTCCTCGTGGGCGGCAACAAGCTCGACCGAGGCTTCACCGTCGAAGGGCTGGCGGTCACCTACATGCCACGCAGCGTGGGCACCGGGCTGGCCGACAGCATCCAGCAGCGGGCCCGCTTCTTCGGCTACAAGCAGGCTTACGGCGATCTTTGTCGAGCGTGGCTCGCACCGGCCACGGCGGATGCATTCGAGCACTACGTGGAGCATGAGCAGATCCTCCGCAAGGAGCTGGAAGAGGTCTCGCGGCAGGGAATCCCACTGAAGAAGTGGACCCGTCAGATGCTGCTGGACCCTCGTTTCAAGCCGTGTCGGAGAGCGGTGGTCGACCTGCCGTACCTCCACGGGCGCATCCCGGGCGACACCTGGGTCTCGGTCTCGCGGCTCGGTCAGCTGGGCACCGCTGGGGCCAACAACTTTGCCCTGGTGCAACAGATGGTCCTCGCGCTCAAGGCACCTCCTGTGCTGGACCCTCGTGACACCCGTGAAGGTGATCGCCGTAACTCGACGTTCCAGCTCGACCTCCCCGCCCTCCTTGAGCACCTCCTGGTGGACTGGGAGGGGCACCTGGACGATCGCGCACTGGTCACGCAGGCGGTGCTGCTGCTTCGTGCTCGCCTCGACGAGCAGCCGGGCTTGCTGGCCAGCGTCACCCTCATGGACGGTCTCAAGGTCCGTGAGCGCTCGCTGCGCGCCGACGACATCACCGTGAACAACCTGCAGCAGGGCCGCAGCCCCAAGGGGCCCTACCAGGGCGACAAGGAGTTCTTCACCCCCGGCGTGGTGTCGGTGCAGGTTCACAACGTCCAGGTCAAGGGTCCAGACGGACGACCAGTCGGACCGAGCGTCCCGGGTATCAGTCTCCGCGTCCCCGCGTCCCTCGCCGGCGGCGTCCTCGTTCAGCACGGTGACGGCCAGTGACCACCGGCACCGACCTGGCCCTCCTGTTGGAGACGGTCATAGCGCCTGCCGATAGCGGGTTCAACGTCGTGCCCATCCCGGGCGCCGAGAACTACCGCATCGGTCGGGGCCTGAACGGCGCACTGGTGCTCCTGACCCCCGCCGACGAGGACCCCGAACCTCCCACGAGGCTGCGTCGCCTTTCCCTCGACCCTAACCTTCGATGCACCCTGGGTGTGCCTGATGCTGCCGGACCAGGGGAGGAGGGTGACTTCGGTGTCGTCCAGTTCCAGGTCGACGACCAGGCACTCGTCCCGCCGTTCCTCGACGTCGTGGCGGCCCTGGTGAGGCTGCTAGGCCCCGACCCGGCCCCGGGCGAGGTCAGCTCGGGCATGCGAAGGCTCGTACGGCTGTTCGCGGCCAACGCCGCCATGAGGGGCTCGGTCTTGGGCCTCTGGGCAGAGATCCTGGCGATCGTCGAGTCGACCGTTCCCGCGACTCTCGTCGACGCGTGGCACGCCCACGTCGACGCCCGCTTCGACTTCTCCGCGCCCGGGAGCCGCCTCGAGGTCAAGGCCACGACCAGGGACCTGAGGGTTCACCAGTTCTCACTCCCGCAGCTCGAGCCTGTCGCAGGCAGCGCGGTCACGGTCCTCTCGATCATGACGACCGAGACGCACGCCGGCACGTCCATCGGGCAGCTCGTCGCACGGCTCGAGCACCTGCTCGCCGGCGACGCTGCTCGTCAGATGAAGGTCCATGAGCAGGTTGCCGACGTGCTGGGCGCTGACTGGCCCAACCACCTTGAGCACCGGTTCGACGAGCAGCAGGCCCATGAGTCAGCCCTCCTGCTACCCGCAGGAGACATCCCGAGGGTCGACGCCGCCGACCCCGCCATCCTCGAGGTGAAGCTCAAGGTCGACTGCACCGATGTCGAGCCCGATCCAGCGCCGAGCGGCCTGGCCGCGTTGATAAGTTCGACCCTGGTCGCAGAGGCCGTAGCAGAGGAACAGACCTGACAGCACGGACGAAGGAACGGGGGAGCAGCGCGTGAGACCCGACTCGCCCCGCTGGACCGAGGTCACCCCGTCGCGCTACGCCCACGAGCGAGACGGGCTCGAGCACGTCCGCGACCATCTCCCCGACTCGAGTCCGTACCGCGCCTGGTCCAACTTCGAGTTCATCTCCGTCGACGGCACGCCCTACGAGGTTGACCTGCTGGTGCTCGGACCCGCGGGGCTACACCTGGTCGAGCTCAAGGCCTGGGCCGGGCGGATCTCGGGCGACGACTACGACTGGTGGGAGGGTGGCTCACCCGGCAGCATGCCCCGGGCCCGACGCAACCCGCTGTACCTCACCAACGCCAAGGCCAAGGCCTTCCGTTCCTGGCTCGACCACCACGCCAAGCGACTGCGTCAGAACGTGACCGTGCCTTACGTCCACGAGGCGCTCTTCCTCCACGGTCCCGGGGTAGATGGCCGCGGCCTCCCGCAGCACGTTCGTCGCCGCATCTACGGTCGGGAGGAGCCGCGAGGGCAGGGGTTTGCGCGGATCGTCCTCGACGGGCTCAGCCGCGAACCGGACCGAGGCAACCCGGTCAGCGCCGGGCAGGAGAAGGCCCTGGCCAGGCTCATCGCTGACGCCGGACTTCGCCGGGCCGTGCCCCAGCTCAAGGTGGGCGAGTGGAAGCTCGAGCCGGAGCCGGTGGCCTCCGGTTGGGGATGGCTCGACAACCTCGCCGAGCACGAGGCCTTCCCGGACGAGCACGCGCGGGTGCGTCGCTGGTTCCAGCCCTCCGGAGCGGCCCCGAGCGACATCGAGCTGGTCCGGCGAGCGGCCGAGCGTGAGTACCGCATGCTCCGAGGCCTGGACCACCCGGGGCTGATCAGGCCCAAGACCTTCGCTGAGACCGAGGGCGCGATCGCGGCCCTGGTCTACGACCACCATCCCGACTCCATTCGGCTCGACACCTGGGTCGCGGGCCCCGGCGCCTCCGCCGACCTCGGGACGCGGCTCAACGTCATTGGTGGCATCGCCGAAGTCCTGCGATACGCCCACGGGCACGGGCTTGTCCACCGA
Source organism: Knoellia tibetensis (assembly GCF_048606415.1). NCBI lineage: Bacteria > Bacillati > Actinomycetota > Actinomycetes > Micrococcales > Intrasporangiaceae > Knoellia > Knoellia tibetensis. Next base: position 1,599,305 of record NZ_JBMBWF010000001.1, read on the forward strand.
GGCCTCGACCCCGCCGCCGTGCTGGTCGAGAGCCCCCACGCGGCCGAGCCCACTGTCCTGGTGCGGGACTGGCAGGCAGCAGGACCGGTCGACATCGCGTCCGGCGCCACGACCCACCACGCGCGCGACCTCGCGCTGCACGACGAGGCAGGACTGTCGCTCATCTACACCGCGCCAGAGGTGCTGCGAGGCGTCAGCGCCGACCGGCGGCTTGCCGACGTCTTCTCCTTAGGTGCGCTGTCCTACCTCGTGCTCACCGGTGCGGCCCCCGCCGCGGATCCGACCGACATGCGCGCGCGCCTTGAGCGCGAGGGTGGGCTCAGCCTCTCCGCCGTACTCGACTCACCGTCGCCCGAGCTCGAGATCCTGGTCCTTGACGCCACGGATCCCCGAGCGGCCTCACGGACGGCCAGCATCGAGAAGCTCATCGACGGGCTCGACGGCGTGCTCGAGGCAGTCACGCGCCCGGAGGAGGCCCGCACCGGACTCGACCCGCTGGAGGCCAGCGGCGGCGACGTGCTCCAGCACGGCCTCACGGTAGTCCGCGAGCTCGGACAGGGCTCCACCTCGATCGCCCTGCTGGTCACGGAGCAGAGCGGCTCCACAGCGGTCCTCAAGGCGGCTCGTGACGACACCAAGGCCCACCGGCTCGTCGAGGAGGCCACAGTCCTCGCGCGCGTGCCGAAGTCCGATCTCGTCGCTGGCCTCATCCAAGGGCCGCTCGTCGTGTCGGGGCGCACGTGCCTGCTCGTCGAGCTCGCGGGTCAGAAGACCCTGGCCAGCACCATCAGCGAGGCAGGGCGACTCAACCTCGACCAGCTCCAGCGATGGGGTCGCGACCTCATCGAGATGGTTGACCTCCTCGAGCAGCAAGGCATCACCCACCGCGACATCAAGCCCGCCAACCTCGCGGTGCGAAAGCGCTCGTCCGACAGCGCACCTCACCTCGTGCTCTTCGACTTCTCCCTCGCCAGCGTGCCGGCGCGCGACTTGGATGCTGGCACGCCCGGGTACCGCGACCCGTTCCTGGGGACGGGTGCGCGTAGCCTCTACGATCCCGCAGCAGAGTTGTACGCCGTGTCTGTCACGCTTCACGAGATGGCCACGGGCGGCTTACCGCGGTGGGGGGACGCCCGCAACGACCCGGCCCTGGTCGACCACGAGGTCACCCTCGACCGCGCCGCCTTTGATCCCACCGCGGCCGAAGCGATGGTGACCTTCTTCCAACGCGCCCTCGCCCGCGACACCAGCGCCCGCTTCGCCAACCCACATGACCTGGCACAAGCTTGGGCGGCCGTGTTCACTGCCGCGGGGAAGACCGACGCCGAAGAGGCTGACACGGCGGCGGCTCAGGCGACACTCGAGTCGCCGCTGTCGCAGTCTGGCCTGTCTGCGCGAGCGCAGTCAGCGCTGGAACAGTACGGTCTTGCCACCGTCGGCGACCTGTTGGGGCTCGACGCCTTCGAGCTCCCCAAGCTTCGGGGGGCCGCGCAGGACGTCAAGAACGAGATCGTCGCACGAGCGCGGGAGTGGCGCTCACGGTTGGGCAGTGCTGCCCCCGCTGACCCCCACGGTCGGAGCGTCGACGCGCTCGTCTCTGGGGTCCTCCCCGACGGCGACGAGGACGGTGCCCGCGTGGTCCGCTTCTTCCTGGGGCAGCCCGATCCGGCCACCCGGAGCGACCCCACCTCCTGGCCCACGCCCACCGAGGTCGAGAACGCGCTCGACGTGACCCGCCCGGTCGTGAAGCAGGCGTGGCACGAACACCTCCAGGCGACGGCCACACGGCAGCTCGCCGCCGAGCTGCGCGCCGAGGTCATGGAGCTCCTCGACGGTCTTGGCGGTGCCGCCACCGCTGACGAGATCGCCAAACGCCTCCTGGACGCGCGAGGCTCCCATGCGCAAGAGCCGCAACGCACTGCGCAGGCGCTCGCCCTGCTGCACATGGTGGTCGACTCGCCTGGCAGTGCTGGCACGGTGGGGATGCGTCGCGTCTCCGACGTGGTCATGGTCGCCGGCGACAGCGACGGCCAAGCCAGCGTCGTGGACGAGCGCCTCGACACGACGGCGAGGCTCGCGCGAGCTGCGGAGGACCTGGGCCGTGGTGAGACGCTCGCCACCCCGGCGACGGTCGCCGAGCGGCTCGGCGCCATTGTCGCCGGGACAGCCCTCGAAGGCCTCAGCGCGAGCCGCGTCCTGTCCCTGGCCGCAGCCGCGTCGGGCGCCGCCGCGGTCAGCGGGCGGGGAGAGCTCTACGAGCGCGGTATGTCGGCCAGTCGGGCCTTGCGCTTGGCCGCCGGATCGCTGGTGGCGGGCGCGCACGGGCTCAAGCCGCACACCATCCAGAGCCGGGTGCGGGCTCGCTTCCCCGAGGCCCAACCGCTGCCAGACAGGCCCCAGCTCGACGTGCTTCTCGCCGAGAGTGGAGCAGACCTGGTCTGGAACGGCGACGTGTTCCAGCCAAGGTCGTCTGCCTCCAGCGGGACCGGAGCCAGGTCCTCCACATGGCACGGTCCAACCGGAACAGCCGACGTCCGACAGGTCGACGATGTGCTCCGGCGCAGCCTGGCAGAGCAGGGGTTCCTGGCGCTCGCCGTCTCCCAGCGCCACGCCGCGGCCGCCACCCGACGGCTCCGGGACGAGTTCGCCGTGCCTGAGCTCGACGTCACCGCCTGGCTCATGGCGAACTTGCGCCGAGAGGCCGACGCGCTGGGAGCCGACTGGTCGTTCGTGCTTGGTGCCGACGCCCTCTCGGCCACGGACCCGAACCGCGCCCAGCTCGACCAGATCGTCCGCACAGTGGCCGAGCCGCTGGTCGAGCATGTCCGCTCGCTCGGCGGCCCGAGCATCCTCACGGGAGCAGGCATATTGGCACGGCACCGCTGCGTCGACCTGTTGGTGCCGCTCTCCGACCTGGCCGCTCGGCGCGACCACGCCGTCTGGCTGCTGGCCCCACAGAGCAGCGGCTCGTCGCACGATCTCGACGGCGCGGCAGTCCCCGTCGGCGCCCCGACCCAGTGGCTCACCCTGCCAACGGCTTGGGTGCTCGAACCCCCAGTCTCAGCGATCGCATGACCAGGAGCACGACGTGACCGTCGACCAGAAGTCCCTCTTGAAGGATCTGCAGCGCCAGGTGCGCGTGCTGGAGGGCGACGTCCGTGCCCGGGCGACGGAAGAGGCCGAGGTCGCCGACCGGCTGCGCCGTGAGCACACGCGGGCAGTCGAGGTCGGCCGGACCGCGGTGTCCTTCAGCGAGTGGCGCGACGCCCAGGTGACCCAAGCCGCGGTCGCCTGGGTGCTGGGCACTGTGTTCGTGCGGTTCTGCGAGGACAACGGGCTCATCCACGATCCATGGATCTCCGGCCCCGGCGATCGTCGCCGTCAGGCAGCGGAGCGGGAGACTGCATGGCTGCTTCAGAACTCCCACGAGAACCAGCGCGGCTGGCTGCTGGCCGCCTTCGACCACCTCGCCAGCCACCCCGCGGTCGCCGCGCTGTTCGACCCGAAGCACAACCCGCTGCACCGGCTGGCCATCTCCGCCGACGCCTCAGAGTCACTGATCTCGTTCTGGCGCAGCGCATCCGAGGCGGGAGTACTCGATCACGACTTCACCGACCCGGACCTGTCGACGCGCTTCCTTGGCGACCTCTACCAGGACCTTTCCGAGGCGGCCCGCAAGCAGTACGCCTTGCTGCAGACCCCGGAGTTTGTCGAGGAGCTCATCCTCGATCTCACCCTCGACCCGGCCATCGAGACCTTCGGGCTCGACGGTCTGCGACTAATTGATCCCACCTGTGGGTCCGGCCACTTCCTGCTCGGCGCGTTCCAGCGTCTCTTCGACCGCTGGGGCAGAGAGCGGCCCGGCATGGACCTGCGAGAGCGGGTGCAGGCCGCGCTCGACTCGATCCACGGCGTCGACATCAACCCGTTCGCGTCCGCCATCGCCCGCTTCCGGCTCACCCTCGCAGCCCTGAAGGCATCGGGACTGCACCGGCTGACCGACGCGCCAGGTTACGACCTGCACATCGGCACCGGCGACTCGCTCCTCTATGAGCAAGGGCGCCAGGGCGAGCTCTTCGACACCGGCCTCGGCGAGCACCAGTACGCCTCAGAGGACCTCGCCGAACACCCCGACATCCTCAAGCCCGGCCGTTACCACGTCGTCGTAGGCAATCCGCCGTACATCACCGTCAAGGACAGAGCCCTCAACGAGGCCTACCGAGGGGCCTACCCAACCTGCTCCGGCAAGTACGCGCTGTCGGTGCCCTTCGCTGAGTTGTTCTTCCGGCTTGCGGCACGCGACAAGGATCGGGCTGGCTTCGTTGGCCAGATCACGTCGAACTCGTTCATGAAGCGCGAGTTCGGCAAGAAACTCATCGAGCAGTTCTTCCCCACCATCGACCTGAGCTACGTCATCGACACCTCGGGGGCATACATCCCCGGTCACGGCACACCCACGGTCATTCTGGTCGGCCGTGGCCGTCACCCGCGCGCCACCAACTTGCGTGCCGTCCTCGGTATCCGTGGCGAGCCCTCAGCCCCAGCGGACCCGGCCATGGGCTTTGTATGGCGGTCGATCGTCGAGCATCTAAGCGAGCCCGGCTTCGAGAACGACTACATCTCCGTCGCTGATGTGTTGCGCCAGCGGCTAGCCACCCACCCCTGGTCCGTAAGTGGCGGTGGTGCCGACGATCTAATGGCGGCACTCGGTCTAGCCCGGACGGCGAGGCTGAGGGATCGCGTGGAGTCGATCGGATTCGGCCTAATCACTGGCGACGATGAGGTCTACTCATCGGAACGTCCCACGCCGTCGTGGCAACAGGCTCATGCAGAGATCCGAACGTTTGTCGAGGGCGATCGGGTGCGCGATTTTGGGATTCATGACGCTGGGGTGGCCGTGTTTCCATACGAAGGTGGGCGCGCTGCGACGCGTTTGGCCACCTCGCCGGTCTTCTGGCCCTACCGGAGCAACCTGAGGTCGGGTCTGGCCTTCGGCAAGACCCGTGAGGATCGCGATCTCGAGTGGTTTGAGTACACATTGCCGTCCTGGGCGCGCATCAAGGCGTCCCTACTCATTGCGTTCGCCTTCGTGGCTACGCACAACCATTTTGTGATGGATCGCGGTGGGAAGGTCTTCAAACAGTCTGCGCCTGTGATCAAGCTGCCCGAGGGAGCGACAGAGGACGAGCACCTCGAGCTGCTCGGGCTCCTCAACTCGTCGGCCGCCTGCTTTTGGCTAAAGCAGGTCAGCCATGGCAAGGGAAATGGGGGTGTCAACGAAGGTTATAGGGGCGACGACTGGGAAGAGTTCTACGAGTTCACCGGAACGAAGCTCCAGGAGTTCCCGCTGCCGAACGGTGCCCCGACGGCCATCTCGCGTCGCTTGGACGAGCTATCCAGGCGGTTGAAGGGACATGATCTTTCGGAGCTGCACCCGCACGAGGCGCCGACGCGGCAATTCCTTGACGAGGCGCATGAGCAACACCAATCCATCAGGGCGGAGATGGTCTCGCTGCAGGAGGAACTGGATTGGGAGGTGTACTCCCTATACGGCCTTGTTGACGAAGACCTGACCTATCGTGGCGCCGACCTACCCGGACTGCTGCTCGGCGAGCGCGCTTTTGAGGTCCTCATGGCTCGACAACTGCTGAGCGAAGGCGAGGCGAGCTCCCCGTGGTTCGAGCGACATGGCGGCACTCCCACCGCCGAGCCGTCCGCCCAGTGGCCAGAGGAGTATCGCGCCCTGAACGTCCGCAGACAGACGGTCATCCAGGAGCGCCCCTATCTGCGACTGCTGGAGCGACCGGAGTTTAAGCGTCGCTGGGCCAGCGAGTCCTGGGAAGCCCGCGAGCAGCGTGCGTTGGGAGGGTGGTTGCTTACCCGGCTAGAGGCCCCCGAGTTGTGGGGCGACAATGCGGGCCGGCCGCAGCCCCAGTCGATCGCGCAGCTAGCCGACCGGCTCGCCGGTGATGCCGACTTCCTCTCCGTCCTCGACCTCTGGACCGGTCGCAGCGGCAGCGACGTCGTCAAAGAGCTCACCCGGCTCCTGGTCGACGAGCACGTGCCGTTCCTGGCGGCTCTGCGCTACAAGGACTCTGGTCTACGCGTCCGCGCCGAGTGGGAGAGCACGTGGGAGTTGCAGCGGCGTGAGGACGCCGGCGAGAAGGTCGGCACCATCGCCGTGCCGCCGAAGTACAAGCCGGTCGACTTCGCCCGCCCCTCGTACTGGCGCCATCGCGGCAAGCTCGACGTGCCCAAGGAGCGCTTCATCTCCTACCCGGGCGCCGAGCGGGGCGCCGACTCCAGTCTCGTGCTCGGCTGGGCGGGCTGGAACCACGCTGAGCAGGCGCTGGCCCTTGCCGCGCTCGCCCTCGGCCGGGCGCAGACCGACGCCTGGGAGGCTGTGCAACTGACCCCGCTGTGGGCCGGGGTCGCCGAGCTCGAGCCCTGGGTCAAGCAGTGGCACAGCGACGTCGACCCCCGCATGGGCACCTCGCCAGCACAGGCCGTCACCGCCACCCTCGACCGCGAGCTCGCCCGCCTCGGGCTGACCCGGGACGACGTCGCCGCCTGGCGACCTGCACCTGCCACACGCGGCCGACGCGCCGCAACCCCGAGAGGCTGACCTCAGTGACCCTTCTCCGCGATGTCATCGACATCCCCGAACGTGTCACCGCCAAAGACTTCGTCGTCGGCCTCGCAGAGGGCGTCGAGGAGAAGCAGCGCACGCTGTCGACCTACGTCGTCACACCGCAGGTGGCGCAGTGCTTCGACCAGTCGCTCGGCCTGGTGGCACAGGCGTTGCAGGACAAGCGATCTCGCGCAGCCTTCCTGCATGGTTCATTCGGCTCCGGCAAGAGCCACTTCATGGCCGTGCTCTACCAGCTGCTGCTGCACGACCCCGACGCCCGCGCCATTCCCGAGCTCGGCGCGGTCGTGACGAAGTACGACGCAGACCTCCAGGGCAAGCGGATCCTGCCGCTGACCTACCACCTCATCGGTGCGAAGAACCTCGAGGAGGCAGTCCTTGGCGGCTACGTTGCCCAGATCCGTGCGGCTCACCCGGACGCCCCGCTGCCTGCCGTTCACCGCAGTGACGCCCTGCTGGAGAACGCCGATCAGCGGCGTGCGCAGGATGGCGACGAGCGCTTCTTCGCCATCCTCAATGAGCGCCCAACAGCGGCCGGCTTCGGGGGGCTCGGCCGGATGGCGGGCGTGGCAACGGTTTGGGACGCCGCGACGTACGACCAGGCTCGCAGCCGCGCCGAGGGCGACCCGCAGCGCAGCGCGCTCGTCAGCGACCTGGTGCGCACAATGTTCTCCGCATTCGCCACGACGGGCTCGTACGTCGACCTTGACACCGGGCTGGCCACGATGAGCCGGCATGCCGGCGACCTCGGTTACGACGCGATCGTGCTGTTCCTCGATGAGCTCATCCTGTGGTTGGCCGCACACCTGCAGAACCGAGAGTTCGTGACGAGCGAGGGGGCCAAGCTCGCCAAGCTCGTCGAGGCGCAGGACGTCCGGCGCACCATCCCGCTGGTCAGCCTCATCTCTCGACAGCGCGACATCACCGAGTTCCTCGGCGAGCACGTGCCCGGGGCGGAGCGCGCCGCGTTCGGCGAGGTGTTCGGCTGGTCACGTGGCCGTTTCGACGACATCAAGCTCGAGGACCGCAACCTTCCGGTCATCGCCGAGAAGCGCCTTCTCAAACCAAAGGACGAGAAGGCCAAGGCGGTCCTCGATGAGGCGTTCGCTCGGATCGACCGCCGGCCTGAGCTGTGGGACGTGCTGCTCAGCGGCAGCCAGCACGAGGGTGGCGGAACCGGCTCGGACCAGGAGGCGTTCCGCAAGACCTACCCGTTCAGCCCCGCACTCGTGGCGACCCTTGTGGCGCTCTCCCAGGCACTGCAGCGGGAGCGCACCGCGCTCAAAGTCATGCTGCAGCTGCTCGTCAACGGGCGCGACGACCTCGAGGTCAACGACCTGGTGCCCGTCGGCGACCTCTTCGACGTCCTCGTCGCCTCGGACAGCCAGGCCGTGACCGCCGAGTTGGGCAAGCAGTTCGAGAAGGCGCGCCGCATCTACTCGACGCGCCTGCGAAGAGCCTTGCTCGACATGCATCAGGTCACCGAGGAGCAGGCCAAGGCCCTGCCCTCCGGGCACGCCTTCCACACCGACGACCGACTGGTGAAGACCCTGATCCTGTCAGCGCTGGCTCCGGATGTGCCCGCACTCAGCGGCCTGACGGCGAGCCGTCTCGCGGCGCTGAACCACGGCACCATCCAGGCCTGGCTTCCCGGCGAGGAGATCGCCGTCGTCTTGGCCAAGATGAAGCAGCTCGCCTCCCAGGTGAGCGAGATCCACGTCGCGGAGGGAGACGACCCGGTCATCTCGCTCGAGCTGACCGACGTCAACCCTGACGAGATCATCGAGCTCGCCCGGGCGGTCGACAACGAGGGCAACCGGCGCCGCACGTTGCGCGAGCTCGTCTGGGAGTCGCTCGCTGTAAGGGAGGCCAACACGCTTGACGGAGTCCAGTCCCAGACGGTGATCTGGCGCGGGCGAAGCGTCAGCGTCGACCTCGTCTTCGGCAACGTGCGTGACGCCTCCGAGCTGCCTGATGCTGCGCTCATGGCGTCGGAGGATCGCTGGAAGGTGGTCGTCGACTACCCGTTCGACAGCGAGGGCCAGAACCCGATGAGCGACCTGTCGCGGGTGGAGGCGCTGGAGAGCCGCGGCGTCCGCAGCAACACGTTGCTGTGGATCCCAGCCTTCTTCACCGCGCACCGCCTCGAGGACCTCGGCACGCTCGTGGTCCTGGAACATCTGCTCGGCGGTGACCGCTTCCACCAGTACGCCTCACAGCTGAGCCCCGTCGACCGGGAGCAGGCGCGCGTCATGCTGCGCCAGCGTCGCGACATGCTGCGCGAACGCATCACGGACTGCCTCAAGCAGGCCTATGGCGTGGCCAAGCGCGTCGAGGCCGACATCGACACGGCCAATGCCCTGGACTCAGCGTTCGTGACGCTGGCCGATGGTTTCACCCCGCAGAACCCGGTCGGGGCGCAGCTCTCGGACGCCTTCCGGCACGTCGTCAGCCAGGCCGTGGCGTGGAGCTGGCCCGCGCACCCGCGGTTCGTGCCCGACGACCAAGAGGTCCGGACCGTGGAGGTCCGGCGCGTGCTGGAGTACCTCGAGGAGGCGTTCGAGAGCCCCGGCGGCCGGCTCACCGTCGAGCCACCGCACCGCACGGTCCTGCGGCGGATCTGCAACACGCTCGAAGTGGGTCGCATGCACGAGAACCACGTCGTCCTCGACTCGAGCACCTTCCCATGGTCGCGCCGGCTGCTGCAGGCTGCCGCGAAGGACGGCAAGTCCGGTGTGCTGCCGGTTCGTGACCTGCTCAGCTACCTGGACGAGCCCGAGGCCCGCGGCTTGGACCGCGCCGTCAGCGGCCTGATCCTTCGGGTGTTCGCCTTGGTGGAGGACCTGGCCTGGTACCGCGACGGGGTCCTGGTCGGCGCTCCGTCGCCGGAGCAGGTCACGGTGTCCTACGAGCTCCGACAGCCGAAGCTGCCCGAGGAGGAGACGTGGAACCGCGCGGTGCTGGCCGGTCGGGAGGCATTGGGGTTGAGCGTCACCGACCTGCGCAACGCGTCCAACCTCCTGCGTCTCGCCGACGGGGCACGCGAACTGGCACAACGGCAGGCCGGGGACGCGCGTGAGCTGGAGAGGCTGCTGGCCCAGCACCGTGACGACCTGGCGGTCTCCGACGCTACGGTCGACCGCTGGACCACCGCGGCCGCGGTGCGGACGCTGCTCGATGCGCTGATGACGGAGCCCGACGACGCCGCCCTCGTGCAGACCCTCGCGGCGACCTCGTGGTCGACCTCGCCCCAAGCAGCTCGCCGCAGCATCGAGTCGATGCCCAAACTCACCCAGGTGCTCCGCAACACCCAGTGGAACGTGCTCAGGGCGCTGCCGAGCATCGCCGACGACCGCAAGGACGAGGCCCAGGCGCTGCTGGCACGGCTGGGGGACACGGCCTCTCGCGACGAGCTCTCGGCGAGCTTGGTTCACGATCTCCCGTCGATCGAGCGGGCCGCGATCCAGCTGCTGACGGTTACTCCGCCACCGCCACCGCCACCTCCTCCTCCGCCGCCGGTGGATCCCACTCGGCAGCTGCGGACGGTGCCTGTCGGCGAGCTTGACGCGGTTCTGGGGGAGATCCGAGAGGCGGCCGGGCGGCACACCGGATCGGTCACCATCACCTGGCGACTCGACCCGTGAGCCCCGTGGCCACGGCGACCCTGCGCACCGTCGAGCACGCTGTTCAACGCCACTGGGTCGAAGGAAACCGTCCGGAGCGCGTGCTCCTGCTCAGCGCTCGGCCAGAGTGGTCGGGTCCCGACAACGTGCGGGTTGACCCCGTCGTGGCCCGGGTCTGCACGGCGCGCTCAACGCTTGCGGTGCGCGACGCCATGACCGCGCACGCCGATGGCCTGCTGGTGGTGCTCACCGATGTCACCAACGCCGAGCTGGGTGCAGACCTGCTGTCGCGGGCTGTGCGACAGCAGGTGCTCGGCGTCGACCTGTGGGACTCGGTGCGGCTGGCATTCGGGCTGAAGGCCGACGCGATTCTCGACGGAGGGTTGGTACGCGAGGGGGAGGTCGTGGCGCGCGCCTTGGTCGACCGAGTGCCCGTCGGGGGCTGGGCAGCCCCGCCTGCGGGTGTGCTGACCCACGACCACGCGTACCGCCAGCTCGTGAAACAGGTCATCCACCTGGACCCGAGCCGCATCGATGCCGCTGGGCTCATGGACTGGAGCCGCGAGCACCGAGGAGTGCTCGCGCTCCACGACCTTGACGATCCGCTGCGCCATCGCGTCACCCACTGGCTCATCGAGAAGTGTGGGGCGGAGGCCCGCCCCGTCGTGGAGCTGGCAGGCCGCGGCGACGGCACGGATGCGGTTCCGCTGGGGCTCGCCGCGGGTCTGCTCTGGCAGGGGAGCTCCGACGCTCGAGCGCAGGGACGCATGGAGGAGCGACTCGGTCGCACGCTCAGCTCTAACGAGGTCAAGGACTGGAGCGAGCTCGCGACCGGGTGGGTCGAGAGACGGCTGGCCAGCGACCCTCAGGAGGCGAGGGCGGTGCTGGTGCGGGCTGAGGAGCTGCTCGGCAGCATGGACGCGACCGAGGCAGCCGAGCGGAGCGCGCTCCTGCCACGAGGACTCACTGCTCGCTCGCGCGCCGTGGCTGCCGCGCTGGCCGCCTGGGTCGCCGCACCAAGCCCGCGGGCGGTCACCGCCTTTGAGTCTGCCTGGACGTCGGTGATGACGCACCATCTCGCAGGGGTCCGGACCGGCGACAGCTCCCGGCAGGAGAAGGACGTCGACTGCCTGGAGATGGCCGTACGCCTAGTTCGTTGGCTCGGCGGGGACGTCTCGCCGCCGGACCACGCGCTGGGCGCACTCGCCTGGCAGATCGGGGTCGGGGGTTGGGTCGACCGGGCCCGCCAGACCGTGGCCAACGGCGCGTCCGATCTCGGCGCGTCAGAGGGTCTGGGCACGGTGAGTGGCGCGGCGTCGAAGGCGCGGGCGGTCATCGACCGGGAAGCGGCTAAGCATGTGGCGGCAGCGCTGCGAGCCGATCAGGACTTCGGTTCACTCATCCCGGTGGAGGACGCGCTGGCGTGGCTGCGGCATGTCTCTTCTGCTGGCAGGCCGACGTTGCTCCTGGTGCTCGACGGCATGTCGGCAGCGGTCGCCGCCGAGATCGGAGAGTCCGTGACCGCCATGGGCTGGGTGGAGCACGCCCACGTGAACGTCGGTCGTCGAGGCGGGCTGCTGGCGGCGTTCCCCACCGTGACCCGCGTTTCGCGTGCCTCGCTCCTGTCAGGTCGTCTCGTCGAGGGGGAGCAGGCGCAGGAGAAGCGCGGCTTCGTCGAGGTGCTGGGGTCGGCGGTGCTCTTCCACGAGCGCGAGCTCGAGTCCGCGCGCGGCAGCGACTTGTCGCCGGTGGTGCGTGACGCCATCCAGGACTCGTCGATCGAGGTGGTCGGGGCGGTGCTCAACGCCGTGGACGACAGCCTCTCCGGCGGTGACCCGGCCCGCACGCGGTGGACCGTCGACGCCGTGCGTCACTTGCGACCGCTTCTCGAGCGGGCAGCCGCGGCTGGGCGGGTCGTGGTACTCACGAGCGACCACGGACACGTGGTGGACCAGCCGGTAGAGGGTGAGCTGCGTACTGCCACAGGCGGAGGTTCGCGGTGGCGACCGGCTCCGGGAGCTGGAGATCCCGGCATCCGGGAGGAGGACGAAGTGCGGCTCACAGGGAGACGTGTGCTGAAGGGCGATGGCGACGTCGTCGCGGCCGTCAGCGAGACGCTCCGATATCGGCCTCGCCACGAGGGCTATCACGGGGGAGCAGCGCTCGCGGAGATGTCGATCCCCTGGATGGTCATGGCGCGCAGGGGAACCGAGGTGCCCGGGCACGTGGTGATCGGCGACCAGGCGCCCACGTGGTGGCATCGGCCGCGCAGCTTCGAGGAGACCAGTCGGGACGTCTCGGAGGATGGCTCGACGTTGTTCTGACGTTCGCCCAAGCAGTTCAGAGAGGCGGGACACGTGACGGTTGACGTCGAGGTCGCACCCGGCCACCCGAGGATGACCAAGAGGTTCACCTGGGAGGCAGTCGACGCGCGCCTCACACTGCGCCTACTCGAAGTCGCCTACCTGGCGGAGGGACGGCCCGATGAGGCCGACAAGCTCAGCGAGCTGGATCGCGATGGTCTGGTTAGACAAGCCACCCGAGCGCTCGGAAGACCACTCAACAAGCGCCACATGCCGAGTGTGGGACCGGTGCTGAGGGATCAGTGGCTTCCGAACCTGAAACGCGTGCAGCTCTACGGCCTGGCCAGGCTTGTCCAGCTCAGCCTGTCAGGCCCTGACCGCACTGCAGCTCTCGGGACCAAGGGCGAGATCCTGGCCTTCTTCCAGCGTCGGAATCTCACGGAGACGTTCCTGGCCAACCTGCACTCCCTCTTTGTCAGCCACTACAAGAGGCCCGCCCCGGTGGTCGGGCCAGGAGGAGTCAGCGGCCGGAGGAATGCAGAGCCCATCCTCCTGGAGGGTCAAGGAGCTGTTGATCGACGCATGCCCTTCGACCATCAGCGCGACGCCTGGGCCAAGCTCGACGACATGGCAGGAGCCCGGGTCCTTTCGGAACGGGCAGGGCTCTTGGTGCTGCCCACGGGCGCCGGGAAGACGTTCACCATGGTGGCCTGGCTGCTCCGCCAGCTCGGACAGGATCCCTCACTGCGCGTGCTGTGGCTGGCCGACCAGCAGGAGCTGGTCGACCAGTCTGCTCGCGCGTTCGCCGATCACGCGGCGACGCTCGCGGTTGGTGACAGCCGCGTCCTTCGGGTGGTCCACGGCGGTGCAGGTTCCGCGTCGGCGCTCGGAGACGGCGACGTCGATGTCCTGTGCGCGACGAGGCAGTCAGTGCTTGGCGGTGGTTTCGCCGAGGCCTCTCAGCGCAGGCTCGGGACGTTCCTGACGCGCCCGACGATCGTGGTCGTCGATGAGGCGCACCACGCGGTGTCTCCGACCTATCGGAAACTGCTCGACTTCATCCAGGACACTTCCCCGGCGACACTCCTCGTTGGCCTCACCGCCACCCCCTGGCCGCGTGGCGCGGACATGACGGCGCTTCTGCGGAAGCGCTTTCCCGTGACGGTGGCCGATGTGCAGACCCGCGACCTGGTCAAGTCCGGAGTGCTGGCCAGACCTCAGCTCCACACCGTGCCGACAGGGGAGTCACTCAACCTCACTGACGAGCAGGTGCGCCAGATCGCCGGACGAGACCTGCCTCCATCGGTGCTGCGGGCACTCGACCGTGAGGGGCGCAACCACCTGATCGTGGACGCCTGGATCGAGCGCCAGGACGAGTGGGGAAAGACGTTGGTCTTCGCCTGCGACATCAAGCACGCCGACCATCTCGGGGCTCTGTTCAGGGCCGCGGGCGTCGCCACGACAGTCGTGCACAGTCGCGCTGAGGTCGACCGCGGACAGGAACTCGCCAGGTTCCGCCGCAGCGAGGGCAACGCCGTCCTGGTGAGCGTGGGGATGTTGCTCGAGGGGGTCGATGTGCCGGACGCCCGGACTGCCTTCCTCACCCGTCCTACGTCCAGCCCCATTGTGATGCGCCAGATGATCGGCAGGGTTCTGCGCGGCGTCGCCGGGGGCGGCGAGGAGATCGCCCATGTGGTCGACCTGCGCGACCGCTGGTCACACGACGTGGACGTGCTGTCGCCCGTGAACATCGCCGATCTGCCGGGGCAGGTGCACACGCACGACGGAGGTGAGCACAGGCTTCCGCCCGTGCGGGACGAGGTGACGGGCGAGCCGATCCCCGAGGACGTCCTGGAGCGGATCGCGCGTGCGTATCGCGACATCCACTCAGCTTTCCCGTACGCCGGTGCCCTCGAGTCGACCGACCTGATCGGCTTCTACGAGCTGGGCTACCTCAACGTTCCGGTGTTCCGGCACGCGCTGCCCCGGTGGGAGGAGGTGATTACGGAAGAGGTGTCTGGAGGCGGGTATCTCAGGCCGGTCGAGATGTTTGACGACTTACCCGTTCCTCAACCGGTCACCTCGGACATTCGTGCTGTCATCGAGTACTGCCGGGCGCAACGTGTGTCGCCGCCGCTGGCGCCGGTGAGGGCGTCGATGTCGATCGCGGCAATCGTTCGTGACCTCCGGGCGGCGGGCCCACTGGAGGAGGGTGAGCGCATGAGCCGGCTCCGCGCTGTGTACGAGACATCCTTGGCGCGCAGCGCCTTCGGATCGTTCCACCAGTTCTTCGACGCTGTGCAGCAGGAGCTCTTGGCGACATCCACCGAGGGGCCGCGACGGGGCAATCCCGAGAGCGTGACCTCGGCGGCCCCGACGCGGCGCGCGAAGCCGCGGCTGTCCCGCCGGAAGGACAGGGACCTGCAACCCCTGTACCGCTCGGCGGCCGCTCGTGGGCGGAAGATCCTGGAGGTGGCCGCACCGGAGCAGGCGCACCTTCTGCAGGTCGCGTGGCTGCCGACGGCAGCCTGGACTCACCAGCCGCTCAAGGGGACCTGGGCGCACTGGAGTGTCCGCCTGCAGGGCAGGTCTCGCGGCACACCGGTGATACGCGTGAACGCCGCGCTGCAAGCGCCCCGCACGCAGGTGAGCGACGAGGTGCTCGAGTACCTGCTCTGGCACGAGCTGGTGCATCACGTGCTGCCGGGCCGGGGGCACGACGCGGAGTTTCGACGCCTGGAGTCCGAGTGGCCCGACTTCGCCAGACTCGACCACGAGCTGGACTCCATCAACGAACGGTTCGACCTCTCGCATCTCTTCGGGGAGGAGGTGTAACCCAACGCATCCGTTGATCGTGTGATGTTGCTTGGTTGATGCTGTTCTTGGCGTGGGTGTCGGTGAGGGGTGATACCCATGACGCAGGGCTTCGTAAGTGGAGGGGAGAAGGGGTTGATGGACGCTCAGCCGAGCAGTTCGCACGTCTGGGACGAGTACGACCGATGGAACGACGTGATCGCCGAGGTCATGTTTCCGGAGCTCGACGTGCCAGTGCCCGTGTACCTCGATCTTGAGGACGACCAGGTCGCCCTTATCGCCTCGTCGATCGGCATAGATGTCGGTGAAATGGAAGCATCCCTGGCGAATGCCGTGGCGGCCACCCTGGATCTCTCGAGCACGAAGCCGTTCAAGCACCACACGACCCGGCTCTGGCGTTGGTCGCGGGGTGACAAAACCCAACCTCCACCCGTGATCGCCCTGCTTGCAGTGCTCAGCCTGACTGCCGAGCACATGTCGCGCGGTGAGGGCTTCGGGGAGAACAACTTCTACGGTCGGCTCAAGGACCTGCTGGGCATTCCCGGGACCGACGAGAACGTTGTTCACGCCTACCGAAAGGTGGCAGAGCGCTACTGGGGATCGCTGAACGCCTGGCTCAACGAGTGCGACGGTCGCCGTGGGCTGCCGACTGCGTACGCGCTCGGTCACCGATACGTCGGGCTCCCGATATCCCAGGCCCTGGTCCGGAAAGGGGATCGTGAGCGACTCGTCTCCTTCTTCCTCAGGTTCGGGTTCTCTCCGGGCACTGACGTTCCGCCGTCCGAGCTAGAGACGGTTCTGGACATATGGATGAGGCAGACGCCCTGCCCCGCGACCAAGAACCTTGAGCGCCTCTGGCACAAGGCCGACGCGCGCTCGAGGATCGCCCAGGCCGCGGCGGTGGCGCTGTCTGCGTGGGACGGTCGTGTCGACACGGACACCGAGCAGGCGGGGACCGGGCGTGAGGCCGGACGGCTCTCGCTCGGGCTGGAGCTCGGCGGCTTCCCGAAGAAGCGCTTCAAGCTCAACGTTTTGATCTACGCCCCATACCCAGAGCAGGAGCGCCCTGGCGAGATCCTCGCGCAGGACGGCGCGGTTGGCGTCACCCTAGCGCCAGCCATCGCTGGAGCCCTCAGCCTCGGCCAGTCCGCGGACATCGACCCGACCGACCTTCTCGAGGGCATGCTCCGGGTGCGTGACACGCTGACTGGGGCGACCCTGAGTCGCCGTCCCAAGCGCTTGAACGTGTTCCGGCAAGACCAGTTGTCCATGCGCTGGCTGGAGACGGAGCAAGTCCTGCTCGGCGACGACGTGATGCTCGTCGCCCACGGCGACCTCGAGGCACGGTTGCGAGAGGTCTTGAGCACGATCGCGAGGCCGGGTTGGGAGGTGATCACCACCGGCTATGCCGGGCTACCGGACGGGTGGCTCGTAGTGCGTCATGTCGAGGTGTTCGCCCACCCAGGAGATCTGGTCAAGGGTATGGATGACCTCGGCCCCCTCGTGCCGCTGACCAGCAGTCAGCTCAAGCTCGCGGGTGGTTTCCACCTGCCCGGCGCGACCCGCGGCAAATGGCACTCGTGGGCCCCGCCGGAAATTCGTGCGGTCAGTGACGTCCAGGGTGGGTTCGAGGTGCGACTCCTCGACCTCACGGACCGCTCGGACGATGTGAACCAGGGCGAGGAGGAAGCAGCGCAACGCGTTGTCGGCACCTGGGTCGACGACGGGCAGGGCGTCCTGGTCGCTGACCTCGGCGAGGCAGGCCTTCCGGATGGCGACTACCGCATCGAGGTGATGGCCCATGGCAAACGAGAACCACTCACGTCGACCCATCTGCGCCTGCGGAGTGGTGACCAGCCCGACCTCATGCAGTGGCACCAGTCATCTGAGATCACGCACCACATGTCACAGCCGCTTGGTGCCCTTGGCGCGGATGCCACGGTGGACAGTGGTCCACGGGTTCAGGGCGTGACCGTCGACGGCTCTGAGTCAGGTTTGCAGGAGTCGGAGGTGCCCGCTGTGCCGTGGTGGGTCGCCGAGGGACGCCCGATGCAGCGGTCCGCCGCGGCGAGCGTCCGGGTCACGCTCCCAGACCCTTCCTCCTGCGTGCACACGGGGCGACACCGTGAGGTGGTGGAGTTCGTACCCGTCGACAAGTGGGGCAAGCCGCTGGTGCGGTTCAGCGTCGGCACTTGCGAGGGCTGTGGCCTGGTGCGTCGGTACTCGACGAGCTATTGGAAGAACAGGAAAAGCAAAGAGAGGCGTCAGTTCGGGGCCACTGTCGCGGCGGAACCTGAGCGGCGCGACGTGTCCGGGATCGCACGCGTCAACGGCAATGATGCTCGAGCATGGGACCTGGTTCTTGATGGCTTGATGCACACGGGCGGTGGTCGGTGGTCCCTGCTTGAGCGGCTGGCGATGCACATCGAGCCGACCGGCTTGTTCGTCGATCAGTTCGCGCGGGCTCTCGAGAGCCTTGGACACATCGAGATTCAACGAGACCCAACGACGCTGCTGCCGACGGAGTGGGAGATCGCTCCCACCGCACTCGCTCGTACCACCAATGGCTACCTTCTCGCGGGCTTCTGGCCAGCTGGCGTCACCGACCGGGCGACCGAGGCGGTCGAGGAATCGGGGGGAAGCCTCCATCGGGAGGTTCAGGTGGACGGTCCATCGTCGTGGTTCTTCGACGGGGACCAGGTGGCCGAGGTCGCTCGCAGTCACGAGTTGGCTATCGAGCCGCGTGAAGACGCCTGGCGTGAGCTGGCATCCGTACTGCCCAGGCTGGGCCTGGTGGTCGAGTCCCTGCCGCGTCGAGCCGCGGCCGTCGACGGACGGATCCGCTGGTTCGACCTCCAACAAGCGCGCTGGGTGGATGCTGTCGACCTGCGAGCGCCTGGTGCCTATCGAGTGACTACCTTCGCGACCCTTGATGTCCTCCGAACGTATGCGGACTGTGACAATGACCAGATGGCGACCGCCACGGTGCAGCTGAGCAAGCACGCCGCGGCCCTGATCCAGAAGGAGCGTCCCCTCATGGCCTACAACCGCGCCACGGAGGAGCTCAGTGTTCCGCTGGGAGCGGATCTTCCCGGACTGTACGGTCGCGCGGCCGTCCTGTGCTCGGGACTCTTGCCGGCGGTATCCGGTAGGCAGCTTGTCTATCTAAACGTCCATCGAGAGCTTGCCGGCCATCTAGCGCACCTCCTCGGACACTGACGAAAGGTCTTGGCCCGATGAGCAATCCCGTCCCCGATCCGCTGACCGTCGCCAACGATCTCAAGCAGGCCGTTCTCCGCTACATCGACAGCGCCTACTCGTTGAGGGACGAGGACCTGAGTCGTGAGCGAAGGGCCATTCTGGAGGCAGATGGTCACCTGCTTCAGGACGTGTTCCTGGAGCCCGTGCTGCCGTATGACGGGACGCAGGATGCCCTTGAGGTGTGTGAGTCGGTGGGCCTTTCGCCGGGAGAGGCTGCGATCCTCATCGAGGCGCTCTTCGGAGTCGAGGACGTCGGCGAGATGAAGCTTCGGGAGCACCAGGCTCAGGCCATGCGTTCCGCGATGTCGGTTGGTCCTGACCGGACCAACCCCGTCGTCACATCTGGGACAGGCTCAGGAAAGACGGAGGCGTTTCTCCTGCCCGTTCTGGCTCGCCTGCTAGTGGAGTCCCGTGGCTGGGATGGCGGTTCGGCGACCCACAACTGGTGGGACTCGTCGCCAGCCAGATGGAAGCCCTTGCGGACGTCGCCGCGCGATGCGGCTATCCGCTCCGTCGTGCTGTACCCCACCAACGCGCTGGTAGAGGATCAGATCGCCAGGCTGCGACGCTCTCTGCGCCGGATCACCGCCCTCGGAGGGCCGGACATCTGGTTCGGGCGATACACCTCCGCGAGTCCTGGGGGATCGGACATGCCCGATGCAGGAGGGCGGCACAAGCGCCTGAAGGATGTCGCAGGCGAGCTCCGAGCGATGGTGCATGAGTTCGACGGTCTCACCGGGTTGGATGAGGTGGTCCTGTCGCAGATCACCGACCCCCGGCGGTCCGAGATGGTGACCCGATGGGACATGGTCGCCACACCGCCGGACATTCTCGTCACGAACTACTCGATGCTCAACGTGATGCTGATGCGGCGGTTCGAGGACCCCGTGTTCCAGCAGACGCGGGACTGGCTGAAGCAGGACACCAGACACGTGTTCACGCTGGTCGTCGACGAGCTTCACCTCTACCGCGGCACCCAAGGGGCGGAGGTGGCGCTCATCGTGCGCAGCCTCCTGGACAGAGTTGGTCTGGAACCAGACTCACCGCAGCTCCGCATCATCGGCACCAGCGCCTCCCTCGACGGGTCGGGATACGAGTACCTCGAGTCCTTCTTCGGAGTTCCGGCCGAGTCCTTCGACCTGATCCAGGGGCGGCCGCGGACAGTGAAGGCATCATTGCCCGTCGACCCAGGGGCCGTGCGACACGAGCTCCGTGAGCGAGGCTTCGTCGAGGGGATCGACCGCGCATTGGTCGCTGCATGCCGTGACGCGGCGACCGGTGTTGTCCGTGCTTTCCCGTTATCGACCATCGGCGAGAGGTTGTTCGGCGATGGCAACCACGCTGACCTCCTGGCCGAAGTCCTGGGAGCGATGTCGGCTCTCCCTCAGGAGTCGCAGATCCCCTTCCGAGCCCACCTTTTCCTCCGCACCATGCGCGGCCTTTGGGCATGTTCTGACCCTGACTGCAACGAGGTCGAAAGGGAGGCGCCGCAGAGGACTTTCGTCGGGAAGCTCTACACGCAGCCGTTGCAGTTCTGCCCGTGTGGGGGAAGGGTTCTTGAGGCGCTCTACTGCTACCAGTGCGGCGACCTCAGCCTCGGCGGCTTTGTCGTGGGGGAGATGGAAGGGCAGCCCTTCTTGGCGTCGAGCCCTGCAGAGGGAGAGGGGGAGCATCTTCCGCTCGTCTTCCGGAGATCAGCAGCCGAGTACCGCTGGTACCGGCCTGGTCTACCTGTGGCACGCGAACGATGGCAGCATGCCGGTCCGGACGACTCAGAGCTGAAGTTCTCGTTCACGCCCGCGGCGTACATGCCAAAACTCGGATGGTTGGAAGTTGGCTCCTCAGAGCCCACCGGCACGGTTGTCACGTATTCCGGTGCTCCTGGTGACTGGTCGCCACCGGCGCTGCCGTCGCACTGTCCGCACTGCGGGCACAGCGAGCTGCAGCAGAGCTTCAAACGAGGAAGCGTTCGGTCACCCGTTCGTGCTCACACGCAGGGCGCAGCGCAGGCCACGCAGCTGCTCGTGTCACAGATGGTCCGCTCCATCGGGGATGATCCGGAGTCCAGCCGGACGATCGTCTTCACGGACAGCCGGGATGACGCCGCCACCACCGCCATCGGGCTGTCGTCGAACCACTTCTCTGATCTCCTTCGGCAACTCGTCCAGCAGGAGCTGGCCTCGGCAGAGGACGACGCGGTCCGCATCTTGCGGGATGGCGCACTGCCCGGTGGTCTGCCGCAAAGCGACCTCGCGCGGTACGACACGATGGCTCAGCAGCATCGTGACGTCGCGTTCGCGTACCAGGACATGGCGCGTGGTCGGGCTCGTGACGAGGATCTGCTCCTGATCAAAGAGTTTGAGGCCTCGCGGGACGAGTCCTCCGCCCGTAGCTGGCCGGACCTCGTCGAGACGCTGATGAGATCCCTTGTTGAGCTGGGCGTCCCACCGGGCGGCCCGAGGGCGTCGTTGCTGACCTTGGAGGACGGTCAGCCCTGGAACGTCGTCTTCGATCCACCGACTCCGGGTGAGTGGAAACCGCTCCCTCACGGCGCCGCGCGCGAGGACGAACGCAAGCGGTTCCGACGCGAACAGGTCAAGGCCCTGGCGGACTCGCTCTTCGGTGGCGAGGGCCGCGACTCCGAAGGGACGATGGTCGCGGCGCCTCGCCTCGCGGAGGATTCGGGTGTACCGGATGAGTTGAAACGCCCAGTCCAGTCGGTTCTGCGCCTCTACCTTGAGGCGGGGTACTGGCGTCCACACGAGACGGGCGTCAAGTCAGGTGTCCCGAAAAAGGTCAAGGACTACCTCGCGCGCGTGGCCGGGCGCCTGGATCGTGACCCCGAGGAAATCCTCACGCAGGTCACCGGTCTGCTCGGCCCCGTCATGGACGGCGGGTGCCTCAACTTGACGGCGCTCGACCTTGGGTTGGAGCTCGTCCCCTCGGGCCACGAGGTCTGGGTCTGCGACAAGTGTGGTCGCCGACACGGGCACGACTCCGGCGGCATTTGCGTCAGAACCGGATGTACGGGCACACCGACGCCGCAAGATGTTGACATCCATGCGGAGGCGGACTATTACGCATGGTTGGCAACACTCGAACCCAGTCGCCTGGCCGTCGCGGAGCTGACAGGGCAGACCAGGCCGCCAAAGGAGCAGCGGGACAGGCAGCGACGCTTCCGTAGGGCGCTGCTCCCGCGGCCTCGCGAGAACGAGCGAACGACCCCCCTCGACGTTCTAAGCGTCACTACGACGATGGAGGTGGGTGTCGACATCGGATCATTGCGCTCGACGGTGATGGGCAACATGCCCCCGCAGCGATTCAACTATCAGCAGCGTGTGGGGCGAGCCGGGCGAATGGGCCAACCTTTCTCCTATGCAGCCACTTTGTGCCGTGATCGTTCGCACGACGACTTCTACTTCCGTGAGGCCGGCCGCATCACGGGAGATCCACCCCCACAACCCTTCCTCGACACCAAGCGAGCCACGATCGTCAAGCGGGTCATCGCCGCAGAGCTTCTTCGTCAAGCCATGCGTACCACGAGCAACCCCCCCGGTAACAAGGGCGCCAGTGTTCACGGCGCCTTCGGCGACGCTCGCGAGTGGTCAGTTCGTCGTGCGGAGGTCGAGGCTTGGCTGTCGCGCAGTCCGGAGGTGGAGCGGGTAGTGCGTCGCTTGACGGCACTCACTGGTCTTGGGGACATCGGCCACATCGTCAACTGGGCACGAAATGACCTGGTGGCTGCGATCGACGGTGTTGTGGCGGACCCGGTGTTCACGCAGGCCGAGCTGAGCGAGCGGTTGGCCAACGGCGGGGTCTTGCCTATGTTCGGATTTCCCACACGGGTCCGGAAGTTGTACCGGACGCCAGTGCATGGCGACCCGCGAGAGGCGGAGATCTCCGACCGGCCACTGTCGCACGCTGTTTCGACATTCTCGCCCGGGTCGCAGATCGTCAAAGATGGCTGGATCCACACGGCCAACGGATTTGCTGCCTACTCCTACTCCTTCGGCAAGTGGAAGTCGGTCAATCCGCTCACGTCGAGTCTTCAAGTCCTCCGATGCCCCGACTGCGGCTCTTCGATGACTGGCGACGTGGAGTCATCCGACGTAGTTGCGTGCCCTGTCTGCAAACAGCCGATGCGTGCCACCCGCGTCTATCAACCGGATGGCTTTCGGACTCACAAGGACCGTTTCGACGGACGTCCTGACGAGGACTCCTCGGCCACGGCCTCTCGTCCAGTCCTGGGCTGGATGGACCTGAACGACGATCCCCTTCGCTTGGGATCGCTGGACGTCTGGCAGCAGGAGCAGGCGCAGCTGCTGACCATTAACGACAACAACGGACGCCTCTTCGATCTTTACGAGGCCTCCGACCGAACGGTCATCGTTCCCTTGACGGACGAGCCTCCGGCAGGGATGCGAAAGCGAGAGTCTGCGGCGATCGGCGAGGTTCGCGTCACGGATGCGGTGCTGTTGCTGCCATCCAACCTTCCCCTCCAGGGCGGGGTCATCGCCACAGGCCCCTCCACTTGCCCCTCCGGCCTGGCGGCGCTGACCTCTTTCGCGGACGCCCTTCGGCGAGGTTGCCAGAACGAGCTGGACATCGACCCCTCTGAGCTGACGGTCGGGCTGCAGTCGAGGCGAATCGACGACACCCGCACAGCAAGCGTCTACGTCGCCGATACTCTCGAGAACGGCGCCGGCTATGCGGTGGAGCTGGCTCGCGGTCCGCGGCTGAAGGCCGTCCTGGAGGCCATCTTGGGCGACGTCGGCGAACGGTGGGCCTCTGCGTCGCACGAGATATGTGATGCCTCGTGCCCTGACTGTCTTCGCTCGTGGGACAACCGTCACCTCCACTCACTACTCGACTGGCGTCTAGCGCTCGACGTCGCCGAGCTGGCATACGGGCGCGGACTGACGATCCAACGGTGGCTGGGCGAGGGCAGCCGCCTCGCAAGCCAGTTCGTCGAGGCATACCAAGGGGCTCTCGAAGATGTGGTCCTGGAAACCGCGGGCCAGCTGCTAACTCTCCAGACGAGCAGCAAGGCGGCCGTTATCGGGCACCCGCTGTGGCGCCGCGACGAGCCGTTTTGGAACGAGGCGCAGGCAAAGAGCGCCCAAGTTCTCAGGGCCAAGGGCCTCCATGTCGGGATGTCCGACGTTCGGCAGCTACGGAATCGTCCGGAGAGCCTCTATCGAATGCTGACGTGAGCCGGAAGCGCGCTCATCATGGCGCGGTCGGATGCGCCATGAGCACCGCTGGGATCCAAATGCCTTGAGGTTCTGTGGATGTCGGTGGTCTCTGGCATCGTGGCCAGCATGAGCGGTGAGACGGTCGGTACCCCGGACGACACGAAGTGCCCCTCCTGCGGCAGCAATGCACGACTGGCGATTCAGTACGGATATCCGGCGCACCCACCGGATCCGGGCGTGGCGCTCGGTGGCTGCCTCGTTGGACCTCACATGAAGCGTTGGGAGTGCGGGGACTGTGGTCGCCGTTGGGGCGAGGTGCCGTGGCCCTCGCGGGACCAGGCTGAGACCACCGGGCGCGCATGACACCTCGCCTGGACCCTCCGCAGCCGCAGTTCGCCACGGAGTCAGAGCGCGAGGCGTGGGAACGCCTCGCGGCTCAGGCGCCGGACGACTGGACCATCCTCGCCAACGTCCGCCTGACTGACGAGCTGAAGGACTGGGAGTTCGATCTCGTCGTTCTCATGCCCGAGGTCGGAGTGATCGTGGGCGAGGTCAAGGGTGGGTCGGTCACGGTCGAGGACGGCGTGTGGCGCACGTCGTCGCAGAGTGGACCGCGCGTCATCCGCCCTGTGGACCAGGCGAGGGACGGCAAGCACGCGCTGTGGAGATATGTCGCAGGCGATCCGCGGTGGAAGGACTCGAGCCGTACGCGGGTTCGGTTCGGCCACACGGTCATCACGCCGCGTACTTCGCTGCACCCAGACTTCTCCACGCCGGACTGTCCGCGCTGGATGATCCACGGCAGGGGTGACCTGGCGGATCTCGCGGGCCGGCTCTGGGACATTGCCGCGCGGCAGGAGTCCGGCTTCCGGGTTCCGACTGCTGACGACTGCGACCTGATCGTCCAGATCCTCAAGGGCCGGAACCTGCCACAGCGGGTTCTGCTCGCGGAGGCTGATGAGCGCGAGTCCCGTGCGGACAGGCTTACCATCGAGCAGGCCACGATTCTCGGCGTCACTCGTTTGCTTCACCGCATCGACGTGCGCGGCGGCGCGGGCAGCGGCAAGACGGTGCTCGCCCTGACCCAAGCGAAGGAGCTCACCCGCGGAATGCACGGGATACCGGCGCAGCGGGTCGCCCTTCTTTGCTACTCCGTGGGGCTGGCCAGCTGGTTCAAGCGCTACATGGGCACCGTGGATCGCCGGCATCGCCCGGCTTTCGTCGGCACGTTCGAGGACCTCGCGGCCTACCTTGGCGTGACTGAGTTCGGTGGTCGCGATGACGCCGACTTCTGGGAGAACCGGCTGCCGGCCGAGATGGCTGAGCGAGTCGGTGACCTTCCAGACAGCAAGAAGTTCGACTCCTTCGTCGTCGACGAGGCGCAGGACTTCGCCGACGCCTGGTGGACGCCGATCATGCGCTGCCTGCGCGACGAGGACGAGGGCGGCCTCTACGTCTACAGCGACGAAAACCAGCGGGTGTTCGCGCGCTTCGGCCGACCACCCGTCCCACTCGTTCCCTTGGTTCTGGACCACTGCCTCCGCAACACCAGGCAGATCGCCGAAGCATTCGGACCACTGGCACCCATGCGGATGTACGCCCGCGGGGGAGAAGGGCCGGAGGTGTCGTTCATCGAGGCCGCCGCCGAGGACGCACTGGACGTCGCGGACGACCAGATCGACCCACTTCTCGAGGAGGGATGGCGGCCCGAGGACGTCGCGCTGCTGACGACGGGCGCGCGTCACCACGAGCAGGTGGCCCTGCAGGAGTCGGAGGGTCAGGACGGCTACTGGCGCACCTTCTGGGACAAGGACTGTGTCTTCTACGGGCACGTGCTCGGCTGCAAGGGCTTGGAACGCAAGGTCGTCGTGCTGTGCGTCAACGAGCGGATGCCGCGCGAGCGGTCCCGTGAGCGGCTGTACGTGGGGCTTTCGAGGGCGACGGACAAACTCGTTGTCGTGGGTCCCCCAGATGTCATCCGCGAAATGGGTGGACCCGCGGTGGCAAAGAAGCTCGGAATCGGTTGAGCTGACGTCGCATCGACTGGAAGCGCGCGGCGCATTGTGGTGTGCCCTGCGGGACCTGTGTCAGCCCACTGTGGCGGCTCGCGACAATAATGGCGTTCAGGCTGATCGGCTACAACGCCATCGTTCGGAGATGCTGCTGGGTCAGTGAGTCAGTGGAGTAGAGGGTGACCCCTCTCATACCTCGAGTCATCAGCACCTTGTAAACGTTCCGAATGAGGCGGTCGAAGTCGGCATCGCTGACCCGAGACCGGTTACGGAAGTCGGGGTCCTTGTTGGCTTCGCGAATAGCGACCCATCGGTCGTCACGCCACACGAAGTCGGGACCAAGGATGACACCGGAGTAGTCGTACTCGAAGCCCTGCGCCGTGTACACGCAACCGACTTGGCCGAAGCCCGCTGGGTCGGTGGCCCACAGGGCTGCTGCGGGAGCGCCGCCAACGGACCTGTCGCCCTTGAGGTTCCACGGCCTGGACCAGTCGCCGATGTGAACGTCCGCCGGCAGGGAACCGTCCTCCCGAGGGTCGCCCCATGGCCAGCAGTACCCAGCCGCGATTCGAGCGGAATACCCTCCTTCGAGCTTTGTCGCGAGACTGGCCTCAAGCTCGAACGGACTGTCCGCGACCTCAACCTCGAAGCCCGGGTCACCGGTCCACTCGAGTGGGCCACCCGGCTCCAGGCCGAGGAGGCGTTTGACCCACAGGACGTATTCCTCGGATCCGCCGCAACGGAACTGAGCGTCGAGGTCGATCTTTTCGACGTGCATCCCCCGAACGGTTGCGTGCTTGGCGATGTCATCGACTGTGCCCTGCTCGCCCGGGCGCACGACCTGGAACTCGTCGAGGAGGAAGACCGGCACGCGGGCGGCATCCAGTAGCTCTTCGATCTGAGGGCGCCCGGTGCGGTGCTCTGCCTTCGTCCAACGAGACACCGACGTCTCCCGAATGCGGTGTGCCTCGTCGAGGATCAACGCGTCGAGGTCGTTCGCCTCCGCCGCGATGAAGGAGTTGAAGTACGTGAACATCTTCTGCACGCGAGGAGCCCGTTTCCCAGCGACCTTGCGCAGCGTCTGGGTGAACGACCGAGAACCGGTTGCATGGAGGACGGCTCGACCTTGCCGCGACAACTCGCCCAGCAACGACAGGGCGATCACGCTCTTCCCGCTGCCGGGACCACCTGAGACGATCACTGCCGTCTTGGTGTTGCTTCGACGGGCTCGTTCCACGGCGTGGAGGACGTAGTTGTAGGCGTCGCGCTGCTCGTCCAACAACACGAACATCTCTCGACGTTGCACTTCCTCGGCGGCGAGTGCGAGCAACTGCTTTGACGGGGCGATGCGACTGGCCTCAAGCCGGTCTGCGTAGATCGATCCCGTCTTTCCCGGAGCGAAGCGCGAGTGGAGGAACTCCCGGAACTCCCCGCGGCGCTGACCGGTGAAGACCCGGCCCAGGTCATTCCCGGGCAGGCGGAAGAGGTCTGCAACTCCAGCATCCGTGGCGTTGTGGAGGTAGGCCACCCCGGCGAGAGTCTCTGGTGCCTCTGCGAGCACGGCATTGAAACCCAGCATGTAGTCGCAGTAGTCGCGGACCTGAAGGGCGGGGTGAGTCACCGGGCGGCTGCCGTACTGCTCGATGCGCACCAGGGAGTCGCTGTCCTCGAAGCACTCAGCGTGGCTCCACTGCTTGAGCTCCACCACCAGGTACGACGGTCCGCCCGTCACCGGATGCTGGCCCACGAGGACCACATCGGCCCGCTTGCTGGTGAGCGGGAGCTGGTACTCAATGAGCATCTCGATGTCGTTGAGGCCGGCCGCCACGAGGTCGGCCCGCAGCGCGGGAATGCTGCGCTCCCACGAGCGTCGCTCACTGTCGGATGGGCGGCGCCCCGTGCGGTGTGACATCCGATCAGCCAGCAGCTCGGCGAAGTGGTGCTCGATGGCGGAGAAGCCTTCGACGGACGTCCGGTACAGCGTCACGATTGAGAACCCCAGGCAGCACGAAGTGAACCGTGCGGGTGGGGGCATGTCCTGGACCGGAAGCCTGTCGGGCCGCAATTACGGTCGCGACTCTATCCGCGAGGTCGGCCGGAATCGCGGCGACCCGGCATACTCGCGGCTGTGTCAGATCTCGAAGCCATCCGGGCGGCCGCTCGTCAGTTCCGCGAGGAGCGCGACTGGGAGAAGTTCCAGGACCCGAAGTCCGTGCTGCTTGCCCTCGTCGGTGAAGTAGGGGAGTTGGCCGAGCTGTTGCAGTGGCTTCCGGCCGACCGCGCGAAAGAGCTGATCTCAGCGGAGCCGCTCCACACGCGTGTGGGCGAAGAACTGGCCGATGTTCTGGTCTACCTGGTTGGCCTTGCTGAGCAGTGCGGTGTCGACCTCGCACCGGCGGCCCTTGCAAAGATCGAGAAGTCCGCCATAAAGCATCCAGTGCAGCAGAGTAGGGGGGTTGCGCCTGACCGAACAGGGCAGTAACGGACAGAGACCAGCTAGGCATGACGAGCAGAAGCCGTGACGGCGTCAGATCGCACCGTCTGGTGTCACGTCGTCGAGGCAACCCGGCTGACAGATGCACTGCAATCGCGAACCGGCGCTCGTCGTCGAGAGCCCCTTCCTGAATTGTGTCAACGACGGGTAAAACAACGGCGCCAGCTACCGGTTACGCAACCGCCCGCATCGACACCCTGCCCAACATCAGAACCCAAGGACCCGGCACACTAGAACCACGAACCGGTGGCCTCGTTTTCGAGCGTCGCATCAGCCTCAGTTTCGAGCGACGTCGACATCAGCCAGACGCGACCCCCTAGCTCGCGTCGCGGAACGAGCGGCCCCGTGCTGGACCGGCTCCACTGTGACTTCGTCGACCGGCCTACAGCTAGCGGGGGTTGTCCTTCGTGGGAACCTGCCGGAACAGGGCATCCACCGCCCTTGGCTCCACCCGAATCAGGCGACCCGACCTGTAGGCGACCAGCTCGCCGTCGATAATTCGCCGGCGGAGCGTTTTCACGCTGATGCTTGTGCGTTCTGCGGCCTGGGCCAACGACTCGTACTGCCGCTCGGCCATGCTCCTGAGGATAGAGCCACAGCTGTTCGGTCAGGCCAAGGACTGACGCGGCCCTTATGACGCAGGTCGATGAACCACCGGGAAGGCGACTTCCTCTTGCTGCGGCTGTCGGCGGTGCCATCTACGCTGCGAACCATGTGGGAGAGCCCTCAGCAGTTGTGGCGTCGGCTGAAGCTGGGTCGTGAGGAGTTCCTGCAACGGGTCCTTACGACGCTGATCGTGGATGGCGATCCGCCTCAGTGGAATGCCCCGCGGACACCGAGCGAGCAGGGCATCCGGTTCCTGCGCTTGTTGGACGTGCTGGCGCACGGCGACGAGTTGAGGGCACAGGCCGCGCCCGATCCTGAGGTCTTCGTCGATGAGTACCTGCTTCCGAAGCTCCAGGAGGCAGCCATGAACGGCTGGCCGGACTGGGCAGTGCTCTGGCCGGACCGCGCCTGGGTGATCGAGCTGAAGACCGAGCCGGGAAGCCACCGAGCCGACCAACTTCCGTACTACCTGCGCCTGGCGGCCGCGGCACACCCATCCTGCCGCGTCGACGTCACCTACATCACCGGGCCCCTGACCAAGCCCGCGCCTGCTCTTGGCGACGGTCAGCGATACAGCCACCTGCAGTGGATACAGGTACTGCCACTGGTTCATGACGTATGGGGGAACGATGAGCGCCCAGAGGTCCGCGGCTACGTCGAAGCCGCTCGCACCGTGATCGAGAACCTCACCCTTTTGCGACCCACCGAGCAACGCCGGGCGATCACAGGAATGCTCCCCACCGTCCCGATCCCTGCTGAGGACCCCAAGCCGACAACGGAGCTACAGGACATCCCGACGCCAGCGACACCGGTCACCTCGGACGCCACCAGCGAGGACGGCTTGCTCGCGTTGGCTCAGGCGACAGCCGCGGATGGTCGGCAACGCGGGACGGGAGCCACCAGCCCAGCCGATCTGGAGCTCCTCCGGGACACGGCGCGAACGCTGATCGGCACCCTCCCCGACGACGACGTGACTCGCTACGTGATGCCCTGGCTCTGGAAGGCCGGCAGCACAACCGGAAGAGCACTCACTGCTGAAGGCGATGAGTTCGGATACGAACTGAGGTTCTCGCGCTACAAGACCGTTCAGGTCAAGCCGTAACCGGCCGTCGGCTACGCGGGGCCGAGGCGGCCGTATGACGCGCCAACGGAGACAGGGCGGAGACCCTCAGCGGCGTTAGGCGCAGTTCGAGTCCCATGCGGTCGCCCGCCTCGGTCTAGGCGTGGCCAACTGCCCGCGAAGTCCATTCCTCACCAACGCGGACTTTGGCAGCAGCACCTAGAGGCCAGCGTTGTGGTGGAGATGTTTCACCAAACTGGCGCAGATCTGCACACGGTCCTCACTGTCGATTAGGACGCCATCGTGCTCGTCCTGCTTGAGTACGACGCGGCTGCCGATGGAGCCGGCAAACGATTCGAGAGCGGTCATCACCCTTGCGGCGACATCGTCATCTTCGTTCGGCAGGACGACCTCGAAGCCGTCATCGACGCATCGAATCTCGACGGCTGAATGCCTCATGCCCATGCCCGGGTCGTCGCGGTGCCACCATTTCGGTTCGCGGGCGAGGTCGGTTAGCCCACCGTCGACCCACGCGGCGCGTAGCAGGGCGTCGCTGAAGTACGCGTTGTAACTGCCTCCGTGCAACATGCGGAGTCGCCCGTAGCTGAACCCTCCGCGCGTCGCGTCGTACCCCTGGTTGTGGAAGTAGCCCTCGCCAACGGAACTGCGCGCGCCGGCGTACCGCACGAAGTAGTAACGCCAGTCGAAGTAGTTGCGCGACTCGCGATCGTTGAGCCACTCGCGACGAATCTCAGCAAGCACCTCCGCCGGGCTCATGCCGCTGTTCTGGAGGCGAGCGTGAACATCGTCGAGTAGCTCCATGAGCGGAACGCGCGTCCGAGCGACGGAGGCCCTACTACCGGTTGTGAATAGGTCGCGCCATGAGTCGTCCTTGGTGGAGCTGCCGAGCTGGCGACGTGTCCCGCCCCAGCCGACATCACGCGAATAGTCCGCCTTAGTAAGGAGGGTCGCACCAAGTGCATCACGCAGCGTTGGCTCCGCGAGGAGGGCGAACACGTCTGCACGCGTCCCAAGGCTGTTTGCGTCCAGCTCGAACGCAAACAGCCGACCGCGGACGACGGGTAGGTCCTCCAGCTTGTGCAGAGCTTCCTCGACGTCCTCGTGCTCGTCAACGAGTTCCCACTTGTCCGTCTCGTCAGAAGTCCACTCGGCGTTGAACGCCTCCGCGCCCTCCAAGGTCCCTTGAAGCATCAGGCGCTCGACGGTGCCGACGTACTCGGCCATGCGCTTGCGGTCGATGAAGGCGGACTCGGCGAGGTTGCGCAGGGTGCGGAGACGCCGGTCTCGCTGCCCTGGCTCCATTTCGTCGCCCTGGCGAGAGAGGAGTACGGCGAAGAGCATCAGTGTTTCAGCCAGTGAGAACTCTTGGCCGTAGGATCTGATGCAGCTTCCGAACAGGTCCGGTGAAGTCGAGACGAGCAGCGGGAGCGGACCTTCGCCGGAACCACCGGCTGTAAACAGCTTGGAGAACTCGATGTCGGGACTGACGCCGAGCCAAGTATCGAACGCGTGGAAGAAGAAGTCGCGATTTCGCTCGGCGTACTCGTTGGTCGCGTCAGCGAAGGAGAGGCGGGCTCGTTCCTCGATTGGCCACTCCCGGGAGGTGGACTTGTCCCGCCACCGCCGGTCCGGCTGGCCGTCGCGCCACTCGCAGATGTCGATGACGAAGGTCAGGTAGCGCATGAACTCGTCGTCAACGACGTAGTCGCTGTTGTCGGCCTTCTCGTACTCCCACAGGATGTCGGCCCAGTCACCGTCGATGCTCATGGCTAGGTGCTCGTAGCGGTCATGGGTGTGTGCGTCGACGTGACAACCGCGGCCGCTCAGGACGGGTTTGAGCATCCCTTCGAGATCGGCCTTGAATACCTCGAACTGGGTCAGCTGCTTTCCGCGGGAGTTCATCTTGATGTACAGGTCTTCGCCGTAGTCCATGTCGGCAACGGGCAGGAAGAGGAACCAGATCGCCCGATTCGAGCGGCTCTCTAGGCGGTCCCAGACGTCACCGAAGTCAGTACCGGTGTCGAACCGCTCGTGAAGCGCGTCGAGCATAACCAGCATCGACGAGATCGTCGGGTCCTGCCGCCACGGGTAGACATACCAGGGCTGATCTGTGATCCACGCCGAGGGCGGCACGCACCCACCCGGGTAGGGGTGTTCCGCGAGGGAGTCGCAGAAGTCGCGAGCCGTGGGGCGCGTGGCGTAGGAGAACCGGAGCCACGCGGCCTCGTGGTCGAGCACCTCCGCGAGAGAAGCGACATACCAGTGCAAGAGGAAGAGAGTGGTCAGCCGCTGCTGTCCGTCGAGCGGCCGGAGAGTGCCTTCCTTGACGTCGCCGTAAATGAAGTCCAGCGCCATTCCGGTGTCCGTCACGCATGCACCGACGATGGCGTCGAGGAACCGCTCACGGATGGCGCTCGCCTCGTCGTCGGGCCGCCCCTGGGCAAAGTCGCGCTGAATGATCGGGATCTCGATCGACGTGATCGCTGGCCTACCGTGCTGCGCGGGATCGAAAAGCTCAACAAAAGTCGAGGGGTAGCCGGTGAGGTTCTGGGTGATCATGCGACGTCCTCATCCTCAGCAACGACCTCGATCGCGAGGAACGGGTCGATCGCCGCCAGCAGCTTCTCGTAATACGGCTCCTGATCCTGTGGCCCCCAGATCGACAACTGCTGATCCTCCGCCGCGGTGTAGTACTTGAGGAAGACATTTCGCGTGCACGGCAGGATGTACGCGCCCGCCTCATCGAGGTGAACGATGCGTTCACGCTTGAGGGCGAACACCGCGTTGTTCAACTTGCTGTTGAAGTCCCGCTGGAGGAGCGCGAGGTTGCCCAGGCCGTGCAGGTTCTCTTCGCTTGCGCCACCGCCGGGAGCGCCGAAGAGCGCGAAGACCTTGTCCAAGATCTCCTGGAATCCGATGTCGTCCGTCTTTCCGGCAGGGAGCGCGAGATGCGCGTCGATCCGAGCCGATATCTGCTCTGCCGCTGACTGGAGATCGTCACCCCACTGCGTCGTACGAATCTTCTTCAGGTGCGCCTCAAGCCAATCTCGGCGCTGGTTCTCCTTCTTGAGACCCTCGGAGTTCTGCGCGTGGATGTGTTCAAGTGACCAGCCGTCGCGGGCGTAGGCGTGGAAGGAGAATCGCGCACCTGAGTCGCTGCTCGCCAAGACAGCCTCGACGTTCATGAGCAGAAGCACCTCGGTACACTTTGCGTCGTGCTTGCCGTACTGAAGCAGCGAAACTTCGTCGCGTGAAAGCCTGAGCCGCTGGCGCGTTCGATCGACAAGGCCAGTACGGAAAGCAGAGTGGGTCTGGGATCGCGAGGCTTCGATCAGGTCCGGTACGGAGTCGTCGATGGCAACGAGGTACCCGATGCGGTGATACAGCTCCCGGTCGTGGAACCAGCCCGACAGCAGACCGTGGCGTGCGACGACGTCGCGCCAGAAGGCAGCGGCCCCACGCTGCCCAATGTCGTCGCGAACCCTCTCGAACGTCCAGTACCGCGGGCGGACCCGGAGGCCGGCCGCGGGCGTCATGCTCTCAAAAAGGAAGTCGATGTGGGTCGGTCGCCGAGTCGTCGAACCCGTAAGGAACGCCCAGAACTGGTTGTCGCGAAGGTCGCGCTCGAACCCGTCCCACTGGGCAGCGATCTCCTCTTGCCGCCCGGGCTGACCCGCAGCAGCGCCGCTGTTCGACAAGACAAGCGCCTTGATGAGCTCAGAGTCAGTTAGCGGGATGCGGTCACGGTTGAGCCGAGTGAACAGGTCGTTCGGGTTCGTGTCGCTCGGCGCCTCGTACCAGATGACATATACCCACTCAGAGAGTGCGTTGTAAATGTCGTTCGCCGCCTTGGTCGGGTTCGTCTGCTCGGCGAACCATCCCTCGATCTCGTCGTACGCCAGCGCGATGTGGTGGAAGTCGATGTTGGACTTCCGCACCTCGTCGCCCACGGTCCCCAAGTTCTCCAGAAAGTGTCGGCTGTCGTTGCCTGCCTGGTTCCGCGTCTCATAGGACAGCGTGTATTCAACCTTGGCGTCAGGAAGCTTCGTGCCGATGTACTTCGCGAGCAGGTAGAGCGTCGTGAGTCGTTGCTGACCGTCGACGAGCTCCCATACGCCGTCGCCCCGAGACAGCACCACGACGGGCTGAAGGTAGTAATCGCTGGGAGTCGCGCGGCGCTTTCGCGCCTCGTCAGCATTGGCCTTGATGTCATCCAGAAGCTGCCGGACCTCATGCCGGCCCCAGCGGTAGCCACGCTGATACGCCGCCACGAGGAAATCTCCCGAGATGAACGGCTGGCCGTCGTTGCCGGGGATCACCAGGCGCGGCTCAAGGGTTGCTTCCACGTTTCCTCCAGAACCTCGTCGCACGGCGGGAGCCACACTAGCGGCGATCTGCGCCACGTCACCCGAGTCCGTTGGCGAGGACTGTGGCGGGGCCCATGGTGGATCGGGCTCCTTAGCGGCGCCTTCTGGCACGGCTGGTGGGGCTATCCCGTTGACGGCCCCTGAGCACCGCCGTCCTCTCGATCGCGGAAGGCGGGCGGTGCGTCTGCGAACCCGCTGGCGGTACACATCGAGAATCTCGCCGGCTTCCCTCCACTCAGGACGCCACGCCGTCCCCCAGGACCCCACCACGCGACGGCGCGCTGTCGGTTGTGGGTCAGTGAACCCCTGGGTCGGACAGCGGATCTTCGACGGCAGGCTCAGTGGGGCGAAGTGTCACAACTCGCGGGACGAAAATTGTCCGCCAAGATCCGGTTGCCATGGGGCGCCCTGGCGTAACGCCCTCACTGCTCCGCTCCAATGCCGCGCCGATGATGTTCGCCACCCCCGGCCACCCCGCACATTGAGCAGCTGGGCACCCGTGCGCCCTCTCTTGGACCGTGCCGAGCGCATGCAGCGTGTGGATGTCGGATCAACGCTGTGTTCCGCCGCGTATCGGCGCCCGCTCCAGCAGCCGCTCGGTCAGGGCCGAAGAGCGCTCGATCGGTGTCGTTACGGCGGCGCGGATTGCCTCGCGGCTCCCGATAACCGTCAGCCGCGCCTTCGCCCGAGTCGTCGCGGTGTAGAGCAGCTCGCGGGTGAGCAGCCGCGAGATGAGGGGCGGGAGGATGACCGTCACGTCGTTCGCCTCGCTGCCCTGGGCCTTATGGACGGTCATGGCGTGCATCGTCTCGACGTCGGCGAGGCGCCACGGGGAGAAGGTTTGGATGCCCTGCCCGGTGAGGATCGCCGCGAGCGGATTGCCGTCGACGCCCCGGACGACGACGCCGGTGTCTCCGTTCGACAGGCCGAGGCCGTGATCGTTCCGCGTGACCATGAGGGGCCGACCAAGGTAGAACGGCTGGTAGGCGACCTCGGGCGCGTGCTCGGTGAGGGCCTGTTCGACGAGCCGGTTCCAGCGTCGGATGCCGTGCGGCCCCGACCGTCGGCCGCAGAGCAGGCGGGCCTCACTGAGACGGGCGACCGCCGCGCTGAGATCGCCGGCGATGGCGAGCTCGCGCAAGGCGCGCGCCTGTTCGGTCACCGCCACGAGGTCGGCGAGCGTCGGTTGATCGGTGTCGATAAACCTGACCTCGGCGTGACTCGCTTCGAGGATTGCTAGGACCTCCTCGGGTTCGCCGGACCGCACGGCCCGGGCGAGCTCCTGGATCGCTGGAACGGATCGACGGTTCTCGGTCAGCTCGACGACGTCGGCGTGTGGTCCGAGGCCGCGGACCAAGTCGGCGAGGACCGTGCCGGCCTCGACCGAGGCCAGCTGCTCCGGGTCGCCGACGAGGAGCAGGCGTGTCTCCGGGGAGAGCGCGTCGACGAGCCGCGCCATGAGGCCCAGGCCGACCATTGACGCCTCGTCGACGACGACGACGTCGTGCGGGAGCGGGTTGGCCCTGTCGTGGCGGAAGCGAGTAGTCGTCCGGGGCAGCGGACCGAGCAGCCGGTGGATCGTCACGGCGGGGTCGAATACGCCCGCGCCCAGCCGCGATTCGAGGGCCTCGTTCATCCGCGCCGCGGCCTTGCCCGTCGGCGCGGCGAGAGCGACCCGGGGGATGCTGCCGTCCGCGAAGCGCAGCGCCCGGAGCAACGCTGCGACCGTCCAGGTCTTGCCGGTGCCAGGTCCGCCGGTGAGGACCGTCGTTGCGCGCGCGGCGACGGCTCGGACGGCGGCGGCCTGGGCCTCGTTGAGGCCCCCGCCGGAGATGCCCTGCTCGAGCGCGCCGGAGTCGACCCCCTTCAAGCCATCGGGCGAACGCCGGTCGAGCCAGTTGGCGACGAGTACCTCGTCCTGCTGGTAGCGGTCGAGCTGGACGAGCCCGAACTCCACCCGGAGCACCCCGGCCGCGGCGAGCCGGCTGCGCTGGACAGCCTCGAGCCAAGCTGCCGGCTCGGGCAGGTCGGCGAGGTCGCCGGGAGCGGTCACCTCCGCTACTTCGTCCGCGTCGTCCTTGGCGTCACCGCCGGGCAGCCGCGGCGTGAGCCGGGCGATCGCGTCGAGGTGGAGCGCGCTGCTGCCCTCCCGGGCCGCCCGCACCGCGAACGCCAGGGCGAGCACCGCGTCGTCCTCCCCTTCGCCGACGAGCCGGGCGATGCGCTTGGCGACGACGACGTCGGTGCCGTCGAGGAATCCTGCGGCGTTGAGGGCGGCGAGCCGGCCGGTCACCGTGACGGCCACCCGGCCCGGGGAGTCAGTGGTCATCGACAGTCTCCGTTGCGTTCCCCCGCGCATTCGCACCGTCGAGCAGGGCCGAGACGTCCTCGATGAGCGCGACCGGCGGCCGCCAGGCAAAGACCCCGTGCGGGCACCCGTCGACCCGGGGCGTGTCCGGCCCGGCCATGCCGCGCAGGTACAGGTAGAGGACGCCCCCGAGGTGAGCCGCCGGGTCGTAGCCGGGGAGCCTCCAGCGCAGGTAGCGGTGGAGGACGACCGCGTAGAGGATCGCCTGGAGCGGGTAGGAGGTGTGCGTCATCGCCGCGGCGAGCCGGTCGGGCGCGTAGTCGTCGAGGGTCAGCTCGGCCTCCGGCTCGCCGAGCCAGTTCGTCTTATGGTCGACGACGAAGTAGCGCCCGCCGTGCCGGAAGGTCAGGTCGACCGACCCCGTGAGGTAGCCGCGCAGCACTTGGTCGCCGAGCGCCTTGGACTCCAGCTCGGTCGCATAAGGCAGCAGCGGGTCCCCATCCGGCAGGTGGTGGCGCATCAGAGCCGCGATGCCGCCGAGGCGGGAGCCTGTGCCGGCCCTGTCGCCACCGCCGAGCGGCAGCTCGAAGTCCATCTCCGCAAGGTGGTCGCGTGAGGCTATGTCGGACAGTGTGACCTCGTCGGCGATCGTCCCTAGAGGGGTCGCGCAGACCAGCTCGAGGGCCATCACAAGTTCGTCGACGTCGAGGTCGACTGGCCAGCGGGCGCGCTGCTCGACGATCCGGTCCCGGAGCGCGGCGCGCAGGTCGCCCGCCTGCAGGTCGGCATGCTCGAGGACACCGTGTACGAGCGAGCCGAAGGTTGCGCCGATCGGCAGCCCGGCCATGGGCGAGCGAATGCCTGTTCCCGCCCGTTCGGCGACGACGACCTCCTCCTCGTCATGGCTGCCGATCGCCTCGCCCTCGGGTTCGGTGGCACCCGCGGCGCGAGGCGTGGCAGCCGCGCCGGCCGAGGCGAGCGCGCTGTAGGAGGTGCGCCGCCAGCCGTGGTCGATGGTCCGCGTGAACGACCGTGCGCCGAGAGCGTCGGCCTGCCCTTGCGGGAGGTTCACCCGGGCTATGGGGACCTCGTCGGGCACGTGGGTGAGGCTGAACGCGCCCGCCAGCGCCCACTGGGTGAGCATCGCAGCGACGACCGCGGCCGGCGGCTCCTTCGCGGGCCGCTCGAGGACGGTGACCGTACGGTCGGACGGCGGGGTCGCGAGGAAGGCGGCGAGCTGATCGGCGTTCGCCGCGCGGCCGAATAGCAGGCGGTGCAGGCCGCTACCGGGGGTGTTGTACGTCGGCGCCCACGCGAGGACGAGCTGCGATTGGGCGCGGGTCATCGCGACGTAGGCGAGGCGCATGTCCTCGTCCTGCGCCTCCCGTCGTGCGTCCGCCTTGGCGGCGCGGTCCTCACCGAAGGCGATGACACGTTTGTCGGAGCGGTGGACGACCATGGGGTCTTCGCTGGGGATCCAGTTGCTGAAGAGGAAGGGTGCGTGGACGACGGGATACTGCAGGCCCTTGCTCCCGTGGATCGTCGACAGCGTGACGGCGTGCACGTCGGAGTCGAGCCGGATGACACGCGTGCCCGACCCGGACTCGGCGTCCTCGGCCGACTGCCGCAGCAGCCAGGTCACCAGGGCGGTCAGGCTCGGCCGGCCGGCCGTAGCCTGCTCCTGGAGCACCTGAGCGCAGTGCTCGACGTCGGTCAGGTCGCGCTCGCCGCCAACCCGGCCGAGGATGCGTGCGCTCAAGCCGTCTCCGCGCAGGACGTCGAGCACCCCGGGCAGAGCGCCGCGCTGGAAGGCCATGACGAGCTCACGCACCAGCTCGGCGGCCCGCTCGGTCGCCTCGTCCCCGAGCTCGTCGAGCTCGGGCACCGACCAGCCGACGAGCGGGGTCAGGCAGGCGGCGCGGACGCGCTCGGGACGGTGAGGGTGCTCCAGGGCGGTGAGCAGGACGAGCCACCACGTCGCCGCCTCGGTGCGCAGGACCGACTCGTTGGTGACGAGGACCGACGGGACGCCACGCTGGCGGAGGGCAGCGCGGACCGCGTGCAGGTCCTTGGTCGTCCGGGCGAGGACGGCCACATCGCGGGCGACGAGCGGTCGAGCGTCGTACTCGGCGCCCGCATCGAGCAGCTCGGCGATCTCCGTCGCAGTGTCCGCTGCGACGAGGGTCCGCGCCTGGTCCATCGGCAGGCGGTCGCCGCCAACGACTCGGAGCCGGACCGGGCTGTTGTCCGGTGCACCGGCGAGCCGATCGCGGGTCAGAGCCGCCCGGATCGGGTGGACCTCGATGCCCGGCGACAGCTCGGCGCCGCAGGTGAGCACCTGGAGCGCGTCGACGAGCGGGGCATCGGAGCGGTGGTTCGTCGGCAGGCTGCACTGCGTCGTTGAGGTCCGCGCGGCGGCGAGGTATGTGTGGACGTCGCCGCCGCGGAAGCCGTAGATGGCCTGCTTGGGGTCGCCGATGAGGACGAGGGTCTTCCCCGGTGTCGCGAAGGCCCGGGAGAAGACTTGCCACTGGATGGGGTCGGTGTCCTGGAACTCGTCGACGAGCACGACTGACCATCGCTGCCGCATGCGAGTCCGGGCCGGCCCGTCCTCGTCCTCGAGGGCGTCCGCGAGCTCGGCGAGTAGGTCGTCGTAGCCGAGAAGGGCCGCCCTCCGCTTGCGCTTCGCGAACTCGACGCGCACGTCCCGCATGAAGTCCTGCCTGGCCGCGACCGGGGCCGCTGCCTGGTCCGGGAGAAGCGGTGCGCCCGGGTTGTCGAGGGCGAGCCGGGCGTCGGCGGTGCTCGTCGCATGGTCGGCCCAGGTGCCCGC
Source organism: Knoellia tibetensis (assembly GCF_048606415.1). Lineage (NCBI taxonomy): Bacteria > Bacillati > Actinomycetota > Actinomycetes > Micrococcales > Intrasporangiaceae > Knoellia > Knoellia tibetensis. Next base: position 1,638,851 of record NZ_JBMBWF010000001.1, read on the forward strand.
GCGCATCGCCCGGGCGAGGAAGAGGTCGTCGACGACGTCGCGGCGGAGCTCTGTCAGGTCTTCGACGAGGGTGGCGTGCGGGTCCGAGTCGCCGACGACGCCGAGGCTGCGCAGGACGAGGTGGCAGAACTGGTGGATCGTCGCGATCGTCGCCGTGTCGAAGTCGGCGAGTGCGGCGCGCATGCGTCGAATGCGCTGCGTCACCTCGGAATGCGTCCCGCGCCGCAGGTGCTGGACGAGCACGTCGTCGTCCACGGCGGGCGGGGCCTCGAGCCGCTCGACGGTCACCTCGAGCTGCGCCCTGACGCGCTCGCGGAGCTCCTGGCTCGCGAGCCGGGAGAAGGTGACGACGAGGAGCTCGTCGAGCGGACGGCCCTCGTCGGCGACGTAGCGGATGACGAGGGCCGCGAGGGTCCACGTCTTGCCGGTGCCCGCGCTCGCCTCGACGAGCGTCGTGCCGGTCGGCAGGGGGCCGGTGAGGTCGAAGGCCTTGAGTGCCCCAGTCATGACGGTGTGCCCCTGGCGTGGAGTATCGGACCCCAGACCCGCGGCGCCCAGTAGCGGAGCGTGCCGAGGTGGTCGAGGCGGTCGAGGGGCGCGTCCGGGCCGAGAAGCGCGACCCACCAGCGGTCGTCCCGCTCGGGGTAGCGCCCGGCCCACTCGACGGAGGCGGCGAGCAGCGAGGAGCGCTGCGTAGCCGCAGAGTCGCCCCGGGCGGCCTGCATGGCATACGCTCGCGCGGTCTTCGGCGGGATCCCAAGCGGGAACCGCAGCCCTCGGGTGCGGACGTCGACGAGCGCGTCGAGCAGCCCCACCGCCTCCTTGGCTGGGGGCGCCGCGAGGTGGACCGTGCCCTTCTTGCCGGTCAGCTGCGCGGTCCACGCGGTGCCCGGCTCGGCCACGGCGAGCGCGAGCAACCGTACCCAGGCGACGACCTCGTGCTTCGCCGAGATCGTCGAGTAGGTCGTCTGGGTGAGCCGCTGCTCCCAGACCTCGTCGACGACGCCCGTGACGCGGATGCCGGAGGGCAGGTCGAGCCGGACGTCGAGCGACCGTCGGGTGCCGACGACGACGCCCTGGACGATCGCGGCGACCGCGTCGGCGACCTCCTGTCGCAGCCGACCGCCGAGGGCCGACGGTGGGAGGACCCCGGCCCGCTGCTCGCGGTCGAGGGCCGCTTGTGCGTTACGTCCGTCGAGCGCGGCCTGGAGGACCCGGTCGCCGATCTGCCACTTCTCCAGCGCGTCGAGGGCGATCGGGATGTGGTCGGTCGGCTGGTCGTCCTCGCGGGGGACGCCGATGCCCAGGCGTTGCCGCGCGAACTCGCGCGCGGGGTTCTCGTAGAAGCGGGTCAGGTCGTCGAGGGTGACCAGGGTGACCGGACGCTCAGCCAGCGGCTCGGGCACGAGCAGCGCCCGCGTCGTCACCCCGCTGGCCCTTTGCGCGCGGAGCGCTTCCGCGCCATCGAGCGCGGCGTGGTCGAAAGAGCCGCCTGGGACCGGCGGTCGCGGCCCGAAGTTGCGCGCGTCGAAGGCCTGGAGGGGATGTGCGCGGACCAGCCCTCCGGGATTCGCCTGCTCGTGGGGCATGTGGCCGGTGCGTTCGGCCGCCGAGATGAGCTCCTGGAGCGGGACTGCTGCCGGCCGCCGGGCGCCGGTGTGCTCGTCGTGCCCGGAGTAGATCGCGACGAAATGGTCGGAAGCGGACATGAGCGCGTCCAGGAGGAGCTGCCGGTCCTCGCTGCGCGGGTCGCGCTGGCCGACCAGGGGCCGACGGGCCAGTGCGTCGTCGCCGTCGACGACGGGCGAGCGGGGGAAGGCGCCGTCGTCGACGCCGAGGACAGCCACGACCCGGTGGGGGATCGAGCGCATCGGCACCATCGTGCACAGGGTCATTGCGCCGGTGCGGAAGTTGGCGCGGCTCGGGCGGGCTCCCCAACGGTGCCGCAGGAGGACCACGACGTCGTTGATGCGCAGCGGCAGGGCCCCGCCGCCGTCGGCGATCGACGTCAGCTCGGACTCGAACTGCGTCTGCTGCCAACGGTCCTCGCGGGCGACGTCGCCGAGGGCTGTGACCGTGGCTCGGAGCCAGTCGGTCCAGTCGCGCACGGTCAGGCGACCCCCGACGCCCTCGGCGTTCGGCCTGCGCACCGCCGCGGCGGCTGCGCCGACCCGGTCGAGGAGCTCGATGAACCGGCCCACGAGGGCGATATCGTTGCTGCCGATGTCGTCGATGGGTGCGGCCTCGGCGGCCCCGGCGGTGGAGTCGGCCGCGACGGCCACGCCGAGCGCGAGCCGGTCGAGGGCGTTCGTCCACGTGTTGGCGTCCACCCCGGCGAGGCCGTACTCGCCGCGGTGCGTCGCGTCCAGGCCCCACCGCGCGCCGGACTCGGCAACCCACTGGCCGAGGGTCGCGAGGTCGTCCTCGTCGAAGCCGAACCGTCGGGCGACCGTGTCGTGCGCCGCGAGGCCGAGCACCTCCGAGGCCGTGACCCGTCCGGCGACGAGGCCGACGACGGCCTGGGCGAGCTCGACGAGCGGGTTGGTCGCCGCAAGCCGCCGGTCGGCGAGCTGTATGCGCAGGCCGTGGCCGGGGTGGCGCGGTGTGCGACCCGAGGGCGTGGCAGGGCCACTGTCGAAGGCAGCGCGCACGAGCGGCGCGAACTCCTCGACGTCGGGGCAAAGGACGAGGACGTCGCGGGGCTCCAGGGTCGGGTCGTCCTCGAAGAGCTGGGTGAGCACTTCGCGGAGGACCTCCACCTGGCGGGAACGGCCGTGGCAGGCGTGCACCTGGACCGACAAGTCTCCCTCGGGGAGGGTGCGGGTCGGGTCCGGTGCGCGGTTCACGCGGACGTCGGCCTGGAGGAGCGCGAGCCGGGTTGCGCCTGGCCAGTGCGGCCCGTCGCGTCCGGATGCCCCCAAGGGCGGCGGCACCTCTGTGCCGGCGGCGAGGAGCCCCTGCTCCAGCTCGCGGACGTCGCGGCCGAGGCTGGCGAGCAGGGGGTGCAGCGCGTGAGCAGCGCTGGCGTCGTCGACCCGGACGAGCGGGGCGCGCCGCGGCCCATCAGCGAGCGCGTCCCACAGCCCTGGCGACGGGTGGGGAAGCCACAGGTGGACCTCGCGGGAGGCGCCAAGCGCCGTGAGCAGCTCGATCTCGGATGCCGGAAGGCGTGTGTACCCGAAAAGGCTGATGCGTTGGGGGATGGCGTGGACTGTGCCGCCTCGCATTTCGTCGACGACCCGGGCGTGACGCGCCGACGGCGACTCGGTGACCCCGGTCAGGTTGGCGACCTCGGCGAGCACACGCCGCCAAAGCTCGGGCTGCCAGGCAAGGTCCGCGTCCAGTGGACCGCCGCACCCATCACCGGAGCCGCCCGCCTCCCAGTCGGCGAGCATGGTCGGCCGCTCCCGCGCATACGACGAGAAAAGCCCCGCGAACCGCCGCGCCACAGCATACCGGCGGGCCTGCCGCGCCGTCCGGAGCCACTCGAGCTCCCGGCGATCCGCCGTCGGACCACCACCAATGTGCCGTGTCAGCGCCTCAAAGCCGGGCGACCCCATGCATTCGTCGATCGCGGCGAGCGTCGGCCAGGCGAGACGGTCCGGAAGCCACGGGTCCTCGCGATCGCGTCCGAGGAGCAGGCCGACGAGCGACGCGGGAGAGCGGAGGTCGAGCCCCGCGCAGACGCCGTCCTCACCGCTGCCCGCACCCAGGACGTGCGAGAGCCGTTGGGTCAGCCAGCGCTGGACACCCTGCGCCGGGACGACGACCCACGCCGGGGCGAAGACGTCGCCCGGGTCGTCCCGCAGCATCGCGGCGAGCCCGTCGGCGAGCGCCTCCGGACGGTCGCTTCGGTGGACGACGATCGGCACCCCTCGAATCTAGGGTGCCGCACCGACACCCTGTCGCCGTCCGCGAAGAATCGACGTGAGGCGTGCCATGTGCCCGGTCCAGCCGCCCCGGCGTAGGTCTGTCCGGTACCAAGGCTGCATCGCTGCACCTTCTGGGCGATTGGCGGCGATGTGACGCGCCTCCAGCAGACGGCTCGGTTGCAGGTCCGCGGCATTGTGGCCTGCCGTTCAGCCTCCGTCGTGGACGTCCATCATGCGAGGGGTCCGTGTCGTGTCGGAACCAGCACCCGCACCGCTTGCAATCGCCCATATCCAAGTCTCCACGATGGAACTGACGCCGCTTGTTGGCTGGATACTTCGTGGGACCGTTGGACATGTCGGTCGGGGAGACTCGACGCCACAACTAGAACTTTACGAGTGTCCTTACCTCGACCTCTAGTTTGTTCTCCCACTGCCGTGCTAGCTCCGACGAGAAGCCAGCGAGCTTGAGTTTCGCCGGGCCTCCCGCGATCCGAAGAGCGGCATTGATGTTTCCCGATGCCTCTCGCGTTGCATTAAGGAGTATCTCTTGCTCCCGGATGGCGTTGTCCCCATCGCGCAGTTCGATCAATGTGGCCAACTGGGGGTCCCCAGTGAGCCTCAATCTCGCCAACAGTTCGCGGGCGCCCGCAATGTCCGGTGGACTGCCCGGAAAGACATGCTTGCCTCGCAGTCGCTCGTGCAGCTGCGCCGCGATGCGCCCGTTGACCTCCGTTTCAACCTTCGTCGTGATCGTCGACACGGAGCCGTCGGTTGTCCAAGAGGACTTCTTCTGGTCGATGCGGACGTCCTCGAACGTAACTTCCTTGGCGCCGAGGACCTTGGCGAGCCGTGTAAGGATCAAGAACTTCTCGACGGTGAACTCGGTCATTGCTTCGCCCACGGCCACGTAACGCTCGGTGTCATATGGGCTCTGGACCGCCAGCGTGCCTGGGCGCAGCAAGTCCTGTGTTCGAAGTAGTTCGCTGAGGGCATTCTGTTCACCGCTGTTGCCGGGGAAGGTTACGAACTGGGCTTCCGGGTCATCGATGAGGTCGACGCGGTCCGGATCACGGATGATCGCCTTGTGTTCGCCCTCGCCGAGGACTACCACTGTCCTGCGGCGTTCGGCTGGAACGTTGCTAGTCATTGCGTAGAACCTTTCCGATGATCCGGCCCGTCATCGACCGGGCCCCGCTAGCCAGCCGCGAAGTTTGGTCAAAGGCGTCTTGAACCACTTCAGGAATCGGCGGCTCAGCCTCCTCAGCGGACCGCCAAAGGCTTTTGGGGAGTTGCGCCACGCTGCTAAATCGTTCGCGAGGGTGTCGGCGTCAAAGTGTCGTCCGATGAGTCGGGCGTCGGCGCTGATCTGGGCGACAGTCACCCCAAGTTGGTCAGGTCCCAGGGCCACGAGTGGGACCGTCGCCAAGAGCGGAGCTGGGCGTCCCGCGGTGTCGAAGTCGTCCGTCAAAATCTCGACCGCGACCAGTTCGCCATATCGCGTGATGAGCGTGTCGCGGGTGCTGTCGGTATGGCCTTGCATCCGGATCCTAGAAGTGATGTCTATAGCCTCGGATGTTCCCCGCGTTGAGGCGCTCACCACGACACCGTCTAGAACGAGGGGGTCATCCGACCGATTGTCTAGCGCTTGGCCCTGAAGGAAGATCATCGGCCAAGCGCCCCGCGCAGCAACTCATTGGTCGACTCATCTGTGATCATCGCGCCGACCACAACGCTCGCAGCCCGAACGCGAGAGCGGAACGCCTCTATAACATCGAGGTCCAGGATGTGGTCGGCGTAGTCCGCGTCAGGACGTTGCGAGGCCAGAGGGTCTGTGTCTTTGTGGGTGCCGATGACGTAGATGGACTTCCCGTCGACGCCCCACTCACGCAGCTTGCGTGAATCGCGTGTCAGGCGTCCCCGGTACTCATCATCAGTCCGCGCCATGTGAGCATCAAAGAGGTAGAAGACGATGTGCGCTCTGACAAACAGCTTCTGCCAGTCGGGGTAGTAGGTGTCCTTCCCCGGGACATCGGCGCCCTTCCTGATCGATAGTCCGAGGTCCTTACGACGAGCGCGCTTTCTCGGCTCGACGCCGACGTTCTGCTTTCGCTGGGTGGCCCGATCGACTGTTCCCGTCTCAAGGAAGTCATACAGGGTCGTCTTGCCCGCCATCCGCGGACCAAGGATCGCGACGTGCTTCCCCGTGAAGAGCACGACCAAGCCGTCCCACCAGTTCATTAGTTCCCACTCCACGGTCTCGGCGACTTGGGTCCCACGCTACTGGTGGCTACCGACCCAGCGAGCGGGAACTGGCGATCCCACACCGGCTACGGCCAACGAGGAACGCCCTCGCTCCGGCTGGGTGTGCTGGGCAGCCTCCGTCGCACGTCCGCGCCTGCGCCGGCGCGGCAACGTCAACATCAAGGGGACAGCATGAAACAGGATCGCTCCGGGAGCGAGTGTCACCGCGCCCACCACAATCCGGACTCTCACTGCTGAGAGTGGGGACCACAGCGGGACCGCCCTGACGTTGTCCACGGTGCCTGCAACCAGGAGTGCCATGGGGCCGGCCAGTCACACCATCCGGGGTGCAGGCCTCATGGAGGCGACCGCACCCTCTTCTGAGCGTCGTAGGCAGAACCGTCGACGCCAGGACGATCCTCGTGCAGTGATCCGCTCGCGGCGATGAGACCAGCCTATGGGGACGAAGTCAAGGGGCTTGGTTTTGTTGATTTGTGCAGGGGAAGTCGGCTCGCCGGGTTCGCCGGCGGGCTGGTGTGGCGTGCGGGGTGGCGTCGTTGGCGCGGGAGGGGGCCTCGCGCCCGTCTCCTGCCCTACGTAGCGGGCAAGCGGGTTGTTCCCGACAGCCTTCATCCGGGCTTTGGTGGAGACGGGCGGGGCTGCCCATGGTCTCTTGCGGGATGTGATCCCGACGCACAGGCGGGCTTGCCCCGTCCGGTCAGCTACGGCGCCTTGGGTTATGCGGCAGCGGCGGCTCCCTTCGCTGGCCCGTCGAGGCCGCCGCTGGCGATGGCGGGATCCCAGGCGGTGCCGGTAGTGAGGACGGCGTGGAGCTGACGCAGCAGGCTGCCGGCGACCGCGACCCGGGCCTGGGTGGGGGTGAGCTTGTTGTCGGCGCGGCCGGTCAGGTGCGCGTACCGGGCGGCGAGCACGGGGGTGTTCCGCAACGCGGCCCACACCGCTCGCCACGCCGCGAGGCGCAGCTGGGGGCGGCCTCGTCCGCTGATCGCGGTCTTGCCCTGGTAGGTGCCTGAGGCGTTGTCGCGGGGGCACAGCCCGGCGTGCTTGACCAGCGCCCGGGCGCTGGTGAACCGGTTCGGGTCGCCGGTCTCGGCGAGGATGGCGGCGGCGCCGACCGCGGACAGCCCGGGGATGCTGGTCGCCAGGCTGGTCAGGGCGAGCTCGTCGAGGACCGCAACCATGCGGGTCTGCACGGCGGCGATCTCGGCGCGGGCGTGGGCCAGGTCGGCCAGCGCGAACCGGGTCCGCTCCAGCGCACCGGCCCGCTGGTCGGCCACACCAGCCGCGACCCGGGCCGGGTCGGTTGCGGCGTCGAAGACGGCCCGCACGATCTTTGAGTACCAGCGGGTCGCACCGTGGCGGGAGACCTCACGGCGCACCGCCGCGGCGAACCGGGCCCAGCCCCAACGGCGGACCACGCTCAGGTCGCCGCTGGCGCCGACCCGGTCCAACACCACCGTCATCGCGGCCAGCCAGCTCTTCGACTTCATCGGCTTGCCGGCGGCTTCCAACGCCGCCGGCCAGGCGCACTCGAGCAGGTCAGCGACCTGCTGACGGGCGGCCGTGGCATCGGTAACCAGCGCGGCCCGGCGGGCGCCGAGGTGCCGCAGCCGCGCCCACACCGGGCCGGCACGCTCGGGCAGGTAGCAGCGCAGCTCGGTGACCAGCCGGGCGATGATCATCGCGTCGGTCTCGTCGCTCTTGTTGCCGGTGAAGTCCTCACTCTCTCGAGCCCGGTGCACCAGCAAAGGCTGCACACAGACCAGCCTGACGCCCAGTCCCGCGGCGATCTGGTCCAACACCCGCCAGCGGTGCCCGGTCGGCTCGCAGGCGACCACGACCGAGGAGAACCCCGCCGCCGTGGCCTGGGCCAGCCCCCACGAGACGGCCTCGGCCAGCTGCCACGCCTTTGCCTTCACCGTGCGGCGGGCCAGCACCCGCGAGTCCTGGTCGGTCAGCGCGCACACCTGCTTGTCAGCGGCCAGGTCGAACGCGAGCACTGCGGTCTCGCGGGTGACGACAGCCCGCAGCTCCGCAAGCCTGTCGTTGCGGCGGCGGTCCCCACGAGAGAGCCGACGGCTACCTTTGGACATTGCATCCTCCTGATGAGTGGTCTGGGACACCAAGCCCGTCAAACCCCATCAGGGGGATGCGCTCGAGCCCCGGCCAACACGCTCAGGTAGTTACTACGCAGGCTCGGGTGTTCGTCCTGCGGTTGTGTCCGCTCGTCCCGGCGATTGGGGCGATCCAAGGCTGTCGTCGCGACCTCAGCGATTGAGGCAGGCGAGCGGCGAGATGCGAGAGGCCGCCATCCGGGCCTGGCCCCCGTTGGCCCCGTGGTTGGAGTGGTTAACACTTGGTGGCGTTCACGGGGGGATAATCGGGGCCGCCCCGGCCGCGCCTATTGAGTGCGATGACCATCCCGGCGATCAGCGCCCCCGCGATGATGATGAGCAACCACCACGGGGCTGTCTGCCTCCTGGGCCGGGCACGCCACGGCCCATGCCGAGTGTCTCGCCGGTGACCGATCAAGCGCAGGACGAACAGATCTGGCACCGATCCCACGGTCAGTCTGTGGGTCTAGCTGGTGACGTCCCGGTTGGTGAACGCGGCCCAGGCGCCGAGGAGAAACACGCCGGCGTACACGGCATCCACACCGAGGCCGGAGACGACGGTTCCCCACTCGGGCGGCTCACGCATCAGGTCCGCGAAGGACAGCCAGCGATCGACCAACAGCCAGGGGTGGATGGCCTCCACTTGCGGGATCGAGTCGAGGATCCAGGACGCCGCGGTGAAGACCATGACCACCACGGTGACCGCGATGGGCTGCTCGGTCAGCGTGGAGACGAAGAGCCCGACCGCCGCCAGTGCTGCCAGGCCGGCCGACACGTAGAGCACCGAGAGCGCGAGCCGCCAGACCCCGTCGGAGAGGGGGATCTGGCTCCCGGACAACGTCGTCAGGGGGCCCGCACCGAAGAAGAGCGCCCCGAAGACCACGCCGGTGGTCGCCACCACCACCGCTCCGAAGATGCCGGTGACGACGAGGGCGAGGTACTTCACGACCAGCATCCGGGTGCGCCCGACGGGAACGGTGAGCAGGTAGCGCAGTGTCCCTGCCTGGGCCTCACCGGCCACGGCATCGCCGCTGACCATCGCGATCCCCAGGGGAAGGAACAACCCTAGCTCGATCGTCAGGGCGGCGAACGCGGCGAAGATGCCGTTGCTCGTGATCTGGTCGACGAACCCCGCACCGGTGCCACCGCCCCCGTCGGCCTGGCCCGACACCTTGTTGCCGACGACGATGGCGATGGGCAGCGCCATGAGTACGAGGACCCCGGCCTGGTTGCGGCGGCGACTGGCGACCAGCCGTAGCTCGGAGCCCAGGAAGCGGAGCAGCTCACGCATTGACGGCGTACCCCTCTCCGGTCAGCTCGACGAAGAGCTCCTCGAGGGTCGGGGTCGTGACGCCGAACCCGGAGACCGGCACGCCGGCCGCCACCAGTGCCGCGACAACCGACGGCGGGTCGTGCTGGGGGTTCGGGATGCCGGTGGCCTGCGTCCGCGACGTCGTCACCTCGCCAAGGCCGAGGTTGGCCAGCACCCGGGCGGCGGATGCCGGGTCGTTGGTCGTCACGTGGACCGTCGTGCGCCGCCCCGCTTGGAGCTCCCGAACGGCTCCCTGAGCGACGAGCCTCCCGGCGCTCATGATTCCCACGTGCGAGCACACCTGCTCCACCTCGGCAAGCAGGTGGCTCGAGACGAATACCGTGGCCCCACCGGTTGCCAGCTCGCCGATGAGAGCACGGATCTCGCGCGTCCCCTGCGGGTCGAGGCCGTTGGTGGGCTCGTCGAGCACAAGGATCTCCCGGGGCGAGAGAAGGGCGGCGGCGATCGCGAGCCGCTGCTTCATCCCCAGCGAGTACTTGCGGTAGCGCTTGTCCGCCGCGGAGGACAGGCCGACCCGGGCGAGCGCATCCGCGACCCGCCCGGAGGTAGTGGCGTGGTCGGCGGCGCGGTCCACGGCATCCAGCCGCCGCAGGTTCGCGGCACCCGTGAGGTGCGGGTGGAACCCGGGGCCCTCGACGAGCGAACCGACACGGGGCAGGACCAGGTCGGCCCGCTCGGGGACGGCCGCGCCCAGCAACTCGATCTCGCCCGCGGTGGCCCGCACGAGACCGAGCAGCATCCTGATCGTCGTGGTCTTGCCAGACCCGTTCGGGCCGAGGAACCCGTACACCGCGCCGCGAGGCACGTCGAGGTCGACGCCGGCCACGGCAGCCTGGTCGCCGAAGCGCTTGGTGAGCCCGAAGGTGCGGATCGCGGGACCGGCATCCCCGGGACTCGTCACGCGGGTCAGTGGGCGAGCGCGGCGTAGAGGACCGACGGGTCGACGGCACCCGCCGCGAACCTGCCGTCGTCGGTCACCACGACCGAGAACAGCCTCGTCGTGAGGACGTGGCCGGAACCCCAGGCGCCCGACGCCCTCGGCAGGACCTTGCGCAGGACCGCCATCGGGTCGGACGCGGCACCGTGGGACGTACTGGCGGTCGACATGGCCGGCAGCTCGCCGACGACGACGGATGACCATCCGGTGCCCACGACGTGGGGCCGCGCAAAGGGGGTGCGGTCGGTCTTCGGCATCGGACCGTCATGGCGGCCCTCGATGGTCACCGTGGCACCGGGCGGCGGGGTGAATTCGAAGATGGACGGTGCCGGCCGCGCCAGGGTGAGCGTCGTGAAACGGACGTCCACGGCGGGCCTGGTGGAGCCGCGGGGGAAGACCGTAGCGGCGAGCGGGAGCGACGTCTCGGCGTCGAGCGAGAGGTGCACCGACCCGATCCGCGTGTCCGGTGCGCGAGGCGTCAGCACCAGCCCGTACGCCGAGCGCCTCGCCACCCGGTCGGTCCTGGTGGAGGTGACGGCCGTGGTCGGGTCCAGCTGGGACAGCGCCCAGGTCGCGACGGCATCCGGGTTGGACAGGTCGGGGATGCCGGCAGCGCCGGATCCCGGGAGGGCCGGCGGGCGGGCGTCGCCCGGGTTGGCGGCTCCAGCCGGAACCTTCCCGTGGGCCACGGATGCATCTGCGCTGGACCACTGCCAGACGTCGGAGCCGTTGCGCACCACGTCGTACTCGTCGGTGCCGTCGACGAGCGCCAGCCGGGCGTGGGTGGGGTCGACGAACCACACGCGCCAGCTGTGCGACCCGGCCAGGAGCGATACCGGGTTCAGCTTCCCGGCAGACCCGGCGCCGCCGCCGAGGGCTCCGGCGGACAGGTCGGGGAGGCCGAGGTCCATCGTCTGCACCACCGTCCCGCTGAGCGGGGTCGGGCGCGCCTTCTGGAGGTCGACCAGCAGGTCGTGGGCCGTGCGCGGGTGCCAGGCCGCTCTGGCCGCCCGCGCTGCTCTGCGCCGTCGCCACCCCGCCCACCGTGAGCGCGGCCGCCAGAACCGGTGCGGCCCACCTGGCACGAGGATGCTGGGCGAAGAAGCTCATGCCTCGATTCTCCACCCCGGCCATAGGTGCCTGAAGAGGCGCGGTGTGAAGGTTTGGTGTGGAACCCGCGAGGAGATCGGAAGTGCCGCCCGCCCGTTGGCCCTGCCGCGACCCGGCGCTCCCCGACGCAGGACCTCCCCGAGACGTTCAGCCCCATCCCAGCTGACCGGTGGGCCGGTCGCCGCGGCCTCCGGAGGACTTCGGCGCGGGCTGGATGCGGGGGAGAACCATTAACGACGGCCAACCAACGCGGTCCTGGCGGCAAGAAGACTGACATCGCCGCTCCAGAGCTCGAGCCCCTGCTTCTGGCCCGCACCACCGTTCGTACGAAGTGGTCTTGGTGCTGCTCAAGTGATCAAGCACACCCAGACGTCTGGCGGCGATGAGACGCTGTACGACAAGGGCGACCGTGTGGTGCCAAGTCAGTTCAATCGACCGCGGCCACCGAGGTGCAGTTGCGATGCTTTGGGGCGTGGCGACACTCAAGCAGGCGATTCCGGCAGACGGGCACGAAATTCCGGCGATCCCGATGACCTTGGGGACTTGGAATCTCGATGCCCAGCAGCCGCTGGGGCGCCGAGCGGATCAACGCAGTTGGCTGGCAAGGCATGCGGACATCTGGATGCTGAGCGAAGTCCACACCATGGCGTTGCCCGACGCCATGCACCGGACCCTAAGCGAGCCGGTGGAGGGAATGAATCGGATCCACTGGGCCGGAATCACATCGACGTGGCCGCTTGAGCCGATCGCGACGGAGCACCCGACCCTCGCACTGGCTCGAGTCCATGCGCCTGCGGAAGAGGTCCTAGTTGCAGCCTCGCTGCTTCCTTGGCGGTCTGCCGGCCCGCTCTGGCCCTCCGGGGAAGGCACCTTTCGCGAGCGCTTCAGCGCAACGTTGCAACAGCATCAGGCGGCGGTAGGCGAAAACACCTCGGCTGGCGACCTCGTGGTCTGGGGCGGCGACTTCAATCAGGCACTTGCGGGTGACGAAACCGCGGGGACTCTCGACGGCCGGATCGAACTGGCGGCGGCCTTCGCGTCACTCGGCCTTCGTTCGATCACCGAGAGGAACCCCGCATTTGGCTCACGCGGACTCTCCATCGACCACATCGCCGTCTCGACCGCATCACGGTGCCGCTCATCGAGTTGCGAGGTCTACGGACCTGATGGGACAGGACTCTCCGACCATCCCGTGTACCTGGCTCAGGTCGGCGCAAACCTCTGAGCGACTTCGCCGCTTCGACCCCCTACTCGCGGAGGGCCAGGTGCCCGTACAAAGCCGCGAGCGCCGCATCCTCGCAGGCGCACAACCCATCGACCAGCCTTCGAGTGGGCCTCCTCCTCCGCGCCCTCAATCTGCATAGCCTTCTCGAACGCTGCCTTGTCTCTCAGAACCTGGTCGTACACGGTGGCGCGCAAGTACCCAGCGGTCTGGCCACCAATTTCGACGCGCACGTAGTCGGACGAAGCTTCCGGCGGTTGGTGGATGTTCGCGATCATCGTCATGGCTGAAGCATGGCGGACGCCCTCTTCACGGGCACCAATACGTGGCGGCATTGCTCCGGTCACGGGTTGCGGTACGCGGATGAGATCTTGTCGCGAAGGTCAAGGCAATGGGCCCGACACACGGCGCGCCAATTCATGAGGCCGCCCGTAGAAGCTCTGAGTGTCGGTTGTCTTACGTACCCTCACCGACTATGACAACCGCACTGTGGGGATTCTGTGGCACTTTGGCTGCCGCGCTGCTTGCGCTATCGGGGGCCGTTTGGGTTGAGCTGCGCCGAGCTCGGCGAGATGCGACTGCAGCGCGTCACGCGGATCTCCAAGCCGCCGTCGTTGAGTTGCTGACCAGGTCGGTTCAACTGCACTCCCGCGTCACCCAGGTCCGGGGCCACTCGAACGCTCACGCGACGATGGGTGGACTGGTCGACCACATGCTCCGCGCGAAGGTCCCGATGGATTGGGTAGCGCTCTTCGAACCGATGAACCGTGAGATGGAGCAGATGCTGCGGGCGAACGCTCGCCTGTGGGTGGGTCACGATGAAGACACCGCGCGGTTAGGCGACGACGTAGTCGTTGCCGCCAGCGCAGTCATCAAGGCTGTGACAGCTTCGGCCAAGGGCGCGCAACCTCGTCGGCTCTTCCGAACACGACATTCGTCACAACGGAAGGCCGAAGATGCCGTCGCTCCTGCGGTCGATCAGATGAGGGATGCAAGGAACGCGTTAGCCAGACACGCCAGGGACTCGCTGGGGCTACCGACAGCGAGGGAGTCAGTGGCTGAACTGGGACCGTAGCCGGATCCACAGGTTCGCCTCGCGGCGCTGTGACTCACCTGTCCTACCGGGCCGGACCCATGGCAGCAATTAGAGTCCACTCATGGGTCGCATCAAGGGGCACTACGAGTGGGACGACGACGACCTGACTCCCGGGCACAAGAAGGAGGGTGGGCTCCACCAGAATCTCTTCGACGACGACGGGAAATTGAAGGGCAGCGCTCGGTTCATCCCGGATACCGGCAGCGACCCGGAACCTTGGATCGTCACAGAGACGGTCTATGTCCCGGTCGACGAAAGACGCTTGAGCCGGGAGCAGGAACAGCTTCAGGAAGTCATCAATGCCATCGTGGCCCAGTTGGTGCACGTTGGGATAACCAAAGGCCTTCCCCTCGCGGAGCAATGGTGGCAGCAGACCGCTCGTCCGGCGATCCATGCGAAGCGAGCGGCCATGCACGAGCGTCGTTCGCTGCGTAGGGCGAAGAGGTCCGGGGTCGTAAGCGGAAGCATTGTCGAGCGGTCTGCCGAGGTGGAGGACGCGGCTGCGGAGACGCGCCCAAGCATGTCGAACGCGGAGGCGCAGGCGCGCCTGTTAGCCGCGATGGCTGCAAAGGCATACAGCGACGAGCAGGTGAGGCTCGTGAACAACAGCGACATCGTGGACGGCGAGGGAGGCGCGGAGTTGAATCACTCCCTGGGCAGGCTCCCCGCCGATCAGATTGGGCATCTGATCGAACAGATGGTCAAGAATCCAGAAATGCTCGCCGACGCCAACTTGGCGGACCTGGCGAGCGTTCTGGGTCGACGCGCGGTTGAAGAGCGAACATTGGTGCGTGCGCGGCGGGACCGGAAGTCGAACCTCCGGAACGAGGCACATCATGGTGACCCGACAGCAACAGGGCGGCACAACCAGGTCTGAGGCAATGCAACTGTCGGTGCTCACGAGGGGAATGGTCCTCACTATGCGAGGGGAAGAGCGGCCACTCTGAACGAGACCGAAGGACAGCGGAGCGCCCGCCGCTCGAAAACCATCACAGACGTCTACGCCGCATGGGTGGCCAAGCACCTGGCCAACGAGACCCTCCAGACGACAATGGTTGGCGACCTCACCAGCGAGGAACATGCCGAGATCGCGTTCCTCACCGCCAAGGCGAGGACGATCTACAACGCCGCACAAGTGCCGCCCTTCGAGACGGGGCCTTCTGAACTAACGGTTCTAGGAGCACCCGCCAGCGACTCGAGCGGGCCGCCGTGTGGGCGGATCGCGGCCTTGTGACGCCCGACTGACAAGGTGTGACAGCCGGCGCAGTGGTTGAAAAGGCGAGGAGTTCAGGTCGGTCAAGCGTAGGTATTCGCCGGGCACCAGGATATTCAGCCTAGGGAAGCGAAGTGATGGCCCAGTTGAGTAGTTTCCAGCCATCGTCCCTTACTGTGATTTCAGCCAGTGATTGGGCCGCCATCTGCTTCCATTCCCTCGCGAAATCGTAGTCGCCATTTAGATCGCCAAGTCGATAGAGAGTCAGGCTTGCGTTGTATTGGGTTGCGGCCCGCCCCGCCAGCGCCAGGTCCTCGAAACCACGTACCTGCCAATCGTTGAGCAACTCTACGAACGTGTTTTCCGCCTCCTGAACAGCTTCGAGAGCTTCTGCCAACTGGCCGTGGCAGATATAGACGGCGGCCAGGTTGTTCGCAACCCGCCCCCTCGCGTATCGGCCTTCGACGGTCGTTCCCACTGAGCCCCTCAGAACTGCACGAAGTGATTCCTGGTCGGGAAACGGCTCCGAACGAATCTCTGTCAGGAGATCTCCGTGGGGACCGGACGGGCCGGACAGGAAGGACAGGTCGCCCGACACGGATTCGACTACTGGCTCGAACTTGAAGGGGCGTCGAGGCATCCCAGGGTTCTCGGGGGGGTCCTGCGTTCGAGAGAGGTCCGGCCCCTGGGTCAGGTCTGTGCCGGTCAGCGTCGCGCCAGTCAGGTTCGCGCCGGTCAGCTTGGCGCCAGTCACGACTGCATCCGTCAGATTCGCCCCGGTCAGGTCCGCCCCGGTCAGGTCCGCGTCGGTCAGCTTCGTCCTGGTCAGATCTGCGTCGGTCAGCTTCGCCGCGGTCAGGTCGGCCCCGGTCAGGTCCGCCCCGGTCAGGTCGGCCCTTCTGAGGTCCGCGTCGGTCAGATTCGCGCCGGCCAGGTTCTGGTCGGCCAGTTTCGTCCCGACCAGGTCCTGGCCGGTGAGGTCCGCGCCGTCGAGCTTCGCCCCAGTCAAGTGCGCGTATGTCAGGCTCGCCTCGGTCAGGTCCACACCGGTCAGATCGGCGTCGGTGAGCTTCGCGTAGAGCAGGGTCGTGCCGGTCAAGTTCGTGTGCGTCAGATTGACGCCGGTTAGATCCGCGTCGGCTAGGTTCGCGCGGCTCAGGTCCGCGTCGGTTAGGTCCGCGCCGGTCAGATTCTGTTTGGCCAGCCACGCCCCGATCAGTCTCGTGCCGGTTAGGTCCTGGCCGGTCAGGTCCACGTCGCGTAGGTTCGCGCCAATCAGGTCCATGCCCGTCAGCTTCGCCCCGGTCAGGTCCGCGCGGCTCAGATCCGCATCGCGCAGTTCAGCGCCAGTCAGGTCCGCGCGGGTCAGGTTCGCCTCGGTCAGATTCGCGCGATACAGGTACGCCCTGGTCAGGTTCGCTTCCGTCAGATTCGCCTCGAGAAGGATCGCGCCGCTCAAGTCCTCGAAGGTCGGGTTCGCCTCGGTCAGGTTCGCGCGGGTCAGGTTCGCGCGGGTCAGGTTCGCGCGGGTCAGGTTCGCGCGGGTCAGGTTCGCCTCGGTCAGGTTCGCGCGGGTCAGGTTCGCGCGGGTCAGGTCCGCGCCGGCCAGGTCCGCGCGGGTCAGGTCCGCGCCGGCCAGGTCCGCGCCGGCCAGGTCCGCGCCGGCCAGGTCCGCGCCGGCCAGACTCTTACCACGAGCGCCAATGTCCATATGCGTCTCCTCCTACGGCCTATCGGGGCCTTGCTGCGCTAGATGGTCCCACGCCTAGGCCCCGGGTCGTGAGGCGCTTCAGTTTGATGCCGCATCCTTGTGGGCGGAAGGACGCCGCTCGCCGCTGGGCGCGTCACGTATCCGCGGGCCAGCCGCCCAATTGACACATGTCGCAGCGCTCTGCGGCCTCGCGAATGCAGGGCACGCCGTCACAGTCCGAGCAGGGTTGGCGATGTTGTCGCTGGGAAGGTTCTCCCGATGTTCGTGCGGCGCGACGCCCGTGAGGTACGTGCTGCCGGAACTGCCTGCCAGGCTGTGGTGCGGTCAGCTGGCCGGGGCGGGACCGGGTCGACCCAGACACCAGCGCCTGCGGATTCGGCTCGCGGCATTAACACTGAGCCGGCCCGACCGGCCACCCAAACCGGAATCCTAAGGACCTCTATGAGGTGCCGGAGTCTGACCGCCCCGTGGCTCCTTGTGCGGCCAGAGGTCGATTGGGGAAGGTGGACTTAGGGAGCGGCGTGGAGGTGCGGACCTGAACGTCGGGGTAAGACGGATCGTGACCCCTACCGCTGGTGAGCGGTGCGTAACGCACAGATCGGCTGACCGGATGGTCGCCACCGGTTCGAGCCACCGAAGAAGGGAGTCACGCTCATGACTGACGACGAGGTTCGCTTGTTCCCGAAATGGCACACCGTGGCGGAGGTCGCCGTGCTACTGGGCTACGGCGAGACCAAAGTCCGCATGCTCATCGCCCAGGGCGACCTGAAGTCAGTCAAGGACGGACACGCTCGTCGTGTTCTGCCGCGCTGGGTCGACGAGTACATCGAGCGACGATGCGCAGAGTCTGACGCGATCGCATGACCACGCGGCGCCGGCTCAACGGGGAGGGCTCGTTCTATAGGACCAAGAACGGCGGCTACCGGGCCTACGTCTGGGTCACACTCCCCGACGGCCGGCGCCGTCGGAAGTATGTTTACGGCCGAACCCGCGAGGATGTCCAGGCTAAGTGGACGGCTCTCCAAGAGCGGGCGCGTCGTGGGCCGGTTGTCCCGAAGTCACCGACCGTCGAGTCCTACATGACCACCTGGCTCGACAATGTCGTTCGCCCGGGTCTCGCCCCGTCGACGACGCAGGCCTACGAGATGTGCCTTCGGCTCTACATCGCCCCGCTCATCGGGACACGTCGGCTCGACCGGCTCACCGTCATTGACGTTCAAGGTTGGGTCAACCGGCTTCGCCGCACCTGCCAGTGTTGCTCCCAGGGCAAGGACGCTAGACGCGCCAAGCCCGAGTGCTGCGCTATGGGCAACTGCTGCGGGCAGTTGCCCAGCGACTCGACGGTCCACCAGGCATGGCGAGTCCTAAGGGCCGCGCTAAGCGCCGCGCAACGTGATGAACTCGTTCACCGAAACGTCGCGTCGCTGGTCCGGATGCCGATGCCGCGCTCCTCGAGGGCCAAGATCTGGACCGCCGCTGAGGCGGCCCGGTTCCTCCAGTCCGCCTCGACCGACCACGACCCGCTGTACGCCGCCTACGTCCTCTTGCTCGTCCTCGGCCTCCGCCGCGGCGAAGTCCTCGGACTCGGTTGGGACGACATCGACCTAGACACGGGACAAGCCCGCATCTCGTGGCAGCTCCAGCGTGTCGGCCACCAACTGCGGCGCACCCGCACGAAGACCCGTAGCTCGGACGCCGTCCTACCGCTACCCGACGTCTGCGCCCAAGCCCTTCGGCGTCGGCGCGAGGAGCAGACCTCAGGTGCCAAGACGGCCGGCGAGGCCTGGCATGAGTCCGGACTCGTCTTCACTTCTTCGCTTGGCACGCCAATGGACCCCCGCAACTTCCACCGCGACTTTAAGAACCGTGCCGCGGCCGCCAACGTGCCAGAGATTCCCGTCCACTCGACCCGACGCACATGCGCTTCCCTGCTTGTCGAGCTGGACGTTCACCCGCGCGTGACGATGCAGATCCTTCGGCACAGCCAGATCGCCGTGACGATGAATATCTACGCCCAGGTCGCCCCCGCCAGCACCCGGGCGGCCCTTGCCAAGCTTGGCGAGGCGTTCCTACCAACTAGCACCCCCGACGATGACCCCGCGCTGCTGCAAAACACTGCTGCAAGCAACAGTCAGAGGCCCTTCCCTGAGCTTGAAATAGGCTTCTGACCTGCGGTGGAGCCAAGGGGACTCGAACCCCTAACCCCCTGCTTGCAAAGCAGGTGCGCTACCAATTGCGCCATGGCCCCTCGGCGGTGACGCGCACCGCCGGGTACTTCAGTTCTTCGGGAGCTGCGGGCTCGCGCCCGAGTCGGTCGCCTCGGCCCACAGGCGCTGGTCGGCACCCTGGGCGTCGAGCTTCTTCTTGACCACGCCCGCCGTCAGGGCGGTCAGGACGACGAAGAGGACCTTCTTCACGGTGCACCACCTGGCGGGTCGGGGATCGAATGGTGGGCCTAAGAGGACTTGAACCTCTGGCCTCTTCCTTATCAGGGAAGCGCTCTAACCGTCTGAGCTATAGGCCCGTCGCCGATCCGGCGGCGCCACCACAGGGCGGCGCGACGACGAGGTTACCTCACCCTCCGGTCGCCCACCAAAACGGTATGCCGGCCGCTTGCGGGAGCGGCCGGCATACGGTCTGCTCTCAGCGACTGGACCCCGGAAGGGGGCACTTCGGAGCACAAACGTTCCCGCCCGAAGTGCACGGAAGGCACTTCGGGCGGGAAGGGTGAGGCGCCCGAGGTCAGTCGTCGGTGAGGGTGAGCTGGAGCCCGCCGACGAGGCTGCTCGACACGTTGTAGAGGAACGCGGCGAGCGTGGCGAGCGCCGTCATGAGGATGACGTCGATGACGCCGACGACGATCGCCAGCGAGACGACCCGGCCGAAGCCGAGGAAGTCCATGATGTCGAAGGTGTTCTCGCCGTCCTGGATGATCTGGCCGACGAGGCCGTTGACCTGGTCGAAGACGCCCATGCCGGCGAGGATCATCCACAGCACGGCCACCATGACGACGCCGGCGATACCGAGCGCGACCGACAGCAGGAACGACATCTTCATCGCCGACCACGGGTCGACCCGCGAGACGGTGAGCCGGACCCGGCGACCGCTGCTGCGTGCCGGCTGCGGCGCCGGAGCCGAAGACCCGGAGGCAGCCGAGGATGGGGCCGCCGAGGACGGTCCGGACGGGCGGCTCATCGAGCGCGTGGGCTCGGCCGAGGAGGATCCCGACACCGATCGCATCGAGGTCCCGGCCTGGTCTGCCGTGCTCACTGGTCGCCTCCCTCGTCCGGCGCCTCGGAGTCGGCGTCGTCGTTGTCCACCGACGGTACGCCATCGGTCACCGCACGGTCATCCTCCGCAGAGGTGACCGTGGACGTGTCGTCGGCAGGCGGCTCGACGCTTCCGTCAGTAGCCTCGTCGGGTGCCACCGCGGCGGCCTCCTGCGGGCTCAGCGGCTCGCCGTCGACGGGGGAGACACCCTCGGCATCGGCCTCGGCGACCTCCTCCTCGACGACCTTCTCGGCGTTGCGGGCGACCCCGACGATGGCGTCGTTCTTGCCCGGCTTGGCGAACCAGACGCCGGCGGTGTTGCGGCCGGTGAGGCGGACCTCGTCGACCCGCGAGCGGACGATGTTGCCGCGCTCGAAGACGACCATGACCTCGTCGTCCTCGGAGACGGTGAGGGCGCCGACGAGGTCGCCACCCTTCTCGGTCTGCTTGGCGACGGCGACACCGAGGATGGCGCGGCCCTTGACGTTCCACTGCGACGCCTTGGAGCGCTTGGCCAGGCCGGACTCGAAGACGACGAAGACGTCGGGGTCGGTGCCCTCGTCGACGACCGACATCGAGAGCAGCGAGTCGTCACCGCGGAACCTCATGCCGGTGACACCGGACGTCGAGCGGCCCATCGGGCGCAGCGTCGCGTCGTCGGCGTGGAAGCGCACCGACTGGCCCTTGCGCGAGACGAGGAGCAGGTCGTCCATCGACGACGTCAGGCCGGCGCCGACGAGCTCGTCGCCGTCACGCAGGTTGACCGCGATGAGGCCGCCGGAGCGCGGCGAGTCGTACTGCGAGAGCGGCGTCTTCTTGACGAGCCCGTTGCGCGTCGCGAGGACGAGGTAGGGCGACTGCTCGTAGTCGCGCAGCGCGAGCACCTGGGCGATGTGCTCGTCGGGCTGGAACGCCATGATGTTGGCGACGTGCTGGCCCTTGCTGTCGCGGCCGGCGTCGGGCAGCTCGTAGGCCTTGGCGCGGTAGACCCGGCCGAGGTTGGTGAAGAAGAGCAGCCAGTGGTGCGACGTCGTCGTGAAGAAGTGCGCCACGACGTCCTCGCCGCGCAGCTGGGCACCCTTGACGCCCTTGCCGCCACGCTTCTGCGAGCGATAGGCGTCGACCTTGGTGCGCTTGGCGTAGCCGCCACGGGTGATCGTGACGACGACGTCCTCCTCGGGGATGAGGTCCTCCATCGACATGTCGCCGTCGAAGCCGTGGATGTGCGTGCGGCGCTCGTCGCCGTACTTCTCCACGATCCCGGCGAGCTCCTCGGACACGATCGTCCGCTGGCGCTCGGGCTTGGCGAGGATGTCCTGGTAGTCCTCGATCTCGCGCTGGATGGCGTCGTGCTCGTCGATGATCTTCTGGCGCTCCAGCGCCGCGAGGCGACGCAGCTGGAGCTCGAGGATCGCCCGGGCCTGGATCTCGTCGATCTCGAGGAGCTCGATGAGCCCGTCGCGCGCGGCCTCGGCGGTCGAGGACCGGCGGATGAGCGCGATGACCTCGTCGAGCAGGTCGAGGGCCTTGAGCAGGCCACGCAGGATGTGGATCCGGTCCTCGGCCTCCTTGAGCAGGTATGCCGTCCGCCTCTGGATGACGTCGATCTGGTGGTCGACCCAGTGCCGGATGAAGGCGTCGATCGGCAGCGTCCGGGGCACCCCGTCGACG
Source organism: Knoellia tibetensis (assembly GCF_048606415.1). Lineage (NCBI taxonomy): Bacteria > Bacillati > Actinomycetota > Actinomycetes > Micrococcales > Intrasporangiaceae > Knoellia > Knoellia tibetensis. The sequence goes on from NZ_JBMBWF010000001.1 coordinate 1,660,662, forward strand.
AGCGCGAGCATGTTGGCGCCGAAGTTCGTCTGGAGCTGGGTGTGCTTGTAGAGGTTGTTGAGCACGACCTTGGCGACCGCGTCGCGCTTGAGCACGATGACGAGGCGCTGGCCGGTGCGGCCCGACGTCTCGTCGCGGATGTCGGCGATTCCCTGGAGGCGGCCCTCCTTGACGTGCTCGGCGATCTTCTGCGCGAGGGAGTCGGGGTTGACCTGGTAGGGCAGCTCGGTGATGACGAGGCACTGCCGGTTCTGGATCTCCTCGACCTCGACGACCGCGCGCATGATGACCGAGCCGCGGCCGGTGCGGTAGGCGTCCTCGATGCCCTTGCGACCCATGATGAGCGCGCCGGTCGGGAAGTCCGGGCCGGTGATCCGCGCCATGACGGCCTCGAGAGCCTCCTCGCGCGAGGCGCCGGGGTTCTCGAGCACCCACTGCGCTGCGTTCGCGACCTCGCGCAGGTTGTGCGGGGGGATCTGCGTGGCCATGCCGACGGCAATGCCGGAGGAGCCGTTGACGAGCAGGTTGGGGAAGCGCGCGGGCAGGACCTGCGGCTCCATCGTCTTGCCGTCGTAGTTGGGGCCGAAGTCGACGGTCCTCTTGTCGATGTCGCGGACGAGCTCCATCGACAGCGGCGCCATGCGGCACTCGGTGTACCGCGGAGCCGCGGCCGGGTCGTCACCCGGGCTGCCGAAGTTGCCCTGCCCCTGCACGAGCGGGTAGCGCAGCGACCAGTCCTGCACCAGTCGCACGAGGGCGTCGTAGATCGCGCCGTCACCGTGCGGGTGGTACTGACCCATGACGTCACCGACGACGCGGCTGCACTTGTTGAACCCGCGGTCCGGCCGGTAGCCACCGTCGTACATCGCGTAGATGACCCGCCGGTGCACCGGCTTGAGCCCGTCCCTCACATCCGGCAGCGCGCGGCTCACGATGACCGACATCGCGTACTCGATGTAGGACCGCTGCATCTCGGTGTTGAGGTCGACCTCCTCCACCCGGTCGGTCTCACCGGGCGAGCGGTCGTGCATCACCGCGCCCTGGTCACCCGTGTCCTCGGTGTCCACGTCGTCCCCAGTAGTGCCATCGATGTCGTCAGCCATCAGTTCCCTTGTCTCTCATTGCCATTCAAAGTTCAGTTGCCCGCCGAGCGAGCGACACCCAGGCCCGGGAGCGAGTCGACGTGCCTGCCGACCCGACCACGCTGGGAGGTGCCGCCCATGGAGCGGAGAGGTGTGCCGGCCGGCGCGGGCTGGGTCTGGCGGCGGGTCCCACGCTCTGCGTGGGCGCCGGGAGCGCGCTCAGCGCGCGACCGGCGGATGGACCTGCGCCGGACGGCGCACCTCTCCGCGACCCAACTCACCGGCATACCCATGTTGTTCAGATGTCGAGGAAGCGCACGTCGCGAGCGTTGCGTTGGATGAACGACCGCCTCGACTCCACGTCCTCGCCCATGAGCACCGAGAAGATCTCGTCCGCAGCCGCGGCGTCGTCGAGCGTCACCTGGAGCAGGACCCGGTTGTCGGGGTCCATCGTGGTCTCCCACAGCTCCTGGTAGTCCATCTCGCCGAGACCCTTGTAGCGCTGGATGCCGTTGTCCTTGGGCATCCGGCGGCCCTTGCTCTGGCCCTCGGCGACGAGCGCGTCGCGCTCACGGTCGGTGAAGGCGAACTCGTGCGGGGCGTTGCTCCACTTGATGCGGTAGAGCGGGGGCTGGGCGAGGTAGACGTAGCCGGCCTCGATGAGCGGCTTCATGAACCGGAAGAGCAGCGTCAGCAGCAGCGTGCGGATGTGCATGCCGTCGACGTCGGCGTCGGCCATGATGACGATCTTGTGGTAGCGGGCCTTCTCGATGTCGAAGTCCTCGCCGATGCCGGTACCGAACGCCGAGATGAGCGCCTGCACCTCCTGGTTGGCGAGTGCCTTGTCGAGGCGGGCGCGCTCGACGTTGAGGATCTTGCCGCGGATCGGGAGGATCGCCTGCGTGTGCGGGTTGCGGCCGCGGACGGCCGAGCCGCCGGCGGAGTCGCCCTCGACGATGAAGACCTCGGAGACGGCCGGGTCCTTGGCCTGGCAGTCGCGCAGCTTGCCGGGCAGGCCGCCGGACTCGAGGACGCGCTTGCGGGTCGCCTCGCGGGCCTTGCGGGCGGCCATGCGGGCGGTCGCGGCCTGGATCGCCTTGCGGACGATCTCCTTGCCCTCGCCCGGGTGGCGCTCGAGCCAGTCGCCGAACGAGTCGGTCATGGCGCGCTGGACGAAGCCCTTGACCTCGGAGTTGCCGAGCTTGGTCTTGGTCTGGCCCTCGAACTGCGGCTCGCCGAGCTTGACGCTGATGACGGCGGTGAGGCCCTCGCGGACGTCGTCACCGGTGAGGTTCTCGTCCTTGTCCTTGAGCTGGTTCTGCTTGCGTGCGAAGTCGTTGATCATCTTCGTCATCGCCGCGCGGAAGCCCTCCTCATGGGTGCCGCCCTCATGCGTGTTGATCGTGTTGGCGTAGGTGTGGACCGACTCGCTGTAGGCGCTGGTCCACTGCATGGCGAGCTCGAGGCTGAGCGCGCGCTCCTCGTCCTCGACCTCGATGCTGATGATCTCGGGGTGGACGGGGTCGGACTTCTTGCTGCCCACGAGGTGGGTGACGTAGTCGACGATGCCGTTGTCGTAGCGGTAGGCGACGACGCGCTTGCGCTCGTCGTTGCCCTCGACCTCGGCGGCGTCGCTCTCGTCGGTGCTCTCGTGGACGCGCTCGTCGACGAGGTTGATCGTCAGGCCCTTGTTGAGGAAGGCCATCTGCTGGAAGCGGGCCCGGATCGTCTCGTAGTCGTAGGTCGTCGTCTCGAAGATGTTTGGGTCGGCCCAGAACGTGATCGTCGTGCCGGTCTCGCTGGTCGCCTCCTGCTTCTCGAGGGGCTCGACGCGCTCGCCGTCCTGGAACTTCATGCGCCAGACGTGCCCGAGCTGCTTGATCTCCGCCTCGAGCCGGGTCGAGAGGGCGTTGACGACGGACGAGCCGACGCCGTGCAGACCACCGGAGACCTTGTAGCCGCCGCCGCCGAACTTGCCGCCCGCGTGGAGCTGGGTGAGGACCAGCTCGACGGTCGACATGCCGTAGGCCTCGTTCATGCCCGTCGGGATGCCACGGCCGTTGTCGGTGACGCGCACGCCGCCGTCCTCGAGGAGGGTGACGTCGATGGTGTCGGCGTAGCCGGCGAGCCGCTCGTCCACCGCGTTGTCGACGATCTCCCAGACGAGGTGGTGCAGGCCGCGCTCACCGGTGGACCCGATGTACATGCCGGGCCGCTTGCGCACCGCCTCGAGACCCTCGAGGACCTGGATCGCGGAGGCGTCGTATGCCGTGTCCGCGTCGACCGCGGACGAGGACCGTGCCGTGGGGGTCGCCTCTGCGGGGGCCGGGGTGGTGGTGTCCGGCGTCTCGATGCTGTTGTCCTCGGGCGTGCTGGGCACGGTGCTCCTTCAGCTGGTGCGGCTCATGCGACGCGCCCGGGGCGGAGAACCCAGCCCTGGGCGCGACGTTCACCGTGAAGTTTACCTGTCAGTGCCGACTCTGCACACCGCTGGAGGCCCGAGAAGGCGGTTTTCTCGACGTATGAGCCATGTTTTCGACCCGGCATACGGCCCCCACCCCTCTGAGGCGCCCTGAGCGCGTTTTCCGGGCGTCGATCGGTGACTTCGGGTGGGGACCTCGCACGCCGCACCGGAACGGTTCCCACCGGAGGTGCGAGGAACCCACTTCAGGCGGCGGGTCCCACGCTCTGCGTGGGCATATCGAGGTCCGTGGGGAGGCGAAGGTGGGGTCAGCGGCCGGTGGTGAAGAAGGTCCAGGTGCCGTCCTCGGCGAGGCCGACCCGGTAGCCGGTGTAGCCACCGTCGGTCTGGCGCATCGTCGTCGCCTGGGCCTTCGTGATGAGCCCGGCCTTGACGACCTTGTCCCACTCGGCGTCGACCTGCGCGTACTGCTCGGAGAAGACCCGGGGCTGGATCGTGCCGTCGAAGGACGTGGTCGGCGGCATCGAGAGGAGGATCGCGAGGGCGACGTAGCTCGACCCGGCCTTGCTCGTGAAGACCGAGGCGGCCGGCTGGTCGCCGGCGAGCCCCGTGCCGTCTGCTCGCGCGAGGGTGATGAGCGTCTGGGCGTCGCACTCGCGCGCCGCGGAGGAGATCTTCTTCGCCTTCGTCGCGGCGGCGGCCGACATACCGGCCACGTTGGCGGGTCCCACCCTCGCCGCGGCGCAGGTGGACGTGCGGCTGGGCGTCGGGGTCGGGGTCGAGGTCGCGAACGTCGGGGTCGCCGACGGCGTCGGGGTGGGTGTCGGCGTCTCGGTGACCGTGGGGGTCTCGCTCGGCGTCTCGCTCGGGGTCTCGGACGGCGAGTCCGAGACGCTCGGGCTCGGCGTCGTCGACGGGGCGGCCGTGGGCTCGTCGTCCGAGCAGGCGGCGAGCGCCAGCGTGGCCAGCAGCAGCGGAGCCAGCACGCGCGGGAGCCGGCGGGTGGACAGGACTGGGCCCCGGGACGTCATGCCGTCACTGTAACGGGAGTGACGGGTGTGACTGCGGACCTCGCAGGTCACGACTCGGCCGCGGCTCCGGTGCCCGTGCCTGTCGCCCGGCTCGACACGGCGCCCGGCTCCATCGCGCGCTCGACGACGGCGCGGACGTCGCCGGGGATCGGCACCGAGTGACGACCGGCGCGGTCGATGTAGACCTGCGCCCACAACCCATGGGCGGCGATGGCGTCGCTGCCCTCGGCGAAGAGGCCGAAGGCGAAGGTCACGCTCTTGGTGCCGACGCGCTCGACCCGCACCCCGACGTCGATCGGGTGCGGGTAGGCCAGCTCGGCGTAGTACCGGCACGACGACTCCGCGACCACACCCAGGGTCGACGTCGTCGTCTCGTCGGTGCCGGTCTCGCGGATGAGCCAGGCGTTGAGGACCGAGTCGAAGAGCTCGTAGTAGACGGCGTTGTTGAGGTGGCCGTACATGTCGTTGTCGGCCCACCGGGTCGTCACCCGCTGCATCTCCGGGAAGTCGGCACGGGTCAGCGAGCGCGGGTCGACGGTCATGCGCCGAGCGTAGTTGCGCCGGGCCGCGGACTCAGCAGGCCGGCATACGGAGGGAAGGTTGAGGGTCCGGACGGAAAAGTTCCGTCCGGACCCTCAAGCTTCCCGCATGGGGAGCAAAAGCTGAGGCGCCCCGTGCCTCAGGCGTCGGCGCCGGGGAGCACCGAGCCGTCGGGCCAGGTCTTCTCGATGTAGGCCTTGACCTCGGGCGAGTGCAGCAGCTCGTCGAGCTTCTTGAGCGCCGCGTTGGACTCGTCCTTCTTCTGGACTGCGAGGAAGTTGGCGTAGGGGTTGTCCTTCGCGTCCTCGACGAGGATCGCGTCCTTGGTCGGGGAGAGGTTGGCCTCGATGGCGTAGTTGCCGTTGATGACGGCGACGTCGAGGTCGTCGAGCGACCGCACGAGCTGGGCCGGGTCGGTCTCCTTGAACTGGAGCTTCTTCGGGTTCTGGTCGATGTCGTAGATCGTCGCGTTCGTCGCGTCCTTGCCGGCCTTGAGCGTGATGACGTTCGCCTTGGCGAGCAGCTCGAGGGCGCGGCCCTGGTTGGACGGGTCGTTGTTGATGCCGACCTGCGCACCGGTCGCGAGCTCGGAGACGTCCTTGACCTTCTTGGAGTAGAGCGCGAACGGCTCGATGTGGACACCGGCGTAGTGCGCGAACTCATAACCGCGGTCCTTGACCTGCGCCTCGTAGTAGGGGAGGTGCTGGAAGTAGTTCGCGTCGAGGGTGCCCTCGGCGAGCTGGACGTTGGGCTGGACGTAGTCGTCGAAGCTCTTGATCTCGAGGTCGAGCCCGGCCTTCTCGGCGAGGTTCGCGTCGACGAACTCGAGGATCTTGGCGTGCGGCGTCGGCGAGGCCCCGACGACGAGCTTGGTCACGCCGTTGTCGTCGGCCTCGGGACCGCTGGAGTCGCCACCGCCCGCACCACAGGCCGTGAGGCTCATGGCGGCGAGCACGGACACTCCGGCGACGAGACCTCGGCGGGGGAACGGGGACATGGCTTCTTTCCTTTCGTATGCCGGCCGGTCGGCCGACGTGGGTATGCCGGCCTGGTGGCCGACACGGGTCGTGCCGGGAGGTGCCCGGCAGGTCGGGTGGGCCGACAGCGCTGTCGGGGGCGGACGGCATACGGCCGTCCGGAAGGGGTCAGCGGTGGTCGACGGCTCGCGCGAGACGGTCGCCCGCGACCTGGACGACCTGGACGACGACGACGAGGAGCACGACGGCGGCGATCATGACGTCGGTCTGGAAGCGGTTGTAGCCGTAGGACATCGCGGTGGCGCCGAGTCCTCCGCCGCCGACGGCGCCTGCCATGGCGGAGTAGCCGATGAGGGCGATGACCGTGGTCGTCAGCCCGGCGACGATGCCGGGGAGGGCCTCGGGCAGGAGCACCTTGCGGGTGACGTCCCAGCGGGTGGCGCCCATCATCGTCGCAGCCTCGACCTTGCCCGAGCTCACCTCGCGCAGCGATGTCTCGACCAGCCGCGCGAAGAAGGGGACGGCGCCGACGGTGAGCGGCACGATCATCGCCCGCCACCCGACGGTCGTTCCGGCGATGAAGCGGGTGATCGGGATGATCGCAATCATGAGGATGAGGAAGGGCAGCGAGCGGCCGACGTTGACCACAGCGCCGAGGACGCGGTGAAGCGTCGCCTGCGGGTTGATGCCGCCGGGCGAGGAGTTGTGGAGCAGCACCCCGATGACGACGCCGAGCACGGCGGTGATGAGGGCCGAGCCGATGGTCATGGCGAGCGTCTCCCACAGCGCCGTGGGCAGGCCCTCGCGGATGACGGGGTTGTCGAGCCAGGTCGGGTCGGTCTCGAACCTCATGCCGCGACCTCCGGGTGGAGACGTGCACGGTCGAGCAGGTCGTGAGCCCTTTCGGCCTTCGTGGCGTCGGCGAGCTCGACGAGGAGGCGGCCGACGCGGCGGCCGGCGATCGTCTCGACCGTGGCTGCGGCGACGTCGGCCTCGATGCCCTCGTGGCGGAGCAGGGCGATGATGCCGTCGATCGAGCCCACGGTGGAGTCCGGGTGGCCGAGGGCGACCTGGACGCGGGCGAGCCCGTCGGTGGTCGGCTCGACGAGCGGGATGAGCTCGCGGTGCAAGCGCGTCGTCGGGTCGGCGATGACCTCGCCGAGCCGGCCCTGCTCCAGGACGGCGCCGTCACCGAGGAGCGTCACCGCGTCACAGACCTCGCGGACGACCGACGGCTCGTGGGTGATGATGACGACGGTGATGCCGAGGCGGTCGCGCAGCTCCTTGAGGAGTCCGAGGATCTGGCCGGTCGTGGCGGCGTCGAGGGCCGACGTGGGCTCGTCGCAGAGGAGGATCTCGGGGCGGGCCGCGAGCGCCCGGGCGATGCCGACGCGCTGCTGCTGACCGCCGGACAGCTGGCCGGGGTGGTTGCCCGCCCGGTCGGTGAGTCCGACGAGCTCGAGCAGCTCGGCGACCCGGGCGTCGCGCTCGGCCTTGTCCCACCCGGCGACCTCGAGCGGGAGGGCGACGTTGTCGGCAGCCGTGCGCGAGTCGAGGAGGTTGGCGTGCTGGTAGACCACGCCGAACCTCCGGCGGGCCGCGCGCAGGTCGGCGCCGCGCAGGGCGGTGATGTCCTCGCCCGCGACGACGACCTCCCCCGAGGTCGGCTGCTCGAGGCCGGTAAGGCACCGGATGAGCGTCGACTTGCCGGCGCCGGAGCGCCCGACGATGCCGTGGATCTCGCCGCGCGGCACGGTGAGCGAGACCGCGTCGAGGGCGGTGACCCGGGCGCCGCGGGAGTCGAAGACCTTGGTGAGGTCGCGGACGGAGAGGGCCGGGGCGGTGGGGCTGGGTGTGCCCCCCGTGCCAGCCGTCAGATCAGATGAAGCGTCAACCACTCGACAATAAGTAGACGTTATCCATTGGATAAGCAAATCGGCGGTGTGGATGTCTCACGACCTGGGCCTCGTCCCATCTTTACCGCCTCAAGTGGCAAGCGCGCACTTGGGGTGGGAACTGTCGAGGTGTCCGGTGCACCGTTCCCACCCGGAGTGGGAAGCGGTCACTGACGGCGAGAAGTGTCGTGTGCCCAGTGCACCGCCACCGCCTTGAGTGGGAAACGGTCACTGGTGGCGGGAACAGTCGGGATGCCCAGTGCACGGAACCCACTTCAGGCGGGAAAGGTGTGACGGGGTCAAGTCGAGGTGGGAGCCGCGGGGTCGGGGGTCGTGGGGGTCGCGGCGTCGGAGGTCGCGGCGGTCGCGGTCGGGGGCGCGGGCTCGGAGGCGGCCGGGTCGGGCGTGGGCGAAGGGGCGAGGGCGGTCTCGCCGCTGAGGAGGCTGGGCACGATCCCGGGCGCGATCGAGGCCAGGACCTCGGTGCCGACGGGGTAGCGGACCGAGTGGGGCTGCCACGAACGGATCGTCCGGCCGGATGCGAGGCGGACGGTGTGGAGGATGAACGGGCCCTGGTACTCGACCCGGTCGACCACGGCCGAGGCGCCGGTGACGCCAGGGCCGGGAAGGCGCAGGCTCACCTCGTGCGGTCGGACGACGACCTCGGCGTCGGCGACGTCCTTGCGGATCATCACGAGCCCGAGCTCGCACGCGAGGCCGGCGTCGGTGACCGACGTCGGCAGGAAGTCGGCGTCGCCCATGAAGGAGGCGACGAACCGGCTCACGGGCCGCTCGAAGACCTCGACCGGTCGGCCCCACTGCTCGACGACGCCGCCGCGCATGACGCCGATGTGGTCGCCGACCGAGAGGGCCTCGGTCTGGTCGTGGGTCACGAGGATCGCGGTCGTGCCGGTAGCCCGCAGCGCCTCGACCGTGTCGCCCCGGACCCTCGCCCGCAGGGACTCGTCGAGCGAGGAGAACGGCTCGTCGAGGAGGACGACCTCGGGCCGCGGCGCCAGCGCGCGGGCCAGCGCGACGCGCTGCTGCTCGCCGCCGGAGAGCTCGTGCGGGTAGCGGTCGACGACGTGGGCGAGGTGGACGAGCTCGAGGACCTCGCGGACGCGGGCGTCCTGCTCGGGGCGGGGACGCCCGTCGAGCCCGAACCGGATGTTGTCGGCGACGGTGAGGTGCGGGAAGAGCGCGTGCTCCTGGAAGACGAGGCCGATGCGGCGGCGCTCCGGCGCCACCCACTCGGGACCGGCGACGACGCGGTCGCCGACGGAGACGCTGCCTGCGTCGGGGCGCTCGAGCCCGGCCACGAGCCGCAGCAGCGTCGACTTGCCGCAGCCGGACGGCCCGATGAGGGCGACGATCTCGCCGCGCGCGACGGTGAGGTCGAGAGCGCTCACGGCGAGGGTCTCGCCGTAGGACTTCGAGACGCCGCGCAGCGTCACCGCGCTCGCCGCCCCGCCGGTCGCCCCGGCGCTCGCCGCACCGCCGGTCACCGCCGCTTCGGCGACCGCGCTCGCTTCGCCGCTCGACACCGCGTTCGACGCCGTCCTCGTCCGCTCCACCCCGGTCACGACGTCACCTGCCGGTGCGGCTCGGCGAGGCGCACCTGCCGGACGAGGAAGAAGACCGGGACGATCGCGAGCGCGACGATGAGCAGGGCGGGCAGGGCGGCCTGCTCCCAGAAGTTCTCGTTGGCGAGCTCGTAGACCCACACCGACACGGTGGTGAAGCCGAAGGGTCGCAGGAGCAGCACGAGGGGCAACTCTTTCACGGCGTCGACGGCGACGAGCACGAGCGCCACCGCGATGCCCGAGCGCGACAGCGGCAGATGGACCCGGCGCAGCACCCGCAGCGGCGAGGCCCCGAGCGAGAACGCCGAGTTCGTCACCGACGGCGAGATCGTCGTGAAGCTCGCGTCGACGGCTTGGTAGGCCGGGGCGAGGAACCGCACGACGTAGCTCGCGAGGAGCCCGATGACGGAGCCGGTGACGACGAGTCCGGTGCCCCCCGGGACACCGAGCGCCTCGAGCGAGCGGTCGAGGGCCGCGAAGGAGACGAGGACGCCGATACCGATGACGGCGCCCGGCACGGCATACCCGAAGGTCGTGAGCTGCGCGGCACCCCGGGCGAGCCGGCCGCCGGTCATCCGGACGCCGTGGGTGAGGAGGAGCGCGAGGGTGACGCAGGCGAGCGCGGCGAGCGCGGCCATGACGGCGCTGTTGGTGAGGTTGGTCGCGAAGCGGCCGGTCGAGAGCGACGACGAGTCGGCGAGGGTCGCGGTCACCGCCCACCACACGAGGCGGAGCACCGGGAGGACGAACCCGACGGCGAGCACCGACGACGCCGCCGCGAACGCCCACCAGCGACCGGCACCAGTGAGCAGGGTCGGGGCGGCCGGGGGTCGGTGCGAGCCACGCGCGTCGTAGCGGGCGCCACCGCGCAGGAGCCGCTCACCGGTGAGCACCATGACGGCGAAGGCGAGGACGAGCACCGAGAGCTGGGCCGCCGACGCGAAGTCGAACGTGCCCTTCCACGTGAGGTAGACACCGACCGAGACCGTGCGCACGCCGAAGTACTGGACCGTCGCGAAGTCGGTGAGCGTCTCCATCATGACGACGGCGAGGCCACCGGCGAGCGCCGGTCGCGCGAGCGGGAGCAGCACCTGCCGGAACGCCCGCCACGGCGTCGCGCCGAGCATCCGGGCGGCGTCCCACGTCACCTGGCCCTGGCCGCGGAAGGCCGCACGCGCCAGGAGGTAGACGTAGGGATAGAGGGTGAGCGAGAGGACGACGGGCGCACCCAGCCAGCCCGAGAGGAGCTCGACGACTTCCGAGCTTCCGAAGACCGAGCGCGACGCACGCGCCGGCCCGCCCGCGGGCCCGAAGGTCGAGAGGAACAGGAAGCCGAGGACGTAGGCCGGCATCGCCAGCGGCAGCACGAGCATCCACGAGAAGAGCCGTCGCCCCGGGAAGTCGTATGCCGTGACGAGCCACGCGAGACCGACCCCGAGCACCGACGTCCCGAGTCCCACGAGGGCGAGGAGGGCGACAGTCGTGAGGACCATCTCGACGAGGTCGGAGGGGAGGGCGAGGTCGCCCGCGCTCGCGAGCGCCTGGACGAGGACGGAGACGACCGGGACGGAGACGACCAGCGCGATGACGACGACGAGCGCCGACCACACGGGTCGCCCGGAGCCCGAGAGCCGGGTCGCGCGAGAGCTCCGGGCACTCCCGCCGACCGGGCGGTCGGTCTCCACCTCGGCGCTCACGCTGCCATCATCCCAACGGGCGCATCGGGCTCACGCGCGGCCGGTCACTTGTAGCCGGCCTCGGCGAGCAGCGTGACCGCCTCGGCGTTCTGCGAGCCGTAGGCCTGCGCCGAGATCGGCATCCGCTTGAACTCGCCGAAGCCGGCGATGAGCGGCTCGGGCTTCACGGACTCGTTGACGGGGTACTCGTGGTTGCCGTCGACGAACGAGCTCTGGCCCTTGGTCGCGAGCCACTCGATGAGCTGCTGGGCCTGGGCCGCGTTGTCGGAGGTCTTGACGACGCCGGCGCCCGAGATGTTGACGTGCGTGCCGGCGCCCTGCTGCGAGGCCCAGAACGGCTTGACCTTGAGCTCGGGCTTCTTCTTGAGCTCGCGCGCGAGGTAGTAGTGGTTCGTGATGCCGACGTCGCACGTGCCGGCGTCGATGGCCTTGAGGAGCTCGACGTCGTTGGACGTGATGTCGACGTCGTTGGCGACCCAGCCCTTGACCGTCTCGAGCGTCTTCTCGCGACCGTCGAGGTCGATGAGGCTGGCGACGAGGCTCTGGGTGTAGGCCGAGGTGGCGTCGCGCATGCAGAGGCGACCCTTCCACTTCGGGTCCGTCAGGCCGGCATACGTGTTCGTCGCATCGAAGTCGGTCGGCTTGACCTTGTCGGGGTTGTACATCGTCGTGCGGGCGCGCATCGCGAGGCCGAACCACTGGTTGCCGCTGTCGCGCAGGTCGGCCGGCACGGCGTCGGTGAGCGCCTGCGACTCGACGGGCTTGAGGACGCCCTGGTCGGCGGCATTCCACAGGTTGCCGGCGTCGACGGTCATGAAGACGTCAGCCTCGCCGTCGGCGCCCTCGGCCTTGATGCGCTGGAGCAGCTCGGCGTCGCTGCCGGAGATGAACTCGACGCTGATGCCGGTCTCGTCCTGGAACTCCTTGAACGCGCCCTCGAGGTCGTAGTGTCGCGCGGAGTAGATCTGGAGGTCGGCGTTGCTGCCGCCGATCCCGAGGACGCCGCAGCCGGACAGCGGCAGGACGGTGGCGGTGGCGACGAGGCCGGCGACGGCGGCGCGGCGCGTGCGGCGAGAGGGCACGAGGGACTCCTGGGAGCGGGAACGCTGACGCTGCATTCTGTCGGAGTTAGGTAAGCCTGACCAAATCCCCCTATCATCCTCGGTTGTGACGACCCCGGTCATGCCCCGGCGCCGCGTCGCCCTCGCCGGGCGGCTGCGGTCCTTCGGCGACGCCGTCGCGCTGCGGTGGGCCGACCCGTCGGGGATGCAGACCATGTCGTATGCCGTCCTCGCCGGCGGCGTCGACGAGCGCGCCGCCGCGCTCGGGCCGGCTCCGCGGCTCGTGCTCCTCGAGGCGGCCAACGACGTCGAGTCCGTCGTCACCCTGCTCGCCGCCCTGGCCGGCGGTCACCCCGTCATCCTCACGGCCCCGGGCGGGGGAGGGCTCGTCGAGACCTGGGACCCCGACGTCGTCGCGCGCGGCCCGCTCCTCGAGGCCCGCCGCCCCGGCTCGGCGCACGACCTGCACCCCGACCTCGCGCTCCTGCTGTCGACGTCCGGCAGCACCGGCTCGCCGAAGCTCGTCCGGCTCAGCGCCGCCAACATCGACTGCAACGCGGCCCAGATCGTCGACGCCCTCGGGCTGCGCGCGGACGACGTCGCGGCGACGACCCTGCCGCTGCAGTACTGCTACGGCCTCTCGGTCCTGCTCAGCCACCTCTCCATCGGAGCCGGGGTGCTGCTCACCGACCTCTCCGTCGTCGACGCCTGCTTCTGGGAGGCGTTCGGCGAGGCCGGGGGGTCGACGCTCGCGGGGGTCCCCTACACCTTCGACCTCCTCGACGCCGTGGGGTTCGCGTCGATGTCCGTGCCGCGGCTGCGGCTGCTCACCCAGGCCGGGGGCCGCATGGACCCGGCCGCGGTGCGGCGCTGGGCCGGGCTCGGTGTGGAGCGCGGGTTCGACCTGCTCGTCATGTACGGCCAGACCGAGGCGACCGCCCGGATGGCCACTCTCCCGGCGCATCTCGCGGCCGAGAACCCGTCGAGCATCGGTGTCGCGGTCCGTGGCGGCCGCTTCTCGCTCGCGCCGGTCGAGGGTGCTGCCGCCGGTGTCGGTGAGCTCGTCTACGAGGGCGGCAACGTCATGATGGGCTACGCGACGACGCCGGCCGACCTCGCCGGCGGCGCCGAGGTCGGCCAGCTCCACACCGGCGACCTCGCCCGCTTCACCGCCGACGGGCTCGTCGAGGTCGTCGGTCGCCGCAGCCGCTTCGCCAAGGTCTGCGGGCTGCGGATCGACCTCGACCGGGTCGAGAGCGACCTCGGCACCGGTGGGCGAACGGCATACGTCATGGATGGCGGCGACCGCCTCCTCGTCGCCGTCGTGGGTCCCGAGGACAGCGACCTCCTGACCGTGCGCCGCGAGGTGAGCGAGCGGTATGCCGTCCCGCGCGCCGCCGTCGTCGTCACCGCGGTCGACGAGGTGCCGCGGACGGCCTCCGGCAAGGTCGACCGCCCGGGCCTCGCGACGCTCGTCGACGCCTTCGGCGAGGGCACCTGCCCGACGCCCTCTCGACTCATTGCCAGTTCCAGCGGTCCCGACAGCGGTGACGGTTCCGCGGACGGCGCCGGAACCGGCAATGAGTCGCGGCTCGACGCAGCGGAGCAGGTGCGGGCGCTCTATGCCGAGCTGCTCGACCGGCCCGACGCGACGCTCGACGACTCGTTCGTCACGCTGCGCGGTGACTCGCTCTCCTACGTCGAGGCGTCGGTGCGGCTCGAGGGGCTGCTCGGAGCGCTGCCGGCGTCGTGGCACGTCCTGCCCGCGCACGAGCTCGCGCGCGCCGACGCCGGCGTGCTCGAGGGTGCCGCGACCGAGCCGTCGCGCGCGAGCCGCTGGCTGCGGTGGCGCTCGCTCGAGACCTCCGTCGTCCTGCGGGCCGTGGCGATCACCGTCATCGTCCTCACCCACGCCGGCGTGCTGGACGTGCGCGGAGGGGCGCACGTCCTGCTCGCCGTCGCGGGCTTCGCCTTCGCGCGGTTCCAGCTCTCGGGCGGGCGGCGCTCGGAGCGGCTCGCGCACGTCGCGGAGTCGGTGACCCGCATCGCGGTGCCGAGCGCGGTGTGGCTCGGTGTGCTCACGCTCGTCGACGAGCGCTACTCGTGGTGGAACCCGGTCCTGCTCACCTCGGTCGGCGGAGGCAACGTCCACCCGCAGTGGCGCTACTGGTTCGTCGAGGCGGTCGTCCACATCCTCGTCGGCGTCACGGTCCTGCTCGCGGTGCCGGCGATCGACCGGCTCGAGCGCGCCCGGCCGTTCGTCGTGCCGATGGCGGTGGCCCTCGTCGCCCTCGTCTTCCGCTACGGCTTGGTCCCTGTCGGTGACCACCACGTCAACGGCCGACCCGCGGTCGTGCTCTGGCTCTTCGCCCTCGGGTGGGCCATGGCCCGCGCGGAGGTGAGGTGGCAGCGGTGGCTGCTCACGGCATACGTGCTCGCTGTCGTGCCGGGCTTCTTCGGTGACCTCGAGCGCAACGCGGTGCTGGGCGCCGGGCTGCTCGTGCTCCTGTGGGTGCGATCCGTGCGGGTGCCGGCGTTCGTCGTGCCGGTCCTGTTGCCGGTGGCGTCCGCCTCGCTCTTCATCTACCTCGTGCAGTGGGAGGTCATGGGACGCGTGGGCTACTCCCTGCTCGGCGCCGCCGTCGCCGTGCTCACCGGCTGGATCGCCTGGCGCGGGTCGAGCCCGATCGTCGAGCCGGTCGCGCGGTGGGTCGGTGGCCGGGTGGCCGCGCTCGTGCCGTCACGCCCTCGTGCCGGCGACCGGGTGCTCAGCTGAGGATGTCCTGGCGCCGGAAGCGGCGGTAGCCGAGCGCGACGAAGAGGACTGCGTAGAGGACGGCCCACAGCACCCCGTGGCGCAGGTCGGTCCAGTCGACCGGGCCGGAGACGAGCAGGTCCAGCCAGGCACGCGAGTAGTGACCCGGCAGCGCCTTGCGCCAGTCGCCGAGCGCGTCGATCGAGTCGAGGATGCCGGCGACGATGAGCAGCATGAGCGCACCGCCCACCGCGGCGAGCGGGGTCTGGCTGCGCACGCCGATCCAGAAGGCGAAGGCCCCGATCGGCGCGACCATGACGAGGACGTAGCCGACGGCGACGGCCATGCGCGGCAGCCACTCGCCCCACGGCAGCTCGCCGCCGCCGAGGATCGTGAAGGGCTCCGGGCCGTAGGCGATGGTGCCGACCGCGAGCGCCCACAGCGGCAGGACGACGACGAGCACGGCCGTCGACACGAAGCCGATGACGAGCTTGCTCGTGAGCAGCCGGGCGCGGGTGACGGGCGCCGTGAGGAGGTAGCGCAGCGAGGACCACGACGCCTCCGCCGGCACCGGGTCGCCGGCAAAGAGTGCAGCGACGATGAAGAGCAGCAGCTCCGCTGAGACGAGGAAGGCGAAGGTCGTGAAGTTCGGGCCGCCGCTCGTCGCGAGGTCGACGAGGCGGACGCCGGGGTCGCCCGGGCGGCCGGGGTCGTCGTCGAGCGAGAACGCCGCGACGAAGATCAGCGGCAGCACGAGGACGATGCCGACGACCCACAGCGTGCGGCGGCGACCGAGCTGGCGACGCAGCTCGGAGCGCCAGGACAGCGGCCGGCTCATCGGGCCCGCACCTGTCGCAGCCTCTCGACGACCGAGGTCTCCGTGGTGTCGTCGTCGTCCGGGTTGACCTGCGAGGCGGCGATGACACCGAGGAAGACCTCCTCGAGGTGGCGCCGGCTACCGACACCGACGACCTCGGCACCCGAGGCGACGACGTCGCGCACGACGTCCTCGCGGGGTCGCTCGGCGACGACGGTGAGCATCGGCTTGGACGGGTCGTCGAGAACCTCGACCGACCGTATGCCGTCCGCCCCCGCGAGTGCCGCGCGCGCCGGGGCGAGCGAGGCGACCGAGGCGAGCTCGAAGACCGTCGTGTCGTCGCTGGAGAGCAGGTCGGCGACAGGGCCTGCCGTGACGACCCGGCCGGCGTGCATGACGACGACGTGGGTGCAGGTCATCTCGACCTCCGCGAGCAGGTGGCTGGACACGACGACGGTGCGGCCGGACCGGGCGTAGGAGCGCAGGATCGGTCGCATGGCGGCGATCTGGGGCGGGTCGAGGCCGTTGGTCGGCTCGTCGAGGAAGAGGACCTCGGGCTTGCCGAGCATGGCCTGGGCGATGCCGAGCCGCTGCTTCATGCCGTGGCTGTAGGTCCGGACGGGCCGGTCGAGGGCGCCTCCGAGGGCGGCGACGGCGAGGGCGTCGGCCATCTCGGCCTCCTCGACCGGACGTCCGGTGGCGGACCAGTAGGCCTCGAGGTTCTGGCGGCCGGTGAGGTGCGGCAGGAAGCCCGGGCCCTCGACGAGCGCGCCGACCCGTCCGAGGACGTCGGACCCCGGGTGGACCGGGCGGCCGAGGACGTGGACCGAGCCCGAGTCGGGCGTGATGAGCCCGAGGATCATTCGCATCGTCGTCGTCTTGCCGGCTCCGTTGGGGCCGAGGAGCCCGACGACCTGGCCCTTCTCGGCCCGCCACGACACGTCGTCGACCGCCTTGTGGCCGTCGGCGTAGGTCTTGGTGAGGTTCTCGACGACGAGCGGCACGTCGGCCCAGTCGTCGCGCACGACCTCGCGCAGTCGGCGGCGCCTGCGCAGGAGGGCGGAGACGGTGATCGCGGCGAGCAGCGCGGCGATGCCCCCGGCCAGCGCGATCGACTCGGTGTCCCGCTCGTCCGCCGCCGCCCGGAGCGTGCCCTGCGCCGTCGGGACGCTGAGGCTCGCGTCGGTGAGCTCGACCCGGTCGGCCCGGGCCTCGCGGGGCACGGCGAAGGAGCTGTCCGTCGAGGTGACGAGGACCCGCCAGCGGCTGCCGGCGGCCATCGACCACACCGAGGCGGGGAGCTCGACCGTGACGTCGGTCGGGCGACCCGGCGTGGTCGCGACCCGGACCGGCGCGGTGAGGGCGCGTGGCTGCACGGCCTCGGAGCCCTCCACCCTCCAGAGCGAGACGAAGAGCGTGGCCTCGGCGCCGGTCGAGGTGACGCCGAGGCGGAGGGCGGGTGAGCCGACGACGGTGAGGCTGCGGCTGAGCGGGGCGCTCTCGAAGGCGGCGGACATCCCCGGGAGCGCGGCGAGGCGGTAGGTCGGGAGCTCGAACGCACCGGCGCCGGGCAGCGACGTCATCGAGCTTGGCTGTCCGCCGGGCGGGGTGAGCAGGACCGACGGCTCGCTGGGACGGCGCAGCGTCACCCCGGTCGGTGCGGCGCGCAGCCCGGGGTAGCGGTCGAGCGTCGCCACGGGTGCGGTGTCGCTCCGGCGCGGCACGGGCAGGGAGAAGGTGAACGCGGGCACCGGCAGGGGTGCGGTGCGGGTGCCCTCGAGGTAGGTGCGGATCCATGTCCGCGCGGCCTCCTCGTCGAGCCCGGGGTTGGTCGAGGCGCCGTCGTGGCCGCCGTCGGTCCAGCGCACGGCGTGCCGCGTCCCGGCCCGGGCGAGGCCCGCCGCGTTGGCGTCGGCCTGGTCGAGGCCGAAGAGGGTGTCGGACTCGCCCTGCACGAGGAGGGTGGGTGCGGTGACGCGAGCGATGGTCCCGCGAGGGCTGTTGCGGCGCAGGGTGGCGGTCAGCTCGGCGCTCGGCCGACCGGTCTCGGCGGCGGCCTGGAGCTGGCGGCACAGCGCGAGGTCGAAGCGGCCGCAGAGGAGCTCACTGGGTGCTGGGGGCGTGCCTTCGCCCGTGCCCGGTGCCGGTGTGCTCGGGGCGGTCCTGGTCGGAGCCGCCGCGCCCGCCGCCGGCTGAGAACCGGACGCGCCCGCAAGCCCTGAGGCGCCACCGTCGAGCCCGCCGAGCGCAGACGAGAAGAAGCGGGCACCCCACAGCTGCTTGTAGGGGCCCGGCTGGGTGCTGCCGGCCGCCGCCTGCGGGAAGAGCGACTCCGACAGGTCGTTCCACGTGATCGCGGCGACGGTGGCGTCGACCCGCGGGTCGACCCCGGCGAGCATGAGCGCGAAGGCGCCACCGTAGGACCCGCCCGCCACCGCGACGCGAGGGTCCCCGGCGGCATCCTTGCGGACCTCGGGCCGTTGGGCCAGCAGGTCGAGCAGCGCCCTGCCGTCGGCGATCTCGTGGTCGGGGGAGTTGAGGTGGATCCGTCCGCCGGAGCGCCCGAAGCCCCGGGCGGTGAACGCGAGGACGACGTGGCCGTCGGCGGCGTAGTCGCGGGCCTCGCGGTCGACGCTCTCCTTGCTGCCGCCGAAGCCGTGGGCGAGGAGGACGGCGGGCTTCGGGTCGTCACCGGCGGGGAGGTAGAGGCGGGTGTCGAGCCGCACCGCCGTGCCGTCCGGCTCGGGGCCCACGTCGACGAGCTGGTCGGTCGTGCGCACCCGCTCGGTCGTCTCGGCGGTCGCGGGCGCCGCCGTCGCGACGGTCGACAGGGCGAGAACGAGGGCAGCGGCCGACGGGAGGAGCCGGGTCGGGCGGACGAGGACGGGCCGCTGCATGGCTCATCCTCTCCCGACGGGTTGGTGGCGCCGTCGCGGTGCGGCGCTCACCGGACGAACGGTTCGCCGTCCGCGGTGGTTCCGCTCGGCCGGCGTCCGTCCTAGGCGCCCAGTCGGCCGCTGCCCACCTCGGTCCACACGTTGCTCCGACGCCGCCGGCTGGTGGTGGTGGAGGTCGGCGCGTCGGGGTCAGGACTCGAGGGTGCGGTCGAAGAGCGCTCGCACGCCCTCGGGCAGGGCGGGCTCGGGGATCGTCACGTCGACCGGCGGCTCCTCGCAGCTCACGCCGTAGCGGAAGGCGTCGGGGATCATCCGGCCCCGGGCCAGCGCCATGAGCGTCGGGCTCGCGAGGAGGCTGCGCCACGCGGTGGCGTCGTCGTCGGGGAGCTCGTCGAGGAGCACGGTGCGCTCGCGCACCTGCCCCGCGAAGCCACCGGTCCGCCGCACCTGGAACCGTTGCGGCCCACCCGCCGGTGCTGGCTCCGGCGAGGGCGTGGGCGCGGGCCCCGGCTCCGGCTCCGGCTCCGGCTCCGGCGAAGGCTCGGGGGACGGCGCCGGAGCGGGCGCCTGCTCGGCATCGGCCCCCGACCCGTCGGGCCCAGACGCTTCGGACCCCGTCACACCGACCTCGGCCCATGCGTCCCGCACGGCCCGCGCCTCCTCGGAGTCCTCGCCGTGCGCGGCGACGGCCGCCGCCTCGGTGAGCGCGGCGAAGGTCGCGAAGTCGCAGTCCGCCTTGATGTCACCGGTGATGACGGCATACCAGATCGCGCCGGCGCGCTCCCAGGCGTTGCCGCCCAAGGTCGTCGCGACGAGGTGGAAGGCGCGGTTGGGGATGCCGGAGTTGATGTGGACGCCACCGTTGTCGTCGTCGGTGACGACGAAGTCGCGCATGTGACCCGGCTGCGGGTCCTTGCCGAGCCGCGGGTCGTCGTAGGCGGTGCCCGGCTCCTTCATCGAGCGGAGTGCCACGCCCTTGACGTCCGGTCCGAGGAGCTCGGCACCGATGAGCCAGTCGGACTCCTCGGCGCTCTGGCCGAGCGCGCGCTGCTTGACGAGGATCCCGAAGACGTCGGAGACGTGCTCGTTGAGCGCCCCGGCCTGGTCCTGGTAGACGAGGCCCGAGGTGTACTGGGTGACTCCGTGGGCGAGCTCGTGGCCGATGACGTCGAGGCTGCGCGTGAAGCCGAGGAGGACGACGCCATCACCGTCGCCGAAGACCATCTGCGAGCCGTCCCAGAAGGCGTTGTCGTAGTTCGTGCCGTAGTGGACCGTGGCGACGAGGCCGAGGCCCTTGTCGTCGAGGCTGTTGCGACCGTAGGCCGCGTTCCACAGGTCCCACGTCGCGCCGAGCCCGTCGTAGGCCTCGTTGACCGCCGTGTCGTCGGTCGCCGGCTCACCCTCGGCGCGCACCCTCACCCCGGGGAGGGTCGTGCCGTTCTCGGCGTCGTGGACCACCCGGTTGGGTGCCTCGGTCGTCGCGCGGTTGGCGCGGCGGCTCACCCGTGAGCCGTCCGGGCGGAGGGAGTGCTCGCGGGCGTGCTCCTCGTAGCGGAGCTGGTCGAGGCGCAGCGTCTCGCGGGCGCGCTCCTCGAGATGCGGCTCACCCGAGGTCGCGAGCGCCTGGAGGAGGTAGGGCGGCACGATCCCGCAGCGCACGGCCGGACGGGGGTCGGTCGGGTGCGAGGTCTCGTGCGTCGTCGTCATGCACCCATCCTGTGACAGGGGTCCGACAGCCGCACGCCGAGAGGCGACGGCCTGCACCCACCGCTCAACCGAGCGCGACCACCCCCGCCGCCATGGCGAAGAGGGCCGCCGCCTGCGCCGGGTGGGCCGCCCGCTCGCCGGGGTTGGGGCCGCGCAGCCGTTCGCTCCAGAGCACCGCGGTGACGCCGGCCATGAGCACGACGGAGTGCGAGAGCGCCATGACCGACATCGCCGGACCGCACGTCGCGACGCAGCGGATGCCGGTGCGCCAGCCGTTGCGGGCCGCGTCGACGGTCGCACGCCGTCCGGTGAGCGCGCCCGGCCGGACGACACCGCACCGCCGCATGAGTGCGCGTCGTGGCGGCGCGACGTGCCAGAGCGCGGCGACGACGAGCACCCAGGCGACCAGCAGCCGCGGCGACGCCACCCCCGGCACGACCGCCCTCGCGAGAACCGCTGCCACGAGCCCCAACCCAAGCCACGGCGCGAGAAAGCCACCGACGAACTCCGCGACCGTCCACCGCCGGCGAGCCCACAGACCGGCCGCGGCCACACGGCATACGACGGGGTTGACCGTCGGGAGCATCATCGCGACGACCATGAGCGCCCACCCCGACCAGGCGCGGGCGAGCGACGGCTCGACGTGGTGGCCGGCGTGATGGGAACCAGTGCGCGAGAGGGCGACCCACGCCAGAGCGGCCACCACGGCTGCGGTCGTGAGCCACAGCGCCGGCCTCCGGTCGGGACGGCCCAGCCGCTCCCATCCGCGTGCCCGTCCCCGCAGCGCGAGCGTCGTCACGGCGTCACGCGCTGAGGACGACGACGCGGGCTGCGCGCAGGTCGGGTGCCCGGGCCATCCCGGTGCTCGCCTGCGCGAGTGCGTCCGTGTCGGAGGGGACGGGCAGCACCGGCTCGAACGACACCGTGACCCGCGACGGGTCCCACCGGCCACGGTCCGCGAGCGCGTCCCGCACGGCGGTGATCTCGAAGACCTTGGTGAGGCCCGAGCCGCCGTGCTCGGAGTCGGCGCGCGACGCCTCGGCGAGCCCGAAGGTCGCCAGACGGCCCGCGAGCAGCTCGGGGTGCTCGCCGCCGCGGTCACCCGCCGGCACGTTGACGTAGACCTCGTATGCCGGTGCCGCGGCGGTGCCGGTGATCCCCTCGAGCCGCAGGTAGACCCGGGTCGGCCCGGCACCGGCCTCCCCGTCGCCGAGGCCGAGGTCCGACGGCTCGCTCAGCTCGACGACGGCCGGAGCGGCCTGGGCCAGCGACACGTCCTGGGTCGCGCCGACGACCTGCGGTGTCGCCATCGGCCGCGGCGGTGGTGCCTCCTCGACGCCACCCATCTCGATGCCGCCACCCGCCGGCGCCTCCGGCGCACCCGGGGGACCGGGTGGAACAGGAGCCGGAGCCGGCAGGAAGGTGCTCGGCACCCCGACGCTCTCGTAGGTGTAGCCGAGAGCCGTCGTGTCGAGCACGTCGCCGACCCGGAACGTGCGCGTGCCACCGCCCGGCTTCGGGAACCGGAACCTCGTGCGGAACCACGCCGGGTCGTCGTCGGGAGGGTTGCGGTGGGCGGGGTTCGCGTCGAGCCACACCTGCCAGAGCCGGTCGAGGTTCGCGTGGTGCAGCCAGAAGAGGGGGTCGAGCCCGGCGGTGAAGAACGAGCCCATCCACCCCTCCCGCACGGTGTTGCCCTGGTCGTCGAAGTCGTTGCCGACGACGACGTGCACGAACCCGTGCGGGGTGTCCTCGATCGCGCCCATCTCCTCGCCGAAGAAGCTCGGCTGCGACCGCTCACCACCACCGAACGACGCCACGCCCGTGTCGGTGGCGAAGACGTCGACCCCGAGCGCCTGCGTCACCGAGTCGCTCACGTCGGGCAGCGGGTCGCCGCCGTTGGCGAGGACCGACCGCTGGTCGGTGAAGAGCGCGTTGTCGGCCCGCGCCTCACGGAACGCCGGCGGCAGCACTGCCGCCGTCGGGCGGTCGGGGTCGAGCGCGTACCAGTAGGGCAACGACCACTGGTCGTCGCCGAGGTGGTGCTGGACGACGGCCTCGAAGGCGGCGAGGTACATCCGGTGCCACGGCAGGAAGAACCAGCTGCCGTGCTGGCACCTGCTCCAGAGCGGGTGGCTGCGGTCCGCGCTCCCGGTCTCGGTCGCGCGCCCGTGCATCGCCGCCTGGAACTGCCAGGAGAGCGGGTCGGTCGGCGGCCCCGTGGGCGGGTCGAGCGCGCGCATCGTCTCGACCGCCCGGGCATAGGCGACGAGCACCTCGGGCCACGTGCCCTCGTCGTCGGTCCGCGTCCAGATGTCCATCCGGGTCCGGGTCATCGCTCCTCCTGTCTGGGCTACACCTCGATCTCGAGGAACGGCTGGTCGTCGGCGAGGACGGTGACGGTGACCTGCCCCGTATGCCGTGACTCCAGCCGTCGTGCTTCCTTCAGTGCCGCGCGCATCGCCTTGCGGCGCTGGGGGATCGTGCGCTCCTCCGAGCAGGTGAACCACAGCGTGAACGGGCTCGGGTCAGCCTCGGCGCGGGTCTCGATGAGGGTGTGGACGACCGACGGGTTCGGGTTGCCGTGGGCGCCGTCGGCGCTGAGGACGTAGTGGTCCGCGAGGACGCGGGAGGCGAAGACCCGACTGAGGTTGTGCTCGGACCCGTGGTGCTGGACCTTGACGACGTTGCAGCGGAACGGGTTCGCCTCCGGGTCCTGCGCCGGCAGCCGGCCGGAGGCGGTGAGCCCTTCGAGGATCTCCTCCTCGGCGGCGTCCCCGGTGAGCAGCAGCGTGCGTCCGTCCTCCTCGACGAGGAGGGTGATCGACGCGCGGTTGGGCGTCGTGACGTTGGTGGGACGGGTCGTCTCGATGATCCGGGGTCGCGCCGAGGTGTCGTGGGCGTCGGCGTCCTCCCCGACGGCGGCGGCCTGCGCCGCCTGGGCGAGGTCCTCGACGAGGTCCCGCGCCTGCGGCGGCGACATCGGCAGCGTGCTTCCGGCGTTCTCGTGGCCGTCTTCCTGACCACCCGGACGTTGGCCGCCCCTCCGCACCGAAGAGGGCTGGCGCGTGAGCCACGCCTTCCACTCCTCGCGCAGCTTCCTCAGGTGCTGCTCACCGGGGCCGATGACGTGCAGCGTCGCCGAGCCCACCTGCTGCTCGTGCACGGGGGAGCGCAGGAGCACGAGTCCGGAGCCGAAGGGCTCGTTGCGACGAATGGGCGTCTCGTCGTCGACGAGCCGCAGGAGGGTGACGCCGTCGGCGATGCTCTCCGCCAGGCCGGAGACGGAGTCGAGGGCGAGTCGCGCGGCACCATCGCTGTCCTCCACCGTCGAGGTCGCGAGCGAGAGCGCCTCCGAGGCCTGGGCGGCGAGTGCGGTGATCGGCCCCTCGAGGTCGCCGAGCTGGGCCCGCCACGAGTTGTGCCACAGCCCGTGGATGCGGGGCGGTCGAGGGGTTGGTGGCTCGGGGAAGGTCGGGTTCTGCCCCTCGCCGACCTGGAAGTCGTGGACCTCCCAGGCCGCGACCTCCTCGAGCAGGTCGATGACGCCGGAGATGTGGTCGGCGTCGATGTGACTGACGACGAGCAGGTCGACCTCCTCGCCGGCGTCGGCGAGCTCGGCGAGGTGTGGCCGAGCGTTCTCGCGGAACGACCCGGTACGGCCGCCGTCGACGAGAACGTGCCGACCGTCGGCGGTGGTGAGGAGGAGGCAGTCCCCGTCCGCGGCGAAGAAGGCCTTGAGGCGCATCAGGGCACCGCCTTCCGCTTCTTCTCGTCCTTGAGCATCGCAAGGTGCATGTCGGCGAACTCGCGGGTGCGGGTGAGGCAGGCCTCGGCGTCGATGACGCCGAAGCCGGTGTCGTTGCGCCAGCCGAAGGTCTGGCCCGGAAGGGGAGCGGAGGTCGAGCGCATGATCCCCTGGATCTGCGCGGAGGTGAGCCACGGCGAGACCCCGAGCATGAGCGCCGCCACCCCGCACACGTAGGGCGAGGCCATGCTCGTCCCGGTCATCTCCACCCAGCGGGAGCGGGAGTCGAACCCGCGGGCCGCCACGACACGGGTGCCGTCGGCCGCGATGTCGGGCTTGGACCGGCCGTCGCGGGTCGGTCCGCGGCTCGAGGTGACGTGGGCGGCGCTGAGCCCCAGGTCGGCGTTGGCGACCGACAGGAGCCGGTCGGCGCACGCGAGCGAGCTGATCATCCGGTCGTCGGTGTAGGACGCGGGTCCGAAGTAGGACGGGTAGCGCCACTGCTTGCCGGTCCCGGGCAGGCGCACGGGGTCGTCGCGCTCGATCCAGGCGTCGAAGCGACCGTCGCGGACGACGACCCCGGTGAGCCGCACCCGCCAGTTCCCCGACGCGATCGGCCCGAGCGCGCGCGAGCCGTCGGCCGCCACCTCGCCGAAGAAGGGGGAGAGCAGCACGGAGATGCGGTTGAGCCCGTTCGCCGGGTGGTAGGCCTCGTTGTAGACGCTGAGCACGGTGCCGTTCTCGAGGATCTGGTTGCGGATCTTCGAGCCCTGCGAGACCTTCGGGAGCCACGGCATACCGGGCGGTTTGACCTCGACGTCGAAGCGGTCCTGGGGGCCGTACCAGATCTCGAGCTCGTTCTCGGAGACGTCGAGGATGTCCTCGCCACCGACGACCCACTCGAGCTCGTGGCGCAGGCTCGTCGCCTGCACGGTGCCGCCGGCGTGGATGCGGCCCTTGACCCAGTCGCGGTCCTCGGCGAAGCGCGGCTCGGTCTGCCCGGCGTTGCCCGCGGCCACCGAGACGCAGCGCCCGCGGGTCGCGAGCGCGTTGTCGATCCACCGGGCCATCGAGCTCGACGTGTCGTGGGCGTGACCGTTGGTGCCGAGGCTGATGTTGACCGACAACGGCAGCGGCGAGCCGTCCTCGTGGCGTTCTCTGCCGAGCCGCGCGGCGAGGTCGACGAGGTAGTCGACCGCGTCGGCGATGCGGGTGGAGTCGTAGAAGCTCGACGCAGCCTCCTTGTCCTCGGGGCGGAGCGCGACGAGGACCCCTGCCAGGAGCGCGCGTCGGGCGACGCCACGGTTGCCGGCGGCGATGGAGGCGACGTGCGTGCCGTGCGACGCGACCGCCATCTGCGACTGGGGCTCGAGCGCGGTGGCGGACATGTTGCGCCGGGTCGACGCCGCGATGGCCGCGTTCATGTGGGCCGCGAGGATCTCGGACCCGTAGGCCAGCGCCTCGCGGTCGGCGTCGCGCTCGGAGGAGGGTGGCGGCCGGGTCGTCCCGCCCTGGTCCCAGATGCTGACCCACCGCGTCGTGTCGCCGTCGAGGAAGTCCGGGTGGGCGAAGTCGAAGCCGCCGACGTCGATGACGCCGACGAGCACGTCGTGACCGTCCCGGTGGCGGCGGCTCTCCGAGGCCACCCGGCGCGCCGTCCGCTCCGGGGGCGGGGTCTGCGAGCCGACCGCGGGCTCGGGCCCACGCAGCGACTGGCCCGGCTCGACGTAGGAGACGCCCGGGATCTCGAGCAGCCTCGCCACCTGCCCGGCCGGCACCTCGACCGAGGCCATGTCGATCTTCCAGCGCGCCCGGGTCGCACACCGTTGCACCGCCGCGACGGCCCGGTCGTGCGCGGCGGGGTCGAGGTCGCGGTCGATCTGGACGAAGAGCGAGAAGTCGACCCGGGTCGGGGTGACGTCCTGCGGCAGGTCGGCCGCGAGCCGGGCCACCTTCGCGGCAGGCAGGATCGTCACGCGGGAGGCCGCGACCGGTGGGCCGAGTGTCCGCGGTCCACCGGTGACGGAGGTCGCCACCCCACCCGCGTCGTCGGGCTCCGCCTCCGAGGCCATCGGCACCGAGCTCGAGGTGGCCACGGCGACCGACGGGCACTGCTCGGCACGACCGGCGTTGACCTCGTCGGAGCCACCGAGGAAGACGTCGAGCTTCGGGGACAGCCTCGGGTTGAGAGCCCTCACCTCGGCAGCCTTCATGGTTGGTCCCTCGCGCCCGGCCCCCGGTGGTTGTGGTGCGGCGCCGCCCCTGCGGCGCATTCGGCTGACAGACCCAGTTCTCTCCCACGATGATGGACCTCGGCTCGGCACGGAGAAGGGCGAAACGATGAAAAACATCGTCATCTGCTTCGACGGCACGGGGAACCAGGTCCAGGCCCGCGACAACACGAGCGTCGTGCGGCTGTTCTCGCTCCTCGACCTCTCCGACGCCACCCGCCAGGTCGGCTACTACGACCCCGGCGTCGGCACGATGGGCTCCTCCCGCTCGTGGACACCGTGGGGCCAGGCGGTCACCAAGGTCCTCGGTCTCGGCTTCGGCCTCGGTCTGCGCGAGAACCTCGGGGAGGCCTACGAGTTCCTCATGCGCCACCACGAGGACGGGGACCGCATCTTCGTCTTCGGCTTCAGCCGTGGCGCCTACACCGCGCGCGCCCTCTGCGGCATGCTCCTCAAGCTCGGCCTCCTGCGCAACGGGGCACAGAACCTCGTCCCGTATGCCGTGCGCCTCTTCACCTCGCGGAACCCGGACTGGGTCCGGCTCGGCCAGTTCGGCAGCGCGATGTCGCGCCGGGACGCCGAGGGACGGATCCGCCTCCACGTGCACTACCTCGGGATCTGGGACACGGTCAAGGCTGCCGGCATGCTCCGCGGCGGCCTGAAGTGGCCCGACACCCGCAAGCTTCCCAACGTCCACCGCATCAGGCACGCCGTCTCGATCGACGAGCGTCGGCGCCCGTTCGAGGAGTACCTCGTCCCACCCACCGAGGAGGAGTCAGGGGAGACGAGCCGCCGCGAGGTCTCCGAGGTCTGGTTCGCCGGTGTCCACTCCGACGTCGGCGGCACGTTCGAGGACCACGAGCTGTCCGACATCGCCTTCAAGTGGATGGTCGAGGACGCCGTCAGCCGCGGTCTCCTCGTCCGCGACGACGCGTATGCCGGTGCGCTGGCCGTGGAGCGCGGCTTCGCCGGGGGCCGCATCCACGAGATGGGGCGGTCCTGGGCGCTTCTGGGCTACCGCCGCAGGGCCGTGCCGGAGGGAGCCGTCGTGCACGCGAGTGTGCGCGACCGCGTCGCGGGCGACCCGGCATACGGGAGCCGTCTGCCGGCCGCCCACGAGTGGGACGACGCGACGTGGTGGGAGCCGGCCGGTTCGGAACGACCCCCGTCGCCCACCTCGGGATGACCCCCTGCCCCCGGCCCGTCCGGCTCATGGACGGCTGGGCCGAACGGTCCTAGCGTGCCCTTGGGTGGCGTCGGCACGCCGCCGGGCACGAGAGTGGACCCCCTCGTGACGGCCGCCCCGACGTGACCACCCGCTCTCCCAGGGCAAGGGGTTACAGGCATGTCCGAGACACCGAGACGCGGCGCCGGGAAGGGCTCCGCCAAGAAGTCCGCCAGCAAGAAGTCCACGTCGCGATCCAGCGACTCGTCCGGCTCGTCAGGTTCATCCGGCTCGAGCGACTCGTCCGACAACCCCGAGCTGCAGAGCTCGCCGGAGGTCGGCACCGCCATCATCAGCGGTCTCACCTTCGGACCCAGGGCCGTCCAGTACTCCGTCGTCGACGGACGCGCGATGTTCGAGGGCGACATCGACCTCGGCAGCGTCGAGGAGGTCGAGGCCGCCACAGCCGCCATGCGTGGTCAGGGCGAGGGCCTCGAGCAGGGCGTCGTGCTGCCCGGGAGCCAGTTCCGCTGGCCCGGCGGCCAGGTCCCCTACGAGATCGACCCCGCGATGCCCGACCAGCAGCGCGTCCACGACGCCATCGCGCACTGGGAGCAGAACACGGTCATCCGGTTCGTCCTGCGCACCGCCGCCAACGCGGGGAGCTTCCCCAACTTCGTCCGGTTCATCCACGGCACGGGCTGCTCCTCGCAGGTCGGCATGCGGGGCACCGGCCGTCAGGACATCTCGATGGGCACCGGCTGCGACGCCGGACGTGGCATCCACGAGATCGGTCACGCCGTCGGCCTGTGGCACGAGCAGAGCCGCGAGGACCGCGACCAGTTCGTCCAGATCCACTGGCAGAACATCCAGGCCGGCCGGGAGCACAACTTCAACCAGCACATCGCCGACGGTGACGACGTCGGGGCCTACGACTACGGCTCGATCATGCACTACGAGCGGACGGCGTTCTCCCGCAACGGTCTCGACACCATCACGCCGACGAACCCGGCCACCGCGCAGATCGGCCAGCGGACGGCTCTCAGCCAGGGCGACCTCGCGGCCGTCGCCTCGATGTACGGCTCTCCCGGCCCCACGCTCAAGAAGACGCTCGACGACCAGGGTGGTCTCGGGACCTTCAAGAAGATCCGCGACGACGGGGTGAAGACCCCCTTCACGGACCCTCCGCCCATCAAGAAGCTGCGCGACGACCTGCCGAAGCAGCCGTGGCGCGACCCCATCAAGAAGTTCCGTGACGACGGGCCCGGAGGCGGCATCAAGAAGGTCGTCGACGACCTCCCGATCGAGCCGAGGCCGCGCTTCCCGAGGTTCCCCGGCGGCCCCGGTGGGCTCGGGGGACTCGGAGGGCTCGGTGGCCTCTCGCCGTTCCTGCTGTCGACCGGCCACCACGCCGGTGCCGGTCCCGCAGCCGGTGCCTCCGGGGCCGCGGATGCGGCTGCGGCCGTCGAGGCGGGGCTCACCGAGGCGCTCGCCCAGGCAGCGGCCGCGGTCGACGAGGCGCGCCGCAACGTCGTCGCGCTCCAGACCGCGCTCACGGCGGCGACCTCCGAGCTGGCCCGTGCCCAGGAGGGCTACGACGCCGTCGTCGCGGCGATGCAGTCGCTGGGCTGACCCCCGGTGATCCTGCTCGTCTCCCACGAGGAGGACGACCACCTCGCCCCGATGCTCGCCGAGCTGGCGCGCCTCGGGCGCGAGGCCGTCGTCGTCGACACGGCGGGACTGCCGGGGTCGGTCGCCGTCTCCGCCGAGCACGGTCCCGCCGGCGACCGGCGCCTGCTCCGGACCGCCGACGGCGCCTGGGTCGACCTCGCCCGGGTCGGGTCGGGGTGGTGGCGACGCCCGCTGCCCCCGGCCCGGGACCCGCGCATCCACGACCCGGGCGAGGCGTCGTGGGCGGTCAACGAGACCTACGAGGCGATGGCCGGCTTCTGGGACGCTCTGCCGGTGACGTGGGTGAGCCCGCCCAAGGCCATCGAGACGGCCATGATGAAGACGTGGCAGCTGCCGGCCGCCCGCGCGGCCGGACTCGAGATCCCGCAGACGCTCGTCACGAGCGACCCGGGCGCGGCGAGGGCGTTCGTCGACCGGCTCGGCCTCGACCGGGTCGTCTGCAAGGCCTTCTCCGCCACCCCCGAGAACTGGCGCGAGACCCGGCTCGTCGGGAAGGCGGAGTATGCCGTCCTCGACCGGGTCGCGCTGGCACCGGTGATCTTCCAGGAGTTCGTGCCGGCCGAGGTCGACCTGCGCGTCACCGTCGTGGGCGAGCAGCTCTTCCCCGCGGCGATCCACAGCCAGGAGCTCCCGTACCCGCTCGACTTCCGCATGTTCCTCGACATCGGGCAGGGGGTGCGAATGACGCCGGCGACGCTGCCCGACGACGTCGGGGACGCCCTGCTACGCCTGCTCAAGGCGGCCGGCCTGCGCTACGGCGCGGTCGACATGCGGCGCACCCCCGACGGGCGCCACGTCTTCCTCGAGGTCAACCCCGCCGGCCAGTGGCGGTTCGTCGAGGAGGTCACGGGGCAGCCGATGACCGCGGCGATGGCCCGGCTCCTCGCCGACCTCGACGCCGCCCGGCTGGCCTCCCGCCCGCCGTCTCCGTCATGCTGCTGACGGGTGGTCCCCGCCCGTCAACCCCGCTCCGACCCGAGGAGGCTCCGTGGCCACCGTCCACGTCCGCATCGAGTGGCCCGACGGTGTCGAGATGCCCGCGGCCGCGCGGTGCCGGGTCACCGTCGAGAACGTGAGCCGTCTCGACGCCGCGTCGACCGTCGTCGGTGAGACGGTCGTGGAGGACCTCGACCCCGACGCACCCGTCGACGTCGAGGTCGACGTCCCGCACGTCGACGACGGGTCCGACCTCGTCGTCCGCGTGCACGTCGTCGACGGAGCGCGCCGTGGCCGCGAGGTCGAGGCCGGCGACCTCCTCACGACGCAGTCGCACCCCGTCCTCACCCGCGGCCGCGGGTCGGAGGTCGTCGTCCACCCCCGTCGCATCGGCTGACGCCCTGGCTCGCCCTCGGGCAGCGGCTCAGCCGTAGGTGTCGCGCGGCCCTCGCCCGTCCTGGACGCGCCGCGCACCCCGCGACCACGAGGGCGCGCTCGGGCCGACGACCCGGATCTCGCTCACCGTGCCCTCGCCCACCTCGCGGGCCAGCGAGCCCATGAGGGTGTTCGACATGAGCCGCAGGTTCGTCGCCCACGCGGTCGAGTCGGCGCGCACGGTGAGCACCGAGTCGACGAACTCGACGGGCTGGCAGTGCTGGGCGACCTCGGCGCCGACGATGGAGGGCCAGCGACCGAGCACCGACCCCACGGCGACGTCGACCTTCCAGCCGCGCTCGCTGACGAAGGCGTCGAGCTCGGTGCCGAGCGTCTGCGGGTCGCGCCCGCCGCGTCGACCCTCGCCACCGCCGCCGACGACGTCCTTGAAGCGCCGCTTCGGCTTGACCCCCGGGCGCAGACCCCGTACCCGGGCCGCTGCCCTGGCCCGGGCGAGGGCGTCGGCCGGCGCCGAGAGGAACGCGTCCTCGGTTTCACGTGAAACCTCGCCACCGTCCGGGGTCGCCGACGAGCCCGGGCGACCGGCCGGGCTCGCCTGTCCCGCAACGGGTTCCACGTCGTCACTCACGCACGGTCACCTCACCGAGCGAGACGGCATACGTGCGTCCACGCAGCCCGGCGGGCACGTCGGCCTCGACGGCAGCGGTGATGAGGACCTGTTCGCAGTCGGCGACCATCGCGGCGAGCCGCTCGCGCCGACCCGCGTCGAGCTCGGCGAAGACGTCGTCGAGGATGAGGACCGGGTCGTCGCCGAGGTCGTGCCTCAGGAGGTGGTATGCCGCGAGCTTGAGTCCCAGCGCGAAGCTCCAGCTCTCGCCGTGGCTGGCGTAGCCCTTGGCCGGCAGCTCGCCCAGAGTGAGGACGACGTCGTCACGGTGCGGTCCGACGAGGGTGACACCGCGCTCGATCTCCTGGCCGCGGACCTCGGCGAAGGACTCGAGCAGCTCGGCGTGCAGCTCCTCGAGCTCGGGCACCTCCCCCTCGGCGATCCGGGTCGCCATCGGCTCACGCAGCGACGAGCGGTACGACACCCGCGCGTCGGACTGGCCCGCGCTCACCTCGTCGTACGCCTTGCCGAGCAGGGGGGCGAGGTCCCGCAGCAGCCTGAGCCGGGCATAGAGCAGGGGAGCGGCGACCTGCGCGAGCTGGGTGTTCCACACCTCGAGGGTGTGCAGCGCGCTCTCGCGCTCGCTCGCGGTGTCGGCCCCCTCGACCGGGCGGCGCTGCTTGCCGCGACCGCGCAGCACGGGCGCGGCCGACTTGAGCAGGGCGTTGCGCTGCTTGAGGATCCGGTCGTAGTCGCCGCGGGCGCCCGCCCAGCGGGGCTGGCGCGCGACGAGCAGGTCGTCGAGGAAGCGCCGGCGCTCCGAGGGGTCGCCCTTGACGAGGGCGAGGTCCTCCGGCGCGAAGAGCACCGTGCGCACCTGGCCGAGGACGTCGCGGGTGCGGGGCAGCGCGGACTTGTTGAGCCGGGCCCGGTTGGCGCGTCCGGGGTTGATCTCGATCTCGACCATCGCCTCGCGGCCGTCCCGCACCACCGCGCCGCGGATGATCGCCTGCGCGGCGCCGAAGCGCACGAGCGGCGCATCGCTCGACACCCGGTGCGACGACAGCGAGGCGAGGTAGCCGATCGCCTCGACCAGGTTGGTCTTGCCCTGCCCGTTGAGCCCGACGAAGGTCGTCACGCCCGGCTCGAGCGGGAGCTCGGCGCTCGGATAGCTCCGGAAGTCGCCGACGGTGAGGTGCCGGACGAACACCGAACCTGCTCAGGCCTTCTTGGACGCGCGCTTCCGCGTCGACGCGGTGCCCGAGGTCGGGCCACCGGGCGAGCCGGTGGCGCCCGAGCCGGACGACGGACCGGCCGCCGCGGCCTCGCGGCCCTTGGACGCGGCCTTGGCGGCGCTCTGGGTCGGCTTCTCCTTGGCGGCCGCCTTGGCCTTGGCGGTCACGGCAGACTTCGGTCCGGCCTGGGCCTCGGCGCGCAGCTTGTCACCCTCGTCGGTCGTCATGACCTGGTGCCCGCCGAACTGGCCGCGCAGCGCGGCGACGGCCTGCATCGTCGGCGAGGACTCCTGGCGCGAGGCGAAGCGGGCGAAGAGCGAGGCCGAGATGACCGGCATGGGCACGGCGTTGGCGATGCCCTCCTCGACGGTCCACCGGCCCTCGCCGGAGTCGGCGGTGTAGTCGGAGACGTCGTCGAGCTCGGGGTTCTCCTCGAGCGCCTTGACCATGAGGTCGAGCAGCCAGGAGCGGACGACGGTGCCGCGGCTCCACGCCTTGAACGACCCGGGGACGTCCTTGACGATGTCCTTCTTGGCGAGCAGCTCGTAGCCCTCGGCGTAGGCGTGCATGAGGCCGTACTCGATGCCGTTGTGCACCATCTTGACGTAGTGCCCCGCGCCGATGTCGCCGGCGTGGACGAAGCCCTCGTCGCGCGGGCCCTCGGGCCGCAGCGCGTCGAAGATCGGCATGGCCTTGGCGACGTTGGCCTTGCTGCCACCGACCATCAGGCCGTAGCCGTTCTCGAGGCCCCAGATGCCGCCGGACACGCCGCAGTCGAGGTAACCGATGCCCTTGTCCTTGAGCAGCTTCTCGTTCTCGATGTCGTCGGTGAAGCGGCTGTTCCCGCCGTCGATGACGAGGTCGCCCCTGTCGAGGAGGTCGGCGAGCTTGGCGACCGTCTCACGGGTCGGGGCGCCGTGCGGGACCATGACCCAGACGACGCGGGGGGCATCGAGCTTCTTGACGAGGGCCGCGAGGGTCCGCACGTCCGACACGTCCGGGTTGCGGTCGTAGCCCACGACCTCGTGGCCGGCGCGGCGGATGCGCTCGCGCATGTTGCCGCCCATCTTGCCCAGGCCGATGAGTCCGAGTTGCATTGCCAACCCCTTCAGGTGGGAGACGGTCGAGTGTTCGTCAGGCTACGCCCGCTCAGCTGGCGAAGCGCACCGGCATGATGACGTAGCGGTAGCTCGTGTCCGCCTCGCCGTCGGCCTCGGCCTGCCCGCTGAGGACGGCGGGACGCGAGGGCTGGGTGAACGAGAGCCGGCTGAAGTCGGTGCCGACGGCGCCCAGCCCGTCGAGGAGGAAGCCGGGGTTGAAGGCGACCTCGATGTCCGGACCCTGGAGGGTGGCCTCGACGGCCTCGCTCGCCTGGGCATCCTCGCCCGTGCCCGCCTCGATCGCGACCTGGCCCTCGGTGAAGCGCAGCCGCACCGGGGTGTTGCGCTCGGCGACGAGCGCGACGCGCTTGACCGCCTCGACGAGCTCGGCGGTGTTGATGACGGCCTCGGTCTCGGACGTCGACGGGAAGATCGAGCTCACCTTGGGGTACTCGCCGTCGAGCAGGCGGGTCGTCGTGCGGCGCGAGCCGGCCTCGAAGCCGACGAGGCCGTCGCCACCGGCGGCCGAGCCGAGCGCGACGTCGATCGAGCCGCTCGCGCCGAGCGAGCGGGCGGTGTCGGCGAGGGTGCGGGCCGGGACGAGCACGACGTGGCTCGCGGCGCTGTCGGCGGGGTTCCACGTGAGCTCGCGCATCGCGAGGCGGTAGCGGTCGGTTGCGAGGAGCGTCATCTTGTCGCCCTCGATCTCGACGCGCACGCCGGTGAGGATCGGCAGGGTGTCACCGCGGTCGGCCGCGACCGACACCTGGCTGACGGCCTGGGTGAAGACGTGGCCGTCGATCGAGCCGCTGGGCTCGGGCGAGGTCGGCAGCGTCGGGTAGTCGTCCGAGGGCATCTGGAGCAGGCTGAAGCGGCTCGAGCCACACGTCACCTGGACCTTGGAGCCCTGGACCTCGACGTCGACCGGCTTGTTGGGCAGGTTGCGCGAGATGTCGGCGAGGAGGCGGCCGAGGACGAGCACGGTGCCGGCCTCGCTCACCTCCGCGGGAACGGTGAGCCGCGCCGAGACCTCGTAGTCGAACGCCGAGAGCGTCACGGTGCCCTCGTCGCTGGCCTCGAGGAGGATGCCCGCGAGCACCGGGACCGGCGGTCGCGCCGGCAGTCCGCGCGCCACCCAGGTGACCGCCTCGGCCAGGACTTCACGCTCGACGCGGAACTTCACGGCATACCGACCTCACTGTGTGGGTGCCTCGCGGCGACCGACGGAAATGACAAGAAGGCCGCGCACGCCGGGGAGCCCGGGCGCGCGGGAACCATGACATTAGTGCACGAACGAGCGCACGGTCACCCGTGCCGGGAATTGTCGTTCGAGGGGGCTCGGGTCGCAGGGGTCCACAAGCAGGTTCTCGGGGCAGGACAGGAGATTGAGGGATCTCGCCAGGGTTGTAGGAGGTGTGGATCCTGTGGACAGACCCCTGTTCGTGCAGGTCAGCGCCCCGTGGTCCCCGTGGACGAACCGTGGACCGCGTGTGGAGCGCGCCCGGTCGCCTGTGCACGCCCCGTATGCCGTCCGCCCCCGTCCACGACCGCGTCACCTGTCGTCCACCCCGCCGGGGCGGTTGTCCACAGTTGTCCACAGGTCTTGGGGATGGGAGGGGCCCAGCACCGTCCCCAGCGTCGTCCACAGAGGCGGTTGTCCACAGAGTTGTTCACAACCCGTGGATGGCGCGTGCTCGCGACGCTGTGGACGGCCGAAGGTGACGAAAGGATGAAGAGCGACCCACAGCTGTGGACTGGCCTGTGGACGAAGCCCGTCCTGTGGACGACAGGGTCAGCGGGACTGCTGCTTGATCCGGTTCGTCAGCTCGGTGACCTGGTTGTAGATCGCCCGGCGTTCGGCCATGAGCTGGCGGATCTTCTTGTCCGCGTGCATGACGGTCGTGTGGTCGCGCCCGCCGAACTGCTGGCCGATCTTGGGCAGCGAGAGGTCGGTGAGCTCACGACACAGGTACATCGCGATCTGGCGCGCGGTGACGAGCACGCGCGAGCGTGACTGGCCCTGGAGGTCCTCGAGGGTGAGCCCGAAGTAGGCGGCCGTCTGCGCCATGATCGTCGCGCTCGTGATCTGGTTCGAGCTGTCGTGCGGGATGAGGTCCTTGAGCACGATCTCGGCGAGCGAGATGTCGACCGGTTGCCGGTTGAGGCTGGCGAAGGCCGTGACCCGGATGAGGGCGCCCTCGAGCTCGCGGATGTTCGTCGTGATCCGCGAGGCGATGAACTCGAGGACGTCGTCCGGGACGCTGAGCCGCTCCTGGGCCGCCTTCTTGCGCAGGATCGCGATGCGGGTCTCGAGGTCGGGCGGCTGGACGTCGGTCATGAGCCCCCACTCGAACCGGCTGCGCATCCGCTCCTCGAAGCCGCTGAGGAGCTTCGGCGGCAGGTCGCTCGTGATGACGACCTGCTTGTTGGCGTTGTGGAGGGTGTTGAACGTGTGGAAGAACTCCTCCTGGGTCTGGACCTTGCCCTGGAGGAACTGGATGTCGTCGATGAGGAGGACGTCGACGTCGCGGTAGCGCCGCTGGAAGTTGGCCGCCTTGTCGTCGCGGATGCTGTTGATGAAGTCGTTGGTGAACTCCTCGGAGTTCACGTAGCGCACCTTGACGTGGGGGAAGAGGTTGCGGGCGTAGTGCCCGATGGCGTGGAGCAGGTGGGTCTTGCCCAGCCCGGACTCCCCATAGATGAAGAGCGGGTTGTAGGCCCTGGCCGGCGTCTCGGCGACCGCGAGGGCGGCGGCGTTGGCGAACCGGTTGCTCGCGCCGATGACGAAGGTGTCGAAGGTGTACTTCGGGTTGAGGCGGGTCAGCTCGACCTGCTCGGGGACGGTGGCGCCGGGGCGCGGTCGCAGCGCGCCGGGCGAGCGGGTCTGCGGGGTGGCGCGGTCGGGGCGCGAGCCGTGGTCGTCGTCGTCGGCCAGGGCGATCCCGTCGAGCTCGGCGCGACGCTCGGCCCGGCGACCGTCGCCGTCACCGGTTCCGTGGCCACCGGTGGGGGTGACGCGTTCCGGCGGGACGCCGTTGGCGAGACCCGCGTGGTCGTTCGGGTGGTCGCCGGCGTGCGCCGGGACCGGCTCCTGCGACACGGGCGCGTCGTGGCCGGACCCGTCGACCGCGTGCGTGGGCGGGTCCTGGACCGGGATGTCCCCGAGGCTCTGGTCCACCGTGACGGCCAGCCGGACCGTGTGGCCGAGCTGCTGGCTCAGGGTGTCGGTGACCCGGTCGCGCAGGCGGGTCTCGACGATGTCCTTGGTGAAGTCGTTGGGCACCGCGATGAGCACGGTGTCGTCGAGCAGGCCGACGAGCTTGGCCAGGGACAGGAAGGCGCGCTGCTGGACGGGAATCCCGTCCGAGTCCAGCGCGTCGAGAGTCGTGCGCCAGATCTGGTCCATCCCCGCGTCCGGCACCTGTGACCACTCAACCTTTCGACGTCCCTCACGTGTCCACAGAGTTGTCCACAGACTGTGGGTATGCGGGGTGACGCTAACAAGGGGTGACCCCCGCGGCAAGCCGTCGTGGCGCAGTCTCGCGGTCCAGGAGGGCGAGGAGCGGCGTGTCGAACCCAGGTCGAGGCACGCGAGGTGGGACATTAGCCGGTTCGACGCACGGGCGTGGGCGGTTTCGGTGAGTTTGACCCGGAGGATTGCTCTCCCGTACCGTTGACAAGCCTGTTGTGGCGGCCGTCGACGCCTGCCCGCAGCCCCGATCCAGCACCACCCCGACAGCCCCAGATCCAGCGCGTTCGACGCGTGGGTCGTCTCGTGAAGAGAGATGTGACGTGAGCAAGCGTACGTTCCAGCCCAACAACCGCCGCCGGGCCAAGACGCACGGCTTCCGCCTGCGCATGCGGACCCGCGCCGGCCGCGCCATCCTGGCTGCCCGTCGCCGCAAGGGTCGCGCCGAGCTCTCGGCCTGAGGCTTCGGTGCTGCCGGCGCCGAACCGACTGCGCTCGCGGTCGGACTTCGCGTCGGCGATCCGCGCCCCCGGTGCGACGCGAGCGGGATCGAGGATCCTCGTGGTGCACGCCAACGTGACCGACTCTCGTGCGGGACTCCCGCCGCGGGTCGGTTTCGTCGTGTCCAGGGCCGTCGGCAACGCCGTCGTCCGCAACCGGACCAAGCGCCGGCTGCGCGCCGTCGTCGCGAGCCGGCTGGACGGCATACCGGCCGGTTGTGACGTCGTCGTACGCGCCCAGCCGGCAGCCGCGACAGCGACGTTCGCTCAGCTCTCGGATGCGCTGATTCCGTTGGTGCACAAGGCAATTGGTCGTCTGGAGGTCGCCGGATGACGCTGGGACAGGTCGCCGCCAAGCCGCTCGTGTGGCTCGTGCGCGCCTACCAGCTCGTCATCTCGCCGCTGACCCCGCCCAGCTGCCGCTACTACCCCTCCTGCTCCGCGTATGCCGTGACCGCCCTGAGCCGTCACGGCCTGTTCCGGGGAACCTGGCTGGCCGCCCGCCGGTTGGGCAGGTGCCACCCCTGGTCGGCCGGCGGGGTCGACCATGTCCCGCCGCTGCCGGGGCAGCCCGATGACGGCGAGCTCATCGCCCGCCACATCCCCCACGAGACCACCACCTGACCCACGCCTCGCGTGGGCCCATCCCCGGCGACGACGCCGGACCGACTGAAGGACAGCATGGGAGACTTCTTCAACAGCCTGCTCTACCCGATCGAGCTTCTCGTCGCGTGGATCATGTACGGCTTCCACCAGGCGTTCACCAGCCTGGGACTCGACCCGGCGTCCGGCCTCGCCTGGGGTCTGTCGATCATCGGCCTCGTCATCGTCATGCGGGCGGCGATGATCCCGCTGTTCGTCAAGCAGATCAACGCCTCGCGCAAGATGCAGATGATCCAGCCCGAGCTGCAGAAGATCCAGAAGAAGTACAAGGGCAAGACCGATCCCGAGTCCCGCCAGGCGATGACCCAGGAGACGATGGCGCTCTACCGGCAGGAGGGGACGAACCCGTTCTCCTCGTGCCTGCCGATCCTCGTGCAGTCGCCGTTCTTCTTCGGTCTCTTCCGGGTGCTCAACGGACTCGACGAGATCGGTGCGGGCACCAAGGAGAAGATCGGCCCGATCACCCAGCAGGTCGCCTCGCAGGCCGAGCAGGCCACCCTCTTCGGGGCCCAGCTCTCCGACACCTTCCTCGGCGCGGACAACACGGCCACCTACGTCGTCACGATCGTGCTCATCATCCTCATGTCGGCGACGACGTTCACGACGCAGCGACAGCTCATGACGAAGAACATGCCGGCGTCGGCGCTCGACAACCCGTTCGCCAAGCAGCAGAAGCTCATCATGTACGTCATGCCGGTGGTCTTCGCCGTCTCCGGCATCAACTTCCCGATCGGTGTCCTGCTCTACTGGTTCACGACCAACGTGTGGTCGATGACCCAGCAGTTCTACGTCATCCGCAAGATGCCGGCGCCCGGGTCGGCTGCCGAGAAGGCGCTGCACGAGCGCCTCGCCAAGCGTGGCAAGCCCATCCCCGGCGAGGCCGAGCGCAAGGCGGCCGAGGAGGCGGCGGCCGCCGAGGCCGCGGCGAGGATCGGCCAGCGCACCCAGCCCAAGGGCAAGAAGCGCGCCAAGAAGAAGGGTGGGCAGGGGTCCGTCACGCCGAAGACCTCGCCGACCGACAACTGAACCATTTCGGCTGCATCAGGT
The DNA here is from genome assembly GCF_048606415.1 of Knoellia tibetensis. Taxonomy (NCBI): domain Bacteria; kingdom Bacillati; phylum Actinomycetota; class Actinomycetes; order Micrococcales; family Intrasporangiaceae; genus Knoellia; species Knoellia tibetensis. Next base: position 1,699,915 of record NZ_JBMBWF010000001.1, read on the forward strand.
CTCTGACCTGCGACGATGCGGCTCCGGACCGGCCGACGCAGACGTCGGCCGCCACGAGAGGAACACCCATGAGTGACGTCACCGACCAGGCCGTCGAGGCCGACGAGGTCCAGACCGCCGACGCGACCGACGCCGTCGACGTGCCCACCGCGGAGACCGCCGCCGCCCCCGCTGCCCCGGCCGACCTCGAGAAGGAGGGAGAGGTCGCTGCCGACTTCCTCGAGAGCCTGCTCGACATCTGCGACCTCGACGGAGACATCGACGTCGACATCGACGGTGACCGCGCCGCCGTGGCGATCGTCGACTCCGAGGAGGGACGCGTCCCGCGCCGACTCGTCGGTGACAACGGCAAGGTGCTCGACGCCCTCCAGGAGCTGACCCGCCTCGCGGTCCAGTCCGCGACCGGCCACCGAAGCCGCCTCATGCTCGACGTCGCCGGCCACCGTTCGGGCCGTCGCGCGGAGCTCATCGAGATCGCCCGCGAGGCGATCGCCTCGGTCAAGGAGACCGGCGAGAAGTCCTCGCTCGAGCCGATGACCGCCTTCGAGCGCAAGGTCGTCCACGACGAGGTCCTCGCCGCCGGCCTCTCCTCCGAGTCCGAGGGCGTGGAGCCGCGGCGTCACGTCGTCGTCCTGCCCGCGTGAGCGACGTTCCACGTGAAACGGTGACCCCGGTGGACGACACCACACCTGCCTTTCCCACAGCCGCACCCTCGGGTGCGGCTGCGGTGTTCGGGGACCGTATGCCGTCCGCCGTCCGCTTCGTCGAGATCCTCGCCGACACGGGCGTGACCCACGGGCTCATCGGCCCGAGGGAGGTGCCGCGGCTGTGGGAGCGTCACGTCCTCAACTGCGCTGTCATCGAGGACGCCTTCCCGCAGGACGCCAAGCTCGTCGACGTGGGGTCGGGAGCCGGCCTGCCCGGTGTGGCCCTCGCGATCGCCCGGCCCGACCTCGACGTCCATCTCGTCGAGCCGATGCAGCGGCGGACCGACTGGCTCACCACGACGGTGACCGACCTCGGGCTCGACAACGTCACGGTCCACCGCGGCCGCGCCGAGGAGCTCGTCGGGGTGGTCAGTGCCCCGTGGGTCACGGCGCGCGCGGTCGCACGCACGGCGAAGCTCGCACGGTGGTGCGTACCCCTGCTCGACGGTCGTGGCACCGTCGTCGCGATGAAGGGTCGGTCCGCGCAGGAGGAGCTCGACGCCGACCGTCGCGACCTGACCAAGCTCGGTCTCGTCGACGCGATCGTCACCGAGCACGGTGGGTCGGTGCTCGCCGAGCCGGCGCTCACACTCGACCTCACCTTCGAGCCGAAGCTGCGCCAAGGATCGTCGGGCGAGAAGTCCCGCACGAAACGCTGATCGACCGTTTCGCCGGCTCGAGGCCCCGGTTCCCCGTGTGGGGGTCGGGGCCTCGTCATGTGAGGCGTCTCTGCCCGGAACCGACCTCGTCGATCGTCAGAGCTGGATGCAGCGGGACCGAGGAAGGCCGGAAGAGGCGGAGCCCGGGTTTCGACGGCGGCCGGCTTCCAAGCACTCATGCCGGGCGTGGGCTGGCTGGCTTGGCACGAGCTGTGACGCAGTCCTGAACGCCCAGGGAATCGAAAGCGGCCGCCGGTGCGGGGCCGGGTGGTGCGGCGACCCGAGCGCGAGCTCGGTTCGAGTTGCGTCGAGGACAATCTGAGTCGTGTTTCACGTGAAACACGTGCCGGGCCGCGTCGGGGGCAATGTGCCCCGGGCGGCCACATGGTGCGCAATCGAGCCGGTCGGGCTGGCGCGACCGGGTCGTGCACTCGCCAGCTGAGTGCTGCTGATCGGATGTCAGGACCGCGGCATGGGTCGTCGCTGGGGGTGGGTCGTGGGCGGCTGGGGGGGTCGACTCCCATGTGGAGCCATCGAGGGCTACCGCAGCGAGTCGCACGTGACGCAGGCGGGTGCAGCGCCGCACACTCCATACGGGCGTGCCCCAGGCTGACCTCGCGTCCCGGCAGACTCGTCGTCGGCGTCCCGAACCGGGCGTGCCCACCCTTGCCGTGGTGTTGAAGGAGTCGTCAGCCGCCGGGTGGGGGTGCACGTCGTTGGAAGAGGCTTCTGGACCTTCAGCATCGACGCGGCTGCTGTCGTGGCCCGCGGATGAGTTGGTCCCGTGGGAGCACCGGAACGGTGGGGGGCTGGAGCGACCGTGTGGCCATGGCCGGAGCGGGTTTCACGTGAAACACTTACCGCTCGGGACACCGGATCCTCTCCGCACCTGCTCACGACACCTGGGAGACGGGTGTCCGGTCATGCGCCGGTCGTCGCGACAACGCGATGGGGTTCAGCTTCGAGGCGAGGGCACTTTCTGTGGTAGGGAGGAAAGGGGTTCTCGGGTCGGATCCTCCGCGCTGGCACGCCGTCGACGGTGTCCTGGCCACAGGTCGGCAGCGCTTCTCGTCGTCCATGCGCCGGCGGTGTCCCGACCCTGTCCTCATGATGGCCGAGCGAATGGCGAGGCAGCGCGTTTCACGTGGAACATTGCGCCGTCAGCGCAATCAGTCGGAGGCGCGCCGGTCGGTTTGGCGTGTCGAGGGGGGCCGGGGTTGGATTGGGTGTCCCCGACCAACGACCGTGAGGTGGATCCCGACGATGGCAGTCGAGACCGAACGCCGTGTGACCCCAGGGCTGGGCTTCCCGGCGCTTCCCGGCTCCGAGACCGCACCGCTGGGTTGGCCCGGCGAGGACGGCGTCGACCGCGGTGTTTCACGTGGAACGTCGCCCGGTTCGACTGCTGACTCATTCGCGACCGACATCATTGACGCCGCGTCGTCAGGGCTGCCCACTGAGTCGACTTTCGCGGTGACGAGCGCGGCCATCGACGGCGAGAGGAGTGACCCACCTGCGGACTCAACGCCCGTGACGGACGGCGCCCCGCAAGCGAGCGCTGGCGTGACCGCGCACCATGCCGCGTCGGCTGATGTTTCACGTGAAACAGGGGAGTCGGGCGCCGTGGATGCCATGCCAAGCGAGTCGGAGAAGGCCGAGGACGCGCTCGCCAACGTCTCGCGCGACGCCCACGAGGACGTTGCCGACCTGCCGACCGTCGGCGACGACACCCCCCTCGCGAAGGCCGTCGCCGAGGACGCACGCAAGCGGATCACGCTCGCCGGTCGTGAGCTGCCCCGCCCGGCAGAGACGCGGGTGCTCACGGTCGCGAACCAGAAGGGTGGGGTCGGCAAGACGACGACGACCGTCAACGTCGCCGCTGCGCTCGCTCAGGCGGGGTCCACGGTGCTCGTCATCGACCTCGACCCCCAGGGCAACGCCAGCACCGCCCTCGGGATCGAGCACCACTCCGAGGTCGCGAGCATCTACGACGTCCTCGTCGACGGCGATCCGTTGTCCAAGGTCGTCCAGCAATGTCCCGACATCCCCAACCTCCTCTGCGCCCCGGCGACGATCGATCTCGCCGGTGCCGAGATCGAGCTCGTCTCCCTCGTCGCCCGTGAGACGCGTCTCCAGAAGGCCGTCACCGCCTACCGGAAGGAGCTGGCGGAGCGCGGTGAGAGCCTCGACTACGTCTTCGTCGACTGCCCGCCCAGTCTGGGGCTGCTCACGGTCAACGCCTTCGTCGCCGCGAGCGAGGTCTTCATCCCGATCCAGTGCGAGTACTACGCGCTCGAGGGTCTGTCGCAGCTGCTCCGCAACATCGAGCTCATCCGTGACCACCTCAACCCGGAGCTCCACGTGTCGACGATCCTCCTGACGATGTACGACGGGCGCACGCGCCTGTCGGCCCAGGTCGCCGAGGAGGTCCGGACGCACTTCCCGGACCAGACCCTCCGGGCGACCGTGCCGCGGTCGGTGCGCATCTCCGAGGCGCCGAGCCATGGACAGACCGTCATGACCTACGACCCCAACAGCAGTGGCGCTCTCTCCTACCTCGAGGCCGCCTCCGAGATGGCCGCGCAGAACGCCGCCGAGAACAGCGAGGACCGTTCATGAGTGACAAGCGACGCGCCCTGGGCCGCGGCCTCGGAGCCCTCATCCCCCCGGGCGGGGGTGCGAGCACGACCCGGCCGACGGACGTCTTCTTCAAGGAGCGCACGGACGCACCCTCACCGGCCGGATCGGTTGACACCCGGGAGCGCCCGGCGGACACCTCGGCACCGACCGAGAACACCAGCCCGAGCGTCCCGTCGCCGGTCGACCTGCCCGCATCGTCGCAGGTCAGCGCCCAGAACGGCTCCTCCGACGCAGCGTCGCAGTCATCAGCGGCCCCCACCCCGACCGCCTCCGACGAGCCCGACCTCGTGGCCGTCCCCGGCGCCCAGTTCGCCGAGGTTGCGCTCGACGCGATCCGCCCGAACCCGCGCCAGCCCCGCACCGTCTTCGACGAGGACGACCTCGCCGAGCTCGTGCACAGCATCCGCGAGATCGGCGTCCTGCAGCCGGTCGTCGTGCGGCGCATCCCGTCGGACGCGACCGACGTGCCCGAGGGCGTCGAGTTCGAGCTCATCATGGGCGAACGCCGGTGGCGGGCCAGCCGCGAGGCCGGCAAGGACTCGGTCCCGGCGATCATCAAGGCCACGGAGGACGACGACCTCCTGCGGGACGCCCTCCTGGAGAACCTTCACCGCAGCCAGCTCAACGCGCTCGAGGAGGCGGCGGCCTACCAGCAGCTGCTCGATGACTTCGGTTGCACCCAGGAGGAGCTCGCCGGGCGCATTGGACGGTCGCGCCCACAGATCAGCAACACGCTGCGCCTGCTCAAGCTGCCCCCGATGGTGGCCCGCCGGGTCGCCGCCGGGGTCCTGTCCGCCGGCCATGCGCGTGCGCTCCTCGGGGTCGGGGACGGCGCTGCCATGGAGCGGCTCGCGCAGCGGATCGTCGCCGAGGGCCTGTCCGTCCGGTCGGTCGAGGAGATCGTCGCGATGGGCGTCGAGGACGAGAAGCCGGCGAGGCGCCGTCCCCGCGCCGGTGGTCGCCACCCGCAGCTCGACGACATCGCGGCCGACCTGTCCGACCGGCTCGAGACGCGGGTCGGCATCGCCCTCGGCAAGAACCGGGGGAAGGTGACGATCGACTTCGCCTCGGTCGAGGACCTCAACCGGATCCTCGACGCGATGAACCTCCGCGCCGACCGCTGAGACCCCGCCTCGCCTCGGCGAATTCCGTTGTGGGACAGGCGGATTGATGCACTGACGACGAAGCCCCGGTCCGAGTGGACCGGGGCTTCGTCGTCGGTGATGTGGTCAGGCGAGGAAGGGCTCGAGCTCGCGCAGCAGGGCCGGCTTCGGCTTGGCGCCGACGATCGTCTTGACGATCTCGCCGTCCTTGTAGACGTGCATCGTCGGGATCGAGGTGATGCCGAGCCTGCCGGTGATGGCCGGGTTCTCGTCGGTGTTGAGCTTCACGACGTCGAGCTTGTCGGAGTGGTCGCGCGCGATCTCCTCGAGGACAGGAGCGATCGCCTTGCACGGGCCACACCAGGGTGCCCAGAAGTCGACGAGGGTGACCTTGGAGTTCTTGACGACGTCGGTGTCGAACGACGCGTCGTCGGTGGTGCGGGTGGCTCCCATGTGGGGGTCCTTCCTGGGATCGGTGATGAGGAGTGGTCGGAGACGCGCGGGACGCGCCGGTGGGTCAGGGGGCGACGACGGCGGCGACGCGGGCGGCCTCGTGGGCCGGAGCGTGGTCCTGCTCGACCGCGGCGAGGAAGCGCTCGGCGTCGAGGGCGGCGGCGCAGCCGGACCCCGCGGCGGTGATGGCCTGGCGGTAGGTGTGGTCGACGAGGTCGCCGCAAGCGAACACGCCGGGAAGGTTGGTCCGCGTCGAGCGGCCCTCGACGAACACATAGCCTTCGGCATCCAGAGCAACGTGGTTGACGTCGTCACTGTTGCGGAGCAGCTCGTTGCGCGGGTCGTGGCCGATCGCGATGAACAGGCCGGTGACGTCGAGCTGGCTCTCGTCGCCGGTGACCGTGTCGCGCAGCGTGACGCCGGTGAGCTTGTCGCCACCGTTGACGCCGACGACCTCGCTGTTCCAGGCGAACCGGATCTTGTCGTTGGTGAGGGCGCGCTCGGCCATGATCTTGGAGGCGCGCAGCTCGTCACGACGGTGCACGATCGTCACCGACCGGGCGAACTTCGTGAGGAAGGTGGCCTCCTCGACGGCGGAGTCGCCACCGCCGACGACGGCGATGTCCTGGTCACGGAAGAAGAAGCCGTCGCACGTCGCACACCACGAGACGCCGTGGCCGGAGAGCCGCTTCTCATCGGGGAGCCCGAGCTCGCGGTAGGCCGAGCCCATCGCGAGGATGACCGAGCGGGCACGCCACGTGCGGCCCTCGCCGTCGACGACCGACTTGATGTCGCCCTCGAGCGAGACCGACGTGATGTCGTCGGTGACGAGCTCGGCGCCGAAGCGCTCGGCCTGGGCCCGCATCTGCTCCATGAGGTCGGGCCCCATGATGCCGTCGCGGAAGCCGGGGAAGTTCTCGACCTCGGTCGTGTTCATCAGTGCGCCACCGGCCGTCACCGCGCCCTCGAAGAGGACCGGCTGGAGGTTGGCTCGAGCGGCGTAGACCGCGGCCGTGTAGCCAGCAGGGCCGGAGCCGATGATGATGACGTTCCTGACGTCACTGTCGTCCTGGCCGAACGCCTTGGCGGGGGAGCTCACGAACACCGTCCCTTGTGTCTGTCATGGGGAACCACCGCTACATGCGGTGGTTCAGGTAGAACCGATCCTAGGCGCTGGGGATTCCCGACACACCGCCCGACCCGCGGTCAGGGCAGGTCGATCGGGCCCGCGAGCACCGACGGGTTGCCGATCGTGCAGTCGCGACCGACCGCGTATGCCGTCCGCCCACCCTGACCGGTCACGACGACGACCGCTGCCGGCTGCCCGTCGAGCAGCGCGAGGTCGACGCGGGCACTTGTCTCCTGCGGCAGGCCGAGGGCGACGAGGCAGGACCGGACGCCGATCTCGGTGCCGATCGGACCGACCGCAGGGGTCTCGGCCGCCAGTGGCCGGACGGGCGTCCCGCCAGTGGGCTGGACGACCTCGCTGCCGAGCCGTGAGGAGGTGTAGCTCCGGTCGGTCATGGTGATGACGACCGGCCCCGGCTCCGCCTGCCGTGCCGACGTGGCACCGGTGGTGAACTCTGGGGCCGCTGCCCCACCGGAGTCAGACGCTCCGCTGTCGCCCCCCGCGCTGCCGGCCGACGAGGACGCACTGTCGTTGCTCGTGGCGAGGAGCCCGAGCTGCCCCGACGCCACCGCGCCGCCACCGAGGAGGACGGCGGCCGCCACCGCCAGACGCGGACCGGTGCGGGCCCACCACGACGGCCGGGTGGCCGCCCCTCCCACGTCGGGACTCGTTCCACGTGAAACGGCCGACAGGGATCCGTGCTCCGTGGTCGTCGCGTCCGGTGCGCGCAGGTCCGCGAGGGAGGACTGGATCCGGGCGACCAGGTCGTCGGGCATCGGCCCCGGGTCCGGGAGGCCGCGGAGCAGCTCGCGCATCCCGGTCGGGTCGGTCTCGTCGTCGTGCAGGCTCACGCGTGCCTCCTCTCCGCGGTGGGGGACGTGGACCCGCGGGCACCGCGGGTGATCGGGGGCATCGGACCCTCTCCTGGGTAGGACGTCATGCGCGCTCCCGAGGTTCCCGGCGTCCGTCGGCGAGGCCGGTGTCGGCGAGGAGCGCCGCCAGTGCCTCGCGACCCCGCGCGCACCTCGACTTCACCGTGCCGACTGCGACCTCGAGGACCTCCGCGGCCTCGGCGACCGGCATACCGTGCATGTCGACGAGGACGAGGGCGAGCCGCTGGTGCTCGGGGAGGGCAGCAAGGGCCGCGCGCACGTCGAGCCCGGTCTCGGCCTCGCCGTGCCGGTCGTGCCGGTCGACGACGTCGAGGTCGGCCACGTCGCCGGCGCGGCGCAGCACGTCGCGCTCGCGGCGGAGCCGGTCGAGGCAGGCGTTGACGACGATCCGGTGCAGCCAGGTCGAGACGGCGGCGTCGCCGCGGTAGGAGCCCGCGCGGCGGAAGGCGTTGACGAAGCCGTCCTGGACGCAGTCGGCGGCGAGCTCGCGGTCGTTCGTCGTGCGGACGGCCACGGCCCAGAGCCGGTCGCGGTGACGCCGGAAGATCTCACCGAAGGCGTCGGGGTCACCCTCGAGGTGCCGGGCCATGAGGGCGCGGTCCGAGGCGTCCTCGAGGCCGTCCATCTCAGTTCGTGACCTCGACCTCGCCGAGCACCGCGCGGTAGCGGCCGTTGTCGTCCTGGGTGAGCCTGGTGAACCAGACGATGACGTACTGGCCCGCCGTGCCGGCCTTGACCGGGAAGGTGACCTTGCCGCTCGCGGAGGCCTTCTCGCCGACCTTGGCCGCACCGCTGAGCGTCTTGTCGCCACCGACGTAGACCTGGACGTCGGCGGTGTTGCCGAGCGTGAGGGCGATGCTGCGGGCGGCGACGTTCGGGCCGAGGTCGACGACGACGCCGACACCCTGCTTGAGGCCACCGAGCGCTGCCGAGCCGTAGCCCTCGGACTGCCAGGCGGTCTCGGGGTTGCCGTCGAAGACCCGCGGAGCGCGAGTGCCGTTCTCGCGCCCGTCGCCCTGGGGGTCGAAGCCGTCGGCGGCGAGGATCTGGAGCTTCTCGCCGCCCGCGCTCGCGGAGGCGCCGGGGGAGGGCGTGCCGCTCGGGTTGCCGCTGGCCTTGGCGGAGGCGCTGGGCGTGCGGCCGGGGACGCCACCGAAGTCGAGGTCGGTGTTGGATCCGATCTTCCTCACGCCGATGATGCCGACGATGAGGGCGAGCACGAGGAAGGCGGCGACGATGCCGAGCGCGAGCTTGGACTCGTCCTTGGTGAGCGGCTCGGCCGGCACGAGCGGGGCGGGCGGCTCGAGCGAGGCGTCGGTGCCCGTGCCGGGACGCACGCGCTCGCCGTCGGCGGTGAGGCCGGGTGCGTTGGGGGCGGTGATGCGCTCGTGGAACCCACGGCGCTCGGCGGCCTTCTCGGCTGCGCGCTCGCCGACCTGACGACCGAGGCTTCCGACGCGCGAGCCCGCGCGGCTCATGGCCCCGGCGACGGCCGCCCCGGCGCCCGCCATGGCCGCTCCCGCAGCGGCAGCCGCCGACGCGGCAGGGCTGGGGCCCTGGTCCTCTCCGTCCTCCCGGTCCTCCGCGTCCGCGCGGCCGGCGGGGACGGCGCGTGCAGCCGACACGTCCCGCGACTCCGCGGGTGCGGGCTTCGGAGCCGGAACGACAGGAAGGACGGCGGTGCTGTCGGGCCCGCCCACGGGCCCGCCCTCGGGCTCGACGTCCGAGTCGTCGCCGGAGTCCTCGTCGGTGCCCACCGGACCCCCGGTCGAGGACGTCGCAGCGACCGGGATGGCCTGGGTCACCTGTGTGCCGACCGCGCTGCGGTCGATGACACGTGTGGGGGAGTCGTCCTCGAAGACCTCGATCTCGTGGGTCGGGTCGTCGTCGGCCGCGACCTCGTCGACGGGCTCGCTCTCCGCAGCATCCGGCAGAACCACGGGGGCTGCGGGCGTCGCAGTCGCGGGGGCCACAGCGTCGGGAGCAGCGGCCGCAGCCGCGGCGAGCGCCGTCGGCACCCGCGGGTCGACCGCACCGGTCGTCGCGATCGTCGAGCGTCCGGCGACCTGTCGCGAGGGCCAGGGGGCGATCTGGCGGGCGAAGTCGCCGGGCGACGTGGGGCCCTGGTCGTCGCCGAGCGTGAGGCGGCACAGCGCATCGAGGTCGCGCGGCACCCCGGCGGCGATCTCGGACGGAGCAGCGACTCCGCCGAGCACGCGGGGGGCAGACCCGAGCGAGGTCTCACTGTCACCGGGCCACAGACCGGTGAGGCCGGCATACGCGAGGGAGACGACACCGATGGCGTCGCGTCGGGAGGCGTCCTCGGACTCGAGGTCGTCGAGCCCGACGATCGCCGCGCTCGTCGCGACACCACGGAGGCGGACCTCGCCGTCCTGGGTGCGCAGGACGTCCTCGGGCCGCAGGTCGAGGTGGTGCAGCCCGCGCTGGCGGGCGGACTCGAGCGCGGTCGCCACCTCGCCGACGATCCGGCGGACCTCGTCGGCGGGAATGCCGCCCTCGTGGACGAGCTGCGCGAGCGAGCGGGAGCCCGAGGTGTCGGCCTCGACGACCCACGCCAGGCCGCGCTCGCGGCCGACGTCGAGGACGCGGTTGAGGCTGGGCGTGTCGAGGCCCGCGGCCCGCCGGGCGGCGTCGAGCACGGCACTCGCGCGGTGGTCGGAGTCGGGCAGGCAGAGCACGACGACGGAGCGCCCCAGCGTGGTGTCGTCGGCGGTCCACCGCTCGCACCCGTGGCGTTGCTCGATCCTGCGCTGGGTGGTGTACCGCCCGTCGAGGGTGGTTCCGGGTCCGACGCCCTCCAACGGGTGCCCCTTCCGCTTGGGTAGTGGCGACCATCCTAGGCGGGCCACCCGGTCGGGCCCGGTTCAGTCTCCGGCGAGCCGCTGCCAGGCCAGACGCGCGATCCGGCGCTCGTTGGGGAAGGTGAGGTGGCGGTGCGCCTCGCGCAGGGGGAACCACGCGACGTCGATCGCCTCGTGGTCGGGGTCGTTCTCGATCGTGAGGTCCCCGCCGACCGCCTCGAGCAGGTAGTGGTGGACGTACTTGTGGATCCGGCGCTCGCCGACCGCGAACCAGTAGTCGATCGTCCCGAGCTCGATGAGCACGTTGCCCTGTATGCCGGTCTCCTCCGCGACCTCTCGGGCGGCGGTCTGCGGGAGCGTCTCGGCTCCCTCGATGTGGCCCTTGGGCAGGCACCACTCGACCCGGCCGGCCCGGTTGCGCCGCGCGATGACGGCGATGCGGGCCTCGCCGTCCTGCACGTCGACCACGACACCGCCGGCCGAGCGCTCCTCGACCGCAGGGAGCCGCCGGGAGACCCGGGGCGGCTCGGCTGCGGCGTGACTCATCTGGTCACTCTAACCACGACGGCCTCGGCGCCACCTCGCGTGCAGAGGGCGGTGGGCGTCACGCCGAGCCTGTGACACAGCGAGAGCCGACGGGCCCGGTCGTATGCTCGCGGCGTGTCACTCGACCTCGACGGCGACCTCTTCGACATCGCCACGTCGCTGGCCGGGCTCCTCGGGGCGCCGGTGACGATCGAGGACCGCGACACCATCGTCATCGCGTTCTCCGGGGGCGACCAGGACGTCGACGACGCACGCATCAGCACGATCCTCGGCCGCCAGGTGCCGCTGAGATATCGCGAGGCCATCGCCGCGACCGGCGTGTTCGACCGGCTCCGGTCCTCGGACGACGTCATCACGGTCGACCTGCCGGCCGAGGAGATGGTGGCGCGCGCCGTCGTCGCCGTCCGGGACGAGGGGGTCCTTGTCGGCTCGATCTGGGCCGCCATCCCCGGCGGACCGAGCCCGGCCCAGGCGGAAACCCTCGTCGCGGCCGCTCCCGTCGTCGCCCGCCGGTTGCGTGCCGAGCGCGACCTCGCCGACCGCGGGCGGCGCGAGCGCACCCACCTCGTCACCACGCTGCTCGCGGGTGGTGACGCCGCCGACGAGGTCGCCGCCGACCACACGATGACCGGCCAGTGGGTGGCGGTGTCGATCCGCGGGCCCGAGGCGGTGCGCCGTGCCGTGGGACCGCTGAGCCTCCACCTGTCGGCCGTGGCTCCGGCGGCGATGTGCGCCGGCATCGACCGTGGGATCCTCGGGGTCCTGGCCGCGGACTCGGCTCGCCGCATCCTCGACGACTTCCTCCGCCGGTTCGGGGGCGGGGACCAGCTCGTCGTCGGGCTGGGGACGGCCGCGGAGGCCGGCAACCTCGCCGAGTCGCGCCTCGTGGCCGACCAGGTCGCCGAGGCCCTGGGCCGGCGGGGGCGCACCGGTGAGGTCGCCGCCCTCGAGGACGTCTTCGCCGACGTCCTCGTCGACCGGCTCGACGGGTTCCTCAAGCGCCACGGCGGGTCCAGCCCGCTCGCCCGCCTGCGCGAGCACGACCGGCTCCACGAGAGCGGGCTCGTCGACGCCGTGCGGGCCTTCCTCGACGCCGGCGAGGTGAGCACGGCCGCCATGGCGCTGACGGTGCACCCCAACACCGTGCGCAACCGTCTCCGCAGGGCGCGGGAGGCGTGCGGGGTGGACGTCGGCGACCCGGCCACCCGGCTGGCGCTCATGGTCGACCTGCGCTCGCGGAGGTGAGTCCCGACGCGGAGCGGGGTGGCCACCACCAGGGCACCGACCTCCCGACCCGCCGTGCGTGGGGTCGTTGGCCGATCGCACAACGGTCTGCACGAAACCGTGGCCGTTCGGGCACGGACCGCGCGTCGCGACCCGACCAGACTCCGGAGTCATGGCACAGCACCCCCAGCACGTGGTCGTCGTCGGCGCCGGCATGGTCGGTCTCTCGACCGCGTGGCACCTCCAGGAGCAGGGCGTCACGGTCACCGTGGTCGACTCCGAGGGCGTGGGCGCCGGCTCGTCGTGGGGCAACGCCGGCTGGCTCGCCCCTGCGCTGACCCTCCCGCTGCCCGAGCCCGCGATCCTCAAGCAGGGCATCCTCGCGACGCTCAGGCCGGACTCGCCGGTCTACGTGCCCCTGCGCGCCGACCGTCGACTCGTCCAGTTCCTCGCCGGCTTCGCGCGTCACAGCACCTCCGGCCAGTGGAACAAGGCCATCGCGGTCTTCAACCTCGCCAACGCGGGTGCGCTCGCGGCCTACGACGAGCTCACCGAGCACGAGGGCACGGGCCGCGTCGAGGAGCCGACGCTCGACGCCGAGCCGTTCCTCGCCGGGTTCGTCAGCGAGGCCGACCGTTCGGTGCTCGTCGAGGAGTTCCGCCACGTCGCCGCGACCGGCGGCCTCACCGACTTCGAGCTGCTCGACCGGGACGACCTGCACACCCTCGCACCGTCGCTCGGCGACGCGGTCACGCACGGCGTCCGCCTCCACGGGCAGCGCTACCTCAACCCGGGCCGCTTCGTGAACGCGCTCGCGGACGCCGTCGTCGCCCGCGGCGCCGAGATCGCCACGGGCCAGCGCGTCACGGACGTGACCCAGCGGGGACCCGAGGTCCGCGTCACCCTCGAGAACGGCGAGTCGCTCGCCGCCGACTCCGTCGTCCTCGCGAACGGCAGCTGGGTCGGGAGGCTCGCGCGAGCACACGGCATACGCAAGGTCGTCCAGGCGGGGCGCGGCTACAGCTTCACGGTCCATCCCGAGCAGGTGCCGACGGGGCCGGTCTACTTTCCCACTCAGCGGGTGGCCTGCACGCCTCTGGGCAAGCCCGAGGAGGGCCTGCGGGTCGCCGGGATGATGGAGTTCCGCAGCCCTGACGACCCGCTGGACCCGCGCCGGGTCACGGCGATCGTCGACGCCGCCACCCCGATGTTCACGGGTGTCGACTGGACGGAGCGCCACGACGAGTGGGTCGGCTCCCGCCCGTGCACCACGGACGGGCTGCCGCTCGTCGGGGCCTCCCGGTCGGACCGCGTGTTCGTCGCCGGTGGGCACGGCATGTGGGGAGTCGCTCTCGGCCCGCTCACCGGCAAGCTCCTTGCGGGCGCGATGACCGGCACGTCCAGCGCCGCCGACCGCACCCTGCTCTCCGCGTTCGACCCGCTGCGCTGACCCCCCGAGGCGGGCCGACACGGCCTGCCCGCCTCGGCCTCGGGCCCAGGGTCCCGCGCAGATCTGGGTACGCAGGCGGGACCCCGGGCCCATGTGCCGCGTGGGGGGCCGACCCTACGGTGAGGCGGTGAGCAGAGGGACCACGACGCAGGGGGACGACATGGGGGCAGCGGACCGGCGGCGGCGCGAGCGGGGAGTCTCGTCGCTGCAGTACGTCGGCCTGCTGCTCCTCGCGGCCGTCGTCGTCTCGTCGGTCGCCTTCGTCCTGTCGGCCGGCGACGTGCGCGCCCAGGCGTGCAAGGCCTACGGGATGATCACGCAGCAGGACCTCGGCTGCGCCGGGGACGACGGCGGGGACGGCGAGGACGAGGCGACCGAACCGACCGAGGACCAGGACTTCGAGCCCGAGAAGTGCAAGATCCACGAGACCGGTGACGAGTACAGCTCGGTCGTCAAGATCGGGTTCATCGAGATCGGCGAGAACGCCGGGTTCGTCGTCACCGAGTACAGCGACGGCACCGTGACGATGATGGCGACGAACGGGTCCGAGATCGGTGCGACGGGCGGCTTCGGCGCCGACGCGGCATACGGGGAGCTCGAGGCCAACGCGAGCGTCGACTTCGGCGGCGGGCTGAAGTTCGACTACGGCAGCACGTGGACGTTCGACTCACAGGAGCAGGCCGACCAGTTCCGCCAGCAGCTCGACGACTACCTCTTCGACCAGTGGTCGCTCACCCACCCCGTGTGCACGCCCATGGGCATGTGCATGCCGCGACCGATCAAGGGGGTCGACCCGCCGCCGGTGCCCTCGACGACCTTCGGTGGCATCGCGCTCACCGGCGACGTCTCGGCCGACCTCGGCATCTCGCTCACCTCGGGAACGACCCCGCTCACCCAGGGCGAGCTGACGACCCAGGGCATCGCCGCCCAGCTCGAGGGGCAGGCTCACTGGACTGTGACCAACGACAACAACAACACCCCGGACGACCCGTCCGACGACACCCGCACCTATGTCACGGACACGACGCTCAACGCCGAGCTCACCGGCCAGATCGGCCTCGCGACCGGTGGCACGGGCTCGATGGTCGGCATGTCCTACTCGGTCAAGAAGGACGCCGACGGCAACATCATCGAGGTCCAGATCGTCTCGACGAGCCAGGTCGACTCGCAGTCGGGTGGCACGGCCGAGGGCGAGGTCAACCAGGGCTCCGGCGACAACCAGAACAGCGGCGGCGGCAGCGTCACCGGCGACACGACCAACGGCGACGTCGTCGTCACGGAGACCACGCTCGCGATCGACCCGGGCGACACCGCGTCGCAGCAGATCGTCCAGGACTGGATGGGCGGCAACGGCGACTTCGACTACCCGGGCCTCATCAAGCTCAACATGATCGACCCGTCGAAGGCCGACCCCAACGACCCGATGTCGATGCTCATGCACAACAACGCGACGAGCAGCACCATCGCCTACGACAACGTCACCGACGTCCAAGGCTTCGCGCTCAACGTGAAGTTCGGTCTGGCCTTCGGTGTGGACTTCTCGATGGAGAGCTCGGAGACGACCGCGACCGAGGCGACCTACCTCGGAGCACCCCGTCCCGACGGCACCCGGCCCGTCCTGGACTACACGGAGTGCGTGTCATGATCGACGCTCGACGGGCCGCACGAGGCCACACACGGGACTGCACAGGGGAGGAGACCCGATGAAGGTCGGAGTTCACGTCGCGCTCGCCGCCGCACTGGTCGGTGCCGCCGGCCTCACGGCCTGCAGCGGAGGGGCGGCCGACAGCGGGGGCGCCTCGCAGGGATGGACCAAGGTCACCATCGGCCAGCTCACCCTCGAGCGCCCGGCCGCCTGGAGCGAGGCCGACCCGAGCGGCGAGACGTGGGACAAGCGCTTCGTCGGCGAGGGCGTGGAGATGCAGGTCTCCGGCGAGTTCAGCGAGGACCCCACGGCGTCGGCGGCCCTCAGCCGTCTCGACCTGCCGGCGATGACCGGGCTCGAGGGCTACGACGGTGGTGGCGCCAAGAAGGTCGAGGTCGAGGGCGCGGACACCGCCATCCGCAGCGACTTCACCTACACCGACGGCGGCCCGCGCAAGGGCGTGTGGCTCATCGTCGGCCAGTACCCCCACCCGCGCACCTCGGCCGTCTCGATCACCGGCGAGAAGCTCGACGAGGCGACCGTCGCCCACATCGTCGACAGCATGACCTGGGAGAAGAAGAGCTCGTGAACGGACGCGTCCTCACGGCCGCCACGGTCGTCGCCGTCGTCGTGGCCGTCGCCGCCTTCCGCATCCTCCTGCTCCTGCCGGTGCTCGCCGTGCCGCTCGCTGGTCTCGCTGGCGGGGTCGTGCTCGGCCTCGCGCTGCGCCCGGACGACTGGTCGGAGGTCGCGACGCCCGGCATCGTCGTCGCCACCGCCGCGACCGTCGCCGCGATGCTCACCCTCGCCAGCGCCGGTGGCTCGCCGGTGGAGCCGCGCTTCCTCGTCGGCTGGCTCGTCTCCCTCGTCCTCGGGGTGGCCGCGTGCTCGGCGGTGGCGAGGACGTTCGGCGCCCTGTCCCCGCGCGGGCTGCGCTGAACGTGAGCCACCGCACGCCGCGCCGGGGAGCGAACCGGTGACGACGGCATACGTCGTCGTCCTCGCGGTGGCCGGTCTCGTGGCCGGGGTGCTGCTGCGCGCCCGGCTCGCGACGCTCGACCACCGCTACGACGACGAGGAGGGGACCCGCACCCTCGGGCTGGCGTGGGTGCCGGTCGTCTGCGCGCTCGTCGTCCCGCTCGTCGCGGTCGGCGGCTGGCGCCTGGGTGGGTGGACCCTCCTCGTGCTCCAGGCGGTCGTCGCCCTCGTCCTCGTCGCGCTCGCGGCCGTCGACCTCGACGTGCACCGCCTGCCGGACCGGATGACGCTGCCGCTCCTCGCGACCGCTGTCGTCGGTCTCGCCGTCGTCGTCGCGGTCACCGCCGACACCTCCGGTGGGGTGCGTGCCCTCATCGCCGGGGTGGGGCTCGGCGCGGTCTACCTCGTCCTCGCCGTCCTCGGCGGGGGTTCCGGGATGGGGCTGGGCGACGTCAAGCTCGCGCCGAGCCTCGGCCTGGTGCTCGGGTTCCACTCGTGGTCGCACGTCGTCGTGGCCACGGCGCTCGCGTTCGTCACCGGGACGCTGTGGGGGGTGTGGCTCCTCGTGTCGAAGCGGGGAGGGATGCGGTCGGCCTTCGCGTTCGGACCGCACATGATCGGGGCCGCGCTCGTCGTCCTCGCCATGTCCGGCATCGGTCCGGTGCTCGACCAGCTCTGACCCGGTCGGACGACGGCGGGGTGGTCCCGGAGTGACCACTCGTGAACTTCGCGCAAACGTTGGGTCTGCGGGCGCCCGTCCGCCCCTAGCATGACCGCATGGGGACGGGGGTTGCGTTCATGAGGCATGTGTGCGCCGCTGCCGTGGTGGTCGCGACGCTGTCGGCGTGCGGTGGTGAGGAGCCGTTCGCCGGCTCCCGCATCGCGCCCACCGGCAGCCCGAGCGCGAGCCCGACGCCGGTCGTGGCCCCGCCGGTCGGGAGCCGGGTCGTCGAGGGGGACACGTGGCGGCTCGCCGTCCCGGGCAACTGGGAGGAGTCGCGCCGCACCTTCGAGGACCACGGCGAGCTCGTCCGGTGGACCGAGCCGAGCCCGAGCGGGCCCGCCCGGGTCGTCGTGTCGGTCGTCGTCGAGACCGAGCCGGAGGTCGACCTGCTCGAGCAGAGCTTCCGGCTGGAGCAGCGCCTGCGCGAGCAGGAGGTCGACGTGCTGCGCTCGACCGTGCGGCAGGCGGGGACCCAGGAACCGGCGGTCCTCGTGCAGTGGACCGAGAACTCACGCGGCGACGAGCGGCGGCGTCAGGTGTGGCAGCTGCTCGCGCGCTCGAAGGGAGGGTCCATCGTCAACGTGGTCGGCTTCGCCCCGCTCGAGGAGTTCGCCACCTCGCCCGTGGCCGAGGTCATGGGGACCCTGGAGGTGCGCGGATGATCCGAGAGTTGGGACCCTGGGCCCTCGGCGCCCGGCTCGATGCTCGACAGGATGGGCCCATGACGTCGACGGGGGGGCCGGGGGCCCGGGCCAGGAGGTCCGAGCGGGGGGTGTCCTCGCTCGAGATGCTCGGCATCATGCTCGTCGCGGGCAGCGTCATCGGCGCACTCGCCTTCACGGTGGGCTCGGAGTCCGTCGGCGACAAGGCGGGCACGGCGTTCTGCGCCATCACGGCCGGGGACTGCGGGCCCGGCGGCGGCGGAGCCACGACGAGCCCCGGGGACGACACCTGCGTGGGCGCCCCACCCGGCGCCGCCGGACCGGTCCGCGGTCTCGTGCCGCTCTCCGGCAGCCGTGTCTCGGCGGTCGGCGTCATGGGCGACGGGACCTTCCAGGTGTATGCCGGCAGCTCCGGTTCCGGGGGCGGCTCCACCTCGCCCGCGGCGAACGACGGCTGGGTCTCGCGTCACCTGTCGCCGGGGGCTGCGGCGGGTGTCGAGCCCTTCCTCACCGGACGTGCACACGCCGTCTATGCCGCGAGCGGACCGGCCGACCTCGCCGACCTTGTCGCTGCCGACGCCCGCCAGGGCTGGTCGGACTCCGTCTTCGGCACCGGCACGAGCCGGCTCGGCGCGGCCGCGTCGGCCCTGGGTGACGCCGTCCTCTCGGGTGTGGGCGGCGGGGAGTCCCTGCCGGCACCGACCGCGACCTTCGATGACACGAGCGCGGCCGCCGGGCTCTCGCTCAATGCCTACGCGCAGACCGTCGCCATGGACTCCGGTGGCGAGGCCGTCGGCGTCGTCCGGCACGCCAGTGGCGCCACGACCGAGGTCGTCGGCGTCTCCGAGAGCACGACGTCGTCGGCCGACGTCCTGCCCATGCTCCTCCACGTCGACCGGGACCCGTCCGGCAACGTCGTCGCGGTGCGGACGGTCACCGACCGCGACCTCTCCGACCCGACGTCGGGCGCGACGTCCTCCCTCTATGTCACCCACCTCGACACGACGGCCGGGTCCGCCCAGAACGTCGTCCGCTCCTTCGCCGACTCGATCGGTGCGGTGGACCTCGGCGGCGCACGCCTCACGCCGGGCGCCGACGGGTCCACCAGCGGTGGGTCGACCACCGGGTCCCCGGGTGGGACCGACGGTGCGACCGTGGGCGGGTCCGACGGTTCGTCGGACGGCACCTCGGCGGCAGCGGACTTCGTCGCCGCCGCCCTGCGCGACGGTTACGTCAACCGTCAGCAGCCGAGCGGCACTGTGCCGACGACCGGCTCCGGCGTCGACGCCATCGAGAGCGGGCTGCGGCGGGTCTCCGCCTCGCCGGCGCCGGAGGCGTTCAACGGCAACGACTGGACCGCTCGCGTCCCCGGGTGCCGGGGCTGACCCATGCGGATCCTGGGGCCGGGTGAGCGACGTCTGCTGCGCGACGGTGTCGACGTCGCGCCGCTCACCGTCGCCGACACACCGCGCGAGCGGCGCAAGGGCCTGCTCGGCTCGGACGACGTCGTCGGCGCGCTCTGGATCACGAAGTGCCCCTCGGTGCACATGGTCGGGATGCGCTACCCCATCGACGTCGCGGTCGTCGACGGCGACGGCACCGTCCTCAAGGTCGCGACGCTGCGGCCGTGGTGGGGCGCCACCGCTCCCCGGCTGCGCGCCACGGCGACGATCGAGGCACGCGCCGGCTCGATGGCGCAGTGGGGCGTCACCCGTGGCTCACGGCTGGAGATGCGATGACCTCGGCGAGCGCGGCGACAGGCGCACTGACGATGGCGAGGACGCTCGTGGCCGCGCACTCCGCGACGCGCGTGGCGAGGTGCGCCGGGACGCGCGTCACGGCATACGCAGCGCCGCAGGCGCGTCGCCCGCAGCGGCCCTCGGCTCAGAACAGGCCGGACTTGAGGCCGCGTGCCCTCGGGTCGACGAGTGCGGCGAGTCCGAGCAGGGCGATGCCGCCGATGACGATGGACAGCGGTGTGCGAGAAGGCCCTGCGGTCGTCGGCAGCAGCCACACGACGGTGTCGTTCATCGCCGGCCCGTCGCAGCTGATCCGGTCCTCCGCGCCGGTCGGTCCGACCGTGACGACGGGTGAGAGCGAGAGCTGCGCGACGACGCGCGTGCCGAGCTCGTCGATCGAGGCCTTCGAGCGCAGCGGCGTCGACCGTCCCTCGCCGTGCAGGGTGCAGCCCAAGGTCGTCGGGTCCGCGGGCACCTCGTTGCGCGACGGCGCGGCGAAGAGCGTGAGCCCCTTGTCGAAGAGCGGCGTGCGCCCCACCGTCACCGACTCCCCAGCAAGCACCTGCGTCGGCGGCGGCCGGTCCATGCTCCACGCGTACAGCCCGATGCCGATGGCGGCTGCTCCCCCGAGCGCGGCGAGCACGGCGAACGTCGTGGCGACGAGGTGGGACCGCCTGCTGTTCGTCGTGCGCGCGCGATACGTCTTCGTCCCCATGACGGGCACCCTAACCGGGCGGTTCGGGCTGTACCTACACTCACGGACGAGCAGGGGAGCTCTCCGCCGGACCCACGCGGGCCGGCGGCATCACAGCGCAGGGGGACACGCGTGAGTCTTTTCGTTGCCGTTCTCGACCCGTCGGGCGCGCCCGAGGGCGTCCGGACCTGGTCGAGCGAGGACGGCGTCGCCACCGTCGTGGGGACCGCGGCCGCCCCGGCGCTGGCTCGCCACGTCGCCGGCTCGGGTGCCGAGCGGGTCGTCCTCGTCGCGCGCCGGCGCGACTGGGCACGGGCCGGCTTCGTCGCCAACGTCGTGAGCGGCGCGCTGCCGCACCTCCCGGTCACCCGGGTCCAGACCCGCGCCAGCCTGCTGGCCGCGACGTCGATCGCGCTGCGCGCCTCGCGGCTCGAGGACGTGCCCGACTCCACCCGCCTCTCGGTCCTCGAGCAGACGGATGCGGGCCTGCTCTCAGGGTTCTGGGTGCGGCGCGTGACCCGGCTCGCGTCGCCGTCGCCCTCCTTCGGGCAGCACCTGCGCTCGCTGCTGCCGGGCGGCCCCGGGTTCGTCGCCCTCTGCGGCGCCGACGACCTCGTCGTCAAGGCGAAGCCGGGAGGGTTCGCGTCGGTCGCCCGCCCCGGCACGCTCGTCGTCGCCGGCGCCTCGGCCCAGGCCGTCGACCACCTCGCCCGCTGGCACGGCGGCGACCACCGCGTCGTCGACCCGCTCGTGTCGAGCGTCCAGCGCCTCTACGGCAACGACGGCGCGGAGTTCGCCGTGCTGCCGCCCGAGCTCGCCGCCGCCGCTCCCGTGACCGGGACCTGCCCGGTGTGCGCCCTGCCCGCCCACGGCGCCTCGTGCCGTTTCTGCCATGTCCGCCCCCGCTCGGTCCAGGAGTTGTCCGCATGAATCCCCGTCAGCGTCGAGGCCTGCTCTTCGTGCTGGTGTCGGCCCTCGTGGCGATCGGCACGTTCTTCGCCGTGTCCGCCTACGTCGCCAACGTCAACAGCCAGGTCGGCTCGCGCGTCACGGTCTACCAGGCCTCGCAGCCCATCGCGCCCTACACGCCGCTCGGGCCCGACAACCTCGAGGCCGTGGAGGTCCCCGAGCGCTGGGTGCCGAAGTCGTCGGTCCTCTCGCTCGACGAGCTCCAGGGCAGGCGCGTCGGCTTCCGGCTCAACGCCGGCTCGACGGTGAGCTCGGACATGCTCATCCCGAGCAGCTCGCTCTCGGCCACCGAGCGCGAGGTCGCGGTCAACGTCAACTCCGTCACCGGCGTCGCCGGCCGCGTCCGCCCCGGCGACCGGGTCGACCTCTACGCCGTCTTCTCCGAGGTGCCCGGCCTGCCCAAGTCGGTGCGCATCCTCAGCCGAGACATCCGCATCGTCTCGATCGCCGGCGAGCAGACCGTCACCAAGGAGAGCGCCCAGGGCGGGACCTCCGAGCAGCAGGTCATCCCGGTGACGCTCGCGCTCGAGCCCGAGCAGGCCCTCGCCGTGACGTATGCCGGTGCCTTCGCGAGCGAGGTCCGTCTCGTCGCGCTTCCCAGCGACGTCGGCACCAACCGCAAGGGCGAACCCAATGACTACGACGCCCGCAAGCTGGGCGGCAAGGCCGTGCCCGAGGAGGCAGAGTGATGCGAGTTCTCATCGGAATGGCCAACTCGGACGTCGAGGCCGACCTCCGCCAGCTGCTCGAGGAGCTCGACGGCACCGAGGTCGTCGGTGTCGCGCCGACGAGCAGCGACCTGCTCGACTACGCGGACCGGTTCACCCCCGACATCTGCCTCATCCACGAGAACCTCGGGCCGGAGCCGGTCCACCAGACCCTGCGCGACCTCGGGGTGCGACACCCGAGCATCGGCCTGCTGCAGATCTCCTCCGACCGGATGCCGACCACCGTCATCCGCGCCATGGAGAACGGCGCCCGTGGCGTCATCGCGCTCCCGTTCAGCTTCGAGGACCTCTCGGCCAAGGTGCTCCAGGCCCACGAGTGGTCGACGCACATGAAGCAGGTCCTCATGGGCGCCATCGCCCAGGCGAGCGGCTCCCGCGGCCAGATCCTCGGCTTCGTCGGTGCCAAGGGCGGCGTCGGGACGACGACGATGGCGACGCACCTCGCGATGGACCACCTCATGAAGAACCCGACGCAGAAGGTGTGCGTCGTCGACCTCGACCTCGAGAAGGGCGACGTGAGCGCCATCCTCGAGGTCCGCCAGACGGTCTCGCTCGCCGACCTCGCCAAGGTCCACCAGGACCTCTCGGTGAGCACCGTCCTCGACGCGATCGTCCAGCACGAGAGCGGGCTCAGCCTGCTGCTCACGCCCGCCGACGTGCGCCTGACCGAGTTCATCACCCCCGACTCGCTGCGGCCGATCTTCGCGCTGCTGCGCCGGGAGTTCGACCTCATCGTCGTCGACGGCGGCGGTGCCGTGACGCCGAGCCAGGCCACGCTCGTCGAGCTCGCCGACGAGGTCGTCGTCGTGACGACCTCCGACGTGCTCGCCGTCCGGGCCATGCGCAAGCGGATGCTCGCGTGGGAGGCGCTCGGCGTGACCACGGAGAGCTCGGCCCGGATCATCGTCAACAAGGTCGACCGCAGCAGCATCTTCCCCGCGTCGGCCGTTCCCCAGCTCACGAGCGGCTCGGTCCTCGAGGCGTCGGTGCCGGTCTCGGCCCGGGCGCTCGAGGGCGCGATGAACGAGCGCGACCCGCGCGGCGTCACCGAGGTCGCCTGGTGGAGGCTCATGACCGACATCCGCCGCGAGCTCGGCCTCGAGGCCGACGTCCCCGCGCAGGCCCGTCGCGGCCGACGCAGTGACGAGGCGAAGGGGGCGCCCGAGCCGACGCCTCCCGCCGGGGGTCGTGAGCCCGAGCGCGAGTCCCACGAGCCCGACGGAGGCCGTCGCCGCCGCGGGTCCCGCCGGACCAAGGGCCGCCGGGCCAAGGCGGACGCCGAGCGCGGCCAGATCGCGCTCGAGAACGTCACGATGCTCCCGCTCACCATCTTCATGGCACTCGCGGCCTGGCAGATCGTCGTCATCGGCCTCACCTTCGTCATGTCGGGTCACGCCTCCCGCGTCGCCGCCCGTGAGTACTCCGTCACCGGCAGCCGCGAGGCCGCTCAGACGCTGGCTCGCGACACGACGCCGTGGGCCTTCGGTGACGGTCTCGACGTCTCCGTCAACGGCGACCGGGTCACGGTCCGCATGGACGTGCCGGCCGCCGGCCCCGCCGCCCTCGGCTTCCCGCAGACGCTCACCTCGTCGCGTGCGGTGGTGAGCGAGCGATGAGGCGCGACGAGCGCGGGCTCGCCTCGCTGGAGTTCCTCGCGGTCGTGCCACCCATGCTGACTGTCGCCTTCATGGTGTGGCAGCTCGGCGTCGCCGGGTATGCCGCGGTGTCGGCCAACGAGGCCGCCCGGGCTGCCGCTCGGGCCGCCTCGCTCGACCAGGACGCCAACGCCGCCGCGCAGGCCGCGCTGCCCGACGGGCTCGACGCCTCGGTGTCGGGTGGCAGGGCCGGCAACGGCTACAGCTACACCGTCCGGGTCGACGTCCCCCTCTTCACGCGGCTCGGGCTCGGTTCGGTCAGCCGCACGGTCGACATGCCGGCAGCCCGATGAGCCGCTCGTTCCGGTCCTTCATCGGGGACCCCACCGCGACCAACCGCCTCGGCGCCGAGGAGGACTCCCTCGTCACCGTCTTCCGCCGGCTGCTCCTCGAGGAGGTCGACCTCAACGAGCTGTCCCGGCTCGAGGCCAGCCAGCGACGCGCCCGCCTCGAGCGCGTCATCGCCCACCTCGTCTCGCGTGAGGGGGTCATCCTCTCCTCGAGCGAGCGCAACCTCCTCGTCCGCCGCGTCGTCGACGAGGCCGTGGGCCTCGGTGTCCTCGAGCCGATCCTCGCCGACCCCACGGTCAGCGAGATCATGATCAACGGCCACGAGACGATCTACGTCGAGCGCAGCGGCCGGCTCGAGCGCTGGCCGGGCGCGTTCACGAGCGAAGAACAGCTCATGCAGACGATCGACCGCATCGTCTCGACGGTCAACCGGCGCGTCGACGAGTCCTCGCCGATGGCGGACGCCCGCCTCCCGCAGGACTCGCGGATGCCCCGCGGAGCGCGAGTCAACGTCGTCCTGCCGCCGCTGTCGCTCAACGGCCCGACCGTGACGATCCGACTCTTCCCGCAGGCCATCTCGCTGGCGCGGCTCATCGAGTGGGGCTCGCTCAACGAGGAGCTCGCGGCCCTGCTGCGGGCCTGCGTCGAGGCCCGGCTCAACGTCGTCGTCTCCGGTGGCACCGGCTCGGGCAAGACGACGCTGCTCAACGCGCTCTCGTCGTTCATCTCGCCCAAGGAGCGCATCGTCACGATCGAGGACGCGGCCGAGCTCAGCCTCGACCAGCCGCACACGATCCGCCTCGAGACGCGCCCGCCCAACGTCGAGGGTCGTGGCCAGGTCACCATCCGCGACCTCGTCCGCAACTCGCTGCGCATGCGGCCCGACCGGATCATCGTCGGCGAGTGCCGTGGCGGTGAGGCGCTCGACATGCTCCAGGCGATGAACACCGGCCACGAGGGGTCGCTCACGACGGTGCACGCCAACAGTCCCGACGACGCCCTCGCCCGGCTGGAGACCCTCGCGTCGATGAGCGACGTCGAGGTGCCGTTCCACGCGATCCGCGACCAGGTGAACTCGGCGATGGACATCATCGTCCAGCTCAACCGCCAGTCCGACGGCTCCCGCAAGGTCGTCGAGGCCTGCTTCGTTGCCTCCCGCCGGCAGGAGCAGTTCGACCTGCGCCCGCTCATGACGTGGGACCCCACCCACGTCGAGGGCGAGACCCTCGTCCGTGGGCGCTTCGTCCAGCACGCGGTCCCCGAGGCGCTGCGCCAGCGGCTGCGCGAGGCCAACGTCGCGCTGCCGGCGTTCATGGAGGCGGCGTCGTGATCCTCGCCGTCATGCTCTTCGGCCCGGTCGTCGTCATGCTGCTGGCGATGCTCGCCTTCCGCGAGTTCGTGGGGGCCGCGCGTGACCGGCACGTCGCCATCAGCGGCGCCGAGTCCGGGTCGGACGACGACGCCACGAGCGCGCTCCAGCTCTTCGACCGGTGGTTCCGCAGGACCCGGCCGGGCCGCTGGCTCGAGCGCGAGCTCGAGTTCGCCGGCATCGAGCGGGCCCCGTCGGTGATGTTCTTCGGCGGGCTCAGCCTGGGCCTCGTCATGGTCGTCCTCATCGCCAACCTCCTGGCACCGCTGCTCGCCGTCGCCGGTCTGGGCCTCGGCTTCCTCGGCGTGCGGGTCTACCTCAAGCGGGCGCAGGAGCGTCGCCGCGAGGCGTTCGTGTCCCAGCTGCCCGAGCTCGCCCGGGTCCTCGCCAACGCGAGCTATGCCGGTCTCTCCCTGCCGACGGCGATCGCCATCGCCGGTGACGAGCTCGCCGAGCCGGCCCGCACCGAGCTCTCCCGCGTGGCGACCCGGCTTCGCTTCGGCGCCCCGCTGACGACGGCCCTCGACGAGCTGCGCCAGCGGGTGGGCTCGCGCGAGACGTCGGTGCTCATCTCGACGCTCGTCGTCGCCTCGCGCTCCGGTGGGTCCCTCGTCACCGCCCTGCGCGACATCGCCGGCACGCTCGAGCAGCGCAAGGAGACCCGTCGCGAGGTCAAGACCACGCTCGCGCAGCCGGTGGCGACCTCCTACTTCGTCATCGTGCTCGGCGTCCTCATGCTCCTCATGCTCAACACGATGCAGCCGGGAACCGTCGACAAGATGACCCGCAGCGTCGTCGGCCAGGCCGCCCTGCTCATCTCCTTCAGCATCTTCGGGCTGGGCTTCTGGGCGATCCGCAAGATGACTCGGATCGACATATGAACTGGCTCGTCGGCATGATCCCGGGCGCCGTGGCCGCGATCGCGGCCTGGGTCTTCATGCGCGGCTACCGGATGATGCGCACCGACATGGCCGAGGGCCTCAACCTCGAGGACCTCCAGCTGCTGCAGGGCGCGAGCCAGGAGCGGGCGAAGTCGCAGGGTCCGCTGAGCGCCGTCGCCTACCGGCTGGCGCCGAGGCTGCGCAAGGTCGTCCCGCCCAAGGTCATCGCCTGGCTCCAGGGCCAGATCCACCAGGCGGGCCGCCCCGAGGGCGTCGACGTCGACTCGGTGCTCGCCCGCGCCGTCATGTGGATGATCATCACGGCACCGGCGGTGGTTCTCCTCTCCGCCCAGGGCAACTACATCCCGGTCCTCATGGCGATCGCCCTCATCTTCGTCATGCCCGTCGCCCGCCTCGCGACGATGGCCCGCAAGCGGCGTGAGCGCATCGACCGCGACCTCCCGGACTTCCTCGACGTGCTGTCGGTGACCGTGAGCGCCGGCATCGGCTTCCGGCAGGCGCTGGGAACCGTGGCCGAGCGCTTCGGCGGGCCGATGTCCGAGGAGATCACGACGACCCTGCACCAGATCACCAACGGGGCGAGCGTGCGGTCGGCGTTCAAGGCGCTGCGCCAGCGCAACAGCTCCGAGGCGATGGAGGAGTTCACGACGGCCTACCTCCAGGCCGAGGAGCTCGGCGCACCGCTCGTGGACACCCTCAACCAGATCGCCGCCGACATGCGTCGCGCCGCGGCCCAGCGGCACCGGCAGAAGGCCGCCCAGCTGGCGCCGCGCGTCACCCTGCTCACGACCGTCGTCATGGTGCCCGGCGCGATGATCCTGCTCATCGTCGGCCTCTTCATCGGAGCCGACATCGACCTCGGAGACTTCGGTGCCCTCTGACTCGAGCACCGACCCGCTCACCCTCCAGGTCGCGCAGGTGGCGCTCCTCGTGAGGCTCTTCCTGCTGCTCGTCCTCACCCTCGTGTGGGCCGTGCAGCAGCCGGCGGTCGTCTCGGCGCTCGTCATGGTCGCGGCCCTCCCGGGCTACGTCGCGCTCCGGTCCCGGCGGGTGCGTGCCTTCGTCGGCGCCCATCCCCTCGTCGTCCTCGTCGATGCCATCGCCCTGACGATCGTCGTCGGTGTCGTCGGCGTCGACACCCCGTTCGTGCTCGCGCTGTGCACCTCGGCCCTGCTCGTCGGCCTCTGGCTGTCGTGGCAGCCCGGCCTCGTCGTCATCGCGACGATGTGCGCGATCCACCTGCTGCTCCTCGCCCGGCGACCCATCGACATCGACGCGATGACGGCATACATCTTCATCGTCCCGCCACTCTTCGTGACGCTCTGGCTGCTCGGTCTCGCGGTGCAGCGGTCCGCGCGCGCCACGCTCGCGAGCCACGCCGTGCTGCGCGACGCGACCGCGGTCGCGGCCACCTCGCACGAGCGCATGCGCATCGCGCGTGACATGCACGACAGCGTCGCCAAGTCGCTCCAGGCCATGGCGCTCACCGCCTCCAGCCTCCCGATCCTCGTCGAGCGACGACCCGAGGTCGCCGCCCTGCGGGCACGGGAGATCGAGGAGGACTGCACGCTGGCGATCGGTCAGGTCCGTGAGCTCATGGGCCAGCTGCGCAAACCCATCCCGGTCGAGGACCTCGCGCAGGCGCTGCGCCTCGTCGTCGACGAGTGGCGAGCGACGACCGGTCGCGCGTGCACCCTGCACGTCGGCGCGGTCGGCGACGTCGAGCCACTGGCGCGCTACGAGATGCTCATGGTGCTGCGCGAGGCGCTCGAGAACGTCCACCGTCACGCCGGGCGGTGCAGCACGGCGGTGCGGCTCGAGGCCGACGGTGACGCCGTCGTCCTCCGGGTCGTCGACGACGGTGCCGGCTCCACCGACGCGCACGTCGACGGGGCGGCCGAGCGCGGGCACTTCGGCGTGCTCGGCATGCGTGAGCGCATGCACCAGGTGGGCGGACGGCTCGACCTCGTCACGGCCCCCGGCGCCGGGACGACAGTGACCTTCAGGGTGCCTCGCCGGGCACTCACCGAGAGAAGTCCGGAGGTGGTCTGATGGCGCTCACCGTGGCGATCGTCGACGACAGCTCGGTCATGCGACGGGGGATCCGCGCGCTGCTCGAGACCGACGACGACCTCGAGGTCGTCGGCGAGGCGGGCAACGGCGACGAGGCGCTCGCGCTCGTCACCCGGCACCGACCCGACGTCGTGCTGCTCGACGTGCGGATGCCGCAACGTGACGGGCTCTCCGTCGTGGGGCAGCTCGCCGAGCGGACCCACGTCCTCATGCTCACCTTCTCCGACGAGAACGACGTCATCCTCACGGCGCTCGAGGCAGGGGCCATCGGCTACCTCGTCCACGGGACCTTCGACGCCGACCGCCTCTCGGCGATGGTGCGCGCGGCCGCGGAGGGCACCGGGAGCCTGTCCGGCCCGGCGCTCGCGGCTCTGCGCAACGGACGCCCGCCGGCCGAGGCGGAGGCGGGGGCGGAGCCGAGCGCGATGGGGCTGTCGGGCCGTCAGGTCGAGGTGATGGACCTCGTCTCCACCGGCGCGGCCAACGGCAGCATCGCCAAGGAGCTCTTCCTCTCGGAGAAGACGGTCAAGAACCACATCAACCAGATCTTCGCCAAGCTCGGGGTGACCACGCGGGCCGAGGCGATCGTCGTGTGGCTGGGCCGGGCGGGGCCCTGAGACCGTCCGAGGTTTGGGTCCGGGTTTGGGCCTGCGGGCCCTGTGGCCCGAGCGGCGGAAAAACTACCTTCGAGGTGTCAGGTCGAGGACCTGCAAAGGGTCCACGGCCACCAGGGGAACGTGAACCACGACAGAGAGGCACCGCCATGACTCACAAGATCGCAGCCCGTTACAGCACCGAGCTCGCCACCCTCCGCGACCGTCGCGAGGCCGGCCAGAACTCGCTCGAGTACCTGGGCATGGCCCTCGTCGCCGGCGTCGTCATCGCCGCCATCTACGGCGTCATCACCGGCTCGGGCGTCGGCGAGAAGATCCAGGCCGCGTGGGACAACATCACCGGCGCTTCGTGATCGAGAGCGTTCGACACGGCGAGGTGCGGGAGTCAGGGGCTCCCGCACCTCGCCGTCGTGTCCGCCCCGGCCGGGGCGGGCTGCTGGGCAGGGCATCCGGAGGGGGAGACATGGGACGTTCGCAGCGGGAGCGGGGCCAGGCGGTCACGGCGATCACGATGGTCGCGACGCTCGTCCTCGTCTGGGTCGCCCTCAACGTCATCCAGGACTTCAGCAAGGGCAACAGCGAGCTGAGCAAGCTCAAGAGCAGCGCCGACGCCGCCGCCCTCGCGGGCGCGCACGACTCGGTCGGCTTCATGTGGGGCCGGGTCCAGGCCTCGCTCAACTCGAAGAAGAGCGAGTGGAAGTGCGGGGACGGCCGGGGGGCCGCCTCCGAGTTCGCGAACCGCAACGACGCCACCCTTACACGCTTCTGCTACCGACCCGGTCGGGACCGCGTCGAGGCCACGACCCGGACCAAGCGGGTCACCGCGACCGGCGACCGAGAGAGCGCGACCTCCGTCGCAGAGCTGGGCGTCGCCCTCGGCGCGTGCAAGCCCGACCAGCCCCTCGTCGAGACGACCTCCGGCTACGAGGCGACCGCGACGTGCGGCGACCTCAAGGTCCGCATCTACGTGCCGCCGACGACCGAGCCCCTCACCCTCCTCACCCCGGAGCCCGCCCTCAAGGCGATGTTCCGGGTCCGCCTCGTCGACTGAGGCCTCCGCGCCGGTCATGGGCCGGCGGACTCGCGGACGGGGGCGGCCGGCATACGAGCGTCCGGGAGGTGCCGGCACACGAGCGTCGGCGACCGACGGCATACCAGCGTCCGCGACCGACGGCGGACGCCCGCGACCGACCGGTGGGCGTGCCCCGCGTCAGCCCTGGACGTCGGTGACCGGCACGGCCACGTCGTCGAACCACGCTCCGCGCAGCGTCACCTTGGCCGTGTCCTTGGGCAGCGGCGGGAAGAGCATCGTCACCGGACCCGTCTGGGCGCCCGAGGCGATGCGGTACTGCGGGTTGGCGACGGCCGCCCACGCCTTGCCCTGCTCCTGGAACGTCACGACCCGGTAGGAGTGCGTCGGTGTCATGAGCATCGGCGCCTTCTCCCAGTTCCGCGGCAGGGAGTCCGTCGGGCTGCTGTGCCCGGTGCCGCCGGTCACCGAGTAGGTGAGGACGGTCGCGGTGTCCGAGCGGGTGAGGGCGTGGATGGTGAAGGTGCTGCCGCGGAAGCTCGACGTCGCCTTGGCCTTGGCGGTCGCGATCGACGCGAGCTGGGGCGGGTCGGCGAGGACCTCGCTCGAGCGGTCCTCGAGCGCGTCGCCGGAGTCCTTCGGGGACGGCGAGCCCGACGAGGTCGAGGAGCCGCTCGTGCCGGTGGGCTCGGGGGTATCGTCGCCGGTGCAGCCGGACAGCAGCACGACCGACGCGAGGACGGCGCCGAGCGCCACGGGAAGTCGCCTGGGGTTCGTCATCATCGTCTCCGTCACTTCGGCAGCGAGATCGAGACCCGGCGGTTGAGCGCCCGGCCCTCTGCGGTCGTGTTCGGCGCGATGGGCGAGGTCTCGCCCTTGCCCACCGCCTGGATGGTGTAGCCCGGCAGCTGCGGTCGCAGGGCGGCGGCGACGGCGGCGGCGCGAGCCTGCGAGAGCTTGAGGTTGTAGGCGTCGCTCGCGTTGGAGTCGGTGTGACCCTCGACGACGACGGTGCCCTTGGGGGCGGCGGCCTTGATGCGGGCGACGGCCTGGGCGATGATCGCACTCGCCCGCGGGGTGAGCGCGGACTTGTCGACGGCGAAGAGGACCGAGGCGTCGATCTCGACGCTCTTCTGCGTCTGCGACACCTGGGCCTTGAGGTCGGTGACCATCGTGCGCAACGGGCGGACCGCCTCGGCCGGCGTCACGGCCGTCGCGACCTGCGAGAGGTCCACCTCGGGCCAGCCGGTGCCCACGACGACCGGTCCGGAGCCCTCGTGGAGCGGCTCCATGACGCCGTCCTCGACCGGCACGTCGTGCAGGACCTGCGAGCCGACGTAGAGGTCGACCTCGGTGAGCTCGGGCGGGATCGGTGCGATGACCGTGTGGCCGACGAGCGCGGCGTTGGGGCCGGTCTCGGACGTCGTCGCGAACTCACCCGTCCTGGTGCCGATGCAGCGCTGACCGCCCTGGACGCGCAGCGCGGTGAACGCGCGACCGCCGGCGATGTCGAGCGCGGCCACGCTGCACTGGAAGGTCGTCACACCCGGGTTCTGGCTGAGGACGTTGAAGAAGCCGGTGCCGTAGGTGCTGAAGTTCGAGCGCGCGGGCGCCTGCGACGACTCGGGGATGCCCATCGAGAAGTAGACGACGGCTGCGCCCTCGACCCGGCGCACGCCGTGGACCGAGAGCACGGCCGGAGGCGGCGCGTTCTGGATCGAGCTCGCGACGAGGGTGCGCGCAAGCACGGGCACGCCCTCGACCTCGCGCATCGGCGTCGGTTCGGCGTCGGCGGTGGACGCCGCTCCCACGGTGGCCAGGACGGCGACAGCCGCCGCAGCGACACGTGACCTCATGGCAGGACCCCCCAGTGTCATGACGTGATCGAATGCTCCGTCGACAATACACAGGGCGCAGGGGGCGTCCGCATCCGCGCGTCAGCGTCTGGACACCGGCACCGTGACGTCCTCGAACCACGGTGACGTGAGCACGACCGAGGTGACGTCGGCCGGCAGCGGGGGGTAGAGCGCTCCCTGGACGAGGGGCTCCCCGCGGATCGCGCGCACCGCCGAGCACACGCACCGCGGCGGCCCGGACGCCGGCTGGTAGGTCGTCACGGCATACCGGTGGGTCTTCGTCGTCACCTGCGGGAAGTTCTGCCACAGCGTGAGGTCGAAGTCCGCGCCCGCGGCGAGGGTGCGCGGGTGGGTCGCCGCCCACTCGACGAGGGTCGAGCGGGCGTCGGTCTCGACCCGGAAGACCTGGAAGACCGCACCCGAGAAGGACGAGTCGTCGCGGCCGGGTGTCGTCGCGACGGGCTGGGTCGGTGTCGTGTCGAGGAAGCTCGCGAGCGGGCCGAGGTCGGCCGGCGCCGAGGGGGAGGCGAGCGTGGGGGAGGGCTCCGGGACGGGCGTGCCGCCCGAGCACCCCGAGAGGAGCGCAGCGAGCGTCACCGCGACGAGCGCGAGACGTCGCGTGCCGCGCTTCATCGCCGGCTCCCCGAGGGCGACGGGGACGCCGACGGCGTGCCCGAGGGCTTCGGCTTGGCCGGCGCCGTCGGCGTCGGCTTCGGCGTCGGCTTCGGCTTCGGCAGGACGGTGATCCGCGGTTGCAGCGGCAGGACGGCGTTCTGGGGCGACCCCTCGGCGAGGGCGAACGTGTCGACCTCCGGCCAGCCCGTGCCCGCCGCCGGCGCGGGGACCGAGGCGACCGGGGTCATCGCGCCCTTGCCGACGGGGACGCCTCGGACGAAGGCGCTGCCGACGAGGAGGTCGACGACCTTGACCTTGTCGGGGATCGGCGCGAGGGCGATCCACTGGACGACGGCCCGGCCGCTGAGCCGGACGCGGTCATCGGGGGTGTCCGGCGGGGGTGCCGCGACGGCGGTCCCGTCGGGGCGACGCAGCGCGCCGTAGGACGTGCGTGACGCGAGGTCGATCGCCGCCGCCGAGTCCATGAAGCGCGACCCGGGCGAGCTCTGCAGGGTCTCGTAGGTGCCCGGACCCGACCCGTATGCCGTCACCGGCGCCACCTCGGGGTCGGGCGCCTGCCCCGCGAACCCGACGGAGTAGTAGAGGACCGTGGCGGTGGCGACCCGTCGCAGGCCGTGGACGGTCACGACCATGGGCTCGAGGCGCTGCTCGGTGTCGCTCGTCGCGGCCACGAGGGCCTGCCCGAGGACGGGCATCGCGGGCTCGGGCTCCTGCGGCAAGCCGGCGACCGGAGCCGCACCGAGGAGCCCCGCGAGCACGACGACACCCCCGAGCACCACCCCCGTCCGCCCACGCGCCACGGGGTGAGGCTACCCGAGCAGCGCGGCGGCGGAGGTCGCGCTCCGGCATCGTGCGACGATGAGCGCTCCAGCAGGGGAACGACATGGGGGGACGGCGCTCGTGGGGGCTCGCTCGGTGCTGTGGGTCGTGCTCGGTGGTGTCGTCGCCGCCCTCGTCTGCGCGGCCCTCGGCGTCGTCGGCATCAGCGCGGGCGCGACCTCGCTCAGCACGACCGGGGCGGTCGTCGGGCGCAGCGCCCTCTCGCTCGCCGCACTCGCCTTCGTCGTCCTCCTCGTCGTGCGTCGTGGGCCGTGGAACCCGCTCGTCGCATGGCTCGGCCTCGGCCTCCTCGCGTTCGTGCTCAACCCCCTCACGTGGACGGCGGGAGCCGACGCCGGGGGCGCGCTCTTCGGTGTCGCGGTGACGGGGTCGGCGTGGCCCGGGACGCTGCTCGACCTCGTGGTCTGGCTCGGCGTCACGGCCGGCGCGGCCGTCCTCGCCGAGCGCTCGCTCGACGACGAGACCTGACCGAGGTCCGGCCAGAGCCCGACCGGGCCTGACTGGGGCCCGACCGGGGTCCGTCCGGCGCACGACCAGCGCGGGACCAGCGCGCGACCCCGCCGACCGCCGCTCGGCCGGACGGCAGGTGCTCGGCCGGGCCCTACTCTTGTTCCTCGTGTCGTCCTCCCCGCCGCCCGCCGCGCTCATGAAGCAGGCCGTCTCCCGGCTCGCTCCCGTGCTGCCGCTGCTCACCGACCTCGGGGAGCGGTTCACGACGGCCGGGCACGAGCTGGCGCTCGTCGGCGGACCCGTGCGGGACGCCTTCCTCGGGCGCACACCGCCCGACCTCGACTTCACGACGAGCGCCTCCCCCGACGAGACCGAGGCGATCCTGCGCGGGTGGGGCACGGCGACGTGGGACGTCGGCCGGGACTTCGGGACGATCGGCGCGGTCCGCCGCGAGTCCGGGTCGGAGACGACGGTCGAGGTGACGACCTACCGCGCCGACGCCTACGACGGCGTGACGCGCAAGCCCGTCGTCGCGTTCGGGGAGTCGCTCGAGGAGGACCTCGTCCGGCGCGACTTCACCGTCAACGCGATGGCCCTTCGACTTCCGAGCCTCGAGTTCGTCGACCCCCACGGGGGCCTGGCCGACCTCGGCGCCCGCCGGCTGCGCACGCCGTCGGCGCCCGAGGTGAGCTTCGGTGACGACCCGTTGCGGATGATGCGCGCCGTGCGCTTCGTCGCCCAGCTCGGCCTCGCGCCGGCACCCGAGGTGCTCGCGGCGATGCGGGAGATGGCCTCCACCATCGAGATCGTGTCGGCCGAACGCATCCGCGACGAGCTCGTCAAGCTTCTCCTCGCGCCCGCACCCCGGGCCGGCCTCGAGCTGCTCGCCGAGAGCGGCCTGGCGGCGCACGTGCTCCCCGAGCTGCCCGCGCTCAAGCTCGAGGTCGACGAGCACCACCGCCACAAGGACGTCTACGTCCACTCGCTCATCGTCCTCGACCAGGCCATCGCCCTCGAGGGCCCGGCTGACGGGCCGGCCGACTCCGTGCCGGGCCCGGACCTCTGGCTGCGGCTCGCCGCGCTGCTCCACGACATCGGCAAGCCCGCGACGCGCCGGTTCGAGCCGGGCGGCGGCGTGAGCTTCCACCACCACGAGGTCGTCGGCGCCAAGCTCACCGCGAAGCGGCTCAAGGCCCTGCGCTTCGACAAGGAGACGGTCAAGGCGGTCGCCCGCCTCGTCGAGCTGCACCTGCGCTTCCACGGCTACGGCGAGGGGCAGTGGACCGACTCGGCCGTGCGCCGCTACGTCACCGACGCCGGCCCGCTCCTCCAGCGGCTGCACCGCCTCACCCGCGCCGACTGCACGACCCGCAACGTCCGCAAGGCGCAGCGGCTCTCGCGCACCTACGACGAGCTCGAGGCGCGCATCGAGGAGCTCATGGCCGCCGAGGAGCTCGCCGCGGTGCGACCCGAGCTCGACGGCAACGAGATCGCCGAGGTCCTCGGCATCCGCCCCGGCCCGGTGCTCGGTCGCGCCTACAAGCACCTCCTCGCGGTGCGGCTCGACGAGGGTCCGATCGGGCCCGAGGCCGCCGCCGAGCGGCTGCGCTCCTGGTGGGCCGAGCAGCCGGAGTCGCAGGGGTGACCGCCCCCGCCGGCCGCCGGGCGACGACGCGCACGCCGCTGACCTGGCTCGCGGTCGTCGCGCTCCTGGCGCTGCCGGTCGTCTGGCTCGACGTCTTCCTCCTCTCGCCACAGGAGGAGACCCCCGACTACGTCATCGGCCGCTGGTCGCTGCTCCTCGCCGCCGTCGGCGCGGCGGCCGTCGTGGTGGAGCGCGTTCGCGGGGCGCTCCCGTGGGCGGCACTCGCCTGCGCGGCCCTCGCGTGGGTCGGCGTCGTCCTCGGCCGCGCCGTCGGTGCGGGGGAGTCGGCCTTCCCGTGGGTCGTCGCGGCCGCCGCCGTGGTCGCCGCCGCAGCAGCCGGTATGCCGGGTGCCCACCGCCGCGCCTGCGTGCGCGTCGCGGGGGCCCTCGCGGTCGCCGCCCTCGCCGGGCTCGTCGGCCTGGCCTGACGCCCGGGGCCCGGCCGGCCCCGGCACCTTGGGCCCGGATCAAGGCCCGGGGGCCCTGCCCCGCCCCGGGCCGTCGTCCCTAGCGTGCGGACATGTCACGTGAGCGCGGAGGCTCCGCCCTCGAGTTCGTCGGCATCGTCGCGATCGCGGGGATGGTCGTCGCCGGGGTGCTCGCCGTCGTGAGCACGGCCAACGTCGTCGAGCACGCGACCCTGGCGTGGTGCCGGATCGTCGGCGACGGGCAGGACTGCGAGGTCAAGGCCGAGGCGGCGCAGGACGCGTTCGAACGGGCCATCCGCGGTGGCTACGTCGCTCTCGGCGACAGCTTCGCCTCCGGCGAGGGGGCCGGCGACTACCACGACGGCACGAACTACGACAACCGTGACGACTGGGACCCCGGCAACTGGGGCGACGACTCGCACAACCGCTGCCGCCGCTCGGCGTCGGCCTACGCCGAACAGACGTATGCCGTGTTCGACTTCGGGGGCGACCTCACGACCGTCTACTGCTCGGGGGCCACGACCGAGGACCTGCACAACCCCAACGACACCAACGACGACGAGCCGGCGCAGCTCGAGGCCCTCGACGAGGACACCTCGCTCGTCACGATGTCGATCGGGGGCAACGACCTCGGCTTCGCCGACGTCCTCACCGACTGCGTCCTCAACGGCGGCTCCGGGGTGCTCTGGACCGACGGCTGCCAGGCGAAGTGGGAGGGCGAGCTCGACCGCCGCATCGTCGACCTGCGCGCCGACCTCGTCGAGCTCTACGGA
The DNA here is from genome assembly GCF_048606415.1 of Knoellia tibetensis. Classification (NCBI taxonomy): domain Bacteria; kingdom Bacillati; phylum Actinomycetota; class Actinomycetes; order Micrococcales; family Intrasporangiaceae; genus Knoellia; species Knoellia tibetensis. The sequence continues at coordinate 1,736,242 of NZ_JBMBWF010000001.1, forward strand.
CAGATGAAGGAACAGGCGCCCAACGCGCGGATCGTCATCATGGGCTACCCACGGCTCTTCAACGACCCACCGAGCGAGGAGCTCAACAACATGCTCTTCGCGCAGGACCAGGTGTGGATGAATGGCAAGGCCGACGAGCTCAACGCCATGCTCCGCGGGGCCGCCCGGGAGGCCGGGGTCGAGTTCATCGACCCGACCCAGGCGTTCCTCGGCCACGGCGTGGGTGCGCCCGACGGTGAGCAGTGGATCAACGACCTCGACTGGGGGGGACCCGGGCTCTCCGTGACCGATCCCGGCTCGTTCCACCCCAACGCCCAGGGCCACGCAGCGATGGCCGAGCTGCTCCAAGAGCAGCTCCGCAACCCGGAGTACCCCTGATGCGGCCGGTTGCAGGCACCCGCGCCGCGGTCCGTGCGCGCCTAGGGTGGTCGACCATGGGGACGCGGACGGGGCGGGCGCTCGGCGCCGCGATCCTCACGGCAGGAGTGATGACGATGACCGCGTGCGGCGACGAGACCGCCCCCGGGTCGGCCCGCGGGGCCGCACCGACGACGACGAGCACCGCACCGACGACGGGCACGGCCTCGCCGTCGGGCTCGCCGAGCGGGTCCACGGACCTCGAGGCACGGGCCAAGAGCCGCTTCGTCCCCCTCGAGACGATGGGGGAGGGGTGGCGGCGCTCGCAGCCGCCCCAGGCGGGCTTCGGCCTCACCGTGTGCGGTGTCGACATCGAGCCCGAGGAGCCCCGCGGGGCAGCCCGCCAGCGGTTCGCCCGGTCGGCGGTCGGGCCCTTCCTTGCCCAGCACGTCCAGGTCCACCGCGACGGGCTCGCCACCGAGGTCGTCGACGCGCTGAGGACCGCGCTCGCCACGTGCACGACCTTCGAGACCCGGGGCGAGCTCGCGAGTGGGCCGGTGACGACCTTCACCGTCGACGAGGCGGACTTCGGCCAGGTGCCCGGCGACACCGTCGTCTGGCGGATGACGTCGCAGGGTCCACGCAAGGTCACGCAGGACGTCGCGCTCGTCGCCGACGGTGAGTTCCTCGTCGGCCTCGTCTCCTACGGCGCGGGGGACGCGCCCGACCCGGCCGTCATCAGCGGCGCGGTCACCGCCGTCCAGCGCGGCGACTGACGGGCGCCCGGCGGGGAGTTCTCCCCATCGTCCCTGACGACGCTACCCGGCTAGGCTGGTTCGGCTTCTGCACCGCACCCGCGAGGGTGCCGTCCTTCCGTCCCCCATGGAGGTGGCCCGATGCCCACGGTGGGCCATCCCAGCGCCCTCAGCCCGGCGTACCCGCACATCGAGCTCACGCTGCCCGACGACTGGACCGTGGAGCCCGGCGGCGACGCGCTCCTGCGTGCGGTCCACGGCAGGGGAGGCGACCTCGCTCCAGAGCTCACGGCATACGTCCACACGTCGCGCGAGGCGAGCACCGACGACCTCGTCGACGACCTCGCGGGCGAGGCGGAGGGACGCGACGAGGGCGAGGCGGACGAGACCTTCGTCGTCGAGCTCGAGGGCCGCGAGTGGACCGGTCTCAACGTGTCGTGGATCGAGGACGGCGAGCCGGTCTACCTCGTGCACCTGGTCACCGCGGTCGAGGCCGGCGAGGTCGTCCACCTCGTGCGCGTCACCGGCCGCATCGCCGGCCCGGACTCGGAGCAGGACTACGAGGCCGTGCAGTCGATCCTCGAGACGGCGGTCGTCGACCCGATGGGTGGCGGCGCGTGAGCGGCCCGCACTACGCCGCGCTCACCGGACCCGACGTCCGGATCCGCTCGGGTGCCGCGACCCACGTCGGTCGCGTGCGCAACCACAACGAGGACGCGCTCATCGCCGAGGGCCTCGTCTACGCCATCGCCGACGGCATGGGCGGGCACGCCGCGGGCGAGGTCGCGAGCGGCATCGCGGTCCAGCTCCTCGGCGAGCTCAACACCCGCACGCACGTGCGCCCCGAGGACGTCGTCGCGCTGCTGCGCCGGATCAACGGGCACCTCCTCGAGTCGGCCGCGCGCAACCCCGAGCAGACGGGCATGGGCACGACCGTCGCCGGGCTCACCGTCGTCGACGCGGGCGGCGCCGACCACTGGATCGTCTTCAACGTCGGCGACTCCCGCGTCTACCGCTTCCTCGGCAACCGGATGAGCCTGGTGACCCGGGACCACTCCGAGGTCCGCGAGATGGTCGACGCCGGGATCATCACGGCCGAGGAGGCCCTGCGCCACCCGCTGCGCAACATCATCACCCGCTCGCTCGGCACGGACCCCGGCCCCAACGCGGACGTCTGGGTCTTCCCCCCGCACCCCGGCGAGCGCTTCGTCCTGTGCAGCGACGGCCTGTCCAACGAGGTCGACGACCGGACGATCATGGTGGCCCTGCAGAAGTACGACGACCCGCAGGAGGTCGCGGACGCCCTGTGCCGCGCCGCACTCGACAACGGTGGACGTGACAACATCAGTGTCGTCGTCGTCGCCTTCGACTCGGACGAGGATGACAACGACGAGGCCGACACCGCGCCGCGTCACACCCTGATGCCGACCTGAGGACGAACGCCGTGAGCAGCACCGAGGTCACGACCCGGCCCCCCGCAGGCTGGGTCACGCTGTCCGCGGGAGACCGCCACCTCCTCGTCCAGGGCTCGGCCGCCTTCGCCGACGACCTGCGCGGCCCGCTCGAGGCCGGGGTCGTCGAGGTGCTCGACGCCCTCTCCCGCGACGGACTGCGCGCGCTCCCCGACTTCGCCCTCGTCGACACGTCGGGGGAGCAGGCGCGCGTCGTCGTCCGTGGTGAGGCAGTCGTGCGCGCCGACGGCGAGGACGTCACCTCGGACGCCCGTATGCCGTGGCGCGACCTCGACGTGTCGGCCTCCGCTCTCGAGCTGGCCGGCCCCGGTGCCCGGGGCGGCTGGAAGCGTCCCCGGCGGCTCGGCCGCCCGGCCGCGGCTGCCGGTGCGGCGGCTGCGGGTGCGGGTGTGGCGGCGGCGCGCGAGCCTGAGCCCGAGCCCTCGCCGGAGCCGACGGTGCAGGCGGAGCCGGCCACGGCGTCCGAGGCGGAGGAGCCGGGGGCCGAGGCACAACCGGAGCCGGAGGCCCAGTCCGCTGCGCAAGCGGAGCCCGAGCCGGAGGCGCCACCCGTGCCGCCGGCCGACCTCACCCTGCCGCCGTCGGAGGAGTACGCGGGAGCCGCACCGGCCGAGCGAGTCGCCCCCGAGCCCCCGCCGCAGCCCGAGAAGAAGGTCCTCATCGACAGCGTGCCGTGGCGCACCCTGCCCGAGGGTGACCGGTCGTCGTCGTCCGCCGCCGAGCCGGCAGCCGCATCCTCCGCCGCGGCCCCCGCGACCTCCGAGCCCGCCGCTGCACCGCCCGCTCCACCCGCGGACGTTCCCGTACCTCCGCCCCCGGGCCAGCAGGTCCCCGATGCCGCCGACGGCCCGACGGGCCCGGACAACTGGGGCCTCACCGGTCCGTCCCCGATGGCCGCCGAGCCGGCCGCCCCGGCGTCCCCACCCCGGGCGGACCTGCCGTCCGAGCCCGCGCCCGGCCAGGCCGCAGCCAGTGCGCCGCCCTCACCCGCTCCGTCGGCGCCCGACGTCACCATGGACCGCAGCGCGCTCGGCCCGGCCGTCGACGGCCCCGCCGACAGCCCGATCGTCCTCGCCGTCATCTGCCCGGCGGGCCACCACTCCTCGCCGCACGCGAGCTCGTGCCGGGTGTGTGGTCGCGACATCCCGACGCAGCAGCCGTTCCAGACCCCGCGCCCGCAGCTCGGCGTCCTGCGGGTCTCCACCGGCGGACTCGTGCCGCTCGACCGCGGGGTCCTCCTCGGCCGCTCGCCCAAGGTCAACGCCGACCTGCCGCCGAGCAGCCGCCCGCACCTCGTGCGGCTCGCCTCGCGTGACAACGACATCTCGCGCAACCACGCCGAGGTCATCCTCGAGGGCTGGCACGTCCTCGTCCGCGACCTCGGCTCGACCAACGGCACGACGGTGACGCTGCCCGGCCAGGAGCCGGTGCGCCTGCGGCCCACCGAGGACTTCGGCATCGAGCCCGGCGCCGTCCTCACCCTCGCGGACGAGGTCTCGCTCACCTACGAGGTCTCCGAGTGACGCGAGCAGCCCCGGGCTCCGCGCCCGAGATCCCCGGCCTCGTCTATCGCCAGCCCCTCGGCTCGGGCGGCTATGCCGACGTCTTCCTCTACGAGCAGCAGATGCCGCGCATGCCGGTCGCGGTCAAGGTCCTCAAGCGTGACGGCCTCACGCCGGCGATCCGGCGGCAGTTCGTCGAGGAGGCCAACACCATGGCCGAGCTCGCGGACCACCCCTACATCGTCCAGGTCTTCCGCAGCGAACAGCTCGCCGACGGCGGCGCCTACCTCGTGATGAAGTACTACCCGCCGCCCAACCTCGCGACCCGGGCCAAGCGGGAGCGGCTCAGCGTCGAGGAGGTGCTGCGCACCGGCATCCAGCTCGCCAGCGCCGTCGAGACCGCGCACCGGGCCGGCATCGTGCACCGCGACATCAAGCCGGCCAACGTCCTCGTGAGCCAGTACGGCGCCCCCGGACTCACCGACTTCGGCATCGCGGGTCGTGCGGTCGGCCAGGACGAGCACGACGAGGACGTCGGAGTCTCGGTCCCGTGGTCGCCGCCCGAGGTCCTCTACGGCCAGAGCAACGGCGACGCCCGCAGCGACGTCTACTCCCTCGCCGCCACCCTCTGGCACCTCCTCGTGGGGCGCTCGCCGTTCGAGCAGCCGGGAGGCGACAACTCGGCATACGCCCTCATGCCCCGCATCCGCGCGACGCCGGTCCCGCAGACCGGCCGCGCCGACGTGCCCCTGAGCCTCGAGCGGCTCCTCGGCCACGCCATGGCCAAGAAGCCCGACGCCCGTCCGCAGACGGCGATCGACTTCGCCCGCGGCCTCCAGGCCATCGAGCAGGAGCAGCGGTTCGCCCGCACCCCCATCGTCGTCCTCGACGAGTCGGGCCACACGACCGTCGCCGACAGCACCGGTCAGCCGGCCCCCGAGCACACCGACCCCGACCGGACGAGCGTGCGCGCCCCCAAGGTCACCTCGGCCCAGACCTACGCGCCGACCGCGACCTCGACGAGTCGCCCAGCGGCCGAGGAGGCCGACGCCGGTCCGCAGCCGACCACGATCAGCGGCGGAGCGCTGCTCGCCGGTGTCGGCGTCGTCCTCGTCGCGCTCGTCGGTGCCCTCGTCTGGGCGATCGGCTTCCGCGGCGGCGACGAGCCCACCGACGCCTCGACCGACGCCCCGACGGCGTCGGTGACCCAGGGTGGCGGCGGCCCCGTCGTCGACATCCCCGAGCAGCCCTCGATCGACGGGCAGGGGATCGCCGGTGGCGCGGCCTTCTCGTGGCAGTACGCCGGCGTCCGCAAGGGCGACTACTACCGCATGCGCATCGCCCCGAGCGAGGCCGAGATCGCCAAGGCGGCGGTGACGACCGTCAAGGCGATGCCCCACCGTGTCACCGCGAAGTCCGGCCAGTCGGTCTGCGCGCAGGTGGCGGTGGCCCGTGCGGCGGGTCCGACGTCGCCGTACTCGCCGATCAAGTGCGTCCAGGGAGGATGACCGATGGCAGTGACCGTGGAGTTCTGCGGTGAGGAGTTCGTCGCGCCGGAGGACGCGCCGCTGACGATCGGCCGCGTGGCCGACGTCGAGATCGACGACAACCCCTACCTCCACCGCGTCTTCCTCCAGGTGCACCGCGAGCACGACCTCTGGTGGCTCACCAACGTCGGCTCGACCCTCACCGCCACGGTCGGCGACCGCAAGGGCCTCTTCCAGGCCTGGCTCAACCCCGGCGCCCGCATCCCCCTCGCGCTCGAGGCGTTCACGGTGTGGTTCACGGCGGGTCCGACGACCTACGACTTCGACATCACCGTCGACGACGCGACCTTCACGACGATCGAGAACGACCCGGAGCCCGAGCCCGAGGACTCGCCCGGCGAGACGACCGTCGGCCGCGTCTCGATGACCCCCGACCAGAAGCTCCTCGTCGTCGCGCTGTGCGAGAGCTTCCTGCGGACCTCGTATGCCGGCCAGGGCCAGATCCCGTCCTCCGCCCAGGCCGCGGACCGGCTCGGCTGGACGACGACGAAGTTCAACCGCAAGCTCGACAACGTCTGCCAGAAGCTCGCCGACGCCGGCACCCGGGGGCTGCACGGCGGTCCGGGCAAGCTCGCGAGCAACCGCAAGGCGCGGCTCGTCGAGCACGCGCTCTCGACCCGCATGGTGACCGAGGCGGACCTGGCCCTGCTCGACTGACGACGATCGCACGGAGGCCACGAGCCAGGCCTGGAGGCGTGAGCAGTGGGTCGCGTCGGGCTGGGCTGACCTGCACGGACGGCATACGGAGGTCCCGTCCGGGCCATCCGGGGCACCCGTCGTGACCACTCGGCGCAAAGTGCTTCCCCTCTGTCGGTGCTGCGGTGCAGGATGCACAGAAGTTCGTGCAAAGACGTACGGACGCCCGGGCCTCCTGCCCGGTTCCTGGAGGAGAGACATGACTGCTCGCACATCTCCGCGCGGACGGCGGCGCTACCTCGCCGCAGTGCCCGCGCTGGCGTTGGCCGCGACCGGCTTGACCATGGGGTCAAGCACTGTCGCCGCCGCGCCCAGCTCAGGTTCGTCATCGGCCGGCGCAGACAGCGCGTCGTCCGAGGGCTACATCAACTACGTCGCCCCGCGGATGGAGGCGGTCTCGTCGGCGGACAAGGCCCTCAAGATCAACGGCAAGGCGGTCTCGAAGAAGACCGCGCAGACGCAGAAGGACGCGCTCACCAAGGCCAAGGCCGTGGACCGCAAGCACGCCAAGGGCAACCCGGTGGCCGCGCGACAGCTGGCGAAGCTGGAGGCGCAGGCGATCAAGACGGGCAAGAGCCCCAAGGAGCTCAAGGCCAACCGCTTCAAGCAGGCCAAGAGCACCCAGGAGGCCAAGCTCCTCACCATCCTGGTCGAGTTCAACGACAAGGCGAACGACGACTTCACCGACGTCATGGTCCCGGACGGCTTCAGCGCCGAGACCTGTGTCAACGGCTCGATCCAGAACGGGCCGAAGCACAACAACATCCCGAACCCCGCCGACAGCGAGCTCAAGGACAACAACTCGATGTGGGTGGAGGACTTCTCCTCCGAGCACTTCAACAAGATGCTCTACACCAAGACGGGCATCACCGAGCGCGTCCGCCCCGACCTGACGGGCCCGGACGGCAAGGCCGGCATCGACATCTCCGGCTACACGATGAAGAACATGTACGAGGAGATGTCCAAGGGCGCCTACACCGTGAGCGGTGCGGCGACCCCGTGGATCACCGTGCCCCACTCCGAGGCCTACTACGGCGCGACCACCTGCCACAAGGACGAGAACGGCGAGTGGACCTACGGCGCGATCCAGGACATGCAGGGCCACCCGGACAACCCGCTCGGTCCCGGCCAGCTGCCCATCGACGCGGTGGCGGCGCTGGCGAAGGCTCAGCCGAGCTTCCCGTGGGCCGACTACGACATCGAGGACCAGGGCGACCGCGACGGTGACGGCAACGTCCTCGAGCCGGACGGCGTCATCGACCACGTCGTCCTCGTCCACGCCGGTGAGGACAAGTCCGGTGGTGGCGGTGCCGAGGGCCCGTACGCCATCTGGGCGCACTCGTCGGCCGTCGCCGGTGGCGCCCCGGTGCCCGGCACCAACCTTCGGCTGTCGAACTACATCGTCCAGCCCGAGGACTCCGGTGTCGGTGTCTTCGCCCACGAGTACGGCCACGACCTCGGTCTGCCGGACCTCTACGACACCGCGAGCGGCGGCGAGTCGGACGTCGACTTCTGGGACCTCATGAGCTCCGGCTCGCACTCGGGCCCGATCTTCCAGTCGATGCCGACCCACATGGGCATCTGGGACAAGTGGGTGCTCGGCTGGGCCGACCCGGTCCAGGTCAACCCCGGTGACGACCCGCGCGCCGTCAAGGTGGGACAGACGAGCCGGACCCCCAAGGGGTCGGCCGACGGCGTCAAGGTCAACCTCCCGCCGAAGCGGGTCGCCCTCGCCGAGCCGCACAGCGGCGACAGCATGTGGTACTCCAGCGCCGACCAGTCGTGGGCCAAGAACACCCTGACCCGGGACGTGGCCGTCCCGGCCGGTGCGACCGACGCCCGCTTCTGGACGTGGAACAACTTCCACATCGAGGAGGACTGGGACTTCGGCTTCCTGGAGGTCTCGACCGACGGTGGCACCACGTGGACAGAGCTCAAGCAGTACGACTCCGCGGGCAAGGAGGTCACGACGCCTGACGGCTACGCCGACCCCAACGGCCGCATGAAGGACTTCGGCAACAAGAAGTACGGCCTCAGCGGTGCGACCGACGGCTGGGAGCACTACTACGCCAACCTCACCCCGTATGCCGGCAAGAACGTCAAGGTGCGCCTGCTCTACGCCACCGACGCCGGCTTCGAGGACACGGGCTGGTTCGTCGACGACCTTTCGCTCACCAACGGTGGGACGACGGTCTGGAGCGACGACGCCGAGGCCAACAACGGCTGGACCGCCACCGTGGGCACCTGGACCGACACCACCGGTGCCGGCTGGGTCCTCGACCCGGGCGCGCACGACTACGCGCAGTACTACCTCGTCGAGTGGCGCAACTTCGACGGCTTCGACAAGGGCCTCCAGTACGCCTACGACACCACCTACCAGAAGCTCGGTGGCGAGGGCGCGTGGAAGGTCGAGAAGATCAAGTACAACGCGCCCGGTGCCCTCGTCTGGTACCGCGACACGTCGTACGGCAACGCCAACCACGTGCTCAACAACCTGACGACCCTCCCCAGTGAGGGCGCCAAGGGTGGCCTGCTCATCGTGGACAGCCACTTCGACCCGCTGCGGCGCAGCGGTGCGAACGCGGCCAACGACACGAGCACGCTGAAGAACCTGCCGTCTCGTCCGCAGTCGTCCAACGCCGCGTTCAACCTGTTCGGGACCTACCCGTTCAACGAGTGCACGACGAAGGCCGACTTCACCGGGGAGGCCTGCAACACCTTCGGCAAGCAGTCCGCCGTGAAGTCGTTCACTGACGACAAGGGCTGGTACCCCGGCATCGAGATCCGTGGCAGCAGCGTCTTCTACCGTGACGCCGACGCCTCGACCGTCGTCCCCTCGGTGGGCAACGCGCCGTACAGCACGCGCGTCGTCGACGCTGCCGGCAACCCGCTGCCGCAGTACTACGGCCTCGACCTCGGCATCATCACGCCGCTGGGCACGGGCAACCCCGCCGACGACGGCGTCGGGTACGGCACCTCGGTGACCGTCTCCAAGGCGTTCGGCGGCAACCAGGCAGCGCTCATCAAGATCACCCCGCCCAGCGCGGAGTAGTCGCGGTCGCTGCACCGACGCATCGGGCCCGCATCCTCTCTCGAGGGTGCGGGCCCGACGCCGTGCCAGCGACCCGCCGGTAGGCGAAGGGTAGGTATGGGCACCCATGGGAAGTGGCCCCGACAGCCGGTAGGGTGCTCCACGGCATACGCGGAAATTCTTGTCACGCCGGGGATCGTCGCAGTGCCTGAAGCACCCACGGGGGGTGACGCAGTCCGAGCCGGGCATCGCGCACGGGATCGGGACCTCGGTCCGCCCCGCCACCGCGATGAGAGGACCTCGACCCATGACGGTCACCCACGACCAGGCCGCGTGGTTCACCAAGACCTTCGAGGCAATGGTGAGCAACGTCGACAAGGCCGTGCTCGGCAAGGAGCACGTCATCCGCCTGGCCCTCACGTGCATGCTCTCGGAGGGGCACCTGCTCCTCGAGGACTTCCCCGGCACCGGCAAGACCCAGCTCGCCCGCGCGCTCTCGAGCACGGTGCACGGCTCGAACAGCCGCATCCAGTTCACGCCCGACCTGCTGCCGAGCGACGTCACCGGCGTAACGATCTACGACCCCAACAGCAAGAAGTTCGAGTTCCACCAGGGCCCGATCTTCGCGACGATCGTCCTCGCCGACGAGATCAACCGCGCCTCGCCCAAGACCCAGTCCGCGCTCCTCGAGGTCATGGAGGAGGCCCGCGTCACCGTCGACGGCGTGCGCCACGAGGTCGGCGAGCCGTTCATGGTCATCGCGACGCAGAACCCCATCGAGCAGGCCGGCACCTACCGGCTCCCCGAGGCCCAGCTCGACCGCTTCCTCATGAAGACGACGCTCGGCTACCCCGACCACGACGCCACCGTCCGCGTGCTGCGCGACGCCAAGACCCGTGACCGCACCAAGGCGCTCGAGCCGGTCGTGACTTCGCAGGTCATCCTCGACATGGCCGAGCTCGCCGACGAGGTCCACGTCGACGACGCGATCCTCGACTACGTCTCGCGGATCGCCGAGGAGACCCGTCGCCACGTGAGCGTGCGTCTCGGCCTGTCGGTGCGTGGCTGCCTCGCCTTCATCCGGTGCGCGAAGACCTGGGCCATCGGCCAGGGCCGCACCCACGTCATCCCCGACGACATCAAGCTGCTCGCGTACCCGGTACTCAACCACCGCCTGCTCGTCACCGCCGAGGCGCAGTTCGCCGGCATCACCGTCGAGCAGGTCATCGACCAGATCCTCGGCGAGGTCGCGCCGCCGACAGAGCGCGTCGCCTGACGATGTCCGACCCGGTGGAGCCCGACGAGGCGACGGTGAGGCGGTCCGACCTGAGCCGACCTCCCGCCTCGGCCTCCCCAGCTGCGCCGACCCCGGCTGCACCGACCCCGCCCGCCGCCCGGAACGCCGGGCCCGCCGGGCCCGCCGGTCCTTCTGCGGCGCCGATCGAGGAGGACGCGACCGTCTCGCGCTCCTCGCTCAAGGTGCGCCCCGCCCAGGACCAGCCGGCCCGGCGACGTGCCTCGGGCGCGACGGCCACCGGGGGCTCGCGCTGGCGTTCGCTGCTCGGGCTGCGCCAGCCCGACGACACGCAGGAGGTTCGCCGCCACGACCGCCAGCCCTCGCCCTCGACGAGCGGCCGGTCGACGCGGCTGCGTCCCGAGCTGCCCACGATCACGCTGCCGCGCGTGCAGATCCCGGCCGCGATCACCCAGACCGGCGCCCGCCTCCTCGACCTCACCGGCGAGCGGATCAAGCCGCTAGCCGAGCGGTCCGCCCCCGTGTGGCGCCCGGTCGCCCGCGCGCTCGGCTGGGTCTCGGCGCTCGGCTGGACGGTCCTCGTCCTCGGGCTCGTGTCGTGGTGGTTCGCCGGCCGCTACGGCTGGAGCGAGCTCGCGATGATCGCCGCCGCGTGCCTGGTCCTCTTCCTTGCCTGCGTCGCGCTCGCGATCGGGCACGCCAAGGTCGAGATCCGCACCGACGTCGACCCGACGCGGGTCGTCGTCGGCGAGCCCGCGACCGGCCGCATCGAGGTCCGCAACCTCTCCGGACGCGGCATGCTCCCGCTCCTCGTCGAGCTGCCCGTCGGTCGCTCGGCCGCCCGGTTCACCCTGCCCTCGCTCGGGTCGGGCAAGTCGCACGAGGAGCTCTTCGTCGTGCCCACCGAGCGCCGCGGCGTCATCCAAGTGGGTCCGGCGACGACCGTCCACGGCGACCCGCTCGGCCTCGTCCGCCGCACGATGGAGTGGACCGAGCGAACCGAGCTCTTCGTGCACCCGCTGACGACGAGCCTCGAGCCGCTCGGCGCCGGCCTCCTGCGCGACCTCGAGGGCCAGGTGACCCCCGACCTGTCGATGTCGGACCTCGCCTTCCACGCCCTGCGCGAGTACCAGCCCGGCGACGACCGCCGCTACATCCACTGGCGCTCGAGCGCGAAGCACGACCGCCTCCTCGTGCGCCAGTTCCTCGACACCCGCCGCTCCCACCTCGCGGTCGTCGTCGACACCACGCCCGAGGTCTACACCGGCGAGGACGCCGCCGTCGAGCTCGCCATCTCGTGCGCCGCCTCGCTGGCCGTCCGCTCGATCCTCGACGAGCAGGACACGACGGTCGTCGTCGGCGACCAGCAGATCTCGCGGGCGACGGCGCCGCTCACCCTCGACACGTTCGCCCGCGCGGCCGTCGGTCCCATCGACATCTTCGGCGCGGCCGGCGACGGCTCCGCGCTCGCCCCCGACGCGAGCGTCGCGATCCTCGTCACCGGCTCGCACCGCCCCTTCATCCAGGTGCAGCGCGCACTCGCCCAGTTCGAGGTCGAGGTCGTCAAGGTCGCGCTCGTCATCGACCCCGACGCCCAGGTCGGCGTGCGCCACGCCGGCGGCCTCACCATCCTCACCGTCCGCGAGCTCGGCGACCTCCGCCGCGTCCTCTTCAGCGGAGCCCTCGCATGAACACCCCACGACGTTCCTTCGTCGCTGCGCTCCTCCGGATGCTGCGCAGGGACCCCGCATGAGCATCGACGCCACCTCGAGCCGCCGCGCGCGGGCCGACGAGCGCAACGCGCGCCCGTCGTCCCTCCGCCTCTCCCTGCCCGGTATGCCGTCCCGCGACGTCCTCGTCGACCTCGCCTTCTCGCTCGTCCTCGTGACTATCGCCCTCGTCGGCTTCCGCACCGGGTTCATCGGCTGGGAGTGGATCCTCGCCGCGACCGTCGGTGTCGCCCTCGGCACCGTCGTCGCGCACATCGCGGTGACGCGCTCGTGGCCGCTCCTCCTGACGGTGCTCGTCCTCGTCGCCCTCCACTTCGTCCTCGGCGGGCCGGTGGCGGTGCGCGGCGACCTCATCGGTGGCGTCATCCCGACCCTCCAGACCCTCAGCGACCTCGCCGTGACCCCGGTGACCGGCTGGAAGGAGTGGCTCACCCTCCTGCCCCCGGTCGACGCTCGCGGCCCACTCGTCGCGCTTCCGTGGGTCACCGGGCTGCTCGGTGCCGCGGCGACCTACGGTGTGGCCCGCCGGTTCCGTAGCGTCGGCGGTGCCGCAGTCGCCCCCCTCGTCCTGCTCGTCGGGACCATCGCCCTCGGCACCCAGCAGCCCGCGGCGCGGCTCGTGCAGGGCGTCGTCTTCGCGCTCGTCCTCATCCTCTGGCTCGTCGCGCGGGCCGCCCGGACCCGCTCCAGCCTGCAGAACGGTGCCGGCCGCAGGGCCCGGGCCATCACCGGTGTCGCGCTCCTCACCGTCGCCGCCCTCGCCGGCACCTTCCTCGGCCAGGTCCTCCCCGGGGCCGGCTCGAGCGAGGCCCGCACCGTCGTGCGCGACCAGCTCACCCCGCCCTACGACGTCGCCCAGTTCATGAGCCCGCTCTCGGGGTTCCGCCAGTACACCGAGCCCAACTCCGCCGAGCTCTACGACGCCGAGATCCTCCGGGTCACCGGCCTGCCCGACGGCACCCCGATCCGGTTCGCCACGCTCGACAGCTACGACGGGCTCATCTGGGGCGCTGCGGACCGCGCCATGGACGGCACCCCCTTCCAGCAGGTGGGCTCGCGCATCGCACCGCGCGTCACCGGCAGGTCCGTGAAGGCCACGGTGACCGTCCCTGAGGGCGGCTACGAGGGGGCGTGGCTCCCGCTGGCCGGGTCGACCACCGGCGTCCGGTTCGAGGGTCCCCGCGGCGACGACCTCGCCGACGCTCTGTGGCTCAACACCGCCACCGAGACGGCCGTCGTGCCCGCGCTCGTCCAGCCGGGCGACACCTACTCCTTCCAGGCCGTGCTCGGCGACGACTTCTCGACGACCCTGCCCAAGGACCTCAAGGTCGAGAGCGGTGCGCAGGTCGCCGAGGACACGAGCTTCCTCGACGCCAAGCTCGATGCCTGGAGCGGTCGCGCCGGCAGCCCGTGGGAAAAGTTCGTCGCCGTGGCGAAGACGATGACGTCCGAGGGTGCCTACACCGACGGTGGCACGGCCAACTCCTACGAGAAGGTCTATCTCCCCGGCCACGGCCTCAGCCGGCTGAGCCGGTTCGTCGGCTCGACCCAGCTCGCCGGCAACGACGAGCAGTACGCCGCGACCCTCGCGCTCGTCGGCAACCGCCTCGGCATCCCGACCCGCGTCGTCATGGGTGCGACCCCCGAGTCCGGCAGCGTCATCCGGGGCAAGGACGTCCACGCCTGGGTCGAGGTCCGGGTCGACGGCGGCACGTGGCACGCCCTCCTGCCGTCGACGTTCCTGCCGTCGCGCAACAAGAAGCCCAACGAGCAGCAGCTCAAGTCCGAGGAGCAGAAGGTGGGCGCGCAGGTGCCGCCTCCGGCCGGCGTCAACCCGCCGTCGGTCCTCCAGGGTCCGGACCAGGCGCAGAACGCCACCGACATCAAGAAGAAGAAGCGCAACCCGCTCGACATCGGGTCGTGGCCGCTGTGGCTGCGCATCCTCGTCCTCGGCCTCGTGCTGCCGGTCCTGCTCCTCCTCGGCGCCTACGCCCTCATCCGCTGGCTCAAGACACGCCGGCGACGCCGTCACGCGACGACCGGTGCGCTGGCCTCACGTCCGGCGTGGGTGTGGCGTGACCTCGTGAGCGACGCGCGCAGCCTCGGTGTCGCCGTCCCACGCGGAGCCACCCGCCTCGAGCAGGCCCGCGCCTTCCCCGACTCCGCGCCCGCGCAGCCCATCGCGGTCGGTGCCGACGCGGCCGTCTTCGGTCCGGGTGAGCCCGGCGCGGAGGTGGCCACCGCCCTGCTCGACGAGGCCGACTCCGTCCGCTCCGAGCTGCGTGCCACCGTCTCGCCGTGGCGTCGGATCCGCTCCGACATCGACGTGCGTCCGCTGCTCGAGCGCGACCGTCGCACGCGCCCCAGGCGCAGCCTCCCCGCCATGCCGTCGCTGCGCCGCACCCGCGGCGCCGAGGGATCGGCGTGAACCCTCTGCGACGGCGCACCCGCTCCACTCCGACGACCCGGTCGCTGCGCCATGACCGGGGCCGCGGCCGCACCGCCTCGACGATGGTCGTCGTCCTCACGGCCGCCACCCTCGGCTGGGCCGCCGTGACCTCGCAGGGCGCCACCGTCCACGAGGCCGACGTCGGCGACGGCGCCGTGTGGATCACCTCGGACGTCCAGGCCAAGTTCGGCCGGCTCAACAAGGCGGTCTCCCAGCTCGACGCCGGGGTGGCCTCCGACGCCGCACCCGGCTCGGGCATCGACATCCTCCAGGACGGCAGCGCCGTCGTCGCGTGGTCGAAGGCCACGGCCCAGCTCCAGCCGATCGACGTGCGCACGGCGCAGTTCCGCGAGGAGACCGCCGCGGCACCCGGGTCCCCCACGGCACAGCCGGGGCGCATCGTCCCGACGCTCGTCGACCTGCGCGGGGGCACGATCGCCGCCGTCGATCCCCGCTCGGGCAAGGTCTGGGCCCAGCGCGTCGACCCGCGCGAGGGCGTCGAGAACCTCAGCGGCCTCGGTGCCGCGACCAAGCCGCTCGCGACCGTCGGCGGTGACGCCGTGCTCGCCGTCGGCGAGGACGGCGCGGTGCACGTCGCCTCGGGCGCCAAGGGCACGGTGACGACGATCCGTCCCGGTGGCTCCTCGTTCGCCAAGCCGGTCACCACCGAGAGCGGCGCCAAGGGCGACCGACTCCAGGTGACCGCGCTGGGGTCCGCGTGGGTGGTCTACGACCCACAGCGCGACGCGCTGCACAGCGAGGGCCACACCAAGGGCGTCCCCGCGGGCTTCGCACCCTCGGAGGGTGAGCCTGCCTATGCCGCCGTCCAGCTCCCCGGGGGGTCCGCCGACGCGGTTGCGATCGCCGGCGGCAGCGCGCTGCGCATGGTCCGTGTCGACGGCGGGGCGCCGACCGGCGGCATCGAGGTCGCCGAGCGGGTCAACCGCAGTGGGGCCGTGCCGCTGCCGGCCCACCCGGTCGTCCTCCGCGGCTGTGTCCACGGCGCCTGGTCCGAGACCGGCAAGGTCTTCTACGGCGCCAACTGTGGCCGCGAGGACCCCGTGCCGACGGGCACCATCGACAACATCAGCGAGACCCCCCTGCGCGACGGCGTGGCGTTCCGGGTCAACCGCGGCGTCATCGTCCTCAACGACCTCGACAACGGCTCCGCGTGGGACATCCAGCGCGACAAGCAGAAGATCGACAACTGGGACGCCCTCATCCCGCCGCCGGAGCGTGACGAGGACAGCAAGAAGAAGGACAAGAACCTGGTTGACGACGCCGTCGCCCAGCAGCCGCCGACCGCCAAGCCCGATGACCTCACCGTCCGGGCCGGTCGCACGAGCAAGCTCCACGTCCTCGACAACGACACCGACGCCGCCGGCTCGGTGCTCGCCATCGACCCACGCGACGTCAGCGCGGTGTCGGACCCCGACGTCCGGGCCTCGGTGTCCGCCGACGGCCAGAGCATCGACGTCACGGTGCCGGCCGGCAGCGTCGAACCGTTCCAGTTCACCTACCTCGTCGGCAACGGCAAGGTGAAGGCCAAGTCCCGGGCCGCCGTCAGGGTCAGCATCGCCCCCGAGACGACGAACAACGCGCCCTACCTGCGCGAGGGACAGGCCAAGCTCGCGAAGACGGCATACCCGGTCCTCGCCGGCAAGCGGCTCGCGGTGCCGGTCGTCGCGGACTGGCGCGACCCCGAGTCCGACCCGGTCCTCGCGACGGTCGACGGCGAGCGGCTGAGCATCGACGGGCAGGGGCGCCTCGCCTACCTCGCCCCGCCGGAGCCGGGCCGGGAGAGCATCGACTACGTCGCCGACGACGGCCGTGGCGGGCGCACCAAGGGCGCCGTCCCGGTCGAGGTCGTCGCCCTCACCGAGACCCGGGCGAGGCCGCCGGTCACCCAGCCCGACGTCATCCGCGGGGTCGTCGGCAAGTCGCTCCAGGTCGAACCCCTCGGCAACGACATCGCCGGTGCCGACCCCAGCGACCCCGACGACCGGATGCACCTCGCTGGCGACGTCCGCGCCAGCGGCTCCCTCACCGTCGACAGCAACCTCGACACCGGTGTCGTCACCGTCACCCCGTCCGCGCCGGGCACCTACGAGCTCTCGTATGCCGCCCAGGTCGGCGGCGGTGTCGCTCCCGGCAGGATCCGGGTCGACGTCATCGAGGCCGCCGACCCGGACGCGCCGCCGGTCGCGGTGGGCGACAGCGCGACCGTGCGCGACCAGTCGCCGACGCTCGTCGACCCGCTCGCCAACGACTACAGCCCACGGGCCGACGTCCTCGTCACGCAGGCCGCGACCGCCGCGACGAGCGATGACTCGTGGCTGCGCGCCTCGATCTACCAGGGCCGGTGGATCCGGGTCGTCGCCCTCGAGCCCGCCGGCGCGGCCGCCGACGCCACCCGCCGCGGGACGATCCGCTACTCCGTGAGCGACGGGTCGAAGCAGGCGACCGGCGAGGTGACGGTCACCCAGAAGGCGCCGCTCGACCTCGACCCCGTCGTCGAGGACGACACCGCGGTCGTCCGTGAGGGCGACGCCGTCGCCGTGCCCGTGCTCGACAACGACACGATGGCCGACGGCATCCCGCTGCGCATCGACCCGCTGAGCGTCAAGGTGCTCGGGCGCGACGTCGAGCAGACCGCGTTCGCGTCGGGCAACGTCGTGCGGTTCGTCCCGTGGGCGACCCGGCTCACGGCCGAGCAGCTCGTCACGGTCGAGTACGCCGCCTATCCCGAGGGCATGCCCGAGCGTGCCCAGACCGGCCGCGTGAGCATCCGGGTGACGCCGCTGCCGAGCGAGGCCCGCCCCAACCAGGTGCCGGTCGCCCGCAGCTTCTCGTCGTCGGTCACGGCCGGCGACCCGCTGACGATCACCGTCCCCACGACCGGCGTCGACCCCGACGGCGACACGGTCGGCGTCACCGGGGTCGTCGGGCCCAACGGTGGGGCGGTCGACCTCACCCACGGTCGCGTCGTCTCCACCGGACCCTCGACGATCCGCTACGAGTCCTTCCCGACGGCGTCGGGCACCGAGGTCATCAACTACGAGGTCGTCGACCGCTTCGGTGGGGTGAGCCGGGCGTTCGTGCGCGTCGGGGTCGTCGCTCCCGGCGACCCGCAGCCGCCCGTGGCCGTCGACGACACGGTGACGGCCGCACCCGGCAAGACGGTCACGGTCCCGGTCACCGCCAACGACCTCATCGCGCGCGGCGACTCGGTCGAGCTCCAGCACGAGGGCCTCAACCCCGCGTCCGAGGACTCTCAGTGGAAGGTCGACCTCGACGAGGAGACCGTCTCGACGAAGGTGCCGGGGGAGGGCGCGCCCGTCCACGACTTCACCTACGGCATCACCAACGGCGTCTTCGACCCCTCGCGTGCGAGCCTGCTCGTGCGCGGGCAGGAGGGCTGGGTCAACCCGCCCACCGCCAACGACGACGTCGCCAAGCCGCAGGGCGGTGAGACGGCGACGACCGTCGACGTCCTCGCCAACGACACCGACATCGACTCGGACCCGGCCACGCTCGAGGTCGTCGACGTCCTCTCCACGCACGGCCGGGCCGTCGGCAACCGCGTGAGCGTCGACGTGCTCGACCACCCCCACACCGTCCCCTACGTCATCGAGGACGAGGACGGCGCGCGGGCGATGGCCGTCGTCCACGTGCCCCGCGGCGCCGGTGGCACGCCGTTCGTCGTCGAGGGTGCGCTCATCGAGATGGACAAGGACTCGACGAGGACGGTCCGGCTCGGCGACTACGTGAAGTCCCCGCAGGAGCGCACCCTCGGCATCACGTCGGCGAGCACGATCTCGACCGTCCCCGGCAGCAACCTCGCCCTCGCCCACGACGGTGACGGCACCCTCACGCTCACCTCCTCCGGTGGCTACGTCGGGCCCGCCTCGGTGATGTTCGAGGTGACCGACCAGATGAGCGACGACCAGCAGGACGTGCACACGGCATACGTCTCGGTGCCGGTCCAGATCGGCCCCAAGGTGCCGCTGCTGCGCTGCCCAGCCACCGCGGTCACCGTGCTCGCCGGCGGGCTGCCACGCGAGCTCGACCTGCCGACGCTCTGCCGCGCCTGGCTCCCCGTCGGGATGTCGATGGAGGACATCGAGTTCACCTCCGAGTGGGAGCAGGAGCCGGCCGACGTGCGGCTCGACCGCAGTGGGACCGGCGAGCGCCTCGTCACCCTCACCGCCGAGTCCGGGGCGCCGTCGGGCGCCGGAGTCCTCTCCATCGGCACCCGCGGCTCCGACGTGCGGGCCACGGTCCGGGTCGCCGTCGTCGGCGGCGACAGCGACCCCTACGCCAACATGCCACCGCCCCGGCTGCGTCCCATTGCCGTCAACGGCCTCGAGGAGGGCGAGAGCCAGCAGGTCGACATCGGCTCCTACCTCGACTCGCCCGTGCAGAACCCGAAGTGCGCCGTCGAGGCGGCATCGGTGACGAGCGGCTCCGGACTCAGCGTCACCCGCAGCGGGTGCACGATCACCGTCTCGGCCGGTCCGCGCCCCAGCCCCACCGGCCGGGTCTCGATCAGCGTCTCCGACGCGCCGGGTCGCACCGCGACCGGCGCGGTGAGCGTGACGATGCTCGGGCGCCCGGACCCCCCGACGTCGGTGGCCGCGCAGGCCGACCGCGACGCCGGCGGCCGCGCCAGGGTGAGCTGGTCGGCGCCCTCCTACGACGGCGGCGCCCCGATCCGCGGCTACACCGCGCGCTGGACCGGCGGCTCGACCGGCAGCCAGGAGTGCACGGCCTCGCCTTGCACCATCGAGGGCCTCACCAACGGCAAGGACTACTTCTTCACCGTCACGGCCACCAACGCCGTCGGCGAGAGCGAGCCCGGCGGCCCCAGCAATGCCGCGCGCCCCGACACCAAGCCCGGCCCGGTGACCGCCGTCTCGATGGCGAGCCGCGGCGACGGGTCGCTGACGATGACGTGGTCGCCGCCCGAGAACAAGGGCTCGCCCGTCACGAAGTACCTCGTGCGGCTCGTGCCGACGAGCGGTGGGACGCCACGCACGGCGGAGGTGGCCGCGCCGGCCACGACGGCGACGGTCACCGGACTCGACAACATGAGCGAGTACGCCGTCGCTGCCCAGGCCTACAACGAGGCCGGGCCGGGCCCGTTCGGCGCCGACACGATGATGCAGTCGGCGGGCACGCCCCCGGCACCCACCGGCTTCACCGCGACGGCCGACGGCCCCGGCGCCAACAAGGACCTCGCTGCGATCACCCTGACATGGAACGCGACGAGCCCCAACGGCCCGCCGCTCAAGAGCTACACCGTCAAGCGCAGGGTCGGCGGGGGAGCGTGGTCGGTCCTCAAGACCGTCCCGGCCTCCTCGACGCGCACGAGCGACCAGGTCGTCTACGACGGCCGCCGCTACGACTACGTCGTCACCGCGACCAACGGCGCCGACATCACCTCACCCGACAGCGCGGTCCAGTCCTTCACCTCGATCGGTATGCCGTCCACCCCCTCCGTGAGCGCGTCGACGCCGACGAGCGACCGGCGGGCCCGGCTCACCGTCGACCTCGGCTCGCCGCGGGCATCCGGCTTCTCGTCCGTGACCTGGCGCGCGTCGACCGGTGAGAGCGGCACGTTCACGTGTGGAGCCTGCCCGAGCGGGGGCAGCGTCACCTTCACGACGTCGGAGATGAGCACGACGAGCAAGACGTTCACGGTGCGCACGAACAACGGCACGAGCTCCTCGAACCCCTCCGGCGACAGCAACGCGGTCACGCCCTACGGCCCCACGCCGCGGCCGAACCCGGACGGCGGCTCGACGTCCGGGCAGTCGGTGACGTGGAACTGGACCCTGCCCACCGATGGCCGTCCCATCACCCGCGTCGTCGTCACGGGCGCCGCGTCGCACGACGGCGACCCGATCCGCTCGATCTCGGCCCGGGGCGACTGGTCGCAGGACCTGACGATCCACATCCGCGCCTACTCCGAGGCGGGCGAGTCGCCGGTTCTCGAGATGACGCGACGCACCGACAACCCGCCGCAGCCCGAGGTGACGAACCTTCGTCCTGGGGCGAACTACGTCGATCCCGATGGTGTGGGGTCGTGCCGTTACTCCCCGGGGTGTCCGCGGGTCAGGTTCGACTACTCCAACTTCCCGTCGGGCGCGGGGACCTACACGTGCGAGGACGGACGGTCCTCCCTCGGCCCGTACTCGTTCACGAGCACCGGCAGCGGGACGGTCGAAGGATGGTGCATCTACGCCAGGAACAGCAACAACCGGATCCGGATCGTCGCGACCGTCAATGGCCAGACCGACGCGTCGGACTGGGTGAACTGGTAGCCATGGCGCGATTCGCGGGGAGTGCTCCCCATCCCCCTGCGCGCCGCCGCGTGCGATGCTCGGGGGCGGAGGCGTGGGCGGACAGCGCCTCCTCGAACGGGGTGGGGTCATGAGCAGGTCGGTGCGGCGGAGGACAGGGGTCCCCACAGGCAGGCGCGGCGTCGCCTCGGCGGCCGTCGTCGCCGTCGCCGCGTCGATGCTCACGTATGCCGCGGTGACGAGCCGCGGGTCGACCGTCCACGAGGCCGACGTCGGCGACGGCGCCGTCTGGGTCTCGTCGTCGGCCCAGGCGAAGTTCGGCCGGCTCAACACCCAGGCCCGCCAGCTCGACGCGGGAGTCGCGACCGCGCTCGCGGACGGGTCCGAGGTCGACGTCCTCCAGGACGGCGCGGCCGTGGTCGGGGTCGCGACCGGCAACACGCTCTCGCCCATCGACGTGCGCACGGCGACGTCCGGCGACTCCGGTGCGGCAGCCCCCGCACCCCTCACGGCACGCGCCGGCCAGTTCGTCCCCGCGACCGTCGACCTGCGCGGCGGCACGATCGCCACCGTCGACCCCAGGACCGGCAAGGTCTGGGCCCAGCGGGTCGACCCCAAGGAGGGCATCGACTCCCTCCAGGACATCACGACGACCGCCAAGCCGCTCGCCACCATCGGCGGCGCCGCCTCGCTCGCTGTGGACGCACGAGGCACGGTCATCGCAGCCTCCGGCGCGACCGGTCGCGTCGTCACGATCGCCCCTACTGCCGATGGCTTCGCCAAGCCCGTGACCACCGCGACCGACGTGCGCGCCGCCCTGCTCGACGTCACAGCCGTCGGCGACACGTGGGTCCTCTACGACCCCGACCGCGACGAGCTGCACGTCGAGGGACGCGAGGAGCCGGTGAGTGCCGGGGCCGCGCTCGGTGACGGGCCGGCATACGCCGCCCTCCAGATGCCCGGACCCGACGCGTCCACTGTCGTCGTCGCCAACGCGGTGGCCGCCCGTCCCGTGAGCCTCGACGGCAGCGGCGACGGGGTCGGTGGCGTCGAGGTGCGCGACCAGGCCAACCGCGCGGCCGAGCCGCCGCTCGTCACCCGCCCGGTCGTGCTTCGCGGCTGCCTGCACGCCGCGTGGGCCGAGACCGGCAACGTCTTCTACGGCGCCAACTGCGGACGCAGCGACGCCGTCGCCGCCGGGTCGCTCGGCGGCGTCGGCCAGGCGGTCGTGCGCGACGGAGTCGCCTTCCGCGTCAACCGCGGCAACGTCGTCCTCAACCAGCTCGACACCGGCGACGTCTGGGACCTCGACTCGACGAAGCAGAAGATCGACAACTGGGACGCCCTCATCCCGCCCACCAAGAAGGACGACGACAACGACAAGAAGGACGAGAACGTCGTCGACGACAACCAGGTGAGCCAGCCGCCCAAGGCGATGCCCGACAACCTGCGCGTCCGCCCGGGTCGCACGAGCAAGATCCACCCGCTCGACAACGACACAGACGCCAAGGCCTCGATCCTCGCGATCGACCCCAAGGACCTTACCGCGCCGAGCGCGCCCGACGTCACCGCGACCGTGTCGAGCGACGGGCAGACCGTCGACGTCAACGTCCCGGCCAACCCGTCGGCGTCGACGATCACGTTCGACTACAAGGTGAGCAACGGCAAGGCCAAGGAGAAGGCGTCCGCGAGGATCACCCTCACCGTCGTCGGCGACGACGTCAACACCCCGCCGAAGGTGCGCGAGGGACGCGCCGAGCTCGTCCGCCGGACCTACCCCGTCGTCTCCGGCGGCCGGGTCGCCGCCTCCGTCCTCGGCGACTGGCGCGACGGCGAGAGCGACCCGCTCACCGTCGACGCGACGGACCCGGGCACGGTCATCGACGGCCAGAACCGCGTCGGCATCACGGCACCGGTCAAGCCGGGCCCCGCCACCGTCCCCTACGCCATCAACGACGGCCGTCAGAGCAGCAAGGGCGAGGTCAACCTCTCGGTCCTCGACCTCTCGCAGCAGGGCGCCGTCGCCCCGACGACCCAGCCCGACGTCGTGCGCGCCGTCCTCGGCAAGCCGGTCCAGCTCGAACCGCTCGGCAACGACATCCCGGGCGCCGACCCGGGTGACCCCGACGCGCGGCTCCGGCTCGCCGGCGAGGTCGCCCCCACCGGGCCGCTCGACGTCGACACCAACCTCACGACCGGCATCGTCACGGTGACCCCCAACGGACTCGGGACGACCGAGCTCGCCTACGCCGCCCAGTCGGGAGGCACGGTGAGCCCCGGGCGGATCCGGATCGACGTCGTCGAGCCGGCCGACCCCGAGGCACCGCCGGTCGCCGTGCCCGACGGCGCCACCCTGCGCGACCAGTCGCCGACGATGGTCGACGTCCTCGCCAACGACTACAGCCCGCGCGCGGACGTCGTCGTCACCCAGAGCGCCAAGGTCGACTCCGACAACGGCTGGCTGCGCCCGACGATCTACCAGGGCCGCTGGGTCCGCATCGAGGCGCTCGAGCCGTCACCGATCAGTGGCGAGGGCAGCCGGCAGGGCACGGTCGAGTACACGATCAGCGACGGCACCAAGCGCACGACCGGCCGCATCAACGTCGTCCAGCGACCCCCCGTCGCGGGAGCCGCCCCGACCGTCGAGGACGACCGCGCCACCGTCCGCGAGGGCGACAGCGTCTCGGTCGGCGTGCTCGACAACGACACGATGGCGGACGGCATACCCCTCGTCCTCGACCCCGCCAGCGTGAAGGTCCTCGGTGGCAGCGAGCCGCGCGCCTTCGCCTCCGGCAACCTCATCCGCTACGTCCCGGAGCTCACCGCGCTCAAGGCGCCCAAGGACGTCGTCATCGAGTACGCCGCGTATGCCGAGGGCTCGCCCGAGCGCGCGAAGACCGGCCGGCTCACGGTCACCGTGAACCCCCTGCCCACCCGCGCGACGCCCAACCAGGCACCGGTCGCGCGCAGCTTCTCGGGCTCGGTGACTGCGGGCGAGTCGGTGACCCTGACGATCCCGTCGACCGGCGTGGACCCCGACGGCGACACCGTGACGATGCGCGGGATCGTCGGCAAGGACGCCGAGGCACTCGACCTCACCCACGGCCGCGTCGTCTCGATCGGCCCGTCGACCATCCGCTACGAGGGCTACCCGAACGCCGCCGGCACCGAGCTCATCCGCTACGAGGTCCAGGACCGCTTCGGCGCGACGAGCCAGGCGTTCGTGCGCGTCGGTGTCGTGCGCCCCGGGGACCCGCAGCCACCGGTCGCCGTCGAGGACGAGGTCGTGGCCGCACCGGGCAAGCGGGTGACCGCGCACGTGCTGCGCAACGACCTCATCGCCCGCGGCGACGCCGTCCGGATGCAGTTCAAGGACCTCAACCCGGGTGACGTGCAACGGAAGTGGCAGGTCGACGAGGACGACAACACGATCTCGACCGTCGCGCCCGAGCCCGGGGCGCCCACGCACCAGTTCGTCTACGGCATCGACAACGGCATCTTCGACCCCTCGCGCACGACCGTCCTCGTCCGTGGCGTCACGGACCACATCAACCCACCGATCGCGCAGGACGACGTCGCCAAGGCGACCCCGGGCGCGACGACCGCGCTCGTCGACGCGCTCGCCAACGACACCGACATCGACTCCGACCCCGCGACGCTGCGGATCGTCGAGGTGCTCTCGCCCTCGGGCACGATCGAGAACGGCAAGGTCCGGGTCACCCTGCGCGACCACCCGCAGACCGTCCCCTACGTCATCGAGGACGAGGACAACGCCCGGGCCCTGGCGATCATCCACGTGCCCGCCGGCGACAACGGCCTCCCGTTCGTCGTCGAGGGCGCGCTCATCGAGATCGACAAGGACTCGACCAAGACGGTCCAGATCGCCGACCACGTCAGGTCCCCGCGCGGCAAGAAGGTGACCATCACCGCGGCCGCCACCGTGTCGACGTCACCGGCCCAGTCCCTCGAGGGCACGGCCCAGGGCGGCGACGCCGTCGAGCTCACCTCGCGCGGCGGCTACGTCGGACCCGGTGCGCTCATGCTCGAGGTGAGCGACCAGGAGAGCCCGGACGACAAGGACGTGCGGACGGCATACGTCTCGATCCCGGTCCAGGTCGGTCCCAAGGTGCCGCTCCTGCGCTGCCCCGACGCACCGCTCGTCCTCGCCGCCGGTGGCCGACCGCGCGAGGTCGACATCCCGACCTACTGCCGCGCCTGGCTGCCCATCGGCATGAACCTCGAAGAGGTGAAGTTCGAGGCGAAGTGGGAGCCGCAGGCCAAGGGCGCCGAGCTCGAGCAGGCCGAGACCGGCGGCCGCCTCGTCACGCTGCGTGCCGGTGAGCGGGCGCCCACCGGCACCGGGTCGGTCACCGTGACCTCACCCGGTATGCCGTCCGTGAAGTTCCCGGTGCAGGTCCTCGGCCGCGACGCGGCCGGGATCGCCGCCGGGGCGGGCGCGAACGGGACGGACCCTGCGGCCGTCCTCGGCCCGCCGCGGATGCGACCCATCGCGGTCGACGGACTCAACGAGGGCGAGTCCACGACCGTCGACGTGAGCCGCTACCTCGACTCCCCGCTCGAGAAGCCCGCCTGCTCCATCGAGGCCGCCGCGCTCGAGAGCGGTTCCGGCATCGAGGTGTCGCGCAGCGGGTGCACGCTCACCCTGCGCGCGACGTCGCAGCCGAGCCCCACGGCGACGATCTCGCTGGCCGTCTCCGACGGTCCCGAGCGGACCGCGACCGGCCGCGTCACCGTGACGATGCGCGGCAAGCCGACGGCGCCGACCGGGGTCAGCGCCGTCGCCGACCGGATCGCCGGCGGCCAGGCTCGCGTCTCGTGGGTGGCTCCCGGCTACGACGGCGGCGTGACGATCTCGACCTACGTCGTGCGGTGGAGCGGCGGGAGCAGCGGGACGCTCGAGTGCACCTCGTCGCCGTGCACGGTCACCGGCCTCACCAACGGCAAGGACTACACGTTCACCGTCCTCGCCCGCAACGCCGTCGGCGACAGCCCGCCGAGCGCAGCGAGCAACGTCGTGCGGCCCGACACCAAGCCCGAGGCGACCTCGGGGGTCCGGATGATCTCGCGGGGCGACGGCACGCTCAACGTCGGCTGGTCCCCGGCGCCCAACAAGGGCTCGGAGATCACGAAGTACGTCGTCCGCCTCGTCCCGACGGGCTCGGGCGCGGGCGTGCGCACCGTGACCGCGGCGGGCACCGCGACGACCGCCACCGCCGGCGGGCTCGACAACAACTCGCCCTACTCCGTCTCCGTCCAGGCCTGGAACGGCGCGGGAGCGGGTCCCTTCGGGCCGGCGGTGGAGATGCAGTCGGCCGGCACACCGCCCGCGGTCACCGGCGTCACGGGCGCCACCCGCGGGCCCGGCGCCGGCTTCGACTCCGAGTCGATCACGGTGTCGTGGAACCAGCAGACCAACCCCAACGGCCCGCCCCTCAAGCACTACACGATCTACCGCAACGTCGGAGGCGGCGGCTGGACCGCGATCGGACGGGTCGGAGCACAGACCCGCACGTTCGCCGACACCATCCCCTACGACGGCCGCACCTACGGCTACACCGTCACGGCGACCAACGGCGCCGACCTCGAGTCGCCCAAGGGCAACCCGTGGACCTACACGTCCGTCGGCGTGCCGAGCAACCCCTCGGTGAGCGCGAGCACGCCCAACGCCGACAAGTCGGTGGTCGTCAGGGTGGACGTCGGTCAGCCCCGAGCCGGCGGCTTCCAGTCGATCCAGTGGCGCGGCGGTGGCAAGTCCGGCACCTACGCCTGCGGCTGCACGCCCGGCACGACGGTGACCTTCACGGTGAGCAACATGGGGATCGACCCGCTCACGATCAAGGTCCGCACGGTCAACACCGGTGGCCGGCAGTCGGCCGAGGCGACGAGCAACTCGGTCCAGCCCTATGGCGAGACCCTGGCGCCCCACAACCTCACCGCCGAGGTCAGCGGCCGCACCATCACGTGGCGCTGGGACCTGCGCACCAACGGCCGGCCGATCGACGACGTGCAGATCCGGACCTTCGACGGTCGCGGCTGGCGTGCGCCGGACAACCGCCAGAGCCACAGCCAGACCTTCGGCTACGGCGAGACCCACCAGCTCGAGGTGCGCGCCCACGCGACCCCGACGGGGTGGGGTCCGGCGGCCGGACCGCGAGGCGCGACGACGGTGCCCGAGCCGAAGAACCCCGAGATCTACAACGTCACCTTCAACTCGTCGAACTACATCGACTTCAACATCCGCGACTTCCCCGGCAACACCTCGTGGACGATCAACTTCAACCACAAGGGCTACAGCGGCAGCTTCACGAGCAGCGCCAAGGTCAACGTCGGCCCCGCCGGCAACGGCTACACCTGGGGCGGCAACTACTACGTCGAGGCCAAGGGCGGCGAGCTCGTCATCACGATGACGAACCCCAACCATCCCGCCGTGACCAAGACGGTCAGACGCTAGCGAGCCGGTCAGTCGATGACGGCGAGGATGTCGCCCTCCTGGACGACGTCGCCGACCTCGACCTTGACCTCGCTCACGGTGCCGGCCTGCTCGGTGAGCACCGGGATCTCCATCTTCATCGACTCGAGGAGGGCGATCTCGGTGCCCACCTCGACGGTGTCGCCGACGCTCACGGCGATCGAGAGGACGTTGGCGACGAGGTCGGAGACGACGTGGTGCGACATGTCCCGAACCGTATCCACTACGCACCGGTAACCCCGCGTCGCACGGCCCGCGACCAAGGACTCCGTATGCCGTCCCACGCAGGGCCCGGAGCCGCGCAGCGAATTCGCAGCGCACCCGAACCGTCCGCAGCGGAATCGCAGGACGGGCCGGGAGGGTCGGGGTCGTCGGGCAGCGAGCCCGTCGCACCACCTCGACAGGTACGACACCCCAGACAGGAGCACGACATGTTGAGCATCTCCTCCCGCGCGAGCAGGGTGGCCCTCGGACTCGCGGTCGCCGTGGCCACCCTCGGCGGCGGCGTCGCCAGCGCTGCCCCCACCGCAGGCGACGGCACGTCCACGCAGCGCACCGAGGCTGTGACGCTCGCCGGCACGCGCCCCGCCTTCAAGGCGCCCTTCCAGTGCGGCACCCAGTGGCGTGGCAGCGCCTGGACATGGTCGGACGGGCATCAGCACAGCCCTCTCAAGTCGGTCGACTGGAACTGGGGGAGCGGCAACGACGACAAGGGCAAGCTCGTGCGCGCCTCGGCCGGTGGCACGGTCGAGTTCGCAGGCGACGGGGCCGGCGGCTACGGGAAGATGGTCCTCATCCGTCACGGCGACGGCTGGAAGACCCGATACGCCCACCTGCTCGTCGGCTCGCTCGAGGTCTCGGCCGGCCAGACGATCAACCAGGGCAAGGTCATCGGCAAGGTCGGCCAGTCCGGCGGCCAGACCTACTCGCACCTGCACTACGAGCAGATCGCCGACGGCAACGTCGTCGACGCCGTCGTCCAGGGCGTGCGCTTCGACCCCAACGACGTGCACTACATCACGAGCACGAACGCCTGCTGACCTCGGCGTTCGTGTGTGAGGGGAGCGGACGGCATACGCAAAGAGTGCTTGCGTATGCCGTCCGCCCGCGTCTCGGGGAGCGTCTCGCGGTTCGCGCCGGTGGCCGTCCTGCCCTTACCGTGGCTGGCTGATCCCAGCCCCACGTGAGGACGTCCCATGCACTGCCGATCCTGCGGAGCCGACCTCCCGGTCGACGCCGCGTTCTGCACCCAGTGCGGCGCCCGGGTCGAGCTCGGGTCGGTCCTCGGGGTCGGCACCGACCTCCCGGCAGCCCCGTCGCGCGAGCCCGCCCGCACCCCGGCGGAGGACCTCAGCCAGACCCGCGAGCTGCCGCGGATCGACCCGTCGGCCGGGAACGTCCACGCACGGCCCGCACCGCCGGCAGCGGCCGCCCCGGCACCGCTGGAGGCACCTGCCGACGACGACACGGGTCAGGGCCACTCGCGCAACAGCATCCTCGCGATGGTCGCGACCTTCACCGTCCTGACGATCATCGGCACGTTCGCGCTCACCCGCCTCCTCGGCCCCGACGACCGGCCGCGGTCGACGTCGACCTCGGCGTCCTCGAGCCCGGCGGCAGCGGAGGAGGCCGGCGACGCGCAGCCCGCTCCGAGCACGAGCAGCCCCCAGGCGTCGTCCTCCCCGGAGGTGTCTCCGTCTGCGTCGTCCTCGATCCCGGCCGCGGCGCGCCGATGCTCGACGAGCGGGAGTGACGCCGTCGCGACGGCATACGCGGGCACCGAACGCACCTCGTGCGAGTTCGCCGCCGCGGTGCGCGAGGCCTACCGGCAGGCGGGTTCGCCCGGTGACGCTACGAGCCTGCGGGCCTACAGCCCCGTGACGAAGAAGTGGTACTCGCTCTCCTGCGACGGTGGGGAGCCGGTGCGGTGCACGTCGACGACCAACGCCATCGTCTACCTCGCTCCCTGACCGACGGTTCTGGCCGGATCGCCGTGAAACGCCGGTATTCGGAGCGGATTCACAGGTTCGTTACAGTGGCGGGCGTGAGTGGGGACGAGCATGGGGTATGCACGCCTGAGAAGCCGGGGCCGGCTCCTCGGTGAACCTCCTGCTCCTGACCCACTACTACCCGCCCGAGGGCGGGGCGGCCCAGCATCGCTGGTCGACGCTGGTGGGCCACCTCGTCTCCGAGGGTGACACCGTGCGGGTCGTCACGCCCGCCCCGCACTACCCCCTCGGTCACCTGCTGCCCGGGCACGAGAACCTGCGGCCAGGCACGACCCACGAGGGTCCGCACGGCGAGACCGTGCACCGGGTCTCCTTCCGGCCATACGACTCGAGCGTGCGCTCGCGGATGCTCGACGAGGCGACCGTGGCGCGCGACGCCGTGCGGACGGTGCGCCGCGGCTTCGGCGGGTGGCGGCCGGACGTCGTCGTCGCGACCGTGCCGTCGCTGCCCATGGCGTGGGCGGGCGCGCGATCGGCACGCATGTTCGGCGTGCCCTTCGTGCTCGACCTGCGCGACGCCTGGCCCGACCTCATCTTCTTCGCCCAGGAGTGGGACCTGCCCACCTCCCGCGTGCGTACGCGCGCCCGGGCGGCGGTCCGCGTCGCCCTCAACGGTGTCGGGAGTGCCCTCACCCGGCAGCAGCGTCGCGCCGACGCCGTCGTCGCCACGACCGAGTCCTTCGCCGAAGTCCTGCGCTCGCGCAGCGTCGGGTCGGTCCACGTCGTGCGCAACGCCGCCCACGAGGTGCCGGGCTACGCCCAGCACGTCGTCCACCGCGAGTCCGGCCCCCTCCACGTGCTGTATGCCGGGACGCTGGGTCGGGCGCACGGGCTCGGCACCGCGGTGCGTGCCGCTGCGCTGGCGCGGGAGCGGGGCGTCGAGGTCAGGCTCCGGTTCCTGGGCGCGGGCGCCGACCTCGGCCACCTGCGCCGGCTGGCCGAGGAGCTGCGGGCCCCCGTCGAGTTCCTCGACCCGGTGCCGCGCCGCCTCATGGGCCCGCACTACGCCTGGGCCGACACCGCGCTGGTGTCGCTGCGCCCGTGGGAGGCGCTCGAGCTCGCCGTCCCCTCCAAGCTCTACGAGCTCATGGGCCTGGGGCTCCACGTGTCCGCCGTCGTCTCGGGCGAGGCCGGGCAGATCGTCGAGCAGACCGGCGCCGGCACCCTCACCGCTCCCGGTGACGTCGACCAGCTCGCGCGGTCGTGGGCCTCGTTGCACGCCGACCGCCGCCTCCTCGACGTGTCCGACCGGGCCCGCGACTGGGCGCGGGAGCACGCCGACGCGACCCGTCTCGGCGACGCCTACCGCACCCTGCTGCAGTCGATGAGGGCCCGTGTCTGAGCCCCCGACGCGGTGGCGGGTGCTCGTCGGCAACGTGCGTGCGGTCTCGGCCGTCGCCGTCCATGGGCTCGAGGACGACCCCGTGCGGCTCGCGCTCCTCGCCGCGCGCCGCCTGCCCGCCTCGTGGCGGGCACCGCTGTCGCGGGTCCTTGAGGGAACGGGACGCTCGTTGCGGCGACGCTCGCCGCAGGTCCTCGCACTCCTCCTCGCCGACCACCCCGACGAGGCCCGGGAGGCGCTGGGCCCGCTCGCCGGGCGGAGCGGGGGGCGGCTCTCCGCCGAGCTCGCGGTCCAGCTCGACGCCGACCTGCCGGACGACCTGCCACCGAGCGGGCGGGCGCGTGCCGCGTGGCAGCGCGGTGACGTGAGCGGGGCGCTCGCGGCACTGGAGGGCGCCGGTTCGGGGCCGTCACGGCGCCAGCGAGCCCGCCTCGCGTCCGAGGTCGACGTCCTCACCCCCGGGCGCCGGCTGCCCGTGCCGCCTCGACCGCCGACCTCGACCGCAGCCACGATGGCACCGACCGTGTCGAGGGCGGGTCGTCGCGACGGTGGGCACCGGGTCCTCCACCTGCTCACCAACTCCCTGCCGCGCACGCGGTCGGGCTACGCCTACCGGTCGCAGGCCATCCTGCGTGCCCAGCAGGCCGAGGGCATGACCGTCGAGGCCGTGACGAGGCTCGGCTACCCCGTGACGGTAGGGGTGCCGTGGGCGGGCGACGTCGACGTCGTCGAGGGGGTGACCTACCGGCGCCTCCTCCCGTCCCGCATGGCGACGACCGCGGAGGACCGCCTGACCCAGACCGCCGGCCTGCTCGTCGGTCACGTCGACCGCCTCGGCGCCGACGTCCTGCACACGACGACGCACTTCCCCAACGCCCTCGTCGCCCGGGCCGTCGCCGAGGCCACCGGCCGACCGTGGGTCTACGAGGCCCGGGGCCAGCTCGAGAAGACCTGGCTCGCCTCGCGTCCGCCGGAGCAGCGCGCGGCCGCCGCGGCGAGCGAGCGCTACGCCCTGTGGCGCGAGCGCGAGACCGAGGCCGCGGTGGAGGCGGACCACGTCGTCGTCCTCTCCGAGGTGCTCAAGGCCGACTTCACCGCCCGGGGTGTGCCCGCCGAGCGGATCACCGTCGTGCCCAACGCCGTCGACGACGAGCTCCTCGACCCGGCCCTCGAGTGCTTCCCGGCGGACGCGCGGGACCGTCTCGGACTGCCGCGCGAGGGGTTCTGGGTGGGCACCGTCTCGTCGGTCGTCGGCTACGAAGGTCTCGACGACCTGCTGCGCGCCGTCGCCCAGCTGCGGTCGAGCGGGCTCGACGTCCGTTGCGCGATCGCCGGTGACGGCACGGCGCGTCCCGCCCTCGAGCAGCTGGCCGCCAGGCTGGGGGTCTCCGACGCGGTGGTCCTGCCCGGGCGCGTGGCCAAGGAGCTCACCCCGGTCTGGCACCGCGCCCTCGACGTCTTCGTGGTCCCGCGCCGCGACACCGACGTGACCCGCTCGGTCACCCCGCTCAAGCCGATCGAGGCCATGGCGGCGGGTCGCCCGGTCGTGGCCAGTGACCTGCCGGCGCTCGCCGAGATCGTCGGCGCACCCGGCACCGGCCTGCTCAGCACGCCGGAGGACCCCTCGTCGCTGGCGGGTAGACTCCGGGAGCTGTACGACGACGAGGCCCTGCGTCACGCACTGGGCGCTCGGGGCCGGGAGTTCGCGGCGACCCGGACGTGGCGCGCCATGGCCGGCCGCTACGACTCCATCTACCGGGCCCTTGGGAGGACGACGTGAGGCCGCACGAGCGTCGCAACGGCAGGCGGACGGCATACGAGGGTCCGGTCGTCGAGCGCGTCGACGTCAGCCGGCTCGTCCCGGTGGGGCGCCGCGCGCCGCTCGGCGCCTACATCGCGCAGCTCTGGAGCCACCGCTGGTTCATCTGGGCCGACTCGCGCGCCCGGGCCTTCGCCGGCAACCGCGACACCCTGCTCGGTCGCTTCTGGCTCGTCGGACGACCGATCCTCGACGGGTTCACCTACTTCCTCGTCTTCGGACTCCTGCTCAACGCGAGCCGTGGCGTCGAGAACTACATCGGGTTCCTCATCATCGGCGTCTTCATGTTCCAGTTCAGCTCGAAGGCGCTGACCGGCGGCGCCGGCGCGATGTCGGCGGGCAAGAACATCATCCGCGCGTTCACGTTCCCGCGTGCCGCGATCCCGCTCGCCCTCGTGCTCCGCGAGACGATCTCGATGTTCCCCGTCATCTGCACGATGTTCGTGATGATCCTCGTCATCCCGCCGCACGCGACCCTGTCCTGGTACTGGCTGCTCTTCCCCGCCGTCCTCGTCCTCCAGGCGCTCTTCAACCTCGGCCTGACGATGTATGCCGCCCGCCTGGCCGCCGCGATCCCTGACCTCCGCCTCGTGCTGGGCTTCTTCTCCCGGTTCTGGATGTACGGCTCGGGCGTCATGTACTCCATCGACCGCTGGATCGAGCACCCCGGTCTGCTCGCCGCGATGCAGATCAACCCGACCTACTGCGTCCTCGAGATCTCGCGCGACCTCCTCCTCTACGCGCGGATGCCCGACGTCACCCTCTGGCTCACCCTCGGCGCGTGGGCCCTGGTCACCCCGATCTTCGGCTTCATCTACTTCTGGCAGGGCGAGGAGAGCTACGGCCGTGAGTGAGACCGAGGCGAAGGACGCCCCCAAGAAGGGCATTGAGGTCCCGCTGGGCGAGCCGACCGTGAGCGTGCGCCGCCTCTCGGTCCACTACCGGGTCTCCAGCTCCGAGCACCAGCACGGACCGGTGTCCCGACCTGACCGTGTCGCGAGGCGGCTCGGGTGGAACCGCGTCGTCACCGTGCGCGCCGTCGACGACGTCTCCTTCGTCGCCCGCGCGGGCGAGTCGATCGGCGTCGTCGGGCACAACGGCTCCGGCAAGAGCACGATGCTGCGTGTCATGGCCGGGCTCGAGACCCCGACCGCGGGGGAGGTGCTCGCCACGTCGACCCCGTCGTTCCTCGGGGTCAACGCCGCCCTCCTGCCCGAGCTGTCGGGTCTGCAGAACGTCCGGCTCGGCCTCTTCGCCATGGGCAAGACACCCGACGACCTCGAGGAGCTCGTCCCCGAGATCCTCGACCTCGCGGCCCTCGGCTCGGCGATCCACCGGCCGATGAAGACCTACTCCTCCGGCATGGGTGCGCGCCTGCGGTTCGCCATCGCCGCGACCGCCCGACCGGAGATCCTCCTCATCGACGAGGCGCTCGCGACGGGCGACGTCGCGTCGAAGGAGCGCAGCGAGGAGCGGATGGCCGAGATCCGCCGTGCTGCCGGCACGATCTTCCTCGTCTCGCACGTCGCCCAGACCGTCGAGGAGATGTGCACCCGCGCCATCTGGCTGCACCAGGGCCGCATGGTCCTCGACGGACCTGCCTACGAGACCGCCCGGGCCTACCGCTGGTGGGCCTGGAACCTCGCCCAGGGGGAGACCAAGAAGGCCGAAGGGCTCCTCGAGGACGCCCGCGCGCAGCTGCGCGCCACGGTCGTCCATCCCGAGGACCCCACGACCGACCGCCACATCGCCCGACATTCCAACCCCACCTGAGAGACCCCATGCCCAAGCGCATCATGACCATCTACGGAACGCGTCCGGAGGCCATCAAGGTCGCCCCGGTGATCCGAGCCATCGAGGAGCACCCCGAGCTCGAGTCGGTCACCGTCGTCACCGGGCAGCACCGCGAGATGCTCGACCAGGTCAACGAGATCTTCGGCATCGTCCCCGACCACGACCTCGACGTCTTCGCCCACGGCCAGACGCTCAACGGGCTCATGGCCAAGGTCTTCGACCGGCTCGACCCGGTCCTCGTCGACGTCGCGCCCGACGCCGTCGTCGTCCAGGGCGACACCTCGACCGTCGCGGCTGCGTCGATCGCCGCCTTCTACCGGCGCATCCCCGTCGTCCACATCGAGGCGGGCCTGCGCAGCGGCGACATCTCCTCCCCGTTCCCCGAGGAGGCCAACCGCAAGATCACGAGCCAGATCGCGGCGCTCCACCTCGCGCCGACCGCGACGTCGCGCGACAACCTCCTGCGCGAGTCGCTGCCCGGCGAGACCATCGCGGTCACCGGCAACACCGTCATCGACGCCCTCCTCCACACGGTCGAGCAGGACATCCCGTATGCCGACGAGCGGCTCCTCGAGACCGAGCGGGCAGGGCGCCCGGTCATCCTCGTGACGACCCACCGCCGCGAGAACTGGGGCGGGGCGATGGAGGGTGTGGGTCGGGCCCTGCGCCGGCTCGCCGAGCGCTACCCGGAGCACCTCATCGTGCTCCCGGTGCACCGCAACCCGATCGTGCGTGAGGCCGTCCTGCCGCAGGTTCAGGGCCTCGACAACGTCCTCGTCACCGAGCCGCTCGCCTACGGCGAGTTCACCCGCCTCATGAAGGCCGCGACGATCGTGCTCACCGACTCCGGCGGCGTGCAGGAGGAGGCGCCGTCGCTCGGCAAGCCCGTCCTCGTCATGCGCGAGAACACCGAGCGGCCCGAGGCCGTCCACGCCGGCACGGTCAAGCTCATCGGGACAGGCGAGGAGCGCATCGTCACGGAGGTGTCGCGCCTCGTCGACGACGCGACGGCATACGCCGAGATGTCGAACGCCGTGAACCCCTACGGCGACGGCAGGGCGGCCGCCCGGTCGGTCGCCGCCATCGCCTCGCTCTTCGGGATCGGCGAGCGGCTGCCCGACTTCAGGGAGGCCTGATGGCGAACGCGCCCGCGGTGGAGCCGACCTCTTCGCAGACCCCGCGACCGCCGGGCGGCGCCTCCGCTCGTGCCCGCGCGCGCACGGCGGTCCTCGCAGCGGCAGCCGGTGCGGTCCTCGTCCTCGTCCTCCTCGCCCTGGCGGCCGTTCGGGGCTCGGGCGTCCTCGCCCTCGCCGCCGTCGTCGTCGGGGCCCTGCTCATCCTCGGTGCGTGCTGGGCGGTGCTGCGGACCGTCGAGCGGATGGCCGCCGCGAGCGACCGCCGGGCGACCGAGGCGCGGCGGCTCGAGGCCCTCACCCGTGAGGTGTCCCGGACCGCGACGGCCGGGCTCGCGGCCGCCGACGAGAGGCTCGACGCCGTCGCCTCCGGGATCGCAGACGCCAACGCCGACGCCACGCGGCTGCGGCGTGACGTCCGGGTCCTGCGCGAGCGCGTCCCGGCGGACCTGCTCGAGTCGCTCCAGGCCGATCTCGGCGACCTCCGGGGTTCCACCCGTGAGACCGTCCGCAGCGCCTTCGAGTCGGGGATCCAGCTCGGCCGGCAGCCGCGCGCCCTGCTCACGCGCGAGCTCGCCGCCAAGCTCTTCCGCGACTACCTCGAGCGGGACGAGCTCCTCGAGCTGCGTCCGCTCATCGAGTCCTTCGACCTCCTCGAGGACCAGAGCCTCACGACGCTGCGTCGGCTCTACCGTCACTACCGCACCGCCGGCTACTGGGACCTCGCGCACGAGGTCGTGGCCACGGTGCAGGCCAAGACCGGGCGCGAGACCGACGCCTACGCCGTCGCGAGGCTCGAGCACGAGATCGAGGTGTTCACCCACCCGACGCTCGTGACGTCGACCCTGGCCGAGGGGTCGGCCCACGACCCCCGCGGCCCCATCCTCCACATGGTCGGACGGGTCCTGCCCGACACCCAGACCGGCTACACGCTCCGGACGCACTACACCGCGCTCGCGCAGGCACGACGTGGCCTGCCCGTCGCCGTCGTGGGTCAGGTGGGCATCACCGACCGGACCGTCACCTCGATCGAGAGCTACACGCACGACGGCATCGACTACCACCTGCTGCCCGGTCAGGCGCGCAACGAGATGCTGCTCGACGACTGGCTCCGGCTCAACATCGACGCTCTCGCCGAGCTCGTCCACCGGCTGCGGCCGAGCATCCTGCACGCGCAGTCCGACTTCCTCAACGCCCTCATCGTGCACGCGGTCGGGAGCCGGCTCGGCATCCCGACGGTCTACGAGTCCCGCGGCTTCTGGGAGGAGTCCTGGCTCTCGCGCCGGCTCGTCGCGAACCGCTGGCGCCACTCGGCCGAGACGATGTTCGACCTCTACGGCCTCCCCGCGGCCTACACGCTGCGCAAGAACGCGGAGGAGGCGGCGCGGCTCCTGCCCGACCACGTCTTCACGCTCGCCGAGGTCATGCGGGACCACATCCTCGAGTCGGCGCACGGCCAGATCGACCCCGCGAAGGTGACGCTCGTCCCCAACGCGGTCGAGTCGGAGAACTTCCCGGTCCAGGCGCCCGACCGCGAGCTCGCCGCCGAGATCGGCCTGCCCGAGGGTGCGGTCGTCGTCGGCTACATCTCCTCGATCGTCGAGTACGAGGGCATCGGCACGCTCATCGAGGCCTACCGCCTCGCGGCCGCCGCGTCCGACCGGCCCCTGTGCCTGCTGCTCGTCGGCGACGGCGACCACCTGCAGGTCCTCCAGCAGCAGGTCGAGCGCGACCAGGTCCACGACGTCTTCTTCACGGGCCGTGTGCCCCACGGGGACGTGCTGCGCTACTACGGCCTCATCGACGTCTTCGTCGTCCCGCGCAAGAAGTCGCAGGTCGCCGACCTCGTCACCCCGCTCAAGCCCTTCGAGGCCTTCTCCACCGGACGGGCGGTCATCCTCTCCGACGTCGGTGCGCTGAGCGAGATCGCCGATCAGTCCGGTGCGGTCGAGACGTTCCACGCGGACGACCCGGACGACCTGGCCAGGACCCTGCTGCGGCTCACCGGGGACCCGGAGCGACGTCGCGACCTCGGCGCACGCGCCGCCCGCTGGGTGCGCAACCACCGATCATGGGACAGGAACGTGAACGAGTACTACCGCGTCTACCGCCAGCTCGGCTACGACGGGCCGACCAGCCTCGTCGTCGAGTCGCAGATCGCGCTCGAGCAGCGGGGGGTCAACCCCGGTGAGCTCGTCGAGCAGCTCGCCACCGCGACGCTGCCGGGCCTCAAGGGCTGGTTCACGATCCAGGACATCCGCCAGTCGGCGCAGTCGGTCCTGGACGACGGATGGCGCTTCGCGAGCTTCGAGCCGGTTCCCGTCGCGACGATCGACGACTGGGCGCGCTACGGGCGTGAGCACCGGTCGTGGGGCTTCCACCTCCACGCGTGGGAGTTCATGGACCCGTTCCTGCGCTCCTACGACGAGACGGGGGAGCGCCGCTGGCTCGATGAGGCGGTGCGCATCGCCCTCTCCTGGGTCGAGATCCACCGCGGCGCCGACGACGAGCTCGACCCCATGGCCTGGTACGACATGTCGCAGGCACTGCGCCTGCCCCGGCTCCTCGCGCTCGCGCTGCGTGCCGCCCGCGTGCCGGAGATGCGTGACCACGCCGTCGTCCTCGCCGAGGCCGTCGCATGGCACCTCGACGAGCTCCACCGCGACCGGGCCTTCAACCCCAACAACAACCACGGCTTCTACACCGCGGTGTCGCAGGTCCACGCCGCGAAGTACGCGTCGATGTTCCCGGATGCGCCGGCGACGGAGACCGAGGGACGGGCGCGGCTCGCGCAGATGGCGGTCTCGCAGTTCGCCGAGGACGGCGTGCACCTCGAGCACTCCCCGGACTACCACCGCATGCTGCTCGCCTCGTTCGAGCTGGCCGTTCACGACGGTCTCATCGAGGACCCCGAGGTCAAGGGTCGCGTCGAGCGCGCGGCACACGTGCTGGGCTGGATGGTCCAGCCCGACGGCGCGATCGTGCAGTTCGGTGACTCGCCCGAGACGAGGATGGTCCGTCCCGACGCCCAGTCGATCGACCCCCAGACGGAGTTCATCCTCTCGGACGGCAGCCGGGGCGAGCGCCCCACCGAGGAGCTCGCGGTCTACCCGGAGGGTGGCTACGCCTTCGTCCGGTCGCCGCAGCCGACGGGCCCGGGGACCCTGCGCGACAGCGGCTACCTCGCCTTCAGCGCCGCGTTCCACTCCCGGGCGCACAAGCACGCGGACGACCTCAACGTCGTGTGGTTCGACCGCGGGCAGCAGATCCTCACCGACGGTGGCCGGTTCGGCTACGGCGACCTCCTGCCGTCGGACTCGCCGCTGCGGAGCCAGGGGTTCTACTACGCCGCACCCGAGCGCCAGTACGTCGAGGGCACGATGGCGCACAACACCCTCATGATCGACGGCCGGGACCAGGAGCGCCGCACGCGCGCCCCCTACGGCAGCGGGCTGCTGGACTGCACCGCACAGGACGGGGTCTTCGACCTCTCCGGCCGGGTCCACCACGCCGACTACGTCCACCGTCGCCGCGTCGTCTACCGGCCCGGCCGGGAGCTGCTCGTCAAGGACGCGGTCTTCTCTCAGTCCCCGGAGCCACGCGAGGGCACCCTGTGGTTCAACGTCTCGGGCCACTTCGAGCTCGAGTCGGCCGACGACGGGGGCGATGTCGTGCTCGTTGCGACGCGTGACGACGTGACCACCCGTCTCGTCGTCACCGGCCCCGGCCGGCTCGTCGAGCCGGTGCGCGGCCAGGCCGAACCGCTGCGGGGATGGCGTTCACGCCAGGACCGCTCGCTGGAGGCGACGTGGTCCCTCGGCTTCACCTTCCCGATCGAGACCCGGGCCTCGGTCGACACCCGGCTGCGCCTCGCCTGACGGCGACCTCGAGCACTTCCGACGAGAGGACACCTCCGTGAACATCAACTTCGTCTGCGTGGCACGCACCGAGGCCGCCGAGCACCTCCTGCCCACCCTCTTCGGTGCCGTCGTCGACGACGCCCGCGGCATCTTCGGCGAGGCCGAGGACCACCAGTGGACCGACGGCCGCGTCGCGATGTTCAACGCCGACCGGATGAACGGCGCCTGGCGCCCACCGACGTGGCACGAGGAGCAGTCCGGAGGTGGCCACGAGATCTTCGCGGTGTCCCAGCCGCCGATCCCGGTCGACGAGGACCACACCCCCGAGACCTACTGGCCGGGGCTGGCCTCGGTCGTCCGCGGGGGTGCGATGGGCCGGCTGCTGCCCAACCACTTCGGCATCCACCGACGTTCCGACGGCTCGGTGCGGGTGTGGGCGGACACGCTCGGTGTCGGCCGGTGCTACTACGTCGTCACCGACGACTTCGTCGCCGCCTCCAACCACATCGGCATCCTCACCCACTTCCTCGACGGACCCGCCGAGGTCGACATCGAGGGAGTCGGCCGCTACGCGCTCTCCGGCTGGTTCATGCGCGACGACTCACCCATCCGGGGCATCCGCCGGCTGCGCGAGGCCCAGTGCATCGACGTCGACCCGCGCGGCGGGGTCGTCTTCCGCGAGCACACCGACCTCACCGAGCTCGTGGGCGCCCGCGACGCTCGCCCGGACTACGACGAGGTCGTTGCGCAGACGCGGACCATCGCCCGCAACCTCGACGCGCTCACGGTCAAGGTCCCGACGCTCTACCTCAGCGGTGGCCGCGACTCGCGGATGACCGCCTCGATCTGGCTCAGCGGCGGCGGCAGTGCCCGGGTCGTCACCCTCGGCACGCTCGAGGCCGAGGCCGAGATCGCCTCCGAGCTCATGGCCTCGCTCGAGGGCACCTTCGAGCCGGGGCAGGAGGTGCGGCACGACGTCACCGTCCCCACGCCGGGTGCGATCACCATGCCGCTGCACGACCGGCTCGCCAACGCCTTCGCCATGTGGGACGGCGACGCGGCCCCGACGAACGCGCGCGCCAACGTGCGGATCCCGGGACGCTCGGCCGGGCTGAGCATCGGCGGCGTCGGCGGCGAGATCATGCACGGCTACTACTACCACCGCCCCGGCGACTACGAGCGGATCGCGGAGCTCCCGCACCCCGTCGCGTATGCCGCGCGGAGCTTCCGCGGACCGCTCGCCACCGATGTCGCGCACGAGGCGATGGCGGGCCTCTTCGACGACGTATACGAGCGGGCCGTGGGCCACGGCCGTCCCGACATCGCCTCGCTCGACTACCTCTACCTCACCGAGAAGTTCCGTCGTTGGGGCAACCAGGCGCTCGGCTCGATGTCGGCGATCATGCTGTCGGGGCCGGCATACGTGCGCGCCTGCTTCGACCTGGAGCCGGACGAGAAGGTGGGCAAGGTCTTCCCCGACGAGATCGTCCGCCGGGCGATCCCGCCGTGGGCCGACATCCGCTACTACAAGGCCGAGGTCGCCGACTCGCGGCGTGGGATGAAGCGCAAGCTGGCCACCTACGACACCGATCCCGACTACTTCCACGACGTCTTCCGCAACCCGCGGCTGTGGCCGCAGTTCCTGCGCCCGAAGGGCGTCGAGACGTTCCTGAAGACGATCGAGAGCGACGACGCGCTGCCGGTGCACGAGTCCTGGCTCAACCGTGGGCTTTGGATCGACCAGCTCGACCGTCACGTCGAAGGACTCAACCGCCGCCGGCGAGAGGTGCGCGCCTGATGGACCGCGACCTCCTCACCACCCGGCTGCAG
This sequence comes from Knoellia tibetensis, assembly GCF_048606415.1. NCBI lineage: Bacteria > Bacillati > Actinomycetota > Actinomycetes > Micrococcales > Intrasporangiaceae > Knoellia > Knoellia tibetensis. The sequence continues at coordinate 1,777,618 of NZ_JBMBWF010000001.1, forward strand.
ACCGCCTTCTTCGTGCCCCGGAGAAGCGACGCCGACGTCGCGCGCGACCTGGTGGAGGGCCGGCTCACCCTCGGGGAGAGCATGCTCGCTGTGGGTTCGCCCACGACCTTCGACGACACCGCCCACCTGGCCCGCATCCACCTCCTCGAGCTGCACTCGATGCGGTGGCTGGACGCGCTCCGGCGCGTGCGCGGCACGACGCCGGAGGCCGGACCCGCCTGGTCGCGCCTCTTCGAGGCGTGGGCGAGCTCGACGACGGCCGGTCAGCTGGAGTCGGTGGCGTGGACCGACCACGCGCTCGAGCAGCGATCCATCGCGCTCGCCCTCGGCGTCACGCCCGACTCGCCCGCGGCGGCGGCGATCCCGTTGCACCTCGACATGCTCGAGCGCTCCGTCCGGGGCGGGACGGCGGCCCGGCGGCTCCAGGTCCTCCGGGTGCAGCTCGCCCTCCAGGCGGCGCGAGGCGACTCCGACGACGCGCTGCGCGAGGCTGCCGTCCGGACCGCCACCGAGGTCTTCCGCGAGGACGGCTACGTCGTCGCCGACGACCTCGCGGCCATCGTCGAGACGGCCGACCAGTGGGAGGGCGAGCTCCGCGAGCTCGGCATCCCCGCCGACCACCCCGTCATGGACCGGCTCCACGGCGAGGACTTCTGGGTCCAGGCGATGCGACCCGACGGCACGCTCGTGCCCATGGGTGGGCGGGTTCCCGACCGGGTGCCCGGGGCTGACAGCTCGCAGATGCGCTACGTCGTCACGGGTGGCGAGGAGGGCTCGCCGCCCGTCGCCATCCGCCACGTCGACCCGCAGGGCCTGGTGTCGCTGCGCAGCGGCTGGGGTGAGACGGAGCGTGACGCCCGCGAGGAGACGCACGTCAGCCTCATCCTCGGACCCGTCCGTGGCCGCGAGGCGCACCACGACCCCTCGCGGATCACCTACTCCTCGCAGGGTCGGGACTGGCTCATCGACCCGCCCGCCGACGAGGCGAGCGGCGACGACGCCCACTCGATCGTCCACGTCGAGGACGTCCGCTACCGCATCCTCGGCGGTGCCGAGCTCGTGCGGCAGTACTCCGACGAGCAGCTCGACGGCTTCGTCGTCAAGAACTCGGTCCACCTCGCGGTGCAGTGGCAGCGGCACGTGGTCTTCGTCCGCACCGGCAACTACGTCGTCGTCGACGACACCGTGCGCGCCTCGAAGGAGTTCCGCGCGCACGTGCAGTGGATCGTCGCCCCCGACGTCGAGGTCGAGACCGTCACCAGCGGCTTCCTCCTGCACGCGGACGGCAAGACGGTGTCGCTCCTCGCCTCGGCCGGAGCCGTCCGCGACAGCACGGTCGACGAGCTCACCGATGCGAGCGGGTCACGGCTGGCCTGGCGCCTGCGCGTCCCTCTGACAGGTACGAGTGCCCGTGCGGTGACGGTCATCTCCGACGTCGTGGACCAGAGCCGATTCAGTGCGCGCCGGGTGCCCCACGCGGGCAAGGAGTTCACCGTCGACATCAGGGACAAGCAGCTCGACGAGACCCTCGTCGTCACCCCTGACCTGTCCGCCGTCATGCCGCCTGGTCTCGACCCGGACGAGGCGATCGACCGCACGATGGAGGTCGCGGCGGCCGGGCAGCTCACCGACGTCGAGGCCCTCGAACAGCGCCTCGCGGTGCGGGCCGCCATCGAGTCGACGAAGGCCCGGATCCGCGAGCAGGGCGGCACCCCGGAGGCGAGGCGCCAGGGCATCGAGGAGCTCGTCGCCGCCGGACATGACCTGCGCGTCACCGGCCTGCGCGACCACGGCCTGGCCGCGGCCCTCGTCGACGTCGCCGGCACCGACCTCGCCGACTCGGTCGCCTCGCACCCTCTCGTCGGCAAGGTGCGCCGGACCGCGCTCGTCCGGTGGGCCGACGAGCAGCTCGTGCAACCGGCATACACGGTGCCGGTCCACACGACCCTCGACTCGTCCACGATGCCCGAGGGCATCGTCGAGCCCGCGGTGTGGAGCGTCGACCGAGGGCAGCTCGTGCCGTCGACCTACCTCCTCGACGGACCGGGCGACATCCTCACGATCTACTTCCACGGGGCCACGGACCGGTCCCGGCTGGCGATGCCGAGGTACGAGCGGATGCGCTCCTTCTCGCAGCTCGGGCTCGGCCCGCTGATGTTCTTCTCGGACCCCTGCCTCGACCTCGACGCCCGGATGATCCTGTCCTGGTACGTCGGCAACGAGGACGTCGACCTCCACCTCGACATCGCGCGGATGATCGAGGCCTACGCCCGCCACAAGGGGATCGAGAAGGTCCTCCTCGTCGGCAACTCCGGCGGCGGCTTCGCGGCGCTCCAGCTCGGGGCCTACCTCGACGGCGCGCGGGTCGTGTCGTTCAACCCGCAGATCCAGATCGACGAGTACGTCCCGCGGATCGCCGAGACCGCCCACTGGGCCATCTTCGGGCGGACCACGGTCGCGGGCGACGATATCCAGGGGCCGCGCATGGATCTCATCGAGCGGTACCGGCGGATCGGCTTCGACCAGGACGTCGTGCTCATCCAGAACCCGGGCGACGACATGCACTACCAGCACCACTTCGGGCCGTTCCGCGAGGCGTTCCTCGCCTCGCCGAACGCCGGGCGGCTCACGGAGCACACGCCCTACCTGGGCCCGGGCCACAGGGTGCCGCCGCCCGACGAGTACCTCGACTACGTGAGGGAGGCGGCCGCGCGCCCGTCGGAGGAGTGGTCGCTGCGCGGGCTGCGCCGGCACCTGACCTGAGTGGGCGTCCGTCCCGGGGTGCTGCCCCGGGACCGACGTCCGCGGCGCCGGCCTAGAGCCGTGCGTCCGCGGCGTCGGCGGCGTCCGTCTCGAGCTTCGCGCCGACCGACTCGTAGACGGAGCGGTAGGTCGCGGCGTTCCGGTCCCACGACCGCTCCGCCCGCACCCACGCGGCGCCGTCGCGGGCCATCTGCTCCCGGCGCCCGGCGTCGGCGAGCAGGGCTGCGACGGTCATCGCCAGGTCGTGGTGGTCGCCGGCCCGGAAGAGCTCGGCGCAGCCGCTGTCGGACCCGATCTCGGCGAGCGCGGCGACGTCGGAGAAGACGCACGGTCGCCCGGTGGCCATCGCCTCGAAGGGCTTGAGCGGCGTGACGAGCTCGGTGACGGCGGCCCGCTTGCGGGGCACGACGAAGAGGTCGATCGCGGCGTAGTGGTCGGCGACGAGGTCGTGGCCCACGCGGCCCGCGAAGACGACGCTGCGCATGTCGAGGCCGGTCGCCAGTGCTCGCAGTCCCGGCAGCTCGGCTCCGTCGCCGACGACGAGCAGCCGCACGGGGGTGCCGCGCAGCGGGGCCACGGCCGCCACGAGCTCCTCGGCGTGGGACCGGAGCGTGTCGTCGGTTGAGTCGGGGTGCACCGCGCGCAGCCGCTCCACCAGCCCGTCGAGGCCGTTGTCGTCGCCGGCCTCGTCCGGCTGCCCCTCGGCATCGACGTCGGTGCTCGCGTCGAGCGCGGCCTCGAGCTCGAATGCCGCCCGCACGAGGGTGTCGATGCCCTCGTACTCGACGACCGAGGAGATGTAGCCGACGACGAGGGCGTCCGCCTCGATCCCGAGCCCGGAGCGGGTCTCCGGACTGTCCTGCAGGACCGGGAACTCGTCACCGTCGACCGCGTTGGGTGCGAGGAAGACCGGGGGAGCAGGCAGGTCGAGGCGGTCCCCGACGCGCTCGATGTGCGCCTCCATGACGCGGGCGAGGGTCACGACGGCGTCGGACTCGCTGCGCGTGCGCGCCTCGCTCTCGACCCTGAGGCGGTACATGTCCGGCAGGCCGAACCGCTCCTCGAGCTCGGTGGCGTCCGGCCAGCCCGACGCCTCCGCGGTGCGCGAGAACCAGCTCTCCTCCCAGAACCCCCGCGTCTCGTTGACGATCGGGATGCCGGCGTGGCGGGCGACCGGAAGCGCGATGAGCGCGTTCATGAAGTCGGAGTGGACGTGCAGGACGGCGGGCCGTTCCTTCGCGACGACCTCGGCGAGGGCCGCGACGTTGGCTGCCAGCCACACGTCCCAGGGACCGTCGCCCCGTCGCGGACCCGCGAGGAGGTGGTGGCGTATGCCGTCGTGCTCGTACGTCGTCGTCGTCTCGGCCGCCTCCCCGGCCGACCCGGAGTGCGCCACGACGACCGGCTCGAGACCGGCCCGGGCTTGGGCCTGCACGGTGTACTGGGTGCGCAGGGTGTAGCCCGACTGCGTCTCAGGCAGCGCCTTGCCGACGACGTGCATCACCACGCCCGGACGCGGCGGTCCGTCGGGGGACGCCAGCGGGAGGTCGGGATCGACCTCGCCGCGGTAGAGCGCGAGCTCGGAGGCGTAGAGCGCGGCGCGCGCCTCGTCGTCGGGCCTTCCGGTCCGGTCGGCGACCGACCGGCTCAGCTCGGCCGACCGGTCGAGGTAGCCGAGCCGGAGCAGGCCCTGCTGCAGCCGCCGTGCGTGCGTCACGCTCAGCGCGGCGTGCAGGCCGGGGAAGGCGGCGAGGTAGGGGAGCGCCTCGAGGTGACGTCGACGCTCGAGGGCGGCGAGGACCTGGTCGGCCGCCTGCCGGGGGGTGAGCACGTCGGTCAGGGCCAGCCCCTGGTGACGGGCGAGGGTGACCACGGCGTCGACGACCTCCGCCAGCCTCGCCGGCCCGGCCGTGCTCTCGAGGGCGTCCAGCCGCCCCTGCAGCGCCGTCGCCGACTGGGGTGAGGCCGCCGAGAGGGCGGCGACACGGCGCTCGAGGTTCGACACCCTCGTCGCCATCGCATCGGCGCGCTGCCGGTAGGTCCGGACGGCGAGCAGCGCCACTCCCGTCACCGCCGCGGGCACTACGACTCCCAGGAGCGCCAGCAGGACGATCGTGAGGGTGGGGGCTGAGAGCTGCATGACGAGGACGACGACCGCCACGCACCACAGCAGGGCGCAGCCCAGGAGGGCCAGCTGGAAGGCACGGGTCCGCGACGACGTCGAGCGGGTGGAGACCATGAGGAGAACGGCTGCTTTCGGCGGGCGTCGGGACCCGCACAATCTACTTCGCGCGCCGGACCCGCACCACCGAGCGACGAGCGTCCCGCCGGGACCAGCGGCCGGCCCGGAGGGCGCCGGGACCGGCAGCCGGGGGCGACGGCAGCGCCGGACCTGCCGGCCGTGCTCGGTATCCTGAGGAGTCGGTGGGGCCCTCCGCCGGCAGTCGAGAACCTGGAGAGACGTGCCCGAACCCACCGACCGTCCGGTTCGTGTCCTCGTCTACGGCAGCTGTGTCGGTCGCGACACGATGGAGTTCGCGCGCAAGGGGTCGGTCGACCTGCGTGCCTACGTCGCCCGCCAGTCGGTCGTCTCGGTCGGCAGCGACGCGAGCCACCACCTGCCCGAGCGGCTGAGCACGACCTCGAAGTTCCAGGAGTCGATGATCCGCGGCGACTTCGCCGGCAGCTTCGGCGAACGGCTCGAGGAGCTCGCGCCCCGGGTCGAGGTCCTGCTGTGGGACCTCACCGACGAGCGCCACGGCATCCACCGCTTCGCCGACGGGACGGTCGTCACGAGGAGCATCGACAACACCCAGCTGCCCGAGCTCCGCGAGGTCCTCGACGGCGCGGAGCACCTGCCCCTCGGCTCACCCGAGCACGTCGCGCTGTGGGACGCCGCGGTCGACCGCTTCGAGGCCCGTCTGCGCGCCCTCGACCTCTTCGACCGGACGGTGGTCCTGAGGGTGCCGTGGGCGCTGCGGACCACCGAGGGCAAGACGTCGCCGTGGAGCATGGGCATGCGGGCCAAGGACGCCAACGCGCTCTACGTCGGCTACTACGAGCGGCTGCGAGAGCGCGGCTTCGCGATGGTCGAGGTCCCCCAGGAGGCCGTGCTCGCCGACCCGGGGCACCGCTGGGGCCTCGCGCCGTTCCACTACACGCCCGAGGTCTACGAGACGATCCTGCGCTCGCTCGACGGCGTGCTCGGCTCCTCGCAGACGGCGCCGACCGCGGACTGAGGCCACCCGGCGGTCAGGCGGTCACGCGGCCAGTCGGACGGCCAGCCCGGTGCAGCGCGGGTTTCCCGGCGCCGCGCCGCGATCAGCGCCAGACGCCTCGCGTGTCGATGACGGCCTTCTCGGCGAGCAGCGACCGGTCGAGGTGCTTGAACTCGCGGTGGTCGACGAGGAGCACGACGATGTCGGCGCGCTTGATCGCGTCCTCGGTGCTCTCGAGGCTCACGTGCGCCTGCCCGACGAGGACGCCCGGCAGCTCGTCGATGTTGGGCTCGACCGCGAGGATGTGCGCGTCCGGGTGCCGCTCGGCGAGCTGCTTGGTGATCCCGAGGGCGGGCGACTCGCGCAGGTCGTCGATGTCCGGCTTGAAGGCGAGGCCGAGCGCGGCGATGACCGGCTCCTTGAAGCGGTCGGCGCGCTCCTTGACCTTGGCGAGGACGACCTCGGGCTTGTGGTCGTTGACCTCGCGGGCGGTGCGGATGAGGCGGGCCTCGTCGGGCACGGCGCTGACGATGAACCACGGGTCGACGGCGATGCAGTGCCCGCCGACGCCGGGGCCGGGCTGGAGGATGTTGACGCGCGGGTGCTTGTTGGAGAGCTCGATGAGCTCGAAGACGTCGATCCCGAGCTTGTCGGCGATGACGGACAGCTCGTTGGCGAAGGCGATGTTGACGTCGCGGAACGAGTTCTCGGTGAGCTTGGCCATCTCGGCCGTCGTGGCGTCGGTGAGGTGGAGCTCGGCGTCGCAGAAGACCTCGTAGAGGTCACGGGCGCGCTCGGCCGCCTCGACGGTGAGCCCACCGATGATCCGGTCGTTGGTGACGAGCTCGATCATGACGCGGCCCGGCAGCACCCGCTCGGGGCAGTGGGCGAAGTGGACGACCGGGCGCTCGCCGGAGCCGTCGAGCGACAGGTCGGGGCGCGCGGCGAGGACGCGGTCCGCGAGGTGCTGGGTGGCGCCGGGCGGGGACGTCGACTCGAGGATGATGAGCTCGCCACCGCGCAGCTGGGGGATGATCGCGTCGGTGGCGGCGTCGATGTAGGAGAGGTCGGCCGCGTAGCCGTCCTTGAACGGCGTCGGCACCGCGACGATGTAGGTGTTGGCGTGCGGGGTGTCCTTCTGCGCCGACAGCATCCCCTGGCTCACCCCGCCCGCGACGTGCGTGGCGAGGTCGGGCTCGACGAACGGCACCTCACCGCGGTTGACGGCGTCGACGTGACGGTCGCTCACGTCGACCCCGATGACCCGCACGCCGTTGCTGGCCAGGATCGCCGCCGTCGGCAGCCCGATGTAGCCGAGGCCGATGACGGCAACGGTCTTGGTGTTCACGTGGTGTCCCCTTGGTTTCAGAACATGATGTGGGCCAGACCCTGCCCATAGGCCAGCACGCGTGCGTTCGCGAGCAGCTCGGCCGTCGTGGCCTCCCAGGTGTGGCGCTGCGAAGTATGCCGCATCTGGACGAAGTTGAACCTATCGGCGGAGTAGACCTGGCTGCCCCCGGCGACCACGTCACGGAGGAACCCGGTGTCCTCACCCCGCCCCACATCGGCGAACGGATGGGCCAGAGCGACCTCCCGCGACACCACGATCGTCGGGCCCATGACGAGGTCGGTGAACCGGTGCTCGCGCTCGGGGAAGCGCACGATCGTCGCGTCCAAGGCCTCGACCCACATGTGGTGGGCCTGCTTGCCGACGACCGCCGCGCCGGAGTAGTCGAGGGCGTGGAGCTGGTCACGCAGGTAGTCCGGGCCGTAGAGGTCGTCGTCGTCCATCTTGGCCACGACCTCGCCGGAGGCCGCCTCCACGCACCGGTTGAGGCACGCGCCGAGCGACGTCGTCGCCGGCTCGTGCAGTAGGGTCAACCGCTCGATCCCCAGCTCTGCCGCGCGCGCCCGGACATCGGACCCGGGCTCGAACCCGTGCGTGAGCAGCACGAGCTCGACCTCGACGCCGCGCTGGGCGCCCACCGTCGTCAACACGTGCTCGAGCTGGTGGGGCCGGTTCGTCGAGACCAAGGCGCTCACGGTCCGCTGACGGGATGTGACGGCATACGAGGAGAGGCCGGCGCCGCGAAGCACGTCGTCGACGCGGTGGGTGTAGGTGTGGCCCTCCCAGATGCGGCGCTGCGCCGCGTGGACGGTGTGGTCGCGCAGCTCGGGGCTGCCCACGAGCGCCCGCAGCGTCCACTCCGCCTCCTGCGCGGTGGCGACCTGGAGCACCTCGTCGGCCGGGAAGAACTCGGAGATGGCCGGGCTCGGCGTCGAGACCACCGGGGTGCCGCACGCCGTGATCTCGAAGATGCGGCGGGCGCACATGCTCGGTGAGCCGACGACCGAGTTGACGTTGAGGAAGACCTTGTAGGACCGGTATGCCGTGAGCATCCGCGGGTAGTCCAGCGAGCCGACGACGCGCTGGTCCAGCGGGGCAGGGAACTGGTAGCGCTCGTCGGCGCCGAGGTAGCGGGAGAAGATCTCCAGCCCGGTCTCCATCCGCGACGAGGCCGCGTCGGCCGCACCGAGGAGCAGGTCCATCTGCTCACGCCGCTCGGGGTACTTGTGCGCGAAGTACATGCCGCCGAAGGCCACGTCGCGGTCCTGGTGGCCGGCCGCGGGACGGACGGGGTTGTGCAGCGACTGCTGGGCGCCGAAGGGCAGCACGCCCACCCGGTCGTGGCCGAGGTCTCGACGGTAGTCCTCGAGCCGGTCGGAGTCGGTCGTCCACACGTGGTCGAAGAGCCGGGCGGCGTCGAGGAAGTCGTCGTAGTGGACCGGGTCCTCCTTGTTCCAGAAGACCGCCGGCACCCCGTGCTCCCGGCACCACTGCACGAGCTCGACGAACGCCGGCCGCGGCGCGGACGGACCCGTGAGGTGGTACTGCCACGCGTCGCCGTTGCCGTGCCAGGCCGACTCGACGAAGAGCAGGTCGAGCGGCTCGGACGCCACCTGCTCGCGCCACCGCTGCGGGGTGAGCGCCACCTGGTCCCACTCGTAGCCCAGTGCCAGCGCCGAGAAGTCGTCGAGGATGACGCCGACCCGCAGCCCGGGACGCCGCGGTGCCCGGTCGGGCAGCGGCCACGCAGGCACCTCGAGCCCGTCCCGACCCATCCGTATGCCGTCCCGCCCGGACCCGTCGATGCGTCGCCTCGCGCGGTGGCGACGGAGCTGGTCGGGACCGCCCTGCCGGAGGTGCCACAGGGCTCGTCGGACCTCGGCGAGCCGGTTGGCTGCGCGACCCATGGACGCTCCGTTCCTCCCCGGCGTGGGGTCTCGTCGGGCCGACGGTGCACCGGTGACCGTCCCGACACCACGGCCAACATAACGAACCCCCGTCGTTCCCCCGCGGTGGCGGCCGACGCGTGCGTGGCGGGGCCATCGTGGCTGCTGTAGCAGAATGAGGCGGTGCATCGATTCCGTGGGACCGACGTGGGCTGGGGCGTCCTGGCCATCGTCATCAACGTCGCGCTCGTCGTCGGCGTGGTCCTGCTGCTCAGCGGACGCGACGCGTCGGAGGTCGCGGAGAAGCCGCCGCCGCCCAGCCCGACCGCCTCCCCGACCCCCTCGGCCTCACCCTCGGCCAGCCCGAGCGCGACGACGACCGAGGCGCTCTTCGCGCGCGAAGCGCCGACGACCGTGGCGGTGCTCGGCGACCAGACGGGCGACGGCCAGGGCGAGTGGGTCGGCATCCTCGGCGAGCTCCTCGGGCGCGACCGCCGGGTGACGGTGCACCGGCTCGACCCGGCCGACCCCACGGTCTATGCCCAGAAGCAGGCCTACGGCTCGACCGGCCCGGTGGTGACGATCTACAACGGCAGCCGGCCCGGGGCCCTCGCCGACTACGGCGCCCGACGGCTGGGATTCCTCTCGCCGAAGGCGCCCGACGTGGTCGTCCTCAACTACGGCCGCAACGACGACGCCGACAAGGTGGCCGCCCGCCTGACGACGACGACCAAGGCACTGCGGAAGGCCTGGCCCCGGGCGGTCGTCACGGTCACCCTCCAGCCGCCGACCGCCGACGACGCGGCGAAGGACGTCCGCGACGCCGTCGCGGCGTGGGCGGGGACGAGCGGGGTCCGCACCCTCGACGTGGCCAAGGTGTTCCTCGACACCGGGGAGCCCAACTCCTACGTCTCGTCCCGGGACGGCCTCGTCATGTCCGGGCGAGGCGACCGCTTCTGGGGGCAGACGGCATACCGGCTCCTCGTCGGCAGCGAGCCGCCCGAGGCGGCCGAGGCCGCCACGACCGGGACGCCTGCTGAGGGAGAGGCGACCCCCACGAGCACGCCGGAGGAGACCGAGGCGGCGACGTCGGCGGGCAGCCGGCCGCGGCGGACGAGCGCCCCGCAGCCGACCGCCACCCCGACGCCCTCACCGAGCCGCTCGGTCCGTGGCCCGACGATCGTGCCGTTCCCGACGCTCACGACCGCGCCGACGCCCTCCGACTCGACCCCAGGCGAGACGGGCCCGGCCGACACGACACCCGAGCAGCCGGCGCCCTGACCATGGCCGAGCCCACGCACTGCACCGCGTGTGACGAGAGGCTCGCACCGGGAGCGCGGTTCTGCCCGCGCTGTGGCGCCGCCGTGACGTCACCACCGACGCGCGGCGAGCCGCACGCCCCCGCTCCCACCTTCACCCCCGGTCGGGTCGCCGCGATGGTCGCGACGTTCGTCGTGCTCACCGTCCTCGGCACCTGGACGCTGTCCCAGCTCTTCGGCTCGACGTCCAACGGCGCACCGGACCCGACGGGCGCGGCCACGGCCGGCCCGACGACGTCACCCTCGACGGGTGCCTCCGCGTCCGGGTCGCCGAAGGGCAGCGCCCCCGCGGACGACGCACCGAGGCCGCGGCTGGCCGACGCCCCGCAGCGCTGCTCGACGAGCGGGAACGACGCGGTCGCCACGGCGTGGTCGGGCAACCGCGACACCTCCTGCGCCTTCACCGACGCCGTCCGCGCGGCCTACCGCAAGGCCGGCGCCCCCGACGGCTCGGCGCCGTTCCGCACCTGGAGCACCGTGACGAAGAAGTGGTACGACGTCACCTGCCTCGCCACGGAGTCGACGCCGCCCGTGCGCTGCCACAGCGCCGACGGCAACGCCGTCGTCTTCCTCGGCCCCTGACCGCCGCGCCCTCGCCCCGCTCGTCACACCTTTCCCGAAGTGGGAAACGGGCACTTCGCAGGGGAACTGTTCCCTTGCGAAGTGCCCGTTTCCCACGCGCAGTCGGCGCATTCACACGGCGTATGCCGTCAGCGCACTGGCGCTCAGCGCTCCTCGGTGCCCGCGATGAAGGCCTCGAGCTTCGCGCGACCGAGGTCGTCGGGACGCTGCTCCGGCGGGGACTTCATGAGGTAGGACGACGCGGACAGCAGGGCGCCGCCGACGCCGCGGTCCTTGGCGATCTTCGCCGCGCGGATGGCGTCGATGATGATGCCGGCCGAGTTGGGGGAGTCCCACACCTCGAGCTTGTACTCCAGGTTGAGCGGCACGTCACCGAAGGCGCGACCCTCGAGGCGGACGTAGGCCCACTTGCGGTCGTCGAGCCACGCGACGTAGTCGGACGGGCCGATGTGGACGTTCTTGCTGTCCGTCACGCCGGCGAGGGCGCCGGTGAGGTTCGAGGTGACGGCCTGGGTCTTGGAGACCTTCTTGGACTCAAGGCGCTCGCGCTCGAGCATGTTCTTGAAGTCCATGTTGCCGCCGACGTTGAGCTGGTAGGTGCGGTCCAGCGTGACGCCACGGTCCTCGAAGAGCTTGGCCATGACGCGGTGGGTGATGGTCGCGCCGACCTGGCTCTTGATGTCGTCGCCGATGATCGGGACGCCGGCGTCCTCGAACTTCTTGGCCCACTCGGGGTCCGAGGCGATGAAGACCGGCAGGGCGTTGACGAAGGCGACACCCGCGTCGATGGCGCACTGGGCGTAGAACTTGTCGGCCTGCTCCGAGCCCACCGGGAGGTAGGACACGAGGACGTCGACCTCGGCGGCCTTGAGCGCAGCGACGATGTCGACCGGCTCGGCGGGGGACTCGTCGATCGTCATCGCGTAGTACTTGCCGATGCCGTCGAGCGTGTGGCCGCGCTGGACCTCGACGCCGGTGGTGGGGACGTCGGCGATCTTGATGGTGTTGTTCTCGGAGGCGTGGATGGCCTCGGCGAGGTCCTTGCCGACCTTCTTGTCGTCGACGTCGAACGCGGCGACGAACTCGACGTCCTTGACGTGGTAGTCGCCGAACTGGACGTGCATGAGACCGGGCACCGACGCGCTGGCGTCGGCGTCCTTGTAGTACTCGACTCCCTGCACGAGCGAGCTCGCGCAGTTGCCGACGCCGACGATGGCGACGCGGATCGAACCCATGATGGTGTTCTCCTTCGGTGGTGTGCCGGTCAGGACCGGCGTATGCCGGCCTGCCCGGTCGTTCTGTGGGCGGGAGGTGGTCTGTGGTCGGGTCAGGGCTGGGGGCCCGGGTCGGTGGGGTGGCGGCGCTCGGCGTCGATGAGCTCGGTGAGCCAGCGGACCTCGCGCTCGGTGCTGTCCTCGCCGTGGCGCTGCAGCGCCGAGGTCCATGAGTCCATCCGCTCGCGGTTGCGGGTCGCGTTGGCGCGCACGGTCTCGAGCTGCTCCTCGACGCGCGAGCGCCGGCCCTCGAGGATCCGCAGCCGCACGTCCGACTCGGTCCGCCCGAAGAAGGCGAGGCGCACGCCGAAGCCGTCGTCCTCGTAGGCCGCGGCGTCGGTGCGCCGGGCGGCCTCGTCGAAGGCCTCCTTGCCCGCCGCAGTGATCGCGTAGACGATCCGGTTGCGGCCGGTCGTCCTCGACGAGCCGGATGTCGGTCCGACCGCCGTGGACTGCGCGATGAGCCCGCGGTCGAGCAGTCCGGCGAGGGCGGGGTAGAGCGTGCCGTAGGACAGCGCGCGGAAGGCACCGAGGGCCTCGTTGAGCCGGCGGCGCAGCTCGTAGCCGTGGGCCGGTCCGTCATGGAGCAGCCCGAGAAGCGCGAAGTCGAGCAGCTCCGACCGCTTGCTCATGCGCACCTCCTCGTTCGCTGTGCACGACGTCGACTGACAAACTCCGACCTTGTCAGCGCGACTGTACCCCAGCGCTATATCGATGCGATACATCAACGCGACTGATTCCCACGTTTAGCGGCTTCCACGAACGCCGCACCAGCGGGGCCGGCGCTGAAAATGGCAGTCAGTCGCCGAGACGGGTGGCCGCACGGGGGTGAGAGCTTCCTGAACGTCGCACTCAGGTTGGTGGCGTCATACTGGAGGTGGCGCGGTCTGCCCTCGTGGTGATCGCGCCGACGTCCGCACTGCTGTCTTCCCCCCGAGAGTTGTTCATGAGCACCGCACCCCGTTCGCGCGCCGAGGCACGTCGCCGCCAGGAGGGACGCGCCGGCCGCGCCGGCAGTTCCCAGGGCGGCGCCAAGCGCTCGTGGCCGCGTCGCGTCCTCTACACGATGCTGGGGCTCTTCGTCCTCGGCGTGGCCGGGGTCGGGATCGCCTACGCGATGACGGACGTGCCCGAGCCCAACGAGGTCGCCACCGCGCAGACGTCGGTCATCTACTTCGCCGACGGCAAGACCGAGATCGGTCGCGTCTCCGAGTACAACCGCGAGTCGGTCAAGCTCAAGCAGGTGCCGGTGCACGTGCAGCGAGCGCTGCTCGCCGCCGAGGACCGCAACTTCTACGAGAACAACGGCATCTCCCCGACCGGCATCGGCCGGGCGGTCTGGGTTGCGATCAAGGGTGGCCAGGCCACCCAGGGCGGCTCGACGATCACCCAGCAGTACGTCAAGAACTACTTCCTCAGCCAGGACCGGACGCTGTCGCGCAAGGCCCGCGAGATCCTCATCTCGGTCAAGATCGACGGCCAGCAGTCCAAGGACGAGATCCTCGAGAACTACCTCAACACCATCTACTACGGCCGCGGGGCCTACGGCATCCAGACGGCGTCGAAGGCCTACTTCAACAAGGACGTCTCCAAGCTCACCCCGGCCGAGGGTGCCTTCCTCGCCTCGGCCATCCGGGGCCCGTCCTTCTACGACCCGCGCCTCGGCGCCTCGCAGCTCAAGAACGCCCAGACCCGCTCTGCCTACATCCTCGACGCGATGGTCAAGGAGGGCTGGCTCAGCGCCGAGCAGCGCGCTGCGGCGACCTTCCCGACGTCGTTCGTCAAGTACACGCCGCCGTCCGTCGGCGGCACCAACGGCTACCTCGTCCAGCTCGTCAAGGACGAGCTCGCCACGAAGGTCAAGGTCGACGAGGGCGACATCTCCAGCGGGGGTCTGCGGATCGTCACGACGATCGACAAGAAGAAGCAGGACGCGGCGGCCGAGGCCATCAAGGAGCGGATCCCCAAGGAGGCCAAGAACCTCCACGTCGGTCTCGCCTCGATCAAGCCCGGTGACGGTGCCGTGCAGGCGCTCTACGGCGGTGCCGACTACGCCAAGAACCAGTTCAACACCGCCACCGACGCGACGATGCAGGCAGGCTCGGTCTTCAAGATCTTCACCCTCATCGCCGCCCTCCAGAGTGGTGACCTCAGCATCCGCCAGTCCTTCGACGGCAACAGCCCGCAGTACTTCGAGGAGTTCGCGAACCCCGGAGGGGCGACCGACTTCAACCGCCGCGGTGGCGTGCGCAACTTCAACGAGCGCGACTACGGCCGCATCACCGTCCCGGAGGCGACGGCAGACTCGGTCAACACCGTCTACGCCCAGCTCAACATCATCGCGAGCCCCGAGAAGACGGCGGCCGCGGCGAAGCAGGCGGGGATCACCACCAAGCTCAACCCCAACTACGCCAACGTGCTCGGTAGCGACAGCGTCAAGGTCATCGACATGGCCAACGCCTACGCCACCCTTGCGGCCAAGGGCGTCCGTGCCACTCCCTACTACGTGAAGTCGGTGAAGTCGACCGACGGCGCGCTCGACTACAAGGCCCAGCCCAAGACGACCCGGGCCTTCGACGAGGACCTCGTCTCCGACGTCGTCTACTCGATGCAGCAGGTCATCGAGAGGGGCAGCGGCGAGTACGCCGGCGACCGCCTCAACCGCGAGGCGGCGGGCAAGACCGGCACGTCGAGCGACAACTACTCGGCCTGGTTCGACGGGTTCACCCCGCAGCTCGCGACCGCCGTCGGGATGTACCAGGGCGACGGGTCGATCAAGGAGGAGAACCAGATGGACGACGTCCCCGGGTGGGGCGCCATCACCGGCGGCACGATCCCGGTGCGCATCTGGACCGACTACATGCGCAAGGCGGTCGAGGGGATGGAGAAGCTGAAGTTCCCCGAGCCGGCATACATCAACAAGAACGCCGCGCCGAAGCGCACCCAGCAGCCGACCCGGACGCAGGAGCCCGAGCGCACGAGCGAGCCGGAGCCCGAGCCGACTTCGACGACGACGACCCCCTCGGAGGAGCCGACGCCGACGAAGACCGAGAAGCCGACGCCGACGAAGACCAAGGGTCCCAAGCCGTCGGTGACCCTGCCTCTCCCCGAGCCGACACCCACGACGGGTGAGAGCGGCTGAGAGTGGGCCGACCCGCCTTCGAGCGGGCGGGTCCGAAGGGACCCACCGCCGTGTTCGCACCGGTGGCGCTGCTCGCAGCGCTGCCGGTGCTCGCGTCGTTGTGGAAGCAGGCGCCGTGCCTCGACCGTGGCTGGGGAGGGCAGGAGCCGTTCTGGCGCTTCTGCTACTCCGACCTCGCCGTCTCGACCCAGACCACGGGTGCCTTCCGCGGTCTAACGGCATGGCTGGGCGGTGAGGTCCCGCTCGACCATCCGCCGCTCACCGCGGCCCTCGTCTCGACGGTCGCCGGTCTCGGGCCCGGCGGCGACCCGGTCGTCACGCAGCGCTGGGTCCTCGGCGTGTGGGCCCTGCTCTCGGTCGCGGCCCTCGTCCTCATCGCGTGGTGGGTGCGCGACGTCGGACCCCGTGGCGCGCTGGATGCCCGGCACGTCGTCCTGGCCCCCGTCGCCGCACTCACGCTGCTCCTCTCACCCGACCTCCTCGGCGTCACCCTCGCCACCGGCGGACTGTGGGCGTGGTCGCGACGACATCCCGCGCTGGCCGGGTCGCTGCTCGGGGCCGGTCTCCTCGCCCGCACCTACCCCGGGCTGCTCCTCGTCGTCGTCGCGGCCATGGCGTGGCGCACCGGGCGTGAGCGCGACCTCGTCCGGGTCGCGGCGGGCGCGGTGACGACCGCGGCGGTCGTCGCGGTGCCGCTCCTCCTCCTTCGGCCGGAGCTCCTCACCCGGTCGTGGGGCCTGTGGGCCGACAGCCTCGCCGGTCTCGGGTCGGTCTGGTACGTCCCGACCCTCGCCGGCAGCCCGTGGCCGGCAGGGGTGCTCACCGCGGTCGCCGTCCTCGGGGTGGTCGTCGCCGTCGGTCTCGGCGCCCTCCTCGTCCTCGGCTCGCCGAGCGTGCCCCGCATCGGAGCGGCGGCCCTCGTCGTCGTCGCGGTCGTCCTCGTCTCCGGCAAGAGCTTCCCGGTCCAGGCGTCGCTCTGGCTCGTCCCGCTCGTCGCGCTCGCGGGGCTGCGGTGGCGCGACCACCTCGTCTGGGCGCTCGCCGAGGCGGTCCACTTCGTCGCCGTCTGGCTCTACCTGGGCGGGCTCGCCGACCCCGACCGCTCGCTGCCCGCGGGCTGGTACGCCCTGGCCCTCCTCGGCCGGGTCGGCGCGGTCACCCACCTCGCCGTCCGCGCCTGGCAGACCGCCACCCGCGAGGACCCGCGCCGGATTTAGCCGTATGCCGTGCAGCCGGTACCCTTGCACGGTTGCCTCGCGCCCTGTGGACAGCTCCGCGGCGGTGTCGGCAGCGATGCATACCCTCCTGTCACGGAGAGACCGTGACCGTTCAGACCGAAGGAGGCGGGTTAACGCATGCGTCAGTACGAACTCATGGTCATCCTCGACCCGGAGCTTGACGACCGCACGGTTCAGCCGTCGCTCGACAAGTTCCTCACGGTGATCACCAAGGATGGTGGCACCGTCGACAACATCGACGTCTGGGGCCGTCGTCGCCTGGCCTACGAGATCAAGAAGAAGGCCGAGGGCATCTACGCCGTCGTCAACTTCACCTCGGAGCCGGCCACGGCCAAGGAGCTGGACCGCCAGCTCGGCCTCAACGAGTCGATCATGCGGACGAAGCTCCTTCGTCCCTCCGCCTGATCGTCTCCATCCCAGCGAACCCGCTGGACCCAGCACCACCCGCTCCACCCAGCCACACGGCATACCACCGCCGCATCTGCACCAGACCAAAGGGGATCTGATCCATGGCAGGCGAGACCGTCATCACGATCGTCGGGAACCTCACCGGTGACCCCGAGCTGCGCTTCACTCCGTCGGGCGCTGCCGTCGCGAACTTCACCGTGGCCTCCACGCCGCGCACGTTCGACCGGCAGAGCAACGAGTGGAAGGACGGCGAGACGCTGTTCATGCGCTGCTCGGTCTGGCGTGACGCGGCGGAGAACGTCGCCGAGTCCCTCCAGCGGGGCACGCGCGTCATCGTCACCGGCCGTCTGAAGTCTCGTTCGTACGAGACCAAGGAGGGCGAGAAGCGCACCGTCATCGAGATGGACGTCGACGAGGTCGGCCCCTCGATGAAGTACGCGACCGCGAAGGTCAACAAGACCTCCCGCGGTGGCGGCGGTGGCGGCTTCGGCGGCGACCAGGGTGGCTCCGGCCAGAGCGACCCGTGGGCCACCGGCGGCTCCGCACCTCAGGGTGGCGGACAGCAGGGTGGTCAGGGCGGCGGCTGGAACCAGGGCGGTGGCCAGCCGGCACCGCAGCAGGGTACGCAGGGTCAGCAGGGCGGCCAAGGAGGCTGGGGCAACGCCCCGGCCTACGACGAGCCCCCCTTCTGATCTCCCGGGGTTCGGCACGCCGGACCCTCGTGACCCACGGGTCGCACCTCACAGATTCACACCATCCCTGGGAGACCAGGGCTCATCCGCCGAGCAGCTCGGCAGAAGGAGAGCACCACGATGGCCAAGCCAGTTGTGCGCAAGCCCAAGAAGAAGGCCAACCCGCTCAAGGCGGCGAAGGTCGAGAACATCGACTACAAGGACACTGCGCTGCTGCGCAAGTTCATCTCCGACCGCGGCAAGATCCGCGCTCGTCGGGTGACCGGCGTGTCCGTCCAGGAGCAGCGTCTGATCGCCAACGCGGTCAAGAACGCCCGTGAGATGGCGCTCCTTCCCTACTCCAGCTCGTCCCGCTGACGCGCGCGACCCAGCACCGACAAGGAGAGCTGAACAATGAAGGTCATTCTCACGCACGAGGTGTCCAACCTCGGCACCGCCGGTGACGTCGTCGACGTCAAGGACGGCTACGCCCGCAACTTCCTCTTCCGCCGCGGTCTCGCGACGGCGTGGACCAAGGGCGCCCAGAAGCAGGTCGACTCCATCGCCAAGGGCCGTGAGGTCCGCGCGGTGAAGTCGCTCGAGGAGGCCCAGTCGATCAAGGGCAACCTCGAGTCGAAGGCCGTCACCGTCCCGGCGCACGCCGGCAAGGAGGGTCGCCTCTTCGGCGCCGTCTCCACCGCCGACATCGCCGCGGCCGTCAAGGACGCCATCGGCACCGCGATCGACAAGCGCAAGATCGAGGTCCCGACCCCGATCAAGACGACGGGTGCCCACGAGGCCCTCGTCCGCCTGCACCCCGAGGTGCAGGCCAAGGTCGCGCTCAACGTCGTCGCCGGCTGACACTGGACTCACCACGACGTAGCGCGACTTTCGGCGCCGACCGCGGTCAGCGCACCGCAGCTGGAAGCCGCCGAGAGTCGCAGTACGTCGAACGCCGCAGCGCCCGGTCCCCTCGGGGGACCGGGCGCTGCCGCGTTGTCGGGCGCACGGCATACGGTGTCCGCCATGCAACTGACCCGACCGAGATCCGTCCTGCACGCCGTCGTCGCCGTCCGGGTCGTCAACCGGCTCGGCGGGTTCGGGATGAGCTTCCTCGGCCTGCCGCTCGCCCGCGACCTCGGGATGTCGCTCTCGGCCGTGGGGGTCGTCCTCGCCGTCTTCGGCGCCTGCACCGTCCCGAGCCGGATCCTCGGCGGGATCCTCGCCACCCGGGTCGGTGCGCGGTGGACGATCGCCGGCGGCCTCCTCGCGGGGGCCGTCGCGCTGCTGGCGATCGCCCTCGGCGACACCGTCCCCGTCGTCGTCGCGGCGGTCCTCGCGCTCGGGCTCGCCTACGAGCTCGTCGAGCCGGCCACCCAGGCCGTCATCGCCGAGACCATCGAGCCCTCGCGGCAGGCGTCGGCCTTCGCGCTCCTCTGGTCGACCCTCGCCGTCGCCGGCGTGCTGTCGGGCCTGATCGCCGCGCTGCTGGGGAGGTGGGGCGTCTCGGCGATCTTCGTCTGCGACGCCGTCTCGAGCGCCCTCGCCGCCGTCGCCGCCCTCGTCCTGCTGCCGTCGGCGCACGCGGAGCGGCACCCCTCGCCGTGGCGCTCGGCCCTCACGCCTCGGCTGCTCGCCTGGACCGGCGTGGGCACCGTCTACGCGACGCTCGTCATGGTCATCGTCTTCATGCTGCCGCTGGCCGTCGACCGCGCCGGCCACCCGACATCGACGACCGGCTGGCTGCTCGCCGCCGCGGCCGCCTCCGCCATCGGCGCCCAACGCGTCCTCGCCCGGGTCGAGACCCGTATGCCGGCCGCCACCGCCCTCGTCGTCGGCCACCTCGTCCTGGCCGCCGGCCTCGGGCTGTGGGCGAGCGGCTCGCTCGCCGGGCTCGTCGCGGGCGCCGTGCTCGAGGGTGCGAGCGGGGCCTTCCTCCTCGGGACCTACCAGGCGACGGCGGCACGGATGGGTGGGCCGGGCCTGGGCGCCGCCGTCATGACGATCTTCGGGCTGTCGTGGGGCGTGGCGACCGTGGTCGCGCCGCTCGTCTCCGCGCCGTTGCTCGACCGCGGCCCGGCTGTGCTCTGGCTGGCGGCCGCCGGCCTCTCGCTCGCGCTCGCCGCCGGTCACGCCGCGCGGGGAGTCGCCGAGCCGGTGTCGGTGCCCTGACCTAGGTTGGCGGCCATGGCAGCGAAGGGCGCGCGACCGGCATACCGGTGCACGGAGTGCGGGTGGACGACCGTCAAGTGGGTGGGCCGGTGCGGCGAGTGCCAGGCCTGGGGGTCGGTGACCGAGGTCGGTGCCGTGAGCGCGCGGACGACGGCGGTCAAGAGCGTCGAGCGCCCTGCGGTGCCGATCGGCGAGGTCGACTCGAGCCGGGCCGAGGCCCGCGGCACAGGTGTGCCCGAGTTCGACCGCGTCCTCGGTGGCGGGCTCGTGCCCGGAGCCGTGGTGCTCGTCGCGGGCGAGCCGGGCATCGGCAAGTCGACGCTGCTCCTCGACGTCGCCGGCCGCGCCGCACGCGGCGGCGAGCCGGGCGCCGAGCGGCGCGTCCTCTACGTGAGCGGCGAGGAGTCGGCGGCGCAGGTGCGCAGCCGGGCCGAGCGCATCGAGGCGATGGCCCGCACCCTCTACCTCGCGTCCGAGACCGACCTCGCGACCGTCCTCGGGCAGATCGACCAGGTCGAGCCCGACCTCCTCGTCGTCGACTCGGTCCAGACGATCAGCAGCGCCGAGGTCGACGGCTCCGCGGGCAACGTCTCGCAGGTTCGTGAGGTCGCCGCGAGCATCATCGCCACCGCCAAGTCCCGGGGCATCGCGACCCTGCTCGTCGGCCACGTGACCAAGGACGGCTCGATCGCCGGCCCGCGGGTCCTCGAGCACCTCGTCGACGTCGTCGTCCAGTTCGAGGGCGACCGGCACAGCCGGCTGCGGCTCGTCCGGGCGGTGAAGAACCGCTACGGCCCCACCGACGAGGTCGGCTGCTTCGACCTGTCCGACGTCGGCATCACCGGGCTCGCCGACCCGAGCGGGCTCTTCCTGTCCAACCGCACCGCGGCCGTCCCCGGCACCTGCGTCACCGTGACGCTCGAGGGGCGCCGGCCGCTCGTCACCGAGGTGCAGGCGCTCGTCGACCAGAGCGAGGTGCCCAACCCCCGCCGGGCGACGAGCGGGCTCGACTCCGCCCGGGTCGGCATGATCCTCGCGGTCCTCGGCACTCGCGCCCGCGCACCGATCGGCCGCAAGGACGTCTTCGCGTCGACCGTGGGTGGCGTGCGCATCACCGAGCCGGCCTCGGACCTCGCCATCACCCTCGCCCTCGCCAGCGCGATCAACGACCAGCCCCTGCCGACCGGCACGGTCGCGTTCGGCGAGGTCGGGCTCGCCGGAGAGCTGCGGCCGGTCACCGGCGCGCACCGACGACTGGCGGAGGCG
Source organism: Knoellia tibetensis (assembly GCF_048606415.1). NCBI lineage: Bacteria > Bacillati > Actinomycetota > Actinomycetes > Micrococcales > Intrasporangiaceae > Knoellia > Knoellia tibetensis. The sequence goes on from NZ_JBMBWF010000001.1 coordinate 1,798,905, forward strand.
TCGCGGCTGGGCTTCACCACGGCGATCGTGCCTCCGGGCGTCGTCGGGGGCGGTCCCGTGCCCGACGGCCTGCGAGTCATCGAGGTGGGCAGCGTCCTCGAGGCGGTCCAGCTCTGCGTGACGCCCGTCGGCTGATCAGCCCGGCCGGAGCTGCCCGACGAGGTTGGCAAACCCAACGTCGCTCGCGAGCTCGTTCGGACCGGCTTGCGGGCGACAACCGGGTTCGCGAACCGGATCGCGGGGACTGTGGCCCGACGCCGTTAGACTCGCGATCGGGTCAGGGAGACCTGACCTGCGACGACTGGAGGGAAGCACGTGGCCACGCCGCTGCACGAGGACGAGTTGATGCGGACGACGCTCGCTGCCGTCGCACCCGGCACCGAGCTGCGCGACGGCCTCGAACGCATCCTGCGCGGCCGCACCGGCGCCCTCATCGTCCTCGGCACGGACCGCACGGTCGACGCCATCGCCACCGGCGGCTTCCCGCTCGACGTCGAGTTCTCTGCCACCCGCCTGCGCGAGCTCGCCAAGATGGACGGCGCCATCGTCTGCGACCGCGACGTCACCAAGATCCTGCGGGCCGCCACCCAGCTCGTCCCGGACGCGACCATCGAGACCAGCGAGTCCGGCACCCGCCACCGCACGGCCGAGCGAGTCGCGAAGCAGACCGGCTTCCCCGTCGTCTCGGTGAGCCAGTCGATGCGCATCGTCGCGCTCTACGTCGGCGGTAGCCGCTTCGTCCTCGAGGACTCGAGCGCGATCCTCTCCCGCGCCAACCAGGCGCTGCAGACCCTCGAGCGCTACAAGCAGCGCCTCGACGAGGTCACCGGCACCCTCTCGGCGCTCGAGATCGAGGACCTCGTGACCGTCCGCGACGTCGCCAACGTCCTCCAGCGCCTCGAGATGGTGCGCCGGATCAAGGACGAGATCGGTGACTACGTCCTCCAGCTCGGCACCGACGGGCGTCTGCTCAGCCTCCAGCTCGAGGAGCTCACCGGCGGTCTCTCCGACGACCTCGGGCTCGTCATCCGCGACTACCTCCACGAGTCGCGTGGCGAGCACGACCTCGCGGAGGCCACCGCCAACCTCACCGACATCGACGCGACCGAGCTGCTCGACCCGTCCGCCGGCGCCAAGGCGCTCGGCTTCATCATCTCCGGCGACGCGCTCGACTCGTCGGTGAGCCCCCTCGGATACCGCATGCTCAGCAAGGTCCCCCGCCTGCCCGGTGCGATCGTCGACCGCCTCGTCGAGCACTTCGGCAGCCTGCAGAAGCTTCTCGCCGCCGGCGTCGACGACCTGATGAGCGTCGAGGGCGTCGGCGAGGGTCGCGCGAGGCTCGTCCGCGAGGGCCTGTCGCGACTCGCGGAGAGCAGCATCCTCGAGCGCTACGTCTGACCCGGGCCGGGCACCGTGAGCGCCGCGCGCCCCTCCGCGACCGACCTCGCCGCCCTGCACGGCGCGGTCCTCGACTGGTATGCCGTCAGCTCGCGTGACCTTCCGTGGCGCGAGCCGTCGTGCTCGCCCTGGGGAGTCCTTCTCTCCGAGGTGATGTCGCAGCAGACGCCGCTGGCCCGGGTCGAGCCGATCTGGCGCGAGTGGATGGAGCGATGGCCCACCCCGGCGCACCTCGCCGCCGAGTCGCCCGGAGAGGTCGTGCGGGCCTGGGGCCGGCTCGGCTACCCCCGCCGTGCGCTGCGCTTGCACGAGGCCGCGACCGTCATCACCGAGCGGCATGATGGGGAGGTGCCGCGCCACGAGGCCGACCTGAGGGCACTGCCCGGCATCGGCGACTACACCGCGGCGGCCGTCGCCGCGTTCGCGTTCGGGGACCGGTCGGTCGTCGTCGACACCAACGTCCGCCGCGTCGAGGCGCGGGTCGTCACCGGCGTGGCCCAGGCGGCGCCGACGATGACGCGGGCCGAGGTCGCGCTCGCCGCCGACCTCCTGCCCGTCGACGACGAGGCCGCCGCCACGTGGAACGTCGCCGTCATGGAGCTCGGCGCGCTCGTCTGCACCGCCCGCAGCCCCCGGTGCGACGACTGCCCGGTGCGGGCGAGGTGCGCGTGGGTGCTCGGTGGGCGGCCGGCATACGACGGGCCGGCACGGCGGGGGCAGAAGTGGCATGGCACCGACCGGCAGGTGCGCGGGATCATCGTCCAGGCGCTGCGTGAGAGCCCGCGACCTGTCCGGCGCGACACGCTCGCTCCGGGTCGGGACGAGGCGCAGGTCGACCGCTGCCTTGCCGGGCTCGTCGAGGACGGGCTGGTCGAGCCCGTGGGTGACGAGCTCTTCGCCCTGCCCGGGGTCGAGGAGGTCGCGGGGTGAGTGGCCGCGACGAGCCGACGGAGCCGGTGCGCCCGGTCGACCCGACGCGGCCCCTGCGGCCCGAACCGACGCCGGACCCGCGGGTGACCGGCGACGACGGTGGCGAGCCCCAGGACGGTGAACGCGCTCAGGGCGGTCACGGCGGGCGACGGCCCCCGCCCGACCCCTACGGCGTGCGTGCGGGCGCGGGCAAGGTCTTCCGGGTCGTCGGGCGCGGCACCGTCGGTGGCGCCCGCCTCGCCGGCCGCGGCAGCCGCGCCGGGGCGATGCGGGCGCGTGCGTTCGCCCGCTCGAAGGGCGCGGACGAGAGCGGTCTCGGGCGCCTCGTCGAGCTCCACTTCGTCAACATCGTCGGCGACGCCGCGCTCACCGTGAGCCTCGCGGGGACGATCTTCGCGATCCCGACCGACGAGGCGCGCGCCCAGGTGGCGCAGTTCCTCGCGCTGACGATGGCGCCGTTCGCGCTCCTCGCGCCCTTCATCGGACCGCTGCTCGACCGCTTCCGGCACGGCCGCCGGTGGTCCATCGGGACGACGCTCGCGCTGCGGGCCTTCCTCTGCTGGGTGCTCGCGGGTGCCGTGGTCACCGACTCGCCGTGGCTCTTCCCGGCGGCGCTCGGTTGCCTCGTCGCGTCGAAGGCCTACGGGGTCACCCGCTCGGCGGCGATCCCGCGCCTGCTGCCACCGGGGTTCACCCTCGTCAACGCCAACTCGCGGATCGCTCTCGCCGGGGTCGCGGCGATGGCGGTGGGCGGCGGTCTCGCGGGCGCGGTCTCGCGGATCGGCCCGGACTGGTCGCTACGGCTGGCCTTCGTCGTCTACGTCGTCGGCACGGTCCTCGCGATCCGCCTCCCGGCGAGGGTCGACTCCTCGGTCGGGGAGGTCGACATCGAGGACACCGAGCCACTGCCCGAGCGGCACGGTCGCGCCGTCGCGCCAGCCGTTCCGACCGAGCGGCGTCGGCGCTTCGCCCGGGCGGGGGACCGGCTGCGGGCCCGGGTCCTCGCCCTGCCGGCCACCGTCCGCGCGGCCCTCGTCAGCGCGATGGGGGGCCGGCTGCTCACCGGCTTCCTCACCCTCTTCATGGCGTTCCTCATGCGCGAGCACCCGATCCCCGGCTACAGCGGCCCGCTCGTCCTCGGCCTCGTCGTCGGCGCCGCTGGCACGGGCAACGCCCTCGGCACGGTCGTCGGCAACGCCCTGCGACGCCTGCCGCCGGACCGGATCGTCGCCGCCGCGTTCCTCCTCATCGTGGCAGCGGCCTTGGCGACGGCGCTCGCCTACTCGCTCCTCACCCTGCTGCTCCTCGGGCTCTGCGCCGGGCTGTGCTCGCAGGTCATCAAGCTGAGCACCGATGCGATCATCCAGCGCGACGTGGCCGAGACCGTCCGCACCCAGACGTTCGCGTGGTCCGAGACCGTGCTCCAGATCGCCTGGGTGATCGGCGGCGGCATCGGCATCGCGCTGCCGCTCGACCCCCAGCTCGGCTTCGGCGTCATCAGCGCGCTGCTCGTCCTCGTCCTGCTGCTGTCGGTGCAGCTGCGCCGGGCCCACCGCCCGGTCTGATCCACTGATTGCGAGTTCGCAGAGTTGGTACCAACTCTGCGAACTCGCAATCAGTCGGAGGTCCGAGGCTGACGCGTGCCGATCAGAGGACGCGGAGCATCCGGGTGTTGCCGAGGGTGTTGGGCTTGACCCGCTCGAGGTCGAGGAACTCGGCGACGCCCTCGTCGTAGGAGCGCAGCAGCTCGAGGTAGACCTCGGGCTCGACCGCCTGCCCCTCGATCGGCTCGAACCCGTGCCGCGAGAAGAACTCGGTCTCGAAGGTGAGGCAGAAGAGCCGCTCGACGCCGAGCTCGCGCGCCCGCTCGACGAGCCGCTCGAGGAGGCGCGAGCCGACACCGGTGCCGAGTGCCGTCGACGAGACCGCGAGCGTGCGGATCTCGGCCAGGTCCTCCCACAGCACGTGGACGGCGCCGCACCCGACGACCTCGCCGTCGCGCTCGGCCACGACGAAGTCGGCCACCGTCTCGTAGTAGGCCACGGCCTCCTTCTGGAGCAGCACCCGCTGCTCGGCGAGCGGGGTGACCAGCGCCCGCATCGCTCGCACGTCCCGCGTCCGAGCCGGGCGGATGCGTATGCCATCCGCCCTCGTCCCGTCCCCGGCCTGCGCGGGTGCGGTGGGCTGGGTGGGCGGCAGGGGCGCGGACGGCATACGGATGATTATCGCGGAGACGACGGGTCGGCTCCGGGTCCGCTCAGTTGGTGGTGTACCCGGTCCGGATGCGGCTGAGGTCGGTCGACGTCGGCGTCCATGCCTGTCCGGCGAGGGTCTCGCTCTTGGAGATGAAGGACCTCATGACGTGTGGGTGCGAGGCGTGGTCCCAGTGCCCGAGGCAGTGACCGACCTCGTGGGAGACGATCGCCGACAGCCACTTCCCGTACGGCCGTCCGGCGCCCCCGACGTAGGTGTTGATGTTGACGGTGCAGTCCGCGATCTCCCAGGCGCCGTTCGGCCCCGTCGGTGACCACTTCGTCACGTCCACCCAACCGCCCACCTTGGTGCCCGACCGCGCCGAGCTCCACTGGATCGTGATGCCCTGGTAGGGGTCGGCGGAGGCCGGGACGAGGTCGATTCCCGTGCCGACCTCCCAGCGGTGAGCGGCAGTGGTCGTGCCCGTCACCCCGAGTCGGTTGTAGACGGGGATGCTGTCGCGGATGAACGGGTAGTCGACCCAGTCCGTCGCAGCACCCGCGCTCGGCGCTGCCAGCAGCGTCGGGGCACAGGCGAGAACGGCGGCGACGAACGCGGTGGTCCGAACCTTCACGTGGGAGCTCCTCCAGAAGGGTGGTCCCGTCCTGGCACGAACGGGTGGAGTCATGGTGGCCCACATGGAAGCAGATGAGGGTAAAGGGCGGGTAAGTCTCATTCCTCAGACGTCGGGCCGGATCGCCGCCCGGCCCTCAGTTCCTCGCCCAACCCACACGACGAACCGGCCGCCCGCGCACGAGGCGCGGACGGCCGGTTCGTTCGGACGCCCCGGCTGGAGGCGCCCGATGGGGTCAGCGGGTCTGGTAGACCGGCTGGCTCTGCGGGTTGAGCTCGTCCATCTTCACGTCGGCAGCCTTCTTGAGGCTGGGGTCGGTGATCTTGAGGACGTCGAAGCCCTTGCCGAGGTCGGAGCTGTAGACGTGGCCGTTGTAGTAGTACGACGACCAGGTGCCACCGCCACCGCCACCGTTGCCACCGTTCGGGCCGCGCTCGAAGTAGCCGATCTCACGCGGGTTCTCGGAGTCGGTGAAGTCCCAGAAGGACGTGCCACCCATGTACCAGGACTGGACCATGACGTCACGGCCGTTGACCGGGATGAGCGATCCGTTGTGGGCGACGCAGTTCTCGCTGTCGTTCTGGTGGCGCTTGATCTTGTAGTACGACTTGAACGTCAGCTCGTTCGAGGACGACAGGTCGTAGATCGCGTTGGCGCCACGGTTCGGGCCGACCGTCGCGTTGCAGGTCGCGCGGCCACCGCCACCCAGCTCGTCGGTGAAGACGACCTTGGTGCCCTTGTTGTTGAACGTGGCCGAGTGCCAGAAGGCGAAGTTCGTCGTGTCGCGGACGGTCTCGATGACCTTGGGGGCCACCGGGTTCGAGATGTCCATGATGACGCCGTCACCCATGCAGGCGCCGGCCGCGATCTTCTTCGACGGGTAGGCGGTGATGTCGTGGCAGCCGGTCGTGGCCGAGTAGCCGTCACCGGACGGCTGCGTGCCGCCGGGGTTGCCACCGTCGGGGAAGAGGTTGGGCACGGCGACGACCTTGGCGTCGGTCGGGCTCTTCTTCGGAACCTCGATGATGCTGATCGAGTCGTGCGGCGGCTGGCAGTCCGGGTAGTCGGCGCGCGGCGAGTACGACGACACGTAGATGTAGTCGGTGTCGGCACCGCCCGGGACGAGCGTGTTGGTGTGCGAGCCGCACGCGGTCTCGACGGCCTTGACGTACTTGGGGCTCGTCGGGTCGGACACGTCGAAGATCTTGATGCCCTCCCACGACTCCTTGAGCGTCGTCGGCGAGGAGGTCGAGCTGCACGACGTGTCGCTGCGCGAGGAGTCGGTGGACAGGTAGAGCAGGTTGCCCGAGATGGTGATGTCGTTCTGCGAGCCGGGGCAGCTCACGCGCGAGAGCACCTTGGGGCTGGACGGCGTGGAGACGTCGTAGATGACGAAGCCGTTGTAGTTGCCCACGAACGCCTTGTTGCCCGAGAAGGCGATGTCGCTGCCGGTGCCGTCGACGGGGGTGACGTGCGGGGTGTTGAACAGGTGCTGGACGTTGGCGCTGCGACCGACCTGGTCGGGGGCGAGTGCGGTGCCGTAGGCGCCGACCACCTCCGGCGGGACGTCTGCGGCGCCGGCCGAAGCCACGCCCAGGCCGCTCGCGGCGAGCGCGGCAGCGGCCGCGATCCCCACTGTGCGGAAAAGCCTCATGGTTCCTCCTCCGATGGGCCCGCCGGGGAGCTGCGACCCAGGGTGTGATGTGCGGTGCGGTCAGCCTCGTCGAAAAGTTCCCCGAGGTGGGTAAAGGGAGGGTAAGAACTCCCTACCCACGGGTTGTGTCCACATCGGACATCCGCTGTGGACAGGGACGCCAACTACAGTGCCGCACATGCCGTTTCGCCCCACCACCACGCTACTTCTCGCCGCCGTGCTCGGCCTCGGCCTCGCAGGCTGCTCCGGTGACGCCGACCCGCAGCCGGTTCCGGGCACCCCCGGCCCGACGTCGAGCGACCCGGTCATCCAACCGGGCATGCCCGGTGAGCCCAATGCGACCGTGAGCGGCGGCGCGGCGACGAAGCCAGTGCGGACGGTGTCGCCCGGCGACGTGTCGTTCTACCAGGACATGATCGTCCACCACTCCCAGGCGCTCGTCATGGTCGAGACCGCCCTCCCGCGGCTCACCGACCCGCAGGTGAAGTCGCTCGCCTCGCGCATCGGCGACGAGCAGAAGCCCGAGATCCTCACGATGACGACGTGGCTCGAGGAGCGCAAGCAGGACGTCCCGCCCCAGGCGACGAACCCGCGGCTCGGCGACCACGACCACGCGAGCATGCCGGGCATGGCGACGCCCGCCCAGATGGAGCAGCTCGCCCGCGCGAACGGCGTCGAGGCCGACCGGCTCTTCCTGCGGCTCATGACCGCCCACCACAAGGGCGCCCTGACGATGGTCGGCACCCACGGCACGGTGGCCGGCGAGGAGATGGTCGAGGAGATGGCGGCCGACATCAACGTCACCCAGAGCAAGCAGATCTCGCAGATGCAGGAGATGCTCGCCCGGCTCTCCTAGGACGGAGCACAACTCACCAATTCCTCCCGTTCGGTACGAGCGAGCCATGTACCGAACGGGAGGAATTGGCGAGTTGTGAACGGCGGTGGGGCAGACGAAAGGCGGCGTATGCCGGAACTCTCGCTCCCGGCATACGCCGCCTTGTCGTTCGGTCGGGTCCCTCACGGGACCCGTCGGGTCACTCGCCCGACGCGGCTGCCCCGCTGCTCGGCGGCGCCGACGCACCGGCCGTGACGACCGGGACCTCGATGGCGTGCGCGTGCGGCGTGCCCTCGAAGGTGAACGAGTCGTCCTTGCCCTCGCCGGTGGCGTCGACCGCGACGATCTCGCCGGACTTGAGCTCGCCGAAGAGGATCTTCTCCGACAGCACGTCCTCGATCTCGCGCTGGATCGTGCGACGCAGCGGTCGCGCACCCAGCACCGGGTCGTAGCCGCGCTTGGCGAGCAGCATCTTGGCCGCGGGCGTGAGCTCCATGCCCATGTCCTTGTCCTTGAGGCGCTTGTCGAGCTTGGCGATCTCGAGGTCGACGATCTGGATGATCTCCTCCTGCGTGAGCTGCGGGAAGACGATCGTGTCGTCGACGCGGTTGAGGAACTCGGGGCGGAAGTGCTGCTTGAGCTCGTCCGTGACCTTGTTCTTCATCCGCTCGTAGCTGCTGCGCGTGTCGGGGCCGGCGGTGAAGCCGAGGGCGCCCTTGGTGATGTCCCGCGTGCCGAGGTTGGTCGTCATGATGATGACGGTGTTCTTGAAGTCGACCATCCGACCCTGCGAGTCGGTGAGGCGGCCGTCCTCGAGCACCTGGAGCAGGCTGTTGAAGATCTCGGGGTGGGCCTTCTCGACCTCGTCGAAGAGGACGACCGAGAACGGCTTGCGCCGGACCTTCTCGGTGAGCTGGCCACCCTCCTCGTAGCCGACGTAGCCGGGGGGCGAGCCGAAGAGCCGCGAGACCGTGTGCTTCTCGCTGAACTCCGACATGTCGAGCTGGATGAGGCTGTCCTCGTCGCCGAAGAGGAACTCGGCGAGCGTCTTGGCGAGCTCGGTCTTGCCGACACCCGTGGGCCCGGCGAAGATGAACGACCCACCCGGACGGCGCGGGTCCTTGAGGCCCGCACGGGTGCGACGGATCGCCTGCGAGAGCGCCTTGATGGCGTCGTCCATGCCGACGACGCGCTTGTGCAGCTCGTCCTCCATGTGGAGCAGGCGGCTGGACTCCTCCTCGGTGAGCTTGAAGACCGGGATGCCGGTGCTCGCCGCGAGGACCTCGGCGATGAGCTCCTCGTCGACCTCGGCGACGACGTCGAGGTCACCGCTCTTCCACTCGTTCTCGCGCTGGGTCTTCTCGGCGCGCAGGTTCTTCTCGTCGTCGCGCAGGCGCGCGGCCTTCTCGAAGTCCTGCCCGTCGATCGCCGACTCCTTCTCGCGCACGACGGCCTGGATCTTCTCGTCGAACTCGCGCAGGTCCGGCGGCGCGGTCATGCGGCGGATGCGCAACCGGGCGCCGGCCTCGTCGATGAGGTCGATGGCCTTGTCGGGGAGGAAGCGGTCGTTGACGTAGCGGTCGGCCATGTTGGCCGCCGCGACGAGCGCACCGTCGGTGATCGAGACGCGGTGGTGCGCCTCGTAGCGGTCGCGCAGGCCCTTGAGGATCTCGATGGCGTGGGCCAGCGTCGGCTCGGCCACCTGGATCGGCTGGAAGCGGCGCTCGAGCGCCGCGTCCTTCTCGATGTGCTTGCGGTACTCGTCGAGGGTCGTCGCACCGATGACCTGGAGCTCGCCGCGGGCGAGCATGGGCTTGAGGATGGAGGCCGCGTCGATCGCGCCCTCGGCCGCACCGGCACCGACGAGGGTGTGGATCTCGTCGATGAAGAGCACGATGTCGCCGCGGGTGCGGATCTCCTTGAGGACCTTCTTGAGACGCTCCTCGAAGTCACCGCGGTAGCGGCTGCCGGCGACGAGCGCGCCGAGGTCGAGGGTGTAGAGCTGCTTGTCCTTGAGGGTCTCGGGGACCTCTCCGCGCACGATGTCCTGGGCGAGGCCCTCGACGACGGCGGTCTTGCCGACGCCGGGCTCACCGATGAGGACCGGGTTGTTCTTCGTGCGGCGCGAGAGCACCTGCATGACCCGCTCGATCTCCTTCTCACGCCCGATGACCGGGTCGAGCTTGCCCTCGCGGGCAGCCACGGTGAGGTTGCGACCGAACTGGTCGAGCACGAGCGAACCGGCCGGCGTGCCCTCGGCGGGGCCGCCCTGGCCGACACCGGCGGACGCGCCCTCCTTGCCACCCTGGTAGCCCGAGATGAGCTGGATGACCTGCTGGCGCACCCGACCGAGGTCCGCGCCGAGCTTGACGAGGACCTGGGCGGCGACGCCCTCGCCCTCGCGGATGAGGCCGAGGAGGATGTGCTCGGTGCCGATGTAGTTGTGGCCGAGCTGGAGCGCCTCGCGCAGGCTCAGCTCGAGCACCTTCTTGGCACGCGGCGTGAACGGGATGTGGCCGGTCGGGGCCTGCTGGCCCTGCCCGATGATCTCCTGCACCTGCTCGCGGACGGCGTCGAGAGAGATCCCCAGGCTCTCCAGGGCCTTGCTGGCGACACCCTCACCCTCGTGGATGAGACCGAGGAGGATGTGCTCGGTGCCGATGTAGTTGTGGTTGAGCAGCCGCGCCTCTTCCTGGGCGAGGACGACCACCCGGCGGGCCCGGTCGGTGAACCGTTCGAACATGGTGCTGGCTCCTGACTGATATGAGTCACCTCGATGCTATCCCCGCTGCCTGAACGACGGGACCGCCCTGTCGAGGACGGTCGCGGGATCGGGGAGGCGAAGGAGGGGCGCGAGGTGTGTCACGGGGTCCAACGCGGCATGGGGGGCGGGTGTTCCGCGCCTGAGCCGGGTCGGCTCATGTTCGCTCACGGCGGAAGCGCGCGCCGCCCACGGGGCCGGTCACAACACGGACCGGCCCCGCGAGGGGCGAGGTGGGCCGGCCGGGTGGGAGCGTCCGAGCCGCCGGCGCCCCTGAACGCCTCGGCCGCGGCGCGCTCCCGACCTCGTGCCCGACCGGCACCTCCGGGAGTCCTGCGGACTGTCCGTCGACCAGTGTGGAGAAGCCCGTATGCCGTCCGCCACCGAATTTCCCCTCCCTCCCGTCCCAGCCGTTCCGACTTTCCCGCCCGAAGTGGGTTGGTCGGACTTCGGAGCGGAAAGGTTCCAGGGTGAAGTGCGAGGAACCCACTTCAGGCGGCGGGTCCCACGCTCTGCGTGGGCAAGTCGAGGCAGGGGAGGTGGTCCAGACGCTCCAGCGGCGCGACGGGTCGGTCAGCCGCGGCGCTGGCAGTTGCCGCACCAGAAGAGGTTGCGGCCGGCGACGACCTGGGTCCGGATCCGTGAGCCGCACACGACGCACGACTCACCGGCCCTCCTGTAGACGTAGGACTCGCGCTCGGTGAGCCGCACGTCCTCGCCGGCCTCGAGCGCGAGCGCGACCTCGTCGACCTGCTCGGAGACGGTGACGATCTTGCTCGTCGCGACGCCGAGGGGGAGGAGGGCGACGAGGTCCTCCCAGATGGCCCGCCACGTCTTGCGCTGGAGCTTGTTGCCGGGACGGAAGGGGTGGACGCGGCGGCGGAAGAGCACCTCGGAGCGGTAGACGTTGCCGACGCCGGCGAGGACCGCCTGGTCCATGAGCAGCTCGGCGACCGGCTTGCCCGAGCGGGTGATCCGGGCCCAGGCGAGGTCCGGGTCGGAGCGCGGGTCGGCCGGCCGCAAGGGGTCCGGCCCGAGGCGGGAGAGGATCTGGTCGACCTTCTCGGGTGTGACGACGTCGCACACCATCGGGCCGCGCAGGTCGGCGACGTGGTCCTCGGTCGCGAAGCGGCACCGGACCTGACCGACGACCGGGAGCTCGCCGGCATACGAGGTCGTGTCGATGGTGAAGGTGCCGATGAGACCGAGGTGCACCCAGAGGAAGCGGTCGCCCGCGAACTCGACGAAGAGGTGCTTGCCCCACGACGTCGCCCCGAGCACATCCGTGCCGCTGAGCAGCGCGGCGCCGTCGGCGAACTTGCCCTGCGGGCTGGTCACGGTCGGCGACGTGCCCCGGAACGCGGTGTCGAGGTCAAGGGCGAGGGCGTAGAGCGTGTGGCCTTCGGGCATCTGCCCATTCTGGGTCACCGCTGTCGGAGGCGCGTTCTAGGCTCGGGGCTGCGCTCGGGAGGCGGGTCCCGGGCCGGACGAGGTCGAGGAGAGGCCATGATCCACGCACGAGGGCTGGTGCAGACCTTCCGTTCGAGGGAGGGCAGGAAGAAGACCGAGGTGCGGGCCGTCGACGGCGTCGACCTCGACGTCGCCGAGGGTGAGGTCGTCGGGTTCCTCGGCCCCAACGGTGCGGGCAAGACGACGACACTGCGCATGCTGACGACGCTGCTCCGCCCCACCGAGGGCACCGCGACCGTCGCCGGGTTCGACGTCGTGCGGGAGTCCGAGCAGGTCCGCCGGAGCATCGGCTACGTCTCCCAGGCGGGTGGCGCCTTCAGCGCGGCGCGGGCCGGTGACGAGGTCGTCGACCACGGGATGCTCTACGGCATGAAGGGCGCCGACGCGAAGGCGCGGGGCCAGCAGCTCTTCGAGCAGCTCGACCTCGAGGGGCTGTGGACCCGGATGCCCAAGAACATGTCGGGCGGCCAGCGACGCCGGCTCGACATCGTCATGGGGCTCATCCACGACCCGACGCTCGTCTTCCTCGACGAGCCCACCACCGGTCTCGACCCGCAGGCTCGGGCCAACCTCTGGGAGCACATCGCCGACCTGCGCCGTCGTCGTGGGGCCACGGTCTTCCTCACGACTCACTACCTCGACGAGGCCGATCACCTCAGCGACCGGATCGTCATCATCGACCACGGCCGCATCGTCGCCTCGGACACCTCGGAGAACCTCAAGGCCAACGTCTCCGGTGACCTCGTCGACCTCCAGCTCGCCACGGCGGACGACGTGAGCACGGCCGCGACGCGGCTGGCGTCGATCGCCGAGTCGCACGGGGCCGGCGGCGAGCCCGTCGAGGTCGAGGGCAACCACGTCCGCGCCCGGGTCGCCCGCGCCGGCCGCGCCGTGCCCGGTCTGCTCGCCGACCTGTCGTCGGCCGGCATCACCCTCGAGTCGATCGAGGTGCACCGACCAACCCTCGACGACGTCTTCCTCACCCTCACCGGCCGGTCCCTGCGCGACGCGCAGGACGCGACCACCGACCAGGCGGGGGAGCCCGCAGCCCCGGCCCTCGCAGGACAGGAGCAGCGATGACCTTCCTCCGTGAGTCCTTCATCGTCTTCCGCCGCCAGCTGAGGATGAACCTGCGCAACCCGGCGTGGGTCATCATCGGCATGCTCCAGCCGGTCATGTACCTCTTCCTCTTCGGCCCGCTGCTCGAGCCGCTCATCGCGCAGCTCGGCGTCGACAACGCCTACACGTTCTTCGTGCCGGGCATGCTCGTCCAGCTCGGCATCTTCGGGGCGTTCTTCGCCGGGTTCAGCCTCATCGGCGAGTGGCGCGAGGGCGTCATCGAGGCCGAGAGGGTGACCCCGGCCAACCGCACCGCACTGCTCGTGGGCCGGCTCGTGCGCGACATCATCCAGCTCTTGGTCCAGGCCCTCATCCTCGTCGGCCTCGGCTACGCGTTGGGAATGGCGGGCTCTGTCAAGGGCATCGTCTTCGGCGTCCTGCTCACCCTGCTCGTCGGCGGAGCGTGCGCCGCGGCCTCCAACGCGCTCGCGCTCACGACGAAGTCCGAGGACGTCATGGCGCCGGTCATCAACATGGTGATGATGCCCGTGCTCCTGCTCTCCGGGATCCTCCTGCCGATGACTCTCGGGCCCAGGTGGCTCGAGTCGGTCTCGGACTGGATGCCGTTCCGATGGGTGACCGACGCGGTGCGCACCTCGTTCTCGGGGGAGTTCGCCCGCGACCCGATGCTCTACGGCACTGCGTGGGCGCTGCTCCTCTTCGTCCTCGCCCTCTGGTGGGGCACCTCCACCTTCCGCAAGGAGAACGCCTGAGTCCCAGCCGGGGCTGGGAGATGAGGACGCCCGGTATGCCGTGACACGGCATACCGGGCGGCTCTCGTCGTGCGACCCGAGGGTGAGGGTTCAGGAGGCCTTCTTGGTGGCCTTCTTCGCCGTGGTCTTGGTCGTCGTCTTCTTCGCCGCGGACTTCTTGGCGGTGGTCTTCTTCGCGGCGGTCTTCTTGACCGGCTTGTCGTCGGACGAGTCGCTCGACGCGGCGGGCTTCGACGGGGCCTCGCCGCGGGACGCCTTGGCCTTCTCGACCGACTTGGCCAGGGCCGCGAGCAGGTCGACGACCTCGCCCGACTCCTCGGCCTCGGCGGCCGGGGCCTTGACCTCGCCGCCCTCGACCTTGGCCTTGACGAGGGCCTGGAGCGCGATCGCGTAGTCGTCCTCGTAGTCGTCGGCCTCGAAGTCGCCCGCGAGCTGCTCGATGAGCAGCTTGGCCATCGCCATCTCCTTGTCGGTGGCCTCGCCGGCCTCCTCGACGTGGGCGAAGTCGGGGCTGCGGATCTCGTCGGGCCAGAGCATCGTCTGCATGACGATGACGCCGTCGCGCACGCGCAGGACGGCCATCGTCATGCGGGTGCGGATCGAGACGGTGACGACCGCCATGCGACCCTCGGACTCGAGCGCCTCGCGCAGCAGGACGTAGGGCTTGGTCGCGCTCTTGTCGGGCTCGAGGTAGTAGCTCTTGTCGAGGAGCATCGGGTCGATCTGTTCGGTGGGCACGAACTTCTCGACGTTGATCTCCTTCGAGGACTTGCTCGGCAGGTCCTTGAAGTCCTCGTCGGTGAGGATGACCATGTCGCCGTCCTCGGTCTCGTAGCCCTTGGCGATGTCGTCGTAGGCGACCTCCTCGCCGTCGATGCTGCACGTGCGCTTGTACCTGATGCGGCCGCCGTCCTCGCGGTGCACCTGACGGAACTGCACGTCGTGGTTCTCGGTCGCCGAGTAGAGCCGCACGGGCACGTTGACCAGCCCGAACGAGACCGCGCCCTTCCAGATCGCACGCATGTCGACACTGTATGCCGGGTGCGCGCCCCTCAGGGGCCTACGTCACCGAAGGCGAAGGCCAGCGACATGACGAGGAGGTAGAGACCGACCGGGGCGAGGTGGACCAGCACCGCGAGGCAGGTGAGCGCGAGGCTCCACCCCACGACCCCTCGCGCCACGCGACCCCGGGGTGAGAAGCGGAGGTGGGCCTCCGCGACGAGCCAGACGAGGGCGAACGGCGTCGAGACGATCGCAAGAGCGGCCAGGACGTAGAACGTCCGGTCCACCCGGTCGTCCTGGCGCCCCAGAGCCTCGAGGAGCGGCAGGCCGACGAACCACTGCGCGAGCACGACGGCGGCGAAGAGGAGTGCCCACCGCAGGTTGCCCCGGCGGCGCGGCTCAGTCGTCGTCCCCATGGGGTGATCCAACACCCGGCGCCCTCTCCCGTGGGCGGAGTTGGGCGGATGACGTCGAGCTCGCCTCCGTCGCGGACGGCATCCCGGTGGCCCGGGGCCTCGGCCCACGACGGAGGGGGCCGGCTCACGACGGAGGGGGCTGGCCCACGACGGAGGGGGTCGGCTCACGACGGAGGGGGCTGGCTCACGACGAAGGGGGCCCGGCTGTCGCCGGACCCCCTCGGTCGTTGTTGTGGACCGGTCGCTACTTGACCTTGCCGTTCACCACCGTCACCGAGGTGGTGGTGGTGCCGGACGTGACGCGCGCGTCACCGGGGTAGGTGACGACGATCGACTTGGTGCCGATCGAGGCGAACGGTCCGAGAACGACAGTGGCGCGCCCGCTGGGGCTCAGCGTGGCAGTCCTCGAGACACCCTCGACGACGACGGTGACGGTGCCGGTCGGGGTGACGTTGGCGGCCGTCACATCGATCGTGAGGGTCGTCGCGTCCTTGCCCTTCTGGAGCCGTGCCGGCGAGGGCGTCGCGGTGACGGTGGCCGTCGCCTTGACGACCGTGACACTGACCGTCGTGCTCGACCCCTCGTGCGACGCGTCGCCCGAGTAGTCGACGGTCAGCACGTGGGTGCCGGGCTCGAGCGACTTCGCGGCCAGGGCGACGT
Organism: Knoellia tibetensis; assembly: GCF_048606415.1. Taxonomy (NCBI): domain Bacteria; kingdom Bacillati; phylum Actinomycetota; class Actinomycetes; order Micrococcales; family Intrasporangiaceae; genus Knoellia; species Knoellia tibetensis. The sequence continues at coordinate 1,814,690 of NZ_JBMBWF010000001.1, forward strand.
TGGCCGTCCCGCCCGAGACGGGAGCCGAGCCGAGCGTGGTGGCGCCGAGCGAGACCGTCACGGTGCCGGTGGCACCCGACGGCGTCACCGTGGCCACGACCGAACCTTGCGCACCGTAGGTGATCTGGGCGGCGGTCGCGCTCACGCTCGAACCAGCCTTGACCACCGTGAACGGCACCGAGGTCCGTGTGCCCGTCTGCACCCCGACGATGTCGAGACGCTGGGTGCCCGGGGTCGTGGAGGCCGGGACGACCACGTCGACCGTCGCCGTTCCGTACTCGTCGAAGACGGCCGTGCCGATGGTGTTGTCGACCGGGAAGGTCCCGAGGGACTGCCCGCCCAGCGACACCGCGACCTGCGCGTCCTTGGTGTCCGGCGCCGTGGAGAACGCCAGCGACGAGAGGGTGAACCGCACGTGGTCACCGGGTACGTAGGTGCTCGGTGCGGCGGCGGGGAAGTCCACGCCGACGGAGTGCTGCTGGTAGTCGGGCACCAGCGGCGGGTCGTCGTCCCCGGCGAACTCCGCCATGTAGTCGACCATGGCCTGCAGGTCGGTCACGCCGGTGTCCTGCTTGTTGGTGCCCTGCGAGAAGGCGTTGAAGTTGTCGCCTCCGGCCGCGAGGAAGGAGTTCGCGGTGACCGCGTAGGTCGTGCCGAGACCGATCGCCTGACCGTCGAGCCACATGTCCTTGATCCGGGAGCCCTGAGCGGCATCCGGGTCGTAGGTGTAGGTGAAGCCCTCGGACAGGCCGAGCTTGAGGAACGGCCTCGCCGCGCCGGCCGGCTGCCACTGCTGCTCGAGGGCAGCCTTGATCTGGGCACCGGTGAGGTCCAGGTTCACCAGGGTGTTGGCGAACGGCTGCACGTCAGCGGCCTGTCGGTAGGACAGCACCCGCGGGTAGTCCGTGCCGGTGCCGGCCATGTCGGCCCGCAGGCCACCGGGGTTCATGAACCCGATCTGCGCGCCACCCACGGTTGCGGGGGTCGCCCAGCGCTGGACCTCGGCGACCAGGTTGCCCAGGGTCGACTCCTGGCCACGGTTCTCGCTCGTCCCGTTGGCCAGCTTGCCCCGGTTGAAGGGAGCACCGAGCTTGCCCAGCGGCACCGCACCGAGGGGACCGGCCTTGGCGACGGCGTCGTCGACGACCGCCTTGGTGGCCGGGTCGACGGGGAACTGGGCCACGCCGGCGCTGTTCTCCAGGGGCACGATCGACTGGGTCTTGGCCTGGACCAGACCCGTGCCGTTGTCGACGGTGAAGACGAGCTTGTTGAGGTTCACGCCGTACTGGCCGGCCGAGACGACGGGGCGCTCGGTGACCGGTCGACCCGCCCACCCGGCAACCGGGAAGGAGCAGTCGTAGGCGAGGTGCGTGTGACCGGAGATGATCGCGTCGACGTTGTCGTTGACGCCCGTGATGACCGAACCGAAGTCCGAGGTCGGGTCGTCGTCCATGGTGGCGCAGGTGGTGGAAGGTGCGCCCTCGTGGACGAGGAGCACGATGACGTCGACACCGGCCGCCTTGAGCGCGTTGGCCTCGGCGTTGGTGGCGGCGACGACATCACTGATCTGCACGCCCTCGATGCCGGCCGGGGAGACCAGCTCGTCGAGGTGCTCGGTCACGGCGCCGATGAAGCCGACCTGGACGCCGTTCATCTCCTTGACCCAGCTGGGCTCGAGGAGCTCGCTGGACGGAGCATTGGCCTTGGTGACGTTGGCGCCGATGTACTTCCACTCCGCGCCGCCGTAGGGGTTGGTCGAGGCGTCGTAGGGCGCCATGACCCGCTTGAGCAGGTCGTCGTAGCCCTGGTCGAACTCGTGGTTGCCCACCGCGGAGACCTCGAGCCCTGCCGCGTTGAGAGCGTCGATCGTCGGCTTGTCCTTCTGGATGAAGGACTCGAAGGTCGACGCTCCGATGAGGTCACCCGCGGCCGCGAACACCGTGTTGGCGTTCTCGCTCCGCATCTGCTTGACCGCGCCCGCGAGGACGGCGGCGCCGGCCTCGTTCGGGAACGGTGAACCTGTGTTGTTGAGCAGGCGCCCGTGGAAGTCGTTGGTGCCCAGGATCTGGATGTCCACCGGGCCCGTGGCCGGGGCGGTGTTGATGCCGATGATCTCGGGGTTGTGGTCGGAGGACCGGAACGCATTCGCCGCGTACAGGTCGGTGACGTTGGTGTTGTAGCGGCTGTACTCGTACCAGAGCGGCTCGTAGGAGTTGATGTCCCAGATGTCGACCGCGTTGACGTCGGCCTTGGCGGGCGCGTTGGCGAGCACGTGGTCGAGCGAGCCGATCTGGCCGTCGAAGTTGTAGCTCTCCTCCTCGGGGTCACTGGTGGACTCGAGGTTGCTGTAGCCCGCCGCCTTGAGGACCTGGATCGGGTCCTCCTCGCTGTAGGCGTTGAAGTCGCCGGCGAGGAACATGCGGGTGATGCCACGGGTGGTCTGGAAGTCGTTCGCGAACGCCACCAGGGCGTTGGCCTGGAGGACCCGACGGTCGTTGGCGTTGCCCTGGCCGTTGGGGTCAGGCGTGCCCGAGCCCTTGGACTTGAAGTGGTTGACGACCACGCCGAAGGCGTTGGCGTCTGCGGTGCCGACCTTCTTGAAGGCCTGTGCGAGGGGCTCGCGGGCGTCCGCGAAGGCCTCGGTGCCCGACGACTGGTCGGCCAGGACGACCGACTCACCGACGGGTGCGGCGTTGGCCGGCTTGTAGATGAAGCCGGTGCGGATGACGTCCTGCTCGGAGAGCGGCGGGAGGGCGCTCGCGGCCGGGGACGGCACGAAGGCCCACGTGCCGGCGCCGGCGTCGGCGTTGAGCGCGGTGACGAGCTCACCGATGGCGAAGTCGCGGTTCTTGCCGAACTGCACCGAGTTCTCGAGCTCCTCGAGGGAGACGATGTCGGCGCCGACGGTGTTGATGGCCGCCACGATCTTGGCCCGCTGACGGGCGAGGTTGACCTCGTTGGCCGCACCGCGGGGGCCGTTCGGGTTGCAGGAGTTGTTGGTGATCCGGTTGCCGGCACGGTCGGTGAAGTAGGTGCAGGTGCCGAGCCCGGACGAGACGAACTCCTCGCCGGTGGTCGGGAAGAAGTTCAGCACGTTGAACGTGGCGAGCTTGAGGTCACCGCCGACGTTCTGCGGTGCGGCCGGACGGGTCTGCTCGATCTCCAGGGCGCCGGTGGGTGCACCGACGACCTGGGCCTGGGGCAGGATCCGCCATGCGTTGAAGCCGAACGTGAAGACGACGGGCTTGGTGAAGGTGATGCCCGCGCCGACCCGCATCGTGTGGGTCGGGGTGAGCCACGGGAGCGGCTGCGTGGAGTTCTGCGTCGTAGAGAAGGTCAGGCTCGAGGCGTCGTCGAGGATGATCCGGTGCGCGTCGTTGTAGTTCTTGCGCGCGGTGACCGAGGCCGTCGCCTGGGCGTCGATGACCTCGGTCGGGGAGACGAGGGGCACGGAGCTGTTGGCGGCGACGCCCATCTCACCGCGGTTGGCGGTGGAGTTGGTGCCGTCGTTGTAGTACGGACCACCGTCGTAGACGTCGGTGAGGGTCCACGGCGCCGTCGGCTGGAAGAGCTCGCCCTCGGAGACCTCGCGTGCGGTGTCGAGCGCGGCGCCGGTGAGGCAGCCGTCGCCGGGCAGGGCGCAGTCGGTCCCGGGGACCACGGTCTTCGGGGTGACGGTGCCGAGTGCGGCAACCGGGCTCACCGAGGACGCCACGATCTGCGTGGCGCCGGAGAACTCGGTGGCCGTGCCGGCCACCTGCACCGAGTCGCCGACGGCGGGGTAGGTGGTGAAGCCGCTGGTCCCGCCGTAGACGAAGATCGCGTCGGAGGCGTCAGCAGTGTCGGCACCGGGCGTCTGGATGTAGAAGCCGTTGAGCCCACCGGTGGGGTAGCTCGCGGTGACGACGCCCTGGGTGAGGACGTCCTGCCCCGGGAAGGGGGTGGTGGCGCCCGTGCCCTGGATCTCGGCGATCGGGCGCAGGGCCGCGGCGGCGTTGATCGTGTAGGTGAAGGAGGCGGTGTCGGTGGCCGGCGTCGGCGCCGAGTCGGTCACCGTCGCGGTCACGTCGTAGGTGCCGGCGGTCGTCGGGGTGCCGGACACGGCTCCGTTCGAGGCGACCGTGACGCCCGCGGGCAGCCCGGTGGCCGACCAGGAGTACGGCGCGGTGCCACCGGTGGCCGCCAGCGTGAAGCCGGCGACGGGCGAGCCGACCTGGCCGGTCTTGTTGCCCGGAGCCGTCGCCTCGAGGGTCGCCGGAGCGACGGGGCCGGCGTTCGTCGGCGTCGGGGCCGCCGTGCCGAACTCGGTCGAGTTGTTGTCGGCGTCCGCAGCGGTGCGGTTGAGGGACACGGAGGCGGTGCCGGCGCCCGCGGCGGCCGTCTCGAAGCTGGTCGAGCCGCTCGCGCCGACCATGTCGACGATCCCGGCGACGCCGGCCATGTTGCCGCTCGTCGTGATCGCCGTCGAGCTGCTGAGGAGGAAGACCTGCCCGCCGGCGGCGGCCATGGAGAACGCCGGGGTCGCAGTCGCGTCGGGCGTCGGGAGGGCGGCGCCGTTGGCTCCCGTCGCACTCATCTGGATGAGGTACTTGCCGTTCGCGGGGATCGAGCCGGCGAGCGCGAAGGGCGCCCCGCCCGAGCCGCCAGCGGCTGCGCGGTAGTGGATGTACTTGCCGGTCAGGCTCACCGGGCTGGAGGTGGGGTTGGAGAGCTCGACGAAGTCGGCGTTGTAGAGCGCGCCGCTGTTGCCGCCCGCCCCGTAGACCTCGGAGATGACGACGTTGGGGCTGACAGCGCTCGCCGGGGTGGAGAACCCGGAGGCGAGCGGGGCGACGACCAGGCCGAGCAGGGCCGCGGCAGCGCTGGTGCGACGGCCGCGACCTCCTCTCGACACCATGGCAGGGGGACGGAGCACGAGAGGGCCTTTCGACAGGGCGCAGGGAGACGGGGGCCACGAGATGTTCCACCCCAGTGAGGCATCGCCCTCCGGACCAGTCCGGTGGTGAGCCTGGATCAAACTAGGCGGTAGCACCGACAGAACGTAATGGCGGAAGTTGCCAAGAGCGCCGGGCGGCAAGGACCCGGGGGCAGCAGGTGTCATACAGCACCTGACCTGCGCGTCTGCACCCGAAGAGGAGCGCCACGGGACGGGCACCGACTTCCCGTGCGACAGGATGGGCGGATGAAGCCGATGCTCGCCTCCGTCGCCGACGGGATCCCCCGTGGCGCCGACTGGGCCCACGAGGTGAAGTGGGACGGCATGCGGGTCCTCGCCGACGTCCACGACGGCCGGCTCGTGCTCTCGAGCCGCACCGGTCGCGACGTGTCCGTGAGCTTCCCCGAGCTGGCCGGCCTCGCCGAGACCTACGACGACCTCCTCCTCGACGGCGAGGTCGTCGCGCTCGACGGCGGCCTCCCGTCGTTCGCCGCGCTCGCTGAGCGGATGCACGTCTCGTCGGCCCGCAAGGCGGCCCAGCTCGCGACGACGCGGCCGGTGACCTTCATGGCCTTCGACCTGCTGCGCCTCTTCGGCTCCGATCTCACGAGCCAGCCGTGGTCGGCCCGGCGCGAGCTCCTCGAGCGTCTCGACCTGCGCTCGAGCGCCTGGCAGGTGCCACCGGTCTACGACGACGGCGAGGAGCTCTTCGAGGCGACCCGGGAGCAGGGGCTCGAGGGTGTCGTCAGCAAGCGGCGCTCGAGCCCGTATGCCGCGGGGCGCCGGTCCCCGGACTGGCGTAAGTCACCGCACCGCGCCACCCTCTCGGTCGTCGTCGGCGGCTGGCGTCCCGAGACCGGCACGACGAACCGCCTCGGTGCCGTCCTCGTCGGCACCCCCGACGGAGCGGGTGGTTGGGCGTATGCCGGCCGCGTCGGCGCGGGGCTCGCCGGCACGGCGGGCGCACGGGTCGGCCGCCTCCTGCAACCCCTGGGCCGCAGCGGTTCCCCGTTCTCCAACGACGTGCCCCGTGAGGACTCGGCGGGCGCGTTCTGGGTCGAGCCCAGCCTCGTCGTGGAAGTGCAGTCCCTGGGACGCGGGTCGACCGGGAAGCTGCGCCAGCCGGCATACCTCGGGGTCCGCAGCGACCTCACACCCGCCGACCTGCACGAGGTGAGCGATGCCTGAGCGCTACACGCCCGAGATCACCCGCGTCGACGTCGGCGGCCGGACGATGAAGCTCTCGAGCCTGAGCAAGGTCATGTACCCGTCGACCGAGACGACGAAGGGCGAGGTGCTCAGCTACTACGTCAGCGTCGCGCCGATCCTGCTGCCGCACATCGCCTCCCGCCCGGTGACGCGGGTGCGCTGGCCCCACGGCGTCGCCGACCAGAGCTTCTTCGAGAAGAACCTGCCGAGCGGCGCACCGTCGTGGCTGCCGCGGGTCGGGGTCGACGACGTGACCTACCCGATGGTCGACGACGTCTCGCACCTCGTCTACCTCGTCAACCTCAACTCGCTCGAGGTGCACGTGCCGCAGTGGACGGTGACCGAGGACGGCGAGCGGGAGAACCCCAACCGGCTCGTCATCGACCTCGACCCGGGAAGTCCCGCCGGGCTGAAGGAGTGCGCCAGGGTCGCCCTCCTGCTGCGCGAGCGCCTCGACGCGCTGGGGCTCGAGCTCTATCCCGTGACGAGCGGCTCGAAGGGGATGCAGCTCTATGCCTCGCTCGGTGGCGACCTCACGAGCGACGAGGTGCGCGACCTCGCCCAGCAGCTCGCGCAGGAGATGACGAAGAAGCACCCCGACCTCGTCCTGTGGAAGATGACGAAGTCGCTGCGCCCCGGCAAGATCTTCCTCGACTGGAGCCAGAACGTCGCCGCCAAGACGACCATCAGCCCCTACTCGCTGCGGGGGCGCGAGCTGCCGTGCGTCGCGGCGCCGCGCACGTGGGAGGAGGTCGAGGCCGGCGCCGAGGGCGAGGTGTTCGAGCAGGTGATGTTCGAGGACATGGCCGAGCGCATCGAGGAGCATGGCGACCTCCTCGCCGACCTGCTCTAGCGCGAGGAGGGTGAGGGCGCCTGACGCCGCGGCGTCGCCGTGGCCCTCCTCGCCGCAGTGGCCTACCGCGTCACCGGCGGGCGGTTCGAGCCGGTCTGAGCCCTTCGCGCGGCCCAGCCGAGCAACGTGCCGGCGAGGGCAGGTCCGGCTGCCAGGAGCAGCAGGAAGAGCATGGTGCTCACCTCGTTCTCGACGAGGCCCTCGTTGCTCGCGGCCGCGCGCAGGGCCTGGACGAGCACGACGAGGAGCAGCGAGACGAGCGCCCACCTGACGAGCAGCGGCCGGAGTGCGGTGGGACCATCCGCCGGGTCGTCATCTCCACGTGAGTCGAACCACGCGAGCGTGCCGGTCCGGCCGAGCCCGTCGAGGAGGGCCCAGCCGAAGCTGCCGACGGCGACGGCGGCGAAGACCGCGAGCCCGGCCCCGATGTTGGCGCCGCCCTCGCCGTCGTCGCCCATCATGAGCAGCGCGAAGGCCAGGGCAGCAGCCATCCCGATGCCGAGGGCTCGCGCGAGGACTGCCATGGCGCCACTCTGCCGGGTCAGGGGCAGGTGCCTCATGAGAACGGCTACTCAGGTCGTGGCGAGGCGGGGGCAGCCCGCGCACTCGTGGCAGCCCGGCAGGGCGTAGATGAGGCAGCACGACCGTCGCTCGACGCTGGGTCCCCAACCGTCGCCGGTCGCCGCGCGGGCCTCGCGCAGGGCCATCTCCCAGACGTCGTCGACCATGCCGAGGCGCTGCCGGCTCGACATCTTCACCCCGACGTCGTAGGCGCTCGCGATGCTCGTGCCGAGTGCCCGGTATGCCGTCCGCGCCTCCTCGATGCGGACCTCGCGGTCGGCCGTGGCTAGCTCGACGAGACGGAAGCCCACACGATCGGGATAGAGCCCGGGTGCGAGGTCGCACGAGAGCCCCGGCTCGTCGAGCGAGCCGAGGTCCACCCGCCACGGACCGGTGGCCGCCGCAAATGCAGCGGCCTGCGCGGGCATGCTCAGGAGGTGCTGGAGGACGAATGCGGCAGCCACCTGAGGGGGCGCGGGAACGGCATACGCAGCGGTGTTCTGTGCCGTGAGATTCCTGCACCATTCAACGGAATATGCAAATGCGCTGGTCAGCGGCGTGGAGAGGTCTCGCCCTCCGACGAATTCGAGATATCCGTGGTGCCGTGACATGACGAAGGCGACGGCACCCGGGTCGGGTGCCGTCGCCTTCGAAATGTCGCTCGAGCTCAGCGGTTGGCCTTGTCGTAGGCCTCCTGGACGGAGGCCGGAATACGCCCACGCTCGCTCACGTCGTGACCGTTCTTGCGGGCCCACTCGCGCACGGCGGAGACGTCCTTGCGGCGCGCGCCGCCACCACCGCCACTGCTGCTGCGGCCGGTGGCCTTGCGACCACCCGAACGGCGTGCGTGGCCGACCCACGGCGCCAGCGCGTCGCGGAGCTTGGTGGCGTTGGCGTTGTTGAGGTCGATCTCGTAGGACACGCCGTCAAGAGCGAACGTCACCGTCTCGTCGGCATCGGTGTTGTCGATGTCGTCGACGAGCAGCACCTGGACGCGCTGTGCCATCTTGAATTCCCTTCGCGGTCGAAATAGGTCGAGCGAAGATTATCAGTGGGAATTGTCTTTGTGGTCGTTTGCCTGCTCTGACTCCCATTGGCTTTGCGCGAGGCGCTCGCGACGGTCGCCCTCGAGGATCCGCTTCATGAGGAAATAGAAGAGCACCGCAACGATGATCGTCGGCAGGATCGCGGCCAGATAGGGCCACACGGAGTCCCACATGTCACGCCTCCGGCTTGAGGTGGGGGAAAAGAATCGTCTCGCGGATGTTGGCGCCGGTGAAGAGCATGACGAGCCGGTCGACGCCGAGGCCGAGGCCACCCATGGGCGGTGCGCCGTACTCGAGGGCGCGCAGGAAGTCCTCGTCGAGCTGCATCGCCTCGGGGTCGCCGCCCGCGGCTCGGCGGGACTGCTCGGTGAGCACCTCGCGCTGGATCTCGGGGTCGATGAGCTCGGAGAAGCCGGTACCGCGCTCGACGCCCCCGATGATGAGGTCCCACGCCTCGATGAGGCCGGGCTCGCTGCGGTGCGGGCGCGCCAGCGGCTGGGCGCTCGCGGGGTAGTCGCAGAGGAACGTCGGCTGCAGCAGGGTCGGCTCGACGAGCTCGCCGAGGAGCTCGAGGAAGACCTTGTCGCGCTCCCACGACGGGTCGATGGCGACGTCGTGCCTCGCGGCCAGCCCGCGCAGGGTCTCGAGGTCGGTCTCGATCGTCACCGTCTCGCCGACCGCCTCGCTCACGGCCTGGTGCACCGGCAGCCAGCGCCACTCGCCGTCGAGGTCGATGGTGCCGCGGTCGGTCTCGACGAGCCGCGAGCCGACGGCGTCCGCGGCGGCGAGGTAGAGGTCCTTGATGAGGTCGGCGATCGTGCTCTGGTCACCCCATGCCTGGTAGGCCTCGAGCATCGTGAACTCGGGGGAGTGGGTCGCGTCGACGCCCTCGTTGCGGAAGATGCGGCCCATCTCGTAGACCCGGTCGACGCCACCGACGACGGCCTTCTTGAGGTTGAGCTCCAGCGCGATCCGCAGGGTCATCTCCTGGTCGAACGCGTTGAGGTGGGTGCGGAACGGACGCGCGGCGGCACCCCCGTGGACGAGCTGGAGGATCGGCGTCTCGACCTCGAGGTAGCCCTGGTCCTCGAGCTCGTGGCGCATCGCGCTGAGGATGCGGGCCTTGGTGCGGACCATGTCGCGCGCCTCCTGGCGCACGATGAGGTCGGCGTAGCGCTGGCGGACGCGCGACTCCTCGGAGAGCTCCTTGTGCAGCGTCGGCATCGGGCGCAGTGCCTTGGAGGCCATCGTCCAGCTCGACGCCATGACCGAGAGCTCTCCGCGGCGGCTGCTGATGACGCGGCCGGTGACGGAGACGTGGTCGCCGAGGTCGACCTGCGCCTTCCAGTCGGCGAGCGACTCCTCGCCGACCTCGGCGAGGCTGAGCATGACCTGGAGCCGGATGCCCTCGCCCTCCTGGAGCGTGGCGAAGGCCAGCTTGCCGGTGTTGCGGACGAAGACGACGCGACCCGCGACAGAGACGACGTCGTCGGTCTCCTGCCCGCTCTCGAGGTGGCCCCACTCCTCGCGCACGTCGGCGAGCGCATGGGTCCGGTCGACCGACACAGGGTATGCCGCCGTCCCCGCCTCGAGGAGGCGCGCGCGCTTCTCGCGGCGGATGCGCTGCTGCTCGGACAGGTCGATCTCGGGGACGGTGGTGGTGCCGGTGGGGGTCTCGCTCACACGCTCAAGGGTACGAGGGTCGGCTGGGTGCTCCTCACGTGACCGCTGTGAGGAGTCCGAGTGCGGGTTCGGCGACGGTCAGCGCCGGCTGCGGCGCACGGTGATCGTCGGAGGGACGGCCAGGCTCTGCCCCACGACGCAGTAGCGCTCGGTGGCCGCGGCGAGTCGGGCGAGGGTCTCGTCGTCCGCCTCGGACTCGACCGTCGCGGTGATGGTGATGCCCGTGATGCCGACGGGGACGTCCCGGTCGACGCCGAGGGTCCCGCGCGCGTCGAACTCGGCGTCGGCTCGCAGCGTCGCCGCGCGCAGGTTGAGGCCCATGGCGGTCGCCACCGAGCGCATCGTCACGCCGGCGCAGGCGAGGACGGCCTCGAGGAGCATGTCGCCGGAGCAGGCGTCGTCGCCGTCACCGCCGGTGGCGGGATGCAGGCCCGCGCGCGTGCGGCCCGACCAGACGTCGACGCTCGTCGTGATCCCGGGGTCACGCCAGTCGGCGCGAGCGGTGAGGTGGACGACGGCCTCGTCCGGCTCCTCCCGGTAGAGCTCCTTGAGGGGCGCCTGGATGGCACGGAGGGTCGCAGCGTCCATCGGCTCGTGAAGCTCGCGCATGGGGGAAGTGTGCCGCAGCGCCGTCGTCCCGACGGCCCCGCTCCTCGGGGTCAGTTGCCCAGGAGGTTGCCCAGCCCGCCCGCGAGCCCACCCTGCGACTGGCCGGACTGCGCGTGGCTGCCCTGCTGCACCGACTCGCTCGGCTGGACGAGGACGTAGCCCTCGCCGGAGAAGGCCATCTGGAGCATCTCGCCGGACCCGCCGCGCAGCATCGAGCCGAGGCCACCGGTGTCGACGCGGATGTCGCTGCGCACCCCGGCGGTCCACAGGACGACGGACTGGGCGTCGGCGAAGGTGTTGCCGCCGGCGACGTTGAGGGCGACCGGCTCGCCCTCGGTCGTGACGGCGACGTAGCCGGTGCCGCGCAGCGAGACGTTGTAGAGGCCACCGGTCATCGCCGCCCCGCGAGCCTGGATCCGGTGGATGTCCCAGTCGATCGAGCCGGAGAAGGCCAGGACGTTGTTGCCGTTGACCGACACCATGTCGTCCTGGAGGTAGATCACCTGGACGTCCTTGGCGAGGTCGGCGACGAACAGCTCGCCCTGCCCCTCGCACTTCATGACGCTCACGCCCTCGCCGGTCATCGCGGACTTGACGAACTTCGCCACCCCACCGCTGCCGGTGTTCTGGAAGCGGACGTTGCCCTGGTAGGCGACCATGCTCCCCGTCTTGGCCCAGACGGCGCCGTAGCCCATCTGGATCTTGAGCAGCTTCTTGTTCTGGTGCGAGAACGGGTCCTGAGAGCTGTTCTCCTGGTGGTCGGTGAAGAGCGAGCCGTGGATGGCCATCGTCGGGACCCCTGTCCTGTGCCGTCGCCGGCCCGGGGTCACGCCGCCCGTGCCCCTCGGATGTCCGACGTGGATTGTTCCCAAACGTATTCGACGGGTGGGGGCCGGACCTATCGTTTGGAGGAACACGTGGACGACGTGGCGGACCGGCTCCAGGAGGCAGCGGTGGGATTCCTCGACAAGGCCAAGGCGGCGGCGACCGAGCTCTCCGCGAAGGCGGACGCGGCGATGTCGCAGGCCGGGATCACCACCCCGGGCACGGGCGGCACCTCGGCCGGCGCGGACCGGCTGCTGCGCGACCTCGGCGTGCTCGCCTACCTCGAGGCCACCGGCCGCCCTCTGCCCGAGGGGGAGCGCGATCGCGTGATGGCCGGGCTGCAGGAGGCCGAGCAACAGGGCGGGCTCAGCTCCTTCTCGCTGCGGACGACACCGCCCCCGCCGCCCGGCATGGCCGGCGCCGGTGCCGGGATGTCGGGCAGCCCGGTCGCTCCACCCCCGCCGCCCCCGGGCCAGCCGCAGCAGGCGCCGCCCGCGCAGTCCGCACCGCCACCGCCGGCGGCGACGACCCCGCCGCCCCCGCCCGGCGCGTCGGCGCCGCCGCCTCCGCCGGGTCAGGCCCCGTCAACGGATCCCGACCACGGCACGCCCCCACCTCCGCCGCCCCCGCCCGGCTGGTCCTGAGCCGGCCCTGGGCGAGGAAGACGTCAGCGCTCGTCGACCATGAGGTCGATCGTGTAGTCCTCGGCGCGGTAGATGTGGTCGCCGTACTCGACGGCAGCACCCGAGCCGTCGAAGGCCATCCGCGTCATCGTCAGCACCGGCTGCGTGCCGCGGATCCGCAGGTGCTGGCGCTCGGCAGGCGTCGGCATCCGCGCCGAGATCGACTGGTGTGCCACGACGGCGTGCACGCCGCGGGTGCGCAACGCGGCATACAGGCCGGTCGCCTCGAGCTCGTCGCGCGAGATGTCGCCGTATGCCGGCGGGAGCCAGTTGCGCATGACCGCGAGCGGTGCGTCCCCCGCGAGTCTCAGGCGGACGATGGCGAGGAGCGGGGTCTCCGCCGGCAGGTCGAGCGCCGCGGCCGCGGACTCGTCGACGACGGTGTCGTGCTCGAGGAGCGTGGTGCGCGGCGCGCGGCCCTCGCGGGAGAGGTCGTCGTAGAGGCTGCTCAGCGCCACCCGGCGGTGGACCTTGCGGTTGGCGACGGTGGTCCCGAGGCCGCGACGGCGCACGAGCAGGCCCTTGTCGACCATCTCCTGGATCGCCCGGCGCACCGTCGGTCGCGACAGCGAGAGGCGCTGGGCGAGGGCGACCTCGTTCTCGAACGGGTCGCCCGGTTGGAGGCGGCCGTCGGTGATCGCGGCGCACAGCTGCTCGGACAGCTGGTGGTAGAGCGGGACCGGCGAGGTCCGGTCGATGCTCACGTCCACGAGCTGTGCCGTCATGCCGGGAAGGGTAGCGAAGCAAGGGGCAAATGACCATATGTCCGGACAAAGGTTGACAGGAGGGTGAGCGGAGCGGAACAGTTCTCGGCATGAGGATCGGACTGGCCGGTGTGGGCCGCATCGGCGCCTTCCACGCGAGCACCCTCTCCGGGCTCGACGCCGTCGACGAGGTGGTCGTCGCCGACCTCGACTCCTCGCTCGCCGCGCGCGTCGCGACCGAGCAGGGCCTGCGCCACGCGCCCGACATCGACACCCTCCTCGGCTCCGGTCTCGACGCCTTCGTCATCACGACGGCGACCACGGCGCACGCCGCGCTGCTGCGCCAGGCGCTCGCGGCCGGCATACCGACGTTCTGCGAGAAGCCGGTCGCCGCGACGCTCGACGAGACCATCGCGCTCGCCGAGCTGAGCGAGGCGACCGACACCCCCGTCCACATCGGGTTCCAGCGCCGGTTCGATGCGGGCTACCGGCGCGCGCAGGCCGCCGTCGCGTCCGGCGAGCTCGGCACGGTCCACGCCCTGCGAGCGCTCACCCACGACCAGGAGCCGCCGCACGCGGCCTACATCCCGACGAGCGGCGGCATCTTCCGCGACTGCTCGGTGCACGACTTCGACATCGTCCGGTTCGTCACCGGTCACGAGGTCGCGACCGTCTATGCGACCGGCGAGAACAAGGGCGCCGAGTTCTTCGGCGCGGCCGGTGACGTCGACACCGCCGCCGCGGTCCTCACCCTCGACGACGGCACCCTCGTCACCGCGACGGCGACCCGCTACAGCGGTGGTGGGCACGACGTCCGCCTCGAGGTCATGGGGTCGGCGGGCAGCATCGCCGTCGGCCTCGACGACTCGCTCGCGCTGCGCTCGGCCGAGGAGGGAGCGACCTTCCCCGCCGGCCCGCCGCACCGCTCCTTCATGGAGCGCTTCCTCGCGGCCTACCGCGCCGAGCTCACCGCGTTCTGCGACGTCGCTGCGGGCCGCACCCCGAGCCCGTGCACGGTCCGGGACGCGCTCCAGGCGTTCCGCACCGCCGAGGCGTGCGAGCTCTCGAGGGCAGAGCGCCGCGTCGTCGCCATGTCCGAGATCCCCGATGCCCCCGTCCGAGCGAAGGCCACCGCATGAGCACCCCACGAAGTTCCGCCCACGCGAAGCGTGGGACCCGCCCCGCTGCGCTCCTCCAGATACTTCGCGGGGACCCCGCATGAGCACCCCGACCCCGACCGCCCGCGCCCCGCTCGCCGAGCGGATCGCAGGCGCCCCCATCTCGTGGGGCGTGTGCGAGGTGCCGAACTGGGGCCACCAGCTCGACCCCGACACCGTGCTGCGCGAGATGCGCGAGGTGGGGATCGTCGCCACCGAGTTCGGCCCCGACGGGTTCCTGCCCGACGAGCCGGTCGCCAAGGCCGAGGCCCTCGACGCCGCGGGGCTCAAGGCGGTGGGGCAGTTCGTGCCCGCCGTCCTCCACGACCCCGGTCACGACCCACTGCCCGAGGTCGAGACGGCGATGGAGGCGCTCACCGTCGCCGGTGCGACGACCGTCGTCATCGCCGCCGCGACGGGGGTCGAGGGCTACGACGCCCGGCCGGAGCTCGACGACACGCAGTGGGACACGCTGCTGCAGAACCTCGACCTCATCACCGCCGCCGCCGAGGCGCGCGGCCTCACGGCGACCCTCCACCCGCACGTCGGCACCCTCGTCGAGTCGGGCGAGGAGACCGAGCGGGTCCTCGCCGGCTCGCGCATCGGACTCTGCCTCGACACCGGCCACCTCCTCATCGGCGGCGGCGACCCGGTCGCCATCGCGCGCAGCCACCCGGACCGCATCGGCCACGTCCACCTCAAGGACGTCCGGCTCGACGTCGCCGGCCGCGTGCGGTCGGGCGACCTCGCCTACACCGAGGGGGTCGCCGAGGGGATGTACGTCCCGCTCGGCGAGGGTGACGTCGACGTCGCCGCGATCGTCGGCTCGCTCGAGGACGCCGGGTATGCCGGGTGGTACGTCCTCGAGCAGGACACCATCCTCACCGGCCCGCCGTCGCAGACCGGGGTCGACCCGCTGGCGGACGTACGCATGTCGCTCGACTTCGTCCGCAACGTCCGCACCTCCGGTGGCCAGGGCGTCACCTCGCCGGACGCAACGGGTGCGGTGGGCACCTCGGGGCGCAGCGATGGGTGAGCGAACGGCATACGACCTCGTGGCGATCGGGCGGACGGGAGTCGACATCTATCCCCTCCAGCACGGTGTGGGGCTCGAGGACGTCTCGACCTTCCAGAAGTTCCTCGGTGGCAGCGCGACCAACGTCGCGGTGGCCGCGGCGCGGCACGGACGGCGCGTGAGCCTCGTGACGAAGGTCGGGCCGGACGCGTTCGGGCGCTACGTGCGAGCCGAGGCCGAGCGGCTCGGGATCGACCCGGTCCACATCAGCGCGATCGACGGTGATCCCGGCCGGGTGCCGCCGACGCCGGTGACGCTGTGCGAGGTGCACCCGCCGGACGACTTCCCGCTCACCTTCTACCGCTACCCGACGGCGCCGGACCTCCTCGTCGAGCCGACCGAGGCGATCCTCGAGGACGTGCGGGACGCTCGCGTGCACTGGTCGACGGTGACAGGACTCTCCCAGGAGCCGTCTCGCGCAACGCACTTCACTCTCTGGAAGGAGCGCGGGCGGCGCGAGCACACGATCCTCGACCTCGACTACCGCCCGATGTTCTGGGAGTCCGCCGCCGAGGCCACCACCCAGGTCGAGCGCGCGCTCGAGCACGTGACGATCGCCATCGGCAACCGCGAGGAGTGCGAGGTCGCCGTCGGCGAGACCGACCCCCAGCGGGCGGCCGACGCCCTGCTCGACCGTGGGCTCGAGCTCGCCGTCGTCAAGCAGGGACCGCGCGGCGTGCTCGCCGCCACCCGCGACGAGCGGGTCGAGGTCGCGCCCTTCCACGTCGAGGTCGTCAACGGCCTCGGCGCCGGCGACGCCTTCGGTGGCGCCTTCGTCCACGGGCTGCTCTCCGGCTGGGATCTGCGCCGCACCCTCGAGTTCGCCAACGTGGCCGGGGCGATCGTCGCCGGACGGCTCGAGTGCTCGACCGCCATGCCCACGACCGACGAGGTCGAGGACGCGCTGCGACCGGTGGGGACCGTCTGATGAACGTCGCCGAGCTCACGCGTGTCCGCGCCACCGACCCCGGCCGCATCGCCAAGGCCTGGAGCGAGCGCCGTCGCCGGCCGCTCGTCGCCGACGACGGACGGATGCTCCTCGTCGCGGCCGACCACCCGGCGCGTGGCGCGCTGGGCGTGCGAGGTGACGTCACGGCCATGGCGAGCCGCAGCGAGCTGCTCGACCGGCTCGTCACCGCCCTCTCGCGTCCCGGGGTCGACGGCGTTCTCGGCACCCCCGACATCCTCGACGACCTGCTCCTGCTCGGCGCCCTCGACGACAAGGTCGCCATCGGCTCGATGAACCGCGGCGGTCTCCAGGGCGCCGTCTTCGAGCTCGACGACCGGTTCACCGCCTACACCGCGGCCGAGCTCGCGGCTCGGGGCATCGACGGCGGCAAGATGCTCACCCGCATCTGCCTCGGTGACGCAGGCACGGCGGCGACGCTGGAGGCGAGCGCTCGTGCCGTCACCGACCTCGCCGCCCACGGGCTCATGGCGATGGTCGAGCCCTTCCTCTCGGTCGTCGAGGACGGACGCGTCCGCAACCTGCTCGACCCCGACTCGACGATCGCCTCGATCGCCATCGCGAGCGGCCTCGGGGCGAGCAGCGCCCACACCTGGCTCAAGCTGCCCGTCGTCGACGACCTCGCCCGGGTCATGGACGCGACGACGCTGCCCACGCTGCTCCTCGGTGGCGACCCGCAGGGCGACCCGCACGACACGTATGCCGCGTGGTCCGACGCGCTCTCGCTCCCGTCGGTGTCCGGTCTCGTCGTCGGACGCGCCCTCCTCTATCCGCCTGACGGCGACGTCGCCGGGGCCGTCGACATCGCCTCGGAGCTCGTCCACGGGGGTCGGTCATGACGCGCTCCGGCGTCGGCGCCGACAACGCCCGCTGGGTCCGCCGGCTCGGCGAGGCCTCCGACGGCGACTTCGCCGTCGCCATCACGGACGCGGTGGACGGCTGGCAGCACACCTCGCTGCGGGTGGCGCACCTCGAGGCCGGTGGCGCGATCGAGCACGACACCGGCGACGAGGAGCTCGTCGTCGTGCCCCTGTCCGGCTCGGTGACCATCGAGGTCCCGGGCTCCGACCCGATCCGGCTCGACGGGCGGGCGAGCGTCTTCGACGGGCCGAGCGACACGGCATACCTCCCGCGTCGGCGCACGGTCACGGTCCGCGCGAGCGGTGGCCCTGCACGGGTCGCGCTGTGCGGAGCTCGGGCCACGATGGACCGCGAGCCGCGCCGGATCGCCGCCGACGAGGCGGCACCCGAGGCACGTGGCGCGGGCAACGCGAGCCGCGAGGTGCGGGCCTTCGGGCTGCCGCCGGTGCTCGACGCCGACGCGATCCTCGTCTGCGAGGTCATCACGCCGGCCGGCAACTGGAGCTCGTGGCCGCCGCACAAGCACGACGAGGACCGGCCCGGCGTGGAGTCCGAGCTCGAGGAGATCTACTACTTCGAGACGCGCTCGACCGACGCGCGTGGCACCGACCCGGTCGGCTACCAGCGCGTCTACGGCACCGGCGAGCGGCCGATCGACGTCCTCGCCGAGGTCCGCACAGGCGATGTCGTCCTCGTCCCGCACGGCTGGCACGGTCCGGCGATGGCGGCGCCCGACGCCGACCTCTACTACCTCAACGTCATGGCCGGGCCGGGCACGGAGCGGGCCTGGCTCATCACCGACGACCCGGCGCACGCGTGGGTGCGCGAGACGTGGACATGAAGGACATGGAGCAGATGACCGAGACGATCAGGCTCACGGTGGCGCAGGCGACGATCCGGTTCCTCGGCCAGCAGTGGTCTCAGCGCGACGGCGAGCGGCAGCGGCTCTTCGCCGGGTGCCTCGGGATCTTCGGGCACGGCAACGTGGCCGGGATCGGGCAGGCCCTACTTCAGGAGGAGTTGGGAGCGGCGGAGGGCGGTCGTGTCGCCGACCTGCCCTACGTCCTCGTGCGCAACGAGCAGGCGATGGTGCACACGGCCGTCGGCTACGCCCGCCAGCAGGACCGGCTGAGCACGTGGGCGTGCACGGCCTCGGTCGGCCCGGGCTCGACGAACATGCTCACCGGCGCGGCGCTCGCGACGATCAACCGCATCCCGGTGCTGCTCCTGCCCTCGGGCACCTTCGCAACGCGTGTCTCGGCCCCGGTGCTCCAGGAGCTCGAGGCGCCGTATGCCGGTGACGTCACCGTCAACGACGCCTTCCGTCCGCTGTCGCGCTTCTTCGACGAGGTGGTGCGGCCCGAGCAGCTGCCGTCGGCGCTGCTGTCGGCGATGCGCGTCCTCACCGACCCGGCGGAGACCGGCGCGGTGACGATCTCGCTGCCGCAGGACGTGCAGGCCGAGGCGTTCGACTGGCCGGTCGAGCTCTTCGCTGAGCGGGTGTGGCACGTCGCCCGGCCCGTGCCCGAGCCGTCCCGGATCGCGGCGGCGGCCGAGGTCATCAGGTCGGCGCGCAAGCCGCTTCTCGTCGCCGGTGGTGGCGTGCACTACTCGGGTGCCGAGGACGCGCTGGCCGAGTTCGCATCTGCCACAGGAATTCCCGTCGCCGAGACGCAGGCGGGCAAGGGGTCGCTGTTGCACGGCCACGCCCAGCTCGTCGGCGCCGTCGGATCGACCGGAACGACGGCGGCCAACGAGCTCGCCGCAGAGGCCGACGTCGTCATCGGCATCGGCACGCGGTGGAGCGACTTCACCACGGCCTCACGCACGGCCTTCGCGGCGAGCGGCGTTCGCTTCGTCAACGTCAACGTCGCCGGCTTCGACGCCGGCAAACAGTCGGGCCTGTCGGTCGTCGCCGACGCCCGGGAGGCGCTCTCCGCCCTCTCCAAGGCGCTCGACGGCTGGTCGGTGGACGACGCCTACCGTGGGCGGCAGGGCACCCTCTGGGAGCGGTGGGACGAGGCGGTGCGGACGGCATACGAACCGCCGTCGTCGGTCACCGACGCGCTCGCAGACGGACTGCTCACCCAGGCGTCGGTCATCGGCGCCGTCAACGAGCTGAGCGACCCGCGCGACGTCGTCCTCTGCGCCGCCGGGTCGATGCCCGGTGACCTGCACAAGCTGTGGCGGGTGCGCGACCGCAAGGGCTACCACGTCGAGTACGGCTACTCCTGCATGGGCTACGAGGTGCCCGCGTCCATCGGGATCCGGCTCGCCGACCCGACCCGCGACGTCTTCGCGATGGTCGGCGACGGCGGCTACCTCATGATGCCGACCGAGCTCGTCACCGCCGTGCAGGAGCGGGTCAAGGTCGTCGTCGTCCTCGTGCAGAACCACGGGTTCCACTCGATCGGGTCGCTCTCCGAGGGGCTGGGGTCGCAGCGCTTCGGCACCGCCTACCGCATGCGCGGCGAGGGCTCGCACCGGCTCGACGGCGACGTCCTGCCCGTCGACCTCGCCGCCAACGCCCGCAGCCTCGGCGCCCACGTCATCGAGGTGCACTCGCGCGAGGAGCTCGCCGACGCGATCGCCGCGGCCAAGGCCTGGCCGAGTGACGGTGGCCCGGTCGTCATCCACGTCGAGACCGACCCGCGGGTCTTCGCGCCCGACAGTGAGAGCTGGTGGGACGTCCCGGTCGCCGAGGTGAGCGACCTCGCCTCGACGCAGTCGGCGCGTGCGGGCTACGACAAGCACAAGCAGGACCAGCGGTCCTTCCTCGCCCCGGGCGAGCGGTCATGAGCCGCCCCCTGCGGGTCGGCGTCGTCGGCGTCGGGATCATGGGCGCCGACCACGCCGAGCGGCTCGCCCGGCGCACCGCCCGCGCCGAGCTCGTCGCCGTCGCGGACCCCGACGAGGTGCGCGCCAAGGAGCTCGCCACCCGGTTCGACGGGGTGCGATCGCACGGTGACGCCCTCGAGCTCATCGCGTCGGACGACGTCGACGCGGTGGTCCTCGCCTCGCCCGGCTTCGTCCACGAGGAGCAGGTCATCGCCTGCCTCTCCGCCGGCAAGCCGGTGCTCTGCGAGAAGCCGCTGACGATGGACTCGGAGTCGTCGCTGCGCGTCGTGCGCGCCGAGCGCGAGACGGCCGAACGGCTCGGACGCTCGCTCGTGCAGGTGGGGTTCATGCGCCGCTTCGACCGGGAGTACGCGCGGCTGCGCACGGTGCTCACCGACGGCTCCCTCGGTCGGACGCTCCTGCTGCACAACGTCCACCGCAACGCCTCGGTCCCCAACGCCGACTTCCGCTCCGAGATGATCGTGCGTGACAGCCTCGTCCACGAGGTCGACGTCGCCCGCTTCCTCTTCGGCGAGGAGGTCGTCGCCATCCAGGTCCTCTCGCCGTCATCGACCTCGCTCGCCGCCGAGGGCGTCATCGACCCGCAGGTGGCGCTCTTCACGATGGCCGGTGGCGGCATCGTCACCAACGAGGTCTTCGTCAACAGCCAGGTCGGCTACGAGGTGCGGTGCGAGGCCGTCGCCGAGCGCGGGTCCGTCGTCATCGGCCGCCCGTCGTCCGGCGCCTACTCCACGTCGCTCTCCGCCTCCGGGGTCGGCCAGTGGGGCGGCGGCGTCCCGGCGGACTACCGCGAGCGGTTCGCCACGGCATACGACCTCGAGGTCCAGGCGTGGGTCGACTCGGCCCACGCGGGCACGTCCGCGGGCCCGACCGCCTGGGACGGCTACGCCGCCACGGCCGTCTCGACCGCGGGCATGGCCTCGCTCGCCTCGGGCGAGCGCGTCACCGTCGACCTCGCCGACCCCACCACGTTGTCCCACAACGCATCCAGCACGAAGGAACCGTCATGAGCACTGCCACCCGCATCACCCACCACGTCGCCGGCCGGACCTGGGACGGCCCCGTCGGGCGCACCAGCCCGGTCTGGAACCCGGCGACGGGCGAGCAGACCGGCGTCCTCGACCTCGCCACCGCCGACGAGGTCGGGCAGGTCGTCGCGACCGCGAAGGAGGCATGGGCGTCCGGCTGGGGCAGCTCGTCGCTGTCGAAGCGGACGCAGGTGCTCTTCCGCTTCCGCGAGCTGCTCAACGAGCGCAAGGAGGACATCGCGGCGCTCATCACCGCCGAGCACGGCAAGGTGCTCTCGGACGCGCTCGGCGAGGTCACCCGCGGGCTCGAGGTCGTCGAGTTCGCCTGTGGCATCCCGCACCTGCTCAAGGGCGGGTTCACCGAGAACGCCTCGACCAAGGTCGACGTCTACTCGATCCGGCAGTCGCTCGGCGTCGTCGCCGTCATCTCGCCCTTCAACTTCCCGGCGATGGTGCCGCTGTGGTTCGTGCCCGTCGCCATCGCCTGCGGCAACGCCGTCGTCCTCAAGCCGAGCGAGAAGGACCCGTCGGCGGCGGTCGCTGTCGCCGACCTGTGGCGCGAGGCCGGCCTGCCCGACGGCGTGATGAACGTCGTCCACGGTGACAAGGAGGCCGTCGACGCCCTCCTCACCCACCCCGACGTCAAGGCGGTGTCCTTCGTCGGCTCCACGCCGATCGCGCGCTACGTCTACGAGACCGGCACGTCGCACGGCAAGCGGGTGCAGGCCCTCGGCGGCGCCAAGAACCACATGCTCGTCCTGCCCGACGCCGACCTCGACCTCGCCGCCGACGCGGCCGTCAACGCCGGGTTCGGGTCGGCCGGTGAACGCTGCATGGCCATCTCCGCCCTGCTCGCCGTCGAGCCGATCGCCGACGACCTCATCGAGAAGATCAAGGACCGCGTCGGCAAGCTGGTCACCGGTGACGGCACCCGCGGCGCCGACATGGGCCCGCTCGTCACGCAGCAGCACCGCGACAAGGTGGCGTCCTACCTCGACGCCGGGGTCGAGGCCGGCGCCGAGCTCGTCGTCGACGGGCGCGAGGCCGACTTCGACGCCGACGGCGAGGGCTTCTTCCTCGCGCCGACGCTCTTCGACAAGGTGTCGCCGGAGATGTCGGTCTACCAGGACGAGATCTTCGGACCGGTGCTCTCGGTGCTGCGCGTCCAGTCCTACGACGAGGGCCTCGTGCTCATCAACTCCAACCCCTACGGCAACGGCACCGCGATCTTCACCAACGACGGCGGCGCCGCCCGGCGCTTCCAGAACGAGGTCGAGGTCGGCATGGTGGGCATCAACGTGCCGATCCCCGTGCCGATGGCCTACTACTCGTTCGGCGGCTGGAAGAACTCGCTCTTCGGCGACAGCCACGCGCACGGCATGGAGGGCGTGAACTTCTTCACCCGCGGCAAGGTCGTCACCTCGCGCTGGCTCGACCCGAGCCACGGCGGCCTCAACCTCGGCTTCCCCCAGAACACCTGACCGTATGCCGGCCCACGCAGAGCGTGGGTCCCGCGCCCGACTTCTTGCGCAGCGGCGACAGTTTTCGTCCCCAACCGGGGTCGAAAGTGTCGCTCCAGCGCAATAAGTCGGTCACCAGCCCCAGGTGCCGGGTGCTCCCTTGAACGGTCCGACGACGCGGCTCGTGACCCATCCGCCGTAGAAGCCACCCTCCTGCGGCACGACCACCTCGCCGTCGACGCGGCACTCGTCCATCGCGCCCGGCATGACGGCGACGTGGCCGGCGAGCGCCTCGAACCCGGGCCACGGGTCGGGATAGGTCCATGCGGCCGAGCGTGCGACCAATCCCCCGGCGACGACGTCGAAGTAGGCCGCGTCCCCCTTGAACTCGCACCGGGTCGACCCCGCCACCGGCCGCAGCGTGCCGCGTTCGACATCCGACGCGGGCAGGTAGGAGGTCGGCGGGTGGCTCGTCTCGAGCACCCGCAGCGTCCGGGTCGATCGCGCCACGACGACGCCACCGAAGCGGACCTCGACGACCTCGTCGCTCGGCTCGACGCGCGGTGGGCGCGGGTACTCCCACACCGACTCCTGCCCGGGACCCGCGGGCTCCGGCACGGGCCTCATGACGACTCGTCGGCGAGGTCGTCGTGGGTGAGGCGGCTGCGGTCGATGTGGCCCGCGCGCAGCGCCGCCCGGCCGAGCATGTGCGCCGACACCGGCGCGGTGACGAGCTGGAAGATCGCGGCCAGCGCGATGACGGTGAGGGCGCTCCGGTCCTCGACGCGCAGGGCGAGCCCGAGGAGCACGAGGAGGACGCCGAGTGTCTGCGGCTTCGTCGCCGCGTGCATCCGGGTGAGCACGTCGGGGAAGCGGACCAGCCCGATGCCGGCGATGAGGGCGAGGAGCGAGCCGACGACGAGGCAGGCTCCGGCGAGGACGTCGATCATCGGTGCTTCCCCTCTTCGAGGTGCGGCCCGCCGTCACCGTCACGGGCGGCGAAGCGCGCGATGCTCACCGAGCCGAGGAAGCCGACGAGCGAGAGAGCGAGGATGACCGACACCGTGCTCGAGTAGCGCCCCACGGCTGCGTGGACACCGACCGCACCGACGATCGCAGCGACGAAGACGTCGGTGGCGAGGGTCCGGTCGAGCATCGACGGGCCACGCACGACCCGGACGAGGCAGAGGATCCCGCTCGCGGCGAGCAGGACCGCGCAGACGATGCCGACGGCGATCACGAGCGCACTTCCTGGCTGCAGACGGCGTCGCGCTCCTCGCGCGGGGCGAACGCCTTGACGACGCGCTCCTCCTGTTCGAGCACGGACTGGTGGAAGGCGGCGAGGCGCTCGGGCGTGTGGGCGTCCATGACGTGGAGGTAGATCGCGCCCTCCTCGGGCTCGAGCTCGACGAGCAGCGACCCGGGGACGAGGCACACGAGCTCGGAGGTGATGGTCATGACGAGCTCTGAGCGGGTGCGCAGCTGGACCCGCAGGAGCGCGCTCGGGGGTGCCCCCGACGGGCGGAGGGCGAACCACGAGACCTCGACGCTCGCCCTCACGAGGTCCCACAGGAAGCGCACGGCGAGCACGAGCGTCGGCCACGGCCGGATGACCCAGGTCCACGGCGCCCGCGGGAACGGAAAGACGGTGACGACGAGCACCGAGGCGAGGACCCCGCCGACGACGATCGTCGGGGAGACCGCACCCCAGAGCAGGACCCAGATGAGCGTGAGGCCGACGACCATCGGCAGCGGCCCGCTCACGGCTGGTCCCCGAGGACGGCGGAGACGTAGGGCGTGCGCTCGAGGAGCTCGGTGGCGGCGCGGTCGGTGATGCCGAAGAGCGGCCCGGCGAGGACGGTGAGGCCGACGCTGAAGGCGACGAGCAGCACCGTCGGCAGGCCCATGGCCATCGGGAGGCGCTGGGCCTGCTCGACCTTCTGCCACATCGTCGTCATGAGCGTGCCGGCCGAGCTCGAGACGCGGCCACCGCCGTGCAGGGGGCCGTGCGACCAGTCGTCCTCGTCGTCGTGCTCGTGGTCCGCGTCGGGCGCGGGCTGCCAGAACGCGCGGTTCCAGACCTTGGCGATGGCATAGAGGGTGAGCAGGCTCGTGAGGATCGAGGCGGCCACGGCCGTGATCGCGAGCCAGTCGCCGTCGGCGATGCCGGCCTGGCCCAGCGCCACCTTGCCGAGGAACCCGGAGAACGGTGGGATGCCGGCGAGGTTCATCGCAGGGACGAAGAAGACGACCGACAGCACCGGTGCCGACCTCGCCAGCCCGCCGAGCCGGCTGAGGTTCGTCGTGCCGGAGCGGTACTCGATGAGTCCGGCGACGAGGAAGAGCACCGTCTGCACGGTGATGTGGTGGGCGATGTAGAAGATCGCGCCGGAGAGCCCGAGCTGGGTCGCGAAGGCGACGCCGAAGAGCATGTAGCCGATGTGGCTCACGAGCGTGAAGGACAGGATTCGTTTGATGTCCGACTGCGCGACCGCACCGAGGATGCCGATGACCATGGTGAGGATCGAGGCCCACAGCAGCAGCCCGCGGAGGCCGTCTCCGGGGAAGACGAGCGTCTGGATGCGCACGATGGCATAGATGCCGACCTTGGTGAGGAGGCCGGCGAAGACGGCGGTCACGGGAGCGGGCGCCGTCGGGTAGGAGTCCGGCAGCCATGCCGACAGCGGGAAGACCGCGGCCTTGATGCAGAAGGTTGTGAGCAGGAGGAGCTGGAGCATCTGCGCGATCCCCGGCGGCAGGTCCCCGACCCGCCCGGCGAGCTCGGCGAAGCTCACGGTGCCGGTCGCGGCATACACGCAGGAGATGGCGACGAGGAAGATCGCCGACGAGATGAGGCTGACGACGACATAGATCGTGCCGGCACGGATGCGGGCCTCGGTGCCGCCGAGGGTGATGAGGACGAAGCTCGCGGCGAGCAGCACCTCGAACCCGACGAAGAGGTTGAAGAGGTCGGCCGAGAGGAAGGCGTTGGAGACCCCGGCGCTGAGCACGAGGAACGTCGGGTGGAAGACGGACAGCGGTGTCTCGCGGCCGTACTCGACGATGCCCTGCCCGAAGGAGTAGAGCAGGACGCAGAGCGTGACGAAGGTCGAGACGAGCAGCATGAGCGCCGAGAGCCGGTCGGCGATGAGCGAGATGCCGATGTCGGGCCCCCACCCGCCGATCTGCACGGCCTGCGGACCGAACCGGTCGGCTCGCACGAGCAGCGTGGCCGCGGTGACGACGACGGTCGTGAGGACGACGACGGAGATGAGGCGCTGGGCCCGCGCCGAACGCCCGAAGACGAGGCAGAGCCCGGCGCCGAGCAGCGGCAGCAGGACCGGCAGGACGACGATCTGGGTCATCGGTCCCCCTCCGTCACGGGTCGCTCGGTGTGGGTCAGGTCGGGGTCCCGGGGGTCCGCGTGCGCGACTGCCTCGCCCTCGTCGGTGGCCGCGTCCTCCGGCGGCGTATGCCGTGTGGTGTCGCGGTCGCGCGGGTCCACCCACTGCGACCGGGTCGCGGCCGCCTCCTCGTCGGCGTCCTCGGCCTCGATCTCGGCGGCGAGCTCGTCGTCGCTGACCCCGGTCGGCTCGGACGGCTGGTCCTCGCCCTCCTCGTCGGGGACGCCGGCGGCGATGTCGTCGAAGGACGCGGACGGATGGTCGAGGTCGGCCCGCCGGCGCACGAGGTCGTCCTCGAGGTCGTCCTGCACGTCGTCGTGTCCGGTGAGCTGCCACGCGCGGTAGGCGAGCGCGAGGCCGAAGGCGGTGACGCCGAGGGTGATGACGATGGCGGTGAGCACCATCGCCTGGGGCAGCGGGTCGGTCATCTCGCCGCTGCCCATGCCGATGATCGGGGCGTCCCCGGACGGGCCGGAGGCGACGAGGTAGGTGAGGTTGACGCCGTTGCCGAGCATGACGAACCCGATGAGGATGCGGCTGAGGCTGCGCTCGAGCACAAGGACGGTGCCGCAGGCGACGAGCACGACGATCGCGATGACGAGGACGTAGTTGGTGGCCATCAGGCGATCGCCACCTCTCCGGTGTCGGTCTCGACCTCGCCCTTCTCCTCGCCCTGCTTGTCGATGCCGCCACCGAGGCTGCGCAGGACGTCGAGGGAGAGCCCGACGACGACGAGGTAGACGCCGAGGTCGAAGAAGAGCGAGGTGACGAGGTGGACCTCGTAGCCGAAGAGCCCGGTCGGGACGTCGAAGATGCCGCTCTGGAAGGCGTTGTAGCCGAGCAGCGCCGGGACGACGCCCGACAGGGCGGCGATGACGAGACCGGACCCGAGGACGACCCCGGCGTCGACAGGCGCCGCCGAGTCAAGCTCGGCGCGGCCACCGGCGAGGTAGCGGACCATGAGCGCGAGGCCGGCGATGAGTCCGCCGGCGAACCCACCGCCGGGGAGGTTGTGCCCGGCGAAGGTGAGGTAGATCGAGAAGATCATGAGCACCGGGAAGACGATGCGCGCGACGATCTCGAAGACGACGGAGCGGCGACGGTCGGCGATGAGCCCTGCACCGCGCAGCCACCCCTGGTCCGTCGACGTCCGCCCGCGCCGGGCCTCGCGGTGCGAGGTCGCCCGGTCGGTGAGCAGGAAGATGAGGCTGGCGACGCCCGTGGCCGCGACGACGAGCACGGCGAGCTCGCCGAAGGTGTCCCACACGCGGATGTCGACGAGGGTGACGTTGACGATGTTGTTGCCGCCGCCGTAGTCGTAGGCCGGGTCGGCGAAGTCGAGCCCGACCGGGCGGGCCGTGCGGGCATTGGCCGCGAGCAGGGCGTAGCCGCCGACGGCGAGGCCGACGAGGCAGCCCACCGCGACCCGGATCCGCCGGGCCGAGGTGAACGGCCGGTCGGAGAAGAACGGGGGCAGGCGCCGCATGACGAGGACGAACGTCACGACCGAGAAGGTCTCGACGAGCACCTGGGTGAGGGCGAGGTCGGGGGCGCCGTGGGCGACGAAGAGCAGCGCGGTGCCATAGCCCGTGACCCCGACGAGGAGCACGGCCCGCAGCCGGCGACGCGAGCGCACGGTGAGGACCGCGGCGAGCACCACGACGATGACGATCGCGACCTGGAGCAGGTTGTCGGGTCCGCGCAGCCGCACGCCGTCCCACGCCTGTGCGAGGGCGATGCCGGGGATGACGACGAGCACGACGAGGACGATGCCGACGTAGACGGGCAGCGAACCCCGCTGGGTCCGGCCGGTCACCTCGATGGAGAGACGGTCCACCCCACGGATCACCCCGTGGTAGACGAGCTCGGCATCGGGCACGTGCAGGCCCTCGACGACCCGGCGCTGGAGCGCGGCGACGCGGCGCCGCGCGACCCAGAGCAGCAGGCCCGCCGTGATGGCGAGGGCGGACAGCCCGAGCGCCGGGCTGAACCCGTGCCACAGCGTGAGGACGGGCTCGTGGGCCCCGGGAGGGGCGTCACCGGCATACGAGAGAAGGCGTGGCGTGAGGAAGCTCCCCGCGAAGCCGCCGACGAGCGACAAGGCGGCCAGGAGCACGGGGGCGACGACGAAGCCCACCCGCTGGGGCGTCACGGTCGGTGGCGTCACCGACCGGACGCCGAAGGCACCCCAGACGAAGCGTGCGGTGTAGGCGACGGTGAGGGTCGACCCGATGACGAGGCCGACGAGGGCGACCGGCCCCCACACCCCGACGTCGGCGTCCGGTCCGAGGTCGAGGAACGCCGCGAGCGCGGCCTCCTTGGCGGTGAAGCCGAGCAGCGGCGGGATGCCGGCCATCGACGCGGCGGCGACGACGGTGGCGGCGAAGACGACGGGCAGCGAGCGGTGCAGCCCGGTGAGCTCGCGCAGGTCGCGGGTGCCGGTGCTGCGGTCGATGACGCCGACGACGAGGAAGAGCGCCGACTTGAAGAGCGCGTGGCCGAGGACGAGCGCGAGCCCGGCGAACATCGCCGCCCGGGTGCCAGCGCCGACGACGGCGATGAGGAAGCCGAGCTGGCTCACCGTGCCGTAGGCCAACAACAGCTTGATGTCGTGCTGGCGCAGCGCCCGGAGCCCGCCGATGACCATGGTGAGGATGCCGGTCCCGAGGAGCAGCGGTCGCCAGCCGGGGATGTCCGAGAACGCCGGCGCGAGGAGCGCGACGAGGAAGACGCCGGCCTTGACCATCGCCGCAGCGTGCAGGTAGGCGCTCACCGGTGTCGGCGCGGCCATCGCGCCGGGCAGCCAGAAGTGGAACGGCACGAGCGCCGACTTGCTGATCGCGCCGACGAGGATGAGCAGGACCGCGACCGTCGTGGCCGTGCCCTGCGGCGGCGAGGCGAGGATGTCGGAGATGCGCGCGGTGCCGGCCTCGTGCCCGAGCACGAAGAGGCCGAGCAGCATGACGAGCCCGCCGAAGGTCGTGACGATGAGGGCGTTCATCGCGGCCCGGCGGTTGGCCTTGCGCTCCGGGTTGTGCCCGATGAGCAGGAACGACAGGACCGTCGTCAGCTCCCAGAAGACGTAGAGCACGTAGAGGTTGTCGGAGACGACGAGCCCGAGCATCGACCCGGCGAAGGCGGTGAGCACGCTCGAGAAGCGCCACATCTCGCGGTCGCCCTCGCGGAAGTACCACCGGCAGTAGAAGAGGACGAGCGCGCCGACACCGGTGACGACGAGCGCCATGACCGCGTTGAGCGGCGTGAGGGCGAGGTCGATCTGCAGGTCGATCGTCGGGATCCACTGCACCCGCTCGGTGCGGACGTCGCCGTCGAACGCCGCCTCGGCCTGCCCGAGCAGCCAGAGGAACGACCCGAGCGGGACGAGCGCGAGCAGCAGGAAGGTGCGTCGTTCGAGCCGACGCACGAGGGCCGGCGCGATGGCAGCCGCGAGGAAGTGCAGCGTCACGATCGTGATCATGAGTGCCTCCATCCGCGCAGTGGGCCTGTGGGGTGGGGGTTGACGTGAGGTCACTCGCCGTGACGAGCAGCTCCCGGGACAACATCCCTGGTGGACTCGATTATGACGGTTCGACCTGAATGCCGGCTGAGCCGGTCCATCGACGCCGGCAGTGCGCACGCCAGACGCACGTATGCCGTGTGGTGCCCCCTGCGGGACCACACGGCATACGCGCGTCGTCGGCTTCTCAGGAAGCCACCGGGTCAGAAGTCCTCGTCGAAGCCGACCGAGCCGCTCACCCCCACCTGGTACGCCGAGACGCGTCGCTCGAAGAAGTTCGAGAGCTCCTGGACGTCCTGGAGCTCCATGAACGCGAGGGGGTTGGGGGAGCCGAAGATCGGCTCCAGGCCGAGCCGCTGCATCCGCCGGTCGGCGACGTGCTCGAGGTAGGAGCGCATGTCGGCTGTCGAGAGCCCGGCGACACCACCCCCGAGGAGGTCCTCGGCGAACTGCGCCTCGGCCTCGACCCCCTCGACGAGCATCTGCCGCACCTGCGCGGCCATCTCGGCGTCGAAGAGCTCGGGCTCCTCCTCGCGCACCGTGTCGACGACGTCGAACGCGAACGCCATGTGCATCGACTCGTCGCGGAAGACCCAGTTCGTTCCCGACGCGAGCCCGTTGAGCAGCCCGCGCGAGCGCAGGAAGTAGACGTAGGCGAAGGCGCCGTAGAAGAACAGCCCCTCGATGACCGCGGCGAAGCAGATGAGGTTGAGCAGGAACGCCCGGCGGTGCTCCCGCGTCTCGAGCGCGTCGAGGTCGAAGACGGAGTCGATCCAGCGGAAGCAGAAGTCCGCCTTGTGCTTGATCGACGGGATGGTGTCGACCGCCGCGAACGCCTCGTGCCGCTCGGTCTCGTCGGGCACGTAGGTGTCGAGCAGCGTGAGGTAGAACTGCACGTGCACGGCCTCCTCGAAGAGCTGGCGGCTGAGGTACAGCCGCCCCTCCGGCGAGTTGATGTGCTGGTAGAGGTTGAGCACGAGGTTGTTGGCCACGATCGTGTCGCCGGTCGCGAAGAACGCGACGAGCCGCGACACGAGGTGCCGCTCGGCCGCCGTGAGCTTGCGCAGGTCGGCGAGGTCGGAGTGGAGGTCGACCTCCTCGACGGTCCAGGTGTTCTTGATGGCGTCGCGGTAGCGGTCGTAGAAGTGCGGGTAGCGCATCGGTCGCAGCGTGAGGTTCATGCCGGGGTCGAGCAGCATCCGGGTCTCGGTGTGGGACAGGGTCATTCGCAGGCCTCGCAGGTCTCGGGGTTCTCGAGGGAGCAGGCGACTGCCGCCTCGTCGGTGATGGTGAGCGCGGCGTCGGGTGACGTGGTCGCGGTGGCGGGCTGGCCGGCATACGCGGGGGTGCCGGTGACGCTCGTCGTCGCCTGCTGGATCCGGGTCGCCGGACGCGAGCGCAGGTAGTAGGTCGTCTTGAGCCCCGACTTCCACGCGAAGAGGTACATCGAGCTGAGCTTGCCGATCGTCGGCGAGGCCTGGAAGAGGTTGAGGCTCTGGCTCTGGTCGATGAACGGCTGGCGCGCGGCGGCGAGCTCGATGAGCGCCCGCTGCGGCAGCTCCCACGCGGTGCGGAAGAGGTGGCGCACGTCCTCGGGCAGCGCGGAGACGCCCTGCACGGACCCCTCGGCCCGCTTGATCTGCTCACGGACCTCCGGGCTCCACAGGTCGCGCGCCTTGAGCTCGCGCACGAGGGCGTTGTTGACCTGCAGGAACTCGCCGCTCAGCGTCTCGCGCTTGAAGAGGTTCGACACCTGCGGCTCGATGCACTCGTAGCAGCCGGCGATCGACGCGATCGTCGCCGTCGGCGCGATGGCGATGAGCAGGCTGTTGCGCAGGCCGTGCTCGGCGATGCGCTCACGCAGCGCGGCCCACCGCTCGGTCTGCGTGCCGGTGACGTCCCAGAGGTCGGGCTGGAGCTGTCCTCGGCTCGCCCGCGTCGTCTCGTATGCCGGGTGCGCACCCTCGCGCACGGCGAGCTCGCACGAGACCTCGAGCGCGGTGAGGTAGATCTCCTCGGAGATGCGCGTCGACAGCTCCTTGGCCTCGGGGGAGTCGAAGGGCAGGCGCAGGGCGAAGAAGACGTCCTGCAGGCCCATGAGCCCGAGGCCGACCGGGCGCCAGCGCGGGTTCGACGCGGCCGACTCCGGCGACGGGTAGAAGTTGATGTCGATGACCCGGTCGAGGAACGGCACGGCCGTGCGGACGGTCTCGCGCAGCCGCTCCCAGTCGACCTCGCTGCGGTCGGCGGTGAGGTGGGCGGCGACGTTGACCGAGCCGAGGTTGCAGACGGCGGTCTCGCCGTCGGAGGACACCTCGAGAATCTCGGTGCAGAGGTTGGAGAGGTGCACCATCGGCGCGCCGACCTCGCCGGAGTCCGAGGTCTGGTTGCACGTCCGGTTCGACGCGTCCTTGAACGTCATCCAGCCCTGGCCGGTCTGGGCGAGGGTGCGCATCATCCGGGCGAAGAGGTCGCGGGCCTTGACCTGCCGGACGTAGCGACCCTCTGCCTCGGCGCGGCGGTAGGCCTCGTCGAAGGCCGGCCCCCAGAGGTCGACGAGCTCGGGCGCCTGGTCGGGGTCGATGAGCGACCACTGCTCGTCGGCCTCGACGCGGCGCATGAACTCGTCGGGCACCCAGTGGGCGAGGTTGAGGTTGTGGGTCCGGCGGGCGTCCTCGCCGGTGTTGTCGCGCAGCTCGAGGAACTCCTCGACGTCGGGGTGCCACGGCTCGAGGTAGACGCAGGCCGCACCCTTGCGCCGCCCGCCCTGGTTGACCGCGGCGACCGACGAGTCGAGCGTCCGGAGGAAGGGCACGATGCCGTTGGACTGGCCGTTGGTGCCGCGGATGAGGGCGCCGCGGCTGCGGATCCGGGAGAAGCCGATGCCGATGCCGCCGGCGAACTTCGAGAGCCGGGCCACCTGCTGGTAGCGCGAGTAGATCGAGTCGAGGTCGTCGCGCGGGCTGTCGACGAGGTAGCACGAGCTCATCTGCGGGTGCGCCGTGCCGGAGTTGAAGAGCGTCGGGCTCGACGGCAGGTAGGCCAGGCTCGACATGAGCCGGTAGAAGCCGATGGCCTCCTTGGCGGACGTGGCGAGGCCACAGGCCACGCGCAGCAGGAAGTACTGCGGCGTCTCGATGACGAGCCGGCTCGTGGGGTGGCGCAGGAGGTAGCGGTCGCCGACGGTGCGGATGCCGAAGTACTCGAACCGGTTGTCGCCGTGGGGGTCGATCGCGGTGTCGAGCTTGCGCGCGTGGTCCTTGACGAACCGCGCGGTGTCGTCGCCGATGAGGCCCTCCGCGTGCCCGAGCGCCACCGACTGGCTGAACGACGCGACGCCCTGGCCGCGCACCTCCTTGTCGAGGTAGCCGGACAGCAGGCGGGCCGCGAGCCGCGAGTACTGCGGCTCCTCGCCGATCATCTGGGCGGCCGTCTGGATCGACAGCTGGTCGAGCTCCTGCGTGCTCGCGCCGTCGTAGAGCCCACTGATCGTGCGGGTGGCGACCCGCAGCGGGTCGACCTCGAGCAGGTCCCCGCTCACCCGCTCGACGGCGCGCACGATCTTGCCGACGTCGACGACCTCCTGGTCGCCGTTGCGCTTGCGGACGTGCATCTGGGGACGTGTGGACGCTTCCACCACTGTCATGACTCTCTCCTCGCGAGACCAGACCTGGGGGTCCGGGTCGCGCGGGGAGGACGACGAGGGGAGCGGACGGCATACCGAGTGGTCGACGTCCGAAAGCCTGCCGTCGGCCGTCCCGCGCGGCGTCGGACCACCGCACCCGGCGGGCACGGTGCGCTGGCAGGTCTTCGGACTCATGGGCCTGGCCGAAGCCACCTACTGGCCATCGCTTCCCACGCCCTTGAAGGCGCAGTGCTGCCGACACGACACGTATGCCGTGTGGGATGGCGGTCGTTCCCACTCACCGCTGCGGGGCAGTCCCGGATTTCCACCGGGTTCCCTCTTGCCTCGACGCGCCTGGGTTGGGCGCCGAACCAGCTGCGGTCGCCACCATATATGGACCGGTCGGCGGTCGTGGGACCCACATCTGGTGCCGCGTGTCGAGCGTGTCGCGTCGGGGAACGCGAAGGTCCCACGGACGCGACGTCTATGCCGCGATCCGTGGGACCTTTCTTCCCGCGGTCAGTAGCGGCGGCCCTGGCCACCCTTGCCGCCGATGGCCTTCTTGGCGGCCTTGAGGATGACGTCGCGCCGGCGCCGGCCCTCGACCTTGTTGGGGAGCGACAGCTCGACGACCTTCCAGTAGACGCCGCCGACCTGCTTGGCGAGCGAGCCGGTGACGTACTTGAGGTCGTGGCGCTCCATGAGGTCGCGGATCTTCGGCGCGATCTCGGCGTAGCGGTTGCTCGGCATGTCCGGGAAGAGGTGGTGCTCGATCTGGTGGCTGAGGTTGCCGGTCATGACGTGCATGGCCTTGGAGCCGGCGATGTTGCCGGACCCGAGCATCTGCCGGAGGTACCACTCGCCACGCGTCTCGCCCTCGATCGAGGTCTTCTCGAAGGTCTCGATGCCGGGCGGGAAGTGGCCGCAGATGATGACGGTGTTGGTCCACACGTTGCGCACGAGGTTGGCGACGAGGTTGGCGGTGAGGGTGTGCCGGGTCGAGCCGGTGAAGGTCGCCGCAGCCATCGCCGGGTGCACGACGTAGTCCTTGGTCGCCTGGCGCTTGATCTTCTCGACGACCTCCTGCGCGTTCTTGCGGAACTCGGCCTTCTCCTCCTCGGAGAGGCGCTTGCGCTTGGCGAGGTAGCCGCCGAGCTCGAGGTCGTAGGCGGCGATGGAGTACTCGAACATCAGCGCGTTGGCGACGTGCCAGATCGGCTGGAAGAGGTAGAAGAGCGTCCAGCGCTGGTCCTCGTCGACGCGCAGGATGCCGTAGCCGAGGTCGTTGTCACGGCCGAGCACGTTGGTGAACGTGTGGTGGATCTCGTTGTGGCTGTGCTTCCACTGGCTCGACGGGGAGGCGTTGTCCCACTCCCACGCGGTCGAGTGGATCTTCGGGTCACGCATCCAGTCCCACTGGCCGTGCATGACGTTGTGGCCGATCTCCATGTTCTCGAGGATCTTCGAGACGGACAGGCCGGCCGTGCCGATCCACCAGAACGGGCGGACGCCCTTGAGCTTGACGCCGGAGAAGAGGAGCGCGGCGCGGCTGCCCATCTCCAGGTAGCGCTGGGTCTTGATGACCTTGCGGATGTATGCCGCGTCCTTGGCTCCCCGGGAGTCCATCACCTCCGCGCGGATCGCGTCGAGCTCACGCCCGATCTCCTCGATCTGCTCAGGGGTGAGGTGGGCGGCGGGGTTGGGGCGGCCGGACTTCTTGAGCTCGGGGCGCTGCGGGCGCGGCTCGGCGCTCGTCACGGACAGGCGGGAGTTGACGCCGGTGCGGGCGGCAGCGGTGGCGGGACGTTCGGGGGCGAGGGTCATGAGGGTGTCTCCTTGGGTCTCTCGCTGGATCAGAGGTCGATGGCGCAGGCGCCGGCGGCGGCGCTCACGCAGGTCTGGATCGGCACGGTGCCGGAGTTCTCGTCGGTCGAGGTGATCTCGCCGGTGCGCAGGTCGCGGACGGCGCCCTCGCGCAGCGGCACGACGCAGCCGAAGCAGATGCCCATCCGGCAGCCGCTCGGCATGAGGACGCCCGCGGCCTCGCCGGCGTCGAGGATCGGGGTGCCGCCGTCGGCGTCGACGGTGACGGTGCTGCGGTCGAAGGTGACGACGCCGCCCTCGCCCGGCTCGACGACGCTGGGACGGAAGCGCTCCACGTGGAGGCGCTCGGCGAGGCCGGCGGACTCCCAGTGCGCCTCGGCGGCGTCGAGCAGCCCGGTCGGGCCGCAGACCCAGGCCTCGCGCTCGCGCCAGTCGGGGACGAGGTCGTCGAGGGTGGCGAGGTCGAGGACCCCGGCCACGACGTCGTGGTTCTCGAGGAACCGGAGCCGGCCGGCGACGGAGTGCGCGAGCAGCTCGTCGCGGAACATCGCCTCACGCTCGCTCGGCGCACAGTGGATCTGCACCACGTCGTCGAGCTCGTCGAGCGAGCTGCGGAGCATGCCGATGACAGGTGTGACCCCGGAGCCGGCGGTGATGAAGAGGACCTTGTCGGGCAGGGTCGCCGGCAGGGTGAAGTCACCCGTGGCCTGGTCGAGCATGACGAGGGTGCCGGGCTTCGTCTGGCGGACGAGGTGGTTGCTCACCTTGCCGTCCGGGATCGCCTTGGGCGTGATCGTGATGAGGCCGTCGCCGGTGCCGGCCGGGTGGGTCAGCGAGTAGGCGCGCCAGTGGCGGACGCCGTCGATGTCGATGCCGATGCGGATGTACTGGCCCGGGACGTGTCCGGCCCAGCCGCGTCCGGGCTGGATGGTGATGGTCGCGGAGTCGGCCGTCTCGGGGGTGACGTCGACGATGCGGCCGCGCAGGTCGGCGCCGGCGCGCAGCGGGTCGAGGAGGTCGAGGTAGTCGGCGGGCACGAGCGGGGTCGCCAGGGCCTGGGCGACCTTGCGCGCGCCGTCGAGCAGCCCCGTCAGCGGCGCGGGACGTCGCGTGCCTCGGGTCCGGTCGGTCGGGTTCAGCGTTGCAGTCACGTACGCCAGCGTAACCTACGATCCCGTAGGTTACGAGATCGTAGGTATGGGTCTCGTCACAGCCCGGTGTCGCGGCTTGCGGCAGGATCGTCGTCGAGGACCTCGCGCAGGCGCGCCCCGAACTCGACCGGCTTGCCGGGCCAGGGGCCGTCCGCGCGGGCGAACCCGCCGTGGTGGCTGGGGAAGACGACGAGCGGCAGACCGGTGGCCTCGGCGACGCCCCGCGCGGTCCGGGCGGTGACCGCGTCGCCGGTCTCCTCGCCCACCCCGATGACGATGTGGACCGGGCTGCTGCGCAGGGCGTCGAGGTCAGGGCGCGACGACGTCACCGCGGTCGACCGATCGGAGAGCAGCGGGTCGTCGCGCGAGCCGTCGTCGCCGGTGGGCAGCCCGAACTGCGCGGGGTCGGCGGGCGGCAGCGCGAGGTAGTCGTCGGAGTACTCACCCTGCCAGCCGCTCATCCGGATGAACTCGGCCATGCCGTGGCCGAAGCCCTTCTCGGCGTAGGCCGTCGACACCCGCTCGGTGGCGCGGACGGCCGCGTCCGCGTCGGGCAGCGCCCACAGGGACGGCGGCTCGTGCGCGACGACGGTGGCGAGGTCCTGTGGATGGGCGACGGCCCACTCGAGCGCGGTGACGGCGCCGCCGCTGCTCGCGAAGACGTCGACCGGCCCGGCGCCGAGGTGCTCGACGAGGGCGTGCAGGTCCGCCGCCTGGTCCTGCGGGTGCTGGTCGTGGCGGCCGTCACGCCGCGTCGCGCTGCGGCCCAGTCCGCGCGGGTCGTAGGTCACGACCGTCCGGTCGGGGAACTCACGGGCCAGCGCCTCGAACCCGTCCGCGCACATCGGCTGCCCGATCATGAGCAGCGGCGGGCGACCGTCGGCGGTCGGGATCGGCCCGCGCACGTCGTGGACGAGGTCCACGTCGGGCAGCTCGAGGGTGGACGTCGTCATCTCTGGCTGCGTCGTGGCCATGGGTCCACCATGTCAGCGACACACCGTCGTTGTCAGCAGTGGCTCAGGAACGGCTGGAAGACTTCGGCGCATGACCCGTCACCTCGCCCTCCCCGTCCTCGCCGGAGCCCTCCTCCTCGGCGGGTGCTCGGCGGCCGAGGACGTCGCCTCCGACGCGGCGTCCGCGGCCACCTCGCAGGCCAAGGAGTCGGCCCTGCGGGAGCTGAGCGGCTCCATCTGCCCGCTTGTCGCCGACAGCGACCTCAGCGACGCCGACCGCGCCGCCCTCGGCTCGGCGATCGACCTCGCCCAGGGTCTCGGCGTGAAGTCCGAGCTGCTCACCGCGGCCGAGGACATCGCCGCCTCCGACGGCACCCCGCCCGAGTCCGCCGTCGCCCGGCTCGCCGCCGAGTGCCGCTGACTCCACCAGCCAGCCAGGATCCCACTGAGGGTGGGTTCGGTGCACTGGGTGCGAGGACAGTTCCCGCGCGGAGTGCACGCTTCCCACTTCAGGCGGTAAAGGTGTGACGAACCCCCGTATGCCGGGCGGCCGGCATATGGGGGTTCGTCGCGTTCAGTGGTCGGTGTCGCCTGCCATGAGGCGGCCGATCTCGGTGCGGTCGGCGTCCTTGCCGTCGACCTCGGCGACGACCTTGCCGCCGTGGATGACGGCGATGCGGTCGGCGAGCGAGAGGATCTCGTCGAGCTCGGCGGAGACGAGCAGGACGGCGGCGCCGGCGTCACGGGCCTCGACGATCCGGCGGTGGATGAACTCGATCGAGCCGACGTCGACACCACGCGTCGGCTGGGCGGCCATGAGCAGGCGCGGCCGGGCCGACATCTCGCGGGCCACGACGACCTTCTGCTTGTTGCCGCCCGAGAGCGAGCCCGCGGGCACGTCGACGTTGGGCGAGCGGATGTCGAACTCCTCGCGGAGCGCGACGGCGTGCTCGCGCACGGCGCCGAAGTCGCGGACGAAGCCCTTGGCGAACGGGGCCTCGTCGTAGCGGTTGAGGACGAGGTTGTCGGCGATCGACCAGCCGCCGACGATGCCGTGCTTCTCGCGGTCCTCGGGCACGTGCCCGACACCGGCGTTGTTGGTGTCGTGGGCATCGAAACGCGTGATGTCGACCGACTCCGACGATGAGCCCAGGTGGACCGAGCCGCCGATCGACGGACGCATGCCCGCGATGCTCTCGACGAGCTCGCGCTGGCCGTTGCCCTCGACGCCCGCGAGGCCGACGATCTCGCCCGCGCGCACCTCGAGGTCGAAGCCGTCGACGGCGGGCAGGCCGCGGTCGTCCTTGACCTGGAGGCCCTTGATCGACAGGACCGTCTCACCGGGCGTGGCCTCGGCCTTGTCGACGCGCAGGACGACGTCGCGCCCGACCATGAGCGAGGCGAGGTCGCTCGTCGTCGTGCTCGTGAGGTCGTCGACGCCGCCGACGACCTTGCCCTGGCGCAGGACGTAGCAGCGGTCGGCCACGGCGAGCACCTCGCGCAGCTTGTGCGTGATGAAGACGATGGAGGTGCCCGCGGCCGCGAGCTCCTTCATGACGCCGAGCAGCTCGTCGGTCTCCTGGGGCGTGAGCACGGCGGTCGGCTCGTCGAGGATGAGCAGGTCGACCCGGCGCGAGAGCGCCTTGAGGATCTCGACGCGCTGCTGGGTGCCGACCGGGAGGTCCTCGATCTCGGCGTCGGGGTCGACGGCGAGGTTGTGCTTGGCGGAGAGCTCCTTGACCATGCGGCGGGCGCCGTCGAGGTCGAGGATGCCGCCCTTGGCGGTCTCGTGGCCGAGCATCATGTTCTCGGCGACCGTCATGACGGGCACGAGCTGGAAGTGCTGGTGCACCATGCCGATGCCCCGGCGGATCGCGTCCTTGGGGTCCTTGATCCGGGCCGCGTCGCCCTTGATCGAGATCGTGCCGGAGTCCGGCGTCATGAGACCGAAGATCTGCTTGACGAGGGTGGACTTGCCGGCGCCGTTCTCACCGAGGAGGGCGACGATCTCGCCACGGTCGACCCGCAGGGAGATGTCCTGGTTGGCGTGGACGGTGCCGAACGACTTCGACAGGCCGTCGATCTCGAGGAGGGTCTCGCGCGACGGGGGCGTCTCGCGGGCCTCGGACGTGGTCTGGGTCATGTCAGTCGCCCTTCACGAACGGTTGCCCCACGGCACCCGGGGCCCGGACGCGACCGGCGGCCGCGGCGAGGACCACGAGGGTGAGGACGTAGGGCAGCAGGTTGATGAACTGCTGCGGGATGTCGACGACGTTGCTCGCCTGGAGCTGGGACGCCGACGCCGACATGAAGCCGAAGAAGAGCGCGGCGGCAAGGGCGCGCAGCGGTCGCCACGCACCGAAGATGAGGATGGCGAGGGCGAGGAAGCCTCGGCCCGAGCTCATGCCCCGCTCGAAGGTGCTCGTCGCCTCCATGGAGAGGTAGGCGCCGGCGATGCCCGCGAGGGTGCCGGCCGCCGTGACGTTGAAGAGCCGCAGGCCGATGACGTTGATGCCCGCGGTGTCGGCCGCCGACGGGTACTCACCCACGGCGCGCGTCCGCAGACCCCACCGCGTCTTGAAGAGCAGGAGGTGCAGGACGAAGGCGATGACCAGGGCGAAGAGGGCGATCGGTCCGTCCGAGAAGAAGACCGGGCCGATGAGCGGGATCTTCGAGAGCAGCGGCACGTCGAAGTTCGGCAGGCCGCGCGGGATCGTCTTGCCCGACTCGTAGTAGAAGGACGTGATGCCCGTGGCGACGATGTTGATGACGACACCGGCGATGATCTGGTCGAGCTGGCC
Organism: Knoellia tibetensis; assembly: GCF_048606415.1. Lineage (NCBI taxonomy): Bacteria > Bacillati > Actinomycetota > Actinomycetes > Micrococcales > Intrasporangiaceae > Knoellia > Knoellia tibetensis. The sequence continues at coordinate 1,854,481 of NZ_JBMBWF010000001.1, forward strand.
CTTGACCGTCGTGAAGGCGAGGAACGCCCCCATGGCGATGCCGGACAGCGCGCCGACGATGACACCCACGAGGACCGACTGCGCGGCGGCGGCGGCGAAGAAGCCGGCGAACGCACCCACGAGCATCTGGCCCTCGATGCCGATGTTGACCACGCCGGAGCGCTCACCTATGACACCGACCATCGCGCCGAGGACGAGCGGCACCGCGAGGAACCACGCGTTCGAGAACATCGAGACGGCGATGTTGGGGTTGATGAAGTAGAAGACGTATGCCGCGGCGAGGACGAGCAGGGCCGTCCCGGCCCAGACCTTGTTGCGTTGCACCCAGGTCATGTCAGGCACCCCAGCTTCCGGCCAGCTGCGTCTGCTTGACCGTGTGTCGGCGGAAGATCCACTTGGCGATCACGGGCAGCGACACCATGAGGAGGGTGATCGCGAGGAGGACGTCGACGACCTCGGGGCGGATGCCGAGCTCGAACTGGAGCGTCGGTGCGCCGGCCCGCATGGCGCCGACGAGGACTGCGGCCGGGATCGTGCCGAGCGGGTTGCCGCGGGCGAGCAGGGCGATGGTGATGCCGTCGAACCCGAGCGAGCCGGCGATGCCGTTCTGGTAGCGGTAGGGCTCGATCTGGAGGAGCTCGAAGGCCCCGGCCAGACCGGCGAGCGCCCCGGACATCGCCATCGCGATGAGGGTCGTGCGCGTGGTCGAGATGCCGGCGTACCCGGCCGCGAACTTGTTGCGGCCCACCGTCTGGAGCTCGAAGCCGAGGGTCGTGCGCGAGAGCATCCACGCGACGACGACGGCGAGGACGAGGGCGACCGGCAGGCCCCACGGGAGGACACCGATCGGGTCGAGCCGCGCGGGCTCCGGCACGGCGTGCGACGCGGGGAAGGGCTGCCCCGGGTCCGCGAGCGGTCCGCCGTTGATGAGCCAGTCGATGATGCCGACGGCGATCGAGTTGAGCATGATCGTCGAGATGACCTCGTGGACGCCACGGGTCGTCTTGAGCAGCGCCGCGATCGAGGCCCACATGGCGCCGAAGAGGACGGCGACGACGACAGCGACGACGACGAGCAGGGGAGCGGGGAGGTCACGCAGGGCGTAGGCGACCCAGGCCGCGCCGATGCCACCGGCCATGAGCTGGCCCTGACCACCGATGTTGAAGAGCCCGACCTTGAGCGGGATCGCGACGGCGAGTCCGACGAGGATGAGCGGCGTCGTCTTCTGGAGGGTTGCGAGCAGGCCGCTCTCGGTGAAGAACGAGTGGGTGAAGAGCCGCTGGTAGGTGTAGGTCGGGTTGTAGCCCTGCGCCCGGATGAGGATCGCGCCGATGGCGAACGCGAGGACGACCGCCACGAGCGGCACGACGATCGCCTGGTGACGCACGAGGAAGCCGAGCAGCCCGGTGGGCGGTGGCGGGGCGCCGCGCTCGGCCACGACGGGGACCGTCGGCGGGGCGGCGTCCGGCGCGGGCGTCTGCGACGCGTCCTTCGCCGGCGGGCGGTCGGGGTCAACCATGACTCTCCGTGGGTGTCGTGACAGGGGGCGGAACGAGGGAACGGGTGCCCTCCGGGGAGGGCACCCGTTCCGTCGAATTCATGCTCGGACTGTAGCCGACACGGTCACGGGTCCGACAGGTTCTGCCGGGCCGCTGACGGCGCCGAGTCGGGCCGAGCGGGGTGCTGCGGATCAGGCGATCTTGAGCGTGCCGTCCTCGAGCTGCTTGATGACGTCGGCGACCTTGGTCTTGACGTCGGCGGGGATCTTCGAGTCGAAGTCGTGGAACGGCGAGAGGCCGGTCGTGCCCACGAAGTTGCCGCCCTTGATCGAGCCGTCCTTGGCCTGCTGGAGCAGGTCCGTGGTGCCCTGGGTGAGCTTCTTCTCGGCGGAGGTCACGAGGCACGGGTGCGCCTCGGGGACGGTCTCCCACTGGTCGACGTCGACACCGATGCAGTAGATGGAGGAGCCGGCGCCCGAGGTCTTCGCGGCCTCACCGATCGCACCGTTGCCCGTGCCACCACCGGCACCGAAGATGAAGTCCGCACCCTGCGCGAGCATCTTCTTGGCCTCGCCGGCGCCCCACGGGGAGTCGGAGAAGGCGTTGTCGCCGGCCGGGTGGTAGACCTTCGCGACCGTGACCTTGGGGTTGGCGGCCTTGGAGCCCTGCTCGTAGCCCTTGGCGTAGGCCTGGGTCGGGGGGATCTCGGCGCCGAGGACGATGCCCAGCTTGTTGGTCTTGGTCATGAGGCCGGCCAGGTAGCCCGCGGCGTAGCCCGCGTTGGCCTCCGGGAAGATGAGGCCCGTGACGTTGGGGGCGGTCGCCTTGTCGTCCTGGAACTGGTCGACACCGATGAACTTGACGTTCGGGTTCGCCTTGGCGGCGGTCACCGTGGCCTCGGCCATGAGGAAGCCGACCGTGACGATGGCGTCGTACTTCTGGTCGGTGAACTGCTTGAGGTTGTTCGCGTAGTCCTTCGCGTCCTTGGTCTCGATGTACTTCGTCTGGACGCCGTCACCCTCGAGGGCCTTGACGCCCTCCCATGCGGCCTGGTTGAAGTTCTTGTCGTCCACCGATCCGGTGTCGGTGACGAGACCGATGCAGAACACGTCCGCCGAGGAGCAGTCCTTGGGGGCGGCCGAGCTGCCGTCGGAGCTGCTGTCACCGGTGCTGCCGCCACAGCCAGCGAGGACGAGGGCGAGGGCGGCGGGTGCCGCAACGAGGAAAGGCTTGGCCTTCATAGGTCTTACTCCTTGGGGGTGTGCAGGATGCCCCCGAATGGTAGCCGTCGGCGACAGGGTCCGAGAGCGCCTTGGAATTCCGTTGCCGTGTCGTTACTGGCCGGTCGGAATCCGCAGGTCAGGAGCGTGCCCGGCGGGCCCGCGAGCGGGCCTCCAGGGCCACCGGCTCGGCGACCTCACCGGTGTCGGGACGGGTGAGCGCGGCGATCTCGGCGGCATATGTCGGGAACTTCGAGGTGAGGTCGTCGCGGTCGCCGAGGGTGAAGTGCCTCGGGCGGAAGGCCGGGCTGCACCAGCACGAGAGCAGCGTCCACTCGCCCATCGTGGCCGCGCCCTGCCACCACCCCGACCGCACGAGCATCTGCCGGCGCTGGGCGCTGAGGAGGGCGAGGGTGCCGTGGTTGCGCTTCGGGCCCTCCTTGAGCCGGAGCAGCGCGGCGGGTGCGCCCTCGAGCCACTGCCACCCCTCGTCGACCCCCAGCTTGTGCATCGCCGAGAACCCGTCGTCGGCGGAGGTGAGGAGGACGAGGATCGAGGACAGCCCCTGCGTGCGCGGCCCCTCGACGAACCATGCCCCCTCCTCGGGGATGGGCTGCATGTTGAGCTCGGCGACGATCTGCTCGGCAGTGCGCATCGGTCAGGCTTCCTCGACCTCGTGGGCGGCGGTGGCGGCCTCGCGGGCGCGTGCACGGCACCGGTCGAGCAGCTCGGGAGTGTCGACCTGGGTGCTGCGGCGCTCGCGAACCACGATGATCCCATCCACGAGGACGTCGGTGACATCGCCCCTCCCGGCGGCGTGGACGAGCAGCGCCGGGACGTCGTGGACCGGGGTGAGGTGCGGCTGGTCGAGGTCGATGAGGGCGATGTCCGCCCGCTTCCCCACCTCGAGGCTGCCGACGAGGGCGTCGAGGCCGAGCGCGGTGGCGCCGTCGATCGTCGCGGCGCGCAGCACCTGGGCCGGGTCGACCTCGGGGTGTCCGCTCGTGAGCGCGGCGAGGTGGGCGGCCTGGCGCATCGCCTGCCACATGTCGAGGTCGTTCGAGCTCGCGCAGCCGTCGGTCCCGATCCCGAGGCGTATGCCGTCCGCCCGCCAGCGCTGCCAGTCCAGCGCCCCGGAGGCGAGCTTGAGGTTGGAGGCGGGGCAGTGCGCGACGGCCGCGTCGGCCGCGGCGGCGGTGGCGCGGTCCTCGTCGGTGAGGTGGACGCCGTGACCGAGCACGACTCGGGGCCCTTCCCCGGCCCGGACCCCATCGGCGACGCCGTCGTCACGGCGAGGTGATATCCACCCGGCGCGGGCGAGCAGCTGGGTGGGCGTCGCACCGACCCGGTCGAGGAGGTCGGCGTTCTCGGCTGCGTTCTCCGACGCGTGCGTGTGCAGGACCCCTGCCGGCGTCAGCTCCCGCAGGACCGAGGCGACCTCGGAGAGGTGCTCGACCGAGTTCGTGTAGGTCGCGTGCGGCATCGCGGCCACCGGCACCTCGGGACCACCCGTCGCGCGCAGCACGTCCGGCCACGCCCTGAGCCCGGCCATGCGCTCGTCCCACGAGAGACCGTCGGGCCCGGGGCCGTCGAAGAACGTCGGCCCACCGACGTGCCGGGCGCCCGCCGCCACCGCGCCACGGTGGGCGGCCTCGTGGTGGAAGTACATGTCGAGCTGCGTCGTGCACCCACCGAGCAGGGACTCGAGCGCCCCGAGCGTCGCCCCGAGCTCGACGGTGGCCGGGTCCATGACGGCGCCCTCGGCCGCCCACACCCGTTCGAGGAACCCCTGGAGGTCGACCCCCTCGGCGATGCCGCGCAACAGGGTCATCGGCAGGTGGGTGTGGAGGTTGACGAGCCCGGGGAGTGCGAGCCGGCCGCGGCCGTAGAGGACCTCGTCGGCCTCGCGCACCTCGACCTGCCCGATCTCGGTGATGACACCGTCCTCGACGGCGAGGGAGACGTCGCGCAGCACGGTGTCGGCGGCGTCGACGGTGACGACGACGGCGAGGTCGCGCAGGACGAGCCGGCTCATGCCCCCACCTCGTCGCCGTCGACGACCCTGAAGACCGACCTCGTGTGCACGAGCTCGTCGACGACGGCGAGGACCTTGGGCGCCGCCGACGTCAGCACCGCGTTGATCTCGTCCATCGTGATCGGCTCACCCGGCCGGACACCCGCCGCGGGGTTGACGACGAGGCTGAGCGCGGCATACCGGAGCCCGGCCTCGGCGGCGAGGGTCACCTCCGGGACGCCGGTCATGCCGGCGACCGTGCCTCCGGCGAGGGCGGCGAGCCTGATCTCGGCGGGCGACTCGAACCGGGGTCCGTCGAAGCAGACGTAGGTGCCGCCGTCGACGAGCGGCTGGCCGATCGCGCTCGCGGCGTCGAGCAGCTCCCGGCGCAGGACCGGGTCGTAGGCGGTGGTCATGTCGGTGTGGACGACGCCCGCGGGCCCGTCGCCGTCGTGGAAGGTCGACTCGCGGCGGCGGGTGAGGTCGAGGAAGTCGTCGATGCAGACGATCTCGCCCGCCTCGAGGTCCGGGTCGATGCCGCCGGTGACGTTGATGGCGACGACGTCATGGACGCCGAGCTCGTCGAGGGCCCGGACGATCGCGCGGTAGTTGACGCGGTGCGGCGGCACCTCGTGCCCCGACCCGTGCCGGGTGACGAAGACGACCGACTGCCCGTGCCACGAGCCCCGGGTCACCGCCGTCGTGCCGAATGCCGTGTGCACCGTCTCGTGCTGGGCGTCGTCGAGCGCGTCGAGGTCGTAGAAGCCGGTGCCGGCGATGATGCCGAGGGGATGGGGGCTCACGGCGGTCACGCTACTGGTGCCCGCGGGGTTGTCGCCGTTCACGCTGCGGGAGGGCCACGGTCGTGGTCGAATGCTTGCGCGCCGGACCTCCGGCCAGCCCTCCCATCCACTGGAGCCCGCGTGAACCGTGCCCGCCTTCGAGCCGCCCTCGGCGCAGTCGTCCTCGTCTCGACCGCTCTGGTGGCGCCGGTCGTGGGAACCGCTCCGGCCGTCGCGACGACGTCGTCGACGCTGCCGGCCTGCCAGAAGATCACCGCCGAGACGACGAACGACCGGCTCGTCAACGGCAAGTTCGCCGTCGAGGTGTCCCCGGACTTCCTGCAGATCACCGAGACCCAGCCGATGTGGGGGAGCAAGGGCTACGACAGCTGGTCGACCGGCACGTGGTTCCGCAACGACCCGACCGGGCGCTACCAGTCCAACACCGACCGCACCTACCTCGCCCTGCACTGCAACGGCGACCTCGCGCTGCGCCGGTCCAACGGCTACCTGCTCTGGCACTCGAACACCGCGAACCGCGGCGTCGTCCGGGCCCAGATCAGCCAGTGGGGCAACCTGCTCCTCCTCAACGCGTCCGGATCGGTCGTGTGGCAGTCGGGCACGCTGGCCACTGGGATGGCCGCGGGTGCGATCCTCCCGAGCGGCGGCAAGCTCGTGAGCCGGTGGGGCGACCACCAGGGCACCCCCGTCCAGACCCTGACGATGCAGCCCGACGGGAACCTCGTCCACCGCTCCGGCACGACGGTGAAGTGGCAGAGCAACACGCGCGTCGCCGGGTCGGTCGCCGGCATGTCCTCGACGGCACGGCTCTTCGTGCGCTCACCCCAGGGCACGATCCTCTGGGCGAGCCCGTGCGCGGCCGGCACGAGCTACTCGGTCGCGTGGCTCCACCCCGAGGAGGTCTCGATCACCGACTGGGGCAACGGCATCAAGAGCGGCTGGTCGAGCGCCTACGGCTGCTGACGCCCGGTCGCGCTCGCGTCCTGCGTCCCGCGCGGGTGCGAGGATGCGCAGCATGGGCGAGCGGAGGCAGGTGGCGGTCGCGGCGACCGGGCCGGCGTCTCTCGGTGCCGGTCAGGCGGTCGTCGCCGAGGGCGGCAACGCCGTCGACGCCGCCATCGCGGCCGCCATCACCTCGATGAGCACCGAGCCGGGGATCGTCAGCCTCGCCGGCGGCGCCTTCGTCACGGTCTGGCCCCCGTCGGGTCCGCCCGTCGTCCTCGACGGCAACGTCGCCATGCCGGGTCGCGGGCTGCCGCGCGAGGCGTTCGGCGCGGGTGTCCGCGAGGTCGTCACCGACTACGGCGGCGGCGTGACGATGTATGCCGGCCACGGCTCGGTCGCGGTCCCCGGCGCCCTCTCCGCCTGCGAGACCGCCGCGACGCGCTTCGGCTCCCGGCCGTGGGAGTCGGTCGTCGCACCCGCGGCCGCGGCGTGCCGGGAGGGGTACCCGATCGGTGGAGCCGCCACCCGCTACCTCGGCTTCGTCGCCGACGGGCTCTTCGGTCACGACGACGGCGCCCGCGCGTTGACCCGCCGCGAGGACGGATCCCCCTTCGCTGCAGGCGATCTCGCGCGCAACGGTGAGCTGGCGGCGGTGCTCGACGCCGTGGCCCGCGAGGGCGCTTCACTGCTCCTCACCGGTGACCTCGGACGTGCGCTCGCAGCCGAGATGGCCGCCCACGGTGGGCTGGTCACGGAGGCCGACCTCACGGCATACGAGGTGGTGGAACGGGCGCCGGTGAGGCGCACGGTCGGCGACTGGGACGTCGCCGTCAACCCCCCGCCGTCCATCGGTGGCCCGATGCTCGCGGTCATGCTGGGCGAGCTCCAGCGCGCGCGCGAGTACACGTGGGACGACGTGCTGCGGATCCAGCGGGCGGTGCTCGCCTACCGGCTGACCGTCCACGACGTGTCGCAGGACCTCGACGCCGACGGTCACGCCCTGCTCGCCGCGGTCGAGCGGCACGGTCTCGCCGGTCTGCCGACGTCGGCCTCGACCGCGCACATCTCGGCGGTGGACTCCGACGGGCTCGCGTGCGCGGTGACGATGTCGAGCGGCTACGGGTCGGGGGTGACCGTGCCGGGCACCGGGATCCTGCTCAACAACGCCCTCGGCGAGCCCGAGCTCAACCGGCTCGGGCTGCACGCGCTCGCGCCCGGCACCCGGCTGGCGTCCAACATGGCGCCGACCGTGGCCCGGGCCGCCGACGGCCGGGTGCTCGCCGTCGGCTCGCCCGGGGCCGACCGGATCACGACCGCACTCATGCAGGTGCTCGGCCAGCTGTGCCTCCACGGCGCGGACCTCGACGAGGCGATCGCGGCGCCGCGGGTGCACGTCCGCTTCGACGAGGACCGACAGCCGGTCGTCGAGCACGAGGCCAGCCCCGAGATCGAGGCCGCTGTCGGGGCGGCCGGCCTGCCCGGGCTCGACCACGGCGAGCTGTCGATGTACTTCGGCGGCGTCGGTGCGGCCCTCCTCGGAGCCGACGGTGAGCTGCGTGCGGCCGGTGACCCGCGGCGCGAGGCCGCCGTCGGCGTCGGCTGAGGTCAGCGGGTGGCGCCGGTGACCATCCAGCCGTCGGTGCGCACGCGGGCCCACATGAGGACGCCGCGGATCGCCATGAACCCGGTGAACGCCAACCACAGCCACATCACCGCGTTGCCCGTCGCCCGGGCGTTGCCGTCCTCGAGCAGCCAGTCGCCCATGAGGTGCACGCCGAGGATGAGCGGCAGGTAGAGGACGAGGTTGGCGAGCATCGCACAGGCCAGCCAGCGACCGTCGCCGGCGCCGATGAGGACGCCGTCGATGACGAAGACATAGCCGCTCAGCGGCTGGGTGAGGGCGACGACGACGAGGGCCGCCGCGATGGCCGCCTGCACCGCCGGGTCGCTCGTGAAGAGGTCGGGCAGGACCGTGCGGAGCAGCAGCAGGACGATGCCGAGGACGAAGCCCGCGATGATCCCCCAGCGCACCATGAGGGTCGTGGCGGAGCGGGTCCGGACGACGTCGCCCTCGCCGAGGGTGCGTCCGGTGATGGCCTGGGCGGCGATGGCGATGGCGTCGAGCGCGAAGACGAGGAAGCTCCAGATCGTCGCCGACACCTGGTAGGCCGCCAGCGGCACGTCACCGAGCCCGGCCGCGACCCACGTCGTCACGAGGAGGATCGCGCGCAGCGCGAGCGTGCGGACGAGCAGTGGTATGCCGGTGCGTGCCGCCCCGAGGATTCGTCCCGGATGTGCCCGGAGGGTGACCTGCTGGCGGGCGGCCTCGCGCATGAGGACGACGACGAGGGCGGTCGCCATGCCGGTCTGCGCGAGGACGGTGCCGAGGGCCGAGCCGGCGATGCCCCAGCCGAACCCGTAGACGAAGAGGAGGTTGAGCGCGATGTTGCTCGTGAAGCCGAGGACGCTGGCCGCGAGGGGGGTGCGGGTGTCCTGGAGGCCGCGCAGGACACCGGTGGTGGCGAGGACGACGAGCATGGCCGGGATCGAGATCGCGCTGATCCGCAGGTAGGTCACGGCGTGCCCGAGTGCCTCGGGCGAGGCACCGAAGAGCCGGCAGATCGGCCCGGCCGCGAGGGCGACGACGAGGGCTGTCGCGGCGCCGAGCCCCACGGCGAGCCACGTCCCGTCGATTCCGGCGGCGATGGCGCCGGCCCGGTTGCCGGCGCCGAGCTGCCGGGCGACGACCGAGGTCGTGCCGTAGGCGAGGAAGACGAAGATGTTGGCGGCGGTGAGGAGCATCGCGCTCGCGACGCCGAGGCCGGCGAGCTGCGGTGTGCCGAGGTGGCCGACGATCGCGGAGTCGGTGAGGAGGAAGAGCGGCTCGGCGACGAGCGCGAGGAACGCCGGGAGCGCGAGCCGCAGGACCTCGCGGTGCTGGCTCGGGGTCTCGGCCCCGCTCCCTGGAGTCTGGTCGCGCACACCGGAACGCTAGTGCGCTCCCCGGTGGCGCGGAGCGGGCGTCCCGGCCCTTGTCGCCGAGCCGGTGTCCGTCAACAGGCCAGCGAGACCTTGACGTAGACGTTGTAGACGACCATTCCCCACACCGCGAGCGGCTGCTTCGACGTGCCGGGCTTGAAGCAGTAGTAGTAGGTCACGGTCCGGCCGCTGAGGGACTCGTGCGCAGTGGCGGAGACGCGGTGGACGTAGGTGCGGCTGCAGTTGCGGTAGCTCTGGTAGCCGAGATGGAACCCGCAGGGCAGCGACGACGTGGCGGTGGCGCTCGCCGTGGTCGGGGCCGGGGCGGCGGCGGTGGGTGCTGCCTGGGTCACGGCCGCGGTGGCCCCGAGAGCCAGGGCGGCCGCGGCGACACGGCCGCGTGATCGGTGGAGCAGGGTGTGCATGGTTGCCTTCCCATCGTCGTTGATGGAAGCGGTCGACCGGGTGGCCGAGCGGGCCGGTGGTCCGCTGGTCAGGACGCTAGAGGCGGGGGTCGTGGCGCCGGAACCCACGAAAGCGCGGACGTGCCGCGCCCGAGCGAACCGCGGCACCGACCGGACGCGACTCAGGTCGTGAGGGTGACCCAGACGGCGGCGATGCCGAGGACGGCGGTCGCCGTGGTGACGACGAGGACCTCGCCGGCCGCGGGCTCGAGCCCCGGCATGGGGAAGTGGTGGGCGACCCGCCGCAGCCGGGTGCGGGTGTGGAAGAACGTCCACGTCGCCGTCGCGAGCGCCGCTGCGACGAGGACGACGACGAGCGGCCCGTGGTGGGTGGCCCAGCGCAGGAAGAGGAGCGAGGCCGCAGCGAAGGAGATGGCCGTGCGTTGCCAGGCGAGTGCCGTCCGCTCCGGCTGGAGGCCGGCGTCGGTGCGCGGGGTGGCAGAGCCGTCCATGGCCGGCGTCAGCGGGTCGTGACGAGGACGAGGAGGGTGGCCGCGGCGACGACGGTCGCGACGACGAGGAAGGGGATGAGCGTGGGGAACGGCAGCGGCCGCCCGTGCCGCATCGCGGCCTCGACCCGCAGCCAGCGGACCCCGGCGCCCACGGCGACGGCGACACCGAGAGTCGTGAGCCCGATGGCGAGGATCGTGCGGACGCCCTCGTCGAGGTCGATGCCGAACCCCTCGACGGCGACGGCGCCCGCGACGAGGGCCAGACCGGTCCGGATCCACGCGAGGAAGGTGCGCTCGTTGGCGAGCGTGAAGCGGGGGTCGGGCTCGGTGCCGTCTCGCAGGACCTCGGGGCGCATGGTCTCGACCCTAGCCACCGCGGATCGTGAGGGCTGTCCGGAAGGCGCGTGACCGGCATACATTGAAGGACATGTGCCGAAACATCCGTCAGCTGCACAACTTCGAACCGCCCGCGACAGACTCGGAGGTGTATGCCGCCGCGCTCCAGTACGTGCGCAAGGTGAGCGGGTCGACAAAGCCGTCGCAGGCGAACCAGGCGGCGTTCGACGAGGCGGTGCGCGAGGTCGCGCACGCCACCCAGCACCTCCTCGACCACCTCGTCACGGCGGCTCCGCCCAAGGACCGCGAGGTCGAGGCGGCCAAGGCGCGGGCGCGGTCGGCGGAGAGGTACGGACGCGCCGGCTGAGCCGGTCCGGAGGGGGCGGGGAACTCGCGGGTAGCTTCACTCCCGCGGCGGTGCTGGCTGTCCGTGCGGGGCGGCCCCGGGCGGTCAACGTTTCACAAAGATTCCACAGGGTCATCCACCGACCTGTGCTTCGAGCGATGTGGACAGACACGCCCGGAAGTTTCTTCTGCGCACAGCTCGTGGATGGCAAAGTCGCAGGTCAGCGCCGTGTGACTAGCCCTTCGCCGCGACCCTCCACAGGAGTTTCCACCGACTGTGCACAACATGGGGCGGCGTTTTGCACCCGCCGTCCACAGGTTGTCCACACGGGCCCGTGGCGCCGAGCCGCGAGGATTGGGACAGTGCCTCTCGGACGACCTAGGTTGGGCGCGGCCCGGCCGGACACGGCCCTCTCGACACCCTCCCCGACGGGGTGTCAGAGCGCGGTGCTCAACTGGACGGACGCCGACAGGCGACAACGAAGGGAAGGGGTGGACGGGTGTCGATCGCGGAGCTCAGCGGGTCCTGGACGGGCTCGAGCGACGGTCCTCCCGACGACCGCCTCCCTCCCCAGGACCTCGGCGCCGAGCAGTCGGTCCTCGGCTCGATGCTCCTCAACAAGGACGCGATCGCCGACTGCCTCGAGGTGACCAAGTCGGCGGACTTCTACCGCCCTGCGCACGAGCTCATCTACGACGCGATCCTCGACCTCTACGGGCGCGGCGAGCCCGCCGACGCGATCACCGTCGCCGACGAGCTCGGCAAGCGCGGCGACCTCACCCGGGTCGGCGGCCAGGCCTACCTCCACCAGCTCATCCAGTCGGTGCCCACCGCGGCGAACGCCGGCTACTACGCCGAGATCATCCACGAGCGCGCGGTTCTGCGTCGCCTCGTCGAGGCGGGCACCCGCATCGTCCAGATGGGCTACGGGCAGGGCGAGGGTGACGTCGACGAGATCGTCAACCGCGCCCAGGCCGAGGTCTACTCCGTCGCCGAGAAGCGCGGCGGCGAGGACTACCACCAGCTCGGCGAGATCCTCAACGCGACGATGGAGGAGATCGAGGCCGCGGCTGGGCGCACCGACGAGATGACGGGTGTGCCGACCGGCTTCCTCGAGCTCGACCAGCTCACCAACGGCCTGCACCCCGGCCAGATGATCGTCGTCGCGGCGAGACCTGCCGTGGGAAAATCGACGCTGGGGATTGACATCGCCCGGGCCGCCTCGATCAAGCACAACATGGCCACGGCCGTGTTCTCGCTCGAGATGAGTCGCACCGAGATCACGATGCGCATCCTCTCCGCCGAGGCGACCATCCAGCTCCAGGACCTGCGCAAGGGTCTCAAGGGCCAGGAGCAGTGGAACAAGCTCGCCCGCATCATGGGCAAGATCTCCGACGCGCCCCTCTTCATCGACGACTCGCCCAACATGTCGCTCATGGAGATCCGCTCCAAGTGCCGCCGGCTCAAGCAGCAGCACAACCTGCGGATGGTCATCATCGACTACCTCCAGCTCATGAGCTCGGGCAAGAAGGTCGAGTCGCGCCAGCAGGAGGTCGCCGAGTTCTCGCGTGCGCTCAAGCTGCTCGCCAAGGAGCTCGAGGTCCCGGTCATCGCGATCTCGCAGCTCAACCGTGGTCCGGAGCAGCGCACCGACAAGCGCCCGCAGATGTCCGACCTGCGTGAGTCCGGCTCGATCGAGCAGGATGCCGACATGGTCATCCTGCTCCACCGCGACCGCTCGGACCCGGAGCGCGACGGTGAGGCGGACGTCATCGTGGCCAAGCACCGCAACGGCCCCACCGCCGACATCGTGCTCGCGTTCCAGGGGCACTACAGCCGGTTCAGCAACATGGCCCGCGACGGCGGCTTCTGACGCGAACTCCCGGGGAGGCTCTTGTGAGAGCCACCGGCTCAGACCGCGTCGAGACCGAACCGCCCGTCGCGGAACGCCTCGACGAAGAGGGCGTGGTCGACGCGCACCTGTGCGGCGTACTCCATCCCACGCGCGGCCACCCACTCGACGAACTCGGACCGTCCGCCCTCGACCGACGTCGCGACCGCCTCCTCGACCTGGAAGTCGACGAGGTCCTGCTGGCTGTCCTCGTCGGAGGCACAGTGGATCTTGGCCGTCGCCTGCCCGAGCTGCCGCACGACGACGCCGATCTCGTCCGGCTCGGTGAGGTCGGGCCACGGCAGGTCGACCTCGTAGGGCGAGACCTCGGACACGACGAACCCGACCCCGTCGATCGTCGTGTGCCCGAGCAACGAGTCGGTGTGCGCCTGGAGCGCGCGCTGGCTCACGACGGTCCGGTGGGCCTCGTGCTCGAACGCCGCCTCGACCGCCTCGCTGTCGACGAACCGGCTCAGCGCGGGCACGCTCGCCTGCTTCATCTGCACGACCACGTCGTTCTCGAGGGCCTGGCTGTAGCCCTCGAGCAGGACGTCGTAACTCGCCTGGCCGGCGCTGCCGATCCCGTGCGTCCTGCTCGTCACGACGTCGCGCACGTCGTAGAAGACGGGGATGCGGCTGCGCTTGTCCTCGGGGATCGTCGGCAGGTAGCGATCGAAGGCGTCGAGGACCTTCGCGCGCTCGGCCTTCCCGGGGCGACGCCTTCCGTCACCCTCGATGAAGATGCGGCGGTGGTCCTCGACGACGGTCATCGCGTCGAGCAGGTCGACCCGGCGCACCTCGCGCGCTCGGTGCAGGACGTCGAGCACCGGACCCTTGGCGTTGTCGAGACGCAGGGCGAACTCGGTGTCGTCCGGGACCTCGAGGTAGTGGTTGACCTGCCGGAGGTAGGCGCGCACGTAGGTTCCGATGAGGCGGTGCACCTCCTCGTCGGGCAGCGCCTTCTGCCAGCCGAGCAGGGCGAGGGACGCCGCGAAGCGCAGCAGGTCCCACGTGTAGTGCCCGACGTAGGCCTCGTCGAAGTCGTTGACGTCGAAGACGAGACGCCCGGCCGAGTCGAGGTAGGTCCCGAAGTTCTCGACGTGCAGGTCTCCGTGAACCCAGATCCGCGACGACCGCTCGTCGACCCACGGCGCCTCGAGCCGGGTGACGTCGCGGTAGAAGAGCGCCGCTGAGCCGCGGTAGAAGGAGTGGGGGTCGTGCGCCATGCTGCGGAACTTCGTCCGGTATGCCGTCGGGTGCTCCCGCATCGCCTCCCCGAAGGTGTCGTGCAGCACGTCCACCACGACGCGGCTCCGCGCGCTGTCCGACCGGCTCGGCGACATGAGTGGACCCTAGCCGCGACCAGCCACGGGCGGGCCCGGATGGGGCGCGGGCTCAGAGCCCGAGGAGCTCCTCGCTCCGGTCCCACACCCGCGCCGCCGCGGTCGCGTCGCGCACGACCGGGTTGACCGGCGCCTCGCGGTTGTCGACGTAGTAGGCCCCCGACCGCCACGTCCGGTCGGCGGTGCCGTCGGCCAGCCACGTGAGCCGGCTGCCACCTGTCTCGACGCTCGTGAGCAGCCGCGAGAGGGGGCTCCGGTAGATCAGCCGCATGACGCTGCTCGTGTCGCTCGCGAAGTTCGTGCGGATGACGCCGGGGTGGAACGCCACGGCGCGCAGCCCCTGTGCGTGGAAGCGCCGGTGCAGCTCGACGGTGAAGAGCGCGTTGGCGAGCTTGGCTGCGCCATAGGCCTTGGTCGCGGACCACGACCCCTGCGGACCGAGGTGGTCGCGGTCGAGCGCTCCCGAGAGGAGATGCGCCCGGCTCGAGGTCTGGATGACGGAGGCACCGCTCTCGAGGAGCCGGTCCCGCAGCAGGGAGGTGAGCAGGAACGGCGCGAGGTGGTTGACCTGGAGGGTCCTGTCGAACCCGTCGGCCGTGGTCTCCCGAGCGAAGGTCCCGCCGGCGTTGTTGGCGAGGACGTCGATCCGGGGGTGGTTGGCGAGGAGCTTCGCGGCGAGCCCGCGCACCTGTTCGAGGTCGGCGAAGTCGGCCACGTGACCCGTGACGCCGATGTCCTCCGCGACCCGTCGCGTCTTCTCCGGCGAGCGTCCGACGACGACGACGTCGTGTCCCTTGGCGCGCAGCTGGCGGGCCGAGGCCGCACCGATCCCGTCGCTGGCCCCCGTGAGGACGATGGTGCGCTTCTCGCTCATGCCTGCTCCCTGGGCGGTCGGTCCGGACCCGGCCGTTCACCCCGACCCTTTCACGCGCCGACGACCCACGGCCCACCCGCGCGGAACCGAACTCGAGCAGGACACGTCGAACGTGCATGAGAAGACGTGCGGTGTGGCTCGTCGTCGCGGCCGTCGGCGCGCTCGTGGCCCTTGGATCCGCGTATGCCGTCCAGCGCACCCTCGGAGGTGCGCCGGACGAGGACGCCGGCTGGCTCGACTCGCTGGCCGACGTGCAGGGGACGTGGGTGTCGACCACCGGTTTCGCCCGCGACGGTTCGACACCGTGGACGACGCCGGTCCACCTCGCCGTCGAGGGCGACCGCGTGCGGTTGGACGCCGGCTGCAACACGATGACCGGCGAGGTCACCCTCGACGACCACCGGCTCGACGCGGGCGGAGGACTGGCGACGACCGAGATCGGCTGCCCGCCCGACATCGCCGGGACGGAGGGGTGGCTCGCAGCGATGGTGGCCGCGCGCCCGCAGGCATCGCTCAAGGGCTCGACCGAGGGCCCGATGCTGGCCCTCGACTCCGATGCGGGCTGGATCGGCTTCGTCCGCCGCTGACGGGGGCTAGGCACCGCCTGAGCGCCCCCGGCCCGGGACCGCACCGGCAGGACCAGACCGGCGAACCACCGCCCTGTCACCGCTGTGCGACATGCTGGCCCCATGGCGATCCGCAGCGGGACCAAGGTCACGTGGAAGTGGGGCTCGTCGTGGGCCGAGGGCACGGTCTCGGAGGTCCACCACGGGTCGGTGACGCGCACGACCAAGGGCGCGGAGGTCACGCGCATCGGCAGCGATGACGACCCGGCATACGTCATCAGGCAGGACGACGACACGGTCGTCCTCAAGCTCGCGAGCGAGGTGCAGCGGGCGGACGGCGACTGACCCGTGGCCGAGGGTCACGCCGTCCACGGCATGGCGCGACGACTACGGCAGCTCGTCGGCAGACCGGTCCGGTCGCGCTCACCGAACGGGCAGCTCGATGCCGACCTCTTCGACGACCGGGTCGTCGCCGACGCCCGGGCGGTCGGCAAGCACCTGCTGGTCAGCGCCGTCGACGTGCCGCTCACCGTGCACCTGCACCTCGCCATGGACGGCGGCGTCTCGGTGCGCCGCCACCAGCGAGCCCTCGACGGGGACTACCCGCGGAGCGAGCCTCCGGTCCACGGCAACGTCGCGTGGCGGCTGCTGTCGGCGACCCACCTCGCCGAGGTCACCGACCCGGCCGTGTGCGAGCTGCTCGACGAGGACGGGGTCCTCGCCCTCCGTGCGCGGCTGGGCCCAGATCCGTTGCGCGACGACGCCGAGCCCGACCTCGCCAGGCGGCGAATTCAGAACTCTCGCCGACCGATCGGAGCGCTGCTCATCGACCAGAAGGTCATCGCGGGCATCGGCAACGTCTATCGCGCCGAGCTCCTCCACCGCGCCCGCGTCGACCCCTTCACGCCGGGGCGCGAGATCGACGACGAGACCTTCGCGGCAATCTGGCAGGACGCCGTCGACCTCATGACGATCGGCCTCGGCGCCGGGTGGATCGTCGCCGACCCGCGGCAGGTCGCCGCCGTGCGCGAGGCCCTCGTCCGCGGGGAGACCGTGCCCCGCGGCCCCAAGAGGTATGCCGTCTACGGCCGGGCCGGCAAGCCTTGCCACGTGTGCGGCGCGACGGTCCGCGCGGAGCGGATGGGGCTCCAACGACTCTTCTGGTGCCCGGTCTGCCAGGAATCTCGCTCCGCTGCCTGCTGACAGGTCCCGCCCACGACCAGGCCGCCATGCTCCGCGTGACCGGTCGTCAGCTCTGCTCGAGGAGCAGCTCGTCGGAGCGCTGGCGGCTCTCGTTCACAAGACGCATGGCCGCCAAGTAGACCTCGGAGAGCGCATCCAACATGCAGGTCGGGTCGAGCAGCTGGAACGCCGGGGCCGACCCGTCACCATCGAGGTGGTTGGCTCGAGCGACGGCAACCACCAGCTCCTGGAACTCGCGGGACGAGACCGACGTGCGACGTGACGGGCTCACTGGCTGGTCATCCGCGGGCGGGGACAGGAAAGCGCATCGAGCGGGAGAAGGCTCATCGGTCCCAGGTTGCCGTCGCGGATCCGAAGGCCGGGGACCCGTCGACGTAGGTTCCGCTGACGGCCGCACGCACGGTCCCTCGAGGTTCCACGAACCAGACCAGGGTGAAGGTGCTTGCCCATTCGTCCAAGACGCGCGGACTGGTCGTGCACGTGACCAGTCTCGCGCGCTGAAGGCAAGACCGCCACGCACCGCGTTCTCCGACCGCGCGGACGCCTTCCGGAAGCTCGAGATCCAGTCGGAGAGGTCCCTGGGTGCCCTTGACGGCGGCTTTCACGTGAAGTCGTGACCGGGAGGCGCTCAGTGTCACGACCACGGGATCCTGGGATCCCGGGACGACGACGGTGGAGGTGGGGGTGGCCGATGGTGTGGGGGTCGGGGTCCCCGCGGCAGTCACGGTCGGGGTGGGGGTCGGAGTGCCCGCGGCCGTGACGGTCGGAGTGGGGCTGGCCGTTGGCGTGGGGGGCTCGGTGTCCGCGGCAGTGACGGTCGGAGTGGGGCTGACCGTGGCGATCGGGGTCGTCTCCGGGCTGGCGGTGAAGACGGGCGACGGGCTCCGCCTCTGTGCCTTCCACGCGAGCGTGGGCTCGACGTGGGGGTGCGGGTGCCACGTCGCGGTCGCTGGTGGTCGGTGACCTCCCGGCGGGAACGCACGCGAGGGTGGTGTCGACGCCGTGGCGGTCAGTCCCGACCGTGGCCCGATGGGGTGGGCGGCACTCGGGTGGCTCGTCTGCTGCGCGACCGGTGGTGCAGGAGCGGAGCTCGTCGGCAGGGCAAGGGCCAGCAGGGCGGCCACGACGGCTCCCGTGCCGACGACAGAGCCAAGGGCGAGGTTGGTGGTACCTCGCGACAGCAAAGGCAGAGCTGCTCGGGTGGTCTCGACCGCAGGAGCGGTCGCGGCGCCCCCGCCTCCCGCTTCGACGATGCGCTGGGCGGGGACCAGGGCAAGGACCGCGGGTCCGAGGAGACCGGCGAAGTTGCGGTCCGCATCCCGGAGGAGCACGAGTCGCTCCGCGCACTTCTCGCACGTGTCGAGGTGTTCTGTCACTTCGGCGGTCGAGGCGGTGTCCGAAACGGCGACATCGGCAAGGCTGTCGATGAAGGGCGCACACTCCGGCGCGACGCCCTTGTCCGAGAGGTGCGCACGTAGGTAGGCCAAGCGGAAGCCCCGGCGTGCCCGTCTGGCCAGCGCCGCGACGCCGTTGGGCGACAGGGACATCTCTCGCCCCACCTCGATGTTGGAGTCCTTGTCGACTGCGGTGCGCCAGAGCACGACCTGCCAGCGGCGAGGCAGGGAAGCGAAGGCCACCCGGACGAGCTGGAGCTCGGACATGTGGGCGGGAGCGTCGCGGACGGGGCGGTCGAGGACGGCGACGTCATCGGTGATGATCTCCGTCGCCGAAGCGAGCTGCGAGCGACTGATCGCCAGATTGCGCACCGAGGTCCTGAGGTAGCCCCTGACCGATGTGGTGGGTCCGGCACCGGAGGCGATTGCGGTCAGCATGCCCGTGAAGGCATCCGAGGCGATCTCCTCGGCGTCCCTGGGCTGTCGCGTGACCAGCTTCGCGGCAGCGAGCACGGCAGGGTAGTGGCGGGTCCACAGCTCGACCCCGGCCTGTTCGTCCCCCTCTCGCAGTCGGTTGACGAGGTCGACGTCCGCTGTGGGGTCCTTCGGCTCAGCCATCCGTGCGGCCACGGACGATCGCCACGGTCGACGTCATGGGCCCGACGCTCGACGCAGGCAGGTACAGCGAACTCAACACGACGGACAACACCCCAGGGTCTCGACGGCTCCGGCGTCACGGGGACAGGCCCCCCGGCGAAGCAGTGACGGCAGATCCGCCACCAAGAGTAAGACGGCCGACCGGCCGAATCATGACGTTGGGCGAACGGCCGTCTCATCAGGTGCCCGTCAAAGGCGGCGCGCGGACGCTGCGCGTCACGGGTGCCGGTGTCGGCGCTCTCTGGAGACGAAGCCCCGGACAAGCCGGGGGAAGGGCGGCTCGAGCCGCACGTCAGGCAGCACTACACGGGTTTGGCAGGTCACGCTCCACATGCACAGCAGATGTTCGATCGACGGCCGACAGGTCGTCGCACTCGTCCCGGCTCACAAGGAGTCCGACCAGATCCGGGAGGCCATCGCCTCGCTCACGGCGCAGACCCGAGCCCCGGACCTCACGTCGCTTCTCGCCAGCTGGGTCAACCAGCACTCGTGGGTGCGTGTCATCCCAGACCATCCGCGGACACCATCGCGCCAGAACCCGCGAGGGACCAGACCATGAGGGCGGCAGGGGCAGGGCACTGTGGCGGCGGGGTCCGGCCGGTGATGACCCATCGAGAGCCGGGTGCTGCGTCGCCGCTCCCGCGCGAGTCCGCAGCCGATGTTCCGCGGATGCGCCCCGTCGCGACGCGCATCCGCGTGGTGGTCGCCGACAACCAGGAGGTCTACAGGCACGGTGTGCGGGCGGCCCTGGAGGATGAGCGCGACCTGGACCTCGTTGCAGAGGCGGGCTCGCTCGACCACACCATCCATGCTGTTCGAAGCGTGCAACCGGACATCCTGCTGCTGGAACCGTCGATGTCGGGGGTCCCGATCCGCGAGGCCATCGAGCGTGTCAAGGCCGTCGCTCCCCGGATGCGGGTTCTCGTCCTGACGGACTCCGACGCAGGTGAGGGCGTCGTCGAGAACCTCAGAGCGGGAGCATCCGGCCACCTGCTGGAGTCCTCGCCCGTGGCCGAGCTGCTCGTCGCGCTTCGTCGAACTCACGAGGGACACGCTGCCGTGGCCGCACCTCTCGTGGGACATCTCATGGCCGAGCTCCACCGTCTCGCCCGCGAGCAGGCTGATCGCTCCGGGGAGCAGGGATCTGCCCTCACCCGGCGCGAGGCACAGGTGCTCCACTGGATCGGTCGCGGCAAGAGCAACCCCGAGATCGGCCGAGAGCTGTCACTGAGCGAGCACACCGTCAAGAACCATGTGCGCACGCTCTACAAGAAGCTGGGCGTGAGAAGCAGGACGGCGGCAGCCACGTTGGCGTTCCGTCAAGGGCTCGGCTGACACCGCGCCTGTCCGCGAGAGCCCGTCCGTCGGACCATACGCTCGTGGCGAGCGGGCGCGTCGGCCCGCACGAGCGGGCGCGCTGGCCCCCACGAGCGGGCACGATGGGCGGCATGCAGTCCCTCGAGCTGCTCCTCGACGACGAGACCGACGCGTCCGTGCGTGCCGAGTGGTCGGTGCTGCGCGATGCCGGGCTGCCGAGCCAGGCCGGCCACACCGGCACCTCGAACGCGCCGCACGTCACGCTGCTCGTCACCGAGCACCTGCCGACCGCGGACGACGACCTCGCGGCCGAGCTGGCGCCGATGCTGCCGCTGCGGGTCCGGCTCGGCCCGGTCGTCGCCTTCCCCGGCCGCCGGCTCGTCCTCGCCCGGCTCGTCCTCGTCGACGAGCCGCTGCTCCGGATGCACGCCGCGGCGCTCGGCGCTAGCCACGCGTCGGCCACTCCGCTCACCGCGAACGGCCGGTGGGTCCCGCACGTCACGCTCGCACGCGGCATACCCGAGGAGGAGGCCGCGCGGGCGCTCGCGCTGCGGTGGGCACCCGACCTCGAGGGGGCCGTGACGCAGGTGCGCCGGTGGGACAGCACGGCGCGGGAGACGTTCGCCGTCGCCACCGCGAGGAGGCCGTCGTGACCGTCGAGGAGGGCGCGGCCGCCGCCCCCATCCAGCCACCGCTGGGTCCGAGGCTTGCCGCGGCCCTCGTCTTCGGGAGCAGCGGCGCCGTCCTCGTCGTCGAGCTCGTCTCGCTCCGGCTGCTCGCGCCCTACCTCGGGCTGACCCTCGAGACGAGCACGCTCGTCATCGGCATCGCGCTCGCGGCCATCGCCGCGGGTGCCTGGCTCGGCGGGCGGGCGGCGGACTCGACCGACCCCCGCCGGCTGCTCGCCCCGCTGCTCGCGGCGTCGGGCATCGCCGTCTCGCTCATGCCCGTCCTCGTCCGCGGTGTCGGCGAGGTCGCCGGCGCGGGCGTCTTCCTCTTCGGGGCGCTCGCGATCCTCGTCCCGGGCGCGCTGCTCTCGGCGGTGTCGCCGATCGTCGCCAAGCTGCGGCTCTCCGACCTCTCCGACACCGGCAGCGTCGTCGGCGGCCTGTCGGGCATCGGCACCGTCGGCGCGATCGCGGGCACCGTGCTCACCGGCTTCGTCTTCGTCTCGGCCTTCCCCGTGAGCGCTCTCCTCGTCGGGCTGGGAGTGCTGCTCGTCCTCGCCGCCGTCGCACTGGAGACACACCTGAGGCGCGGTGCCCGCCGGGCCCTGCCCGTGCTGCTGCTCCTGCCCGGCGCCCTGGGCGCTGCGTGGGGTCCGGGCGACTGCGACGTCGAGACGGTCTACCACTGCGCGAGGGTCGTCGAGGACGAGAACCGCTCTGCCGGGCGGCTCCTGGTCCTCGACGGCATCCGCCACTCCTACATCGACCTCGAGGACCCGACCCACCTCGAGTTCGACTACGTCGGAGCCCTGGCCGCAGTGGCGGACACGGTCCGGCCCGCGAAGGAGCCGCTCACGGCCTACCACCTCGGTGGGGGAGGGCTCACGCTCCCGCGCTGGCTCGCGCACGAGCGCCCCGGCACGACGAGCGTCGTCTCGGAGATCGACGCCGGGGTCCTCGAGGTCGACGTCGAGCGACTCGGTCTCGTCACCGGCCCGCAGCTCGAGGTGCGGGTCGAGGACGGCCGGGTCGGGCTGCGCCGCATCGCGGACGCCTCGCAGGACCTCGTCGTCGGCGACGCCTTCGGCGGGCTGAGCATCCCGTGGCACCTCACGACGCGAGAGGCGCTCACCGACGTGCGCCGCGTCCTCGCGGTCGACGGCACGTATGCCGCGAACCTCATCGACTTCGGGACGCTCGGCTTCGCACGGGCCGAGCTCGCGACGCTGCGGTCGGTCTTCGAGTACGTCGTCCTCGCCGCCGACCCCGGCACGGTGGCCCGCGACGCCGACGGTGGGGGCAACCTCGTCGCCGTCGCGTCGCAGTCGCCCATCGACACCGGTGCCCTCGCGTCGCGGATGGTCGAGCGAGGGCTGGACTGGCAGGTCCTCGACGGTGCCGCGCTCGACGCCTGGATCGGGGACGCGATGGTCCTCACCGACGACCACGCTCCTGTCGACCAGCTGCTCACGCCCTACCCGCCGCAGCCGCGCCTGCCCTGACCGGGCGCGGTCGGTCAGGCGGGCGCGGACGGAACGCGACCGCGGTGTCGGTGGGACGGCATACGGTCGCGTCGTGCTCACGACGGTCGCGGTCTCGGGATACCGCTCGCTGCGGGACGTCGTCGTGCCGCTGCACGACCTCGACGTCGTCACCGGCGCCAACGGCACCGGCAAGTCGAGCCTCTATCGCAGCCTGCGCCTCCTCGCCGGGTGCGGCCGCGGCGACGCCATCGGGACCCTCGCCCGCGAGGGCGGGCTCCAGTCCGCGCTGTGGGCCGGACCCGCCTCTCTCGACGCCGCGCGCAGACGGGGGTATGCCGTCCAGGGCACTGTGCGCAGGGGTCCGGTGAGCCTGCGGCTCGGCTTCGCCAGCGACGACTGGAGCTACCTCGTGGACCTCGGCCTCCCGCAGCAGGGCGCCGACGCGGCTGGCAGCTCGGCGTTCCTGCGCGACCCGGAGATCAAGCGGGAGGTGGTGTGGTCCGGGCCGGTCATGCGACCCGGCTCGGTCGTCGCCCGGCGGCGCTGGGGGACGGTCGAGGTGCGGACCGGTGAGGGCGCGGAGGTGGCTCGGCCCGACGAGTGGGAGACCGACCGCCCGGCCGGGTGGGAGTCTGACCCCGAACCCGAGTCCGAGGCCGGCGTGCAGCCCCAGCGTGGCTGGACCCGGCTCACGCAGTCGCTGCGGCCGTGGGAGTCGATGCTCACCGAGCTCGCCGACCCCGAGCGGGCTCCCGAGCTGCTCCGGGTGCGGCGGCTCATCGCCGGCTGGCGCTTCTACGACGGGTTCCGCGCCGACCCCGACGCGCCCGCCCGGCGACAGCAGGTCGGGACGCGCACCCCCGTGCTCGCGGACGACGGGTCGGACCTGGCCGCGGCGCTCCAGACGATCCGGGAGAGCGGTCGCGCGGCGCTCGACGCGGCGGTGGCCGATGCCTTCGACGGGGCCACCGTCGCGGTGCCGGTCGTCGACGGCCGCTTCGACGTGCACCTCCACCAGCCCGGCATGCTGCGTCCGCTCTCGGCGGCGGAGCTGTCCGACGGGACGCTGCCCTACCTCTGCCTCGTCGCGGCACTGCTCACCGTCGACCCGCCGCCCCTGCTCGTGCTCAACGAGCCCGAGACCTCGCTCCACCCGGACCTGCTGCCGCCCCTGGCCCGGCTCATCGCCGAGGCGTCGACTCGCAGCCAGGTCATGGTCGTCTCGCACTCGGAGACGCTCGCCCGGGCGCTCGGTGACCGGGCCACCCGGGTGACCCTCGTCAAGGACATCGGTGAGACCTTCGTGGAGGGGCAGGGCCTGCTCACGACCCCGGCGTGGAACTGGGGATCGCGGCGGTGACCCAGCACAATGCCCCCATGGACCTGGGCGAGCCTCTCGAGTTCGACGGCCCGGTGATCGAGTGGCGCGGGCCGGCGCCCTACTACTTCGTCGCCATCCCCGAGGAGGAGAGCGGCGACATCAAGCTCGCCGCCAAGGGCCTGGAGTACTGGGGCCAGGTGCCGGTCGAGGCGCGGATCGAGGGCGTCGACTTCAGCACGGCGCTCTTCCCCAAGGACGGCGCCTACCTGCTGCCGGTCAAGGACGCGGTGCGGCGGGCCAGCGGTGTCGAGCCCGACGACCTGGTCACCGTGACGCTCTGGGTGGGCCGTGCCGGCGGGCGCTGAACGCCCGGGGACGCCGCACGCCGAGGTCCCACGGACCGCGACCCCCTGTGTCGCGGCCCGTGGGACGCCTGTGGCTCCCCTGCCGGGAGTGGCCGTCAGCCGGCGCAGTCCGCCGACTCGGCACCCTCGATGAAGGTGCCGACCATCTGGAACGGCAGCTCGGAGCCGGCGCCGAAGTACTCGAGGCCCTTGCCGTCGGCGCCGTTGGGGTTCATGCGGCCGGTGTGCTTCGGGTCGCCGATCGTCATCTTCTCGTTGATCTTGATGCCGACGGGCAGCCCGGCGGCACGAAGGGCGTCGTAGCCGGCGTCGACGGCCGCGTCGCAGGCGGGCTCGTAGCCGGCCTCGAACATCGCGCCGTCGGCGGCGGTGAGGACGAACCAGTTGGGCGAGCTCGGTCCGTCGAGGGAGTACATCGGGACGAAGCAGTGGTGAGCCATCGCCGGGGCGGCGGCGAGGACGGCGGCGGTCCCGGTGGCGGCGATCGCGAGTCCGGCCCGGCGCAGGGTCGTGCGGTGCATGTTTCCTCCTGTGTGGGGTGACGGCGGCCGTGTCGGTCCACCGCTGAGTACCTCCACACCGTGTCGCGCCCGATGTCCCGCACGACAGGGGCAGGTGTCCCGCGGCACCGGGAAGTGCATGAGGACGCCGGTACCGTCCCTTCGGGCCCCCCGGGGCGGCCGAGGGCTGCGCGCCGACCTAGGCCTCCTCGTCGGCGGCGGGCCGGTCGACGGTGAAGAAGGAGAAGCCGCCGTCGACCTCGAGGACGCACAGCTCGATGTCGCGCAGGCTGCGGATCCCCTTCTCGCGAGCGGCTTCGTGGAGGTCCCCGATCGTCACTCGCTCGGAGGAGAGCACCTCGAGCATGGGCTCGCCGTCACGGACGACGACCCGGGCCCGGCCGGCAAGGAGCGGGCGGGAGCATGGGAACCGGTAGTGGGTCCAGGCGAGGGCGAGGCTGAGCACGCAGAACGTCGAGACCGCCAGCGTCGCCGCGGTGAGCGAGTAGTCCTCCTGCACGACGCCCTGCGCGACGAGGTCGCCGAGCGTGACGACCATGATCATGTCGAAGGCCGAGAGCTGGGCGACCTCGCGCTTGCCGGAGACGCGGATCGCGAGCCACAGCACGACGAAGACGACGCTCGCGCGGACGATGATGTCCATCAGGGCACGACCCACGTCGTGAAGTCGGCGCCGACGACGGGCTGCTCGGCGTCGAGGATCTCGGCCCGGCAGCGCTCGCGCCCGCCCCATTGGCCGGGTGCTGCGCGGGCGTCGAGGCTCACCTCGAGGACGTTGCCCTCCGGCGGGTCGAACTCGTAGAGCAACCGGTCCGGCGAGCTCGTCTCCGCGGACGGGTTCGGGTACCAGTTCTGGAAGTCGAGGTGGTCGAAGAGGTCGTCGCACAGGGTGATCTGCACCGGCCCGGTGAACCCGTCGCTGCTCTCGATGCGCAGGTGCAGCGGCGCGGGCTGGCCGGAGCGGGTGACCGAGGCGTGTTCGACCGTGAGCCGCCAGCCGTCGGCGGCCACCGTGCGCGTGCTCGTGCCCGGCCCGAGGAGGCCGACGAGACCGGCGGCGACGACGAGCAGCACGAGGCCGACGCCGGTGCGGTGCGCCAAGCGGCCGCGGGGCGCGTCGACCAGGTCCTCGGTCGTCGAGTCCGTGCGGGCCACGCCCCGACGCTAGGACGTCTGCTCGGGCGCGGCACCTCGCCACGCGGAGGAGACCCGGTAGTCGATCGGCTTGCACGTGCCGCCGTTCGACTTCTCCGCCGAGCAGGCCGTGATGCCGACATGGAGGTCCATCTCGGCGCGCACCGAGAACCGGTCGCCGGCCACGCTCGTCGGCGGGTCGATGTGGAGCTCGCCGGAGTCGTCGGCCCAGACGTTCATGAAGACGTTGAGCGTGGTCCCGATGTCGTCGGGTCGCACCCCGTGGGGCTCGAGCGCGCCCACGAGGTTGGCGAAGCAGCTCGGGTGCTCGGCCCCGTCGAGGTCGGGATAGAGGATGTCGAACGTCTGCTGGCTGCACGGGGTGAGGAGGAAGTCGTGGGTGCCGCACGAGTCCTCGACGACGGTGAGCATGGGCCGGCTGCGGTTGCTCCACAGCCGTGACCCGGTCGTGAAGCGGATGCTGTTCTCGAAGTCGATCGACCGGCCCGACGAGAGCCTCTCGGCGACGTCGTCGGCCGCGACGCAGTAGAGGTCGCTCACCTGCACCCCCGTCGGGTCGAGGAGCGTGAGGACGTCACCGGCGGCGAGCCGGACGTGCGTGCCGGTCTGTGGGGAGAGACGGCTGAACCCGTCGGCGAGGGGCTGGGTCACGAACCCACCCTGTCGCGCTCCAACGGCGCCTCCCACGTCGGCTCCACCCTGCGCCCGGAGTACTGCAGCGCCTCGGAGACCTCGCCGTGGTCGGCGATCATCGGGTTGAGCGAGCCCTGGAGCTCGAGGTCGCGGCTGCGGATGAGGTCGCGCATGTGGTCGTAGCGCCCGCTCGCCTTGAGCTCCTCGAACTGCGAGTGCAGGTTGAAGACGAGCACCGGCCACGGCGTGCGACGGGCGTCGCGCGAGGCGTGCGGGTGCAGCCCCACGACGAAGTAGGCCGTGCCGCCGATGCTGAACGAGAACTCCGGGTCCGCCGGGTCGCTCGACACGTTCGAGTCCCACGCGCTGTCGTCGAAGTCGTGGAGGTGCTGCAGGGTCGTCCACAGCCGCTGCTCGAAGGCGGCCTCGGTCGGCGGCACCGCACCGCCGAACGCGGCGACGAGCGAGGTGAAGCCCTCGCCGGGATCCGCGTCCTCGCCGAACGACCGCAGCGCCTGGTAGACGTCGAGGCTGCTGCTCGCGCTGCCGAGCCGGCCGGTCGTGACGACGTGGCCGCGGTCGCGGTTGAAGACCGCGCGGGCGCCGAGGCAGGGGTAGTCGGGGTCGAGGACCCAGGCGGAGAGGTGCTCGTGGACGGACTCGGGCGTGGGGACGGGCGGGGTCGCGCTCATGGTGTGCCTCCTGGCAGGGGTTCGCCGCGACCGTAGGCAGGTCGTTCAACCGTCCACTACCTCCCTACGGGTACCCGGCCGCGGCAGCGGGTGCGGGCGGCCCGTGACTGGTTGGATGGAGCGATGACCTCAGCGCAGCTCCCGGGCGCAGGCCTTAGCGTGGCGCTCTTCGCGACGTGCTTCAACGACACGATGTGGCCGGAGACGCCCAAGGCGGTCGTGCGCCTCCTCGAGCGGCTCGGGTGCCGGGTCGAGTTCCCTGCCGCCCAGACCTGCTGCGGCCAGATGCTCACGAACACGGGGTATGCCGGTGACGCCCTGCCGCTCGTGCGTCGCTTCGTCGACGTCTTCGGCTCCTACGACGCGGTCGTCGCGCCGTCGGGGTCGTGCGTCGGCTCGGTCCGCCACCAGCACGCCACGGTCGCCCGCGGCGCCGGGAACACCGGGCTCGCAGCCGAGGTCGAGCGGGTCTCGACGCGCGTCCACGAGCTGTCCGAGCTGCTCGTCGACGTCCTCGGCGTCACCAACGTGGGGGCGTTCTTCCCGCACCGCGTGACCTACCACCCGACCTGCCACTCGCTGCGCATGCTCCGGGTCGGTGACCGCCCGTTGCGGCTCCTGCGGGCCGTCGAGGGCATCGACCTCGTCGAGCTGCCGGGTGCCGAGGAGTGCTGCGGCTTCGGCGGCACCTTCGCGGTGAAGAACCCGGAGGTGTCCGTCGCCATGGGCAGCGACAAGGCCGACCGGGTCGCCGGCACCGAGGCCGAGGTCCTCGTCGCCGGCGACAACTCGTGCCTGGCGCACATCGGCGGCATCCTCGGGAGGCGACGGGCCGGCATACGCACGATGCACCTCGCCGAGGTCCTCGCGTCGACCAAGGAGGACATGCCGTGAACGCACCCCACGAAGGTCCTCGCCCCGCTGCGCTTCTCCGGATCCTTCGCGGGGACCCCGCATGAGCACGCCGCCGGCACAACGCACCTCACCGACCTTCGTCGGTATGCCGTCCTTCCCCGACGCCGCGCGCGTCGCCCTCGCGAACACGCAGCAACGCGAGAACCTACGGGCCGCGACGCACACCATCCGAGCCAAGAGGGCCGCCGTCGTCGGAGAGGTGCCGGAGTGGGAGGCGCTGCGGGTCGCCGGCGCCGACGCCAAGGACGAGGCGCTGACCCAGCTCGGCGACTACCTCGAGCAGCTCGAGGCCTCGCTCACCGCGAACGGCGCGACGGTGCACTGGGCGCGGGACGCCGACGAGGCCAACGCGATCGTCGTCGGCATCGCGCGGGCCAAGGGCGTCGACGAGGTCGTCAAGGTCAAGTCGATGGCGACCCAGGAGATCGAGCTCAACGAGGCCCTCGAGGCCGCAGGGATCTCCGCGTGGGAGACCGACCTCGCCGAGCTCATCGTGCAGCTCTTCGGCGACCGCCCCAGCCACATCCTCGTGCCCGCGATCCACCGCAACCGCAGGGAGATCCGCGAGGTCTTCGTCCGCGAGATGGGCCGCGTCGGGCGGCCCGCGCCCGACGACCTCACCGACGACCCGGCCAGTCTCGCCGAGGCGGCCCGGCTCCACCTGCGCGAGAAGTTCCTGCGCGCGAAGGTCGCGGTGTCGGGCGCGAACTTCGCGGTCGCCGACACCGGCACCCTCGTCGTCGTCGAGTCCGAGGGCAACGGGCGGATGTGCCTCACCCTCCCCGAGACGCTCGTCTCCGTCGTCGGCATCGAGAAGGTGCTCCCGACGTGGGACGACCTCGCCCCGATGCTCCGGCTGCTGCCGCGCTCGAGCACGGGGGAGCGGATGAACCCCTACACGACGATGTGGTCTGGAGTGCACGACGGCGACGGGCCGCAGGAGGTCCACGTCATCCTCCTCGACAACGGCCGCAGCCACGTCCTCGCGAATCCCACTGGGAGACAGGCGCTCCGGTGCATCCGGTGCTCGGCCTGCCTCAACGTGTGCCCCGTCTACGAGCGCACCGGGGGCCACGCCTACGGCTCGGTCTATCCCGGGCCCATCGGCGCCGTCCTCAACCCGCAGCTGCGCGGCACCGCGAGCGAGGTCGACCGGTCGCTGCCCTACGCCTCGTCGCTGTGCGGCGCCTGCTTCGACGCCTGCCCGGTGCGGATCGACATTCCCGAGCTGCTCGTCGAGCTGCGAGGTGAGGTGGCGGAGCAGCCCGGCCACCGAGCCGAGTCGGCGGCGATGAGGGCCGCCGCCTGGGTGCTCTCGGACCCGCGTCGCCTCGCCGTCGCCCAGCGAGGTGCGACGACCGCGGGTCGAGTTCTGCGCGGGCGGACCGTGCGGCGGGTGCCGGGGCTGGGTGCGTGGACCGACGCCCGTGACGTCCCGACGCCGCCGACGGAGACCTTCCGGCAGTGGTGGGCCCGCGAGCACGGCGACGAGGGCGCCTGGACCGCGGACGAGAGCGGACGGCATACGGGGGACGGACCGGACCCCACGGCAGGAGAGCCGTGAGTGCGCGCGACGAGATCCTCGCGCGGGTCCGGGCGGCCACCGCCGACGTCACGACCTCACCCCGAGTGATGGCGAGTTCGCCGAGCGCCTCGTCCCTCGGCGCTCTGCGAAATCGCCATCAGTCGGACGACCTGGTGGGGGTGTTCGCCGAGAACGTCGCCGACTACCGGGCCGAGGTCGTGCGGGTCCGCGCCGCCGAGGTGCCCGGCGCCGTGGCGCAGGTCCTCACCCGGCTCGGGCTGGGCAGCGTCGTGGTGCCGACCGGGCTCGACCCCGCGTGGGTGGCCGCTCTCGAGGCCGGGTTCGACGTCGTGCGCGAGGACGACGCCGGCTCGGCGACCGAGCTCGACCGCATCGACGCCGTCGTCACCGCCGCGGCGCTCGGAATCGCGGCCACGGGGACCGTCGTCCTCGACCACGGATCCGACCAGGGGCGTCGCGAGCTCACCCTCGTGCCCGACACCCACGTCTGCGTCGTCCGCGAGGACCAGGTCGTCGACGACGTGCCCGACGCCGTGCGGTTCCTCGGTGGGGAGGCCCACCGCGGCCGGCCGCTCACGTGGGTGAGCGGGCCGAGCGCGACGAGCGACATCGAGCTCCAGCGGGTCGAGGGCGTCCACGGCCCGCGCACCCTCGTCGTCGTGCTGGTCACGGACGGCTGAGCCGCGCTTCGGGCGCCCGCGGGCTCAGCGCTCGTCGGTCGTGCGCGTGTGCACGTCCCCGTGCGCCATCCCGGCGACGGCGGCGCGCAGCTCCTCGTCGGTCGGTCGGTAGGGCCGCAGCCCGTCCGCCGGGACCCGGCCGAGCCGTCCGGCCCGGAAGTCCTCGAACGCCTGCACCACTTCGCGCTTGGTGTTCATGACGAACGGGCCGTACTGCACCACAGGCTCGCGGATCGGCTGCCCACCGAGGAGCAGCACCTCGAGCGCCGGGGTCTCGACGTCCTGGCGCTCGTCGGCCGTGAGGGTCAGCAGGTCGCCGGGGCCGGTGACGATCGTCTGGCCCGGGCGGATGGGTCGCCGGTCGCGACCGATGGACCCGTTGCCCGAGAAGACGAAGACGAGCCCGTTGTATGCCGGGTTCCACGGGATCTCGGCCTGCGCGCCGGGGGAGATGGTCGCGTGCGCCATCGTGATGGGGGTGTGGGTGTCGCCGGGTCCGCGCCGGCCGCCGATGGAGCCCGCGATGATGCGGAGCAGCGTGCCGCCGTCATGGGTCGTGACGAGGGTCGAGTCGGTGCCCTCGAGGTTCTGGTAGCGCGGGTCGGACCACTTCTTCGCCGACGGCAGGTTGACCCACAGCTGCACGCCGTGGAACAGGCCCCCGGAGACGACGAGCTCGGCCGGCGGGGTCTCGATGTGCAGGACCCCGGAGCCTGCCGTCATCCACTGCGTGGCCCCGTTCTCGATCATCCCGCCGCCGCCGTGCGAGTCCTGGTGCCGGAAGCGGCCGTCCATGATGTAGGTGACGGTCTCGAAGCCGCGGTGGGGGTGCCAGTCGGTTCCGCGGGGCTCGCCCGGTGCGTAGTTCACCGCACCCATCTCGTCCATGTGGACGAACGGGTCGAGCTCCTGCACGGGGATCCCGGCGAACGCTCGGGTCACCGGGAAGCCCTCACCCTCGAAGCCCTTCGGCCCCGAGACCTGGCGGCGCACCTGACGGTCCGTCGCGCCCTCGGCGGGCCGGTCCAGGCGGGGCAGCGTCAGCGTGTCGGCAGTCACAGCAGGCATCGTCGTCCTCCTTCATGGGACCTCGTGGCAAGGTCGTTGAGGATTCAACCACCGGGCCCGAGCCCGCATTCCCGAGTCTCCTGCGCCCGACCCGGGGTGTCGAGGGTTGGGCGCGGGAGCAGCCGGACGTGGGTCCGGTGCCCCGGGGCGTCCGTGGACGAACACAGCGGGCACCCGCAGGAGGGGGCGGCGGGGTGCGTGTCCGGCATACGGTGGGGGGACGGCGAAGGGAGGGCGCGATGCCCGGGACAGGCGGCAACCAGGACGACCGGCGCGTCGGGCAGTGCGGGCGCGTCGAGGAGCTCGCGTGAGCGCCCGGCGGCGGGTGCTCGTCACCGGGGCGACCGGGACGATCGGGCTGCTGCTCGTCGACCGGCTCGCCGACGACTACGACCTCGTCCAGCACGGCCGCACCCCGAAGACGCCCGAGCAGGAGGGCGAGCTCGAGCGCGCGGACCTCACGAGCTACGAGGACGTACTGCCGCTCATGGAGGGCGTCGACACGGTGCTGCACCTCGCCGGGGAGGCCTCGCCGGAGGCCGACTGGGACGCGGTGCTGACCGCCAACATCGTCGGCTACCGCAACGTCCTCGAGGCCGCACGTGAGGCCCGGGTGCGTCGCGTCGTCTACGCCTCGTCGAACCACGCGATGGGGATGTACGACCGGCACGAGGAGTGGCCGGTCTATCCGCACCACCTGCCGCGGCCGGACTCGCTCTACGGGGTCTCGAAGGTCTTCGGCGAGACGCTCGGGCGCTTCTACCACGACGAGCACGGGCTCGACGTCATCTCGCTGCGGATCGGCTGGAGCTCGGGCGACCCGACGCTCGCCGACGAGGAGCTGCTCCGCGCGATGTGGCTCAGCGACGACGACACCGAGCAGGTCTTCAGGTGCGCCATCGAGGCGGAGGTCCCCTACGGCGTCTACTACGCCATCTCCGACAACCCCAACCGACGGTGGGACCTCACCAACACGATGCTCGACCTCGGCTACCGGCCGAAGGACTCGTGGACCGACGCGACCGGCGAGAGCGAGGACGTCGTCGAGGGTGGCGCCGCTGTGCGCGACGACTGGCCGGCCGGGTCCTGACACCGCGTCCGTTGCCGGGGCGACTGTGCCACGATCGGAGGCATGAGCCCTGTGCAGATCCGTCCCGTCGGAGGCGCTGCCGGCTGCCTCGTCATGATCCTCGTCTCCGTCGTCCTCTCGGTCGTGCTCACCGTCGTCCTCAACCTCCTCCTGCGCTGAGCCGATGACGACGACACCCGACGCGACCCAGGCGGCGGCGAGCGACACCCCGACGCCGGTCTTCTTCGTCGCCGGGGGCACCGGCATCTCGGCCGAGACGCTGGGCAACCTCCTGCTCGCCCAGTTCCCGGGGCTCACCTTCGTCCGCCGCAAGATCCCGTTCATCACCTCCGTCGAGCAGGCCAGGTCGGTCGTCGAGCAGGTCGACGACGTGATGACCGACGCCGTCACCCCGCTGCTCTTCTCGACGGTCTCGGACGAGGAGATCCGCCAGGAGCTCCAGCGGACCCGCGCGGCCTTCATCGACCT
This sequence comes from Knoellia tibetensis, assembly GCF_048606415.1. Lineage (NCBI taxonomy): Bacteria > Bacillati > Actinomycetota > Actinomycetes > Micrococcales > Intrasporangiaceae > Knoellia > Knoellia tibetensis. The sequence continues at coordinate 1,887,390 of NZ_JBMBWF010000001.1, forward strand.
CTTCGGCTCGCACCTCGACACCGTCGAGCGGGTCCTGCACGTCAACGCCACCCACAACGTCACCGCGCTCCACGGTGTCGGCGACACGGTCCGCTACGACCAGCGGATGAAGGCGATCGAGTTCGCCATGGAACACGACGACGGTGCCAGCCTGCGCAACCTCGAGCAGTCCGACCTCATCCTCGTCGCGCCGTCGCGGTGCGGGAAGACGCCGACCTCGATGTACCTCGCGCTCCAGCACGGGCTCAAGGTCGCGAACTACCCGCTCGTGCCCGAGGACTTCGACTCCGCCGACCTGCCGCGCCCGATCCGGCCGCTCGCCGAGAAGTGCTTCGGGCTGCTCTCCACGCCCGCCCGGCTCAGCCAGGTGAGAGGCGAACGCAGGCCGGGATCGACCTATGCCACGCTCGCCCAGTGCAGCTACGAGCTGCGCCGGGCCGAGGCGATGTACAGGTCGCATCGGATCCCGTCGATCAACTCCGCCAAGATGTCCGTCGAGGAGATGGCTGCCGTGATCATGCAGAGCAGCCGGCTCCCCGACCTCGGTTGAGCAGCAGAGGGCGACGACGCCCCGACGAAAGGACCGCCATGACCGCCACCCAGCAGGGAGCCGGCAGCACCAACATCGCCTGGTTCGCGGAGCTCGGTCTCGACGACGTCGAGCACGTCGGCGGCAAGAACGCCTCCCTCGGTGAGATGGTGCAGCACCTGTCGAAGGCCGGCGTGCGCGTGCCCGACGGCTTCGCGACGACGGCCGACGCCTACCGCCGCTTCCTCGGTCACGAGGGCCTCGCCGACCGGATCAACGGCATCCTGCGCGAGCTCGACGTCGAGGACACCCGGGCCCTGGCCGCCGCCGGTGCGGAGATCCGCGACACCGTGGAGAAGCAGCCGTTCCCGGCCGACCTCGAGGACGAGATCCGCACGGCATACGAGCGTCTCGTCTCGGAGGCGGGAGCCGCGCCCGACGAGGTGAGCTGGGCGGTGCGCTCGAGCGCCACGGCGGAGGACCTGCCCGACGCGAGCTTCGCGGGGCAGCAGGAGACCTTCCTCAACGTGCGCGGGATCGACAACATCCTGCTCGCGATCAAGCGGGTCTTCGCCTCGCTCTACAACGACCGCGCGATCGCCTACCGCGTGCACAGCAACTTCGACCACGAGGCCGTGGCCCTGTCGGCCGGCATCCAGCGCATGGTCCGCTCCGACATCGGCAGCTCGGGCGTGATGTTCACGATCGACACGGAGTCCGGCTTCCCCGACGCCGTCTTCGTCACGAGCAGCTACGGCCTCGGCGAGGCCGTCGTCCAGGGCGCGGTCAACCCTGACGAGTTCTACGTCCACAAGCCCGCCCTGCGCGCCGGCCGCCCCGCGATCCTCAAGCGCGGCGTCGGCAGCAAGGCCACGAAGATGGTCTACACCGACGACTCCGAGGTCGGCCGCTCGATCGACTTCGTCGACGTCGACGAGGCCGACCGCGTCCGGCTCAGCCTCACCGACGCCGAGGTCACCGAGCTCGCCGAGCACGCCCTCAGGATCGAGGAGCACTACGGCCGCCCCATGGACATCGAGTGGGGCAAGGACGGGGTCGACGGCAGGCTCTACATCCTCCAGGCCCGCCCCGAGACGGTGAAGTCGCGCCAGTCCGGCTCGACCCTCCAGCGGTTCCGGATGGACGAGCGTGGCGACGTCGTCGTCGAGGGCCGCGCCATCGGCCAGAAGATCGGCGCCGGTGCGGTGCGCGTCCTCTCGTCCGCCGAGCACATGCACGACTTCCAGCCCGGCGAGGTCCTCGTCGCCGACATGACCGACCCCGACTGGGAGCCGGTGATGAAGCGGGCCAGCGCCATCGTCACCAACCGCGGCGGCCGCACCTGTCACGCCGCGATCATCGCCCGAGAGCTCGGCATCCCGGCCGTCGTCGGCACCGGCTCGGCGACCCGTGACCTCGCCGACGGCCGCGAGGTCACCGTCTCGTGCGCCGAGGGTGACACCGGCTTCGTCTACGACGGGATGCGTAAGTTCTCGGTGACCGAGACCGAGCTCGACGACATGCCCGACATCCCGGTGCGGATCATGATGAACGTCGGCACCCCGGAGCAGGCCTTCGAGTTCTCGCGCCTGCCGCACAAGGGGATCGGCCTCGCCCGCCTCGAGTTCGTCATCAACCGCCAGATCGGCATCCACCCGCGTGCCCTGCTCGAGCTCGACGACCAGGAGCCGGGGCTCAAGGCCGAGATCGAACAGCTCATCGCGGCCTACGACTCGCCTCGCGACTTCTTCGTCAGGCGCGTCGCCGAGGGCGTCTCGATGCTCGCCGCGGCCTTCGCGCCCGAGCCGGTCATCGTGCGGATGAGCGACTTCAAGTCCAACGAGTACGCCCACATGGTCGGCGGCCCGCGCTACGAGCCGACCGAGGAGAACCCGATGATCGGCTACCGGGGCGCTGCTCGCTACCTCTCGGACGACTTCGCCGAGTGCTTCGCCATGGAGGCCGAGGCGCTCAAGCTCGTCCGCGACGAGATGGGCCTCACCAACGTCAAGATCATGATCCCGTTCGTCCGCACCCTCGCCGAGGCCGAGGGGGTCATCGACCTCCTCGCCTCGCACGGGCTCAAGCGCGGCGACAACGACCTCCAGGTCGTCATGATGTGCGAGGTCCCCTCGAACGCCGTCAACGCCGACGCGTTCCTCGACCACTTCGACGGGTTCTCGATCGGGTCCAACGACCTCACCCAGCTCACCCTCGGCCTCGACCGCGACTCGGCGCTCGTCGCCGGCTCGTTCGACGAGCGTGACCCGGCGGTGAAGAAGATGCTGAGCATGGCGATCGAGGCGTGCAAGGCGCGCGGCAAGTACATCGGCATCTGCGGCCAGGGCCCCTCGGACCACCCGGACCTCGCCGACTGGCTGCTCGACCAGGGCATCGAGTCGATGTCGCTCAACCCCGACACCGTCGTCGACACCTGGCTGCGTCTCGCCAAGCGCGCCAACGCCTGACGCCGCGTCCCCGGCACGTCCCGGGTGGAGGATCGCAGGGACCCACATCCCCGCGATCCTCCACCCGTGCGGCCACCGTTCGCCGGGGCCGCTCGGGCCGCTCGGGCACTCGGCCGCCGAGGCCGACGGGGCTACGCTGCGAACGTGACCACGACACTCGTCCTCTCCGTCATCGGTGACGACCGTGCCGGGCTCGTCAAGGCCCTCGCCGACGTCATCGCCGCGAACGACGGCAACTGGGAGCGCAGCCACCTCAGCGAGCTCGCCGGCAAGTTCGCCGGGATCGTCGTCGTCACCGTCCCCGACGACCGTGCCGACACGCTGCGCGAGGCGCTCGCCCCGCTCGAAGGCCTGCTCGACGTCACGGTCCACGGCGCCGCGGACGAGGGTGCCATGGCGTCAGCAGCCCGGGCCGGTCGCGCCGACGCCGCCGAGGAAGCGCCGGTCCCGGTGCGCGTCGAGCTGCTCGGCAACGACCGTCCCGGCATCGTCGGCGCGGTCTCGGGCGTCCTCGCGGACCACGGGCTCAGCGTCGCCGAGCTCGTGAGCGGGACCCGGCCCACGCCCGAGGCGGGGGGACAGCTCTTCGAGGCCGTGGCGACCGCGACCGCGCCCGCCGGCACGGACCTCGCGGCGCTCCAGTCCGACCTGGAGCAGCTCGCGACCGAGATCATGGTCGACCTCACGCTCGACGCACCGGAGCCCGGCGAGCCCGCCTGACCCCACCGCCCCGGCGCTCGACCACACGGCAAGGCGAAGCCGGTATGCCGCGCCGCACCACGGCATACCGGCTCGCCCCCCGTGGGTCGGCGTCAGGGGCGCCGGACCCGGGTCAGAGGTAGTTCGACCAGCAGAGCCAGATGTTGGGTGCCCAGTGGTCGCCGATGCGGCCGTCGACCTTCATGCACGCGTAGTCGCGGTCCGGGTTGGCCGGGTTCGCCCCACCGACCTGGATATCGTAGGAGCCGTCCCACGCGCCGCTGCGGCGGATCGCGCCGGCGTACTGCGAGTAGTCGCCGCGGTCGTAGAGGCTGCCGATCGAGACCATCGTCCACATCGACTTCCCGACGGTGCCGCCGACGTGGACGTTCTTCACGCACACCTCGGACAGCCGATAGCGCTCGTACTCCCAGATCTGGACCCGGCTGAGGACCGTGCCGCTGGCGTTCGTGATCGGCACGGACCTGCTGAGGTCGCCGCGGCAGCCCGCGTAGGTGGTGGTGTTGCTCTCGGCGCTGGCCGCGGGGGCGGAGGCGACGACGGCGCAGACGGCGGCGGCGCCGGCCAGGACGGTGGTGACGAGGCGCTTCATCTCGGGTCCTCTCGACGGGGGTGGTCGTCGAGAACTGTCGAGCCGGGCGCTGCGGATCGGCTGCGGATCCGCTGCGAGCGCAGCGTTGGGCCGCCGGCGGCCCCGTGGCGTCAGTCGGCGTCGATCTCGATGCCGTGCTTCTTGGCCGCGCGCGTGATGCGCCCCTTGATGGCCTCGACCTCGTCGGCGTCGTACTTCGCGGCGTTGGACTTCTTGTTGATGTAGGACCACGCCGCGCGGACGTGCTCGTCGGTGTCGATCGGGTACTTCTTGTTCGTCGGGTCGGCGAACGTCACGTCGCCGTACTCGCGCTCGCCCTCGGAGGGGTCGACGTCGTCGCGCCTGGAGATGTGGGTTCCCATGCCTCCACCGTATGCCGGTCGCCCACCGCTTGGTTCCGCCCTTTGGGGTGGAGCGTGGGCACCCGCCGGTGCCTAGCGTCAGCAGCATGACGCTCTCCAGCACCGCGATCCGGGCCACCCATCTCGTGACGAACGCCGCGTGGTTCGGCGGCTCCCTCATGGGCGCGGTCGGCCTCAACCCGGCGGCGCGCGAGGGCGACGACGAGCGCGAGCGGGCGCAGATCTCCGACCGCGGCTGGAACGCGTGGGGCCCGGTGCAGGGGGCGGCCATCGGGCTGCACCTGCTGAGCGGGCTCGCGATCGTCGCGGACAACCGGCGGCGCACGGTGCTCCACCCGCCGACGACGGTCGCCGTCGTGCTCAAGACGGCGCTCACCGGGGCCGCGCTCGCGGCAAGCGCGGCGGCATACGTCAACGGAGCCCACCTCGGTCAAGCGCAGGAGAAGGCGGACGATGACCCCGCTGCGAGGCGTCGCACGAAGGAGCTCGCCGACCGCATGCGCTGGCTTCAGTGGGCGACGCCGGTGGCGACAGGCGGCCTGCTCGTCCTCGACGCCTATCTCGGCGAGCAGCAGCGTGGTGCGGCGGGACTGCTGGACCGGCCCACCTCGTGGCTGCGGCGCCGGTGAGGGCTCACGTCGTGCGCGGCGTGCGCTGACGTGCGGATCGCCGTCGTCGCCACCTCGCGCCACCCGATCTCGGAGCCGTATGCCGGCGGCCAGGAGACGCACACCGCCCTCCTCGTGCGCGGCCTGCGCTCTCTCGGGCACTTCGTACGCCTGTATGCCGTCGACGGCACCGACATCGACCTCGCGGACGAGCTCGTCCCCTATGTCGGCCGGCCCCGGCTCAGCGACCTCGCCCGGCAGGACCCCTCGATGCCCGAGATCGGGTTCCTCTCGGACCTCACGTCCTTCACCGGCGCCGTCGCGGACCTGCTCGCCCGGGACGACGTCGACCTCGTCCACAACCAGAGCCTGCACTTCCTGCCGCTCGCGCTGAGCACGGCGCTGCGGGTCCCCCTGGTCACGACGCTGCACACCCCGCCCTACCCGTGGATGGAGCTGGGGATCGCGCTCGCGCCGCCGCGGGCCGAGTTCGTCAGCGTGAGCGTGGCCAACGCGAGCGGGTGGACCACCCTCACGGCACCACCGCGGGTCATCCTCAACGGCGTGGAGGACGACGGGCTCGGCGAGGGCACCGGCGGTGACGACCTCGTCTGGGTCGGCCGGCTCACCGCTGAGAAGGGCACCGACCTCGCCATCGCCGCGGCCCGCCGGGCCGGCCGTCGGCTGCGGATCGTCGGCCCGGTGAGCAACCGCGCCTGGTTCGACGAGGTGGTCGCCCCGGAGCTCGGCGACGACGTCGTGCACGTCGGCCACCTCTCCCACCGAGAGCTCGTCGCGCAGGTGCGGGAGTGTGCGGTCGCCCTCGTGACACCCAGGTGGGACGAGCCGTTCGGCCTCGTGGCCGCCGAGGCGGCCGTGTCCGGCACGCCCGTCGTCGCGCTCGACCGCGGTGGTCTGCGCGAGTTCCTCGCACCGTCCCTCGGCGTCCTCGTCGACCCCGAGGGCAGCGACGAGGAGGTGGCCGCGCGCCTCGCGGTTGCCGTGGACGAGGCCGTCTCGCGCAGGGACGTGCGGCAGTCCGCGCTGGCGGCCCTGGGCAGCGAACGGATGGTCGCCGAGCACATCGAGCTCTATCGCGAGCTCGTTCTCTCGCGCCGGGCGACGTCGTGAAGGTCGGCTGGTACGTCCACCACCACGGGGCCGGTCACCGGACCCGCGCCCACGTCGTCGGTCGGGAGCTCGTCGCGCGGGGTGCGAGCGTGACGCTCCTCGGCAGCGACCTCGACGACGCGGCAGCCCACCGGGCCTCGCTGTCGACGGTGCGGCTCGCGATGGACGCACCGGTGCCGGAGACGTCGTCGCACCACGACCTCGACGTGGCGATGCACGGGTCGATGCACTGGGCCCCGCTGTGGCACAGCGGGTTCCGAGAGCGCATGACGACGATCGCCCGCTGGGTCCAGGTGGAGGAGCCCGACGTCGTCGTCGTCGACGTCTCGTGCGAGGTCGCTGTGCTCGTGCGACTGCTCGGTGTTCCCGTCGTCGTCGTCGCGCAGCCGGGGGAGCGGACCGACTCGGCCCACACGACGGCATACGCCGCTGCGACAGCCGTGCTGGCGCCGTGGCCCGCCTGGGCGACCGGCGACCTCTGGCGCACGACCGGCGGGACGGGTGGCGACGGGATCGACGACCACCGGGTCGTCGCCGTCGGCGGGATCTCGCGCCACGGCGCCGACGGCCCGTGCCGCAGGGAAGAGCGTCGCGGTGGCCGGCGCCGCGGCCTCGTGCTGTCCGGGTCCGGAGGGTTCGACAACCCCGCCCTCGTCGACACCGTGACCGGGGCGGTGGCCGACGTCGACTGGACAGTCGTGGGTGGGTCCGCATGGGTCCCGGACGTGCGCGAGCAGCTGGCCCGCTCGGAGGTCGTCGTCATGCATGCCGGCCAGAACGCCATCGCGGACGTCGCGGCCTGGCGCCTGCCGTCCGTCGTCGTGCCGCAGCGCCGCCCCTTCGCAGAGCAGACGCACATGGGCGCGGTCCTCGCCGGTGCGGGAATCGCCACGGTGGTGGGGGACGACGAGACCGCGGTGTGCTGGCCCGACCGCGTCGAGTCCGCCATCGCGCAGGGGGGCGCCGGTTGGGAGCGCTGGGGCTCGGAGGGCGCTGTCGCGCGGGCGGCGTCGCTCGTCGAGGTGGTCGGCGGTGGGTGAGCGCACGACGGTCGTCACGGTCGTGCACGGTCGGCACGACCACCTGCGCGAGCAGGTGAGGGTGCTGCGCCGGGTCGCCCCGGCGGTGCACCACGTCGTCGTCGCGATCGACGACGCGGAGGTGCCGGTCATCCTCGATCAGGCGGTGCGCACCACCGTGCTGGAGATCGGGACCGACCCGCTCGGCCTGCCGGTCGCGGCGGGCCGCAACGCCGGGGTGGAACGCGCGCTCTCCGACGGGGCGGCCCGGGTCGTCCTCCTCGACGTCGACTGCGTGCCCGGTCCTCGCCTCGTCTCCCGCTACGTCGACGCGTTCATGCGGGCCGGCGACGCCCTCCTCTGCGGCCCGGTGACCTACCTCCACGAGGGTCAGCGGGTTCCGGACGACCCGGACGACCTCGCCGGGCTGCGCGCGCCGCATCCGGCGCGACCCGACCCGGCCGACGGCTCGGTCCTCCGGCGCGGTGACCCCGACCTCTTCTGGTCGCTGAGCTGCGCCCTGTCCGCACCGACATGGCGCCGGATCGGCGGCTTCCACGAGGGCTACGTCGGCTACGGCGCCGAGGACACCGACTTCGGGCGGCTGGCCCGCTCGCGAGGGGTCGACCTCGTGTGGGTCGGCGGTGCGGATGCCTTCCACCAGTTCCACCCCGTCTCGACGCCGCCGGTCGAGCACGTCGCCGACATCGTCCGCAACGCCACGCTCTTCCACCGGCGCTGGGGGGAGTGGCCGATGCGTGGCTGGCTCGGGGAGCTCGACCGGAGCGGGCTGGTGTCCTGCGAGCCGGACCGCCTCGTCCTCCGGAACCCCTCGTCGGACTGAGCGGTTCCACCGCCCCTCCGTGGGGTAGGGGCACGACGTGACGCCGGTCCGCTCCCGACCCGTCCGCGTCGCCGTGGTCGACCACGAGGTCGTCCGCCTCGGCGTGGAGGCCATGCTGCGCCCGCACTCCGACCGCGTGCGCGTGGTGCGGCTCGCGCAGGCACGTCCGCTCACCCGGCACGTGGACGTCGTCCTCGTCGACCCGTTGCTCGAGCCACCGGAGGGAGGGCCCGACGTCGAGACCCTCGAGAACAGTCCGCACGTCGGCGACGTCGTGGCCTACACCTGGTCGCCGGACGACGCCGTCGTCGCCGGCGCCCGCAGGCGCGGCGTGCCCACGCTGCCCAAGTCGCTCGACGGGGAGCAGCTGGCAGCGGCGCTCTGCCGGATCCGCGACGGGCTCGCCCTCGACGACCTCCCCGGAGGTGGCCGACGGCGCGAGGACTGGCCCGGGAGGTCGGTGGGGCTCACCCACCGCGAGTCCGAGGTCATCGCGCTCGTCACGAGCGGGCTGAGCAACGGCGAGATCGCCGAGCAGACCTTCCTCAGCATCAACTCCGTCAAGTCCTACATCCGCTCGGCCTACCGCGCCATGGGCGTCTCGACCCGCAGCCAGGCGGTGCTGTGGGGCATCGACAACGGCATGGCGCCGACCCGGATGCCCATCCTCCTGCCACCTGCGAGCTGACAGGGGACCGTGCCGACTCCGTCCCGGGAGGTCGCGACCGGCGGGTAGCGTGCACCCATGACCCCCTCCGCGCGGCGGCCCGTCACGGTCGCAGTGGTCAACGACCACGAGCTCATCGTGCGCGGGGTGGCGGCCATGCTCGAGCCCTTCGCCGACCGAATCCGCGTCGTCGAGCTCGACACCCAGACCACGCCGGCGCTGCCGGTCGACGTCGTCCTCTACGACACCTTCGCCCGCACCGACCTCTCCCAGGACGACCTCGACGAGCTCGCGGGCGGTGGCCGGGTCGGTCGCCTCGTCCTCTACACGTGGACGCTCAGCGAGGACCTCATCGCCTCGGCCCGGGCACGCGGGGTGCACGCGGCGCTTCCCAAGTCGCTCGACGGTGCGAGCCTGGCCGAGGCCGTCGTGCGGGTGCACGAGGGTCACCTGGACCTCGTCACGGTCTCCGAGGAGCCGGTCATCCCCACCGGCTCGTGGCCCGGTCGCGACGAGGGCCTCACCCCGCGGGAGGCCGAGATCGTCGCGCTCGTCACGAGCGGCCTCAGCAACAACGAGATCGCCGAGCGCACCTACCTCAGCATCAACTCGGTGAAGTCCTACATCCGCTCGGCCTACCGCACGATGGGCGTCACGAGCCGGAGCCAGGCGGTGCTGTGGGGCATCGACCACGGCATGGCGCCGACCCGCATGCGCATCGTCATGACCCCCGACGGCTCGGATGCAGCGACCGAGGCCGACGACGACCTGCGCGACCCGGCCGCCGCCCCGTCACCTCGCTGAGGGGGACGGAGGGGCACGGCCGGGCAGGCGCGCGGGTGCCTCAGGGCTTGAGCACGACCTTGATGCAGCCGTCCTCCTTGGCGCGGAACATCGCGTAGGCGTCCGGAGCCGCATCGAGGGGCAGCCGGTGCGTCGCGAGCGACTCGAGGCCGAGCGGGTCACCGTCCTCCATGACGACAGGGACGATGTCGTCGACCCAGCGCTTGACGTTGCACTGGCCGAAGCGCAGCGAGAGCTGCTTGTCGAAGATCTCCATCATCGGCATCGGGTCGGTCATGCCGCCGTAGACCCCGCTCACCGAGACGGTCCCGCCGCGCCGCACGGCGCCGATCGAGGCGCGCAGCGCGGCGAGCCGGTCGATGCCGGCCCGCTCCATGAGCGGCTTGGCGAGGACGTCGGGCACGAAACCGACCCCCTTGATGGCCGCCTCGGCGACCGGGCTGCCGTGAGCCTCCATGCCGACGGCGTCCAGCGTGCCGTCGACGCCCCTGCCGGCCGTGAGCTGGATGATCTCGGACACCGGGTCGTCGTCGGAGCTCACGACGGTCGCGCCGTAGGCCTCGGCCTTCGCCATCCGCTCGGGGACGTTGTCGACGCCGATGACGCGCAGGCCGCGGTGGACGCCGATCGCGACGGCGAGCAGCCCCACCGGGCCGAGTCCGAAGACCGCGAGGCTGCCGCCCTTGGGCACCTCGGCGTACTCCACCCCCTGCCACGCCGTCGGCAGGATGTCGGAGAGATAGAGGAAGCGCTCGTCGGGCACCCCGTCGGGCACGGGGATCGGCCCGAACTGAGCCTGCGGCACCCGCAGGTACTCCGCCTGCCCACCGGGGACCGACCCGTAGAGCTCGGTGTAGCCGAAGAGCGCCGCGCCCTTGCCCTGGGAGCGGACCTGCGTCGTCTCGCACTGCGACATGAGCCCGTGCTCGCACATCCAGCAGTGACCGCACGAGATGTTGAACGGGATGACGACGCGGTCGCCGGGCTTGACGTGCGTGACCTCGGGACCGACCTCCTCGACGACCCCCATCGTCTCGTGCCCGAGGACGTCGCCCTTGGACAGGAACGGCCCGAGCGGGTCGTAGAGGTGCAGGTCCGACCCGCAGATCGCGGTGGAGGTGACCCGGATGACCGCGTCGGTCGGCTCCTGGATCGTCGGGTCCGGGACCTCCTCGACGCGGACGTTCTTCCTGCCCTGCCAGGTGAGTGCCTTCATGTGGTGCTCCTTGTCGTCGTTCGTCGGGCTGTCCTCGCGATGCGGTCGCCTCAGGCAATGACGTGCCGCTCCCAGTGGCGCGTACCCGCGGTCAGGGCGATGTATGCCGTTCCTCGCTGCCGCCGTGCCGACGGCCGGACTGCGCCCCGTCCCGACGGAGTGCACGGCACCGGGGCCCGTTGGGGTGCACTCCTCGACGCTAGGCCCGGCCCCGGAGGACTGCCACCTCCATCGGGGTGTAGCGCCGGCCCGAGTGCCAGGAGGGCCGGGACATCGGCCGGAAACCGGGCTGTGCACGCTGGTCGCCCGTCCGATCCGCTGACCTAGGGTGAGGGGACCCGACCCGGAGGAGGGCCACGTGGTCCACATCGCCCGAGAGTTCGAGGTGCCCTGTCCGCAGGACGCCGCCGTCGCCTACCTGGCCGACTTCGCCAACGCCGTCGAGTGGGACCCGGGCACCGTGTCGTGCGTGCGCGACGGCGACCCCTCAGCGCCGGTCGCCCCCGGCGCGACGTGGACGAACGTCAGCAAGGTCCTCGGCCGCGAGACGACCCTCACCTACGAGCTGGTCACGTTCACCGACGACCACGTCGTCCTCGAGGGCAGCAACAAGACCGCCGACTCCAAGGACGACATCAGCGTCACCGCGGTCGACGACCGGACGAGCCTGCTCCGCTACGACGCGACGATCACCTTCAAGGGGCTGGCGAAGCTCACCGATCCGCTCATGGCCCTCGTCTTCAAGGGGATCGCCGACGAGACCGTCGACGACATGACCGCGGCGCTCACCCGCGTGGGCAACGCCACCGCGTGAGCGCCACCGCGCCCGCGGCCACCCTCGGCGCCGAGGACTTCGTGCTGCTGACGACCTTCCGCGACACCGTCGTCATCGTCACCCCCCAACCTCAGCACGCCGACAGAGAGGACGCCCACCATGGCTGACCAGGACCCCAGGGAGCTCACCGCCGAGATCATGCGCGAGACGCGGATCGCGACGCTGACCTACGTCGACGACGCCGGCCGCCTCGTGTCGACGCCGATGGGCACCCAGGACTTCGAGGACCCCGGCACGGTCTGGTTCATCACCGAGCTCGACACCGACAAGGTGGCCGCGATCCGCCAGCGGCCCGAGGTCAACGTGGCCTACGCCAGCGACAAGGGCTGGGTCTCGCTGGCCGGCCGGGCCACGGTGAGCACCGACCGCGCCAAGCTCGAGGAGCTGTGGGACCCGTCGGTGTCGGCCTACATGGAGGGCGACGCCCAGACCCCCGACAACGGACTCCTCGAGATCACCGCCGCCACCGCCGAGTACTGGGAGTCCCCGGGCAAGGCGGCGATGCTCGTCCACCTCGTCAAGGGACTCGTCACCGACGACAAAGCCGAGGACGAGGACGACGACTCCAGCGGCGTCGTCCAGCTCTGACCCGTCGCTGACGGCTCATGCCGGCGTCTCACGGCCCACACGCAGAACCGAGCGCCCCGACCCACCCGCTCGGGGCGCTCGGTCGTCAGTTGCCTCGGAGCGAGCGCAGCACCCGCGGCAGCTGGTCGACGAGCTCCCCGGCGAGGTAGCCCACCCGGCCGAACCGCATGACGAGGTCGTCACCGGCGGCCGCGTGGACGTACTTCGCCCAGACGAGCGCCTGCACCGGGGACGCGCCCCGGCTGAGCAGGCCCACGGTGGCGCCGGCGACGACGTCGCCGCTGCCCGAGGTGCCCAGGCCGGTGTCTCCCGTCGTCATCTCCCAGACCTCGCCGCCGGCCACGACGACGGTGCTCGCGCCGACGACCGCGTCGAACCGCTCGGCCGCCTCGAGCGCCCCCTCCACGACCTCGTCGTCGTCGACGTCGTCCCGGCCGAGGAGGTGGGCGAGCTCGTGGGCGTTGGGGGTGAGGACGAGCCGGCCGCGCAGCGCCCTCGCCGTCGCGGGGTCGGCCTGCGGCAGGCTCGTGAGCCCGTAGGCGTCGAGGACGACGGGGGTGTCCTCGGGCAGCCGCGACACCAGCTCGTCGAGCAGGCGGGCCGTGCCCTTGGCCGAGTCCAGACCGGGCCCGACGAGCACGGCGTCGGCGCGCTCGAGCTCCTTGGCGAGCGCGTCACCCGCGCCCTCCCCGGTCACCGAACCGTCCTCGTCCTCGGCGAGCCCACGGGCGCCGCACTCGGGCAGGGCGACGGCGACGTGCTGCGCCACGCTCGCCGCGACGGCGACACTGAGGCGTCCGGCACCCGTGCGCAGAGCGGCCCGCCCGGAGAGCAGCACGCCACCGGGCGTCGCGCGCGCCCCGCCGATGACGAGCGTTTGTCCGCGGCTGTACTTGCTGCCCTCGGGCTCGGGCAGCGGCCAGTCCTCGAGCAGGTGCGGCGTCACGGGACGTGGTGAGTCGGCGTCGCCGCCCCGCACGGCCGCCGGCACCTCAACCACGGCCCACACCCACCTCGTCGGAGGCGCCCGGCTGGTCGGTGACCTCGACGCCGACGTCGCGCAGGTGCGAGTCGAGGTTGTAGTCGCTCACCCGCCAGCCGGTCGGCGACTCCTCGTCGCGCTCGAGCCGGCAGATGGCCGCGTTCTTGAGCGGCTCGGTGCGCGACCGCTCGAGCACTGCCTCCTCGTCGAGCCCTTCGGCGACGTAGGTGAACATGAGGATGACGACGTCGTGCGCGGTGACGAGGACGCTGTCGTGACTCTCCATGCTGCCGATGTCGGTGAGCACCGCGCGCACTCGCATGGCCACGTCGGCCCACGACTCGCCACCGGGTGGCCGGTAGTAGAACTTGCCGATCCACTCCCGTCGCTCGGCCTCCTCGGGGTACTTCGCCCGTATGCCGGCCGCGGTGAGCATGTCGGTGATCCCCATGTCGCGGTCGCGCAGCCGCTCGTCGACGCGCAGGTCGAGCTCGGTCTCGGCGACCGACAGCGCGATCTCTGCGCTCTCCCGCGCCCGCCGGTAGGGACTCGTCCACACGATCCCGGGGCGCTCGTCGTCGGGCAGCTTCGAGAGCCACCGCCCGACGGCGCCGGCCTGCTCGCGACCGAGCTCGGAGAGGGCGACGTCAGGGTCACGGGCGGGCACGTCGATCCGCTCCAGGCGCTCGCGCTGCGCCGACTCGGCGGCGACGTTGCCCTCGGACTGTCCGTGCCGGACGAGGATGATGCTGCTGCTAGGCATGCCACGAGGCTATTGCGCTTCTCCGCCGTTCGCAGGGCTAGGGGTGCTGCCGCCGGTGGCATCGGTGCTGGTCAGCCCACCCAGCTGCCCTCGCGCGCCACGGTGCGGACGGCGTAAGCCGGCCAGCGGCCCCGGAGCCGCGGAGCATCCGTGAACCCATCCTGCCCCTCGGGCCCTACGCTTCGACCATGGTCGTCGCCGCATACGTCCTCGCCGTGGTCGCCGCGGCCATCCACGTCTACATCTTCCGGCTCGAGTCGGTCGCCTGGACCGCTCCGGCCACCCGCAAGGTCTTCGGCACGACACCCGAGACGGCCGAGGTGACGAAGCCGATGGCCTACAACCAGGGCTTCTACAACCTCTTCCTCGCCGTCATCGCGCTCGTCGGGGTCGCCCTGCACGCCTCGGGGTCCGAGGATGTGGGCGCCGCCCTCATCTACGCAGGGTGCGGGTCGATGATCGCCGCCGCGCTCGTCCTCGCGACGAGCGACTCGACCAAGCTCCGCCCCGCAGCGATCCAGGGTGTCGCCCCCGCCCTCGCCGTCATCGCCCTGCTGCTCGGCTGACGGCGTAGCGTCGAGCCATGGCATCCCTGTTCGCCGAGTCGGCCGACCTCGACCCCACCCTCCCACCGTCGGGCACCGGATGCGCGGAATGCACTGCGGCACAGGGTTGGTGGGTGCACCTGCGGCGGTGCACCGCCTGCGGTCACGTCGGCTGCTGCGACACCTCGCCGGAGCAGCATGCGACCGCGCACTTCCGTGAGACCGGCCACCCCATCGTCGCGAGCTTCGAGCCCGGCGAGGCGTGGCTGTGGAACTACGTCACCGAGGAGATGGGTCGCGGCCCGTCGCTCGCCGAGCCCACCGCCCGGCCGGAGGACCAGCCGGTGCCGGGGCCGCAGGGGCGGGTGCCCGACAACTGGCGCGACCTCATCCACCGGTGAGCGGACGGCATACCGGAATGGACGACGCCACCCGGTTCCTCGCGGAGCAGCAGTACGTCGAGCTGACGACCTTCCGCCGCAGAGGTGCCGGCGTGCCCACGCCGGTCTGGATCGCGCCCGACGGCGACGACCTCCTCGTCGTCACCGTCGACGACACCGGCAAGACCAAGCGACTCGCACACACCGACCGTGTGGAGCTGCGACCGTGCAGCGTGCGTGGCGAGGTCGCTCCCGGAGCACCCCGGTATGCCGGTCGCGCCCGTGTCGAGCGAGGCGCTGCCTCGGTGGCTCGCGTCAAGCGGGCTATCGGGGCGAAGTACGGCTGGTGGTACCGCGCGCTCACCGTCGTCGAGCCCGTCGTCGAGCGGCTGCCCGGCCGCAGGCCGCGGGCCGCCGTCGTCATCACCGACGTCGTGCCGCTCGAGCCCTGAGCTCCTTCTCGATGCCGTGGGCGAAGCCGGAGCCCATCGCGGTGAGCACCCCGTGCATCGACGCCTGGACCGCCGGTCGGGCGATGCCGGGGAAGGGCAGGCCCACGGTCACCGAGAGCTCCATGCGCAGGTGCGTCGACCCCTCGGGCCGGGCGTCGCTGAGGTCGTAGCGGCCGTCGGTGCCGGCGCGCTCGGGCCCGTCGGGCGCGTGGGTGAAGGTGATGCGAGACGTCGGGTCGAAGTCCATCCGCTCGGTGAAGTCGAGCTCGACGTGCCTGCCGAGCACCGGGATGCGCACGAGCTGCCAGTGCCAGAGGTCGCCGTCGGCCTTGATTCCCCGCACCATCGGCGTGATCCGCGCGATCGTCGCCGGGTCGGTGAGGACGTCCCAGACGAGCTCGCGGGGGTGGGCGACCGTCGCCTCGGACGTCTTCGTCGCGGTGAAGGTCGCCATGTCAGTAGCCCGAGATGAGCGAGACGCAGACGCCGCCGAGGACGAAGCTGCCGACGGCGAGGCCGAGCATGATCCCGACGCCCCAGAACCTCGTCTGGCGTGCGATGAGCAGTGGCGAGGCGAGCAGCACCGGGATGATGGTCACGAGGAAGACGAGGAGCTCGACCGGCGCGTCGATGCCGGCCAGCCCGAAGGCGAGCAGCGGCGAGCCGACGGAGACGAGGAGTCCGATGAGGGCGCCGAGGACGACCTTGGCCCAGGACGGCAGGCCCGGCGCCGGCGGCCGCTGCGCGTAGGTCGGGCCGTAGGGGCCGGGGGGCTGCTGGGCGTAGGGCGCCCGTCCTTGCGGGGGCTGCCCGTAGGGCGGTGGTCCCGGTGGCAGCTGCCCGTGGGGCGGCTGCTGCGGCCACTGCTGAGGCGGTGGCGGCTGGAGGGGCCCTCCGGGTTGCTGCCACTGCTGCGGCGGTGGTCCCGGCGGTGGCACGGGACCCTTGGGCTCCTGTCCCTCGGATGGCTGGTCGGTCATCGGGCTCCTTCCCGGACGTCGATGGTGCTCACCACAGCCGCCACGGACCGAAGCCGAGGGCCACCGCGGCGACCGCGAGGACGACGAGAGCGGCGAGGTAGGCGAGGACGAGACGGGTGTCGCCGAGGAGGCACTTCGACCGGAGCAGCCCGGCCCGGCGCGCCCTGGTGTAGCCGACGACCCCGAGCGCGGCGAAGAACGCCAGGGCCAGCGGCCCGAGCAGCCAGCCGAGCAGGGCCACCGTGGCGAAGATGCAGAGGCGCAGCGGGTCGAACGGCGCTGCCGCCGCCATCCCAGCAGTCGCCGTGCCGGCCGCCCCCGTGCCGGCCGTCGCCGTGCCGCCCGTCCCCGCGAGATCGACGGGTTCGGTCGGCACGATGCGCGGGTCGGTCATGCCCGGCCTCCCGTCGCCGTCGAGATCCGGGTACGCGACAACGGCATCCACGCCTGCACCGCGCAGAACGGTGCGCACTGGTGGGCGTCGGTCTCTGCGTTGACGGTCGCGACGTGCACGCAGCACTGCGTGAGCCGCTCCTCGATCATCGTGTTCATGTCCATGAAGGGCTTGACCGTCACCCGCAGCACCCGCTCACCGAGCATCGCGCGGAGCTTCTCGTGCCGGCCCGGCAGTCGCGACGACGCGAGCGTGGCGAGCGTGCCGATGCCGAGGTCGCAGGTGGTGCAGATGTCCTTCCAGATCGTCGCCATCGACGGGTGCGACAGCGACGACTGCTCGCTGAGGAGGTCGAGCAGCGAGCCACGGACGATCGCCTTCATCGCGTCGGGGATGGTGTCGTCGGCGATCCGGTTCGCGAGCAGGTCGGGCTCGAGGTCGAGCCACTCCTTGAGCCGGTCGTGCCCGATGAGCGAGGTGAGCGAGCGCCACTCGCCGGAGTCGTCGCGCAGCAGGTAGCCCACCGAGCAGCAGTGCGGGTGGCTGCACGGCAGCGCCGTGAGGTCGCGCCACGTCACCTGGCCGCCCGTCTGCCCCTCGAGGCGCGCGAGGACTCCGGTGTGGGTGAGCCGGTCGAGCGGGTCGACACCGCTGCCGCGCCCGCTGCCGAAGACCGGCTGGATCGTCACTCCGCCGACGTAGGGCGTGTCGAGAGCGCGCTTGACGACGTGCCCGATCTCGTCGTCGTTGACGCCGAGCGCGGCCGTCATCGTCAGCGTCGTGAAGATCCCGGCTCCCGACAGCCGCTCGATCGCCCGATCCTTGAAGCGGCGGATGTCGGCGCCGCGGTGGGTGACCGACGCCTGGGCCGACTCCCCGTCGTACTGGAGGTAGACCTCGACGCGCTCGCGGTGACGGCGCAACAGGGCAAGCAGCTCGTCGTCCTGGGCGATGCGGAGCCCGTTGGTGTTGACGAGGACGCGCACGATCGGCCGGGCCGTCACCGCGTCGAGCAGCTCCTCGAGCCGTGGGTAGAGCGTCGGTTCGCCGCCGGAGAGCATGAGGACGTCGATGCGGCCGTTCTCGCGCGAGAGCCGGGTGTCGATCGACGCGAGCACCTGATCCAGCGGCGCGACCGAGGCGAGCGCGGGGGAGGACTCGGCGAAGCACGTCGGGCACTTGAGGTTGCAGTGGTCGAGGAGGTCCTCGAGGAGGATGCACGTGTGCTGGGTCTGCATCTGTGGCAGCCCGTCCTCGTAGGCGCTCGGCACCGGCTTGAAGTTGCCGGTCACGTCGGGCTGGTGGACCTTCGTCGGGGCCGTCCACTGCTCGAGGTAGGCGAGGATCTCGGGCGACTCGTCGTAGAGCGTGCGGACGAGCCCGTGGTCGGGACAGCCGCGCTCGAGCCACACCCGCCCGTCGCGGACGGCGAGCCAGCCACTGAGCCGGCGCACCTCCGCGAGCGGCCGGTCGGGCCGCTCCTCGTGGCACAGCGGGCAGAAGGCGTTGACGTAGCGGTGCACGCGGTAGTCGCGCAACGGCATACCGGCTCCTCGGGGTGCGCTCACGCGTTCACCTCCACGGGTTGGGCGGGACGGCTGGGTGCGTAGGCCCCGGAGCGCCAGCGCCACGCGATGCGCGCGAGCAGGACCGGGACGGTCACGGCGAGGAAGAGCTGGGGCCGGGTGAGGCCCATCCACACGACCTCGTTGCCGCGCACCGTCTCGACGGCGAAGCGGAAGACGCCGTATGCCGCGACGTACCAGACGAACGTCTCTCCCGGGGGGAGGTCGCGGTGGCGCAGCCAGAGCCACAGCACCGCGAACGCCGCTGCGTGGAAGGCGATCTCGTAGGCGAACGAGGGGTGGAGGGGGACGCCGGCGACGCTGCCGGTGCGCTCGGCCGCAGCGGCGTCGAGGGAGATGCCCCAGCCGCCACCGGTGGGCGTGCCCGGCTCCTCGGTGAGCAGGCAGCCCACCCGCCCGACGGCCATGCCGAGCGCGACTGCGGGCGCGAAGAGGTCGCCGGTGCGCAGCCGGTAGCCGGTGAGCCGCTTGGCGACGTGGACCCCCAGCCACGCCCCGACGAGGCCGCCGAGGATGGACCGGTTGCCATGGAGCCACTGCTCCATGACCGAGGCGTTCTGGCGCAGGTCGACGTGCTGGAGCCACGTCCCCATCCGCATGAAGATCGCGCCGCCGACGACGGCGCCGAGGACGACGTGGAGGAGCCGCTCGTCGCGCTGGCCGCGACGTCTTGCCTCGAGGACGAAGACCACTGCCGCCACGACGACGCCGATCGCCACGAAGAGCTCGTGGGCCGGCACGGGTCCGAGGCGGGGGATCACGTGGACACCCTCCCACCCGAGCCGCTCGGGCGCCCGAGTATCGGGACTCAGCGCGTCATGACCGAACCGAGTGCCCGACCGACTCGGTGGTCCCCGACCGACTCGGGGGTCAGCGGACGAGGCCGCGCTCGCGGGCGACCGCCGCCGCCTCGGTGCGCGACGACGCGCCCAGCTTGGCGAGGATCCGCGAGACGTGGACGCTCGCAGTCTTGGTCGAGATGAAGAGCTGCGCGCCGACCTGGCCGTTGCTCAGCCCGCGGGCGACGAGCTCGAGCACCTCCTGCTCGCGTGGGGTGAGGGCGTCGGGGTCGTCCGCCGAGGTGGCCGGGGCCGCCTCGAGCGCGTCGAGCTCGCGGAGGAGGGGTGCCGCGCCGAGGCGCGTGGCGACCTCCCGCGCGAGCTCGGCCTCGCGGCGAGCGCCGGCGACGTCGCCCGAGGCCCGCAGGACGGCGGCCAGCCGGGTCCGCGACCGCGCCGTCTCGTAGGGGTGGCCGTAGCGGTCGAACGCGTCGACCGACTCCTGCCAGGCCGCCACCATCTCGGCGACCGGTGGCGGGGTGCCCCGGCCCGTCAGCCACCGCACACGCAGCAGCTCGGCGCGCAGCCGGCGGTCCCACGCCCACGTCTCGGTGTTGGTGTCCTCCATCGCCGATGTCGCGGGCTCCCGCGCGCCCCGCTGCGGCTCGGCGACGACCGCGTCGACCCGCGCCGTCATCGTCTCGAGGTCGGTGGTGGCGCGCCGGAGCAGCGCGCTGTCGAGATGCGGTGCGTTGCCCGCGACCTGGCCCGCGACGAGCGCGGCCAGCCGGACGATGGCGTGGAAGCGGCCCCACGTGCGCTCGAGGTCGTCGACGGCGTCCTCGGCGATGTCGAGCGCGCGGGCGAGGTCGCCGCGGTGCCCGTAGTGCTCGACGGCGGGCATGACGAGCTGGACGACACCGAACCCGTCGACGTGCCACCACTCGCGCACCGACGCGATCTCGGCCTCGGCGATGTCCTCGCCGCGTGCCGCCCGCACCGACATGAGCGCGGCGTCGAAGAACGACCGCCCCGGTTGGGGCAGGAGCGGGTCGGTGACGTGCAGGCGCCGGACCGCGCCGTCCCAGTCCCCGATCTCGTATGCCGTGAGCCCACCGATGAGCCGCGACTCCAGGGCGAACGGGGCCCAGTCGATGTGGAGCTCGGCCGCGAGGGCGGCCCCACGGTCGTAGGCCTCGAGTGACTGCTCGAGGTGCCCGCGCCGGTGGTGCATCGTGGCGGCCTGGTGGTGGATGCGCACCCGCAGCGGGTCGCGGTCGCCGAGGTCGGCGAGGAGCCCGTCGATGTGGCGCTCGAGGGCGTCGAGGTCGTCGTGGACCTCGATGACTCGCGACATCACGGTGCGGATCTCGGTGAGCGGCGTCCCGAGCCGCTCGGCCAGCGCCGTCGCCTCCTCGCCGAGGGCGGCGGCCTCGGGGTACTGCCGGGTGTCGACGAGCTGCTGCATGTGGGCGGTGAGGACGAAGAGCCGGTCGGCGTCGTCACCCTCGGGGGCGAGGGACATCGCCTCGGTCGTCATGTCGAGCGGCGACTGCGCGAAGGCGAGGTCGACGAGCCGGCACCTGTTGGCGCAGGTCGCGAGCAGCCGGGCGCGCACCGTCGGCGACTGGTCGGGACCGGGGTGCTCGATGCGGTCGCGCAGCAGCTGCACCGACCGCACGACGTCGCCGGCGGTGAGGGCGGCGTCGGAGGCTTCGAGGCTCACCTCGTCGCGCTCGGGCGCCTCCTCGGGCAGCCAGCCGAGCGCGTCCTCGAGGTGCTGGAGGGCGTTGGCCGGGCCACCGACGGCGACATCGGCCCTGGCCGCCTCACGCGCCGCGCGCACCGCGGTGACGAGGTCGCCCGCGGCGGCGGCGTGACGAGCCAGCTCGGCAGGCGAGCCGAGGCCGGGATCGGCGGCCAGCGCACCGGCATACGCGCGGTGCAGGCGAATGCGCTGCCCCGGAAGGAGGTCGGCCGTCGTGGTCTCGGCGAGGAGGGCGTGGCGGAAGGCGTAGGCGGGCGGCCAGCGGGTCTCGATGACGTGTCGCTCGACGGCCTCGGCGACGGCCGCCTCGAGCTCGGTCTCACCGAGGTCGACGAGGCGGACGAGGAGGTCGTGGGTGATCGTGCGACCGCCGACGGCCATCGTGCGCACGACCTCCTGCGCGGGCGCGGAGAGCTGCTCGACCCGGGCCCAGAGGACGCGACTGAGGCCGCCCGAGATCGGCTGTCCTGCAACGGTGCTGGCCGCGAGCTCCTCGGCGAAGAACGGGTTGCCCTCGGCCCGGCGGGTGATCTCCTGGGTCGTCCGGGCACCGAGGTCGAGCGAGCCCGCGGTGACGACGATGTCGCGGATGGCGGCGTCGTCGAGCGGCTTGAGGTCGACGTGCTCGACGCCGGCGATGCGCGCCCAGACGGCGAGGGTCTCGTGGAGCGGGTGGCGGCGGTGGAGGTCGTCGGAGCGGTAGGTGACGACGAGGGCGACCGGCGAGGCGAACCCGCGCGTGAGCAGCAGGGTCATGAGGTCGCGCGAGGACGGGTCGGCCCAGTGGGCGTCCTCGAGCACGACAAGCAGCGGCGACCGCTCGCCGACGAAGGTGAGCAGGGCGTGGACGGCCTCCGCGACCTGGCCGGGGGAGGAGGCGCCGACGGTGTCGCGGCGACCGGGCAGGAGGACCGCGAGGGCGGGGCGCGTGGCGACGACCTGCTCGACGGCCTCGGGGTCGAGGACCTCGAGCCGCGAGACCAGCTCGGTGAAGGGGAGGTGGGCGACGCCGCTGCCGGACTGGCCGACGCAGTGGCCCCACGCGACGGTCCAGCCGGCCTCCTCGGCGTCGGCGGAGACCCGCGCGATCAGGCTTGACTTGCCGATGCCCGCGTCACCGGACACGACGACGCCGACCCCGTGAGGCGCGTCGAGTCCGAGGATCTCGGCGAGCCTGGCGAGGTCGGCGTCGCGTCCGACGAGCTCGCGCACGGGAGGGGTCATGGGTCGAAGTATCGACGACTCCACGGACATCGCGGGCGCGAGCCCTGGTGTTGCGGTCACCCGGTTCAGCGGGTGCGGCGGGCGGCGCTGACACGAGCCCGCACGCGGCGGATCACGTGGAGCGAGGAGCCCGGGCGCTCCTGCGTCTCGGGGAACTGGCCGTAGCGGGCGTGCATCTCCGCGCGGACGGCCTCTGGGGTGATGAAGGAGGTGTTCATCGCTGGTCCTTTCCGACCTGGGCTGTTGCTGACTCCTCAACAGTCGTCGGATGAGGTAGCCGCCCACATCGGTCAGGTGCCGTATTTCGTGTCTGAGCAGCTACCTCAGGCGCCTCCCGCCACTACCTCAGACGCGTCGTATGCCGTCCGCTCGCCTGGGTGTCGGGGATCCGGGGCATGGCGGGCGGGCGCACCCCCGGATCCCCGACACCTCGCTGCCGGTGCAGGGCGTCGGCGCGTGGTCAGAAGACCGGCTTGCCCCCGGTGACGCCGACGACGGTCCCGGAGACGTAGCTCGCCTCGTCGGAGGCGAGGAAGACGTAGGCGGCTGCCACCTCGACCGGCTGGCCGGCCCGGCCGAGAGGGGTGTCGGACCCGAAGCCCTCCACCTTCTCCTCCTCCATCGTCGCAGGGATGAGCGGGGTCCAGATCGGCCCGGGTGCGACGGCGTTGACGCGGATGCCGCGCGGTCCCAGCTCGCCGGCGAGGTTGACGACGAGGTTGTTGAGCGCGGCCTTCGTCGCGGCGTAGTCGAGGAGGTGGCCCGACGGCTCGTAGGCCTGGATCGAGGTCGTGACGATGACGCTGCCGCCGCTCTTCTCGAGCTCGGAGGCGAGCGCCTGGACGAGCCAGAAGGTCGAGAAGACGTTCGTGGCGAAGGTCCGCTGGATCTGCTCGGGCGGGAAGGCCTCAATTTTGTCGAAGGTCATCTGGTAGGCCGCGTTGCAGATGAGGACGTCGAGGCCGCCGAGCACCTCGACGGCGTCGGTCGCGAGCGTCTGGTTGGCCGCGAGCTCGGTGAGGTCGGTGGCGAAGAGGTGAGCGGTGCCGCCCGCCTCGGTGACCGCCCGCACCGTGTCCTCGGCGTCGGACTGCTCCTGGGGCAGGTGGGCGATGGCGATGGTCGCGCCCTCCTTGGCCATGGTCACGGCGACGGCCCGGCCGATGCCGGAGTCCCCGCCGGTGACGAGAACGCGCTTGCCCTCGAGGCGTCCGCGGCCGGTCCATGACGACTCCCCGTGGTCGGGAGTGGGCGTGAGCTCGTCGGTCGTGCCGGGCCAGTCCTGCTGCTGGCCGGGGATGTCGGTGAGCTCCTCGGTGGACGGGGACTGGGCGTTCGAGGTCTGGTCGTCGGTCGACATGGGTCTCCTCCTGTGCAGGGACGGGTGCTGCTCCTGTCCTACCCACCCTGCACTGGAAGGATGCCCTCATGCCCGACTACGGTCTCGACCTCGAGTTCGGCGTCTTCCCCAGCCCCGACGCGGCACGCCACCGCGAGGTTCTCGAGATCGCCCAGCTCGCCGACGTCCTCGGCCTCGAGCACGTGAGCATCCAGGACCATCCCTACCAGGCCAAGCACCTCGACACGTGGACTCTCCTCTCCGCCATCGGTGCGCGCACGAGCCAGGTCCGGCTCTCGACCAACGTCGCGAACCTGCCCCTGCGCCCTCCTGTCGTGCTGGCCAAGGCCGCCGCCACCCTCGACGTGCTCACCGG
Organism: Knoellia tibetensis; assembly: GCF_048606415.1. Taxonomy (NCBI): domain Bacteria; kingdom Bacillati; phylum Actinomycetota; class Actinomycetes; order Micrococcales; family Intrasporangiaceae; genus Knoellia; species Knoellia tibetensis. Next base: position 1,911,341 of record NZ_JBMBWF010000001.1, read on the forward strand.
CGGCCGCGTCGAGCTCGGGCTCGGCGCCGGTGCCTTCTGGGACGCGATCGAGGCAGCCGGTGGTCCGCGGCGGACCCCGGGCGAGGCGGTCGACGCCCTCGTCGAGGCGATCGGCATTCTCCGCGGCTTCTGGGCGGGGGAGAGTGGTCGGCTCGAGGGCGAGCACTACTCCACCCGCGGCCTGCGCCCCGGTCCGCGCCCGGTGCACGACATCCCGATCTGGGTGGGTGCGCTCAAGCCGAGGATGCTGCGGCTCACCGGCCGGCTTGCCGACGGCTGGATCCCGAGCCTGGCCTACGCGCCGCCCGACGCCCTGCCCGAGATGAACGCCCGCATCGACGACGCGGCCACCGCCGCCGGCCGCGCCCCGCAGGACGTCCGCAGGCTCTACAACGTCCACGGCCGGTTCGGCGCCGGCGCGGGGCTGCTCCAGGGCACGCCGAGGGACTGGGCCGAGCAGCTCACCGACCTCGCCGTCGGCGCCGGGATGAGCACCTTCATCCTCGCCACCGACGACCCCGACGTCCTGCGCCGCTTCGCCGAGGAGGTGGCGCCGATGACGCGTGAGCTCGTCGCTGCCGAGCGCGAGGGCGGTGGACCGGGACCCTCCGGCACGCCAGTCGCCACGACAGCGGTGGCCGATCCACTCGACAAGGTCGACACCGTTGCGACACAGGCGCCCTCGCGCTTCACCGCTCAGCAGCTCGCCATCCCCGCGCACCTCGTCGAGGTCCACGACTACCTCCGCGCCGAGCTCGACCAGGTCCGCGACATCGTCCGCCAGGTTCGCGAGGGCCACACGACCGTCGGGTCGGCCCGGTCGGCGATCAACACGATGACGATGCGCCAGAACAACTGGACCCTCGGCGCCTACTGCGAGTCCTACTGCCGCATCGTCACGGGTCACCACACCAACGAGGACCGCGGCATGTTCCCCCACCTGCTGCGCTCCGACCCCGCCCTCGAGCCGGTCGTCACGCGGCTGCACGACGAGCACGAGGTCATCGCCGACCTGCTCGACGGCCTCGACCGCGCCCTCGTCGCGCTCGTCGCCGATCCCGCAGACGGCGACGCGGGCCACCCGGCCCTCGACGCGCTCTCCGACGCCGTCGACGACCTCACCGAGTCCCTGCTCGCCCACCTGTCCTACGAGGAGGAGGCGCTCCATGACGCCCTCGCCACCCACGGCTTCGGCTGAGCCCGCCGACGTCCCCGGCATCCCGCTCGACGCCGTCGCCTTCTACCGCGAGCTCCAGACGTCCAACACCCGCGAGTGGTGGGCCGCCTCCAAGGACCGGTATGCCGGAAGCGTGCGTGAGCCGCTGGAGCACCTCGGCGACGTGCTCACCGAGGAGTTCGGGGAGCCGAAGGTCTTCCGCCCCAACCGGGACGTGCGCTTCAGCAGTGACAAGCGGCCCTACAAGGACCACCAGGGCCTCTTCGTCCCGACCTCGGCCCGGATGGGGTGGTACGTCCAGGTCGGCCCGGCCGGCCTCCGGACCGCGGGCGGCTTCTATGCGTCCGAGTCCGACCAGGTCGCCCGCTACCGATCCAGCGTGCAGGACGACGTCGCCGGCGCCCGCCTTCAGCACATCGTGGACACGTTGTGCGACAACGGTTTCGACATCGGAGGCGAGGTGCTCGTGACGCGGCCACGCGGCATACGGGAGGACGCTGCGCGGCTCGAGCTGCTGCGGCACCGGACGCTCACCGCGTCACGGGACCACGGCACGCCGGACTGGCTCGAGACCGAGGAGGTCTTCGAGCGGGTCCGGCAGGACTGGGTGGCCATGCGGCCGCTCATCGAGTGGTGCGACCAGTACGTCGGGGCGAGCGAGAAGCCGGGGCGCGGGCGGTGACCCGCAGGAGCCGTCGCGCACGCCCCGAGGACGTCGACGAGATCGCGGGCGCCCTCCCCGGGACCGAGCTCGGCATCTCGTGGGGCGACCGGCCGACGTGGAAGGTGCGGGGCAAGGGGTTCCTGCTCTACCGGATGCCGCACAGGACGGCGGTCGACCCTGAGACGGGCGAGATGTGGGACGACCTCCTCGTGGTGTTCACGCCCGACATGGGAGCGAAGCAGGCGCTGGTCGAGGCCGACAACCCGTTCTTCACCATCCACCACTTCCGCAGCAACCCCGGCGTGCTCGTGCGGCTCTCCCGCCTCGGCGAGATCGACCGGGACGAGCTCGAGGAGATCATCACCGAGGCGTGGGCGGCCAGGGCTCCGGCGACGCTCGTCCGCGCGCACCTCGGGGACTGAGTCACGGCGTCACCCGGCAGAGACGCCGCGAGGTGGGGTGCGTTCCTGCACACCCCACCTTGCGACGACCGGACGACGGGTCAGCCGACGTGCACCGGCTCCGGGCCGTCGGTGGCGAGCTCCTCGTGCTTGACGTCGAGCAAGATCCAGATGACCGCGGAGGCCGCGAGCATGAGGAACGACCCCACGAGGAACGCCTGCGTCGAGCCCTCGGTGAAGACCTGGAGGCGGGCGACCGCCTCCATGGCCTGCATCTGCTCGGGCGACGGCGTCGGGCCACCGGCGGCCGCCGCGGCCGCACCGGCACTGGCCAGCTCGGCGCCGCGGTCGGTGAAGGTCTGGGTCGCCACGGTGGCCAGGACCGCGAGACCGAGTGCGCCACCGACCTGCTGGGCCGTGTTGAGCACGCCCGAGCCGATGCCGGACTCCTGTGCGCGCAGGTGGTGCACGGCGGTGAGCGTCACGGGGACGAAGGTGAGCCCCATGCCGAAGGCCATCATGATGACGAACGGGAGGATGTCCGAGACATAGGTGCCCGTGACGTCCTGGACCGGGAACGACGTGTCGTAGGGCAGCGTGGAGAAGCCGTAGAGCGCACCTGCCGCGATGAGTGTGCCGGTGCCCGAGATGACACGCGGGTTCACCCGGCTGAGCAGGTTGGACGCGAGCCCGGCGCCGACGACGATGCCGACGGTGAAGGGGAGGAACGCCACGCCGGCCTTGAGCGGGCTGTAGCCCATGACGTTCTGGATGTACTGGCTGAGGAAGTAGAACATCGCGAACATCGCCGCCGGCGCGAAGAACATCGCGACGAAGCTCGCGGCGCGCGTGCGGCTGGTAAAGATCCGGAAGGGCAGCAGCGGGTGGGCCACCCGACGCTCGATGAGGGCGAAGACGACGAGCATCGCGACTCCGGCGGCGAGGCTGGCGAGCGTGAGGCCGTCGGTCCAGCCCTCGGTGCCGGCCCGGGACAGGCCGTAGACGACGCCGAGCAGGCCGAGGGTGCCGGTGAGGGCGCCGGGCAGGTCGAGCTCACCCGGGTGCGACTCGGACTCGTTGAGGAAGCGCGGGGCGAGCGCCGCCGCCGCCAGGCCGATCGGGAAGTTGATGAGGAAGGTGAGGCGCCAGCCGTCGATCGCGGTCCCGAAGAGCTCGGGCGAGGTGCCGGTGAGCCAGCCGCCGAGGATGAGGCCGACGGCTGCTCCGGCGCCGGACATCGCGGCATACACCGCGAAGGCCCGGTTGCGCGCGGGGCCGGCCGGGAAGGTCGTCGTGATGAGGGCGAGCGCTGCCGGTGAGGCGAGGGCCGCTCCGAGACCCTGGAGGCCACGGGAGGCGAGGAGCATCGGCTCGCCCGTCGCGAAGCCACCGAGCAGGGAGGCGACGCCGAAGATCACGAGGCCGGCCATGAAGACGCGGCGGCGGCCGTAGAGGTCACCGAGCCGTCCACCGAGGAGCAGCAGGCTGCCGAACGCCAGCGCGTAGCCGGTGACGACCCAGGTGAGGTTGGCCTGGCTGATCTCGAGGTCGGCCTGGATGTAGGGAAGGGCGATGTTGGCGATGGTCCCGTCGAGGACGATCATGAGCTGGGCGACGGAGATGAGCACGAGGGCCCACGTGAGGTTGAGCTCGCGCGGCTGCCTCGCGACGTCGGCCGCGGGTTCGTCGAGTGGTCGTACGTCGGTCATGCGAGGTCCTTGTCCTGGGGCTGGTCTGACGTGTGGGTGGCGTGACAGGCCGGGAGGACGACCTGGTCGATGAGCGCGGCGATGACCGCCTTGCTGGGGGGCTCGCCGAGCAGGTGGGTGCGGTGGAGCACCATCCCGGCGAGCGCGGGGGCGATGAGGTCGAGGTCGACGTCGGGCGAGATCTCGCCGCGCTCACGGGCCCGCTCGAAGACGGCGCGACCGGCCGCGACCTTGGGCCCGATGAAGTCGCGCCGGAAGGCCGTCGCGAACTCGGGGTCGATGTTGACCGCGGTGATGACCGACGCGAGGACGCTCATGGCCCGCGAGTCGGTGACGCCACCGGTGCCGCAGTGCATCTGGAGCAGGTCCTCGCGCAGGCTCCCGGTGTCGGGCGTCGACGTCGGGCCCTTCTGGGCGAGCACGGCGTCGATGACGAGCGCCGACTTGCTGCTCCACCGGCGATAGAGCGTCGCCTTGGATGCCTTGGCCGCGGCGGCGACCGCGTCCATCGTCAGCCGGTCGTAGCCCACCTCGGCGAGGACGTCGAGCGTCGCCTGCAGGATCTCCTGCTCGCGGTCGCCCTCGACCCGGGGACGGGCCTGCGCTTCGGGGGTCATGTGGGGGTCGTGTCCTTCCGGTGATGAAACGAAACCGTTCCGTAGGATAGAACGAAACGGTTTCGTTTCGCAAGGACTTCCCGGACATCGCCGGGGGAGGAACCCCCGGTGGGATCGCAGCGGATCCGCAGCGAGTTCGCAGCGCCCCCGTCCACGGTGGCTCCCATGAACGAGAACCCTCGCAACGACTCCCGTCCCGGTCCGGTCCTCAGCCGTCGGGCGGTGGCCCGCCTCGGGCTCGCCGTCGGCGCCGGCGCCGCCACCTCCGTCGCGGCGGCGGGGTCGGCCTCTGCGGTCAGCTCCACCTTCCGGGTGGGGCACCTCAACATCCTCAGCGACCTGTCCCACGCCGACTTCCTCCACGACCTCAACCTCATCGCCGGCCACTGCCACCTCCTCGGCCTCAACGAGGTGCAGTTCCGGCGCGACGCGCTGAGCTCGTGGGCCGACGCCAACGGCTGGCACCTCTACATGCCGAGCGGCACGTGGCCCGGCGCCGAACCGCTCCTGGCCCGCAAGTCGATGTTCGACGTGACGACGCCCGGCGGGGACCGAGGGTCGATCTTCGTCTGCGACACCGGGGGCAGCGCCGAGCCGCCCCCGCCGCGCTACATCACGTGGATCAGCTGGACGCACAAGCCGAGCGGCCGGCGCGTGCAGCACATCAACAGCCACCTCAACGCGCACATCGACAACAACGGCCAGCCCTACAACCTGCCGCGCACCGATGACGCCGAGCAGCACATCAGGATGATCCGGGACCTCGCCGTCAACCGGTCCGACCAGGGACAGGTCGTCGTCAGCGGCGACTTCAACGTCGACTACCAGGACGACAAGCGCGTCCAGTACTCCCGCTTTCCCTACACCGTCCTCGAGGAGCGGCAGGCCGCCGGCGCGATCCCCGGCCTGCGGTCCGGCTACTCGCAGATGGGCGTGACGAACCAGGCGACGCACGGAACCCGTCGCATCGACTACATCTACGAGTGGGTCCGGGTGCCGTCCGCCCGACTCATGAACATGACGAACCACTACGTCGTCGACGGCACGCGCTCCGACCACAACGGGGTGGTGGCCGCCTTCTCGATCACGCACTGAGCCGACCCTCCCGAGCCACCGCCCGGGCGGGTCGCCGGGACACCTGTCCGGGTCACCTGTCTGGGTCACCTGTCTGGGCCACCCGCCGCCCCTCATCGGGGGGAGTCCTCCCCGGCTCCTCCTGATGACAGGCATGCCCACCCTCGCCTAGCCTCGCCGTGTGGTCAGTCGTCCGGTCCAGGGCTCCTCCACGCACCGGCCCAAGGGGGCCGCCGCGGTGGAGCTGAGCGCGTGCGTGCTCGGGACGGTGCGGCTCGTCCGGGGTGCCGACGACATCCCGCTCACGCCGTCGGAGCGCGCCCTCGTGGCCGGCCTCGCGGTTGCCGACCACCGCGTCGTCACCGTCGACGCGCTGGCCGAGTGGATCTGGGGCGGACGCGCGCACGCCTCGCCGCGCAACCGCGTGCAGGCCGTCGTCTCCGGCATCCGGCGCAAGGTCGGCCCCGCGTCGTTCATCATCACCCACGAGGCGGGCTACCGCCTCGACGATGCCGTGTGGACCGACCTCGGCCACCGCGCGGCCCTCACCCGCCGGGCCGCGACCCTCGAGGGCGCGAGTGCCGAGAAGCACGGCCTGCTGCACGAGGCGGAGGCCCTCAACCTCGGTGCCGCCCTCGGTGGCGTCACCGACAGCCCCGACGTCGAGTCGCGGCGGCGCCGGATCGACGAGGAGAGCCTCGAGGTGACGCTCGCCCGGATCGAGGCCGACCTCGAGACAGGTCACCTCGACGGACTGGCGAGCGAGCTCGGCCACCTCAGCCAGAACAACCCGTTCCACGAGCAGGTCCACGCCCTCCTCATGCGCACCCTCGTGCGGGTCGGTCGCCAGGCTGAGGCCCTCAGCGTCTACCGCGACGTCCACGCCCGGCTTGATGACGACCTCGGGGTGCGTCCCGGACCGATCCTCGTGGCCGCGCACCAGGAGGTGCTCACCTTCGACGAGGCGGTGCCCGCGGCCGGCGCGAGGTCGCGCCGGGCCGTCGACGACGCGAGGCCCGCGGCCTCCACCCACTCGCACACCGGGGCCGACGCCGAGGTCGGCGAGGTGGCACGCGACGACGAGACCGACGACACCTTCGAGGCCAACGGATCCTCGGCACCCGCAGGTGCTCGCGAGGCGGGGCGGGCTCCCGGCAGCCCGATCCCGCTGCGCCAGATCCCCGCCCCCCGCACGGCACCGCGCAGCGTCGCCCACCTCGTCGGCCGGGAGCGCGAGCTCGACCGCCTCGTCACCGCGGCCACCCAGCCCTCGACCACCGCCCCGGTCGTCGCCGTCACCGGGCTCGGCGGCATGGGCAAGACCACCCTCGCGGTGGAGGCGGCGCACCGGCTGCGCGACGACTTCCCCGACGGCACCCTCTACCTCCACCTCGACAGCGAGACGGGCCGGGCCGGGGTGTCGAGCATCCTCGCCCATTTCCTCCAGCTCCTCGGCGTTCCCGCCGACGTGCTGCCCACCGGTCACGACGCCCGCGTGGCGATGTACCGCTCGATCCTCGACACCAAGCGGCTCCTCGTCGTGCTCGACGACATCGGCGCCGGCGTCGACGTCCGCGACCTGCTGCCGACCCGCGCACCCTCGGCCGCGATCCTCACGAGCCGGCAGCCGCTCACCGAGTGCGAGCCCACGCTGCGGATCGTCGTCACGGCCCTCACCGACACCGAGAGCGCCCGGCTCCTCGGGGGGCTCGTCGGCGACACCAGGGTCGAGGGCGAGGCCGACGGCCTTCGCCAGCTCGCCCAGGCCTGTCTCGGCCTGCCCCTGCTCCTGCGCATCACCGCGCAACGGGTCGCCTCGCGCCCGGACCTCTCCCTCCGCCGGGCGGCGTCCTCGCTGAGCAGCGAGATCCGTGGTCAGTCCGATGGCGAGCAGTCCGACCGCGCGATCTATGCCGGGCTCGGTCTCGCGGAGGCCCCGCTCGGCGAGGGGGCCCGCGAGGTGCTCACCCGGTTCGCGGCGCTGCCGTTCCGCGCCGCCAGCCGCTGGCTGCTCGCCTCGCTCGTCGGCGAGGGACGCGACGGCGACGCGGCCGTCGACGAGCTCCACGCGGCCTACCTGCTCGAGACCGAGTCCCGCGAGGGCGTCTCGACCCAGTTCGTCCTGCACGACCTCGTCCGCCTGTATGCCGTGGAGTCCGCCGCCTCCGCCGACCTCGCCGCCGACCTCGGCCGGGTCGCGCGCACGCTCCTCACGACTGCACTTCCGCACGCGCAGGCCTACCCGGTCCAGCTCCTGCCCCTGCCCCCGTGCCCCGAGGGTGGCAGGCTGCCCCGCGTCGACGGCGCCCTCGACGCCGAGGAGGCCCTCGCCTTCATGCGCACCGAGCAGGACACCTTCCTCCTCTGCGCCCGTGAGGTCGCGGCGAGCGACCCCGCGACCGCCTGGCGACTGCTCGTCATCCTCGGTCAGCACGCCCAGAACGGGCTCGAGCTCGAGCGCTGGTTCGCCGAGGCCGACGCGGTGCGCGAGCACCTCGACCGCGATGTCGTCGACGACCGCCGCGGGCTGGCCCACCTCGACCTCGTCGAGGCGCACCTGCGGCACGAGGCCGCCTCGTCGCGCGTCGCCGCGGGTCTTGCCAGTCGGGCCCGGCGCACGATGCTGCTCGACGGAGACGTCGCCGGGGCCATCGTCGCCGCGGTCGTCCTCGGCCGGGCGCACCGGGCCAACGGCGAGCGGGCCGCCGCCGAGGAGGCACTCGAGTGGGCGACGCGGTCGAGCGACGAGGGAGTCGACCCCGTCGTGCGGGCCTACGTCGCGCTCGGTTGGGGCAGCCTCCTCGACGACTACGACGTCCTCGAGCCCGGGCGCGAGCACCTGCTCGAGGCGACCCGGCTCTTCGAGGGCGTCGAGGACTGGTCCGGCTCGGCCACTGCGCTCTTCGCGCTCGCCCGCGTGCACCGCCGGCTGCGGGAGTTCTCCGCCGGCCTGCCGCTCTGCGACCGTGCGATGGAGCTCTTCACCCGCCTCGGCGACGTCAACGGGCTCACCGCAGTCATCGACACGCGGGCCGACATCCTCGTCCAGATGGGTGAGCCGCTCAAGGCCCTGCCCGGCGCCGAGCAGGCGGTCGAGCAGGCGGCGGTACGCCACGACGACTTCATGCTCCATCGCGCGCAGCGGACGCTCGGCCGGGCCCACGCGGCGCTCGGTCGCCTCGTCGAGAGCGAGTCGGTGCTGCGCGACAGCATCGCCGGCTTCGAGCGGCTCGACCGGCCGCTCAGCCGGGCTGCGAGCCTGCGAGACCTCGGCCACGTGCTCCAGCTCCAGGACCGCATCCCCGAGGCCCTCGAGGTCTTCGAGTCCGAGCGCGACTGCCTCGTGCGCCACGGCCTCACCGACAACGCCGAGCTCGACGAGATCCTCGACCGTCTCGGCGCCGTGCTGCGCTCGCGCAGCGGTGGGCGCCGAGCGCAGGGCACCGGCGAGCACGGTGGGCGCAGCGGCCACGGGGTCGCCTGAACCGCAGCCGATCCGCAGCGGGTTCGCAGCGCACCTTGGTTGTCTCGACTCAGCGGCCCACCTGGCCCCCAACGAGTGAGAGGACCTCCCATGAGCACCCTTCGACGCGGCGCGGTGACCCTGGTCTCCGCCCTGGCGGCCACGGCCTCCGTCGGGCTCGCCGGCAGCCCGGCCCACAGCGCGACAGCCGAGGTGACGGCCCTGCCTGTCGTCAACCACGAGCGGCTCCTGCTCGCGGCCCAGCTCGACCCGAGCAAGCCCGGTCGTGGGCTGACCGCCGGTGCCGAGGAGTCCGTCAAGACCGTCAAGGCGGCGCTGCGTGCCAAGGGCCTGCTCGCATCGACCGACACCGACGGCCACTTCGGCATCGCGACGATGGACGCCTGGCGTGCCTGGGAGAACCGCGTGCACACCACCGCCAACGCCTGGTCCACGAACGGCCTGCCGAGCCTCTACGAGCTCAACGAGCTCGCGCCCAACCGGTTCGAGCTGAGCCACAAGGTCGACCAAGGCTCCTGGGTCGTCCTGCCCCAGAACGACGCGCCGTCCCAGTTCCAGGACCAGACGGTCAACGAGCGCACGCGCGACATGTTCTTCAAGGCGGAGCAGATCGCCGGCAACATGACCATCAGCCAGGGTCGTGGCGGCGCCGACGCCTCGGCAGGGACCCACATGGGCGGCGGTGCCATCGACATCCGCGTCGTCGACGCGCCCGCCCAGACCTCCGCCCGGGTCGCGGCCCTGCGGAAGGTGGGGTTCGCGGCGTGGTACCGCAACTGGGAGGGCAACCAGCACATCCACGCCGTCGCCGTCGGTGACCCGTGGGTGGCCTATGACGCACACAGGTCGCTGTGCCAGATCTACCAGTTCCGCTTCGGAGGCGAGGGCCTGTCCTGCAGCAACTCGACGGCCGGCGACGACCGTCCGCTCATCTGGTGGGAGGACTACCAGCGCTCGCTCTGAGCGCGACCCACCACGAACGAGAGGCGGTATGCCGGGTGCGCACCCGGCATACCGCCTCTCGTTCGTGGACGCCCGAGGTCACTCGCGGGAGGTGTGTCCCATGAAGTGCTTGCCGTCCTTCGTCGGTCCGTTGGCGTCCCAGGTGTAGGTGATGCGGCGGATCTCGTCACCCTCGACGTTGCCCTCGACGCTCGTGACGACCTTGGTCGTGGCGTCCACGGCGGTGACGACACCGACGTGGCCGTAGGGGTTGCCGTTGTCGGCTCCGGCGGTGCCGCTGCCGTTCTGCCACACGAGGACGTCGCCCGGCTTCGGCAGTCGGCTCTCGGAGAACCGGTAGTAGGGCGTCTCGGCATCGGTGCGCCACGCCTGCGAGCGCATGTAGGAGGTGGGGATGCGCGGGTAGAGCGCGGGGTCGGGCGTGTTGGTGCCGGTCCACGTCCGAGCGACGAGGTAGCCGCACCAGTCGAGGCCGTTGAAGTCGTTGAGGACGTTGCTGTTGGTGTTGCTGCCGTCGAGCTCGAGGACGTTGCGGTTGGGGCCCGGCTGGGTGCTCGTGCGGAGGGTGCCGCCCGCATCCTTGAACGACAGGTCGGCGCTGACGAGCCGGTTGGCGCGGTCGACGGTGTCCTGGCGCAGGGTGGACAGGGCGGTCGTCGTCGTCGCCGTGGTCGCCGCGGCTGCGGTCGTCGTGACCGCCGTCAGGTGCCCCTCGCCGGCGGTGCCGACGGCGTGGGCCGCCGGGAGCGATGCGCAGGCGACGCCGGCGGTGGCCGCCGCGGTCGCCAGCAGCGTGGTGGTGCGTGTCCTCATGGAGCCCTCCCGGGGTGCGGTGTGCGGGCGCGCCCGTGCGGCGGGTGCCCGGTGGTCCGAGGCTCGGGCACGGCGCTGCGATTTCGCTGCGAATCCGGTCCCCACCCGTGCCCAACTCACCAATTCCTCCCGTTCGGCACGGTCCACAACTCGCCAATTCCTCCCGTTCGGCACGGTGAGGGTGCGTCAGGACTTCGGCTCGCCGATCGCCGTCCGTACGGAGAAGAGCTCCGGGAAGAAGGTGAGCTCGAGCGCGCGCTGGAGGAACCCGACGCCGCTCGAGCCACCGGTCCCGGTCTTCATGCCGATGACCCGCTGGACGGTCTTGAGGTGGCGGAAGCGCCACAGCTGGAAGTTGTCCTCGAGGTCGACGAGCTCCTCGCACGCCTCGTAGACGTCCCAGTGCTGCTCGGCGTCCTCGTAGATGCCGGTGAGCACCTGCACGAGCTCCTCGTTCGGGACGTGGGCCACGCTCACGTCTCGGTCGAGGATCTCCTGCGGCACGGCATACCCACGTCGAGCCAGGTAGCGCAGGAACTCGTCATAGATGCTCGGCGCCTCGAGCAGCTCCGCGAGGAGGGCGTGGGCGGCGGGGTCGGCCTCGTGGACCTTGAGCATCCCGCGGTGCTTGTTGCCCAGCATGAACTCGACCGCCCGGTACTGCCAGGACTGGAAGCCCGACGCGTGGCCGAGGTAGTGCCGGAACTGGCTGTACTCGGTCGGGGTGAGTGTCGCGAGGACGGACCACTGGTCGGTCAGGGTGCGCTGGATGTGCTTGACGCGGGCGATGCGCTTGAGCGCGATCCGCATCTCGTCCTGCGCCAGCAGGTCGGCGGCCGAGCGGAGCTCGTGGAGGACGAGCTTGAGCCAGAGTTCGGACGTCTGGTGCTGGATGATGAAGAGCAGCTCGTCGTGGTGCTCCGGGTCGCTCACCGGGTGCTGGGCGCTGAGCAGCTCGTCGAGCGACAGGTAGGAGCCGTAGCTCATCTCCCGGCTGAAGTCGGTGTGGATGCCCGACTCGATGTCCCGGGTGTTGCGCCGCGTCGTCTTGCTCATGGGGCCACCCTAGAGCGCCTCCTTCCAGCGTTCAGATGCGGCGGAAGAGGGCGGCGAGGGCCTGGCCGCCACCGATGCACATCGTCACGACGCCGGTCTCAAGGTCGCGCCGCTGCAGGTCCTTGGCGACTCGCAGCGAGAGGATCGCGCCCGTCGCGCCGACCGGGTGCCCGAGGGCGATCGCGCCGCCATAGGGGTTCACCTTCTCCGGGTCGAGCTTGGCGTCCCGGACGACGGCGACCGCCTGGGCCGCGAACGCCTCGTTGACCTCGAAGGTGTCGATGTCGTCGGCGGAAAGGCCGGTCTGCGCGAAGAGCTTCTCGAGCGCGACGACGGGGGCGTAGCCCATGAGCTCGGGCTCCATCGCGCCGGTTGTCACGGCCTCGAGGGTGACGAGACCGGTGAGGCCGCGCTCCTTCGCGACGGACTCGCGGGCCAGGACGACGGCGGCGGCGCCGTCGTTGATGCCGGAGGCGTTGCCGGCGGTGACCGTGCCCTCCTTGGCGAAGGCGGGCCGGAGGCCGGCGAGGGCCTCGAGGGTGGTGCCCGGCTTGGGGTGCTCGTCCTCGGTGGCGGTGAACGGCTTGCGGCCGCCGACCTCCACCGGCGTGATCTCCTCGGTGAAGGCGGCCCGTCCCCGGTCGCTCGTGGCGAGCTGCTGGCTGCGCAACGCGAACTCGTCCTGCTCCTCGCGGCTCACTCCGTACTTCGCGGCGACGTTCTCGGCGGTGACGCCCATGTGGATCCCGTGGAACGGGTCGGTGAGCATCATGAGCGTGCCGTCGACGAGCTCACGGTTGCCGAGGCGGTAGCCCGCGCGGGCACCGAAGTCGTAGAACGGCATACGGCTCATCGACTCGTCGCCGCCCGCGAGCGCGAGGTCGACCCCGCCCCAGCGCATCTGCATCGCGGCCGACCAGATCGCCTGCAGTCCCGATCCGCAGAGCCGGTTGACCGTGTATGCCGGTGCCGACGTCGGGAGACCGGCCGCCAGTGCGACGCGGCGCGCGTTGTAGGCGTCGGGCCCGACCTGGCCGATGCAGCCCATGACGACCTCGTCGATCTCGTCCGCTGCCACGCCGGCGCGGTTCAGCGCCGCGCGGGCCGCGGTGGCGCCGAGCTCGTGAGCCGGCACGTCCTTGAACATGCCGCCGAAGCTGCCGATCGGGGTGCGAGCGCCGTCGACGAGGACGATCTTCTCGGTGCTGGGGTCTGCGGGGGAGGCGGTCATGGCGCCCATCGTAGGAAGCCGGTCCGCACGGGGACAGGGCTGTGCGGTGTGACGTGCGCGGGACCTAGGGTTGCCCGGTGACCCGTCCCGCCGGCCCCGACCGCCCGCTGCAGGCCCTCTGGCAGCGCCACCGCCGCTACCGCACCCGCCTCGTCGGCGCCGTGACGATGTCGACCGTCAACAAGGTCGCCGACGTCATGCCCGAGCTCCTCATCGGCGCGGCGATCGACGTCGTCGTCCGCGGCGACGACTCGTTCGTCGGCGAGCTGCTCGGCATCGAGTCGCGCTACGCCCAGCTCGGCTGGCTCGCGGCCTTCAACGTCCTCGTGTGGATCATCGAGTCGGCCTCGCAGTACGTCGCGGACGTCCTCTGGCGCGGTCTCGCCCAAGGGGTCGAGCACGACCTGCGCGTCGAGGCCTACGACCACGCGCAGCACCTCGACATGGCCTGGCACGAGGGCCGGGCGAGCGGCACGACCCTCGCGACCCTCAACGACGACGTCAATCAGCTCGAGCGGTTCCTCGATGTCGGGGCGGCCGCGATCCTCCAGACCGCCCTCAACGTGCTGCTCGTCGGGGCGGTCTTCGCGGCGTCGAGCCTGCAGCTCTTCGTCCTCGCCTTCCTGCCGATCCCGCTCATCATCGCCGGATCGCTCGTCTTCCAGCGGCGCCTCGAGCCGCTCTACGGACGGGTGCGCGAGAGCGTCGCCGACCTCTCCGGAGCGCTGAGCGCCAACCTCGCCGGCATCTCGACGATCAAGGCGTTCACCGCGGAGGCGCGCGAGCGCGACCGCATCGCCGCGCTGTCGACGGCCTACCGCAAGGCCAACGTCGCCGCGATCCGCTCGAGCGCGGCCTTCGTCCCGTTGGTGCGGATGGCCATCCTGGCGGGGTTCACGTGCACGCTGCTCTTCGGCGGCTGGTCGGCGCTGCGGGGCGACCTGGAGGTGGGGCTCTACTCCGTTCTCGTCTTCATGACCCAGCGGCTGCTCTGGCCGCTCACCGAGGTCGCGACGGTGCTCGACCTCTACCAGCGCGGGCGCGCCTCGGCCGGTCGCATCCTGCGACTGCTCGACGAGCCGGTCACGGTGCCTGCCGGGACCGAGGCGTTGCAGCGACCGGTGCGTGGCGCGGTCGAGCTGCAGGGTGTGCAGGCGGGCTACGGCGAGGGGCCGCCGGTCCTCCACGGCATCGACATGGTCATCCCGGCGGGCGAGACGCATGCAGTCGTCGGCGCGACCGGCTCGGGCAAGTCGACCCTGCTCCGTCTCGTCCTCCGCTTCGACGACCCGCGCTCGGGCGAGGTGCTGCTCGACGGACGCGACGTGCGCGAGCTCGACTGGGACTCGCTGCGCGGGTCGATGGGCTACGTCGCCCAGGACGTCTACATCTTCTCCGGCTCGGTCGCCGACAACATCGCCTACGGGCGGCCCGAGGCGACGCGTGAGGAGGTCCGTGAGGCTGCGGTCGCGGCGGCCGCGGCCGACTTCATCGAGGCGCTGCCGGACGGCTTCGACTCGCACCTCGGCGAGCGTGGCGTCAACCTCTCCGGCGGGCAGCGGCAGCGGATCGCGCTCGCGCGGGCCCTGCTGCGCGACCCTGCCGTGCTCGTCCTCGACGAGGCGACCAGCGCCGTCGACAACGAGACCGAAGCCGCGATCCAGGCCTCCCTGCGCCGGGCCACGCTCGACCGCACCGCGATCGTCGTCGCCCACCGGCTCTCGACCGTCCGTCACGCTCACCGCATCTGGGTGCTCGACGCCGGCCGGGTCGTCGAGGCCGGCACCCACGACGAGCTGCTCGAGGCCGGCGGCAGCTATGCCTCGCTGTGGAAGGTGCAGACCGGCGAGCTCTGACGCCCGCACTGCTCGGGGCGAGGTCTGGGCCCGGTCGCCTCCGCCGCGCGGGCGTCATCTGTGCTGAACTGCCGGGATGCAGCACACCGCCGTCGTCCTCGTCGCCCATGGCACCCGTGACGCCCGCGGGGCCGAGACCGTCCGCCGCCTTTCCGAGCGTGTGGCCGCTGCCCTGCCCAGCCAGGAGGTGGCGCTGGCGTTCGTCGACGTCCAGTCACCGCTCGTGGGCGAGGTGCTCGACGACGTCATGACGCGGCACACCTCGGTGGCCGTCGTCCCGCTGCTGCTCAGCCGCGGGTTCCATGTCGACGTCGACATCGCCGACGCGGTCGCGGCTCATCCTGGGTCGTTCGCCCTCGCCCAGCTCGGGCCCGACCCCCTCCTCGCGACCCTCCTGCTCGATCGGCTGCGCTCGGCCGGGGCGCCCACGACCGCGCACGTCGTCCTCGCCGCCGCCGGGTCGAGCCGGGCCGAGGCGGCGGAGGACGTCGAGGTCGCCGCCGAGCAGCTCGCCGCCGGGTGGGACGCCCCGGTGTCCGTCGCCTACGCCGCGGGGACCGCGCCGACGGTGCCCGACGCGGTCTCGGCTGCGCGGCAGGCGGGGGCGGTGACGGTCGCGGTGGCCTCCTACCTCCTCGCGGAGGGGCACTTCCACGACCGGCTCGACGATGCCGGGGCCGACGTCGTCACGGCGCCGCTGGCGTCCGACGACGAGGGCGCCGACGCCGTCCTCGCCGTCGTCCTCAGCCGGCTGGGAACCGACTGACCGTGGTGGGTGCGTTTCGGGTCGAGTACCTATGGGTGTTCACGAACACCTATGGGTACTCGGCCCGAAACGCACCACCCATCGCCGCCGCCGGCGTACCTCGTCCGCCCCTACGGCCTCGTCTCCAGCGGCTCAGATCGCGGCGAGGTCGTGGGCCGTCGCGTGGTGCGGCTCGTAGAGCATGACGTCGTCGGCGCCCGGCACGGCCATGAAGACGACGACACCGAAGCCGCGGTCAACGGGGTCGGTGCTGAACGTCGCCCCGCGCGCCGACAGCTCGTCCATCGTCGCCCTCAGGTCGTCGCACATGAGCGAGATCGAGTGGTGGCGTGGCACGTGGTCCCCGCCCTCACCCGTCGTCGGAGTAGACCAGCGTGTGGACCGCGGTGATCATCTCTCCACGGTAGGCCAGTCACCGAGCCCGCGACAGGCCCATCGGGGGCAGCCCGGTCAGGTCGTGATGTCGCGGTGCCAGGACTCCGTCCTGTATGCCGTGACCCACCCCATCGAGAGATAGAGGCCGTCCGCTCCGGTCGGGGAGTCGGCGTCCACCTCGAGGCCGACGCGGTTGTGGCCGCGCTCGGCCACATCACGGATCACGGTGTGCAGCAGGGCCTTCGCCACGCCGCGTCCGCGGGAGAGCCGGTGCACGCCGATGTAGTCGACATAGCTGCCCTGGATGCCCGAGTCGTCCGGCGGCAGGACCGTCGCGACGAGCGCACCGCCGGGGACGGTCTCGCCGTCGACGTCGAGCTCGGCGATCCACCAGTGGTCCCAGCGGTGACCCGGGTCCTCGCGCAGCCGCGACAGGAACTCCGGGAAGGACTCGCGGTAGCTGTTGAAGTGGTCGGCGAAGGACTCCTCGAGCATCCGGTGCACCGTCTGGAGGTCGGAGGCGACCGGCAGCCCGTTGTCGTGCTTGGCGACCCGGCGGATCGTCACGCCCGCCCGGGGCTCGGGCAGCGCGCCCGGCTCCGCCTCGCTCGGTGACACCGGCCGCGACATCTGCATCCACGTCCGGGTCTGGCGGTAGCCGGCGGCGGCGAGCCAGCGGCGCTGGCGCTGGTCGTCGGCGTAGGCGCCCGAGTCGAGCTGCGTGCCACCGAGCTCGCGACCACCCGCGATGACCCGCCCGGCCTCCTCGGCCCACGCGAAGAGCGTCGTCGCCAGCGCATCGGCGTCGGCCTCGTCGACCCCTTCGGCCGCGACCGTGACCTCGACGAGGGTGCGCCCACTGGCGCGGTCGTGCACCGTCACCCACCCGATGACCGTGCCGTCGGCATCGGTGACGAGGGCCTGGTGCCGCGTCCACGAGCCCGTGCCGGCGACGTTGCTCTCGACCGTGTCGACGTCGACGGTGCCCGACCCCTTGGCCATCCGCTGGTGCGCCTCGGACAGGGACACGAGCGCGGTCACGTCGTCACGCGAGGGCACGCGCGCGACCCAGCCGGACGGCATACCCGAGAGGTCTGGGAGGCCGGACTGGTGGGGCGGAACAGCCGTCTCGGACAACGGGTCCGGGCTCTGCGACGTCATGCGATGGGTTCTCCGGACTCCACGACGGAGACGAGGTCGGCGACCGAGTCCACCACGGCCGTGGGGCGGTAGGGAAACCGCTCGACGTCCTCGGGCCGGGTCGAGCCGGTGAGGACGAGCACGGTCCGCAGCCCCGCCTCGAGCCCGGAGACCATGTCGGTGTCCATGCGGTCGCCGACCATGACGGTCGACTCGGAGTGGGCATCGAGCCGGTTGAGCGCGCTGCGCATCATGAGCGGGTTCGGCTTGCCGACGTAGTAGGGCTGGCGACCGGTCGCGGTCGAGATGAGCGCCGCGACCGAGCCCGTCGCGGGGAGCGTGCCCTCGGTCGACGGACCGCTCACGTCGGGGTTCGTCGCGATGAAGCGGGCACCCTTCTCGATGAGCCGGATCGCCTGGGTGATCTGCTCGAAGGAGTAGGTGCGGGTCTCGCCGAGGACGACGTAGTCGGGCTTGCGGCTCGTGAGGATGTAGCCGACGTCGTGCAGCGCCGTCGTCAGCCCGGCCTCGCCGACGACGTAGGCAGTCCCCTGCGGCCGCTGGTCCGCGAGGAACTGCGCCGTCGCCATGGCCGAGGTCCAGATCGCCTCCTCGGGCACGTCGATGCCGCTGGCGAGCAGGCGCGCGCGCAGGTCGCGTGCGGTGTAGATCGAGTTGTTCGTGAAGACGAGGAACGGCCGCCCTGCGTTCTTGAGCGCCGCGATGAAGTCGGCGGCACCGGGGATCGCGTGCTCCTCGTGAACGAGGACGCCGTCCATGTCCGTGAGCCAGGTCTCGACCGGCGGGTGTTCGGTCATCGGGGTGCCTCTGTCATTCGGCCATTGTGGTGCCTACGGTGGAGCCATGGCACACCCGACGACATCCCGAACCGAGTCGGACACGATGGGACCGGTCGAGGTCCCGACCGACGCCTACTGGGGGGCACAGACCCAGCGGAGCATCGAGAACTTCGACATCGGACGCGACACCTTCGTCTGGGGCCGGCCGATGATCCGGGCACTCGGCATCCTCAAGAAGGCTGCGGCACAGGCCAACGGTGAGCTCGGCGAGCTGCCCGAGGACGTCGCGGAGCTCATCGTCCGGGCCGCCGACGACGTCATCTCCGGCGAGCTCGACGAGCACTTCCCGCTCGTCGTCTTCCAGACCGGTTCGGGCACGCAGTCCAACATGAACGCCAACGAGGTCGTCTCGAACCGCGCCATCGAGCTCGCCGGTGGCGAGCGTGGCTCCAAGACGCCGGTCCACCCCAACGACCACGTCAACCGCGGCCAGTCGAGCAACGACACGTTCCCGACGGCCATGCACATCGCCGTCGTCCTCGAGGTCGTCGAACGCCTCGAGCCAGCGGTCGCGGAGCTGCGCGAGGTCCTCGACGGCAAGCGGACGGCATACGCCGACGTCGTCATGGTGGGGCGCACCCACCTCCAGGACGCGACGCCGGTGACCCTCGGCCAGGTCTTCGGTGGCTGGGTCGCCCAGATCGACGACGCCATGCAGGCCCTCTCGTATGCCGTGGAGTCGGCTCGTGCGCTCGCCATCGGTGGCACCGCCGTCGGGACCGGGCTCAACGCGCACCCGAGGTTCGGGGCGCTCGCGGCCGAGAAGATCGCGGCCGAGACCGGGCAGCCGTTCCGGCAGGCACCCGACCTCTTCGCCGCGCTGTCCGCGCACGATGCGCTCGTCGGGGTGAGCGCCGGGCTGCGCACCCTCGCCGGCGTGCTCATGAAGCTCGCCAACGACGTGCGCTGGTATGCCTCCGGCCCCCGCAACGGACTCGGCGAGCTCCGCATCCCCGAGAACGAGCCGGGCTCCTCGATCATGCCGGGCAAGGTCAACCCGACCCAGGCCGAGGCGCTGACGATGGTCGCGACACGGGTCTTCGGCAACGACGCGACGGTGGCGTTCGCCGGGTCGCAGGGCAACTTCCAGCTCAACGTCTACAAGCCGGTCATGGCGCACGCCGTGCTCGAGTCGACCCGGCTGCTTGCCGACGCGTGCCGTTCGTTCACCGAGCACTGCGCCCGGGGGATCGAGCCCAACGAGGAGCGGATCGAGGCCAACCTCGCGAGCAACCTCATGCTCGTCACCGCGCTCAACCGGCACATCGGCTACGACAAGGCCGCAGCCATCGCCAAGAGCGCGCACAAGCAGGGGCTGTCGCTGCGCGAGGCGGCGGTCGCGTCCGGCGACGTCACCGAGGAGCAGTTCGACGAGTGGGTGGTCCCCGAGGACATGACCCACAGCTAGGGCCTCGGCGCGCCGCTCAGGCGGGCGGTCCCTCGCGCGCGTCGTCGGGCAGCCCGCGCTCGAGGGTCCAGCGGATGGCGGGCGGACGGACCGCCGCGCACACCGGCCCTCCGTCAGCGTCGACAAGGGACAGCCGGCCGACGAGGAGCGCGTCGTCGGAGGCGTCGACGAGGTCGACCGGGTCGAGGACGCCGAGCATGAGCTTGGCCCGGCGCACCATGACGAACCCGTTGCCGTCGTCGTGCCCCCACGAGAGGTAGAGGAAGCGGTCGCCCCGACGGCCCTGCACCCACGGACCGCGCAGGTCGACGCCGTCGGGGGTGACGACGACGTCGAACGTGGCGTCGAACGTCATCGTCGACCCCTCGACGGGTCGCGGCGTCTCGACCTCGCGCCCGCGCTGGAGGCCGACGAGCACCCGGTGCCCGGCGACCACGCGTGGCGGGAGCGGCTCCCCGATGATGCGGACGTCCACTCCCACATCATGGCGTCGGACGCGCCCGGGTCGGCGGCCGACCGCGCACTAGGTTGACCGGCATGGACTTCACCGCACCCTCCCCGCACGAAGGCATGGGCGCCGTCCTCGTCGACGGTGGCGCCACCTTCCGAGTCTGGGCCCCCCACGCCACGCACGTCTGGGTCATCGGTGACTTCAACGGCTGGGACAGCGGCGCCAACCCCCAGCTCGAGCGCGACGGCGACGGCGGTTCCGGCACGTGGTCGGTGCACGTCCCCGGCGTCCACGCCGGGCAGGAGTACCAGTTCCAGGTCGACACCGGCTCCGAGGTCGTCTGGCGCGCCGACCCCTACGCCCGCCAGATGACGAGCTCGGTCGGCAACTGCGTCGTCTACGACCCGAACGCCTTCGACTGGGGCGACAACCCCTTCCGTATGCCGTCCCGCGACGACGTCGTCGTCTACGAGATGCACGTGGGCACCTTCGGCGGCGACGGCCACGGCGGGCGGGGCAGCTTCGAGTCGGCGACGCACCGACTCGACCACCTGCGCGACCTCGGGGTCTCGGTCATCCAGGTCATGCCGCCGTTCGAGTACGCCGGCGACATCTCGTGGGGCTACAACCCGAGCCACGTCTTCGCCGTCGAGTCCGGCTACGGCGGGCCCGATGCCTTCAAGGGCTTCGTCAAGGCGGCTCACGAGCACGGGATCGCCGTCGTCGTCGACGTCGTCCACAACCACATCGGGCCGTCCGACCTCGACCTGTGGCGCTTCGACGGCTGGTCCGAGGACGACGGCGGCGGCATCTACTTCTACAACGACTGGCGCGCGGCGACCCCGTGGGGCGCGACCCGGCCGGACTACGGCCGGCCCGAGGTGCGCTCGTTCCTGCGCGACAGCGCCCTGCTCTGGCTCGAGGAGTTCCGCTGCGACGGGCTCCGGTTCGACGCGACGAACTACATCCGCTCGGTCACGGGCGGCACGTGGGACGAGGGGGCCCTCATCCCGGACGGCGCGGCCTACCTGTCGTGGCTCACCTCCGAGATCATGGCGCGCCAGCCGTGGAAGCTGCTCATCGCCGAGGACCTGCAGGACGACCCGGTCGTCACGACACCGAGCGACGAGGGTGGGCTCGGCTTCCATGCGCAGTGGGACGCCGGGTTCGTCCACCCTGTCCGCCAGGCGCTCACCGAGCTGAGCGACGAGCACCGCGACCTCGACGCCGTGGCCGCGGCGGTCCTCGGCGAGGGTCGCGGACCGGCGGAGGCCCGCGTGGTCTACACCGAGTCGCACGACGAGGTCGCCAACGGCAAGACCCGGCTCCCCGAGGCCGTCGCGCCGGGCGACGCGGACTCGTGGGCGGCCAAGAAGCGCGCCGCGCTGGGCTTCGTCACGGTGATGTGCTCGCCCGGCATACCCATGCTCTTCCAGGGGCAGGAGTTCCTCGAGGACCGTTGGTTCGACGACTCGGTGGCGCTCGACTGGGGCAAGTCGGAGGCCAACGCGGGGATCGTGGCCCTTCACCGGGACCTCATCCGGCTGCGGCGCAACGCCGACGGCGTGAGCGGCGGGCTGCGTGGGAGTGGGGCCTCCGTGCTGCGCTGCGACAACGAGGCCAAGATCCTCGCCCTGCACCGCTGGGCGGAGGGTGGGGTCCACGACGACACCGTCGTCGTCCTCAACTTCTCGACCCGGGTCGAGCACGAGCTGCCCGTCGGCCTGCCGGCGCCCGGGCTGTGGAAGGTGCGGTTCAACTCGGACTCGCCGCTCTACGCCCCCGAGTTCGGCGGGGTCGACGCGTTCGACGTCGAGGCCGACGGCCCGGAGATGGACGGGTGCGAGCAGAGCGCCGTCCTCACCCTCGGCCCCTACAGCGCCGTCGTCCTCACCCGCGAGACCTGACCCCCCGGCCGGCCCCCGCGCGCCTTCACCTCTCCAGCATCGACATGCCCACGCAGAGCGTGGGACCCGCCGCCTGAAGTGGGTACCTCTCACTTCGGGCGGGAACTGTTCGCACCTCAGGTGCGACCTTCCCGCTGGGAGTGGGTTCCTTCTCAGTCGGTGGTGTGGCGGTCGGCGACGTCGAGGGCGGCGTCGAGCATCTCTAGGCCCTGGCGCATCTCCGCCGCGGTCGTCGTGCACGGGGGCACGACGTGGGTGCGGTTGAAGTGGACGAAGGGCCACAGCCCGTTCTCCTTGCACGCCGCGGCGAACTCGACCATCGGCTTCGCGGCCGGGCCCGTGGCGTTGAACGGGACCAGCGGCTCCCGGGTGCGACGGCTGCGGACGAGCTCCACGGCATACATGAAGCCGACGCCACGGACCTCGCCCACCGACGGGTGCCGGTCCGCGAGGGCCTCGAGCCCGGGCCGCAGCACCGTCTCCTCGACCCCGCGGACGTGCTCGAGGATGCCCTCCTCCTTGAAGATGCCGATCGATGCGACGGCCGAGGCGCAGGCGAGCGGGTGGCCGGAGTACGTGAGACCGCCGGGGTAGGGCCGGTCGGCGAAGGTCGCCGCGATCTCGGAGGAGATGACGACGCCGCCGAGCGGGACGTAGCCGGAGTTCACGCCCTTCGCGAAGCAGATGAGGTCCGGCGTGACGCCCCAGCGGTCGAC
This sequence comes from Knoellia tibetensis, assembly GCF_048606415.1. Taxonomy (NCBI): domain Bacteria; kingdom Bacillati; phylum Actinomycetota; class Actinomycetes; order Micrococcales; family Intrasporangiaceae; genus Knoellia; species Knoellia tibetensis. Next base: position 1,934,009 of record NZ_JBMBWF010000001.1, read on the forward strand.
GGCGAACCACTCGCCGCACCGGCCGAACCCGGCCATGACCTCGTCGGCGATGAGGACGATGCCGTGCTCGTCGCAGATCTCGCGCACCCCGGCGAGGTAGCCCGCCGGCGGCACGAGCACGCCGTTGGTGCCGACGACCGTCTCGAGCATGACCGCGGCGACCGTCGCCGCGCCCTCCACCATGATCGTGTCGCGCAGGTGCTGCAGCGCCCGCGCGCACTCCTCCTCCTCGGTCGTGGCGTGGAAGGCAGAGCGGTAGAGGTAGGGCCCCCAGAAGTGGACGATGCCCGGCACCGACGGCTCCGACGCCCAGCGCCGCGGCTCCCCCGTCGCGGCGATCGCGCCCGCGGTGGCTCCGTGGTAGCTCCGGTAGGTCGTCAGCACCTTCTGCCGGCCCGTGTGCAGCCGCGCCATCCGCATCGCGTTCTCGGTCGCCTCGGCGCCGCCGTTGGTGAAGAACACCGAGTCGAGGTCGCCCGGCGCCAGCTCGGCGATGAGCCGCGCGGCCTCGGAGCGCACGTCGTTGGCGAACGCCGGCGAGACGGTGAGCAGCCGCCCCGCCTGCTCCTGGATCGCCGCGACGAGCTTGGGGTGCTGGTAGCCGATGTTGACGTTGACGAGCTGGCTCGAGAAGTCGAGGTAGCGGCTGCCGTCGGCGAGCTTGAAGTGCGACCCCTGCGCGCTCACCACCTCCGCCGGGGAGATCTGGCCCTGCGCGGACCACGAGTGGAAGACGTGCTTCCGGTCGGACTCGGTCACGGAGTGGGCTGCGCTCATCGTCGTCACCCTCGGCAGCATATGGGGGTCGCGCGCAGGACGCGTCGCGTGTCACAACCTCGAAGACTGTTCAACGACACGAACTTTTCGCTACCATCGAGACAGCCGGGCGCGCGTCGTGAACTCCCTGTACCGACGCGCGCCCGTGGCGTGTCCGGACCCGGGTGGCGTATGCCGTGCGCCCCCGATGGATGATCCGCGCGGCTCGCGGTGTTGACCCCCGTGAAGACAGTCGACCACATCCCCCTGACACCCGAGGAGCCCCCTGCATGGCCACCGTCGAGCTGACCGCCGAGACCTTCGAGAAGACCGTGACGAGCAACGACATCGTGCTCGTCGACTTCTGGGCCGACTGGTGCGGCCCGTGCAAGCGCTTCGCCCCCGTCTTCGAGGAGGCGTCCGAGAAGCACCCGGACGTCACCTTCGGCAAGATCGACACCGAGGCCGAGCAGCAGCTCGCCGCCGCGGCGCAGATCACGTCGATCCCCACCCTCATGGCCTTCCGCGACTCGATCCTCGTCTTCTCGCAGCCCGGCGCCCTGCCCGCGCCTGCGCTCGAGGGCATCATCGAGCAGATCAAGGGTCTCGACATGGACGACGTCCGCGCGAAGGTCGCTGAGGCCCAGACCGCGGCCCAGAACGGCGGCGCGCAGGCCTGAGCCCGCGCCGGGCCGCCCCAAGCAGTCGAGAGGAGAGAACACGCCGTCCACCAGCCTCCTGGTGCGGCGAGTTCTCTCCTCTCGACTGCTTGGATGGCGTGATGCCTCAGCCCTACGTCGCCCTCGGCGACTCGTATGCCGCGGGCGTGGGGGGAGGTGCCCGCCGCAACGCGTGCTGGCGCGCGGCCGAGGGCTACCCGGTGCTCGTGGCCCGCTCCCTCGGGCTCGACCTCGCCTACCAGGCCTGCCTCGGCGCGACTACCCGCGACGTCGAGAGGCACCAGGTGTCCGCCCTTGGGCCGGGCACCTCGCACGTGTCGCTCACCGTCGGCGGCAACGACATCGGCTTCGTACCCGTGCTCGTCGAGTGCGCCAAGCCCGCGTGGATGGTCGACACCGACCCGGTCATCGACGCTGCGCTCGCCACGCTGCGCGCGGAGCTGCCGAGCCGGCTCTCCGCCCTCCTGGCCCAGGTCACGGAGGCGGCACCGGATGCGCGACTGGTCGTCACGGCATACCCGCTGCTCTTCAGCGGGGAGGACTGCAACGCGCTGACCTTCTTCAGCCCGCACGAGATGCGACGGATCGGGGAGGGCGTGGACGGGCTCGCCGGCGTCGTGGCGACGGCGGCCGGCGCGGCCGGGGCGCAGGTCGTCGACCCGCGCGAGGCGTTCGGGGGACACGCGGTCTGCGACCGCGAGGAGTGGGTGAGCGGGGTGTCGTGGCCGCTCGAGGAGTCCTTCCACCCCAACGCCCTCGGGCACGAGGCCTATGCGCGGCTCGTCACCGAGGCCTTCGGCGAGCCTGGGGCGGGCGCCGGCGAGACGGCACGACCCGAGCGCGAGGTCGTGGTCGTCGACGGTCCGGCGGTGCCCGGGGAGGCGCCGACCTTCGCACTGCCCGACCTGCTCTCGCAGCAGAGCCTCGAGGGGGCGCGGCGCCACGGTCTCGACCCTGAGCGGGTCGCGGACCTCGCGCGTCGAGCGGACCGGACGGCGACGGGGGCGGACGCCGATGCGGCCCGCGCCGAGCTCCATGCGCTCGACCGGCTCGTGCGGGAACGCCTCGGGACATGAGTCAGCGCTGGCCCGGGTCTCGGTCCAGCGCTGTCGTTGGGCGCGGGTGTGCGCCGGTGGTGCGGGCTGCCTCGGTCGTGCAGCAGTGGTGCAGCGGTGCTCAGATGGAGCGGTTGGTGTGCTGCCACTGCGACGCGACCATGAGCTCGTGGTTCGCGCGGGTGTTGTCCATGTCGACGGTGGTCGACCAGCCGGAGGTGCCCGGGCGGCGGAAGTTGCGCAGGCGCTCGGCGATGCGGTGGGCGGTGGTGAAGGTCTGGGTACGGGGGATCATGGGTCCAATGGTCCTCGTTTCAACTGCTTAGCACAACGTGACTTTGCTTAGGGGTCGTTAAGCAGGACTGTAGAGTGGGGGGCATGCTCGATCCGCACCGTCTCAGGGTCTTCCGCGCCGTCGTCAGCAGCGGCTCGGTGCAGGCCGCCGCCGACAACCTGGGGCTCACCTCGAGTGCCGTGAGCCAGCACCTCAGCGCGCTGGCCCGGGAGACCGGGCTCGTGCTCTTCCAGCGGCAGGGTCGCGGCATCTCGCCCACGCCGGCAGGGCTCGAGCTCGCCGCCCAGAGCGAGGAGGCCATGAGCCAGTGGGACCGCCTCGACTCCGTCGTCACCGACCTGCGTGAGGGGCGCAGCGGGCGGATCACGGTCGGCTACTTCGCGTCAGCCGGGTCGGCGTGGATGCCGGCGCTCGTCAAGCGGCTCACCTTCGAGCAGCCGGACCTCACCGTCGACCTCGTTCTCACCGAGGTGACGAGCCGCAACGTCCGGCCCGACCTCGACATCGTCACCGAGATGCCCGGCGACGCCGAACGGCCCGGCTACCGCCGCGTCCACCTCGCCCGCGACCCCTATGTCGCGGTCGTCCCGCACGACCACGAGCTCCTCGCCCGCCGGGCCGTGCCGCTCGCCGACCTGCGCGGCGAGACCTGGGTGTCCAACGACCTCGTCGGCAACCCGGGGCACCGGATCCTCGTGCAGGCCTGTGCGGCGGCGGGCTTCACGCCGCGCTTCACGGTGCAGGCGCAGGACCACTACTCGGCGATCCAGTTCGTCGCCGCCGGCGTCGGCATCTCGGTCATGCCCCGCCTCGCCGCTCGCGCGCTGCCACCCGAGGTGACGCGACTGCGCCTCACCGACCCGACGCCGGTGCGCGACATCTCGGCGCTCGTGCGCGACACCGGCCGCCCCAACCCGGCCGCCGAGCGACTGCTCGAGATGCTCCTCGAGCTCAACACCCACCCCGCCCGCCGCGGCCGCCCGGACGGCGGCTGACAGACGTCCCGCCTGGGACCCTTGCGTCCGGCGAGGTGACGACCTGGCGACCACAGGTGCGGACGCAAACGGCAGGGGTGGGCGGCATACCCGTTGCGTCCGGCAAGGTGACGACCTAGTCACCACAGGTGCGGACGCAGCGGCGGGGATTATGGCAGCCGCGACGTGTGCCATTGACGATAGTGTGCGGCACACACTATCGTGTGGCGCATGGACGACGACCTCATCGCCGGGCACCTGCAGGAGCTGCGCCGCGGCACGGTCGTGTTGGCCTGCCTCACGACCCTCGCCCGGCCGCACTACGGCTACGCCCTGCTCGAGACGCTCGCTCACGCCGGGTTCGCCGTCGACGGCAACACGCTGTACCCGCTCCTGCGGCGCCTCGAGAAGCAGGGACTGCTCACGAGCGAGTGGAACACCGACGAGGCGCGGCCCCGCAAGTTCTACCTCGTGAGCAAGGACGGCGCCGCCGTCCTCGACCGGCTCAGGACCGAATGGCGATCGCTCGACTCCGCGATCGGCGCACTCGACGGAGGGAAGCAGCAATGACGGACAGGACCGCCACCACACTCACCGACCGCTACGTCTGGACGGTCACCCGGCACCTGCCGGCGGACGTCGGGCCCGACGTCGCCCGCGAGCTGCGCGCCACGATCGCCGACGCCGTCGACGCCAGGGTGGAGGCCGGCGCCGAGCCGAGCACAGCCGAGAAGGAGGCCGTCGCGGAGCTGGGCGACCCCGACGTCCTCGCGCGGCAGTACGGCGGGCGGCCGGCATACCTCATCGGTCCGGGGGTCTATCCCGACTACGTGCGGCTCATGCGCGTCCTGCCCGCGATCGTGCTGCCCCTCGTCCTCGTCGCGAACTTGGCCGCGAAGGCCGCGACCACCGACGAGGGCTGGGGACCGATCCTGCTGGACGCGTTCCTGCTCGTCCTCACGACCGCGGTCCACCTCGCGTTCTGGGTGACGCTGACCTTCGCGGTCATCGAGTGGACGCGTCCGGAGGCCGAGCGCGACCGGCCGCTCAACGCCTGGACGCCCGACCAGCTCACCGCCGACGTGCCGTGGCGCACCGTGAAGCCCGGCGAGACGATCTTCGAGGTCGGGTTCGCCGTCGCGCTCGCGGCGCTCGTCACGTGGCAGCTCGGCGGGGTCGGCGACAACGGCATCCAGGTGCTCAACCCCGACATGCACCCCGTGTGGAAGGTCCTGCTCATCGGCTGGTTCCTCGTCGACGTGGCCGTGGCGCTGCTCGTGTGGCGGGTCGGTCGCTGGACCCCGTCGTTCGCGGCGCTCAACGTCGTCACCAACGCCGGCGCGGCGATCCTCGTGCTCTGGCTCCTCGCCCGCGACGAGCTCCTCACCGACCTGCCTCAGGTGCTCGGCGAGAAGTTCGGCTGGTCGACCGACTGGTCGGTCTCGGCGGCAGCGGTCGGCGCGGTCATCGTCGCCATCGCCGCGTGGGACGCGGTCGAGTCCGTCCTCAAGGCCCGCCGCTCGACCCGGGGCAGCCGCGTCGCCTGACTGCGGAGACAACGCACCTTCCGCGGAAACGTTGGTTCCGTCGTGCGCGACACGCCCCCGAGGCTGGCCGGGGCGGGGGAAGCGCCCCCGCTCCGAGCCAAGGGGGACCACAGATGACCAGATCGACCCGCCCGGCCGCCCGGCCACGCTGGGCGGCTCGCATTGCCGGGGCGGTGGTCGCTACCGCCGTCGCGCTCACGCCCGGAGTCCTGACCGCCTCGCCGGCATCGGCCGCGGACTGGATCCGGCCAGGGCTTCTCGCTGGGGAGTAGCTCCGAGTACACGATCCCGAGCTACCGGGTCGTCTTCCAGGACGAGACGGTGCGCTCGCTCACCCAGCGCTACGTGCAGTCCGCCGTCGACGAGATTCACTCGTTCTCGAACACGAGGATCAGTGTCGGCGGCGTCGCGTCGCCCACTGGGGGGCTGGGCGAGATCTTCGTGCGGGCGGCCGTCAGCAGCGACTTCTGCGGGTCGGCGCCGCTCAACGGCAACGCCACCTACGACGCATGGGACGGGTGCGGCCACCAGCGCGGCACGCCGAGAGTGGAGGGCGGCACCCTCGTGCTGCGGACTTCCGCCTACCAGAACAAGAGCGAGGCGTTCCGTGGTGAGCTGAGCGCACACGAGCTGGGCCACGTGCTCGGCCTGCAGCACCACGACGGGGCCTACGCCGGCGCCTACCAGCTCATGCACAGCGGGCTCGCGTCCGCCTACTCCGCCGGCCAGGCGTTCAAGGCAGGCGACCGCAACGGACTGCGCTACCTGGCCCGCAACACGACGACGCCACCCAGCACGGGCGCCACGCAGGTCCGGGAGGCGAGCAGCCTCGCCGGGTGGACGGCCTTGGGAGTCGGCGGCGCCTCGGGTCCGGTCGTCGCGAGCAGGACGGCGTCGGTGAACCTCGACGGCAACAAGATCATCTACAGCGTCTCGGGTGGACGTGTCTTCGAGGCCGCGAGCAGCACGGGGTGGAACAACCTCTGGACAGGCATCGAGGGAGTGAGCAGCAACGCCATCGCTGCGTTGACGCTCAACGGGGTCAAGTACGTCTACACCGTCAAGGACGGCGTCGTCCACGAGGCCCACAGCGCCAACGGGTGGCGCAACATCAGCACCGGGATCGTCGGCGTGGGCAACGACGCCCTCGCGGTCACCGTTCTCAACGGCGTGAAGTACATCTACACGATCTCCAACGGCAACGTCTTCGAGGCGCACAGCGCCAACGGGTGGCGCAACCAGGGCACCGGGATCAACGGCGTCAGCAACCGCGCGCTCGCCGTCATCACCCTCAACGGCGTGAAGTACGTCTACACGGTGGTCAACGGCATGGTCCACGAGGCCCACAGCGCCAACGGGTGGCGCAACCTGGGCACCGGCATCTCCGGCGTCAGCGCGGATGCCCTCGCCGCCATCGCGAGCAGTGGCGCGAAGGTCGTCTACACCGCGGCCGGCGGCACGATCTGGGAGGCGGGCAGCGCCGCAGGCTGGCGCAACCTCTCCACCGGGGTCCCCGGGAATCAGGTCTCGGCCATCCCGATCGGGTCCGGCGGGAAGGTCGTCTACACCAACTGAGAAGTTCCACGCGCCGACAGGTCCTCCCGCTGCGCCGAGCGGGAGGACCTGTCGCGTCACTCCCTCTGCACACGGCGCCCGCAGCTCAGTGCCGGCCGTGGGGTGGGTACAGGACCTGCGTGCCCACGACGGCCGAGGGGTTGATCGGCCCGTAGACGTGCGGGAACGTCTCGCCCGTCTCGGGGTTGCCGACCTCGCGCACGAGCCGCGACTCGAGCAGCTCGGGGTCGATCGTCAGCAGGAGCAGGTCGTGCGGCACCTCGGCATAGAACGTCGTCAGCACGAAGTCGAGCTGGGCCGCGTCGCAGCAGTGGATGAAGCCCTCGTCCTCGAGCGAGCGGTCCAGCGTCGACTCGGTGAACGCCCCGTCGGTCACGGCGCGGGCCCACGTGTCCGCCGTCGTGACGTGGTGGATCCGGCCGTCGTCGACGACGCTCACGTCCTGTCTCCCTCGGTGGTCGTCATGGCTGCCAACCTACGCCGCCGCCTACGCTCGCCGACATGACGATCCGCGAGGCCACCCCCGACGACGTCCCGGCGATCCTGCGGCTGGTCCACGAGCTCGCCGTCTACGAGAGGGAGCCGGACGCGGTCGAGGCGACCGAGGAGCACTTCACCGCAGCGCTCTTCCCCGCGTCGGGCAGCCCGACGACCTTCGCGCACGTCGCCGAGGTCGACGGGGAGGTCGTCGGCATGGCCGTCTGGTACCTCACCTTCTCGACGTGGACCGGTGTCAACGGCATCTGGCTCGAGGACCTCTTCGTCGAGCCCGAGCACCGGGGCAGCGGCCTCGGCCGCGAGCTCCTCGCCACGCTCGCCCGGACCTGCGTCGAGCGCGGCTACCGCCGGCTCGAGTGGTGGGTCCTCGACTGGAACGAGCCGTCGATCGGCTTCTACCGGGGCCTCGGCGCCGTGCCGCAGGACGAGTGGACGGTCTTCCGGATGGACGGCGACGCGCTTGCGACGCTCGGCGCCTGACGAACGACGGGTATGCCGGCGGCGCACCTCACGCGCCCGCCTCCCGCAGCGCCCGCAGCACCCGCAGCGGATTCGCAGCGGGCCGCAGCCGGTTCGCAGCGCCCATGCCCAGCATCGGCGTCAACGTCACCGACCGGGACGTGACCCACCGCAGGGAGGCACTCCATGACCACCATCGACCGCCGCGACGTCGTCCGCGGCGCCTTCGCCACCTCGTTCCTCGGCCTCGTCGGCGCATCCGTCGCGATGCCCGGCCAGGCCCTCGCCGCGCCGACCGTGTCGCGAGCCACCGTCATCGACCGCGCGTGGTTCTGGATGAACAACAACGTCCAGTACGACCAGGGAGCCACCTACCCCGGCCCCGGCGGGACGTCGCGCTACCGGACCGACTGCTCCGGCTTCGTCTCGATGTGCCTCATGCTGCCTGCGCCCGGACCGAGCACGAGCTCCCTCAACGGCTACGGCGCCCAGATCAGCAAGGCGAACCTCAGGAAGGGCGACTACCTCAACCTGCCCGGCGTGCACTGCGTCCTCTTCCACCGCTGGACCGACGCCGCGCAGACCCGTTTCATGCTCTTCGAGCAGTCCAACCCGTCCTCCGACATGAACCACCGCGAGGCCGCGCTCAGCACCTACGCGGACTACAGCGCCCGCCGCGCCTACAACATCGTCGACTGACGCAGCGTCGACAGACGACGACAGAGGTACGCCGGCCGCCCGAGTGGGCGGCCGGCATACCGCTGTCCTCGGGGGACCTGCGCAGGGTCAGGGCCAGATCGAGGCGACCCACTCCGGGTGGTCGATGAACGGGTTGCGGTTGCCCTGCCACTGGGCGTGGATGCGGTCGTTGCGGCGCTTCTCGAAGGCGTCGGGCGGGTCGCCGGCGCTCCAGGACTTGAGCACCGAGAGCCTGCCGATGTAGGGCGCGCTGCCGCTGTTCACCGACTCGTTGGGCTCGAGGTTCGGCCAGCCGTCGCCGCCCTCGTAGCGGACCGCCATGTAGAGGATCATCCGGGCGACATCGCCCTTGACGGCGTCGCGCGGCTCGAAGGAGTCGGCGTCGCGCCAGCAGTCCGCGCACTGGTTGACCGCCGAGCCCCCGTTGTCGAAGTCGAGGTTGCCGCGGTCGGAGTTCACCGTGACGTCCTCGGGGCGCAGGTGGTGCACGTCGGTGCCGGGGCCGTTGGCCGTCCCGAAGTCGCCGTGGCTCTTGGCCCACACGTGCTCACGGTTCCACTGGTCGACGCCACCACCGTTGTCGGACTTCGCGATTGAGCGCCCCGAGTAGATCTCGATGACGTTGCTCGCGTTCTTCGGGTCCTGGTCGGTGTCCTTGAGCGCGTCCCAGACCTGGTCGTAGGTGAGGACCGTCTGCTTGCTGATGATGCCGTGGAGAGCGCTGCGCAGGGCGGTGCCGGACTTGCCGGCGGCCGTGGCGTAGTAGGTGTCGGTGCTGGACGTGGGTGTAGGGGTGGGGGTCGCGCTGCCCGTCGGGGTCGCCGTCGAGGTGGGCGTCGGCGTGCTGCCGACCGCGGTCATCGCCGTGGGCGACTTGAGCCCGGCGTGCGAGAAGTAGGCCGTGAGCTGCCCCGTGACGTCGACGAGCCGGCCCATGTTGCCGGGGTTCGTCTTGAGGCCCCAGGCGCTGCGCCACTGCGTCGTCAGCTGGACGTAGAGCATCTTCGTGGTGTCGGTCTGCGAGGCCGAGTCGGCGAGCGCGATGGCGTAGTCGCCGGTGAACCCGCTGCGGTTGACCGTCGTCGTCGCCACCGGCTCCCCGACGACGTAGCCGCGCACGGTCTGCGACGAGCCGTTCTGGGTGGCGATCGCCTGGGTGACGGTGAGCGGGGTCGCCGCAGTGGCCCGCAGGGCGGTCGCCGCCGAGAGCGCGACGGCGGCGACGAGGGCCAGCACGGCAAGGGCGACGACAACCGGGACGCGGGTCCGGCGCAGCGGGGGACGGGGCGCGGTGGCGAGCATGACGGACAGCCTGAGGCCGGCATACGGGCGGTGGGGCAAAGCCCGGGTGTGGGTTCGGCAAGCGTTCGGCAAAGAGCCGACGCCGGTCGGTCAGCCCGTCGGGACGTTGCGCTCGATCTCGGCGAGCCACGCCGCCGAAGAGACGTCCGACGGCATCCGCCAGTCGCCCCGGGGCGACATCGTGCCGCCCGCGACGACCTTGGGGCCGTTGGGCAGGGCGCTGCGCTTGAACTGGTTGCCGAAGAAGCGCTTGACGAAGACCTCGAGCCAGTGCCGGATCGTCGCGAGGTCGTATGCCGGCCGCTCGCCCTCGGGGTAGCCCGCCGGCCAGTCGCCGGTCGACGCGTCGGACCACGCGTGCGCGGCGAGGAAGGCGATCTTGCTCGGGCGGTAGCCGCGGCGCAGGACGTGGAAGAGGGTGAAGTCCTGGAGGGCGTAGGGGCCGACGGAGTCCTCGGTGGACTGGAGCCTCTCGCCCTCCTTGGTCGGGACGAGCTCGGGGCTGATCTCCTGGTCGAGGATCTCGGTGAGCGTCTCGTTGACCTCCCCCTCGAACTGCTCGGACGAGACGACCCACCGGATGAGGTGCTGCATGAGCGTCTTGGGCACGCCGGTGTTGACGCCGTAGTGGCTCATCTGGTCGCCCACGCCGTAGGTGCACCAGCCCAGCGCGAGCTCGGACAGGTCGCCGGTGCCGAGGACGATGCCGCCGCGCTGGTTGGCCGCTCGGAAGAGGTAGTCGGTCCGGAGCCCGGCCTGGACGTTCTCGAAGGTGACGTCGTAGACCTCCTCACCCGCGCCCGCCGGGTGCCCGAGGTCCTTGAGCATCTGCGTCGCCGCAGGCCGGATGTCGAGGGTCTCGAAGGTGATGCCGAGGCTCTCCATGAGATGGATCGCGTTGGACTTGGTGCCCTCGCTCGTCGCGAACCCCGGCATCGTGAAGCCGACGATGTCCGTGCGCGGGCGGCCGAGCCGGTCCATCGCCTTGGCCGCGACGATGAGCGCGTGCGTGGAGTCGAGACCGCCGCTCACGCCGATGACGATCTTGGGCTGGCCGATGGCGCGCAGCCGCTGCTCGAGCCCGGAGACCTGGATGTTGTAGGCCTCGTAGCAGTCCTGGGCGAGCCGGGCCTCGTCGTCGGGGACGAACGGGAAGCGGTCGACCTTGCGGCGCAGGCCGAGGTCGCCCGTGGGCGGGTCGATCTCGCGCGCGACGACCCGGAACGCCTCGCCGTCGGGGACGCCGATGCCCTCGACGCGACGGTTGTCGTCGAACGAGCCGACGCGGATGCGCTCCTGACGGATGCGGTCGAGGTCGACGTCGACGACGGTGGCGCGCGGCCCGCTGGGGAAGCGCTCGGTCTCACCGAGGAGGTCGCCCATCTCGTAGACCATCGTCATGCCGTCCCACGAGAGGTCGGTCGACGACTCGCCCTCGCTCGCTGCGGCGTAGAGGTAGGCCGCGTTGCACCGCATCGCGGCCGAGCGAGCGAGGAGGTGGCGGTCGTCGGCGCGGCCGACGGTGATGGGGGAGGCGCTGAGGTTGAGCAGCACGGTGGCACCGGCGAGCGCGGCGCGGTGGCTCGGCGGCACCGGAACCCAGACGTCCTCGCAGATCTCGACGTGGACGGTGAGCCCGGGCACGTCGGTGACCTCGAAGAGGAGGTCGGTGCCGTAGGCGATGTCGCCGTCCTCGTCGGCGCCGGGCCAGTGCGGGCGGTTGACGAGCGTCTCGACGGCGTCGTCACCCGCGGCGAACCAGCGCTTCTCGTAGAACTCGCGGTAGTTGGGCAGGTAGGACTTGGGCGTCACGCCGAGGACCTCGCCGCCCTGGATGACGACGGCGCAGTTGAGCAGCCGGTTGCCGATGAGCAGTGGTGCGCCGACGGCGACGACCGGGCGCAGCTGGGCGGTCGCCTCGGCGATGGTGACGATGGCGCGGTCGACCTCGTCGAGGAGGACGTCCTGCATGTGGAGGTCGTCGATGGCATAGCCGGACAGGCCCAGCTCGGGGAAGAGTGCGACCGCCACACCGTCGTCGTGCAGCGCCCTGACCTGCTCGATCGTCGCCTCGGCGTTGCGCGCCGGGTCGGCCATGGCGACGGGGAGGGTGCAGGCGGCGACGCGGGCGAACCCGTGCGCATAGGCGTTGCGGAAGTCCATGCGCCGAGTCTGTCAGGTGGCGCTGATGTCGGGGGGCGGTGGCAGCGTGGCCGCCGTGATCATCCACGCCGACGCCGACGCGTTCTTCGTGTCGGTCGAGCAGCGCGACCACCCGCACCTGCGCGGGCGGCCCGTCGTCGTCGGTCCGCAGGTGGTCGCGTGTGCGTCCTACGAAGCGCGATCGCTCGGCGTCCATGCCGGTATGCCGTTGCGCCACGCCCTGCGTCGCTGGCCCGAGCTCGTGGTCGCCGACTTCCGGGGCGAGGTCTACGAGGCGGCGAGCGCCGAGCTCCTCGCTCTGTTCCGGGATGTCACACCGCTCGTCGAGCCGGGGTCGATGGAGGAGGCCTTCCTCGACGTCTCGGCGCTCGACGGCGGCTCGGTGGAGGAGGCGGGCCGGGTGGCTCGGGCGCTGCGCGAGCGGGTCCGCTCCGAGCTCGGGCTGCCGGTGTCGGCCGGGGTCGCGCGGGCCAAGCTCTTCGCCAAGCTCGCCTCGCGCCGTGCCAAACCCGACGGGCTCGTCGTCGTTGACGCCGAGACCGAGGCTCGCGTGCGACCCCGGCTGCCCGTCGCAGACCTCTGGGGTGTCGGGCCCGCGACGAGCGCCCGGCTCCACGGCGCCGGCATCGTCCTCGTCGCGGACCTCGCCGGCTGGGACGTCGACCGCCTCGTCGAGGCCAGGGTCGCCAAGGCCATGGCGCGGAACCTCGTCGCGATTCGCGACGGCGTGGACGACGCGACGATCCGGCTCCCGGGACCGCGCAGGTCGATCTCGTCCACCCGCTCGCTCGGCCGCGCCACCCGGCAGCGGTCGGTCGTCGAGCAGGCCCTGCGCGACAACGTCCTGCGAGCCCTCGAGCGGCTCGGCGACGACCCGCGCGCACCGACCCGGCTCGACGTCCACCTCCGCTACGACGACCAGTACGCCGTCATCCAGCCCGGCTCCCTCGAGCAGCCGACCCGGGACGTGCCGACCCTCGTCGGTGCGGCGCTCGCGGCACTGGGGCGGACGGCGTACGAGGAGGACGGGCGCGGTGTCGCGATGGTGGGCGTCTCGTTCGCCCTGCCGGTCCCGCCCGCGGGCCCCAGCGCCTAGGCACACGCGCCCTGCTGGGGCGCGGAGACGAAGGCGGTGACGAAGCCGACCGCCGCCTCGAGCTGCCCGGGCCCGTCGAGGGGGGTGTCGTCGAGGACGGCGCGCAGCGTGAGCTCGGTGAGACCGGCGACGATGGCGACCGACTCCGCCTCGCCGAGGGTGCGCAGGTCGGGGTGGTGCCCACGAGCGCGGTCGACGAGCTCGCGCAGGTAGGCCGCATGGCCGTCCATGAGGGCGCGACGGGCCCGCAGCCCGAGCTCGCCGAGGGCGTGCGACTCGAGGATGTGGGCGCGGGCGAGCTCGGGGTTCTCGGCGAGGAAGCGCAGGTAGGCCGCCACGCCGCCGCGCACCTGCTCCTCGATGGGCGCCGCAGGGTCGGTGACGACGGCCGAGATCGCGTCGACGAGCCGGGTCGCGCGGGTGTCGTAGAGCGCGAGGAAGGCCTCGTCCTTGGTGGCGAAGTGCTCGTAGAACGTGCGCTTGCTCGTGCCCGCGATCCGGGCGACGTCGGCGACGGTCGTGCGGGCCAGGCCCTGCTCGACGAGGGCCGTGCCGAGGGCGTCGATCAGACGGTTGGCGGCGGTCTCGGTCATGGTGGTACTGTAGCGTACCAGCGGTGGTACGCAGACGTACCACCCGCTCCCAGCCCGCTGACCGCTCCCGTGGAGATCCTCATGACCGCCCTGTCCGTCGCCCTCGCCGAGCTCCGCCGGCTCACCGGCACGAGGTTCGCCAGGGTCGCCCTCGTCGCGATGGTCGTCGTGCCGTCGCTCTACGCCGGGCTCTACATCTATGCCAACAAGGACCCCTACGCCGACCTCGACGGGCTGCCCGCCGCCGTCGTCGTCGAGGACCGCGGCACGACCCTCGCCGACGGCACGGCGCTGCAGGTCGGGGACGAGGTGGCGACGACCCTGCGCGAGGCGCACGACCTCGACTGGCACGAGGTCGACGTCGACCGGGCGGCGGCCGGCCTGCGCGAGGGCGACTACGCCTTCGTCCTCGTCGTCCCCGAGACGTTCTCGGCGGACCTCGCCTCGAGCGCCGACTTCACGCCGCGACGGGCGATGCTCGAGATCGACACCAACGACGCGACGAACTACCTCGCCGGCACGATCGCCGACCGGGTCGTGGAGCAGGTGCAGGACTCGGTCGCCTCGCAGGTGAGCCGCACCGCCGCGAGCGAGCTCCTCGGAGGGCTCTCGACGATCCACGCGCAGCTGGTCGAGGCGTCCGACGGTGCCGGCCGACTGGCGGCGGGCGCCCACGACGCCCACACCGGCGCCGCCGGCCTGAGCAGCGGCAGCGGCCGGCTCGTCTCCGGCGAGCAGGACCTCGTCGCGGGGACGGCTCGCCTGTCGGCCGGCGCGACGGAGCTCTCCGACGGGCTCGCCACCCTCGACCGGCGCACCGACGCGCTGCCCCCGCAGACGAAGCGACTGGCCGAGGGGGCGCGCGAGGTGGCCGAGGGCAACGCGAAGGTCGCCGCCGCAGGCCGGCGGGCGGCCGCGGCGGGCCAGGACCTCACCGACGGCCTCACCGCGCTCGACGAGCAGCTGCCCGCCCGGCTCGCCGCCGCGGGACTCACCGACGAGCAGGTCTCGACCGTCCTCGCCGAGACCGCGCGGCTGCGTGCCCCGGTGACCGAGGCCAACGGCACGCTGCAGTCGACGTCGCAGGACCTCGACCGGCTGTCCGCCGGTGCGGACGCCGTCGCCGACGGGGCGGAGCGGCTCGCGACCTCCTCGACCGAGCTCGAGTCCGCCGTCGACCGGGCCGCGGCGGGCAGCGCCGACCTCGCCGCGGGCGCGAAGCAGCTCGACACCGGCCAGCGGCAGGCGCTCACGGGCGCGCAGCAGCTCTCGTCCGGGGCGGCCCGGCTCGACACGGGGCTCGCCTCGCTCGACACCGGCGCCGGCACCCTCGCCACCTCGCTCACCGACGGTGCGAAGCAGGTCCCGGACCCGACGGCCGAGCAGCGCAAGGCCGTCGCCCAGACGATCGGCGCCCCCGTCGGCATCCGCTCGGAGGCCCTCGCCACCGCCGGTTCCTACGGTGCCGGGCTCGCCCCGTTCTTCCTCGCGCTCGCGATGTGGATCGGCGGGTTCACCCTCTTCACCCGCGCCCGGCCGCTCGTCGAGGAGGCCATCACGAGCCGGTGGGCGGTCCTTCCGGTCGCCCTCGGCGGCTGGCTCGCGCCAGCCGTCATCGGTGCCGCGCAGGCCGTGCTCGCCTGGGTCGTCGTGCGCTTCGCGGTGGGCATCGACCTCGCCCACCCGTGGGCCGTCCTCGGGTTCATGCTGCTCGTCTCGATGACCTTCATGGCGGTCATCCACGGCCTCATGGCCCGGCTCGGCGACACCGGGCAGTTCCTCGGCCTCGTCCTCATGGTGCTCCAGCTCGTCAGCGCCGGCGGCACCTTCCCGTGGGAGACTCTCCCCGGTCCGCTGCGCGCCCTGCACCACGTGCTCCCGATGTCGTATGCCGTCGAGGGCCTGCGGACCCTCGCCTACGGCGGGCCGCGAATGCACCTCGCTCTCGACGTCGTCGTCCTCCTCGCGTGGGCCGGCGGGGCGTTGCTGCTCTCGACGGCGGCCGCGCACCGGGTCCACCGGCGGCGTCCGGTCGCGTCGACGGCGGTGGCTGCAGCGTGACTCCCCGCAGGTCTCGGATCGCCGCCTCGTCCCTCGCCGCGCTGCTCGTCCCGGCGGTGCTGCTCACGGTGCTGCTGACCGGGTGCGGCTGGGTCGGCGAGGGGTCCGAGCAGGGTGGGCGAACGGCATACGAGATGTCGGTGGACTGCCCGAAGGCACCCGGGACGGGTTCGGTGAAGCCGACCGTGGGACAGCTCAACTCGGTTCTCGCACGGGCGGACCTGCCCTACTGGCAGGCCGCCGACATCGGGGCGAGCGCGCGGCTCTCGGACGGCCGGCTCGTGTGGGTCTTCGGCGACACGATGCGCCGTCGTGGCATCGCGCCCGGCATGGTCGCCAACTCGATGCTCGTCTCGTCCGGTCTGTGCGTCAGCCAGGTCATGGCTACGGCGCGTGGCCCGGTCATCCCCGACGTCGAGCCCGGTGTCGTCCGCTGGCCGATGTCGGTGAGCGTCGTCCGCGACGGTGACGAGGACGTCGTCATCGTCTTCACGGGCCGCATCCGGCGGGGGAGCGGGACCGACGTGTGGGGCTTCCGCTACCTCGGGTCGGATGCGGTGACCTTCCGCGTCCGCGCGGGGGAGGCGCCGCAGCTCGACACCGTGCTGCCGCTCACGCCCGACGACGAGAGCGCCCACCAGGTCAACTGGGGCTCGGCGTCGATGGTGTCCGGGGACCACATCTACGTCTACGGCACCGAGCTGCCGTCCGGCACCGCCTTCGGGCGCTCGCTGCTCGTCGGTCGCAGTGCGCTGGGCCGACCCGAGGACCGGCGGTCGTGGGAGTTCTGGGACGGCCGCCGGTGGCAGGCCGACCCCCACCGCGCGGCGCCGGTCATCGCGGCCGACGGCGGTGTCTCGCAGACGCTCTCGGTGGACCGCGTCGGCGACGAGTTCGTCGCGGTGTCGAAGAAGGACGGCGACCTCGGCTCGACCGTCGCCACGTGGACCTCGGCGTCACCCGTCGGGCCGTGGCGGGTGAGCGAGGCGCTCGACGCACCGTTCCTCACCGGCAAGGACGAGTTCGCCTACGCCCCGCTGGCCCACCCGGAGATCTCGCTCGCCGGCGGCGGGCTGCTCGTGTCCATCTCGCGCAACACGACCGACCTCGCCCGGCTGCGGCATGACCCGACCGTCGGCCGCCCGAGGTTCGCCGAGATCCCCCGCCCCTGAGCTCGACTTCTTGCCCCTGGACCACCGGATCGGGGCCCAAATCGGCCCTCGCCGGTGGTCCTGGGGCAAGAAGTGCGGGGGAGTGAGGGGTCAGGGGGTGAGGAGGACCTTGCCGGTGGCGCGGCGCTCGTCGATGTCGGCGAGGGCGACGGCGACCTCGCCGAGCGAGCGCACCGACCCGATGACCGGGTCGAGCCGGCCGTCCTCGAGCAGCGGCACGAGCTCGTCCCACTGGCGGCGGACCGAGCCCGCGCCCCCGGCGCCTGTCCACCAGGCGCCCCAGCCGACCCCGACGACGTCGATGTTGCCCAGCAGCAGCCGGTTGACCTTGACCTCCGGGATCGAGCCACCGGTGAAGCCGATGACGAGCAGCCGGCCGAGCGGCGCGAGCGAGCGCAGCGAGTCGGTGAAGCGGTCGCCGCCCACCGGGTCGACGACGACGTCGACCCCGTGACCGGAGGTGAGGTCGGCGACGGCCTCGCGGAACCCGTCGGCCGGCAACACCTCGTCGGCCCCGGCCGCCCTCGCGACGTCACCGCGCGACGGGTCCGACACCACGGCATACACCGTCGCTCCCCACGCCTTGGCGAGCTGGGTGGCGGCGGTGCCGATGCCGCCGGCCGCGCCGTGCACGAGCACCTTCTCGCCCTCGGCGAGGCGGCCGCGGGTGCGCAGGGCGAAGTGGCAGGTGAGGTAGTTCATCGGCAGCGCCGCGCCCTGGTCGAAGGTGACGCCGTCGGGGAGCGGGAAGACGAGCGCGGGGTCGCACACGACCTGCTCGGCGAACCCGCCCAGGAAGGGGAAGGCCGCGACCCGGTCGCCGACCTCGAGGCCGCTGCCGGCCGGGGCGACGCGGACGAAACCGGCGACCTCCGCACCCGGGACGAACGGGACCGGTGGCTTGACCTGGTACTCGCCGCGGGTGAGCAGCACGTCCGGGAAGGCCACGCCGGCGGCGGCGACGTCGATCAGCACCTGGCCGTCCGGCACCTCGGGCGAGGGGACGTCGACCACCTCGATGGCGTCGGGTCCGTCGAGTCGGGTCACGAGGGCAGCGCGCATCCCCGAATCCTAGGAGCCCGGCCGGCCGCGAGACCTGGCGCCACCAGCCCCACCACCGGGCACGACCGGGCGCCGGCCGACCGCACGACGAGGACTCACCGCCAGCCGGTGCGGTGAGTCCTCGCCAGACTCCTTCGCGGAGCACCCCGGGGGCAGGACCATGCCTCCCTGGCCCAAGCGGGTCAGGGACGCGCGGCCATGTGGACGGGACCACTGCCGAAGGTAGGACCACCTTTGGCCGACGGTCCAACGAATCCTGCTGAAGGGTGCTGAGATTCGTTCATGAACCTCGACCAGGTTCGGGCGCTCGCGGCCATCGCCGACACCGGGAGCTTCGAGCTCGCCGCACGTTCGCTCCACCTCACGCCGTCGGCGGTGAGCCAGCGCGTGCGCGCCCTCGAGACGAGCGTGGGCCAGGTCGTCGTGCGCCGGGCGAGCCCGTGCACGCCGACCGACGCCGGCGCCGTCCTCGTGCGGCTCGCGAGGCAGGTCGAGCTGCTCGAGGACGAGTCGCGCGACCTCCTCGGCGTGGCGCGGCACGCTCCCGTCGTCCTGCGCGTCGCCGTCAACGCGGACTCGCTCGACACCTGGCTCGTGCACCTCATCGAGGCCGCCTCGACGTGGGACGACACCCGGCTGCGGTTCACCGTCGTCGACGAGGACCACTCGCTGAGGCTGCTGCGCGAGGGCGCCGTCGGTGCCGCGATCGCGACCGAGCCCGCACAGGTGCCCGGCTGCCGCTCCTTCCCCCTCGGCTCGATGCGCTACGTCGCGGTCGCCTCGCCGTCGCTGGCAACCCGGCACACCCTGTCCGACGGCAGCCCCGACTGGGAGCACCTGCCCGTCCTGCGCTACGACGACCACGACGCGCTGCAGGAGGACTACCTCGCGTCCCACGACGTGACGGCGTCGTCGCCGCCGTGGCAGATCCCCTCGGTGCCCGGGCTGCGCAGCGCCCTCCTGTCCGGTCTCGGCTGGCTCTTCGTGCCCGACGTCTCGGTGGGGGAGGACCTCGCCGAGGGCCGGCTCGTCACCCTCACCGACGACGTCGTCGAGGTCCCGCTGCACTGGCACGTGTGGAAGGTCGCCTCCCACCGCCTCGACCGCCTCAACGACGCCGTCGCCGAGGCCGCCCGGGTCGGGCTGCGCGTGCCGGGCCGCACAGCGCCGGTTCGCCCGCTCGTCGACGTCGTCCGGGGAATGTAACGGCTGCGCCGACGCTTGTCCCTTCGTGCCCGCGCCCCGTCATGCCCTTCTCGCCACCATCGCCCTCGTCGTCGGCGGCTTCGCCATCGGCACGACCGAGTTCGTCACGATGGGCCTGCTCCCCGAGATCGCCAAGGGCGTGTCCGTCTCGATCCCGACGGCGGGCCACACGATCTCGGCGTATGCCGCAGGCGTCGTCGTGGGTGCCCCGCTCCTCGCCATGCTCGGGGCGACATGGCCGCGCAAGGCGCTCCTCGTCGGCCTGACCGTGGCCTTCGTCGTCGGCAACGTCGGCACCGCCCTCGCCCCCGACTACGGCTGGCTCATGCTGGCCCGGTTCGTCTCGGGAATGCCGCACGGTGCGTTCTTCGGCGTCGCCGCGCTCGTCGCCGTCGACATGGCGGCGCGAGGCCAGTCCGGTCGCGCAGTGAGCCGGGTCATGCTCGGCATCCCCTTCGCCAACGTCGCCGGCGTCCCGGGAGCGACCTGGCTGGGTCAGCAGTACGGCTGGCGCGCGGCCTACTGGCTCGTCGCCGTCCTCGGCATCCTCACGGTCGGGCTGCTCGTCGCCTACGTCCCGCACATCGAGCGCAACCTCGAGAGCACGATCAAGCGGGAGCTGCGCGGCTTCGCAACGACCCAGGTCGCGCTCACCCTGCTCGTCGGCGCCATCGGCTTCGGCGGCATGTTCGCGATGGCGAGCTACATCGCGCCCACCGTCACCGACGTTACCGGCCTCGACGCGAGCGCCGTCCCGATCTTCCTGCTCGCCTCGGGCATCGGCGGCCTCGTCGGCACGCCGCTCGCGGGCCATCTCGGCGACTGGTCGGTGCTGCGCTCGATCACCATCGGCTGCGTCGGCATGGGCGTCAACCTCGTCGCCTTCGCGCTCACCGCGCAGTGGTGGCTGCCGGCGATCTTCTTCTACTTCCTCTCCTCGGTGCTCGCCGGCATCCTCGTCGTCAACCTCCAGCTCCGCCTCATGCAGGTCGCCGGCGAGGCCCAGACGCTGGCCGCAGCGAGCAACCACGCCGCGCTCAACACCGCCAACGCCCTCGGCGCCTGGCTCGGTGGCGTCGTCATCTCCGCCGGCTACGGCTACACCGCGCCGAGCTGGGTCGGAGCCGGACTCTCCGTGCTCGGCGCGGGCGTCCTGGGCCTCAGCCTCATGAAGCACCGCGCCGACACCCGACCGGCACCGGCACGCACCGCCTGACCGGGCCTAGTCTCTGGGGATGACCGAACTCGTCCGGAGCCGCACCGAGGACGGCATCGCCCACGTCACGCTCGACCGGCCCGACAAGCTCAACGCCCTCACGCTCGACACGCTCGAGCAGCTCGTCGCAACGGCCCGGCGGCTCCACGGGGACCGGACCCTGCGAGCGGTCGTCCTCTCCGGGGCGGGCGACGCGTTCTGCGCCGGGCTCGACTTCGCCACAGTGCTGCGCGAGCCCCGCCGCGTCGCCGCGGCCTTCGCGCCGCGCCCATGGCGTGGCACGAACACCTTCCAGGAGGCGTGTTGGGCATGGCGCCGGCTGCCCGTGCCCGTCATCGCCGCGGTCCACGGCCACTGCCTCGGCGGCGGCCTCCAGATCGCGCTCTCGGCCGACTTCCGCATCACCGCCCCCGACGCGACGTGGTCGGTCCTCGAGGCCAAGTGGGGGATCATCCCCGACATGTCCGGCATCCAGGCCCTCTCGCAGCAGGTCGGGATGGACGTCGCCAAGCGCCTCACGATGACCGGGGAGACCGTCTCGGGCACCGAGGCGGTCCGGCTCGGCCTCGCGACGCAGGAGAACCTCGACCCGTATGCCGGTGCGCTGGCTCTCGCGGGCACGATCGCCGAGCGCTCGCCGGACTCCGTCGCCGCCGCCAAGCGCCTCTTCAACCGGACGTGGTCCGCGAGCGACCGCCGGACCTTCCGCTGGGAGCGGCTCGAGCAGGCCCGCCTCCTCCTGGGAGCCAACGCGGCCGAGGCGCGGAGGGCGGCCACGCGCCGGGAGCGGCCGGCATACAGGCCACGCGCCGGACTCGACCCGCGGGGCTGAGATGACGACCAGCGGCGGCGACGACGCCAGGACCACCCGTCACATCACGTGTGTGCTGTGCGAGGCGATGTGCGGCCTCGAGGTGTCGCTGCGCGGGCAGGAGATCGTCGGCATCAAGGGGCACGCCGAGGACCCGCTGTCGCGCGGGCACATCTGCCCCAAGGGCGTGGCGCTCCAGGACCTGCACACCGACCCCGACCGGCTGAGGCGCCCGGTCAAGCGCGTCGGCGACGACTTCGTCGAGATCGGCTGGGACGAGGCGATCGAGCTCGCCGCCGACCTGCTCCACGGGGTGCAGGCGCGGCACGGGCGGGATGCCGTCGCGACCTACCTCGGCAACCCCAACGTCCACAGCACCGGGGCGCTCACCCACGTGACGATGATCCCGCGCACCCTGCGCAGCCGGCACGTCTTCAGTGCGACGAGCGTCGACCAGCTGCCGCACCACGTCGTGGCGTGGGCGATGTTTGGGCACCAGTTCCTCCTTCCCGTCCCCGACATCGACCGCACACGCCTGCTCGTCCTCGTCGGCACGAACCCCATGGCCTCCAACGGGTCGCTGTGGACGGTGCCCGACTTCCCGGGCCGGTTGCGCGAGCTGCGTTCTCGTGGAGGGCGGCTCGTCGTCATCGACCCGCGGCGCACCGAGACGGCCGCTGTCGCCGACGAGCACCACTTCGTCCGTCCCGGCACCGACGTCACGGTGCTCCTCGCTCTCGTCCACGTCGTCCTCGCCGAAGGGCTGGCCCGGCCGGCGCCGTGGGTGAGCGGGGTGGACGAGCTGCGCCTCACCGTCGCCGACTTCACGCCCGAGCTCGCCGAGGAGGTGAGCGGGGTCGGGGCCGACGCGATCCGCGCGCTCGCCCGTGACGTCGCCGCCGGGTCCGCCGCGGTCCACGGGCGCATGGGGGTGTCGACGCAGGAGTTCGGGGTCCTGTGCCAGTGGGCGATCCAGTGCCTCATGGCCGTCACCGGCAACCTCGACAGCCCCGGCGGCACGATGTTCACGACGCCCGCGATCGACATCATCGGCCGGGGGCTCGTGGGGCGAGGGCACCGCGGCCGGACCCACTCGGCGGTGCGTGGGCTGCCGGAGTTCGGCGGCGAGCTGCCGGTCTCGGTCATGGCCGAGGAGATGGAACCCCCGCGGCCAGCGATCCGGGCCCTGCTCACGGTCGGTGGCAACCCCGTGTCGTCCACCCCGGCGGGGGCCCGCCTCGACGAGCGGATCGCGGCGCTCGAGGCCATGGTCGCCATCGACCCCCACGTCAACGAGACGACCCGCCACGCCGACGTCATCCTGCCGCCGACCGGCCCGCTCGAGCGCGACCACTACGACCTCATCTTCCACACGCTCGCGGTCCGCAACACGGCCCGCTGGTCGCCGGCGCTCTTCGCCCGCGGCGAGGACCAGCGCCACGAGTGGGAGATCGCCCGCGACCTCGTCCTCGCGCTGAGCCGTCGCAGCGGGCAGCGGCTCGGCTGGCGACGGACGGCACGGCTCAGGGCCTCGCCGCGTGTCACCATCGACGTGCTCCTGCGGTCCGCCCGACAGGGCCTGTCGGTCCGGCGGCTGGCCCGAACGCCCGGCGGCGTCGACCTCGGCCCGCTCGAGCCGCGCCTGCCGGACCGCCTCCCCACCCGCGACAAGGTCGTGGTGCTCACCCCCGCCGTCGTCACCGACGGTCTCGCCGCCCTGCGCGTGCGGCTGCCCGAGCTGCGCGACGCCGCCGGAAGCAACGACCTCCTGCTCATCGGCCGCCGTCACCAGCGCGACAACAACTCGTGGATGCACAACACCGAGCGGCTGACGCGCGGGCGTCCGCGACACCACCTGCTCATGCACCCCGACGACCTCGCCGCGCGCGGGATCGTCGACGGCTCGCTCGTCACCGTGACCTCCGACGTCTCCTCGGTGCAGGTCGAGGTCCGCGCCACCGACGACGTCATGCGTGGGGTGGTCTCGCTGCCGCACGGCTACGGCCACCGGCGACCCGGCGTGCGGCTCTCCCGCGCGGTCGAGGTCCCCGGCGTGACGATGAACGACCTCACCGACCCGGCCCGCGTCGAGGGCGTCTCGGGCAACGCCGTGCTCAACGGCATACCGGTCGTCGTGGCCCCGGCGGTCGCGATCGAGGAGCCGGACTCCGTGGCGGAGGCGACACCCCCTACCGGCTAAGCGAGCGCTCACCTAGGGTCTGTTCCATGGACTTCTCATCGTCGGAGCGTTCGCTCGACCTCGCGCGGCGTGTCCGCGACTTCGTCGTGACCGAGATCGAGCCGGCGGAGCGGACCCTGGCCGAGGACATCGCCCGGCGTCGCGCGGCCGGTGAGGACCCCTGGCCGGCGCACCCCCTCCTCGCCGAGCTGCAGACGAAGGCGCGCGACCGTGGGCTCTGGAACCTCTTCCTCCCCGCCGGTCACGAGGGCCCGTATGCCGTCCGGTTCGGCACCGACGGCGGCGCCGGTCTGTCGAACGCCGACTACGCCCCCATCGCCGAGGCGATGGGTCGCACCTTCTCGGCGCCGCTCGTCTTCAACTGCAACGCGCCCGACACCGGCAACATGGAGGTGCTGCTCAAGTACGGCACCGACGAGCAGAAGGAGGAGTGGCTCGAGCCGCTGCTCGACGGCCGGATCCGCAGCGCCTTCCTCATGACCGAGCCCGGTGTGGCCTCGTCGGACGCGACGAACATGGAGGCGACGGCCGTCGTCGACGGTGACGAGGTCGTCCTCAACGGCCGCAAGTGGTGGTCCACCGGCGTCGGCAACCCGGACTGCAAGGTCGCGATCTTCATGGGCGTCACCGACCCGGAGGCGTCGCGTCACTCGCGGCACTCGATGGTGCTCGTGCCCTTCGACCACCCGGGCGTGCGCGTGGAGCGGATGCTCTCGGCGTTCGGTCAGCACGACGAGCCCATCGGGCACGGCGAGGTGTCGCTCACCGACGTCCGGCTGCCCGTCACGAACATCCTCGCCGGCCCCGGCCGGGCGTTCGAGATCGCGCAGGGCAGGCTCGGTCCGGGCCGCGTGCACCACTGCATGCGGCTCATCGGGCTGGCCGAGAAGGCGCTCGAGCTGGCCTGCGCGCGGGCAACGACCCGCACCGCCTTCGGGAAGCCGATCGCCAACCTCGGCGGCAACCGTGAACGGCTCGCCCAGGCGCGGATCTCGATCAACCAGGCCCGGCTCCTCGTCCTCCACGCGGCGTGGAAGCTCGACACCGTCGGCGCCCTCGGAGCGATGAGCGAGGTGAGCGAGATCAAGGTGGCCGTGCCGCGGATGGCGTGCGACGTCATCGACATGGCGATCCAGCTCCACGGTGGCGCCGGGATGTCCGAGGACTTCCCGCTGGCGGCGGCCTACGCCAACGCGCGCTCGCTGCGCCTCGCCGACGGTCCCGACGAGGTCCACCTCGGCGTCGTCGCCAAGATCCTGCTGGCTCCGTACGCCGAGAGGGCCTCGCGTGCGGCGGAGTGCGGCCGCTCATGACCCCCCGTGCCCAACTCACCAATTCCTCCCGTTCGGCACACCGCGGGGCCGGTCGCAGGGTGCTCATCACCGGCGGCGCCTCCGGGCTCGGCCTCGCCCTGGCGCGTGCCTTCACCGAGCGCGGCGACCAGGTCCTCGTCGGCGACCTCGCCGAGAGCCGGCCCGACAACGTGCCGGACGGCACGGCATACGTGCGTCTCGACGTGCGCAGCCAGCAGGACTGGGACGCAGCGCTGGCCCACGTGCGCGACACGTGGGGCGGTCTCGACGTGCTCGTCAACAACGCCGGGGTGGCCACCGGAGGCCGGATCGACGTCGAGTCGATCTCGGACTGGGAGCGCGTGCTCGACATCAACCTGCTCGGGGTGGTGCGCGGCTGCCAGACGTTCACCCCGGTGTTCAAGGAGCAGCGCTCGGGCCACATCGTCAACACCGCGTCGCTCGCCGGGCTCATCCACGGGCCGGGCATGTCGTCCTACAACGCGGCCAAGGCCGGCGTCGTCGCGCTGTCCGAGACCCTCGGGTTCGAGCTCGCACCGTGGGGAATCCACGTCTCGGCGGTCTGCCCGGCGTTCTTCCGGACCAACCTCCACCAGTCCCTGCAGGGCAAGGACACGGCGATGGAGGAGACGGCGCTCAAGCTCATCACCAAGGCGTCGATGACGGCCGACGAGGTCGCCGCCGTCGTGCTCAAGGGCATCGACAGGCACAAGCGCCTCATCCTCACGGACCGGCTCGGGCACCAGGCCTACTGGACCAAGCGGCTGGTGCGGCCGGCATACGACCGGGTCGCGACCAGGGCGGGACAGAAGCTCGCGCGGAAGTCCCCCGATGCCTGACGAGCTCGGATCACCCGTCCGCGACGAGGACGCCTTCGACGTCGACGCCCTCGCCGAGTGGCTGCGCGCCAACGCCCCGGACGCCTCGGGGCTCGACGCGACTCCTGAGGTGCGCCAGTTCAAGGGGGGCGCGTCCAACCTCACCTACCTGCTGCGCTACCCGACGCGCGACCTCATCCTGCGCCGGCCTCCGCGGGGGACGAAGGCCAAGGGCGCCCATGACATGCGGCGTGAGAGCGACATCCAGCGCGCGCTCGGCGAGGTCTACGACCGTGTGCCGCGGATCGTCGCGTGGTGCGGCGACGAGTCGGTCATCGGCTCCGAGTTCTACGTCATGGAGCGCCTCGTCGGGACGATCCTGCGCCGGGACGTGCCGGAGTCTCTGGGGCTCGGACCCGACGACGTGAACCTGCTGTGCCGCAACGCACTCGACACCCTCGTCGACCTCCACCGCGTCGACGTCGAGGCCGCGGGTCTCGGTGGCCTCGGCAAGGGCCCTGGCTACGTCGAGCGCCAGGTCACCGGTTGGTCGGCCCGCTACCGCAAGGCGCGCACGCCCAACGTCGGGTCGTTCGAGGGCGTCATGCAGTGGCTCGAGGACAACCGCCCCGACGACGTCGGCCAGGTGCTCATCCACAACGACTTCCGCTTCGACAACCTCGTGCTCGCGCAGGACGACCCGACGCGCATCGTCGGCGTCCTCGACTGGGAGATGGCGACCGTCGGCGACCCGCTCATGGACCTCGGCGGGGCGATGGCCTACTGGGTGCAGGCGAGCGACGACCCGGTGGCCAAAGCGCTGCGGCTCCAGCCGACGCACACACCGGGGATGCTCACCCGCGTCGAGGCGGTGCGCTACTACTGCGACCGGATGGGTCTGCCGATGGACGCGCGGCGGTGGGCGTTCTACGAGGTGTTCGGGCTCTTCCGGCTCGCCGTCATCGCACAGCAGATCTACCTGCGGACCTACCGCGGCGAGACGACGAACCCGCAGGCGAAGCGAATGCGGTGGTTCGTCCTCTACCTCGACCTGCGCTGCCGCCTGCTCGTGCGCCGGGCCCGCCGCGAGGCCGGCCGATGAGCCGGATCGTCCTCGTCCGTCACGGCCAGGCGTCCTGGGGCAAGAAGGACTACGACAAGCTCTCCGACCTCGGTCACGAGCAGGTGCGCACCGTCGGACGCGAGCTCGCCCAGCGCGACATCGAGGCCTCCCGCGTCGTCTCGGGGTCGATGCGCCGGCAGCGCGACACCGCCGCCGAGCTCGTCGCCGAGGCCGGCTGGACCTGCGAGGTCGAGACCGACCCGGCGTGGGACGAGTACGCGCACACGGAGATCCTCACGGCATACAAGCCTGCGTATCGGTCGATGGCGCTCATGAAGGCGGACCTCGCGCGCACCCTGCGGCCGCACCGCGCCTTCGACGAGATGTATGCCGTGGCGACCGAGCGTTGGGTCGCCGGGGCCCACGAGGGTGACTACGAGGAGCCCTTCTCGGCGTTCGGTGACCGGGTCCTCACCGGCCTGGCGGCGCTGTCGGACAACGTCGGTCGCGGTGAGACGGCGGTCGTCGTCAGCTCGGCCGGGGCGATCTCGTGGGTGGCCGCGTCGCTGCTCGGCGGTGGCGCGCCGGTGTGGACCTCGCTCCAGCGGGTCATCGCCAACGCCTCGCTCACCACCCTCTCCATCGGCGCGACCGGGCCGGTGCTGCGGACCTTCAACGACACCTCCCACCTCGAGCGCGTCCCCGACCTGCTCACCACCCGCTGAGGAGAACGCCTCTCATGACCACCACGCTCATCACCGGCGCCAGCTCGGGCATCGGCGCGGAGCTCGCGCGCCAGCTCGCCGCCCGCGGTCACGACCTCGCCCTCTGCGCCCGCCGCACGGACCGGCTCGAGGAGCTGCGCGACGAGATCGTCGCGGCCCACCCGGACCGGATCGTGTCCCTCAAGGCGCTCGACGTCACCGACGACGACGCCGTCTTCCGGGTCTTCCACGAGTTCGACACCGAGCTCGGCGGCGTCGACCGGGTCGTCGTCAACGCCGGTCTGGGCAAGGGTGCGCCGATCGGCGTGGGTGGCTACGCGGCCAACCGGGCGACGGCGATGACGAACTTCATCGGTGCGCTCGCCCAGTGCGAGGCGGCGATGGAGATCTTCCGCGCCCGCAAGCGGGGCCACCTCGTCGTCATCTCGTCGATGTCGGCGATGCGGGGCATGCCCAAGACCGTCACGACCTATGCCGCGACCAAGGCCGGCATCGCCCACCTCGCCGAGGGCATCCGCGTCGAGATGCGCGGCAAGCCCGACCTCGACATCACGGTCTCGACGATCTTCCCGGGCTACATCCGCTCGGAGATGAACGAGAAGGTCGAACAGCGGACGAAGTTCATGGTCGACACCGAGACCGGGGTGCGCGGCATCGTCGAGGCGATCGAGAAGGGCGTCGAGACGGCTCGCGTCCCCGCGTGGCCGTGGAAGCCGCTCGGCAGCGCGATGCGCCACCTGCCGCTCGGGGTCGTCCGCAAGCTCACCTGACGCGGGGTCGTGCCGGGACGGGCTCGGCCGTCTCCCCGTGAGCCTGGCTGCGCCTTCTGCGAGACCGGTCAGTCAGCCGAATGTCCCGCCGATCCCGCCGATGAGGTCCACCGGGTTGATGCCGAGCTGGTGCAGCAGGGCCGCGTGCTCATCGGTGTCGACGACTTCCGGAAGCTCACGCTCCGCGCGGTCCGCGACATCGTCCTCACCTCGTCCGCGAAGCTGGTCCACGATCTCCTGCCGGTCAATCTCCACGTCGACACCTCATCCCTTGTAGGGACTCAAGCCTGCCCGATCTCCAGTGCTGCGTGAAGGCCTTGGCGGGCACGTGTTGCTGCCGCTGATCACGACCACGCCGATGGGTGGGCGCCGATGGGCGAAAGCGTGCGTCACGTCGCCGTGTGAGACGCGGAACCGGACGTCCGCTCATGCCGCACCCGTGCGTCCGGGCTCTGCCTCGCTGGGACCGCTCACGTCGTGGCGTCGATGTCCTTGACGGTGACCAGCATCGCCCCCGCCTGTTGCATCTTGGCGAGGGCTTCGCCCGTGGTGTCCGGCGCCACCCCCGCGGTCAGGTCGACGAGGACTCGCACCTCGAACCCCAGACCGCGGGCGTCCAGCACCGTCGCGAGGTCGCAGTAGTCGGTCGCCAGACCACAGACGTCGAGGTCCGTGATGCCCGCGCTCCGCAGTACCGAGAGGATGGAGGACGGCGCACCCTCGACCTCGGTCACGCCCTCGAAGGCGCTGTACGACTGCGTGCCGTCCCCCTTGCGGACGACATGGTCGATGAGGTGCTCGACCTCCTCGATGGCGGGGTGCAGCCTCGCGCCCTCGGTGCCCTGGACGCAGTGGACCGGCCACGAGCTCGTGTAGTTCGGCTCCGTCGTCAGCGCGAAGTGGCCGCAGTTCGTGTGCGGCGGTGGCTTGTGGTGGTCCATCGAGAAGATGGTGGTGGCGTAGAGCCCTCGGTTGGCGAGGAGATGGTCCCTCGTCCGCACGGCCACCGTGTTGCCGCCCGCGACGGCCAGGGCTCCCTGCTCACAGAAGTCGCGCTGGATGTCCACCCCCAGCAGCGCTCGTCGGACCTCTGTCACCGGCTCGCCTTCCCTCACTGAATGTCGCCCCGTGACGAACCCGCCGGTTGCCGGGCTCCTCACACGACGTGTCGAGGACTGAAGTCTGACCCACCTGGGGCCGGCACCCCAACGAAAGCGCGGACTTCTGCTCTGGATGCTGCGGTTGGACCGGACCGCTGGCAGGCTCGGACCGGCAGGAGCCTGCGCTGACTGAGTCGTTGGCACCCGGCGCGTGGAGGGGCGCGCCGGGCGCGAACGGCGAGCGGGCGCGAACGGCCAACCGCGACCGGCCAACGGTGACCGGCCAAGGGCGAGACCGACCGCCTCAGAGCCGGCGGTGCATGACGTGCAGGCCCACCCGCCCGTGCGCCCGGCTCTCGAACGCCTCCGGCACGGTCCCGATGACCTCGAACCCGAGCGCCTTCCACAGGCTCACGGCGACCGTGTTCGTCTCCACGACGGCGTTGAACTGCATCGCGGCATAGCCGTGCCCATGCGCCCAGCCCAGCACCCACTCGCCGAGGGCGCGTCCGACGCCCCGTCCACGAGCCGCAGACGACACCATGAACGACGCCGTCGACACGTGCGACCCGCGCCCGGGGCGGTTGGGTCCGGTCTTCGCCGACCCGAGCACCTCACCGGTCGTCTCGTCAACGGCCACGACGGTGATGCCGGGCGGCGACTCGACCCACCACCCGCGCGCCTCGTCGAGGGAGAGGCCGAGAGGGAACGCGTAGGTCTCGCCCGCCTCGACGACCTCGGTGAACGTCGGGAAGAAGGCGACCCAGTCGTCCTCGGTGAGGGGGCGGATGATCATGCGGTGGAGTCCTCTGGGACGGGGTCGGGGTGCGCGGGCTCGTCGCGGAGCCCGTGGACGAGCAGGGCGAGCGCCGCGGCATACGTCGACATGACGATGCCCGAGCCGACCGCCCGCTGTCGCGGGGTTTTCGCGAGGTGCTCGCCAAGGACGATCGTCGCGTCGGAGAGCAGGAACAGCCCGCCGCCCACGGCGACGGTCCTCCGCTGGGTGAGCGCGAGCGCGGACATCGACCCGAGGAGCAGCCCGTATGCCGTGAGCACCGGATCCGGGCGCCCGGCACCTCCCGTGTCGACCACCGCCAGGCCCGCGAGCGTGCCGCCGACGACCGTGGCCGGCACCGCACGAGGTCGCACGCCATCGGCGAGCAGCAGCCGGACGAGGCCGGCCTGCTGCACCGCGAACGCCGCTGCGCCGCGCCGCATCGACTGCCGGCGCCCCTCCTGCGAGCCTGCTCGCCCGGACGCGTTCATGAACCAGTCACCCACCACCGACCCGGCGAGCGCAGCCACGAGCGTCGCCGACCGCGCGGACGGCCGCTCCTCACGTGTCGTCACCACACCCGCGGCCAGGGTCGGCGCGAGTAGCAGCTTGGTCGCGAGGTGCGTCCGCTCCCGGCCGCCCACCGACGCAGCCGTCGTCGCGACGGCCAGGGGCACGTAGGCCAGCAGGTCGGCCCGTGCGGGGAGCCTCACCGGCGGGTCGTCGTGAACTCGAAGTCGAAGGCCTCGAGCCGCGACACCAGCGCCTGACCGAACGCCACCGACGGCGTGAGCACCCCACCGGCAGAGGGCAGCTCGTCGAACGCCAGCGCGAGCCCTGCCTGGCCGAGCATGATGGCGGTGCCCGAGTAGCCCGGGTCGTAGGGGGCGCCGACGCGGGTCCGGTAGCGCGCACCCGTCGTCGTGGTCGTCTCGATGTCGAAGACGAAGCGGCCGCGGGCCATCGTCTCCTCCGACGGACCCTCGCCGGGCTTGGGCAGCACGACGTCGAGCACCCGTCGCGTCGGCGCCGTCGACATGCCGGCGAAGAGTCCGCCGAGCACCGCCGACGTCAGCCCGGCCTTGACCGCACCCATCGGTCCCCGGCCGGTGTCCATGACCTCGTCGTAGCGGAAGTCGCGACCGTAGGACCAGTCCGTCAGCGAGTTGCTGCGACGGACGATCCGCGTGTTGAACGACGCCATGAAGAAGGGGGCGACCCACCGCTTCGTCACCGAGTCGTAGCGCGTCCCCGACACCGCCTGGACCTTGCCGAGCAGCCCGAACTCGTCCTTGGTGCGGTTGCGCGACGGCGGCTCGGCCGACCGGTCCGGCGACAGCCCGTGCGGGTCCGTGACGGCCTTGCGCCGCACCGGGTCCGCGGACTCGATGGCCTGCTGCCGCATCGAGTCGATCGTCCCGCCGCTCACGCCGCCGCGCAGCGTCCGCACGTGGGTCACGGTCTCGCCGAGCGTGCCCTCGCCGTCCGCGGCGACCCGCTGCGCGAGCGCCCACACGCCGAGGTCCGACGGGATCGAGTCGAAGCCGCAGGAGTGCACGACCCGGGCGCCGGTCCGCTCCGCCTCCTCATGGTTGGCGTCGATGCTGTCGCGCACGAAGAGGACCTCGCCGGTGAGGTCCGCGTAGTGGGTGTCCGCCGATGCGCACGCGGAGGCCAACGGCATACCGAGCTTCGCGTAGGGACCCACGGTCGTCACGACGACCCGGGTGCGCGAGGCGAGGTCGCCCACGGCGGCCTCGTCCGTCGTGTCGACGACGAGCAGCGGCCAGTCGCGGGCCGCGCCGGTCAGCGACGAGCGCACCTCGGCCAGCCGTGCCTCCGACCGGCCCGCCAGTGCGATCCTCACCGAGGACGGTGCGTGCTCCGCGAGGTGGTCGGCGGTGAGCCGCCCCACGAAGCCGGTGGCGCCCACGAGGACGAGGTCGAACTCCCGATCGCTGGTCATCGCCCGAATCTAGGCGATGCCGCACGTGCCCCGCATCGACTGTGATGCGTGCGGCAGAGTGGCCCCCATGGCGCGACGACCGAAGGTGCTGGCCATCGTCCAGGCGGGCGGTCAGGGCTCCCGCATGGACGTTCTCACGCGCGAGCGCGCCAAACCCGCCCTCCCGTATGCCGGTCACTACCAGCTCGTGGACTTCGCCCTGTCGTCCTTGTCGCACAGCGGGGTCAACGACGTGTGGCTCTCGGTGCAGTACCTCTCGACCAGCCTGCACAGGCACGTCGCAGCAGGCCGGCCGTGGGACCTCGACCGCACCCGGGGTGGGCTGCAGTGGCTCTCGCCCGAGGAGGGCAGCGGGGCGGCGTCCCAGGCGGGGTTCAGCGAGGGCAACGGCGACGACCTCTACCGCAGCCTCGACGCCATCCGGAACTTCGGCGCGGACGTCGTCGTCGTCCTCAGCGCAGACCAGGTCTTCTCGCTCGACCTGCGCGACGTCGTCGACCAGCACCTCGACACCGGTTCGTGGTGCACGGTCGTCACGACCGAGGTCGGCGCGTCGCAGGCGGCCTCCAAGGCGGTCGTCAGCGTCGGTCCCGGCGACGTCGTCACCGGTCTCGACTACAAGCCGGACGACCCCGGCGCCTCGACGATCGCGGCGGAGATCTTCGCCTACCAGCCGGAGCGGCTCGCGACGACGCTGGAGGCCCTGCGCGCGGAGCGGGTCGACTCCTCGGACGGCTCGGACTCGGGCATCGGCGACTTCGGCGAGCACCTCATCCCGCGGCTCATCGACGAGGGCGCGGTGCACGCCTTCGCCCTTCCCGGCTACTGGCGCGACCTCGGCACCCCGAGTGAGTACGTCGCCGCGCACCGCGACCTGCTCGCGGGCCGGGTCGACGTCCTCGACGACCCCGCCTGGCCGATCCTCACTCGCTGGCCCGAGCTCCCCGCCGCCCGCATACACAAGGAGGCGGAGGTCTCGGCCTCGGTCGTCAGCGCCGGCGCCGACGTCTCCGGCACGGTGGTGCGCAGCGTCATCGGTCCCGGCGTCCGCATCGCCAAGGGAGCGGTGGTCGAGGACAGCGTCGTCTTCGCCGACGTCGTCGTCGAAGCCGGGGCCGAGGTGCGTGCGTCGGTCCTCGACACGGGCTGCGTCATCGGGCAGCGCGCCCGCGTGGGCGCGACCCCGCCGGGCTCGCGGATCGGCGACGACCGTCTCGTCCTCATGGGTCGTGACAGCCGAGTGACGCGTGGTGCAGACGTGGCGCCGGGCGCGAGGCTCGAGCCGGGTTCGACCGCCTGACCTGCGATTCTGCCCTGACGCTCCGGAGGGATGCGTGCTCCGTCGAGGAGTAGACAGGGAGAAC
The DNA here is from genome assembly GCF_048606415.1 of Knoellia tibetensis. NCBI lineage: Bacteria > Bacillati > Actinomycetota > Actinomycetes > Micrococcales > Intrasporangiaceae > Knoellia > Knoellia tibetensis. Next base: position 1,967,326 of record NZ_JBMBWF010000001.1, read on the forward strand.
TGGCGCCGTCCGGTGCCGGACACCACAGGAGGTACGCGATGACGCAGGACCAGAGTGGAACGGACCCGGAGGGCGGCCTGAACATGGGCCAGGGCGACGAGGGCGGCTCCGGAGGCGACACCGGCGGGCAGGGTGACTCGGGCGGCATGGGCTCGTCCGGCGACTCGGCCGGCATGGACAGCTCGGGCGGCTCCGGCCTCGCCGACGACTCCGAGATCTCCGGCGCCGAGGGGCCGGCCGACAGCGGTGCCGAGACCGGCATGCCCGGGACGCACGATGGTGGCGCTGACGGCGGGGCCGACGGTGGCGAGGGCGCCATGGGCGCGGTCAGCGGCTCGGGTGACTCCGGCGGCATGGGCGACGACGCCGAGGGACCCGCGGACAGCGGCGCCGGCGAGTCCGGCACTGACGGCGAGCAGGACGGTGGCGCGGACGGCGGAGCCGACGGGTCGCAGTGACCGAACAGCACGATGAGCCGCGGTCGGGGACGTCGTCCCCGGCCGCGGCCTCGCCTGCGCTCGCACGTCTCGTCGGTATGCCGGCGCCGGACTTCGCGGAGCACGTGTGGTCGCGTGCTCCCCTCCTCACCCGGGGCAGCGACCTGCCCCGCGACTTCGCCGACCTCTTCGGTCCCGACGCCGTCGACGAGCTCGTCGCCCGTCGCGCGCTGCGTACGCCGTTCGCCCGGATGGCCAAGGACGGCACCACGCTCGCGGACCGGACCTTCACCCTCGGGGGAGGCGTCGGTGCCGGGATCGGCGACCAGCTGAGCGAGGACCGCGTCCTGCGCGAGCTCGCCGGGGGAGCGACGCTCGTGCTGCAGGCGCTCCACCGCAGCTGGGCGCCGGTGCAGGACTTCGCTGCGGCGCTGGCCGACGACCTCGGCCACCCCGTGCAGGTCAACGCCTACGTCACGCCGCCGCAGAACCAGGGCTTCTCCGACCACTACGACGTGCACGACGTCTTCGTCCTCCAGGTCGCGGGGGAGAAGCGCTGGCGCATCCGGCCACCCGTCCTCGAGGCTCCGTTGCGCGACCAGCCGTGGGAGCGGCACCGAGCAGCCGTCGAGCAGGCCGCCCAGAGCGAGCCCTTCCTCGAGGAGACCCTGCGCCCGGGCGACTGCCTCTACCTCCCGCGTGGCTGGCTGCACTCGGCGACCGCGCTCGGCGGCACGAGCATCCACCTCACCATCGGGGTGCACGCCTGGACCCGGCGCCACCTCGTCGACGCCGTCCTCGGCCGGATCGGCGCCCGCCTCAGCGCCGACGTCGAGGCGAGACGGTCACTGCCCGTCGACCCCGGACGGTCCAGCGGCTCCGAGGTCGCCTTCGGCGAGGACGCCGAGGTCGTGCGCTCCCTCGTGGCCAAGGCGCTCCACGACCTCTCGGTCGGCGAGGTCGTCGAGGCGCTGCGCCCGCAGGTGCGCGCCGCGCAGCGGGCCGAGCCCCTGGGCGTCCTCGACCAGGTCGAGCGCGCGACCCACGACGAGCAGGGCGGCACCACCTGGCGGGTCCGGCGTCACCTCGCGGCCCACTGGGAGGACGCCGGCGACAGCCCGGTCCTGGTCAGCCGCGTCGGCCGTCTCGAGGTGTCGGCCGACGATCGCGACGCGGTCGCGGAGGTGCTCGACGGCATACGGGATGCCGGCGACCTCGACCCACGACTCAGGCGACGGCTCGCCCTCGCGGGGCTCCTCGTCCCGGCGGACGTCAGCGGCGAGTGACCCGACCCGCCTCGACGTGCCAGCGCTGGTCGAGCTCGACGTTGTCGAGCAGCCGGCGGTCGTGGGAGACGAGGAGCAGCGTGCCGTCGTAGGCGGCCAGCGCCTCCTCGAGCTGCTCGATGGCCGGCAGGTCGAGGTGGTTGGTGGGCTCGTCGAGCACGAGGACGTTGACCCCCCGCGCCTGGAGCAGGGCCATGGCGGCGCGGGTGCGCTCGCCCGGCGAGAGGCGCGAGACGAGGCTCGTCACCTGGTCGGCACGCAGCCCGAACTTCGCGAGCAGCGTCCGGCGGTCGGCCGGCGTGAGGTCGGGCACGACCTCACCGAACGCGTCGTGGAGGGTGAGGTCCTCGCGCAGCCCGGTCCGCGCCTGGTCGATGACGCCCACGGCGACGCTCGCGCCGAGGCCGGCCCGGCCGGTGTCGGGCTCGAGCCGACCGAGCAGCAGGCCGAGCAGGGTCGTCTTGCCGGCGCCGTTGGGCCCGGTGATGCCGATGCGGTCCCCGGCGTCGACCTGGAGGGTCACCGGCCCGAGCTCGAAGTCGCCGCGGCGCACGGTCGCGTCGGTCACCGTGGCGACGACGGAGCTCGACCGGGGGGCGTTGCCGATCGAGAACTGGAGCACCCACTCCTTGCGCGGCTCCTCGACCTCCTCGAGCCGGGCGATGCGCGACTCCATCTGCCGGACCTTGCGCGCCTGCTTCTCGGCGGAGTCGATGCTCGCCGCCCGCCGGATCTTGTCGTTGTCGGGGCTCTTGCGCATCGCGTTGCGCACGCCCTTGCTGCTCCACTCGCGCTGGGTGCGGGCGCGCGACTCGAGGTCGGCCTTGGTCTCGGCATAGTCCTCGTAGGCCTCGCGGGCGTGCCGCCGGGCGATCTCGCGCTCCTCGACGAAGGCGTCGTAGCCGCCGTCGTGGACCGCCACGGAGTTCTGGGCGAGGTCGAGCTCGACGACCCGGGTGACGACCCGCGACAGGAACTCGCGGTCGTGCGAGACGAGCACGACGCCGGCGCGCAGCCCGGTGACGAACTCCTCGAGCCGCTCCAGCCCGGCGAGGTCGAGGTCGTTGGTGGGCTCGTCGAGCAGGACGAGGTCGAAGCGGCTCAGCAGCAGTGCGGCCAGCGCGGCGCGGGCCGCCTGCCCGCCGGAGAGCGAGGTCATGAGGGCGTCGCCGCCGACGTCGAGCCCGAGCTCGCCGAGGACCGCCGGGATGCGGTCCTCGAGGTCCGGGGCGCCGCTCGCGAGCCAGTGGTCGAGGGCGGTCGCGTATGCCGTGTCCGCGCCGGGCGTGCCGGCGGCCAGCTCGACTGCGGCCACCTCCATGGCGTGGGTGGCGTCGGTGGCGCCGGTGCGCCGGGCGATGTAGCCGCTCACCGTCTCGCCCGGGAGGCGCTCGTGCTCCTGCGGCAGCCAGCCGACGAACGCGTCGCTCGGTGCGGTGCTCACGGTGCCGGCGAGCGGGACGGACTCGCCGGCGAGCAGCCGGAGCAGCGTCGTCTTGCCGGCGCCGTTGGCACCGACCACCCCGACGACGTCGCCCGGGGCGACGGTGAGGTCGAGGTGCTCGAAGAGGGTGCGGTGGGCGTGACCCCCGGACAGGTCCTTCGCGACGAGGGTGGCACTCACCCGCACAGACTAGGTGCCCCCGGGTGCGCCTCCTCCCCGACTTCTTGCGCAGGAGCGACACGAAGGAGGCCCAGAACCGGGGCCCGATGTCGCTCCTGCGCAAACAGTGGGGGTGTGGTCAGCCGTGGAGGCGCTCGCGGAGCGCGGCGTAGCGGCCGCGCAGCTCTGCCGTGGTGTCCCCGGCGTCGGCCGACGGCTCGACGACGGTCTCGGTGCGCACCTCCCACTCGGGCAGGCCCTCGCCGGTGAGGGTCGCCGCGGCCTGGCGGGCGGCGCCGAGGGCGACGTACTCACCCGATGCGGGGACGTGCACCGGCACCCCGAAGAGGTCGGCCGCCATCGCGCGGACCGCCGTCGAGGCCGCCGCACCGCCGATGAGGAGCACCCGCTCGACGTCGACGCCCTGACCCCGCAGGGCGTCGAGGGCCTCGGCGAGGTTGGCGACCATGCCCTCGACGACGGCGCGGGCGAGGTTCCCGGGGGTGGCGTTGCTGCGCGTGAGCCCGGCGAGGGTGCCCGACGCGGTCGGCAGGTTCGGGGTGCGCTCGCCGTCGAGGTAGGGCAGGAGGGTGAGCCCGCCGGCGCCGCGGGGGGCGCTGGCGGCGAGCCGGTCGAGATCGGCGAGCTCCACGCCGAGCATCGACGCGCCGGCCGTCATGACCCGGGCGGCGTTGAGGGTGGCGAGCAGCGGGAGGAAGTCGCCGGTGGCGTCGGCGAAGGAGGCGACGGCACCCGAGGCGTCCGCGACGGCGGCGTCGTGCCGGGCGAACGCCGTGCCGCTCGTGCCGAGCGAGATGACGGCGTCGCCGGGGCGCAGGCCGAGACCGAGGGCCGCGCCGGCGTTGTCGCCGGTGCCGGGGCCGAGCACCATCCCGCCCTCGGTGCGGCCGGCGGGTTCGGTGGGCCCGAGGACGCGCGGCACCTCGACCTGCCGGCCGACGGCGAGGTCGAGCAGCCCGGGCAGGTAGGCGTTCGAGCCGGCCGACCAGTAGCCCGTTCCCGACGCGTCGCCGCGGTCGGTCGTCCACCCCTCGAACCCGTTGCCCTGCTGGAGGATCCGCCCGGTGAGCCAGTCGTGGGGGAGGACGCAGGTGCGTGTGCGGTCGAGCGACTCCGGCTCGGCGCGACGCAGCCACCGCAGCTTGGTGACCGTGAAGGAGGCCACCGGCACGACGCCCACCTCGGTCGCCCAGCGTTCGGCCCCGCCGAACTCCTCGATGAGGTCCGTGGCGTCCTGCGCCGACCGGGTGTCGTTCCACAGCAGGGCCGGCCGCACGACCTCACCGGACTCGTCGAGCGTCACCATGCCGTGCTGCTGGCCGCCGACCGCGAGGGCCGAGACGTCGTCGAGCAGCCCGTCCGCGGTCGCGCTCTCGTATGCCGTCCACCACGCCTGCGGGTCGACCTCGGTCCCGTCGGGGTGCGGCGCACGGCCCTGCCGGACGACCTCGCCGGTCTCGGCGTCGCACACGACGACCTTGCAGGACTGGGTGGAGGAGTCGACGCCGGCCACGAGCTGCTTCGATGCCATGGCTCCATCCTTGCCGACGTCGCCGCGTGGGTGGGGAGTGCTCCCCACTGACGAGCGGTCCGGTCCGTGCTTGGATGCGGGGAGCGTCGGTCGGCCGCTGCCCGCGGCCGGCGCAAGGGAGGGAGCGCAGTGGTCGACCCGGAGGAGCTGTTCCGCGACCTCGTGTCGGGGAACCCGTCAGCGGTCCGTGGCCAGGCGGACGTCGTCGGCGACGCGATGAAGAAGGTCAACGAGGCGTCGTCGCGCGTCGAGGAGGCCGCCGACCGCCCGAGATGGACGAGCGCGGCCTCGGCCGGCTACAAGGTCCGGACCGCAGGCGTGAGCCAGGGCATCGAGGTCAACTACTTCGTCCTCGGGCGGATCCAGACGGCACTGACGACGGCTGCCAGCCAGTGCTCGTCGATGGAGACCCGGGCGCGCAACGTCATCGACCACTGGCGCAACCGCCCGGCCGGCCTCAACACCGTCGTCGAGGACCTCCTCGCGCTCGTCGTCCACAGTGCCCTCGTCCAGGTCGCCGCCGACTACAACGCCGACCTCACCACCGTCGCCGCCTTCGCCAAGGGCGAGAAGATCGACACCGACGAGCTCGACGCCGACACCCGTGAGTGGCTGCGGCGAGGCATGGACAAGACCGCCGACTGGCTCCTCGAGCACGGTGGCGGCCTCGGGCCGCTCATCCCCAACCTCGGCGTGAGCGGCGACACCCGAGGACTCATCCCGCAGGGCCTCGGCATCGACCCGACGACAGGGTGGATCATCCAGACGAGCTACTCCAAGGACGGCGCCCAGCCCTCGGTCCTCTCGATGGTCGACCCGAAGACCGGTCAGGAGATGGTCGACGTCGAGCTCGGCGGCTACGGCGACATCCCGACTCCCGACCACGCCGGTGGTGTCGCCTCCGACGGCACGTACACCTACGTCACGTCGAGCGGCAACCCCTCGCACGTGTTCACCTACCTCACCTCCGACCTGCACAAGGGCGGCGACCGGCCGGTCGACCCGATCGGTCCGCCCAAGGAGCTGCCCGACGGCGCCGGGGCCTACGGCACGGTCAAGGACGGCGTCCTCTACGTCGGCACCCACCACGACACCATCGGCGGTGGCGGCAACGCCCACGACGGCGCCGACGACGACGGCAAGCTCTATGCCTACGTCTCCGACGGCCACGGGGGGTGGGTCCGGGACATGGACTTCGGTGGAGGCGCCGGCTACGTCCACACGCCACCTCAGGCCCAGGGCGTCGTCGTCCGCGACGGCGAGTACGTCTTCAGCACCTCACTCGGACGCGACAAGTCCGGCCGGCTCATCGTGCAGGAGCGGCAGGACGACGAGCCCGGCAACGGCGAGCGCGGCGACGCGTTCGAGCTGCCCTACATGTCCGAGGGCATCATCGAGCTCGACGGCGAGATCCTCACGACCTACGAGTCCGGCGCCGACCACTACGGGCCGGACGGCTCGGACGACGAGGACCTCTGGGCCAACCCCTACATGACGCGCACGTCGCTCGAGGCCCTCGGGCTCAGTGAGGACATCGACGTCGACCCCGAGTCCCTCAAGGGTGCGGCCAAGGACCTCGAGACGGCCGCAGGACCTCTCACGCGGGCCGCCGACCTCGTCGGCGGCATCACCGTGAGCGCGGGCGACCTGGGCAAGGTCTCGGCCGCGAGCACCTTCGCGACGGCGGTCAACGCCGAGCTGGGCAAGAGCGAGACGAGCCTCGACACCGGCGCCAAGGCCGTCCACCGCACGTCGGCGCTGCTCACCGGCAACGCCCGGACCTACACGAACACCGACGACTGGGCCGCCGACTCGATCCGTCGCCCGGGCATGCCCTGAGCGGACTCGCCGCGCCGGAACGACGGCGTCAGTCCCAGGTGACGACGACCTTGCCGGACGCGCCGGCTGCTGCGACGGCATACGCCTCGCTGGTGTCGGCGAGCGAGAAGCGGTGCGAGACAATGCGTTCGGGATGCTCGCCCCAGCGCACGAGGAGGTCGAGCAGCTCGGCCATGTGACCGAGCGAGGTCACCCACGAGCCGAGCAGGTCGATCTGGTGGTGGATGAGCAGGTCCGAGACGGGGAAGTCGATGCGGCCGCCCTCGCCGACCATGACGCAGCGCCCGCGCACCGCGGTGTGGGTCAGTGCCGCCAGTCGAGCCTGCGCGTTGCCGCTGCAGTCGATGCTCACCTCGCAGCCGCGTCCTCCGGTCGTGTCTCCGACGGCGTCGGCGAGGTCGGCGGGGTTCGTGACGACCACGTCGACGAGGTCGAGGTCCTCTGCGAGAGAGGCGCGTTCGGCGTTGGGCTCGAGCCCGATGACCGTGCTCGCACCGAGGTGCTTCCCCAACATCGCGGCAGCGAGGCCGACCGGACCGAGTCCCGTGACGAGCAGCCGGTCCCGTCCGCTCACGCGCCCTCGGAGCAGACCCTCGTATGCCGTCCCGAAACCGCACGAGACGAGCGCACCGTCGACGTGGGTCACGCCCTCGGGAAGCCTCAGGCACGACACCGCCTCTGCGAGCATGAAGTCGGCGTGGCCGCCGTCGCGCTGCCAGCCGTGGGCGGCCCGCGCCGGTGACGTGCAGCCGATGGGGTAGCCGATCCGGCACTCGCGGCAGGAGCCGCAGCCGGTGATGTGGTAGACCGCGACCGCGTCGCCGACCTCAAGCGTTCGCACACCGGGGCCGAGCTCGACGACGTCACCACAGGGCTCGTGACCGGCGACGACGCCCTGGTAGGCCTCGGCTCCGTGGCCGAGGTGATCGCGGTAGATCGCCCGGATGTCGCTGCCGCAGATGCCCGAGGCGCGCATCCGCAGCAGGACCTGGCCGGGGCCGGGCGTGGGCACGTCGACGGTGACGTGTTCGACGGTGCTGTCGCCGGGCAGACGTACCGCAGGCATGGTGCGAGGCCTCATGCGTGCGCGCTCTCCTCAGTGGCGTCCGTCGTGCTGTCCGTGGCCGCGCCCGTGCCCGCGCCCGCGGGACGGCCGTGGGGGTGGATGACGGACTTGATGGCCGTGGCGTCGTCGCGGGCGGCCGTGAGGGCGGCCGCGGTCTGCTCGAGCTCGAAGTGCCCGGTGGCCAGTGGTTCGAGCCGCACCCGGCCCGAGGCGACGAGGTCGATCGCCGTCGGCCACGTGTTCGCGTAGCGGAAGACCCCGGTCACCCACAGCTCGCGGTTCTGGACGTCGCCGAGCGGGAGGGCGAGGGTGTCGCCACCCATGCCGATGAGGACGACCCGCGCCGCCGGCGCCGCGACCCGGATCGCCGCCTGCGTCGAACCCTCGTGGCCCGAGCACTCGAGGACGACCTCGGGACCGGGGCGGCCGGCATACGCGTCCTCCAAGGAGCGGGAGGTGACGTCGACGACCTGGGTGGCGCCGAGGTCGCGCGCGACCGAGAGGCGGTGCGCGTTGACGTCGGCGACGACCACCTCGCTCGCGCCGTAGGCGGAGGCGACCTGGGCGGCGAGCTGGCCGACGGGTCCGGCGCCGGTGACGAGCACCCGCACCCCGGGCGCGACCCCGGCCCGGCGGCACGCCCAGATGCCGACGGAGAGAGGCTCGAGCATCGCCCCCTCGTCGAGGGACACCGAGTCGGGCAGGGCGAAGGCGAAGGCGGCCGGGTGGGTGACGTACTCGGAGAGCGTCCCGTCGACCGGCGGCGTCGCGTGGAAGACCATGTCGGGGCAGAGGTTGTAGTGCCCCGAGAGGCACTGCGCGCACGACCGGCACGGCACGCCCGGCTCGATCGCCACTCGCTCGCCGACGCGGGCGGGGTCGACGTCGGCCCCGACCGCCACGATGACCCCGGCGCTCTCGTGCCCGAGGACGAGTGGTCCGGTGACGACGTGGTCGCCGATCCGGCCGTGGTCGAAGTAGTGCGTGTCCGAGCCGCACACCCCGACGGAGCGGACCTCGATGAGGACCTCGTCGGCCGCGGGCGAGGGGACCGGGCGCGACTGCACGGCGATCGAGCCGGGCTCGGTGAGCACGGCCACCCGCATCGAGTCGAGCGGCCCGCCGGACGTCATCGACTCGACTCCAGGTCCTCGAGGGTCGTGCGGGCACCGTTGTCGTGCAGCGACTTGAGGAACGCCGCGTATGCCGTCGTGAAGGCCTCGCTCTCGACGAGGCTGCCGAAGAAGTCGCGGTCGCGCAGGAAGCCGAGCTCGTCCTCGGGGTAGGTGCGGGCGGCGGCGGTGACCCGGTCCTTGAAGCGGTCGACGATCTCGATCGGCTGCCCGTCCTCGTCGACCCCCTCGGCGTAGCGCGCCCACGACGCGACGACGAGTGCCGACCGCTCGAAGCTGCCACCGGACTCGAGGTTGGCGCGGATGACGGGCACGAGCCACTTGGGGATCCGGTCCGAGCTCTCGGCGCAGAGCCGGGCAAGGGTGTCGCGGACCTCGGGGTTGGCGAAGCGTTCGAGGAGCTGGCGGCGGTAGACGTTGAGGTCCACGCCGGGGACCTCCGGCAGGGTCGGGGTCCCCTCCTCCTCCATGTAGCCGAGGAGGAAGCCGGCGAAGAGCGGGTCCTGCGCCACCTCGTGGGCATAGCGGTAGCCGGAGAGGTAGCCGAGGTAGCAGAGGGCCTGGTGGCTCGCATTGAGCAAACGCAGCTTCATGAGCTCATAGGGGACGACGTCGTCGACGACCTGCACGTCGACGTCCTCGAACGGCGGTCGGCCCGTGGGGAAGTGGTCCTCGAGCACCCACTGCGTGTAGGGCTCGCAGACGACCGGCCAGGCGTCCTCGACGCCGAACTGCTCGGCGAGGGCCGTGATGTCCTCCTGCGAGGTGACCGGCGTTATCCGGTCGACCATGCAGTTGGGGAAGGCGACGTTGGCCTCGATCCACTCGCCCAGGGCCTCGTCCCGGAGCCGGGCGAAGGCGACGATCATCTTCTTCGCGACGTCGCCGTTGCCGGGCAGGTTGTCGCACGACATCACCGTGAAGGGCTCGGTGCCCGCCTCGCGCCGGCGCCGCGCCGCCTCGACGACGAAGCCGAACATGCTCTGCGGAGCGTCTCCACCGGCGAGGTCGGCAGCCAGGTCCGCCTGCAGCACAGGGTCGTTCGCGTCGAACTCATCTGTGACCTGGTTGACGTGGTAGCCGCCCTCGGTCACGGTGAGCGACACGATGCGCGTGGCCGGGGCGACCATCGCGTCGAGGACCGCAGAGGGGTCGTCGGGCGCGAAGAGGTAGCCGACCATCGAGCCGATGACTCGCGGTTCGAGGTGCCCGTCGGGGTGCTTGACGACGAGCGTGTAGAGGTTGTCCTGCGCCGCCATCGCGTCGCGCATCCTCGCGTCGCCGGGCATGAGCCCGACGCCGACGATGCCCCAGTCGAGCGCCTTGCCCTCGTTCATGAGTGCGTCGAGATACATCGCCTGGTGCGCCCGGTGGAAGCCACCGACACCGACGTGCACGATGCCCGGGGTCACCTCGGACCGGTCGTATGCCGGCCGCCCCACCTCCGTGGGCAGGTCGCCGAGCGTTGCCTGGCTGAGCTTCACGAGCCCACCCTTTCACCCTTGCGTCCGGCAAGGTGGCGCTCTGGCCACCACAGTTGCGGACGCAAGCGCAGGTGCGCGGACGGCATACGGCAACGTCCGGCAGGGTGACGCTCTGGCCACCACAGGTGCGGACGCAAGGGGGGTGCAGCGCTCACTTGACGGCACCCATCGACAGGCCTTGGACGAGCTTGTCCTGCGCCGCGAACCCGGCGGCGAGCACCGGGAGCGAGACGACGAACGACGCAGCACACACCTTGGCGAGGAAGAGGCCCTGGCTGGTCACGAACCCAGTCAAGAACACCGGCGCCGTTCCGGCAACGGTGCCGGTGAGGACGCGCGCGAGGAGCAGCTCGTTCCAGCTGAAGATGAAGCAGATGAGCGCTGCCGCCGCGATGCCCGGCATGACGACCGGCGCGATGACCTTGCGCAGCGTCGTCATGAGCGAGGCGCCGTCGACCTGGGCGGCCTCGAGCATCTCGACGGGGACCTCGGCGAGGAAGGAGCGCAGCATCCACACGGCGATCGGCAGGTTCATCGACGTGTAGAGGATGATGAGCAGCCAGATGTTGTCGAGCAGGTTGACCTTCTGCGCGAAGAGGTAGATGGGCAGGATGCCCGCGACGATCGGCAGCATCTTGGTCGACAGGAAGAAGAAGAGGACGTCGGTCCACTTCCTCACCGGTCGGATCGACAGCGCGTAGGCAGCGGGGAACGCGAGCAGCAGGACGAGGATCGTCGAGACGACGCTCGCGGTGAGCGAGTTCGCCAGCGGCGGCCACGGTCCGGCGTCGAAGAACGCCTTGTAGCCGTCGAGGCTGAGCGGCGCGAAGAGGCTCGGCGGGTTCGTCGCCGCGTCCTCCTCCTTGTGGAAGGAGGTGAGGATCATCCAGGCCACGGGCAGGGCGAAGAGCAGTCCGCACAGCCATGCGGCGAGCGTGAGCAGGATGTGCGACTTCGGGTCCTTGCGGTGGTTGATCGCCTGCGGCTCGCGCGCCGGGTCGGCCACCGCGGCCCCGGCGACGGTCTCGGTGGCACTGTCGCGAGTGGTGCTCATCGGCCCTCCTCCTTGAACAGGCTGAACGCGGTTCTCAGCGCGGCGGTCGCGATGAGGATCGTGCCGATGACGACGACGACGCCCGCGGCGGAGGCGCGTCCGTAGTCCTGGGCGGTGTAGAAGGTCTGGTAGATGAAGTACGGCAGGTTCGCCGTGCCGAGGCCACCGGACGTGATCGTGAAGACGTGGTCGAAGTTCTGCACGACGTAGATCGCCCCGAGGAGCGCCGACAGCTCGATGTACTGGCGCATGTGCGGGAGCGTCATGCTCCTGAAGATCTGCCACGGGCTCGCGCCGTCGATCCGCGCGGCCTCGACGACGTCGAGCGGGCGTGACTGCAGGCCCGCCAGCAGGATGAGCATCATGAACGGCGTCCACTGCCAGACGAGCGCCGCGACGATCGAGATGAGCGGGTTGTTGCTGATCCAGTCCGGCTGGGGGGCGTCGTCGCCGAAGAGGAACGTCAGGGTGCCGTTGAGCAGGCCGTACTCGGGGTTGTAGAGCGCGTGCTTCCACAGCAGCGCCGCGGCGACGGGAACGACGAGGAACGGTGTGATCATGAGCGTGCGGACGATGCCGCGACCCAGGAACCTGCGGTCGAGCAGCAGCGCGATGGCCATGCCGAGCACGAGGCTGATGCCGACGACGAGCACGGTGAGCAGGATCGTCACGAGGACGGCGCTGCGGGTGTTGCTGTCGGTGAAGACCCGGGCGAAGTTGTCGAACCCGGCGAACCCGCGCTCGTCGGGGTAGTAGGCGTTCCAGTTCATGAACGACACGACGAGCGTTGCGATGAACGGCAGCTGGGTCAGGACGATGACGAAGATCAGCGCCGGCAGCAGCGGTGCCCGCCGCGACCAGTCGCCTGCTCGGGCCAACCGCGTCGCGCGCTCGGTGTTCTCGCCCGGCTCGCGTCCGCGAGGTGCGCCGGTGCGCTCGGCGGGACCGTCCGGCATACCGGACTCCCGGGTCTCGGAGACGTCGGAACTCATCCCTGGCTCCTCTTCTGGTAGCGCTCGGCGACGTCCTCGGCGAGCTCCTGCCCCTTGTCGAGCGCCTCCTTGACCGTCGTCTGGCCGGCGATGGCCGAGCTGACGTCCTGACTCACCTGCGTGCCGAGGTCGGGGAACTCGGGGATGTCGACGAACTGGATGCCGATGGCCGGTCGCGGCTGGGCGCCGGGGTTGGTCGGGTCGGCTGCCTCGATGGCGGCCTTCGTCGGCTCCGCGAACGCCTTGGCGACCTCGAGGTACTGGGGGTTCTCGTAGGTCGAGGCGCGCTTGCCGGCGGGGACGCGGGTCCACCCGAGCTCCTCACCGACGAGCTCCTCGTACTCCTTGCTCGAGGCCCACGAGATGAACTTCCAGGCGTTGTCCTTCTTCTCGCTCGCCTGCTGGATGCTCCACGACCACGCGTAGAGCCAGCCGGAGGAGTCGGTCTTGACGACGGGGGCGGGCGCGTATCCGAACTTGCCCTTGGTGGGGGAGTCGTCGGCCTCGAGCGAGCCGGCGGCCGAGGTCGCGTCGTACCACATGGCGACGTTGCCCTGGACGAGGTTGTTGAGGCACTCGGTGAAGCCGGCCTGGGGGGCGCCGTTCTCGCCGTGCTCGCGGACGAGGTCGACATAGAACTGGACCGCCTCGGTGAACTCGGGCGCGTTGACCCTGGGCGTCCAGTCCTCCTCGAACCACGTGCCACCGAAGGTGTTGACCACGGTGGTGAGCGGTGCGAAGAGCTGGCCCCAGCCGGGCTGGCCGCGCAGGCAGATGCCCTTCATGCCCGGCTCGGCGCCGTCGACCTCGGCCGCGATGTCCGCGACCTCCTGCCACGTCGGCTTCTCGGGCATCGTCACGCCCTTGGCCTCGAGGACGTCCTTGCGGTACATGAGGAACGAGCTCTCGCCGTAGAACGGCTGGCCGTAGATCTTGCCGTCGCTCGACAGGCTCGTCGTCATCGGCTTGAGGATGTCGGCCTGGTCGAAGGCCGTGTCCTGCGCGATGTAGTCGTCCATCGGCGCGATCCATTTGGCCTTGGCATAGATCGGGATCTCGAAGTTGCTCAGGGTGGCCACGTCGTACTGGCCCGCCTGGCTCGAGAACTCCTGGCTGATCTTGTCGCGCACGTCGTTCTCGGGCAGCACCGTGAAGTTGACCCGGATGCCGGTCTCGGCCGTGAAGTGCTTGGCCGTGAGCTGCTGGAGGTCGACCATCTGCGGGTTGTTGACCATGAGGACGTCGATCGAGTCGGCGCCCCCGCCCCCGACGCTGCCCCCGCCCCAGCCGGCGCAGCCGGTGAGCCCGACGGACAGTGCTGCTGCGCTCGCGACGGCGAGCACCCTCGCCCTCCGTCGTCGGTGTCGCGTATGCCGGGTGGCGGTCGTGTCGGTCGGCTCCAGTGGCGATCCGGTGGGGGGCATCGTTGCCTCGTTCTCGTCGTCTGCTCCGGGTTCCGCACTCGCTCTGCTCAAATGAGCGCGTATGCTGCACACATGAGCCTGTCGGAGCGACGCCGCCCTGTCAACAGGTGGCTCGGCCTGCGACCGATTGCGAGTTGGCACAGTGGCTCGCTTCGCTCGCAGCTCTGCGAACTCGCAATCAGTCGATCTCGGGCACAGAGCACCCCGCGACCCGGGCAGGATGTGGCACGTGGCTGAACTCCTCGGTCCCTCCGAAGCCGTCCTCGCGGCGGCTGTCGCGCGTCGTCACCTCATCGACGGCGAGTCCAAGGTCGACCTCGCGACGTCGCTCGGCATCAGCCGCTTCAAGGTGGCCCGCCTGCTCGACGCGGCGCGCGCGAGCGGCATGGTGCGGATCGAGGTCGTCTCGCCGCTCGGCATCGACACCGACCGGTCGGCCCGGTTGCGCGACGCGCTCGGGCTCGTGCACTGCGTGGTGGTGCCGGGGTCGGGCGGCCAGGCCGACCCGGGCGTCTCGGCGGCAGCGGCCGCCCTGCTCAGCGAGGTCGTCACCGACAAGGACGTCCTCGGCCTGCCATGGAGCCGGTCGGTGAGCCGGATGGTCCACGCGCTCGAGTCGCTCCCGCGGATCCCGGTCGTCCAGCTGAGCGGCGCGATGGTCACGCCCGAGGAGGACAGCAGCTCGGTCGACGTCGTCCGCCGCGCGGCCCGGATCGCCGGGGGCGGACGTCACGTCTTCTACTCGCCCCTGCTGCTCGACGACGCGGCGAGCGCCGAGGTCATGCGTCGTCAGCCGCCCGTCCGGGAGGCCCTCGACCACGTCGCCGACGTCACTCTCGCCGTCATCGGGCTCGGCGCCTGGGCGCCGGGGACGTCGACGATCCACGACGTGCTCAAGCCCGCGGACCGCAAGGCGGTGGCCTCCTCGGGAGCGGTCGGCGAGGCCGCGGGCGTCTTCTTCGACGCCGAGGGGGCGGTCGTCGAGACGCCCCTCACCGCACGGATCGTCGGGCTCACCGGGGAGCAGCTCCACGGCATACGCCACGTCATCGGCATCGCCCACGGAGCCGACAAGGTCGACGCCATCGCGGCGGCCGTGAAGGGCGACCTCATCGACTCGCTCGTCACGACCGCGGACACCGCCGACGCCCTGCTCGAGACCCGCGCCGGCGGTTGAGCCCTCGACCCGCCGACGCGCCACCCCGACGTAGCATCGGGCGCGTGAGTCCCGAATCCGGTCGCTGCTCCAACATCGCCCGCGCGAGCCACGAGCCCATGCTCGGCACCGCCCCGGTGGCGCGCCGCTGGCTGCTCATCGAGCACCCCGGGCCGTGGGCCAAGAACCACCTCGAGACCCCGCCGATCTCCCCGTCCCTCGCCGCGGCCATCGAGTCCGGGTGCGCCGAGCTGCAGGGACGCTCGCTCCTCGTGCGCCGCCACGGCCGGCGGGCTCCCGGCGAGGCTCCCTCCTGGTATGCCGTCGACTCGGCCCACGGGACCTGGGTCACCGGCACCTGGCGCACGAGCGAGGACCTGCGCGCCGCCGTCGCCGCGATGGGCGCACCGCTCGCACAGTCGGAGTCGCTGGCCGAGCCGATGCTCCTGGTCTGCACCCAGGGCACCCGCGACGCCTGCTGCGCCCTGCGCGGCCGCCCGATCACCGCCGCGCTCGCCAAGGTCTGGCCCGACGAGGTCTGGGAGTGCACCCACCTCAGCGGTCACCGGTTCGCCGGGACGTTCCTCTCGATGCCCGACGGCACGTGCTTCGGCAAGGTCGACATGGCCGACGCCGTCGACCTCGTGCGCTCCCACCGCGCCGGCGAGGTCGACGCGACGCACCTCCGCGGCCTGTCGCGGTGGTCGCCCGCCGTCCAGGCGGCGACCGGCTGGGTGATCGCCGAGCACGGACCCGCACCGGTCACGGCGGCGCGCCCCGGCACCGTCGACGTCGTCTCCGAGACCGTCACCCGGGTCGAGGTCATCGGCGACGACCCGCTGCCCGAGACGACGTGGGTCGAGGTCACCGCCGAGGTACTCCCGCCGGCGCCGCTGTCCTGTGGCAAGGGCCCGGGTGAGCACACGGCATACCGGACCGCCGCCTGCTCCGGCCCCGCCTGACGCACCGAGTCGGCGGGAGCGCTGGCGCGCGACCTCCCGGCGAGGCAGGGTGAGCGCATGACGACGACGCCCGCGCCCGCGAACCCGGCCACCGAGCTCTACCGGACCGCACGCGACCGGATCCTCGGCTGGCGCGGGAAGCACGAGGAGGCCGTCCGGGACTTCGCCTTCCCCGACCTCGGCGAGCGGTTCAACTGGGCGGTCGACTGGTTCGACGTCATCGCCCGCGGCAACGACCGCACTGCGCTCGTCCTCGTCGAGGAGGACGGGAGCTCGAGGGAGATCACCTTCGACGCGATGGCCAACAGATCGGACCGCGTCGGACACTGGCTCGCCGAACGCGGTGTGGCACAGGGAGATCCGGTCATCCTCATGCTCGACAACCAGGTCGAGCTCTGGGACTGCATGCTCGCCGTGATGAAGCTCGGCGCCGTCATCATGCCGACGACCTCCGCCGCCGGAGCCGCCGACCTCGAGGACCGGGTCGCGCGCGGGGGCGCCCGCCACGTCATCACCAATGCCTCGCAGGTCGACAAGCTCTCGGGCATCCCGGGCGACGTCACCCGGATCAGCGTCGGTCCCGCGGAGGGCTGGCACGACCTTCACGACGCGTATGCCGTCGACTCGCCTCCGCTGCCCCACCCGGGAACCGCTCCCGGGGACCCCCTGCTACTCTACTTCACGTCCGGGACGACGAGCCGGCCCAAGCTCGTCGAGCACACGCAGGTGTCCTACCCGCTCGGGCACCTGTCGACCGTCTTCTGGCTCGGGCTGCAGCCGGGCGACGTGCATCTCAACATCAGCTCTCCGGGCTGGGCCAAGCACGCGTGGTCGTGCTTCTTCGCCCCGTGGATCGCGGAGGCGACGATCCTCGTGCACAACTACACCCGGTTCGACGCCGCTGCCCTGCTCGACGTGCTGCGCGAGCACGAGGTGACGACGTTCTGCGCGCCGCCGACGGTGTGGCGCATGCTCATCAACACCGACCTGTCCGCCGGTCCGGGGTCGCTGCGAGAGGTCATCGGCGCGGGGGAGCCGCTCAACCCCGAGGTCATCGCACAGGTACAGGAGAAGTGGGGGCTCACGCTGCGCGACGGCTACGGCCAGACCGAGATGACCGCCGTCGTCGGCAACACCCCCGGGTCGAGGGTCAAGCCCGGGTCGATGGGCCGCCCGCTCCCCGGCTGCCCGGTGGTGCTCGTCGACCCGGCGACGGGGGAGAGGGTCGTCGGGACCGGTGAAGCGGGCCCCACGGACGAGACCGCGCGCCGGCGCGGGGTCTTCGAGGCGGGCCCCACGAACGACGACGCGCGCCAGCGCGTGGTCTTCGAGGGCGAGCTGTGCCTCGACCTCGCCGCCCGGCCGCTGCCGCTCATGACCGGCTACCAGGGCGACCCCGAGCGGAACGCCGAGGCGATGGCCGACGGTTTCTACCACACGGGTGACGTGGCGAGCATCGACGAGGACGGCTGGATCACCTACGTCGGACGCACCGACGACGTCTTCAAGGCGAGCGACTACAAGATCAGCCCGTTCGAGCTCGAGTCGGTGCTCATCGAGCACCCGGCGGTAGCCGAGGCGGCTGTCGTGCCGGCGCCCGACGAGGTGCGGCTCGCCGTGCCCAAGGCCTACGTCGTGCTCGCCCCGGGGCACGAGCCCGACGAGGAGACCGCGCGCTCGATCCTCGCGCACGCCCGCGAGCACCTGCAGCCGTGGCAGCGGGTGCGCCGGCTCGAGTTCGGGGAGCTGCCCAAGACGATCTCGGGCAAGATCCGCCGGGTCGAGCTGCGGGGTCGCGAGGAGGAGCTGGCCCGAGGCGAGGGTGAGCGGCAGGCCACCGAGTGGCGGGACGACCTCCTGCGGACCGACTGACGATGAGCGGCAACCGGGGCAAGGTGACGGACGCCGACGCCGACGTCATCGTCGTCGGTGCCGGTCCGGCCGGCTCGGCCGCGGCCCTCGGTGCCCTCACCGAGGACCCGACGCTCCGGGTGCTCCTGCTCGACCGCGCGGACTTCCCGCGCGACAAGTCCTGCGGGGACGGCATCGCCCCGCACGTGCTCACCGCCCTCGCCGAGGTCGGTGCCGCCGACGTCGTCGACGACTGGGCGCCGGTCACCCGGCTCGAGCTCTCGCACGGCGACGTCCGGGTCGAGGGTGACATGGCGCGACGGGTCCACGTCGTCCCGCGCGCGGTCCTCGACGCCCGGCTCGTCGAACGGGCCGTCGCGGCCGGGGCCCGGCTACGACGTCACCGTGTCACCTCGCTCTCCACCGACCCGGTCGTCGTCTCGGGTGCCCTCGGCGACCTCACCGGCCGCGTCGTCGTCGGTGCGGACGGGGCCCACTCGCTCGTCCGCGAACGGCTGCTCGGGCCCCGTCGCGAGTCCCGTGCGCTCGCCATCCGCGGCTACGCCCCGGTGACGCCGGAGACGCGCGGCCGGCAGGTCATCCGCTACGGCTCGCGACGCCAGCCGTCCTACGCGTGGGCGTTCGACCGCGGTGACGGGCTCGTCAACGTCGGCTACGGCGAGCTGCTGCCCGGGGAAGGCGGCACGCCGCCGAGCAAACGCCTGCTCCTCGACCAGCTCGAGGAGCTCGTCCCCGGTGCGGCGTCGACCGGTGGGGACTGGCTCGGTCACCACCTGCCGCTGAGCACCTGGCTCTGGGACCAGCCCGACGGCCCGGTGCTGCTCGCCGGTGACGCGGCCGGGCTCGTCAACCCGATGACCGGCGAGGGCATCTACTACGCCGTCGCGACCGGGATCCTCGCCGGACGCACCGCCGCCCGAGCGGTCCGTCTCGGTAGGCCTGCCGACGCCGGCGGGGTCCACCGCACCGAGGTTCGCCGGCTCCTCGGCACCCACCTGCGCCACACGTGGCTCGCGGCGCGGCTCTCGCGGTCGTCCCGGGTCGTCGACGCGGGCATCGCCGCGGCCGGCCGTGACCGCCGCGTCTTCGACACCCTCGTCGAGCTGGGTCTCGGCGACGGCCGGATCGACCGCCACCTCGTCCGCGGCCTCGCCCGTGAGCTCACGCGACCGGAGAGCTCACGGGCGAGCCGGTCCCGGGAAGCCGGCTGACCGGCATACGAGGTGGTCAGGCCAGCGCGGCGCGGACCTTGTCGATCACTGCCTGCTCCTCCGGGCTCACTCCGTCGGAGGCGTCGGCGACGGCTTGGGCGGCCTCGAGGATGACCCCCTTGAACGCCTCCGCGGATCCGTCGCCCTTCGCCGCCAGGATGTCCCTGGCCCGGGACAGCCCGGCCATGACGGCCTGCTCGCGGGCGGCGGGGTCACCGGTGGGTGGGGAGGGAAGTCCACCGCCGCGCAGGATCTCGGTGATCTCCTTGGGGCCTGAAGCGAGGGCCTTGGAGCCCGCGAGGCTCTCCTTGAAGCTCGAGAGGAAGCCCGGGTCGGCCCTGCTCACGAGGGCGATCGCCCCGAAGGCGGCGTCGCGGACGGTGTCGCGTTCTGAATCGGTGAAGTCGGCCATGGCGCCAGTCTGCTCGCGATCACTGCCCGTCGGGGGCTTGGGCCGCGACGTTCGTCAGGGTGAGGGCGTCGAGGACACCGGCGCCGGGCCCGGGTTTCTCGCACGTCCGCTCGGGGTCGTCGGTCCCGGTGTCGATGCGGCTCCCGTTGACGAGGCTGACGTCGTCGTATGCCGGTCGCCCCTCGATGACGTTGCGGTAGCGGTAGCGGGTCACCGAGGTGAGCCGGCAGGTCTCGCCGAAGCTGAGGACGTCGAAGGCCGACGGCTGGCCGATGAGCTCCTCGCCGTTCTCGCTGCCGACGAAGTGGGTGAGAGGGCCGCCGCCGGTGAACGTGCCGGCCTGGATGCGGTTCCCCTCGAGGTCGGGCGTGTGCATGTGGCCGTTGACGGCGACGTCGGCGCGGGGCACGTCCTGCACCGCCCACGGCTCGTGCGAGACGAGCAGGTCGAGCGGGTCCTGCTCCTCGAACGCGGAGACGAAGGCCCTCTTGGCCGGCTGCTGCTTGTCCTTGCTCCGCTTGCCGTCGTCGCCGAACCACCGCGGGTCGTTGAACCCGGCGATGCGTATGCCGCCCGCCTCGACGACCGTGTAGGTCTCGTCGTCGGGCTGGAGGAGGACGACGTTGGGGATCCGCGCCATCCGGTCGAGGACCGCGCGGTCCGTCGTCGAGGTGGCGTCGTGGTTGCCGCGGACGAAGACGTAGGGGACGGGGACCGAGGCGATACCCGAGAACATGCCGGACGCCTCGCCCTCGGTGACGGTGCCGAAGTTGACGAGATCGCCGGTGTCGACGACGAGGTCGATGTCCTCCTCCTCGACGATCGTGCGCATGAGGGCGTACTGGTTGCCGGCGTGGAGGTCGGAGACGAGCAGGATCCGGAGGGCGGTCGGCTGGGC
This sequence comes from Knoellia tibetensis, assembly GCF_048606415.1. Taxonomy (NCBI): domain Bacteria; kingdom Bacillati; phylum Actinomycetota; class Actinomycetes; order Micrococcales; family Intrasporangiaceae; genus Knoellia; species Knoellia tibetensis. The sequence goes on from NZ_JBMBWF010000001.1 coordinate 1,987,707, forward strand.
GAGCTCGGTCGGGGAGTACTTGTCCTGCAGCGCCGACGACAGCGCGATGAGGTTGCGCAGGTAGGGCGAGACCTGCGCCGTGCGGGCCTCGACGTCGGAGAGCAGCGACTGGTTGCGCTGGACCGTGCCGAGCACTCCGGTCGAGGTGAACTCGTGCTGCCGCTCGGGCTGGTAGGTCTGCCACATGCCCAGCCCGGTCGCGCCGCACGCGACGACCCAGGCGGTGGTGGCCCCGGCCCAGGCCCAGCCGCCCGGACGTCGCCGCCGGACGAGCGCCCGGACGAGGATCCAGAGGGCGGCGACGCCGAGGGAGCCGAGGGCGAAGCGGATGCCGACGTCGCGGGCGGCCCGCACGATCGCGGCGTTGAGCTCGAGAGGGCCGGGCTGGAGGCTCGAGACGGTGATCTTCGGACGGCTGAGGAGATCGGCGATCGACGCCTTGACCTGCGGGGTCGCCTCGATGCCGGGGGCGAGGCCGGTGAAGCCGACGTCGATGTCGCCGAAGAGGGTGCGGGCGACGAGCCTGGTCGAGTCGCGCGGGTCCATCGACAGCTGGACCTGCGCGGAGTAGTGCGTCGTCTCGGCGGTGGCGGGGGCGAGTCGGGTGGCCGCGACGCCACCCGCGGCACACGCGACGGTGAGCAGCGCGACGGTGACGACGCGCCGTGCCCTCCTGTCGCCGACGCGGTGGCCCATCGCCCACCACGCGACGGCGGCCGTCGCCAGCGGCCAGGCGGCGAGCAGCCCCGCGACGGCACGCTCGTGGGCACCGAACGGGAGCCCGTTGCGCACCCCGAGCGGCAGCGACGCGACGAGCAGGAGGAGGAGGACCGAGGCGGGCCGGGCGGCCGTCGGACGCAGCAGCCGGGTGGCGCGCGCGTCGGCGCCGAACCACGGCCACACCGCGAGGAGCACGAAGCTCAGCGCGGCGACGGCGGTGTGGACGGCCGACCCCTCGGCGCGCGACGGAAGCGGGACGAGGGCGACCAGCGCAGTGGCGACCCCGGCCGCGGCCAGCACCCAGCGGCCGGCGCGGCGCAGCCCCGGCAGGAGCAGGGCCGAGCCGACGTGCGCGACACCGGTGAGCACGAGCGCGGCCGTCATGATCCACCGGTGCGGCGTCTCGGAGGCGCCAAGTGCGCTGATCGACTCGCGCACCGGGTCGTAGCCGTCGGGCTGCTGCATCGCGGCCCAGGTCCAGCCGCCGACGAGGGCGACGAACGCCGTCGTCGCGGTCACGAGGGCGCCCCGCACGTGTCCCGAGGTCGGAGGCGCCATGGCCCAACCCTAGGCTGAACCGGTGAGTGCACCCCTGGCCGGAGCCCTGCCCGATCGCGCGTTCGCTGGCGTCCTCTTCGACATGGACGGCACGCTCATCGACTCGACGCCGGCCGTCGTGAGGTCGTGGCTGACGTGGTGCGAGGAGGTCGGGGTCGAGCCCGCGGCCCTCGCCGGGTCGCACGGTCGCACGAGCATGAACACGATCCTCGACGTCATGGCCGACCGCTCCGAGGCCGAGCGGCTGGCGGCGCACGCGCGCATCCGCGAGATCGAGCTCGCCGACACCGAGGGGGTCGTCGCCCTCGAGGGCGCGCGCGAGGTTTTCGAGCTCCTCGACGGGCTCGGCGTCCCGCACGCCATCGTCACGTCGTGCGAGCACGAGCTCGCCGGGGTGCGGATCGCCGCGGCCGGACTCCCTAGGCCCACCGTGGTCGTCACCGCGAGCGACGTCTCTCACGGCAAGCCGGGGCCCGAGCCCTATGTCCTCGGTGCCTCCCGCATCGGGCTCGCGCCGGGAGACTGCCTCGTCGTCGAGGACGCGACGGCGGGCCTCGTGTCGGGTCGCGCCGCCCGGGCGGGCGGGCTCGTCGCCGTCCTCGGGACGACACCGGTCGAGGTCCTTGCCCGCGACGCGGACCTCGTCTTCGAGAGCGTCGCCTCGGTGCCCTGGCGCACCCTCCTCGCACGTGCATAACTCGCCAATTCCTCCCGTTCGGCACGTTCCAGGCATGTACCGAACGGGAGGAATTGGCGAGTTGTGCACGGGCAGGGGTGCTTGGGGTGGCATCGGGCGGGTTCGGCGGACTGCTGGTACCCGCGGGTAACGAGCACTAGGGTCGCGGCATGGACGCTGACGCCCTTGTCGTCGGGGCCGGCCTCGCCGGTCTCGTCGCCGCCAACGAGCTCGCCGACGCCGGACGATCCGTCGTCCTCCTCGACCAGGAGAGCGAGGCGAACCTCGGCGGCCAGGCGTGGTGGAGCTTCGGCGGGCTCTTCCTCGTCGACAGCCCCGAGCAGCGGCGGATGGGCATCAAGGACACCTTCGACCTCGCCTGGCAGGACTGGCAGGGCACGGCAGGGTGGGACCGCGACGAGGACCACTGGCCGCGACTGTGGGGCCGCGCCTATGTCGAGTGGGCGGCGGGCGAGAAGCGGGAGTGGTTGCGGCAGTTCGGGATCAGCTTCTTCCCGGTCGTCGGGTGGGCCGAGCGCGGTGATGGTCGAGCCGGCGGGCACGGCAACTCCGTGCCGCGGTTCCACATCCCGTGGGGCACGGGCACCGGCGTCGTCCTGCCCTTCATCGAGCGCGTCCGCGAGCACATCCGCGGCGGGCGCATCATCTATCGCCCGCGCCACCGGGTCGACGGTCTCGTCACGACCGCCGGTGCGGTGACCGGGGTGCGCGGATCCGTTCTCGCACAGGACGACTCGGAGCGCGGCGTCGCCTCGAACCGTGACGTCGTCGGCGACTTCGAGTTCGCCGCGCACGCCGTGCTCGTCACGAGCGGGGGCATCGGCGGCAACCACGAGCTCGTCCGTGCCAACTGGCCCGAGCGGCTCGGCACGCCACCCGAGCACATGATCACCGGTGTCCCGGCCTACGTCGACGGGCGCATGCTCGCCATCACCGAGGAGGCCGGCGGGACGGTCATCAACCGCGACCGCATGTGGCATTACGTCGAGGGCATCAACAACTGGAGCCCGGTGTGGCCGAGCCACGCGATCCGGATCCTGCCCGGCCCGTCGTCACTGTGGTTCGACGGCAACGGCGACCGGCTGCCCCCGCCGAACTTCCCGGGCTTCGACACGCTCGGAACGCTCTCGCACCTGAGGGGTACCGGTCACGACCACTCGTGGTTCATCACCAACCGCACGCTCGTCGGCAAGGAGTTCGCGCTCTCGGGCAGCGAGCAGAACCTCGACCTCACCGACCGCAACTACCGCGACATCCTCAAACGGCCGGTGACGGCGGTGCAACCGTCGGTGCAGGCCTTCCTCGACCACGGCGTCGACTTCGTCCAGGCCACGACGCTGCGCGAGCTCGTCGCCAAGATGAACGCCCTCACCCCCGACGCCCCCCTCGACGTCGACCACATCGAGCGGCAGGTGCTCGAGCGCGACCGCCAGGTCGACAACCCCTTCACCAAGGACGCGCAGGTCGCGGCGATCCACGTCGCCCGTCAGTACCGCGGCGACAAGCTCACCAAGCGCGCCTTCCCGCTGCACCGGATCCTCGACCCCAAGCGCGGTCCGCTCGTCGCGGTGCGCCTCAACGTCCTCACCCGCAAGTCGCTCGGCGGGCTCCAGACCAACCTCGACTCACAGGTCATCGGCGCCGACGGCGAACCGGTCAAGGGCCTGTATGCCGCGGGGGAGGTCGCCGGCTTCGGCGGCGGTGGGGTGCACGGCTACCGGTCGCTCGAGGGCACCTTCGTGGGCGGATGCCTCTTCTCCGGTCGCGCCGCGGGACGGGCCGCGGCCCGCGAGGTCCGCTGACCGGCATACCCCTCGCGTTCGTCCCAACCTGCGACTCATTGCGACTTCGCAGAGTCGCTCGTCGCCCTCGCGACTCTGCGAAGTCGCACTAAGTCGGGGTGTGGTCAGAGGTTCATGCGGGCGGCGAGGGTGTCGCGCTTGTCCTCGAAGCGGGAGGCCTTGGTGTCGAGGTCGTCCATGAACGCCGACAGCTCGAGCCGGGCCTGCTCCCCCTCGGCGGAGAGGTTCTCGACGTCCCAGACCTTCCAGAAGCGCAGCACCGGCGCCACGACGTCGTCGCGGTGCTGGCGCAGGTCGTAGATCCCCGCGACGGCCATCTCGACGGCCTTGCGCTGGAAGCCCGGGATGTCGGTGCCGGGCATCTGGAAGCCCTTGACGACGTCGCGGATCGCCATCATCGACTGGCTCGGGTCGAGCTCGAGCGCGGCGCCCAGGAGGTTGCGGTAGAAGATCATGTGGAGGTTCTCGTCGGCCGCGATCCGCTGGAGCAGCTGGTCGGCCATCGGGTCGTCGGTGAACCGTCCGGTGTTGCGGTGCGAGACGCGGGTCGCGAGCTCCTGGAACGAGACGTAGGCGAGCGAGTGGAGGAGCTCCCCGCTGTGCGCGGACTCGTAGCCCTGCGACATGTGCGTCATCCGGAAGTCCTCGAGCGCCTTCGGGTCGACCATGCGCTTGACGAGCATGTAGTCGCGCATGGCGATGCCGTGGCGGCCCTCCTCGGCCGTCCAGCGGTGGACCCACTCGCCCCACGCGTCGTCGCGACCGAAGATGATCGCGATCTCGTGGTGGTAGCTCGGGAGGTTGTCCTCGGTGAGCAGGTTGACGATGAGCGCGGAGCGGGCGACGTCCGAGATCGGCGCGTCGTCGGGGCTCCAGGCGTCGCCCTCCATGAGGCCGTCGAAGTTGCGGCCGTCGCTCCAGGGGATGAACTCGTGGGGGTACCAGTCCTTCGCGACGCCGATGTGCCGGTTGAGGTTGGTCTCGACCACCTGGTTCATCTCACGCAGCAGGTCGGTCTGGCTCCACGTTGTCGCGGTCATGCTGGCCAACCTACGCTTCCGTAGGTTGGCCCCGCCAGTTACCGGGGAGTTGGCTTTTTCGGGCGGCCGGAGGCGGCCAGAGCCGGTCAGAGCCGGTCACAGGCGGTCAGAGGCGGCCGACCCGGCCACCGCCGCCCCCCGCCCAGCACGCGCCGTCGGTCGTGCAGTCGAGGGTGTGGAAGAGCTCGTCGCTGAAGCGCTGCCAGGTGCGCCCGCCGTCGTCGGACACGCTCGCGCCGCCGACGGTGCCGCCCTGACCGACGACGACGAGCCGGTGGCCGAGCCAGGAGACGTCCTCGCCGAGGTGGGTGAGGTCGCCGCCGCTGCGCCACGTGCGCCGGTTCGAGCTCACGGCGCTCGCGTCGACCCCGTCGGCCGGGGCCGCGAAGTCACCGCCGACGGCGACGCCCTGACCGGGCGTGCGGAAGGCGAGCGCGAAGACGCCGGCCGCCTCACCCGCAGGGATCGTCGAGCGGGTTGCGCTCCACGTGAGGCCGCCGTCGCGCGAGTGGAAGACCCGCGACGTCGCGCCGCCGGAGCCGAACCAGGCTTCCTCGCCCGAGATCGTGAGGCAGTCGCCGCTCGCCGAGAAGTTGGCCTCGCCGGTGGAGTCCGGCATGCCGTCGTCGGGCAGCACCTGCCACGACCGTCCGCCGTCCTGGGTCGCGGCGATCCGGAACCGCCCGTCGACGGGGTCGCTCACGGCGAGCCCACGGCGGCCGTCGGGATAGAAGTCCATGCAGTTGTAGAACGCGGCCGGGGTGTCGTTGCGGAAGGTCTCGGTCCATGTCGCGCCGCCGTCGGTCGTCCGGTAGATCCTCGACGCCTCGCCCTCGCCGATCGCGAGGATGCTGGCGGTGCTGGCGTCGACGGCCTCGACGTCACGGAAGTTGAGCCCCGTCGCGTCGGCCGGGCCGACGTCCTGCCACGAGTCGCCGCCGTCGGTCGTCCGGAAGACCTTGCCCCGCCCGCCGGTGACGCTCGCACCGGCGACCCACGCGGCCGAGCGGTCGACGGCATCGAGCCCACGGAAGCTCTGGTTCGCGTCGAGGGTCGTCGTCGACCAGGCCAGGTCCCGGGGCGCGGCAGCCTCCGAGGGCGGAGCACCTCCCGAAGGGGCGGCCAGCGCGACGGGAGCGGTCAGCGCGACGAGCGCGACGGCATACAGGGGAGCGGCGAGGGTTCGGGGCAAGGTGCGCATGCTGGCACTCTGTCGCACCTCGCCCCGGAGCGCGCGCCGAGCGGCCCGACGAGCGGCCCGACGAGCGGCCCGACGAGCGACCCCGTCAAGCGCCCCGACGAGCGAGCTGCTCAGCAGGGCCGACGAGCGGGTCAGAGGTACTGGCCCGTGCCCTCACCGGGCGTCTCGTCCCCGCGCGAGGGGCCGCCCGGCATGTTGGGCATCCCCATCGGCGCGGTGCCCTGACCGCCACCGTGGCCGGGCGCCGCCGAGTGGCCGGGCGGGAGGGCCCGCATCTGCTGGAGCTGCGACTGCGCCGCCATCTGCTGGGCGACGAGCGCGGTCTGGATGCCGTGGAAGAGGCCCTCGAGCCAGCCGACGAGCTGCGCCTGGGCGACGCGGAGCTCGGCGTCGGAGGGGGCGTCCTCGGTGAACGGCAGCGCGATCCGCTCGAGCTCCTCGACGAGCTCGGGGGCGAGGCCGTCCTTGAGCTCGGCGATCGAGCGCTCGTGCACGTCGGCGAGGCGGGCGCGGCCCTTCTCGTCGAGCGGGGCGCCCCGGACCTCCTCGAGGAGTTGCTTGATCATCGAGCCGATCCGCATGACCTTGGCGGGCTGCTCGACGAGGTCGGCCGGGTTCTGGTTGGGCTTGCCCTCCTCGAGCGAGCGCTCGGCGACGCCCATGCCCTCGGGCGTGACGACGACGACCTTGTCGTCGCCGACGGTGGCGGTGCCGTGCACCTCGCGCTGCTCGGCTCCCTGCTCGTGGTCGGTGGGTCCGGGCTGCTGCGTCATGTCACCCATCCTGCCCCACGGCATCGTCGGCGGCGCGGGCCGGCGGGACCCACGAGGGGTCGCGGCCAACGAACCCCATGAGCCGGTCGGTGATGTCCGCGGTCTCGGGCACGTCGACCTTCGGGCCGTACTGTCCGGACGCGCGAAGCATCTCGTCGTGCTCCTGCATCCCGCTGAACATCTCGTTGGCGAACTCCTCGTCGAGCCGGTCCGGCTGCCCCGTCGCGCGTGCGAGGTCCCACGTGTGCATGAAGACGTCGCTGGTGTAGAAGCGGTCGACCGCCTGCGGCAGCGGCACGTCGCCGATGTGGCGGTTGCTCAGCACCTTGGTCTCGGTCTCGGGGTCGTCGAGCAGCGCCTGCACGGCGTCGGCGTGCGTCGTCCAGGCCGCCACGGGGTCGTCGTCGACCGACGGCCCACGCTCGAGCCGCACCCCCGCACCGGCTTCGAGGAAGCTGGCGAACCACTCGACGAGGTGACGGACGACGTCACGCGCCGCCCATCCCTCGACCGGCGCCGGGGCGTCCCAGTCCTGCACCCCCTCGACGCGCTCGGTGAAGGTGCCTGCGATCGCACGGTGGCGTCCGGCCGGGTCGTGAGGGAACGGCATACGGGGGAGTCTGTCAGGGATGTCCGACGGTCACGCGGTTCGGTGCGTGGCGTCCGGAGCCTTGCGTATGCCGGCCGCGGCCAGTCCCGCGGCCACCGCCGGGACCGCGACCGCGAACCCGAGGAGGACCAGCCACGGGAAGACGAGGATCGGGTCGCTCTGCAGCTGCTCCCCGGTGATGGCGTCCCAGGACTGGGCGGTGAGCGGGTAGGCGAGGGCGATGCCGGGGACGATGCCCACGGCGACGCCGAGCACCGCCCCGATGATGCAGAGCGTGAACGCCTGCGCGGCGGCCATGACCCGACGGGTGCCCCGTCCGGACCCGAGGGCGGCCAAGGTCGCCTGGTCGCTCTCCTGCTCGGCGAGCGTGAGCGCCGTCGACGTCAGCGTGATGACGAGCAGGAGGAGGACGAACAGCCCCACGAGGACCAACACGATGCGCCCGACGTCGGACTGGAAGCCGCGCTCGGTGTAGAGGTAGACGGCATCGTCGGAGCCGAACCCGAGACGGTCGGTGAGGTCCTGCGACATGGGTCCCGCTGGGTCGTGGACGGTGAGGCGCGTCGTCCGGGTCGGCCATCCGTGGCTCGACGCGGTCTCCGGCGTGGTGAGCATCCGGGCGCCGAGCAGCGCGCCGATGGTCGACCGGTCGAGCGGGACCTCGATGGCGGGGACCTTGACGGTGCGGACCTTGGACAGCGCCGTCGAGGGGTCGGGCTCCTCGGTCGCCCGCGGGTCGACCCGGAGGGTGGCGGACATGACGGTGACCCTGCCCCGTGTGAGGAGCGAGGGTTCGCCCTCGGGGCGACCGACGATGACGGCACCCGAGCGGACCGCGGCGGCGTCCTCCTCGCGGCCGAGGGAGGCGAGGCGCCGGCCGATCTCGTCGGCCGTCGTCACGGTGATCTGGCCGCCGTTGCCCATGCCGTTGGTGCCGAGGACCTGGCACGAGGCGGGCCTCATCTCGCCACGGGTCGGTGGCGTGGCGTCGTAGACGGTCGACTCGGGCGTGCACCCGGGCGGGACGACGTTGACGGTGGTGGTGTCGTAGGGCTTGGTGGGCGGGGTGGCCTCGGCGGTGTACATCCAGGACTCACCCGTGTCGACCTCGCCGACGGGCGCGACGACGAGACCGGGGCGCACGGAGCGGAACCCGTCGGTGATCGACGCGACGGTGTCGGCGTCGATGACCCCCGACTCGTGGTGCACCGTCGTGTCGCCCTCGAGGTTCTGGGCGGTGTACTCGCGCCGGCTCTGCTCCTCGTCGCTGCCGCTGGCGATGAGCACCATCGTGAGCACCGCGACGCCGGCGAGGATCGCGGCGATCGCCGGCACGCTCCGAGCGCGCTGACGTCCCGCGTCGCGGGTGGCCATGCGCAGCGAGACGGGGAGGCGCGAGCTGACCCGGGCCAGGCCGACGAGGATCATCGGGGCCAGCATCACCGCACCCACGACGAGCGCGATGGCCGCGACGACGGTGCCGACCTGGCCGCCGTCGGTGCCGCTGGCCGCCTGGGACCTTGCGAGCCAGATGAGGACGAAGCCGCCGAGCCCGGCCATGACGGCGCCGACGACGAAGACCGCGATGCTGGGGCGGGGCGAGACGCTCTGCCCCTTCATCACGCCGATGATGTCGAGCCGGCCGAGTCGACGGGCCGGGAGCAGGGCTGCGATGACCGCGCTCACCATGGCGACCAGCGTGGTCGCCACCACGCCGAGGACGGGGATCTCGAACGGGCCCGACATGCCGAACGTCTCGGCGAGGCGGTCGTGCTGCGCGAGCCCCCACGCGGCGCCGACACCGAGGACGGCGCCGATGGCCGCGGCCAGGGAGCCCAGGACGAGCGCCTGGGCAAGAACGGTGTGGCGCAGCTGGCCCGTCGTCGCGCCGTTGCTCGCCGACAGCGCCAGGGCGCGTCGCTGGCGGGCGGCGCTCACCGCGAACGCCGGGCCCACGAGCAGGGTCGTCACGACGAGGAGGAGGGCGCCGCCGATGGCGAGGAAGGTGCCCATGCGGTCGCGGTCGAAGTCCGACATCGAGGCGATCTCGGGGTCGAGCGCGCTCGCCGGTGGTGGGTCGCGCAGCACCTGCGCCGACCAGACCATGAGGCCGTACGTGTTGAGCGCGGTGACCTCGTCCCAGTCGACGGGGTCGTCGTCGAGGAGGATCCACCCGCTGCCCATGACTCCGTCGCCGAACGGCAGGGGCGTGACGAGGTGGTTCCACGACCGGCCACCGAACTCCGAGAGCACCTTGGCGGTGCCGACGACGGTCACCGTGACGTCCTTCTCGCCGACGCGCAGGTCCAGCGTCCCCGAGTCCGGGAGACCACGTTCGGTCCCCGTCGTCGTGACGAGCACCTCGCCCGCACGCTCCGGGATGCGCCCGCCGAGGAGGGTCACCTTGTCGGTGACGCCGGCGCGCAGGTCGAGGGTGAGCGACTGGAGGTCGAGGCGCCGGCCGTCCCGGCGCGTCGTCAGCGACTCCTCGCCCACGGGGACGGCGCGGGCGCCGGTGAGCCGGCTCATGGCGTCGGCGTTGTCGAAGACCGAGCCGCCCTCGACCCACCCGGGGATCGGTGTCGCCTCGCCGCGCGAGCTGTTGCCGATGCTCGGGTCCGCAGGGTGGAGGGCGTGCTGCGGCTGGGGGGTACTCGACCATCGCGACACCGTTGCCCATGCGACCCGGGATGGCCTCGACACCGGACACCTGGCTCGTGCTCGCCGCAACCATCGCGAAGGTCAGCAGGGCGGTCGGCAGCGCGACCATGATGAGGATGAGCGCACTGCGGCCCTTGTGACGCCGCACGTCGCGGCGCGCCATCCGCAGCGCGACCGCCCAGCTGCCGGTGAACCTTCCGCGGACAGAACGGTGTTGGAGCGCGCCGGATGCGTCGGGTGCCTGCGGAGCGGCGGGAGGCCGGGTGAGCGTGCTCATCGCGTGCTGGTGGTGAGCAGGTCCTCGGCCGCGCTGGCCCGGCCCGTCGAGTCGACGACGACACCGTCGCGCAGGAAGACGACGCGGTCGGCCCACGCCGCATGACGCGCCTCGTGGGTGACGAGCAGGCCCGCCACTCCCTCGTCGCAGCGCTCGCGGAGGACGCGCAGGACGTCCTCGCCGGTGTGGCTGTCGAGGGCACCGGTCGGCTCGTCGGCGAGGACGAGGCGTCGGCTGCCGACGAGTGCGCGGGCGATGGCGACGCGCTGCTGCTGGCCGCCCGACATCTGGTCGGGGAAGCGGTCGGAGAGCTCGCGCAGGCCCATGAGGTCGAGGGTCTGGCGGGCCTGTCGCCGGGCCTGGCCGGCGCGGACGCCGTCGAGCTCGAGGGGCAGGGCGACGTTCTCGGCCGCGGTGAGGCTGGGGATGAGGTTGTAGTCCTGGAAGACGAACCCGACCCGCCGCCGCCGCAGCTGTGCGATGCCCTTGGCGCCCAGGGTCGAGAGGTCCTCGCCCTCGATGACGACCCGGCCGGACGTGGCGAGGTCGAGGCCGCCGGCGAGGTTGAGCAGCGTCGACTTGCCCGACCCGCTCGGACCCATGACGGCGACGAGCTCGCCGGGCAGGACCTCGAGACTCACGCCGTCGAGTGCCCGGACCGCTGTCTCACCGGTGCCGTGGACGCGGGTGACGTTGTCGAGGAGCAGGCTGGGTGCGGTCATCGACGTGCCTCCGTCCGGTCGGTCCCGTGGTCGGCGCTCGTGACGCCCGAGGTCTCACGCCGGTATGCCGTGTCCTCGGCCGCCGCGCGCGCCGTCGCCTCCGGGGTGCGCCCGGAACGGGGAGAAGGGCGCAGCGACTCCCGGTGCAGCCGGGTCTCGACGTGGTCGAGCCAGCGGACCTCGGCCTCCGCGGTGAAGATGAGGTTCTCGAGGACGAGCAGCCACGCGAGGTCGTGGTCGGCGCCGCCGGCCGTCTGGCCGGCCTCGGCCCGGTCCGCGGGCGCCTGCTCGGCCTGGCGCTGCTTGCGCAGCACCTCCTGCTTGAGCCTGGTGAGGTCGTGGAGGTGCTTGAGGGTCGACGTCCGCTGGGTCTGCGCGACCGTGGCGACGTCGACGCCCGGCACGGTCACCGCGAGCGCCAGCTTGATCGTCAGCTCGTCCCGTGGGGTGTTGTCGCGGTCGACCGGCGTCGTCCACCACGTACCGACCTCGGCGCTGCCCGCCTCGGTGAGGCGGTAGGAGATGCGGCCCTCGGCGTCGGCCTCCCCGGTCGGCTCGACGAGCCCGTCGCGCTCGAGGCGGGCGAGGGTCGTGTAGACCTGCCCGACGTTGAGCGGCCACGTGCCGCCGGTGCGCTCCTCGAACTCCACCCGCAGCTGGGCGCCGTACATCGGCGCCTGCGCGAGGAGGGCCAGGAGCCCCTGCTTGACCGACATGAGTTCTCTCCTTCAACGTTCGACGCGCGAACCCCTGCGCTCGCGCGTACGGTGCCGAGCCGGCATACCGAGGGATCCAGTTGGCCCCTGTTCCGCGTGAATACTCGGTATGCCGTGCTCGGGCAGGACATGTATACCGAGTATTCACCCGCTTGGCAAGCACGACTTTCCCGCCCGAAGTGGGTTGCATGCACTGGGAGCGGGAACTGTCCCCACCTCCAGTGACCGGAACCCACTCCAGGCGGAAATGGTGTGGCGGTGCGAGGTGTCCCGGCCGGTCAGGGCACGAGGAGGATCTTGCCGATGTGCGTGGACGCCTCCATCTCGGCGTGCGCGGCGCTCGCGTCGACCAGCGGGTGGCGCGAGGCGACGACCGGGCGCACCCGCCCGTCGGCGACGAGCGGCCAGACGTGCTCGCGGACCGCCGCGACGATCGTGGCCTTCTCGGCGACCGGCCGGGCGCGCAGCGAGGTGGCGATGACGGCGCCGCGCTTGCGGAGCAGCGTCCCGAGGTCGAGCTCGCCCTTGACGCCGCCCTGCATGCCGATGACGACGAGGCGTCCGGCGGTGGCGAGTGCCTGGACGTTGCGGGGGAGGTACTTCGCACCCATGTTGTCGAGGATGACGTCGGCGCCGTGGCCCTCCGTCGCCTTCTCGAGCTCCTCGACGAAGTCCTGCTCGCGGTAGTTGACGAGGATCTCCGCGCCGAGCTCGCGGCAGCGGTCGAGCTTCTCCTGCGAGCCGGCCGTCACGGCGACCCGGGCGCCGACCTCGCGGGCGAGCTGGATCGCCATCGTGCCGATGCCGGACGACCCGCCGTGGACGAGGAACGTCTCGCCGGGCTGGAGGTTCGCGGTGAGGAAGACGTTGGACCAGACCGTGCACGCCACCTCGGGGAGGGCCGCTGCCTCGACGAGGTCGATGCCCTGCGGGACCGGCAGCACCTGACCGGCGGACACCGTGACCTGCTCGGCGTAGCCGCCACCGACGAGCAGCGCGCACACCTCGTCACCGACGACCCACTCGCCCACGCCCTCGCCGACGGCGTCGATGACCCCCGAGACCTCGAGCCCGGGGATCTCGGTCATGCCGGGCGGCGGGTCGTAGAAGCCCAGCCGCTGCATGACGTCCGCCCGGTTGACGCCGGCGGCGGCGACCTTGACACGGACCTCGCCCGCGCCGGGCTCGGGTGCGTCGACGTCGGACAGGACGAGGGCCTCGGGCCCACCGGGCTTCGGGATCGTGATCGCCTTCATGCCCTCAACGTACGACGACTACTCGAGGCGGTCGCCACCGCCGTGCCAAGGCCGGGGGTCCGTCCGTAGCAGCGAGTAGAGCAGGACGTCCTGGTTGCGGCCGTCGTTGAAGAACGCGCCCCGCAAGGTGCCCTCGAGCATGAAGCCACACTTCTCGGCGATCCGCCGGGACGCGCCGTTCCCCGGCGCGATGACGAGGTGGATCCGGTGCTCCTTCTTGGTGGAGAAGAGATGGTCGACGAGCAGCTGCACCGCCTCCGTGACGTAGCCCCGACCGGCGTGCTGGTCGTCGTAGAGCAGGTAGGAGAGCTCGAACGCATCCCAGTAGGACACCGGGTGGAAGAACTCGATGTGCCCCGCGATGTCGCGCTCCGTGGACTCGATGACGAGGACGCCCTCGGTCTTCTGCCAGAACCCGTGGTCGGCGAACTCCCTGCGGAAGGCGGTCTGGGACAGCACGCCCAGCGGGAAGTAGGCGCCACGGTTGCGGATGTTCGTGTGCGCGTCGTAGAGCGTGTCCAGGTCCGCCTCGCGGACTTGGCGCAGGGTCACCGACCTGCCCTCGAGCACCCTCCAAGGGTAGGCCCCTCGGTGCCGCCCGTCACTCGTCCCGCAGCGCCGCGAGGTCGTCGGGGGTGTCGATGTCGCGCACCTCGCCGGGCGCCGGCACGACGACGTGGGGCAGCGTCAGCAGCGTGCGCGCCGCCACTCCCGATGCCGGGATGGGCACTGCGCCCCTCAGGGCCTCGACCCGGTATGCCGCGAGGAGCGGGTTGGCCCGTCCCTCACCGTCGCTCGCCACGGCGGCGTCGACCGAACCGTCGGCAGTCAGCGCCGACACGAGCACCGGCAGCAGGGCTCCCGCGCCCGGGGTGTCGCCGGCCACGACGCACACGACCGCGGCGTCGACGAACGCGAGCCCGGCGGCCACGCCCGCGAGCGGACCGCCCCCCGGTGGCGCCTCCCGGGCCCACCGCACGCGGGTCCCGACCGCTGACGGGACCGGCCGCGAAGGTCCCACGACGACGAGGGGCCAGGCGGACGGCATACCGGTCAGGCAGGTGTCGAGGACGGAGCGTCCGTCGGCCATCGCGGCCGCGAGCTTGTCGGAGCCGAACCGGCGTGAGGATCCCCCCGCCAGCACGATGACCTGCACGGATCCGCTCACATGACCATTGTCGCCCGTCACACCCTCGGCCTACGTTGGGTCGATCGCCACACGACAAAGGAGTCGAACACCATGGCAGTTGACGATCACACTCCACAGCGCCGCACCGTCCTCAAGGGTGCTGCGGTCGCCGCCGGGGCCACCGCCCTCGCCGGCCCGTTCCAGGGACTCGTGGCCGGACCGGCCGGAGCGGCCCCGGTCGGCACCCTCGGAGGCCCGGCGTTCCGCGGCCTGCGGCCGATCCCCGACCAGCGCGACGGCAAGGTGCGTCTGCACCTGCCCGAGGGGTTCCGCTACCGCTCGTTCCACGACACCGAGACGCCGATCGTCCTCGACGACGGCACCGAGCTGCCCGGCCGGCACGACGGCATGGGCGCGTTCGACGGGCCCGACGGCGCCGTCACGCTCATCCGCAACCACGAGCAGAACGGCACCGGCAAGTCGTTCGGCCCGCCCGGCGAGCACGTCTACGACCCGTCGGCCAAGGGCGGCTGCACGCACATCGACGTCGACGGCCGGGGCAACGTCAAGGCGGCGTGGACCGCGATCAGCGGCACGATGATGAACTGCTCCGGCGGCCAGATGCCGTGGGGTGCGTGGGTGACCTGCGAGGAGACGGTCAACGGACCGGATGTGGGCCCCGACTTCACGGGCGCGCCCAACACCGGGCTCACCAAGCCGCACGGCTACGTCTTCGAGGTGCCGACCGAGGGCCGCGCCGACGCCATGCCCATCACGAAGGCTGGGCGCTTCCCGCACGAGGCCGTCTCGTTCGACCCGCGCGAGGGCCGGCTCTACCTCACCGAGGACAACTTCGCCTTCCCGTCGGGCTTCTACCGCTACACGCCGAAGACCAACCCGATGGAGTCCGGGCACCTCGACAACGAGGGCGTCCTCGAGATGCTCGCCGTCAAGGGCCGGCCCAACGCCCACCTCGAGGGCCACCAGGACAAGGGCGCGGTCTACTCCGTCGAGTGGGTCGAGATCGACGACCCGGACCCCGAGTTCCCCTACACCCCGGGCCAGACCGCCCCGACGGCCAACGACACCGCGCTCCAGTACGTCGGCGGCCAAGGTCGGGCCAAGGGCGCCGCAGGGTTCTCGCGGCTCGAGGGCCAGATCTACGACAACGGCGTCGTCTACTTCACCTCGACCCAGGGCGGCGGTGCCCCGGAGACAGGCAACGAGCTCATCAACGGCTACGGCAACGGCTTCGGCCAGGTGTGGGCCTACGACACCCGGTCGCACAAGCTCCGGCTCGTCTACCAGTCGCCGGGCAAGCAGACCTTCGACTTCCCCGACAACATCACCGTGAGCGACCGCGGCACCCTCGTCGTCTGCGAGGACAGCAACCAGGACAACTACGTCCGCGGTCTCAGCCGTGGCGGCCAGCTCTGGGACATCGCCCTCAACCGCGCCGAGTCCGCCCGCACCGGGCTGCCGCGCTACGACGACGAGTTCGCGGGCTCGACGTTCAGCCCCGACGGCCGCACGCTCTTCGTCAACATCCAGGCGAGCGCGGGCATGAGCTTCGCCATCTGGGGCCCGTGGGAGCGCATCGGCGTCTGACCTTTCTCGTCCTCCTGTCCCACAACGGAACTCGGCGTATGCCGGTCAGTCGACCGACCGGCATACGCCGAGTATCTGCGTTGTCCGGGCTCGTGACGGAAGGGTGGGAAACACGCACGGGTCGTGAAGGGGGTTGAGAAATCCGCCTGGGAGGTATCCGCACGTCGCGGCGCCGCAGGCGTAACGTGCCGGAACGTTCCCGGCTCTGGCCCGGGCGATCGGACGACGTGGTGGGAAGGGGTCGTATGTCAGCGACAGAGGTCGACCAGGAGAAGCCGGTCAGAAGCCTGATTCCGGCGCGCATGCACGACATGCCGTGGTCCAAGTTCCATTGGATGGTCATCTTCGGTCTGGGCACCGCCTGGATCCTCGACGGCCTCGAGATCCAGATCGTCGCCGCCGGCGGCTTCGAGAAGTCCCTCGAGATGACGGCGGCCAACGTCGGTATGGCGGGCTCCGTCTACCTGCTCGGTGAGGTCGTCGGAGCCCTGCTCTTCGGGCGCCTCACCGACACGCTCGGGCGCAAGAAGCTCTTCACGCTCACCCTCGTGCTCTACCTCGTGGCCTCCGGCCTCGCGGCGTTCTCACCGAACATGTGGGTCTTCCTCCTCCTGCGCTTCGTCGCCGGCATGGGTATCGGTGGCGAGTACTCGGCCGTGAACTCGGCGATCGACGAGCTCATGCCCGGTCGCTACCGCGGGCGGGTCGACCTCGCCATCAACGGCACCTACTGGTTCGGCGCGGGCATCGGCGCCTTCGCCAGCCTCTTCCTGCTCGACACCGAGCGCTTCGACGAGAACATCGGCTGGCGCATCGCCTTCCTCATCGGACCGATCCTCGGTCTCGCGATCATCTACCTTCGTCGCCACATCCCCGAGAGCCCGCGCTGGATGGTCACGCACGGCCACCACGACGAGGCCGAGCGCATCGTCTCCAAGGTCGAGGCGGAGGCCGTCGCCGCCGGCAAGACCCTGCCGAGGCTGGACGAGGAGAAGGACGGCGTGTGGCTCAAGCCGCGCGAGGGCCTCACGCCCAAGCAGCTGGCCTACGTCTTCTTCAAGCTCTACCCGAAGCGGACCGTCCTCGGTGCGACGCTGATGATCACCCAGAGCTTCCTCTACAACGCGATCTTCTTCACCTACTCGCTCGTCCTCCAGAACTTCTACGGACAGAGCGCCTCGAGTGCCGCGGTGTACTTCTTCCCGTTCGCTCTCGGCAACCTGCTCGGGCCGCTCCTGCTGGGGCCGCTCTTCGACACGGTGGGCCGGCGCAAGATGATCGGCGGCTGCTACGCGTTCGCTGCGGTCGTGCTCGCGGTCTCCGCGTTCTTCTTCAACGCCGGGACCCTGACGGCCGCGACCCACACCGCGTTCTGGTGCGTGGCGTTCTTCTTCGCCTCGGCGGGTGCCTCCGCGGGCTACCTCACCGTCTCGGAGATCTTCCCGCTCGAGGCCCGCGGCCAGGCGATCTCGTACTTCTTCGCCACGGCGCAGATCTTCGGTGCCATCGGCCCGGTCTTCTACGGCTGGCTCATCGGCGAGGGGGAGGACCGCACCCCGATGTTCTGGGGCTACCTCATCGCCTCCGGCATCATGCTCATCGGTGCTGCCGTGGCCGCCGTGTGGGGTGTCGACGCCGAGGGCAAGTCGCTCGAGGAGATCGCGCCGCCGCTCAGCAGCTTCGACAAGGACGGCAACGAGACCGTCCACCTCCCGGTCTGAGGTGGCGAGGATGAGCGACCAGACACACACCGACTCGTCCGGCCAGCATCCCTACACCGTCGTCGTCGGCGTGAGCTCCACCTCGAAGTCGCCGGCCGCTCTCGAGTGGGGCGCCGCGCAGGCGGCGCAGAACGGCGGGCGGCTCGTGGCCGTGCGCTCGTGGCGGCTCACCGGGCCACCCGGGACCACCTCGGGGGGCGCCGCGGCGCGCATCACGGACGAGCGGAGCACAGAGTCGTCGGAACAGGCGGCGCTCGAGGCCGACGTCGCCGCCGTCCTCGGCCCCGACCACGGCGCCGAGCTCCGCGTGGTCCGGGGCGGCAAGCGCAAGGCGCTGCTCGCGGCCGCAGACGGGGCCGACCTCCTCGTCATCGACGCACCCCGCAGCTTCACGGGGCCGCCGATGCTCGCGCAGCGGCTCGTCTACGCGGCGGCGTGCCCCGTGGTCGTCATGCCTCCTCGGGTGTCGCAGTCGACGAACCCGCTGGCCACGGCCGGTCGGGCAGTGGGCCGCGCGGCGGTGCGCTCCGCCGGGCTCGCAGGACGTCCCGGCTACCGCCCGCCCATGTCGACCGACTGACCCGGCCCGACGCGGTTCGGTGCGCGGTCAGGTACGACGCGGAGGTCGCGCCTGGCCGCGCAGCCGTGCGGAGAGGTCGTCGGCGGCCTCGCGGACGGCGGTGACGAGCCGCGACTCCGCGTCGTCGTCGACCGCCTCGACCCGGAACGTCACCGCCACCGAGGCCACCGGGTGGTCGCTGTGGTCGAGGACCGCGACGGCCACCGACCGGAGGCCGCGGGTCACGAGACCGTCCTCGACGGCATACCCACGTCCGCGGACCGACTGCAGGAGCGAGCGGAGAGCGGTCGTCGACGCCGGCCCGAGCCCGTCGCGCTGCACGAGTGCGTCGGCATGGGGGAAGAGCGCGCGCACCTGACCGGCCGGCAGCGCGGCGAGCATCGCGAGACCGGTGGCGGTGAGCGTCGCAGGCAGGCGGACCCCGACGTCGGAGACGAGCACCGGGCCCTTGGGTGCGCGTTGCTCGATGACATAGAGGACGTCGCGGCCGTGGAGCACCGCGAGATGGGCGTTGTGCCCGGTCGTGTCGACGAGGCGGTCGAGGGCCCCGCGCGCGATCCGTTGCAGCGGCGCCTGCCGCTGGTAGGCCGACCCCAGCTCGTATGCCGCGACGCCCAGCCCGTAGCGCCGCTCGCCCTCGAGGTGGGAGACGTAGCCGCGGTCCCGCAGGACCGAGAGCAGGTGGTAGGTGCTCGACCGGGGCAGGCCGAGCTCGCGCGCGACCGCGGCGGCCGGCAGCGGCTCACCCCGTCGGGCGAGGAGCTCGAGGACGTCGAGGGCGTGCCCGGCGGCGGGCACGCTGGAGCGCTCTCGGGCCACGGGTCGCTGGGGGAGGTCGGGGGCTCCGAGGCTCACTTCGCCTCGGGGTCGGGTTGGTGCAGACCGAAGACGTTGGCCTCGGTGTCGACGAAGTAGCCCTGCCACGCCATGCCCGGAAGCGCGTGCTTCTCGAGGGCGACCGTGGCGCCGGCCTCGAGAGCCTTGGCGGCGGTGGCGTCGAAGTCGTCGGTGCCCATCGTGAGCACGCACCCGGCCACCGGCGCACCCGGCTCGGGGTTCGGTCCGGAGCGCTGCATGATCGCGCCGTTGATGCCCGGCTGGTCCTCGGGACCGGTGACGACGCCGAAGTAGGGCATCCCGGCGAACTCGGTCCAGTCCTGGGTCTCCCAGCCGAAGACGGCGGTGTAGAAGGCGACGGCGCGAGGGACGTCCTCGGCGTGGATCTCGAAGTGGATGGCGCGCGTCATCGGGCGATCCTCTCTGCGACGGCTGATGCGCTCATCATCCACCCGGTGTCGGCCGGTCGTCGACGAGTCGGCCGAGGATGCGCGCGAGGGTGGCGCGGTCGCGCTCGGACAGGTCCGCGAAGTAGCCCTCGTGATCGGCTCGCCGGGCCGTGTCGAGCTCGTCGAGCACCTTCCTGCCCCTGGTCGTGAGCGAGACGCGCACGGCCCGCCGGTCGCTCGGGTCGGGCTCGCGCTCGACGAAGCCGCGGCCCTCGAGGGTGTCCACGACATCGGTGACCGAGCGGGGTGCGATGCGCAGGTGCTGGGCGACGACGCCGAGCCTGGTCGGCTCGTGGTGGCCGATGACGCGCAGGGCGCGCGACTCGTGCGGCGTGATGCCCCACGGCTCCAGCGTCGCCGCGAACCTCCGACGCAGCCCCCGGGCCACCTCCATGACGAGCTCCCCGAGCGGGGGGTCGGAGGGAAGGTCTCGGCGCGCGGACGGCATACGGGGAATGCTAGCGCTGGATCGTGCGTTGGGCTCATTGTGAGGTAACCTCACCAATGACTCGGAACCACAGAGACAGGAGGGTGCGCATGACAGCCACCCCACATCCCACCCCCGACCCCGGCGGCCGCGGCGGACGAAGCGGCCCGATGAGGGTCGACCCGCGCGACCGCGCCCAGCTCGACCTCGCGCCCGTGCCGGTGCGCCGGGTCGCCGGCCTCTTCCGAGGCTTCGGTCGCCCCATCGGCATCGTCACGGCGATCATCGTCGCGACGTCGGTCATCTCGATGGCCCAGCCGTTCCTCGTCCGCGAGGTCGTCGACGTCGCCATCCCGCAGCAGGACGTGCGCCTGCTCCTCCTCGCCGTCGGCGGCATGCTCGCGGTCGCCGCGACGACCCAGGTCCTCGGCGTCGTGCAGACGTGGCTCTCGACCGGGGTCGGCCAGCGCGTCATGCACCGCCTGCGTACCGACCTCTTCGCCCACCTCCAGAAGCAGTCGCTCGGCTTCTTCACCCGGACCCGCGCGGGTGAGGTCCAGTCCCGGCTCACCAACGACATCAACGGTATGCAGGGTGTCGTGACGACCACCGCGACCTCGATCGCGAGCAACCTCACGACCGCCGTCGCCACATCGGTCGCCATGGTCGCGCTGTCGTGGCGGCTCTCGCTCCTCTCGCTGCTCGTCATCCCGCCGGCCGTGTGGCTCACCCGCCGCGTCGCCCTCATCCGCCGCGAGGTCACCGCGCGCCAGCAGGCCCGCCGCGCCGACCTCAACGTCCAGATCGAGGAGGGCCTCTCGGTCTCCGGCGTGCGCCTGTCGAAGACCCTCGGCGCCGGCAGTCGCCACGCGGAGCGCTTCGCCTCCACCTCGGAGGAGCTCGTCAACCTCGAGCTGCGCAGTCAGCTCGCCGGACGCTGGCGGATGGCGACGATGCAGGTCGTCTTCGCCGCGATCCCCGCACTCGTCTACCTCGTCGCGGGTCTGCCGGCAACGTCCGGCGGCATGACCATCGGCACCCTCATCGCCTTCACGACGCTCCAGGCCGGCATCTTCCGACCGCTCATGGGCCTGCTCAACGTCGGCGCCCAGTGGGTGTCGTCGATGGCGCTCTTCAGCCGCGTCTTCGAGTACCTCGACCTCGTTCCCGACGTCGCCGCCCCTTCCGCGCCCGTGACACTCGACCCGGCGCGGGTGCGTGGCGAGGTGCGCCTCGAGGACGTCTCCTTCGCGTATGCCGGTCCGGACCCGCGCTCTGCGTGGGCCGCGCCGCTCGCCCTCGACTCCGTCTCCGCGGTGGTCCCGGCCGGTGGCTCGCTCGCGCTCGTCGGGCACACCGGCTCGGGCAAGTCGACGCTCGCCTCGCTCGTGGCCCGGCTGCACGACCCGACGTCGGGCCGGGTCGCCATCGACGGCGTCGACCTGCGCGACCTCGACCCCGAGGTGCTCGCGCGCATCGTCGGCGTCGTCTCGCAGGAGACCTACCTCGTGCACGCCTCCATCCGCGAGAACCTCCTCCTCGCCGCGCCCGCCGCCACGGAGGCCGAGCTGTGGCGGGCGCTCGGCGCCGCACAGGTCGCCGACCTCGTCGCGTCGCTGCCCGACGGTCTCGAGACCGTCGTCGGCGCACGCGGTCACCGGTTCTCGGGCGGGGAGCAGCAGCGCATTGCCATCGCCCGCACGATCCTGCGCGACCCCAGGGTACTCGTGCTCGACGAGGCGACGAGCGCTCTCGACAACGACACAGAGCGCGCGGTGCAGCGCGCCCTCGACGAGCTCGTCCGCGGCCGAACGACGATCACCATCGCGCACCGGCTCTCGACGGTCGAGTCCGCCGACGAGATCGCGGTCCTCGAGTCGGGCCGCATCGTCGAGCGCGGGACGCACGACGAGCTGGTCAGGCTCGACGGCCGGTACGCCGCGCTGGCAGGCGCGCGGACGGCATACGCCGCGGCCTGACCGGGTGCACAACTCGCCAATTCCTCCCGTTAGGTACAGGGTCATCCGTGCCGAACGGGAGGAATTGGTGAGTTGTGCACCTGAGGTGAGCTCGCGCTCCGGTGGCGAGGGCTCCGGTGCCGGTTCGCCTGCGATGAGGTCGGCGTCAGGCGTTCGTGAGCTCGCGCTCCGGGGAGGGCTCGGCCTC
Source organism: Knoellia tibetensis (assembly GCF_048606415.1). NCBI lineage: Bacteria > Bacillati > Actinomycetota > Actinomycetes > Micrococcales > Intrasporangiaceae > Knoellia > Knoellia tibetensis. The sequence goes on from NZ_JBMBWF010000001.1 coordinate 2,009,657, forward strand.
CGCCGGGGCGTCGGCCTCGGCGCGGGCGAGGTGCGTGCGGAGCTTCGTGCCCTCGACGTCGAGGTCGGGCAGGACGCGGTCGAGCCAGCGCGGGATCCACCAGGCGCGGTCGCCGAGCAGGTGCAGAACGGCCGGGGTGAGCGTCATCCGGACGAGGAACGCGTCGACCGCGACACCGATCGCGAGGCCGAGGCCCATCGGCCGGATCATCGCGAGGTGGGCGAAGATGAAGCCCGCGAAGACGGCGATCATGATGAGCGCCGCGGCGACGACGACCTTGTAGCCGTGCCGGAAGCCGGTGCGGATCGCGGTGCGACTGTCCTGGCCGTGCGCGCGGGCCTCGTGCATGCCCGAGACGAGGAACATCTGGTAGTCCATCGCGAGGCCGAAGAGGACGCCGATGAGCAGGGTCGGCAGGAAGGGCATGATCGGCCCGGCGCGGCTCACCTGGAAGAGGTCGGCGAGCCAGCCCCACTGGTAGACCGCGACGACCGAGCCGAAGCCCGCGGCGACCGAGAGGAGGAAGCCGCCGGTGGCGACGAGCGGCACGAGGACCGAGCGGAAGACGGCCATGAGCAGGAGCAGCGACAGCCCGACGACGAGCGCGACGTAGAGCGGGAGCGCGTCGGCGAGCCGCTCGGAGATCTCGATGTTGGCGACCGTCTGGCCGGTGATGCCGAGCTCGACGCCCTCGGGCATCTGCTGCTGGAGGTCGCGCAGCTCGTGGACGAGCGTGGTCGTCGCCTCGCTCGTCGGTCCCTCGAGGGGGACGACCTGGAAGGCGAGGGTGTCGCGGTCCTCGCTCACGCCGAAGGGCACGACGCGCTCGACGCCGACGCTGTTGAAGAGCTCGCGGCCGTAGCGGTTCTGCATCGTCACGACGTCGCCCTGGTCCACCGGCTCGTCGAAGGAGACGACGGCGACGATGGGGCCGTTGGCGCCGGGCCCGAACTCGCGCTCGATCGTCGTGTAGGAGTGGAAGGCGCTCGAGTCCCTGGGCTCGCTGCTGCCGTCCGGCAGGCCGAGCCGCAGCGCGACGGCTGGGACTGCGAGCAGTCCGATGGTGACGACGGTGAGGACGATGGCGAGCCACGGACGGTTGGTCACGAGGACGCCCCAGCGGCCCGAGCCCCGGCCCGTGCGATCGGCAGCGGCCGCGGCGTCGGCCGCCGCGGTCGTCTCGTGCCGACGCCACGCGCGCTGCGAGACGACCCGGCGACCGAGCAGGCCGAGGACGGCCGGCGTCACGGTAAGCGCGACGAGGACGGTCATGACGACGGTGCCCGCGGCGACGAGACCCATCTGCGCGAGGATCGGCAGGCCCGAGACGGTGAGGGCGGTGAGGGCGATGACGACGGTCGCGCCCGCGACGACGACCGCGTTGCCCGCCGTGCCGGTCGCGAGGCCGATCGAGTGCTGGAGGGGCACGCCGTCGAGCACTTGCTGGCGGTGCCGGTTGACGATGAAGAGGGCGTAGTCGATGCCCACGGCGAGCCCGAGCATGAGCGCGAGGGCGGGGGTCATCGAGTTCATGTCGAAGAAGGCGGAGGACGCCATGGCCGCGAGCAACCCGGCGCCGACGCCGACGAGCGCGACGAGGAGCGGGAGCCCGGCGGCGAGCAGGCTGCCGAGCATGACGAGCAGGACGGTGGCGGCGACCGCGAAGCCGATGACCTCGCCGACGCCGACGATGCTGCGGGTCTGGAGGATGTCCGCGCTGTAGTCGACCCGCATCCCGGAGTCGGCGAGCTGCCTGCCGATGTCGGGGACGTGGGCGCGGACCTCCGGGGAGAGCTGGGCGATGGCGTCGTCGTACTGGATCTGGAGCATGACGGTCGCGCCGTCCTCGCTGACGAACCGCAGGCCGTCGCTCAGGGCGAGGGTGCCGGTGCCCTGCGCGAGCTGCGTGCGGGCGTCGGCGAGCTGCGCCTGACCGTCGTCGATCTGCGCGCGGATCCCGGCGTTGCCCTTCTCGCGGGCGGGGACCTCGACCCGAAGCTCGCGGGCCCGGTCGCTCGACCTGCGGCCGGAGGACTCGAGGGTCGCGAGCTCGCTGCGCGCGGCCGCCAGGTCCTCCTCGCCACGGTCGAGGAGCCACTGCGCCTGCCGCAGGCGGAACTCGGCGTCGTCGTACTTCGCCCGGCCGTCGGCGACCTTGGCCGCCCCGTCGTCGAGCTGGGCCTGGTTCTCGAACGGGTCCATGACCGACTGGACGTGGGGGGCCCTCTCCCACTGCGCGAGCGTCGTCTCGATGGCGGCGCGCTGCTCCGGGGTGAACCGGCCGGTCTCGCTCTCGATGGTGATCGTGCCGATGCCACCGGCGGCCTTCGGGATCTCGCGGCCGAGGGTCTCGAGCACCGACTGGAACTGCGCGCCCGGGATGCTGATCGCCGAGCTGGGCGGGGTGGCGACCGCGGCCATCGTGCCGCCGAGCCCGCCGAGGACGAGGACCCACGCCAGGAGGGTGAGCCAGGGGCGCCGGGCAGTGAGTCGCCCGAGTCGGTAGAGGAGGACGGCCATGGTTCAGGACTCCCGGGACGCTGTGGCGGTGGAGAGCGAGCTCGCGGTGCCCGCGGGCGAGAACGCGGTGAAGAGGTGGGCGAAGGCCTGCCGGAGGAGGTCGAGGTGGAGCCGGCGGGACTCGTCGTCGACGACACCGCCCGCCTGCTCGAGCCAGGCCTCGGTGGCGGCGTAGCCGGCGCCCATCACGGCGCGCGCCACGACTTGCGCATACATCGGGTCGGTGCCGGGGGTGCGGTCGAGCAGGGCCCGCTCGACCTGACCGGTCTCGGCGAGCTGGGTCTCGACGAGGAAGTGGCGGGCGGCGACCGATCCCGACGCCTGACCGAGGACGAGCACCGCCTTCTCGAGGAGGTCGGCGTCGAACGGCTCGCTGAGGACGGCCGAGAGCGACTCGTGCACCGGCTCGTCGGCAGGCCGGGCGACGAACCGCTCGGCGAGCGCCGCGATCGTCGACCGCATCCGCTCGTTGAGGACGAGCTCGACGCGCGGGTAGTAGTTGAAGAACGTCCGCCGCGAGACCTCGGCCCGCTCGGCGACGGCGTCCGCGGTCACGGCGTCGAACCCCTGCTCGGCGACGAGCTCCCACGCGGCCTGCTCGAGGCGGGCGGCGGTGCGGCGGCGGTTGCGTTCGCGCAGCCCGCCGATGACGCAGCTCGTGTCCTTCGTGCTCATGACAGTCGACCCTACGGCGTTCGTGCACTACCGTGCAACTTTGCGTCGCGGTGCAGGAATGGGTATGCCGTCCGCTCGCCGGCCGTTCACGCGATCGGGCTACGCCCGCTCACCGAGCGAACTCGTCGGGGTTGTGTCACCCTCTCGACCATGGGCGTGCGTGCGAGAGTCCCCGCAGTCGGTGTCGGTGCGGTCGTGGCCGCTGTCCTCGTCGCGACGGGGGCCTCGACTCCCGTGAGCGCCCAGCCGTCGGCAGTGCCGGCGACGGGGCCCGCGACAGCGACGGCAGTTCCCATAGGTGCCTCGCCCGCGCCCCGCCCCGAGTCCGAGGCGCCCGAGGACACCCGCGGGCCGCTGAGCACCGGCTCGCAGCGCCACTCCGGCTCGACGACCGAGAACCGCACGATCGCGCAGCGCCTCGCCTCGGCGGGCAGCGACCCGGCGCTCGGCAGCCGGGTCAGTGCCGTGGTCATCGACGCGACGACCGGTGCGGTGGTCTACAGCCGCAACGCATCGCTCGCCCTCATGCCCGCCTCGAACCACAAGGTGACGACGGCGTTCGTCGCGATCGCCTCAATGCCGCGCACCAAGACGCTCACCACGACGGTCCGGACCAACGCGAGCCGCAGCACCGTGTGGCTCGTCGGTGGCGGCGACCCCGGGCTCACCGTCGCCCGCGCGCGTGAGATGGCGGCCACGACGCGTTCCGCCCTCGTCGCCGCGGGCGTGCGGTCGGTCGCGGTGCGCGTCGACGACACGATGTTCCCGCCCCCCACGATGGCGACGGGGTGGAAGACGAGCTACATGCCGGGCGACGTCGTGCCGGTGCGCGCCCTCGTCGTCGGCGGACGCGATGCCATGGACACCGGCCTCGACGCCGGCGTCATCTTCGCCAACGAGCTCAAGCGCCTCGGCATCGCGGTGTCGTCGACGGTGCGCGGCACGGTGCCCACCGGCACCTCGACCGTCACGAGTGCGACGTCGTCCTACATCGGGACGCTCACGGCACAGTTCCTCAACTCCTCGATCAACGACTACGCCGAGAACCTCCACCGCCACTCCTCGCGCACCGCGGGCAAGGGCACGACGTGGGCGGCGGCCAACGGCCACGCCCTCTCGGTCCTCCGGGCGCGCGGCGTCAACACGACGGGCATGGCGATCCACGACGGCTCCGGGCTCTCCCGCTCGGACCGGTCCAGCGCCGCGACCATGGCGAGCGTGCTGCTCGCCGCGCGCCGCGACCCGGCCGTCAACCAGGTCTTCACGTCGTCGACGGGCCTGCCGGTGGCCGGCGTCTCCGGCACCCTCAAGTCGCGGTTCGCCGCGTCCGGCACGACGTGCGCTCGCGGGCTCGTGCGGGCCAAGACGGGCTGGCTCAGCGACGTCGTCTCGCTGTCCGGCACCGCCCGCGGTGTCGACGGCAAGGACCGGATCTTCTCGATCATCGAGAACGGCGCGGCCAACCCCACCGAGGCGCGCTACGCCATCGAGCGGTTCGCGACTGCCGCCACCGGCTGCACCTGACCCCGGCTCCGGGCAGCACCGGCCCGCGGGCGGCTGCGCGCGGTCAGTGGCCCCAGGTCTCCTCGACGGTTGCCTCGAGGATGCCGCGGCGACGGACCTCGGTGGTGCGCTCGGAGTCGAGCAGGCCGCTGCGGTGCCGGCCGAGGGTGACCGCCGGGGCGGACAGTGCGGTGAGCAGCGCGCGGAGCGTCCGGTCTGGTGAGGTCGCCTCTCGCAGCACCCGCGCCACCGGAGCCGGCTCTACCTGGAGGGCCACCGCGAACGCCGCGGCGACCGACGCGGCCTCTTGCGGGGGAAGGGCGCCCACCTCGCCCGAGGTCCAGCCGACCCGGGCGGTCCGGCGCCCGCCCGCCCACAGCTGGACGCCGGTGCGGAGGTCGCCGACCACGACGAGGAGGGCCGGCCCGAAGGGGCTCGCCTCCTCCGCCACCCGCTCGAGCGCGGCCTGGTTGGGCTCGCCGACGTCGACGAGGCACCAGCCCGGGTGCTCGCTCTCGACGAGGCGCACCCGCGTCCTGGCCCAGACGACCGGCCGCTGCAGCTCGGACACCGGCGCCCGGACGAGCAGCACCATCGCGGTCACGACGCCACCACCGTCACGACGACGAGGCCGCCATCGTCACGATGTGCGAGCGGTGGGTGAGGAACTCCTCGCGTGCGTCGCCCCAGTAGCGCCACGGGTAGGCCGTGGCGTGCGGGCCGACCGCGCGCAGCTGCTCGTAGGCCTCGCGCGGCCGCTCGAGGTGGAAGAGGACGCGCGCGAGCGTGTTGCGGGTCCGCGCGGTGAGGTGGTGCCCGGCGTCGGGGTTGGCGTCGAGCCAGCCCTGCGCGCGGGCGATGGCCTCCTCGACGCGGTCGGGGTTCGACCTGAGCGCCGACGGCTCGGCTGCCAGGTGCTCGAGGACGGCGTCGAGGAGGAGCGACTGCACCCGGGCCTCGCGCGGCGCCGCGTCGACGCTCGCCTGCGCGAAGTCGAACATCTCGTCGTGCGAGCCGAACCACTTCGCGCAGACGAACTGCATCGCCTCCCAGCGCGCGCCGTAGTGGTGCGGGTCCGCCCCGTCGAGCTCCCGCAGGCACTCGTCGAAGACCGCGCGGTCGTGCTCGGTGCCGCGACAGTGGCGCAGCGCGACCGCCCACGGCACCGGGTCGCCCGGAGATCCCGCCATCGCCTGACGGATGCGCTCGGTCGCCTCCTCGAGGGTGCGGCCGAACGCCTCGAACTGCTCCCTGCTCACTTGGCTCGCGTCGTCGTTGGACCGCTGCTCCCAGGCCAGCTCGACCCGCCGGCGCGCGTCGACGACGGCGAGGTCGGGGTTCTCGGGGTCGGACTCAGTCCACGACTCGAGCCAGTCCGGTGACCTCAGCGCGAGCCGGGCGAGGCTATGGACGTCGCTGTCGCGGTCCTCCCAGGCGCGGGCCGCCCGGCTGCGGGCGAGGACCTCGGCCGCCGTCTCGAAGTGCCCGTCGAGAGCCGCGTCGACGGCGGGCCGAGCCGCGTCCGAAGGCGCGTCGAGCACCACCGCGTCGTCCGGCACGAGTCCTGCTGCGAACTCGTCGCCGTGGTCGAGGTAGGCCTTCGCGGCCTTGATCTTCTTGAACATCGAGCCCCTCCGTCGTCGATGTGACGAACGTTAGACCCGCGGCGGCGCCTCGGAACCGGTCAGCAGTGACCATCCGTGTCGTCTCGCATCCGAGACGGTATGCCGGGTGCGCGACTGTCGCGGACGGCATACCTGCGGTGTGCTTGGGACATGACGAACGTGCAGAACCTGCAGGCCCCCGTCGTCGTCGGCGGCGCGCGGCTCACCATCGACGAGGTCGTGCGGGTCGCCCGCCACGATGCGCCGGTCGAGCTGAGTCCGACCGCCCTGGACTCGGTGCGCGCGACCCGCGCGACGATCGAGGGGCTCGCCGAGGACACGGTGGCGCACTACGGGGTATCGACCGGGTTCGGGGCGCTCGCGACCCGTCACATCCCGGTCGAGCTGCGCGCCCAGCTGCAGCGCTCACTCGTACGCTCGCACGCCGCCGGTGCCGGACCCGAGGTCGAGCGCGAGGTCGTGCGCGCCCTCATGCTGCTGCGCATCAACACGCTCGCGACCGGCCGGACCGGCGTGCGGGCCGTGACGCTCGAGACCTACCTCGCGATCCTCAACGCCGGCATCACGCCGGTCGTGCACGAGTACGGCTCGCTCGGCTGCTCCGGCGACCTCGCGCCGCTGTCGCACTGCGCCCTCGCGCTCATGGGTGAGGGGGTCGTCCGTGACGACGACGGCGAGGTCATGGACGCGGCGGAGGCGCTCGCGGCCGCCGGCATCGAGCCGGTCCAGCTCGCCGAGAAGGAGGGCCTGGCCCTCATCAACGGCACCGACGGCATGCTCGGGATGCTGTGTCTCGCCATCGCCGACCTGCGCCGCCTCGTGACGACCGCCGACGTCGCCGCCGCGATGTCCGTCGAGGGGCTGCTCGGCACCGACGACGTCTTCGCCGCCGACCTGCACGCCCTCCGACCCCAGCCGGGGCAGGCGCGGTCGGCCGAGAACATGCGGAAGGTGCTGGCGGACAGCCCGATTCGCGAGTCGCACCGCGACCCGGAGGCGTGCACGCGTGTGCAGGACGCCTACTCGCTGCGGTGCGCGCCGCAGGTGGCCGGTGGCGCCCGCGACACCATCGACCACGCCTCGCGGGTCGCCGAGTGGGAGCTCGCGTCGGCCATCGACAACCCGGTCGTCACGCTCGACGGCCGCGTCGAGTCCAACGGCAACTTCCACGGGGCACCGGTGGCCTACGTCCTCGACTTCCTCGCGATCGTCGCGGCCGACCTCGCGTCGATCTCGGAGCGTCGCACCGACCGCTTCCTCGACAAGGCCCGCAGCAACGGCCTGCCGCCCTTCCTCGCCGACGACCCCGGCGTCGACTCGGGCCTCATGATCGCGCAGTACACCCAGGCGGCGATGGTCTCGGAGATGAAGCGCCTGGCGGTTCCGGCGTCAGTCGACTCGATCCCGAGCAGCGCCATGCAGGAGGACCACGTGTCGATGGGGTGGTCCGCCGCCCGCAAGCTGCGCCGCTCGGTCGACGCGCTGACCCGGGTCCTCGGCATCGAGCTCGTGGCCGCCTCCCGCGGCATCCAGCTCCGCGCGCCGCTGCAGCCGTCGCCCGCCTCCGCGGCCGTCATCGGCGCGCTCGCCGAGTCCGGGGACGTCGCCCCCGGACCGGACCGCTTCCTCGCCCCCGACCTCGAGGCGGCCTACGAGGCGGTGCTCGACGGGGCCGTGGTGGCCGCCGCCGAGACCGTCACCGGCCGACTCAGCTGACCCACCGGCATACCGAATCGCAGTCAAGGAGAACGTCATGGAAGGTGCTCGTCCCGTCCGCGCCCCGCGCGGCACGTCGCTGACCTCGACCACCCACTGGGGTGCCGAGGCGCCGCTGCGGATGCTCATGAACAACCTCGACCCCGAGGTCGCCGAGCGTCCGGACGACCTCGTCGTCTACGGCGGCACCGGTCGCGCGGCGCGCGACTGGCGCTCGTTCGACGCCATGGTGCGCACTCTCGGCTCACTCAAGCAGGACGAGACGATGCTCGTTCAGTCCGGTCGCCCGGTCGGCGTCATGCAGACCCACGAGTGGGCGCCGCGCGTCCTCATCGCCAACTCCAACCTCGTCGGCGACTGGGCGACGTGGCCCGAGTTCCGCCGGCTCGAGCACCTCGGGCTGACGATGTACGGGCAGATGACCGCCGGGTCGTGGATCTACATCGGCACGCAGGGCATCGTCCAGGGCACCTACGAGACGTTCGCGGCGGTGGCCGAGAAGCGCTTCGGCGGGACCCTCGCCGGCACCCTCACCCTCACCGGCGGCTGTGGTGGCATGGGTGGCGCGCAGCCGCTCGCGGTCACCCTCAACGGCGGCGCCTGCCTCATCGTCGACGTCGACGAGTCGCGGCTGCGGCGCCGGGTCGAGCACCGCTACCTCGACGAGGTCGCGTCCTCGCTCGACGAGGCCGTCGAGCTCGCGCTCCGCGCCAAGGACGAGAGGCGCGGCTGGTCGGTGGGCGTCGTCGGCAACGCCGCGGAAGTCTTCCCCGAGCTGCTGCGTCGGGGTGTGCCGATCGACATCGTCACCGACCAGACGTCGGCGCACGACCCGCTGTCCTACCTGCCCGAGGGCGTCTCGCTCGAGGAGTGGCACGAGCTCGCCGACAAGAAGCCGGAGGAGTTCACCGACCGCGCCCGGGCCTCGATGGCCAAGCAGGTGCAGGCGATGGTCGAGTTCCAGGACGGCGGTGCCGAGGTCTTCGACTACGGCAACTCGATCCGCGACGAGGCTCGGCAGGGCGGCTACGACCGCGCCTTCGAGTTCCCCGGGTTCGTCCCGGCCTACATCCGCCCGCTCTTCTGCGAGGGCAAGGGGCCGTTCCGCTGGGCGGCCCTCTCGGGTGACCCCAAGGACATCGCCGCGACCGACCGCGCGGTCCTCGACCTCTTCCCCGACAACGAGCGGCTGCACACCTGGATCAAGGGCGCGCAGGAGCGAATCGCGTTCCAAGGACTGCCTGCTCGCATCTGCTGGCTCGGTCAGGGCGAGCGCGATAAGGCGGGTCTCGCCTTCAACGAGCTCGTCCGCACCGGCGAGGTGAGCGCGCCGCTCGTCATCGGCCGCGACCACCTCGACACCGGCTCGGTGGCCTCGCCCTACCGCGAGACCGAGGCGATGGCCGACGGCTCCGACGCCATCGCCGACTGGCCCCTGCTCAACGCCCTCGTCAACACCTCGTCGGGCGCGTCGTGGGTCTCGATCCACCACGGTGGCGGCGTCGGCATGGGCCGCTCGCTCCACGCCGGGCAGGTCTCGCTCGCCGACGGCACACCGCTGGCCGCCGAGAAGCTCGCGCGCGTCCTCACCAACGACCCGGCGATGGGAGTCATCCGCCACGTCGACGCGGGCTACGACATCGCCGAACGGACCGCCGCCGAGCAGGGCGTGCGCATCCCGATGCGCGAGGGCTGACCGCTCGCTCCAGCTTTTGCTCCCCATGAGGGAACGTTGAGCGTCCGGACGCAATCTTTCCGTCCGGACCCTCGACCTTCCCTCCGTATGCCGGGTTGGCGTCAGCCGTCGACGACCCGCCACCGTTCCCACTGGGCCGGGAGGAGGCCGGCCCTGACGTCGGGCTCGGCTGAGGCCGGCACCTCGCGTTGCTGCCACGTGCGCCCCCAGTCGGTGCTGATGTGGAGCTGGGCGGCCAGCCGCCCGGCCCCGTCGACACCGACGGAGTAGATCGCGATCGCGCCGTCGAGGCCGTCGGCGACGACCCCGGTGGCGGCCGGGCCGGAGCCGTCGATCCGGTGCCGTTGCTTGCGGCCGCCGGGCTCGAACCAGACCGCGTCGAGGCGCACGACGTTGCATTCGGCGACCGCGGCCACGCCCCAGAGGCCCCTGCTTCCCAGCCGACCCCACCGCGTCGACTCCACGACGTCGTTGGGGTGCACAGGTCCGGTCGAGACGGCGGCGAGCCCGGGCGGGCGGGTGATCGGGCGACCGGACTCCGGCCAGCACGCCGGGGCCCTCGGGCCGGTGGTGCCGTCGCCGCCCGTGGTTTGGACACTCCCGCGGTCGGAGGGCGCGACTGCCGGCGCGCCGTCCGGGGCGACGAAGGCCCGCCCCAGGGCGATGGCCAGGGCGGCGACGACGACCCAGCCGGCCCACCTCGTGGCGCGCGGGTCCGACCCGTCGAGCCAGCCGGCGACCCGGTCGAGGACCGGGCTGGGGGTTCCTCTCATCGCTGCTCCGTCGCTGCGGTGTCGTGCACGTGCGTCCTCCCGACGCTACGCCTCGCGGCGCGCGCAGGGGAGCGCGGGTCCCACGCTCTGCGTGGGCCGGCATACGGGCCGTCGTGGTTCGCCAAGACCTTGTGCGGCCGCCCGGCGCGGGAGCACAGTGAGGGCATGAACCGCGCGTCAGGTGGCGACGAGGCCCCGGCTCCCAGCAGCCCGCAGCAGATCCGCAACGTCGTGCTCGTCGGACCACCGGGTGCGGGCAAGAGCACGCTCTTCGAGCACCTCGTCGCGGCGCGGGTCGAGGGCCGGCGACCGAGGGAGGGCGACCGCTCGTCGTCGACCGGGCTGGTCGCGGCGAGCTTCGCCAGCGGGGAGGTGGTGGTCAACCTCGTCGACACGCCGGGGAACCCCGACTTCGTCGGAGAGGTGCGAGCAGGGCTGAGGGCGGCGGATGCCGCCCTTTTCGTCGTCTCGGGGGCGGACGGCGTCGACGAGGCGACGAAGATGCTGTGGCGCGAGTGCGCGACCGTCGGTATGCCGCGTGCGATCGTCGTGACGCGGCTCGAGCAGGCGCGGGCGGACTTCGACGAGACCGTCGAGACGTGCCGGCGCGTCTTCGGCGACGCCCAGCCGCTCGCGCTGCCGGTGCAGCCCGACGGTCCGGCGACGACGGTCACCGGCCTCACCGACCTGCTCGCCGCGGGACCGGAGGCGACCGAGGAGGTGCTCTCGCGGCGGGGCGAGGTCGTCGAGGCGATCATCGAGGAGTCCGAGGACGACACGCTGCTCGAGCGCTACCTCGAGGGCGAGGAGGTCGACCCGGCGACGTTGCGCGAGGACCTGCACACGGCGGTGGCGACCGCGCGCTTCTTCCCGGTGCTGCCGACCCACGCGACGAGCGGCATCGGCCTCGAGGAGGTGCTCGACCTCGTCGAGCACGGGCTGCCGTCGCCGGCCGACGCAGCGCTGCCGACCGTCTACCGCACCAACGGCGGCCAGTTCGGCGACCTGTCGTGCGACCCCGACGGGCCGCTCGTCGCCGAGGTGGTGCGGACGACGACGGACCCCTTCGTGGGACGCCAGTCGCTCGTGCGGGTCTTCTCGGGGACGCTGCGCCCCGACGACCCGGTGCACGTCTCGGGCCACCTGCAGCAGTTCGCGGGCGAGGAGATCGGCGGCCACCGCGACCATGACGAGGACGTCGACCGGGTCGGCGCTCTGTCGGCACCGCTCGGCGATGACCTGCGCCCCAAGTCGGTCGCCCTCGCCGGCGACCTCGTCCTCGTGGCGCGCCTCGCCGTCGCCGAGACGACGGACACGCTCTCGTCGCCCTCGCGCCCGGCCCTCGTCGAGCCGTGGGTTTTGCCCGAGCCGCTGCTGCCCGTCGCCATCCACGCGAAGAGCAAGGGTGACGAGGACAAGCTCGCGACCGTGCTGCAGTCCCTCGTCTCCGAGGACGTGACGATGCGGCTCGTCATGGACGCCGAGACCCACCAGGTCGTCATCTGGGCGATGGGTCCGGCGCACGTCGCGCTCCTCACCTCCTCGCTGGAGGAGCGGCACCACGTCGCGGTTGAGGCCGAGCCGCTGCGGACGGCGCTGCGGGAGACGTTCGTCCAGGAGTGCGAGGTCCAGGGCCGCCAGGTCAAGCAGTCCGGTGGTCACGGGCAGTACGCCGTGTGCCAGCTCAAGGTCGAGCCGCTGCCGCGCGGGTCCGGGATCGAGTTCGTCGACAAGGTCGTCGGCGGCGCCGTGCCGCGCCAGTTCATCGCGTCGGTCGAAAAAGGCGCGCGGGCGCAGCTCGACAAGGGCGTGCTCGCGGGCTACCCGGCCGTCGACGTGCGGGTCACGCTCGTCGACGGCAAGGCGCACTCGGTGGACTCCTCGGACATGGCGTTCCAGACCGCCGCCGGGCTCGCGCTGCGCCAGGCCGCCAACGAGACGACGGTCGCGATGCTCGAGCCGATCGACGCGGTCGACATCGACGTCGCGGACGCGTCGGTCGGCTCGGTCCTCGCCGACCTGCGCGGCCGCCGGGGTCAGGTTCACGGCACCGAGCCGTCGGAGCACGAGGGACGCACCGTCATCCACGCCGAGGTGCCGGCGCTCGAGCTCTCGCGCTATCCCATCGACCTGCGGTCGGTCTCGCACGGCACAGGCACGTTCCGTCGGCGGTTCGCCCGCTACGACTACCTGCCGCCGCAGCTCGTGAAGGACGTCGTCGCGGGAGCGTAAGCGCCACCCGCACCTGCCCCCTGCCGCGACTTATTGCGATGTCGCAGAGGTGCATGCAACTCTGCGACATCGCAATAAGTCGTGTGGCTCAGGCGGGGTCGGTGACGTCGACGACCTCGGCCCCGAGGGCGGACACGACGTCGTCGGCGGCCACCGTCACGGAGGTGCCGTGCGCGCCCGCGCCCATCGAGATGGTGCGGCCCGGCACGGTGGCATCGGCGATGACCGGCCACGCCGTCGTCGAGCCGAACGGCGTGATCGTCCCGCGCTCGTAGCCGGTCGCCTCCCTGGCCTTGTCGGCAGGCGGCATCGAGAGCCGGTTGACACCGAGGTGGGCGCGCAGCTTGGGCCACGAGATCTCGCGGTCGCCGGGCACGAGGACGAAGACGTAGTCGCCAGACCCACGCCGCACGACGAGCGACTTGACGATGTCGCGGGGCTCGATGCCGCGCTGCTCGGCCGCCTCGGCGAGCGAGCGGGCCGGAGTGGTCGAGACGAGGATGCGGTGCTCGATGCCGCTCGCCTCGAGCGCCTCGCGGGCGCGACGGGCCCCGTCGGACTCGGGCTGGGCAGGGTCGGTGGCGCTCATGTCCCGACTCTAGGGTCCGGCGTCGTCCGGCGTCTGCCGCCGGACGACACGCTCACCCATCGGTGGGTCGCTCGCGCACGACGTCGTATGCCGGCACCCCGAGCGTGTCGTCCGCCGGTCGGCCCCTGCCCCTCGGCACCCGGCAAGGTCTGGCATGCCAGACACCGAATCGGCCCGGCGTCGCACCCGGGGGCGCCATCCGGGTGTGGAATGGGGCCGTTGACCCGACGACGAGGACGGAAGAGGCAGCGGTGACCTTCAGCTCGATGTGGCGAGACCTCACGCCGGTCGGCCGTGACGCCCGCTCCGGCGGCTACTCGCGCTTCGCCTGGACCCGCGAGGACGACACCCTGCGCCAGTGGTTCGCCGCCGAGGCTCAGCGTCGTGGACTCGACCTCACCGTCGACCGGGTCGGCAACCAGTGGGCCTGGTGGGGCGACCCCGATGCGGCGCTGGCCGCAGGTCGTCCCGGGATCGTCACCGGCTCACACCTCGACTCCGTCCCGGACGGCGGTGCGTTCGACGGCCCGCTCGGTGTCGTCTCGGCCTTCGCCGCGCTGGATGCACTGCGCGACAGCGGCTTCGAGCCCGACCGACCCATCGGCGTCGTCAACTTCGTCGACGAGGAGGGAGCGCGCTTCGGGGTCGCCTGTGCCGGCTCGCGCATCCTCACCGGCGCGATGACCGCCGACCGGGCGCGCTCGCTGGCCGACGCCGACGGCACCTCGATGGCCGAGGCGTTGACCGCCGCCGGTCGCGACCCCCACGAGCTCGGACCCGACTCCGAGACGGTGAGGCGGGTCGGCACCTTCGTCGAGCTCCACGTCGAGCAGGGCCGCCACCTCTCCACCCTCGACACCGACACCCCCGTCGCCGTCGGCAGCGACATCTGGCCGCACGGTCGCTGGCGGCTCCGCACCCTCGGCGAGGCCAACCACGCCGGCACGACGCGGCTCGAGGACCGCGACGACGCGATGCTCGGCTTCGCCGCCGCGGTCATCGCGGCTCGCAGGGCGGCCGAGGAGCACGGGTGCGTCGCGACGGTCGGCAAGGTCGCGGTCACCCCGGGCGGAGTCAACGCGATCCCGAGCGAGGTCACCGGCTGGCTCGACGCGCGCGGCGCCGACGAGGACGCCGTCCGCCGGGTCGTCGCCGATGTCACCGATGTCGTCGACGAGTTCGGTGGCCTCGTCGTCGAGGACTCGTGGACCGCCTCGACGCCCTTCGACCCGGGACTGGCGCGCAGGATCGCGACCCGGCTCGGCGGCATACCCGTCATAGGGACGGGAGCGGGACACGACGCCGGCATCCTCGCGAACGCGGGAGTTCCCAGCGCGATGCTCTTCGTCCGCAACCCCACTGGGGTCTCGCACTCGCCCGAGGAGTTCGCGACCTCCGAGGACTGCCTCGCCGGCGTCGAGGCGCTGACGACCGTCCTCACCGACCTGGCCGGAGCGCACGCGTGACGGCCTACTGGTGCGAGCACGCCCAGCTCCCCGACAAGGTGCACCGCGGGGTCCAGGTCGTCGTCGAGGGCGGACGCATCACTGACGTGAGCACCGAGACCAAGCCTGCGGACGGCGACGTCCGGCTGCGCGGCCTCGTCCTGCCGGGCTTCGCCAACGCGCACAGTCACGCCTTCCACCGGATGCTCCGTGGGCGCACCCATGCGGACGGCGGCAACTTCTGGTCGTGGCGCGACCAGATGTATGCCGTGACGTCCCGTCTGACGCCGGACACCTACTTCGCGCTCGCGAGAGGGGTGTTCGTCGAGATGGTGGCTGCGGGCTACACCGTCGTCGGCGAGTTTCACTACCTGCACCACGGGCCGGGCGGGAAGCCGTACGACGATCCCAACGCCATGGGTGAGGCGCTCATGGCCGCGGCGGACGAGGCGGGGATCAGGCTCACGCTGCTGGACACCTGCTACCTCACCGGCGGCCTCTCCGCAGACGGGCACCTTCCCCTCGACGAGGTGCAGACCCGCTTCTCGGACGGATCGGTGGAGGCCTGGGCGCAGCGGGTGAGCGCTTTGCGCGACACCGACACCGTGCGCATCGGAGCCGCCGCGCACTCGGTGCGCGCCCTCACGGGGGAGCAGCTGGCCGAGTTCGCCACCGTCGTGGGTGACCGGCCCGTGCACGCGCACGTGAGCGAGCAGATGGCCGAGAACCTCGCGACGCAGATGGTCTACGGCGCGAGCCCGGTCGAGCACCTCACCGACGCCGGTCTGCTCGGCGAGCGGTTCACCGCCGTCCACGCGACGCACCTGTCCGAGGACGACCTCGACCTCATGGGGCGGTCGGGAGCGGGCGCCTGCTTCTGCCCGACGACCGAGCGCGACCTCGCCGACGGCATCGGGCCGGGGTGCGAGCTCACCGAGCGCGACGTCCCGCTCAGCCTCGGTTCCGACCAGCACGCCGTCATCGACCCCTTCGAGGAGATCCGGGGCATCGAGATGCACGAGCGGCTCAAGAGCCACGAGCGTGGACGGTTCACCCTGTCACGGCTGCTCGAGATCGCGACGACGAACGGCTACCGCAGCCTCGGCTGGGACGGCGGCCGGATCGCCGTGGGCTCGCTGGCGGACCTCGTCGCGATCCGCACCGACAGCCGCCGCACCGGGGGAGTGGCGCTGAGCCAGGCGGTCTTCGGCGCCACGGGGGCGGACGTCACCGACGTCGTCGTCGCCGGCCGCCGGGTGCTCTCGGGTGGGGTGCACCCGCTCGGCCCGGTGGACGACGTCGTCGCCGAGTCCATCGAGGCCGTCCGGAGGTCTTCGTGACGGCTGGCCCCTCCGCGGGTGCGACGCTCGTCACCGGCATCGCGGAGCTCGTCACCTGCGTCCCGGACGGCGGCGGCGAGGGCGGAGGCGCCACGAGCGGTGGCACGGCCGGGGGGAACGGCAGCGTCGACAGCGACCTCGGGATCCTGCGCGAGGCCGCGCTGGTCGTCGAGGACGACCGCGTCGTCTGGCTCGGTCCCGTGGCCGACGCTCCCGACGCCGACCGACGCATCGACCTCGAGGGTCGTGCCGTCATCCCCGGGTTCGTCGACAGCCACAGCCACCTCGTCTTCGACGGCGACCGCGCGGCCGAGTTCACCGCGCGGATGACGGGTGAGCGCTACGACGGCGGGGGCATCGGGGTCTCCGTGGCCGCGACCCGGGCCGCGGACGACGACCGGCTGCGGGAGCTCGTCCGGCGGCGCGTCGCGGAGATGCGGGCCCAGGGCACGACGACGGTCGAGATCAAGGGCGGCTACGGCCTCACCGTCCAGGACGAGGCCCGATCCCTGCGCATTGCCCGGGAGCTCACGCCCGAGACGACGTTCCTCGGTGCGCACGTCGTGCCACCGGAGGCGAGAGCGGACCGGACGGCATACGTCGAGCTCGTCACCGGACCGATGCTCGAGGCGTGCGCGCCGCACGCGAGGTGGGCCGACGTCTTCTGCGAGCCCCACTCCCCGCACGCGTTCACCGAGGAGGAGTCGCGCGCGGTCCTCCTCGCTGCGCGCGACTCCGGTCTCGGGCTGCGGGTCCACGGCAACCAGCTCGGTCCCGGGCCGGGCGTCCGGCTCGCCGTCGAGCTGGAGGCGGCCAGCGTCGACCACTGCACCTTCCTCGACGACGCCGACGTCGACGCGCTCGTCCACGCCGCGGGCACGACCGTGGCGACGCTGCTGCCGGGAGTCGAGTTCTCCACCCGTTCGCCGTATCCCGACGCGCGCCGCCTTCTCGACGCCGGCGCCTCCGTCGCGCTCGCCACCGACTGCAACCCGGGCACGTGCTACTCGAGCTCGATGCCCTTCGTCATCGCCCTCGCCGTGCGCGAGATGGGGATGACGCCGAGTGAGGCGGTGTGGGCCGCGACCCGGGGCTCGGCCGCGAGCCTGAGGCGCGACGACATCGGCCGAATCGCCGTCGGGGGACCGGCGGACCTCACCGTCCTCGAGGCACCGAGCCACATCCACCTCGCCTACCGCGCCGGGGTCCCCATCGCGCAGGCGCTGTCTACGACGCCTTCCGGATCGGAGTGAGCGGGACGCCTTCGTCGTGGAAGCCGTAGTCCGCAACCCGGTCGTGCGGAGCGATGGTGACGTGGGCATCGATGGCGAGCCCGATGCGCCCTGCCGCGGCCATCACGGACCGGATGTCCAAGTCCGGAGGCAGGCCCACCCCGATGAGCACGGGGCAGCCGGCACCCTCGGACCCGTCGGCCACCCCGCCGTGGACGTGGGCATCGGTCGCACCGATCCCGTCGAGCGCCGCCAGAACGGTGTCGAGCTCACCGACGAGACGCCGCCCGATCGGCCCGGAGAACCGTCCGTCACGTGCTGCCTCCACGCCGGCCTCGGGTGCGTGCCGCAGGCTCCACTCCAGCGTGTAGCCGCAGGCGGCGACGAGGCGCTGCAGGGCCGCGACGGTGAGCTGCTGGCGACGCGACTCGTAGCGCGCGACCACCGTCTGGCTCACCCCCGCCCGCTCGGCGAGCTCCGCCTGGGTGAGGCGCTGTCGCCGACGTGCCAGACGCAGGATGTCGCGTGCTGTCGTGTGCGCAAGGTCCGAAGTCATGGCCACACGATGGCGCGTGCCGCCGCAGACACCCGCCGGTTGTCCACAGGAGCGCTGCGGCGGGTCCGTGTCACGGCCTTCGGCGACGGCTCCCGTCAGTGGTGCGTTGCGGGTCGAGTACCCATAGGTGTTCATACGCACCGATAAGTACTCGACCCGGAACGCAACCCTGTCGGCACGCATCGGCACCGGCCCGGGAAGCGCGCCTCAGAGGTCGCGGTCGACGATCTCCTTGGGCTTGTGGCCGGCCGAGCGCGCATAGAACTGCGCCGCCTTGCGTGTGGCCATCGTGCGCGCGACGCCGGCGGCGAGACCGGTGAGGGCCGCATACGCGAGCGCCGTCGTGAACGGCGAGTCCGGGTCCTTGGGGTCGAACTTCGCGTCCTGGCCCGCCTTCTGCCAGATCTGGTCGGCCACCTTCGTCGCCGCGATGCCGGCGAGGATCGCCGAACCCGTGCCGAGAATCTTCCACACCATGCTGCCCATCGGACTCCTCCTGGTCGCTCGTGCGGGACGCACTCCTGATCTCGTTCCACCCTGCCACACCGAGGGAGTAGGGTGACGACGTCAACGACAGGGGAGCGCTTCGGCGCTGAGAGTGCGGGAGACCGCAGACCCTCACACCTGATCCGGTTCGCACCGGCGTAGGGAGTCGAGTTCTCAGGTGACTGAGCGGCATACGAGAGGTATGCCGGCCGGTCACCTCCCCGAGGTATCCAACGGCGTCCTGCGCCGGAGACCACGGGAGAAGTTCACATGGCAGCACAGACCGACACGTCGGCCACGACCGACACCGCGGGTGCGAGCACGCTTCGCGGCCGCAGCATCCTCGCGACCCGCCCCCTCACGGGGTGGCGGACCGTCGACATCCTCACGATCGCCTTCCTCGGCGCGGCACTCGGCATCGCGTTCTGGGGCTGGGGCGTGTTCTACAACGGGCCGCTGAGCGCGATCACCTTCGGCTTCGCGCCGCTGGGCGGGCTCTTCGCCGGGCCGTGGTTCCTCGCCGGCGTCGTCGGCGGGCTCGTCGTGCGCCGCCCGGGCGCCGCGCTCTTCTGCGAGGTCGTCGCGGCCCTGGTCTCGATGGTCCCGGGCACGGAGTGGGGCGCGACGACCCTCGTGTCCGGCATCGTCCAGGGCCTCGGCACCGAGATCGCCTTCGCACTGCTCGACTACCGCGCCTTCGGCATCGCGGCGGCGATGCTCGCCGGTGCGCTCGCGGGTCCGTTCGCCGCGGCCTACGAGTCGTTCACGTGGATCCAGGACTGGTCACTCGCCTGGAAGGTCGCGTATGCCGGCGTCCTCGCCCTCTCGGGCGCGGTCGTCGCGGGTGCCGGAGGGTGGCTGCTCACGCGGGCCCTTGCGGCGGCAGGTGCGTTGAACGCCTTCCCGACCGGGCAGGAGCACCGGGAGACCCGCGCTGTCTGAGGCGGGACGCGTGGCACCGCACGACCGGGCCCTCGACCCCGTCGCGAGCGGCCACGTCACCCTCGACGGGGTGACGTGGCGGCCCTTCGGACGGCGGGAGCCGGTGCTGCGCGACATCTCGTTGTCGCTGGCCCCCGGCGAGCGGGTGCTGCTCGTCGGCCCGTCCGGCTCGGGCAAGTCGACGCTGCTGCGCGCCATCGCCGGGCTTCTGGAGACCGCCGACGCCGGTGAGCTCTCCGGGTCGGTGACGGTCGACGGGCACGCGCCGGGAACGCGTGCCGGCGAGGTGGGGCTCGTGCTGCAGGAGCCGGGGGCGGGGATCGTCGCCGCCACCGTGGGCCGCGACGTCGCGTTCGGCCTCGAGAACGTCGGGACGGCCCGCGCCGCCATGCCCGCGGCGGTCAGTGCGGCGCTGGCCGCCGTCGGTCTCGCGCACCCCCACGACACCCCGACCTCGGCGCTCTCCGGCGGGGAGACTCAGCGGCTCGCCCTCGCCGGCGCTCTCGCGCTGCACCCGAGCGTGCTGCTGCTCGACGAGCCGACGGCGATGCTCGACCCGGGCCACGCTGCCCAGGTCCGGCGCAGCGTCGCCGGCGTGCTCGCCACCCACGCGGTGACGACGGTCGTCGTCGAGCACGTCCTCGGACCGTGGGTCGACCTCGTCGAGCGCATGCTCGTCCTTGACGCCGACGGAGCCCTCGTCGCCGACGGGCGGGTGCATGACGTGCTGCGCGACAAGAGGGAGCGACTGCTCGACATGGGCATCTGGGTGCCTGGCGCGCCACCGCCGACACCCCTCGCGTCGACAGCCTTCTCCTCGACAGCCCTGGCGTCCTCACCTGTGGCGGCTGGGCCGTCGCCTCGCCGGACGCAGGAGGTCGCGGCAACGCCGATGACCGTCGACCGCACCGCCCGCCTGCTCGACGGCTCCACGCGCACCCGCACTGCGGCCACTGTCGACGTCCCGCTCCACCCGGCGCCCCGCAGCGCGACCGCCCTCGTGGGCCCGAGCGGCTCGGGCAAGTCGACCGTGCTCCTCGCGCTCGCCGGAGCCCTCGTGCCCGCGACCGGGTCGGTGAAGGCGGGCGCAGAGCCGGTCACCGACCTCGGTACGACCGAGCTCGCCGCCCGGCTCGGGTGGGTGCCGCAGTGGTCGAGCTCGACGATCCTCGCCGGCTCCGTGCTCGACGAGGTCCTCGTCGCGAGCCGCGCGCTCGGTGAGGTGACTCCCGAGCGGGTCGCCCTCGCCTCCCGGCTCCTCGCCGACCTCGGTCTCGGGCGCCTCGAGGCGGCCGACCCGCGTGAGCTCTCCGGCGGTGAGCAGCGGCGGCTCGCCATCGCCTCGGCCGTGCTCCACCAGCCGCCGCTGCTGCTCGCGGACGAACCCACCGTCGGGCAGGACCGGCACACGTGGGCCGCGGTCGTCGGGCTGCTCGCCGCCTACCGCGAGGCCGGTGGCGCTGTCGTCGTCTCGACGCACGACGCAGCGCTCATCGAGCGGGCGCACACCGTCGTCGCGCTCGAACCCCCCGCGCAGGCTCCCGACCCGGAGCGGCCGCGGCCGGTGCTCGCCGCGCACGCCGGGCCGCTCGCCCTTATGCTCGGCGCCTTCGCGGCGATCCCGGCCGGCATCGTCCCCGACCACTGGCGCACCTCGCTCGTCGTCCTCGCGGTTCAGGTGGTCCTCGCTGTGGTCGCGTTGTGGGCGGCTCCCGGGTCCGGTCCGCGGCCTCGCGGTCGGGTCCGCCGCGTCGTCCTGCGGACGCTGCCGGGTGCGCTCGGTGCCCTGTCAGTGGGCTGGTCGACGTGGCTGCTCGGCGGGCACGACACGACGACGGCGGTCACCGCCGCCCTGCGCGTGCTCGTCATCGTGCTGCCCTCGGCCGTCCTGCTCCCGCTCGTCGACCCGGACCGGCTCGGCGACCACCTCGCACAACGCCTCCGTATGCCGTCCCGCCCTGTCGTCGCCCTCGCCGCGGCGTTGCAACGGGTCCACACCCTCGGCGAGGTCTGGACCGAGATCGCCCTGGCCCGACGGGTCCGCGGGATCGGCGTCGACGGGCGGCGTCCCGTGGCCCTCGTGCGTGACCTCGGCACGGTCACGTTCGGCCTGCTCGTCCGCACGCTCCGGATGGCCGCCGACCTCGCGGTGGCGATGGACGCGCGGGGCTTCGCGTCGGCCTCGCGGCGCACGTGGTTCGCGTCGGCGCCGTGGCGCTGGGCGGACACGCTCCTCGTCGTCGGGTCGGTCGTCCCGCTCGTCGTCGCCGCCCTCCTCACCCGTTCGTAACTCACCAATTCCTCCCATTCGGTACGGAGGTGGCGCGTACCGAAGGGGAGGAATTGGTGAGTTGTGCACGGGGAGGGAATGTCGGAGGGCGACGGCATACTTGTTCCCTGTCATGACCACCACCACCTCCGCGCCGGTCGAGCGTGTCCGCATCCCGCGCGAGATCTGGGTGCTGGTCGCCTCGGCCTTCGTCATCGCGCTCGGCTTCGGGCTCATCACGCCGGTCCTGCCGCAGTTCGCGCAGAGCTTCGGCGTGGGCGCCACGGCGAGCGCGGTCGTCGTCAGCGTCTTTGCCTTCTTCCGGCTCATCTTCGCGCCGGCCGGTGGCAACCTCATCGTCCGACTGGGCGAGCGCCCGGTGTACCTCGCAGGCCTGCTCATCGTCGCCGCCTCGACCGCCGCGACGGCCTTTGCCGGCTCCTACTGGCAGCTCGTCGTCTTCCGAGGCCTCGGCGGCATCGGCTCGGTCATGTTCACGGTCTCAGCGACCGCCCTCGTCGTGCGGCTCGCTCCGCCGTCGATCCGTGGGCGGGTGTCGTCGGCCTACGGCTCGGCGTTCCTCATCGGCGGCATCGGCGGACCCGCGGTGGGTGGCCTGCTCGGCGGGCTCGGTCTGCGCGTCCCCTTCCTCGCGTATGCCGGCGCGCTCGTCGTCGCCGCCGCGCTCGTCGCGTTCTTCATCAACGGCCAGTCGCTCCGGCCCGCGCCCGACGCACCGGTCCTGCCGGTCATGACCGCCCGGGACGGGCTGCGCGACAGCGCCTTCCGCGCCGGTCTCGTCTCGGGGTTCGCCAACGGGTGGGCCAACTTCGGCGTGCGCAACGCGATCATCCCGCTCTTCGTCGCCGCCAACATCGGCAAGGAGCCCTGGCTCGCGGGCACCGTCCTCGCGATCTATGCCGGTGCCAACGCCATCGGCATGAACATCGCCGGCCGGCTCAGCGACCGGCTCGGCCGCCGCCCCTTCATCCTCGGCGGCCTCGCCGTCGCCGGTGTCGCGACGATCGCGACCGGTCTCGCGACC
Source organism: Knoellia tibetensis (assembly GCF_048606415.1). NCBI lineage: Bacteria > Bacillati > Actinomycetota > Actinomycetes > Micrococcales > Intrasporangiaceae > Knoellia > Knoellia tibetensis. Next base: position 2,032,301 of record NZ_JBMBWF010000001.1, read on the forward strand.
TCGTTCCCCGTGCTCGTCGTCTTCTCGGTCGTCGCCGGCATCGGCTCGGGCGCGCTCAACCCGGCCCAGCAGGCGAGCATGGCCGACGTCGTCGGGCGCGAGCGCAACGGCGGCCCGGCGCTCGCGGCCTTCCAGATGTCGGCCGACGCCGGCGCGATCATCGGGCCGATCGTGGCCGGTGCCCTCGTCGACTCGGGCAGCTATGCCCTCGCGTTCGGCGTCACCGGGCTGCTCAGCCTGCTCGCGACGATCCCGTGGGCGCGAGCCCGGGAGACACTGCCGCGCGAGGCGGTCCTCGCGCACCAGCCCGTCCGCTGACGCTGACGGTGACGCTCCGACGCCGGGCACGAACCTCGCGCATCACCGCACGAGGACGGTCGAGCCCATCGGCCTGTAGGCGCGCGCGGCGCACCGCGGTCAGGCGAGGCTGAGGGCGAGCAGGGCCGCACCGACCGCGGCGAGGGCGCACGCGAGGCTGCGGGCGGCATACGGGAGGGCGTCGATGCTCAGACCCGAGCGACGGCACCGGTCGCGCCAGAGCAGCGTCGCGAGCGAGCCCCACACCGTGACGATCGAACCGGCGTTGACGCCGACGAGCAGGGCCATGAGGTGCTCGGGCGAGGTGTCACTCACCGGCTCGAGCGCGAGGTAGGCGGGCAGGTTGTTGACGATGTTGGCGCCCGCCGCACCGACGGCTCCGACCTGCCAAAGGCTTCCGTCCGGACCCCCGACGAGCCCGGCGAGCATGCCCTCGAGCCCGTTCCTCATCGCGACCTCGACGACCACGAAGAGGGCGCACACCGCGAGCACCATCGGCCACGGCACGGCGACCGTCCGTAGCCGTGCCGGCCACCGCCACGCGAGGACGCCGACGAGGACGACGGCACCGATCGCGGCCGGGATCGCCGGGGTCATGCCGCTGACGAAGGCCGGGCCGAGCGCGACACAGACGGCACCCGCGACCCAGAGAAGGACGCGGTCGTGCGGTTCGGCGGGCGGGTCGGGGGAGTAGCGCGTGAGGAGCTCGCGACGATGGAGCAGGAAGAGAACGACGACCGTCGCGAGGATCGCCGCGAGTGCAGGCCGCCAGGCGAGGGCGATGTATTCGTGCGTGCCGACGCCCAGCGACGAGAACCGGTGCAGCGCAATGAGGTTCGACAGGTTCGACACCGGCAGAAGCAACGAGGCGGTATTGGCCAGCCAGACGGTTGTCAGGGCGAACGGCATCGCCGGGATTCCCAGCTGGCGGGTCATCGCGATGACGACGGGAGTGAGCAGGACGGCCGTCGTGTCGATGCTGAGGACGATCGTGCACGCGGTCGCGAGGGCGACGACGAGCAGCCACAGCAGCCAGGTCCGGTGGCGCCCCGCGTGCGACGTCCAGTGCGCCGCGACGTCGAAGACGCCCGCGATCTCGGCGACCTCCGCGACGACGGTCATCGCCACGAGGAAGAGCATGACCGGTCCGACCCGGGCGGCGAGGTCGACGAGCTCCTGCGTCGTCACGCCGCGGCCGTCGCGACGTCGACGATGTGGCGGGCGATGGGGAAGGCCGACGTCGCTGCCGGAGACGGCGCGTTGCACACGTGCACCGTGCGCGCGGTGCGCCGGACGAGGAAGTCGTGGAGCAGCGTGCCGTCGCGGAGCACCGCCTGGGCCCGGATGCCGGCCGGCTCGGGCAGCAGGTCCTCGAGCGTGAGCTCGGGGCAGTAGCGCTGCACGAGCCGCAGGTAGCCCCGCCGACTCCACGAGTCGCGCTGCTCGGCGAGCCCCGTGCGCCAGTGGGTCCGCGCCACCTGCCACGTCCCCGGGAAGCGCGCGAGGTCGGCCAGGTCGCGCAGGTCGACCGACCCCTTGCGGTAGCCCTCGCGGCTCAGCCCGAGGACAGCGTTCGGCCCGACGGTGACGCCGCCGTCGATGGTGCGGGTGAGGTGGACCCCGAGGAAGGGCAGCTCTGGGTCGGGGACGGGATAGATGAGCGTCGACACGATGCCGCCCCGCGAGGCGGGGAGCCGGAAGTACTCGCCGCGGAACGGCACGATGCGGAAGGCGCCCGGCCCGTCGTTGACCCCTGACATCGCGGCGAGCCGGTCGGCCTGGAGCCCGGCGCAGACGACGACCCGGCGGGCGGTCTCGCTGTCGGGGCCGCTCCCGCCGGCGCCGTTCCCCGGCTCGAGCGTCACCCGCACGCCGTCGGTGTCCTCGTCGATCGACGTCACGGCCGTCGAGGTGCGCACCTCGCCACCGGCGGCGACGACCTCGGAGGCGAGCGCACGGCATACGGCGGCGTAGTCGGTGATCCCGGTCGCGTGCACGTGGAGCGCCGCGAGCCCCGCGACGTGGGGCTCGCGCTCGCGCAGCTCGGCGCCGGAGAGCGAGGTGAGCGCGAGGCCGTTGGCCCGGGCGCGTTCGGTGAGGTCGGCGAGGCGGGCGACCTCGACCGGTGTCGTCGCGACGACGAGCTTGCCGGTGTCGACGAAGGGGATCCCGTGCTCGGTGCAGAACTCGCGCGTCGCGGCGGCGCCCTCCGTGCAGAAGCGCGCCTTGAGGCTGCCGGGCGCGTAGTAGACCCCCGCGTGGATGACGCCACTGTTGTGCCCGGTCTGGTGCCGGGCCACCTCGGACTCCTTCTCGACGACGAGGACGTCGGCTCCGGGTCGCCGCCGCAGGACCTCGTATGCCGTCGCGAGACCGACGATGCCGCCTCCGACGACGACGACGTCACGCACGGGTGAGCCCCGGGTGGCGGCGGCCCTCGACGAGGTCCTCGACGGCGGAGGCGAAGCGCGGACATGCGGTGATGTCGTGGGCGCGGCAGCGCAGCGCGTGCTCGGTCATCTCTCGCGAGCGGTCGAGCGCGATGCGCCGCTCCTCGAGGTCGCGCAGGTGCGCCTCGAGGACCTCGTGACGGTCGCGGGCGTCGGCGTCCAGCAGCACGCCGATCTGCTCGAGGGTCATGCCGGCGAGCTTGTTGCGCTGGATGACGGCGACGCGGACGAGGTCGTCGTGGCCGTAGCGGCGGTAGCCGGACGCGTCGCGCCGCGGCTCGAGCAGGCCGAGGTCCTCCCAGTGCCGCAGCACGTGCGTCGGCAGGTCGAAGCGGCCGGCGAGGTCGCTGATCGACCAGGTCGCGTCGTCGTCGGGCATCGTCACCGTCCTTCCTTCATGCTCACCTGAACCTACGCCCCGTCGGTGCCTGCGTGCACACTGGTTCGCATGGCGCGCTGGGTGCTCCACGTCGACCTCGACCAGTTTCTCGCCGCTGTCGAGGTGCTCAGGAGGCCCGAGCTCACCGGCCTGCCCGTCGTCGTCGGCGGTCGCGGGGACCCGACCGAGCGCGCCGTCGTGTCGACTGCGTCCTACGAGGCACGCGAGTTCGGCGTGCGCTCGGGGATGCCTCTCCGCCTCGCGGCGCGCAGGTGCCCGGACGCGGTCTTCCTGCCCGTCGACGGACCGACCTACGACGCCGCGTCCGCCGTCGTCATGGAGACGCTGCGTGCGCACGACGGCGCCGTCGTGCAGGTGCTCGGCTGGGACGAGGCGTTCGTCGGGCTGACGACCCCGGGCGACGACGTGGCCGAGGCGGTCGCCCACGCCGACGCGATCCGGGCGGAGGTGCTCGACGCCTCGGAGCTGCACTGCTCGGTCGGCGTGGGCGACACGACGGTCCGGGCCAAGATCGCCACCGACTTCGGCAAGCCGCGCGGCACCTTCGTCCTCACCCACGACAACTGGTTCGAGGTCATGGGGGAGCGGCCCACGACGGCGCTCTGGGGCGTGGGCAACCGGATCGCGTCGCGCCTCGCCTCGCACGGCTACGACACCGTCCGACAGCTCGCCGACGCCTCCGACGACGTCCTCACCGCCGAGTTCGGGCCGCGGATGGGGCCGCACTACGGCCGGCTCGGTCGCGGCCTCGGCGCGACCACCGTCGACGACACTCCCTGGGTGGCGCGGGCCCACGGGCGCGAGACGACCTACCAGAGCGACCTCACCGACGCGGGCGAGGTCGAGGCCGCGATCCGTCTGCTCTCTCAGCAGGTCGTCGACGACATCCGGCGCGAGGACCGGGCGTGCGCCCGAGTGCACCTCAAGGTGAGGTTCGCGCCGTTCTTCACGACGACCCGCATCCGCAAGATGGCCGAGCCGACGTTCGACCCGGACGTCATCGCGGCGACGGCGCTCGAGCTGCTGGACTCGCTCGACGACGACCGGCCCATCCGGCTTCTCGGTGTGCGTGCCGAGATGGTCCCGCCCGAGGGTGGCTACGTGCCGCCGCGCACGACGGGCCGGGGCGGCCCGGCCGCCCGCGACCCGGGCTTGCCTTCAGGTTGACCTGAAGGTTCACCATCGACTCATGACGACCTCACCCCCACCCCAGCACACCGACATCGCCGTCATCGGCGGTGGCCCAGCCGGCCTCCAGGCGGCTCTCACCGCCGGCCGGGTCCGGCGCCAGGTCACCGTCTTCGACGACGGCACCTACCGCAACGCGACGGTGAGCCACATGCACAACGTCCTCACCCACGACGGCACCCCACCCGGGGAGTTCCGCGCGGCCGCGCGACGGGAGCTCACGGCATACGACACCGTCGCGGTGCGCGAGGAGCGGGTCGAGACGGTCGAGCGCGACGGGACCGGCTTCCGGCTCACCCTCGCCAGTGGTGACGTCATGAGCGCGTATGCCGTCGTGCTCGCCACCGGGGTGCGGGACGAGCTGCCGCCCGTCCCCGGGCTGCAGGAGGTCTGGGGAGACCTCGCCGCTCAGTGCCCGTTCTGCCACGGGTTCGAGTTCGCCGGGCAGCGCATCGGCATCCTCGGCGCGGCCGCCGCCCCGCACCTCTCGGCGCTCCTCGGCCCGGTCGCCGGCGAGCTCGTCGTTCTCGACGAGGGCCAGGCGCTGCCCGAGGGGGCCACGCTCGATGTTCCGCGCGTGGCCGCCCGCGTCACCTCGCTCGAGCGGCACGAGGGCGGGCTGCGGCTCGCCCTCGACGACGGGTCGAGCGAGGACGTCGCCGTCCTCTTCGTCGTGCCGACGCTGCACCAGTCGGCGCCCTTCGCCGACCAGCTCGGCCTCGAGCGCAACCCGTCGGGGGCGGTCCGCATCGACGAGTTCGGGCGCACGAGTGCACCGGGCGTCTTCGCGGGGGGTGACCTCGCGCACCTGCCGGCCTACCCGATGCCGATGGCCTCGGTCGTCCAGGCGTCGGCCGCCGGCCAGGTCGCGGGCAACTCGGCGATCGCCCACCTGCTCAGCCGGGGCTGAGGCGGACCGCTCAGCCGCCGCCGTCGAGGAACCCGAGCACCTCGTCGTTGACCCGCTCGGGCTGCTCGTGGTGCAGCCAGTGCGTCGCACCGTCGAGCACCACGAGCCTGGCATCCGTGCACTGGGCGAGGGCGGCCTCGCCGACCCGGGTGTCGAGGAAGGCGTCGTTCTCGCCCCAGAGCACGAGCGTCGGGCAGGTCACGCGGACGGCGGCGAGCGCCGGCCGCGGCAGCCGCAGCGCGCGGTAGTAGTCGAGCATCGCCGTGAGGGAGCCCGGCCGCGCCCAGGCCTCGGCATAACGGTCGAGGTCGGCGTCCGTGAACGTCCCGGGCTCCGAGGTCGACCGCAGGGCCCTGCGGAGCGCGGTGAACCCCGCCGCCCGCAGGACCGACTCCGGGAGCCACGGGAGCTGGAAGAGACCGGCATACGCGCTCCGGAATGGCTGGAGCGGTGAGCTCAGCGCCGAGCGGAGCAGGAGGTCGGGGTGCGGCCCCGCCATGGCGACGAACCGCCGCAGTCGCTCGGGGTGCTGCGCGGCGATCCGCCAGCCGATCATGGCGCCCCAGTCGTGCCCGACGAGATCCACCTGCGCATCGCCGGGCGCGCCGACCAACCCGTCCACCAGTCCGACGACGTCCTGCACGAGTACGTCGAGGTGATAGCTGGCGACGCCGTCGTCAGGTGCCTCGCTGAGGTTGTAGCCACGCAGGTCCGGGACGACGACGTGGCGACCCGTCTCGGCGAGGGCCGTCATCTGGTGACGCCATCCCCACCAGAACTCGGGGAAGCCGTGCAGCAGGACCACGACCGGGTCGCCGGGCTTCCCGGCCTCGACGACGTGCAGGAGCACACCGCCGACGTCGTGCACCGCCTCACGCCACCCCGGGTCGAGGAGGGTCGTGTCGGTCTCGAGCAGCATCGTTTCGTCCTTCGTCGACAGGTGGTCTCCTCCTCACCTACCCCGCCGGCCGTGCCTCGACGCGGCCCGGCGTCCACGCGCGTCCCTCGGCGCCCCGTCCCGCGTGGCGTGGTCGAATGGCGCGGTGACTGCGTCCAGCGTGAAGCCCCTGCAGCGTCCGCGACGGCTCACCGAGGGGGACCGCGTCGTCATCGTCTCGCCGAGCGGACCGGCCCCCCGGGACCGGATCGAGAGCGGGGCCGAGCTCCTGCGGAGCTGGGGGCTCGACGTCACGGTCGCCTCCAGCGCGGGCGAGCGGTCGCCGCGGTTCTCCTACCTCGCCGGTGACGACGACGTCCGGGCCGCAGACTTCGAGGCGGCGTGGTGCGACCCCGACGTCGCGGCGGTCGTGTGCGCCCGTGGTGGCTACGGCGTCCAGCGCATGGTCGACCGCGTCGACTGGGAGGCGCTGCGCACGGCCGGGCCCAAGGTGCTCGTCGGCTACAGCGACATCACCGCGCTGCACTCGGCCGTGACGACCCACCTCGGCCTCGTGACGCTGCACGGACCGATGTCGGCGACCGAGGTCTTCCTCAACGATGTCGCGAGCGCGGAGCACCTGCGCCGCACGCTCTTCGAGCCGGAGTCGGTGCAGACCCTCACCTCCGAGTGGGCGCGTCCGGTCGTGGGCGGTCGTGCGGAGGGGGTCACCCTCGGCGGGTGCCTCAGCCTCCTCGCCGGTGAGCTCGGCACCGCGACCGGTATGCCGTCCGCCTCCGGTGGTCTGCTCCTCCTCGAGGACGTCGACGAGAAGGCGTACCGCATCGACGGCTACCTCACGCACCTGCGCCGTTCGGGGTGGCTCGACGGCGTCGCCGGTGTCGTGCTGGGCTCGTGGCAGGACTGCGAGCCGGTCACCGAGCTGCTCCAGGACCGGCTCGGCGACCTCGGGGTCCCGGTGCTGGCGGACCTCGGCTTCGGTCACTGCCCGAGCACGATCACCGTCCCGCTCGGCATCCCGGCGACGCTCGACGCCGACGCGTCAACGCTGGTGCTGGACGTTCCCGCCCTCGCCTGAGGGCGCGAGCAGCCGGGCCTGCGCGAGGTGGCAGGCGGCCTGGGTGCCGCGCCCGTCGAGCACCGGCAGGTCCTTCGTCCGGCAGAGGTCGGCCACGCCGGCGGCCTCGGCCTCGCCCGACGCGAGGCTCTGGCAGCGCACGTGGAAGCGGCACCCGCCGGGCACCCGGGACGGGTCCGGTGGCTCGCCGCTGAGGACGACCGGCTCCCCGCCCTCGGGCAGCACCGAGAGCAGGGCCTGGGTGTAGGGGTGTTCGGGGGCGGTGAGGATCTTCTCGACCGGGCCGGTCTCGATGATCCGCCCGAGATACATCACGGCCACCCGGTCCGCGATGTTCCACGCGAGCCCGAGGTCGTGGGTGACGACGAGCGCGGCGAGCCCGAGCTCCTCGCGCAACCGGAGCAGCAGGGCGAGGATCTCGCCGCGCACCGAGGCGTCGAGCGAGGCGACCGGCTCGTCGGCGACGAGCAGCGTCGGGTCGAGGACGAGCGCACCGGCGATGACGACCCGCTGCCGCTGCCCGCCCGACAGCTCGTGCGGGTAGCGCAGGAAGTAGCGCTCGGGCGGTCGCATCCCCGCGCGGGACAGGGCGTCGGCCACACGCTCGCGCTCGTCGGCGACCTCGCCGTGGATGCGCAGCCCCTCGGCGACGGCGTCGTAGACCGTGTGCCGCGGGTTGAGCGACCCGCTCGGGTCCTGCAGGACGAGCTGGGCCTCGCGGCGGTAGGCCTTGAGCGCCTTGGAGCCATAGCCCAAGGGCGTGCCGCGGTAGGACACCGTGCCCGACGTCGGCTTCTGCAAGCCGAGCAGGGTGCGGGCGAGCGTCGTCTTGCCGCAGCCGGACTCTCCGACGAGCGCGACGATCTCGCCCGGTGCGACGTCGAGGTTGACGCCGTCGACGGCGCGAGCCGACCCGCCGCCGCGACGGCCGGGGAAGGTGACGTGCAGTTCGTGGGCGCTGAGCAGCGGGGTCGCGGTGCCGGTGGTGGTGTCGGTGGTGGTCGGCGCAATCTCGCCGGCGGTCAGGGCGTCGGTCATCGGGTGGCCTCCACGGCGCTGGTCGGGTCGACGCCGGCCCGGTCGGCACCGGCAGGGGAGGCGACCAGGGACCGGCCGTCGTCCGGCAGGACCCGTACGCAGGCGGCCTCGTGTGCCGCGCCTGCCGCCGCTGCCGCACCTGCCGCACCTGCCGCAGCTGCCGCACCCGACCCGCCCGCGGGCCAGAGCACGGGGTCGACCGAGTCGCAGTGCTCGAGCCGCACCGGGCAGCGCGGGTGGAACGAGCAGCCGCTCGGCAGCGCCTGGGGGTCGGGCGGGTCGCCGGGCAGTCCCTGCGGCCGCATCCGCGAGGCCGGGTCGCCCACGGTCGGGAACGCCGACGCGAGCGCGCCGCCGTAGGGGTGGCGGGCCCGCCGGAAGACCTCGCCGGCGGGACCGACCTCGACGACGCGGCCGGCATACATCACCGCGAGGCGGTCGCAGACGTCGGAGAGGACCGAGAGGTCGTGGCTGATCATGAGCAGGCTGATGCCGCGGCTCGCGACGAGGTCGTCGATGAGGGTGAGGATCTGCGCCTGCACCATGACGTCGAGGGCCGTCGTCGGCTCGTCGGCGATGACGAGGTCCGGCTCGCACGCGAGCGCCATGGCGATCATGACCCGCTGGCGCTGGCCACCGGAGAGCTCGTGCGGGTAGGAGCGGGCGCGGTCGGGCAGCATCCCGACCTGACCGAGGAGCTCGCGCACCCGGGCGTCGGCGGCGTCGCGACCGACCTTCCGGTGGCGCAGGATCGGCTCGGTGATCTGGTCGCCGATCGTCTGCACCGGGTTGAGAGAGTGCATCGCGCCCTGGAAGATGATCGACGCTCCGGCCCAGCGCACGGCGCGCAGCCGGCCCCAGCCCATCTCGAGGACGTCCTCGCCGTCGAGGAGGACCCGTCCGGTGACCGAGGCCGACGGCGGCAGCAGGCGCAGGAGGGCGAGCGCCAGGGTCGACTTGCCCGACCCGGACTCACCGGCGACGCCGAGCTTCTCGCCGCGGGCGAGGGTGAGGTCGACACCGCGGACGGCGTTGACCACCCCGTCGCGGGTGCGGTAGCCGACGGTGAGGCCGTCGAGCTCGAGCAGTGGCGTCGTCATCAGCGGGACCTCAGTCGGGGGTTGAGGACGCCCTCGATGGCGCGTCCGCAGAGGGTGAAGGCGAGCGCGACGAGGGCGATCGCGATGCCGGGCGGGAGGATGTACCACCACATGCCCGAGCTCACCGCGCCCGTGTCGCGGGCGGCCTGGATGGTGCTGCCCCACGACGGGACGGTCGGGTCGCCGAGGCCGAGGAAGGCGACGGTCGACTCGGTGAGGATCGCGCCGGCGACCATGAGCGTCGTCTGGGCGAGCACGATCGGCATGACGTTGGGCAGAACGTGGCGGGTCATGACGTGCCAGTGGCCACCGCCGAGCGCGCGGGCGCGCTCGATGTAGGGACGCGCCTCGACCGCGAGGGTCTGCGCGCGCACGAGCCGGGCCGTCGTCGGCCACGACGTCACACCTATGGCGATGACGATCGTCGACAGGCTGCGGCCGAGGACGGCGGCGAGTGCCACGGCGAGCACGAGCGTCGGCATGACGAGGAACCAGTCGGTGATGCGCAGCAGCAGCCCTGACAGCCAGCCCGAGAAGTGCCCGGCGAGGATGCCGATGAGCGAGCCGAGGGCGATCGAGATGAAGGTCGCGGCGAAGCCGACGGTGAGCGAGACGCGCGAGCCCCAGAGGATGAGGTCGAGGACCGAGCGACCCGAGCGGTCGGTGCCGAGCAGGAACTCACCGCTCGGCGGTTGCAGGGGCTCGCCGGGCGGGCGGGTGACGCTCAGCGCATCCTCGCCGACGAGCCACGGCACGAGGAGCGCCGAGAGGACGAAGGCGGCGAGCACGACGAGGCCGAAGAGCCCGGCGCGGTTCTGCCGGTAGGAGCCCCAGAAGGTGCCCACCGCACGGCGGCGGCGAGCCCAGGTGAGCTGGCGGGGAGACGCGTTCGCGGGGGAGGCGGCGGAGGTCATGGACGCACCCGGGGGTCGATGAGCGGGTAGATGAGGTCGGAGACCAGGTTCATGAGGATGACCGCCCCCGAGAAGATGACGAACAGCCCCTGCACGAGCGGCAGGTCGGGCACGCTCAGGCCCTCGTAGAAGAGCTTGCCGAGCCCGGGCCACGAGAAGACCGTCTCGACGAGCACGGCTCCGAAGAGCACGAACCCGATGTTGATGAAGACGAGCGTCGTCGTCGGCAGCAGCGCGTTGGGGACGGCGTGCTGGCGCTTGACCTCGGTGTCGCGCAGGCCCTTGGCTCGCGCCGTCGTGAGGTAGTCCGAGCCCATCTCGTCGAGCAGCGAGGACCGCATGACGAGGAGGTACTGCGCATAGACGACGGCGACGAGGGTCACGAGCGGCAGCACCATGTGGTGCGCCACGTCGAGCACGGCCTCGAACCCGGTCACGCCGGGTGTCTTCATGCCCGAGGTCGGGAACCAGCCCAGCCCCGAGGCGAAGACGACGATGAGGATGAGCCCGAGCCAGAAGCTGGGCACCGACCAGAGCGTCAGCGCGACACCGGTGTTGACGCGGTCGGCGGTGCTGCCGTGCTTCCACGCGCCCTGCACGCCGAGCCACAGCCCGAGCGCGGCCGAGACGGCGAGGCTGGCGCCGACGAGCAGCAGCGTCGGGCCGAGCCGCTCACCGACCATCGACAGGACCGGCCGGTTGTACTGGAAGGACTCCCCGAAGTCGAAGCGCAGCACCCCGAGCAGGTAGCTGACGAACTGCTCGAGCATCGGCTTGTCGAGCCCGAACTCGCGAGCGAGCGCCTCCTTCTGCTCGATCGTCACGGGGCGGCCGTGCGTCATGACGCGCACCGGGTCGCCGGGGATGATCCGGAAGAGGAAGAAGCTCGTGAAGATCACGGCCACGAGCGAGACGGCCGCACCGAGCAACCGCTTGCCGAGGTATGCCGCGTTGCGGCGCAGGCGGTCGTCGTCGCGCCCGCGTCGGTCGGCGGTGCCGACGACGCCGACGCCGCCGGCGGCGCCCCCACGGTCCCGCACCTCGTCGAGGTGCGGGACCGCGTCACTGGGTGGGAGCTCGGTCATCCGTCACTCACGGTCGTCGGCGGTGGTCCCACCGCGACGACGCAGGAAGACGGCGCCGGCCGCGAGGGCGGCGAGGACGACCGCACCGCCACCGAGCATGAGGCCCGAGCCGGTGCCACCGGACTCACCGGCGGCCTTGTCCTCCCCGCCGACGGGCGTCGCCGACCACCAGCTCCAGTAGCCGTCCTGGCTGTCGTAGTTGCCGCCCGGGTCGGGCTGCGGCTGCATCGAGGCGATGGTGTCGGAGCGGAAGGCCTCGAGCTGGTCGGCGTAGCCCCAGACGACGAAGATGTTGTCCTTGTAGAGCATCTCCTGCATCTGCTTGACGATCTCGGCCCGCCTGGGCTGGTCGAGCTCGGCCAGCTGCGCGGCATACAGCTTGTCGTACTCAGGGTTGCAGTAGTACGCGTCGGACAGGTAGGGGCCGCCGACCTTGGCGGGCAGGCCCGAGCACCGGTTGATGCCCAGGATGTAGTCGGGGTCGGGGTTGACGCTCCAGCCGGTCGTGAGGATGTCGTAGGTGCCCGCGTCGAGCAGGGCGCCAACCTCGGACACGGGCTCGACCTTGAGGTCGATGCCGGCCTCCTTGGCCCACTCGCGCATCATCTCGGCGGCCTGGACGTACTGCGGGTTGTCGGCGTGCACGTTGAAGCGGAACGAGAGCTTGGTGCCGCCCTTGGCGCGGATGCCGTCCGAGCCCTTGACGTAGCCGGCGCCCTCGAGAAGCGAAGCCGCCTTCGCGGTGTCGAAGCCGATGACGGCGTCGCCCTCGGGCTCCCAGTGGTAGTCCTTGTAGCGAGAGGGGATGTAGCCGCCGTTGGCCTCGCCGAAGCCGCCGTAGGCGGTCTTGTAGATCGCCTCGCGGTCGATGGTGCGCACGAGCGCCTCACGCACGACCGGGTCCTGCAGCGCCTTGTTGCCGTCACCGAAGGCGGTGCCGTCCTGGAGCTTCGCGCCGGGGTTGAGGGTGATCGCCTGGAAGCGCTTGCCCTTGGCCTTGTTGACGGTGATGTTGTCGGCGGACTCGAGCGCCTTGGCCTGCGCCGGCGTGAGACCAGAGACGAAGTCGACCTCGCCGGCCTTGAGCGCCTCGACCTGCGCATCGCTGTCGTCGATGTAGCGGAAGACGAGCTTGTCGAACTTGGGGGCGCCCCGCCAGAAGTCCTTGTTGGGGGTGAGGGTGATCGACTGGTTCACCTCGTAGGCGCTGACGACCCAGGGGCCACTGCCGACGATCGGGAACTCCGTGTCGTTGTTGAACTTCGAGTAGTCGCCCACGCCCTCCCACTTGTGCTTGGGCAGGATCGGCACGTCGAGCGCGAGCATCGTCGCCTGCGGTGCCTTGAGCTTGACCTCGAGGGTGCGCGGGTCGGGGGCGCTGACGCTCTCGAAGTTCTCGACGAAGTTGCCGTTCGCGGTCGCCGCGGCCTCGTCCTTCATCATCGTGTCGAAGGTCCAGCGGGCGTCCTCGGCGGTGACGGGCCGGCCGTCGGTCCACTTCGTCTCACGGATCTTGTAGGTCCACGTGAGCCCGTCCTCGGACGTCGTCCACGACTCGGCGAGGGCCGGGATCGTCTTGCCGGTCTTGGGGTCGTAGTTCGTGAGGAAGTCGTAGGAGAGCCGGCCGAGTGCGGTCGTGATCCGGCGCACGGCGAGGAAGGGGCTGAGCGAGTCGACCTCCTGGCTCACTGCGACCGTGAGGGTCTTCTCGTCCTTGGTCTCCGCCTGGGCGCCGGTGCCGCTGACGAGCGCCACGGCACAGGCGAGCAGGGTGACGAGCAGTCCGGAGAGCACGGTTCGGAGCCCCCGGCCGCCTTGGTTCGTGTGGAACATCTTCGGTCCTCGATCCTCGGGCCTACGCGGAGGATCGCCCCCGCGCCCCACGCGAAGGCGCGGTTGTCGATGAGGTCTACACGGCTCCGGAGGCTCCGTCAATAACTACCGCGAGGATGGCTCTGTTCCGTAACTTTCCGTCGCGCCCTTGCAGGGGGTGGCATCGCGGGCAGACTGGCGGCATGAGGAGGGAGACCCGACACGCCGCCGGCGTCGACCTCTCCGTGCTCGTGTGGGACGCCGTGAGCCCGGCCCACCCACCGGTCGTCCTCCTGCCCGGCACCGGTCTCACCGCCGAGAACTGGTCCGAGGTGGCGGCCGACCTCTCCCGCGACCGGACCGTCCGTGCCGTCGACCTGCGTGGGCACGGAGGGTCGGACCGGCCGGGCACCTACTCGGTCGAGCTCATGACCGCCGACGTCCTCGCGCTGCTTGCCTCGATGGGGGAGGAGAGCGACGTCGTCGGGCACTCGCTCGGCGGTCTCGTCGCCTGCCGGGTCGCCGCCCGTTCACCCCTCGTGCGACGTCTCGTCCTCGAGGACGTCGGTCTCCTGCGCCCCCGTATGCCGGCCGCCCCCGTCCGTCCCGACGGTGACCTCGCGTTCGACTGGGCCGTCGTCGAGCAGGTGCGACCCGAGGTCGACACCCCGGCGGCCGACTGGCCGAAGGTGCTGGCCGGTATCGCCGCCCCGGTCCTCGCGGTGGGCGGGGGCCCCACCAGCTTCGTGCCGCAGGAGTGGGTCGACGACCTCGTCGCAGTCGTGCCTCGCGCCACCACGGTCACCATCGACGTCGGGCACGAGGTCCACGCGGCCCGGCCGCGGGAGTTCCTCGACGCCGTGCGCGCGTTCCTCGACGCGGACGAGGTCGACTCGGCGTCCTGACTGGATATGCTCCGGGGCGTCAGGACGGCGCCAGGACGGCGTCACGCGACGTCCGTGGGGCGGCCGCACGGGCGACGACATTCGGGGGATGGGCGATGAACGACGAGATGAGGGTGCGCGACATCCCGGCGGTGCTCGTGTCCGCCTGGCGGGTGCTCCGCGTCTACTGGGCGCCCTTCGTCGTCATCGCCTGCCTCGGGCTGGCGCTGCGCAGCGGTGCGCTCTGGGTCGCCGTCGAGGTGAGCGACCACAACGCCTTCGTCGCCCAGCTCATCCTCGTCCTCGCACCGCTCGGCTTCCTGCTCGCGATGATCGCGATGCTCTGGATGACGCGCGGTGCCCTCCCCAACGTCGCCGAGCTGTCCCGCCGCGAGGCCCGTCAGGCGCCGACCGAGAAGCGCGAGATGCGGCTCGTCGACGTCGCGGTGAGCGTGCTCGTGCCCTTCCTCGCGGTCTACGTCTCCTACGGGCTGCTCAAGGAGGACCTCTACCGCTTCACCAACGAGGCGGCATACGACGAGTTCAACCAGTTCACGCTCGGGGAGCCGCCCGACATCGACTTCGCCGGCCGGCTCGCGATCTACGACTGGCAGGTGGTTCTCGCCATCGTCGTCATCGCCTGGGTGGTGCGCTACGCGCTGGGCCGGATCGAGAGCGTGACCCGCTTCCTCTGGCTCGCGTTCGCCGGTGCGCTCGTCGAGGTCTACTACACCTCGCAGGTCGCGCAGAAGATCGCCGACTTCCGCGAGGACGGGATCGCCTGGGTGCAGGAGCGCCGGGCGTCGCGCCTCGTCCTCGACCAGTACGACCAGGTCGTCACGTCACTCGGCCCGCTGGCGAACCCGGTCGACACCGCGACGACGTGGCTCTTCGGCCTGCTCGGCGCGGTCGACGCGGTCGTCATCGTGCCGCTCGCGTGGCTCACCGTCGGCGCCGTCGTCCTCGGGCACAAGCTCTCGGCTCCCGAAGCGCCCACGGCACAGCCGAACCCGCGCTGGGAGCGGATCCCGGCGCCGGTGCGCAGGGTCGGCGGCGGGCTCGTCGCCGACGTGCGCGAGCGGTGGTCGGCGTTCTGGAACGGCCTGCGGATGATGGCGACCGCGGGACTGCTGCCGATGCTCACCTTCTGCCTCGCCTTCCTCCTCGTCATCCGCATCCCGTGGCTCGTCGGGCAGCTGCTCCGTCTCGTCATCGGCCCGCTGCAGACCGACACCTGGCTCGCGATCTCGCCCATGGAGAAGGCCGTCGGCCTCGCGATCACCATGGTTCTCGCCGCCGCCCTGCTCGCCGCCGCCATCGACTGGCTGCTCGGGCCGAAGCTGCGTCCGACCGCTGACGCCCCCCAGCCGGCGGCCCCGCACGAGGTCAGTCCGGCAGCCGGAGCGTGACGTAGTCGGGGTTCTCGAAGGAGATCCGCACCTCGACGAACCGGGCGTCCTTTGGTGCGGCGACCGTCGGCGACGTCGACCACTCCCGCGGCCGTGGCAGCTCCTTGGGGGGAAGCGCTCCACGACGTTCGGTCTCGAAGATCGCGACGCTGGGTCCCGGCGTCTCCTCGGGAACGCAGTTGGTCACCGTGGGCCCGATGCCGTCTTGGACGTGGCCGACCCTGTACTGCCTGCCCCGGTCGTCGACGAGCGTCACCGCACAGTTCTTGAGGGTCTGGTCCGGCTCCGCGCGGAAGTCGAGGTCGACCGTGCGCGCGACCATGCCGTCGGCGAGCGTGAACTCGTCCCCGCCCCGGTCCTCGTATGCCGTGTCGGCACCTCCCAGCCCTGCGAGGCGCACCTCGTAGGTGCGGGTCGTGTCGCCGAGGGCGTCGGTGTAGTCCTCGGTGACCCGCACCCATTCGTCACGGTCGCCGGAGGCGATCTCGTGGTGCTGGCCGGACTGCCACCAGAAGACCGGGACGCGGTAGCCGTTCGCGGCGAGCATCGCGACGATGGCGACGGGCACGGCCGCCATCCACCAGCGGCTGGGCCGGCGGGGGCGGTCGGCGCGGGTGGGCGGCGTCGTCGTCTCCGTGGCGCTCATCGTCGGGCCTCCGCAGGCGGCACGGGTCCGCTCTCCTTGACGTTGACCGGGTCGGTGCCTGCCCAGAGCTCGTCGACCTCTGAGGCATCGATGCCGAGGTCGACCTCGGCGAGGTCGTCGCGGCGGAACTCGGACTCGTGCGAGGTCCACATCCCTCGGGTGGCGACGAGCCGCGCGCCCGAGAGGGCGCGCTTGGGCACGTCGAAGCAGATGCTCGCGTAGTGCTTGACGCCGGTCGACAGCTCGGCGCTCGTCACGCACTCGCTGCCGCGCGTCGAGGCGATCCAGCGGTGGTCACGACCGTCGACGAGGAAGAAGCCGGCCATGAAGACCGGCTCGCGAGTGGCGACGAGCTCGGTGTCGACGACGAGGAAGCGGCCGCCGGCGGCCGAGGCCGGGTTGCCCATGATCGTCGGCGTGACGTGGACGGCGGTGACCGTGACGTCGGCGTAGTCGAGGGCGACCTTCGCGCCGACGGTGCCGGCGTGCGTGAAGGGCTTGTCGGCGACGTCGCCCATAGGCACGTGGTCGGTGATGAGCCGGCCGATACCCATGGCCGCGAGGACGAAGGCGGCCAGGGCGATGCTGCGCCTCATGAGCGCCTCACGAGGGGGAAGGTCCCGCGCGACTCGATCTCGTCGCGGGCGACCCAGGCGTCCGGGTCGAGGGTCTGCTTGTCCTCCTCGCGGAACTCCACGAGGTTGGTGCTCAGCGTGAGCGAGTCCCCCTGCCACGGGCCCGAGGTCGTGTAGGTGAGCGCGAGCCGGTAGGTGAGGCCAGGGTTGATGTTCGACATCCGCGTCGCGTCCTCGACGAAGTAGAGGTCCGGACCGTCGACGACCTTGACCCCGCCACCGGCGACCGAGACGTTCTTCGTCAGCGTGACGGCATACTCCGGGCGGTCACCCGTCAGCGTCACCTTCATGTCGACGACGATGACCCGCTCGGAGGGATCGGGGGAGACCGCCGGCTTGAGGTCGGGCAGCTCGACGACCTGGTCGACGACGACCTCGTAGGGCCCGACCATGACGGCCTTGCCCTTGGCGATCGGCGCGGGCCCGGGCTCGGGCACCCCGGCGAGCCCGCCGAACGGAGCACTCGCGAGCAGCGCGGCGGCGACGCCGCCACCCACCTTCTGGCTCGCCGGCCTGCCCTTGACGAAGCCGCGGGCGCGCCCGAGCACGCCTCGCCCAGCCGTCACGTTCTCCCCCATGGCAGGGAGTGTAGGGAATCGCGGCGCCCCGGGAGGTCAGGAGCCGTCGGGGTCGCCGACCATCCTCTGCAGGAGGTCGCGCAGGGTCGTCCGCTCGGCCTGGGAGAGCTCGGCGAGCGGCTCCTTGGCGAACCCGAGCGACGCCCGCAGCCGCCGCGCGGTGCGAGTGCCCTCGGGGGTCGCCGCAGCGACCTTGACCCGGCGGTCCGCGGGGTCAGGGCGACGCTCGACGAGCCCGCGGGCCTCGAGCCGGTCGACGATGCCGGTGACGTTGGAGGGCTCGCAGCGCAGGGTCCGGGCGATTCTGCGCATGGGAAGCGGCTCGAGCGCGAGCAGTGCCAGCAGCCGTGCCTGGGCTCCGGTGAGCGAGTGCGCGGCCGCGGCCCGGTCGTACTCCGCGTGGTAGCGCGCCACCACGGACCCGATGAGGTCGACGACCTCGGAGGTGAGCGGGTCGGTGCGAGAGGTGGCCATGCCCTAACGATAGCCAAGTATTTGACAACCTGAAATATCTCGGAGCATGGTGTTTCACGTACTGAAGTTTTGTCCCACCCGAGGAGAGCCTCCACCCATGACCGCAGCACTTCCCACGTCCAGCCGTGAGTGGCACCTCGTCGCCCGCCCCCAGGGGTGGCCGACGACCGACGACTTCGCCCTGCGCGAGGCGCCGGTCAGCGCTCCCGCCGAAGGCAAGGTGCTCGTGCGCAACCTCCACTTCTCGGTCGACCCCTACATGCGGGGCCGGATGAACGCCGTGAAGTCCTACACCCCGCCCTTCCAGCTCGACCGCCCGATGGAGGGTGGCGCCGTGGGCGAGGTCGTCGTGTCCGCCGCCGAGGGCATCGCCGTCGGCGACCACGTCCTGCACGGGCTCGGCTGGCGCGAGTACGCCGAGGTCGACGGCGCCGCCGTCGTCACGGTCGACCCCTCGCGGGCCCCGCTCTCCGCCTACCTCGGCGTCCTCGGCATGACCGGGCTCACGGCATACGCGGGTCTGCTCGAGGTCGCATCCTTCACGTCCGGCGACGCGGTCTTCGTCTCGGGAGCGGCCGGTGCCGTCGGCAGCCAGGTCGGCCAGATCGCGAAGCTCAAGGGCGCGTCCCGCGTCATCGGCTCGGCCGGCTCCGACGAGAAGGTCCGCCTGCTCGTCGAGGAGTACGGCTTCGACGCCGCCTTCAACTACAAGAACGGCCCGGTCGCCGAGCAGCTGCGCCAAGCCGCTCCCGACGGCATCGACGTCTACTTCGACAACGTCGGCGGCGAGCACCTCGAGGCCGCGATCTCGTCGCTCAACGTCCGTGGCCGCGCCGTCATCTGCGGGATGATCGCGCAGTACAACGCCACCGAGCCGACCCCGGCTCCCCGCAACCTCGCGCTCGTCATCGGCAAGCGGCTCCGCCTGCAGGGGATGCTCGTGGGCGACCACGCCGCGCTCCAGCCGCAGTTCGTCGAGGAGGTCGGCGGCTGGCTGGCCTCCGGCGAGCTCACCTACGCCGAGACGCGGGTCGAGGGCATCGAGAACGGCGTCGACGCCTTCCTCGGGCTCATGCGCGGCGAGAACACCGGCAAGATGGTCGTCTCGCTCGGCTGACCGCGCCTCATGACGCCGACGCGGGCGACGACATCGCCGGTCGCGACCCGACGTGTGGGGACCTAACCCGGTTGTGTCCGAGCCCGTCCCGCTGGGACTCTCGGGAGATGACCGACGCCGCCCTGCAACCGCCCTACGACCGGCTGCTGGCCACCGCCGATGGGGTGGCCGACGCCAGGCCGGAGGTCGACCGCGAGATGGCGCGCGAGGTCTTCCGCGAGGCGGCCACGCTGCTCCACAACGGACTCGCGCTCGACGGCCTCGACGAGCACGATGCGGCCGCAGTCGTCGCCGGCCTCTGCGAGGACCTCGTCGCCGAGGACCCCGGAGCGGCGGTGCGGACTCGGGCGGACCGGGTCGTCACCGAGCCGGGGGAGCTGCACGACCCCAAGGGCGTGCACTCCTCGCTCCTCGTCTCGGCCGTCATCCTCCAGCTCTGACGGTCGCGTCAGCCCGCGAGCAGGCGGGCCCGCTCTGCCCGCAGTGCCTCGAGCCGCGCCCAGTAGGCCTCGCGCTCGAGGTCGCTGGCGACCTCGGCGGTCATGACGACATCGACGGCAACCGGCCGCTCCTCGCGGACGACCGGCCGCTCCTCGCGGACGACCCGCAAGCGCCTCGTGGTGCTCTCCTCAGCCATGGAGACACCGTAGGGCGGGCCACCGACAACGGGTGCCGGTCGGACTCGCGCCGCGTCGTCAGGCCATGCCCCACACGGCTCGGTGGGTCGGATACCACTGGTCGATGACGTCGAGGTCGAGGACCGAGTAGCTCGTCCGCGCACCGGGGCTCACCCAGAGCAGCGTGCCCGACGGGGAGCGGACGAAGAGGTGGCCGGTCGGCGAGAAGCCCGCCACCGAGCCGGGCACGGAGGTCCGCGTCTGCCACGCCACGGTGGAGTTCCGGCGGAGGACGAGGTTGCCGTCGGCCTGCATCGTCAGGGTGGACCGGGTCGTGCTGTTGGGGAGCTGGCCGTAGGTGGCGAGCATCCCCTCGCTCGGCAGGATGGCGCCCGGGCCGAGCGCCCCGGCGGTGGTCCCGCTCTGCCAGAGCACGGCGCCGGCGGCGTTCTTGAGCAGCAGGTTCCCCCAGGGGCTCAGCGTTGCCGTGACGATCCCGCGGTTCGCCGTGTTCGAGTGCCAGATGAGCGAGTGGTCGGCGCGGCGGAGGGCGAGGTCGCCGTTGCAGTGCAGGGCCAGGTAGGTGGCACTGGCACGGGTCACCTGCCGTGGGTCCGACCGGTTCCACGTCGTCGTCGCGAAGTAGCGATCGCCCTCGCCGCCGTACATCCGCACGTACTGCACGACCTCCATCGAGGAGGTGTACACGGCGAGGGTGTAGAGCCCGTTCGACAGCCTGTCGTTGGACGTCGTCGCGGTGATCCGGGTGCAGGCCTTCAGGCTGGCCGGGGTCGTCGCCTGCGCCGTGGGTGCGTGGCTCACCTGCGACGTCGCGAGGACGGCGACGAGC
Organism: Knoellia tibetensis; assembly: GCF_048606415.1. NCBI lineage: Bacteria > Bacillati > Actinomycetota > Actinomycetes > Micrococcales > Intrasporangiaceae > Knoellia > Knoellia tibetensis. The sequence goes on from NZ_JBMBWF010000001.1 coordinate 2,052,702, forward strand.
GATGCCGCAGCCGTCACGGCTCGCAGGATGCGCATGAGTAACCCCCAGATCTGGGCCCCACCGGCCCGCTGTCAGGACAGTAGCGGGTGCCGTGAGCTCGCGCGGAACAATCGCGAGCGACCGAGAGTTGAGCCAAGTGAACGCAAGTTTGGACGCACGGATTTGCCACCCGGCATACGGGCTCCTAACTTGAGTGACAGCAACTCAACCCACGCTCAACGCAAGGAGACAGTCACATGGCCCGTGCAGTCGGTATCGACCTCGGAACCACCAACTCCGCCGTCGCCGTCCTCGAGGGTGGCGAGCCCACGATCATCGCGAACGCCGAGGGGGGCCGCACCACCCCGTCGGTCGTCGCCTTCTCCAAGGGCGGTGAGGTCCTCGTCGGTGAGATCGCCAAGCGCCAGGCCGTGACCAACGCCGACCGCACCCTCCGCTCCGTCAAGCGCCACATGGGCACCGACTGGACGAGCGAGGACATCGACGGCAAGAAGTACACCGCGCAGGAGATCAGCGCCCGCACGCTCCAGAAGCTCAAGCGCGACGCCGAGTCCTACCTCGGTGAGCCCGTCACCGACGCGGTCATCACCGTCCCCGCCTACTTCGACGACGCCGAGCGCCAGGCCACCAAGGAGGCCGGTGAGATCGCGGGCCTCAACGTCCTGCGCATCGTCAACGAGCCCACCGCCGCCGCGCTCGCCTACGGCCTCGACAAGGGCAAGGAGGACGAGCTCATCCTCGTCTTCGACCTCGGTGGTGGCACCTTCGACGTCTCCCTCCTCGAGGTCGGCAAGGACCCGGAGGACGGCTTCTCGACGATCCAGGTCCGCGCGACGAGCGGTGACAACCAGCTCGGTGGTGACGACTGGGACGACCGCGTCGTCAAGCACCTCCTCACGACCGTCAAGAACAACACCGGCGTCGACCTGTCCAAGGACAAGATCGCCATGCAGCGTCTGCGTGACGCCGCCGAGCAGGCCAAGAAGGAGCTCTCCTCCGCCAGCTCGACGACGATCTCGATGCAGTACCTCTCGATGAGCGAGAACGGCCCCATCCACCTCGACGAGACGCTCACCCGCGCCCAGTTCGAGCAGATGACCAAGGACCTCCTCGACCGCACGAAGCAGCCGTTCCAGAACGTCATCAAGGACGCCGGGATCCAGCTCTCCGACATCGACCACGTTGTCCTCGTCGGTGGCTCGACCCGTATGCCGGCCGTGACCGAGCTCGTCAAGGAACTCACCGGTGGCAAGGAGCCCAACAAGGGCGTCAACCCTGACGAGGTCGTCGCGCTCGGCGCCGCCCTGCAGGCCGGTGTCCTCAAGGGCGAGCGCAAGGACGTCCTCCTCATCGACGTCACGCCGCTCTCGCTCGGCATCGAGACCAAGGGTGGGCTCTTCACCAAGCTCATCGAGCGGAACACGGCCATCCCGACCAAGCGCTCCGAGGTCTTCTCGACGGCCGAGGACAACCAGCCGTCGGTCCTCATCCAGGTCTTCCAGGGTGAGCGCGAGATCGCCCAGCAGAACAAGGCGCTCGGCACCTTCGAGCTCTCCGGCATCGCGCCCGCCCCCCGCGGCGTGCCGCAGGTCGAGGTCACCTTCGACATCGACGCCAACGGCATCGTCCACGTGACGGCCAAGGACCGCGGCACCGGCAAGGAGCAGAAGATCACCATCTCGGGCGGCAGCGCGCTGTCCAAGGAGGAGATCGACCGCATGGTCAAGGACGCCGAGGCCCACGCCGACGAGGACAGGAAGCGTCGCGAGGAGACCGAGACCCGCAACATGGCCGAGTCGCTCGTCTTCTCGACCGAGAAGTTCCTCAGCGAGTCCGGTGACAAGCTCACCGACGAGCAGCGCAGCCCGGTCGACACCGCGCTCGCGGACCTCAAGGAGGCGATCAAGCCCGAGTCGACGCTGTCGCGAGACGAGATCCAGGCCAAGATCGACCATCTCAACGAGGAGTCGCAGAAGATGGGCGCCGCGATGTACGCCGCGGCGGCCGAGCAGGGCGAGTCCGGTGACGTGCCCGGTGGCGAGGCCTCCGATGGCGCCGAGCAGGCCGGCGCCCAGGCCAACGACGACAGCGACGTGGTCGACGCCGAGGTCGTCGAGGACGACGAGGAGAAGAAGTGACCGACCCCCGTATGCCGGGTGAGGACGAGGTCGTCGACGCCGAGCTCGTTGACGAGACAGTCGACGAGTCCTCCGACGACGCGATCAACACCGAGTCCGCCAACGACGGTGAGGAGGTGGCCCCGGCCGGCGACGCCGGGGCCACCGCCCCCGCGGGCGAGCGCGAGCCCGTCTACGGCGACAGCGGCGACCGCGGCGACAGTGGCCGGGGCGGCGAGCACCCCGACACGGCGCTCGCGGCCCAGCGGCTCGACGACCTCCAGCGGCTCAACGCGGAGTACGTCAACTACAAGCGCCGCGTCGACCGGGACCGCGCCGCGGTCCAGGAGCGCGCCGTGCGTGACGTCCTCGACTCGCTGCTTCCGGTCCTCGACGACATCCAGCTCGCTCGCGAGCACGGAGACCTCGCCGAGGGCCCGTTCGTGGCGATCGCCGACAAGCTCGAGTCGAGCCTGGGCAAGTTCGGTCTGACCCGCTTCGGCGCGGTCGGCGAGCCCTTCGACCCGATGCACCACGAGGCGCTCATGCACTCCGCCTGGGACGCCTCCAACGCCGAGCTCCCCACCGACGCGACGACGACCACCGTCGTCCAGGTGCTCCAGCCCGGCTACCGCACCGGCGACCAGGTCCTGCGTCCCGCGCGGGTCGCGGTCGCCGACCCCGAGTGACGCGGCCCGGCACCACGCCGGTTCGCACGCCGAACGCCCCTGTGGCGCAACGGCATACGATGTCCGAAAGGAGGCGCTGATGGCGAGCCAGGACTGGTTCGAGAAGGACTTCTACGCGATCCTCGGCGTCCCCAAGGACGCCGACTCCGGTGCGATCAAGAAGGCCTACCGCAAGCTCGCGCGCACCCACCACCCCGACAAGAATCCCGGGGACGCGGCTGCCGAGCAGAAGTTCAAGGACATCGGCGAGGCCCACGCCGTGCTGTCCGACCCCAAGCAGCGTGAGGAGTACGACGCGGTGCGCCAGATGGCGCGCGGCGGCGCGCGCTTCACTGCCGGCGGGCCGGGCGGCAACGGCGGCTTCGACGACATCTTCAGCCACTTCGGCGGCGGTGGGCAGCGCGTCCGGTTCGACACTGGTGGTGGCTCCTACGGCGGCTACCCCGGCGGCGGCGGGGAGGACATCAACGACCTCTTGTCGCAGATGTTCGGGGGTGCGGCCGGTGGCGGTGGTCGTCCACAACCCGGGTATGCCGGCTACGGCGCCCCCCGCGGTCCCCGCAAGGGCGCCGACGTCCAGGCCTCCACGACCCTCCCCTTCCGGGACGCGGTCGAGGGCTCGACGGTGACCCTGCGGACCGCCGAGGGGCGCACGATCACCGCGCGCATCCCCGCCGGGGTCAAGGACGGTCAGAAGATCCGGCTGCGCGGCAAAGGCCAGCCGGGCGAGCCGGGTGCGGCCGCCGGCGACCTCATGCTCACCGTCGCCGTCGAGAGGCACCCGGTCTTCGGGCGCGACGGCGACAACCTCACCGTCGACCTGCCGGTGACCTTCGCGGAGGCCACGCTGGGAGCGACCGTCGCCGTGCCGACGCTCGACGGCTCGAGCGTCAAGGTGCGCATCGCGCCGGGCACCCCGTCCGGACGCGTGCTGCGCGTCAAGGGCCGCGGGGTCGCGGGCAGGTCCGGGACCGGTGACCTGCTCGCGAAGGTGCAGGTCGTCGTGCCCGCCGAGCTCTCCGAGCGCGCCCGCGAGGCCGTCGAGGTGCTGCGGGCCGAGGCCGAGGGCACCGACCCGCGGGCCGACCTCGCAGAGCGGGCCAGGGCCTGACCATGGCAGCGCGCCAGGGCCAGCCGCGACCGGACGACGAGGCACCCGTCTTCGTCATCTCGGTCGCGGCCGAGCTCGCCGGCATGCACGCGCAGACCCTGCGCCAGTACGACCGGCTCGGGCTCGTCACCCCGTCGCGGACCCGCGGCGGCGGTCGCCGCTACTCCGCCCGCGACGTCGCGCAGCTCCGCGAGGTCCAGCGGCTCTCGCAGGAGGAGGGCGTGAGCCTGGCCGGCATCGCCCGCATCCTCGAGCTCGAGAACTCCGTGGCCGCCCTGCGCGCCCGCGTCGTCGAGCTGTCCCGCGAGGTCGAGCGTCTCGAAACAGCAGCCTCGGGCGGCCCGCGCGTCTTCTCGGTCGGCCCCGGCGGCGAGATCTTCGCCAGCCGTCTCGGCGAGCGACCTCGTCGCCGCCCCGGGTCCGGCTCGGCGTCGCAGGCGCTCGTCCTCTGGCGTCCCTGACCCGCCACCCCTCCGCCCACAACTCGCCAATTCCTCCCGTTCGGTACACACGCACTCCGTACCGAACGGGAGGAATTGGCGAGTTGTGTCCGCGTGCTCGCCGGCACGGCATACGCTTCGGCTCGTGACCGAGCACCTCCTCCTCTTCCCCGAGCGCGGCACCGCCGACGAGATCGCGACCGAGCTCGCCGAGGAGGGCTTCACCGAGGTGCGGGTGCTGCGCGTCGCGCACGCGGGGGAGGACGACGCCGAGGACGCGGAGTGGGCGGTCCACATCCGCGAGGAGATGGTCGAGGACCCGGCCGGCCCGGTCGAGAGCGGACTGCGAGAGCGCTTCTCGGCCCTCGCCGAGGAGCGGGGCGGCTGGTACGACCCGGAGCCGACGATCCCCTGACCGGAGCGACTCCCGGGGAGACGCCCGATTTGTCCACTTCTGCTTGTCCACCGGACAAGCCGCGCGTCCGGCTCGAGAACGTCGCGCTCCTGACAGCGTCTGGGTCTAGCATCCAAGCACCGAGGCCACTGAGGTCCGCGGTGGCGATTCGACGAGGAGACGACGTGGCCGATCCGGCACCCATCCTTGAGATGACGGGCATCACCAAGACATTCCCCGGTGTCAAGGCTCTGTCCGACGTCAACCTGACGGTCCGTCGTGGTGACGTCCACGCGATCTGCGGCGAGAACGGCGCCGGCAAGTCGACCCTCATGAAGGTCCTGTCGGGCGTCCACCCGCACGGCTCCTACGAGGGCACGATCCGCTACAACGGCGCCGACGTGACCTTCAACAACATCCGCGACTCCGAGCACGCGGGCATCGTCATCATCCACCAGGAGCTGGCGCTCATCCCCGAGCTCTCCATTGCCGAGAACATCTTCCTCGGCAACGAGGAGACCAAGCGGGGCGCCATCGACTGGGTCAAGACCAACAACCGCGCCCGCGACCTCCTCGCGCGCGTCGGCCTGGCCGAGGACCCCGAGACCCCGATCAAGAACATCGGCGTCGGCAAGCAGCAGCTCGTCGAGATCGCCAAGGCCCTCGCCAAGGACGTGCAGCTGCTCATCCTCGACGAGCCGACGGCGGCCCTCAACGAGGAGGACTCGCGCCACCTGCTCGACCTCATCCGCGGCCTCCAGGCCAAGGGCATCACGTCGATCATGATCAGCCACAAGCTCAACGAGATCGAGGCCATCGCCAACGCGATCACGATCATCCGCGACGGCCAGACGGTCGAGACGCTCGACGTGCGCGCGGGCGCCGTCGACGAGGACCGCATCATCCGCGGCATGGTCGGACGCTCTCTCGAGTCGCGCTTCCCGGACCACACCCCCGAGATCGGCGAGGTGATGTTCGAGGTCAAGGGCTGGACCGTCGCCCACCCGCAGGTGCCCGAGCGGCTCGTCGCCAAGCAGTCCGAGTTCTTCGTCCGCCGCGGCGAGATCGTCGGGTTCGCCGGCCTCATGGGTTCGGGCCGCACCGAGCTCATGCGCTCGATCTTCGGCCACTCCTACGGCACGTGGCTCGGCGGCGAGATGACCCTCAACGGCAAGAAGGTCGACCTGCGCAGTGTGCCGGCGGCCATCGACGCGGGCATCGGCTACGTGACCGAGGACCGCAAGTCGCTTGGCCTCAACCTCCTCGACGACATCAAGACGACGACGGTCTCGGCCAAGCTCAAGAAGATCGCGCACAACCTCGTCATTGACCGGCGCGCCGAGCACTCGGCCGCGGACGACTACCGCAAGCAGCTGCGCACCAAGACCCCGTCGGTCGACTACGGCGTGGCCAAGCTCTCGGGTGGCAACCAGCAGAAGGTCGTGCTGAGCAAGTGGCTCTTCACCGACCCCGACCTGCTCATCCTCGATGAGCCCACCCGCGGCATCGACGTCGGCGCCAAGTACGAGATCTACGGGATCATCCAGCGCCTCGCGAGCCAGGGCAAGGGCGTCATCGTCGTCAGCTCCGAGCTCCCCGAGCTGCTCGGGCTGAGCGACCGGATCTACACGATCAGCGAGGGCCGGGTCACCGGTGTCCTCGACAAGGCCGAAGCCAACCAGGAGTCGCTCATGCGGCTCATGACCAGGACGTCGCAGTCCAGCACCCCGAAGGACGCTGCATGAACAAGATCAAGGAAATCTTCGGTGGGGACACCCGTCAGTTCGGGATGATCTTCGCCCTGGTCTTCCTCATCGTGCTCTTCCAGATCCTCACGGACGGGCTGACCCTCGACCCCGGCAACGTCATCAACATCTTCCAGGGCAACAGCTACATCCTCGTCATGGCGATCGGCATGGTGCTCGTCATCATCGCCGGCCACATCGACCTCTCGGTCGGCTCGGTCGCGGCCTTCGCCGGCATCGTCGTCGCCATCGCGATGCGCGACTGGGGCATCCCGTGGTGGCTCGGCATCCTGCTCGGCCTCGGCATCGGTGCGCTCGTCGGTGCGTGGCAGGGCTTCTGGGTCGCCCAGGTCGGGATTCCGGCCTTCATCGTCACCCTGGCGGGCATGCTCATCTTCCGCGGCGCCAACCAGTACGTCGGCAAGTCCAACACGGTCCCGGTGGGCGAGGAGTTCCAGACCATCGGCGCGGGGTACCTCCCCGAGGTCGGCCCCAAGACCGGCTACAACAACCTCACGGTGCTCATCGGCATCCTCGTCTGTGCGGCGATCATCGTCGGCACGCTGCGCAACCGGCGCAACCAGAAGAAGATCGGCGCCGAGCTCGAGGACGGCACCGTCATGTGGATCCGGCTCGCCCTCATCTCGGTCGCCATCCTCGCCGTCGCGCTGCTCATGGCCTCGGGTCGCCCGGGGACGTCGCTGCCGATCTCGGCGCTCATCCTCGGCGCCCTCGTCCTCCTCTACGGCTTCATCTCGACGCGCACGATCATCGGTCGCCACGTCTACGCCGTCGGTGGCAACAGGCACGCCGCCGAGCTGTCGGGCGTGCGCTCCAAGCGGGTCAACTTCCTCGTCATGATGAACATGTCGGTCCTCGCCTCGCTCGCCGGGATGATGTTCGTCGCCCGCTCCAACGCCTCCGGTCCCTTCGACGGCGTCGGCTGGGAGCTCGACGCGATCGCGGCGGTCTTCATTGGTGGTGCCGCCGTCACCGGTGGTGTCGGCACCGTGGTCGGGGCCGTCATCGGTGGTCTCGTCATGGCCGTCCTCAACAACGGCCTCCAACTGCTCGGCGTCGGCGCCGACATGACCCAGATCATCAAGGGCCTCGTGCTCCTCACCGCCGTCGCGTTCGACGTCTACAACAAGAGCCAGGGCCGGCGCTCGATCACCGGCCTCCTCATGCAGAACTTCGGTGGCCGGGCGACCAAGGAGACGGGCGAGACCGTCAAGCAGGAGTCCTGAGCCGCGCCACCGCACAACTGAATAGGCACGACAGTGACGCTTCCGCCCCGGGTGCGCCACGGCATACGAAAGAAAGAGACGACATGCGTTCCCTCACCAAGCTGATGGCGGCCACCGCCGTCGCCGCACTCGCTCTGACCGGCTGCGGCCGGGCGGACGAGGACACCCCTGCCTCGGGCTCCGACAGCTCCGCCTCCGGCGGCGCCGGCGGCTTCGGGGCCGACTCGCTCATCGGTGTCTCGCTCCCGCAGAAGACCTCGGAGAACTGGGTCCTCGCCGAGCAGCTCTTCAAGGACGACCTCGCAGGGGCCGGCTTCAAGGCCGACGTCCAGTTCGCCAACGGTGGTGTGGGCGAGCAGCAGAACCAGATCCAGTCCATGGTGACCAAGGGCGCCAAGGTCATTGTCGTCGGGGCCATCGACGGCGCCCAGCTCGGCACCCAGGTCAAGGCGGCCAAGGACGCCGGCGCGACCGTCATCGCCTACGACCGCCTCATCAAGAACACCGACGCGGTCGACTACTACGTCGCCTACGACAACTTCAAGGTGGGCGAGCTTCAAGGCAACGCGCTCCTCGAGGGCATGAAGGCCAAGAAGCCGAGCGGCCCCTACAACATCGAGCTCTTCGCGGGTTCGCCCGACGACGCCAACGCGCAGGTCTTCTTCGACGGCGCCATGAGCGTCCTCAAGCCGAAGATCGACGACGGCACGCTCAAGGTCACCTCGGGCCAGACGAACTTCAACCAGGCCGTGACCCAGGGCTGGAAGGCCGAGAACGCGCAGAAGCGCATGGACACCCTCCTCTCGGCGTCCTACTCCTCGGCCGCCCTCGACGGCGTCCTCTCGCCGAACGACACCCTCGCCCGCGCGATCATCACCTCGGTCAAGGCCGCCGGCAAGCCCGTCCCGGTCGTCACCGGTCAGGACTCCGAGGTCGAGTCCGTGAAGTCGATCATGGCCGGCGAGCAGTACTCGACGATCAACAAGGACACCCGCAACCTCGTCAAGGCCACCATCGAGATGGTCCAGGCGCTGCAGAAGGGTGAGAAGCCGACCGTCAACGACGACAAGTCCTACGACAACGGCGTCAAGGTCGTCCCGGCCAACCTGCTCGAGCCGCTCATCGTCACCAAGACGAACGCCAAGGAGGCCTACGCCAACGACCCGACCCTGTCCAAGCTCACCCAGTGAGCTGAGACCTCTCGGTCCGATGGCCTCGGCCCCGTCACCCTCGTGGTGGCGGGGCCGAGGTGCGTCCGGGAAACCGAAGCGGTATGCCGTCCGCCCCGTATGCCGTCCCCCAGGGGAAAGTGCCTCTGCCGTCAGGCCTCGACGGCTGCCTCGGCCTCGTTGCCCTGCTGTTCCCAGAGCTGGCGGGTCTCGCCCATCGTCCGGTTCATGATCGCCACCATCGCCTCGTGGGCGCGGTCGCCGTCGCCGCGCTGGATAGAGGCGGCGACGTCGCTGTGCAGCTGGAGGGCGTCGACGTGGGGGTGGTGGGGCATGAGGCCGTAGGCATGGCGGCCGGCGAGGACCTCGGCGACCTGCTTGTGCAGGTGCTCGAACATCTCGTTGCCCGAGGCGGCGAGCACCCGCTTGTGGAACTCGACGTCGAGGCCCAGGAAGTCGTCCATCCGGCCGTCCTGGCCCGCGGCCCAGAGCTGGCCGGCGAGGGTGACGAGCTCGGAGGCCTCGAGCGGCTTGGCGCGCTCGGCCGCGAGGCGCGCGGCCTGCGGCTCGACGGCCGTGCGCAGCTCGGTGATGGAGCGGAGCTGGGTCAGGCGGCCACCGGTCGCGAGGCGCCAGCGGATGACGAGCGGGTCGTAGACGTTCCAGGCCGACCGGTCGTGCACCACGGTCCCGACCCGGCGGCGCGAGGTGACGAGGCCCATGGACGACAGCACCCGCAGCGCCTCACGGACGACGGAGCGCGAGACGGAGTGCCGCGCCATGAGGTCGTCGATGAAGAGGATCGTGCCGGGGGAGAGCTCGCCCCCGCAGATCGAGAGTCCGAGGGACTCGACGAGGCGCCCGTGGAGGCCGGAGGAGTCGTCATCGTGGAGCGCATCGGTGGGCACGTCACAAATCATACGAGCGAGCGCAGACTCTTGCACAAGTCTGACTTATGACCTTATGCTCGCTGACAAGACGGACGAGAGTCCGCCGCGGCGACGGCTCCAATGGCGGGGCGGCCGAGCAATCCAAGGAGATCGACGTGTTGCGACGCTCAGCAATCGGATCGACCCTCGCACTCGCCGCGGCGCTCAGCCTGGCGGCGTGCGGTGGCGGTGGCGACGACGAGGGCAGCGGGTCCAAGACCCTGCAGGTGACCCTCGCGAACCACGTGTGGACCGAGAACATCAAGGCGGCCCTGCCCGAGTTCGAGAAGAAGACCGGCCTCAAGGTCGAACTCACCCAGCTCGGTGAGGACCAGCTCTCCGACCAGTACAACGTCAAGCTCAACGCGGGCACGAGCGACCTCGACGTGATGATGTACCGCCCCCTGCAGGAGGGCAAGCTCTTCGGCAAGAACGGCTACCTCTCCGACATCACCGAGGACACCAAGGGTGCCTCGGAGTGGAACTGGGGTGACTTCCAGGCCGGCCCGGTCGAGGCGACCACCTACGACGGCAAGGTCGTGGGCGTCCCGCTCATCACCGAGACCGAGGTCCTCTACTACCGCAAGGACCTGCTGCAGAAGGCCGGCTACTCGGCGCCCCCGAAGACGCTCGACGAGCTCAAGGAGGCAGCCGCCAAGGTCCAGGCCGCGAACCCCGGGGTCGCCGGCTTCGTCGCCCGCACCGGCAAGTCCGCCGCCGTGACCCAGTTCTCGGGCTTCCTCTACAGCTTCGGCGGCAAGTGGGCCGACGACTCCGGCAAGGCCGCCGTCGCCTCGCCCGAGGCCAAGCAGGCCTACGCCTACTACGGCGGGCTCATCCACGACCACGGCCCCAAGAACGTCAGCACCGACATGAGCTGGCCCGAGGCGATGGCGATCTTCACCCAGGGCCAGGCCGCGTTCTACACCGAGGCGAGCTCGCTCTACAAGAACGCCACCGACCCGGCCAAGTCCAAGGTCGCCGACACGGTCGGCTTCGCCCCCTTCCCCGAGGGTCCGGCCGGCTCGAAGCCCTACAACGTCCCGTCGTGGGCGCTCGGCATCAACGAGGCCTCCGAGAACAAGGCGAACGCCTGGAAGTTCATCGAGTGGGCGACGAGCAAGGAGCAGACGCTCGCCAACCAGAAGGCCGGTGTCCCCGGTGCCCGCACGTCGGTCGCGGGTGACGCCGACGCCACCTCGACCTACCCGAAGGACCTCGTCGAGGCCGCCAAGGCCGGCGCCGAGAACGGTGTCGGCTTCGACCGCCCGCAGGTCGTCAAGGTCCCCGAGGCGCGTGAGCTCGTCGGCCAGCCCATCGTCGACGCGATCACGGGCAAGGACTCGAGCGCCGCTGCCGACAAGGCGGCAGAGGCCTTCCAGGCCCTGCTCGACGACGAGAACAAGTGACGTTGTGGCCCTCCCCGGGCCCACGTCCTGACGTCCTGACCGCCTGACGTCTCGACCCCGGTGGCCGCGCCGCGCGAGTGGCGCGGTCACCGGGACGGGACGGCACGGCATACGACTTCCTTACCGACGGCACACGAAGGCGCACTCCGATGTCTGCTGACGCTCTCCCCGTGACGGGCACGTCCGGGTTCTCCCGATGGGCCAACACCCACCGCAAGTGGCTCTTCGCCGCGCCCGCCATGGCGTTCGTCGTCGTGCTCATCATCTTCCCGGTGGCGTGGACGCTCTATCTCAGCCTCACGGACGCCGAGGGCTCGGTCCGCGCAGAGAAGGAGTTCGTCGGCGCGCAGAACTACCTCGACGTCCTCGCCGACACCGCCCGCTTCTGGCCGGCCGTGTGGCGCACCGTGCAGTTCACCGGTGTCGTCCTCCTCGTCGAGGTCGTCCTCGGCATGGCGATCGCGCTGCTCCTGTGGCGCCCGTTCCGCGGTGAGAAGTGGGTGCGGGTCGCGATCCTCATGCCGCTCGTCGCGACGCCCGTCGCCGTCGGCATGATGTGGCGGCTCATCTTCGACCCCAACATCGGTGTCGCCAACCAGGTCCTCGGCTGGTTCGGGATCCCCGAGCAGCCGTGGCTCGCCGGCCCGAGCTCGGCGCTGTGGACCACGATGCTCATCGACATCTGGCAGTGGACGCCGATGGTCGTCCTCATCCTCCTCGCCGGGCTCACCTCGCTCTCGGACGAGCCGCAGGAGGCCGCGCTCATCGACGGCGCCAGCGGGTGGCAGCGCTTCCGCTACATCACCCTCCCGCTCATGAAGTCGACGATCATCGTCGCCGTCCTGCTGCGCGGCATCGACGCGCTCAAGACCTTCGACATCCTCTATGCCACCAAGGGCAAGGGCGGCGGCAGCTACCACGAGGTCGAGACGCTCAACGTCTACGCCTACGGCCTGAGCTTCGACTACAACGAGTACGGCACGAGCTCGACCGTCCTCATTCTCTTCTTCCTCATCATCATCGGGTCGATGTGGGCCCTCACGTCACGTCGGAAGGCGGACTACTGATGCGCGGCGGCACGGCATACAAGACGTTCCGCGTCGGGGCGCTCGTCCTCGTCGTCCTCGGGCTCCTCATGCCCCTCATCTGGATGGTCGCGGCGTCGCTCAAGACCAACGTCGACATCTACGACTCGAGCAAGGCGCTGCTCTTCTCGCCGACGGTCGACAACTACAAGACCGTCCTCGAGCAGGCGAACTACGTCACCTTCATCCTCAACAGCCTCTGGGTCGCGTTCGTCTCGACGGTGCTCTCGCTGCTGCTCGGCGTGCCGGCGGCCTACTCGATGAGCCGGTTCTCGATGAAGCGCTCGGCGCTCGTCGTCCTCATGGCGCGCGTCATCCCGGGTGTCTCGCTGCTCGTGCCGTGGTTCTACGTGTTCAGCAACCTCAAGCTCGTCGGCGGCTTCACGGTCCTCGTGCTCAGCCACATGTTCGTGTCGCTGCCGCTCGTCGTCTACATCATGATGGGCTACTTCGACGGGCTGCCGCTCGAGCTCGAGGAGTCCGCCCAGGTCGACGGGCTCACCCCGATCGGGGCCTTCCGCCTGATCACCCTGCCGCTCTCGACACCGGGCATGGCGACGGCGGGGATCCTCGCCTTCATCTTCTCGTGGAACAACTTCATGTTCGCCCTCGTGCTGTCCGGGGCGAAGACGAAGACCCTGCCCGTGGCGATCTTCGACTTCGTCGGGTACGCCGCGATCGACTGGGGCGGCCTCATGGCGGCGGCGACCGTCGTCACCGTGCCGATCATGGTCATCGCCCTCCTCGCACAGAAGTACGTCGTCTCCGGCCTCACCGCCGGCGCCACGAAGGGCTGACCCATGACGTCGACCACCGCCACCACCGCGTCCACCGGGTCCGTCATCGACCGCGTCGAGACCTTCCTCGTCGCCCCCCGCTGGCTCTTCGTCCGCATCGAGACCTCGGACGGCCTCGTCGGCTGGGGCGAGGCGACCTGCGAGGGTCGCTCCGAGACCGTGCGCACCGCGGTCGAGCAGCTCGCCGAGGTCATCCTCGGGGGCGACCCCGAGCGGATCGAGGACCACTGGGCCGTCATGACCAAGGGCTCGTTCTACCGCGGCGGCCCCATCCTCGGCAGCGCCGTCTCCGGCATCGACCAAGCCCTCTGGGACATCAAGGGCAAGAGGTACGCCGCACCCGTGCACCAGCTGCTCGGGGGCGCCGTCCGCGACCGTGTCCGCGTCTACGGCTGGGTCGGCGGCGACGAGCCGAACGAGGTCCGCGACCACATCGCGGAGCAGGTCGCCGCGGGCCTCACCGCCGTGAAGATGAACGCGAGCGGGCGCATGTCGCCGCTCGGGACCGTCGCCGAGGTCGACGGCGTCGTGGCCCGGGTCGCCGCTGCGCGCGAGGTCCTCGGGGAGCACGGCGACGTCGCCGTCGACTTCCACGGCCGGTTCAGCCTGGCGGGCGCGCGCCGGGTCGCCCCGCTGCTCGAGCCCTACCGTCCGCTCTTCCTCGAGGAGCCGGTGACGCCGGAGAACTCGCACCTCATCGCGCAGTTCGTGCAGTCGACGACGACGCCGGTGTCGACGGGTGAGCGGCTCTACTCCCGCCAGGAGTTCCTGCCGGTTCTCCACGCCGGTGTCGCGGTCGTCCAGCCGGACCTCTCGCACGCCGGCGGCATCACCGAGGTGCGCAAGATCGCCGCTCTCGCCGAGGCCTACGACGCCGCGCTCGCGCCACACTGCCCGCTCGGTCCGCTCGCGCTCGCGTCATCGCTGCAGGTGGCGTTCGCGACGACGAACCACCTCATCCAGGAGCAGAGCATCGGCATCCACTACAACCGTGGCGCCGACGTCCTCGACTACCTCGTCGACACCGAGCCGCTCGAGTTCGTCGACGGTCACATCGCCCGGCTCACCGGTCCCGGCCTCGGCATCGAGATCGACGAGGCTGCCGTGCGCGCCGCCGACAAGGTCGGTCACGCCTGGCGCGGCCCCGTGTGGCGCCACCCCGACGGCGCGTTCGCCGAGTGGTGACGGGCTCGATGGGTCCCGGTCAGCTGCGCGAGGTGCTCGCCTCGCACCCGGTCATGGCGATCGTGCGGGGGACGTCCGCGCAGGCGTCGCTCGACGCCGGTCGAGTCCTCCTCGAGGAGGGCATCCGGCTCGTCGAGGTCACCCTGACGACGCCGAATGCGCTCGCGACCATCGCGTCGCTGCGCGAGTCTGCGCCCGCGGGCGCCTTCGTGGGCGCCGGCACGGTGCTCACCGACGAGGACGTCGAAGCCGTCGCTCGCGCGGGTGGGGACTTCGTCGTCACGCCGGCGGTCGTGCCGGCTGTCGCCGCTGCCGCCCGACGCGGGATCCCCTGTGCCGCGGGGGCTTTCACCGCCACCGAGTCGTATGCCGCGTGGTCGGCCGGCGCTGACGTCGTCAAGCTCTTCCCTGCGTCCGCCGGTGGGCCCGGGCTGCTCAAGGCGCTGCGTGACCCCTTCCCGGACATCGCCTTCATGGCCGTCGGGGGAGTGGGCGTCTCGGAGGCCCGCGCCTACCTCACCGCCGGGGCTGTCGGCGTCGGTGTGGGTGGTCCGCTCGTCGGTGACGCCGCCTCCGGTGGGTCGCTCGACGCGCTCCGGGGCAGGGCTCAGGCGTTCGCCTCGTGGGCTGCCGACGCAGGTCAGTCGTCATGACGGCTGACGTCGTCACGCTCGGCGAGGCGCTGGCGTCCTTCCGCTCACCCGGGCCGCTGGGCTTCGGTGTGCCCGTCACGCCGGACCTCGCGGGCGCCGAGACCAACGTCGCCATCGGGCTCTCGCGTCTCGGCCACCGCGTCGCGTGGGTCGGCCGGGTCGGGTCCGACCCCTTCGGCGAGGCCGTCGTCCGCACCCTGCGTGGTGAGGGGGTGGGCGTCGAGGACGTCGTCGTCGACGGCTCGGCGGCGACCGGGCTCATGTTCCTCGAGCAGCGCGCCGCCGACCTCACCCGCGTCCACTACGTCCGCGCCGGCTCGGCGGGGTCACGGCTCGGGCCGGACGACCTGCCGCTCGACGCGATCCGCTCCGCGCGACTGCTCCACGTCACCGGTGTCACCCCGGCGCTGTCGCCGACCGCCGCAGAGGCCGTGAGCCGTGCCGTGTCGGTCGCCCGTGAGGCCGGCGTTCGGGTGAGCCTCGACGTCAACCACCGCGCCCGGCTGTGGAGCCGCGACGCGGCCGCGCCGGTGCTGCGCGCCCTCCTGCCGGCCGTGAGCCTGCTCGTCGCCGGGGAGGACGAGCTCGGCATCGTCGCCGACGGTCCCGAGGACGAGGCCGTGGCCGGTCTGCTCGACAGCGGCGTCGACGCCGTGGCCGTGAAGCGCGGCGCATCCGGTGCCAGCCTCTTTACGTCCGACGGTCGCTCGGACCGTGGGGCCGTGGCGGTCTCGGCCGTCGACACGGTCGGCGCCGGCGACGCCTTCTGCGCGGGCCTCCTCTCGGCCGTGCTCGACGACCGCGCCGACGGTGACGCGCTCGACCGAGCGGTCGCCCTCGGGGCCTGGGCCGTGAGCACCCGGGGCGACTGGGCCGGGCTGCCGACGCGCTCCGAGCTCGGTGACCTGACCTCGCTCGGTCCCGGCGAGACGCTGCGATGAGCGCGGACAGGACCGCCCGCCACGTCGTCGTCATGGGCGTCTCCGGGAGCGGCAAGACGACGGTCGCGCACGGTATCGCCGAGGCGACGGGCTTCGAGTTCGCCGAGGCCGACGCGTTCCACTCCCCGGAGAACATCGCCCGGATGGAGCGCGGCACCCCGCTCACCGACGCCGACCGCTGGCCCTGGCTCACGGCGCTCGCCGAGTGGATGGCGGCGCGTGACGAGGCCGGGGTCTCGACGATCATCACCTGCTCGGCGCTGAGGCGGTCCTACCGCGACGTCCTGCGCACCGGCCCCCCGTCGGTGGCCTTCGTGCACCTCGATGGTCCCGCCGACGTCATCAGGGACCGGCTGTCGGTGCGCTCGGGCCACTTCATGCCGTCGAGCCTGCTGCAGTCGCAGATCGACACCCTCGAGCCGCTCGACCTCGACGAGAGCGGGGTCGTGCTAGACCTGCGGAAGTCGCCGGAGGATCTCGTCGACGACGCCGTCGCCTGGCTCTCCGGCGGTGACGGGGCCGACGCGGTGCCCTGAGGCGCGGAGGTGGTCACGGTCCGCGCAGCTGCCGGCCGGCCCTCTCCGAGCGGAGGGGGCACTGCCTCGACCTACTCGGCCCCCCGAGCCACGGCCGGACGGGATCGGCGACGGGCGAGCCGCTTCATCCCCTCGGCGGGGCGGATGGGCTCGGGCCACTTGGGCTGTGCCGTGTCACCGTCGTAGCGGCCGCTGAGCCGGCGGCGGACGAGGGGCAGGACCTCGGTGCGGAGGAAGCGCCCCTCGTCGCGGACGGCCCGACGCCAGTCCCGCCGCTCGGGCTCTCCGAGGTCGCGCAGCCGCAGGGTGTGCGGCACGCCGAGCTCGTGCAGCACGAAGGCCGCCATCCGCTTGTGCCCGAGCCGGCTCATGTGGATCTTGTCCGGCGCCCACAGCCGCCGGTCCTCGTACTCGCGCATGAGCGTGTGGTCGAGCAGCGTCGCGCCGTGGGTGCCGGCGAGGTCGCGCACGGCGTCGTTGAAGGCGAGCACCCGGCGGCGCAGCGGCTCGAGCAGCGCGGTCGTCCTCGTGTCGAACGCCGTGAACACGAGGACCTGGGCACCGGTCGACCCCAGGCGGAGCATCGCGGCCTCGTGCCGACGGACCAGCGAGTCGAGATCGGTGCGCAACGAGAGGATGTCGTTGCCGCCGGCATAGAACGAGACATGGGTGGGCTCGAGCGCGAGAGCGGCGTCGACCTGCTCGGCCACCACCTGGTCGAGGACCTTGCTGCGGATCGCGAGGTTGGCGTACTCCCACCGTGGGTCTGCCCGTCCGAGCTGGCGGGCCATGCGGTCGGCCCAGCCGCGGAAGCCGTTGGGGTAGTGGAGGTGCGGGTCTCCGACCCCTTCGCTGAAGGAGTCGCCGACGACGACGAGACGGCCCGGGTGCACGACGCCTGTCTGCCATGTCGACGCCGTCGGGCGCCAGTGCGACGTGCGCCGGTCCCCTGATGTTCGCCGCGACGTTCCCGGCCCGTCGCGTGAGGGCCACGGGAGCGGCGGCCGGACGGCATACGGTCCGCTCGTGACCAGGTTCGTCGCCCTGGGCGACTCGCTCACCGAGGGCGTCGGCGACCCACACCCGGCGTGGCCCAACGGGCTCCGTGGCTGGGCCGACCGCTTCGCGGCACGCTTGTCGGTCGAGGACCCCCTCGTCGAGTACGCCAACCTTGCGCTGCGCGGGCGGACGGCCCGGGACGTCGTCGTCGACCAGCTGCCCGCGGCGCTGCGGTTGCAACCTGACGTCGTCACCGTCTGGGCCGGCGGCAACGACATCCTGCGGCCGGTCGTCCGGCTCGACGACGTCCTGGCGTCGGTCGAGCACGCGCTCGATCGCCTCGCCGGCACGGTGGGCACCGTCGTCGTCTTCACCGGCTTCGAGCTGAGCGGTTCGCCCGTCCTGCGTCCGGTGAGCTCGAGGGTGCGCGCGCTCAACGCCGGCCTGCGCGAGGTGGCCCGGGCCCGTGGCGTGCTCGTGGCCGACGTCTCCGGGCGGCAGGAGTGGGCCGACCGCCGGCTGTGGGCGCCGGACCGGGTGCATCCGTCGCCGCTCGGCCACGAGCGCCTCGCCTCCATCGTCGGTTCCGTGCTGGGCCTGGGGCCGCCCGCGACACCGGACGTCGCCGGCCTCCCGTCGCCGCCACGCCGGTTGGCCGCCTCGGCGCGCGAGGAGCTTCTCTGGTGGCGCGAGCACGTGGCGCCCCACGTGCGTCGCTGGGCCAGCGGTGCCTCACGCCGGGAGGCCGTCCCGCCGAAGTGGATCGAGCCCGTGCGACCGGCCGGCTCGGCGCCGTGGTTCGGCAGCGACAACGATCCGGCGCGAACTTCGGTCCAGCCTCACTGATCCCGTGGCGTCGCGCGGCATGATGTGCTCGTGCACAATGACGACGCCCGCCGCCGACGCGGCACCTGGCGCGAGGACGACGTCGACGACAACCACGACGGCGACGACAGCGACGCGGTCGACTACGACGAGGACGACGTCGACGAGTACGACACGACGGGCGGGTCCGGCCGCTTCTTCGGTCTCACCGCGCTGAGCACGGTCCTCCCCGGTGCCGGGCTCATCCCCACCCGTCGGCGGGGCCTCGGGCTCGCGCTCGTCGCGGGCGCTCTGCTCCTCGGCTCGCTCGTCCTCTTCTATGCCTGGCGCAAGGGGTTCGTCGTCGCGGCTCTCGACCTCGCCGTGCGCCCACGCATCCTCGTCATGCTGCTCGTCGCCACCATCGTGGGCTCCCTGCTCTGGTGTGCGGGCATCCTGCTCACCGCCAGGGAGACCGCCCCGCGCGGCCCCGGCACCGGCCGGCGGGCGCTGTTCGCCGCGGTCTGCTGCCTGCTCGTCCTCGCACCCGCGGTGACGGCCGTCCGCTACCTCACGATCCAGCACGACGTCGTCCAGGTCCTCACCGGGGGCAACCTCGCGGGTGGCGGCAGCGAGGCGGAGGCCAACGCCTGGGCGGACAAGCCGCGCGTCAACGTCCTGCTCCTCGGCTCGGACGCGGGTGACGACCGCATCGGCGTCCGCACCGACTCGATGATGGTCGCGAGCATCGACACGGAGAACGGCCAGACGGTCCTCTTCAGCCTGCCCCGCAACCTCGAGCGCGCGCCCATCCCCTCGTCGAACCCGCTCTCCAAGCTCTACCCGAACGGCTACGACTGCGGTGACGAGTGCCTGCTCAACGGGATCTGGACCCTCGCGACCGACCACGCCGACCTCTTTCCCGGCGACAGCAACCCGGGCCTCACCTCGACCCGCGACGTCATCGGCGAGATCCTCGGGCTGACGATCGACCGCACCCTCGTCGTCAACCTCCAGGGGTTCCAGTCGCTCGTCGACGCCATGGGCGGGGTCGACATCAACGTCAAGGAGCGGGTCTGCGTCTCGTGCAAGCTCGTGGGCGGGCGGATCGTCTTCGCGCACGGCAAGGAGCAGTGGATCGAGCTCGGACCGCAGCACCTCGACGGCTTCCACGCGCTCTGGTACGCCCGGTCGCGGGCGGGCAGCGACGACTTCAGCCGGATGCGCCGCCAGCGCTGCGTCACCGGTGCGATCATCGACCAGGCCAACCCCGTGCAGCTGCTGCGCAACTACCCCGACCTCGCCAAGGTCATCAAGGACAACCTCACCCTCGACATCCCCACGTCCGAGCTGCCGGCGTGGGCCCAGCTCGTCGGCACGGTGCAGAAGGACGGCTCGATCCGCAGCCTGCCGATCACCAACAAGGTCGTCCGGGTCGCGAACCCCGACTACGAGAAGATCCGCAGCCTCGTGAAGTCCGCGATCGAGCCCCGGGACGCCACGGCCACCCCGTCGCCCTCGACCCCGCCACCGACGACGAGCACGCCCACCCCGAGCGAGCCCACCGACGAGGTGCAGGACCTGGCAGCGACCTGCTGACGAGCACAGAGTTGAGTGGAATCAACTCAACCCTGTGCTCGTTGCACCTGACGAACCCGTGACCTCACGATCCTCAGGAGACAGCCACGATGGAACTCACGCCGACGACCAAGGTCGCCGAGGCGCTCGCGCTCGCTCAGCGCACCGCCCAGGCAGCCGGTCATCCGGAGATCACCCCCGACCACCTCGCCCTCGCGCTCGTCGAGCAGCCCGACACGTCGACCCCGGCGCTGCTCGAGGCCGCCGGCACCACGGTCGAGGCCGTCACGACGGCCGCGCGCTCCGCGCTGTCCCGTATGCCGGTGAGCTCCGGTCCCAGCACCGCCACCCCCTCGCTCGGGCAGGCGGCGCTTGGCGTGCTCCAGCAGGCAAGCACGCTCATGTCCGCCAAGGGCGACACCCACCTCGCCACCGACCTCCTCGTCCTCGCCCTCGTCGAGAAGGGCGCGCTGCCCGGTGTCGACCGGTCGGCGGGCAAGGACGTCGAGGCCCGCATCGACGAGCTCCGGGCCGGTCGCAAGGTGACCTCCGAGGCGCAGGAGAGCGGCAGCGAGTCGCTCGAGAAGTACGGCACCGACCTCACCGCCATGGCGCGCGACGGGCGGCTCGACCCCGTCATCGGCCGCGACTCCGAGATCCGACGCGTCGTCCAGGTGCTCTCGCGCCGGACGAAGAACAACCCCGTCCTCATCGGCGAGCCCGGTGTCGGCAAGACGGCCGTCGTCGAGGGTCTGGCCCAACGCATCGTCGACGGCGACGTGCCCGAGTCGCTGCGCGACAAGCGGCTCATCAGCCTCGACCTCGGCGCGATGGTCGCGGGCGCGAAGTACCGCGGCGAGTTCGAGGAGCGGCTCAAGGCCGTCCTCGAGGAGATCAAGGCGAGCAACGGCCAGATCGTCACCTTTATCGACGAGCTCCACACCGTCGTCGGAGCCGGCGCGACCGGCGAGGGCGCGATGGACGCCGGCAACATGCTCAAGCCGATGCTCGCCCGCGGCGAGCTCCGGCTCGTCGGTGCGACGACCCTCGACGAGTTCCGCGAGCACGTCGAGAAGGACCCCGCGCTCGAGCGCCGCTTCCAGCAGGTCTTCGTCGGCGAGCCCTCGGTCGAGGACACCGTCGCGATCCTGCGCGGGCTCAAGGAGCGCTACGAGGCGCACCACAAGGTCGAGATCGAGGACTCCGCCCTCGTCGCCGCAGCCTCGCTCTCCGACCGCTACATCACCGGGCGGCAGCTCCCCGACAAGGCCATCGACCTCGTCGACGAGGCGGCCTCCCGCCTGCGCATGGAGATCGACTCCAGCCCGGTCGAGATCGACGAGCTCCGTCGCGCCGTCGACCGGCTCAAGATGGAGGAGCTCCACCTCGAGCGCGAGACCGACGAGGCCTCGGTCGAGCGCCTCGCCCGCCTTCGCGAGGACCTCGCCGACAAGACCGAGCAGCTGTCGGCGCTCAACGCCCGCTGGGACGCCGAGAAGTCAGGGCTCAACCGGGTCGGCGACCTCAAGGCGCAGGTCGACGACGCCCGTACCCGTGCCGAGCGCCTCCAGCGCGACGGCGACTACGAGGGCGCCTCCCGTCTGCTCTACGGCGAGATCCCCGAGCTCGAGAAGCAGCTCGCGGCCGCGAGCGAGGCCGAGGTCGCCCGTGGTGGCGACGACCTCATGGTCAAGGAGCGGGTGGGGGCCGACGACATCGCCGAGGTCATCTCCGCCTGGACGGGCATCCCGGCCGGACGCCTCCTCCAGGGCGAGACCGAGAAGCTGCTCTCGATGGAGACGATCATCGGCTCCCGCCTCATCGGCCAGACCTCGGCGGTGCAGGCCGTCTCAGACGCGGTGCGCCGCAGCCGCGCCGGCATCGCCGACCCCGACCGGCCGACGGGCAGCTTCCTCTTCCTCGGCCCCACCGGTGTCGGCAAGACCGAGCTCGCGAAGTCGCTCGCCGACTTCCTCTTCGACGACGAGCGCGCCATGGTCCGCATCGACATGTCCGAGTACTCCGAGCGCCACGCCGTAGCCCGCCTCATCGGTGCGCCGCCCGGCTACATCGGCCACGAGGAGGGCGGCCAGCTCACCGAGGCGGTCCGTCGTCGTCCCTACTCCGTCGTCCTCCTCGACGAGGTCGAGAAGGCCCACCCGGAGACCTTCGACATCCTCCTGCAGGTGCTCGACGACGGCCGGCTCACCGACGGCCAGGGCCGCACGGTCGACTTCCGCAACGTCATCCTCGTCATGACGAGCAACCTCGGGAGCCAGTTCCTCATCGACCCGACGCTTGACCCGGATGCCAAGCGCGAGGCCGTCCTGGCGGCGGTGCGCTCGGCCTTCAAGCCCGAGTTCCTCAACCGGCTCGACGAGGTCGTCGTCTTCGACCCGCTGAGCCGCGACGAGCTCGCGCACATCGTCGAGCTCCAGGTGCGCGCCCTCGGCACCCGGCTCAAGGACCGCCGGATCGACCTCGAGGTCACCGACGCGGCGCGCGAGTGGCTCGCCGAGACCGGCTACGACCCGGCATACGGGGCTCGTCCGCTCCGCCGGCTCGTCCAGAAGGAGATCGGTGACCGGCTCGCACGCGCGCTCCTCGCAGGACAGGTGCGCGACGGCCAGACCGTCACGGTCGACCGGGAGGGCGACGGCCTGACCCTCCGGTGACGACAGGCCCGGCCAGTAGGGTGTGCGCCATGCGACGACGCGCTCTGCTGGCCGGGTCGGTCACGGCCGCCGCCGCGACCCTCGGACTCCTCACCGCGTGCTCCGGCGGCTCCGAGCCCGAGACGAAGGCCGACCCGAAGACCGCGCTCGCGGAGGCCAAGGCCGTCTTCGACGGCGCGAAGTTCGTCGGTCTCACCCTGTCGAGCAAGAACGTCCCGAAGACCGAGAACGGCGTCACCGGCGCGATCGGCACCGGTGAGATCAGCGCGACCGAGCCGAAGTTCAAGGGCAACGTCACCGCGACGATCAAGGGCGTGAGCGGGTCGGCCGAGGTCATCACGATCGGTGACACGGCATACATGAAGTTCTTCACGCCGGACTACAACCCGACCGACCTGACGGAGCTCGGCGCGCCCAACCCGTCGAACTTCTTCGACCCGGCCAAGGGCATCTCGCAGCTCCTCGCCGACACGGTCGACCCCCAGGAGGGCAAGGAGGTGCGCGACGGGGCGGCGGTCCTCCAGCAGTACTCCGGCACGCTCCCCGGCTCGCGGATCAAGGAGCTGTTCAACCTCGGCGACGGCAAGGGCACCTTCGAGGTGACCTACGGCATCACGAAGGACGACCGGCTCCAGCTCGCCGACATGACCGGGCCGTTCTTCGCCGGGACGACGTCGACCTTCACCCTGCGCCTCAAGGACTACGGGACCGCGGTTGAGATCACCCGCCCCTAGGAGCGACGAGCCACTGGCCGCCACCGCTCGCCCCCGGGCGCTGCTCGCGACCGCCTCGGTCGCCGTGGCGCTCGCCGCCGCCGACACCTATGTCGTCGTGCTGGCGCTCACCGACATGATGTCGGGGGTCGGCATCGGGATCGACGCCCTCCAGCGTGCGACGCCGATCGTCTCCGGCTTCCTCCTCGGCTACATTGCGGTGCTGCCGCTCATCGGCCGGCTCGCCGACCTCACGTCGCGACAGCGTGTCCTCCTCGGCTGCCTCGCCGTCTTCGTCGCCGGCTCGGCGGTGACGGCGCTCGCGGTCGAGCTGCCGGTGCTCGTCGCCGGTCGCGTCATCCAGGGCGTCGGCGGCGGCGGGCTCGTCCCAGCAACCCTCGCGATCGTCGCCCAGCTCTGGGACCGTGACCGCCGCGGCACCCCGCTCGGGGTCGTCGGCGCGGTGCAGGAGCTCGGGTCGGTCCTCGGCCCCGTGCTCGGTGCGGCCGTCCTCGCCGTCGCGGACTGGCGGGCGATCTTCTGGCTCAACGCGCTGCTCGGTGTCGCCCTCGCCGCCGCCGTGGTCGCCGTCGGCGGTGGTATGCCGTCCCGTCCCCGCCCGCTGCCCGTGGCCGTCTCGCTCGTCGCGGCCGCCGTGACGTGGCTCGCGCTCGCCGCCCCCGAGGCGCTCGTGACGTCGGTGTCGCTCGGGGTGCCCTTCGTGCCCTTCGGGTCGGCGACGTCGCGGCTGGCGACGCCGGTCGGCGTGGTCGCGCTCGTGCTCGTCGTGGTGGCCGTGGGTCTCTGGGTCCGCGGGGCCTGGCCGGTGCTGCGACGGGCCGACCTGCTCGGCGCCCTGCTCCTCGGGGGCGCGCTGGGCTGCATCGTCCTCACCTTCGCGGCGGCCGACCCGGAGAAGGAGGTCGTGGGGCCGCTCGGGTTCGCGCTCCTGCCGGTCGCCGTGGCGCTCTCCGGTCTCTTCCTCCTCCACCACCGGCGTGCCGGGCAGCCGCTCGTCCCGCGAGGGGTCGTGGTCGGTCGCACTCGCTGGGCGCTCGTCGTCTCGCTGTGCGTGGGCGTCGCGCTCGTCGCCGTCATCGTCGACGTGCCGCTCCTCGCCCGCCTCGTGCACACCGAGAGCGAGACGGTCGCGGCCTTCGTCCTCGTGCGCTTCCTCGTCGCCGTGCCGGTCGGTGCGCTGCTCGGCGGGTGGTCGTTGCGCCGTGTCGGTGACGGGCTGGTGAGCGGTGCAGGTCTCGCGCTCGCCGCCGCCGGGCTCGTCGTCATGTCGACGTGGGGCCGCGGCTCGCTGGGGGAGTGGACGGCGACGCCCGTCCTCGCCCTCGTCGGTCTCGGCATCGGGCTCGCGCTCGCACCGGTCAACAACGCGGCCCTCGCCGACTCACCCGAGGACGCCCACGGCACCGCGAGTGCGCTCGTGGTCGTCGCCCGGATGATCGGCATGGTGGTGGGGCTTGCGCTGCTCACCGCGATCGGGCTGCACCAGTACTACGCCGCCGTGGCCTCACTGCCCGACCAGACCAACGCCCAGGCGCTCCTCGACGCGGCGGTCGTCCAGGCCGAGTGGGTCTTCCGTGGGGCGGCGCTCGCTGCTGTCGCGGGGGCCGTCGCCTCCGCCGGGCTGGGCCTCGGCCGACGACGCCGCGGCGCCTGACCGCTTCGGCTCCCAGCCCGTGAGGGCGAGTCGTGCGCCGGCCGCGAGGACTGCGCAGACGGCATACATGACGACGAAGCCGGCCGCCGTGCGGAGGGTGAGGGGCTCGTCGGCGGTCTCGCCCAGCAGCGCCAGCATCCCGATGGACCCGGCCAGGACCACCACCCCGACGGCCCGCACCCAGCCCCGCCGTGACGCGGCGAGCGACAGGCC
Source organism: Knoellia tibetensis (assembly GCF_048606415.1). Lineage (NCBI taxonomy): Bacteria > Bacillati > Actinomycetota > Actinomycetes > Micrococcales > Intrasporangiaceae > Knoellia > Knoellia tibetensis. The sequence goes on from NZ_JBMBWF010000001.1 coordinate 2,077,806, forward strand.
GAGGACCGCCGGGGCGAGGAGCATGCCGGGCCCGAAGAAGAGCAGCACGGCGGGCAGGGTGACGAGCTTCCACCACCGTGACCCGCGGCGGAGCCTGGCGAAGTGGGCCGCGGCCAGGACCAGTCCGGCGACGGCGAAGACGCCGAGGATGAAGGCCGTGCCCTCCCAGCTGAACTGGGGGTCCTCGGTGAGCAGCGCCATGAAGCCGCGCGCCACCGTACCGAGCCCGATGCCGAGCAGCAGGCCGGCGACGAGGTGTCGGAGCAGGCGCACCGTCACCACTCCACCGTCTTGCAGGCGAGCCGCGGTCCGGCGCCACCGGTCTGCGGGTTCGTCGGGTCGGCGTGGATGACGACCGACCGCTTGCCGTGCTCGGGCACGAAGGGCACGCTCGCCGTGCCGGTCCCCTCGCCGTCGACGACGGTGAAGTCGAGCCAGATCTCGGTCCGGTCGTTGACGGCCACGGGGGAGTGCCCGGCGTGCGCGTCGGAGTTGTAGTGCCCCATGGCGGCCGCGCCGTCACCGGCGACGCACGGACCGTCGTGGAGGTGGGCACCGAAGGTGCGGCCCTCGGCGTCGGCCCCGATGCCGTCGACCGTGAGGACGGCGTGGCTGCCCTGCGCCGACTCGACGAGCTGGACCCTGGCGCTCGCGCCGTCGAACGGGCCGGCCGCGGCGGGGGCGAAGTCGCGGAGCGGGCCGCTCGTCCGCAGGAATGGTCCGAACGCCAGCGCGGGGGTGGCGGTGAGGAGGACGATGGCGGTCGTCCCGACAGCGACCCGGGAGCGGGTGGAGGTGAGCATCACAGGTGTCCTTTCGGCGTGGTCGGCAGGGTGCCGACACCACTGCAGACGGCCCTCGTCGGCTGTCGGGTGACCTCGAGAACTCACAGGAAAATCCTTTCCCGGTCGGTCACCCGGACCCCCCTGCTCGCGCGTCTGTCAGGGCGATGGAGACCCTCGCCGAGCGCCGGATGGCCGCAACCGACCCCGGGGTGGGCGCCAGGACCGACCCCGACGTCGTCGCGCTCTTCGCGCAGGAGGCGGCCTCCCTCACCCGGCTCGCCCGGTTCTACCTCGACGACCGCACGGCCGCCGAGGACCTCGTCCAGGAGGCGTTCATCCGTTTGTCCCGCAACGCAGGTCGGATCCGCCACGGCGGCAGCGCGGCGGCATACCTCCGTTCGATCGTCATCAACCTCGCGCGAGACCACAACCGCCGCGGCCTGGTCTCGCTCCGCCACCGACCGCCGGCGCTGCCCGATGCGCCCTCCGCGGAGGAGGACGCGGCGACACGGGCCGAACGCCAGGAGGTCATCGACGCGCTCCGCGACCTGCCGCGCCGCCAACGGGACTGCGTGACCCTGCGCTACTACCTCGACCTCGGCATCCCCGACATCGCCGAGACCCTCGGCCTCTCGCACAACACCGTCAAGACCCACCTGCAGCGAGGGCTCGCCGGCCTCGCCCAGACCCTGGAGGGCAGCCGATGAGCGACATCGAGGACCGGCTCACCCGTGTCCTGCACGACTACCCGGTCGAGCCCTCGCCCGACCTCTTCGAGCGCGTCGTCGAGAGCATCGACGCCGACCGCGTCCGTCGTCGCGCCGCCGCGCGCTGGTCGCTCGTCGGCGCCCTCGTCGTCGTCGCGGCCACCACGGCCGTCCTCACCCTCACTCCCCGCTCAGAGAACGGAACCCTCGCCATGCCCTGGTGGATCCTCGAAGTCGCCACGAACCTCGTCCTCCTCGGCATGGCGCTGTGGCTCGGGCCGTTCATCAAGAGGTTCGGCCGGGCCTATGCCGCCGACGTCTTCCATGACAACCCGCTCACGGGCAAGAGCTACATCGTCCTCACCGACATCGTCTACTACCTCATCTTCGCGGCCTTCATCCTCTTCACCCTCCAGGTGGCGCCCAACCCCGACTGGGCCCTGGCCCAGCCGATCACCGACGTCACCGCCGCGCAGGTGAAGTTCGAGCTCATCCGGATCGGCGGGATCCTCCTCATCATCGGGATCCTGCACGGGCTCAACATCGTCCTCATGCCCGTCCTCGGGAGGCTCTTCTCCCTCAACCGCCGGCTGCCGGACAAGGTCGCCGCCCGGCTGGGCGACGAGCACTCGCTCCGCTGAGCGGAGAGGCGCCGTCGCTGAGCGGAGGGGCGCCGTCGCCGAGCGGGATCGACGGCGGCACCCTAGGTTGGGCTCCATGGCCCCGACGTCGCGCGCTGCCCGCACCCTCGCCCTGTCCACCGCCGCTGCCGTCACCGCCTGCGGCGTCTTCCTCGCGGGAGGGTCCGCCCGGGCGGCCGACCCGACGACGATGACCCCCATCGGTGGTGGCTACACACTCGCGACGCTCCAGGGCTTCGCCCGCGCGGCGGCCGACGGCGCGAGCGGGCCGACGGTCGACATCGTGGTCGTGCCCTCGTCCTACGGCGACGCACCGGCGGACCGCGAGGAGAACCTCACCCTCGCGCAGCAGCGCACCGACGAGGTCGACGCGGCCTGCGACGCCGTCCTCACGGCACCCTTCACCGGGTGCACCGCCGTGCTCGCCCCGCTGCTCGACCGTGCCGACGCGGAGGACCCGGCGAGCTCGGTCATGGTGACCGACCAGACCGACGGGGTCTTCATCCTCGGGGGCGACCAGGGCCTTGCGATGTCCGTCCTCGCCGACACCCCCGCGGAGGCGGCGCTCGAGGCGGCCTTCGCCCGTGGCGCCGCCGTCGGTGGCACGAGCGCCGGAGCCGCCGTCGAGTCGCGCTCGATGATCAACGGCTACGTCGGAGAGCTCGGCCCGTGGGACGGCCTCCGTCGCGACAGCTCGCTCGTCTGGTGGGGCGACGACGCCGACCGCGAGCGCGGGCTCCGCTTCGGCTCGACGCAGGCCATCTACGACCAGCACTTCTACCAGCGCGGGCGCTTCGGCCGTCTCCTGTCGACGCTCGCGTCCTCGGACGAGCGCTTCGGCGGGGCGAGTCGGCTCGGCGTCGGCGTCGACTACGCCACCGGGGTCCGCAACACCGCTGACACGACCCTCTCAGGTGTCTTCGGCGCCTCCTCGGTGGCCGTCCTCGACCTCGAGACGCTGTCCTCACCGGTCGCGTGGGTCGGACCGAACAGCGTGCTCTCCACCCGCAACGTGCTCACACACCTCCTCCCGCCGGACGCGGCAGGCAACGCCACGGCATACGACTTCGTGGGGCGGACCGTGACGCGCAACGGGGCGCCGGTCGCTGCCCCGACGCCGGCGCCGGCCTCGGGGCCGAGCATCGCCGGGGCTGCGGGCACCGTCTATCTCGGCGGTGACGTCGTGGGCGGTGGGTCGACCGCCGTCGTCGACCGCTTCGTGGCCGACACGCAGGCGGCGGTCGCGGTGGGTGCCCAGCCGCGCGTCGTCCTGCTCGCCGCGTCGTCGAAGGACAAGAAGGCGATCAAGGCCTACACCGACGCGCTCAAGGCCGCGGGTTGGAAGGGCTCGGTCGAGGTCGTCGAGGCCGACAGGAAGTCGAAGGTCGTGACGACGGGAGCCGCCGGCGTGCTCCTCGCCGGCGAGACCCCGGCGTCCGTCGCGTCCGCCGTCGGGAACCCGGCCTTCGCCGACAAGGTCCGCACGGCCGTCCTCACGTCGCCCGTGGTCCTCGCCGACCGGCACCTCACCGCCGCCCTCGGCACGTGGTTCTCGACGAAGGCCGACCCGACCGACATGAACTACGAGGACGAGGCGATCGCGAGCTTCCGCACCGGCGACGGGCAGTGGCAGCGTGGGCTCGGGCTCGTGACGGGCTCGCTCGTGCCGTCGCTCACGCTCGACTACCGCTGGGGCAAGCTCTTCGACCTCGGCGCCCTCGAGGGTGGTCAGGTCGCGTGGGGCCTCGGCGAGGACACCGCGGTGCGGGTCCCGCCCGGCGCCGCGGCCACGGTCCTCGGCCCCGGATCGGTCGTCGCGCTCGACCCCCGTGGCGCGGACTTCTGGACCGGTCCCAACGGAGCGATCGGCGCGGTCGGGGTGCTGCTCAGCACCTTCGGTGACGGCGAGGCGCTGTCGCTGGGCTGAGCCTCAGCGCGCGTCGACGAGGTCGATGAGCACGTCGGCGACGGTGTCGGTCGCCTCGTGCGTGAGCATGTGCCCCTTGCCGGGCAGGACGGTGAGTCGTGACCCCGGTATGCCGTCGTGCAGGCTGCGTGCCCACCTCACCGGCGTGAGGCGGTCCCTCGTGCCGACGAGCACGTGCGTGGGCACGTCTGCGAATTCGGCGAGGGCCGCGGTCTCGTCGTGGTCGCGGATCGAGGCGAAGTAGCGACCGGTCGTCGCGAGGGAGGTGCCGGCGATCGTGCGGACCGTCGACCTCACGTGGGCACGGTCGGCGCCCTCGCCGAAGTTGAGGTTGCGCAGGACCGAGCGCGGGACGAACATCCCCATGCGCAGCAACGGAACTCGCGCCGCGACCGCCATCGCCAGCGCCTCGCCGCGCACCTCCGGGCGTCCCTCGACGGACGCTGTCGTCGCGACGAGGGCGACGCCGCGGACGCGGTCACGGACGACGGAAGGGTGGCGGCCGGCATACGCGAGGACCGTCATGCCGCCCATCGAGTGTCCGCCGAGGACGAGGGGTCCGGTGGGGGCGACGGCCTCGACGACGGCAGCGAGGTCGTCGGCGAGCGCCTTGATCGACTGCGACCTCACCGAGCCCCAGGTGGACCGGCCGTGACCGCGCTGGTCGTAGGTGACGACGCGAACGGCTCTGTGTGACAACAGCTCTCGCACGACCGGCTCCCAGCTTGCGCGGGCGAGCGTCCAGCCGTGGGCGAGGACGACCGTGGGTGCGTCATCGACCGGGTCGCCGGTCGGGAGGAACTCGGTGGCCGCGAGGGTCGCGCCGTGGGGTGCCGGGACCGACAGGGTGCGCTCGGTGGGTCCGGTGGTGCGGGCGGAGGTCACCGGTCGGCGACCTCGATGACGACGGGGGCGTGGTCGCTCGCGCCCTGGCCCTTGCGCTCCTCGCGGTCGATGACCGCGCCCTGCACGCGCTCGGCGAGCGGCTCGGAGGCGAGGATGAAGTCGATCCGCATGCCGCGCCGCTTCGGGAACGCCAGTCGCTGGTAGTCCCAGTAGGTGAAGTCGCCGGGCTCGGTGTGCGGTCGCACGACGTCGGTCACGCCCGCGTCGAGGACGGCCTGGAAGGCGGCGCGCTCGGGCGGGCTCACGTGGCTCCTGTCGCGGTAGTACTCCATCGACCAGACGTCCTCGTCCTGGGGCGCGATGTTCCAGTCGCCCATGAGCGCGAAGGGCGAGCCGGTCGCGGCCCACGCCTGGGTCTGGACGCGCAGGATGTCGAGCCAGGCGAGCTTGTACTGCATGTGCGGGTCGGTGATGTGCCGGCCGTTGGGGACGTAGAGGGACCAGAGCCGTATGCCGTTGCACGTGGCGCCGATCGCGCGCGCCTCCTCGACGGCGGGTTCGCCCCACTGCGGCAGGTCGGGGAACCCGCGGCTCACGTCCTCGAGGCCGACGCGGCTGACGATGGCGACGCCGTTCCACTGGTTGAGGCCGTGGTGGGCGACCTCGTAGCCCAGCGCCGCGAAGCGGTCGTGCGGGAACTGGTCCTCCCGGCACTTCGTCTCCTGGATGGCGAGGACGTCGACGTCGGCTCGTTGGACCCAGGCCTCCACGCGGTCGATGCGGGAGCGGATGGAGTTGACGTTCCAGGTGGCGATGCGCACCCGGTCACACTAGGTGGTCCTTGGCCCAGAGGGCGGCACTCGTCCGGTCGGCGACCCCCAGCTCGCGAAAGACCTTGCCGAGATGCGCCTTGACCGTGCGCTCGCTGATGCCGAGGGCGCGGGCGATCTGCTTGTTGGCGAGCCCGTCGGCGACGAGCCGGAGCACCTGCTCCTCACGGCTGCTGAGCCCGTCGCCCGCTCGTTGCCCTCGGGTCGGCAGGAGGACCTGGGCCACCCGGGGGTCGAGCGGCGCATGGCCGGCGGCCGCCGCGCGGACGGCGGCAAGGAGGCTCGCGGGCTCGCCGTCCTTGAGCTGGTAGCCGACGGCGCCGGCGTCGAGCGCGGCCGTGACCCGGGCCCGGTCCGAGAACGACGTGAGCACGACGACCCGCGACTCGGGCAGCTCCTCGAGCACGGCCGCCGTGGCGGCGACCCCGTCCATGCCGGGCATCGAGAGGTCCATGAGGACGACCTCGGGCCGCAGCTCGGTGGCGAGCGAGACCGCGTCGGCGCCGTCCGCCGCCTGCCCGACGACGGAGATGTCCCCGCTCGCCTCGAGCAGGGTGGTGAGGCCGGCGCGGACCATCGCGTGGTCGTCGACGACGAGCACTCGGATCACGAGGCTGCTCCTTGGTCGGGGAGTCGGAGGCGCCAGCGGGTGCCGTGGCCGGGTGCAGTCTGCAGGGCGAGCTCGGCGCCGGCATCGGAGGCCAGGTCGGCGAGGACCTTCATGCCGAAGTGTCCGGAAGGCGGGTCGGCGATGACGGCGGGGTCGAAGCCGGGGCCGTCGTCCGCCACGAGGAGCGTGACGCCGTCGTCCTCGCGAGCGAGGCGGATCAGGACGTGGCAGGGCGCGGCGTGCGTCGCCGCGTTCCGCACGCACTCCTGGGCGATCCGGTGGATGAGCCGCTGCTCGTCCTCGGGGAGCGTGATGGCCGGGTCGACGTCGAGCTCGACCTCGACGTCGCGCCCGTGGGTGGTCGCGGCGACGTCGGAGAGCACGGTTGTCGGATCGGCCCCGGAGAGGCTCTCGGGATAGATCTCGACGAGCAGCGAGCGCAGGGCCCGGGCGTTGCCGCGGGTCGCGACGGCCAGCCGTTCGAAGGTCGCGGCGAGCGCGGTGTCGCCACGACGGGCCGCCTGCTCCGCCGCACCCGAGGCGGCGAACGACGACGCGACGAGCTCCTGCACCGGGCCGTCGTGCAGGGTGCCCGCGATGCGGCGGCGTTCGGCGTCCGAGGCCTCGAGCGACCGTTCGAGGGTGCGCTCACGGTGACGGGTGACGTCGCGCAGCCGCCCGAGGAGCCGGGACAACACCGGGGTCATGAGGACGACGAGGAGCAGCAGGCTGCTCAGCGTGACGCCGACGAACCCGCGCCGCAGCTCCGCGGCCCGCTCGCTCACGACGTCGTATGCCGTGTAGGTCTCGAAGAGCATCTCGCGACCGGTGGGGGTCCACACGGGTCGGTAGACCTCGAGCAGCCGGCTGCCGGTCTCGAACTCGTTCTCGGTCTCGTCGAGCTGCGAGACCTCCGCGATGGTGCGGGGGTCGGCGAGGGCGTCCCGCTGGTCCTGCGACAGGCTGAACGTGCGCCCGATGAGGTGGGCCTCGTCGGCATAGACGATCGTCCCGTCGGGTGACCAGATCTTGACCCGGACGATCTCGTCGCCGATGACGACGTCGCGCACGACCTCGTCGAGGGCTGCGGACGAGCCGTCCACACCGTCGAGGAGGTCGTCGGTGAGCAGCGGGGTGATGACCGCCTGGGCGATGAGGTCGGCAGCGGCGGCGGCGTCGTTGACGGCCTCCCGCTCCGCGAGCCGCCCGGCCGCGAAGGTTGCGAGCGCGGCGACGACGACGAGGACGAGCGCGAGGGCGCCGACCATCTGGGTGAGGACGCGCCGCGGCGTGACGACGGGCGAGAGGTCGGCGCGGGCGCCGGGGGTGGAGACGAGCGTCCAGCTCGGCTCGGTCGGCTCGGTGGGCGCGCTCGACGCGGGCGAGAGAAGCTCGTCACCGAGGCTGCGGTCGTCAGAGAGGCTGCGGGGACGCGGCTGGGCCGCCGCGGTGGGTGCCGCGGCGGCCGGGTCGGGGGCGGCTGCCACTCAGTCATCGCCTCCGTGCCCACCGTGGTCGTCGGTTCCGGTGTCGTCCGACCCTCCGGAGCCGCTCGAGCCCGACCCGCCGGAGTCGGAGCCGTCGGAGCCGTCGGAGCCGTCGGAGCCGTCGGAGCCGGAGTCGTCGGAGCCGGAGTGCCGCGAGCCCGAGTCGTCGGAGTCGGTCGTGCGCCGATCGTCGCCCGGCTCGGTGCGCTGGTCGCGCGGGGTGTCGCCGCCGTGGTCGTCCGTGGTCGTGTCGTCGTCGTGGTGGGCGGTCGAGCCCGAGGAGCCGGAGCCGGACGAGCCGGAGCGGGAGCGGTCCGACCGTCGGTCGTCGCCCGGCTCGATGCGCTGGTCGCGGGGCGTGCGGCCGCCGTGGTCGTCGCTCGCCGAGGGGCTCGGGCTCGACGAGACCGACGGCGTGGGCGTCGAGGTGATGCGGACGACCTGGCCACTGGCCGGCACCCGCACCGGGACCGCTTCGGAGAACGAGGCGTTGGCCCACAGACCGATGACGGCGGGGCAGACCGCGACGGTCATCCCTGCCAGAACCATTCCCATGCGCTTCATGATGTCTCCTGGGTCGTGAGGATGTGAGGTGATCAGCGTCAGCCGCGCCCATGGGCCCGCGCCATTGGGCGATGGTCGTAGTACCCCGTGAGGTGGGCGGACGGCATACGACGTGGGTCACGGGCCCCGGCACCCCGGCGCGGGGCCGGCATACGGTGAGCGCATGACCACAGCACTCGTCACCGGCGCCACGGCCGGCATCGGTCGTGAGTTCGCCGTCCAGCTCGCCGCTCGTGGCGACGACCTCGTGCTCGTCGCCCGCGATGTCACCCGGCTCGGCGCCCTCGCCCAGGAGCTGCGGTCGCGCCACGGAGTCGAGGTCGAGGTGCTCCCGGCGGACCTCACGGACCGGGAGGCGATCGGCCGGGTGGCCGGGCGAGTGGGGTCGGCGGACGACCCGGTGGACCTGCTCGTCAACAACGCGGGCTTCTCGCTCAAGGGTGCCTTCCTCGACCACGACATCGCCGACGAGGAGGCCCAGTTCGACGTGCTCGCGCGGGCCGTGCTCGTGCTGTCCCACGCCGCGGGGCGGGCCATGAGGGACCGCGGCCGCGGTGCCATCGTCAACGTGTCGTCGGTGGCGTCGTTCATCGCCTCCGGGACCTACTCGGCGGACAAGGCGTTCGTCACCGTCTTCAGCGAGGGCCTCGCGGCCGAGCTCGCGGGGTCGGGCGTCACGGTGACGGCGCTGTGCCCCGGCTTCACGCACACGGAGTTCCACGAGCGGGCCGACGTCGACATGTCGCGGCTGCCGGAGTTCGTCTGGCTCGACGCCCCCCGCCTCGTCCGCGACGCGCTCGCCGACGTGGAGAAGGGCAAGGTCGTGTCGGTGCCGAGCCCGCTCTACAAGGTCGCCGTGGCGGCGGCCCGGCTCGCGCCGCGCCCGCTCGTCCGGGCGGTGTCGAGGTCGGCGCACCGGCCCCCTTCCACCTGACGGCACGGGTCCGGACCGAACCGGGGCCGTCAGGGCGGGACGGGGCCCCAGTCGAAGTGGTTCTCGTCTCGGCTGGGGGAGTCGACGAGGATCCGCACGTTGGAGCCGTCGGCGTCCATGGTGCAGGCGGCGTCATCCTTGCCCGTGACGACGCCGACGCACCCGAGGACGAGCCGCGTGCCGTCCGGTGAGAACTTCGGCTTGAACCCGCCCCGGCTCGCCGTGGCAGGGAAGAGCACGGTGGGTGTGCCGGACCCGTCCGCCGGAACCCGCTCGACCTGGTCGTGTGGGACGGTGTCGGTGATGCCCGCCCAGACGTTGTAGACGATCGACATGCCGTCGCGCGCCCAGTCCGCGTGCTCGGGCCACGTCCCCGCGGCCGGCAGGGCGCGCTCCTTGCCGGTGGACAGGTCTCGGACCATGAGCGAGGTGGTCAGCTTCTGCCCTGCCTGGGTGACCCGGACGAAGAGGACCGAGGTGCCGTCCGGCGAGACCTTGGGCTCGATGTCCCACGTGTCGGGGTTGCCAATGCGTTTCTGCTGCGAACCGTCGGCCTTCATCAGCCAGATGGTGGTCCGGTAGCCGCTCCCCGCGACGATCGGGCTGTGGACGTAGACCAGCGAGGAGCCGTCGGGCGTCCACGCGGGTGACCCGTGCTCGCCGGGACCGGACGTGAGGACCCTGACGTCGCTGCCGTCCGGCGCCATCGTCGCAACCTGCCAGGAGCCGTCCGCGAGCCCGACCGTGTAGGCGATGCGGTCGCCTTGTGGCGACCACTCGGGGTAGGCCGACTCGCCCTTCGTCAGCTGCACCTCGTCGCTCCCGTCCGGGTCGATGGCGTAGAGGGCCACGACCTGGCCGTAGCCGTCGTCGACTCGGGTGATCCTGCCGAAGACGATGCGGCCGTCCGGGTCTGGACGGCCCGTGCCGGGGTGCGTCGAGGACGCCGACCCCGACGAGCTCGTGCCGGCGGCCGGCGTTCGTGTCGGCTCCGCCGTGTCCCCGCCCCCGGAGGAGCATGCGACGGCGGCGAGGGCGACGACTGCACCGAGGCAGGTCGCACGTCCGGCAAGCGGTCCTCGCATGGGCGTCCTCCCGTCGGGACGAGATGGTTCGTCCTCGCACGGTAGCGACGTCACGGCACACGGGGAATGGCACGGGGAGCACCGCCGAGCCCACCCGTCGGGCCAGCCCCCGCGTCGGGGGTGGGTAGCCTCGGGCGCGTGACTGACATCGCCGCCGACCGTGCCCGCCTGCTCCAGATCATCAAGGACAAGGCCATCGTCCACGGCCGCGTCACCCTGTCATCCGGCAAGCAGGCCGACTACTACGTCGACCTGCGCCGGGTCACGCTCGACGGTGAGGCGAGCCCGCTCGTCGGCCGGGTCATGCGCGACCTCGTCGCCGACCTGGAGTTCGACGCCGTCGGTGGTCTCACGCTCGGCGCCGACCCCGTCGCGACATCGATGCTCCACGCGGCCGCGGCTGCCGGGGAGCGCCTGGATGCCTTCGTCGTGCGCAAGGCCGGCAAGGCGCACGGGCTCCAGCAGCGCATCGAGGGGCCGTCGATCGAGGGCCGCCGGGTGCTCATCGTCGAGGACACCTCGACGACAGGAGCGTCGCCGCTCGACGCCGCGAACGCTGCGAAGGAGGCCGGAGCCACGGTCGTCGGCGTCGCGACCATCGCCGACCGGGCGACCGGTGCGGCGCAGGTCTTCGACGAGGCAGGTCTGGGCTACCGGCACGCCTTCGGGCTCGAGGACCTCGGACTCGCCTGAGCCGAGCGTCGCCCGAGGCGAGCGCAGCGCGAGCCGAACGCTCGCGCATCCCGGGGCGGACGGCATACAGGTCCTAGGATCGCGAGCGAAGCGCCACCGACAGGGGAGTTCTCATGATCACCGCCATCATCATCATCGTCGTCGTCCTGCTGCTCGTCGGCGTCGTCGTCGGGATGTACAACGGCCTCATCAAGCTGCGCAACCTCGTGCAGGAGGCGTGGCGCCAGATCGACGTCGAGCTCACCCGGCGGCACGACCTCATCGGCAACCTCGTCGAGACGGTCAAGGGCTACGCCGCCCACGAGCGCGGCACCCTCGAGGACGTCATCAAGGCCCGTAGCGCGGCCATGGCGCCGAACCAGTCGCCCGGCCAGCAGGCCGAGAGCGAGAACATGCTGAGCCAGGCGCTCGGTCGCCTCCTCGCCATCGCCGAGGCCTACCCGGACCTCAAGGCCAACCAGAACTTCATGGCCCTCCAGCAGGAGCTGACGAGCACCGAGGACCGCATCGCCTCGGCCCGCCGCTACTACAACGCGACCGTCCGTGACCTCAACACCAAGGTCGAGACGGTCCCGACGAACTTCATCGCGGGCATGTTCGGCATCAGGCAGGCCGAGTACTTCGAGGCCGTCGGCGAGCAGCGCGAGGCGCCCAAGGTCGACTTCGGCCAGCGCGACGCGACGATCCCGCCGCCGAGCGGCTACGCGCCGAGCGCGCCCAGCGCCTCGACCCCGCCCGGCCCGCAGTCGCCGGCCCAGACGCCCGCCGCCCCCGCCGCTCCGGAGGCGACGCCGACCGTCGAGCAGACCCAGCCGATCGACCCGGCCGGCCCCACGAACCCCGGCGAGGGTCCCGCGGCCCCACCCGCGCCGCGCGTCTGAGGCCGTCCGCGTGACGATCCTCCCCGGCCGCCGCGCCGTCGCCGCCCCGTGGGTGGCCGAGGTCTGGGTCGACCCGCAGTGGTACGAGTGCCAGAGCAGCCCCGACCGGCTGCCCGCGTTCGGTCCGCCGACCCTGGTCCCGCTGCACGACAGCCAGGTCCTCATCGGCAGGCACAGCGAGGCGATGTCGGTCAGCCCGCACATCGACTGCGAGGGTGACGCGGGCGTGAGCCGGCGGCACGCCCGGCTCACTCGCCACGGCCCCGGCTGGGTGGTCGAGGACCTCGGCTCGGCCAACGGCACCTACGTCTCCCCGAGCATCGGCGACATCCCCGACGAACCGATCGACGCCGGGCACGCGATGGGCTCGGGCCACGTGCTCTACCTCGGCTCGTGGACGCGGATCGTCCTCAAGCAGGAGTCGACGAGCCGCTGACACGGGGCCGGGGACGGGGCGCCGGACGACTTCACCCCGGAACCTCGCACTTCGGAGCGGAACGGTTCCCACCTCCAGTGCGACAAACCCACTTCAGGCGGGAAGGTCGAGGCGAGAATGGCGGCATGAGCCAGTCAGTCCTCGACACGTTCTCGCTCGCCGGCCGCACGGCCCTCGTCACCGGCGGCTACCGCGGGCTCGGCCTCGCCTTCGCCCGGGGGCTCGCGCAGGCCGGCGCCGACGTCGTCATCGGGGCGCGTGACGAGGCGGCCTCGCGCAGTGTCGCCGCCGACCTCGCCGCCGAGACGGGCCGTACCGTCGTGGGCCTCGGCCTCGACGTCACCGACCGCGAGAGCGCGACCCGCGCCGTCGGGGCCGCGGTCGAGGCGACCGGTCGGCTCGACGTCCTCGTCAACAACGCCGGCGCCTGCGTCCACCGTCCCGCCCTCGAGGTGCCCGACGACGAGTGGGACCTCGTCCTCGACACCAACGTCCGCGGCCTGTGGATCATGAGCCAGGTCGCGGGCCGGCACTTCGCCGACCAGCGCAGCGGCGTCATCGTCAACATCGGGTCGATCTCGGGACAGATCGTCAACCGCCCGCAGTGGCAGCCGGCATACAACGCGTCGAAGGCGGCCGTCCACCAGCTGACGAAGTCGCTCGCGGCCGAGTGGGCGCCGATGGGCATCCGCGTCAACGCGGTCGCCCCCGGCTACGTCAAGACGGAGATGGCGCCCGTCGACGACCCGGCGTTCAAGCCTCGCTGGATCGACGACGCACCGATGCAGCGCTACGCCCTCCCCGAGGAGATCGCGCCGACCGTCGTCTTCCTCGCCTCCGACGCCTCGAGCTTCATGACCGGCTCGGTCGTCGTCGTCGACGGTGGCTACACGACGTTCTGAGTCCACCGGTCGGTGGACCCGGCGTCCACCCGCAGGTCGGTGCGCGCGGGCACCCGAGCCGAGGATGCTGGAGGCATGACAGCGATCAGCATCCGCGGGCTCGTCAAGGCCTATGGCGACAAGCGCGCCGTCGACGGGCTCGACCTCGACATCAAGACGGGCGAGGTCTTCGCCCTCCTCGGTCCCAACGGCGCCGGCAAGACGACGACCGTCGAGATCCTCGAGGGCTTCCGCACCGCCGACGCCGGCACCGTCGAGGTCCTCGGCACGGACCCGCGCGACGCCGATCGTGCCTGGCGCAACCGGATCGGCATCGTCCTGCAGACCTCGTCCGGCCTCGACCTGCTCACCCCGCGCGAGATTCTGGCCTCGACCGCGCGGGCCTACGCCACCCCTCGCGGCGTCGACGAGGTCCTCGCGTCCGTCGGCCTGCAGGAGAAGGCGGACGAGCGCATCGCCGGTTTGTCGGGCGGCCAGCGCCGTCGCCTCGACGTCGGCCTCGGCATCGTCGGCCGGCCGGAGCTGCTCTTCCTCGACGAGCCGACGACCGGGTTCGACCCCAAGGCCCGGCGCGACTTCTGGGGGCTCATCCGGTCGCTCGCCGACGAGGGCACGACGATCCTGCTCACGACCCACTACCTCGACGAGGCCGAGCACCTCGCCGACCGCGTCGGGGTCATCGCGGCCGGCCGGCTGCTCGCCCTCGACACCCCGGCCAACCTCGGCGGAAGGGCGGACGACGAGGCGACGGTGTCCTGGACCGAGGACGGGCGCCGCCAGTCGCTCGTCACGCCCACACCGACGCTCGAGGTCCAGCGGCTCGCCGAGCGGTTCGGTGGCGAGGTGCCCGAGCTCGCCGTGAGCCGCCCCTCGCTCGAGGACACCTACCTCTCGCTCATCGCCCCGCACGTCACCGAGCACGCCGCGGACGAGTCCGCAGACCAGCTCGGCGACCCGACCCGGAAGGTTCCGGCATGAACGCCGTCGCCCTGGGACTCGACCGCACCGTTCTCGAGCTCAAGATGTACTCCCGCGAGAAGGAGTCGGTCTTCTTCTCCTTCCTCTTCCCCATCCTCATGCTCACGCTGTTCTCGGTGATCTTCGGCGACGTCATGGACGCCAGCGGGTCGCCGATGAGCGCAGCGAACTTCTTCCTGCCGGGCATGATCTCGGCCGGCATCCTCCTCACCTCGTTCCAGACGATGGCGATGTCGGTGGCGGTCGAGCGCGACGACGGCACGCTCAAGCGGCTGCGCAGCACCCCGATCCCGCCGGTGTCCTACTTCCTCGGCAAGGTCGGCCTCGTGGCGACGACCGCCCTCGCCCAGCAGGTGCTCCTGCTCGCCGTCGCGCGGTTCGCGTTCGGCGTCGACCTCCCCGACACGGCGTCGCGGTGGGTGACCTTCCTGTGGGTCTTCGGGCTCGGCGCGTTCGCCGGGACGGTTCTCGGCACCGCCTACAGCTCGCTGGCGTCGGCGCGTTCGGCGGGAGCCGTCGTCGTCGCACCGATGCTCATCCTCCAGTTCATCTCCGGCGTCTACTTCGCCTTCACCGACATCCCCACGTGGGTGCAGCAGATTGCGTCGGTCTTCCCGCTCAAGTGGATCGCGCAGGGCATGCGCTCGGTCTTCTTCCCCGACGCCCTCGCCTCGATGGAGATGGCCGGGAGCTGGGAGCACGGCCGGACCGCGATGGTCCTCGGCGTCTGGGCGGTCGGCGGCCTCGTCCTCTGCGTCCTCACCTTCCGGTGGTTCAAGCGCGGCACGACATGATGGCCCCGTGAACCCAGCTCCCTCACCGTCGTGCGAGCCGTCGCCCGCGTCGCCGACCGCGGAGTCGACCGAGTCGTCGACCGAGCTGTCGAGCGACCAGCTCGCGGCGGTCTGGCGCGGCCAGGCGAAGTGGTGGCACCTCGGCTGCTACACCCTCGTGGCGACGGCCATCGTCGTCGCGCTGCTCGAGCCGCCCGGTCCGCACGGCCGCTGGCCGACCCTCGCCCTCCTCGGCGGGATCGCCCTCGCCTACACGCTCTTCGGTCGCCGCGCGATCATGCGCGAGGAGACCGTGTATGCCGTTCTCTACCAGCTCTGCGCCTGGACCTGCCTCCTCACGATCATCGCCCTCGACCCCGGGTTCGAGTCGTGGCTGCTCTTCTTCTGTCTCTTCCCGCAGATCTGGGCGACGTTCGAAGTGCGCCCCGCCCTCATCGCCACGGGTCTCGCGCTGCTCGCACTGTTCACGGCCGCCGTCGCCCCCGCCGACGACCCCAGTGCCGAGGTCCCGGGCGCGCTCGTGTCGGTCGTCATCTCGTTCGCACTCTCGGCCGCGCTCGGCATGTTCATCCACAGGATCATCGGCGAGGCCGAGCGCCGAGCCGGGATCATCGACGAGCTCCGGTCGACGCGGGCCCAGCTCGCCGCCGTCGAGCGCGCACAGGGCGTGCAGGACGAGCGCAGCCGGCTCTCGCGCGAGATCCACGACACCCTCGCGCAAGGGTTCACCTCGGTCATCGCGCTGTCACGGGCCGCGACCTCGGCGCTCGACCGTGGTGACGTCGCCACTGCCCGCGAGCGGCTCTCGATGATCGAGGGCACGGCCGTCGACAACCTCGCCGAGGCGCGCGTCATCGTCGCGGAGCTCACCCCCGGCCACCTCCAGTCGCGCACCCTCGTCGAGGCGCTCGCGAGGCTCACCGACACGGTGACGCGCGAGACCGGCATACGGGTCACGTCGTCCGTGGAGGGTGAGCCGGCACCGCTCGGCGGCAACGCCGAGGTCGTCCTGCTGCGTGGTGTGCAGGAGGCGCTGTCGAACGTGCGACGGCACTCCGGAGCGGCGTCGGCCGCGGTGACCCTCGCCTACGAAGCCGAGCGGGTCGCCCTCGAGGTGACCGACGACGGCGCCGGCTTCGACCCGGCCTCGACCCCACCCGGCTTCGGCCTCGACGGGCTGCGCGCCCGCGCAGCGGAGCTCGGCGGAGAGGTGAGCATCGGCCGCGGGACCCCTCGCGGCACCCGACTCGTCATGGAGCTGCCCCGATGATCCGCGTCCTCGTCGTCGACGACCACCCCGTCGTGCGGGCGGGCATGGTCGCCCTCCTCGGCGAGCTCGACGACGTCGAGGTCGTCGGCGAGGCCGGCAACGGTGCCGAGGCCTTGGCGCTCACCCCGCGACTGTCGCCGGACGTCGTCCTCATGGACCTCCGTATGCCGGTCATGGACGGTGCCGACGCCACGGCCCGCCTGCGCGAGCAGCCCGACCCCCCACAGGTGCTCGTGCTCACGACCTACGACACCGACGCCGACATCGTGCGGGCCGTCGAGTCGGGCGCGCGCGGCTACCTGCTCAAGGACACCCCGCCCGACGTCCTCGCGGACGCGATCCGGCGGGCGGCCCTGGGCGAGACGGTCCTCGCCTCACCCGTGGCGGCGCGCCTCGCGGAGCGGCTGCGGGCGCCGGCGCGCACCGAGCTCACCCCGCGCGAGCTCGAGGTGCTGCGGGCGGTGGCGCGTGGGCTCTCGAACGCCGAGGTCGGACGCGAGCTCTACATCGGTGAGGCGACGGTCAAGACGCACCTGCTGCGGATCTTCGCCAAGCTCGAGGTGACCGACCGCACGGCCGCCGTCACCGCGGCATACCGACTCGGTCTGATCTCTGTCCCGAAGGCCTGACCGGCTCGAGACGGTCCTCAGCGCAGGCGCACCAGGAGCTGGCCGTTGTCGAGGACCTTCGTGTCCACAAGGCTCTCGTGCGCCTCGACGAAGTCGCGGAACGAGGAGTGGCCCAGCGACTTCTCCTTGAAGGTCGAGTCAAGGCGCTGCATCTGGCTCTTGACGCTCGAGGAGTACTGCCAGCCGTCGTCACGTCCCGAGCCGACCTGCATCGCGCGTCGCAGCAACGCGGTCGCCGCGGGCTCGGAGCTGGTCGTGGCGGCGGAGCTGAAGGTCGGGGTGGTCGCCGTGGCCACCGCGGTCGCATCCGGGGCCCTGGTGGTGGCCTTCTTCGTCGCGGCCTTCCTGCTGGCGGCCTTGCGGGCCTTCACAGGCGGGTCGACGGCGGGGGCGTCCTCGGCAGGGCTCTCCTCGGCGGTCGTCCCCGGCAGTGGCCGGTCCTCGACCCCCGGCAGGTCGCCGTAGGAGCTGAAGGCATCGCAGGCGGCGACGAGGGCACGGCTGGTGGAGCCGGTGACGCCGATCCCCGCGACGAAGCGGCCCATCCTCTTGCACCTCTGGGCCAGCGGGATGTAGTCCGAGTCGCCACCGACGATGACGACGTGGGTGAGGTCGGCGTGCTGGAAGAGGTCGTCGACGGCGTCGATGGACAGCCGGATGTCAGCGCCGTTCTTGGTGCCCGAGGTCGCGAACAGCTGGACGAGGTCGACTGCCCTGTCGATGAGCTGGTGCTTGTAGGCGGCGTTGGCGGCCACCGACCAGTCGGCGTAGGCGCGCACCAGGGCCACCGTCCCGTAGGAGGAGGCGTAGTCGATGATCGCGCCCAGGTCGACGTTGGCGTCCGCGAGCCGGGCACTGACCTCGCCCTCGGAGCCGTCCCCCGGGGAGTGCCGCCGGGCGTCGTCGCGGCGCCAGTGACCGGCTCCGTGCAGGTCGTCGTAGCGCGAGATCACGACGTTGTCGAAGTCGATGTACACAGCGACGCGGGCGTTCTCGTTCATGGCTCGACGATAGCCGCGCGGGGTGCGTGTGGTGCTGGCGCCTCAGGCGTCGTCGCGGCGGACGTCCTCGACGACCTCCGCGGTCTCCTCGACAACGGTGCGGGTCGCGCTCCGGTGACGGAGGAACTCGAAGACCATCGGCAGGACCGAGAAGGCGACGATGAGCAGGATCGCTGCCTCGAGGTTGTCGTGGATGAACTGCACGCCACCGAGGGCATGTCCGAGGAGGGTGAGGCCGGTCGCCCAGAGGACGGCGCCGACGGCGCTCCACACGAAGAAGTGGCGGCGGTCCATCCGTGAGACGCCTGCGACGACGGTGATGAAGGTGCGCACGATCGGCACGAACCGGCCGATGACCAGCGCCTTGGCGCCGTGCTTCTCGAAGAAGGCGTGGGTCTGGTCGAAGTACTTCTTCTTGAGGAAGCGCCCCTCGTGCTCGTAGAGCGGAGCACCGACGGCACGCCCGATCTCGTAGCCGGTGACGTTGCCGAGGAACGCCGCGGCGCTGAGGATGAGGCAGGCGAGCCAGATGTTGACGTCGATGTCACCGCGGGCGATGAAGAGCCCGATCGAGAAGAGCAGCGAGTCACCCGGGAGGATCGGGAAGAGCAGCCCGCACTCGATGAAGACGATGGCGACGCCGACCCAGAAGAACTGGGAGCCGAAGCGTTCGAGGAGCCACTGGGGGTCCATCCAGTCGGGACCGAGTGAAGGCATCATCACGGGCGCAAGGGTATGCCGTCGCGCTGGGCGTTCGCTGGACGCATCCGGACACGGGCGCGTGCCATAGTCGAAGGACCGATACCACCCAGAAGGAGCCATGCCCCAGGGAAAGAGCGGGTCGAAGGACCCCGGACCGAGCATCAAGGACCCCGAGCTCTACGAGAAGCTGCGCGACGACGGCGCGAGCAAGGAGAAGGCCGCCCGCATCTCCAACGCCGCGGCGGCGACCTCGCGCTCGGAGATGGGCGAGCGCGGCGGGTCGGCCGAGGACTACGAGGACCGCACCGTCGAGGAACTGCGCGACCGGGCCAAGGAGCTCGACATCGAGGGTCGGTCGTCGATGAGCAAGGACGAGCTCATCGACGCCCTGCGCCACCACTGACGCAGTCACCAGACGCAACCACGAGGCCCAACCACGAAGCGCCTGCAGCACCGCGGCGAGCAGGTCAACTGCTCCGGCGCCCGTCGATGACCTCGCGGAGCAGGTCGGCGTGCCCGAGGTGCTGGGCGTACTCCTCGATGAGGTGGACGACGACGTCGCGCACGTTGAGCTGCCCGTGGTGCCCGCCGTCGACGACCGCGTCCATGTCGTCGTGCTCGGAGAGCCAGCGCTCGCCGAACTCGGACTCGGCGCGCCACGCGGCCCACGCCTCGTCGACGCACTCCTGCGTGCCGACGGCACCGTTCCAGTCGTCGTCCTGGCGGGGCGGACCCCAGAGGCGCTCGGGCCTCCCACCGTCGAGCGTCCGCCGCCACCAGCCACGCTCGACCTCGGCGAGGTGGCGGACCATCCCGAGCAACGACATCGTCGAGGGCGGTACCGAGCGCAGCGCGAGCTGCTCGGGCGTCAGCCCCGCGCAGGTCGCGACGAAGGCCGCGCGCCGGCTCCGCAGGTAGTCGGCATAGGTGTCCCTCTCGTCCAGCAGCTCTCCCATGCCTGACATCGTGGTGTCCATGACCGACAGCAGCAACCGAGTCGACGACGTCGGAGTCGGTCCCTGGGAGGGCCCGTGGCCCGACGACGACCGGCTGGACCCCGAGCTGCTGCGCGATGGCGACCGGCGCAACGTCGTCGACGCCTACCGCTACTGGCGGCACGAGGCGATCGTCGCGGACCTCGACACGCGGCGCCACGACTTCCACGTGGCGATCGAGAACTGGGAGCACGACTTCAACATCGGCTCGGTCGTCCGCACCGCCAACGCGATGGGAGCCGCCGCGTTCCACATCGTCGGCCGCCGGCGCTGGAACCGCAGGGGTGCCATGGTCACCGACCGCTACCAGCACGAGCACCACCACGCCACGCCCGGCGAGCTGGCGTCGTGGGCGCGGGCACACGGCATGCGGCTCATCGGGATCGACAACCTGCCCGGAAGCCGTGCGCTGGAGACCTGCGACCTGCCGCGCGGCGCCATGCTCGTCTTCGGTCAGGAGGGGCCGGGGCTGTCGGACGCGATGCGCGCCGAGTGTGAGGCGACGCTGCACATCGAGCAGTTCGGGTCGACGCGCTCGATCAATGCCGGAGCCGCTGCGGCCATCGCGATGCACGCGTGGGTGCGGCGCCACGTCTTCGACCAAAGCGTCGGCGACGCGCCATCACCGGGAGCACACTGACCGGATGGCCGATGGCCGGCTGTCGTGGTGGACCGGCATGAGGGTGACCCTCGCGCGTCCGTGACCTAGGCTGTCCCACCCCCCCACACACACCTGAGCTCAGGAGAGGCGACGTCGTCATGCCCACTCATGAGGAGCTCACCCACGAGCGCGCCCACCTCGCGAACGCGCGCGCCGAGCTGGCCCGGATGCGCGAGCGCACCCTCGCCCTCGACATCCAGGGCGGCGACGCCGTCTCGTCCGAGCGGCTCGCCGAGACCCTGTGGCGTCGTGCGCGCTCGCTCGAGGACGACCCCACGACCGCGCTCTTCTTCGGGCGCGTCGACCTCGACACCGACGAGCGCTGGTACATCGGGCGTCGTCACGTCACCGACGACATGGGGGACCCCCTCGTCATCGACTGGCGCGCGCCGGTGTCGACGACCTTCTACCGCGCCTCGCACACCGATCCGCTCGGCGTGCGGCTGCGTCGCCGGTTCGGCTACGACCGTGGTCGGATCACCGCGATGGAGGACGAGCACCTCCTCGACGCGACCGAGCCCGACGCGACCTCGCAGATCCTCGCGACCGAGATCGAGCGGCCCCGCGTCGGCCCGATGCGCGACATCGTCGCGACCATCCAGCCCGAGCAGGACGCCCTCGTCCGCGTGGACGCGACGACGACGGTCTGCATCCAGGGGGCGCCCGGCACCGGCAAGACCGCGGTCGGCCTCCACCGCGCGGCGTGGCTGCTCTATGCCTTCCGCGAGCGGCTGAGCCGCAGCGGCGTCCTCGTCGTCGGCCCCAACGAGGCCTTCCTCGACCACATCGGCGCCGTGCTCCCCACCCTCGGTGAGGTCGAGGTCAAGCACACGAGCATCGAGGCGCTCACGGCGTCGGTGCCGGTGAGGGCGACCGAGCCCACCGACGTCGCCCGGCTCAAGGGCGACGCACGCATGGCGCAGGTGCTCCACCGGGCCGTGTGGTCCCACCTCGTGCCGCCGAGCGAGGCCATGGTCGTGCCGCGCGGGTCACGGCGTTGGCGGGTGCCGGCATACGACATCGCGCCGCTCGTCGACGGGCTCGCGGCGCGCGACGTGCGCTACGAGGCGGCGCGCCAGCTGCTGCCGCAGCGGCTCGCCCACGCCGTGCTCGTGCGGATGGAGGCGTTGGGGGAGTACCCGGACGACCGCGTCCAGGACGCCGTCGCGCGCAGCGCGCCGGTCAAGGCGTATGCCGGCTCGATCTGGCCCAAGGTCGAGCCCCGCGCGCTGCTGCACCGGCTGCTCTCAAACGCCGACGCGCTCGCGGCGGCCGCCGAGGGCATCCTCACTGAGGGAGAGCAACAGCTGCTGTTGTGGCAGAAGCCCTCTCGCACAGCGGGATCCGCAAAGTGGACCCTCGCGGACACCTGGCTGCTCGACGAGCTCGGCGACCTTCTCAACCGGACTCCGAGCCTCGGTCACGTCGTCCTCGACGAGGCGCAGGACCTCTCGCCGATGCAGCTGCGCGCCGTCGGCCGGCGCTGCTCGACGGGCGCCGCCACCGTACTCGGCGACATCGCGCAGGGCACGACCCCGTGGTCGACGGCGTCGTGGTCGGAGACGCTGGCCCACCTCGGCAAGCCCGAGGGTGTCGTCTCCGAGCTGCGGCGCGGGTTCCGCGTGCCCGCCACTGTCATCGAGTTCGCGGCACGGCTGCTGCCGACCGCCGCCCCGGGTCTCGCCGCGCCGCAGTCGGTCCGCGCGAACCCCGGCCGGCTCGACCTCGTCGCGGTGGACCAGGACGACGACGTCGTCGCCGCCACGGTCGAGCACGTCGACCGGCTGCGCGCGCTCGAGGGCAGCATCGGTGCGATCGTGCCCGACGCACGGGTCGCGGAGGTGTCGGCCGCGCTGACGGCGGCGGGCATCGAGCACGGCACCCTCGGCGCCGACCACGGGGACGTCGACCACCAGGTCGACGTCGTGCCGGCGACGGTCGCCAAGGGCCTCGAGTTCGACCACGTGCTCGTCCTCGAGCCGGCCGAGGTCGCCGAGGCCGAGCCCGACGAGCGCACCGGTCTGCGCCGCCTCTACGTCGTGCTCACCCGCGCCGTCTCCGACCTCACCGTCGTCCACGCCCGGCCGCTGCCGGCGCCCCTGGCCTGAGAAGGAGCAGCCCGACGGCCGCGATCGTCAGCACCGGCCACCACCAGTGCACGCCGTCGTCGCCGACGACGCCCTGTGCGGCCATGAGGCCGAGACCGGCGCAGGCGACCGCCGCCACGACCACCGGGAGCCAGACCGGGGGCGGCGAGGAGTCGTCCGCGGCGGGGGTCTCGAAGCGGCCCAGCGCGGCGACCGCCCCAGCGGTGACGACACCGAGGAGCGCCCACCACAACGGCCGGGTCATCCACCACCCGGCGCTCACCGGATCGATGCCGAGGCCTGGTCCGCCGAGCAGGAGCAGCGCACCGATGACGAGCACCATCGCCGTGAGGTGCCACAGGTAGAGCGTCATGATGCGCGTGTTGACGAGCACCGTCGCTGTCCAGACGCGTGGGTGACGCAGCCACCGCGCCAGCAGCGGCTCCAGCGCGAGGACGAGCCCGGCCTGGAGCAGCCCGAGCGACAGCATCGTCACGCGCGTCGGGTAGGAGTTGTTCACGGCAGCGCCGTCGAGGCCGATCATCGACACCGGGTAGGGCCCGAGCGCGACGAGGGCGAGCGTCGCCAGACCGCCGACCGCGGCGAGCAGCAGCCGGCGTCCGGTCCCGGCAAGCCGCCCGTCGAGCCAGGCGTAGCCGAGCTGCGAGACCGTGGCCCAGACGACGACGTAGTTGGCGAACCCGACGAGAAGGAGGTCGGCGCCGATCGACACGAGGTCGACGAGCCCGCCGAGCACCACCCCAGCGGCCACCGACGCCCACCCGAACCGCTCCCACAGCCACAACGTCGCCGGCGCGAGGGCGCACACGACGACGTAGGCCGCGAGGAACCACGTGGGCACGAGAGCGACCTGCGACGCGGTGCGCAGCGTGCCCGCCGGGACACCCGCCTCCCAGGCCGCACCGGTGGCCGCGAGCCAGAGCAGCAGCAGCGGCACGACCGGGACGAGGAGGCGACGCAGGCGCGAACGGAGCCAGCCGGCATACGGGAGGTTCCGGCGGCGGGCGGAGCGCCACGAGAGGGCGTTCGCGTAGCCGCCGACGACGAAGAAGACCGGCATGACCTGGAAGACCCACGTGAGCGGGTGAGTCCACTGTGCGAGCCCGAGGAGGTGCCCGACGACGAGCTCGCCGTCGCGGACCTGCACCGCGGCCATGAGCCAGTGCCCGAGGACGACGACGAGGATCGCCCCGGCGCGCAGCAGGTCGACGACGCGGTTGCGCTCGGCGGGGGTGGCGCGGGCGAGGTCGCGCACGGTGGAGAGGTCCATGGGGACAGCGTGGCGGTTCGGTGCCGGGCCGCGCGTGAGTACGACGACCCAGCCCGACAGGACCCGGTTGTCGATCCGCGTGTGGTTCGCTCGTCACAGGGGTGGAGGTCGCACCCGCGGCCCCATCCGACCGACCAGAGGAGAACCGATGAGTCGCCACCTGCTGCTGCTGCCCGCACCCGAGGCGGAGTGGGCCCAGCTGCCGCCCGAGGAGCACGAGAAGGGGATGCGTTCGCACGAGCAGTTCCACGAGGACCTCGCGTCCGGTGGGCACACCCTGCTCGTCACGAGCCCGCTCACGCCCTCGGCCGAGGCGACGTCGATGCGACCCGACGGGTCCGGGGGAGCGCTCGTCACCGACGGACCGTTCACCGAGTCCGCGGAGCAGGTCGTCGGCTTCTATCTCGTCGAGACCGACGACGAGGCCGACCTCCGTCGCATCTGCACCGAGTTCGCCGCCCGCGGCGAGCTTCTCGAGCTCCGCACCCTGGTCGAGGACTGAGGAGGAGAGATGAAGGAGTACGTCGTGCTCATCGTCGGGGACGCCGACCGCTGGTGGACGTCCATGTCCGACGAGGAACGAGCCGCCGGGTATGCCGTCTACGGCCGTTTCGGAGAAGAGCTCGAGAAGCGTGGCCACACGGTCACCGGCGGTGCGGAGCTGCACCGCACGAGCACTGCACGGACGATCAGGGCGGGCGGGGGACCGGTGACCGAGGGCCCGTTCGCCGAGTCCGCCGAGAGCGTCGGCGGCTTCTACCAGGTCCGCACCGCGGACCTCGACGACCTCATGGAGTGCTGCCGCATGCTCGCCGAGCTCGGCGACGGCATCGAGGTCCGGCCTGTCGTCACCGACGAGGAGCGGGCGTCATGACCGAGGACGACCGGGAGTGAGGCGCTACCTCGTCCTCCTCGCCTACGAGCCCGGTGGCTGGGAGGCAGCCGGACCCGAGGAGCGGCAGGCCTACGTGGACGGCCACGACGCCTTCCACCGGTTCGTCGACGAGCACGGCCGCCGCATCTCCGGCGCCCCGCTCGCCGACGCCGACACCGCGACGACGGTCCGCCACCGGGGCGACCGCCGCGTCCTCACCGACGGGCCGTTCGCCGAGACGACCGAGATGGTCGGCGGCTACTACGACGTCGAGCTGCCCGACCTCGACGTCGCCATCGAGGCCGCCTCCCTCCTCCCGCGCGCGTATGCCGTGGAGATCCGTTCCGTCGTCGAGCTCGACGCGGGCGGGAACCAGGTCGGGTGACGCCGCTCGAGCGCGTCGTGCGCGAGGAGTGGGGCCGGCTCGTGGCCCTGCTCCTCGCGCAGTTCCGCCGGCTCGACCTCGTCGAGGACGCGCTGGCGGAGGCCGTCGCCACGGCACAGGAGAGCTGGACCGAGGAGTCGACACCGGCCAACCCGGCCGGCTGGCTCATGACCGCAGCGCGACGCCGCATCCTCGACCGGCTGCGCGCCGAGGCGATGGCGGCCCGCAAGGAACCGCTGCTCACGGTCGAGGCCGAACGCCGACCTCAGGAGGGAGTCATGGTGGACGACGGTTCCGTGGTCGACGACGACCTCCTGCGGCTGGTCCTCATGTGCGCCCACCCCGCGCTCTCGCCCGAGAGTGCGAGCGCCCTCTCGCTCCGCCTCGTCATGGGCATCTCGACAGCCGACATCGCCCGGCTCTTCCTCGTGCCCGAGGCGACGATGGCCGCCCGCATCACCCGGGCCAAGAAGAAGGTCGTCGCCGCCGGCATCCCCTTCGCCATCCCCGGGACCGACGCGATCGGCGAGCGGCTCGACGTCGTCGCGCACACGGCATACCTTGCGTTCACCGCCGGCTACGCGCCCGGGAGCGGGCCCGACCTCGTGCGCGCCGAGCTGGCCGGCGAGGCGATCCGGCTCGCCCGCGTGACCATGGGGCTGCGGCCGAGCGACACCCTCGCCTTCCTCGTCGTCCTCACGACCCTCCAGCACTCCCGGCGCGACGCGCGCGTCGGGCTGGACGGGTCGCTCGTCCTCCTCGCCGACCAGGACCGCGCTCTGTGGCACCACGACGAGATCGCCGGTGCGCTCGCGCTCCTCACGCGGCTCGAGGCCAGGCCCGGCCCGGCGTCGCCGCTCGCCCGCAGCTACCGGGTGCAGGCGCTCATCGCGGCCGAGCACGCGAGTGCCCCGACCGCCGCCGACACCCGCTGGGACCACATCGCCGACCTGTATGCCGTGCTCGAGCAGCTGTCCCCGTCACCGGCCGTGCGGGTCGCGCGAGCCGTCGCCGTCGCGGAGGCCAAGGGGCCGAGGGCCGGGCTCGCGCTGCTCGACGGGGTCGAGATGGCCGGGCACCGGCTGCCCGCGGTGCGTGGAGAGCTGCTCGCCCGGGCAGGTGACGCGGAGGCGGCTCGGGCGTCGCTGGCCGAGTCGATCGCGCTGTGCGACAACGAGATCGAACGGCGGCACATGGAGCAGCGGCGCGACGAGCTCGTGGGCTGAGTCCGGGGTTACCGGCCGGTCTCTGGGCACGGTGTTGCCACCACGACCCTGCGTGGAAAGATCGGAAGCGATCCGGCTTCGCCACTGACGAGGAGACCCCATGCCCATCGCAACTCCCGAGATCTACGCCGACATGCTCGACCGGGCCAAGAGCGGCTCGTTCGCCTACCCGGCCATCAACATCACCTCGAGCCAGACCGTCACGGCGGCGATCCGCGGCTTCGCCGAGGCGGGCAGCGACGGCATCATCCAGGTGTCCACCG
Source organism: Knoellia tibetensis (assembly GCF_048606415.1). Taxonomy (NCBI): domain Bacteria; kingdom Bacillati; phylum Actinomycetota; class Actinomycetes; order Micrococcales; family Intrasporangiaceae; genus Knoellia; species Knoellia tibetensis. The sequence goes on from NZ_JBMBWF010000001.1 coordinate 2,104,290, forward strand.
GTGGTGGCGAGTACGCCTCGGGCTCGACGATCAAGGACATGGTCACCGGAGCCAAGGCGCTCGCGGCCTACGCCGAGGAGGTCGCGAAGAACTACCCCGTCAACATCGCGCTCCACACCGACCACTGCCCCAAGGACAAGCTCGACGGCTTCGTGCGCCCGCTCCTCGCGGCGAGCGCCGAGCGGGTGAAGGCCGGTGGCCTGCCCATCTTCCAGAGCCACATGTGGGACGGCTCGGGCGTGCCGCTCGACGAGAACCTCCAGATCGCCGAGGAGCTGCTCGCGGCGTGCAAGGCCGCCAACGTCATCCTCGAGATCGAGGTCGGTGTCGTCGGTGGCGAGGAGGATGGTGTCGCCAACGAGATCAACGACCAGCTCTACACCACGCCCGAGGACGCCATCGCGACCGTCAAGGCGCTCGGCGCCGGCGAGAAGGGCCGCTACCTCACGGCGCTCACCTTCGGCAACGTGCACGGCGTCTACAAGCCGGGCAACGTCAAGCTGCGCCCCGAGATCCTCAAGACGGCCCAGGAGGCCGCCGCCGGTGAGCTCGGTCAGGGCGCCGACGCGCGTCCGTTCGACCTCGTCTTCCACGGCGGGTCCGGCTCGACCGCCGAGGAGATCGCCGCGGCCGTCGACTTCGGCGTCGTCAAGATGAACGTCGACACCGACACCCAGTACGCCTTCACCCGTCCGGTCGCCGAGTGGATGCTGCGCAACTTCGACGGCGTCCTCAAGATCGACGGCGAGGTCGGCAACAAGAAGCAGTACGACCCCCGCGCGTGGGGCAAGGAGGCCGAGGCCGCGATGGCCCGCCGCGTCGTCGAGGCCTGCGAGAACCTCCGCTCCGCCGGCACCCACCAGGCCTGAGGGCGCACGTCATGAGCGACAACCTGCTCGGCATCCCCGAGACCCGCCTCCCCGTCGACCCGGCCGCCCGGCTCCTCGACGAGGGCGTCGCCGCGGACCAGGTGGCCGCGGCGAACCCGACATCGTCGCTCGCGTGGGCCACCCTCGCCGAGGACGCGCTCGCCGACGGCCGTACCGTCGAGGGCTACGCCTACGCCCGCACGGGCTACCACCGCGCCCTCGACGCGCTCCGACGCAACGGTTGGCGCGGTCAGGGTCCCGTGCCGTGGGAGCACGAGCCCAACCGCGGCTTCCTCCGCTCCCTCGCCGTGCTGTCGCGCGCGGCCGGGCTCATCGGGGAGACCGACGAGGAGCGGCGCTGCGCCGACTTCCTGCGCGACTCCTCGACGACGGGGGCGCGCGAGCTGGGGCTCTGAGGCCCGCCCGGCGCTCCCGCGCCGGGCCCGCCCACGACAGCAGAAGAGAGGGGCTCGGACCTGTGGTCCGAGCCCCTCTCCAGCCCCTGCCAGGGAGCGCCGCGCTGAAAGCGCGTTCACGTCCGCGTGTCCCCTGCCACGTCGGGCGTGCGCGCCCATCATGCGCCATGTCACGCGGAATCTGCGACACTTAGATGCCAATGGCAGCAACCTGCCAGTCGCCGAGCACGAGGAGGCCCCGCATGGCGCTGACCTCAGGAAACGTCACCTCGCCGGCGCGGCTCCTCGAGGAGTACTTCGACCGCGAGGACGCCAGGATCGAGGAACGACTGCGCGACCTCGGCCAGATCCGGGACCTCGTCGGGCGTCTCGCGCAGGGCAGCTCGACCACCGCGACGCCCGGTGTCGAGCCGATCAGCGAGGAGATGGCGCCGACCGTCGTCCAGCGACTCATCCACGAGTCGAGCGGCGTCCTGCGCAACCTCGTCATGGTGGTGGACGCCGGCCCGGCCCTCGACGACGTGACGATGCGCGACAACCAGCAGTGGGTCGCCGCGGGCAACGTCCAGCGCACGATCTATCCCGCCCACGCGCTCGACACCCCGCAGGGGCTGCAGTGGCTCCGGTCGTGGTCGACGGTCGGCGAGGAGCAGCGGCTCCTGCCCGAGGTGGGCTCCGAGTATGCCGTCTTCGGCGACGTCGGCGCGGTCGGCCTCCGTCGGTGGGGCGACGTCTCCTCCGGCTACGTCCTCATCCGCGACCCCCTGCTCATCTCGACCCTCGCGGCCTACTTCGACCTCGCCTGGGAGCACTCCCACCCCGTCCCGTATGCCGCGGGGGCGGCCGGCGACGCGCGTCTCGTCGAGCTCCTGGGAATGGGGCTCAAGGACGAGGCCATCGCCCGCTTCCTCGGGGTCGGCCTGCGGACGGTGCGCCGCCGGATCGCCGCCCTCATGTCGATCCACGGGGTCGACACCCGCTTCCAGCTCGGTGCCGCGCTCGCGGCCTCGCGCCCGGCGGCATCGATGGCCGGACGGCATACCCGATAGGCTGGGTTCCACTTCGGGCCCGTCGCGAACGCCACGCGCCGGGCCTCGCGCATGTCACGCAGACGCGGCACCGCCGCGCAGGAGAGGACTCACCAGATGCCGGCAATCGTGCTCGTCGGAGCCCAGTGGGGCGACGAAGGCAAGGGCAAGGCCACCGACCTCATGGGCGAGGACGTCGACTACGTCGTCAAGTTCAACGGAGGCAACAACGCCGGCCACACGGTCGTCATCGAGAAGGACGGCGTGGTCGAGAAGTACGCCCTGCACCTCCTGCCCTCCGGCATCCTCACGCCGACCGTCACGCCGATCATCGGCAACGGCGTCGTCGTCGACCTCGAGGTGCTCTTCCAGGAGCTCGACGGGCTCGAGGAGCGCGGCGTCGACACGAGCAAGCTCCTCATCAGCGCCAACGCGCACGTCATCGCGCCCTACAACCGCACCCTCGACAAGGTCACCGAGCGCTTCCTCGGCAAGCGCAAGATCGGCACGACCGGTCGCGGCATCGGCCCGACCTACGCCGACAAGATGAACCGCGTCGGCATCCGCATCCAGGACCTCTTCGACGAGGGCATCCTGCGGCAGAAGGTCGACGCCGCGCTCGAGCTCAAGAACCAGGTGCTCGTCAAGATCTACAACACCCGTGCCGCCGAGGCAGACCGCGTCGTCGAGGAGCTCCTCTCGTATGCCGACCGGTTGCGTCCCATGGTCGCCGACACCGCGCTCGTGCTCGAGCAGGCGCTCAACGAGGGCAAGAACGTCCTCCTCGAGGCCGGCCAGGCGACGCTGCTCGACGTCGACCACGGCACCTACCCGTTCGTGACGTCCTCGTCGGCGACCGCCGGTGGCGCGTGCACCGGCTCGGGCATCCCGCCGACCCGGGTGTCGCGGGTCATCGCGATCCTCAAGGCCTACACGACCCGTGTGGGCGAGGGCCCGTTCCCCACCGAGCTCGACGACGACAACGGCGAGTTCCTGCGCAAGACCGGCGCCGAGTACGGCACGACCACCGGCCGCCCCCGCCGCTGCGGCTGGCTCGACGTCGTCATCGGCCGCTACGCCACGCGCATCAACGGCGTCACCGACTTCGTCATCACCAAGCTCGACGTCCTCACCGGGCTCGAGAAGGTCCCGGTCTGCGTCGCCTACGACGTCGACGGCGTGCGCCACGACGAGATGCCGGTCGGGCAGACCGACTTCCACCACGCGACGCCGATCTACGAGGAGCTCGACGGCTGGTGGGAGGACATCTCCGGCTGCCGCACCTTCGAGGAGCTGCCCGCCAACGCGCAGGCCTACGTGCTGCGCGTCGAGGAGCTCATCGGGGCCCGCGTCTCGGCGATCGGTGTCGGCCCCGGCCGCCACGAGATCATCGAGCGCCACGCCCTCCTCGACTGACCCTCAGCCAGCCGCCCCTTCCGTCCCACCATGCCCACGCAGAGCGTGGGACCCGCCGCCTGAAGTGGGTTCCTCGTACATCAGGTGGGAAAGGTTCTGCTCAGAAGTGCGACCTTCCCACCCCCAGTCCGTTTCGGCGCGGCCCGGCGGCCGACCTGCGGGCCGACCGGGTCAGACGGCGGCGGCCGGGCGCAGCACCGTCATCCGGTGCGCGGCCCGGGTGAGGACGACGTAGAGCACGCGCACCCCGCCCGGTGACTCCTCGACGATGGCGTCGGGGTCGAGCACGACGGTCGCGTCCCACTCGAGGCCCTTGGTCGACAGCGGGTCGATGACCTGCACCCGGCCGTCGCCGACCCCGTCGACGTGGGCGACCCGGTCGGCCCAGCGCGCGGGCACGATGACGGCGATGGAGCCCTCGACCTCGCCGAGGAGGTCGTCGACCGCGCGCTCCACGGCCTGCACCGGTGACCCGTCGACGACGTCCAGCGGATCGATCCCGGTCTCGCGCACCGCTGCCGGGATGTCGGCGTCGGGCACGAGCGGCAGGATGACGTCGCGGGCGTAGTCGAAGATCTCGCGCGCGTTGCGGTAGTTGGTGTCCATGTGGAACCCGCGCACCTCGTGGGTGCCGTAGGCCTCGACCCGCGCGGTCCGGGCCTCCTCGAGGTCGCCCCACGACGCCTGCGCGGCATCGCCGACGACGGTCCACGAGGCGGTGCGGCCCCGCCGGGCGAGCGTGCGCCACTGCATCGGCGACAGGTCCTGCGCCTCGTCGACGAGCACGTGCGCCGAGCCCGACGGCCGGTCGATCCGTCCGTGGAGCAGCCGCCCGCGGGCGTCCGCCGGCGTGACGACGCTGCGGGCGGAGGTTTCGCCGACGCGGCGGTCGACCCCGGCGCGCACGTCGAGCACGCCGTAGGACGAGAGGTCGTCGAACTCCTCGATGTCATAGAAGCCGCGCTCCTCGGCCTCCGGCTCCTGCACCTGCCCGAGCCGGGCCGAGAGGTCGTCGATGAGCGCCACGTCGGCGACCGACCACGTGCCCAGCTCGAGCGCCTCACGCATCGAGTGGGCGAGCGCGGCCGCCTCCTCCTGGTCGAGGACCCCGCGGGCGAGGGTGTAGGCGTGGTCGGTGTCGGCGAGGGTGAGGAGCACCTCGCGCGGGTCGAGCTGGCGCCACCACGAGGCGACGAACTCGTCGATGTCGCGCGAGGAGTCGAAGGCGTCGAAGAACTCGTCGCGGTCGCCCTGACGCACCGAGCGCCAGGCCTCCTGCGCGAGCTCCTCGCGGGCTGCCTTGGTCGCGAGGTTGTGCTGGCCGGAGCGGAGCACCTGGCGCCGGATGCGGTGCAGGACAGGCTCGTCGAGCCGCACGGCGTGACCGTTGACGAAGACGCGCAGCTGCGACGGTGCACCCTGCGGAGGCCGTGAGGCCGCGCGCGACAACACCCGACGGATCCGCAGTGAGCCCTTGACCGCCGCGACCTCGGGGGCGTCCAGACGGGTGGCCGTCACCCCGTCGACGAGGTCGCCGAGTGCGCGCAGCGCCACGCTGTCCTCACCGAGCGATGGGAGCACCCGTTCGATGTATGCCGTGTAGGCCGCCGACGGGCCGACGACGAGGATGCCGCCGGACTCGAAGCGGCGGCGCTCCGAGTAGAGGAGGTAGGCCGCGCGGTGGAGTGCGACGACCGTCTTGCCGGTGCCGGGTCCGCCGGTGATCTCGGTGACGCCGCGTGAGGGGGCGCGGATCGCCTCGTCCTGGTGACGCTGGATCGTCGCGACGATGTCGCGCATCTGCCGGCCACGGCTGCGGGTGAGCGCTGCGATGAGCGCGCCGTCACCGACGACGACGATGTCCTCGGGCGCCTCGGGGACCATGAGGTCGTCCTCGACCCCGACGACGGTCGCGCCCTTGCAGCGCAGGACGCGCCGGCGCAGCACCCCCATCGGGTCGACCGGGGTCGCGCGGTAGAAGGCGGACGCGGCCGGTGCCCGCCAGTCGATGACGAGCGGCTCGTAGTCGTCGTCACGCACGCCGAGGCGTCCGATGTGCCGGACGTCGCGCTCGGACGCAGGAGTGTCGACCGAGCCGAGGTCGAGCCGCCCGAAGACGAGCCCTTCGTACTGCTTCTCGATCGCGGAACGGCGCTTCGCGGCGGCATACACGAGGGCGTCGCGCTCGAAGAGCCCGGTGAGCTCCTCGTCGCGGACGTCTCCGGTGCGGCTCGTGCGGCCGCGGGCGAGGCCGTCGGCCTCGACGTCGGCGGCGCGGGCGCCGGCCTTCTCGAGCTCGGCGTAGACGCGGTCGACGTGGGCCTGCTCGAACGCGATCTCGCGGGCGACGTCCGCCGAGGTGTCAGGCGCACCGGGGCGCGTGCTCGTCACTGTCGAGGCCCTCCCTGAAGAGTGACGTGGGTGTGGGTGCGGGGAACGCACGGAAGGAACGAGTCTACGCGCGCGAGAACCCTCGCACGGACGCCTCACGCACAACCGGCCCGGCTCGTCTCAGATGAGCCCGCGACGCCCCGCGATCGCGCCCGCCTGGAAGCGGGTCGTCGCACCGAGCTCGACCATGATGGCCCGGACCCGGCGCTCGACGGTCCGCTGCGAGATGTCGAGCTGGCGCGCCATCGTGAGGTCGCTCGCCCCGGCCGCGAGCAGGGCCATGATCTGGCCGTCGCGCTCGGTGAGCCGCGCGACCGAGACCGAGCGGGGCGTGCGGGGGAGCGGCGTCGCGAGGGCGAAGAGGCCGAGGCACATGTCCATGAGCGCGCTCGCGAGCTCGCGCTGCTGGACCTGGAGCGAGCCGCCGCCGGAGTCGAGGTGCGAGATGTCCACGAGCGCGGAGGTGCGGTCGACGGCGAGCACCGAGAAGGCGAGGTGGGGGGTCAGGCGCACGTCGATGCCGTCGGCGCGCATCGCCTCGAGGGCGGCGAACGCCCCTCTCACCTCGAGGATCGACTGCTCGAAGACGACCTGCCGCTGCAGGCCGGGGCTCGCGCTGCTGCGGTGGGCGATGGCGATCGACTCGGGGTGCGAGATGACGAGCTCGTCCATCCGCCGGCTACGGGCGAAGAGGCGCACGCACCGGTTCTCCGCTCGCCGGGCCAGCCGGAAGTAGGCCGCCTCCACCTCCTCGACCGTGTCGAGGATCGAGACGTCACGGTTGGACGTGGTGCCCCCGGCTCCCGCGCGGGCCTCGTTGTACATGTGGGTGAGACCCTCGACCGCCGACCGCGTCGTGCGGGCCTGCCGCTCGAGGTCCGCGGCCCACGCGGGGAGCGTCGTGTCCGGCGGGAAGACCTCGATGAGGTCGGCACGCGAGGCGTTGACCATCCCGCGCGCCTCGAGGTTGGCCAGCGCCGCCGCGATCTCGCTCTCGGTGAGCCCCTCGCGCAGCAGCGCACTGCGCCGGGGGGACGGATGGCGCAGCAGGAGGAGGTAGACGCGGGTGGTCAGCTCGTCGATGGCGAGGCGGACGGCGGGGTCGCTCACCGGCCCAGACTATGGCGGGATCACGACATTGTCAGGAATCCGCCGCGGTTTGGTTTGAATGAAGGGTGAACGACGTGTCATGGTGTGACACGTCGACCTCGTCGACGTTCGTGCAGAGCGCCGGTTCCCCCCAACCGTGAGCGCCGCACGAACGGGCGCGGCGCACCCGGGGGTACCCCCCTGCTCCCCGGGCGCGCCGCGCCCACATCTTCGTCCGGGCCCGTTCGTGGTCGGGCAGGCCCGGCGTATGCCGTCCGCGCGCCGCCGCTCCCGGCCGCCGGGCCGCCACTCCCGGCCGCCGGACCGCCGCTCCCGGCCGCCGGACCGCCGCTCCCGGCCGCCGGACCCAGCCCTAGGCTTGCCGTCCATGAAGGTCCTCGTCCTCGGCTCAGGTGCCCGCGAGCACGCCATCGTCCGCAGCCTCGTCGCCGACCACGCCGTCGACGCCGTCGTCGTCGCCCCGGGCAACCCGGGCATCGACGCGATCGCTCTGTGCGAGCCCCTTGCCGACGTCACCGACGCGGCCGCCGTGCTCGCTCTGGCCCAGCGCCACGCGCCGGACCTCGTCGTCATCGGTCCCGAGGCGCCGCTCGTCGCAGGGGTCGCGGACGTGCTGCGAGACAGCGGGTTCGACGTCTTCGGCCCCTCCGCCGAGGCTGCCCGGCTCGAGGGCAGCAAGGCCTTCGCCAAGGAGGTCATGTCGGCTGCCGAGGTCCCGACCGGACTCGCGCACCTCTGCACGACCGTCGACGAGGTCGCCGAGTCGATCGACGCCTTCGGCCCGCCCTACGTCATCAAGGACGACGGCCTCGCGGCGGGCAAGGGCGTCGTCGTCACCGACGACCGCGACGAGGCGCTCGCCCACGCCGAGGCCTGCCTGGCCAAGCCTGACGGCCGGGTCGTCGTCGAGGAGTTCCTCGACGGGCCCGAGGTGTCGCTCTTCGTCATCTGCGACGGCGCCCGGGTCGTGCCGCTCAGCCCGGCGCAGGACTTCAAGCGGGTCGGCGACGACGACGCGGGCCCGAACACCGGCGGTATGGGCGCCTACAGCCCCTTGCCGTGGGCGCCCGAGGGCCTCACCGACGAGCTCGTCGCCCGCGTCGCCCAGCCGACGGTCGACGAGATGCGGCGGCGTGGCACGCCCTTCGCGGGGGTGCTCTTCATCGGGCTCGCGATGACGAGCCGCGGGCCCCGCGTCATCGAGTTCAACGCCCGCTTCGGCGACCCCGAGACCCAGGTCGTCCTCGCCCGCCTCCTCACCCCGCTCGGCGGGTTGCTCAAGGCCGCCGCGACCCAGCGGCTCGACGAGTACGACGCGCTGCGGTGGTCCGACGAGGCCGCGGTCACGGTCGTCGTCGCCTCGCACAACTACCCGGGCACCCCGCGCACCGGCGACCCGGTCACCGGGCTCGGCGACGTCGAGGGCGTGCCCACGGCATACGTGCTCCACGCCGGGACGGCGCTCGACGAGGAGGGGGCGCTCGTCTCCGCGGGTGGCCGGGTCCTGTCCGTCGTCGCGACGGGGGCCGACCTCGCACAGGCGCGGGAACGGGCCTACGCCGCCGTCGACCTCGTCGGGCTCGAGGACGGCCACCACCGCAGCGACATCGCGCTCAAGGCCTCGCGCGGCGAGGTCAGGGTCGGCTGAGCTGCGGCAGGACCTTGCCGGCGAACTCCTCGATGTGGTCGAGGTCGGCGAGGTCGAGCACCTGGAGGTAGACCCGGCTCGCGCCCGCCTCGGAGTAGCGGCCCAGCTTGTCGACGACCTCGTCGGTCGAGCCGGCGAACCCGTTGCTCCGGAGCTCGCCCACCTCGCGCGAGATCGCGGCGGCCCGTCGGGTCAGCGTCGCCTCGTCGTCGCCGAGGCAGAGCACGCCCACCGCCGACAGGGTGAGGTCGTCCGGATTCCGCCGCCGGTCCTCGCAGGCCGCCCGCACCCGCTCGAAAAGGACCCGTGACTCCTCGGGCGACTGGAACGCCGCGTTGAACTCCGATGCGTAGCGCGCGGCTAGCGCCGGGGTGCGCCGCTTGCCGGAGCCGCCGACGATGATCGGGACGCCACCCTCCTGCACCGGCTTGGCGAGCGCGGGAGCGTCCACCATCGGGTAGTGCGACCCGTCGTGCGTCCAGGTCCGACCGACCGGCGTCGACCACAGGCCGGTGATGACGGCGAGCTGCTCCTCGAGCCGGTCGAAACGTTCGCGGACGTCCGGGAAGTCGATCCCGTATGCCGTGTGCTCACCCTTGAACCACCCCGCACCGATGCCGAGCTCGACGCGCCCACCGGACATCTGGTCGACGCCGGCGACGGCGACGGCGAGCGGGCCGGGCAGTCGGAAGGTCGCTGCCGTCACGAGCGTCCCGAGCCGGATCCGGGTCGTGTCACGGGCGAGGCCGGCGAGCGTGACCCACGCGTCGGTCGGCCCGGCGCCCCCGTCCCCGGACATGTGCAGGTAGTGGTCGGACCGGAAGAACGCGTCGAAACCGGCGTCCTCGGCGGTGCGGGCGACCGCGAGGAGGTCGTCGTAGGTGGCTCCCTGCTGCGGCTCGGTGAAGATCCGGACGTCCATGCCCCAACCCTACGGAGCGTCGGTGCTCGCCTCTAGGTTGACGGCATGGAGACGGTTCCCGAGCTCGGCATCACGTTCGACTGCGCCGACGCGCAGGTCGTCGCGGCGTTCTGGTGCCGCGCGCTCGGCTGGGTCGAGGCACCGCCACCGGAGGGCTGGGCCGACTGGCCGAGCTTCCTCACCGACCACGACGTCCCCGAGGACGAGTGGGGCGACGGTGCGACGATCCGCCCCGCCTCGGGGGGCGGCCCGTCGATCAGCTTCCTCAAGGTGCCGGAGGGCAAGACGGTCAAGAACCGCGTCCACCTCGACGTCAAGGTGAGTGGAGGCCGGCACGTCGACCAGGACGTGCGCGAGCGCAGGATCCGCGAGAAGGAGGAGGACCTCGTCGCCCACGGCGCACGGACGTTGCGGGAGGACCACCGCGACGACGGCCGGCTCGACCACGTCGTGATGCAGGACCCCGAGGGCAACGAGTTCTGCGTGGTCTGAGGTGCGTGTCGTCTGAACGTGTGGCCCGAGCCGCGCGTCGTCTCAGTCGTCGACACCACGGGCGCTCAGCGCCTCGCCGAGCCGGTCGGCGTGCCGCAGCGAACGCACGATGAGCGGCACCGCGAAGGCCCGTGGGCTCGACCGAAGCCCTCTCGCGTGCTGTGCCTCGCGCACCTCCTGCGCGAGCCCGAGGACGACGTGGACCGACCGGATGCCGAGGGCGAGCACGAGCCCGACCCGCTCCGGGTCGACGCCGAACCTCCGGAGCCACCCGCACACTCGCACGACGGCGTCGACCATCGCCGTCGTGCGCGTCGTGAGCGTGACGAGCCCGGCGAGGAGGACGAGCGTGACGAACGACCCGACGACGCCGACCCCCGTGCGCCAGGACGCGAAGACCCACTGGAAGGCGAGCAGCGGCACGGCGACCCAGGCGAGAGCGAGCACCTGCCGGCCGAGCGCGCGCAACGGGAGGCGAGCCACGGCATACAGGATCAGGACCGCACCGAGCGCGACGGCGACCTGGCCCGGCGCGCGCCAGACGGCGAGGGCCACGCCGGCGCCGAGGAGGGCGAGAAGCTTCCACCCGGCACCGAGCCGGTGGACCGGTGAGCCGCCGGGGAGATAGAGCGGGACCGCGGTGACGGGCATCAGCGGGCGACGAGCGAGCGGTAGGCCGCCACGGCCGCGGCGGGCGGGCCGTCGTGGACGACGCGGCCGTCGTCGAAGACGAGCACGCGGTCGAAGCCGTCGAGCAGGCCGAGGTGGTGGGTGACGAGGACGACCTGCTGCGAGAGCCCGTCGACGAGGCGCCGGACCATCTCTGCGTTGCGCAGGTCGAGCAGGGTCGTCGGCTCGTCGAGGACGAGCAGGTCGGGCTCGGTGACGAGGACACTGGCGAGCGCGAGGAGCTGCTTCTGGCCGCCCGAGAGCAGGTGGGCCGGGTGGTCGGCGTGGCCTTCGAGCCCGTATGCCGTGAGCGCACCCTGGGTGCGTGCGCGGACCTCGTCCTTGGTGAGGCCGCGGCGGCGCAGCCCGAAGGCGATGTCCTCGGCGACCGTCGGCATGACGATCTGCGCGTCGGGGTCGGTGAAGCAGAAGCCGACCCGTCGGCGGACCTCGCGGCCGTCGCGGACGGTGTCGCGGCCGTCGACGGTCACCGTGCCCGCGTCGGGGTGGACGAGGCCGTTGAGGAGCCGGACGAAGGTCGACTTGCCCGAGCCGTTGGCGCCGATGACCCCGATGCGGTGCTCGGTGAGGGTGACGTCGACGTCACGCAGGACCGGTCGCCGCGTCGCGCCGTCGCCGAAGGAGTGGCTGACGGACGCGACGCGGATCTCGGGCACGGCGGGTGGGTCGGGCGAGCGTCAGGCGGAGACGCGGTCCGGGGTGGCGGGCTGCTCGCGGCGCGCGGGGATGAGGCCGGGGTAGGCCGCGTGGACGCCCGCGGCGACGACGGCGGTGAGGACGGCCTTGACGACGTCACCCGGCATGAAGACGGCGGCGAGCGTCGTGGCCTTGACGAGTGAGACGCCGAGGACGATCGCCATGCCGATGATGCCGACGACGTTGAGGGCGAGGACGCCGCCGAGGATGTTGGCCATGACGCCGAGGTGGAGGCGGTAGGGGCGCCCGATGCGCTCGGTGAGCAGGCCGACGAGGTAGGCGGCGACGGGGAAGCCGACGAGGTAGCCGACGCTCGGTCCGGCGAAGACGCCGAGGCCACCGCGACCGCCGGAGAGCAGCGGCAGGCCGATGGCGACGAGGACGAGGAAGAGCAGCACCGAGAGGGCGCCGCGCTTCGACCCCAGGATGGCGCCGGCGAGCATGATGCCCATCGACTGCGCGGTGATCGGGACGGCGCCACCGAAGGGCGAGACGGCCGGGACGAGGCCGAGCGCGGCGATGACGCCGGCGAAGATGGCCACGAGGGACAGGTCACGGGACGAGAGCATGGGTCGTACTGTGCCAGCCCGTGAGCGGTTTGCGGCAGGGGCATCCGCCCCCGGGAACGACCTACGCGCGCAGCCGGTGCGTGAGCGCCAGGGCGGTCGCGGCGGCCGCAATCGAGATACCGATGAGTAGGGCGAAGACCCCTCCGTCGAGGGTGTCCGCGCGGGCCGCGATGAGCGCGCCACCCCCGGCAGTGGTGAGGGCGCTGCCGAGGCTCGCGCCGATCTGCGAGGCGGCGGTCGCCTGCCCCTGCTCGTGCGGTGGCGCGAGCGTGAAGATCTCGGTCGCCAGGCTGGGGGAGGAGAGCCCCATGCCGGTCGCGGCGAGCGCCCACCCGACGAGCCCGGGCACGAGCTGGAGGACGCCGAGCGCGATGAGGAGCGGGCCGACGCCACCGAGGGCGATGAGGGCGAGGCCGAGCCGGACGCGCGCCGCGGCGTCGAGGCGCCGCTGGACGGCGTCGAGGCTGTGGACCGCCGAGCCGAGCGCCCAGAAGACGCCGGTGACGCTGAGGCTGATGCCGGCGAGCGCGGGCCCGACGTCGTGGGTGACGTCGAGCATGAGCGGCAGGTAGCCGCCGATGCCGCCGAAGGCGACGACGAGGAGGGTGCGCAGTGCGACCACGGCCGGTATGCCGGGTGCCACCGTGAGCGTCCCGGGCGGCAGTGCGGACCGGATCGTGACCGCCAGAGCGACCCCGCCGACGGCGAGGGCGACGAGCCCGGCGACGCGGTGGTCCCCGCCGTCGAAGGCGAGCGGACCGCCGACGCTGAGCAGCGCGACGGCGCTCGCGAGGCCCACGGCGGGTGCGAGCGGCTGGCCGCTCTGGCTTGCGTCCGCAGCTCTGGTGGCCAGGCCGTCGTCCTGCCGGACGTTGTCGCGGCGCAGGGCCGGCAGGAGCAGGAGGAGTGCGGGCACGAGGAGGAGCGTCGGCAGCAGGAAGACGAGCCGCCAGCCGACAAGGGCCTCGGCCGCACCCGCCGCGCCGGGCCCGAGCAGGCTGGGCAGGATCCACGCGGCGGCGAAGGTCGCGAACACCTTGGCGCGCAGGTGCTCGGGCAGGGCCCGGGCGGCGAAGACGAGGGTCGAGACGTCGATGAGCCCCTCCGCGACACCGGACAGCCCGCGCCCGAGGAGGAAGACGCCCATCGACGGCGCGGCGGCGGTGACGAGCTGGGCGGCGGCGAAGGTCGCCAGCCCGGCGAGCAGGACGGTGCGTGCCCCGGCCCGGTCGACCCAGCGCCCGGCGACGACGACGGCGACCATGAACGTCACCATCGAGGCCGCGTTGGCGGCGCCGAACCACGCGAGCCCGTCGAGGGCCCGGGTCGCGGTGGGCATGATGCTGATGACCGCGCGGTTCTCGAAGGCACCGAGCGTGACGAGGGCGATGATGCCGACGGCCACAGGCAGGTGGCGCCTGCTGAGGAGGCGCTCCGCCTGCTCGGCAGGCTCGGCCGGCGCGGACGGTGCGGCCGGCTCGCCGGGGGAGGCGGGGGTGGGCACGGCGGCCGTCGAGGTCATGCAGGGCATCCTGTTATCTCAAGCGCACCTGAGATCAAGCCGTAGGCTGCGGGCGTGGACAAGAACGACCTGCTGCCCATCGGTGAGGTCGCCGCGCGTAGCGGCGTCTCGGTGCCGACGGTCCGGTTCTACGAGGAGCGCGGTCTCATCTCGAGCGTGCGCAACGCCGGCAACCACCGCCGCTACGGACGGCATACGCTCCGGCGGATCGCGGTCGTGCGCGCGGGGCAGCGGTTCGGTCTCAGCCTGGGCGAGATCGGCGAGGCGCTCGCGACCCTGCCGCAGGACCACCCGCCGACCAAGGGGGACTGGGCCCGGCTCTCGAAGGTGTGGCACGCCGCCCTCACCGCCCGCATCGACGCCCTCGTCGAGGTGCGCGACGGGCTCACCGGCTGCATCGGCTGCGGCTGCCTGTCGATGACGAGCTGCCCCATCTACAACGCCGAGGACGCCCACGCCGCCGACGGCCCGGGGGCCCAGCGCTGGCCCGCCGCCGCCCGCGCGTGAGCGGACGCCCCCGGCTGCGAGAATCGGCGCCATGACGACGCCCGGCGCGCAGACCCCGCTCGAGATCCCCGGCTTCACCCACCTCTACTCGGGCAAGGTCCGCGACCTCTACGTCCCGAGCGGGCGCGACGACCAGCTCCTCCTCGTCGCCTCGGACCGGATCTCGGCGTTCGACTTCATCCTCGACCCGCCGATCCCGGACAAGGGTGCGGTCCTCACGCAGCTGTCCCTGTGGTGGTTCGACCAGCTCGCCGACCTCGTGCCCAACCACGTCGTCTCGACCGACGTGCCTCTCGTCGTCGCCGGGCGCGCCGTTCTCGTGCAGCGCCTCGACATGGTGCCGGTGGAGTGCGTGGCCAGGGCCTACCTCACCGGCGGTGGCCTGCGGGAGTACCTCGCCGACGGCACGGTGAGCGGTCTGGCGCTGCCCGAGGGCCTGCGCGACGGTGACCGGTTCGACGCGCCGCTCTTCACGCCGTCGACGAAGGCGCCGATGGGCGAGCACGACGAGCCGATGTCCTTCGAGGCGGTCGTCGCCGAGGTGGGCTCCGAGCGCGCCGCGGAGCTGCGCGACCTCACGACGCGCATCCTCGCCCGCGGCAACGTAATCGCCGCCCAGCGCGGCATCCTCATCGCCGACACCAAGGTCGAGTTCGGCGTCGACTCCACCGGCGCCCTCGTCCTCGCCGACGAGGTGCTCACCCCGGACTCGTCGCGCTTCTGGCCGGCCGACGAGTGGGAGCCGGGCCACTCCCAGCCGAGCTTCGACAAGGAGTTCGTGCGCGAGTGGCTCCTGTCGGCCGAGAGCGGCTGGGACAAGGCGTCGGGCGAGGCGCCGCCTGCGCTGCCGGACGACGTCGTCGAGCGGACCAGGGCGAAGTACGTCGAGGCCTACGAGCGACTCACCGGCCGGACGTTCTGACCCATGGCGGCGAGAGGCACCGAACCGCGCCGCTGGCAGCAGGAGGCGGACCGCCTCGCGCAGGCGAGCATCGAGCGGGGTGACCCGACGAGCTGGTTCGAGGAGCTCTACGCCGCCGGCGAGGCCGGTGAGGTGACGATGGCCTGGGACCATGACGACCCGCAGCCGCTGCTGGCCGCGTGGTTGCGCGAGCACGGCGTGCGCGGTGAGGGCCGCACAGCCGTCGTCGTGGGCTGCGGGCTCGGCGCCGACGCCGAGCACGTCGCGTCCCTCGGGTTCCAGACGACGGCCTTCGACCTCTCGCCGACCGCGATCCGCACCGCCCTTGGGCGCCACCCGGACACGAAGGTCGACTACCGCGCGGCCGACCTCTTCGACCTGCCGGAGGGCTGGCGGCAGGCGTTCGACCTCGTCGTCGACGTCTACACCGTCCAGGCCCTTCCCCGAGAGCTGCGCGAGCGGACCGTCGGCGCCATCGCGGACCTCGTCGCGCCGGGCGGCACCCTCGTGGCTGTCCAGGGCGTCCTGCCGCCGGACGACGACGGCTCCGGGCCGCCGTGGCTCCTCACCGGCGACGACGTCGCGCTCTTCGCCGGCCACGGTCTGAGCGAGGTCGAGGTCGTGGCCGACGGGTCGCTGACGGACTACCCCTGCTGGCGCGCGGTCCTCGCCCGCTGAGCCGAGTTTCCGGGCCCCTCGGGGTGGCGGCTAGCCTGTCACTCGGCCCGGCCGCCCCTCCCTGGAGACGCCCCCGTGATCGATCGCACGCACGACCTCGCCCTGACGACCGTCGAAGGGGGGTCAGCGCTCTCACCCTTCAGGGCCGCCGCCCTCCTCGCCCGCCTGCGGGCGGTCGACCCCGACGTCACCGGGGTGAGCGCCCGCTTCGTCCACTGGGTCGCGAGCGAGCAGCCCCTCGACGACGCCGGACGCGCCACCGTCGAGCGCCTCCTCACCTACGGCGACACGTATGCCGTCCCCTCGCCCTCCGAGGGCCCGCGGACGACCGTCGTCGTCGGCCCTCGCCTCGGCACGATCTCGCCGTGGGCGAGCAAGGCCACCGACATCGCGCACAACTGCGGCATCGACGTCCGCCGGGTCGAGCGCGTCACCGAGTTCACCGTCGAGGGCGTCGAGCCCGGCGCCCCGACCGACCCCGCTGCCGGCGAGCGCTGGGCCGCTCTCGCCGCCCTCCTGCACGACCGCATGACCGAGACCGCGCTCCCGACCCGCGAGGCCGCGGCCGCGCTCTTCGAGGAGCGGGAGGCCGAGCCGATGGAGCACGTCGATGTGCTCGGTGGCGGTCGCGCGGCGCTGGAAGGCGCCAACACGGCATACGGGCTGGCCCTGTCGGACGACGAGATCGACTACCTCGCTGAGTCGTTCACCGGGCTGCGGCGCAACCCCACCGACGTCGAGCTCATGATGTTCGCGCAGGCCAACTCCGAGCACTGCCGGCACAAGATCTTCAACGCCGACTTCGTCGTCGACGGCGAGCCGCAGACGCGCAGCCTCTTCGGGATGATCCGGCACACCGAGTCGGTCGCCGGCGAGGGCACGGTCGTCGCCTACAAGGACAACGCCTCGGTCATGCAGGGCCGGCGGATCGAGCGGTGGCTGCCCGAGCGCGGTGACGGGCCGACGCCCTACGTCGCCCGTGAGGAGGACGTTCACGTCCTCATGAAGGTCGAGACGCACAACCACCCGACCGCCATCTCGCCGTTCCCCGGCGCCGCGACCGGAGCGGGTGGCGAGATCCGCGACGAGGGCGCGACCGGACGCGGCTCGGCGCCCAAGGCCGGGCTCACCGGGTTCGTCGTGTCCAACCTGCACCTGCCCGGCACGTCGGAGCCGTGGGAGGCCGACCCCTACGGCGCGCCCGACCACATCGCCAGCCCGCTCGACATCATGGTCGAGGGCCCGATCGGCGCCGCGGCCTTCAACAACGAGTTCGGCCGCCCGGGCATCGGCGGCTTCTTCCGGGTCTACGAGCAGACCGTCGACGGCGTTCGCCGCGGCTACCACAAGCCGATCATGAGTGCGGGCGGCCTCGGCTCGATCAGCGCCGACCAGACCGAGAAGGTGCGCTTCCCGGCCGGGACGCTCCTCATCCAGATCGGCGGGCCGGGTATGCGGATCGGCATGGGCGGGGGCGCGGCCTCCTCGATGGCCTCCGGCACCAACGCCGCCGACCTCGACTTCGACTCCGTGCAGCGCGGCAACCCCGAGATGGAGCGGCGCGCGCAGGAGGTCATCAACTCGTGCTGGGCGCTCGGCGCCTACAACCCCATCCTCGCGATCCACGACGTCGGCGCGGGAGGGCTCTCCAACGCCTTCCCCGAGCTCGTCGACGACGCCGGCCTCGGTGCCCGCTTCGACCTCTCGGCGGTGCCGCTGGAGGAGTCCGGCCTCGCGCCCAAGGAGATCTGGGTCAACGAGAGCCAGGAGCGCTACGTCCTCGCCATCGCGCCCGAGTCGCTCGAGCTGCTCGAGTCCTTCGCCGAGCGCGAGCGCTGCCCCCTCTCGGTCATCGGCGTCGCGGCCGACGACGCCCAGCTGCTCGTCGCCGGCGACTCCGACGATGACGTCCCGATCGACATGCCGATGGAGGTCCTCCTCGGCAAGCCGCCGCGCATGACCCGCGACGTCAGCCGGGTCACGTGGGCTGGCGGAGAGGCGCTCGACGCGAGTGCCGTCGACGTGCGTGAGACGGCATACGCCGTCCTGCGTCACCCGACCGTCGCGAGCAAGCGCTTCCTCGTGACGATCGGCGACCGCACGGTCGGCGGTCTCACGCACCGCGACCAGATGGTCGGACCGTGGCAGGTCCCGGTCGCCGACGTCGCGGTCACCCTCGCGGACCATGCCGGCTTCGCGGGTGAGGCCATGACGTCGGGGGAGCGTATGCCGCTCGCCTCGGTCGACGCCCCCGCCTCCGGTCGGATGGCGGTCGGCGAGGCGCTCACCAACCTCATCGCGGCGCCGATCGCGTCGCTGTCGTCGGTGAAGCTCTCGTGCAACTGGATGGCCGCCGCGGGCGAGACCGGTGAGGACGCCGCGCTCTACGACACCGTGCAGGCCGTCGCCATGGAGCTGTGCCCGGCTCTGGGCATCTCGGTGCCCGTCGGCAAGGACTCGATGTCGATGCGCACCCGCTGGACCGACGCGGCGTCCGGTGAGGCGAAGCAGGTGACGTCGCCGGTGTCGCTCGTCGTGTCGGCGTTCGCCGCGTTGCCCGACGTGCGCGGGACGCTCACGCCTCAGCTCGCCGCGGACTCGGCCCTCGTGCTCATCGACCTCGGTGCCGGAGCGAACCGTCTCGGCGGGTCGATGCTCGCGCAGGTGTCGGGCGCGTTCGGCGGCGAGGTGCCCGACCTCGACGACCCGTCGCGGCTCGTCGCACTGGCCCGGGCCGTGCACGAGCTGCGTTCTCGCGGGCTGGTGTCGGCCTATCACGACCGCTCCGACGGTGGCCTGTGGGCGACCGTGTGCGAGATGGCGTTCGCGAGTGGGATGGGTGTGGAGGTGTCGGTCGACTCGGTCGAGGCGCTCTTCACCGAGGAGCTCGGCGCCGTCCTCGGTGTGCCCGCCGCCTCTGTGGGCGAGGTTCGCGAGGTCCTCATCGCCGCCGGTGTCGGCGAGCTCACCACCGTCGTCGGTGGCACGCACCCCGAGCGCCGGGTCACGGTCAACGTCGACGGTCAGGTCCGGATCGACGAGCTGCTGCGTGACCTCGCCCAGGCGTGGGACGAGGTGTCGTGGCGCATCTCGGCTTTGCGTGACAACCCCGCGTGCGCCGACGAGGAGCACGCGGCGTTCGGCGCCGACGACGACCCGGGCCTGCGGGTCTCGACGACCTTCGACCCCATCGAGGACGTCGCTGCCCCGTTCATCTCACTCGGCGCCAGGCCGCGTGTGGCGATCCTGCGCGAGCAGGGCGTGAACTCGCACGTCGAGACGGCCTACGCCTTCCACCGGGCGGGGTTCGAGACGCTCGACGTCCACATGACCGACCTCCAGAGCGGGCGCGCGTCGCTCTCCGACGTCGTCGGGCTCGTCGCCTGCGGTGGCTTCTCCTACGGCGACACCCTCGGCGCCGGCGAGGGCTGGGCGCGGTCGGTGCTCTTCAACGACGCGCTCACCGGGCAGTTCCACGACTTCTTCCACCGCGGCGACACCTTCGGCCTCGGCATCTGCAACGGGTGCCAGATGTTCGCCGCGCTCGCGGACCTCATCCCCGGCGCCGAGGCGTGGCCGCGCTTCACCCGCAACCGGTCCGAGCAGTACGAGGCGCGGCTCTCGCTCATCGAGGTGCTCGACTCACCGTCGATCTTCACGTCCGGAATGGCGGGCTCGCACCTCCCGATCGCCGTGGCGCACGGCGAGGGGTTCGCGAACTTCTCGACCCGAGGTGACGCGGCCGCCGTGGAGCGCGTGGCGCGGTACGTGACGGGCGACGGGTCGGTCGCCACGGCATACCCGCACAACCCCAACGGCTCACCGGACGGGCTCACGGCGGTGACCACCCCCGACGGCCGGTTCACGGCGATGATGCCGCACCCCGAGCGGGTGCAGCGCAACGCGCAGATGTCGTGGACGACGGGGCGGGTCGAGGACGAGTCGCCGTGGATGCGGATGTTCCGCAACGCCCGCACCTTCATCGGCTGACGCGGTGCTCAACCGGCTCCTCGATCCACTGGACGTCGACCGCCTGCGCCCCTGGGGCTGGGTGGTCGTCGCGCTGATGTTCGCGGTGAGCCAGGTCGAGAAGCTGCTCGACGACGACGCCAGCTGGATCCCGTACTTCGACTGGGTGCTGGTCGCCGTGGGCGTGGGCTGGCTCGGGTCGACGTTGCGTGAGGCGTGGCGTCACGAACGCGACTGGCGACAGGGCCGGACCGTGGTTCACCGCACACCCTGACGGGCTCGCCGAGGACTGCCGAAGCCTCGCGTGGGAGCGGTCAGCCCCGGGCGGCGGTGATGAGGCGGGTGAGGCCGTCGCGCAGGTCCTCGAGCTCGGACAGCTCCATGCCGAGCCGGTCGAGGATCGCGGGCGGCACCTGCTCGGCGCGCCTGCGCAGCCGGGAGCCCGCGGGGGTGAGCGAGACCGCGAGGGCGCGCTCGTCGCGAGGGTCCCGTTGCCGAGTGATGAGCCCGCCGGCCTCGAGCCGCTTGAGCAGCGGCGAGAGCGTGCCCGGCTCGAGGCTCACGCGCCGCCCGAGCTCGCTCACCGTGAGCGGGGTCTCCTCCCAGAGCGCGAGCATGACGAGGTACTGCGGGTGCGTGAGCCCCATCGGCTCGAGCAGCGGCTTGTAGAGCGCGATGACGTTGCGCGAGGCGACTGCGAGGGCGTAGCAGACCTGTCGGTCGAGGGCGAGTAGGTCGGTGCCCGCGGCTGCCGTGGTGGTCTTCGACGTCGTCACGGTGCGAAGCCTAGCCGTTCCTGCGATATCATGAGTACACTAACCATGAGTGCACGAAGGAAGTGGGAGTCGATGGCCAAGCCCGAGAACGAGGGCCTGTCGCTGGGCTACCGGATCGGCTATCGCATCCAGTACGCCATGTGGGAGGTCTTCGGACCGGCCCAGCTCGGCGCGGGCGACGACCCGCAGATGCGCCTCAAGCGGCGCCGCCAGGCCAAGGTCGACGCGGCGCGCGCGGCCCGGATCGCCCGAGAGGCCGACACCGCAGCCTGAGCCCTCGCGGCGGTCCCTCAGGGTCAGTCGCGGACGATGGCGAACGGGTCCTCCTCGTCCGATGACGCGACGCGGGCTGCCCGAGCTCGTGTCGCCTGCAGGTGGAAGGACGCGTGACGCCTACCCTGTCGCGGAAGGTGCGGAGGGGCTGCACCGGCGGGAGGGGACCCATGGACCTGCGTAGCATGTCGACCGAGCGACTGCTGGGGGTGACGGCCCGCCTGCTGGCGGCGTCCGCCGTGCTCGTCGTGGCCGGGCTCGGCCTGGTCACGTGGTCGGGCTGGCGACAGATCGGACGGTCGTACGGGCCGGACGGCACGGCCCCGACGGGCGAGATGCCTCGCTCGGCCAGAGTCGCCATCGCGGTGTTCGAGTCGAGCTTCCGCCCTGCCGGTCTGCAGCTCACGGTGGCGGCCGTGCTGGTGGCCGGCGCCGTCGTGGCACTCCAGCTCCACCCGGGTCGCCCGCACCTCGGTTCGTTGCGTTGGGAGGTGCTGGGTGCGGGCTCGGCCGTCCTCTTCGTGGCAGTGGTGTTCGTCAGCGCCCACGCGTTTGTCATCACTGCTCCAGACAGCGTCGATGGCGACGTGTCGAAGTACATCGGCCTGCAGCCGATGACCGAGGCGGCGCTCATCAACCTCCTGCCGATGGGTGCAGCCCTGCTGACGCTGGTAGCTGCCGCGCTGTGGTGGCGCACCCTCGGGTGGGCGACCGATGACGACGTGGAGGAGGAGTCGACCGACGAGGACGACCCCTCCGAGGACGACACGTCAGAGGACGCAGAGGACGCCGAGCCCGTGCACGAGCGCCGCTTGACGCCCGTGGCTCGTGACGCCTCGACGGGTGGGCCCGCTGTCGACTACTCGCGGGACTGGTCGCCGGAGGACTTCCGGCCGCCCCGCTGACCTTGCGAAGTTGCGGCGCGGCCCGCGCCAGTCGGGTGGGTCAGTCGGGCGGGGCGGGCGACATGGCGGTGTCGCCGGCCGCGGCGCTGAACGGCTGCGCGCCGGCGCTCCGCGCCACCACCTCGCTCGGCGGGACGACCCCCGTCGGCAGTGGCTGTCGCGCCGCAGACCGCCGCAGGTCGTCCAGCGGCAGCTCGTCGCGTGACGCGACGAGCACGACGTTGCCGAACCCCTTCGCCTTGAGCACCCCCTGCAACCCCACGTATGCCGTCCGCGCACCCGGGCCCATCGCCTCACGGGCTCCCGCGGCGACGCGCGCGGCATACCGGAGTCCGGGCCGGTCGCCGAGGTTCGCGAGGAGCAGGCCGCGCGGCACGAGGACCCGCGCGACCTCACCCAGCCACTCGACGGTGGTGAGGGAGGCAGGGACCTGCCCGCCGGCATACGCGTCGAGGACGACGAGGTCCGCGCTGGCCGAGGCGAGGCCGGCGATGCCGTCCTCGCCACGCTGTGGCCGGACCCGGATGCGGTGACCGCGC
The DNA here is from genome assembly GCF_048606415.1 of Knoellia tibetensis. Taxonomy (NCBI): domain Bacteria; kingdom Bacillati; phylum Actinomycetota; class Actinomycetes; order Micrococcales; family Intrasporangiaceae; genus Knoellia; species Knoellia tibetensis. The sequence continues at coordinate 2,126,628 of NZ_JBMBWF010000001.1, forward strand.
GGGAGCGGCAGCTCGCGGCGGACGGCCTCGGTGAGGGCGGCGTCGGGCTCGAGGACGATCTGCGGCGACCCCGGCCGCGTGGCCTGCACCCACCGCGCCAGCGTCAGCCCGGCGCCGCCGACGTGGGTGACCCTCAACGGAGCGGGTCGCGCGAAGACGGCGTCGATGGCGAGGGCGAGCTGCTGGACGTACTCGAAGACGAGCACTGTCGGGTCGTGGAGGCAGACCGCGGACTGGGCGTGGCCGCCGACGGTGATCCACGTGACGTCGCCGTCCTGCTCGAAGACGGGCTCGTCGGTCACGCCCCACAGCCAAGCACCCCCCGCGCCGGCGTGGTGCGGGGGGTGCGTGGACCGGTCAGGACCGAGGTGGAGCGGTCGCGGGCGTCAGCCCTTGACGCGCACCGGGATCCAGGCCACCGAGCCCGAGGGCTGGGCGACGACTTTGATGTAGGCCGTGCGCGGCGAGTCGTCCGGCAGGATCTTGCCGGTCAGCTTGAACGCCACGTCGGCCGCACCGTCACGGGTCGGGACCGGCTCGGTGAGGCGGCCCTGCGTGACGGGGAACGAGCCGATGCGGCGGCCGTCGATCGAGACCTCGACCGAGCTGCTGCGCGGAGCGTTCGCCGAGGCGAGGTCGAGGCCCTCGACGCGGAACGACGTCGTCTTGCCGTAGCTGACCGCGGTCGGGGCGCCGAGGACGGCGATGCCGTGCTGCTGCGTGGTCGGGGAGACCGGGCTGTTGGCCTTGAGCCAGTCGACGAATGCGTTCTGGTCGACGAGGCCGGCGTCACGGTAGTTCGTGCCCTGCAGGAAGGTGCCGAAGTTGTCCGGCTTCGTCCCGACGTTGGTGATGAGGAACGACGACGACGTGATCGTGTAGGTCTCGGCCGGGTCGATGGCCTTGCCGTCGATGAAGACGCCGGTGATCCGGTCGCCCTGCGCACGGGTGGCGTCGTAGGTGTAGGTGACGTTCTTCGACAGGCCCATGGCGAGGAACGGACGCGACGCGCCGGCCGGCTGCCACTGCTCCTCGAGGATCTGCTTGACCTGCGCGCCGGTGTAGTCGGCGACCTTGAGCGCGTTGCCGAAGGACAGGACGGTCGCAGCCTCGGCGAAGGTCACGGTGCCGTCGGTGTCGTAGAGCAGGTCGGCGCGCACGCCACCGGGGTTCATCATGCCGATGTCGGCGCCGAGGTCGCGGCCCGGAGCGTTGACCGACTCGACGTACTGCTGGGCGATGATGTTGGACATCGCCGACTCGCGGCCACGGTCCTCGCCACCGGAGGTGGTGCGACCGCGGGTGATGTCCGCCGTGACCTCGCCGACCTTCTGGTTGGCGATGGGCGCCGCATACTGGATCGCGTCGTCGATGATCTTCGCGGCAGCCTGGTAGGTCGGGTTCGCGAGGCAGGCCGCGCTCGGGGCCGTCGCCGGGATGTTCGCGGCGTTGTAGGCCGTGACCTTCTTGGCGGTGGCGTCCCAGCCGAGCTGGATCTTGCCGACGGCCGCGGCGTACTGACCGGTCTGGAGCACCGGGCGGGTCGAGCCGGTGGCCTCACCGGGGATCTGGACGTCGTAGACGTAGGCCTGGTGGGTGTGACCCTGGAGGATCGCCGCGACCTTCGACGACGTGTCGTTGACGAGGTGCGCGAAGACCGGAACCTTGAGCTGGTCGGCGAGCGTGCCGGTCGTCGACGAGTAGGGGCCGCCCTCGTGGTACTCGGCGATGATGACGTCGGCCTCGCCGTTGGCGGCGTTGCCGTCGGTGAGCTGGATCGCGACCCGGTTGACGCCCTCGACGGGGTCGATGAAGTCGAGGTTCGCGACGCCCGCGCCCTCGACGAGGTTCGGCGTCTCGCTCGTGACGCCACCGACGACGGCGACGCGCACACCGGCGACGTCGTAGGTCTCGTACTGCTTGAGCGCCGGGGTCTGCGTGCCCTTGAAGAAGACGTTGGCACCGACGTACTCGAAGTCCGCGCGCGGCTCGACCCGCTGGGTGAGGTCCTCGTAGCCCTGGTCGAACTCGTGGTTGCCGACCGAGGAGGCGTTCATGCCGATCGCGTCGAGGAAGTCGAGCGTGGGCTCGTCGTTCTGGATCGACGAGGTGAACGGCGAGGCGCCGATGAGGTCGCCGGCGCCGAGCGTCAGGGTGTTCGCCGCGCCGAGGGCCTCGCGCTGGGTGAGGATCGTGCAGGCGAAGTTCTTGCCCAACGTGCCCCTGCCGTCGGTGTCGATGCGACCGTGGAAGTCGTTGAGGTTGAGAATGTTGATCGGGGTGGTGCCGGCAGGAAGGGGCCCGCCGTTCATGTTGGTCGCTGCCGAGGCCGTCGTCGTGGCCGTCATCGTCGCCGAGCCGGCGAGGACGAGGCCGGTCGCGACCGCAGCGAGCTTGCTGCCGTGCTTCATGGTTCCTCCGGGTGAAAACCGCGCGTCGTCGCCGGCAGGGGCTCGGCAACCCGGCCCATACTGCCCGACAACACCGACGGCGTCTCCCACTCTCCATAACTCTTTCTGACATCCGGGGAAACGGTCACCCCTCCGGTCCCGTCGGTGCCCCGTCCTACGATGCCCGTATGCCGTCCCGTCGCCGCGTGCCCGTCGCCGCCGGTCGAGTGGCGCTCGCCTCGTGGGTGGCGGACCCGGAGGGCGCCGACCGCACGACGACGGCGACGGCGGTGCGGTTCTCGCTCGAGGAGCTCGGTGCGAGGGCCCCCGGGCGCAGCGTCGAGGTGCGGGTGCCGCCGTTCGGCGTCGTCCAGTGCATCGAGGGGCTCCAGCACCGCCGGGGAACCCCGCCCAACGTCATCGAGACCGACGCCGCCACGTGGCTCGCGCTCGTCGTCGGCACGCTCGACCCGGCCACGGCGGCCGGTGAGGGGCGCCTGCGGGTGAGCGGCACGCGAGCCGACCTCACGGCATACCTGCCCCTCTTCCCCGACCCCGACGGACGGTGACCTGACAGTGCGACACGGGATCTCGATCCTTCCCGACGCCCCCTGGCGCGAGGCCGGGCCGCGATGGAGTGCGGTCGAGGAGATGGGCTTCGCGCACGCATGGGTCTACGACCACCTCGTGTGGGGCGGGCTGCCCGACAGCGCGTGGTTCCCGGCGGTGCCGACGCTCGCCGCGGCCGCCGGGGTGACCTCGACGATCCGGCTCGGCACGTTCGTCACGTCGCCGAACTACCGTCACCCCTACGTCTTCGCCCGCGACGTCCTCGCCCTCGACGACCTGTCCGGCGGGCGGCTGCTCTGCGGGCTCGGCACCGGCGGCGACCTCGACTCCGAGGTGCTCGGCGAGTCCCACACGGTCAAGGAGCGGGTCGACCGCTTCCACGAGTACGTCCCGCTGCTCGACCGGCTGCTGCGCGAGGACCACGTCGACCACGACGGCGACTGGTATGCCCTGCGTGACGCGCGGACCCTGCCCGGCCCGGTGCGCGACCGGGTGCCCTTCGTCGTGGCCGCCAACGGGCCGCGGTCGCTGCGGCTCGCCGCTCGGTTCGGCCAGGGCTGGGTGACGACGGGGGTGCGTGGTGCCGAGACGCTCGACCAGTGGTGGACGGGCGTGGCCGGCCTCGTCGAGCGGTTCGACGACATGGAGGGCACGAGCGGCATAGACCGCTACCTGCTCCTCGACGCGTCGCCGCGGTTCTCGCTCGAGTCGGTCGACCTCTACGAGGAGATGACCGGCCGCGCCGCCGAGCTCGGCTTCACCGACACCATCACCCACTGGCCGAGGGCTGAGTCCCCGTATGCCGGCTCGCTCGCGACCCTCGAGGCCGTTGCCTCCGATGTCGTCGCCGCTGCGCACGCGAAGTAGCGTGGGGTCCGTGAACGAGATCCGCCGCCCCAACCACCTCCGCGTCCTCATCATCGGAGCGGTGCTGGGGTTCGCGCTGGGCGCCTTCTTCGGGGTCTATCGCGGTCTCGAGTCCTCGGCGCGCACGACTGCCGGTGAGTACTCCACGTCGACCGCGGTCGGCTACCTCGGGCTCCTCGGCGCGATCGTCGTCGGACTCCTCGCGGCCGGGGTCTCGGTGCTCGTCGAGTCGATCTCCGAGCGCCGCAACCGGTGAGCCCGCGGACGCGGCTGGTCCTGGGCCTGGTGCTCGTCCTCGTCGGTCTCGTTTGGTTCCTCCAGGGCGTGGGCGTCCTCGGAGGGAGCGTGATGTCGGGCGTGACCCTGTGGGCCGTCGTCGGGCCCGCGGTGGCGCTGGTCGGCCTGAGCCTCGCGCTCAGCGGGCGCGGAGGGCGACCACCGTCTGCGTGAGGCCCTCGGAGAGCGGGCGGCAGGTCCAGCCCAGCTCGTGCTCGGCCTTGGCGCGCGTGCCGGTGTAGCTCGCCAGCGCCGCACGCAGCGACTCCGGGTGGTAGCTCGCCGGCAGCGGCAGGACCCCGGCCACCGGTCGCAGGGCCCGCTCCATGACCCGCACCACCGACGTGGGCACGGTCCGTGGCGGCCGGGTGCCCGCGATCTCGGCGACCCGGCCGAGCAGCTCCGACAACGTGGCCTGCTCGCCCGCGAGCATGTAGTCCTCGCCGGCGACCCCACGCTCCATCGCGAGGACGTGTCCGCGCGCGACATCGGCGACGTGGGTCCACATGAGCGTCCCGCCGCCCGTGGGCACCTGCGGACGCCTGCCGGCGACGACCTGGGCCATGAGCTCGCCGACCTGCGAGGTGTCGCCGGGGCCGTAGATGCCGCCCGGCATGACCGTGACGACCGGCAGGCCTCGGGCGGCGTAGTCGTGGGCGACCTCGTGCGCCTCCGCCTTGGTGCGGTCGTACTCCGTGATGTGCCCGCCCGTGTGCCGGTGGGTCTCGTCACGCACGACGCCGCCGGTGTCGGAGTTCACCGCCAGCGTGCTCGTGTAGACGACCTTGGGCGTGTGCGCCCGGCGGGCGGCGGTGAGCACGTTGCGGGTGCCCTCGACGTTGACCCGCCGGCCGGGGGAGCGGTCGCGCTCGCCGAGCTTGTACCAACCGGCCACGTGGAAAAGCCCGTCGGCGCGGTCGAGCAGCCGGTCGAGGGCCGCGTCCGAGTCGAGGTCGCCCTCGACGAGCTCGGCACCGACGGCGTTCATCGCCGAGGCCCGCGCCGGCGTGCGGACGAGGGCGACGACGTCGTGCCCGGCCTCGACGAGCTGGCGGGCGAGCTCGCCACCGACGAACCCGGTGGCGCCGGTGAGTGCGTATCTCATGGCGGCCATTGTCCACCGCGCCCGGCTGAGGTCAGGCGAACGAGAAGAGCGCGACCGGGTTGCTCGTGGGGTGCTCGGAACCCGACTCGGGCTCGAGGGTGATGCCGGCGCCGGTGGCGGTCGAGGCGTCGCCCTGCAGCATCACGGTGACGGCCGAGCCCGACGTGGGGATCATGCCGGCGCTCACCATGCCCTGCCCGGGGACGTCGAACCAGAGCTGGTAGGCCTTGCCCGACGGCGGCGTGGGCATGGCGTCGGCGACGAAGACCGCCTGCTTGTGCGACGGGCTGCGGACGAGGGCGATCTCGGAAGTGCCCATCGGCAGCTCGAGGCGCTGGGCGTCGTCGGCCTGGAGGACCTGCTCGGTGGCGGTGAGCTGCGGCGGAGCGTCGTCGCGCCACGGCTGCCAGACGAGGCCACCGACGGTGAGGACGGCGGCGGCGACGGCGGCGGCGAGCCAGGGCCGCATCCGGTTGCGGCGACGCGCGGCCAGCTCGTCGACCACGACGTGCGAGGAGTGGGAGCCCTGCGGGATCTCCGAGTGGTTCGCGGAGGAGTCCGCAGGCCCTTCGGGGGCGGCCGGCGACGGCGGCACCGTGGGGTCGGGAGCCGTCGTGCGAGCAGGGACAGATGACTCGACCGACTCCAGCGGGGAGAGCTGGCGGGTCTGGGACACGGCGGAGAGGACCGACGCGCGCAGGGCCGGCGGGGGAGGCAGCTCGACGTCGGCAGCGATGGTGGCGGCGGCGGCGCGCAGCTCGGCGACCTCGGCGCGGCAGTCCGCGCACTCGCCCAGGTGCAGCTCGAAGGAGCGGCGCTCCTCCTCCGTCACGGCGTTGACGGCATACGCGCCTGCGAGCGCGTGCGTGTCAGGGTTCATGCCGTCACCTCCAGGGTGTCTCGAAGTCGGATGAGTCCGTCCCGGATCCGGGTCTTGGCGGTGCCGAGCGGGATGCCGAGGAGGGCTGCCACCTCGGTGTGGGTGTGCCCGCCGAGGTAGGCGAGCTCGACCGCACCACGTTGGGTGTCGGTGAGCGAGGCCAGCGCCCGGCGGACGCGTTCCTGGTCGAGGCGCACCTCGACCTTCTCGAGCGTCGAGTCGTGCTCACGCTCGGTCGTCGTCACCTCGTAGGTGACCTCGCGCGCCTTGCTCGCCTCGGCGGAGCGGACCCGGTCGACGGCCTTGCGGTGCGCGATGGTGAGCATCCAGGCCAGCGGCGACCCCTTCGAGGAGTCGAAGCGGGTGCAGTGGCGCCAGATGTCGAGGAAGGCCTCCTGGGTGACCTCCTCGCTCTGCGCCCGGTCGCGCACGACCCGGACGACGAGCCCGTGGACCCGGGCTGCCGTCGCGTCGTAGAGCTCGGCGAACGCCGCCTCGTCGCCCCGGGCCGATCGCCCGAGGAGACCGGCGAGGTCCGGTCCCATGGCAGCGGTCGGCGAGGGGTTGCCCTCGTCGCCGACCGCTGCCATGTGGACCATGATCGCCTACGTCCTGTTGTTCGTGCTCGCCGGTCAGGAGGCCGGGAGCAGGACGCCGTCGATGATGTAGACGGTCGCGTTGGCGGTCTGGACGTTGCCACAGGCGACCTTGGCCTCACCGACGGTGAAGTCCTCGCCGCTGCCGGCCACCGTGATGGTGCCGCCACCGAGGGTCTTGTGGTCACCGGCGAGCTTGTCGGGGCTGATCTTGCCCTCGACGACGTGGTTGGTGAGCACCTTGGTGAGCAGGCCCTTCGGGTCGGCCATCGCGGCGTCCATCGTGGCCTTCGGGACCTTCGCGAACGCGTCGTTGGTCGGCGCGAAGACGGTGAGCTCGGGGGCGCCGTTGAGGGTGTCGACGAGGCCGGCCTCCTTGACGGCGGAGACGAGCGTCGAGAGGAGCGGGTTCGCGCTCGCGGCGGTGGCCACCGGAGCGGTGGACATGCCGTCGAACGAGCCGGCACCGCTGGCGGGCACCTGGCTGCAGGCGGCGCCGAACGGCTCGCTCATCATGTCGTCGGACGGCGACTCGGAGGCGCTCGCGGACGGGCTCATGGACTCCGAGGTCGACGAGCTGGCCGCGGTGTCGGCGCTGTCGTCCGAGCTGCCACAGGCGGCGAGGCCGAGCGGGAGCGCGAGGGCCAGGGCGAGGACTGCGGGACGGTGCGTGAGCTTCATGATCGTCTCCTTCATGGGGGTGGATGACACCCGTTGTTCGGTGCTGCTCACGTGCCGGATGGGTTCTGTCCCAACCTTTTTGGAATCTTCTTCGGTATGCCGTCCACCCACCGGCAGGAGCAGCTCACCCTTGCGTCCGGCAAGGTGACGTCCTGGCAACCACAGTTGCGGACGCAAGGAGCAAGGGCTCTGTTGCGTCCGGCAAGGTGGCGTCCTGGCAACCACAGTTGCGGACGCAAGGGGGAGGTGAGGGGAGGGTCCTGGCGAGGGTCGCGTCAGTCGACGAGGACGGGGATCGAGTGCCAGCCGGTCGCCCCGCGAGGGAAGGGCTCCGCGCGCTGCTCGATCTGGACGTCGCCATTCATGTCGGTGGCGCGGACGGTGAGCTCGTGCCGGCCGGCCCTGGCGTCCCACTCGAGGAACCACTGCCGCCAGTAGTCGACGTTGGCGTCGGGTCCGAGGGTTGCCTCGCGCCACGGCTCGTCGTCGATGCGGACCTCGACCTTGGCGATGCCCCGGCCCTGGGCCCAGGCGACGCCGCCGATGACGTTGCGGCCCGGGCGGAGGTTGGCGAGCCCGCGCGGGGTGTCGATGCGCGACTGGGTGAGGATGCGCCCGTCCGTCGCCCACTCGCGCTCGGTCCAGTAGGCCTTCTTCGCGGCGTACGTCGTCGCGGTGAGGCGCTCGACCCACTTCGTCGACCCGACGAAGCCGTAGAGGCCGGGGGTGACGAGGCGCACGGGGTAGCCGTGGCGACGGGGGAGCGGCTCGCCGTTCATGCCGATGGCGAGCAGGGCGTCCCGGTCGTCGGTGAGCGCCTGGACGGGCGTCGAGATCGTCATGCCGTCGACGCTCGTGCTGAGGATCTGGTCCGCGGACTCGCGCACACCGGCCCGCTCGAGCAGCTGCCGGACGGGGACGCCGAGCCAGCGGGCGCCGCCGATGTAGCCGCCGCCGACCTCGTTGCTCACGCAGCACATCGTGATGTCCTTCTCGACGAGGTTCATCGAGGAGAGATCGGCGAAGTCGATGCTGAAGGGCGAGTCGACCTCGCCGTCGATCGACAGCTCCCAGGAGTCGACGTCGACGCGGGGGATGACCAGGGCGGTGTCGATCCGGTAGAAGTCCTTGTTGGGGGTGCGCCACGGCACGATCCCCTTGACCTTGCCCTCGATGCCTGCGGGCAGCGGAGCCAGCGTCTGCGCGGGGGTGGGGAGGGTCATCGTCGAGGGGGCGATGGCGTCGGCGGTGAGCTTCTGGCCGAGGGCGCCGACCGCTGCAGCGCCGACGGCGGTGGCGCCCGCACCGAGCAGGAAGCTCCGGCGGCCGGTCGACACCTCCTCGCCGGTGGCGCGGGCGTTGTGGTCGGTCGGGCTCTCCGGTCCCGCAGCAGCGTTCGCGGATCCTGAATCGACGACGGCGGCCTCGCGCCGGGTCACGAGCCCGAGCAGGAGCGTGAGCACGCCGACGCCGACGAGGCCGGTGACGAGGCCGGGGACGATGTCGAGCTGACCGGCGGTGGGCCGCAGGACGGCGGCCGCCGCCGCGAGCGTTGCCAGTCCGACGATGACGAGCCGCCCCGCCAGCGGGCGGGTGCGTGACACGAGGCCGGCCGCGGCGGCGAGCAGCAGGGTGACGACGGCGACGCTGCCGATGAGGATCGGCTTGTCGGCCGTGCCCATCGTGCGCACCGCCCACTCCTTGACCGGCGTCGGCGTCGCGTCGATGACCTGCGAACCCACGGCGAGCACGGGGGATGCCTCGGGCGCGACGAACGCGGCCACGAGGTGACCGGCGGCGGCACCGGCGGCCGCGGCGAGCAGGCCGCTCACGGCATACGGCCAGCGGGGGTGCGACGTCGGAACGGAAGCGTCCATGACAGGTCATTCGGTGCCGGACTCGAGGCGGATGGGTCGGCCGGCCCGGCCGTCGTCGAGGTCCCGCGCGGTCGTGGGACACTTGGAGTGTGGCACGCGGAGACGGACGACTGACCCACGACCTCCTCCCCGGTGAGAAGGGCCCGCAGGACGCCTGCGGGGTCTTCGGAGTCTGGGCTCCCGGCGAGGACGTCGCCAAGCTGACCTACTACGGGCTCTACGCCCTCCAGCACCGCGGCCAGGAGTCGGCCGGCATCGCCACGAGCGACGGCCGCCGCCTCCTCGTCTACAAGGACATGGGCCTCGTCTCGCAGGTCTTCGACGAGCGCTCGCTCGGCTCGCTCAAGGGCCACCTCGCCATCGGGCACTGCCGCTACTCGACGACCGGCGGGTCGACCTGGGAGAACGCCCAGCCGACGCTCGGCGGCCACGACGGCGGCACCCTCGCGCTCGCGCACAACGGCAACCTCATCAACTCCGCCGAGCTGCGCGACCTCGTCGACGAGGTGAGTGGCGAAGGCCGCCACCCCGGCGAGCTCGGCCGCGGCAACACGACCGACACGGCCCTCGTCACCGCGCTCCTCACCGCCGACCCGGACCGCACGGTCGAGACCGCCGCCCTCGACGTCCTCCCGCGCCTGCGCGGCGCCTTCTGCTTCGTCTTCATGAACGAGCACACCCTGTATGCCGCCCGCGACCCGCAGGGGATCCGTCCCCTCGTCCTCGGTCGCCTCGAGCGCGGCTGGGTCGTCGCCTCGGAGACTGCCGCGCTCGACATCGTCGGTGCGTCGTTCATCCGCGAGGTCGAGCCGGGCGAGCTCATCGCCATCGATGAGGACGGCCTGCGCTCGCAGCGCTTCGCCGAGACCGACCGCAAGGGCTGCGTCTTCGAGTACGTCTACCTCGCCCGCCCCGACACGACGATCAACGGACGGGTCGTCCACGAGGCCCGGGTCGAGATGGGTCGGACGCTCGCCCGCGAGCACCCCGTCGAGGCCGACCTCGTCATGCCGACGCCGGAGTCGGGCACGCCCGCGGCGATCGGCTACGCGCAGGAGTCGGGCATCCCCTACGGCCAGGGGCTCGTCAAGAACGCCTACGTCGGGCGCACCTTCATCGCGCCCTCGCAGACCATCCGCCAGCTCGGCATCCGCCTCAAGCTCAACCCGCTCAAGGAGGTCATCAAGGGCAAGCGGCTCGTCGTCGTCGACGACTCGATCGTCCGCGGCAACACCCAGCGCGCGCTCGTCCGGATGCTCCGTGAGGCCGGCGCGGCCGAGGTGCACGTGCGGATCTCGTCGCCGCCGGTGCGCTGGCCCTGCTTCTACGGCATCGACTTCGCGACCCGGGCCGAGCTCATCGCCACCGGCATCGGGGTCGAGGAGGTCTGCAACTCGATCGGCGCGGACTCCCTCGGCTACATCTCCGAGGACGGGATGGTCGCGGCGACCGATCAGGAGCCCGAGCGGCTCTGCACCGCGTGCTTCACCGGCGTCTACCCCGTCGAGCTGCCGTCGGCCGACCGGCTCGGCAAGGGGCTGCTCGAGCTCGAGTTCCCCGTCGACGCCGCGGGAGTGGACCCGACCGACGCCGGCACGCTCGACGTCGACCGCGTCTCGGTGACGGCCTCCGGTGGGGCGGCCGAGGCCGTCCGCCGGCCCTGACCCTAGGCTGACCGACGTGAGCGACCAGGGCGAACAGATCACGTATGCCGCTGCCGGAGTCGACGTCGAGGCGGGCGACAAGGCCGTCGAGCTCATGAAGGCCGACGTCCGCCGCGCGACCCGCCCCGAGGTCCTCGGTGGGCTCGGCGGCTTCGCCGGCATGTTCGACGCGAGCGCCCTCGCGCGGATGGACCGCCCGGTCCTCGCGACGAGCACCGACGGCGTCGGCACCAAGGTCGCCATCGCCCAGGCGCTCGATCGGCACGACACTATCGGCTTCGACCTCGTCGGCATGGTCGTCGACGACATCGTCGTCTGCGGCGCCGAGCCGCTCTTCATGACCGACTACATCGCGACCGGCAAGGTCGTCCCCGAGCGCATCGCCGCCATCGTCGGCGGCATCGCCCGCGCCTGCGAGCAGGCCGGTGTCGCTCTCGTCGGCGGCGAGACGGCCGAGCACCCGGGCCTGCTCGACCCCGACGAGTACGACGTGGCGGGAGCGGCCACCGGTGTCGTCGAGTACGCCGACGTCCTCGGCCCGCAGCGAGTCCGTCCAGGCGACGTCGTCCTCGGTATCGCCAGCTCGGGCCTGCACTCCAACGGCTACTCGCTCGTCCGCCGCGTCGTCGCCCACGCCGGCTGGGAGCTCGACCGCCACGTCGACGAGTTCGGCCGCACGCTCGGCGAGGAGCTGCTCGAGCCGACCCGGGTCTACTCGCGCGACCTGCTCGACCTCATCCGCACCGACGGGGTCGACGTCCACGCGCTGTCGCACGTCACCGGCGGCGGGCTCGCCGCCAACCTCGCCCGCGTCCTTCCGTCCGACGTCTTCGCCCGGGTTGACCGTGCGACGTGGACCCCGCCGCCGGTCTTCACGACCGTCCAGCGCCTCGGCAACGTGTCGCAGGCCGACGTCGAGCGGACGCTCAACATGGGCGTCGGGTTCGTCGCGATGCTGCCCGGCGACCACGTCGACCTCGCGGTGCGCACGCTCGCCGGCCGTGGCCTCGCCGCCTGGACGATGGGCGAGGTCACCGCGCTCGAGGATGCGCGCGTCGAGGACGGTGTCGAGGTCGTGCGAGGCGCCAAGGGCGTCGACGGCGGCTCGGTCCAGGTCGTCGGCGACCACCCCGCCTGAGCAGCCGACTCCGGCCTGAGCAGCCGAGCTCAGGACACGAGCCGGGTGCCCCCGGCATCCTCGGAGGGTGACCGACCCGACCGGCCAGACCCACGCGCTGGAGCCGTACCTGCCTGCGGTCCGCGACCCCACGCGCGTGGCCCGGCGCTGGGCGGTCTGTGTCCTCACAGCGGCGACGGTGGCGCTCGCGGCCTGGCTCACGCTCGGCCTCGTGGCCGTCTGGCTCGTCGGCTCCACCATCGAGGCCGTCTCGGCGCGGGACATAGGCACGCTCGACGTCGCGGGTCTCCTCGTCACCACGCTGCCGGGTCTCGTCGGCGGGTGGGCCGTCGGGCTGGGTGCCGCAGTGCTGCTGGGGCGCGGCGAGGCGATGGGTGCGCGGGCGGCCGGCGTGGCGGCGGGGCTCCTCGGCGTCGTCGTGGGCGCGGCACTCCTCGCCGCGACCGGCGCCGTCTGACGGTCGCCACGGGGGGCTCCGGACCTGCCTTCCCGGCCGTGTGCACTGCTGCGCCCGAGCGCAGCAGTGCACAGAGCCGAACTCAGACGATCGTCACCTGCGGGGCGAACATGCTCATCGCCCCGAGCGCCTGCTCGTGCATCGCCACGCTCGAGCCCGCGCACGCCTCCGCCACGACCCGCACGCTCGCGCCCGCGTCGGCCGCCGGCAGGGCGGTCGAGATGACGCAGCAGTCGGTCGCGACGCCGACCAGGGCGAACCGCGGCTGCTCGCCGATGACCGCGCGCAGCCCTGCCGTCCACTTGCCGAAGGTCGGCTCGGTGACGACGTGGTCGGTGAGGTTCGCGAGCTCCGGCACCACGGCATACAGGGGGTCGGAGCCCGGGACGAGCGCGAACTGCCAGTCGTCGTAGTAGTCGGCCCACGAGCCGCCGAGGTCCGGGTCCGCGACGAAGCGCGTGACGACGACCCGACCCCTGTATGCCGTCGCGAGACGGGTGATGCGCGGGACCACCTCGGACCACATGGGTGAGCCCCACGGGCTCGCGACGGGGTCGGCGAAGACGGCCTGCGGGTCGATGACGACGAGCCACTCGTCGTCGAGCGGGGTGACCTCGTCGACGGGGAGGCGACCAGCCGGGGGAGCGGCGCTGCTCACGCCCGGGACTCCTGGGCACGCACCTTGGCGCCACGGGCGACGTAGGTGACGACGAAGGAGAGAACGAGGGCGAGGAGGACGCCGAGGTTCGCGTAGGCGAAGGTGCCCTCCCAATACGCTGGCGAGTCAGCTGTGCCTTCGATGAACGTCCCTAGGCCGAGCGGGTCGAGGAGGAAGCCCTGCCAGTTGTTCCACGAGGCGTCGTCCGCGAAGCTGTTGACGACGAGGCCCCAGCCGAGCACCGAGGCGACGACCATCGTGCCGATGGAGACCCAGTCGAAGGCGCCGTAGCGGCCCGAGGAGTCGAAGAGGGCGTCGTCGTCGTAGTCGCGCTTGCGCAGGGCGATGTCGGCGATCATGATCCCGGCCCACGACGCGAGCGGCACGCCGAGCGTGATGAGGAACGACTGGAACGGGTTGATGAAGCTCTCGGCGACGAAGACGACGTAGAACGTGCCGAGCGTGAGGATGATGCCGTCGATGAGCGCGGCCATCGGGCGGGGGATGCGCACGCCGAGCGAGAGCAGGGTCAGCCCGGACGAGTAGATGCCGAGCACGGCGCCCGAGACGAGCGAGAGGATCGCGGCGACGAGGAAGGGCACGAGCACCCACGTCGGCAGCAGCGTCGCCAGCGTGCCGATCGGGTCGGCGCCGATGCCGTCGAGGACCGCCTGGTCGGAGCCCGCGAGGGCCAGGCCGTAGCAGACGAGCAGGGCCGGGGCGAGGGCTCCGCCGAAGGTGTTCCACCCGACGATCGCGGCACCGCTCGCGTCACGGCGCTGGTAGCGCGACCAGTCGGCGGCGATGTTGATCCAGCCGAGTCCGAAGCCCGTCATGACGAGGACGAGCGCACCGATGACGGCGCCGATGCCGCCGGACGGCAGGGACGAGACAGCAGACCAGTCGATGTGCGTGAAGGTCATCGCGACGTAGAGGAGCGTGATCGCGCCGGTGACCCACGTGAGGACCGACTGCATCCGCATGATGACGTGGTAGCCCGCCACGGCCGCGAGCACGATCATCGCGGCGACGACGACGGCGGCGACGACCTTGGTCGCCGTGCCCCCGCCCCAGCCGAGGCGCTCGAAGATCGTCGCGGTCGCGAGGACGGCGAGGATGGCGAGGAAGGTCTCCCAGCCGATCGAGGTCAGCCAGGAGATGACCCCGGGCACCTTCTGCCCCTCGACCCCGAAGGCGGCACGAGAGAGCACCATCGTCGGGGCCGAACCCCGCTTGCCGGCGAGCGCGATGATCCCGCACAGGGCGAAGGACACGACGACTCCGAGGATCGTCACGACGACCGCCTGCCAGAAGGAGATGCCGAAGCCGAGGACGAAGGCGGCATACGAGATGCCGAACACCGACACGTTGGCGGCGAACCACGGCCAGAAGAGGTCACGAGGGGCCGCGGTGCGGGCCGACTCGTCGATGATCTCGATGCCGGTGGTCTCGACGCCGAGCCGCTTGGCAGCGTCGGCACTGCGCACGTCTGTCATGTGCGCGAGCATGACAGATTCCCCGCGGCACGATGTGCATGCCGCACGAGGTGTCGTGCGTGGACGTCAGGCGTCAGCGACGCCCGGAAGCCCACTTGTCGTAGTCGTCGTCCTCGTCACGGTCGGACCCGGTGACCCGGGTCGGCGTGGGGGAGGACGAGCTCCCGTGAAGTTCTCGCTCAAGCGCGCTCAAGTCGGTGTCGGGGCTGAAGTACTTCAGCTCGCGTGCCACCTTGGTCTGCTTGGCTTTTGCTCGGCCGCGCCCCATGGCGTGACCCCCTCGTGCGTCTGCCGGGACGGCATACCCGAAGGGACGGCCCCGAAGGGGTCATCCCGTGCAGGCTGTGGTCCCGGGAATCGTGTGTGTGTCGTGGGGCCAACGCTACATCAGCCCGGGGCATTTCCGCGCACGGGTCCGGTTCTCGGCCGTGTCCCTCGCGTTCCCGCGCCGCGGCGCCTCGGCGCTCCTGAGAAGCCCGTATGCCGGGTGCCCACCACGGGAGGTGGGAACCTGGCATACGGGCAGGTCGGCCGCGGTGACCGGGTGCGGGAGGTCAGTCCTGCGGGAGCCAGATCGTCGAGGAGCCGGCTGCCATGCGCTTCTCGGCGATGTGGTCGGCGGCTGCGGCAGGGCTCTCGCCGCGCTCGTCGGCGGTGCGGAGGACCTCGAGAGTGTGCTCGAAGATCTCGGTCGCGCCACGCTTGGCCCGCTCGAAGTCGAAGCCGCGGAGCTCGTCGCTCACCTGGATGACGCCCCCGGCGTTGACGAGGAAGTCGGGGCAGTAGGTGATGCCGCGTGCCACGAGGCGGTCGGCGGTGCCGCCGTCGCCCTCGGTGACGAGCTGGTTGTTGGCGCCGCCGCAGACGATGCTCGCCCTGAGCACGTCGACGGTGTCGTCGTCGAGGGCGCCGCCGAGGGCGCAGGGGGCGTAGACGTCGATGTCGCTGCGCACGAGGGCCGCGACGTCGCCCACGACCTCGACGCCTGGGTGGGCGACGAGCAGGGCGTCGACGGCGGACGAGTTGACGTCGGTGACGACGACGTCCGCGCCGTCCTCGAGGAGGTGGCCGGCGAGGATGCGACCGACCTTGCCGACGCCGGCGATGCCGACCCGGCGGCCCTCGAGGGTGGCCTCGCCCCAGAGGTGCTGGGCCGCGGCGCGCATGCCCTGGAAGACACCGAATGCGGTGAGGACCGAGGAGTCGCCGGCGCCGCCGTTCTCGGGGGATCGGCCGGTGGCGAAGCGGGTCGTCTCGGCGACGACGTCCATGTCCTGGACATAGGTGCCCACGTCGCACGCCGTGACGTAGCGACCGCCGAGGCTCTCGACGAACCTGCCGAACGCGCGCAGCAGCTCCGGGGTCTTGTCGGTCGTCGGGTCGCCGATGATGACGGCCTTGCCGCCACCGTGCGGGATGCCGGCGACGGCGTTCTTGTAGGACATGCCGCGCGAGAGGCGCAGGACGTCGGCGAGCGCGTCGTCGTGGGTCGCGTAGGGGTAGAAGCGCGTGCCGCCGAGTGCCGGGCCGAGCGAGGTGTCGTGGATCGAGATGATCGCGCGCAGGCCGGTCGCGGGGTCCGAGCAGAGGACGACCTGCTCGTGGCCCGAGGTGTCGGTCGGGTTGTGCCGGACGTGCGGGCCCTGCTGGTCCTGCAGGGCGGGCGATCGGTGCGGCGCGGGGGCTTCGGCGGCCTCGGGGGCCTCGGCGGTCCCGGGGACGGTGACGGACGACGCGGTCACGGTGGTGACTCCTTTGTCAGTGAGGGCTGCGGGATGGTGCAGCGGTGCCATGGCGTGGGTCTCACGCACACCCTCAGGCTAGTCGCGTCGAGACCTGCGGGTCGCCGCGTCCAGGGCCGGTCCGAGGGGGTGCAGCCGGGCGACCGGGATGGTGCGGCCGGACCTCCGCTCGTACTTCGCGACCGTCGGTATCTGCGCGAGGACGACGTCTCGCCAGACCCGAGCCCGCTCGTCGTCGGCCAGCACCTCGGGGCGGACCCGGGAGGCGGTCGTCCCGATCTCGACGGTCGCCTCCGAGACCTGCCGAAGGTTGCGGAACCAGTCGGGTTCGGCGGGCGAGCCGCTCCCGGTGCCCCACACGAGGTGGGCGTCGCCGTCGTCGAGGTAGCGGACCATCGTCGAGCGTGGGAGCCCGGTCCGCCGTCCCGGGGTGGTGAGCATGAGGACGCCGCCGACCTTGCCGCCGCCGTCAAGACGCCCCTTGAACGCCCGGTGCATCCACACCCCGATCGCGTTGCCGCGAGCCCTCATCGCTCGGGAAGCCATGGCGGCCACCTCCTCTGCCCAGAGTCCGCTGGTCGGCGGTGGGGGTCAATGGGCGGCTCGGGCCAGCCCGTCAGCCCTCGACGCCGGTCGTCTCGTGCGGCTCTCCCACGGGCTTCGACTCGGGCGAGCCGCGCTCGCGCAGGTAGATCGACAGAACGACCATGCTCGCCACGGCGAGAAACTCGGACTGCCAGTTCTGCAGCGTCCGGCCCCAGAAGTCGGGGTCGGCGAGGTAGGCGGCCCGACCCACGGGCTCCTTGAGGTCGCGGATGAGGTCGGCGTTGTGTGCGGCCCGGCCGGCGACGTACTGGGCGGACCACGACCCGAGGAAGATGAGCCCCATCGTCAGCCCGAGCGAGTGTGAGTACAGGGAGCGGCGCCAGCCCTCGGCCTTCGCGAGCGACGGCGAGTCGGGCTTCGCATGGCGCCCCACCTTCTGGTCCTTGTCGCTCTCGCGGCCGGTCTTGTCCAGCGGCTTGGACTCGGGCGAGCCCTTCTGGACGAACCAGACGGTGAGGACGATGAAGAGGAGGAACTGGAGGTACTCGGACTGCCAGTTCTCGGCGACGTCGACGGCGAACGTCGACGACGACAGGTACTCGCCGAGCCCGATCGTCGGCAGCCCGCGGTCCCGGGCGTCGCCGTTGAGCTCGGCGACCCCCCACAGCGCCTGTCCGGCGAGGGACAGCAGGAAGAGGGCGCCGAAGACGAGGCCCAGCCCGTGGTCGCGAAGCCGCCTCACCGGCCCATCACCCCCATGGACAGGCACCAGACGAGGCCGAAGCCGATGACGACGAGCCAGCCGATGAAGGACACCTTCATGCCGTTCACGGTCCTTCCACCTCGCAGTCGTAGGGCAGGTCCTTGCCCGTGGGCTCGCATCCCGCGGCGGTGACCCGCCAGCCCTGGTCGAAGCGCGCGAGGAAGAGCACCTGGTCCCCCCAGCGCACCATGGCGTCGCGTCCGTAGACGTCGACCTGCGGCTCGCCGGAACCGGGTGCGGACCCGGCTGCGTCCGGCAGGACATCGGCGCACTTCTCACCGTCGGCCTCGACCTCCTCGAGCGTCGCGGGAGCGAGGAGGCTGCACCCGTTCTCGGGGGCCGAGGCCGCAGCTGCGAGGAAGCGGGTCGCGGTGTCGGTGACCGGATCGTTCTCGGCCGAGCCGCGTCCTGCGCAACCGGGAAGCAGCAGCGCCAGGGTGGCTGCGACGGCGGCGGAGCGGGCCGGCATACGACGTCTGTGCAGGTCAGGGGCCACGTGCCCACTATGGCACCAGCATGGGGAAGGATGACGGACATGCGCATCGGCTACAAGGCTTCGGCCGAGCAGTTCGCCCCGGCCGAGCTCGCGGGATACGCCGTGCTCGCCGAGGAGCTCGGGCTCGACTCGGTGACGATCTCGGACCACTTCCAGCCGTGGCGGCTCGAGGGCGGGCACGCGCCCAGCTCGATCGCCTGGCTGTCGTGGGTGGCGGCCCGGACCGAGCGGGTCCTGCTCGGGACGTCGGTGATGACCCCGACCTACCGCTACAACCCGGCCGTCGTGGCGCAGACCTTCGCGACGCTCGGGTGCCTCGCGCCCGGGCGGGTCATGCTCGGTGTCGGCACCGGCGAGGCGCTCAACGAGGTGGCCGTCGGCTCGGTCCCCGAGAGCGGATGGCCGGAGTTCAAGGAGCGGTTCGCCCGGCTGCGCGAGTCGGTCCGGCTCATGCGCGCGCTGTGGACCGAGGAGTCGGTAACCTTCGAGGGCGACTACTACCGCACCGAGGACGCCCGGATCTTCGACCGTCCCGACACGCCCGTGCCCGTCTACGTCGCCGCGGGCGGCCCGACCGTCGCCCGGTATGCCGGCCGGTCCGGTGACGGCTTCATCTGCACCTCGGGCAAGGGCCGCGAGCTCTATGCCGACTCGCTGCTGCCCGCCGTCGCCGAGGGCCTCGAGAAGTCCGGACGCGACACCGGCAGCATCGACCGGATGATCGAGATCAAGCTCTCGTGGGACCCGGACGCCGAGCGCGCGCTCGAGAACACGCGCTTCTGGGCGCCGCTGTCGCTGACCGCCGAGCAGAAGCACTCGATCACGAGCCCCGCCGAGATGGAGCGGGCCGCCGACGAGCTGCCCATCGAGCAGGTCGCGAAGCGGTGGATCGTCGCGTCGACGCCCGAGGACGTCGTCGAGGCGGTGCGGGAGTACACCGACCTCGGCTTCGACCACCTCGTGTTCCACGGACCCGGCGGCGACCAGGAGCGCTTCCTGCGGACCTTCGCCGAACAGGTCGTGCCGGGCCTGCGCGAGCTGACCGTAGGGTCGCCGTCATGACCGCCGCCGCCACCGCGATGAGCTCCACCGAGCTTGACGTCGCCTCCCTCGTCATCCGCCTCGCGCTCGGCCCGATGCTCGTGCTGCACGGGCTCAACAAGGTGCAGGGCGGGCTCTCGGGGACGGCCGGCTGGTTCGAGTCGCTCGGCCTGCGCCCGGGGTGGCTGCACGCGAGGTTCGCGGCGTTCACCGAGATCGGCGCGGGAGTCCTCGTCACGTTCGGACTGCTCAACGGGCTCGCGGCGATGGCGTTCGTCGGCCTCATGACGGTCGCGGCGCTCACCGACCACCGCGGCAAGGGCTACTTCATCTTCAAGGGCGGCTGGGAGTACGTCGTGCTCGTGGCGATCGTCGCGGTCGCGCTCGCGGTGCTCGGGCCCGGCCGGTGGTCGCTCGACAACGCCTTCGGTCTCGACCTCGCCGGGCTCGGCTGGGGTGCGCTGGCCGCCCTCGGCGGTGTCGGCGCCGCCGGGGCGATGCTCGCGGCGTTCTACCGCCCGCCGGCCAAGAACGGCTCGGCCTCCGGGGCCTCCGCGTGACCCAGGAGGGCGCGGACTCCGTCCTCGTCGAGGTCGAGGGCGCGGTCGGCCGCGTCACCCTCGCCGCACCCGCCCGGCTCAACGCGGTCGACGTGCCGATGCTCGAGGCGGTGGCCGACGCGGTGCGCCGCCTCGACGCCGACCCGGCCGTGCGGGTCGTCGTCCTCTCCGGACAGGGCCGGGCCTTCTGCGCCGGTGCCGACCTCTCGGTGCACCTCGACGAGGGCGACCTCGACGGAACCCTTCGCGGCGTCGGCGCCGTGACCCGTGCGGTCGTCGAGGCGGGCACACCCGTGCTCGGGCTCGTTCCGGGAGTTGCCGCCGGAGCCGGGCTCGCGATGGCGCTCGCGGCCGACTACGTCCTCGTCGCCGACGAGGCGACCCTCGTCCTCGCCTTCGGTGCCCTCGGCCTCATGCCCGACGGCGGCGCCACGGCCCTCGTCGTCGCCTCGGTCGGCCGGGCCCGCGCCCTGCGCCTGGCGCTCACCGGCGAGCGGCTCACCGGGGCCCAGGCCGCCGACTGGGGGCTCGTCGCCGAGTCGGTCCCGGCGGACGACTTCGCGACGCGGGCCGACGAGCTCGTCGCCCACCTCGCCGCCCTCTCGCCCACGGGCACCGCGCGCACGACGGCGGCCATCACCGCCGCGGCGCTCGACCTCGACGCGACGCTGGCGCGGGAGGACGAGGGGCAGCACGCGCTCCTGCGCACACCCGACTTCGTCGAGGGGCTCACGGCCTTCCGTGAGAAGCGACGCCCGACGTTCGGGACGTGACCCGCGCGATGGGGCGAACGGCATACCGGGCGTCGGACTGGACGCCGGAGCGGGTCCTCGAGCGCAAGGGTGAGCACACCGTCTCGGTCGTGGTCCCGGCGAGGGACGAGGAGGCGACCGTCGGTGCGGTCGTCGAGCGGATCCGTGCCGACTTCGTGCGCGACGGCGGTGGCGGGCTCGTCGACGAGGTCGTCGTCATCGACTCCGACTCGAGCGACCGGACCGCCGAGGTGGCTCGCGCAGCCGGCGCAGAGGTGTTCTCCGCCAACGAGATCCGCCCCGACCTCGGCTCGGTGCCGGGCAAGGGCGAGGCACTCTGGAAGGCGCAGCACGTCACCCGCGGCGACCTCCTGGTCTTCGTCGACGCCGACCTCGTCGACTGGGGCACGCACTTCGTCACCGGGCTGCTCGCGCCGCTCCTCGTCGACGACGCCGTGCAGCTCGTCAAGGCGGTCTACGACCGGCCGATGATCGACGCGACCGGCCGCGAGGAGGAGTCGGGCGGGCGGGTCACCGAGCTCGTCGCCCGGCCGTGGCTGGCACTGCATCGGCCCGGTCTCGCGGGCGTGGTGCAGCCGCTCTCGGGCGAGTGGGCGATCCGGCGCAAGGCCTTCGAGTCGTATGCCGTGCCGGTCGGCTACGGCGTCGAGATCGCCGCGCTGGTCGACACCTACGACACGCACGGCATCGACGCCATCGCGCAGGTCGACCTCGGCCGTCGCACCCACCGCCATCACCGGCATGACACCCTCGGCCTCATGGCAGTCCAGGTGCTCGCGGCGGCGGACCGGCGGCGTGACCGGTCCCGTGGCGGGCCGGTGAGGGCGGAGGAGACGGTGGGGCTCACGCAGTACGCGCGGGGGCAGGCGGGGTTCGAGCCCCGCCTCACCGCCGTCGCGACGGGTGAGCGGCCTCCGGCCGACAGCGTCCGTATGCCGGCCCACGCAGAGCGTGGGACCCGCGCGGAGTCGCGATGAGCCACCTCACCTTCCGGCTCGGTCGCCGGGAGTTCGACGCGCGGTCGCGCCTGGTCATGGCGATCGTCAACCGGACGCCGGACTCGTTCTACGACAGGGGCGCGACGTGGCGCGAGGATGCGGCGTTCGACCGCGTCCGCCAGGTCGTCGCGCAGGGTGCTGACATCGTCGACATCGGCGGCATCAAGGCCGCCCCGGGCGTCGAGATCGGCGAGGAGGAGGAGAAGGAGCGGGTCGTCGACTTCGTCGCCGCCGTCCGCGCCGAGCACCCCGACCTCCTCATCAGTGTCGACACGTGGCGCGCGTCCGTCGGCCGGGCCGTCCTCGAGGCCGGCGCCGACATCCTCAACGACGCGTGGGGTGGCGTGGACCCGGGCCTCGTCGAGGTGGCGGCCGAGTTCGACGCCGCGGTCGTCTGCACCCACACCGGCGGCGTGACGCCCCGGACACGACCGCACCGGATCGAGTACGACGACGTCGTCGCGTCCGTCGTCGAGTCGCTCGTGGCGCAGGCCGACCGGGCCGTGTCGGTGGGCGTGGCCCGCGAGAGGGTCGTCATCGACCCGGCCCACGACTTCGGCAAGAACACGTGGCACTCGGTCGAGGTGACGAGGAGGCTCGACGAGCTCGTCGCGCTCGGCTGGCCGCTCCTCGTGTCGCTGTCCAACAAGGACTTCGTCGGTGAGTCGCTCGACCTGCCCGTGGGTGAGCGCCTGACCGGAACCCTTGCGGCGACGGCGATCTCGGCCTGGCACGGCGCCCACATCTATCGCGTTCACGAGGTCGTCGAGACCCGGCAGGTGCTCGACATGGTGTCGGTGCTCGCCGGGGACCTCCCGCCGGCCCGGACGGCACGGGGGCTCGCGTGATCACCGACGTCGTCGTCGTGCCCGGCGCGCCGCTGCTGCTGCCCGAGTACCAGGGGCGCGTGCCCGCGGTGCCCGGCCTGCTCGAGGCGTGCGTCGCCGCCGTGCGGGACGCCGTGGCGACGGCCGCCCACGTCGTCGTCGTCCACGCCACCGACCGCGAGCCGCGGAGCACTCGGCCGGCGGTGGGGCTGCGGGTCGCCGACCACCTCCTCGCCTCGACGCACCTCGGGTTCGAGGTCGAGCACGTCGCCGTGCCCTGGGACGCCCCCACCGAGGAGTGCATCGCCCTCGGACGAGGGGTGTCCGCCGACGCCGACACCACGTTGCTCGTCGTCGCCGACGGCTCGGCGCGCCGCACCGAGAAGGCGCCGGGCCACCTCGACGCGCGCGCCCACGAGGTCGACGACGGAATCGTCGCGGCCGTGCGGGGCGCGGCCGACGGGGGTCTCGACGACCTGCTCGAGCTCGACGCCGACCTCTGCGCGGACCTGCTCGTCGCCGGTCGCGCTCCGCTCCAGGTGCTGGCCGCAGCGGTGGGCGCGCCGACCGACAAGGATGGGGGAACGGCATACCCCGGCTTCGAGGTGGTGACGTGCGAGGTGAGCGACCCGTTGGGGGTTCTCTACGTCGTCGCGCACCTCGCCCGCGCGCGCTGACCGACAGTCAGTCGATGCCCAGCCCCTCCTCGCGGGCCCGGACGACGGCCGCGGCGCGGTCGCGGACGGCGAGCTTGGTGAGGACGTTGGAGACGACGTTGCGGACGGTCTTGGGGGAGAGGACCAAGCGACGGGAGATCGTGAGGTTGTCGTGGCCGCGGGCGACGAGGTCGAGCACCTCGCGCTCGCGGTCGGTGAGGTCGGGGAAGGGGACGCGAGCGACGGACCGTCCCGACGTGAGCGCCGTGACAGCCCGCGCGGCGACGGCCGACCCGAGGATGACGTCGCCGTTGGCGACGGCGCGCACCGCTCGCTCGACCTCGTCGGGGCTGGCGCCCTTGAGGAGGTAGCCGCGCGCACCCACACGCATGCAGGACGCGACGGCGTCGTCGTCCTCGCGCATCGTCACGACGAGCACGCGCGCGTCCTGGTGGCGCCGGACGATCTCGCGGGTCGTCTCGATGCCCGAGTCCGCGCCGAGGTTGAGGTCCATGAGGACGACGTCGATGTCGGCGAGCGGCAGGGCGAGGGCCTCGGCTGCGTCGCTCGCCTGGCCGACGACCGTGATGCCGTCGAGCGATGCGAGGAGGCCGGCCATGCCCATCCGGAAGACGGGGTGGTCGTCGACGACGGCGACGCTGATGTCAGCCACGGGCCACCGCCACACCCTGCGGCAGGAGCGCCTCCACCAGGGTGCCTCCGGTCTTCGGTGAGGTGATCGACAGGGTGCCGCCGAGCTCCTCGGCGCGCTCCCGCATCGACCGCGTGCCGACCCCCGACCGGACCTCGGCCGAGAAGCCCCGGCCGTCGTCGGCGATGGTCAGCCGCAGCCCTTCGGGCGTCGACGTCGTGGTCACGTGCGCGGACTGGACGCCGCTGTGGCGCAACGTGTTGGTCACCGCCTCCGCGACGATCGCGTAGGCCGCGGCGGCGGTCTGCGGGTCGAGCGCGTCGTCGTGGCCGAGGTCGAGCGCGATCTCGACACCGTCCTCCGCGTGGCGGGCGGACAGCTCGGCGAGGGCAGCGGCGAGGCCGAGCTCGTCGAGCACCGGCGGGAGCAGGTGGTGCGAGAGCGTGCGGACGTCGGTGACCCGCTGGTCGAGCTCGGACTGGAGGGTCGAGAGCAGCTCGGCCGCCGCCGAGGGGTCGGTCGCCATGAGGTTGCGTGCGCCCTGGAGCCCGAGCCGCAGTCCCGCGAGCGAGGGGCCGAGACCGTCGTGGATCTCGCGTCGGATGACGCGGCGCTCCTCGAGCCGGGCCCGCGACAGGCGCGCCCGGGCGTCGTCGACGTCGGCGGCGGCGCGGGTCACGGCGGCGGCGGTCGCGACGACAGTGGCGAGGTCGCCGAGCATCTGCTCACCGCGCGACCCGAGGCTCTCGCCACCGGGAAGGGTGACGGCAAGCTCGCCCACGGGTTCGCCTCGGTGGTCGAGCGGGACGCGCACGGGGTGGGCACCCGGCATACCCCAGACGACGGGTTCGCGGTCAGGAAGGGCGACGGTCACCGACTCGAGGCGCATCGTGGCGCCGATGTCGGCGGCGAGGCCGCGAAGGAGGTCGTCGGTCGTCTCGGCGAGGCGCAGGTGGCTGCCGAGCCGGCGGACGACGTGGTCGGGGGAGGCGGCGACACCGTAGACCAGGCGGTGAACGCGCTGCTCGAGCCAGAACCGCGTCGGCTGGACCGCGACGGCGACGACCCCCGCGCCGACGAGACCTGCTCCGTCGCCCGGCAGGAGGCTCGTCGCGACGACGGTGGCGACGACGTAGACCGCGACGAGGGAGACCGTGACGAGGCCGGCGAGGACGGTGCGGCTCACGGCGAGCTGGAGCCCCCACATGCGGCTGCGGAGCACGGCGACGAGGATCGCCGCTGGATAGACGGCCTGCGAGAGCAGGTGGAGGACGGGTGTCGTCCAGACCGGGAGGGGCAGCGAGCCGTACGGCAGCAGCAGGGGCACGAACGAGAGGGCGAGCAGGGCGGCGCCGAGGGCGAGCCAACCGAGTCCGTTGCGCTCGGCGACGGGACCGCGGCGGCGTCGGTGCTCGACCGCCCCAGCGGCGACGAGCCCGAGGACGACCGCGATTACGAGCAGGATCGTGAAAGGTGCCCGGGCGTCGAGCAGCTGGGTCACGAGGAAGGCGATGACGACGGCGCTGCCGGCGACGACGCCCCACTTCGCCCGGCCGAGGGGGTGGTCACGCACGAGCCACGGCACGACGAGGAAGAGGGCGAGTGTGCCGGGGACCCAGGCGGTGCTCTGGAGCCACTGGACGAGGTCCGCTCCGGGGAGGCCGGGCCGCTGGGCGGCGAGGGCGGGGTAGCCGAAGCCGAGGGCGGCAACACCGCCACCGACCGCCGCGAGGGCGAGGAGCCAGCCGACGGGGTGCGGGCGGCGGGAGACGATGAGCGCCGACACGGTGCCGTAGACGCAGGCGACCGCGACGTCGACGACGAAGAACCAGACGCCCTCACCGAGGGCAGGACGCGCCATGACGACGAGCGCCACCGCGAGCACCGCGGTGCCCCAGGCGGTCGCGGCGATGACCGCGGCCGCCCGGGGCTGGCCGACCCTCGGCAGGGCGTCGGAGGGGCTCATGATGTCGGCACCATAGCGTCGGTTCACGGTGCTGATCAGGCCGTTTGTCAGACCCGCGAGCGGGTGGCGCGGTCGCCGAGGGCGAGGCCCAGGGCGGTGACGAAGAGCCAGACCGGACCCGTCATGCCCGCCATGTACTGCAGCGGCGAGATGCCGAGGAGGAGGGTGAGCCCGCCGAGGACGATCCCGACCCAGCCCAGCCAGCGCGAGACCGCCCCGTGGCGCAGGGCGCTCACCGCGACGGCGACACCGGTGGCGCCGGCTCCGACCCACAGCCACGGGATCGTGCCGACCCAGTGGTTGAAGAAGACGGCCGACTCGGGGACGAGCCCGTTGCCCGGGTCGGAGACCCCGAAGACGAACTCGGTGGTGAGGCCGGAGCCCATGAGACCCGCGACCGCGACGAGGCCGAGACCGGCGGCCGCGACGTCGGGGAGGAGGCTGCGGCTCGGCAGCTGGTCGGCGAGGCGACGACGCAGGCCGGCCGCGAAGACGAGCAGCAGCACGACCGAGACCATCGTCGCCGTGTGGAAGACGAGGATCTGCGGGACGAGCTCGGCGAGCCGGGCGACGATCGCGTCGGGGTCGCCGTCGGCGTCGGGGGAGTAGACCGCGTCGATCTGCATCGAGGCGGCGATGCCGACGATCGAGGCGAGCCCGGCGGCGACGCCGGTGAAGGCCCAGCCGCGGCCGGTCGAGGTGGTGGGTGCGGGCTCGTCGAGGTCGAGCCGGGACGTGTGGTCGGGGGTGATGGTGGCGCTCACGGCGTCTCCTGGAGGTTGTCGGAAGATCTGGACGACCCCACCGTGGGCCGCCCCGCGTCCTTGCCGACAGGGGCCGGTGTCCCGTCCGTCCGGGCAGTTGCCCGCGGGACGGAACCCGATCTGCACACAACCTTCACAGGTCGCACCCCCGCTGCTGCCGCCGGCGGCCCTAGCGTCCGACGCAGCGGTCGGACGAGCAGAGGGAGCGGGTCATGATCACGGTCGAGGGACTGACGAAGGTGTATGCCGGGGTGCGCGCGGTGGACGACCTCACCTGTGCGGTGGAGTCGGGGAAGGTCACGGGGCTCCTCGGACCGAACGGCGCGGGCAAGTCGACGACGATGCGGATGGTGCTCGGCCTCGACCGGCCGACCGCGGGCAGCGCACGGGTGAACGGCAAGCGCTACGCCGACGCCGCCGCACCCCTGCGCGAGGTGGGTGCGCTGCTCGACGCGGGCGCGATGCACCCCGGTCGCACGGGACGTGCGCACCTGCGGATCGGCGCCCACAGCAACGGGATCGCCCGCTCGCGAGTCGATGACGTCATCGAGCAGGTCGGACTCGAGGCGGCGGCGGGCCGGCGGGTCAAGGGCTACTCGCTCGGCATGCGCCAGCGCCTAGGCATCGCCGCGGCCCTGCTCGGCGACCCTCCGGTGCTGCTCTTCGACGAGCCGGTCAACGGGCTCGACCTCGACGGGGTGCGGTGGATCCGGGCGCTGCTGCGCGGGTTCGCCGACGAGGGGCGCACGTCCTCGTGTCGAGCCACCTCATGAGTGAGATGCAGCTCGTCGCCGACCGGGTCGTCGTCATCGGGCGAGGCCGGCTCATCGCCGACACCGAGATGGACGGGCTGCTCGCCGGGCTCGACGGCCAGCGGGTACGGGTCCGCTCACCGCGGGCCGGCGACCTGCGTGGGGTTCTCGGACCCGACGCGACCGTCACACAACACGGACCCGACGAGCTCGAGGTCCGCGGGCTCGCGGCGAGCGCTGTTGGCGAGCTCGCTCACGCACACGGCATACCGCTCCACCTCCTCGCCGAGGTGGAGCAGTCCCTCGAGGACGCCTACCTCGCCCTCACCGAGGGCAGCGTCGAGCACCACGGCCACGTCCCGGCGGCCCTGGCGGAAGGAGCGGTCCGATGAGCACCACGACGGTCCTCGCGCGTGCGGGGCGGGCGGAATGGGCCCGGATCTGGAGCGTGCGGTCGAGCTGGGTCCTCGTCGCCTGCCTCGGCCTCTTCATGGTCGGCGTCGCCGTCCTCGCGGGCATCGACGCCGCGGGCAACCCGGAGTCGATCCCGGACGACGCGACCGGGTGGGACGGCGCGCGGTTCACCGCGATGTTCGCGCTCTTCGGGATGGTCGCGCTCGCGGTCATGACGAGCACCGCCGACCACGCCACCGGTGCCATCGTCCCGACGCTGCAGTGGACGCCTCGTCGCGGCCTCCTCTTCGTCGCCCGCAGCCTCGTCATCGCGGTCACGGTCACGCTCCTCGGGGTCGTCCTCGTCAGCCTGGCGAGCGTCGCCATGGGTCTGCTCGCCGGTGTCGGCCTTCCGCTCGACGACGGGCTGCGCTCGGCGGGTGAGCTCGTCGTCGTCCTCGGCTGCGGCGCCCTGCTCGGCATCGGCCTGGGGCTCGCGACACGGAGCACCGCCGCCTCACTCGTCCTCGCCATCGCCCTGCTGCTCGTCCTGCCGCTGCTCGTCGCCAACCTGCCCTTCGAGTGGGCGACGACGGTCTCGTCGTGGCTGCCTGGCTCCGGGGCGCTCTTCCTCATCTTCGGTGAGGGGCCGCGCGACGACATGACGGTGTCGGCGGCGCGGCTGACGATGCTGGCGTGGGCTGTGGGAGCGTCCGCGCTCGGCGCCCTGCGACTGGTCCGGAGCGACGCCGGGCACTGAGGGTTGCACCGGCGTGCCTCGATCTCCCGCGGAGCGGCCCGGCGCCCGGACATACTGCGGTTCATGCCCCGCGACCGCCTCACCCGCGCCCAGACCGCGGGCTACGCAGCAGGCAGCGTGGGCACCGGTGGCTTCGGCACGCTCCCGGGGCTCGTCCTCGCCTACTACCTCACCGACACCCTCGGCGTCGCAGCGGCGTTTGCGGCCGTCGTCGTCCTGGTGCCGAAGGTCTGGGACGTCGTCATCGACCCGGCGATCGGGGCGCGCAGCGACCACGAGGTGGCGACCCGCGGTTCCCGCCACCGGCTCATGCTCTTCGGGGCCGTGACCCTTCCCGTCGGGTTCGTCGCGATGTTCGCCGTGCCCGAGGGCGTCGGCACAGCGATCGCCGCACTGTGGGTCGTCGTCGCCTTCGTCCTCGCGACGACGTCGTTCAGCCTCTTCCAGGTGCCCTACATCGCGGCGCCCGCCGACCTCACGAGCAGCTACGCCGAGCGCACCCGGATGATGACGTGGCGCGTCGGTGTCCTCGCCCTCGCCATCCTCGCCTTCGGTGCCGGTGCCCCCGCCGTCCGCGACGCCCTCGGCGGTGGGCGAACCGGCTACCTCGTCATGGCGATCGTGTCCGCAACCGCCCTCACCGCAGGCATGCTCGCGACCGTGGCGAGCCTGCGCGGCCACGAGAGCGTCGCGCGGACCGCCGGCGACGCCGCCACGCTGCGCGCCGGGATCGACGCCGTGCGAGACCTGCCTCGCTTCCGCTCGCTGCTCGTCGTCTTCGTCCTCCAGGCCCTCGCGACCGGCATCGTCCTCGCCGCCGCGCAGTACGTCGCGACCTACCTCCTCGGCTCCCAGTCGTGGGTGAGCGTCCTCTTCGCCGCCGTCGTCGCCCCGGCGCTCTTCGTCATGCCGCTGTGGAAGCGGCACGCGGCCGCGCGGGGCAAGCGGACGGCATACCTCTCGGCCTCCTGGCTCTTCGTCGCCGCCTGTGTCGTGCAGGTGCCCGCGCTCGTGGCCGGCTGGGTCTGGCTCTCGGTGCTCGCCCTCGCGGTCGGCGGTGTCGCGTATGCCGGGATGCAGCTCTTCCCGTTGGCGATGCTCCCGGACGTCATCGAGGAGGCGGGGCGTGCCCGAGGTGGTGCCATGAGCGGGGTGTGGACCGCGCTGGAGACGGCCGGGCTCGCGCTCGGGCCGGCGGTCGTGCTCGCCATGCTCGCCGTCGGCGGGTTCGTCTCGAGCACGAGCGACCCGGCGGCGCAGCCACGCAGCGCGGACATCGCCATCGGGCTCGCGTTCACGCTCGTGCCGGCGGCCCTCGCACTCGTCTCCATCTCGGCGCTCCGGCGCCACGAGGAACCGGAGGTGGCGCTCGATGGGCGCTGACGAACGCACGGCCGACGACGTGCTCGCGCAGCTGCGCGCCTACCGCGAGCACGACGCCCCGACGCACGGTGGCCGGGTCCTCTCCTACGTCTACGACTCCGGCCGCGCCGACCTCGACGAGGTTGCGGCACAGGCGATGCGGCTCCTCCAACCCGTCAACGGACTCGACCCGACGACCTTCCCGTCGGTGGCGCTCATGGAGTCCGACCTCGTCGCGTTCGGACGCGACATGCTGCACGGCCCGACCGCCACCGGCTCGGTGACCTCCGGTGGGACCGAGAGCTGCCTGCTCGCCGTCAAGGCCGCGCGCGACCGCTGGGTCTCCCGGGGCGGTGCCGGGCGCCCGCGGCTCGTCCTGTCGTCGTCGACCCACGCGGCGTTCCACAAGGCGGCGCACTACTTCGGACTCGACGTCGAGGTCGTGCCCGTCGACGTCGTCACGGGGCGGGCGGCGCCGGGCGAGCTCGAGGCCGCCCTCGGTCCCGAGGTGGCGCTCGTCGTCGTGTCGGCGCCGTCCTATCCCCACGGCGTCGTCGACGCCGTGGCCGACGTCGCCAGGGCGGCCGCGGACCTCGGCATCCCCTGCCACGTCGACGCGTGCGTCGGAGGCTGGGTGCTGCCCTGGTGGGAGGA
Organism: Knoellia tibetensis; assembly: GCF_048606415.1. NCBI lineage: Bacteria > Bacillati > Actinomycetota > Actinomycetes > Micrococcales > Intrasporangiaceae > Knoellia > Knoellia tibetensis. The sequence goes on from NZ_JBMBWF010000001.1 coordinate 2,156,988, forward strand.
GGCAGGTGGAGAACCGTTGCCGCAGTGGGACTTCCGCGTCTATGGCGTGACGAGCATCAGTGCCGACATCCACAAGTACGGCTACGTCCCCAAGGGTGCCTCGCTGCTCCTGTTCGCCGACGGCGAGCTCGACCTCGCGCGCTACTTCGCCACCACCGGCTGGCTCGGCTACCCCGTCGTCAACCCGACGATGCTCGGCACCCGATCGGCGACGTCGCTCGCCGCCGCCTGGGCGGTCGTCCAGACCCTGGGACCGGACGGGTATGCCGGCCTCACCCGTCGCGTCGTGGACGCCACCCGCGCCGTGGTCGCCACGGTCGACGGGGTCGAGGGGCTGCGGGTGCTCGGCGACCGGCAGGGCCCGCTCGTCGCCGTCGCGACGGATGAGGACGTCGCGCCGGAGCGGCGGGTCGACCCGCTGCTCTGGGTGACGGCCGTGGCGGAGCGCGGGTTCGTCCTCCAGGGCCAGCCGTCGCTCGAGCAGCCGGACGGCACCGTCGTCCCGCACACCGCGCACCTCACGATCACGCCCGTCACCGAGGGGCTGCTCGACGAGCTCAGCGCCGCCCTCGTCGGGGGTGCCGAGGCCGTGCGCGGCCACGCGGTGCCGAGCCCGGAAGCACTGTCCGCGGACGGCATACCGGATCCGGCGGCGCTCGCGGACGCGGCGCGGGACGGGGCAGACCTCGACCTCACCGGCGTCCTCACACTCATCGAGGCGCTCCCGCGCGACGCGTCGGCGCAGCTCCTCTCGGCCTTCCTGCAGAGGTTCACCGCGCCCCGGAGCTGAGCCGTGGTCGTAGTACCCATGGACAGTTGTCGGCTGAACCGGCGGCGCCGTTGAGTGGGCCCTGCACACGACCGAGCGAGCACAGGAGATCGTCATGGCAGGCAGAGCACGCATCATCGGGGTGGCCCTGGCCATCGCCGCGCTGGGGGCATCGGCGTTCGGTGCCACCGCACCCGCACAGGCCGCGTCGTCGAAGGGGTGTGTCGGCGGGGGCTACCGGCTCGTCAACCTCTCCACCGGCGCGACCGTCGCCGCGTCGGGCGAGGACCGGATCCGCACGACCATCGCCGCGAGCCGGCTGGGGAGCACCTTCGCGGTGCGCGGGCGCTACACGCAGTTCGAGGTGCGGAGCTCGGACTTCGCGGTCCTCAACCAGGCCTTCACGGGCGCGGCCAACGAGCTCGACATCACCGGAGGCCGCTTCACCCCCGTCTATGCGAGCAAGGTGCCGAACCACCGCGGGCTCGTCCTCGGCAGCGGCATCGCCGTCGAGCTCGACGACGAGGAGCTCAGCCTGCAGCGCACCGGCACCGGGCTCTCGATGAAGATCCAGGCCAAGGACTGCGCGCAGGGCGGGATCTTCCAGATGGAGCCGCAGCGCTCCGACGGCACGACGACCCGGGTGACCCACAGGCTGGCTCAGTCGGTCACGCCCGGGCTCACTCCCTTCTACTTCGACAACCCGAACTTCCGCTCGCGCATCGGGCAGTTCCTCGGGTCGGGGTGCACGAGCGTGACGACCGGCCCGCCCGGGCAGTTCTGCGTTCAGGTCGCCGCGCGCGTCAACATCGCCAACGGGCTGTCGCCGAGGTTCGTCGCCCGGGACAGCGCGCAGGTCGCAACCCGTGTGTCCCAGCCGGCGTGCAACACGGCGACACCCCTGACTCCGAGCGTGCGGCACTGCGGCGGCGTGTCCGTGTGGGACGTCGCGAGCGGCGGCCGGATGGGGTTCGTCACGGGCGAGGACGCCACCGAGGTCGCCAACCCCCCGACGACGTGCACGACGGACTGCCAGGCACAGAACCAGGTGCAGGGGCGGCTCGCCGACCTCGGGGCACCGTTCCCGGTCCCGGCCGGGAGCAGGCTCACGCCGCGCACCTCGACCCTCCTCGGGTAGCCGACCGGGTGACGAGACCGCAGGTCATGCCCTGACCTGCGGTTTCGCCGCTCCTCGGGTCGCTCAGTGACCCGCGTCACACTCGGACGAGGCGCATGGACGGGGCCCTGGCGGGTATGGACCCCCCAAGGGTGGGCGCCGCGGTGCGCAGACCCGTCCGAGCGACCCGAGGAGCACCATGAGCCGTTCGCAGCAGCCGGAGTCCGGTGTCGGACCATCCCGTCCCGTCCTGCTCCGGCTCCCCGGGTGCTACCCCGTCCAGGCCGACACGTGGCTGCTCGCCGACACGATGGCCGAGCTGGGCCTCGCCCGGGGCGCACGCGTGCTCGACCTGTGCACCGGCACCGGCTCGCTGGCGGTCGCCGCGGCACTCGCAGGGGCAGCGGAGGTGACGGCGATCGACCTGTCCTACCGCTCGTCCGCCAATGCCTGGGTCAACGCCCGGCGCCACGGCGTGCGGGCCCGGGTCCTGCGAGGCGACCTCTTCGGGGCGTTGGCAGGCAGCGAGCGGTTCGACCTCATCCTCTGCAACCCTCCGTATGTTCCGTCGTTCACCCGGCGGTCGTCTCGCCACCGGATCGACAGGTGCTGGGACGCCGGTTCGGACGGGCGTCTGCTCCTCGACCGGATCTGCGCGGAGGCGTTCGACTGGGTGGCGCCGGGAGGCAGCCTCCTGCTCGTCCAGTCCGACGTCGCGGACGGGACGAGAACCGTGGAAAGCCTGCAGGACAATGGCTTCGAGGCGGAGGTGGTGCGTCGTGAGGTCGAGGAGCTCGGTCCGGTGATGCGGTCGAGGGCCCGTATGCTGCGGGCGCACGGCTTCATCGCCGAAGGGCAGCCTGCCGAGGAGCTCGTCGTCGTCCGGGCGACGAGGGCCACCTCGGACATCACCCTGCTGGAGGCCACCGCATGACGACGACCACCGACGACCAGCGGCGCGAGCTCCCGCCGAACCGCGTGGGCCGCGTCGTCGTGACCGGCGAGGGGCCGATCCTCGTGGAGGGCCCCGTCGACGTCGTCACCGCCGACGGCACGACCGTGCGCTCGGAGCGTGGCCTCGTCGCCCTCTGCACCTGTCGCCGCAGCCGGATCTCGCCCTTCTGCGACACGAGCCACCGCGACAAGGTGCGCGCCGAACGCCAGGCGCCCGCCGAAGGAGGGACGTCGTCGTGACCGCCACCGTGACGCCGCCCCCGCGGACGGGGTCCGCCGGTGCGACAAGCCCGTCCCTCGCCCCTGCCCCTGCACGGCCGGGTCAGTCGCCCGCCGCACCGTGCGGGTTGCCAGAGTCGGCCCACGCGCCGTCCGCGCGCCCGCCGCTGCCAGCGGCGCGAGGTCCCCTCTCCGCCGCGGTCCTCGACTTCTGTGCCGGCCGGCTCGGCGCACCCTTCCCCACGTCGAGCGTGGTCGACCCCTACGGCGACGACCTCCACCTCGCCCTCCACGTCTGCTACGAGCTGCACTACCGCGGCTTCGTCGGCGTCCCCGAGGCCATGGAGTGGCACCACGAGCTGCTCGGCGTCCGTCTCGAGCTCGAGTCCACCTTCCTGGCCGCCCTGCGCCGTGACGTGCCCGGCGGTGACGACCTCGAGGCCGAGATCGACGCCCTGCTCACCGAGCGCGTCGGCGAGCGGGGCATCTCGCACCACCTCGCCGAGCGGGGGACGCTCGACCAGATGCGTGAGTACGTCACGCACCGCTCGGCCTACCACCTCAAGGAGGCCGACCCGCAGCTCCTCGTCATCTCCCGGCTCGACGGTCCGGCCAAGGCCGGGCTCATGACGGTGCAGCACGACGAGTACGGCGCGGGTCGCGCGGACCAGATGCACTCCGGGCTCTTCGCGGCGATGATGCGCGAGCTCGGACTGTGCGACCACTACGGCCACCACGTCGACGCGGTGAGCGCCGCCGCCCTGGCGGAGGTCAACCTCATGACCCTCTGCGGCCTGCGGCGCGAGCTGCGGGGCGCGGCGGTCGGGCAGTTCGCGGTCATCGAGCTGACGTCCTCGCCCGGCTCCGCCCGCCTCGTGCGCGCCGCCCGGCGGCTCGGCTGCGGTCCTGCCACGGAGCACTACTACGCCGAGCACGTCGAGGCCGACGCCGTGCACGAGCAGGTCCTGCGGCGGGAGGTCATCGCGCCGCTCGTGCGCGCCGAGCCCGAGCTGGCGGCCGACCTCGTCTTCGGGATCCAGGCGAGCGCACTCCTCGGTGGACGCTTCTCGGATGAGATCCTCGGGGCGTGGTCAGCCGGTCGGTCGAGCCTTCGGTGACGTCCCGCACCGTCGGGGTCGAGGAGGAGTTCCTGCTCGTGGGCGCCGACACCGATGGGCCGGTGGCGGTCGGTCCGGAGGTCGCCGAGGCCGCCGCCGACGCGTGGGTCAAGGGGGAGTTCAAGCAGGAGCAGGTCGAGATCTGCTCCCGGCCGACGGCCTCGCTCGACGCCCTCGCCTCCGACCTGACCGACCTGCGCCGCCGGGTCTCCGGGCTGGCGGCCACGCACGAGGCGGTCGTCGTCGCGTCGGGAACCTGGCCGGGGGAGCACCTCCCGACGCCCGTGGTGTCCGACCGGTTCGCCCGGATCGGTGAGGAGTTCGGCGAGCTCGCCGCTCAGCAGCTCACCTGCGGCACCCACGTCCACGTCTCGGTCCAGTCGCCCGACGAGGGGATCACCGTCCTCGACGGCCTGCGCCCGTGGCTCGCGGTGCTCACGGCGCTCGCGGCCAACTCCCCCTTCTGGCACGGCCGCGACACCGGGCACGCGAGCTGGCGCTCCGTCGTGCTGTCCCAGCTCCCGACCGCCGGCCCGGCGCCGCTGTGGCGCGATGTCGACACCTACCGCCGGACGACGGACGTCATCGTGGCGGGCGGTGGGGCGTTCGACGAAGGGATGCTCTACTACGACGCGCGGCTCTCGGCGAGGTACCCGACCGTCGAGGTGCGGGTCACCGACGTCGTTCCCGACCCCGACGTCGCCGTCGCGGTCGCCGGGATCTGCAGAGCCTTGGTCGACACCGTCGTCGCGGACGGGGCGACGGCGCACCGACTCAGTGAGGCCCTCCCGACTCTCGCCCTGCGCACTGCGGCCTGGCGGGCCGCGCGTCACGGCGTCGGGGACCGGCTGCTCGACCCCGCGACCGGTCACCTCGTCCCCGCGAAGGACGCGGTCGGGTCGCTGCTGGCCTTCACAGGGGACGCGCTCGTGGCCGACGGCGACTCGGCCATCGTGCAGGACGTCGTCGGACGGATCCTCGCCGGCGGCACCGCGGCCGACCGGCAGCGCACCCTCGTCGACCCGCAGCACCCGGCCACCGGCCTTCGAGCCTTCCGGGTCGGCTGAGGGCAGGGCCCGAGCGCAAGCGCGCTCCGGGCACTTCCGCGGGCGGACGGCATACGCAAGACTGCGAGGTCGAGGGAAGGAGACGACCGTGCCGAGTCTCATGATCGACCTCATCATCAGCCTCGACGGCTACGCCGCGGCGGAGGGCTGGCCCGGTCTGTGGGGCGTCGAGTCGCCGGAGTACCTGGCGTGGCTCGACGAGCAGCAGGAGGAGCACACGGTCCTCATGGGCGCGACGACCTACCGGCTCATGTCCGGGTTCGCCGAGCAGGTGGGTGACGACCCCGGCTTCGCGCAGCTGGCGGCGATGCCGAAGGTGGTCTTCTCGTCGACGCTCGACGATCCACCGGGATGGGCGAACACCGTTGTGGTCAGGGACGATCCGGTCGACTGGGTGCGCTCGCAGAAGGAGTCGGTCGAGCGTCCGATGCGCACCCTCGGCAGCCTTTCCGTCGGCCGTGCGCTCCTCGTCGCCGGGCTCGTCGACCGTTACCGGCTCGTCGTCTTCCCGTTCATCACGGGGGCGACGGGGCAGGAGCGGGTCTTCGATGGACTCCCGGACGTGGCGCTCGAGCTCGTCGAGAGCAGGACGTTCGACAAGGGCATGCAGCTGCTCGACTACCGCCCGACGCTGCTCGACGGCCCGCCTGCGGGCGGGATCGTCACGAGGCCGGACCCGCAGCCCGGGAGCTGAGTCCCGGGCTGCGCCGGCTCGTCAGACGTGGGCAAGCGCGCGGCCCTAGCCGCGCGAGTCACGCGACCGCGTCGGTTCGCGCCGTGGCCGAGGACGGCTCCGATGTCGGACGGGGGCGTCCGGCCGGCTTCAAGGGCAAAGGCCCCGGCCGGTCTCAGCTCGAGCGCAGCACCTCGGAGGGCGCCCGGCCGTACTCGTCGCGGAACAGCTTGGCGAACCGGCCCGGGTTGCCGAAGCCCCACCGGGCGGCCGCCGACATCACGGTGAGCTCGTCCCCGCAGGCTGCCTCGAGCTCGCTGTGGGCGTGGGCCAGCCGCACCCGACGCAGGTAGGCCATCGGGGTCGTGTCGAGATGGCGGCGGAAGGCCAGTTGGAGGGCGCGGACGCTCACCGATGCGGCCGCGGCGATGTCCGACGCGGCGATGTCGCGGTCCGCGTTGTCCTCGATGAAGCTCACGGCCCGGCGCAGCGTGAGGGGATGCGCGTCGTGCCCGTCCTGTGCCGTCGGCTCGCTCGAGGCGGTGTTGGCAAAGCAGTCGAGTGCGACGGAGGCGAGGAGTGACGCGGCGTTGGACCGGAAGAGGTTGTGCTCCGAGCCGGGCAGGGTGACGACCGAGGAGCGGACATAGGCGCAGGCGCCTCGCCACCTGAGGGCGGCCTGCGGAGACGTCGGCTCGTGTCCGAGGAACCGGATCGGCACGCCGGCGGGGCCGGCGGTCGCCGCGACCTTGTCGAGGAGGCTCGGTCGCATGATGACCATCGACATCGTCACATCCTCGACCGTGCCGATGTAGGCCTGGTCCGGTTGGGCGACGAGGTAGGACTCCCCGGCCTGGTACGTACGGCTTTGGCCCTGCGAGTCGAACCGCGTGCGGCCGGTGTTGAGCTCGGTGAAGACGAGCGTCTCCAGCGGGTCCACCGCGGCGCTGAACCCCAGGCCGAACTCGAGGGCGTCGAGACGCACGTCGGGCGTGAGGGTTCGCTGGTGGATGCGCATGACCGTCCCGCAGGGCTGCCGGCGGTCCGAGATGCGGGTGCGTGCATAGGTCTCGCCGAGCACGGTGGCGGCCTCGTCGAGGCTCTTCGACTCGAAGCGGAGCTCGTCGTGCGTGGCGGTGGCGCTCATGCCCGACCACCACCCGAGTGGTTGCTGCCGTCCACGGGCGACATGAACCGGGTGCTCAGCTCGGGAAACTGACTGCCGAGGTGTTGCATCAACTGGTCGATCTGCATCGCGGGTACCACTCACCTGGAGAGAAGCGCGGGCTCGCGGCGTGTTTGGACGACCCGCTTCCTCTGGCCCCACCGTAGGCCAGAAGCACGGGTTCACCGACCTAACGCATGGGCCACTTCTCCAACCCCGACCAGGCAGCAGAACGCCGGGCCACCCTGTGAGGATGACCCGGCGGTCCGCCGTGGCGCCGCGTGGCGGCGCTGCTGTCGGGTCAGGCGCCGCTGTCCTGCGCGGAGGCCTTGACGTCCTGAGCGCGGGTCTGACCCTGGTCCTTGACCTCCTGTGCGCCCGACTGGGCCGTGTCCTTGACCGCACGCGCGGCCTCGGACGCGGGCTCCTTGAGGTCTTGGGCGACGTCCTGCGCCACGGACTTGACCTCGTCGACGAGGGGCTGTGCCTGTTCCTTGGCCGTGGAGACGAGCTCGCGCTCCTTCTCGCTGGCCGGCATGAGCGAGCCGACGAGCCAGCCGAGGCCCATCGCCACGGCGCCGGCGGCGAACGGGTTGCCGCGCGCCTTGCTGCGCGCCTGCTTCGGCAGGTCGCTCGCCGTGTCGGTGACGGAGGAGACGGCGTTGCCTCCCGTGGACTGGACGTCGTGGGCGGAGCCCATGACGGAGTCCTTCACCGAGGACAGCTTGCCCTTGGCGGTCTCGGCCGTCCGGTGGGCGACGTTCCCGGGGCGGACCGTCTCACCGAGCGTGTCGACGTCCTGCGAGAGGCGTCCGCGTGTCCGCTCGATCTCCCGGCGGATGGCCTCGGGGTCGTCGGACGACACGGGCGTGGTGGTGTGCGGGTCAGTGGGGTAGGTCATGGTGTCTGCTGTCCTTTCAGCGCTTCGGGGATGTCCTTGACGGTCTCTGTCGTGCGGGGCAGGCCCATCGGTGACTTCTTGAGCTGCTTCCGGCCGGCCGAGGCCAGGATCGCGGCGATGATCGCCCAGACGACGGCGACGACGACCCCGGACCAGCCGCGGCCGATGACCTCACCGAGGGCCCACCAGGCGGCGACCGACAGGAAGACGAGGGCGAGCTGCCCGGCGACCGCGGCCGCTCCGAGCATGCCGGCACCCTTGCCGGCCTGGGTCGCGCTCTGCTTGGCCTCGGCCTTGGCGAGCTCGACCTCCTGGCGGACGAGGGTCGACAGGTCGGTGCTGATGTCGGAGACGAGCGCCCCGATCGACCGCAGCGGCAGCTCCTCGTCGGACGAGGGGCGGTTGGCGGCGTGGCTCACGAGTGTGTCCCTCCTTCCGTCATGCGCGGACGGAGGCCCTCGGCAGGACGGCCCTGCGTCGGATCCGTCGTGGCGACGTCACCCGGGGTCACCTCACCGGTCCATGCCGTCCCGTCGCCGGTCTCTCCCGTGGCGTAGGCCGCGTCGTCACCCGTGTAGGGGGCGTCCTCAGCGCTGTATGCCGTGTCACCACCGGCGTATGCCGTCGTGCCGCCCGCGTAGGGCGTGGTCGCGTCCGCGTATGCCGACGTCCCCGTGCCCGCGGAGCCGAAGGCAGCGGCCGTGCCACCGGGCGCGCCCATGCCGGACGTGCCGGTCTGGCCTGCGTAGCCCGGGGAGGTCGTCGCACCGGACGTGTCCGAGGAGTCGCGGGCCTCGTCCACGGCGCCACGCGTCAGGCGGCCGCCGAGCACGCCGAGGCCGGCGGCGAGGAGGAGGAACGTGCCCGGCTTGCGCCGGGCGAAGTCGCGCACCTCCTGGAGAACGTCGCCGGGCTCCTTGTTCTCGAGCCAGGTGGCGGCCGACGACACCTGGTCGCCGACGTCGCGCACGAGGCCGGTCGCGGATCCACCCTCGTCGGGTCCGTTCGCCATCGCGGACAGCTCGGAGCCGAGGTCACGCAGGGTGGAGGCGAGTCGGTTCTGCTGCTGCCCGCTCTGCTGCACCAGCTCGTCGCGGGACTGTTCCCACAGCTGGCGTGCCTGCCGGCGGGTCTCGCCCGCCACCTGGCCTGCCTGCTCCTTGGCGGTGCCCGCCACGTCCTGGGCAGCGGCCTTCGCCTCGTCCGTCGTCCCGCCACTCGCGGCGGTCGAGTTCGTGCTCGTGGTGTCGCTCGTCATGCGTTCCACGTCCTCTCTGCTCGGGTCCGCGGTCGATCCGCGGGGACTGTTGGCCTACCCGGCAGGGGACTGCCCAAACACTGTGGTGGTCCGCATTGTCGGACTCGGTTGGGTCGGTGGGAGGCGGGTAACAGGTGGCATGGCCAACGACGACAACGCCCAGAAGCCCCCTGTCCCGGTCCGCGTCCCGGACCGCCCGGTGCCCACCGCACCGGGTGCCCCGGGCCCCCAGCCGCCGCAGCTCGAGGAGCCGGTGGAGCCGCGTGGGCCGCTGCCCCCGAAGCCGGACCAGGGCTCGCCGGAGCCCGTCTCACCGACGGGCGCTCCGCTCGACGTGCCACCCACGGCGATGAGCCAGCAGGACGGCTACCTCACGACCTCGCAGGGACTGAGGGTTCCCGACACGGACCACTCCCTCAAGGCGGGGGCGCGCGGGCCGACGCTTCTCCAGGACCACCACCTCCGGGAGAAGATCACCCACTTCGACCACGAGCGCATCCCCGAGCGCGTCGTCCACGCGCGCGGAGCCGGCGCTCATGGGACGTTCACGGCATACGGGTCCGCCAGTGGTCTGACGAAGGCGGGCTTCCTCGAGAAGGGCGTCGAGACACCGGTGTTCGTCCGCTTCTCGACCGTGCTGGGCTCGAGGGGGTCAGCCGACACCGTGCGGGACACCCGCGGCTTCGCGACGAAGTTCTACACGACCGAGGGGACCTTCGACCTCGTCGGCAACAACATCCCCGTCTTCTTCATCCAGGACGGGATCAAGTTCCCCGACATCGTCCACGCCGCCAAGCCGCACCCGGACCGCGAGATCCCGCAGGCCCAGAGCGCGCACGACACCTTCTGGGACTTCGTCTCGCTGCACACCGAGGCGCAGCACCACACGATGTGGAACATGTCGGACCGCGGCATCCCGCGGTCCTACCGCACCATGGAGGGCTTCGGGGTCCACACCTTCCGGCTCGTCAACGAGGCCGGTGAGACGAGCCTCGTGAAGTTCCACTGGAAGCCGCGGCTCGGCGTGCACTCGCTCACGTGGGAGGAGGCGCAGGAGCTCGCCGGGAAGGACCCGGACTATCACCGGCGAGACCTCTACGACGCCATCGAGGCCGGCGCCTACCCCCAGTGGGAGCTGGGGGTGCAGGTCATGCCCGACGACGAGGACCAGATGTTCGAGGGCATCGACCTGCTCGACGCCACGAAGCTGGTTCCCGAGGAGCTGGCGCCCGTCCAGCCCGTCGGGATGCTCACGCTCACCGCCAACCCGACGAACTTCTTCGCCGAGGTCGAGCAGGTCGCCTTCCACGTCGGGCACCTCGTGCCGGGCATCGACGTCACCGACGACCCGCTGCTCCAGACCCGGCTCTTCTCCTACGTCGACACCCAGCTGACCCGTCTGGGCGGCCCGAACTTCTCTCAGATCCCGGTCAACCGACCCCATGCACCGGTCAACGACATGCTGCGCGACGGCTTCCATCAGCACGCCGTCCACGGCGGGGTCGCGCCCTACCGGCCGAACTCCCTCGACGGTGGGTGTCCCTTCATCGCCGGGGAGGCGACCTTCATCGAGGTGCCGGCTCAGGTACCTGAGTCCCGCAAGGTGCGTGAGTCGCCGGCATCGTTCGACGACCACTACAGCCAGGTGCGGCAGTTCTGGCAGAGCATGTCGCCGGTCGAGCGGGACCACATCACCTCGGCCTACACGTTCGAGCTCGGCAGGTGCTTCGAGGAGACGGTGCGCACCCGTCAGCTGCAGTGCCTCGCCGAGATCGACGACGTGCTGGTGGCCACCGTCGCCGAAGGTCTCGGCCTGCCTGCGCCCACCGGCGCCGGCGGAGGCGGGGACGCGCAGCCGAGTGCGGCACTGTCACAGGTCGGCTCGTCCTGGCCGGTCGAGGGGCGGCTCGTCGGCGTCGTCGCCGATGCCACGAGCGATGCGGGCGCCATCGCCCGGCTCCTCCAGGCACTCACCGAGCAGGGGGCGCGCGGTCTCGTCATCGCTCCGACCGGTGGCACCCTGAGGACCGCCGACGGGGAGCTGACGGTGCAACGGACGCTGCTCACGGCGACCGCGGCCGAGCTCGACGCGCTCGTGCTCGCCGCCGTGCCCGAGCCCGGAGCCGACGCGCGTCCGTCCACGGATTCCAAGGCGGACCCGGACGCGACCGCCCTCGACCCACGTGTCCGCACCATGGTGCTCCAGGCCTACCGCCACGCCAAGCCGATCGGCGTCCTCGGCGTCGAGGAGCACGCCCAGGCCGTCGCCGAGGCGCTCGGCCTTATGGCCCATCCCGCCGGGGTCGCCCTCGGTGACGACTCGTCCGTCGCCGAGGCGGTCCTCGAAGCGCTGGCCCAGCACCGCGTCTGGGACCGGTTCCCGCCCAGCCCGGCGTCGGTGACCGGGTGAGCCCGCGCACGAATGGCTCGTTCCCGAACCGGGTAGCTGTTGGGCATCAACTCCACGAGGAAGTGAGAACGTCATGAGCATCAACCCAGAACGCCACAACACCACCCGAGGCGACGACATGACGGCCCTGCAGAAGGCCGCCCGCGTCGTCGGCGCCGTCTTCCTGCTCGTGGGGGTGCTCGGCTTCGTCCCGGGCATCACCTCGAACTACGGCGACATGACGTTCGCGAGTCATGACTCGGACGCCATGCTGCTCGGGATCTTCCAGGTGTCGATCCTGCACAACATCGTCCACCTGCTGTTCGGCGTGGCCGGACTGGCCATGTCCCGGACGTGGTCGGGTGCGCGGAACTACCTCATCGGCGGCGGGGTGATCTACCTGCTGCTCTGGATCTACGGCCTGCTCATCGACAAGGACTCGTCGGCCAACTTCGTCCCGGTCAACTCGGCGGACGACTGGCTGCACTTCCTGCTCGGTGCGGGCATGGTGGCGCTGGGTCTCGCCCTCAGCCGTCGTCGCGACACGACGACCGGTGGCCACCTGGGCAACGACTCGACGGGTCGCACGTCGCGCGCTCGCGACGTGCGCTGACCGCTCCTGCGCCGAGGGGTCAGTCGCCGCCGCGCCCGAGGGGCGCGGCGGCTCCCTCGGCGAGGTAGGCCAGACGCTTCAGGCCCTCGTGGTTGCGGGGGAGGATCATGGCCTGACGCACCACCCGCGGGGGCAGGGTCCCGGGTCCGGAGACCGCATCCTCGGTGATGGTCACCGTGCAGCTCTCGGGCCCGTCGGGCTCGATGACGATCTCCACGCGTGCCTCGCCGAGCGGCCAGCCGCGGGCGGTGAGCAGCAGGCGGCGGCCCGTGTCGCACTCCTCGACCTTGGTGGTGTCCGACAGGAGCGCCGGCCAGAGCCCCACCGAGTGGTGGATGCGTGACCCGGGCGCGGGCCAGGTCTCGTCGACGGCGCGGATCCTCGCGGTCCCGACGACCCAGATCGCGTAGGTCCAGCCGTCGGCGAGGACGTCCCAGACGCGTTCGGCGGGGGCCGCCACAGTCCGCCGCTGCGGCTGGCCGTGCGGGGACGAGGGTTGGTCGGTCTCGTGCACCATGGTCTCCTCCATCTCGTGGGTGCCTCGTGCACCTGTTCTTCGGGACGTCCAGCCGCCGTCGACGGCCTCGCCCTCCGGTCGTGGTTCGAGCACGTTGCCCGGGGTGTCGGGCACGCCCTCGCCGGGCTGCAGTGCGATGCGCGCCATGAGCGGGCCCACCAGCCGGTCGTAGACCGCAGGCAGGGCGCGGAAGCCGAACACCGTGAGCGCGTTGGCCGCGCCGACGTTGACCTCGCGTCGCGGCCGGTCGAGGCAGTCGAGCACGGTCTCGGCGACGTCGGCCGCAGACGCCCGCGGCGGTGGCGGCTGTCCGTGCCGGCCGAGGAAGGTCCCCGCCTGTTGGTAGACGGGCGTGTCGACCCCACCTGGTGAGACCAGCGAGATCTGTATGCCGTCGACGTCACGGTTCTCGAGCTGGAGCGTGCGCACCAAGCCGTGCAGGCCCCACTTCGAGGTCGTGTAGCTCGACATCCCCGGGACCGCCGTCTTGCCGAGCAGCGACCCGATGACGACGAGCCGGCCGCGGCCGGCGGGACGGAAGCGGAGCAGGGCCTCACGGCATACGCGCGTCGTGCCGAGGAGGGTCGTGTCGAGAGCCGCCTCGAAGACCTCACCGGGCACGTCCTCGAACCGGCCATAGGCGAGGGTCGCCGCCGAGTGCACGACGGTGTCGAGACCGCCCGGCTGTGCGTCGGCGACCTCGAAGGCCTGCCGGACGGCGTCGGCATCGCGGACGTCGGCGACCGCGACGACGGCCGTGCCACCTGCACGCTCACAGGCCCGCTCGGCGCGCTCGAGGGTGCCCCGGTCGCGGCCGACGAGGACGACGGTCCAGCCGCGCCGGGCGAGGGCCACCGCGGTCGCGAGGCCGATGCCGCTCGAGGCTCCGGTGACGAGGGCGGCTCCGCCTGGGGCAGGCGCGGTCGGCGTCATCGTGATCTCCTCGGGTCCCGCAGCACGCGCTCCCACGCCGTGCCGACGAGCGCGCGCCGCAGACCGCGACCGGGTCGTTGGGTGGCGAGGGCGGCGCGGGCGGCGTTCCAGCCGCAGGCGCCGTGGACGCCGCCGCCGGGGTGGGCGGACGCGCTCGCGAGGAAGAGCCCCTCGACGGGCGTCTCGGGGCGGCCGAGCCCGGGTGTCGGGCGGAGGACGAGCTGCTGGTGCAGGCCGGACGTGCCACCGTTGATGGCGCCCCCGACGAGGTTCGCGTCCCACTCCTCGAGGAGGGCCGGCGACTGCACGTGCTCGCCCACGAGGTGGTCCCCGAAGCCGGGAGCGACCTCCTCGACGCTCGCTCTCATCCGGTCAACATGGCGGGCGAGGGCGTCGGGCTGCCAGTCCAGTCCACTGGGGACGTGGGTGTAGGCCCAGGCCGACTCGGTGCCCACGGGGGAGCGGCTCGGGTCCGCCGTCGTCATCTGCCCGAAGAGAAGGAAGGGATGCTCCGGGACGCGCCCGAGTGCGATGTCCTTGGCTGCCTCGAGCAGGCCGTCGTTGTCGACGCCGAGGTGCACCGTGCCGGCGCCTGAGAGGCCCGCCGCCTTCCACGGGACGGGTGTGTCCAGGGCCCAGTTGACCTTGATCGTGCCGCCGTCCCACTCGAAGCGATCGAGATCCCGCTGCAGACCGGCGGGCACGCTGTCGCGCGGCAGGAGGTCGCGGTAGAGCGCCGGGGCGACGACGTCGGCGACGACGGCACGGCGGGCCCGGACCGAGCCGCCGCCGGCGATCTCGACGCCGACGGCGCGCCCGCCGCGCACAGTCACCGCCGTCACCGGGCTCGAGGTGAGGAACTGGGCGCCGCGCGACTCGGCCCGGCGGCGCAGCGAGTCGGCGAGGACCCCGGCGCCGCCCTCGGGGACGGGGAAGCCGACGTCCTGGCCCAGCATGCACAACAGCCACCCGAAGAAGCCGCTCCCGGCACCGTCGGGCGGCAGGTCGCTGTGCATCGCGTTGCCGGCGAGCAGCGCCGGGCCGCCGTCGCCGCCGAAGTTCTCGGTTCCCAAGCGCCGCACGGGGGTGAGGCCGAGACGGGTGAGGTCGAGCAGCCCTGCCGCGCGCTGGGTGCGCAGGACCGAGAGCATGGCGCGCACGGGTGGGAAGGGAGTGAAGAGGGCGTCGAGGAGCGGACCTCTCACGGCCGTCCACTGCCGGTGCAGCTCGACCCAGGCCTCGCCGTCGCCCGGGTGCTCCTGCTCGAGCCCGGCGGCGGTCTCCTCCACCGCGCGGTGGAGGATGGCGGCCCGCCCGTCGGGGAAGGCGTGGCCGACGACCGACGGCGCGTGCCGCCAGACGAGCCCGTGCTCCTCGAGGTGGAGGTCGCGAATGACGGGACTCGCCTTGGCGAGCGGGTAGAACGCGCTGAAGAGGTCGGTGACGTAGCCCGGCTCGACGATCTCGGCGCTGCGCACCGCCCCACCGATGGTGTCCTGGGCCTCAAGCACGAGGACGTCCCACCCTGCGTCGGCGAGGGCGTTGGCGCCCACGAGCCCGTTGGGTCCGGCACCGATGACCACGGCGTCCACGATGCCCGGAAGTCCGCCGGATCCCACAGTCGCCGCCTCCTTCGTCGTCGAGTTGTTGCCGTCGCCCCCGTCGGCCGTGAGTCGTGGCACGGCCACGTCCCGGTCTGCGAAGCGCACCTTCCCGTAGTCCAGCACATGGCCGCACCGTCTGCATGCCCCGCGCTCGACCTCTTCAAACACGCGGGGGTTTGCGTGCGACGGGCGCCGGGTATGTCGATCGCGACCCGAAAGGTGCTGACCGTGACGACCGACCCACTTCTGCCTGCGACCCCGGACTCGCCCGTCGCCGTCTCGACGATGCACCGCCTCGAGTCGGCCGCATCGCTCGACGGCCTCGTGGCGGCGGTCGGTCGGCTGGCCCGGTTCATGCCCGACGGCGCGGTGGACACCTGGCTGCGCGGGCTGCCGGTCGGGCACGCCCTGCACCCCTTCCTCACCGACCTGCCGATCGGGTTCTGGGCGTCGAGCGTCGCCATCGACCTGCGCGGCCGTGCCTCCGAGGAAACTGCGGCCGACGCGCTCGTCGTGCTGGGTCTCGCCAGCACCGTGCCGGCGGTGGTCACCGGGCTGGCCGAGTGGCGCAGGCTGCCCCGGCCGGACTCTCGGACCGGGGCGCTCCACGCCGCGCTCAACGGCGTTGCGGTCGGACTCTTCGGCGCGTCGCTGGCCGCGCGCCGTGCCGGTGCCCGTTCCACAGGTCGGGGACTCTCCCTGGCCGCCACGGCCGTCACGGCGGCGTCGGGCTTCCTCGGCGGACACCTCGCCATCGCGCGCAGGGTGGGGTCGCGACATCCGGACGCCGCGGGGCCCGGTGCGGCAGAAGGCCTTCCTCTGCCCGACTGAGCGAGCACACCGACCGGTGGCGTGCCGGGTGTACGGCAGATCGTTCGTCTTTCGGCCCGAACCCTTCGCTTTCGGAGTGTCCGGCGTCGGGCGCACGTGGTCCGATGGAGGAGAAGCTTCACCTCCATGGTCCAACACAGGCGCCATCTCTTCGAACGAAGGACGCCGCCATGACTGTGACGACCCTCCACCCGCTGCCGAGCTCCGCCCACCCCCTGGCCAGCACCGCGCCCGAGTCGCGCGACGAGCGGTGCGCACGTGCCGAACGCCTCCTCGAAGGCCTCGAGGGCTGTTCCGCCAACGAGCGTGAGCGCCGCCGCCAAGAGGCCGTGCTGCTCAGCCTGGAGCTCGCCGACATGGTGGCTCGTCGCTACCGCGGGCGTGGCATCGAGGACGACGATCTCGTCCAGGTCGCCCGCATGGCCTTGGTCAAGGCTGTGCGGGGCTACCGGCCCGGGCGGGGCCACAGCTTCGCCGCGTATGCCGTCCCCACCGTCTCAGGGGAGGTCAAGCGCTACTTCCGGGACAAGGGCTGGGCGGTTCGTCCGCCCCGGCGGCTGCAGGAGCGCCGGGTCCAGCTGCTGTCGGCGGAGGAGACGCTCCGTCACGAGCTGGCGCGCGAGCCCAACCGTGCCGAGCTCGCCGAGCGGTTGGGTCTCGACCTGGCCGAGCTCGACGAGACGGCGGCGTGCTTCACGGCATACCACGCTCATTCGCTCGACATGCCCGCCCGCGACGGGGGTGCCCTCGATGTGGGTGTCGACGGGGAGGACGAGACCGACCGGCTCGTGCTGCGCGACGCTCTCGGCCACGCCCTCGCCCAGCTCACGGATCGTGAGCAGGCCATCGTGCGCCTCCGGTTCGTCGAGGAGTGCACGCAGTCCGAGATCGGCGCGCAGCTCGGGGTCAGCCAGATGCAGGTCTCGCGGCTGCTGTCCGGGATCCTGCGCCGGCTGCGGTGCTCCATCGAGCCGGCAGCCTGATTCCGCGGCTGGGGTTACCAAGGCTCGAGCGGGGTCTTCACCCTGCGCGACTGACCCAGTGCCTCGTCGACGTCCTGCGCGCGGTGGAACGTCCGTCCCTCGGGGAGCCGGGACAGCTCCCAGAGCAGTGAGCTCTTGGCGTGGTGACGCACGAGGGCGACGAGCAGCTGGTCACGGGTGCTGGGGAACGCGCCGGCCGGAATGCAGCCCTCGACAGTGCAGGTGTCGGTGTGGTCTGCGTGACGTCCGAGGCCGTTGGTGTCCATGACCCTGACCTACCCGGCGTTGCCGAGGAGAAACCGGGCCGGACACAGCGACGAATGGGCGCGTCGCCGGGGGGTAGGTGACGGGTGGGTCATCGGGGACACGGGTGGCCCGGAGGGCCGGGGTGGTTCAACTCAGAGCCGCCCCGGTCCGCCTCCGGCGCCGTGTCCGCCGCCTCAGAGCACCCCGGTGCGCACGACGTCGTCGGCGATCGCCGACAGCTTGCGGTTCGTGTCCTGACTCCGCCGGCGGAGCAGGTCGAACGCCTTCGCCTCGTCGATCCGCCGCGCGTGCATGAGGATCCCGATGGCCGTCCCGATGCGCCGACTGTTGTGCAGCGCGATCTCGAGGTTGTCGGCTCGCTCCTGCTCCTCGGCGGCCTGGAGGGCGACAGCCGCATGAGCCGCGAAGACACCGAAGATGGCCACGGCGGAGTCGCTGAAGGCCTCTGCGCGGTGGGCGAACGCGTTGAGGAAGCCCACGTCGCTGTCCCTGACGTAGAGGCGGTTCGACAGCATGCTCTGCACGCGGGCGTGCTGCGCCGCCTTGGCGGCGAACTCGGGCCAGCAGGTCTCGGCCGCAAGGTTGCCGGTCGCCCACGTCGAGTACGCGTCGGCCGCGTCGACGCAGGGTCCTTGGCCGGTGTCGCACTGGATCTGGTGGATGACCTCCGGGAGGTCGCTCGTGGTCGCGACCGTGCGGAAGCCCCCTTGGGACCGCACCGTGATCGAGGCATGATCGGCGTCGATGACCTTGGCGGTCAGCTCGCACACGGTCTGGAGGGTGCCCTGTCGGCCACTTTCGGCTTGGAGGGCCTGGGCCAGCTCTGCCAGCTCACGAGCCACGCCGGGGTCGAAATCGCCCGAGGGCGCCGGGACAGAGGATGTCATCTGTGACTGCTCCGGATGAGGACGACGGCTCGTCCGACCGGCTCGTGGTTTGGCCGCTGACGCTCCCGCGAGCAGGACTCTATACAAGGCGAGCGGCAGTTCGGGACTCGATCTCTCGTGTCTCCCGCCAAGCGGGTACATGACACCTGATCAGGGCGTTTGTCGCGGGCTTCCGCGGGGCAAGGACGGGTCAGGCATCGCCCTGACGACGACCGGAGGGACCCACCATGAGACGTGACAGGGACGCGGACCGACTGCCCAAGCCGCTCATCGAGGAGTACGAGTGGCAGGACCAAGGGCGCTGCCGAACGCTGTCCGTCGCGGCGTTCTTCGACTTCGAGGAGTTTCGCGGTCGCGAGCGGACGGCGCGGTCAGAGACGGCGAAGGCGATCTGCCGAGGATGCCCGGTGCGGGTGCCCTGCCTGCACCATGCGCTCGCCGCAGAGGACTTCGGGGTGTGGGGAGGCACCACCGCCTCCGAGCGTGAGGTCCTGCGCAGCGGCGGGCCGGTGGCCGACGCATCCTGACATCGGTCTCCTGGGGGCACGTGTGCGGCGGCTCGGCGCCGGGTAGGCACACGACCGACGACAGGAACCTCGACGAGATACCCGAGAAGACGGTCTCGACGAGGGCGACGCTCGCGGTCGACGCCGCCCACCTGGCGCGGCTGCTGCGCGACCACGCCTACCCGCCGGCCTGAGGCCGAGGACAACAGGAGGAGCAGAGATGGCACAGCTCGACCTCGACCCGCGACGCACCCCGGACGACTCGAGGGACACAGTCCATCGCGACGGGTCCGAACCCGGCGCGCTCACGTTCATCGGCAACGCGACGGTCCTGCTGCGCTACGGCGGCTTCACCATCCTCACCGACCCGACCTTCGTGCACCGCCACGAGAAGGTCGACCTCGGTCACGGGCTCAGCAGCACCCGGCTGCTCGACCCGGCGATGGAGGTGGACGACCTGCCACCGCTCGACCTGGTCCTGTTGTCCCACTTCCACGGCGACCACTTCGACCAGGTCGCCCAGGCCCGGCTCGACCGCTCGCTCCCGGTCGTGACGACCCCGCAGGCTCGCGACGAGCTGCACTCGCTCGGGTTCACGGAGGCGGTGGGCCTCGAGACGTGGGAGACGCTCACGGTCACCAAGGGGGAGCGCCGCCTGGGGATCACCGCGTGTCCGGCACGTCACGGTCCGGGCGTCACCGACCTCGTCCTGCCCGACGTCATGGGCAGCATCCTTCAGGCGGACGACGGCGACCTCGGCACGATCTACATCAGCGGCGACACCCTCGTCCACGACGCCCTCGCCGAGATCCCGCAGCGCCACCCGGACATCGACCTCGGGCTGCTCCACCTGGGCGGCACCAAGGTCCTCGGCATCCTCGTGACGATGGACGCCGAAGCCGGCGTGAAAGCCGTCGACATCATCCGGCCCCGGACCACCGTGCCGATCCACACCGACGACTACGACGTCTTCACCTCGGGACTCCAGGACTTCCTCGACGCGGCCGCCAGCGCCGGCATCGCCGACCGGGTACGCGTCGTCGGGCGGGGCGAGACCGTGCCACTCGCCGAGCTGGCCTGAGCCGACCCGAGCTGGCCTGAGCCGGCCTGAGCCGGCTCGGTCGCTGGGCCCACCACGAACGGAACGACGAAACCGCAGGTGCCGGAACGGCATACCTGCGGTTTCGTGGTGGTGGCCAGGGACGGGGTCGAACCGTCGACCTTCCGATTTTCAGTCGGACGCTCGTACCAACTGAGCTACCTGGCCATGATGGTGCTTCACATACGTCCGCGACGGGTCCGACCTGCGGATCTCTCCGTGGTGGGCCTGTCGCGGCGCGACCATCATAACGCATGGCCGCAGGGCTCGTTGACGCCAGTTCTCGTCGCTGGTGGTCGGGCCACCGCGCACACAAAGCAGCGGCATGCGGTCGAAGTGCCCGAAGATGGGTAGGGATGTCGTGGGTCCGATGGCGGTCATCGGCCGGAAGGAGATCGACGGTGGAACAACGCATTCTCGGGCGTACCGGCAGGCACGTCTCCGTGGTGGGCCTCGGGACGTGGCAGCTCGGCGGCGACTGGGGTCACGTGGACGACGCCATGGCCGACGAGATCCTGCATGCGGCCGTCGCCGAGGGCATCACCTTCTTCGACACCGCGGACGTCTACGGAGACGGGCGCAGTGAGCAGCTGATCGGCGACTTCCTGCGCCGGACCGACGGCACGGACTCGATCACGGTGGCGACGAAGTTCGGGCGCCGGGCGGACCAGGTGCCGGAGAGCTTCACGCGCAAGAACCTGCGTGCGTGGGCGGACCGGTCCCGACGCAACCTCGGTGTGGACCAGCTGCAGCTGGTTCAGCTCCACTGCCCTCCCAGCGCCGTCCTCTCGACGGATGCGGTGTTCGACGACCTCGACGTCCTCGTCGACGAGGGGGTCGTGGCGCACTACGGGGTCAGTGTCGAAACGGTCGACGAGGCCCTGACGGCCATCACCCGACCGCACGTGGCGACGGTCCAGATCATCGCGAACGCCTTCCGGCTCAAGCCGTTGGAGCAGGTCTTCCCGGCTGCCGCCGACGCGGGTGTCGGGATCATCGTGCGGGTGCCGCTGGCCTCCGGCCTGCTGTCGGGAAAGTACGACGAGAACACCACCTTCGCGTCCGACGACCACCGCAGCTACAACCGCGACGGGTCCGCCTTCGACGTGGGCGAGACCTTCTCCGGCGTGGACTTCGAGGTCGGCATCACCGCCGCCCGCCAGTTCTCCGAGCTGGTTCGGCGTGCAGCGCCGGAGGGGGCGACAAGCGCTCAGGCCGCCATAGCCTGGCTGTGCCAGAACCCTGCCGTCTCCACGGTGATCCCGGGCGCCAGGAGCGTGGGGCAGGTCCGCGACAACGCGGCGGCCGGGCGCCTGCCGCATCTGGGTCCGGACTTCACCCGAGGGGTCGTCGAGCTCTACGACGAGCGCCTGCGGCACGCCGTCCACTCCCGTTGGTGAGGGAGGAGACGAGTGAAGCTCACGGTCGTCGGCGGCGGGTCGACGTACACGCCGGAGCTGGTCGACGGCCTCGCCCGCCTGCGAGCCGCAGTGGACGTCGACGAGCTGGTGCTCGTCGACCCGGCCACGGACCGGCTGGAGCTCGTCGCGGGGGTGACCCGCAGAATCCTCGCGAAGCAGGGCCATCGAGCGCAGGTCACCGCCACGGCTGACCTCGACGAGGCGGTCTCGGACGCCTCGGTCGTGCTGCTCCAGCTCCGGGTCGGTGGCCAGGAGGCCCGTATCGGCGACGAGACCTGGCCGTTGGAGTGCGGATGCGTCGGACAGGAGACCACCGGTGCCGGCGGCTTGGCCAAGGCCCTGCGGACCGTACCTGTCGTCCTCGAGATCGCCGAGCGGGTGAGGGAGCTGGCTGCGCCCGACGTCTGGATCGTCGACTTCACCAACCCCGTCGGCATCGTCACCCGGGCGCTTCTCGACGAAGGCCACCGGGCGGTGGGTCTGTGCAACGTCGCCATCGGCTTCCAGCGGATGTTCGCGGGGCTCTTCGGGGTGCCCCCCGACAGGGTCTCCCTCGGGCACGTGGGACTCAACCACCTGACGTGGGAGCGAGCCGTCCGGGTCGATGGCCGGGACCGGCTCCCGGAGCTTCTCCGGGACCACGGCGCCCTCCTGGCCGAACGGCTCGGCCTCCCCGAACCCGTCCTCCACCGCCTGGGGATGGTCCCCTCCTACTACCTGCGCTACTTCTACGCACACGACACCGTCGTGGCCGAGGAGCGGGCAGGGCCCAGCCGCGGCCAGCAGGTCGCGGAGATGGAACGCATCCTCCTGGAGATGTACGCCGACCCCGGCCTGGACGAGAAGCCGGAGCTGCTGGCCCAGCGCGGCGGCGCCTACTACTCCGAAGCAGCCATCGACCTCGTCGCCTCCCTGGCCGCGGACCGAGGCGACGTCCAGGTGGTCAACGTCCGCAACGCAGGGGTGCTGCCGTTCCTGCCGGCCGAGGCCGTCATCGAGGTGCCCTCGCGCATCACCGCCGCGGGTGCGGACGCGTTGCCGGTGGAGCCCCTCGACCCCCTGCTGGCAGGGCTGGTCGCGCACGTCTCGGCCTACGAGGAGCTCGCCCTGGACGCTGCCCTTCGTGGCGGTCGGGACCGCGTCTTCCGGGCGCTGCTCAGCCACCCGCTCGTCGGCCAGGTCGATCTGGCCGAGGGCCTGACCGACCGGCTGCTCCACGCCAACCGTGACCACCTGCGGTGGGTCCGGTGAGGCCGGCGGTCGTCGCGGTCGACGGTGGCAACAGCAAGACGGACGTCGCGCTGGTCGACGCTGACGGACGGGCCCTCTCCCGCGTTCGCGGACCGGGCTCCTCACCGCACACTCTAGGAGTCGAACGGGCCGCCGCACTGCTCGACGGGCTCGTCGCCAAGGCCGCGGCCCAGGCCGGACTCCCGAGCGCGCGCGCCATCGCGGCCGTCGCCAGCGTGTACCTGGCCGGTGCCGACCTCCCGTCCGAGATTCGGATGCTGCACGAGGCCATCGGTGCCCACGGGTGGGCGCAGGAGCTGGTGGTCGACAACGACACCCTGGCACTCCTGCGGGCCGGCACCGACGAGCCCAACGCCGTGGCCGTCGTCTGCGGGGCCGGTATCAACTGCCTCGGGGTTCGCGCGGACGGGCGCCAGACCCGGTTTCCATCGCTGGGCCACATCTCCGGCGACTGGGGCGGAGGTCTCCAGCTCGGTGACGAGGCCCTGTTCGCAGCCGCCCGAGCCGCCGACGGCCGAGGTGCCCCCACCGTGCTGCAGCGCCGGATCGTCGAGTACTTCGGCGCCGGCTCCCTGGACGAGGTCATCCAGGACGTCCACTTCGGTCGGCTGCCTCGTTCCCGGCTGCTGGAGCTGGCTCCGCTGGTCCTGCGAGCGGCCTCCGAGGAGAGGGACGCGCCAGCCACGGCCATCGTGATGCGCCAGGCCGAGGAGGTCGTCCTCTTCGCCGTCACCGCCCTGGGCCGCCTGCAGCTGCTCGAGGAGCCTGCCGTGGTCGTCCTCGGTGGGGGAGTGCTGACCAGTCGAGACCCGCTGCTCCACGAGCAGATCCGCACCGGCCTGGCCCAGCGTGCCCCCCTCGCCACCGTGACCGTCACCGAGTCGGCGCCCGTCCTCGGTGCAGCCCTGCTGGGCCTCGACCGGCTCGGCACGACGCACGAGGTCGAGCAGGTCCTGCGCCGGTCGCTTCGGGAGTGACCGGGGGGCCGACCCGCCCGGGTGTGGTCGGACTCGTCGCTCAGCCGCGCAGCACTTTGTCCATCGGGCGGCCCTTGGCGAGCTCGTCGACGAGCTTGTCGAGGTAGCGGATCCGGCGCATGAGCGGGTCCTCGACCTCCTGCACCTTGACCCCGCACACCGACCCGGTGATGAGCGAGACGTTCGGGTTGAGGTCGGCCTGCGCGAAGAAGTCCTCGAACGTCGTCTCCTCGTCCAGGTGTCGCTTGAGCTCGGCGTCGTCGAAGCCGGTGAGCCACCGGATGACCTCGTCGACCTCGTCCTTGCTGCGCCCCTTGCGCTCGGCCTTGGTCACGTAGTGCGGGTAGACCGAGGCCACGCTCGTCCCGAAGATCCTGTGACTCATGAACCGAGCGTATGCCGTCCACCCGGAATGGAGATCCCTCACCGGGGCGTTGGCCCGACCATGCGAGCCATCACCTATCGCCAGTACGGCACCCCCGACACCCTCGAGCTCACCGACGTCCCCGACCCCAGGGTCGGCCCGGGAGAGGTGCTCATCCGCGTGCGCAGCGCCTCGGTCAACCCCGTCGACTGGAAGGTCATGGCCGGCTACCTCGACGGGCTCATGCAGGTCGACTTCCCGGCCATCCCCGGGTGGGACGTGGCGGGCGTGGTCGAGCAGGTCGGCCTCGACACCCCGGAGTACGAGGTCGGCGACGAGGTCATCGCCTACGCGCGCAAGGACTGGGTGCAGCACGGCACGTTCGCCGAGCTCGTCGCCGCTCCTGTACGCACCGTCGCCCGCAAGCCGAAGAGCCTCGACTGGCACCAGGCCGCAGGTCTCCCGCTCACCGGGCTCACGGCATACCAGCTGCTCCACCGACTGGGCACGAAGGCGGGCGACACCGTCCTCGTCCACGCGGCCGCCGGCGGCGTCGGCATCCTCGCCGTCCAGATCGCCCGCGACCTCGGTGCCCGCGTCATCGGCACCGCGTCGGAGGGCAACCACGACTTCCTGCGCGAGATGGGCGCCGAGCCGGTGACCTACGGCGACGGGCTCGCCGAGCGAGTCCGTGAGCTCGCGCCCGACGGCGTCGACGTCGTCGCGGACTTCGTCGGCGGCATGCTCGAGACGACCAAGGCCGTTCTGGCAGAGGGCGGTCGGCACGGGTCGATCGCCGACGGCAGCGTCGAGGAGGCCGGTGGCATCTCCGCGTGGGTGCGCCCCGACTCCGCCGACCTGCAGGCGCTCGCGGACCTCGCGGACGCCGGGAAGCTCACCGTGCCGGTGGCCGAGGTCTTCGCGCTGGAGGACGCCGCCAAGGCCTACGCGCTGAGCCAGACCGGTCACGTGCGCGGCAAGATCGCCATCGAGGTGAGCCGGTGAGGCGCTGAGCGCGGTCCCGCCGGGCATGCGAAGAGCCCCACACCATCTGGTGTGGGGCTCTTCGCTGCGCTTCGCAATCTCTGCGACCCCGACGGGACTCGAACCCGCGACCTCCGCCGTGACAGGGCGGCGCGCTAACCAACTGCGCTACGGGGCCTTGCTGGTGCAAGACCGGTACTGCGTATCCCCAACGGGATTCGAACCCGTGCTACCGCCGTGAAAGGGCGGGGTCCTGGGCCGCTAGACGATGGGGACCCTATCTTTCGATCGAATCTCCACAGTCGCGCAGCGCGCGGGCGCTCGGATCCGTCGTGGACTCGGAAAGCATAAGGGACTTGTGCGCAGGTTCCAAAACGAGCCCGATCCGTGCCCAGGAGGACCCCGTCGTATGCCGTCCGCTCGCCTCCCGGACGCGGCTCGCGGAGGTCAGGCGCGCGCCTCGCGCAGGGCCGCGCGGACGAGGTCGATGGCCGCCGAGTCGCTCAGACCGGCCTTGGCCACGGACGCGGCGTAGGCCGCCGCATGGCGGTGGAGGGCGACGTCGGTCGCGTGGCCCCCGCCGGCGACGACGGTCCCGGCGCGGCGGCGTGTGGTGACGAGGCCCTCGGCCTCGAGCTCCTTGTAGGCCCGGGCGACGGTGTTGACCGCGAGCCCGAGGTCGCCGGCGAGGGCACGGACGGTGGGCAGCCGGTCGCCCTCGGCGAGGCTGCCCCGCGCGATGAGGCCGGCGAGCTGGGCGCGGACCTGCTCGTAGGGCGGCTCCGCGGCGGAGACGTCGACGGTGAGATGCAGAGCGGTCATGGCGTCATTGTTCCCGTGCCGGGGTCCTCGCAAGGGCGTGACCGGTGACGCCTTCGCAAGGACCGTGGCGGTGCCGGGGGTGACCGCGGGTCAGGACTCGGGGTTGGCCCAGGCGTGGAGGCGGTCGGCGTCCCAGGTCGTGATGATGCGGTCCTCCGGCACCCCGAGCCGCTCGGCGCGCTCGCACCCGTAGGCCTTCATGTCGAGCTGTCCTGGCGCATGTGCGTCGGAGTCGACGGCGAAGAGGCAGCCCATCTCCAGTGCGAGCTCGATGAGGTCGTCCGGCGGGTCCTGCCGCTCGGGGCGGCTGTTGATCTCGACCGCGGTGTTGCCCTCGACGCACGCCTCGAAGACCGCGCGGGCGTCGAAGTCGGACTGCGGGCGGGTGCCGCGCGAGCCGGTGACGAGGCGCCCGGTGCAGTGGCCGAGGACGTTGACGCGCGGGTTGAGGACGGCCGCGACCATGCGCTTGGTCATAGGCGCCGAGTTCATCCGGAGCTTGCTGTGCACCGACGCCGTGACGAGGTCGAGCCGTCCGAGCATCTCGTCGGTCTGGTCGAGCGCACCGTCGTCGAGGATGTCGACCTCGATGCCCTTGAAGAGCCGGAACGACTCTCCCACACCGCGGTTGATCGCATCGACGATGGCGATCTGCTTCGTGAGCCGCTCGGCCGTGAGACCGTTGGCGACGCGCAGCTGGGGCGAGTGGTCGGTGAGCACCATCCACTCGTGGCCGAGCTCGATGCCGGTGAGCGCCATCTCGTCGATGGGCGACCCGCCGTCGGACCAGTCCGAGTGAAGGTGGCAGTCGCCGCGCAGCGCCGCATAGAGGCCCTCACCGCCCGTCGCGAGCGGACCACCGCTCTTGTCCTGCAACGACTCCAGGTATGCCGGCAGCTCACCTCGCGCGGCCTCCTCGATGACCGAGGACGTGGACTTCCCGATACCCGGGATCTGCTGGAGGGTCCCGGCGGCGACGCGCGCATCCACCTCACCGTCGTCGAGCTGCTTGAGCGCCTTGACCGCGTTGCGGAAGGCCTCGACCCGGTAGGTGCCGGAGCGGGTCCGCTCGAGGAGGAAGGCGATCCGTCGCAGGGCGTCGGTGGGCTCGACGGGTGCCTCGAGCGGGGCGAGCAGCGCGACCATGCCCCCATCCTCACGTGACTCCTTGCCCGGGGACCACCGGGGAGGGCGCGTTTCGCGGGCTTCCCGGTGGTTGTGGGGCAAGAAGTGCAGGTGGGGTCGCTAGCGTGGCGCGGGTGAGCGAGCAGCGACCTCCCGTGCCACCCGTCGGACCCGGCCGTGCCCGGCAGGGCGCCATCTACCGCCGCGGCACCCTGGGTCAGTCGCCGCGCGTACCCACCCACCCCGACCAGCTGGAGTCCAGTGCCCGCGCGGCCATGAGCGACCGCGCCTGGGCCTACGTCGCCGGGGGTGCGGGCGCGGGCGCGACCGTGGACGCGAACCGCGCCGCGTTCGACCGGTGGCAGGTCGTGCCGCGGATGCTGCACGGCACCACGACTCGCGATCTGCGCACCGAGGTCCTCGGGACCCCGCTCGACGCACCCGTCATGCTCGCCCCTGTCGGAGCCGCCGACCTCGTCGGACCCCGGTCCGACGAGTCGATCGCGCGGGGAGCGGCGGCCGCGGGGACGGCATACGTCTTCTCGACGCAGGGATGTGTGCCCATGGAGGAGACGGCGCGCGCGATGGGGGGCGTGCCGTGGTGGTACCAGCTCTACTGGTCGGTCGACGAGGCGCTCGTCGACTCGCTCATCGGACGGGCCGAGGCGGCCGGCGCCCGGGCGCTCGTCGTCACGCTCGACACGACGATGCTCGGCTGGCGCACCCGCGACCTCGACCTCGGCTCGCTCCCGTTCACGCAGGGCATCGGGATCGCGCAGTACACCTCGGACCCGCGGTTCATGGAGATCGTGCGCGATCGGGTGGCCGCGGCCGGCGACGAGCCCTCGCCGCTGGCCGGCACCAAGGGAGCCGCGAAGGCCGTCGCCGTCGCGAGCGGCGCGCGGACCCTCGTGAACCAGGCGCGGCGGCACCCGGGCGGGGTGCGTGACAACCTGCGCTCGCCCGAGCCGCGGGCAGCGGTCGAGACCTTCCTCGACATCTACTCGAACCCCGGCCTGTCATGGCAGCACATCGAGACGCTGCGGGAGCGGACGTCACTTCCGGTGCTGCTCAAGGGAGTCCTGCACCCCGACGACGCGCAGCGAGCCGTCGACTCGGGCATCGACGGGATCATCGTGTCGAACCACGGTGGTCGCCAGGTCGACCGGTCGGTCGCCTCGCTCGACGCCCTCGTCGCGATCCGCGACCGCATCGGGGCAGACCCCGTCGTCCTGCTCGACAGCGGGGTGCGCTCGGGTGCCGACGTCTTCGTCGCGCTCGCGCTCGGCGCCGACGCGACCCTGCTCGGGCGGCCGCACATCTACGGTCTCGCCCTCGACGGCGCCGACGGGGTGCAGGCCGTCATCGAGGACGTCGTCGCCGAGCTCGACCTCACGATGGGTCTCGTCGGGGCGGCGAGCATCGCCGACGTCCGGTCCGGCGGCTTCGTCGAGCGCCGCCCGACCTGAGCCGTGCCCAACTCGCCAATTCCTCCCGTTCGGTACAGGGGCGGGCGTACCGAACGGGAGGAATTGGTGAGTTAGGAACGGGTGGTGGTGACCTCGGACAGGGCCGACAGGAGGCGGTCGATGTCGTCGTCGTTCGTGTAGGGAGCGAGCCCGACGCGCACCCCGCCCTCCTCACCGAGGCCAAGGTGCCGTGAGGCCTCGATCGCGTAGAAGTGCGAGGCCGGCGCGTTGACGCCGTGCTCGGCCAGGCCGCGCCGCACCTCCTGCGGGGTCAGCCCTTCGACGGTGAAGAGCAGGGTGGGCGTGCGCTTGCGCGCATTCGAGAGGAGGCGGACACCCGGCATACCCCGCAGTCCCGCCTCGAGTCGCGACAGGAGGCGGTGCTCGTGCTCCTCCAGCGCCACGAACCCGGCGAGGATGCGTTCGCGGCGGGACCCGGTGGCCGACGGGTCGAGGCCGGCGAGGACGTCGACCGCGGCGGTCGTGCCGGCGAGCAGCTCGTAGGGCAGCGTCCCGAGCTCGAACCGTTCGGGGACAGCGTCGCTCGACGGCAGCAGCTTGTCCATCGTCAGGGTCTCGAGCAGCTCCGGTGACGCCGCGAGGACGCCGAGGTGCGGGCCGAGGAACTTGTAGGGCGAGCAGGTCCAGAAGTCGACGCCGAGCGAGGGCAGGTCGACCGAGGCGTGCGCCGTCGCGTGCACCCCGTCGACCCAGTGCAGGGCGCCGACCTCGTGGACGGCGCGGGCGATCTTGCAGACCGGGGGCTTCGTGCCGATGAGGTTGGACGCGGCCGTCGTCGCGACGAGCCGCGTGCGGTCGCTCAGCAGCGAGGTGACCGCGGCCGAGTGCATCTCGCCGGTGTCCGGCTCGAAGTCCGCCCACTTCACGACCGCGCCCACGGACTCGGCCGCCTGCACCCACGGCCGGATGTTGGAGTCGTGGTCGAGGCGGGTCACGACGATCTCGTCGCCGGGCGCCCACGTCCGCGCCAGCGCTCGCGACAGGTCGTAGGTCAGGGCGGTCGCGCTGCGCCCGAAGACGATGCCGCGCGGGTCGGCGCCGAGGAGGTCGGCCATCGCGGCACGCGCCTCGGTGACCACCGCGTCGGCCCGGCGCTCGCTCGGCGTGACGTCACCGCGGTTCGAGATCGCGGAGACCAAGGTGTCCCGCACCGCCTCCGCGACCGGGGTCGGGGTCTGCGAGCCACCGGGCCCGTCGAAGTGTGCCGCTCCCTCGAGCAGCGCCGGGAAGAGGCTGCGCACCGCGCCGACGTCATAAGTCATGGCTCAACGTTGCCATGCGTAGCGCCGGACGACCTCACCCTCCCGCACCGTGATCCCGTCGTCGTCGACGCGCAGCGCCCGCAGCGGGTCCTCGCCGACCACCCGACCCGTATGCCGGCCGCCCACCTCGAGCGTCGCCCGCCCGTCTCCGAAGGGCCACCACCAGGCATGGCTGCGTGCCGCTGTGCGTGCCGTCGTGTCGGTCGTGGACGCCGGAGGCTCGGCGTCGCACGAGCCCGGCGAGGTCGTCGTCGAGGAACGGTCGAGGGTGGTGAATGTGGTGCGGTGGCAGCCCCCGTCGGCCGCGGCGCTCAGCGTGAGGGTGCCGTCGCGGCCGACGGATGCCTCGGCCGGTGGCCGCAGGGTGATCCGGCTGCTCGTCGGGTCGACGAGCACGACCGTCCCGTCCTTCGTGGGCAGCGCGCCGACCGTCGGGAGGTTGCCGTCGGCGCCGATGACGGGCGCCTCGGTGCCGGACGCCGTCGGCTGCTGGACCTGCCACGACTCCCTGCCGTTGGTGCCGACGCCGATGAGGCGGCAGGCGACCGAGGTTCCGCCGCACGCCTGCACGACGGTCGTCGCCGAGGCGGCCGCGACGAAGGTGAGTCGGTGCGCCGGCGGTCCCTGCCAGGTCCAGCGGGACCCGCCGTCGAGCCCGGCTCCGTCGAGGGTGGGCCGCGGACCGCCGTCGCGCAGCACGAGGAGCCGGCCGGCGCCGATGGCACGCGTGCCGCCGCTCACCGACCCGAGGGTGATGCGGGTGCCCGAGACGAGGTCGATCGCCACGTTGTCGTCGGCCGCGACGAGGGCCCGGCCACCGAGCACCTCGCCGTCGACGGCCTTCGCCTCCCAAACGCCGTCGAGGCCCTCCGTCGCCGGGCGCGTGAGCCAGCCGACGCCCAGGGTGAGGGTGAGGACGACGGCCGCGAGGACGGCATACGTCCAGGGTGGACGGGGCCTCACGGGCAACCTGCGCCGGTCACCAGGACTGGTGCAGCGGTCGTCCCTCGGCGAAGCCAGCGGTGCTCTGGATGCCGACGGTGGCCCGCTCGTGGAACTCGGCGAGGGTGCGGGCGCCGGCATAGGTGCACGAGCTCCGCAGCCCGGAGATGATCTCGTCGATGACGTCCTCGACGGACGGCCGGGCGGGCTCGACGAACATGCGGGCCGAGCTGATGCCCTCCTCGAACATCGCCTTGCGGGCGCGCTCGTAGGCGGAGTCCGTCGCCGTGCGGTTGCGGACGGCACGCGAGGACGCCATACCGAACGACTCCTTGAACTGGCGGCCCTTCTCGTCGGTGAAGAGGTCGCCGGGCGACTCGAGGGTGCCGGCGAACCAGGAGCCGATCATGACGTTCGAGGCTCCGGCCGCGAGGGCGAGCGCGACGTCACGAGGGTGGCGGACGCCACCGTCGGCCCAGACGTGCTTGCCGAGCTCCCTTGCGGCAGTTGCGCATTCGAGCACGGCCGAGAACTGCGGCCGGCCGACGGCGGTCATCATGCGCGTCGTGCACATCGCACCGGGGCCGACGCCGACCTTGACGATGTCGGCACCGGCCTCGATGAGGTCCCGGGTGCCGGTGGCGCTCACGACGTTGCCGGCGACGACGGGAACCTGTGGGTCGAGGTCGCGCACGGCCTTGAGGGCCTCGAGCATCTTGCGCTGGTGGCCGTGGGCGGTGTCGATGACGAGGACGTCGGCGCCGGCATCGAGGAGCTGCGACGCCTTGGCGGCGACGTCGCCGTTGATGCCGACGGCGGCGCCGATGCGCAGCGAGCCGTTCGCGTCGACGGCAGGCGAGTAGAGGTTCGCGCGCAGCGCACCTTGGCGGGTGAGGACACCGACGAGCGTGCCGTCCGCCGCGACCACCGGCGCGAGCCTGCGGCGGCTCTCGTTGAGGGTGTCGTACGCCCCCACGACGTCGACGTCGTCGGTCACGGTCACGAGGTCGCGCGACATGACGTCGTGGACCTGGACGAAGCGGTCGACGCCGGTGAGGTCCTTCTCGGTGACGAGGCCGACGGGACGGTCGCCCTCGGTGACGACCGCGGCGCCGTGGGCCCGCTTGCCGAGGAGGACCTGCGCCTCGCCGACGGTGGTGTGCGGGTCGAGCGTGATCGCCGTGTCGAAGACGAGGTGACGGCGCTTGGTCCAGCCGATGACCTCGCTGACGACCTCGACCGGGATGTCCTGCGGGATGATCGTCAGCGCGCCACGGCGGGCGGTCGTCTCGGCCATCCGTCGACCCGCGATCGCGGTCATGTTGGCGACGACGAGCGGGATCGTCGTGCCGGTGCCGTCGTCGGTGCTCAGGTCGACGTCGAGGCGGCTCGTGACGTCGGACTGGTTCGGGACCATGAAGACGTCGTCGTACGTGAGGTCGAACTGGGGCTGGAGGCCGTTGAGGAAGTGCACGGACCCAGTTTAGGAGGGCCTGTGTAGCAGGATCGTGGCCGTGAGCCTCCTCGCCCCGTCGCCCGCCGACGCCCAGCGCCGCGTGGGACTGCGCCGCATGCGGGCGCTCGCCCTCTCGCTCCTCGTCCTCGCGGCGATCGTGTATGCCGTGACGCTCGGCTCCGACTCGGGCTGGCTCGGCTACGTCAATGCCGGCGCGGAGGCGGCGATGGTCGGTGCTCTCGCGGACTGGTTCGCAGTGACGGCGCTCTTCCGCCACCCCCTCGGGCTGCCGGTGCCGCACACGGCGATCATCCCCAAGCGCAAGAACGAGATCGGGCGCAACCTCCAGGACTTCGTCACCGAGAACTTCCTCACCGAGGAGATCGCCCGCGATCGGCTGGCGGCGGCCCGGGTGGGGGAGCGGCTCGGAATCTGGCTCTCGGTCCCCGCCCACCGGCGGCGCGTCATGACCGAGGTCGTACGGGTCTCGCACGCCGGGCTCGGCCGGCTCTCCGACGACGACGTGCGCGAGGTCATGGTGGACTTCCTCCTGCCACGCCTGGCCAAGGAGCCGATCAGTCCGATCGCCGGGTCGCTGCTCGAGGGGGTCGTCGACGAGCGGACCCACCACGGCCTCGTGGACCTCGGGCTCGAGCAGCTGCACGACTGGCTCAGCGACAACCCGGGGACCTTCGCGTCGGTCATCGGCGAGCGCGCGCCCTGGTGGTCGCCGCCGTGGGTGGACGACAAGGTCATCACGTGGAGCTACCAGCAGGTCCTCACGTGGCTGCGCGACATCCTGGTCACGCCGGGCCACCCGGCGCGGGTCGCGCTCGACGAGCTGCTCACCCGCCTGGCCCGTGATCTCCAGTCCGACCCCGAGGTCATGGCGCAGGCCGAGTCGCTCAAGGAGCGTCTCCTCTCGCACCCGCAGGTGCCGGAGACGGCCGTCGGGCTGTGGCGGTCGTTCGCGACAGCGCTCGAGACGGCGATGGACGACCCCACCTCCTACTTCCACACCCGTGGCGACGAGCTCCTCGAGCACCTCGGACGGCACCTCGTGGAGGACGACGCCTGGCGCACTCGGCTCGAGGGGCACCTCGGGGAGGCCGTCTCGTTCTTCGTCAACACCTACGGCTCGGAGCTCGCCGAGGTCATCTCGGTCACCGTCGAGCAGTGGGACGGGCGCGAGGCCGCCGAGCGCATCGAGCTCCACGTCGGGCGCGACCTCCAGTTCATCCGCATCAACGGCACGATCGTCGGCGCACTCGCGGGCCTCACGATCCACGCGCTCAGCTCGGCCCTGCACTGACCGAGCACAACTCGCCAATTCCTCCCGTTCGGCACACGGGTCGATGTACTGAACGGGAGGAATTGGCGAGTTGTGAACGGGGGTGGCTGAGGCCGGTCGCGCGCGTCGTGTGGTCGTGAGGGGTGTCGCGCTCCACGGATCGTTGGTAGAAAGGCTTTCCGTTTACATCGATGTAGGGGGTTCGGCGATGGGGTCCACGCGGGTGACACGACGGGCGCTGCTCAGCGCGGCCGGGATGGCGGGAGCAGCCGGTGCGGCGGGAGCGCTCGCGGGCGAGCTCCCCGCCGCGCACGCCTCGCCGACGCTCGGGGCCGACCCCTTCCGGGTCGGTGTGGCCTCGGGTGACGTGACGTCGGAGGCCGTCGTGCTGTGGACGCGGCTCACGACCGCGCCGACCGAACCCGGGCTCGGGATGGACGGCCAGGGTGTGGTGCCGGTCCAGTGGCGGCTGGCCGAGTCGCCCGAAGGGCTGGCCAGCCCCGCGACGTCGTTGCGGGTGGGGGTCGCCGCTGCGCGACCGGAGCACTGCTGGTCGGTCCACGTCGACGTCCGCGGGCTGCGCCCGGGGCGGACCTACTGGTACGAGTTCCGGCTCCCCGGCTGGTCGAGCGGCCCCGCCCGGACACGGACCGCGCCCGCCGACAGCGCGGCCTCGACCGCGGACTTCGCCGTCGTCAGCTGCCAGAACCTCGCCAAGCCCGGGTCGGGGAGGTTCCACCTCAACGGCGTGCGCGACATCGCGGCCCGCGACGACCTCGACTTCGTCCTCCACCTCGGCGACTACATCTACGACTTCGGCCGCGCCGGCCACATCCCGGCCCGGCAGATCAGCTCGCTCGAGGACTACCGCCGCCGCTACGGGCAGTACAAGAGCGACCCGAACCTGCGGGCGATGCATGCCGCCCACCCGGTCTTCGCCGTGCCCGACGACCACGAGTTCTTCGACAACGTCTTCGGCGGCGACCCGGACATGGAGCCCGAGAAGCGGACGCAGTTCGCCATCGCCCTCCAGGCCTACTGGGAGAACATGCCCCTGCGCGGTGGCCCGCCCCGCACCGACCCGGGGACATCCATCGCCCACCTGCGCCTCCACCGGCAGATCCGATGGGGTTCGTCGCTCGAGCTCTTCCTCGTCGACGACCGGCAGTACCGCGTCCCCGCCACGACGATCCTCGGCGAGGAGCAGATGCACTGGCTCCTCGACGGGCTCGCCTCGTCAGGCACGACCTGGACCGCCGTCGGCAGCGGTGTCCCGCTCGCGTGGTTCCCGAGCTTCGCAGGGGCCGGCGACAAGTGGACCGGCTACGACACCGACCGGTCGGCGGTGACCGACGTGCTCGCCGGCCGACTCGCCCGTCGGGGAGAGCAGGCGTTCAACCCGGTCGTCGTCAGCGGCGACGTCCACCGTGGCATGGTCACGCATGTCCGTCAGCGGCAGGACACGGCGTCGGCGCTCGTCGCCACCGAGTTCGTCGGCCCCCCGATGACGAGCAACAGCGGCAACCGGTTCAGCGGGACCGCGGACACCGGCGCCTTCAGGGCCGAGTACTCCTACGGCACCGCACCGGTGAACTCCTACCGCGGCTACCTCGCCTGCTCGGTGACCCCGGAGTCGTGGACGAGCACCTTCGTCGTCGGCGACGACGTCGACACCCCCGAAGGAGTGGTGGCCCCCATCGACACCTGGATGCTCGCCGCCGGGGCAGAGCCGGGGACGGTCTCCCGGGCCTGACCCCGTCCGGACATCGCCCGCACCCAGTCGTGGGCCGCCCCGGCGACCGGGACGACCCACGACTTCTCACCACCGTGCTCAGGTGTTGTGCTGCACGTCCCCACGGTCGCGACCCGGGAGGTCGTCGCGGTCGAGGCGACCATCACCGTCACCGAAGCCTCCGCGGTCCCGGTCGGCCAGGCCGTCACCATCGCGGTCGCGGCCGGGCAGGTCGTCGCGGTCGCGCCGGCCGTCGCCGTCGCCCAACCCGTCGCGGTCGCGCCGGCCGTCGCCGTCGGTGTCGACGTCAGGGTCCAGCTCGTCGGCTCGCTGCAGCTTCTCGTCGTACTCCTCGCGCGCCTCCGCCGCCGTGCGCCCGCGCCGGTGCCCTTCGGTCTCGAGCTTCTCCGCCTCGGCGAGCTTCTGCTCGGCCTCGGCTCGGGCCTGACGCGCCTCGGCCTCGGCCTGCGCCGCGTGGGCCTCGCGCTCCCGCACGACCTGCGAGTGGTCCTGGGCCTCCTCGCGCACCTCGGCAGCCTTCTGCCTGCGCGACTCCTCCTGACGCCGCCGCATCTGCGGGACGAGAAGCAGCACGACGGCGACGAGCACGACCGCTGCGATGACCCACCACCAGATGGGGTCCATAGGGATCACTCTCCTTCGATGACGTGAGGGTTGTCCTCGTCATCGACGGTAGTGACATGGGGAGCAGATCGGGGTCGGGCCGCCGACCCAAAAACGGGCCGTGATCAGCACCGACGTCGTCAGCCCGCGGGACTCCGGCTGGGCGGGAGGGGGAAGAACATCGACGTGCGCTCCATGTACTCGGGATACCCAGGACGCTTCGCCATCTCGGACTCGAGCAGCCGCGCACCCGTGGCGAACGCGAGGAAGTAGGTCATGACGATCGGCGAGAGGACGGTGAGGACACCGGGCCACACCTCGGCTGCGACGACCCACAGGCCCCACCACACCGCCGAGTCGCCGAAGTAGTTCGGGTGGCGCGTCCACGCCCACAGCCCGCGGTCCATGATCCTGCCCTTGTTGGCGGGGTCGGCCTTGAAGCGCGCGAGCTGCAGGTCGCCGATCGCCTCGAACCCGACGCCGACGACGAAGACGACGACACCGAGTGCCGCCACCCAGCCCAGCGGCTTCGCCTCCGCGGCCGCGGCCACCTGCAGCGGCATGGAGACGACGTATGCCGCGAGGCCCTGGACGAGGAAGACGCGCCGGACGGCATACGCGAACCGCTTCTCGGGAGGGGCGGCCGAGAGGAGCTTCTCGTAGCGCGGGTCCTCACCGGCGCCGAGGGCGCGGCGACGGATGTGCCACGCGAGGCGCACGCCCCAGAGCGTGACGAGGACGGCGAGCAGCAGCGACCGTGTGCCGGAGCCGACGAGCGCGCAGACCCAGGCGATCGCGACGAAGACGAGTCCCCACGCGATGTCGACGACGCTCACCCTGCCGAGGCGACGGGCGATGAGTGCCGTGACCGCCATGACGGCTGCTGCCGTCGCGAGCGAGAGGAGGGTGACGACGAGCAAGCGGCCCATCAGCGCACCGTCTCATGGGCGAGCGCCGGACCGCCGGGTCGGCGAGCAAGGATCTGGTCGACCCCCATCCGCCCGTCACGGAAGGCCTGCCCGCCACCGACGAGGTAGAGGCGCCAGACACGGGCAACCTCCTCGCCGACGAGGTCGACGACGGCCGTCCAGTTCTTCTCGAACGTGTCGAGCCAGGCGTCGACGGTCCACACGTAGTGCTCGCGCATCGCGTGGACGTCGCGGACCTCCAGCCCGCCGGCCTCGAGAAGCTCCACGGTCTCGCCGACGGGGCGCATGTGCATGTCAGGAGCGATGAACGACTCGATGAACGGGCCCCCGCCCGGGTGGCGGCCACGCCGGGACATCTGCTGGACGAGGACGTGTCC
This sequence comes from Knoellia tibetensis, assembly GCF_048606415.1. Taxonomy (NCBI): domain Bacteria; kingdom Bacillati; phylum Actinomycetota; class Actinomycetes; order Micrococcales; family Intrasporangiaceae; genus Knoellia; species Knoellia tibetensis. The sequence goes on from NZ_JBMBWF010000001.1 coordinate 2,193,905, forward strand.
ACCGGGCTTGACGGCCTCGCGCAGCACCGAGACGTAGGTCGGGTAGGTGCCCTGCCCGACGTGCTCGCCCATCTCGATCGAGGCGACGGCGTCGTAGGGCCCGTCGGCGACGTCGCGGTAGTCCTGGAGCCGGATCGTCACGAGGTCCTCGAGCCCGCGTTCGCGGACCCGGGCGTCGATGAACCGCTTCTGCTCCGCGGCGATGGTCACACCGGTGACCCGCGCGCCGAAGTGCTCCGCGGCATACAGGGAGAGCGAGCCCCAGCCACAGCCCACGTCGAGGAAGCGCGACCCCTCGGTGAGCCCGATCTTGCGGCAGACGAGGCCGAGCTTGGCGGCCTGCGCCGACTCGAGCGACTGGCCGGTGGCCGACGGGTGGTCGCTGAACCATGCCGAGGAGTAGGCCATGTGCGGGTCGAGGAGTAGCTCGTAGAAGGCGTTGGAGAGGTCGTAGTGGTGGCTGATCGCCGACCGGTCTCGGCCCAGCGAGTGCAGCCGGCCGCGCAGCCGCGCCTGGCTGGCCGGTGGCGGCAGCGGCTTGCCGAACGCTCCGAGCTCGCGCGCCAGCGCGACGAGCCGCGGCGCCGAGCGGACGAGCACCGCGACACCCGCCCCGGTGACGCCGCGGGCCGTGAGGGCCTCGCGCGCGAGGTCGAGCGCCTCGCCGACGTCTCCCTCGATGTCGAGCTCGCCGGTGACGTAGGCCTGCGAGGCCCCGAGCTCGCCCGGCGACCACAGGAGTCGCTGGAGCGCCCGGGGTGAGCGAAGGACGACGACCGGCCCCTCCACCGGCCCCGCCCGTGAGCCGTCCCAGACCCTCAGCCCCATCGGCAACGGCCCACGCAGGACGGGGACCAGAGCGTCGGCGATGCGCAGGGCAAGATCGGGTGACGAAGTGCTCACGGTCGGCGTTCGGAGCCGCCTCCCGCGGAGATTGGTGCAGGCTGCGCTCAGGATGGACCCATCCGGTCCCACCGGCGCCACGAATGGACGGCATGACCTCGACTGACGCTGCCCCCCGCACCGCCGTCGTCGGCTCCGGAGTCTCGGGCCTCACCGCTGCGCACGTGCTCTCCCGGCAGCACGGCGTGACCCTCTTGGAGTCCGAGCAGCGGCTCGGCGGCCACGCCCACACCCACACGATCGCCTCCGGCGACGGTGAGGTCCGGGTCGACTCGGGGTTCATCGTGCACAACGACCGGACCTACCCCCACCTGCAGCGGCTCTTCGCCGAGCTCGACATCGAGGTCCGCGACACCGAGATGTCGATGTCGATCCTCGACCCCTCGACCGGCCTGCAGTACGCCGGCGGCCGCGGCATTACCGGCTTCCTTGCCCGTCCGCGCCAGCTGCTCGACCGCGACTTCGTCACGATGCTCCGCTCGGTGCGGCGCTTCCACGCCGAGGCGTCGGCGTTCCTCGCAGGCACGACCGACGAGGACCAGACGACCTACGGCGAGTTCGTCGCCGCGCGCGACTTCCCCGAGAGCTTCGTCGAGCTGTATGCCGTCCCGCTCGTCTCGTGCGTGTGGTCGAGCGGACGCGGGGACGCCATGGACTACCCGGCCCGCTACCTCTTCCAGTTCCTCGACCACCACGGCATGCTCAGCGTCACCGGCTCGCCCCAGTGGCGGACCGTCGTCGGTGGCTCGGCAACCTATGTCGAGGCGCTCGCGTCCCGCCTGCCCGACGTCCGCCGTGGCTCCGGCGTGCTCGCGGTCGAGCGCGACGACGACGGCGTCACCGTGACGACCCGCGACGGGGGCGCCGAGCGGTTCGACCACGTCGTCCTCGCGACGCACGCCGACGATGCCCTCGACCTGCTCGTCGACGCGACCCCGGCCGAGAAGGAGGTCCTCGGCGCGTTCCGCTACTCCCGCAACGAGACCGTGCTCCACCGCGACGACTCGCTGCTGCCGTCGGCGCGCTGGGCCCGCGCGTCCTGGAACTACCGCGTCGCCCGGCCCGGTCACGACACCGGCGCGACGGGTCCGGTCGTCACCTATGACATGGCTCGCCTCATGGGCCTGCCCTCCTCGGACCCGCTCTACGTCACCCTCAACGCGACCTCGCTCATCGACCCCGACACGGTCGTCGCCGTCATGGACTACAGGCACCCGATCCACGACCTCGCGGCGGTCCGCGCCCAGCGCCGCCGCGACGAGATCACCACGGAGCGGACGGCCTTCGCCGGGGCGCACTGGGGCTGGGGCTTCCACGAGGACGGCTGCCGCTCGGGCGTCGAGGCGGCGCGGGCGCTCGGGGTCGCCTGGACATGACCGAGGTCCGGCCCTCCGTCACGGACCAGGTCGTGACGCTCCCCTCCCTCCCGGCCCTCGTCGTCGGGCAGGTCCACCACACGCGGCACACGCCGATGCGCCACACGTTCACGCACCGGCACTACCAGTGGCTCGTCGACCTCGACGACCCGCCGACCCTGCCTGCCTGGCTGCGCCCGGTCGCGAGCCTGCACGCGGAGGACCACCTCGCCGGCGCGGGGTCGATGCCCGAGCTCAAGGCCAACGTCCTGCGCTGCCTCGAGCGGTCCGGCATCCCCGCCGACGGCGTGACCCGGGTCGTCGCCCTCACCCACGCCCGGGTCCTCGGCCATGTCTTCGACCCGATGACCGCCTACTGGTGCCTCGCCGACGGCGCCCTGCGCGGTGTCGTCGTCGAGGTGCACAACACCTACGGCGGACGACACGCGTATGCCGTCCGCCCCGGTCCCGGCGGCGCGGCCTCCGTGGACAAGGACTTCTACGTCTCCCCGTTCAACGACACCTCGGGCGAGTACGCGATCCGCTTCCACCTCGACGCCGACCGGGTGTCCGTCGGCATCCGGCTCCACCGCGCGGGCGAGCTCGTCCTCACGGCCGTCGTCGAGGGTGCCACCGTCCCGGCGACGCCGTCGTCGGTGCTGCGCACCGTCGCCCGCCACCCCCTCATGCCCCACCGGGTGACGGCTCTCATCCGGATGCACGGCATCCGCCTGTGGGCCCGCCGTCTGCCCGTCCAGCCCCGCCCCGCCCACGACGAGGAGAGTGTCCGATGACCTCCGAAGCCCTGCCACCGCTCGAGCTCCCCACCGCGCGAACCCTCTTCACCCGCGGCGCCGTCGCCCGCGCCCTCGTGCACCGCATCGTCGCGGGCCTGCCCGTGCACGTGCGCTACCCGGACGGATCGCACGTCGGCGGGGGAGCCCCGGACGGTCCGACCCTCGAGGTCGTGCGGCCCGACGCCTTCTACCGCCGGCTCGAGCAGCACCCCAAGATCGGGCTGGGCGAGGCCTACATGGCCGGTGACTGGCGGGCGGCCCGGGGCACCGACCTCGCGCAGGCCCTGCTGCCCTTCGCCGCCCGCATGGGTCGGCTCCTGCCCAAGCCGGTGCTGTCGATGCGCCGCATCGTCGACCGTGCCCTGCCGACCGGCACCCGCAACACCCTCCTCGGCAGCCGGGCCAACATCGAGGCCCACTACGACCTGTCGAACGACCTCTTCGCCGCGTTCCTCGACCCGACGATGTCCTACTCGTCGGCGCTCTTCGACCACAGTCGACCGCTCGCCGAGCAGGACCTCGTCGAGGCCCAGCACCGCAAGATCGACGCCATCCTCGACTCCGCCGGCGTCACGGCGGGGTCGCGCGTCCTCGAGATCGGCACCGGCTGGGGCGAGCTCAGCCTGCGCGCCGCGGCCCGCGGCGCCGACGTCCTCTCGATCACGCTGTCGCGCGAGCAGCAGGCCCTCGCCCGCGAGCGGATCGCCGCGGCCGGGCTCTCGGAGCGCGTCGAGGTGCGACTCCAGGACTACCGCGAGGTCTCCGGCGAGTTCGACGCCGTCGTGTCGGTCGAGATGATCGAGGCCGTGGGCGAGGAGTACTGGCCGACCTACTTCTCCGCCATCGACGCGCTGCTCGCCCCGCGCGGGACGGCCGTCGTCCAGGCGATCCTCATGGGCCACGACCGCTACCTCGCCACCCGCGACTCCTACGGCTGGATCCAGAAGTACATCTTCCCCGGGGGCCTCATCCCGTCCCTCGACGCGATCTCGGAGGTGACCCGACGGCATACCGGGCTTCGGGTGCGCGGGGTCCGGGCGTTCGGCGGCGACTACGCCGAGACGCTGCGTCGCTGGCGGGTGCAGTTCCTCGCGGCGTGGCCGACGATCGAGGGGGGCACCTTCGACGAGACGTTCAAGCGGATGTGGGAGTTCTACCTCGCCTACTGCGAGGCGGGCTTCGCCTCGGGCTACCTCGATGTCGCACAGGTGACGATGCGCCGCGACTGACGCGTCGAGTCCCGGCGCAATCGGCTGAGGCTGACGGTCAGCCGGCCCAGTCGGGGTCGGCGGCCGTGAGCCGGGCCGGGTCGACGGTGCCCGGCTCGGGGCGGTCCTTCGCGCCGTCGAGCGCGGCCCGGACGGCGTCGTCGAAGCCGGTCTTGCCATCCTGCGGGGGCCCGACCAGGTCGTCGATGTCGTCCTCCTGGCAGACGACCTCGTGGATGAGGCTGCCGACGAGCGGCTTGGCGATGCCCGAGGGCACCGGCGTGACGAGCCCGACCCAGTGGCTGGCGAGTCCCGGCGTGAGGACGGGGACGGTGCGGATCGCGCGCTCGCGCAGGCCGGCGACGCTGGCGAAGCGCTGGATCATCTCGCGGTAGGTGAGGACTTCGGGACCGCCCACGTCGAAGGTGCGGTTGGCGTCGCCCTCGACGGTTGCCGCGCCGACGAGGTAGTGGAGGATGTCGGCGATCGCGATCGGCTGGATCCGGTTGTTGACCCACTTGGGCGTCACCATGACCGGCAGCTTGCGGGTGAGGTGGCGCAGCATCTCGAACGACGCCGACCCCGAGCCGATGATGATCGCGGCCTGGAGGACGACCGTCGGCACGCCGGAGGCCATGAGGAGGTCACCGACCTCGACCCGCGAGGCGAGGTGGGGTGAGAGGTGCCCGCCGTCGGGGTGCAGCCCGGAGAGGTAGACGATGCGGCCGACGTCGGCGCCCTGCGCGGCGAGGCCGAAGGTGCGGGCGAGGTCGCGGTCGCGCTGCTCGAAGTCGTCCTTGCCGTCCATCGAGTGCAGCAGGTAGTAGGCGACGTCGATGCCCGCCAGCGCGCGGTCGAGGTCCTGTCGCGAGGTCGCGTCGCCCTCGACGACCTCGACGTCGTCGGCCCAGCGACGGGCGCGCAGCCGGTCGGCCGACCGGGTGAGGACCCGGACGCGCAGCCCGGCGTCGAGGAGGACGGGCACGAGACGTGACCCGATGTAGCCGGTCGCGCCCGTCACGAGGACTGAAGGCTGCTGGGAGGAAGTCATCTGTGGCATCGTCTCACTCGTCATGGCGAATCCGGTCGACGAACTGCGCAGATTCCTCACCGCTGCCCTCGTGACGCCGGTCCCGCGCGACCACACCGAGAGCGACTGGGCGTTCAAGCGGCGTCGGATCGTGGCGCTCGGCACCCTCGTCGTGGGGCTCGGCGTCAACGCGTGGGCGCTGCGGATCGAGCCGGGGAACGACCTCTTCTACCCGGCCACCCTCGCCCTCGCGGGTGTCTGGGCGCTGGGCGCACTGCTGTCGGGGCCACTGCACCTCGGCTTCGCGCACACGCGCGCGGGTGACCGGCCGAGCCGGTCGGTGGTGCAGTCGCTCGTCCTCGGCGCGATGCTGCTCGGGCTCTTCCTCCTCGGAGCCATGGCCGTCGCGCGACTGCCGGTGCTGCGCGAGCCGGTCGACCGGCTCCTCGACCACGCCCGCTTCGGGTCGCTCGCCGTCGTCGCCGTCATCACTGCCGTCAACGGCGTCGCCGAGGAGCTCTTCTTCCGAGGCTCGCTCTTCGCTGCCGTCGGCCGTCGTCATGCGGTTCTGGTGACGACCGTGGTCTATGCGCTCGTCGTCGCGGGCTCGGGCATCCCGCTCCTCGTCCTCGCCGCGGCCCTCGTCGGCGCCGTCGTGGGGCTGCAGCGACGGGTCACCGGCGGCATCCTCGGCCCGATCGTCACCCACCTCACGTGGTCGATGGGCATGCTCTTCCTCCTTCCCGTGGTCCTCGACGCGGCAGCCTGACCCTGACGGTCGGCGACACGGTCGGAGCTCCTCCTCCTGGCCGGGCACTCGCGACGGACGTCGGTCGTTGAGCGGGCATGAGCACCCTCACGTGTCCCAAGTGCGGCTCCGAGATGCGCAGCTACGAGCGCAACCAGGTCCACGTCGACCAGTGCACCGGCTGTGGCGGTCTCTTCCTCGACCGCGGTGAGCTCGAGGCGCTGGTCAACGCCGAGGCGGCCTACTATGCCGGGCCCGGCCAGCAGGGGCAGCAGACCCAGCAGGCGCCACCGCCGCCGGCAGCGGCGCCGCAGCAGCCGGCATACGGGCAGGGTCCCTACGGCCAGCCGGCCGCACAGACCTACGGCCACGCGCCGCGCTACTCGTCGTCGGGCAAGGGCTACTACGGCCAGCCCGGCCACCGCCGCAAGAAGTCCTTCCTCGACGGGCTCTTCGACTGACTGCGAGGCGCATCGCGCCACCGACTCGCAGGCCCTCGTTGACATCTGGTCAGCGGGGGTTTGTCGTGCCACCCTTCATCCATGGCAACGGGGGTGGGGGAGGCCGCGGCGGGGGCCGTGAGCGAGCGGAGGCGCCCGTGGGCGGGTTGGGGCGAGCGGCTCGTCGTGGCGCTCGGTGGGGCCGTCGTCGCGGTCGTCGCCGTCCTCCTCGTGTCGTCGTGGCAGACGGGCCTACGTGCCTCGAGCTTCGAGCAGCTGCAGGCGGACCTCGCCGACGGAACGGTCCAGCAGTGGTACGCCGCCGAGCAGCTCGAGTCCGGGCCGCTCGACCTCACCCGGGCGCCGGCGTCGGGCGTGCGTGGCGACCTCGAGGAGGGGGCTGAGGGTGCCTACCTGCCGCCGAAGGGGGAGCCACTGGGCGGCATCCTCGTGTGGCGCACCTGGGGTGGCACCGGCTGGCTGGTCGCCTCGCCGGCCGGGACCGCAGCCCTGGCCGACGACCTCCGGATGGCCGCCACCGAGGAGTCGACGGCTCTCGTCGGCCAGCTTCGCGAGGCACAGGTGCCGATGAAGCCCTTCGAGTTCTCGGACGGGTCGTGGGTCGCCGTCGTCGTGACGTTCGGCGGGCTGGGCCTCTTCGCGTTCCTCGTCATGGGGCCGTCGCCCCGGGTGGGGACGCGCTGGTTCTGGTTGTGGGTGATGCTCACCCTCCCGGCCGCCTCCGGCGTCCTCGCGTATGCCGTCCTCGAGCTCGTCGGAATCCGTCGCCGACCGGACCGGCCGCTCGACCGGCGGATCAGCGGGCTGCGCGGCTTCCTGGGCTCGATCCTCGTCTCGATGGTGCTGCTCGCCGTGGCCCACACGTTGCGGGACAACGGCGTTCCGCTGCCGCTCTGAGGGTCGGGCTCACACGTCCTCGGGGGTGGCCTCGTGGCCGGGGCGGTCGTGGGTGCGGCGTTCCTGCTTCATCTCGGCCTCGTAGACGTGGCGCCGGCCGCCCATGAGCTCGTCTCGCACCCGCCGGTCGTGCTCGCGGAACGTCGCGTAGTAGCCGTCGTCGAACTCCTCGATGACCTGGAAGGTCCACCGCCCGGCGAGGACGTTGCGACCGAGAAGGTCGGTCTCCACCTCGTCCGCGATCGCGTCGTGGCCGGCCTCACGCAGCTGCTCGACGGCCTCGCCGAGGGTGAGGTCGGCGCGGCCGAGGTTGCGGTGGAAGGCATACAGCGAGCCGCGTGCCTCCTCGATGACTTCGAACGCCTCGGACAGCTTGCCGACGGCCTCGACCGTCGCGTCGCTGGTGCCCTCCGGGCGGGAGTGAGTCTCGTCGACGGATCGCATGGGCCGATGCTAGGGGCCACCCGGGTCATCGCGGCACGCCCCGAGGGGTGGAAAAGGTGTCGCCGTCGTCACCGTTTGTGTGCGCTCGGGGTCGGGTCGGTCACCGGCTGAGCGATTCGCGTCCGGTATTGGGGTCGCGCACCGGGAGCCGGCAGTCCAGAGCCGGGAACCGAGAGCCGGGGGTCGCCAGTGAGGATAAGTGGGCCCCGTGGGACTCGAACCCACAACCTACGGATTATGGGTTTCGGCTGGCCACAGCTGCCGCTCGAGTTCTGAGGGCGGCGGCGTGAGGCTCCTCGACGCCCTGGCACTGGCCCCGTGGATGCGCTCGGGGCCGGCGGCGAGCGCGGGCGTGTGGGCGTGCCTCGTGGCCCTGCTCGGGCAGGGGCCGGCGGTGGCGACGTGCACCGGGTGCGACTGGCTCCTCGAGGGCCCGGAGGCCGGCGCGACGGCGGCGGCCGACATGCACGCGCTCGAGTGCCACGGGGCGACGTGGGTGGTTCGTAACGAACCGGCGAGTAGGTTGCAGGGTCAACTACGCCCATGTTGAGACTAGTCACCATGGGCGAGGACGACGGTGAGGAAAAGTCACAGGTCAGGGCGTGGGTGGCGTGGCTGCGGGCCGGGGGAACGCCTGAGACGACGATCGCGCTGAGGCGGTACTACGTGCGGCGGCTCGAGCGGGACCACCGGGACGTGCTGGCCCTCGACGCGGACACCTTGGCGGCGTGGCTGGGCGCGAACGGGTGGGCACCCAACACGCTCAAGTCGGCGCGGGCGGCGCTGCGGAGCTTCTACGGGTGGGCGCGGCACATGGGCTTGCGGGAGGACTCACCGGCCCACCTTCTGCCGACGGTGCGGGTACCCCGAGCGCGGCCCCGGCCGACCCCGGAGGCGGCATACCGGGCGGCACAGATGCAAGCGGGGGCACGGGAGCGTCTCGCGATCGACCTGGCGGGGCGGTGCGGGATGCGGCGGGGGGAGATAGCGCGAGTGCGGGTGGAGGACGTCGAGGGGGACCTGGCGGGGCGGTCGCTGCGGGTGACGGGCAAGGGTGGGCACGTGCGCCTCGTGCCGCTCCCCCACGATCTGGCGGAGACCATCCTCGAGCACGGCACGGGGTGGGTGTTCCCCTCTCCTCGAGGGGGACACCTCACCCCGCACCATCTGAGCAAGGCAGTGAGCCGGCTCCTGCCTGACGGGGTGACGATGCACTCACTGAGGCACCGGTGCGCGACGAGGGCCTACGCGGCCACCCGTGACCTGCGGGCGGTACAGGAGCTCCTCGGGCACTCGAGGCCCGAGACGACGGCCACCTACGTCCTGGCACCCGACGACGCGGTGCGAGCGGCGATGAGCGCGGCCGCGGCCTAGACGGCCGGCTGCTCGTCCTCGTCGAACTCGTCGGGGTCTTGGTCTAGCTGCCACATGGGGTCTCCCGTGGTGGGAGCCTCGGGGTCGGCCAGTGCGGGGTCGGGCTCGGTGTCGCTCACGGGTGGAGCCTACTGCGGCGCCGGTGCCGTGCGCTCGAGCGGGAGGTCGGCCATGGAGCCCGGGGACGGGGGCGTCACGGGCTCGACGGGCGTGGTGGAGCCGGGGGGCACGGAGACGACACCGACGGTGGCGAGGGCCCTGAGCGTGCCGTCCTCGATCCTCTTGTCGAGGACACCGTTGGTCTGGCGCTCGATCTTGTCGAGGGTGCGGTTCTGGCCGAAGAGCTGCCCGCTGACGATGAGTGCACCGAGCGAGGGGCCGGCGAGCATGGTGAGCCCGTCGGTGGGCTTGTCGGCGAGGGTGAGGGCGACGTATGCCGCGATGACGGAGACGAACACGACACCGGCGAGGAGGACGACGGCGTTGCTCGCGGCGGCGGTGGTGCTGCTGCGGGTGTCGGACATGACGGAACCTTTCAGATAGCGGCGAGCACGGGCGGCCCGACGACGGTGAGGGACTGACCGGTGATCTTGACGGTCACCTGGGTGATGGACGGGTCACGCGGGAGCGTGATGTTGAGGCGGTAGTCCCGCTCGACGTTGTCGCCGGGGACGTTGTGGACCCTCTCGGCGAGCCACGAGGCCGGGTCTCCGCTGCGCTCGACGCGGAGGGTGAGCGTCGTCGCGGCGCTGGCCTTGGCGCGCACGACGAGCTCGTGCGCGGCTCCCATGGCCCACCCGAACCGGGAGTGCAGGAGGAGGGTGTGGGTGCCGGTGCCGGTCGTGGCCAACCCCGACCCGGCGAGGAGGTTCTCCCGGCGGTCGTGGGAGCGGTCGGCGAACGCGCCACCGGCGGCCGTCATCACCATGATCCGGCCGGCGGCTCGCTCGGCGGCGAGGTAGGCGCACACCTCGGTGAACGCGGCGGTCGTCATGTAGGGGTAACCCTCGGCGGTGTTCGTGGTGTCGAGGAGGTCGGGGTGGAGGTAGATGGTGACGCCTCGGCCCAACGCCTTGGCGGTCTCGACCTGGGCGATCGTGTCGGCGGCGGCGTCCCGGTCGATCGACATGTGCGACTGCCCGACCACGGGGTGCCCGGAGAGGGGCACGAAGAACCCGCCACACTTGCCGTCGGACACGGCGTGCTCGGCCATGACGAGCTTGCCGGCGTAGGACTCGGTGAAGCTCGACGGGGTGCGGCCGATGTTGAGGCCGGTGTCGCCGGGGAGGTCGGTGGCGATGAGGTTGCCTGAGCCGTGGATGTGGAAGGTCTCGACGGCCACCCGGGGCATGGCGGCCTCGAGGAGCCGGCGGCCCTCGACGACCTCGTGGTAGATGCTGGCGCGGGTGTTGGCGTCGGTGTGGGTGGCCCCGTGGTTGGCGATCTCGATGCCGTCGTACTGGTTCCAGTCCTGCACCTGGGCCCACGTGATCGACCCGGCCCCGTTGGGGGCGAGCCCCATGTTGTCGACGTTGACGTTGAGGGTGGCGGGCAGGCTATAGGTCCGGAGGATGGGCAGGACGATCGACGAGAACTTGGACAGTCCGTGGTCAAACCGGACCATGACGACGGGCTTGCCGCCGGTGCCGATGCCGCCACCCCGGCGGGCGCGGGCCACCTCGACGCGGGCGGCGTGGTCGGACACCTGCACGTCACTCGTCGCGGTCGAGGGGTTGGACGGCGGGGCCCCGAGCTGGGACCACGCGATGCCGGCCCACCCGCTCGTCGACGTCCCGAACCGGACCCACACGCGCACCTCCCCGGCGGAGACGCGCTCGGTGAACCGCTGCGGAGCCCACCCGGTGGCGGGCGTCACGAGGTTCTCGAGGAGGCCGGGGCCGGTGCCGGGGAGCCCGTCGACGTAGGTACGCGAGGTGATGGTCCATGCGCCGACGGCGCGGTGGGTGTCGACGTTGACCCGGGCCGTGCTCGAGCCGTTGAGGAGGCCCTTGAGCCACTCGCTCGAGGACCACGGGCCCCACGCGGTGTTCGTCGTCGAGGCGGTGGCGCGGGAGTACCGCTCGGTCGGGGTGCCCGTCGATGTGTAGGCGATGACGTCGTGGGTGGTGAGGGACGCGGCGGCGTCCTTGCCGACGATGAGGGCCCCGGCGCGAGCCGGCGACGAGGCGGGCCAGTTGAGCATGGTGCCGGCGGCGGCCGTCGTGGGCACGATGTAGACACCGGGGGTGCGGATCGTGTTGATGTCGGTGCCGTTGGCGAGGACACCCTTGGCGAACCCACCCTTGGCCTCGAGGCCGGCGAGGGCCTCCTCGATGTCGGCGGCGAGGACGGCGAGCCAGTAGGGCATGTCCGGGCTGTTTGCGAGCGTCGGGGTCTCGAGTTGGTACACGGCGGTCTTAGGCACGGGGGCTCACTCTCCAATCACGGTGAGGGTGTCGGGCAGGCGGGTGGCGAGCGTCATGGCCCCGCCGGTGCGGAACGTGACGGTGGAGACGAGGTGAAGCACACGGCCACCGGTGGGGAGGGTGAGCCCGACGGTGTCGCCCGGACGGAGCCACCACGCGGCCACGGCCTCGAGGTTGTGGCCCCGGGACCGGGACAGTAGGCGGCGGAGGAGGAACCGGGCGGCGGCGTTGGCCTTGGCCTGCGTGGGGTGCCCGTCGCGCTCGACGAGCATCTGCTTCCAGTGCGACTTGGCGGGGGTGTAGGGCCCGCCGGTGACGGTGGCGGTGCCGGTGATGACGAGCTCCCCGGACTGGCCTGCCGGGGCCGGCGCGGTGTAGCGGACGAGGACGTGGTTGGCCCACAGCTCGCGGTCCATGGTGGCGTCGGAGTCGGTGAGCGTGCCCACGTCGGGGTCGACGTCGAGCTCGTGCACGGGCGGGGTGAACACGGCGTCGGAGGTGACCACCATGTGGCGGAGCCCGTCGTCGTAGGCGTCGAGGTTCTCCCGCTCGGCGAGGTTGAGGAGCTCCTCCCACTGGTTGGACGGGGCTGCCTGGACATACTCCCCGGTGAGGCCACCGGGCTCGACGGTCCACGGCACCCCGGCCGACGGGGTGCCCTCGAGGATCGCGGCCCCCATCCACGCGATGTAGGCGGCGGCGGTGCGGGTGCCGGTGTCGGAGTCGGAGGCCCCCTCGGCATACCCGCCGTTGTCGAGGAGGAGGGCCTCGAGGCCGGCGACCTTGAGGGTGACGGTGTTGGCGGGGCGGCGCACCGAGCGGTGGCGGAGGTGGAGGTCGGCGACGAGCTGCTCGTCCCACGCGGCGGCGGCGGGGAGCCAGTAGGCGGCCCACACCTTGATCCGGACGTGGGTGCGCGGGTCGAGCTTCTCGAGGGTGGCGGCGTCGGGCAGGGCGCACGAGAGGGTGCCCTCGACCCGGGGGGAGCGGCGCTCGGTCCACTCGAGCATGTAGTCCTCGACCTCGAGGGCGTAGGTGGTGCCGTCGGGGAAGAGGGCCTCGGCGCGGACGCGCTGCCGGTGGGACGTGGTGACGAGCGCGGCCACGGCCGGTGAGAACGGGGCGGGGAGGATGCTCACTGGAACCCACCGGAGAGGGTCTCGGCCATGGTGCGGTCCTCGGCGCGGAGCGCGGAGAACGAGGAGGACTCGTCGAGGATCGTCTGGAACGTGCGGGCGGGCCGGAGGGTGGCGGCCGGGTCGTCGAGCTCGACGAAGTCGACCCGGACGAGCCAACGCCACCCGTCGCGCACCTGGGCGGCGGGCTCGACGGAGGAGCGGAGCGCGACGAAGAACATGTCGAGGCCCGGGTGGACCCCGGCCTCGCGGAGCATGATGAGCCCGTCCCCGCCGTGGAGGACGGCCTGAGCGACCTGGGCCTCCTCGTGGGAGGCACACCACACCTCGAACGTGCCCTCGCGGGTGCGGGCGGGCCCCGAGACGATGATGGGCGATCGCCGCTGAAGCGGGCGGTGCACGGTGGCCCCGGTCTCGACAGACGCGGTGTAGCGGGTCGTGAGGTGGCGCGGCTTGAACGAGAGCTCGGGCGTGGCCACGGCGTGGAACCACGGGCCGGGGGCGTCGAGGGCGGTGGTCGAGTAGATGTTCGCTGTCGTGCCGTCGCTGAGCTGCACGTTGGAGGCGTCGTAGATGACGGCGCCGGTGAGCGCGGCCTCGTAGTCGTAGATGGGGGCGCGGGTGAGGTCGGCCCGCACTCGGTGGGTGCCGTTGAGGTCGGAGCGGTAGAGGGTGGGCGCCGTCGACCACCCGCCCACGACGAGGCGGATACGGCCGGCGGCGGGCTCGGGCTGCGGGGTGAACGTGAGGGGCACGGGTTACCACCTGTACTTGGCGTTGTCGGCGGTGTTGGCGTAGGGCGACTGGCCGGCGCGGACGGGCACGACGATCGTGCCGATCTGGTTGGCGATGTCGTAGCGGAGCCGTTCGGCGTCACTCATGGCATAGCGGCCGTCGAGGCTCACGGGGATCGTCGCGCCGGCCCCGAGCTCGTTGGCGACGGCGGCCCGCATGGCGGCGGCCTCGCGGGTGGCGGCGGGGGTCTGCGTGGCGAACGCGGACGCGGGTGCCTGGGCGGCGAGGGTGGCTTGGCGTTGCGTGAGCGCGACGAACTTGACGAGCTCGTCGTCGGTGGCCTTGGTGAGCTTGGCGATGAGGGGGGCGGCCTCGGGGCCCATGCGCTCGAGGTTGGCGAGGACACCGGCGTCGACTCCCCGCTCGGCGAGGGTGGCGAGGTTGGAGGACCACGAGGCGAGGTCGGCCACCTGCTGCTCGAGGGCGGCGGTGACCTCGGCAATGGAGACGTCGACGTCCTTGGCGTAGTCCTCCCACGAGTCCTTCTGGCTCTTGGTGGCGGCGGCGGTCTTCTCGGCGGTCTCCCGCTCCTTGGTGGCCTTGTCGTCGAGGAGCTGCTGGTACGTCCCGAGCGGGTCGACGGCGTCGGAGACGGAGGAGGACCACGCCTCCTGGGCCTCGGTGTTGGCCTCGATCGCCTCGGCCGATCCGCCGGCGGCGACGGCGAGGGCGTCGTATGCCTCGCGGGCGGCGGCGGTCTGCTCGGCGGTGTCCCCGAGCGCGTTGGCCCCGTCGTCGAGGGCCTTGGCCATGTTGAGGGTGTCGGTGGTGAAGTCGCTGGTGCCCTCGAGGCTGGCGGAGAGCTCCTCCTTGCGGCGGCGGATCGCCTCGGTCGAGCGGGCCAAGGCGTCGGCGTCCCCGGCGAGAGCACTGATGAAGTCGCCCACCGGGATACGGGCGGTGTCGGCCTGCTTCTTGAGGTCGAGAATGGACCCGTCGGCGGCGAACTCCTCGATCTTGGACAGGACGGACTCCCGGGAGAGCCGGCCCCCGTCGGCGATGAGCTTGTCCGTGAACGCGGAGATAGCCTCCTTGGCCTTCTCGGACTGAGCACGCCAGATGCCGAACCCGACGGAGGCGGCGACACCGATGCCGGCCCCGAGCGGCCCGAACGCGGCGAGGGCGTTGGCGGCCATGGACTGAGCGGAGTCCTTCATCGACTCCATGGACCCGTCGAACGAGGCTGCCCCCTCGAGGGCCTCCTGACGAATCTCGCCCGACATGTCCTTGACGGAGTCGCCGGCGGTGTCGGCGGCGGTGTCGACCTTCTTGAGGTTGGCCCGGGACGAGGCGGCGATCCGCTCGAACGCGCTGTCGACGTCACCGGCGGCGGCCTTGGCCTCGGTCGCGAGCCGGTCGAGGTCGACCCCCTTGGCGTCGGACTCGAGCCGGTCGAGGGCCTTACCCGCGGCCTTGGTGTCGTCGGCGAGGTCGTCGAGGCCCCGGCCCGCCTTGGCGGTGTCGTCGTCGAGACGGTCGAGGTTGCGGCCGGCGTCGAGGGCGGCGTCCCCGAGCTGCTCGAGGTCGCGGGCGGGCTTGTCGGTGTCGAACCGGGAGACGTCGGACAGGAGCGCGAAACTGAGGTCACGGCCACGGTCAGCCACGGTCGAGGCTCCTTTCGATGATGCGGTTCACGACGTCGGCCCACCGGTCGAACGTGCGGTCGAGGGTGGCGTGGATGGTGCCGTAGACGGTGTGCTGCCCGGTGGTGGGGAACTGGCGGGTGGTGTGGCGGCGGTGACCTCGGCGGGCGGGGCGGGCGGGGATCGCCTTGACCCGCTTGCCTCCTCCCCACTCGTTGCCGAACACGAGCTGGCGGGCGGAGGCCCCGCCACTCACGACGCGGCGGGCACCCCCGACCACGATCTTCGGGTCACCGGAGACGCGGGCCTTGGTCGAGGCGGACAGGGCCCGGGCGTGCGGGCCGGTCCACGCGGCCCGGATGTCGGCGGCGAGCGGCTCGACCACCTCGTCCCGGACCTCGTTGGCCAGGGTGCGGCGGAGCTCGGCGGGCAGACGCCTCAACTGGCGTGAGGCGTCCTTGCACGCTCGAGCGAACTCCGCACCCGTGGCCACGAGGTCAGGGGGCGACGACGACGGGCGACGGGACGGGCGTGCCGTCGACGGGCATGGTGACCGGGGAGACGGCCACGGTGTTGACGTCGCCACCGATCTCGGACGGGACGATCGTGGCGCGGAACGCGAACGAGGTTCCCTTGCCACGCTGCGGGGTGAGGACGATGTCCTTGACCTGCCCGGCGTTGTCGAAGAGGTAGCGGGTGAGGGAGTCGGCGGTCTCCCAGTCCTGGGCGGCGTTGATCGCGAACGCCCAATCGGTGGTGACGGACCCGGCCTCGACGTGGAGCGCGGAGGGCGTCATGCCCTGCCACTTGAGAACGGGGGTCTCGGTCGACGGGGTGAGACGAGCGGACGAGACGTGCGCCTCGTACTCGTCATCCTCGATCTTGAGCACGATGTCCTTGAGGACGTGGGGCTTGACGGCGATCTGCATTGGCTACTTCTCCTTGGTGAGGGCCACCTGGACGGTGACGTCATACGCGGGGTGGGTGCTGTCCTCGTAGGTGCCACGCTCGGCCCGGGTCCACACGATGTCGTCGGCCTCGTCGATCGCGTGGAGCACGTCCTCGAGGGCGTTGTCGAGCTCGTCGTCCCCGGAGCCGGTGGCCCGCTTGCGGGGGATGAGGACGAGCCCGAACGAGTAGAGGCGCTGCCCGGGGATGCCGGACGGGTGCGGGGCGACGTCGTCGATCCGCACGAGGAGGAGCGAGTGCCGGGTGGGGGAGTCGACCTCCCGGGCGTACTTCTCGACCTTGACGGTCGAGGGCATGACGGGCTCGAGCTGCGAGACGAGAAACTCGCGGGCGTTCACGTCGGGGCCCCGAACCGGGGGACGGCGTGGCGGGGGCGGAGGAGCTGGCGCACGGCGTCGGCCAGGGGGCGGGCCCGGATCGCGTAGTCGGCGACACCGACGAGGTCGGAGTCGCCCTTGCGCTCGGCGGCGGTGTGGAGGTCACGGGCGTGGAAGATGACGGCGAGCTCGTGCCGGCGAGGGCGGGGTGTGCCGTCGGGCAGGGACGGCGCGTAGGCGGCGCACGCCTCGGTCGCGGTCTCGAGGAGCTCGTCGAGGTGCTCGGGGTCGAGGTTCTCGGCGTCGGGCCAGAACCTCTTGGCCTTCTCGGGGGTGGCCCACGAGTCCACGGTGGCTCCTCTTGGTTGATGGTGGGAACGGGTGGGCACCCGGACGGCGACGGATCACGGGTGCCCACCCGCGTGGGACGGTCAGGCGTCGGCCGTGAGGTCGACCCTGACGAGGCCACGGGCGTCGTTGATGTCGACGTGGCTGTAGCCGAAGCACGCCTCGTCGACTCCGCCGTTGGCGATGTCGACGGCGTCGACACGGATGGGCGTGCCACCACCGAGCTCGCGGTGGGTGACCGCGGCCTTGGTGCCGACGATGACCTCTCCGAGGTCGAGGCCCACGGGGCTCGACGCGGTGCCGACACCGGACGAACCCACCGGGATGAGCTTGAAGTTGGACGAGTTGAGCGTGCCCTCCTCGAAGCCGATGGAGGCGTTGAGGAACTCGAGGAACTTGTCCGTGCCGGTGAGGATCATGTCCCGCCACAGGGTCTTCTCGACGAGCGCGAACGTGGGGGTGCCCACGTCGATGACGGCCAGGGCACCGTCGACCACGGCGGCCCACCCTGCGGGGACACCGTCCGGGGTGGGGCCGGCGGCGATGAGCTGCGAACCCTCCTTGAGGCGGCGGAGGGCGTACCCGTCGGTGAGCTTGGCGTAGCTCTCGCTCATGGCGCGGAAGTAGGCGGCGAAGAACTCCGTGTCGTTGAAGTCCTTGTACTTGCGATCGATGTCGTGACCGCCGGCCCAACGCTGGGCCTCCTCCTCGTAGGGCTCGGTGTCGACGGCGTTGGAGTGGATCGCCGCCTTGTTGCCCGCGTAGGCGGCCATCTCGGGCTTGGTGACCCACCTCCAACCCTTGACCTTGAGGCCGGTCAGGTCGGCCGACGAGAGGAGCGGGACGATCCGGCGCTGGTAGGCGTTGCCACTCCAGAGCTCACCGATCCACGCGGGCTGCTCGCGGTCGGTGATGTTGTCCGGGATGATGTCCGAGAGGGCTGCGAGGAGCCGGTCCCGAGTCGAGGCGTTGCGGCTCGAGAACGCCTGGGCGAGGAGCCGGTAGACGTCCTGCGGGGAGGAGTCGGAGGCGAGGAGCCGGTCCCCGGAGGAGCGGCGGCGGGTGCCCGTGCCGCCGCCCGCGTGGGACGCGAGGAGGTCGGCGGGGGCCGTGGCGGAACGGGTCACGGTGGTACCTCTTTCTGTGTCGGCGTCGGGCTGGTCCTCGGCCGGGGGGTCGGTGTCGTCGGCCTCGTCGTCGAGGTCGTCGGTGTCGTCGGTGTCGTCCTCGTCCTCGTCCTCGTCCTCGGGGGACTCGTCGGGGGCGAGCTCGGCGACGAGGCGTGCGTCGGCGAAAGCCGGCTTTTCGGGGAACGCGCACCCGACGAGGGTTCCGGTGGCGATGCCGTCGGCGACGGTGACAGGCTCGAGCTCGACACTGATGCCGGTGCGCTTGCCCGAGCGGAACTCGGAGAGGAGGCGGTCCCCGCCGTGGGTGGGCAGGGCCTCCCACTCACCCTCGAGGCCGGCGGGGGTCTCGGTGACCTTGACGAACCGGGCGACGTTGTCGCGCTCGTCGAGGTGGTCGAGGGTGGCGTGGAGGGCGGCCAGGAGCGTGCCGTCGGCGGGGTAGGTGATGCCTCCCGGCTGCACGACGACGCGGCCCTTGTTGGTGTAGCCGGGACGCCCGAACGGGACGAGGAGGCCCTTGAGGGTGCGGTCCTCGGCGGCGGTGAGGCGGCCGGCGATGGTCAGACGGGTCATGTGTCAGTCCTCGGTGTTGGGGCCGGTGGGTGAGGGGAGGTCGGTGAGCTGCGAGGTGTCGAACCCGACCCGCTCACCGGGTGCGCTCACGTCGTCGAGGGACAGGCGTGACCGGATGGGTGCCATGTAGAGGGAGAGAGAGAACTCACGGAACTCGAGGTTCCGGCCGGCGGTCGTCTCGTAGGTGAGGGTGCTGTTGACGTTGGAGGCGTCGACCATGACGGCGGGGACACCGACGGCGCGGGCGGCGTCGATCGCGGCGGCGTTGCGGCCTTGGATGAGGAGGTCGGCCGACGCGGTGCCGTGCGGCTTGACCTCGATGTTGTGGGGCGTGTAGGCGACGGCCCCGCCGGTCTCGTTGAGGGCGGCGGTCCAACTGTCGACGAGCTCGCGGATTTCGTGGTTCTCGAGCTTGTCGGTGTCGGTGTGGTGGAGCTCGGTGGCGGGGATGGGGTTGGAGGCTCGGGCGGCCCACTGGCTCTCGAGCTCACGCGCACCCCGGACGGTGCGGGGCGCGAAGTTGAGGATGCCCTCGTGGTAGCCGGGGATGAGGACGACGGAGTCGGCCGGCACCTCCTCGTCGTTGACGAGGATGACGCCACCCTCGCCGAACTTCCACCACTCGAACGGGCACCGGGCGGCGTCGATGATCTTGTTGTCGTCGTCACGGCCGACGACCCACAGGGACCACCCGTAGAAGATGAGGTCGTCGACGGTCCATGCCATGCGGTGCTGGGGGCTCGTCGTCGTCGAGGTGTGCTGAAGCCACGGCGTGGGGGAGCCCGGGGCCTCGTTGTCGAGGGTGACGAGGGGGCACTCACTGATCGTCGACACGAGGATGTGGCGTGCCCTGGCGATCGCGGGGACGCCCATGGCCTCGGCGCGGGTGACGGGCAGGGCCTCGGTTCCGAGAATGTCGGCCCACACGATCCGCTCGAGGTGGCCGGTCGACCATGGGCTCTTGACCCGGGAGGTCGACGGGGTCAGCGCGGTCGAGGGCGCGGCCGTTGACGACGTGCCTGAGAGCCACGAGTCGAGGCGGTCGAGGAATCCCACGGGGCAAACCCTAAACCTCTACTTGAGGGTTTGGCTAGCGCGACGCGCTCGTGACGATGACGGGCTTGACGCTGGGGGCCGGGAGGTTGTCGAACGCCCGGAGCGCGAGGGTGGCGGCCACCCATTCGGCGATGGACCCGGCGGAGCCCTTGCGGCCCCACCCGATCGCGTCGTCACCGATGGGACGCTCGGCCACGACGCCCATGGCGG
This sequence comes from Knoellia tibetensis, assembly GCF_048606415.1. NCBI lineage: Bacteria > Bacillati > Actinomycetota > Actinomycetes > Micrococcales > Intrasporangiaceae > Knoellia > Knoellia tibetensis. The sequence continues at coordinate 2,213,665 of NZ_JBMBWF010000001.1, forward strand.
CGACGAGGTCGGCGTCGCCGAAGTGGTGGACGGTGCCGGCGAACGTCTGTCGCTTGATGACGGTGCACGCGCTCGAGTATTCGGGGGTCGAGGTGTATTCGAACTTGACCTTGGGGCCCCTGAGGTTGCCGATCGCGTCGACGAGCTCGACGGCACCGATCGCGGCGCGGTCGACGATGACGGGCACGCGGCGGGCGCGGGCGACGGCGGCGATGAGGGCGGGGGTCTCGCGGGTGGCCGGCCCGTTGGCGATGACCTCGAGGTAGGCGTGGGCCTCCTCGTCGCGCCACGCGGCGGCCAGGGCGAACCGGTCACCGGACGGGGTGGCGTCGAGCCCGAGCCCGACGCGGGAGGGCACCTCGAGGCGGGGGGCCTGCATACGGGTGATGACGGCCTCGGGGAACACCGACACCCTCGAGCGGGTGGCGCGGTTGCCGTAGGCCCGGGCGAACCCGGCCTCGTCGAAGAGCTTGGTGTGCGGGTCGATGAACGCCTCGACGGCGGCCTCGAGGGCGTCGTCGGTGAAGGTGTGCCCGTAGGCGGGGTGCCACTCACGGATGACGTCGAGGTCGGTGGCGTCGGCGTCGTCGGGGATGCCGTAGTCGATGATGCACACCCCGCCGTCGGGCTTGTCGAGCGCGGCGATCCCGGCCTCGACGTAGGAGTCGAGGAACACCGACGAGTCATCCCCGAGCGTCGAGTCGATGAGGAGCTGGGCCCCGTGCATCCCGAGCTCGTGCTGGTAGCGCGAGCCCATGGTGGGCTGGGCGGCCTGCACGATGTCGGTGCCCTGCTCGACGGAGTAGGCCCACGCCTCGGAGAGCACGACGAGGTCGGACTGTTTGGAGTGGAGTCCGTCCCGGGTGGGTGGGAACGTGAGGAACGTCGACCCGAGCGTTGCCCACTTGGGCCCGATTTCGCCGGCGCGGAGGGACGCGGTGTAGCGGCTCCCGCGCTTCTTGGGGTCACCGAACGGGCGGAGGCTGGGGAGGTGCTCCTCACGCATCCACGAGTCGGCCTTCTTGCCGGTGTCCATGGTGAACCACACGCGGCCACCGGGCTGGGTGAGGCACCGGTGGTCACCGAGCACGCCCACGAGCGTCGTCTTGCCGGCCTGACGCTGGACGGTGAGGACGATCACCCTGTAGCGGTAGAGGCCCGTGTCGGGGTTGAACTCGAGCGCGACGTCGGCGGCTCGACGCTGCCACGGCAGGAACGGCCGGCCCTTGGCGGAGGCGAGCACGGCGGCCTGACCGCCACGGGTCGGCCAGTCAGACCTCGGGGTGTGGTGCCGTGGCTCGACCACGCTGTGCCTCCTCGTTGCGGCGGAACTCCTCGAGCGCGAGCGTGAGCGGGTCGGCCTCCTCGGTGCTGGCCTCGGGGTTGAGCTCGGCGAGGAGGGCGGCGAGCTGCATGTGCATCTGGGCGAGCGGGACACCGTTGGCCTGCGGTCGGCCGCCATGCCCGGAGGCGCGGTCGATCGACGCGGCGAGCGAGCGTGCCTGGGCGATGGTGCCGGCCCACATGTCCGGGTCGATGATCTGGGTCTCACCCTTGAACGAGCCCGACGCGGTGAGCCGACGAATCTGGCGGGCGGTGCCTTGGTAGACGGGCCCGTAGCTCGAGCCCTTCTCCTCCTCGTCCTCGAGGCCCGGGAGCTTGGTCATGGCGGCGTTCTCCTAGTCAGTTGGTGATATGCGATTTCGGCGTCCCGCCCGAAATCCATGGGGTCGAGCGGGAGAGAAATGACGGCTGCACGGGGTTGCGGGAGTCGTCGATCCTCAAAAACACGGGGCTCGCGACGGCCCGCGATATGCCGGTCATGGCTTGAGCCACGCGGCGAGGCGACGGCGGCCACGCGGACGGAGCTGGGCACCGAGACGGGCACCGGCTGAGCGGTTGCACGATGAGTGCTCGGCGGTGACTCGACCTCGAGGGTGACCACCGAGAGCGAGGTCGTCGAGGTGGCCGGCATCCCATGAGTCGGTGGGCAGGACGGGCTCCCCGCACTTCGGGCACACCATGACACCGGCGGCCACGGCCGGGGCGAGTATGCGTCGGGCGGCGGCCTGGGCTCGGGCGTCGTGGTGGCGGCTCATGGTCGGTGGTGCTCCTGTCGGGTGGGCGGGTGCCGGTCTACGGCGCGGAGCCCTAGCGGGCATGGTTCTCTCGGCTTTGGCTCCCCCTCCCGTTCCGGGATCCCCGGACCCAAGCGCCATGCCTCCCGTTTGCTCTGGACGGGCCAACACTCATGGCCCACCCTCGATTTGAGGGCGGGCTGTGCTGGACCCGTGGCACACGCTGCCGGCGTGGTGAGCGACGGGCACGACGTCCCCCGCAACGTCGTAGGACTCTGACGGGGGCGGTTGCTGGTTAGTGGCTAGAACCGTGAGGGAAGACGCCTAGAGGGTCTGTGTGGCGGCTGGTGGGCCTCCTGTGGTCGTGGGACGGACTGTGTGCCCTCCCGGGACTCGAACCCGGGTGTATGCCGTTAGGGCGGGTGGCGCGGGCTCCTACGAGACGGGGAGGAGCCACAGGGCGGAGTGCGTGGCGCGGCCGACGATGCCGTCGACCCGGAGGCCCTTGTTGGCCTGGAACTGGCGCACCACCTTCTCGGTGGCGGGCCCGAACGAGCCGTCGACCTTGATCGACCACCCCCGGGCCTTGAGGCGTGCCTGGAGCTGCTTGACGGCGGCACCCTTGGCACCACGGCGGAGCTGCTTGCCGGGGTACGGGGGCACGGCGGGCCGTGGGGCCGTCGTGGGCCTCGTGGGGGCCTGATAGGTGCCGTCGAAGAACCACACGTGCACGTGGTCCTCGTGGTTCTTGGTGACGTCGCCACGGTCGGCCATGAGGCGCACGACACCGGGGCTCTTGACGGTCGACGTGATCCGCTGGTGCCAGATGACGTGACGGAGGCGGAGGCGGCCACGGTGCTGCCACAGGTAGTTGCGGACGAAGTCACCGGTGTCCTTGTCGCGCACCATGAAGTCGAGGGCGAGCCCCGACCCGTGCTCGTCGCCGGGGCCGTCACCCCACAGGAACCACACGTCGTGGCCGGCGCCGGTGGCGGCGTCGAACACCTCACGGGCGATGCTCTTGGTCACCCCCTTGACGTCCCCGAGCTTGCTCGACACCTGGGCATAGGTGGTCGTCGTCATTCCGTGGCCTCCTCGACCTCGTCGGGCATGACGACGGTTTCCTCGGCGGTGTAGTCGGGCTGGGCGTCGACGTCGTCGTCGAGGGCGAAGTCGTGCTCGCTGACCTCGAACGGGATGGGCCCCTCGGGCCACACGTCGTCGTCGGTGGTCGTGCTCTTGTTGCGGGTCATGCGGTGCCTCCTTGGTGGTGGTGAATCACAGGGCGAGGGTGACCTCGTCGTGCGCCTCGACGACGAGGAGGCGGCACTTGCGGGCCTCCTCGGCCTCGGCGTGCCGGCCCTCGTCCTCGAGGCGGCCGATACGGGCCTCGAGGCGGGCACGGAGGCGCTCGAGGGCGCGTGTCGACGTCATGCCGACACCTGAGCGCGGACGCGAGCGCGAGAGTCTGCTCGACGGGCCGTGTGGTAGAGGGTCGAGGCCCGGAGGCAGTCGAAGCACGGCTCCTCACCCCGGCGCTTGTGGGCGGTGACACCACCCGGGCGGGCGCAACTCGGGTACTGGCGCTCCTCCACCGGCTTGGCAGACAGGGTGTAGGGCTTGAGCTCGTCGTCGGTGGGCTCGGAGAACGTGCCCTCGTGGACGAGGATGCCGTGGCGCTTGATCCAACCCACTAGAACAACTCCCCTTGCTCGACGGTGTGCTCGGTGGCGGTGCGCATGGCTGCTCTGCACGCCTCGACGTTGGCCCGGAGCTGCTCGGGCGTGAGGGGCGCGGGAGGGCGGCCCTGGCACTGGTGGTTGCGGTAGATGACGTGCCCGCACACGGGACAGTGGGTGTCGCGCATGGCGGCGTGGAGTCGCTCGGTGCGGCGGCGGCGCTTCACGAGGCCAACCTCCGCACGGGGGCAGTGCCGGACATGGGCCACCCGGTGCCGGTCATGGCCACGAGAAAGGCACCAAACGTGGGTGCGGGGCGGGTGGCGCGGAACTCGGCCGCTTCGGTTGCGTAGCCCATGGCCTCGTGCTCGAGGGCGGATTCCCACGAGGCACGCCACCCATGGAACTGCTGCCCGAGGAGGCGCACGCGGGGGCAGTGGCGGCACGAGGGGCGGTGCGGAGAGCGGCGGCGTCTCATGCTCGGAGGCCCGGGCGGCGGTCGACGATGTCGTCGAGGCTGGAGTAGCGGCGCTGGCGGAGCTCGAGGTTGAGGGCCCGACGGCGGCGGTCGGTGGCGCGGACGACGAGGACGGCCCACACGCACCACAGGGCGACGAGGAGGCCCGCGCCGATGAGCGCGAGCGCGGCCGGGACGTCGAGGGGGCTCACGCGCCGGCCTCCTGCTCGGGGTCGGGCCCGAGGAGGTCGTCGATGGAGTCGGGGTCGATCGCCCACCCGGCGGTGTTCTCCCCGAGCTTGACGGCCTCGAGGCGTCCCGCGTTGATCATCCGGAGGACGGTGCGACGGTGCACGCACAGCAACTCGGCGGCCTGCGAGACGCTGACGGGGGGCCGGGTAAGGGTGGTCACGAGGACCAAAGTAGGTGATGACCTAATAGGGCGCAAACATCTAGGTCGGAATACCCATTGCTGGGCGTGTCGTATGTCCTAATCTGGACGCATGAGCACAACCACGGTTTGGACGGTCCCGGAGTGGACCCAAGGCGACAGGCTCCGCAAGGCGCGGGCCAAGACCGGGCTCTCGACGAAGCAGTTCGCGGAGCTCCTCGGCGTGTCCCACGGCACGGTCAACAACGCTGAGTGCGACCGCAAGCGGCCCCGCCCGGTCATGCTCAAGGCGTGGGCCATGGCGACGGGTGTGCCCGTCGAGTGGCTCGAGAACGGCACGACGCCACAGGGTGACCCGGACGGTGGGGGGTGGGCCCCGTGGGGCTCGAACCCACAACCTACGGATTAAAAGTCCGCAGCTCTGCCAATTGAGCTAGAGGCCCGCGCGGGCCGGGCCCGCACGTGCGCCGACGATACCCGGCCCCTGCACGCCGCCCTCGGAGCCGGTCGGAGGTGAACGGAGTGCTGGTCACAGCAGCGCGAGGGTCGCAGGGTCGGGCTTGCCGTCGAACCACTTCTCCAGCACGTCGTCGAACAGCGCCCGGTCGAGCTCGACCTCCGCAGCCCGTGAGAAGAGCGTCAGGCACGACCGCAGCTTGACCGCGTCGATGCTTCCAAAAACCGCCACCGGGTCCGGTTCGTCGAGCGAGAGCAGCACCTCGCAGCACTCTCGCAACCGCTGTCCGAGAACGGGATCCGCGAGATAGGCGCGCGCCTCGGCAAGTCCTGACACGGCATACCTCTGTGCCATCTCGCTGCGCCCGAGGCCGGCGACCTGGGGGAGGACGAACCACATCCAATGGCTCGTCTTGCGCCCGCGGCGCAGCTCGGCGAGCGCGGTGGCGTAGGCGCCGCCGGCGTCCTGGGCCTCGACGAACCGGTTCAGTCCCATGGCAGCCACTCCGGCAGGTCGCGCGAGGCCGCCGACGTGAACTCCGGGGCACGTTTCCCCCTGAACGCGGCCACGCCCTCGCGCCCGTCGTGCACGCTCGTCCACCACATCGCGAGCGAGTCGACCCGGTGCGCCTCGAGCGGGTGCGGCTGTGCTGAGTTGCGCCACATCATCTGTCGGGTGAGTGCCGTCGCGACGCGTGAGCGTCCCTCGACGAAGCGACGCGCGAGCCCGTATGCCGTGTCCAGCAACGCTTCTGGCTCCACCACCGAGCGCAGCAGGCCGCCGTCGAGCGCCTCCTCGGGAGTGAGGACGTCGGCGGAGTAGGTCCACTCCAGCGCCCGCGAGATGCCGACGAGCCGCGGCAGGAACCAGGACGAGCACGCCTCCGGCACGATCCCGAGCCGCCCGAAGACGAACCCGATCCGCGCCGAGGTCGACGCCAGCCGCACGTCCATGGGCAGGGTCATCGTCGCGCCGATGCCGACCGCGGGACCGTTGATCGCGGCGATCACCGGCTTCGTGCAGTCATAGATCGCGAGCACGACGCGACCACCGGTGTCCCGCACGCCGTCGGCGACCTCGGGGGCGTCGAGCCGCTCGCGCATGTCGTCGAGCGTCGGCGCCAGCGACTCGTCGAGCCCGAAGACGTTGCCCTCGCGCGAGAGGTCCATCCCGGCGCAGAAGGCCCGGCCCGAGCCGGTGACGACGACCGCCGCCACGGAGTCGTCGTCGTTGACCCTCCGGAACGCGTCCTCGAGCTCGCGCGCCATCGTCACCGTGAAGGCGTTGAGCGCCTCGGGACGGTCGAGGGTGAGCGTGAGGACCCCGTCGTCGGAGACCTCCCACAGCAGGGTCTCGTAGACAGGTGGCTCGGCGGTGGACGTCATCTCCCCAACGTACGGGGCAGGATGGGAGCGTGACAGACAGCGGCCGCAACCTTCCTCGCCGTCCCGTGCACTTCGGTCCCGACGCGCTCGAGGCGCACGGCGGCACCCTCCCGGGCCCTGCCGAGACGACCGAGATCGCCCACCAGACCGCCGCAGTCCTCGTCGGGACCGGCCGCGCCGCCCACGACCCAGAGGTCACGGCGCGCCTCGTCGCCCTCGTCGACGAGCTCGGCCTCTCGACCGTCGCCGACCTGTGGGCCGGCCGACCCGCCCGCAGCCTGCCCGGTGCCCTCTGGCGCCTGTATGCCGTCCGCGAGTGGGTGCGTCGCCAGCCCGTCGAGGCGAGCCGGCAGTACGCCGCGGGCGTGCGGTTCACGGACGTGGCGCACGCGGTGGCCGGGGTCGCCGAGCCGCCAGGCCCTGAGGAGGTGAAGTCGCTCGCCGACGAGATCCTCACGGGTGTCTTCGATGGCGACCTCGGGGTCGCGCTGGAGCGTGCGGCGGCCTTCGCATCGGTCATCGCCGCAGGCCGGGCCGACCTCGCCCACGACCGCGACGACACCGATCCCGCCTGGGCCGGCGCCCTGACGACGAGTGCCGCGGCCATGCAGCGGACGGGTGAGGACCTCGTCGCGTGCGCGCGACTGTGGCGCGCCGACGAGCTGGACTGAGCAAGCCGGCATACGGAGGGTTCGGCGAGCCGGCCTACGCCGGCTGGGCGGGACGGCACACGCCGGCTGGGCGGGACGGCATACGGAATTGCCGTTCGGGAATGGACACGAGGCCGGCGCGCGTTAGGCTCTCTTGGGTGGTGCCGGACCGCGGCAGCCCCGGGTCCCAAATTCAGCCGCTACGAGCGGCCACGCGCCGTGAGGCGCTCCCGGTCCGGCACCGCTTCTCGTCCCGAGGGTCTCCCGCGTCACAGCAGTCGCACGGGTTGCGAGGAGGCGAACCGGGCGGTAACGGCCGATGACGTGGTTCTGGCTGGGAGGCCGTAGCCTTGTCGGCGACCGTTGACCTCGAGCCTTTTCGGAGCACTCACGTGGGCTTCCGCCTGACCCCCCAGGACACCGGGTTCTACGACCTGTTCTCCCAGTCCGCCTCGCACCTCGTCAAGGGTGCTGCCGAGCTCACCGCCATCCTCGGCGCGCAGAGCCAGGAGGAGCGTGAGGCGATCGCCAAGCGCATGGACGAGGTCGAGACCTCCGCCGACGAGTCCACGCACGAGCTCATCCGCAAGGTGAACAGCTCGTTCATCACGCCGTTCGACCGTGAGGACATCCACGGGCTGGCCAGTGCGCTCGACGACTGCGTCGACCACATGGACGCCGCCGCCGACCTCGTCGCGCTCTATCGCATCGACAAGTTCCCCAAGGGCGTCATCAAGCAGGTCGAGATCCTCTCGCGGATGGCCGAGGTCACCGTCGAGGCGATGCCGCGGCTGCGGTCGATGAAGGACCTCAGCTCCTTCTGGATCGAGATCAACCGTCTTGAGAACTCCGCCGACAAGGCCTACCGCCGCATGCTCGCCGAGCTCTTCAACGCCGACGGCGCCGACGCCATCACGGTGATGAAGCACAAGGAGCTCATCGACGAGCTCGAGGCCGCGGCGGACGCCTTCGAGACCGTGGCCCACAAGGTCGAGAGCATCGCCGTCAAGGAGTCCTGACCACCGTGGAGAGCTGGATCCCGGTGGCCCTCGTCGTCGCGCTCGCGATGGGCTTCAACTACACCAACGGCTTCCACGACGCCGCGAACGCGATCGCGACGTCGGTGTCGACCCGTGCCCTCACCCCGCGCATCGCGCTCGGCATGGCGGCGATCGCCAACCTCGCCGGCGCGTTCCTCGGCACCAAGGTCGCCAAGACCGTCGGCAGCGGCATCATCGACGCACCCGCCGGCAGGGTCGGGCTCACGATCTGCGCCGCCGGCCTCGTCGGCGCCATCGCGTGGAACATGCTCACGTGGTGGTACGGCCTGCCGTCGTCCTCCTCGCACGCCCTCATCGGCGGTCTCGGTGGCGCGGCGATCGCCGCGTCGACGACCGTGCACTGGGCCGCCGTTCTCGAGAAGGTCATCCTCCCGATGATCGCCTCCCCGATCGTCGGGCTCATCGTGGGCTTCCTCGTCATGACGGCGATCCTGTGGCTCTTCCGCCGTGGGCACCCGGGCCGTGTCAACCGCGGCTTCCGCTACGCCCAGACCGTCTCGGCCGCCGCCATGGCGTTCGGGCACGGCATGCAGGACGCGGCGAAGACCGCCGGTGTCGTCGTACTCGCCCTCACCGTCGGCGGCTTCCACACCGAGGGCAACCAGGGCATCCCGCTCTGGGTCCTCGTCATGAGCGCCGTGGTCATCTCCGCGGGGACGTATGCCGGTGGGTGGCGGATCATGCGCACCCTCGGCCGCCGCATCATCCACCTCGACCCGCCGCAGGGCTTCGCCGCAGAGACGACGGCTGCGGCCGTGCTCTACGTCGCGACGGCCACGGGTGCGCCGATCTCGACGACCCACGCCATCACCTCGGCGATCATGGGCGTCGGCTCGACGAAGTCGGTCAAGGCGGTGCGTTGGGGTGTGGCCAAGAACATCGTCGGCGCGTGGATCTTCACCTTCCCGGGCGCCGGCATCGTCGCCGCCCTCACCTATTTCGTCCTCAAGCTCATCCTCGGCCTCTGACCCCCACCCCCCCACCCCAGACCCCCACTTATTGCGCAGGAGCGCCAGTTTCAGGCCCCAATCAGGGGGACCTGTGTCGCCCCTGCGCAATCAGTCAGGTCGCGGCGGCAGCATGAGCACTTGTAGCGCGCGGAGACACGCGCAGGGTCGGCGCGTTGGAAGGCGCTCTGCAGCCGGTCCGCCAGTGGGCTGATCGCCATCGCCTCGCTCTGACCCCACCGGCAGACGACAAGACCGAGGTCACGCAGTCGGTCCTCTCGCTCGCGCTGTTCGTGGACCGCTTTCCGCATGATCGAGATGACGTCGGCGTCCTCAGCAGATCCCGCCCCGATCTCGTACTTCCCACGACCGTCGGCCTCACCGACGACACCCAGCTCCGGCCAGAGTGCGTCGACCCGTGCGACGAACCTCCCCATCGAGTCCAAGACGGTCACCTGAGGCACGCCGGCAGGCAGACCGGACGCATGAACTGCCCATGCCGAGGCTGACTCGAGCCAGTTCTCCCGCAGGGGGTCGGCGATTCGAAGGAGGGTGTCGACCGCCGCGATCCCCGGCCAGCGACGTTGGTGACGACGCATCTCTCGCAGCCGAGAGCGGGTGGTCAGCCCCGCGCGTAGCGCAGCGTCCATGATGGCGAGTGCATCGCGGGGGTGGAGGTCACGGGCGCAGTCGACGACCGTACGGGTCGGTGTGAGGTGGGCGCGTCGTCCTCGGACGATCACCTGACCCGGTGGCGTCCGCCCGGGGTGGAACTGCCGCCACTCGTCGGCTCGGCTGGTGCGACCATCGTCGAGCAGTGTCATCGAGACCTTCGAGACTGGGTATGCCGGATGCGGCAGCCCCATGAGGACCGGGAGGCTGAGATGGCTCACCATGGCGTCGGGAGTGAGCCGCACGGCGGCGCGCGCCAGGTGTGCATGGCGCACCCACGGCGGGAGCGGCTCCCACGCGGCACGGACGGCATACAGGCTTGGTGCGAGGCGGGTCAGGGGTCCGGAAGCAGCGGCTCTCTCCACATTGCGGAGGGTGAAGCCGGCTGTCATGGCCTCGGCCCGCCCGAAGGGCTGCGGAAGGCCGCTGAAGTCGCGCATGGCTGCAAGGCTCGACCGCGGGTCTCACCGTGCGCCTCCCCACGATGGCGCCCTTTGGACGAGGGGTCAGATGCAAGCGCGCTGTGGACAAGTCCCGCACTCCCCACTGGCACTGACTTATTGCGCAGGACCGACAGGAACATGGCCCAAAGAGGCCCTCCGGTGTCGCTCCTGCGCAATAAGTGCCGGGGAGGGGGTGGGGAGAGAGGGAGGCGGCGGGGGTCAGCCGAAGCGGCCGGAGATGTAGTCCTCGGTGGCCTTCTCGGACGGGTTGCTGAAGATGCGCGGCGTGTCGTCGACCTCGACAAGCCGGCCGGGCTGCCCCGTCGCCTTGAGGTTGAAGAACGCCGTCTGGTCCGAGACCCGCGCCGCCTGCTGCATGTTGTGGGTGACGATGACGATCGTGTACTGGCTCTTGAGGTCGTTGATGAGGTCCTCGATGGCGAGCGTCGAGATCGGGTCGAGCGCCGAGCACGGCTCGTCCATGAGGAGCACCTGCGGCTCGACGGCGATGGCCCGCGCGATGCAGAGCCGCTGCTGCTGGCCGCCCGACAACCCCGCACCGGGCTTGTCGAGGCGGTCCTTGACCTCGTTCCAGAGGTTGGCGCCCTTGAGTGACTTCTCGACGACCTCGTCGAGCTGCTTCTTGTTCTTGACGCCGTTGAGCTTGAGGCCGGCGGCGACGTTGTCGCGGATCGACATCGTCGGGAACGGGTTCGGCCGCTGGAAGACCATGCCGACCGTGCGCCGGACCGCCACCGGGTCCATCGAGGAGGCGTAGAGGTCCTGGTCGTCGAGCGCGACCTTGCCCTCGACGCGGCCGCCGGGGATGACCTCGTGCATGCGGTTGAGCGTGCGGAGGACGGTCGACTTGCCGCAGCCGGACGGGCCGATGAAGGCCGTCACCGAGCGCGGCTCGACGGTGAGGGACACGCCCTCGACGGCCTTGAAGTCGCCGTAGTAGATGTCGAGGTCCTTGACGTCGATGCGCTTTGCCATGGGTGCTGTCGTTTCTCTCTGGGTTGCGAAGTGCAGGGGGTATGCCGTGTGCGCGGCCGGGCGTCAGCTCTTCACCTTGCTGAACCGGCCGACGAAACGGCCCGCGATGTTGAGCAGGAAGATGATGAGGATGAGGGTGAGGGCGGCACCCCAGGTGCGGTCGATCGCCGGCTGGAGGTTCTCGCTGTAGTTCTGGTAGATCATTGTCGGCAGGGTGGGCATGAGGCCGTCGAAGAGGTTCGTCGCGATGACCGCGGTGTAGGGGCCGAGGATGATGAGCGGGGCCGTCTCACCCATGACGCGGGCGAGGCCGAGCAGGACGCCGGTGACGATGCCCGAGAACGACGTCGGGATGACGATCTTCATGATCGTCTTCCACTTGGGCACGCCGAGGGCGTAGGACGCCTCGCGCAGCTCGTTGGGCACGAGCTTGAGCATCTCCTCGGTCGAGCGGACGACCGTGGGGATCATGAGCATCGTCAGGGCGAGGCAGACGGCGAAGCCGATGCGCTGGAGGCCCAGCGTCGTCACCCACAGGGCGTAGATGAAGAGCCCGGCGACGATCGACGGGATGCCGGTGAGGATGTCGACCATGAACGACACGACCTTGGCGAGCCGGCCGCGGCCGTACTCGACGAGGTAGACCGCGGTGAGGACGCCGATCGGCACCGAGATGAGCGCGGTGACGGCAGCCTGGATGAGCGTTCCCTGGATCGCGTGGACGGCGCCGCCGCCCTCGCGCCGGGCCGTGATGCCCGACTGCGACAGGGACCACCAGTCGACGCTGGCAATGATCTGGCCGCCCTTGACGATGGTGGCGCCGAGGATCCAGACGAGGGGGAGGAGGGCGACGACGAAGGCGGACCACATGACGACGCGGGCCAGCTGGTCGCGAAACGCACGCCCACCGGACCGGCCACCGAAGTCCTCGCCACGCGGGGCGGCGGGGGTCGTGGGCGGTGCGGACTCGTCGACCGTGCTCAGCGTGCTCATTCGGTGAAGGCCTTCCGGCGCTCGATGACGACCCGGGCCGCCGCGTTGACGATGAAGGTGAGGAGGAAGAGGACGAGGCCCGCCGCGATGTAGGCACCCGTCTTCTGCGCGGAGTCGAACTCGCCGGCGTCGTTGGCGATGCGCGACGCGAACGTCTCGCCGCCACCGAAGATCGAGAACGAGAAGGCGCTCGAGGTGTTGAGCGCCGAGAGCAGCAGCGTCACGGCGAGGGTCTCACCGAGCGCGCGACCGAGGCCGAGCATGGCGGCCGAGATGATGCCCGGCTTGCCGAAGGGGATGACGGCGGTGCGGATCATCTCCCACTTCGTCGCGCCGAGGGCGAGTGCGCCCTCCTTGTGGGGGGTCGGCACCTGGCTGAAGACCTCGCGCGAGATCGCGGTGACGATCGGCAGGATCATGATCGCGAGGATGACGCCGGCGAACGCCAGCGTGCTCTTGGCGCTCGGGGTCCCGGTGTACTCGAAGAGGGGCAGCCAGCCGAGCACCCGGTCGATGACCGTCGCGACCGGCTCGAAGTACTGTCCGGCGACCTGCAGGCCCCAGAACCCGTAGACGATCGAGGGCACGGCGGCGAGCAGGTCGACGAGGGTGGCCGCCGGCTTGTTGAGCCAGCCCGGCGCGTACTGGGTGATGAAGAGCGCCACCGCCACGCCGAGGGGGACGGCGATGAGCATCGCGATGATCGAGGTGACGACCGTCGCCCAGAGCAGGTCGACGATGCCGAACCGAGGCGCGGTGCCGCTGGGGACCCACTCGCGCGAGGTGAGGAAGTTCGCCTCGTTGTTGAGCAGCGAGGGGACGGCCTGGATGACGAGGAAGAGACCGACGAGGGTCACGAGGGCGATGACGAGGATGCCCGAGCCGGTGGCGAGGCCGCCGAAGATCCGGTCGCCGAGGCGTCCGGTCCCGGCCTTGTCGGCCTCGAGGGGCGGGCGGCCGTCGCCGCTGGGCAGCTCGTCGATCGCGCTGTGCCCGGTGATCGATGACACGGGGTCGGTTCCTTCCAGGGGCTGTGCTGCGTTGTGTGGAGCGAGGGTGTGGAACGAGGGTGTTGAGCAGGGCGGGTGGAACGGGGGTGAGGGGGCGGGGCCGGAGCGGCCCCACCCCCTCAGCCGACCGGAAGGCCGGCGCGTCCGGACGACGCGCTCAGCTGATCGCCTCGATGGCGGCCTCGACCTTGGTCTGGACCTCGGCCGGAAGCGGCGCGTAGCCGATCTCCTCGATGGTCTTCTGCGCCTCCTCGGAGGCGAAGTACTTCAGGAACGCCTTGATGTTCTTCTGCTTCTCGGCGTCCTTGCCCTTCGAGCAGACGATCTCGTAGGTCACGAGGTTGATCGGGTAGGCACCCGCCTCCTTCGTGGCGTAGTCGAGCTTGAGCGCAAGGTCGTTGCCCGTGCCGGTCTGCTCGGCGGTGGCGATGGCCTTGCCGACCGACTCGCTGGTGAGCTCGACGGGGCCGGAGCCGTTGTCGATCGCGGCGACGCCGAGGTCGTTGTCCTTGGCGTAGCTCCACTCGACGTAGGTGATGCCACCGTCGGTGGACTTCACGCCTTCCGCGACACCGGCCGACTTGGCCTTGCCCTCACCCTTGCCGTCCCACGTCTTCGCGGGCTCGCCCGGCCAGTTCTCGGGGGCCGCGGCCTTGAGGTACTTGGTGAAGTTCTCGGTCGTGCCCGACTCGTCGGAGCGGAAGAAGACCTTGATGGCGGTCGCGGGCAGCTGGACACCGGAGTTGGCGGCGGCGATCTTCGGGTCGTTCCAGGTCGTGATCTTGCCCATGAAGATGTCACCGGCGAGGGCCGGGGTCAGGTTGAGCTTGTCGACGCCCTTGACGTTGTAGGCGACGGCGATCGGGCCGGTGACCATCGGGATGTTCCAGGCGGGGGAACCGCAGGCGGCCTCGGCCTCCTTCGCCTCGATCTTGCCGTCCTTCTCCACGGTCTTGAGGGCGGAGTCCGAGCCGGCGAAGTCGACCTGGCCGGCGATGAACTGCTTGATGCCCGCGCCGGAGCCCGAGGGGTTGTAGTTCACGGTGGCGCCGGAGCACTGCGACTGGAAGCCGCTGGCGACCTCCTCGAAGGCGTTCTTCTGGGCCGAGGAACCCTCCGCGCTGAGCGTGCCGTCGAAGCAGTCGGACGAGGTGGAGGAGCTGGCGGTGCCTTCGGCGCCACTGGCGCTGTCAGTGCCGCCCGTGTTGTCCGAACCGCAGGCGGTCAGGGCGATGGAGCCGACGAGGGCCAGGGAGGCCATCGCACCGAGACGCGAAATCTTCACTGTCATACCTCTCACGTGGAGCAGGGAGTCTGGGTCGGACGTGGTGTACCGACAGTGCGAAGGTAGGCAGGGCTGGTGTCCGGTTCGCCCGTGCAGGGTGAACGAGGCGTGAACGGTGCTCGGCCATTGGCTGTCGCGTTGTTCAAGCGAGACGACACCGAGCCCCGCGCCGCCCGGACGGACACCCGCCGCCCGCCTTGACCCACTCAGGGCAGGTGACGCTCCACGGCGACGATCCGCGCACCGGCGCCCACGCCCGCGACGTGGCAGACGAGGGCCTCCCCCTTGGCCAGGTCGTCGTCGCGTGCCTCGACGAACCTCTCGAGCATCCCCACCGCGTCCCCGCCCTCGAGGTGGAGCCGATCCGTGAGGACGCCGAGAACGGCCTCCATGACCGGCCCGTGGGTGCACAGCGCCGCCGGCTCGCCGCGCTCGAGCAGCCGCTCCACGTGCTCGACGGCCCGTCCCGGCTCGGCCTCGTGCCCCTCTTCCGACAGCCCACGACGGGTGCGCGGCTCGATCCCGGACGACACGGCATACGGGGCGATCGTGTCGAGACACCGCAGCGAAGGTGACGTGAGCACGCGGGTGATCCCGTATGCCGTGAGCACGGGAACGAGGTCTCGCGCGCGCTGGGTGCCCCGCGCGTCGAGGGGCCGCTCGCGGTCGTCGCCCTCCCAGTGCGACCGGGAGACGGACTTGGCGTGCCGGACGACGACGAGGGGCCACGTGTCGAGGGCGCCGTCGCCGTGCGCCCGGACAAGCGCCCGCAGCTGCTCGCGGTCATGGGCGTAGTCGAGGCGGATGTGGGCCTCGGCGACGTCGAGCCAGTCGACGGCGTCGATCTCGTTCTCGAGGCGGCCGTTGCCGCCGGTGACGATGGCCGACCAGTAGTGGACGACCTTCTCGCCGCGGGTGCCGGCCTTGGTGAGGACGAGGTAGCGGGCCTGCGGCAGGGGCGGCCCGAGACGCACCTCGAGACCGGTCTCCTCGAGCGTCTCGCGGACGGCGGCGGCGGCCCAGTCCTCGCCGGGGTCGAGCTTGCCCTTGGGCCACGACCAGTCGTCGTAGCGGGGCCGGTGGACGAGGGCGACCTGGAGCACGTCATTGCGCACCCGCCACGGCAGCGTGCCCGCCGCGGGGATGACCTCGGGCCGCTCGGGCCGCTCCGGGGGGCTCAGCGGCGCCGGGCCTTGCGTCGGCGCTTGGCGTGCATCTCGATGAGGGCCGCCTGGATGTCGGGCAGCGGCTCGCCGTCGGCGTCGAGGTGGCGTCGGCTCCAGCGGCCGTCGGCCCCGAGCGACCAGTGCGAGAACTTGCCGCTCATGCCCTGGGCGATGAGCGATCGCAGGTCGTCGAGGTGACGGCGGTCGGCGAGGCGGACGAGGCACTCGACGCGACGGTCGAGGTTGCGATGCATCATGTCGGCGCTGCCGATCCACGCCTCGAGGTCTTCGCCGGTGCCGAAGAGGAAGACCCGCGAGTGCTCGAGGAAGCGGCCGAGCACCGAGTGCACGGTGACGTTCTCCGACAGGCCCTCGACACCGGGGCGCAGGGCGCAGATGCCGCGCACCCAGACGTCGACCTTCACCCCGGCCATCGAGGCGCGGTAGAGGGCGTCGATGACCTGCTCATCGACGATCGAGTTGACCTTGATGCCGATGTAGCCGCTCCCAGGCTTCTCGCGCTCGGCCGCCACCTGGCCCTCGATCCTCTCGACGAGACCGCTTCGGACCGAGCGGGGGGCGACGAGGAGCCGCTTGAACTTGCTCCGCGGGGCGACGCCGGAGAGCTGGTTGAAGAGCCGGGTGAGGTCGTCGCCGACCTGCGGGTCGACGGTGAGGAGGCCGAAGTCCTCGTAGATGCGCGCCGTCTTGGGGTTGTAGTTGCCGGTGCCGATGTGGCAGTAGCGGCGGAGCCCGTCCTCCTCCTGGCGCACGACGAGGCTGAGCTTGGAGTGCGTCTTGAGGCCGACGATGCCGTAGACGACGTGGACGCCCGCGCGCTCCAGCTTGCGAGCCCACGAGATGTTGTTCTGCTCGTCGAAGCGGGCCTTGATCTCGACGACGGCGAGGACCTGCTTGCCGCTGTCGGCCGCGTCGATGAGGGCGTCGATGATGGGGGAGTCGCCGCTCGTGCGGTAGAGGGTCTGCTTGATGGCGAGGACGTTGGGGTCGGCCGCCGCCTGCTCGATGAAGGCCTGCACCGACGTCGAGAACGAGTCGTAGGGGTGCTGGAGCAGGACGTCCTGCTTGCGGATGCTCGCGAAGAGGTCACGCGCCTTGGCGCTCTCGGTCGGGGCGAGGTCGCTGTTGGTGCGGGCCACGAACGCCGGGTAGTGCAGCTCGGAGCGCTCGAGGTCGGCGATGATGTTGAGCCCGCGCAGGTCGAGCGGCGCCGGCAGCCGGTAGACCTCCTGGCTCGTCACGCCGAGCTCGCGCACGAGCAGGTCCATGACGTGGTCGTCCATGTCCTGGTCGACCTCGAGCCGCACCGGGGGGCCGAAGCGGCGCCGGGTCAGCTCCTTCTCGAGCGCGGTGAGGAGGTTCTCGGCGTCGTCCTCCTCGACCTCGAGGTCCTCGTTGCGGGTGACGCGGAAGGTGTAGTGCTCGTGCACCTCCATCCCCGGGAAGAGCTGGTCGAGGTGGGCGGCCATGACGTCCTCGAGCGGGACGAACCGCACGTCGTAGACGTCGGTCGAGGCGTCGCCCTCACCCACGCGCAGCAGGCGCGGCAGCAGCGGCGGCACCTTGACCCGCGCGAAGTGCTCCTTGCCCGTCTTGGGGTTGATGAGGAGCACGGCGAGGTTGAGCGACAGGCCGGAGATGTAGGGGAAGGGGTGGGCCGGGTCGACGGCCAGCGGGGTGAGCACCGGGAAGACGCGCTCGGTGAAGAGATCGCCGAGGCGGGCCTGCTCGTCCTCCGACAGCTCGTCCCACCGCACCACCTCGATGCCTTCCGCCTCGAGGGCGGGCTGGACGAGGTCGTCGTAGACCCGCGCCTGCATGGCGAGCAGCTCGTGGCTCACGACGGAGATCTGCTCGAGCACCTCGCGCGGCTCGAGCCCGGAGGCCGAGCGGACCGCGAGCCCGGTGGCGATGCGGCGCTTGAGCCCGGCCACCCGGACCATGAAGAACTCGTCGAGGTTCGAGGTGAAGATCGCGAGGAAGCGGGCCCGCTCGAGGAGGGGGACGTCCTCGTCGGCGGCCAGCTGGAGCACCCGCTCGTTGAACTGCAGCCACGAGATCTCGCGGTCGAGGAAGCGATCGGCAGGCAGGCCCTGGGACTGGTCGGCCTGCGCCGATGCCGACGGGCGCACGAACCGCCCGTTGGACGCGCGGGGCTGCGCGGCCCGGGCCTCGGCCGCCGAGGCGCTCGCGATCGAGACCTCGGTGACGAAGCTGCTGTCGGTCGTGCTGTCCGCGGTGGCCGGCCGGTCCGCAGCGTCCGCAGCCTCCGCAGCTCCCGCGCCGTCGACGTCGCGGGTCCCGGGCGTGGTCGACGTCGTCATGGGTTCATGGTGTCAGCATCGGGTGAACAACGGGAGACGTGCGCCACCCGGCGGACCGATCAGCGCAGTCGTCCGCCGGCCATTGTCACCGTGCGGGCAGCGAGGGCGTCGAGCGAGTCGACGACGTCGAGGTCGTCCACGCCGAGGTCGGTGCGCAGGATCGAGAGCTCGGTGCAGGCCAGCAGGACCGCGCCTGCGCCCTTCTCGCGAAGGTGCGCGACCGCCGCGTCGAAGCGGTCGCGCTCGACCGGCATACCGGCCTTGACCCCGTCGTAGATCATCGACATGACGTCCTTCTGCACGACGTCGTCGGGAGCGACGGGCGTGAGCCCGGCGGCCTGTGCTGCGCGGTGGTAGGTCTGGGCGCGCAACGTCCCGTCTGTCGCGAGGATGCCGACGTGCGTCAGGCTCGGAACGGCGGCCCGGGCGGCGGCGATCGTCTCCTGGACGATGTCGATGACGGGGATGTCGACGGCGGCCGCGACCTCGTCCTGGAAGGCCTGGGCCGTGTTGCACGGCACCGCGATGAACTTCGCGCCCGCGCGCTCGAGCTGGCGCGCGTCGTCGGCCATCACCGGTCCCGGACTCTCGGGGGAGTCGCCCACGAGGTATGCCGTCCGGTCCGGGATGCTCGCGTGGTTCCACACGAGCATGTCGACGTGGTCCTGGTCGCGGGAGGCGTCGGTGAGGTCGAGGACGCGCCGCATGAAGTAGACGGTGGCCATCGGCCCGATCCCGCCGAGGATGCCGACTGGTTCGTTGCGCACCCGACGAGCCTAACCCCGGCGGATAGACTCCGGGGCGACCTCTGACCCGCCCTACCTAGGAGCTCCGTGGCACTGGCCGCCCTCGACCTCACCGACCGCGAGCACGACGACTTTGTCCGCGACCACCCCCACGGGCACCTCATGCAGACGACTCCGTGGGGGCGGGAGAAGGAGCACACCGGCTGGACCTGGCGCACCGTCGCCGTCGGCCGCAAGGGGGCCGGCCCCGACGGCGCCGACGAGGTCACCGGCGCCGCGCTCATCCTCTTCCGCCGCACCCCGGTGCTGCCGCTGGCGCTTGCCTACTGCCCGCGCGGGTTCGTCGTCGACTGGGCCGACGGCGAGTCGGTCGACGCCCTCCTCGCCGAGGTCTCGCGCGTCGCCAGGGCGAACCGCGGCGTCCTGCTCCGCGTCGACCCGGCCGTCCGCATCGACGACCCGGACGTGCGCCCGGTACTCGAGTCCCGCGGCTTCACGCGCACCGAGCCGGGCGAGGACGCCGCCAAGACCCTCGCCCAGCCGGCGCTGCGCATGGTCACCGACATCAGCGACCTCGACCGCCTCGAGAAGGAGCTGTCGCAGGGAACCCGTCAGTCGATCCGCAAGGGCGAGAAGTCGGGCCTCGTCTACGAGTCGGCCGGACGAGAGGGCATCGACGCGTTCTACGAGCTCATGAAGGTCACCGGGGCGCGGGACGGCTTCGGCATCCGGAGCAAGGACTACTTCACGACCCTCGTCGACGTCCTCTCGCCGACCGACGACATCGTCGTCTCCCTCGTCAAGCTCGACCACGGCGCCGCGGCCGACAAGGCCCGCAAGGCCGTCGAGGACACCCGCGCGCAGCTCGAGAATGCGCGAGCCAAGCGCGAGAAGTACCCCTCCGAGAAGGCCGACCGCCAGGTGGCCCAGCTCGAGGAGACGATCGCCAAGAAGGAGGAGTCGATCCCCGGCTTCGAGGCGGCGCACGCTCAGTACCCCGACGGCCAGTACCTCGCCGGGTCGATCTTCGCGACCTGCGGCACCCGCGGCTCCTACCTCTATGCCGCGTCGTCGGACGAGCACCGCAACCTGCGCCCCAACTACCTCATGGTCTGGCGGATCATGCAGGACGCGGCAGCCAAGGGCGTGACGACCTTCGACTTCGGCGGCATCGACGCGTCCGAGGGCCTCGAGGAGTTCAAGCGCCAGTGGAACCCCGAACGACGCGAGTACGCCGGTGAGTTCACGAAGAGCCTTCGCCCCCTCGCGGGGCGGATCGTCGACCTCGTCGTCCGAGTCTACAAGCGACGCTGAGAGGCGACGAGCATTGTCCGACAACCGTTTTGACTCCATCGCCGACCAGCCCTTCGTGCCGGTCGTCGTCGGTGCACACGTGGGCGGCTACTCGCTCGTGCGCGCCTTCCACGAGGCGTATGCCGTCCGCTCCCTCGTCGTCACCGGTGCCACCTCGTGGGTCGTCGAGAACTCGGCGATCCTCGAGGTCGTCAGCTGCCCCGACGCACACGACCCCGACGTCCTGGCCGAGACCCTGCTGGGCTCACCGTTCGCCGAGCTCGACCAGCCGAAGATCCTCCTCGCCACGTCCGACTCGCTCGTCGACGTCATCGCCCTCATGCGCGACCGGCTCGACGACTCGTGGAAGGTGCCCTATGTCGGCGCCGAGCCGCTGGCCCGCGCGACCCGCAAGCACACCTTCGAGGAGGCGGCGCAGGCGGCCGGCGTGACGACTCCGGCGACGACGTTTCTCGATCTGGGTGACACGGCATACGACGTCTCGGCAGCGGAGCTGCCCACCGAGGGCTACCCGCTCATCGTCAAGCCGACCGCACCGGCGGCCTGGAACCGGGTGAGCTTCGAGGGGCAGGCCAAGGTGCACACGGTCGCGACGGAAGACGAGCTGCGCGACCTCGTGCGGCGGGTCCAGGCTTCGGGCTACCGGGAGACGCTCATCGTCCAGGACCGCATCCCCGGCGACGACACGGGCATGCGGATCCTCACCTGCTACTGCGACCGGGACTCGCGGGTGCGGTTCGCGTCCTACGGGCGCACCCTCATCGAGGAGCACTCGCCGGGGCTGCTCGGCGTGCCGGCCGCCATCCTCACCGGGCAGAACCGCGAGATCGTGGACGAGGCGGTGCGGCTGCTCGCCGAGCTCAAGTGGGTCGGCTACGCGAACTTCGACCTCAAGTACGACCCGCGCGACGGGAGGACGAAGTTCTTCGAGCTCAACCCGCGGCTGGGGCGGTCGAACTACTACGTCACCGGGACCGGCTTCAACCCGGTGCGGTGGTACGTCGACGAGTACGTCCACGACAGCCTGCCCGAGGAGTTCGAGCTCGTCGAGTCCGACACCGAGTCGGTGTACTCGGTCGTGCCGGTGCGGACGATCAAGTGGGCGCTGGCCCGACACCCCGACCTGTGGGCCCGCACGAAGCGGGTCATCAAGGCGGGCGGACTGCGCAACCCGCTGCACTACCGCGCCGAGCGGCACCCGCTGCGGTGGGCCAAGATCCTCGCGGCGGGCGTGAGCTACGACCGCAAGCTCCACCAGTACTACGACCCCGAGGCGGTCTACCACCCCGGCGGCGAGCCCGCCGACAGCGACCTCCCCCGTCACTAACTCACCAATTCCTCCCGTTCGGTACACCCTCCGTGTGCGGAACGGGAGGAATTGGTGAGTTGTGCACGCGACTCAGCGGGGGAGGGGGAGGCGGCGCAGGACCGGCGCGAGCATGTCGTCGACCTCCCGGATCCGCAGGGCCTTCGCCAGCGCGAGGAAGACGACGCCGAGCACGGCCCCGCCGACCGCAAGGCCCAGCACGTGGGCGAGCAGCGGGCTCGCCGGGTCGAAGACGAGCGTCGACGCGCCCCAGCCGGCCACGCCGGCCACCGCAGACGCGAGGGCCAGCCGGGCCCACAGACGCACGACCCGCCCCATCCCCAGCCCGTCGAGCTGGCCCCGGGCGACGACGAGGAACGCCGCGGCCGAGACGATGTTGGCGATGGAGGCACCGGCGGCCACCGTCGCGACGACGTACTGCGGCGGTGAGACCCAGTAGGCCACGGCCGCGCCGGCGAGGTTGACCGCGGTCATGAGGGCGACGAGCCAGAAGTTCATCCAGCCGTCGCCGCGGGCGAAGCAGTAGCGCTGCTTGAGCGCGGTGATCCCGAAGGGCATGAGTCCGACGGCCATGATCGCGAGGACGAGGGCGATGCTGCCCGGCTCGTCGATGCCCCGGCTCGGGTCGTAGCGCGTGCCCCAGAAGAGCGTCTTGGCCATCGGCCGCCCGAGCGCGATGAACGCCGCGACGGCCGGCAGGAGCAGCACCGCCGGGCTCGTGAGACCGCTGACGACGCGGCGGCGCAGCTCGGCGAGGTCACCGGTCTCGTGCGCCCGCGACATCGCCGGGAAGAGTGCCGTGACGATCGAGGTGGTGATGATCGAGTGCGGGAGGATGTAGAGGCTGTAGGCGTAGCCCTGCACGGCGTTGCCCGCGACCGAGGGGCCGCCGACGTTCTCGGGCGACATGACCTTCGTGCTCACGAACCCGTAGAACTGCGAGATGACGAGCGCGGCCACGGTCCAGCCCGTCATCCGCGACATGTCGCCGAAGCCGTAGCCGCGCCACCCGAACCGCGGGCGGTAGCGGAAGCCCGACCGCCACAGCGGCCACGCCAGGCTGAGGCCCTGGATGACGATGCCGAGGGTCGTGCTCAGGCCGAGCACCAGGATCATCTCCGTGGTCCACGGGTCGACGTCGGGCTGCCGGCCCCACTGCCGGATGAACCAGGCGAGCCCCGCGATCTGGATGACGTTGGCCCACGCCGGCGCCCACGCGAAGGCGAGGAAGCTGCCGCGCGCCTGCAGGACTTGGCCGAGGACGGCATACAGGCCGTAGAAGAAGAGCTGCGGCATGCAGATGTAGGCCATGAACGTCGTGAGGTCCACGAACGCCTCGCCCGCGTTGTCCTTGGTGAGCCAGTCGACGATCCACGGGGTCATCGCCACCGAGAGCAGCGTCGCACCGCCGAGGACGAGCAGGCACAGGGTGATGAGCCGGTCGCTGAAGTCCTGCCCGCCGTCCTTGCGCAGCATCGCCTTGGTGAGCTGCGGGATGAGCAGGGCCGAGATGAGGCCGCCGTTGATGAGGACGAAGAGCTGCGTCGGCAGCGTGTTGGAGATCGTGAACGAGTCGGCCGCGACCCCGGCGCCGATCGCCACCGTGAGCAGCGCCCCGCGGATGAAGCCGAGGATGCGCGACCCGAACGTGCCGATCGCCATGACCGCGCTGTTGCGCGCGACGCTGTCGACCTTGGCGGCCACCTGGGGCGGCGGTCCGGCGCCCTCGGGGTCGGCCTCGGCGCCCTCGGGACGGGTGTCGGTCACGTGCTCTTCCCTCGCGGTCAGCCTCGGATGGACCGGCCCACTCTACGGCGCGGCGGGCCGCCCGTAGACCACGTGCACGGCCGCGTCCTCGAACCCCGCACGGCGGTAGGTCGCGAGCGCGCGCGTGTTGTCACCGTCGACATAGAGCTCGATCGTCGTCACGCCCTGACGGGCGAGGTATGCCGTCCCGAGCCCCGTGAGCGGCCCCGCCAGCCCACGACCTTGGTATGCCGGGTGCACCCCCACGACGTAGACCTCGCCGACCTGAGCGCCCACCTCGCGCTTCGTCCAGTGGAAGGCCGCGAGCGGGTGCGCGCCGCCGTCGGACGTGGCCGTCGTGTCCTCGACGAGGAGGAAGCCGGCCGCGTCGAACCAGTCCTGGCCCATCCGCTCGGTGAGGTCCTCGAGCGTGATCGAGCCCTGCTCCGGGTGTGAGGCGAAGGCGAGCCGGTTGACCTCGAGCCACGCCTGCTCGTCGCGACCGGGCTCGAAGGGCCGGACCGAGAAGCCCTCGGGGAGCTCGGGGTCGACGTCGTCGCCCTCACCCACGGGGCGTTCCATGACGTGGAGCTCGCGGGTCGGGACGAGGCCCTCGGACGTCGCGAGGGCCCTCGCTGCGGGCAGGTCCCCGTGCGCCCACACCCCGGTGGCGCCGGCGTCGAGCAGCACACGCAGAAGCGCCCGGCCGACCCCGCGCCGACGGGTCGGAGGGTCGACGACGAGC
The DNA here is from genome assembly GCF_048606415.1 of Knoellia tibetensis. NCBI lineage: Bacteria > Bacillati > Actinomycetota > Actinomycetes > Micrococcales > Intrasporangiaceae > Knoellia > Knoellia tibetensis. Next base: position 2,237,558 of record NZ_JBMBWF010000001.1, read on the forward strand.
TCGGCGGACCCGGACGGGTCGAGCGCGGCGTAGCCGAGGAGGTCCGCGGAAGGCGACGGGCCGGCATGCGCGAGGGTGTGCGAGACGCCACCACGTCCGGAGGCGAGCGCGAGTCGGAAGGCCTCCGAGACGGCCTCCACGCCGTCCGGCTCGGTGGCCCGGTGCACGAGCGCGAGGACGTCGTCGACGACCTCCTGCTCGAGGTGTGTCGAGGTCTCGGTGCGCACGTCGCTCACGACCCCACCCCGGCGGCCTCGGGGTCCTCGGCCTCTTCGGGGACGAAGCGGTAGCCGACGTTGCGGACCGTCCCGATGAGGGCCTCGTGGTCGGAACCGAGCTTGGCGCGCAGGCGGCGGACGTGGACGTCGACCGTGCGGGTGCCGCCGAAGTAGTCGTAGCCCCAGACCTCCTGGAGCAGCTGGGCCCGGGTGAAGACCCGGCCCGGGTGCTGCGCGAGGTACTTGAGGAGCTCGAACTCCTTGTAGGTGAGGTCGAGGACGGCGCCGCGCAGCCGCACGGAGTAGGTCGCCTCGTCGATGACCAGGACGCCTGCCGTGATGCGCACGTCGTCGTCGGGCGAGCCGTCGCCCTCGAGCGCCCGGGCGATCGCGAGCCGCAGGCGTGCCTCGACCTCGGCCGGCCCGGCGGTGTCGAGCAGCACGTCGTCGATGCCCCACTCGGGGGTGAGGCCGGCGAGGCCGCCCTCGGTGAGGACCGCGAAGAGCGGTGCCGACAGCCCAGTCGTGCGGATGACGCGGCACAGGGAGCGGGCCATGGCGAGCTCGCGGCGCGCGTCGACGAGCACCGCGTCCGCGGCCGGTGCGTCGATGAGGGCCGTCGCCTCCGCCGGGAGGATGCGAACATGGTGGCTGAGCAGGCCCAGAGCCGGCAGCACCTCGGCGCTCGGCGCCAAGGCGTTGGTCAGCAGCAGGAGGTGGGCCATCCCGCACAGAATAGGTGGACATGACCACGATCGACGGCGCTCGCCGGGCTCTGAGACCGGTGACCCTGCGCTACTGGGCCGGCGCCCGCGCTGCCGCCGGGCTGGCCGAGGAGACCCTCGAGACCGGGCCGACCGTGGGTGACGTGCTCGACGACGCCGTGGCGGCGCACCCCGGCCTGCGCGACGTCGTCGCCGTCTGCTCGGTCCTCCTCGAGGGTCGCGCGGTCGGGCGCGAGGCCGTCGTCGGCGACGGGCAGGTCCTCGAAGTGCTCCCTCCGTTCGCCGGGGGGTGATGGCAGGATGCCGACCGTGGAAGCGTCCGAGCCGGTGAGCGAGTCCCGCGCCGCCCGCCGGGCTGCCCGCGAGGAGCGCCTCCGCAACCCCCTCCTCCCGCCGATGGCGACCGAGCGGCGCATCCCGGTCGTCGTCGCGACTGCCGTCCTCGCCGCACTCCTCGCCGTCGCCACGACCGCCGACCACGCGCTCGGTGCTGCCGCGGTCGCGTGGCTGGGGCTGGCGCTCGCGTGGGGCTGGCCCGAGCTCCTCGGCTCGTCGAGCCGCTTCGGGTCCTCCTTCGCCGTCGGAGTCGCGGGGGTGCTCGCCCCCGTGACCGTGGCGGTGACACCCGACGACCCCTTCCTGCGGCACGTCCCGGTCGTCGTCGCCGCGGCCGTCCTCACGATGTTCCTCCACCAGGTCGTGCGCAAGGACGGGCGTCCGCGTCTCACCCAGTCGGTCGCCGTCAGCGCCGCCGGCATCGCCATCGCCACGATCGGCGCCGCGTGGGTGCCGCTCGGCCGCACGTCCGGTGGGCCCGAGGTGGTCATCGTCGTCGCCATCGCGCTCGCGGTCTCGGCGCTCACGGACCTCGGCGCGAGCATCGACCGCGTGCGGCCGTGGATGGTCGCCATCGCGGCCCTGCTCGGGTTCCTGGCGGGTGGGGTCAGCGGACTGCTCGTCGACGAGGTCGGCGTCGTCGCCGGTGTCGTCCTCGGTGCGATCTCCGCGACCCTCGCCCACGTCATGCGCCGGGTGCTCTGCGTGCTGCCGCCGATCCGAGGGCTGCGCGGCCAGCTCACCGCCGCCGCCGCCTCGGTGCTCGTCGCCGGCGTGCCGGTCTACGTGCTCGCGATGATCCTCGTCGGCTGAGCACCGCCTCATTCATCTGGTTGCCCCACCGCGAGGCCTCGTGGTGGGGCAGTCCAATGAGGGTGGGCGGACGGCATACGCCGTCGTGCCGATCGGTCGATGCGCCGGTCAGTAGACGATCGCCTGCGCGTCCGGGCGCAGGATCTCCTCGACGTAGGCCGCGGCGCCGCGGACCGTCGCACCGTCGAGGAGGTCGTCCGGGCCGAGGTCGCGTCGCGCCGCGCACTGCCCGCAGACGGTGACGGTCGCGCCCTCGAGGAGTGCGTCGCGCAGCTCGTGCAGGGGCGCGCCGTGGGGGAGGGTGAGCTGCTCGGCCCGACCCGGCACTGCCATCCACGTCGCGTCGCCCGTGAGCCAGACGCTCACCTCGGCACCGGCGGCGAGCGCGGTGGAGGCGACGGTGAGCCCTTGGTTGAGCCGCTCGAGCGCCTCCTCGCCGCACGTGATCTTGACGACGAGCGGCCGGGTGCCGGTCCGGGTGGCAGGCGGGGTGGCGGGCGGGGTCAGCGACATGGGGCCTCCTGTGGTGTGCGGCTACGATCCCACTCGTGGCATTCCACCTCGACACCAACCTCCCCTCCGAGCTCGCTCCTCTGGCCTGGCTCGTCGGCAAGTGGGCCGGCGCCGGCGTCGTCGGCTACCCGACGATCGAGTCGAGGAACTTCGGCCAGGAGGTGCACTGCTGGCACGACGGCCGTCCCTTCCTCGAGTGGCGCAGCCAGACCTGGCTCCTCGACGAGGCCGGCGAGAAGGTCCGCCCGCTTGCGACCGAGGTCGGCTTCTGGCGTCCCGTGCCGGAGACGCCGGACGGCACCAACGTCGAGCTGCTCCTCACCCACCCGACCGGCATCGTCGAGATGTATGCCGGTCACGCCCAGCCGGCGAAGGTCGAGCTCCGCACCGACGGGGTCATGCGCAGCCCGCACGCCAAGGAGTACACCGCGGGCCACCGCATGTACGGCTACGTCCAGTCCAACCTGCTCTGGGTCATGGACATGGCGGCCGTCGGCCAACCGCTCACCTCGCACCTCTCGGCGGAGCTCAAGCGGGTCGAGTAGCCCCGGCGGCTGCCCACGCCGTCACGGCGTCCCGGCTGTCCCAGCGTCACGGCGTGACGGTGACGTCGCCGTAGTCCTCCATCGTGTCGTTGCGCAGCGCGTCGCCCAGGGCCTTCATGCTCGCCTCGTCGACGATCTCGATCGAGCCGCCGTCGGGCGCGGTGCCGAATCCGGTGAACGGCGCGGTGATGAAGACGATGTCGCTGCTGCGGATGTTGCGCAGGCTGATCGCCTCGTTCCTCATCTGGCCGACGTCGAGCCCCTGGTCGACGACGAGGTTGCTCGTCGCGGCGTCGACGAAGCGGGTCAGCGTCACCGGGTTGGCGATGACCGAGGGGGTGAGCGTCTTGATCATGAGGGCCTTGATGAAGGCCTGCTGGCGGCGGCCACGCGAGATGTCGCCCTCCGACAGGGTCTTGCGCTCACGGACGAAGGCCAAGGCCTGCGTGCCGTTGAGGTCGTTCCAGCCCTCGCGGACCTGGAAGAACCCCTCGTCGCTGGCCTCCTCGGCATAGACCCGAACGCCGCCCACCGCGTCGGTCATCCGCTTGAAGCCCTCGAAGTCGGTCTTGGCGACGTGGTCGATCTTCACCCCGAGGAGATTCTGGAGGGTGCTCACGAGCAGCGGTGCACCACCGAAGGCGTAGGCCGCGTTGATCTTGTTCTTGCCCCGGCCCGGGATCGCGACATAGAGGTCACGCGGGAAGTGGATCAGCTGGACGGCCTTCTTGTCCTCGGGGACGTGCACGAGCACGATGACGTCCGACCGGCTCGCCGTCTCACCGGGGCGGGCGTCGGAGCCGATGATGAGGTAGTTCTCGCCGGCGTCCTGGGGCAGCTCGACGACCGAGCCGTCGGGGAGCGTCGCCGACGGGGCGGCCGAGGGGAGCAGGTCGTCCTGGGTGATGTTGTTGGCCGCCTTCTGGTTGAGGAAGACGACGAAGCCGCCGGCCGCGACGAGGCAGAGCGCCAGCAGCGATGCGATGAAGATGAGCAGACGGCGTCCCCACCGGGGCCTCTTGCGGGGGCGCTGCTCGGTGGGGCGGTTGTCGTCCTCGAACTCATCCAGCACGCGGCAAGTGTAGGTGGGCCGCTCGGCGACGGCTGGAGGGCGGCATACATTGGTGTGGTGAGCGATCTGGGCACGCGACTGCGGGCCGCCGGACGGCGGCTCACCCCGCAGCGCCAGCAGGTGCTCGACGCCGTCGGGTCCCTCGGCCACGCCACGCCCGAGCAGGTCGTCGAGGCCGTTGCCGCGCAGGGCGGGTCGCCGATGGCGCTCTCGACCGTCTACCGCTCGCTCGAAGCGCTCTCCGACCTCGGCCTCGTGAGCCACACCCATGTCGACCACCGGGTCCCCAGCTACCACCTCACCTCGCACGCCACGCACATCCACGTCGTGTGCCGCGGGTGCGGGTCGGTCGGCGAGGCCCCGCTGGACGTGGCCGAGGAATTCGTCGAGCGGCTCGACCGTTCTCTGGGGTTCGAGGCCGACGTCACGCACGCGGCGATCCACGGACTCTGCCGCGACTGCAGGAAGCAGACATGACCGACACCACCACGGCTCCCGCCACCGCACCAGCCTCCCCACTGCTCACCCGCCCCGGCGCGGTCGCGGGGGAGGGCCTCGACGCCGGCGTGGCCGCGCACTACGGCGACCCCGGCCGCGAGCAGCGCCTCCTCGAGGAGGGCCTTGCCGTCGTCGACCTCTCGCACCGCGGCGTCGTCACGGTCACCGGGCCGGACCGCCTCTCCTGGCTGCACTCGATCACCTCGCAGCACCTCACCGGCCTCGCGCCGCGCGTGGGCGCCGAGTCGCTCGTCCTCTCGCCCAAGGGGCACGTCGAGCACGCCCTCCACGTCGTCGACGACGGCGAGACGACGTGGCTCACCGTCGAGCCCGGCACCGCGCCCGCGCTCGCCGCCTGGCTCGACTCGATGCGCTTCATGCTCCGCGTCGAGGTCGCGGACGTCACCGCCGCGTATGCCGTCCTCGGCGAGCCGCTCTCGGCCGCCAGTGTCGAGGGTGAGCCGCTCGCGTGGGTCGACCCGTGGCCGGCCCTTGTCGGCGACACCGCGGCATACGGGCCCGAGACGGGGCACCCGGGTGAGGCGCGGCGCTGGCGCGAGCTCATCGTCGCGCGCGGGGACCTCGAGTCGGCCGTCGGCGACCGGCCGCTCGCCGGCACGTGGGCCGCGGAGGCGCTGCGGGTGGCCGCCTGGCGCCCGCGCCTCGGGTTCGAGACCGACCACCGCACGATCGCGCACGAGCTCGACTGGCTGCGCACGGCGGTGCACCTGCACAAGGGCTGCTACCGCGGGCAGGAGACGATCGCCCGGGTCCACAACCTCGGCCGGCCGCCGCGCCGCATCGTCTTCCTTCACCTCGACGGCTCGGGACACGTCCTGCCCGAGGCCGGTGCCGAGCTCTCGCTCGACGGCCGCGTCGTCGGACGGCTGACGACCGTGGCACGCCACCACGAGGAGGGTCCGATCGCCCTCGCCGTCGTCAAGCGCAACACCCCCGTCGACGCTGATCTTGTCGCAGGGACCGTCGCCGGCGCGCAAACCGTCATCGTCACCCCCTGACCCGCCGCAGGATCTTTCGGTCCCGTGGCGGTGGCGCAGGACTCGCCTGACACACTGGCGCGCATGGCCACCGCATCGTCCGCGACCCTCATCACCGTCGCGCCCACCGGCGCCGAGCACGCGAAGGCCGATCTGCCGCAGCTCCCGACGACCCTCGACGAGCTCGTCGAGACGGCGCGGACGTGCGAGGCCGCAGGCGCCGCCCTCATCCACCTGCACATCCGCGACGGCGAGCACCGTCCCACCCTCGACGGCGGACGGCTCAAGGACGCGGTCGACGCGGTCCGCTCCGAGACCGACCTCGTCGTCCAGCTCTCGACCGGCGGCTCTGTGCACGACCCTCTCGAGCAGCGGCTCACCGTGCTCGAGGCCGAGCCGGACTCGTGCAGCCTCACGTGCGGCACGACGAACTTCGGCGACGACGTCTTCCTGAACCCGTGGGGCTTCATGTCCGACCTCTACGTCCAGGCGCAGGAGCGCGAGGTCGTCCCCGAGTTCGAGCTCTTCGAGCTGGGCCACGTCCACGCGCTGCGGCGGCTCCTCGACACCCACGGGCTCCCCTTCGGCGGCAAGGTGCACGTCGACTTCGTCCTCGGCGTGCCCGGAGCGATGCCGGGCACGGCGGCTGCGCTGCTCGCCGGCGTCGCGATGCTGCCCGAGGAGGTGACGTCGTGGTCGGCGACGGGGATCGGGCGGACCCACCTGCCGGTGCTCGCGGCGGCGCTGTCGGCCGGCGGCCACCTGCGGGTCGGCATGGAGGACAACGTCTTCTTCGCGCGTGGCCAGCAGGTGCAGCACAACTCCGAGCTCGTCGCCCGGGCCGCCGAGCTCGCGACGACGATGCAACGCCCACCGATGACGACGACGCAGGCCCGCGAGCTCCTCGGCATCAAGCGTCGCTGACCCCCGCTCCCTCGCCCCAACTTTTGCTCCTGGGGAGCGAACGTCGAGGGTCCGGAGGGAGATGTTCCCTCCGGACCCTCAACGTTCCCGCATGGGGAGCAAAAGCTGAGGAGGCGCCACGAGTCAGGCGGGCTGGGTGGCGCCTTCGCGCTCGGGGTCGCCGCGTCGCAGGCTGAGGTCGTTGCACGCGGCGCACGTCTCCTCGGGGATGACGCCGAGCCGCATGAGCTGCCCGAACGCCCAGCACCCGGCACAGAACCCGACCGCGGCCTCGAGCGTCGCGAAGACGACGAGCACACCGAGCAGCACCGACGCCGCCGTCGTCGCCCCGAAGGCGAGGGCGCTCAGGGCGGCCGCGGTGCTCGTCACGAGGCCCACCGTCTGGGCGAAGCGCTTCGGCGGCCCGGGCACCCACCGGGGGCGACCGAACCACGGCGCGACGACGTGCACGGCGAGCCGCCCCAGCGGGCTGAACCGCGGCCCACCGGCGACGCGCGTCGCGAACCCGGCGGCGAGCACGACCGACAGCCACCACCACTGGGTGACGAGCGTGAGCCCGGCGAGCACGACGACGCCGGCCGCGACGACCCGGGCCGCCTTCTCGTTCACCGGGTTGGGGAAGACGAGGAGCTGGCTCACGGACATAACGGGAGATTATGCCGGAGCGAAGCGAACGGCATACGAGAGTCCGTATGCCGGATGCGCGCCGAGCGTGCGTGGCGAGCGTCACGCTAGCCATGGTTTGCATTTTGCTAACTGGAGCAAGCACAATGGATGCATGAGCCGGAACCCGCTGAACGACCTCGCCGGACTGGGCGACTACCTGCGTGAGCAGCGTCTGTCGCACCGTCTGTCGCTGCGTCAGCTCTCCGAGCTCGCGGGCATCTCCAACCCCTACCTGAGCCAGATCGAGCGGGGACTCAAGCGCCCGAGCGCCGAGATCCTCCAGCAGCTCGCCAAGGGTCTGGAGGTGTCGGCCGAGACGCTCTACGTCAAGGCCGGGATCCTCGACGAGCACCACGACGCCGAGGCCACCACCCCCACCGTGCGGGACGCCATCGCCGCCGACCCCGTCCTCACCGCCCGTCAGAAGGCGACCCTGCTCGACGTCTACGAGTCCTTCGTCGGCACCGACACCGCGCCCTGACGCCCCCGACCATCCGTTGCAGCACCCGTCCCTTCCAGGAGGAACACATGGCCACCAAGACCACCACCAAGCCCGCCACCCCGCTCTTCGCCGTCGTCGGCGTCACGGACCTCGCCGTCGAGCGCGCCCGTGAGGCCCGCGTCAACGCCGACAAGGCCGTCGCCGACGCCCGCGTCCGCGCCGACAAGGTCCGCGCCGAGCTCGCCCCCGCCGCCTTCACCAAGCGCGCCGACGAGGTCCAGAAGCGCGCCGGCGTCGTCATCGAGGACGTCAAGGCCCTCCCGGCCAAGGCCCTCGACTCGGGTGTCGCCACCCTCGACCAGGTCAGCAAGGGCTACGAGGGCCTCGCCGTCCGCGGCGAGAAGCTCGTCACCCGCATCAAGAACCAGAAGGCCACCAAGGACCTCGTCGAGCAGGCCGAGGTCACCCTCTCGCTCGGCAAGGGCGCCGTCACCACCGCCCGCAAGGCCGTCCTCGACGTCCGCTCCTCGGCCCTGGCCACCTTCACCACCGGCCGCCAGGAGGCCGCGCACGTGGCCGAGATCGTCGTCGGGACCGTCCGTGAGGACGCCGAGGTCGCCGCCACCGACATCGCGGCGTCGGCCAAGCGCACCCGCACCGCCGCCAAGCGCACGAGCACCACGGCGACCAAGGCCGCCAAGAGGACGACGACCCGCGCCAAGGCGACGACGACCGCCGCCAGGAAGACCGCCGCCACCTCGACCAAGGCTGCCGAGAAGGCCGCCGAGAAGGTCGGCGACTGACCCCTTCGGGAGCGGACCTAGTCTGGGTGGTGTGAGCGCCCTGAACCTCGAGTCCACCCCTGCCGCCCTCGACGCCGCCCCGGTCCTCGCGCACGCGATCCGGGGCGGCTTCGTCGAGTCCGCCCACCGCGCGAGCGTCGCCGTGACCGCCCCCGACGGGTCGGTCGAGCTCGAGCTCGGGAGCGCGACCGACCCGGTCTTCCCACGTTCGTCCAACAAGCCGGTCCAGGCGCTGGCCATGGTCCGCCACGGGCTCGACCTCGCCCCGCACCACCTCGCCCTCGTCTGCGCGAGCCACTCGGGCGAGTCGTTCCACCTCGATGCCGTGCGCGAGATCCTCGACGGTGCCGGGCTCACCGTGCGCGACCTGCAGAACACGCCCGACTACCCCATCGACGACGAGGCCCGGCTCGAGTGGATCCGCGCCGGCCACGGCAAGGAGTCGCTCGCCCAGAACTGCTCGGGCAAGCACTCCGGCATGCTCGCGACCTGCGTCGCCAACGGCTGGGACCACACGGCATACCTCGACCGCGACCACCCGCTCCAGCGCGCGTGCGACGACACCCTCGCCGAGCTCACGGGGGAGAGGGTCGCGGCGACCGCCGTCGACGGGTGCGGCGCCCCCGTCATGGCCGTCTCGCTGGCGGGTCTGGCGCGCGCCTTCGGCCGCATCGCAAGTGCCGCCCCCGGCACCGACGAGGCCCGCGTCGCCGACGCCATCCGTAGCCACCCCGAGTACCTCGGCGGCAGCCGGCGCGACGTCACCACCCTCATCCAGCGCACCCCCGGTGCGATCGCGAAGGACGGCGCCGAGGCGGTGTATGCCGTCGGGCTGGCCGACGGTCGCGGCATCGCCCTCAAGGTCGCCGACGGTGGGCAGCGCGCCCGCACGGTCATCCTCGCCGCCGTGATGCGTCGTCTCGGCATCGAGTCCGGCGCCATCGAGGCGCTCGAGGACGCGCCGATCCTCGGCCACGGCGAGCCCGTGGGCTCCGTCGTCGCCGTGGGCATCTGAGCAGGGCCGACTGAGCGTGGGTGCCTGAGTGCGCGCCGTCATCCAGCGGGTCCGGCGGGCAGCCGTCGTCGTCGAGGGCGAGACCGTCGGCGAGATCAGCGAGCCCGGGCTCTTCGTGCTCGTCGGCGTCGGGCACGACGACGGGCCCGCCGAGGTCGAGCTCATCTCACGCAAGGTCGCCGACCTGCGCCTGCTCGAGGGGGAGCGGTCGGTGACCGACGCCGGGGCGCCCGTGCTCGTCGTCAGCCAGTTCACCCTGCTCGCCGACACGCGCAAGGGCCGTCGCCCGTCGTGGAACGCCGCCGCACCCGGCGACGTCGCAGAACCCGTTGTCGCACAGGTGGTCTCGGCGCTGCGCGACCGCGGACTCACCGTCGCGACCGGGCGGTTCGGTGCGCACATGGACATCGAGATCGTCGCCGATGGGCCGGTGACCATCGTGGTCGACAGCTCTTCGCCGTAGGCTGCAGGCATGTTCGGACTCGGTGCGGCGCAGGGCTACGTCATTCTCGTGCTCACCATTGCGGCCCTGGCGATCGAGGTGTTCGCCTTCATCCACGCGCTGCGGACCCGCCCCGACGCCTTCGTCGCGGCCGGCAAGCGCACGAAGAACTTCTGGCTCGCGGTCACGGGTGTCGCCGCCCTCCTGGGGTTCGTCTCGCTGGGCAACCTCGGGATCTTCACCATCCTGGGCGTCGTCGCCGCGGGGGTCTACCTCGCCGACGTCCGCCCCGCGGTCGAGACCGTGCAGGGTCGCGGCACCGGCTCGCACCAGGGTCCCTACGGCCCCTGGTGACCCACACCGCCTGATCCCGGTGCGACGGCGTCCCACGCCACGGTGAGCTCCCCGAGCCGCCATCGCGACGGGCCGTCGAGGAGGGGCCAGCCCGCCTCCCGCAGTGCCTGTGCCGTCGCGAGGAACCGCTGACGGACCCCGTATGCCGCGTGGCTCGCGCTGCGTGCCCAGTGCCGGTCGACGTCGGCGAGCCACGCGTGGACCCCCTCGCCGGGGACGTTGCGGTGGATGAGCGCCTTGGGCAGCCGCTCGGCGATGACCGAGGGCGTGTCGAGACCGCGGAGGTGCCACGAGAGAGTGAGGCTCACCGGACCACTCGGCTCGACGGCCACCCACGTCGAGAGCCGGCCGAGCTCGTCGCAGGTGCCGTCGACGAGCAGGCCGTCGGGCGTGAGGCGGTGGCACACGGTCGCCCACGCGTCGGCAACCTCGGCCTCGTCGTACTGGCGCAGCACGTTGAAGGCGCGGACGACCGTCGCCGACCGGCCGTCGAGGGGCACCTCGAACCCGCCGAGCCGGAAGGAGAGCCCGGCTCGCTCCAGCGCGCGACCCGCGGCCACCCGGTCGGGCTCGATCTCGATGCCGACGACCTCGATGTCAGGACGGACCCGGCGCAGCCGGTCGTGGAGCTCGACGGCGGTGACGGGGGAGGCGCCGTAGCCGAGGTCGACGACGACCGGCGGGTCGACCGAGCGGCGCAGCCGCCAGGACGCGGGCCCGGCGAGCCAGCGGTCGCAGCGCCGGAGCCGGTTGGGGTTGGTCGTGCCGCGGGTGACCACCCCGACAGGTCTCGTCCTCGCCACGGAGCCAGCGTACGAGCAGCGGTCACGACCCACAGGCCGCGCCCCTAGGCTGCTGACGTGGGCAGATGGGGTGCAGGCGGCCAAGGTGGCCGCGACGTGAGCCGGAGCATGGTGGCGCTCGTCGTCTCCGTCGCCGCGGCCGCGGCACTCGGGCTGTGGGGGTGGCTGCCCGTCCTGCTGCGCACCGACATCGGTCTCGTGCCCGTCGCCCCCGGACTCCTCACCGTCGACGAGTCCGCGCGCGGCGTCGCGACGCTCGGCCGCGGCTACACGGTGGCGGCCTACCAGTCCGGCTTCCGGGTGTCCGCCGCGAGCGGGACGCTCGCCGACACCATCACGCGCGGATCACCCGTGAGCGCCGTCCTCGGTGAGCTGGGCGAGCACGACGGCCACCCGGTCGAGCACGTCGAGGCGAGCCTGGACCACGTCCGTATCGACGAGGTCCGCATCGAGCCGGGGCGTGCGGCCTACTTCGGTGAGGTCTACGGCGAGGTCGAGGGCGAGCCGAGGGCCATGCCGCTGCGGCTCGTGTTCCTCCTCACCACGGCCGGGGTGCACGTGACCGCGCACGCCCAGGGTGCCGACGCCGTCGTCGTCCACCTCGACGCCCTCCCCGCGACGACGGGCATGCCGCCCGCGCTGCCCGACCGCACGCTTCGCAAGAAGGGCTGGTGGCTCGTCCCACAGGCGGGGGAGCAGCGTGCCTTCACCTCCGCCCGCCGCGCGGTCGTCGGCATCGGACCGGCGGCGAGGGCGCGTGGCGTCGACCTCCGGCCGGACGGCCGCCTCGACGTCCATGCCTGGTCGAACCGGGCCACCCTCACCCTGAGCGGCGTGCCGCGCCGGGGGTGAACCCTGCGTGCCAGACTGACGAGATGACGAGCGAGCAGGCCCGGCCCCGCTTCCGGGTCGCGATGGTGTCGGTGCACACCTCGCCGCTGGCGCAGCCGGGCACGGGGGACGCCGGCGGCATGAACGTCTACGTCCTCGAGGCCGCGAAGCGGCTGGCGCGACGAGGCGTGGCCGTCGACATCTTCACCCGTCGCACGACGGCCGCCGCCGCCCCGATCGTCGAGGTCGAGCCCGGCGTCATCGTCCGGCACATCTCGGCGGGACCCTACGAGGGCCTCGACAAGGAGGACCTGCCCGGTCAGCTGTGCGCCTTCGCGGCGGGCATGATGCGCGTCGCCGCGCACGCCCCCGAGGGGCACTACGACCTCGTCCACTCGCACTACTGGCTGTCGGGACAGGTGGGGTGGCTGGCCGCTGACCGCTGGAACGTCCCGCTCGTCCACACGATGCACACGATGGCCCGCGTCAAGAACCTCCACCGCGCCGAGGGCGACCCCGAGGAGCCCAAGGGCCGGGAGATCGGCGAGGCCCAGGTCGTCGAGGCGGCCGACCGTCTCGTCGCCAACACGACCGACGAGGCCCGCGAGCTGCTCGACCTCTATGCCGCCGACCCCGGGCGCGTCGACGTCGTCTCGCCCGGTGTCGACCTCGACGTCTTCCGTCCGGGCGACCGCAGCGAGGCGAGGCGCGATGTCGGCCTCGCGGACGACACCGTCCTGCTGCTCTTCGTCGGCCGGATCCAGCCGCTCAAGGCTCCCGACGTGCTCATCCGGGCGGCCGGCAACCTCGTCCGCCGGAACCCGTCGCTGCGTGGACGCCTCGTCGTCGGGGTGCTCGGTGGCGCGAGCGGCTCGGGCGTGCGCTCGCCGATGGGGCTCCAGCGGCTGGCCGACGACGAGGGCATCGGCGACCTCGTCCGGTTCGTCCCGCCGACCGACCGCGCCACGCTGGCCTCGTGGATGCGTGCCGCGGACGTCGTCGCCGTGCCGTCGCACAACGAGTCGTTCGGGCTCGTCGCCGTCGAGGCGCAGGCCTGCGGCGCCGTCGTCGTGGCGACCAACGTGGGCGGCCTGCCCACCGCCGTCGGCGATGCCGGGGTCCTCGTCGACGGGCACGACCCGCACGAGTGGGCCAACGCCATCGAGGGGGTCCTCGACGACCCGGCACGCGCGGCCGAGCTGTCGGTCCGCGCGGTCGAGCACGCATCCGGCTTCTCGTGGGAGGTGACGGCCGAGCGGCTCGTCGCCGTCTACGAAGCAGCCCTCGCCGCCCCGCTGCGCGCCTCGATCAACGACTCGGACTCGCTGGCCGGCATACCCACCGCGGTGATCCCGTGACGGGTCCCGCCGCCGTCATCGAGGCCTTCCTCGACGACGCCGGCATCGAGTGGGAGGCGGGCGCGCGCGACGGCGAGTTCGTCGTGACCCTGCCCGGCGAGAAGAAGCTCAAGACGGTCGTCTCGCTCGTCGTCGGCGACTCCGACCTGTCGGTGTCGGCCTTCGTCATCCGCAACCCCGACGAGAACCACGAGGAGTTCTACCGCAGCCTCCTGCGGCGCAACCTCCGGCTGCCGGGTCTCGCCTACGCCATCGACGGCAGCGGCGACGTCTACGTCACCGGCCGCATCCCCCTGGCAGGTGTCGACGCCGACCGGCTCGACCAGGTCCTCGGGGTCGTCCTCGAGGCCGCCGACTCGCCCTTCAACGACCTGCTCGTCATCGGCTTCCTCACCTCGATGCAGAAGGAGTGGGACTGGCGGGTCTCGCGCGGCGAGTCGCTGCGCAACCTCGAGGCGTTCCGGTACCTCCTCGACAAGGGCTGACCCACCCGACCCGTATGCCGGCGCCCCCCGACCCCTTGCGTCCGCAACTCTGGTGGTCAGGGCGTCATCCTGCCGGACGCAACGGTGCGTCCGTGAGGCCTGCGCACACGGCTACGGGTCCAGACCCTCGAAGACGTCGGTGAGCACCGCCGCGCCCGGCTCGCGCGGTGGCCACGCGACGACCCACGTCTCGAGCGAGATCACCTTCATCCAGCGCTCGTCCGAGGCCGCCGGGTCGAACATGACGTGCCGCTGGCTCGCGTGCTCCTTGTGCGCGGCGAGCATCCGCTCGAGGCCCTCCCTGTGGCGGACGACGACGCCGACGTCCTCGTCGGGCACCCCGCGCAGGTGGTAGACCTCCGACGGGTCCCAGGCCCCCAGCCCGGCCGCCACGCGGTAGCGCTGGGCGATGTGCCAGGCACGACGCGGGATGCACCCGAAGAGCAGCCGCTGCAGCCCGTCCCCGCCGGCCTCACCTCGCACTCGGTGGAACGCGTTCTCGGTCGCGGCGCCGATGGCGATGTGGTCCGGATGCCCCGTGACTCCGTCGGGCCCGAACGTGAGGACGACGTCCGGGCGCTCCGCCCGCAGGAACGCCGCGACCTCGTCGACGAGCCCGTCCCCGACCTCGTCGAGCCGGCCGTCGCCGTGACCGAGCCACACGTGCCGCGCGGGCTCGGTGCCGAGCGCCCGCCACGCGGCGACGTCCTCGGCCCGCCGCCACGCCCCGAGACCCTCTCGGGTGGCCGGCACGCCGGGGGCGATCTCACCAGCATCACCGTCGGTCGCGTGCAGCACGACGAGGCGGAAGCCCGGGTCGGTGCTGTGCCTCACCACCGACCCGAACATGGCGTAGCACTCGTCGTCCGGGTGCGCCCACACCCCGGCGAGGGTTCTGCCCATGCCCGATCGTCTCAGAGCGGCAGGCCCGGCCCACCCGTTTTCGGCGAAGCCCGCCCACCGCTGGACGGACAGACGGTCCGCCGCCCGGCGCGGCGTCGATAGGCTGCCGCACATGGCTCACACCCTCATCCTGCTGCGTCACGGCCACTCCGAGTGGAACGCCAAGAACCTCTTCACCGGCTGGGTCGACGTCGACCTCAACGACCAGGGTCGCGAGGAGGCCGTCCACGGCGGCGAGCTCCTCAAGGAGCGCGGTGTCCTGCCGACCGTCGTCCACACGTCCGTGCTCCGACGCGCCATCACGACGGCGAACCTCGCCCTGGACGCGGCCGACCGCCACTGGATCCCGGTGCGCCGGGACTGGCGCCTCAACGAGCGCCACTACGGCGCGCTGCAGGGCCTCGACAAGGCGGCGACGCGCGAGAAGTACGGCGACGAGCAGTTCATGCTGTGGCGTCGCTCGTTCGACACCCCGCCGCCGGCGATCGAGGTCGGATCCGAGTTCGACCAGACCGACGACCCGCGCTACGCCGGCCTCGAGGTGCCCCGCACCGAGTGCCTCAAGGACGTCATCGAGCGCTTCATGCCCTACTGGAAGGGTCCGCTGCGCGACGACCTCGTGGCCGGTGAGACCGTCCTCGTCGTCGCCCACGGCAACAGCCTGCGCGGCCTCGTCAAGCACCTCGACGGGATCAGCGACGAGGACATCGCGGCCCTCAACATCCCCACCGGCCAGCCGCTCGTCTACGAGCTCGGCGACGACTTCATGCCGACGAAGCCGGGCGAGTACCTCGACCCCGAGGCAGCCGCGGCGGCCGCCGCGGCGGTCGCCAACCAGGGCCGCTGACGCGAGCGCGGGTCCCACGTTCTGCGTGGGCCGGCATACGGGTGAGGAAGCCCGTATGCCGTCCGGCCCCCCGGTCGGCCCCGGTGCGGCTCAGGCGGTGGGCTCCACCTTGGTCTCGGGGAACGCCTCGTCGTCCTCCTCGTCCTCGTGGCTGACCTCGCTCTCGGCGTTGTGCTCGCCGGTGACGAGGAAGACGACGCGACGGGCGACGGAGACGGCGTGGTCGCCGAACCGCTCGTAGTAGCGGCCGACGAGGGTGATGTCGACGGTCGTCTCGGCCGGGTGGGTCCACGAGTCCGAGGCGAGGCGCTCGAAGAGCTGCCGGTGCAGGTCGTCCATCGCGTCGTCGTCGCGCTCGATCTGGCGGGCGGCCTCGACGTCGCGCGCGGCGATGACCGAGCCGGCCTTGGTGACGATGCGCTCGGCGACCTGGCCCATCTCGAGGATGATCGAGCGCAGCTCCGGCGGCACCGCCGAGGCGGGGTAGCGCAGCCGGGCGACCTTGGCGACGTGGCGCGCGAGGTCGCCCATCCGCTCGATGTCCGAGCTCATCCGCATCGACGTGACGACCATGCGCAGGTCCGTGGCGACCGGCTGCTGGAGCGCGAGCAGGTCGAACGACAGCAGGTCGAGCTCCTCGCGCAGCGCGTCGATCTCGACGTCGGCGCCGATGACCGACTCGGCCAGCTGGACGTCGGCGTCGAGGAGCGCCGTCGTCGCTCGCGACATCGCGGAGCTCGCGAGCCGCGTCATCTCGACCAGTGCCTCGGTGACCCGGTCGAGCTCCTCGTGGAATGCCTTGCGCATCTGCTCCCTCTCAGTGGTGGGCGCCGGGGCGCCCGCGTTCCGCCGGTTCGCGCAGCCCGCGCGGTGACCGACGTCCGCAGCGTGGCACGAGGTGGTGAACACCGGCCACCCCGAAGGTGAACATTGAGGTGGCCCCATGCTGGGGCGCCCGTCGGTGTCGCGGAGCGTCCTCGACCTCGGATTACGCTGGTGACGTGGATGCGACGCTCGCCGGGATCGTCGGTGGCGGGCTGGGGCTCGTCATCGGGGCCGTCGCCGTCGCCGCGAGCCGGTTCAGCGAGCGCACGTTCACCGAGATCCCGCCGACGCCACCGCCGAGCCTGCCGACCGGCGTCACCGACGTGCTCGCCGTCCTGCGCTCGATCGCCATCGTCCTCGACGCCTCCGACGCCGTCGTCAACAGCTCGGCCTCGGCCGTGAGCTACGGCCTCGTCCGCCACGGCGAGCTCGTCCACGCCGAGCTCCGTCAGCTCGCGCGCCAGGTGCGCCGCGATGGCGAGATCCGCGAGGTCGACCTCGAGCTCTCGCGCGGGTTCGGCACGACGACCAACGCGCTCATGAAGGCCCGTGTCGCACCGCTCGGCGCGAGCCACGTCCTCATCCTCGCCGAGGACCACACCCACGCCCGTCGCGTCGAGGAGGTGCGCCGCGACTTCGTCGCCAACGTCTCCCACGAGCTCAAGACGCCGGTCGGCGGCATCGCCCTGCTCGCCGAGGCCGTCCTCGACGCCCGCGACGACCCGGAGGCGGTGTCGCGCTTCGCCGCTCGCATCCAGGTCGAGTCGACCCGGCTCACCCGGCTCGTCAAGGAGATCGTCGACCTCTCGCGCCTCCAGGTGGCCGACACCCTGCACGAGCCCGAGCTGGTCTCGATCCCCGCCGTCGTCGCCGAGGCCGTCGACCGCGTGCGCGTCGCTGCGGAGTCGCGCCAGATCAGCCTCGAGACCGTGGCCGACGAGCGGGCGAGCGTCTTCGGCGACTCCGAGCTCCTCGCCACCGCCATCGCCAACCTCGTATCGAACGCCGTGAACTACTCCGAGCCGGGCACCCGCGTCGCGGTCGCCGCCCGCCGCGTCGGCGACACGGTCGAGATCACCGTGTCCGACCAGGGGCAGGGCATCCCGGCCTCCGAGCAGGGCCGCATCTTCGAGCGCTTCTACCGCGTCGACGCCGCGCGGTCGCGCGCGACCGGCGGCACCGGGCTCGGCCTCGCCATCGTCAAGCACGTCTGCGCCACCCACGGCGGCGACGTCTCGGTGTGGAGCGAGGAGGGTCGCGGATCGACCTTCACGATGAGACTGCCCGCAGCGGCAGTCCGCACAACGGCAGACTCGGACCGGCCGGCCGTCGGCACGGCGCCGGGCGCGACACTCGGCACGGCACCAGGCACGGCACCAGGCACGGCCGCCCGCACGGCACAAGGAGAACAGCAGCGATGACCCGCATCCTCGTCGTCGAGGACGAAGTGTCCTTCTCGGACCCCCTGTCCTACCTCCTGCGCAAGGAGGGCTACGAGGTGAGCGTCGCCGAGAACGGCAACGACGCCCTCGTCGAGTTCGACAGCGCGGGCGCGGACCTCGTCCTGCTCGACCTCATGCTGCCCGGACTCTCGGGGGTCGACGTGTGCCGGTCGCTGCGCCAGAAGTCGGCGGTGCCGATCATCATGCTCACCGCCAAGGACAGCGAGATCGACAAGGTCGTCGGGCTCGAGCTCGGTGCCGACGACTACGTCACCAAGCCCTACTCCTCCCGCGAGCTGCTCGCCCGCATCAAGGCCGTCCTGCGCCGGCTCAGCGAGCCCGAGGAGCTGCTGCCGACGACGCTCGAGGCCGGCCCTGTCCGCATGGACGTCGAGCGCCACGTCGTCACCGTCGGCGGCTCGACGACCCAGCTGCCGCTCAAGGAGTTCGAGCTCCTCGAGATGCTGTTGCGCAACGCCGGCCGCGTCCTCACCCGCATGCAGCTCATCGACCGCGTCTGGGGCAGCGACTACGTCGGCGACACCAAGACCCTCGACGTCCACGTCAAGCGGCTGCGCGCCAAGGTCGAGCCCGACCCGGCCCAGCCGCAGCACATCGTCACCGTGCGCGGGCTCGGCTACAAGTTCGAGGCCTGAGCCGGACCGTCGTCAGGAACGACAGGAGCCCACCGGCGCGCGATCGCGCTCGGTGGGCTCCCGGCATACGGGAAGGGGCGGCGTCAGCCGCTCGTCGACGCGCTCCCCGAGGGGCTGGCGGACGAGCTGGGCGCGGGCGCCGGAGTGATGTCCTCGTAGTAGCCGACCGGCGGCAGGACGGGCGTCGTGAGGACGTTCTGCCCCGTGCCGGAGGTCGCGACGGAGAGGGTGATCACCTCACCGGGCGCGGCCGGAACCGTCGAGAGCGTGGCGGACTCGCCGTCCTCGCCGAGTGACACCGTGCCCTGGCGCGGCACCTTCACCTCGACGGGCTCGCTGCCCTCGCTCGAGAGGGAGACCTCGATGTCCTCGGTGCTCGTGTTGACGAGCTGACCGATGAGCGCGCCGGGCGCGTCCTTGGCGTCGGCGATGACCGCGAGGTTGCGCACGTCGAGGTCCCCGAAGGTCGCGTTGACGCCGTCGGCGGCCTGGTAGGCGTAGTCGGTCTGAACCGGCGAGAACACGGCGCACCCGCCGAGGAGCGTCGTGCCGAGCACGGCGGCACCGAGGACGGCACGGAGGCGGTGGCGGGGAGTCGTCTGGGCAGCGGTCGTCACGGGACACAGCGTAGCGAGCGCGCGCCGCGACGGCGTGCACGGTCGCGCAGGTCGGCCCCTGATGGCTGCCCGAGGGGATCCCGCGCGCGCTCGCGAAGGCACGCCGATGGCGTTGTGTCAAGACCCAAATTGGCTGCCTCCGAACGCATTTCAGGCCTCTGACCTGCACGTATGCCGACCGCTTCGATTCCGTGTGTCGGTCCGGGCGTGTTAAACTAGGGGTCGCGAAAGGGGCAAACAGCATATGGTTTTCAAGGTCGGCGAGACGGTCGTGTACCCCCACCACGGGGCTGCGCGCATCGAAGAGATCAAGAAGCGCACCATCAAGGGCGAGGAGAAGCTCTACCTCAAGCTCAAGGTCGCCCAGGGTGACCTCGTCATCGAGGTTCCCGCCGAGAACTGCGACCTCGTGGGTGTCCGCGACGTCGTCGACAAGGAGGGCCTCGAGAAGGTGTTCGAGGTGCTCCGCGCCCCGTTCGCCGAGGAGCCGACCAACTGGTCGCGCCGCTTCAAGGCCAACCTCGAGAAGCTCGCCTCCGGCGACGTCATCAAGGTCGCCGAGGTCGTCCGCGACCTCTGGCGTCGTGACAAGGACCGTGGCCTGTCCGCCGGCGAGAAGCGCATGCTCTCCAAGGCCCGCCAGATCCTCGTCTCCGAGCTCGCGCTCGCCGAGAAGACCGACGAGGACAAGGCCGAGTCCATCCTCGACGAGGTCCTCGCGTCCTGAGCCGGTCGACCGGCTCCGTCGGCGTCGTCATCGTCGCCGCCGGTCAGGGCACGAGGCTGGGTGCCGCCCAGCCCAAGGCGTTCGTCCGGCTCGCCGGCACCACGCTGCTCGAGCACGCCGTCACCCGGGCCTTCGAGGCCACTGACACCGGACAGGTCGTCGTCGTCGCGCCCGCCTCCCACCTCGTGGAGGCGGGCGCGCTCGTGTCCGCAGACCCGCGCTCGGGGGACGTCACCGTCGTCGCGGGCGGGGCCGAGCGCACGGCCTCGGTGGCGGCGGGCCTCGCCGCCCTGCGCGACGACCTCGACGTCGTGCTCGTGCACGACGCGGCCCGCTGCCTCGCGCCCGCCGCCCTCTTCGACCGTCTCGTCGAGGCCGTGCGCGCCGGCGCCGACGCCGTCGTCCCGGGGCTCCCCGTGACCGACACGATCAAGGCCGTGGATGCGGCCGGCGTCGTCGTCGGGACGCCGGACCGGTCGACGCTGCGCGCGGTCCAGACCCCGCAGGCCTTCCGTCGCTCGGTCCTCGCGGCGGCCCACGCCTCGGGTACGGAGGCCACGGACGATGCCGCCCTCGTCGAGCGCGTCGGTGGTCGTGTCCTCGTCGTCGACGGCGACGACCTCGCCTTCAAGGTCACCACCGCGGCCGACCTCGAGCGGGCCGAACGTATCCTCGGCCCGTGAGCCAGAGACCTGTCGCCCTCGTCACCGGAGGTGGCACCGGCATCGGTGCCGCCGTCACCCGCCGTCTCGTCGAGGACGGGTATGCCGTGGTCGTCGCCGGCCGTCGCCGCGACCGGCTCGACGCCGTCGTCGACGAGCTCGGCGACGCGGTCACCGCCCTCACGCTCGACGTCACCGACGCCGACGCGGTCACGAGTGCCGTCGGCTCGCTCGACCGGCTCGACGTCCTCGTCAACAACGCGGGCGGGGCCATCGGGCTCAGCCCGGTCGAGAGCGGTGACCTCGCGGAGTGGGAGGCGATGTATGCCACCAACGTCCTCGGCACCGTGCGCGTCACCCAGGCCGCGCTCCCGCTGTTGAGGCGTTCACCACGCGCGACGATCGTCAACATCAGCTCGATCGCGGGGGAGCGCGTCTACGCCGGCGGTGGTGGCTACGTCGCCGCGAAGCACGGCGAGTCCGTCGTCTCCGAGACGCTGCGCCTCGAGCTCAACGGCGAGCATGTGCGGGTCATCGACATCCGCCCGGGCATGGTCCACACCGAGGAGTTCTCGCTCACCCGGCTCCATGGTGACCGGGCCGCGGCCGACAAGGTCTACGACGGCGTCGACCGCCCGCTCGTCGCCGCCGACGTCGCGGCCTGCGTGGCCTTCGCCGTCGGCCTGCCCCAGCACGTCAACATCGACACCCTCGTCGTCAAGCCCGTCGCCCAGGCAGCGCCGCACCAGCTCCACCGCGGTCCGATCGACTGGAAGGACGGGTCGTGACGACGCCCGCGTCGCCCGCCTCGGGCGCTGACGCCTCCGCCTGGGCACCCCTGCCGCGCACCGGAATCGGTGTCGACGTCCACGCGCTCGCCCCCGAGGGGTCCGACCGCGAGCTCTGGGTCGCCGGGCTGCATTGGCCCGGTGAGCGCGGGCTCGATGGTCACTCCGACGCCGATGTCGCCGCCCACGCCGCGTGCGACGCGCTCTTCTCCGCCGCAGGCATCGGCGACCTCGGCGAGCACTTCGGCACGTCTCGCCCCGAGCTGGCCGGAGCGTCGGGCGTGACCCTGCTCGCCGAGGCGGCCCGGCTCGTGCGCGAGGCCGGGTTCGAGATCGGCAACGTCGCGGTCCAGGTCATCGGCAACCGGCCCAAGGTCGGCGCCCGCCGGGCCGAGGCACAGGAGGCGCTCTCGAAGGCCTGTGGAGCCCCGGTCTCGGTGAGCGGCACGACGACCGACGGGCTCGGCCTCACGGGTCGGGGCGAGGGCGTCGCCGCGGTGGCATCCGCGCTGGTCACACCCATTTCTGCAGGCTGATCATTCTCGCGGTAGCGTCGGAGCAGGGCGCCCCGAGGTGGGCGGCCGGCATACACCGCAAGAACGACGCGACGGAGGGCCAAGTGCCGCAGACGGTGAGGGGAGTCGTCGCCCTGTCCAGGGGTGCGGGGGTCGAGGTCGTCGACGTCGTCGTGCCCGACCCGGGGCCCGGTGAGGCGGTGGTCGCCGTCCAGTCCTGCGGGGTGTGCCACACCGACCTGCACTACCGCGAGGGCGGCATCAACGACGAGTTCCCCTTCCTCCTCGGCCACGAGGCCGCGGGCGTCGTCGAGGCTGTCGGCGAGGGTGTCACCGAGGTCGTCCCGGGCGACTTCGTCATCCTCAACTGGCGCGCCGTGTGCGGCCAGTGCCGCGCCTGCCTCAAGGGCAAGCCTTGGTACTGCTTCAACACCCACAACGCGACCCAGCGCATGACGCTCACCGACGGCACCGAGCTGAGTCCGGCGCTCGGCATCGGCGCCTTCTGCGAGAAGACGCTCGTCGCCGCCGGCCAGTGCACCAAGGTCGACGCCGAGGCCGATGCGGCCGCGGTCGGCCTGCTCGGTTGTGGTGTCATGGCCGGCTTCGGCGCTGCCGTCAACACCGGCGGCGTCCAGCGCGGCGACTCGGTCGCCGTCATCGGGTGCGGCGGGGTCGGCAACGCGGCCATCGCCGGCGCCCACACCGTCGGCGCGACGACGATCATCGCGGTCGACGTCGACGACTCCAAGCTCGACACCGCGCGCAGCTTCGGGGCCACGCACACCGTCAACGGCAGGTCCGAGGACGTCGTCGAGCGGATCCGCGAGCTCACGGGGGGCTTCGGTGCGGACGTCGTCGTCGAGGCGGTGGGCCGCCCCGAGACCTACGAGCAGGCGTTCTTCGCCCGCGACCTCGCGGGGACGGTCGTCCTCGTCGGCGTGCCGACGCCCGACCAGCAGGTCACTCTGCCGATGATCGAGATCTTCGGTCGCGGGGGAGCCCTCAAGTCGAGCTGGTACGGCGACTGCCTGCCGAGCCGCGACTTCCCGATGCTCGTCGACCTCTATCGTCAGGGCCGGTTCGACCTCGACGGCTTCGTCTCCGAGCGGATCGCGCTCGACGAGGTCGAGTCGGCGTTCGAGAAGATGGAGCGCGGAGAGGTGCTCCGATCGGTGGTGGTGCTCTGATGTCCAGTCCTGAGTCGGTCGGCGTCGAGGTCGACATCGCGCCCTCGCACGGCGGGGTCCGTGTCGACCGGGTCGTCACCTCCGGTCTCTTCGAGCTCGACGGTGGTTCGTGGGAGGTCGACAACAACGTCTGGGTCGTCGGCGACGAGCGCGAGTGCCTCATCATCGACGCCGCCCATGACGCCGATGCGATCCTCGAGGCGGTCGCGGGCCGCAAGGTGCGCGCCATCCTCCTCACCCACGGCCACAGTGACCACGTCAACGTCGCGGACGAGCTCAAGGAGCGCACCGGCGCACCCGTCCACCTCCACCCGCTCGGCCGCGTGGTCTGGGCGCTCACTCAGGACGGCGCTCCGGACTCCACCCTCAGCGACGGGCAGGAATTCCACGTCGGCGACGTCACCCTGCGGGTCCTGCACACGCCGGGCCACTCGCCGGGGGGCTGCTCCTTCCACGTGCCGGCCCTGCACGCGGTCTTCACCGGGGACACCCTCTTCAACGGGGGGCCGGGCGCGACGGGCCGCTCCTTCAGCAGCTTCGAGCAGATCATCGAGTCGATCCGCACCCGGCTGCTGACCCTTCCCGCCGGAACGGTCGTCCTCACCGGTCACGGTGACCACACGACCATCGGTGACGAGGCCCCGCACCTCGACGAGTGGGTCGCCCGCGGTCACTGACCCCCGCGGGTCTCGCTCGTCCGCCCTCCTTGCGTCTGCGGATGTGGTTGCCAGAACCACCGAATCCGCAGACGTTGCCAGCCGAGAGGCCGTATGCCGTGTGGTCGGGACGGCGGCCGCCCGCCGGTACCCTTGTGCGGGTGACTCTCAGACTGTTCGACACCCGGTCGCGCGCCCTGCGCGACTTCACCCCGCTGCAGCCCGGCCGGGTCGGGATCTACATCTGTGGGCTCACCACCCAGGCGCCTCCGCACATCGGTCACGTGCGGTTCGCCGTCGCCTTCGACGTGCTGCGCCGGTGGCTCGTGCGCGGCCACGGCTACGACGTCACGCTCGTCCGCAACGTCACCGACCTCGACGACAAGATCCTGCGCAAGTCGGCGGAGTCCGGCGAGGACTGGTTCGCGCTCTCCTACCGCAACGAGCTCGCGACGTCCGAGGCGCTGCGCCTCCTCGGCGTGCTACCCCCGACCTACGAGCCCCGCGCCATGGGTCACATCACCGAGATGGTCGAGCTCATGAAGACGCTCGTCGAGCGCGGCCACGCCTACCCGGCCGAGGACGGTTCGGGTGACGTCTACTTCGACGTGAGGTCGTGGCCGGCATACGGGGAAGTGACGAACCAGAAGATCGACGACATGGCCGCGGCCGAGGACGCCGACCCGCGCGGCAAGCGCGACCCGCGCGACTTCGCCCTGTGGAAGGGGACCAAGGCCGACGAGCCCGCGTCCGCCAGCTGGCCCACCCCGTGGGGGCGCGGCCGCCCCGGCTGGCACCTCGAGTGCTCGGCGATGGCGCGCAAGTACCTCGGCGACGCCTTCGACATCCACGGCGGGGGCGTCGACCTGCGCTTCCCGCACCACGAGAACGAGCAGGCGCAGTCGCGCGCGGCCGGCCTGCCCTTCACGTCGCTGTGGATGCACAACGCCTGGGTGACGATCAGCGGCGAGAAGATGAGCAAGTCGCTCGGCAACAGCCTGCTCATCCACGAGGTCACTAAGAAGGCGCGCCCGCTCGCGGTCCGCTACTACCTCACGGCCGCGCACTACCGGTCGACGATCGAGTTCCATGAGGGCTCGCTCGCCGAGGCCGAGGCCGCGGTCGACCGCATCGAGGGCTTCCTGCGCCGCGCGCTGGGCTCCGGCTCGGCGATGCCGACCGGCGACGAGAAGCTGCCCGACGACTTCGTCGAGGCGATGGACGACGACCTCGGCGTCTCCGGGGCGCTGGCCGCAGTGCACGAGGCCGTGACCCGCGGCAACACCGCCCTCGACGAAGGTGAGAACGACGAGGCGCGCGAGGTCGCCGCCCTCGTCGTCGCGATGACCGACATCCTCGGGGTCAACCCGCTCGACCCGTCGTGGTCCGGCGACGACAGCTCGTCGACCGACGCGCTCGCCGCCCTCGACGTGCTCGTGCGCGAGCGGCTCGCCGCCCGGACCGCGGCCCGCTCGGCCCGCGACTGGGCGACGTCCGACGCGATCCGTGACGAGCTCACCGAAGCCGGCATCACCATCGAGGACACCCCGGCCGGCGCCCGCTGGTCGTTGACCCGAGGACGAGGGGAGTAGCCGTGGCCGGCAACAGCCAGCGACGAGGAGCGGTCCGCAAGGGCGGCAAGAAGGCACCCACCGTCGGCTCAGGCGGTCAGCGCCGCCGCGGTCTCGAGGGCAAGGGCCCGACCCCGCGCGCGGAGGAGAGGCCCTACCACAAGGCCCACAAGACGGCGAAGGCCTCGGAGCGCCGCTCCGGCGGCGGCCGTCCCACCGGCGGCCGCAAGGCGAAGGCCTCCAGCGAGGTCGTCGCTGGCCGCAACTCGGTCCTCGAGGCCCTGCGCACCGACGTGCCGGTGACGACGATGTACGTCGCCGGCCGCATCGACAGCGACGACCGGGTGCGGGAGGCGCTCAAGATCGCGACCGAGCGCAGCATCCCCATCCTCGAGACGCCGCGCGGCGAGCTCGACCGGCTCACCGACGGCGCCGTCCACCAGGGCCTCGCCCTCCAGGTGCCGCCCTACGAGTACGCCCACCCGAGCGACCTCGTCGACCCCGAGACGCCCGGCATCCCGCTGCTCGTCGCGCTCGACGGCATCACCGACCCGCGCAACCTCGGCGCCATCGTCCGCTCGGTCGCGGCCTTCGGCGGCCACGGCGTCATCGTCCCGTCGCGCCGCTCGGTGGGCATGACCGCGTCGGCGTGGAAGACCTCCGCCGGCGCCGCCGCCCGGATCCCCGTGGCGCAGGCGACCAACCTCACCCGCGCGCTCGAGGACTACCGCAAGGCCGGGTTCTTCGTCGTCGGCCTCGACATGGACGGTGACGTCGAGCTGCCCGACCTCGAGCTCGCCGACGAGCCGCTCGTCGTCGTCGTCGGTTCCGAGGGCAAGGGTCTCTCGCGGCTCGTGCGCGAGACCTGCGACCAGATCGTCTCGGTGCCGATGTCGTCGGCGGTCGAGTCGCTGAACGCCGGCATCGCCACGGGCGTCACCCTCTACGAGGTCGCCCGCCGCCGTCGCCGCTGACCAGCGGATTTCGTATGCCGTCACGATGCGAGCTCGGCCCGTGCGTCTCCCTCCGCCCGCCCGTGACCTGTGCCACGATGTGCGGCAGTCGGGTTTCCGACAGGGGGAACCTCCCCACACGTCATGAGTCGAGAGGGACCAAGAATGTCTGACTACGGAAGCACCCCGCCGCCCCCGCCGCCCGGTGGTGGCAGCGGCAGCTCGACCCCGCCCAGCGGTGGCGGCTACGACGGCGGCTCCTACGGTGCTCCGCCGCCGCCCTCCGGTGGCTACGGTGGCGCCCCCGCGGGCCCGCCGCCGAGCAACAACCTCGTCATGGCGATCCTCGGTCTGCTCTGCTGCTGGCCGCTCGGCATCCCGGCCGTCGTCTTCGCTGCCCAGGTCAACGGCAAGTGGAACGCGGGCGACCAGGCCGGCGCCATCGAGGCCGCGGCCAAGGCGAAGAAGTTCGCGACGATCGCCCTCGTGCTCGGCATCATCGCCACGCTCATCTACATCGTCCTCATCTTCGCGGGCGTCCTGAGCTCGGACACCTCGACGACGGGTATGTGATCCCGACGTCCCTGGCGCAGTCCCCGACGCCCCCGCTCACCGACCCGTCGGTCGGGCGGGGGCGTCGGCTGCTGTGGCCGGCGGTCTCGGCCGCCGGTGCGACGGGGTTCGTCCTCGTCGCGCACCTGCTCGACCCCAACCAGCCCGGGAACTACCCGACGTGCCCGTGGCTGCTCCTCACCGGCACCTTCTGCCCCGGCTGCGGCACCCTGCGGGCCACCCATGCGCTGAGCAACGGCGACGTGCTCGAGGCGCTGCACCGCAACCCGCTCGCCGTGGCGACGTTCGTCGTCATGGTCCTCGGGTTCGCCAGGTGGACCCGGCGGCAGTGGCGAGGGGAGCGTCGGATGACCGCCGCGCCGGCGTGGCTCCTCTACGGCCTCTTCTGGGTCATCATGGCGTTCTGGGTCCTGCGCAACGTCCCCGGATGGACCTGGCTCTCCCCGAACTGACCCGCGCCCTCCAGCACCCCCGCAGACGCCGGGGGTCAGCGCTTGGGGACCTCGATGACGGTCGAGTGGACGATCTTGTCGGCGAGCGTCTGCTTGTTGTCGTCCCACAGCATCCAGAGGTAGCTGAGGTAGACGATCTGGTTGATGAGGCCGCCGAGAAGCTCTCGCAGGAACGACTGCATGGCCCCGATCGGCTGCCCGTTCTGGTCGCTCACGAGCTTGAGGCCGAGCATCTTCTTGCCGACGCTCTGGCCGGTGCGGCCCATCTTGAAGATCCGGTTCCAGATCTGGATCCCGATCATGAGCAGGACGCCGAGGAACATGAGGATGCCGCCGGTCGCGGCGAGCGCGCCGTCACCGGTGCCCTCGACGGAGTATCCGTAGGGGTCGGTGTCGGGGGCGGCGACGGCGAGCAGGACGGCGCCGATGATGATCGGGATGACGCCGATGAGGGTGAGCAGGGAGTCGATGATGAGCGCTCCGGCGCGGCTGCCGAAGCCGGCGACGGGGCCGAAGTGCTGCTCCACGTAGGCCTTCGATCCCGGCCACGCCTGCGCGACACCGCCGTAGGGGTTCATACCGGGAGCAGCCTGGTAGCCCGGTGCCGCCTGGTAGCCCGGCGCGGACTGGTGGCCGGGCCGCGCGGGTGCGCCGCCGGCATACGGCTGCTGCGGTTGCTCCCCCGACGACCCGGGCTCGCGGTACCACGACGGCGGCTCGGGTGTGTAGCCCCCGCTCGAGGACGACGCGGCGGGCGGTTCCGTCGGCTTCTGCGGTCGGTTCGGGTCGTGCGGCTCGGACATGCGGGTGGTTCCCCCCTGTGGGCGTTGCGTCGGACGCCCCGATCCTAGTGACCGTCGGCCCGGGGCGGACTCAGTCCATGGCGATGACGGGCATCTCGACCGTGTCGACGCCGACGACCGAGACCTCGTCGGGCTTGGTCGGGAGGATCGACTGCACGTAGTCCTCGATGGCACGCTCGATGGGGACGTCCTGCTGCTCCCGCTCGGACATGTACCACCGGTGCTCGAGCACCTCGTGGAAGAGCTCGGCCGGCTCGAGCTTGCCCGACAGCTCGCGCGGGACGCGACGGGTGATCGGCTCGTAGATCCGGGTGAGCCACTCGTGCGCGACGAGCTCCTCGTCGTCGTTCTGCCGGTCGGTGGCCGCGCGGTAGCTGTCGAGGTCGTTGAGCAGGCGGCGTGCCTGGCCCTCGCCGACGTCGAGGCCGGTGAGCCGGATGAGCCGGCGCGAGTGGTGCCCGGCGTCGACGACCTTGGGCTGGATGCTGATGCGGGTGCCGTCGACGTCCGTCGAGATCGCAAGCTCGTCGACGTCGAAGCCGACCGCGTTGAGCCGGCGGATCCGCTCCTCGACGCGCCACCGCTCGCCGGTGTCGAACTCCTCCATCGCGGTGAGCTCGCGCCACAGCTCCTCGTAGCGGGTGACGATGCGGTTGGAGATCTCGACCGGGTCGATGGTCGGGTCGAGCAGCTCTCCGGCCTGGAGGTCCATGAGCTCGCCGGCGATGTTGACCCGGGCGATCTCGAGGTCGTGGGCGCGCTGGCCCTTGGTGAGGCTGGGAAACAGCTCGCCGGTCTCGGCGTCGACGAGCCACGCGGCGAAGCTGCCGGCGTCGCGGCGGAAGAGCGTGTTGGACAGCGACACGTCGCCCCACCAGAAGCCGGTGAGGTGGAGCCGGACGAGCAGCACAGCGAGCGCGTCGATGAGGCGGGTCTCGGTGCCGGGGCGCAGGCCCTGCGAGAAGAGTGCGCGGTAGGGGAGGGAGAACTTGAGGTGTCGGGTGAGCAGGCAGGCGTCGAGGGGCGTGCCGTCGGCGGCGATTCGCCCGCTGACGATGCCGAAGGGCTCGACCGACGGCTGGTCGAGGCGGCGCAGGTTGCGCAGCATGGCGTACTCGCGCCGGGCGATGTCCTCCTTGATCTCCTTGACGGCGAGGACGCGGCCGGACAGCTTAACAAACCGCACGACGTGGCGCGAGATGCCGCGGGGGAGGGCGGCGAGGTGGTCCTCGGGCCACTCCTCGAGCGGCAGCGACCACGGCAGGTCGAGCAGGGCCGGGTCCGGTCGTGCGGTCGTGATCTCGAGGGCCATCGGCCACCTCCGGAGGGAACGCGGGAACGACGGGGACGGAACGCGGGCGGAACGCGTCAGGGGTGCCGGGAGCACGGCATGCCGGCTCCTGGCACCCCTGACGGCGGGTGGGCTACCTCAGTGGCTCAGGCGCGCGCCGGACTCCGCGTTGAAGACGTGCATGTGGCTCGCGTTGGGCTGGACCCAGATCTTCTCGCCCTTCATCGGGACCCGACGACCGTCGACGCGGGCGATGAACGGCTTGACGAGCGAGTCGTCGCCGCCCTCGAGCTTGATCGCGTCGTCGGTCGGGGTGCCGTAGACGTAGGCGTCGGCGCCGAGCTCCTCGACGACGTCGACCGTGAGCTCGAGACCGTTGCCCTCGCTGCCGACCTCGACGTCCTCGGGGCGGACACCGACGATGAGGTTGGTGCCGCCATCGGCGAGCGCGTCACGGGCGACGGGCAGGGTGTGCGACCCGAACTTCACGCCACCGTCGGTGACGGGAACCGAGACGAGGTTCATCGCGGGCGAGCCGATGAAGCCGGCGACGAAGACGTTGGCCGGGGAGTCGTACATCTCGCGCGGTGTCGCGCACTGCTGGAGGATGCCGTCCTTGAGGACCGCGATGCGGTCACCCATCGTCATGGCCTCGGTCTGGTCGTGCGTGACGTAGACCGTGGTGACGCCGAGACGACGCTGCAGCGAGGCGATCTGGGTGCGCGTCTGGACGCGGAGCTTGGCGTCGAGGTTCGACAGCGGCTCGTCCATGAGGAAGACCTGGGGCGAGCGGACGATCGCGCGGCCCATGGCGACGCGCTGGCGCTGGCCACCGGAGAGGGCCTTCGGCTTGCGGTCGAGGTACTGGGTGAGGTCGAGGATCTTGGCGGCCTCCTCGACGCGCTTGCGGATCTCGCCCTTGTCGACACCGGCGATCTTGAGCGCGAAGCCCATGTTGTCGGCGACGCTCATGTGCGGGTAGAGCGCGTAGTTCTGGAAGACCATGGCCACGTCGCGGTCCTTGGGGGACAGGTTCGTGACGTCGCGGTCGCCGATCCAGATCTTGCCGCCGTTGACCTCCTCGAGGCCGGCGAGCATGCGCAGGGACGTGGACTTGCCACATCCGGACGGGCCGACGAGGACGAGGAACTCGCCGTCCTGGATGTCGATGTTGAGCCGGTCGACCGAGGGCTTGTCGTTGCCGGGGTAGATCCGGCTCGCTTCGTCGAACTTCACAGTTGCCATGGCGTCATTGCCTTCCTTCACCGGCAGGAACGTGCCGGACGATCCGTTGTAAAGGGAAAACCCGCCGACGTCGGTGTCGGCGGTGCGTTCAGCATGCCGTATGCCGTCCGCCCTGTCACGCGGGAGCCGCGGCCAAGATGTGTCGGCCGGGTGCGTCCGTGAACATCTGGCGCCTTCCCGCCGGGAGCACTACCGTCGGCACATGAGGATCTCCGACGTCGTGAAGCGCAAGGGAGGCACCGTCGTCACGGTGCGCTCCGACGCCAGTGTCACCGACCTCCTCGACCTGCTCGCCGAGCACCGCATCGGCGCCGTCGTGGTCAGTGACGACGGACAGACGATCTCGGGGATCGTCAGCGAGCGGGACGTCGTGCGCCACCTGCAGAAGGACGGCGCCGGCATCCTCGAGGGCCCGGTGAGCTCGATCATGACCGCCGAGGTGCAGACCTGCTCGCCCGAGGACGAGCTCGTCGCCCTCGAGCACACGATGACCGAGAACCGCTTCCGCCACGTGCCCGTCGTCGTCGACGGCCGGCTCATGGGGATCGTGAGCATCGGCGACGTCGTCAAGCACCGCATCACCGACCTCCAGGCCGAGCGCGACCAGCTGAGCGCCTACATCCAGCAGTAGCCCTTCCCGTCCCACGCGTGCCGCGTCGCAACCGCGTCGACCCCTGGGGCGACCTCGTCGCCGACCCCGGCCGCGGGTTGTTCACCGGCAACCGAGGGTGCCTCGTCGACGCCGATGGGCGCGTCGTCCGCCACCACGCCGGGCGGGCGTGGATCACGTGCCGGTTGCGGTTCAAGGACTGGCGGGTCGGCCTCGCCCGGCCGGGGCGGTGGACGCCGCTCTTCTTCCTCGACGACGCCGTCGCGCTCGCGGCGGGTCACCGGCCGTGCAGCACGTGCCGGCGCGAGGACCATGTCGCCTACCGCGAGGCGGTCGCCGCCGGCGACGTCGAGGACGGCGTCGAGGACAGCGTCGAGGACGGCGCCGACACCGGCATGCGGTTGCGCGCCACCGAGATCGACCGGCGGCTCGCCGACGAACGACTGCGCCCGGGTCGTGGGCTCGACCGGGCCACGGATCGCCGTCTCCGGCCCGGCCGCCTCGACGAGCTGCCCGCAGGCACCGTGGTCCTCGGCGAGGGGCGGCGACCGTCGCTGTGGACGGGAAGTGCGCTGCAGCCCTTCGACTTCTCCGGCTGGGGCTCGCCGCGGCCGCCGGCGCACCCACGGGTCGAGGTGCTGACCCCGCCAACCTCGGTCTCCGCGCTCGCCCACGGGTTCGTCCCGCACCTCCACGCCACCGCGGACACGTAGTCCCAGCAGCCACAACCGTCACACGCCGTTCGGCGGTTCGGACAGGTTCCGCTCAGGCAGACGGCATACCGTGTCTGTCATGACCGCCGAGATCCTCGACGAGCCGGAGGGGAGGGACGCCCTGCCCGAGCACTTCCTGCTGGGTTCCTACCGTCTCGTCCAGCGACTCGGCGAAGGCGGTATGGGCGTGGTCCACCTCGCCCTCGACCGCCAGGGCAAGGCCGTCGCCATCAAGGTGCTGCGTCCGCACGTCGCGCACGACCCCGCCGCGCGCGCCCGGCTCTCGCGCGAGGTCGACACCCTGAGCCGCATCCGCAGCCCCCGCGTGGCCCCGGTCATCGACGCCGACATCGACGGCGACCGCCCTTTCATCGTCACCCGCTACGTCCCCGGCCCGCCGCTCGACGAGGTCGTCGGGTCGAGCGGCCCGATGGGCGCCGACGACCTCCACCGCCTCGGCCGCGGTCTCGCCGAGGCGCTCGACGTCATCCACGACTGCGACGTCGTCCACCGCGACCTCAAGCCGGGCAACGTCCTCATGGTCGACGGCGACCCGGTGGTCATCGACTTCGGCATCGCCCATGTCACCGACGACATCCGCCTGACGATGACCGGTCTCGTCATGGGAACGCCCGGCTACCTCTCGCCCGAGGTCGTCGAGGGTCAGCCGGTCTCGCCCGCCACCGACTGGTGGGGGTGGGCCGCCACGCTCGCGTATGCCGCGTCGGGCCACCCGCCCTTCGGTCGCGGTCCGATGGACGTCGTCCTCAACCGCGTGACGGCGGGCGACCCCGACCTGCGCGGCGTCGACGAGCGCATCGCGCCACTCCTGTATGCCGCGCTCGCGCCGGACCCGCAGGACCGGCCGCACCAACGTGACGTCGTCGCCGCGCTCGAGCGCTATGCCCACGGCGGCCTGGTCACCGACGTCATCCAGGTGAGCCCGCCGGTGCCGCCGCCCGCCGCGACCCAGTCCTTCTCGGTGCCGCGCACCGCAGTGATGCCGCAGTCCCGCGACCAGGTGGCCGCACCGATCGCGGGTCTCGCACCCGTGACGCCGATCCGCCCCGCGCCGGCGCAGCTCGCCCCGCTCCCGCGCCAGGACGCCGGCGACCTCGTCTTCGGCCCGCGCCACGACCAGCCCGGACCCGGGCAGGGTGGTGACGGGACGGCATACGGGCAGGACGGCACGCCGTGGGCGGGCGAGCAGCGGCTCGACCCGCGCATCGGGCGTCCGAGCCGCAGCGGCACAGTCGGCGCGCTGCTCGCCGTGCTCGTCGCTGCCACGGCGACCGCGCCGGTCGTCGCCGCTGTCGGGCTGCTGCTCTGGTTGGTCCTCGCGCGCACGACCGACCGTTCGGTCACCTCGCTCATCATGCGGCGGCACGACCGCGGCGTCCGGCGCAGCGACGTGCCTGTCACCGTCCTCGTCGGCCCGTGGCACCTCCTCGTCGGTCTGGTGGCCTCGCTCTTCGGTGCGGTCATGCCCGCCCTCATCGGGGTCTCGGGCGTCTTCTGCGCTGCCCTCGCGGTCGTTGCCGTCCAGGGCTCGGGCTCGCCCGAGCCCAACGCACTCGTCCCGCTCGCCGTCGGTGGCCTCCTCGCCGGCCTCATGGCGTGGTGGGGTCCCGGCGGCGCGAGCGTGCGTCGCGGGACGCGCAGCATCGTCCGCGGGCTCACGCCCGGCCCGAGCGCGAGCCGGGTCGTCGTGCTCCTCCTGCTCGTCACCGCGGCCGCCGTGGCCGCGGCCGGTGTCGTCACCGGCGAACCGTCCTGGTGGCCCACGGGCACGGCGTGGGCCGACCGGCTTACGCTGCCGTGAGCGAGGAGGTCCGTCGGCGTCGGCAGTGGCGACTGCAGGGTGGCCCGCCGACCGAGCCGATGCCGCTCGTCGACCTGCTGCGGCGCACGCCCTACCGCAATGCCCGTGTCGCGAACGAGGGCGCCGAGGAGGCCCGGGTCCGCGAGGCGCTCGAGCTCGCGGTCCGTCTGGGCGAGCTCATGCTCCGAAGCGGTGCCGGTGCCCCCCAGGTCGAGGGCTCGGTGGCCGCCGTGTGCGCCGCCGCGGGGCTCAACGACGTCGAGATCGACATCACCCTCCAGTCACTGCTCGTGCACGCGCGGATCGACGCCGTCCACTCGGTGACGGCCCTGCGGGTCGTCCGATCCACCCGGCACGACTACGCGCGGCTCGTCGCGGTCCACGAGCTCATCGACGCCTTCGTCAACGGCCACATCGAGATGCACGAGGCGGCCGAGCAGCTGCGCGACCTCAAGCGCACCCCGCGGATCTGGCCGGACTGGGCGGTGACCGTCGCCACCGCGATGCTCGCCGCCGCCGTCGCCGTGATGATCGGTGCCTCGCTCTTCACCGGCCTGCTCACCGTGCTTGTCGTCCTCGGCGTCTCGGCGGTCGAGCGGGCGATCGGCCCCATGCGGCTGCCGGACTTCTACTCCAACGCCGTCTCGGCCTTCGTCGCCACCCTGCTCGCGTGGGTCGCCTACGCCGCGGGCGCGATGGGCTGGGTTCCGCTGGGGGGCAAGGACTTCGCGTTCATCGTGGCCGGGGGGATCGTCGCGCTCCTTCCCGGCCGGACCATGGCGTCCGCGGTCGAGGACGTCATCTCCGGGTATGCCGTGACGGGGGCCGGGCGCCTCCTCGCCGTCATCGTCTCGCTCACCGGCCTCATCATCGGCATCGCCGTCGCGCTGGGTCTGACGATCCGCTTCACCGACGCGCTCGACCTCTCGTTCGTCTCGCCGTCGGTCCTCGACCTGCGGACCTCGCAGTCGGAGTGGTGGGCCGCTGTCATCGGCTCGCTCATCGTCGGCTCGTGCGGTGCGGTCACGATGCAGAGCCGGCGGGGCCTTCTGCTGCCGACGGCGCTGCTCTCGCTCGCCGGCACCGGCGTCTTCGCCGCACTGACCCGGACGGCCGAGGTCGGCTCGGTGACGGCCACGGGCATCGCCGCTGTGTCGCTGGGTCTCGTCGGGCGGCTCGTGGCCCTGCGGCTGGGTGCCCCGGCGATGGTCGTCGTCGTGCCGGCGACGTTCGGGCTGCTGCCGGGTCTGACGATCTTCCGCGGTCTCTACGAGCTTGTGGGCGAGAGCGCGTCGTCCATCGGCTCGCTGTCGTTCCAGGCAGGTGTCGCCACCCTGCTCGGCGCGGCCGGCGTCCTCCTCGCCATCGCGACGGGGACGACCCTCGGCGAGATCATCGCCTCGCACTGGGACAGCCGGGTCGGGCGCGCCCGTCGCCGCGTCCGTGTCTGAGCGAACCTTCACAACTATGTGAACTCTCGTGATCTTCTTGTGACCTGACCGATGCGTCGGTACGGTCATGGCTTGCCCGAAACCCCTGTCGGGCTCCTCACCTCATTCCAAGGACCCCTGCCGATGCCCTACAGCCCGAAGCACGCTGCCCTAAAGCCCGCTCCCGTCCGGCGTCGTCTCGCCGGCGTGGCCGTCACCTCGTTCGCCGCCATCGGTGGAAGTGCGGCGGTGGCGGACAACGCCAGCGCCGCCACCGTGTGGGACCGCGTCGCCGCCTGCGAGAGCGGAGGCAACTGGTCGATCAACACGGGCAACGGCTACTACGGCGGTCTCCAGTTCTCGTACTCGACGTGGAAGGGCTTCGGTGGCCAGCGCTACGCCACGACGGCCAACCGCGCGACCAAGGCGCAGCAGATCTCGATCGCCCAGAAGGTCCTCAAGGTCCAGGGTCCGGGCGCCTGGCCGGTGTGCGGCAAGAGGGCAGGTCTCACCCGGGCCAACGGTGCCGCCGAGTCCGACGGGTCGACGACCGAGACCGTCTCGCGGGACCAGACCCGCCCCGGCAAGCTGGCCGTTGACGGCCGCAAGGGCCCGGCCACGCGTCGTGCCATCGAGCGTTGGGTCGGCGGTTCGGTCAACGGTTCACTGAGCGGCGCGGACACGCGCCTGCTGGAGAGGAAGGTCGGCGGCTCGGTCAACGGCTCGTTCAGTCGGGACGACATCCGCAGGCTCCAGCGCCTCGTCGGTGCCCGGGCCGACGGTTCCTGGGGACCGCTGACGACCAAGGCGCTGCAGCGCTACCTCAACGCGCGCTGAGTCGCGCAGGCTGCTCGGCTCTGGACGGTCGTTGACGAGTCGACAGGCTCGGGTGCTGGGTCCGCCGGTCGTGGGGTCCGACACGCCAGCGGGGCCACTCTGGGCCTGGTACTTGCGCGAAGGGCGGCACTGAAGTTACATTTGTGTAGTTCTGTGACTCGATTGAATTGTGTGACAGATGTGACGTAGCGTCCTTTGTCGTCCCCTGACGCAAAGGACCACCCGCATGCTCTTCGCACCGGAGTTCCCCACGACGCCGACCCGGCGCCGACCCGTGCGCCGTGCCGTCGTCGGCACCACGCTCCTCGCCGTCACCGCCTCCGCGGCCGTCGTCGGTCTGGCGACCGGAGCCGGTGCGACGCCGACGGTCTGGGACCGCGTCGCCGCGTGCGAGAGCGGCGGCAACTGGTCGATCAACACCGGCAACGGCTACTACGGCGGGCTCCAGTTCTCGGCCTCGACGTGGAAGGCCTTCGGCGGCCAGCGCTACGCGCCCACGGCCAACCTCGCGACGAAGTCCCAGCAGATCCTCATCGCGCAGGCGGTCCTCAAGGTCCAGGGTCCGGGTGCCTGGCCGACGTGTGGCAGGAAGGCCGGGCTCACGATCGCCAACGGTCTGGCCACCACGGTCTCCCGCGACGCCACGCGCACGATCTTCCCGCTCACCGTCGACGGCCAGAAGGGCCCGAAGACACGGATGGGTCTCGAGAAGTGGGTCGGCGGCACGATGGACGCCTCGTGGTCGCGCTCCGACGTCAAGAAGCTGCAGACCAAGGTGGGGTCCTACCCCGACGGCAACATCGGCCCGAAGACGACGAAGGCGCTGCAGGCCAAGGTCGGCGCCACCCAGGACGGGTCCTGGGGTCCGAAGACGACCGCCGCCCTCCAGCGCTACCTCAATCGTCTCTTCGGCTGAGCCGGACCGGCGCCGTCCCGCCCCGGACCCATGACCGGTCAGGGCGAGGTCAGCCGCCGGTGAGGCGGGCGACCTCGGCGACGTAGTCGGCCTCGGCCTGGGCGCTCGACGTGCCGGCCAGGCCGGCCCACGCGTCGTACTTCGCCCGGCCCACCGGGTTGGTGAACCCCGGACGCTTGCCGTCGACGTCGCCGACGGTGGCCTGCTTGTAGAGCGCGTAGAGGCGCAGCTTGGTGTCGTTGCCGGGGTCCTCGTCGAGGGCGCTCACGGCCTCGACGGCCTTGTCGAACTCGGTGCCAGCCATGGGCTGAAGGTTACTGCCCGGGGGTCGACGAGCAGAGCTCCACACCTTCTGGAAAACTGTACCGGAACCGGAGGGGGGTGGGGCGTGCAGAGGGCGAGCCTGACGTCGGCGAGCGACGCCGAGATCGAACGCTACGGCGTACTCCGGGAACCAGCCGGTCGTGACCTGCAGGCCCTCGTCGACCTCGCCGCGGACTTCTTCGATGTCAAGACCGCTGCCATCAACCTCATCACGAGCGACGAGCAGCACCAGGTCGCGACGGCCGGCTTCGAGGCGTCGATCTGCTCCCGTGAGGACTCGATGTGCGCCGCCGTCGTCGACGAGACCGGCCCCGTAGTGGTTGCGGACGCGAGCCGCGACGAGCGCTTCGCGACGAACCCCTTCGTCACCGGCGACATCGGGTCGGTCCGCTTCTATGCGTCCGCGCCGCTGATCACCCCCGGCGGGATCCCGCTCGGGCGGCTCTGCGTCTTCGACGAGCAACCGCGCGAGTCCACCCCCGAGCAGCAGCGTGCCCTCGTCGTCCTCGCCGAGCGGGTCATGGACGTCATCGAGCTGCGCCTGCGCAACCGCGAGGTCGCGCACTCCGTCAATGAGCTCACCCGCACCCGCGACGAGCTGCGCCGGTCCAACGAGGCCCTCGTGCACTTCGCCGGTCAGGTGAGCCACGACCTGCGCAACCCGCTCATGGTCATCAGCGCCAACGCCGAGATGCTCTCGATGGAGCCGGCGGTCGCCGACAACCCCGAGCTCGCGGAGATGGTCGGCGAGATCAGCGACGCCGGCACCCGCATGAGCCGGCTCATCCGCAGCGTCCTCAGCCACGCACGCGGCGACGGCGCCGCGGCCTTCGACCCCGTGCCGCTCGGCCGGGTCTTCGGACAGGCCGTCGCGGACCTCCGGCCGGTCGTCGGCAGCTCCGG
The DNA here is from genome assembly GCF_048606415.1 of Knoellia tibetensis. NCBI lineage: Bacteria > Bacillati > Actinomycetota > Actinomycetes > Micrococcales > Intrasporangiaceae > Knoellia > Knoellia tibetensis. The sequence goes on from NZ_JBMBWF010000001.1 coordinate 2,275,670, forward strand.
CGCCAACGTGACGGTCGGCGACCTCCCCTCGGTCTCGGGGGACCCGGACCTCCTGTATGCCGTCGCGCTCAACCTCGTGGGCAACGCGCTGAAGTTCGCCCGGCCCGGCACCATCCCCACCGTCGAGGTGAGCTCGATCCGGCACGACGGCTGGTGGCGGGTGCTCGTGCGCGACGAGGGGATCGGCATCCCGGACGAGCACGCCGAGGCCGTCTTCCGCCCCTACGTCCGCCTCACCGACACCGACACCGACACCGACTCCGGCTCGGACTCCGACGACGAGGTCGACGGGCACGGGGTGGGTCTCGCCACCGTGACCCGCATCATCGAGTCCCACGGTGGGCGCGTCGGGGTCGACACCTCGCAGTCCGTGGGCACCACCGTGTGGTTCGAGCTGCCCGCGCGCCTCGACGAGCTCACGCACGTGGAGTCGCACGCAGGCTGAGCGGTGTCGGTTGTTCCGCATCAGGGCGGAACTGGGGAACTCACGGGTAACTCGTGTGGAGAAGCCGTGGAACGGCGCTCCCTAACGTTCTTGGTATCCCCTCCGGTCAGCCGGAACACCACAAGCCAGGAGCAGAACCGCCATGAGCATCGTCGCCAAGAAGGTCCTCGTCCCCCTCACCGTCCTCCTCGCCGCCGGCGCTCTCGCGGTCGGCTCCGGAGCGACCTTCAGCTCCGAGACGAGCAACACGATCAGCACGGTCACCTCGGGCACGCTGCTCCACACGAACTCCAAGAACGGCGCCGAGATCTTCGGCCTCACCAACTTCAAGCCCGGTGACACCCTCAACGGCTCGGTCACCATCACCAACACGGGCTCGCTGCCGGCGACGTTCTCGCTCACCGAGACCTCCTCGGCCAACGCGTTCACCGGTGAGTACCTCAAGCTCGCGATCAAGAACACGACCTCCGGCGTCACGGTCTACGACGGCACCTTCGGTGGCCTCGTCGACGGCACGAAGAACGACCTCGGCGTCGTCGCGCCCGGTGCCGCGAACGTCTACACCTTCACCGTCACCCTCGCCCAGGACGCCCCGAACTCCGAGCAGGGCAAGACGGCCACCGCTGCCTACCAGTGGAGCTCGGTCCAGACCGCCGGGTCCGTCACCAACCAGTGACCCGTCGACGGGGGCGCCGCGACCGCCGCCCCCGTCACCGTCGTTCCACCCAGGCACCACCCCCAGCCCCACCCCAGCCCCCACGGCCCCCCGGCCCCCGGCGTCCGGCACTCCGTGAGCCGGCGCCGGACCCCCCGCCCGCACCGCACCGAGCAGGAGCCCCACATGAAGCGTCTCGCCTCCTCGCTGTCGCGCCTCGCGCGCACCCTGACGAACGTGGCCCTCGTGGCACTCACGCTCGCGTGCACGGCATACCTGCTTCCGTCGTTCCTCGGCTACGAGCGCTACGTCATCACCGGCGGCTCGATGACCGGCTCCATCTCCAAGGGCTCGGTCGCCTTCGAGAAGCCGGTCCCGGTCGAGGACCTCGCGGTCGGTGACGTCATCACCTACCTGCCGCCGCCGGACAGCGGGGTCGCCAACCTCGTCACCCACCGCATCGTCGAGATGGGCACCGACGCCAAGGGCGCGACCCGCCTGCGCACCCAGGGTGACGCCAACGACAACGTCGACCCGTGGACCTTCTCGCTCGTCGCGGACCAGCAGCCGGTCGTGAAGTTCTCGGTGCCGCGCGTCGGCTACGTCTTCATCGCCCTCGCCGACCGCGAGACCCGCATCCTCGTCATCGGGGTACCGGCCGGCATCATCGCGCTGCTCGCGCTCGTCGAGCTCGTGCGCAACGTCGGGTCGTCTGTGACCGCGCGGCGGAGGGGTCACGCGGTCGCGACGACCTGACCCGGGTCGCCCTCCGGGTCCGCGGCGGTCACGCAAGAGCCCGTATGCCGTCCGCGAACCGGTGCGTGTGCCGGCCGCGCGGCTTCCGCGGCAACCACGGCGAAACCCGCCGTGTAGCAAACCGGGGAATCCCCGGGGACGTCCTGTGGAGTCCCCGTCGAGCGCCTCTCCGTAGCGTCGTTCCCAGCACGCAGCACGCGTGCACCCCGCCCGTCCCGAGCCGTCCGAGTAGCCCCAACTCACCCAGAGTCAGCCGGAGCCACCCAGAGTCACCCAGAGTCACCCAGAAGGAGGAGCCGTGTTCGACCGCCGAGCAGCAGCCCTCCTCGTGCTGGCGCTCGCGGCCGTGCTCGGACTCGCCGCCCCCGGCTTCTCCACGGCGGCGTTCACGTCGGCGAGCTCGAGCCGCGTGACCATCAAGGCGGCGTCCGACTGGACGCCGCCGTCCGTGTCGATGGCGAGCATCCCCACCCCTGCCAAGGACACCGTGACCCTCACGGCCAACGCCACCGACGGCGAGAGCGGCGTGCAGAGCGTCGTCATCGAGGTCCAGCCCGCCGCCGGTGGCTCGTGGGTCACGGTCTGCACCGCGACGGCCGCCCCCTGGTCGTGCTCGTGGAACACCAAGCTCGTCTCCGACGGCGGCTACGACGTCCGCGCCCGCGCCACCGACCGCGCCGGCTACTCGGCGACGTCGGAGTCGGTCCGTGCCACGGTCGCCAACACGACGATGGTCGTCCTGGCCGACCCGGGCGACCTCGTCCGCGGCACCGTGCCGCTGTCGGCGACGGTCTACAACCCCGGTGCGCTCACCTGGAGCGTGCGCATCGAGTACGCCGCGGCCGGCACCACCCAGTGGAAGACCATCTGCTCGGGCCTCTCGTCGCCCTACGCCTGCTCGTGGAGCACGACGACCTACACCAACTCCGACTACGACCTCCGCGCCGTGGCGACCTCGGGTGGCTCGACGCTCATCTCCGCCGTCCTGCCCGACGTCTCCGTCGACAACCTCGCCCCAGTCGTCACCATGACCGACCCCGGCACCCCGGTGCGGGGCGTCCGCACCTTCGCCGCGACGGCGACGGACGCGAACTCCGGTGTCGCGCAGGTCGTCATCCAGTACGCCGTCACGGGCACCTCGACGTGGAAAGTCCTCTGCACGACGACCATCGACCCCTGGTCCTGCCGCTTCGACACGACGACGATCGCCGACGGCAGCTACGGCTTCCGGGCGGTCGCGACCGACAACGCCGGCAACACGACGACGTCCGCCGTCGTCACCAGCCGCCAGGTCGACAACACCGTCTCGTCGGTCTCGATGGAGGACCCGGGCGCGTTCCTCAGCGGCACCGTCAGCCTCACGGCGAGCGCCACCTCGACCTCGGGCGTCGCCTCGGTCCGCATCCAGTACGCCCCGACCGGCTCCTCGACCTGGACCGACGTCTGCACCGACACGAGCTCGCCGTTCACCTGCACCTGGGACACGACGAAGGTCGCCGACGGCGCCTACTCCTTCCGCGCGATCCTCGTCGACGGCGCGGGCGGCACGACGACCTCCGCCACGGTCACCGGGTCGAAGGTCGACAACACCCCGCTGCGTGGTCTCGACGTCCAGTCGACCAACGGCGGTGCGTATGCCGGCAGGCTCGAGAACGGTGACTCGCTCACCTTCACGTGGACCGACCAGATCAACCTCGCGACAGTGACGAGCGGCTGGACCGGTGCCTCGCAGGCGGTCACCGTTCGGGTGCGCGACGGCAACCTCCTCGGCACGGGCAACCGGGGCGACACCCTCGACGTCCAGCGTGGCGGCTCCGCCGTCAACCTCGGATCGGTCAACCTCAAGGAGGAGTTCGTCAAGGCGAACAAGACCGTGACCTTCAACGCGACGATGACAGCGGGCACGGTGACCGTCAACGGCCTCCTGCGCACCACGGTCACCCTGCGACTGGGGACCCTCGCCTCGGGCCAGGTCGCCAGCCTGCGCACGACCACGGTCGCGGCCCCCATGGTCTGGTCGCCCTCGGCGAGCGTCACCGACCTCACGGGCCAGGCCTGCTCGGCGGCACCGGTCACCGAGACCAGCACGCTCGACCGGGACTTCTGATGGGCACTCGAGCGGCCGCGGCCCTGCTTCAGGTCGCGGCCGCCGTCGGCCTCCTCGGGGTCGTCCTCCTCGAGGTCGCACGCACGGCGCCTCGGGCGGTCGCCGTCACCGCGGTGCTCGGCTGCCTCACTGCCGTCGTCGCGGTGGTGGGACTGCTCCGGGGCGGCGGTTTCGAGGCCCGCCTGCTCACGGCCGTCGTCGCCGCGGTGAGCCTCCTCCTCGCCGGCGTCGGGATGGCTCTCGGCGCGCCCGGGTCCGGCGGGGGAGGCGTGACACCGAGAGGGGTCCTCGTCGTCGCCACGAGTCTCGCCACCCTCGGCCTGCTGTGGCTGGCCACGCCCACGAGGTCCGTGCGGGACGCCATGTCCGGCACCTATGCTCGGTGACCATGCCCCACGTGCTGGTCGTCGAGGACGACGACAAGATCGCAGCCCCGCTCGTGCGCACGCTGGAGCGTGAGGGCTACTCCGTCGAGCGGGTCGCCGAGGGCCTCCCTGCCATCGCCCGGGTGCGCGAGCCGGGCGTGCAGCTCATGCTCCTCGACCTGGGCCTGCCCGACATCGACGGCCTCGACGTGTGCCGCCAGGTGCGAGACAACGGCTACCGCGGCGGCATCATCATCCTCACCGCCCGTGACGGCGAGCTCGACCTCGTCGTCGGTCTCGACGTCGGGGCCGACGACTACCTCGCCAAGCCGTTCGGGCTCTCGGTCCTGCTGGCTCGGGTGCGCGCCCTCTTCCGCCGCCACGGCATCGACACCGGGCCGGCCGCTGCGCCTGCCGCCGCTCCCGCTCCGGCCCCGACGTCGGGTGTCCGGGTCGACGTCGACGCCCGCCGGGTCTGGGTCGCCGACACCGAGCTCTTGGTGACGTCCAAGGAGTTCGACGTCATGGCCCTGCTCGACTCCAAGCGCGGCGCCGTCATCAGCCGCGAGCAGCTCATCAACGACGTCTGGGACGAGAACTGGTTCGGGTCGACCAAAACCCTCGACGCAACGATCGGACGCCTGCGCCAGAAGCTCGAGGAGGTCGATGCCCCGGCGCGCATCACCACGGTCCGCGGTGTGGGCTTCCGCCTCGAGGACGTCCCGGATGCGTGACCGGCTCGTCGCCATCCTCGTCGGACTCACGGTCGCCGTCGTCGCGCTCTACGGCATCCCGCGCGCCTACTTCGTGGCCGACCTCGTCCACGACAGCGAGTCCCGCAGCGTCGAGCGCTCCGCCGACCTCATCTCGCGGCTGCTCGCCGAGCGGCAGAACTCGACCGTCCCCGGCGCCGTGACCGAGAGCGCGCTCGAGCCGCTGCTCGACCCGGACGAGGCGATCGAGTACGTCTCGCCGAGCGGCGAGACGACGGTGGCCGGAGACATCGAGCGCACCGGTGCCGACGACATCTCGGCCACCCGCTCGATCGCGGGTGGCGGACGCCTGACGGTGTGGCGGTCCGGGGCCGTGGTGGCAGATCGGGTGTCGGACGCGCTCCTCCCGCTCGTCATCCTCGGGGCCGGCCTGCTCCTCGCGGCGGCAGTCGTCGGTGCCTGGCTGGCGAGGCGACTGTCGCGCCCGTTCGCCGAGCTCGCGGCGGTCGCGGAGGACATCGGCCAGGGCCGGTTCGACGTCGAGGTGCCGCACTACTCCGTCCCGGAGGCTGAGGCGATCGGAGATGCGCTGCGCCGCGGTGCGGCACAGCTCGACGCGCTCCTGCAGCGCGAGCGCGACCTCGCCGTCAACGCCTCACACGAGCTGCGCACGCCCATTGCGGCGCTGCGGCTCGAGCTCGAGGACCTCTCGATGTGGCCGCAGACCCCGCCTGAGGTCGCCGAGGAGCTCCGCCGCTACATTCCCGAGCTCAAGCGGCTCAGCGCCGCGGTGACGCAGTACCTCGACACGGCACGCGAGCAGCGCCAGGCCGACACGGGCCTCGACGGCTGATCCGCTCGTCCGATCGTGGTCGCGGCGCTGATGGGTCGGCGTCGACGGTCCTGCAGCCGGGTGCCGGTGGGTACGGTCGGGTCATGGGACGTGACACCGAGGACGACGACAACGTGGGCAGCCGCGCCGAGCTCCTCCCGGAGGAGCAGGTGGTCGGCAGCGACGACCCCGAAGCGCAGGCCAGGGCGATCCTCGCGGAGTCTGAGGAGCGCACCGAGCACCCCGAGGAGACGCGGCTCGAGTCCGTGCAGACCCCTGACCCCGGCACGGGGTGACAGGCGCGCCGGCGACCCAAACCTCTGGCCTAGTAGGAGATGGACCCGTGGTACGACAGGGATGCCATCCCGGTGACGGCGTTCCCTGTCCCGTGGAGGGTCCCGCCGCCGGTGGCGTCCGCGAACCTGCCCGTGCCGCCCGTGATCACGAAGGTGCCGGCCAGCGCGGACTCGCCGCTCTCGTCGGGCGGCGAACCGGTCCCCTCGTAGCTCCAGTACAGCTGGTCACCGTTGGCGGCGGTCATGACCAGCAGACCGTCATGCAGCACGACGCTGCCGGGGGACGTGACGAAGTCCAGGGTCTCGGTAGAGGAGACCGTCACCTTCCCCAGGTGGGACGCGTGCCCCGAACCGGAGGTCGTCACGGCGAACACGCCGGGGACAGGCGTGGGAGCGAACGTGGCCTGGACGGTGAAGTCCGACGTGAAGGGTCGAGATTCGGCCGCCGCAGCTTGGGGCGCGGTGAACAGGACCGCCGCGAGTGCGGCGAGGAGCAATCGGATGACGCGCATGGTGGCACCGTCCCAACGTGAGAGGGTCGGCCGGCCTGCTGCGCAAGGTCACCTGCCGGGCGGCCTGCGCTCGAGCAGCGCAGCCAGCGACACGGTTGGATGATGCAAAAGAGCGTGCACCCGATCCAAGGACATGTCCAGCCCGTGGGTGCGTCCCGGCCTGGCCCTGACGTCGTCGACCGAGCTGAGAGCTGGCGAGGGGACTTGAACCCCTAACCACCTGTTTACAAGACAGGTGCGCTACCGATTGCGCCACGCCAGCGCACGTCGGCGAGCAGTGCCCCCGACGGCGTCCCGCACTCTACCCGCCGTACCTCACCGGACCCGCGTCGTCGGGCGAGAGGGACGCAGCGCACGCCGAGCCGAGACGTGGACGACGCGGACGGCATACGGGGGGCGTTCATAGAATCGAACGGTGACGCGACCCCTGCGACGGCAGATCCACGACATCGGTCGTCGCCGGGCCTGGGTCATCTGGGTCGTCGCCCTGTCGGTCTACACCGTCGCCGTCTTCCACCGCACCTCGCTCGGCGTCGCCGGTCTCGTTGCAGCACAGCGGTTCGACATCACCGCGTCGCAGCTCGCGACCTTCACGGTCGTCCAGCTCGTCGTGTATGCCGGCATGCAGATCCCCGTGGGTGTCCTCCTGGACCGCTTCGGTTCGCGCCGCCTCCTCCTCGTCGGGCTCGCGCTCATCTCGATCGGGCAGCTGTGGTTCGCGTTCGCGGGCAGCTTCGGGGTCGGGCTCGCCGCGCGCGTGCTGCTCGGGATGGGCGACGCGATGATCTTCACGAGCATGCTCCGGCTCGTCGCACTGTGGTTCCGGGTCAAACAGGCGCCGGTCATCACGCAGCTGAGCGGCATGGTGGGCCAGCTCGGCGCGGTCGCCGCCGCCACCCCGCTGGCCGCCGCCCTCGACCGCTACGGCTGGGAGCGGTCGTTCGGCATCGCCGCCGGCGCGGGGGCCCTGCTGTCGGTGGCGCTCTTCCTCCTCGTCAAGGACTCGCCCTACACCGGCGTCGCCGTCGAGAAGATCAAGGTGCGGGCGCTGGCCCGCACGCTTGGCGAGGTGTGGGGCAACCCCGGCACCCGGCTCGGGATGTGGATCCACTTCACCGGCCAGTTCGGCGCGACCGTCTTCACGATGCTCTGGGGCTACCCGTTCCTCGTCGAGGGCCAGGGACTCAGCCCCACGGCCGCCGGCAGCCTGCTCATCACGCTCACGCTCGCGTCGATGGTCGCCGGGCCGGTCGTGGGCCACCTCACCGGGCGGCTGCCCTACCGCCGGTCACAGATCGTCCTCACCATCGTCACGGCCATCGCGAGCACATGGGCGCTCGTACTGCTGTGGCCGGGGCGGGCACCGCTGCCGCTCCTCGTCCTGCTCGTCTGCGTCACCGGGTGCGGGGGCCCCGGCTCGATGGTCGGCTTCGACCTCGCCCGCAGCTTCCACCCGTCGGACCGGCTCGGGCGTGCTTCCGGCGTCATCAACATCGGCGGGTTCTTCGCCTCGCTCGTGACGATGGCGCTCGTCGGCTTCATCCTCGACCACCGCGTGCCGGAGGGGCCCGGCTCCTACGAGCTCGACGACTTCAAGGTCGCGATGTCGGTGCAGTTCCTGCTGTGGTCGCTCGGGGCGTTCCAGATCTGGCGCTACCGCCACAAGGGCCTCGAGTTCATCGGCGACCACCCCGGCGCGATGGACGCGCTGCGCGCCGGGGACACCCTTCTGCCCGGGATCTCGCGCGACCCGGACTGAGGGCGGGTCAGCCTGCCTTCGGTCGCTGCACCTCGAACCGGCCTGCCGGCCCGGCGTGCCCGGCCACACCGCTCGAACCCGATCGGGAGGGCGACAGCGGCGACCCTGAGCCGGGTGGGGGCGCCATGGCGGGATAGGCCTCGAAACTGCCCGCGACGTCGACGAGGACATGCGTCGTGCCGGCCGCGTTGTTGACGAGGAACGTGTTGCCCCAGTTGAGCGGGATCATCGCTGCGTTGGCCATGCTCACGGTGCCGACCGTGTTGAGGTTGCTCACCCCGGGGCGTGCGTCGGCGTCCCATGCGGTCAGCCACGTCGTCGCGGTCGGTTTGACGGCGGTGAGGTTCGCGACGAGGCCGTAGGTCTGGTAGCCCGCGACCGACGCGGGAGCCGCGACCTTCCGGGTCTGACCGGCGGACAGGGAGGCCATCCCGAGTGAGCTCCGCGTGTCGACGACGCGCACCGGCGCGGCCAGGGGGCGGAAGCGCTGCGCGGTCCAGTCCTCGAGCACCGTGTTGTCGTCGTAGAGCCCGACGATGTCGACGATGACGTTGGTCGCCGCGCCCGAGGGGTTGTCGATGCGGAACGTCGGGTAGCTGAGGCCCGTCTCGGTGTCGTACTCCTGGCGGAGTGGGACGACGGCCATGTTGGCCTGGCTGCGACCCTTGACGAAGTTGACCGACGAGGTCGCCGGCATGTCCCCGATTCCCGACCACGCCGTGAGGTAGCCCGAGCCGGACTGCGTCGTCGTCGTGATGTTGACGAGGGCTGCGGTGAGGTGCGAGTTCGCCTCCCGCGCGCCGTCGCCGTTGTAGTCGAGGTCGATGTCGAAGTAGTAGCCACTGGGCAACGGTCCGAACCTGGAGCGCGTGTCGACGATCCGCTGGAGCTGGGTCTGGCGGAACGAGCCGTAGGGGACGGCCGTCTGTGCCGCGGTGCGGTAGTAGCCGATGACGTCGGCCAGCACGTGCACGGTGCCGCTGTTGCCGTTGGCGAAGCGAACCTTGCCGTCCGGTCCGACCGGCACGGTCACGAGGTTGGCGAGGTTGACGCCCTTGGTGAAGTTGATGCTCGACGTGCTCGGCTTCGCCGGGCCAGGGAAGACGCTGAGGAAGCCGGCGCCGGTGGGGCTGACCGCGGTGACGTTCATGACGACCGACGTGACGGCGGCAGTCGTGGGTACGCCTCCTCGGCCCGTCACCTGGACGGCGATGGTCTGGGCAGGGCGCAGCGAGGTCCGGGTCGTCACGCCGTTCGCTGCTCGGGTGTCGAGGATCCGCTTCGGCCCGTTCGCCACGGTCGCGAAGGCGCCGAGCGGGGTGTCGCGGGAGATGACGTCGACCGGGATCCGACGACTGTCGTCGCCGGCGACGTCGGGCAGGAGCACTGTGGACTGCCGTCCGCTGCCGAGCGCACCGGGCCATCCCGTGACCGTGAGCGTGCACGAGCCGCCGGCCGGCACGGTCGTGTTGCTGCACCCGTCCTTGCTGATCGCAAAGCCGAATGGCGGGGGCGGATCCGACTCGAAGACGGCCTTCCCGAACGTCGCCCCCTTCGCGGATCGGACGGTGACGACGTGCGAGGCCGGGCCGGTGGGCGGAGCGAGCAGGCGGACCATGTCGACGGTCGAGTGCGACCGTACCTCGCCCGTGACGGCGGGGCCGCCGCCGCACGACTGACGGTAGCTCGCGGCGAACCGCTCGAGGTGCTTGTCGGCGTCGTACACGGCCTCGTGCACCGTCACCGAGCCGGTGGTGGTGGACGTGCAGTAGACGGGGTAGTTGATGTGGACACGCGCATGGGTGGCGCTGACGTCGTCCGCCGTGGGATAGGTCGTCCCCGCCGTGAACGTCGTGCCCACCGGTGGCAGGACGAAGACCCGTCCGGAGTAGCCGCCCGTGCCGTCGCCGTCGACGGCGATTCCCTGATCGACCGGATAGGAGTAGGGCGACGTCGTCACCCAGATCCGGCCGGTCGCGAAGGAGCCGGCCGGGCCCTCGATCGACCACGACGTCACGTCGGCGGCGGGCGAGACCGCGGCGGTGGCCGCGCTGCTCAGGCCTGCGGCGGTGACGACGGTGGCGAGCAACGTGGCGAGCCCCCGCGTGAGGCGCACTGACATGGGTGTTTCCCCCCTGCGATGTGGCCCGCTCGTCGAGCCGTCCGGAGCCTATGGCAGGGCGTGGCCCACGGGAAGGAGAAACGTGGTTTTGCCGTCATCGCCCGGACGCGTGTCGGTCACCGGCCGGACCCGGTCGCCCACCTATAAAGAGGTGACCGGGCCGTGTATGAGACGGCCCGGTCTGACGTTGTCGGGGGTCAGCGCAGCACGTGGCGGCTGATGACGAGCCGCTGGATCTGGTTGGTCCCCTCGAAGATCTGGGTCACCTTGGCCTCGCGGAACATCCGCTCGACGGGGAAGTCCGCGGTGTAGCCCGCGCCACCGAGGACCTGGATCGCGTCGGTCGTCACCTTCATCGCGGCGTCGGTGGCGAGGAGCTTGGCCACCGCGGCCTCCTTCGAGAAGGGCCGGCCAGCGTCCTTGAGCCGCGCGGCATACAGGTAGGCGGAGCGCGCCCCCGAGACCGCGGCCTCCATGTCGGCGATGAGGAACGCGAGGCCCTGGTTCGACGCGATCGGGCGGCCGAACTGCTCACGCTCCTTGGCGTAGGCCGCGGCCACGTCGAGCGCCGACTGCGCCAGCCCGGTTGCGGCAGAGGCGATCCCGAGCCGGCCGGCGTCGAGTGCCGACAGCGCGATGGCCATGCCCTGACCCTCGTCACCGATGCGGTTGGCCTCCTCGACGGGAACGCCGTCGAAGATCACCTCGCGCACGGTGTCGCAGTGCAGGCCCATCTTCTTCTCGGGGGCGCCGAACGTCATGGCGTCGGACCCGGCGGGGACGATGAAGCACGAGATGCCGCGCCCGCCGTCGTCGGAGGTGCGCGCGAACGTCGTGTAGTAGTCGGCGTGGCCGGCGTGGCTGATCCACGCCTTGCGCCCCTTGATCGCGTATGCCGTCCCGTCACCGCCGTCGGACCGCGTCGCCTTCGTCGTCATCGACCCCACGTCCGAGCCGGCGAGCGGCTCGGAGAGGCAGTAGGCGCCGAGCTGCTCGCCGGAGAGCATGCCCGGCAGCAGGGCAGCCTGCTGCTCGGCCGTCCCGAACGTCGTCACCGGGTAGGCCGTGAGCGAGTGCACCGAGACGCCGACGGCGACGCTCATCCACGCGGACGCGATCTCCTCGACGACCTGGAGGTAGACCTCGTAGGGCTGTCCGGCGCCGCCGTGCTCCTCCGGGTGCGGCAGCGACAGCAGCCCGGCCCGGCCCAGCGTCCGGAAGACCTCGGTCGGGAAGGACTCGCCCTCGGCTGCGGCGCGCTCGGCGTCGTCGACGCGCGGGCGCAGCTCCTTGTCGCAGATCTCGCGGGTGAGGGCGATGAGGTCGTCACCGTCGGAGGTGGGCATGAGGCGGGTCACCGGCATACCCGCGACTGTAACGCCAGCCCGAGCGGGACCGGACCGGCCTCAGGGACCGTCGACGAAGGGACGCATCGGCGACAGCTCGGGGCGCTTGGGGTCGAGGTGGTCCCCGCTCGACTGGCCCTTCATGCGGCGCTGCACCCATGGCGCGAGGTGCTCGCGGGCCCAGGCGGCGTGGGCGCGCAGCTCCTGGCGCCGCGTCGTCGCGTCGCCCGCGGGCAGCGGTGTGCGCCAGTCCTCCTCGTCGGTGGCGTGACCGAGGGCGGCAAGGGCGGCGAGGGCGACCCGGCGGTGCCCCTCGGTCGTGAGGTGGATGCGGTCGCCGGCCCACAGGCGCCAGTCGCGCAGCGCCGGCATGCCCCAGAGGTTGAGGACGTAGCAGCCGTGGCGCTGGGCGATCGTGAAGATGTTGGCCGCGTGGACCGCGTGGCGACCGCGGAGCGGCTTGAGCAGCCCGGCCTCCTGGGGGTCGACGGGAGTGGCGAGGAGGACGTCGGAACCGTTCTGCCGCAGGCGGACCACGGCGGACTCGAGGCGCTCCATGAGGTCGTTGGTGTCGACCCCGGGTCGCAGGAGGTCGTTGCCGCCGCCGACCATCGAGACGAGATCGGGAGCCATCTGGAGCGCGCTGTCGAGCTGACCGCCGACGACGTCGTCGAGCAGCCGGCCGCGGACGGCGAGGTTGGCGTAGCGGAAGGGCAGGTGCTCGAGCTCGGCGAGGTCGTGCAGCGACTCCGCGAGGCGGTCGGCCCAGCCGATCCAGGAGTCGTCCTTCTCGGGGTCGGGGTCCGACATCCCCTCGGTGAACGAGTCGCCGATGGCGACGTAGGTGCTCCAGACGCGGGTGGGGGTGGACGGGGCGGGGATCACGGCAGTCTCCAGTCGAGCGGTGTGGCTCCCTGCTGCTCAAGGAGGTGGTTGACCCTGCTGAACGGGCGCGACCCGAAGAAGCCGCTGTGCGCCGACAGGGGAGAGGGATGTGGGCTCTCCACACACGGTATGCCGTCCAGCCGGCTCCGCAGCGAGCGCGCGTCCCTGCCCCAGAGGATCGCGACGAGCGGCCCGCCGCGGGCGACGAGGGCGTCGATGGCGCAGTCGGTGACCTGCTCCCAGCCCTTGCCGCGGTGGCTCGCGGGGGTGCCCGGCCGGACGGTGAGGACCCGGTTGAGCAGGAGCACCCCGCGCTCGGCCCACGGTGTGAGGTCGCCGCTCGTCGGTGCCGGGACGCCGAGGTCGCTCTGGAGCTCGGTGTAGATGTTGACGAGGCTGCGCGGGATGGGCCGGACGTCGGGAGCGACCGCGAAGCTGAGCCCGATCGGGTGGCCCGGCGTGGGGTAGGGGTCCTGTCCGACGACGAGCACACGCACCTCGTCGAGCGGCTGCTCGAACGCGCGCAGGACGTGCGCCCCGCCGGGGAGGTAGCCGCGACCGGCCGCGACCTCCGCGCGGAGGAACTCCCCGAGATCGGTGAGCGTCCCCTCCACCGGGGCCAGGGCATGCGCCCACGAGGGGTGGACGATCTCGGCGAGGGGGCGGCTGGTCACGTTCCCCACCGTATCCACGCCCCCACCTCCTTGCGTCTGCGCATCCGGTCGTTCCAGCAACCCCATCCGCGGACGCGGGAGGCTCGTGGGGAAGGGGGGGTTGACAATCTACAACCAATTGGTTGTAGATTGTCCGTATGGCCGAGAACGAGGAGCACGAAGACCGGGCGGACGCCCTCTTCCACGCGCTCGCCGACCGGACCCGGCGCGACATCCTCCGTCGCGTCCTGGCCGGAGAGCACTCGGTGTCGGCACTGGCCCGTGACTACGACATGAGCTTCGCGGCGGTGCAGAAGCACGTCGCCGTGCTCGAGCGGGCCGGACTCGTCAGCAAGCGCCGCAGCGGCCGCGAGGCGCTCGCCAGCGGAGAGGTCGCGGCGTTGCGATCGGTCGCCTCGATGCTGACCGATCTCGAGGCCGTGTGGCGCGGCCGCATCGGGCGGATCGACGACCTCCTCGCCGGTCTCAACGACGCCACGACCGACCCGCAGGACCGTCAGCACGCCCACCACGAGAAGGAGTAGGACCCATGCCCGTCACCGACATCACGACCAACAGCGACGAGCGCTCGATCGCCGTCACGTGCGACTTCGCCGCCCCCGTCGACCGCATCTGGGACTTCTGGACCGACCCCCGTCAGCTCGAGCGCTGGTTCGGCCCGCCCGGATACCCCCTCACCGTCACCTCGCACGACCTGCGCGACGGCGGTCGGGTGACCTACTACATGACGTCGCCCGAGGGTGAGAAGTTCGGCGGCTACTGGGATGTGACGTCCGTCGAGCCCACGAGTCGGCTCGCCTACGTCGACGGCTTCGCCGACGCCGAGGGCAACCCCGCCGAGGGAATGCCGGCCGGCGACACCGTCGTGGAGTTCACCGAGCACGACGGCGGGACGCGGGTCTCGTCGACGACGGTCTACGGGTCGGCCGACGACCTCCAGAAGGTGCTCGACATGGGCATGGAGGAGGGCCTGACCCAGGCCGTCGGCCAGCTCGACGAGGCCCTGCGCGCGGACGCGGCCTGACCTGCCCCCGGGCGACCGCCCGGAACCTGGTGTCGGGGATCCGGGCCCGTCCGAGCATGGACGGCCCCGGATCCCCGACACTCGATCGGGCGTCAGGCGAAGATCGAGCGCACGTCCTCGAGCCGGCTCGGCACGACCCGGAACCACGCCCAGGTGCCGCGCTTCTCGCGCTCGATGAGGCCGGCCTCGGTGAGGACCTTGAGGTGGTGGCTCACCGTCGGCTGGGCGAGTCCGACCGCGGGGGTGAGGTCGCAGACGCAGGCCTCGCCACCGTCGCTGTCGCGGATCATGCTGAGTAGCCGTAGACGCACCGGGTCGGCGACGGCCTTGAGGAGGGCGGCGTTGGCCTCCGCCTGCTCTCGCGACAGCCCGCCGGGCGTCGTGATGCCGCAGCACGCGGCCGCCGCGCTCGTGGTCGCCGCACTCGCGGGCGTCGTGGTGGTCATGCCGGCCCCTCCTCTCGGCTGGGACACAGTGTGCCATCCAAGATATTGACGAACATCAATATATACGGTTTGCTACTCATATCGACGTTCATCAATCTATCTGAAGGGGCCCGCCGATGACCACCACGCCCAGCTCCCGCGTCCAGCTCGCCCTCAACGTCACCGACCTCGAGGCCTCGATCGCGTTCTACTCGGCGATGTTCGGCGTCGAGCCGGCCAAGCGCCGCCCGGGCTACGCCAACTTCGCCGTCACCGAGCCGCCGCTCAAGCTCGTCCTCATCGAGACGAGCGACGACGTCCGGGGGAGCGGCACCGCCGGTGCGCTCAACCACCTCGGCGTCGAGGTCCCGTCAGTCGAAGGGGTGGCCGCCGCGCGCGAGCGCTTCGCGGAGGCCGGGCTCGCGGCCTTCGACGAGAACGACACGACCTGCTGCTACGCCCTTCAGGACAAGGTCTGGGTCCACGACCCGGCCGGGGCGCCGTGGGAGGTCTACACGGTCAAGGACGAGAACCCCACCGGCGCGCGCCCCGCCACCGCGAGCCTCGAGGTCCTCGACGTCTCCGGTCGCCAGCCCTCCGGCGCCGCGTGCTGCACGTGACGGCACTCCCTCGGGCGCTCGCCGCCGAGGTCGTCGGCACCGCAGGTCTCCTCGCCGCCGTCGTCGGCTCCGGCATCATGGCGCAGCGCCTCACCGACGACGTCGGCGTCCAGCTCCTCGCCAACGCCCTCGCCTCGGTGGCGGCGCTCGCGGTCCTCATTGCCCTCGTCGCGCCGGTGAGTGGCGCCCATCTCAACCCCGCCGTCTCGCTCGCCCAAGCCGTTCGCCGCGACCTCCCGTGGCCCCACCTCCCCGGGTATGCCGTGGCACAGGTCGCAGGGGGAGTCCTCGGTGTCGTGCTCGCGAACCTCATGTTCGACCTCGCGCCGCTGGACCTGTCGACGACCGCCCGTCCGGGAGGGGGCCGGTGGCTCGGTGAGGTCGTCGCCACGGCCGGCCTCGTGCTCGTCGTCGGGCACGTGAGTCGCGGCGGTCGGGGCGACCGGGCGCCGTGGCTCGTCGCCGCCTGGATCCTGTCGGCCTACTGGTTCACGTCCTCGACGTCCTTCGCCAACCCCGCCGTGACCATCGCGAGGATGTTCAGCGACACCTTCACGGGAATCGCGCCAGGTTCCGTGCTGCCCTTCATCCTCGCCCAGGTGGCGGGCGCCGCGGTGGGCCTGGCCGGCATACGACTGCTCGTCCCCGACACCCTGGAGAACCCGTGAACGACCGCCCCTCCGTGCTCTTCGTCTGCGTGCACAACGCCGGGCGCTCGCAGATGGCCGCCGGCTGGCTCGAGGCTCTCGGCGGCGGGCAGGTCGAGGTCCGCTCGGCCGGCAGCGCGCCGGCCGACACCGTCAACCCCGCCGCCGTCGAGGCGATGGCCGAAGTGGGCATCGACCTCACCGCCGCTTCGCCCAAGGTCCTCACCGCTGAGGCGGTGCAGGCCTCCGACGTCGTCATCACGATGGGGTGCGGCGACGCCTGCCCGATCTTCCCCGGCAAGCGCTACGAGGACTGGGTCCTCGAGGACCCCGCCGGCAAGGGCGTCGAGTCCGTCCGGCCGATCCGCGACGAGATCCGCGGCCGGGTGGTCGAGCTGCTCGGCACCCTCGGCGTCGTGCCGGTCTCCGGCCGGTGACCGGACGCCCCTGACGGGCCGGTGAGTGGGCGGGGAAGGATGGCCCGGTGACCGCACCCCGCTGGCAGACCATCTTCTTCGACCTCGACGGCACCCTCGCCAACACGATCCCGCTCATCGTTGCGTCATACCAGCACGCCTTCCGCGAGGTGAGGGGCGAGGAGATCGACGAGGTCCGCGCCCGCGCCTGGATCGGCCGTCCGCTCCTCGCCGCCCTGCTCGAGGAGGACCCCGAGCGCGGTCACGACCTCGACCGGACCTACCGCGAGTGGAACATCGCCAACACCGCGCGCCTCATCGAGAGGTATGCCGGCGTGCCGGAGATGCTCGAGTCCCTCACCTCCGCGGGCGCCTCCCTCCACGTCGTGACGAGCAAGCGGCGCGACACCGCACGCCTCGCGCTCGCCGGTGTCGGCATCGACCACCTCATCGACGTCGCCGGCGCCCTCGAGGACACGACCCGTCACAAGCCGGACCCCGAGCCGCTGCTCGAGGCCTCACGCCGGCTCGGGATCGACCCCTCCACGGCGGTCTACGTCGGTGACGCCACCGTCGACATCCTCGCCGCCCGGGCCGCGGGGATGCCGGGCCTCGCCGTGACCTGGGGTGCGGGGGAGCGGGCGGCGCTGGAGGCGACCCTCCCGGAGGCGGTCTTCGACACGGTCGACGAGCTCACGGCATACCTGCTCGACGGGACGGATGTGACTGCTGGGGCACCTGAGTAGGCGGGCGTCACGCCTGTCCAGCGGACACGCCGACCCTAATGACAGCCGTGTCATTCGACCGTTAGGGTGGGTGTCGCAGCCGCCGCTCCATGAAGGGTCGAACCGTGAACGCCGTGCACGAAGAGCAGTCCCCCACGCCCGATGCCTCGGGCCTGAGCGAGCGCGACCGCCGGATCATCGACTTCGAGCGCCAGTGGTGGAAGTACGCCGGGTCCAAGGAGTCGGCGATCAAGGAGCTCTTCGACATGAGCCCGACCCGCTACTACCAGGTGCTCAACGCGCTCATCGACAGCCCGGTCGCACTCGAGCACGACCCGATGCTCGTCAAGCGCCTGCGCCGCCAGCGCGCCACCCGCCAGCGCGCCCGCTCGGCCCGTCGCCTCGGGCTGCAGCCGCAGGGCTGAGCCGTGGCCGAGCTCGACTGGAGCACGCCCGAGGGCCTCGCGGCGATCCGTGACCACCTCGCCTCCCGCATCGAGGGCTGGCGCCCTCCCGTCGCGTATGCCGTCGGGCTGAGTTCCGCGTCGAGCTCGGTCGAGTGGGAGTTCGCCCACGTCAACGTCCCCGGCGGTCGTCACGGGCTGCCTGCGGTCGTCCTCGCCACCGTGCTCGGCCACGACGGGTCCACCGCGACGATCGACCTCACGACCGCCCAGCTCGGCGCGGCCGTCGAGTCGCTCGAGCCGGCGGAGGCGTGCGCGTCGCTCGACCACCCCAACCTCGCCGCGTGGCGGCAGGCGCTGGCCGAGGCCGCGTCGAACCCGGCGCGCTCGCTCGTCGCCGTCTTCGTCGCCGACCTCGACGACCCGGTGTCGTCGGAGGCCGACGGGGCGATGCGCGCGACCTTCGAGGGCCACGCTCCCGCCCTCTGACGCAGTCCCCTGGCCGCGAACGAGCCACAGCTTGGCGAGCGCGTTGCCTGTGCGTGGCTCGCTCGCGCACCTGTGCCTCGCTCGGCCCGTCGTCGAGCGGCGCAGAGCGTGGCGACCGGCGCTGCCAGGGATGCGCCGGTGGTCAGGCTGTGCGCCGGTGACGGCCCGGGCAGGGCGGCCGACCCGCGCGAGGCGGGCGGACGGCATACCCGGATCGTTTGCACTCTCCACCCGAGAGTGCCAATAATGGCGTTAGCACTCTCACCATGAGAGTGACAAAGTTGTATCCCAAGGCCAGACCGGTGAGGGTCGGCACGCGCGCATGACATGAGGCACGCGGGTTCGGCTCGTCCGTCGCGGGCACCACCTGGCCGACACCTTCGATTCGCGTGGGAGGAACCACCCGAATGGCCAAGATCATCGCTTTCGATGAAGAGGCTCGCCGCGGTCTCGAGCGAGGCATGAACACCCTCGCCGACGCCGTCAAGGTCACCCTGGGGCCCAAGGGCCGCAACGTCGTGCTGGAGAAGAAGTGGGGAGCCCCCACGATCACCAACGACGGTGTGTCCATCGCCAAGGAGATCGAGCTCGACGACCCCTACGAGAAGATCGGCGCCGAGCTGGTCAAGGAGGTCGCCAAGAAGACCGACGACGTCGCCGGTGACGGCACGACGACGGCGACCGTCCTCGCCCAGGCGCTCGTCAAGGAGGGCCTGCGCAACGTTGCCGCCGGTGCCAACCCGATGGCGCTCAAGCGCGGCATCGAGAAGGCCGTCGCGGCCGTCTCCGACGAGCTGCTCGCCAACGCCAAGGACGTCGAGACCAAGGAGCAGATCGCTGCCACGGCCTCGATCTCCGCTGCTGACCCCCAGATCGGCGAGATGATCGCCGAGGCCATGGACAAGGTCGGCAAGGAGGGCGTCATTACCGTCGAGGAGAGCAACACCTTCGGCCTCGAGCTCGAGCTCACCGAGGGCATGCGCTTCGACAAGGGCTACATCAGCCACTACTTCGTCACCGACGCCGAGCGCATGGAGACCGTCCTCGACGATCCCTACGTGCTCGTCGTCAACTCCAAGATCGGCTCGATCAAGGACCTGCTGCCCCTCCTCGAGAAGGTCATGCAGTCCGGCAAGCCGCTCCTCATCATCGCCGAGGACGTCGAGGGCGAGGCCCTGTCCACGCTCGTCGTCAACAAGATCCGCGGCACCTTCAAGTCCGTCGCCGTCAAGGCCCCGGGCTTCGGTGACCGTCGCAAGGCCATGCTCGCCGACATCGCCATCCTCACCGGTGGCCAGGTCATCTCCGAGGAGGTCGGCCTCAAGCTCGACACCGCGGAGCTCGACCTGCTCGGCAAGGCCCGCAAGGTCGTCGTCACCAAGGACGAGACGACCATCGTCGAGGGCTCGGGCGACGCCGACCAGATCCAGGGTCGCGTCAACCAGATCCGCGCCGAGATCGAGAAGTCGGACTCCGACTACGACCGCGAGAAGCTCCAGGAGCGCCTCGCCAAGCTCGCCGGCGGCGTCGCCGTCATCAAGGCGGGCGCGGCCACCGAGGTCGAGCTCAAGGAGCGCAAGCACCGCATCGAGGACGCCGTGCGCAACGCCAAGGCCGCCGTCGAGGAGGGCATCGTCGCCGGTGGTGGCGTCGCCCTGCTCCAGGCGGGCAAGGCCGCGTTCGACAAGCTCCAGCTCGAGGGTGACGAGGCCACGGGCGCCAACATCGTGCGCGTCGCGATCGAGGCCCCGCTCAAGCAGATCGCCATCAACGGTGGTCTCGAGGGCGGCGTCGTCGCGGAGAAGGTCGCCAACCTCGACTCGGGTCACGGCCTCAACGCCGCGACCGGTGAGTACGTCGACCTCATCAAGGCCGGCATCATCGACCCGGCCAAGGTGACGCGCTCGGCGCTCCAGAACGCCGCGTCGATCGCCGCGCTCTTCCTCACCACCGAGGCCGTCATCGCCGACAAGCCCGAGAAGGCCGCTCCGGCCATGCCGGGTGGCGGCGACGACATGGGCGGCATGGGCTTCTGATCCCATCCCGCTGAACGGCCTCGGTCGTTCACCCCACTGGAGGGCGGTCTCCCCACGGGGAGACCGCCCTTCGGCGTGGGCGGGGGCGTTCAGGGTCTCCTCAGGGTTCCCTCGGGGAGGAACCCCCTGCCCGTATGCGGTCCGCCCTCCTACCGTTGACGGCATGACCACTGACCTCGCCCCCGACCGCCGTGACACCACGGCGCCCCCGAAGGTGGCCGCCCGTGTCACCGACCTCGTCAAGACCTACGGCTCCGGCGACACCGCCGTCACTGCGCTCAAGGGCGTCAGCCTCGACATCGCCGCCGGGGAGTTCACCGCGATCATGGGCCCGTCCGGCTCGGGCAAGTCCACCCTCATGCACTGCGCGGCCGGGCTCGACTCGGTGACCCGCGGCTCGGTGCGCCTCGGCGACATCGAGCTCACCTCGCTCAAGGAGAAGGACCTCACCCGCGTCCGCCGGGACCACATCGGGTTCGTCTTCCAGTCCTTCAACCTCATCCCGACGCTCAACGCCGAGGAGAACATCCTCCTGCCGCTCTCGATCGCCGGGCGCAAGCCGGACCGCGAGTGGTACGACCTCGTCATCTCGACCGTCGGCCTCGCCGACCGCCTGGGCCACCGCCCCGGCGAGCTCTCCGGCGGCCAGCAACAGCGCGTCGCCTGCGCTCGCGCCCTCGTGAGCCGGCCCGAGATCATCTTCGCCGACGAGCCGACGGGCAACCTCGACTCGACCTCGGGCGCCGAGGTGCTCGGCTTCCTGCGTCGCTCGGTGGACGACTTCGGCCAGACGATCGTCATGGTGACGCACGACCCGGGTGCCGCGAGCTGGACCGACCGCGTCGTCTTCCTCGCCGACGGACGCATCGTCACCGAGCTGCGCGAGCCCACCCCCGAGCGGATTCTCGAGACGATGAAGAGCCTCGACGCGAAGGTGCAGGGCTGACCGATGCTCCGCGCCAGCTGGAAGAGCCTCATGGCCCGCAAGCTGCGGCTGTTCATGAGCGCCTTCGCCATCATCCTGGGCGTCGCGTTCGTCGCCGGCTCCTTCGTCTTCACCGACACCCTCGGTCGCAGCTTCGACTCGATCATGAACAGCACGGTCGGCGACGTCGTCGTCCGACCGGTCTCGGGCGAGGTCGACCTCGAGCAGCAGCCCTCCTCGCAGACGCTGCCGGGCTCGCTCGTCAAGGAGCTCGCCTCCACGCCCGGTGCTGCCCGCGCCGACGGCAACATCACGAACTTCGGCACGTTCGTCGTGGGCAAGAACGGCAAGCTCATCGGCGGCTTCGGTCCCCCCGGTATCGGCGCCAACTACACCGACGGACCCGCGGCCAAGGGGCTGCAGCCGCTCTCGCTCGCCTCGGGCCGGTGGCCCAAGGCCGCTGGCGAGGTGGTCCTCGACGAGAAGACCGCTGACAAGGCGGGCTACCTCGTCGGCGAAGAGGTCAACATCGTCAGCTCGGGCAGCCAGCCGCGCATCGCGGCCCGGCTCGTCGGCATCGCGACGATGGAGGGTGGGACCGCCGGCGCGAGCCTGTCGATCTTCGACACCGCCCAGGCACGCGACCTCTTCATGGAGGGCAAGGACACCTACAACGACATCTGGGTGACCGCCGCGGAGGGCACGACCCAGCAGGAGCTCCGCGACGCGGTCGCGAAGAAGCTGCCCGCAGGCGTCGAGGCGGTCACCGGCAACTCGGCCGCGAAGGCCGCAGCCTCGGACATCCAAGAGGCGCTCGGCTTCATCACGACCTTCCTGCTCATCTTCGCCGGCGTCGCGCTCGTCGTCGGGTCGTTCCTCATCATCAACACCTTCAGCATCCTCGTCGCGCAGCGTTCGCGTGAGCTCGCGCTCTTCCGCGCCCTCGGGTCAACCCGGCGCCAGGTGGCGCGGTCGGTGCTCTTCGAGGCGACCGTCATCGGGCTCGTCGGGTCGGTCATCGGCCTCGGGCTGGGCGTCGTCATCGCCATCGGCATCCGGACGCTCTTCGGCCAGTTCGGTCTCGACCTCAGCGGCCAGTCGCTCATCATCTCGCCGCGCACGGTCATCGTCTCGCTCGTCGTCGGCCTCGTCGTGACCCTCGTCGCCGCCTACCTCCCGGCCCGCAAGGCCGGCAAGGTGCCGCCGGTCGCCGCCATGCGTGACGACGCCGTCCTCGCCGAGAGCGGGATGCGCGGACGGATCCTCGTCGGCACGGCCCTCTCGGTGATCGGCGCGGCACTGCTCGGCACGGGACTCTTCGCTGACGTCCCGAAGCCGACCTACTGGGTTGGCGGGGGCATCCTCGGTGTCGTCCTCGGGATGGCGCTCATCAGTCCGCTCGTCGGCCGGCCGGTCATCGCCGGCATCGGCTGGGTCTATCGCCGGACCTTCGGAGCCGTCGGCCTCATGGCCCAGCAGAACGCCCAGCGCAACCCGCGCCGCACCGGCGCGACCGCCTCGGCACTCATGATCGGCGTGACGCTCGTGTCGATGATGGCGGTCTTCGGGGCCAGCGCGAAGGCGAGCATCGACAAGGCGGTCGAGAAGGAGTTCGTCGCCGACTACGTCGTCTCCTCGGTCGTCGGCACGCCCTTCTCGACGGAGGTGACCAAGGAGCTCGCCGCCGTCGACGGGGTCGGCGAGGTGGCCGCCTTCCGCTGGGACGCCGTCAAGGCCAAGGGCGAGCAACGCGGCGTCATCGGCATCGACCCCGGCCACATCGGCGTCCTCGGTCCGACCCCGATGGTCACCGGCCGCCTCGCGGACCTCACGACGTCGACCGTCTCGGTCTCCCAGGAGCGCGCCAGCGCGGACGGGCTCGAGGTCGGGTCCTCGGTGGACCTCACCCGGGCGGGCACGACGAAGCCGTTCACGGTCTCGGCCATCCACGGGGAGTCGGCCCTGCTGTCCTCGGACTTCCTCCTCAGCCTGCCCGCCCTCGAGTCGCTCGGCGGGCCGAGGACGGACTCGTTCCTCTTCATCACCCGCGACGCAGGGACGTCGGCGACGCAGGTCGGCCGGGACCTCGACACGGCGCTCGCGGACCTGCCGGTCGTCACCGTCAAGGACCAGGGCGAGTTCGCCGACGAGCAGCGCAGCCAGATCAACCAGATGCTCTACCTCATCTACGCACTGCTCGGCCTGGCCGTCATCATCGCGATCCTCGGCATCATCAACACGCTCGCCCTCTCGGTCATCGAGCGGACCCGCGAGATCGGGCTGCTGCGGGCCGTCGGCCTGAGCCGGCGCCAGCTCAAGCGGATGCTGCGGCTGGAGTCGATCGTCATCGCGCTGCTCGGCGCGACCCTCGGCGTCGGTCTCGGCGTGGCCTTCGGGATGGCACTCCAGCGCTCGCTCGCCGACGACGGCATCGACGTCCTCGCCGTGCCGTGGCCGCAGCTCGGGTTCTTCGTGGCCCTCGCCGGACTCGTCGGCATCCTCGCCGCGTGGTGGCCGGGGTGGCGCGCCTCGAAGCTCGACATCCTCCGGGCGGTCACGACGGAGTGAGCCCGCTGCCGAGCGGCAGCGACCACGGGCCAGTGGCGGGAGCGACCTCAGGGGTGTCGCTCCCGCCACCGGTGTCTCGGAGGGTGTCTCAGGTGTGGCTCAGGTGAACATCCGCATGTTCTGCGCCTCGGTCTCGGCGTACTGCGCACCGGCGGCGGCGAGCACCCGACCGATCGAGTCGAGCGAGGCCTGCACCTGGCGCTGGGTGCCCTGCCACTGCGCGACGACACCGTGGAACTGCGTCGCCGCACCGCCCTTCCACGCGTCCTGCAGGGCCGTGAGCCGGGCGAGCATCTGCGCGACCTGGGCCTCGATCTCGCCGGAGATGCGGGTGATGTCGCCGGAGGCCGCGGAGATGCGGTCGGTGTCGACCTGGAACTGCGTTGCCATGGTGGTCCCCTCTGTCCTCGCCGCACCCGATGGTGCGACCTCTGGCACCGACGGTAGGGAGAACCGCCGAGGACGCCGCGGAGTTGTCCACAGCCCTACGCGAGCGGCCCGGCATACGATCGCGGGGTGCTGCTCATCGACCCGCCGGCCTGGCCGGCCCATGGACGTCTGTGGTCGCACCTCGTGAGCGACACATCGTTCGACGAGCTGCACGAGTTCGCGCAGCGGGCCGGCATCCCGCGTCGGGGGTTCGAGGGCGACCACTACGACGTGCCCGAGGAGCGCTACGCCGATGTCGTCGCGGCCGGGGCGGTCCCGATCGACGGTCGCGAGCTCCTCAAACGCCTGCAGCACAGCGGACTTCGCATCCCCAAGCGCACGCGCGAGCGCGTCGTCCTCAGCACCCCGGACGCTCCGTGGCTGCCGCCGGGTGGCCGCGCCGACGTCATCGCCTCCCGCCAGGACGACGCGCCGCCGCGCACCGTCGTCGTCCGGGCGGTGCTCCGCGACGAGCGCGGGCTCCACGTCGTCGAGCGGGCCGACGGGCGCGGGCTCGACCTGCCCACCCGGCCCGTCACCGATGGCGAGCACCCGAGTGACGTCGTCCGCGCGCTCGCCGACGACCTCGGTGTGCGGTCCGAGCGGGCGTCGCTCCTCGGCTACGTGCGCAACGTCGTGCGCGAGCCGGACGCCGGCTACCCCTGGCCGGTCCCGACCGCGTGCTTCGCGCTCTTCGAGCTCCCGGCCGCCGGTCTGGCCGGTGGTCTCTGGCTCCCCGCGGCGCGTCAGCCTGGCGAGCTGGGGGAGCGGCACTGGTGGCCGCTCGTCGCCCCCGGCGCCGACGGTGCCGTCGGCCACGGCCACTGACCTCACGGCGACCCGGGGTCACGCCTGACGGCCCGCCCTGACGTGCGTCCCTGCACGCACCCCTGACATCCGCCCCTGACGCGACCCCGGCCCACTCAGGGTGCAGCCGGTGGCGCACCCCATGGCCGGGAGGAGTGTGGCCGCGCACGATGGAGGAGCAGGAGCGCTCGCCGACCGTCGCCGGGCCCGGAACGCCTGTGCCCAGGGGAGATTCGCGTGTTCGAGGCCGTCAACACCCTCATCGAGCAGAACGCCGCGGCACTGTGGGTCCTCCCCGCTCTGTTCCTCCTCGCGACCTTCGACGCGCTCCTTCCGCCGGTGCCGAGCGAGTCGGTGGTCATCGCCCTCGCCGCGTTCGGTGCGGCCTCGGGGTCGCCGCACCTGCTCGCCCTGAGTGCGGTGGCGGCAGCCGGCGCGTTCGTCGGTGACAACCTCACCTTCACGGTGGCCCGGCGCTCCGGCCTCACCCGGCTGCGGACAAGCCCACGGCCGAAGCTGCGAGCGGGCTTCCTGCGCGCCGAGGCTGAGCTCGAGCGTCGTGGTGCCCTCGCCATCGTCGTGGCTCGTTACATCCCGGTCGGCCGGGTCTGCGTCAACGTCACAGCGGGGGCGGGGTCGTTCTCGCAACGGCGGTTCGTGCTCCTCTCGGCTCTGGCGGCCACCAGCTGGGCGGCCTGGTCGGTCGGCATCGGTGCCCTCGCCGGGCTTTGGGTCGAGCAGAACCCGTTGCTCGGGGCCGTCGGCGGCATCGCGGTCGCCGGCGCCCTCGGGCTCCTCGTCGACCGGGTGCTGCAGCGCCCCGCACGCGTTTCCCGGGCCTCAGGCGCCTGACGTCACGCGGGGTCCGCGAGCCGGTCGAGCTCGCGCCGCAGGTTCCGTCGCGCCGCGGCCTCCCAGTGTCGCCGCGCGTGCTCGGTGAGGTAGACCCAGCCGCGCTCGACGAACGGCGCCAGGATCGCGCTCCGCCCTCGCGCGTAGTCGGCGTCGGGCACCGCGGCGTACTCCCGCCGCACGTCGGCGCAGTAGCCGTCGAACCGGTCCTCGGGCGCCCCGAGGATCCAGAGGTCCGCGTCGTGGAAGGCGGCCTGCGGGCCGCGACGGTCGGTGACGTCGTGCGCCGCCGACGCCTCGACGAGAGCGCAAGTCGTGTCGACGACGTCGCGCCCGACGCCATTGCGGGACAGAGTCGTTCGCGCAAGGTCGGCGCTCAGCCGTTCGTTGTCCGACGGCGTCTCGACGTCGTAGACCGCGTCGTGGAACCATGCCGCGAGGACGACCGACGCCCACTCGGCATCGGTGTCGACGGCCGTGGGGCGCAGCTCGACGAGCGCGGCAACGACCTCGTCGAGGTGGCGCAGGTCGTGGTAGCCGCGGTGCGGCTCGCCCCACCGTCGCTCGAGGTCGTCGTGCACGGAGAGGAGGCCGCGCACGTCACCCCTGACGACTCGCGCGGCCTCCTCCCACATCTCGTCCCGCAGCATGCGGGAAGTCTGTCAGGCGGTCGCCTCCGGCAGGCGCGTCCGCTCCAGTGCCTTCGCGTATGCCGTCCCGCTGGCGAGCAGCAGCAGCCCCGTGACGATGAACGCCACGACCCGCCACAGACCGTCGAGGGTCGCGAGGTCGAAGAGGAAGAGCTTGGCGACGCTCACCGCCGCCAGCCCCAGCCCGAGCCGGACCGAGAGCGCCCGGCGGGACTCGGCGCGCAGGCCGTGCAGGAGCAGCCAGGCCGACGTGAGCATCCAGAGGACGGTGGCGAGGGCGTGGCCGGCGAGGTAGCCGGCTGTCGTGGCGCCCACCGCGTCACCGAGCAGGAGCCCGACGGACACGACGGCGACGGTCGAGATCGCCAGCCCCGCGATGAGGGCCGCGACGCGCGTGAGCCGACGGACCCGGGCGGGGATGCCCCGGACCACGTCGACGCCCCAGGCGCCGAGCGCGGCGACACCCCCGGCCAGCACGCTGTCGAGCAGCGCCGTGGCCGCGTCATGGTTGCGTGCGCTCCAGGCGTCGACGTATGCCGTGGGGTGCGCGAGGTAGGCGACCGAGGCGACCGCCGTGGTCCCGGCGGCGACCCACAGCGTGACGCGCGAGCGCGTCGTGACGGCTGCCGCGGCATACCCGAGGGCGGTCGCGACGATGCCGGTGACGACGAAGCGCTCGGGTGCACCGCTCGTCACCGCGAGCAGGGCAGCGACACCGCTCACGGCGCCGACCGTCGTGGCGAGCGGCGTGGGCACCGGCCCGACCGGCCGCCGCGACGTCACGGCGAGGAGGACCGCGAAGGCGACGGCCACGAGCGCGAAGCCGGTGGTGCGCAACGTCTGGCCGTGGACGCCGAAGCTCGCGAGGAGCGCCACCGCCGACACGGCGACGGTGCCGCAGCCGACGAGGTCGGTGCGGTCGAGGCGGGCTGCGGAGACGGCACCGACGAGGGCGAAGAGGGCGAGCGCGCCCGCGGCCAGGATCGGCAGGCGGGTGGGGGCGGTGAACGTGTCGTCCTCCGCCACCATGCCGAGGAGGACGAGACCGGTCGCGGGGACCGTCCGCGCGACGGCGAGCGAGGGCCAGCCGCGATCACCGCGGACGAGCAGGGCCGCACCCGAGAGCACGACGACGAAGAGCGACACGTCGTTGCCCACGCCCTCGGTGACGACGGGCGCGAGAAGGGTGGCGCCGAGGACGGTGATGACGGCGAGCAGCTGGCGGTCCCAGCGCCGCGCCAGGAGGAGCCCCGTGACGGCGACGACGGCAGCGATGGCGAGACCGGCGGTGCGGGGGACCCAGCCGTAGACCGTGGTGACGGCGACGACGTCGAGGTAGCCGGCGGCATACCCCGTGGCTGCGATGGCGACCGGAGCGACGCTGGCGCGTCCGCGCGCGGTCTCGCGGGCACGGACGACGTGGGCGGCAGTGACGAGCCCGACGGCCAGGGCCACGCCGAGCGCGACGCGGAGCTCGGGGACGAACCAGCCCTGCTGCATCGCCAGCGCGAGGAGCAGGGCGACACCGATGAGGGTGACGACGGCACCGGCGAGGGCGAGGACCCGGGTGACGGCCCCCTCGCGCTGCCACCAGGACGGCTGGGCCGGGAGCGGGGCCGGGGCTGGGGCCGCCGGGGTGGCTGCCGCGGGCGCCGGGCGGGGCATGGGAGCGACCGGTGCGGTGGCCGTGGGCGGAGGGCCGGGGACGGGCTGCGCGTGGGGTGACACCCACGTCTCGGGAGCGGCGGCCGTCTGGACCTCGAGGGAGGCGCGGAGGCGGGCGAGCCCGTTGCCGACGGCATACATGCGGTTCATCGCGTCGGCGAACTCGTTCTCGAGGCGCCGCACGTCCTGCAGCTGATCGTTCATGGTCCGAGTCTGGAACGACGAGTACCCCGACTCCATGAGTCGGGGTACTCACCGTGACCCACCCGCGTGAGGGGTTCCGGCCGCGTCAGCTCGTGGGAGCGGCGACGAGGGTCGCCGAGATCTCCTGGCTCTTGCCGTCTCGGAGGACCGTGAGCTTGACCGTGTCGCCGACGGAGTACTCGCGGATGTGGGCGACGAGGGACTCGGCGGAGTCGACCCGCTCGCCGTTGACCTCGGTGATGACGTCGCCGGCCTCGAGCCCCGCCTTCTGCGCGGGGGTGCCGGGCTGCACCGTGCGGACCTGGGCACCGGCGCGGGTGGCGCTGCCGTCGGAGGCGGTGCCGTCGGTCGGGCCGACGCCGAGGTAGGCGTGCTCGGCGGTGCCGTCGGCGATGAGCTGCTCGGCGATCGACGCGGCCTCCTTGACCGGGATGGCGAAGCCGATGCCGATGTTGCCGCCTTGCGAGGAGCCGGAGGAGCCGAGCGAGGCGATCGAGGAGTTGATGCCGACGAGCTGGCCGTTGGCGTTGACCAGGGCGCCGCCGCTGTTGCCGGGGTTGATCGCCGCCGAGGTCTGGATGGCGTTGGTGACGACCGGCTCGCTGCTCGACTGCTGCTGCTGCTGGCCGAACGGGTTCTGCTGCTGCGGCTGCTGCTCGGCGGCCTCGGTGGTCACGGGGCGGTTGAGGGCGCTGACGATGCCCGTGGTCACCGTGCCGGCGAGGCCGAGCGGGTTGCCCACGGCCATGACGGGGTCGCCGACCTTGAGCGCGTCGGAGTCGCCGATCGAGATGGGCTGGAGGTCGTCGGGCGCACCCTCGATGGTGACGACCGCGAGGTCGGTCGAGGGGTCGGTGCCCTGGATCCTGCCCTTGAAGGTGCGGCCGTCGGCGAGCGTCACCGTGAGCTGCTGGGCACCGGCCACGACGTGGTTGTTGGTGAGGATGTGGGCGTTGTCGTCGATGATGACGCCCGACCCCTCGCCGCTGTCGGTCTTGATGGCGACGACGCTGGGCGACACTGCCGAGGCGGTGGCCGTCCAGTTCGGCGACTGCGGGTTGCTCTGCGAGACCGGCGCGGTCTGGGTGCCGCGACCCAGGCTGGAGGAGGAGGACGCAGTGGAGGGGGACTGCGCATCCTGCGACCCCAGCTGGGTCGCGGCGTAGGTGCCTCCCGACGCGAGTGCGGCGGTCAGCGCAGCCACCGTGACGAGCTCACCCATCCGGCGCCGCCGCTGCGGCGTCGGGGGCTGGCTCTGCGGGGCTGTTCCCGGGGCCGGTGGCGGGGGGAACACCGGACCGGCGGGCTCGTGGGCGCCGTACCACGTGGTCGGCGCGGGCTGTGAGTGATGAGACGAGAAGGCGTCGTGCGCGCCGCGGTCCGGTGCGACCGGCGTGTGCTCACGCGTCGTCTGCTGCGCGAGCGTCTGGGTCGGGGCGGAGGCCCCGGGACCCTGGGGAGCCTCGGGGGTCGGTCCGGTCGGCTGTCCGGTCGGTCCGGGCTGCTGGTCGCTCATCGTCTCTCCTTCGTCGGTGTGGCACCTACTACTCAAGTGCAACGACCTCAAGGGGCGCTGGGCCGACCCTGTGAGGGCGCTGTGGGAATCCGGACGACGAACGTCGCGCCACCGCCGGCGGTCTCCTGGACCCCGACGCGACCTTTGTGGGCACCGACGATCGCGGCGACGATGGCGAGTCCGAGGCCGTTACCGCCGCCGGTCGTGCGACCACGCGACGGGTCGGCGCGATAGAACCGCTCGAAGACGCGATGCGCTGTGCCAGAAGGGATTCCGTCACCGTGGTCGCGCACCTCGAGGACACCTTCGGAGCCGTCGACGCCGACCGCCAGCTCGATCGGTGTGCCCGGTGGCGTGTGCCGGACGGCGTTGGCCACGAGGTTGGTGACGACCTGCCGGAGCCGCGACTCGGACCCCCAGACGACGGTCGCGTCAAGTGGACCGCCGAGGCCGACGAGCGAGATGCGACGCGCCTGCTCGCGGGCTCGTGCGTCCGCCGTCGCGTCGGCCGCGAGGACGGTGAGGTCGACCTCGCCCATCGACGCGGTGGGCTCCTCGTCGAGCCGGGCGAGGGTGAGGAGGTCCTCGACGAGACCGCTCATCCGCCCGGACTCGGACTCGATGCGCTCCATGGCGGCCCGTGTGTCCTCGGGGTTCGAGATCGCGCCCTGGCGGTGCAGCTCGGCGTAGCCACGGACCGTGGCCAGCGGGGTGCGCAGCTCGTGGCTCGCGTCGGCGACGAACTGGCGCATGCGGTCCTCGGACGCCTCGCGCACGGCGAACGACGACTCGATCTGGGCGAGCATGGCGTTGAGGCTGCGCGACAGCGAGGTCACCTCGTCATCGGCCTGCCGCACTGGAATTCGTCGGGTGAGGTCGCCACCGGCGATGGCCGCGGCGGTGTCCTCGATCTGGGTGAGCGGACGGAAGGCGCGGCGCACGGCATACCAACCGAGGAGGGCCGACCCCGCGAGGACGACGGCGCTCAGGACACCGGTGGTGACGAGGAGCCGCGTGACGGTCTGCTTGACGGAGCGCAGCGGGACACCCACCGCGAAGGTGCCCTCCCTGCCGTTGACGGTGCCCGCGATGAACCGCCACTCCATGTCGCCGTCGACGGATCCGACGGTGAAGGGCCGGCCCTTCATGACCAACGGGTCGTCGAGCTCCAGTCGGGGGACGTCGGGGTGGCGCTTCTCGGTCGTGGGGTTGACGCTCATCGTGTCGCCGTCGACGGGGAAGAGCACGAACGCGTAGTTCGTCGGCTTGGCGTTGTTGCCCCGGCGCAGGTCGTCGAGTGCCTGTGTCGCAACGGGTTTGGCGACCCCACGAAGCTCGGTGTCGACGCGGCCGACGAGGTCACGCCGCATGAGGTAGGCCGTGGCGAGGTTGGAGACGAGCAGCGCCGCCGCGAGGACGATGAGGACGATCGCGACGAGGCGGACCCGCAGCGGCATCGCCTCGAGCCGCCGGACGACGGCCTGGGGTGCCGGAGCCGAACCCATCAGGTCTGCGGCGGGAGACGCAGGACGTAGCCGACACCGCGCTTGGTGTGGATGAGCGGCGGGAGGCCCTCGGTGTCGATCTTGCGGCGGAGGTAGGAGATGTAGGACTCGACGATGCCGCTCTCGCCGCGGAAGTCGTACTCCCACACGTGGTCGAGGATCTGGGCCTTCGACAGCACGCGGTTGGGGTTGAGCATGAGGTAGCGCAGCAGCTTGAACTCGGTCGGGCTCGTCTCGATGACGCGGCCGGCGCGGCGGACCTCGTGGCTGTCCTCGTCGAGCTCGAGGTCCTCGAAGCGCAGCGAGGCGCTGTCGTCGAGCTCGCCGCGCGTGCGTCGCAGGACCGCGCGGATGCGGGCGACGACCTCCTCGAGGCTGAACGGCTTCGTCACGTAGTCGTCGCCGCCGACCGTGAGGCCCTTGATCTTGTCGTCGACGGAGTCGCGCGCGGTCACGAAGACGATCGGCACGTGGCGACCGGACTCGCGCAGCTTGCGCGTCACGTCGAAGCCGTCCATGTCGGGCAGCATGACGTCGAGCACGCACAGGTCGGGGTGCTGGGCGTCGGCGAGCCGGACGGCGTCGGCGCCGGTGGCCGCGGTGACGACCTCGAACCCCGCGAACCTCAGGGAGGTCGCGAGGAGCTCACGGATGTTGGGCTCGTCCTCGACGACGAGGAGCGTGGCCTCGGGGGTTGCTGGGTTCGCGCTCACGAGTCCAGTCTGACGGCGGAGTCTGGGAGTTGTCTGGACGTGTGCCGTGCACTCGCCCTGACGTGCCGCGTCCCCGAGGCTCCCTCAGCGGGACTGGAGGGCGTCGAGGGCGACGGCCATGGCCGCGCCCACGCGCCAGTCGAGGGCGTGTCCGTCGACCGGGGGAAGGTTCACCTCGTAGACGTCACGCAACGCGGGCTTCTTCGTGCTGCTGAGGACGACCTGTCCGTCGGGCAGGGTGAAGTCGAAGTGGAAGAGGAACGGCACCGGGATGTCGCCGATGACCGGCACGAAGTCCCAGACGCGCCGCACGATCGCGACCGTGTGGTTGCGCTCCTGGCCGAGCGAGGTCCGTCCGGCACCGTCGGTGAGGTGCCACGTCGAGCGGAGCAGCGACTTGCCGAAGTCCTTGCGGAACTGGCCGATCGGCGCGCCGGACGCGTCGGTGACGTCGTAGGTCGCACCGAGATCCATCCGGGTGCGGGCCTTGAACCCGAAGACCGGCTGCGACTTGCCCGCGTCGGCGAAGAACGTCACCTGCTCCTTGAAGGCCAGCCGCTTCTGCTCGGCGAACGCCCAGAGGCCGACCTCGGTGCCGTCAGGGCCCACGCCGTGGATCTCGTAGCGGTTGACCATCATCGTGAGCTTCTGGCGGACCCGGAAGCGGGTCGGCGAGGCGGTGGGCTCGATCGGGGTGCCCTGCGGCGGCTGCGTCATGCGCGCCACTCTCACACACTCCTGCCCGATCCCGTATGCCGTCCGCTCCCCTTCTCGTCGGGTCGCGCCAGACGTCTCCTTCGCCGCAGTCCATCCGCCTTCGCGCGCTGCGCGCACTCGCGCGCCCACGCAGAGCGTGGGACCCGCCGCCAGACCCAGCCAGCGGCGAACGAGACGTCAGGCGCTCCCGTGGCCGTTGGCTCACTTTTCCGTGCGCCTCTCGCGCTGCGCGTGGGTTCGTTCTGGTCAGAGGTCGGTGGCGTCGATGATGCGGTAGGCGTAGCCCTGCTCGGCGAGGAAGCGCTGGCGGTGGGCGGCGAAGTCGGCGTCGACGGTGTCGCGGGCGACCACGGTGTAGAAGTGCGCGGTGCGGCCGTCGCCCTTGGGGCGCAGCACCCGGCCGAGGCGCTGGGCCTCCTCCTGGCGCGAGCCGAAGGTGCCGGACACCTGGATGGCGACGCTGGCCTCGGGCAGGTCGATGGAGAAGTTCGCGACCTTGGAGACGACGAGCAGGCTGATCTCGCCGTCGCGGAAGGCGCCGTAGAGCCGCTGCCGCTCGGCCACCGACGTCTCGCCGGTGATGACGTCGGCGCCGAGACGGTGGGCGAGCTCGTCGAGCTGGTCGAGGTACTGCCCGATGACGAGGGTCGGCTCGCCGCGGTGACGCTCGACGAGCTTCTCGACGACGGGCAGCTTCGCGTCCGAGCAGGAGGCGAGGCGGTAGCGCTCGTCCGGCTCCGCGACGGCATACGCCATCCGTTGTCCGTCGGGGAGCGTGACCCGCACCTCGACGCAGTCGGCGGGCGCGATGTAGCCCTGCGCCTCGATGTCCTTCCACGGCGCGTCGAAGCGCTTGGGCCCGATGAGCGAGAAGACGTCGGACTCGAGGCCGTCCTCGCGCACGAGGGTCGCGGTGAGCCCGAGGCGTCGCCGGGCCTGGAGGTCGGCGGTCATCCGGAAGATCGGCGCGGGGAGCAGGTGGACCTCGTCGTAGACGATGAGGCCCCAGTCGCGGGCGTCGAGCAGGTCAAGGTGCGTGTAGGTCCCCTTCCGGCGGGTCGTGAGCACCTGGTAGGTGGCGATCGTGACCGGGCGGATCTCCTTGCGCGCGCCGGAGTACTCGCCGATCTCGTCCTCGGTGAGGCTCGTGCGGCGGAGCAGCTCGTCCTTCCACTGCCGCGCCGACACGGTGTTGGTGACGAGGATGAGCGTCGTCGCCGACGCCTTCGCCATGGCGCCGGCGCCGACGAGGGTCTTGCCCGCGCCGCACGGCAGCACGACGACCCCTGAGCCGCCGTCCCAGAAGCCGTCGACGGCCTGCTCCTGGTAGGGCCGCATCGACCAGCCGCCGGTGCGGTCGAGGTCGATGGGGTGGGCCTCCCCGTCGACGTAGCCGGCCTCGTCCTCGGCGGGCCAGCCGACCTTGAGCAGCTCCTGCTTGAGGTGGCCACGCTCGCTCGGGTGGACGACGACGGTGTCCTCGTCGATGCGGTCACCGATGAGCGGTTTGATCCGCTTGTGCCGCAGCACCTCCGTGAGCACCGCGCGGTCGGTCGTGCGAAGGACGAGCCGGCCGTCCTCCTTGAGCAGGGTGAGCCGGCCGTAGCGGGCCATCGTGTCGGCGACGTCGACGAGCAGGGCGTGCGGCACGGGGTAGCGGCTGTGCGTCACGAGCGCGTCGACGACCTGCTCGGCGTCGTGGCCGGCGGCCCGGGCGTTCCACAGACCCAGCGGGGTGATCCGGTAGGTGTGGATGTGCTCGGGCGCCCGCTCGAGCTCCGCGAACGGTGCGATCGCCCGCCGCGCCTCCGCCGACCGTGGGTGGTCGACCTCGAGGAGGAGCGTCTTGTCGCTCTGGACGATGAGTGCGCCGTCAGTCAAGGGACCTCAGTAGGAGTAGTCGGAGTCGTAGGTGCCGCCGTCGAACCCACCCGATGCGCCGATCGCGATGAAGACGATGAAGCCGATGACCGCGAGGGCGATGCCGATGGCGAACGCGATCCAGCCCCACTTGGTGAGGCGGCGCGAGCCCTCGGGGTCGGTCGAGTTCTTCGTCAGCGCCATGATGCCGAGGATGAGCGGGACGATGCCGGGGATGCAGCAGCTCACCAGGACGATGCCGGACAGGATCGTCAGGACGATGGCGCTCGTGTTCTGCGGGGGCGGGGCGCCGTAGCCGACCGGCGCTGCCTGCCACTGCCCGGGGGGCTGGTAGGGCGGGTAGCCGCCCGGCTGCGCCTGGGCGCCGCTCGCGGCATACGGGTCGTATGCCGGCTGCTGACCTGCATAGGGATCCTGCGGCTGGGGTGCCCCGTAGGCGGGGGGAGGCGGCGGTGCGCCGTAGGGCGACGGGGGCTGAGAAGCGCCGTAGGGGAACTGCGGCGGCGGGGGAGGCGTGGCGGCATACGGGTTCGCCGGCTGCCCACCGGCATACGGGTCGCTCTGGCCACCGGCCTGCGTGTAGGGAGCGTCGTAGCTCGGCCCCGGGGGTGCGGGCGGCACCGGCGGCACGAAGGGCTCGTCCGACGACGTCCCCGAGCCGGCGTCGGAGCCCTGCGGGATCTGCTCGGTCGGCGCGGAGGAGGGGGTGTCCTGATGGGACGCCGAGTCCGGCGAGGACGACGGCACCGTCCAGTCGGGGCTGGCCGTCGGATCCGAGTACTCCCCCTGCTGCGGGTCCTTGTCGTTCTCGCTCATGGGCGACAACGTACCTGCCGGGGTCGCCCCCGCTCCCACGGTCGGCAGGACTCGCCCACGCTGCGTGTCAGGATGAGGCATGAGCATGCGCACCCCGCAGGTCGAGCCGGACCCGACGCTCCCCGCGGAGATCACGATCTACGAGGTCGGCGCTCGCGACGGACTGCAGAACGAGAAGGCCGTGGTGCCCGCCGAGGTCAAGGCCGAGTTCGTCCGCCGCCTGGCCTCCGCCGGCCTCGGCACCATCGAGACGACCTCCTTCGTCAACCCGCAGTGGGTGCCGCAGCTCGCCGACGCCCCCGAGGTGCTGGGCCTGCTCGGCGACGAGGGCCGCGGCCCCCGCCGACCCGTCCTCGTGCCCAACGAGCGCGGACTCGACCGCGCCCTCGAGGCCGGCGTCGGAGCGGTCGCGATCTTCGGCAGCGCCACCGAGACCTTCGCGCGCAAGAACCTCAACCGCACCGTCGACGAGTCGATCGAGATGTTCCGGCCGGTGGTCTCCCGCTCGCACGACGCCGGCCTCTGGGTGCGCGGCTACGTGTCGATGTGCTTCGGCGACCCGTGGGAGGGTCCCGTCCCCGTGACGCAGGTCGTGGACGTCGCCGAGCGGCTCATGGACCTCGGCTGCGACCAGCTGTCGCTCGGCGACACCATCGGCGTCGCCACCTCCGGGCACGTGGCCCGACTGCTCGATGCGTTGCAGGACAGGGGGATCGGCGTCGACCGCATCGGCGTCCACTTCCACGACACCTACGGCCAGGCGCTGAGCAACACCCTCGTCGCACTCCGCCAGGGCGTCACCGTCGTCGACTCCTCCGCCGGCGGCCTCGGCGGCTGCCCCTACGCCGAGAGCGCCACCGGCAACCTCGCCACCGAGGACCTCGTCTGGGCGATGGCGGGCGCCGGCGTGCGCACCGGCGTCGACCTCGAGGCGCTGCTGGAGACGAGCGCGTGGATGGCGCGGCAGCTCGGCCGTCCCTCGCCCTCCGCCGTCGTCCGCGCCCTCACGCCCGCCGACTGACCCGGCACCGCGCGCACGGCGCCCGTCCGGTCGCCCCCGTCGTGGGGTCGCACCGGCCCACTACCGATTCGCCGCAGTCCATCCGACCTCGCGCGCTGAGCGCGCTTCGGTCTCCCGCCAGGCCCAGCCAGCGGCGAATCGGCAGTGGGCCTGCGCTCCTGGTCCGCCGCGCTGAGTACCTCGGGTGCCCGGGCCGGAACCGTGTCAGTCGGCGACGACGCCGGTGATGCGGTGGATCGAGAGGGTTCGCGTGACGCCCTCGCTGACGCCGGTGACGCGTCCACCGTCGAGGCGCTCGGGGTAGAAGAGCATGCGCTGCGTGCGCCCGACGCCGTCGGAGTAGCCGAGCCAGACGGGGCGGCCGTCGGCGATGGCCTCGCGGAGGACGGCGACGGAGGTGGTCGGGTCGTTGGCCGGGATCGGGGGACCGGTGCGGCCGCCGGGTGCGGCCGCGGCGCGGGCGCGTGCCTCGGACTCGGCAGCGCGAAG
Source organism: Knoellia tibetensis (assembly GCF_048606415.1). NCBI lineage: Bacteria > Bacillati > Actinomycetota > Actinomycetes > Micrococcales > Intrasporangiaceae > Knoellia > Knoellia tibetensis. The sequence goes on from NZ_JBMBWF010000001.1 coordinate 2,312,681, forward strand.
GCCGGCGACGAGCGAGGCGACCTGGGCCTCGTCCATGGCCTGGACGAGCGCGGGGTCGACGGAGCTGCGGCGGACGACGCGGCGCGCGGGCCGGGTCGGCACGGTGACCATGCCGGCCGCGGACTCGGCGACGGGGGAGAAGCCCTCTTCGCGCAGCACCTCGAGGACGACGTCGGGCCGCACCGGTGACGTGAGGACGGTCGGGGCGATGCGACGCAGCTGGAGGGAGGTGAGGCCGCGGTGGGCGAGCATGACGTCGAGCCCGGCCTCGTCCTCGCTGCGGATGACGGCGCTCACGCCACGCACGCGCACGGTTCCGTGGCGGCGGGCGACGTCGCGCACGAGGTAGTCGAGCGGCTGCGGCACCGGGGTGCGGCTGGCGTCGCGGAGCCCGGCGAGGATGTCCTCGCCGGTCCACCCGGTGTCGAGGCAGCGCCGGATCGAGGCCTCGCTGAAGCGGTGCACGGTCGCCCCGCCCCGGGACTCGACGTCGGCGACGAGGCGGAGGAAGGCCGCGAGCGAGCCCGTCACCGGGCCGGGTGCGATCGCGGTGAGGTCGGCCTGGAGGAGCACGGCCTCGACCGGCGCCGGCAGGTGCGGGTGGATCGACTCGGCGACCGGAGCGATCTCGCCGTCGGCGGCCAGCAGGGCGCGACCGGCGACGCTGAGCGCGCCGTGGCCGGTGACGCCGAGCCACGCGGCCTCGCGCAGGACGGCCTCGACGACGGCTTCGAGGGTCCGGGGCACGCGGCGCGGTCGGCGCCACCGGACGGCGGCTGCGAGGTCCTCGGCCGTCGGTGCGGTGCCGGAGGGTGCGGCGGCGAGCAGCTCGAGCACCTCGCGGCGCAGTGCCCGGATCGGTGGCCACTGGGCGTCGGCGCCGAGGGCGTTGACGACCGAGGAGGCGTCCGTGCGCGACCCGACGCGGTGCGGCGCTCGGGTGGTCGTGAGCCACGACTGCGCGAGGCGCGCCCACCGCTCACCGCCGGGTTCGGTCTGCCACACGTCGTACTCCGCCGTCGGCACCCAGTGCGGGTCCACCTCGCCGTCGTCTGCGACGAGGTCCGCGACGAGTGCGAGCTCCACCAGGTATGCCGTGTGCTCCGGTCCCGTGTCGAGGCGCGTCGCCGCGGACTTGAGGTCGCGGACGGCGAGGCCACCGGTGCGCAGGACGCGTGGTGGAGTCTGCGACCAGGTGTCGAGGAGCTCGTCGAGGAGGGCCAGCACCTCCGAGGCGGCGGCGCCGGCCGCGGCGTCGACGGCGTCGACCTTGCGCTCGGGCCCGGTGACCTGCGGTGGGTCGAGCTGCGCGGCGCGGTGGATGCGCCCCTCGCGCAGGGTGAGCGCGACCTCGCGGGGCAGGGCGACCTGGTCGGCGGCGACGGCACGGACGAGGCCACGGGCGAGCAGCCAGCGGGGACCGTCGTCGGCCGGACCGCGCCGGCCCGGCGCGTCCTCGGCGGCGACGATGCCCACCGACGGCCCCCAGGTGAGCCGGTCGAGGACGGCCCGGGCGCGGGGAGGGGCCTCGGCCACGGCGGCGCGGATCGCCTCCTCGTCGAGCGCGTCGCCACCCGGCAGGTCGTCGCCTCCCTGCCCGAGGCCGGCGACCGCGTCGCCGAGGACGTCCTTGGCGGTGCGCGTCACGACCGTGCCCTCGGGCGCCCGCCAGACGAGCGCGACCCGCCAGAGGTCGTCGAGCAGGCGGGCGGCCGTCGTGGTGTCCACGTCGCCGAGCGCGCGGGCGAGGTCGGCGGCGGTCACCGTCTCGCCGACCACCGCCGCGGCCTCGAGGGCCTGCAGGTGAGCGGTGTCGAGCCCGTCGACGGCACGCAGCGTGCTCGCCCGCGTCGAGCTGCGCGACGCAAGGGCAGTGAGGTCGCTCGGAGCCGGGCGTGCGAGGTCGGGCCGCGCGGCGAGCAGCGCGAGGAGCTCCTCGTCGGACCGTCCGCGGATGTCGTCGGCCAGCGAACGGCTCTGGCGGGGGAAGTCGGGCGGCACTGCACCACCGTAGTCCCGCGCCGCCGCGCGTAGATTCGCTCCATGAGCAACCAGAAGCCGTCACCCACCGGCGAGCAGTGGAACCTCTCGGTCGGCCGCGACGAGCTCGTCGTCGTCGAGGTCGGTGGCGGGCTGCGCTCGTGGACGCGCGACGGGGTCGAGGTGCTCGCCGGGTTCGACGCGGACGAGCCCTGCTCGAGCGGCCGTGGCCAGCAGCTCATCCCGTGGCCCAACCGCATCCGTGACGGCCGCTACACCGATGACGGCGTCGAGCACCAGCTCGCGCTCACCGAGGTCGACCGCCACAACGCCATCCACGGGCTCGTGCGCTGGGCGCCGTGGCGGCTCGTCGCCCGCACGGACACCTCTCTCACGGTGGCGCACCGCCTCTTCCCCGGGCAGGGCTGGGACTGGCACCTCGCCTCCACGACGACGTATGCCGTGTCGCCCGCCGGCCTCACCGTCACCGTCCACGTGGCGAACGTCGGGAAGGGGACCGCACCCTTCGGCTACGGCGTCCACCCCTACCTCGCCATCGGGGACGCGCCCATGGAGGAGGTCGAGCTCACCGTGCCCGCCTCGTCCTACATGGAGGTGGACGACCGGCTGCTGCCGCTGCGGACGAGTCCGGTCGACGACACGGCATACGACTTCCGTGACGGGCGAGCGCTCGCGGGTCACATGCTCGACACGGCCTACACGGAGCTGGCGGGCGAGGACGACCGCTGGCGGATCACGGTCGCGCCACCCGGCCGGGCCCCGGTCGATCTCTGGGCCGACGCGGAGGTCTTCCCGTGGGCCCAGGTCTTCACGGGGTCGGTGGCCGGGCGTCGTGGCGTCGCGGTCGAGCCGATGACGTGCCCGCCCGACGCGTTCAACTCGGGCACCGCGCTGCTCCGGCTCGGCCCCGGCGAGGCGTGGACCGGCACGTGGGGGATCAGCCCGAGGTGACGCCGTTCTCGGTCGGCGCGAGCTGACGCTCGAGGGCGACGATCGCCGCGGCCATGACGGCGAGGCCGCCCACCATCGCCCCGATGAAGGCGACGGGCAGGTCGTGCTCGAGCAGGAAGCCCGAGACGATCGGCCCGAGGATGGCGCCGCCCTGGAAGGCGCCGGCGTTGACGGCGTTGGCGCGACCCCGGACGTGGTCGTCGGCCATGTCGTTGGTGATGGCCGGGATCGCGATCTGCATGAAGATCTCGCCGAGCCCGAAGACGCCCATGAAGGTGACGACCGCGACAGACGCGAGCATCGCCGGGCCGAGCCCGGCCGTCGACAGGACGAGCCACGAGACGAGCCAGAGCACCACCATGACGAGGAGGCCGCGCGTGCGCCGGCGCCCGGTGACCGCCTTGAGCACGGTGAACTGCAGCGCGACGATGACGAGGGTGTTGATGGCGAAGGCGAACCCGATGACCTGGGTCGAGACCTCGCCCACCTGACGGGAGAAGGCGGGGAAGCCGGACTCGATCTGGCCGTAGCCGATGAAGGTGCAGAGGAAGGTGATGAAGGTGAGCCAGAGGACCGGCGGCCGCCGCAGGATGTCGGGGTAGCCGACGGTCGGGGTGTCCTCGGTGCGCTCGGCCCGCCCGTGCACGGTGCGCAGCGGTCCGAGGAGGAGCCCGAGCGGCACGAGCATGCTCACCGCGTCGGCGAGGAAGATCAGCGTGAAGGTCATCGGCTCGCGGACGTCGACGAAGAGGCCGCCGATGACGCCGCCGAGGCCGATGCCGAGGTTGACGAGTGCGAAGTTGACCCCGAAGTACTGCTGCCTCAACGGGCCCTCGACCACCGAGGCGATGAGCGCGTTGAACGCCGGCCATGAGACCCCGAAGTTGAACCCGAGCAGGACGAAGCCGACGACGAAGGCCGGGACCGTCGTCGCGAAGGCGAGGACGACGCAGCCGACGAGCTGGGCACTCGTGCCGGCGATGAGCATGCGGCGGGCGCCGATGCGGTCGGTGAGCGAGCCGCCGGGGCCGGTGACGCAGAGGGCGACGATGGCGATGAGGGCGAGCAGCGTGCCGGCCGTGCCGAGCCCGATGCCCCGGACCTCGTTGATGTAGATGACGGTGAACGGCAGCGTGAGGCCCCGGCCGAGGGTCTGCACCGCCACCGTCGACAGGAGCCAGCGCCCGGGCGTCGGCAGCTCGGCCCAGAACTGTCGCAGGCTCACCTTGGGGCGGGCGGTCTCGGTGCTCACCGGAGAACTCTCGCAGCCCGCACCGACACGCCCCAACCGACTTCTTGCGAGTTGGCGGGCCCGGGAAAGGCGTGCGCGCGGCGGACATCCCGGCAGATACGCTGTGCGGGTACGCCCGGAGGTGCGCGCGCCGCACTCCGGACCCACAGCAATCACATGAGGTGCCCCGTGCCGACTGGCAAGGTGAAGTTCTACGACTCCGACAAGGGCTTCGGGTTCGTCTCGACCGACGACCCGGCCGAGGGCGGCGACGTCTTCGTGCCCGCGAGCGCCCTGCCGGCGGGAGTGACGTCCCTCAAGAACGGCGCCCGCGTCGAGTTCGGCATCGTCGAGGGCCGCCGCGGCGCCCAGGCGCTGTCGCTGCGCCTCCTCGAGCCCGCCGCGAGCGTCACGGCCAACCGCAAGGCCCGCGACCGCAAGCCGGCCGACGAGATGGTCGTCATCGTCGAGGACCTCATCACCCTCCTCGACTCGGTGCAGAGCTCGCTGCGCCGTGGTCACTACCCCGACAAGGGCCACGGGTCCAAGGTCGCCCAGGTGCTGCGGGCCGTCGCCGACGACCTCGACGTCTGATGCCCGCCGTCAAGCACGACGCCACCCTCAAGGGTGCGGTCGACCTCGCCCGCGAGGCGGCCGAGTCGATCGCCGAGGCCGGCACCGTCGGCGACCACCTCGGCATGGAGATGGTCGAGGACCGCGTCGGCACGCACTACTTCGCCTGCACCGCGGGCGCCTACCCCGGCTGGCGCTGGGCGATCACCGTCGCGCGGGTGCCGCGCTCCAAGGTCGTCACCGTCTCCGAGACCAACCTCGTCCCGGGTGACGGCGCGCTGCTGTCGCCCGAGTGGGTCCCGTATGCCGACCGGCTGGCTCCCGGGGACATCGGCCCCGGTGACGTCACGCCCAAGGTCGACGACGACCCGCTGCTCGAGGCCGGCTTCGAGGCCACGGGCGACGAGGACGTCGACCGCGTCGCGCTCTTCGAGCTCGGCCTCGGGCGCGAGCGGGTGCTCTCGGCCGAGGGCCGCGACGCCGCCGCCCAGCGGTGGTACGACGGCGACCACGGGCCGAACGCCCCGGTCGCGCAGAAGGCGCCGGCACCCTGCTCGTCGTGCGGCTTCTTCATCCCGATGGCGGGTGCCCTCCGGTCTTTTTTCGGCGTGTGCGCCAACGCCTGGTCTCCCTCCGACGGCAGCGTCGTGAGCCTGGACCACGGCTGCGGCGCCCACTCCGAGGTCGACGTCGAGGCTCCTGAGCCCGAGGTCGTCGCACCGCCGGTGCTCGACGACACCCAGCTCGAGCGGGTCTGAGCGTCTCTATGGGCGAGCCGCAGGGGGCGAGCGAGCCGGGAGTGGACGGCATACGCCCGTCCGACGTGCCGGACGGCCTCGATGCGGAAGGGGTCGAGGTGTTGCGCGCCATGCAGGTGCCGACCCAGCGGATCATCGCCGTCGGACTCGCCCTGTGGGCCGTCGCCCTCGTCGTCACCCTGCTCGTGCCGGCGCTGCACGAGGGCGACCGGTCGTGGTGGCCGTGGGCCTGCGTCGCAGGGTTGGTCCTCGGCGCGATCGGCTTCGCCTACGTCCGCCGGGGTCGCGGCAACGCCCACGACGCCGGCTGAGCTGGCAACTCACCGCTCGACTTCTTGCGGAAAGGGGACGTTCCCGGAGCTCGAGAGCCCACGAGAACGTCCCCTTTCCGCAAGAAGTGTGGGGGTCGTGACCCGGGTCAGACGCCGAGGGCGGTCTTGATCGGGTCGATCGCGAAGTAGAGGACGAAGAGCCCGGCGACCAGCCACATGAGCGGATGGATCGAGGCGGCCTTGCCACGCACGACCTTGATGAGGACGTAGGCGACGAAGCCGGCGCCGATGCCCGCGGTGATCGAGTAGGTGAACGGCATGAGCACGATCGTGAGGAACGCCGGGATGGCGATCTCGACGTCGTCCCAGTCGATCTCCTTGACCTGCTGCATCATGAGGAAGCCGACGAGGACGAGCGCGGGGACGGCGGCCTCGGACGGCACGACCTTGATGAGCGGCGCGAAGACCATCGAGAGCAGGAAGAGCACGCCGGTGACGACCGACGCCAGACCGGTGCGGGCGCCCTCACCGACACCCGAGGCCGACTCGATGTAGCTCGTGTTCGACGAGACGCCCGCGGCACCACCGGCAGCGGCGGCGAGCGAGTCGACGACGAGGATGCGGTCGGTGTGGGGCGGTAGGCCGTCCTCGTCGAGCAGGTCGGCCTCGTGGCCGATGGCCGTCATCGTGCCCATGGTGTCGAAGAAGTCGGCGAGCATGAGCGTGAAGATGAGCAGAGCGGCCGAGACGATGCCGACCGACTGGAACGAGCCGAGCAGCGAGAACTGGCCGACGGTCGAGAACGACGGGGTGTCGATGATCTCGTCGGGCAGCGTCGGGACGATGAGACCCCAGCCGGTGGGGTTGACCTTGTCGCCCATGACCATCGGGCCGATCTTGGCGATGGCCTCGATGAGGATCGCGAGCACGGTCGTCGCGGCGATGGCGATGAGGATCGCGCCGCGGACCTTGCGGACCCAGAGCACGATGATGAGCACGAGCCCGGCGACGAAGACGAAGGTGGGCCAGCCGCCGAGGAACCCGTCGACTCCGAGCTGGACCGGCACCGTGCCCGAGGCCGTGCGGCGCACGAACCCGGCGTCGACGAAGCCGATGAGCGCGATGAAGAGGCCGATGCCGACCGAGATCGCGACCTTGAGCTGCTTGGGCACGGCGTGGAAGACCGCCTGCCGGAAGCCGGTGAGCACGAGGACGAGGATGATGAGGCCCTCGAGCACGACGAGACCCATGGCGTCGGCCCACGTCATCTGCGAGGCGACGGCGAACGCGACGAACGCGTTGAGCCCGAGCCCGGTGGCGAGCGCGAGCGGGAAGTTCGCGACGACGCCCATGAGGATCGTGAGGAGCCCGGCGACGAGCGCCGTGCCCGCGGCGATGGCGGGGAGGTTGGAGCCGTCGCCCGAGCCGCCGCCGAGGAAGTCGCCGTTGGCGTCCTGGGCGAACCCCAGGATGAGCGGGTTGAGCACGACGATGTAGGCCATCGTGAAGAACGTGACGACCCCGCCCCGCACCTCCCGGCCGATCGACGAGCCGCGCTCGGTGATCTTGAAGTAGCGGTCGATCGTGGAGGACCCGGTGCCCGGGCCGGCGGAGGTGGCTGTCGACATGGCGGAACCATAGCGAGAGAGGGGAGGGGGCGGCATACGACGTCCATCCGGCCGGAAGGGGCCGTCGTGGAGAAATACTTAGCAAACGTAATGAGTTAGGCTAAGTACCATGACGGAAGACACCACGAGCACGTATGCCGCCCTGCGGCCCGCTGCGGTGTCCGCCCTCGCTGGTGAGCTCCGCCTCGCCTGCATGCGCATCTCACGGCGGGTCCGCTACGAGAGCACTGACCTCATCGCGCCACACCACTTCTCGGTGATGTGCCGGCTCGAGGAGGCCCCGCGCACCCCGGGCGAGCTCGCCGAGATCGAGAAGGTCAGCGCCCCGAGCATGACCCGCACCGTCGCCGGCCTCGTCGAGCTCGGCTGGGTCGAGCGGACGCCGGACCCGGACGACCGGAGGCAGGTCATCGTCTCGCTCACCGACGACGCGCGGAAGGTCCTCAAGGAGACCCGTCGCCGCCGCGACCAGTGGATGTCGGTGCGTGTCGGGCACCTCGACCCCGAGGAGCAGGCGGTGCTCGTGCGCGCCACCGAGATCCTCCGGAAGGTGGCCAACGAGTGAGCCCGACCTTCACCTCCTTCAGCGAGCGCAACTACCGGATCTTCTACGCGGGCTCCTTCGTCTCCAACGTCGGGACGTGGATGGGCCGAGTCGCCCAGGACTGGCTCGTCCTCACCGAGCTCACCGACCATTCGAGCCAGGCGCTCGGCATCGTCACCGGTCTGCAGTTCCTGCCCTTCCTCCTGCTCGCGCCGTGGGCAGGTGCGATCGCCGACCGCTTCCCGCGTCGCCGGATCCTCCTCGTCACCCAGAGCCTCCTGCTGGTCACGAGCCTCGTGCTCGCCGCCCTCGTCCTCCTCGACGTCGCGACGCTGTGGCAGGTCTATGCGATCGCCCTCGCGCAGGGTGTCGTCACCGCGATCGACAACCCCGCGCGCCAGTCCTTCGTCTCCGAGATGGTGCCGCGCGAGAAGCTCGCCAACGCGGTCGCGCTCAACAGCGCCTCGTTCAACGCCGGCCGCCTCATCGGCCCCGGCGTCGCGGGCCTCATGATCGCGGCCTACGGCACCGGCTGGACGCTGCTCGTCAACGTCGGCACCTTCGTCTTCGTCATCGTCGCCCTCGCCCTGCTGCGCACCGCCGACCTCATCCCGGCGCCTCTCACGCGTGGCAAGGGCGCGATCCGCGAGGGGGTCCGCTACGTGCGCAACCGGCCGGACATCCAGGTCGTCATGCTCCTCGTCTTCGTCCTCGGCACCTTCGGCATGAACTTCCAGGTGACGACGGCGCTCATGGCGACGCAGGAGTTCGGCAAGGGACCGACCGAGTACGGCATCCTCGGCTCGATCATGGCGATCGGATCGCTCACCGCCGCGCTGCTCAGCGCGCGCCGCGGCGAGCCCCGGCTCCGGGTACTCCTGCTCTCGCTCGCCGGCTTCACCCTCTCGACGGCCGCGGCCGCCCTCGCCCCGACGTATGCGCTCTTCGCGCTCGCCCTCGTGCCCACCGGGCTGTCGGCGCTCACGGCGCTGACGACGGCCAACGCCATGGTCCAGCTGCGCACGGACCCGCTCGTCCGCGGCCGGGTCATGGCCCTCTACATGGCGATCTTCATGGGCGGCACCCCCATCGGCGCACCGATCATCGGCTGGATCGGCGAGGTCTGGGGCGCCCGCTGGACGATCGCCATCGGCCCCATCGCCATCGGGATCACGCTGGTCAGCGTCATGTGGTGGATCGCGCGGCAGCAGAATGTCCGGGTGAGCTACGAGTCGCAGCGCTCCCCGCGCATCACGATCGAGGCCGTGCCGGTGCGTGACACCGTCACCGAGCCCGCGCCGGAGGCTGCGCGATGACGCCCGCATTCCGTCGCCGGATGACCCTCGGCGTGCTCGCGATCCTCGTCGTCGTGGCGATCGCGTATGCCGTCCTCACCTGACGCGTATGCCGTCCTCACCTGACCCGACCCGACATCCCTCCTGCTGGCGCCGGGTAGGTCGTTGACGTCCGGGAGCGGGAGGTCAGGCTTGGCGCGTCAGGGGACGAGCGCGACCGAGCCGTAGGGGAGCACGACGGGCACGGTGAGGAGTCCGGTCTTGACGGAGACGGTGACGGTGTTCTTGACGGTGTCGACCTTGGCGACCTTGGCGGTGACGCCGAGGTACTGGCCGGCGGTGATCTTCACGGTGTCGCCGACCGAGAAGGGGTCGGGGTCGACCGCCACGGTCGTCGACGGCACGGGCGTGACCGTCACCTTGGGCACGGGCACGGGAGCTGCCGGGGGCTTGGGCAGGGGGGCCGGGGCCGAGGTCGGCTTCGGCTGGGGGACCGGAGCGGTCGAGGACGGCTTCGGCTTCGCGGTGCTGCCGCTCGTGGGCTTCGGGGCGGGGGTGCTGCCGGTACCCGACGACGGCTTCCCCGATGCCCTGGGCGTGGGGCTCGCCCCCGGACCGGGCTGGGTGCCGGCTGGGGGAAGGTAGGGCGAGCGCCCGGCATACCCGGGCGGGAGAGCCGTCGCGGGCACGACCGAGTGTCCGGCACGGTAGGACGCGGCGATGCTCGTCACCTTGGCGACGTAGTCCATCGAGTGGTTGTAGCGGAGCACGGCCCGGGTGAGGTCGGACGACGTGGTGAGGTCGCCCGAACCCGAGCAGAGGTAGACACCGGCCGCGGTGGCCGCGTCGAACATGTTCTGGGGGTCGCGCCGGCCGTCGTCGTTGCCGTCGGCGCCGACCGACTTCCAGGTGCCGGGGATGAACTGCATCGGACCGACGGCGCGGTCGAAGACGACGTCGCGGTCGTAGCGCCCTCCGTCGGTGTCGGTGATGCGGGCGACGCCGTCACCGGTGAGGGGGATGCCGAAGATGCCGGGCACGGCGGTGCCGGCGGCGTCGAGGAGGTTGCGGCCCCAGCGGCCGTGGTCGCTCTCGACCTTGCCGATGCCGGCGAGGAGGGCCCAGTCGATCTTGCAGCCGGGGTCGGCCTCGGCGAGGAGGCGCTGTGCGGCCTGGTAGGCGGCGAGGGCCTGGGCGGGGATGCCACTGGCGGTGCTCGCCAGGCCCCAGGTCTGCGGCTGCTCGGGGAGCAGCTCGGGCGGGATCGAGGCGTTGGGGTCGGGGAGCTCGAGCGGCGGGAGGGCGGGGAGCGCGGGCAGGCTGCTCACGCCGCCGGCCTGCTGGACGGCGACGGGCGGGACGACGAGGCGCGGGCGCTCGTTGCCGCGCGGCTCGGTCGCGGCCACGGCCGCGACACCGGTCGTCGTCACGGCGAGCGCGACCACCGCACCCGCCACGCGCTTGCCGGTCGTCGTCCGCAGGGCGGCCAGGGCCGCCCGGGGTGTGCTGACCCCCATGTCAGCCTCCTTCTTCTCACGCCGTCGTGAAGTCCACCGCAAAGGTTACCCGGAAGAAACCCTGCAGGTGGGCTTGCGGGTGAGGCACTCCACACTCACCTGCCACAGGCGTCACGTGCGCCGCCGGAACGAGGCAGGAATGGGTGAGCCGACCACCCGTGGGTGGTCGGCTCACCAGCTGGGGGCTCGCTCGCGGCCGGTGCCGAAGCCGCCCGTGCGGCGGCCCCCCGGGTGCGCGGGGTCAGAGAGCGGCGACGACGTGCTCGATCGAGGCGATGAGCTTGCTGACGTCCTCGGGCTCCACGGCCGGGAAGGTCGCGACGCGCAGCTGGTTGCGGCCGAGCTTGCGGTAGGGCTCGACGTCGACGACGCCGTGCGCGCGCAGGGTCTTGGCGATGACGGACGCGTCGACCGCGTCGTCGAAGTCGATCGTCGCGACGACCTGGCTGCGCGCGGCGGGGTCGGTGACGAACGGCGTCGCGTAGTCGACCGACTCGGCCCACGTGTAGAGCCGGTCGGACGAGTCCTTGGTCCGGGCCGTGGCCCAGTCGAGGCCACCCTGCTCGTTGAGCCAGCGCACCTGCTCGTCGAGCAGCGCCAACGTGCCGACGGCGGGGGTGTTGTAGGTCTGGTCCTTGCGGCTGTTGTCGATCGCGGTCGGCAGGCTGAAGAAGTCGGGGACCCAGCGTCCGGTCGCGGCGATCTCGTCGACGCGGGCCAGGGCCGCGGGGGAGAAGAGCGCGAGCCAGAGGCCACCGTCGGCGGCGAAGCACTTCTGCGGGCCGAAGTAGTAGACGTCGGTCTCGGCGACGTCGACGGGCAGGCCGCCGGCCCCGGAGGTGGCGTCGATGAGCACGAGGGCGTCGTCGGCCGCGCCCTCGACCCGGCGCACGTCGGTCATGACGCCGGTGCTCGTCTCGTTGTGCGCCCAGGCGTAGACGTCGATGCCGTCCTCGGCGACCGCCGCGGGGCGGGTGCCGGGCTCGCTCTTGATGATGGAGGACTCGCCGAGGAAGGGAGCGGCCGAGGTCACGGCGCCGAACTTGCTCGAGAACTCACCGAAGGCGAGGTGCTGGGCGCGGTCGCGCACGAGGCCGAAGGCGGCGATGTCCCAGAAGGCGGTGGCGCCGCCGTTGCCGAGCACGACCTCGTAGCCCTCGGGCAGCGAGAAGAGGTCGGACAGGCCCGAGCGCACGGACTTCACGAGGTTCTTGACGGGGGCCTGGCGGTGGGAGGTCCCGAGGACGGTCGTGCCGAGGGAGGCGAGGAACTCGACCTGCTCGGGACGGACCTTGGACGGGCCGGACCCGAAGCGTCCGTCGGTGGGGAGGAGGTCGGCGGGGATGGTGATCGCTGCGTCAGTCACCCGTCCATCCTCCCGCACGGCCGAAGTGCCCTTGGTGTGAGTTCACCCACCGGACGCGGTGAGACGCCCCGTCGCACCGGCGCCGCAGCGGAATCGCAGCGCTTCCGCAGCCGCCGTTCCTAGCGTCCCGCACCGAGGCCCGCCGGTCGGCGGACCCACCCACGATCCTTGGAGGAACGATGTCCACGAAGCGACTGCTCTCCGTCGCCACCGCCACCGCGGCCGCCGCTGCCGCCCTCGTCACGATGGCGCCGAGCGCCTCGGCCGCGCCCTACGAGCTCACCGGCTGCGAGACCGGCGACCGCTTCCAGAAGTGCCTGCGGTTCTCCAACGGCGGTCTGGGCGCCGAGGCGAGCATCCGTGACCTCGACGGTGGGACGAACTTCGACGTCCGGGTCAACGACATCCGCTACCAGCGGTGGGACGGCGACTCGTGGAACACCGTCAAGCAGGCCGACGACTTCGACGGCTGGCACGACGTGAGCGACACGGCGACGTCGCCGCAGGTCGGCCTCTGCAGCCCTCCCGGGCAGCGCATTCGCGCCGCCGTGGAGTTCTCCTGGCGCGCCCCCGACGGCACGGTCGTCGTCCAGGAGGCCGTGACCGACGGCACTGCGAGGTTCCCCGAGTTCTGCTGACGCGGTCCACGAACGGCGACGGGACGGCATACCGACTGATCGGTATGCCGTCCCGTCGCCATGGGGCGGGGCGCTCAGCCCTCGCGGTAGCCGGCCACCGACTCGATGCCGCGGCTCGCCTCGCCGATGTAGCGCGAGCTCGGGCGGATGAGGCGCCCGGTCTTCTTCTGCTCGAGGATGTGCGCGGCCCAGCCGGCCGTGCGCGCCGAGACGAAGAGCGGCGTCATCATGTTGCCGGGGACCTCGGCGAAGTCGAGGAGCACGGCGGCCCAGTAGTCGACGTTGGTCTCCATCCGCCGCTCGGGGTGACGCTCGGCGAGCGCGGCGATCGCGGCCTTCTCGAGCTCGGCGGCGACCTCGTAGCGCGGGGCGCCGAGGCGCTTGCACGTGTCGCGCAGGACGGCGGCGCGCGGGTCGTAGGCCCGGTAGACGCGGTGTCCGAAGCCCATGAGCCGCTCACCGCGGTCGAGCACGCCCTTGACGTATGCCGTCGCGTCACCAGTGCGCTCGACGCCCTCGATCATGTGCTGGGCTCGCGAGGGTGCGCCGCCGTGCAGCGGACCCGAGAGGGCGCCGATGGCACCGGACATGCAGGCCGCGACGTCGGCGCCGGTGGAGGCGATGACGCGGGCGGTGAACGTCGAGGCGTTCATGCCGTGCTCGGCGGCGGAGATGAAGTAGGCGTCGATCGCCTCGACGTGCTTGGGGTCGGGCTCGCCGCGCCAGCGGATCATGAAGCGCTCGACGATGGTCTTGCCCTCGTCGACCCGGCTCTGCGGCACCATCGGCCGGTCCTGACCGTGCGCGGACTGGGCGATGAAGGACAGCGCCATGACCGAGGCCCGGGCGAGGTTGTCGCGAGCCTCGGCGTCGTCGATGTCGAGCAGCGGCTTGAAGCCCCAGACGGGGGCGAGCTGCGCGAGCGAGGACTGGACGTCGACCCGGATGTCACCGGTGTGGACCGGGAGCGGGAACGGCTCGGCCGGCGGCAGGCCCGGGTCGAACTCGTTGTCGACGAGCAGGCCCCACACCTGGCCGAAGCTGACCCGGCCGACGAGGTCCTTGATGTCGACACCGCGGTAGCGCAGTGCGCCACCCTCCTTGTCGGGCTCGGCGATCGTCGACTCGAAGGCGATGACGCCCTCGAGGCCCGGCCGGAAGTCGGGGTCGGGCGTCGCCTTCGCGGACGCGGCGGCGGTGGTGTCGGTCTCGGACTTCGCTGTCACAAGTTCCCTCGTCTCGGGTTCTTCCGGTGTCGGGCAGCATCATTGTGCACGCCGACGATCCGGGCGGGTGGGTCTATCGGTGGGTGGTTCAGGTGCCGGACGGCTCGACGGCGATCCAGGTCTGGTCGGCGCGGGCGAGCAGCCGCCCGTCCGCCGTGAAGAGGGCCGAACCGGCGTGCCGCTTGCGGCCGTCGTCACCGCGCGACCACGACAGGACGACGTGCTCCTCCCCGAGCACGGGCGGGGTGAGGATCCGGGCCGTCATCGTGCCCAGCACCATGACCGTCGCCGGGAAGCCGGCCGCCTTGCCGCCGGGGCAGTCGAGGGCGGCCCACACCTCGGGGAGCGAGTCGTCGCGCGGGACCCAGGTCGCGGCATACGCACCGCTGTCGCCCGGGAGGCGTCCGGAGCGCATGTGGAGCCCGCTCGGGTGGTCGGGGCCGCAGCCGTAGCAGGTGGGGAAGGGGTGCTCCTCCGCCGTGATCGCGAACGCCTCGGCAGCGCGCGCCTCGTCGACCGTGACCGGGTCGGGGAGGGGTCCGTCCGGCGCGGGGGCGGCGGACGCCGTGGCGACGACCGCGTCGCCGTCGCGCAGGGTCGTCGGGGTCGTCGGGTCGCCCACGTCGAGGGTGAGCTCGCGGTCGAGGGGCGGGGGGAGCCGCAGCCGCACCGAGACGGCCGGGGCGTCGTCGGTCGTGGGCGTGTGGCTCGCGACGAGCCCGCTCACCCACCCTCCGTTGCCCGACGTCGGAGGGCCGTTGTATCGACCGGGGATCACCACGTGCACGGCCCCAACCTACGTGTCAGGGTGGCGGGCGTGGCCACCGCCGAGGAGTTCTCGCTGCGGAGCATCGCGCTGCCGGCGTTCGGCCCGACGGCGGTGTGGTCGGTCGGTGTCGGCGCCGCCGTGCCCGTCGTCGCGCTGAGCGCCCGCGACCTCGGCGCCAGCGTCGCGCTCGCGGCGGCCTTCGTCCTCGTCGAGGGCCTCTCGGCCTTCGTGTCCTCCCTGCCCGCCGGCTCGCTCGTGGCCCGCATCGGCGAACGGCGCGCGCTCACGGGTGCCGCCGTCGTCGACGCGATCGGCGCGCTGCTCGCGGTGTTCGCCCAGAACCTGTGGACCCTCGGCATCGCCATCGGGCTCATGGGGACGACCGGATCCGTGTTCCTCCTGGCCCGGCAGTCGTGGCTCACCGCCCGCGCGCCGGTGCGGATCCGGGCCCGCGCGATGTCGACAATGGGCGGAGTCCAGCGCGTCGGCCTCTTCGTGGGGCCCTTCGTCTCGGCCCCGATCATCGCGGTGTGGGGCACGAGAGCCGCGTATGCCGTCGCGGTCGTGGCGGGCCTGCTGGCCGCGGTGTGGGCGTGGACCGGCCTCCGCGGGCCGCTCGGTGACGAAGGCGAGGTGGCGTCGGGGCGGTCGCCCGCGCGGCGGCCGCCCGTCCCCGACCGGGTGGGGCTGCGTGACGTCGTCCGGAGCCACCGGAGCGTGCTGATGACGATCGGGCTCGGCGTCGTCGTCATCGGGGCCGCTCGGCAGGGCCGGTTCGTCATCGTGCCGCTGTGGGCCGAGTCGGTCGGCATTCCCGACAGCCAGGTCGCGCTCGTCTTCGGCATCGCGGGGGCTGCCGAGGTCCTCCTCTTCTATCCGGCCGGCTCGGTCATGGACCGCTTCGGTCGGGTGTGGGTGGCCGTGCCGTTCCTCCTCGTCCTCGGCCTCGGCATGGTGCTGCTGCCGCTCGCCCACGGGCTCGCGTCCGTCGCCGCGGTCTCGACGCTCATGGGCGTCGGCAACGGGCTGGGGTCCGGCATCGTCCAGACGCTCGGCGCGGACGCCGCCCCGGTCGCCGGACGTGCCCAGTTCCTCTCCGCATGGCGGTTCCTCTCCCTCCTCGGCCAGAACGGTGCGCCGCTGCTCGTCAGCGGCGTGACGGTGCTCGCCGGGCTCGGGCCCGCGTGCGTCGTCCTCGGGCTCGTGGTGCTCGGTGGTGCGCCGATGCTGGGACGGTGGCTGCCGGCATACGACCCTCGCGGTGGAGGCGTCCGGACCTCCGCGCGGTGAATGCGAGAATGTGCAGGTGACCGACCTCATCGACACCACGGAGATGTACCTCCGCACCGTCTTCGAGCTCGAGGAGGAGGGAATCACCCCACTGCGAGCCCGCATCGCCGAGCGCCTCGGCCACTCCGGCCCGACCGTGTCGCAGACCGTCGCCCGCATGGAGCGCGACGGGCTGCTCTCGGTCGCGGGGGACCGCCACATCGAGCTGTCCGAGGAGGGTCGCCGTCTCGCGACGCGGGTCATGCGCAAGCACCGCATCGCCGAGCGCCTCCTCGTCGACGTCATCGGCCTCGAGTGGGAGTACGTCCACGACGAGGCGTGCCGGTGGGAGCACGTCATGTCGGACCGGGTCGAGCGCAAGATCCTCGCGCTGCTCGCCGACCACACCGAGTCTCCCTACGGCAACCCGATCCCGGGGCTCGAGGAGTTCGGCGAGGCGCTCGCGGAGGACTTCCGCAGCGGCCTGTCCACCCTGTCCGAGGTCGCCGTCGCCGCTCCCGTCACCGTGACCGTGCGCCGCATCGGCGAGCCCGCGCAGAACGACCACGAGGCGCTCGGCCTCCTCACGGCGGCCGGGCTGCTGCCGGGCCAGCTGGCCACCGTCCGACGCGAGAACGGTCGCGTGATCGCGGCCCTCGAGGGCGCCGACGAGACGACCGGGGTGTCCTTGCCGGACGACATCGCAACGCACGTGTTCGTCGCACGTGCGGCACGTCACAGCTGACCTGCCGGGGCCGGCGGCGCGCCTGTGCGTCCGTGCGTGGCCCCTCACGCGAGGAGGCGGCCCGACGAGGGCGTCGTCCCCGACGGTCCCGAGCTCGGCCGTTACCGGAATGTGACTTCGGGTCCCGGCGCCGCTACGGTGGGTCCACCCCTGATCCATCGAGAGGTTCTCTTTCGTGCTTTCCCCTGACACGCGCGCCGGTCGGCGCCGCGCGCAGACGCGCCGTCGTCTGCCCGACGTGACCGCCGCGTTCTCCTCCCTGTCCCGCCCGTCCCTCGTCAAGGGCCTCGTCGGCCTCGGCCTGGCCACGAGCGTCGCCGCAGCCGTCGCGATCCCGGTCCAGGCCGACCCCGGTCAGATCGAGCTCGGCTCGCAGACGAACGCCCTCGTGGCGCGTGACCGCGCCGCCGCCGCCGAGGGCACCACCTCGCGCAGCAGCGCGCGCGCCTCGGTCTCCGGCTCCCGGGCGGCGCTCAAGGCGCCGGCCGCCGGTCAGAGCGCGGCCGTCACGGCCGGCCCGGCCGGCGTCACCGCCGTCGCCAAGCCCACGCCGACGCCGACGCCCACCCCGACGAAGACCGCCTCGAAGTCCCCGGAGAAGTCCGGGTCCTCGACCTCGACCTCGCGCGAGTCGACCTCGTCCGGTTCGTCCTCAGGCGGCGGTGCGGTCTCGATGGCCTTCTACGGCTGGTGCGACGGCAAGGGTCTGGGCGACAACGCCTCCAAGGTGTGCTCGGCCGTCCGCTCGAACTTCGGCATCACCACCATCGGTGGCTTCCGCGCTGGTGCCGGCGACCACGGTGCGGGGAAGGCCGTCGACGTCATGGTGACCGGCTCGCGCGGCGACGCCGTCGCCGCCTGGGCGATCGACAACATGAACCGCTACAACATCACCTACGTCATCTGGAAGCAGCGCATCTGGATGGCCGGGTCCTCCGGCTGGCGCTCGATGGAGGACCGCGGCTCGACCACGGCCAACCACTACGACCACGTGCACATCTCCGTGGAGTGACCCTTTGAGAACACCGCCGAGGGCGGGTGCGGCCGACGAGGCTGTGCCCGCCTCGGTCGTCGCGGGCCTTGGTCGCCGGGTCGCGGCGCGGGTGGCGCCGCATCCCTTGCGGGTGGCGAGAGCGGTCCGGCGGCTTCCTTGTTCCCGCCGACGGCAGCCCGTGACCCAAACGTGACTTTGGCCGGAAGGTCGGGTACGTTGGCTCCGGCTCGTCCTCCCCTGGGGTGGGCTGTCATGACGGACTGTCGAGTCCTGCCACCGTCATCGACTGCACAACAAACCGCTTGGCAGGAGCGGGGGACCCACTTGTGGGTCGGTCCTGACGGACCGGCCCTTGGGGTGAAGCCAGCCTCGGCTGGCCGGGCAGAACCTTTCGCCCGAACCCGACAGCTCACCCCGTAGGCATCGAGAGGTTTCCCGTGGCTCACTCCACCTCTGGGCGTCACCGCGCGCCCGGGCGGCACAACCCCGTCGCCGAACTGTCCACGATCGCATCGCGCGCAGGCGTGACCGGCGCCAAGGCGTCCGCGGTCCTCGCAGCCTCCGGTGGCCTGGTCGCGGCGTTCGCGCTCCCGGCCTCGGCCGTCCCCGAGACGGCGAGGTCCGTCACGAAGGACGTCGCGACGTCCGCGCCGGTCGCTCCGGCAGCGGCCGCCGCCGCCCCTGCGATCTCCGCCCCCGCCGTGTCGACCCCCGTCAAGGGTGTCGCCGTCGGCGTCACCGGCGTCACCGCCGTGGCGAAGCCGAAGCCGAAGCCCAAGCCGAAGCCGAAGGCGAAGCCGGTCGTCTCGAGCACCCGCGAGGGTGCCCTTGTGGCCAACGCCGAGCGCTCCTCCGACAAGGCCAGCCGCAGCACCACGCGCACCTCGATCTCGAGCTCGGCCAAGCAGTCGTCGAGCCAGGTCGTCAACATCGCGCGAACCCTCCTCGGCATCGCCTACGTCTACGGCGGCGACGACGCGTCGGGCTTCGACTGCTCGGGCTTCACCCAGTACGTCTTCCGCAAGGCCGGCATCTCGCTCCCGCGCACGGCGTCCGCGCAGCAGCGCGAGGGCACCCGCGTGAGCAACCCGCAGCCGGGCGACCTCGTCTTCTACGGCAGCCCCGCCTGGCACGTCGGCATCTACACCGGCGGCGACATGATGATCGACTCCCCGCGCACCGGGAAGTCGACGAGCGAGCGCAACATGTTCGGTACGCCGACCGAGTTCCGGCGCTACTGAGCACCGTGACCCCACGGCATACGCCGTCCGAACGCCCCCACGCCGTCTGCGGCTGGGGGCGTTCGGCGTTCGGGTGTGCTTGGGTGGGGGCATGGCCGAGCTCGTCCTGGACCTCTGGGGTGACGTGCGGGACCCGTGGTCCCACGTCGCCAAGCGACGCGTCGAGGCCGCGGTGTCGGCCTCGACGCACCCGATGGACGTCGTCGTCCTCCACCACGTGCTGGCGGGCCCGCCGGTGTCGGACGCGACCCTCGAGGAGGCGTCCATCGCGGGCCGGCCGGACGGGATCGACGTCACGGTGACCTCGCCGCCCGAGGCCGACCCGGCCGACGCGCACCGGCTCGTCGCCCTCGCGCTCGAGCTCGGCGGCCCGCCGCTGCAGGCCGCGATGCTCGAGAGGCTGTATGCCGCGGTGTTCACCGAGGCGGTCGACGTGGCGGACCCCCGCGTGCTCCAGCCGCTCGCCGCCGAGGCCGGGCTCGACGAGCGTCGGGTCGCCGCCGTACTCGCGTCGTCGGACCACGCGGCGGACCTCGTCTCGGACGAGACGGCCGCCCGATCGCTCGGGATCGAGACGACGCCGCACCTCGTCGTCGACCACCGGGTCGGACTGGGCGGGCCGGCGTCGGTCGAGGACTACCTCGCCCTCATCGACCGCGCCCTCGAGGACGCCGAGTTGCCGTCCGGCGGTGCGTCCGCGGAGTAACATCCGCCGCATGGAGGCTCCGAACGGGAGCACCGGTGTGCCGAGCGCGAGCGGGCGCCCCGACGAGGGCATCCCGTTCGTCGACGGCGTCCGGCACCGGTTCGTCGACCTCGCGGGCCTCCGGGTCCACGTGGCGGAGGCCGGGCCGGCGGAGGAGACGGGGAGTGCGGGCGGTCTGCCGTCCCCGCTCGTGCTGCTGCACGGCTTCCCCCAGCACTGGTGGAGCTGGCGCAAGATCATCGGGGACCTCGCTCGGCAGCGTCGGGTCCTCGCCGTCGACCTGCGTGGCGCCGGCTGGACCGACGCGCCGGCAGAGGGCTTCACCGAGGAGCAGCTCGTCGCGGATGTCGTCGGGGTGCTCGACGCCCTCGGGCTCGACCGGGTCGACCTCGCCGGGCTCGACACCGGCGGGCTCCTCGGCTACCGGGTGTGCCTGTCCCACCCCGGTCGGGTGCGCCGGTTCGTGGTCCTCGCGGCGCCGCACCCCTGGCCGAAGCCGTCGTTACCCGTCCTCGTGCGCGCGTGGCGTATGTGGGCCTCCTTCGTCGCGGCATCACCCTGGCTGGGGCCCCGGCTCCTCGGCGTGGGGCGACAGCCCATCGCACGGCGGATGCTCCTTGCCGACAGCCCGGGCGACGGGTCGTGGTCCGACGAGGACCTCGAGGTCTATCTCGGACGTCTGCGCGATCCGGCACGTGCCCGCGCCGCGTCGGCGCTCTACCGGTCGCTGGTGCTCGACGGCGCCCGACGCGGTGTGACCGGCGCCTACCGCGGGATCCGACTCGTCACGCCGACGCTCGCGATCTAGGGAAAGGTTCTCTACGACGGCAACCGTGACCAAGCCGGACACCCCGGTCTGCTCCACGGCTACGAGGAGCACGCCGACAGCGTGCAGCTCGCGCACGTGCCGGACGCCGGCTACTACCTCGCCGAGGAGCAGCCCGAGGCCGTCGTCAGACTCATCACCGGTTTCCTCGACGGGTGAGCTGGCGCGGACAGGGTGGCGTCAGCTGACGACGGCGTCGATGGTCTTCTTGAGGGCGCTCGGCTGCTCGGGGCGACGGGGTGCACGCTCGCGGGCCTCGGCGATCTCGGCGCCGATCTCACGAAGCTGGGTCCGTGAGAGGCCCTCGCGCACCTTGGGGAACCACTCGCTCTCCTCCTCGTCGATGTGGTGGGTGACGTTCTCGATGAGGACGGTCGTCTTGGCCTCGAAGCGCTCGTCGCCGGGCGACATCGGCAGCAGCTCCATGACGAGGACGTCGGCGACGTGGTGCTCCTCGTAGGACTCGAGCACGTCGTCCTCGAGGTCCGGCATGAGCTCGCGCACCCGCGGGTACATCACCTCGTTCTCGACATAGGTGTGGACCGTGAGCAGCTCTACCATCTGCTCGACGAGCTTGCCCTTGCGTGCGTCGGTCGTCGTCGACTTCTGGAACTCCCGGAAGCAGGCCTTGATCTGCTTGTGGTCGTCCTTGAGCATGACGATGGCGTCCTGGGACATGAAGAGCTCCTTCTCGGGTCGCAAAGATGGGGCGAAGCGCCCCTGGCTGTGGAGGGCGTACCCCCGTCTGGATCGGACGAAACGGGCCGCCCGGCAGCGTAGCGGCGGGGGCGGCCTCAGGGCGGCGGGGACTCCTCGAGTGCCGCCAGGCTGCTCTCGTCCAGCTCGGCCCTGCGGAAGTGCTCCTCGGCGCTCTGGCGGTGCCATGCCACCCGCTCTGCGGCGTCCTCGTCCGTGGTCGACCCGCGGGTCCGTCCCTCGATCACGTCTGCGAACGACGCGTGGGCCCGGCCGGCGGCCCTCTCCGCCTCCGCCGCGTGCCGGTAGCCCTCCTTGGCCAGCTGACGTGCGCGTGTGAGAGCCTCCATCGACCTCGCCAGTGCGGTCTCGCCGCGGTTCGCCTCGCCGCGGCGCAGCTCCTCGACCCGCTGCCCTGCCTCAGCCGCACGTCGTCGAGCCTCATCTGCTCGCTGCCGTGCGCGGCGGCTGACGTCCTCGGTCACCCACCCATCATCTCGCACGTCCGGTAGACGAACCAGATCCTCATCCCCTAAGGAGGGGTGGGCATGGGGGAGACTGGGTAGGAGGACCCAACAGGGCTGAGCCTGGCCGGTCTCACGCGATCACCGAAGAAGGAGGCGACATGGCGCCCGACGTCGTCGTCGTGGGCGCCTCTGCCGGTGGGGTGGAGAGCCTCCGGGGCTTCGTGGCCGGCCTCGCCCCGGGCCTCAAGGCGAGCGTCGTCATCGTCCTGCATGTGTCGGCGACCGCGCCCAGCATGCTGCCCACCATCCTCGGCCGCGTGTCCGCCCTGCCGGTCAAGGGAGCGACCGACCACGAGGAGCTCCAGCACGGGCGGATCCTTGTCGCCGCGCCCGACCACCACCTCGTCGTCACCGACGGCCATGTCGGGCTCAGCCGCGGCCCACGCGAGAACGGGCATCGACCCGCGATCGACGTGCTCTTCCGAAGCGCTGCGGTGGCCTGCGGCGAACGGGTCGTGGGCGTCATCCTCTCCGGGGCGCTCGACGACGGCACGGCGGGGATGGGGGCCGTGCGCCGAATGGGGGGCAGCGTCCTGGCCCAGAGCCCGGATGAGGCGGCGTACCCGAGCATGCCGGCCAGCGTCATCCGCGCGGTCGGCGCAGACCTCGTCGGCACGGTCAGCGAGCTGGCCGCGGCGGTCAACGAGCTGACCGAGTCGACGGAGTCGACCCGTCCTCCCGACGTGAGCTCCGACGAGCTCCTCTCCGAGGAGGTGCGCATGGCCACCATGGACGACGCCGCTTTCGAGGACCCCGAGCGTCCGGGGCGGCCTGCGGGCTTCTCCTGCCCGGACTGCAGCGGCACCCTCTTCGAAATCGACGACTCGGGCTTGCTGCGCTTCCGCTGCCGGGTGGGTCATGCGTGGTCGCCAGACTCGCTGCTCGCGGCGCAGACCAAGGAGCTGGAGGGTGCCCTGTGGATGGCGTTCCGCAGCCTCGAGGAGAAGGCCGCCCTGAGCCGACAGCTCGCTGCCCGCGCAGGGGAGCGTGGCAACAGGCTGACCGAGCAGCGGTATCTTGGGAAGGCAGACGAGGCCAGCCGGTCGGCATCCGTGCTCAAACAGGTCCTCGAACAGCCGTTGGGCCGGTTGCCGGTCGAGGACGCCGTGGAGGAGAAGGATGTCGAGCAGGTCTGAGTCGGGTGCGCCGGAGCGCGGGGGCGCGGACCTGCCGCAACCGGACGAGGAAGGCTCGGTGACGGCGGGGAGCGGCGCCACCGCATCGGATGACGACTTCGAGAGGCTGCTGACCTTCCTCAAGGACAGCCGGGCCTTCGACTTCACCGGCTACAAGCGTCCGAGCCTCCTCCGCCGCATCCGTCACCGCATGCGCGAGGTGTCGATCACCAGCGTCGACGACTACATCGACCTGCTCCAGCTCCAGCCCGAGGAGTTCACCGCTCTCTTCAACACCATCCTCATCAACGTCACGGGCTTCTTCCGTGACAGCGAGGCGTGGGACTACCTGCGCGACGACGTCATCCCGCAGCTCCTCGAGCACGTGGACGGCGGCCCGGTCCGGGTCTGGAGCGCCGGTTGCTCCGCGGGTCAGGAGCCCTACAGCATCGCGATGCTCCTGCACGACATCATGGGCGAGCAGTACCGGGACCGCGTCAAGATCTACGCCACGGACCTCGACGAGGAGGCGCTGGACCAGGCCCGTCAGGCCACCTACACGGAGAAGGAGCTCCGTGGGGTGCCTGAGAACTTCCGCGAGAGGTACTTCGAACAGGTCGGTTCGAGGTGGCAGCTCTCGGCGGACCTGCGACGCACTGTCATCTTCGGTCGCAACGACGTCACCCTCGACGCGCCGATTTCACGGATCGACATCCTCCTGTGCCGCAACACGCTCATGTACTTCAACGCGGAGGCCCAGTCCCGGGTCGTCTCGCGCCTGGGTTTCGCGCTGCGTGACCGAGGCGTGCTCCTTCTCGGCAAGGCCGAGATGCTGCTCAACCACACCTCCACCTTCGAGCCGATCGACCTCAAGCGGCGCTTCTTCCGCAAGATCAAGACCGCTCCGACGGATGCCGCGTTCTCGGCGCCGTGGCGGATTTACGGGCGGGACGGCGCGGGGAACCATAACGGCCGCCTGCGCAGCGAGCTCATCATGAGTAGTCCTGTCGCCCAGATCGCCGTGGGTCCCGACCGCCAGCTGGCGCTCGTCAACCACCGTGCCGGCGCGATGCTCGGGCTCTCGGAGCGCGACCTCGGGCGGCCGTTCTCGGACCTCGACATCGCCTACACGGTCTCCGAGCTGGGACCCGGCATGGCTGCCGCGCTCGAGGGGCGCGACACGGTGACCCTGCGCGAGGTGCCGTGGCGCGAGCGGACGGGCACGACGACCTACCTCGACATCGAGATGGTGCCCCTGGCGGAGGGTCGCGGCAGCGTCCTCGGTCTGGCGATCACCTTCACGGACGTCACGAGGTTCCACGAGCTCCAGGTCGAGGTGGAGACGGCCAACCGTCAGCTCGAGACGGCATACGAGGAGCTGCAGTCCACGAACGAGGAGCTGGAGACGACGAACGAGGAGCTCCAGTCGACGGTCGAGGAGCTCGAGACGACCAACGAGGAGCTCCAGTCGACCAACGAGGAGCTCGAGACGATGAACGAGGAGCTGCAGTCGACCAACGACGAGCTCCAGCTCACCAACGAGCAGCTGCGCGACCGGTCGAGCGCCGTGACCCAGCTCAACGCCTTCATGCAGTCGATCTTCAACAGCCTCGACGGGGCGGTCATCGTCGTCGACCGGGACCTCGTCGTGCAGGCCTGGAGCCGGCAGGCGGAGGAGCTGTGGGGGTTGCGTGAGCTGGAGACGGTCGGTCAGCCGCTGCTGTCACTCGACAGCGGCCTGCCTGGCCAAGCACTGCGACCCTGGCTGGTCTCGGTCATCGGGGGCGCCGAGCGGCGCATCCACGGGCGGCACCTCGAGGCGGTCAACCGTCGTGGGAGGACCGTGGACCTGCGGGTCAGCGTCACGCCGATGTCGACGCCCGAGGACGACGCCACCGGTGCGCTCGTGCTCTTCGAGGAGGCGCCGGAGTCGACCTCGACCTGACCTCAGCTCGTGGGGTCGCTGCTCCCGAGGTCGCTCTGCCCGGTGGTCACCTCGCGTGCGAGCTGGGTCAGCGGGACGCCGATGGCGAAGGCGTGTGCGCGCAGGAGCGCCGAGGCCTCGTCGAGAGAGATGGCCAGCTGCGTGGAGAGGATTCCGACGGCGACGTGCACCGACTGGCTCGGCGCCCGGGCTCCGAGCCGGACCGTCTCCACGTCGGCCATGAGCACCGCGGAGGCGATCTCTGCCAACGATGCCGCGTCGTCGTGGCGGGGCTGCCAGTCCTCGACGTCGGCGTGCCCGTAGAAGGTCAGCGTGCCCACGCACGTGCTTGCGGACCAGAGGGTCACGGCGAGCGTGCCGGCGACACCCATGGGCTCGGCCGCCGACGCGTAGGCGATCCACCTGTCGTCGTCGTGGGAGTCGCGTGGCACCAGCACGGTCCGTCCGCGGCGTTGGGCGTCGGCCGACGGGCCCTCACCGAGGACGAGCTCCAGGTCCTGCACCGACTCCGCCCACGGGTCGCTCGACGCCGTGAGCTCGGGCGTCTGTCCCGTTCTCACGGTGATGGCCGCTCCGCGAACGCCGGCCAGGCCCTCGACCGCCACCTCGCAGACGGCCGTCAGCCAGCCCTTCCAGTCGGCCGCCCTCGACGTGGCGACGACGCGCTCGGCCCAGACCTGCCTCCGCTCCAGCCGGTAGGGCGACGACTCGCCGTCCCACACGATGAGCGCCGTCATGCCCTGCCGAAGGCGAATGAGCTCGGTGGAGGGGGCCGCCGCTCCGTCGTCGGCGGGTGGCTGTCCCGCAGCGCACAGACTGCTGTCGGCCTGTTGGTGGGTCACGCTGCGAACGTCGTCGTTGAGGCGAACGGACTGCTGGCGGGCCAGCCTGAGCTGCTCCGCCCGCTGCGCGCGCCTCGTGGCAGCAGCCTGTGTCGTCAGCATGAGCCGGCGGCGTGCCTCCTCGACGGCCCGCATCTGGACGAGTGCCCGACGGCGAGCCTGTCTGACGTCCTCCTCGGTGGACGGTCGACCCTCCTCGAGTGCTCGCATCCGCCGACGGAGCTCGACCAGTCGCTCCGCGGCCGTCCGCGCTCGGTCGGCGGCTGCCTCCGACACAACGGTCACGACGTCACCTCCAGTCTGCTTCCATTGTCGTGCCTCCGGTCCCCAGTGTCGACCGGTCCGATCCGATCGAGGTTGAGCAGGTCCTGCTTTCGGTCTGGTGCTGTGAGGACGCCTGCACGCCTTCGCCGGACATGGCTGACCTACCCCCTCCGTAGGGGCCGAAACCGCGCGTCAGGGTAGGGGTGCCGCAGGGGTCCGGGCCACAACCGCGGCGGTGAGCAGGACGTCCCGGCCGGGAGTGAACGGGTTGCGTCGAGGCAGGGCGTCGCGGTGCTCGTCGTAGAGGTCGAGCAGCCGGAGCACCGAGGTCAGCACCGCCTCGTCGGGCTGCCCGGTGGGGACCGAGCAGGCATGGCGGGCGACCTGCAGCGGGACCTCGGGCTCGAGCCCGCGCTGCATTGCCTCCACGGACGCGAGAAGGTTGGTCGTGACGACTTCGAGCACGGAGGAGAAGGGGGAGGCCTCGGCCGTCTTAGGGTCATCGCGCTGCGACGGGGCAGGACCCAGATCGAGGGGCTGCTCGCGGTCGAGCAACCGGGACATCTGGCCCCCGGCGACCGACAGGACCTCCTCGGGGCCCAGACCGGCTTGCCAGGCGCACCGGACCGTCGCGACGGTGGCGGCGAGCGGTGTCGAGTAGGGCAGGTCACTGGCCGCGAGGACGCGCCCCGGCGGCACGAGGCGCAGCAGCGCCAGAAGGTTCGCCGGCGTCCACCAGGACGTGTCGAAGAAGAGGTTGGGCACGTCGTCGACGTGGGGTGCCAGATGAGCCAGGTCGGGGATCGCGCAGTGGGCCAGGATCATCTGCATCCCGGGCCGACCCGAGCAGGCCGCCAGGACGCTGGCTCGGAGGGACTCGACCTCAGGTCCGGCATGCACCATGACGGGGAGGTGCTGCTCGTCGGCGAGGTCGAGCGCACCGGCGAGCCGTGGGTCGTCCAGCGAGAACTCGTCGCTCGACAGGTGCAGCTTCATGCCTCGCGCACCGGCGTCGAGGGCCTCCTCGAGCAGTCCACGAGGGTTCTCCTCGGGCGTCACTCGGGCGAAGGCGACCAGCCGGTCGGGGTGCTCGGCCGCGGCCTCCGTGCAGGAAAGGTTCGCCTGCCGGTAGCCCCCGGGCTCCGACATCGGGAAGACGGCCGCGCGGCCGTCCACCAGCGCCAGGGCTTCGACGAGCTCGTCGACCTGCGATGTGAAGCCGCCAGGGTCGTTGCCGCCGATGTGGGTGTGGGCATCGACCACGGAGAGGCCGGGCACCGCGGCCGACAAGGAGTCGAACCACGGGACGAGTAGGTGGTCCGCATACACGAGTGGCGCTCCCTCCGTCGGCCAAGCCGATGCGGCCCGGGTCTGGCAGGGTCCTACCCTCCCGGCGCCCACGGCATGCGACCCGGCTCCGGGCGCCGGCCCGCTGCTGCCGGCGCCTCAGCTGGTGTCCCGGCAGGGGCGCGCAAGGCGGGTCCCTACCGCTGGCCGAAGGTGTTGCGCCCGCGGAAGCCCATCTCGGTCCGTCACTGGCTCAGGGCCAGGTCCATGCGCTCGAGCAGCGCTTCGAGGGCGGCCTCGAACTCGGCCTCCGTGTGGTCCTCCGAGAGCTTCGACCGCAGGCGCATGACCGCTGGGAAGTCATCGAGGTCCAGGTCGACATCGTCGTTGGGGACATCGGCGTCACCCTCGTTGAGGGGCTCCTCGACGGGCGCCGTGCTGGCGCCCGAGGCCGCGGACTCGAGCAGGAGGTGCCCCAGCAGAAAGCTGGTGAACGAGCGGTAGGCAGCGGCAGCCTGGTCGTCGGTGAACCCACGCGAGGTGAGCCCGTCGAGGAAGTCCTGCACGACTCGCAGGCTGCGCAGGGGCGGCCGCAGCCACGGCGCCGCAGGGTGACGGGTCGCGACGAGCGGGAAGGCGTTGGGGTGGTCGAGCGCCAGCCGGCGTACCTCGTGGGCCATCCACTGGAGGAACGCCTGCCAGCCGTCCATGGGTTGCATCTGTCCGCCCGGGTCGACGCTCAGCTCGTTGACGAGCCGGTCGACGACGGCCTCGAGAAGGTCCTCGCGACCGTTGACGTACCGGTAGAGCGTCATCGCCTCGACTCCGAGGTCCTGACCAGTCTCACCAGCGGTGACCGCACTGATCTCGGCGACCGTGGGGACACCTCGGGCCCCGACATCGACGACGCGATGACGCGCTCCGAGGAGCAGCTCAAGGTGGGCACCGAGCGCCGCGAGGCCGGCCGGGCTCGGCTTCGCAAGTACGTCACCACCGAGCAGCAGCAGGTCACCGTCCCGGTCACCCGTGAGGAGGTCCGGGTCGAGCGCGAGCCGATCACCGAGGCCAACCGCGACGAGGCGATGGCGGGTCCCGACATCTCCGAGGAGGAGCACGAGGTCACGCTCCACGAGGAGAGGCCGGTCGTCGCCACCGAGGCCGTTCCGGTCGAGCGGGTCCGGCTCGAGAAGGAGCAGGTCACCGAGCAGGAGCAGGTCTCCGGTGAGGTCCGCAAGGAGCACATCGAGACCGACGGTGTGGAGGAGCTCGGTCGCGACCGCTGACCCTCTCGTCGGAAGGTCGCCGACGTCATGATCGTCGACCAGCCGAGCAGTGGCCCCTGTCCGCATGTGCGCGACAGGGGCCACTGCTGTGCATGAAGGGTGCGACGCCTACCGCTTCGTCCCCTGAAGGCGGTGGACGTTCCGCTGCTCGTCCGGGAGGAGTCCAGTGAGGACCAAAGCCTCGGCGACATCGACGAGCTTGCGGTTGTGGTCCCGGCTGCAGGCCCGCAGGACGTCGAAGGCCAGGTCCTCGCTCAGGCGGTAGCGCTCGACCAGGATGCCCATGGCCGCGCCGATCGTCCGGTTGCTCTCGAGGGCCTTGGCGAGGTTGAGAGAGCGGTCTTCGGTGGACGCGGTGGTGAGCGCCAAGCCGGCCACCTCGGCGAGGAGCTCGGCCCGCTCGACCTCGACGGGCCCGAAGGCCCCCACCCTGTGTGAGTAGTTGGTGAGGACGCCCACCACCTTGCCGTCACCGATCAAGGGAACGGACAAGACGCATCTGATCGGTGTCATCGCGACGATCTGCTCCGGGTAGGCGCCGTAACCCTGTTCGGCGGCCAGGTCCGACACGAGGCAGGTCCGGCCCTGGTCGAAGGCAGTCCAGCCGGGGCTCGTGCCAGCAGCACCGGCGACGCCGGCAACGACGTCGGTGAGGGCTTCGTCGGTGGTCGCCGCGAACTGGGCCTGCCGGTCGGTGATCCGACCGGCGACCAAGGCGGCGGCCACGTCGCTCGGGACCACGAGCACGGACTGGGCGACGATCTCGCGCAGTGTCGGCTGTGTCCCCACAGGACTGTTCAGGGTCCGCGCCAGACGCATGACCTCATCGACCGACGGGTCTCGCGTTCCTCCTTCCACGAGTTCGATGATGCCATTGGACACGGGCCCGGTACCGCCCCGGCCGCGCACGACGAACTCCGCTCAGCGAGCGGCTCGGCGGGGCAGGCTCGGGATGTCCCACGTGGTGCCACTGCGGGCCACGGGGCGGCGGGTCGGTCGGACGCGCCGTCGCGTTTCCGCGTGTCGGACAGGGTGCCCCCGGCAGGATTCGAACCTGCGACACCTTCTTTAGGAGAGAAGTGCTCTTCCCCTGAGCTACGGAGGCGGGGAGGCCCGGAGGCCGCGGACCAGCCTAGTTGACGCGGCGAGAGCGACGGCACGCGCGCGACATTAGGTGGGAAGGGTGCAGTGCGCAGCAGGACCGTTCCGCTCCGAAGTGCGCGCAACCCACTCCGGGCGGCGGGTCCCACGCTCTGCGTGGGCATGTCGGGACGGGTGAGGTGAGGGGCGGACGGGGTGGGACGGCATACTCGGGCGGGTGACCGACGCCGCACCGCTCGAGGGGACCACGCACGACGACCCGGTGCAGCGGCGGACCGTCGCGACGCTGTCGATGTCACAGGTGCTCGGTGGCATCTCGCTCGCCAGCGGGGTCGCGGTCGGGGCGCTGCTCGCCGAGGAGGTGTCCGGCTCGCCGACGTATGCCGGCCTCGGCTCGACGTTCCAGGTCATCGGGTCCGCGCTCATCGCCGTCCCCATGGCCCGGCTCAGCGCGGCGCGCGGTCGCAGGCCGGGGCTCGCGCTCGGCTACGTCCTCTCCTTCGTCGGCGCCCTCGGCCTCATCGCCTCGGGCATCGTCGGCAGCTTCGCGCTGCTCCTCGCCGCAAGCCTGCTCTTCGGCGGCTCGACCGCGTCGAACAACCAGGCGAGGTATGCCGCGGCCGACCTCGCGCAGCCGGCGCACCGTGGGCGTGACCTCAGCCTCGTCGTGTGGGCGACGACGATCGGCAGCGTCCTCGGGCCCAACCTCGTCGGGCCGAGCGAACCGGTCTCACGCCTGCTCGGGATCCCACGGCTCACCGGACCGTTCGTCTTCTCGCTCGTCGGGCTGACCCTGGCCGTGGTCGTCCTCTTCACGCGGCTGCGACCCGACCCCCTCGTCGAGGCGCGTCGTCGCGCCGCCGACCTCGACCCTCATGCGGCCGGCCCGACGCACGGCTCGATCACGCGGGGCCTGCGCGTCATCGCCGCACGCCCCCAGGCGCTGCTCGGCGTCCTCACCCTCGCCCTGGGACACGTGACGATGGTGAGCGTCATGGTCATGACGCCGTTGCACATGCGTCACGGCCATGCCGACCTCACGATCATCGGCTTCGTCATCAGCATGCACATCCTCGGCATGTTCGCGTTCTCGCCGCTCACCGGCATGGCCGTCGACCGTCTCGGCGGGCGCGCCGTCGCGATGGTCGGGTCCGGCATCCTCGTCGTCGCGACGCTGCTCGCATCATCGGCGCCGATGGGGCACTCCACCCGGCTGCTCGTCGCGCTCTTCCTGCTCGGCCTCGGGTGGTCGTGCACGCTCGTCTCGGGCTCGACCCTGCTCACGGCCGCGGTGCCCACCGGGGAGCGTCCCGGCGCCCAGGGTGCGAGCGACCTCGTCATGGGCCTGTCGGCGGGTCTCGGTGGGGCGCTCGCGGGGGTCGTCGTCGACCGGGCCAGCTTCTCCGCACTCGCGCTCGGTGCCCTCGTCATCGCTGTCTCGATCGGGGCGGCGGCGCTGCTCCTGCGTGACCGGGAGGCGGTCAGCGCCCGCTGAGCCCGGGCCAGTTCGGCGTGCGCTTCTCGGCGAACGCCGCGACACCCTCGGCGCGGTCGGCGCTGAACGCGGTGTCGTGCCAGCGCGCGTCCTCGATGTCGAGTCCCTCGGCCAGCGAGACGTCCATGCCCCCACGCATCGCGGCCTTGGCGTTGCGCACGCCGACGGGGGAGTGGGCCGCGATCCGGGCCGCGAGCTCGAGCGCGGTGGCCCGCGGGTCGTCGACGACGCGGTCGACGACCCCGAGCGCCAGCGCCTCCTCGCCCCCGATGCGCCGGGCCGTGAAGATGAGGTCGGCGGCGCGCGACCACCCGACCCGGCGGGTGAGGAGCTGGGTTCCGCCGCCCCCGGGGATGACCCCGACCGACACCTCGGGCAGCGCGAACGTCGCTGCCCGCGAGGCCACGACGAGGTCACACGACAGCGCGATCTCGCAGCCGCCGCCGAGCGCGTAGCCGTCGACCGCCGCGATGACGGGCACCGGCAGGTCGAGGACGCTCCGGTATGCCGTCCGGTTGCCGGGCCGCTGTGCGCGCAGCTCGTCGTCGGTGAGGGCGTTGCGCTCCTTGAGGTCCGCCCCGACGCAGAAGGCCTTGGGGTGCGACGACGAGACGACGACCGCACGGGCGGTGTCGTCGGCCGCGAGGCCGGTGGCGGCCCCGGTGAGGGCCGCGGCCATCGCCGTCGACACCGCGTTCATCGCCTCCGGGCGGTTGAGGACGAGCTCGACCACCCCGGAGTCGTGCCGGACGACCTGCACGAGGTCGGTGGAGGCGGGGGCGGGCTGCGACGCTGCATCCGGGGTCATGGCCGCCATCCTTCCCGATCCGCGAGACGCCCCGGACGCTGGGCGAGCGCGGGCTGCCGCACGCGAGTGGCGCACCCGGCATACGGGCGGGTCGTTGTTAGCCTGCTGCGGTGAGCGAATCCGGACCGCAGTCAGAGATCGACTCGCGGACCGAGAAGGTCCGCCACGCCGTCAAGGGCTGGACCCGGCACCTCGTCGACCTCGGTGGCCGCAACACCCTGCTCTGGTACCGCGACCTCCCCTCCGGCACCCTCGACCTCACCACGGCCCACCCCGGGGGCGTGGCCATGCTGCTCGCGGGCCGCCCGACCCGGCTCAGCGACCTCGTGCGCGAGCCGGCCGCCTTCGACGAGGCCCGCCGCCGCGCACGCACCATCGCAGGCAAGGCGCGCGAGCTGCGCGAGGAGCGGGGCATCGACACCGGCTTCGTCGCGGTGGGGATGGCGACGTGGAGCCTCGGGCGCTCGGGCGCCGCTTCCGGGCGCGAGCCCGCCGCGCCGGTGCTGCTGCGCAGCTGCACCCTGCGTCCGACGACGCCACAGCACGACGACTACGAGCTCGACCTCGGCGACGAGATCGAGCTCAACCCTGTGCTCGAGCACTATCTCGCCTCGGAGCAGGGCATCACCCTGGACGCCGACCGGCTCGAGGGGCTGGCCCACACCCCCAACGGGTTCGACCCGTATCCGGCGTTCGCGACGCTCACCGAGGAGTGCGCGTCCGTGCCGGACTTCCAGGTGGCGCCCCGGCTCGTCCTCGGGACGTTCTCCTACGCCAAGCTGCCGATGGTCGCCGACCTCGCCGCCCAGGGCGACGCGCTCGCCGACCACGACGTCATCGCGGCCATCGCCGGGGACCCGACGGCCATGCGCTCGGTCCGCCACGAGCTGCCGAGCCGCGCCTCCGACGTCGTCCCCGATCCCGCGAGCGGGCTGCTCATCCTCGACGCCGACTCGTCGCAGCAGGAGGCCATCGACGCAGCCCGGTCCGGCGCGCACCTCGTCATCCACGGCCCGCCCGGCACGGGCAAGTCGCAGACGATCGCCAACCTCGTCGCCGCGCTCGCGGCCGACGGCAAGCGGGTCCTCTTCGTCGCCGAGAAGCGCGCGGCGATCGACGCCGTCGTCGGCCGGCTCGACCGCGTCGGCCTCGGCGACCTCGTCCTCGACCTGCACGACGGCGCGCGCGGACGGCGACGTATCGCCACCGAGCTCGCCGAGGCGCTGCCCGGCCGGTCGGCGAGGCCGGCCGACCCGCCGAGCCGTGACGTCGACCGGCTGCGCACCGCAGCCGCAACGCTGCGCGACCACCGGGACGCGATGCACGAGCCGCGCCACCCCTGGGGCGTCTCGGTGCACGACGTGCAGGAGGCGATCAGCGCTCTCGGCTCGGCCCCGCGCCCGCCTCACTCGCGGGTGCGCATCCGGGGCGAGGCGCTGCAGGCGCTGCCGCGCGACCGCTACGAGGTCCTCACCCGTGAGCTGACCCGCGTCGCGTCGCTCGGCGCGTGGCAGACCGAGCCGGGTGCCGATCCCTGGTACGGCGCCGCCGTGCGGACCGCCGACGAGGCCGTCCGCGCCCGGGAGCTCGTCGAGCGATGGGCCGGAGACGGCGTTACCGACGTCGGCCGGACCCTCGCCGACGTCTTCACCGGGCTGCGTCTGCCGGACTCACGGACGGTGCGCGACTGGGGACGGATCCTCGACACGGTCGCCCAGGTGCGCGACACCCTCGAGACCTTCCGGCCGGAGGTCTTCGACGTGCCGCTCGGTGAGTTCGTCGCCGCGACCGGCACGTCCGACTACCGCGCGTCCGTCGGCTCCGAGCTGGGCTGGTGGGAGCGTCGTAGCCTGCGTCGGCAAGCCCGTCGCTTCGTCCGCCCCGGCCGACCCCCGGCCGACCTGCACGCAGCGCTGCTCGCCGCGAGCGACCAGCGCAGCGCGTGGAAGGAGATGGCCGGCGCCGGGGGCCGTCCCGAGATGCCTGCAGACCTCGACCGCGCCCTCGAGGCGTATGCCGTCCTCGCGGCCGACCTGGACTGGCTCGACGAGCGCGTCCCGGGCGCTGCCGACGCGCCGTCGCTGCTCGACGTGCCGCGCGACGAGCTGGGCCAGCGGCTCCAGGCGCTCGCCGACGCACCGGACCGGCTGGCCGTCGTGCCCTCGATCCTCGGACCTGTCGAGTCGATGCGCGAGGCCGGGCTCGGTGCCCTGCTCGAAGACCTCGCCGCCCGCCGGGTCAAGGCCGACGATGTCGCCGGCGAGGCTGACTTCGTCTGGTGGAGCTCGGTCCTCGACGACATCGCACTGCGGGACTCGCGGGTGGGCGCTCACGACGGCGAGGACCTGCGGCGGACGGTGAGCGAGTTCGCCGGCGCCGACCGCGAGGTGCTGCGGCAGAACGCCTCCCGCGTGCGAGCCGCGGTTCGCGCCAACGTCGACCGTGTCCTCGGTGACTCCCCGGAGCTGGAGAGCCTGGTGCGCGCCGAGGGTGCGAAGTCCCGCCGGCACCGTTCGCTGCGCGACCTCCTCCCGGTGGCGGGTGAGCTGCTCACCGCGGTCCGCCCGTGCTGGGTCATGAGCCCGCTCGTCGTTGCGTCGGTCCTGCCGCCCGGGGTGACCTTCGACGTCGTCGTCTTCGACGAGGCCTCCCAGATCCCGCCGGCCGAGGCCGTGTCGGCCATCTCTCGTGCGCGGCAGGTCGTCCTCGCCGGCGACGCCAACCAGCTGCCACCGACGTCGTTCTTCACGACCGTGTCCGACGGGGACGAGGCGAGCCCCGACGACGCCCTCAGCGAGGGTGTCGAGTCGATTCTCGACGTCCTCGCCGCGACGCTGCCCAGCCGCCGCCTGTCGTGGCACTACCGCTCGCAGGACGAACGGCTCATCTCCTTCGCCAACGAGCAGGTCTACGACGGCTCGCTCGTCACCTTCCCGGGGACGGGATCGGCACCGGTGCTGCGCCACGAGCTCGTCGACGGCGTCGGGGTCGTCGCCGAGGGTGCGGCGAGCGTCGAGACGACGCAGGCCGAGGTCGAGCGGGTCGTCGACCTCGTCCTCGAGCACGCGAGAACCCGACCCGGCGAGAGCCTCGGCGTCATCGCGCTCGGGCTGGCCCACACGCAGCGGCTCGACGACGCCCTGCGCCGGGCACTCCAGGGGCTCGACGCCCAGACGGCGGCGTTCTTCACCGAGGACGTCCACGAGCGCTTCTTCGTCAAGAACCTCGAGCGGGTCCAGGGCGACGAGCGTGACGCCATCATCCTGTCGGTCGGCTACGGCAAGACCCCCCACGGGCGGGTCCTGCACCGCTTCGGCCCGCTCAACAACGAGGGCGGCGAGCGTCGCCTCAACGTCGCGATCACCAGGGCCAAGAAGCGGATGACCGTCGTCTCCTCGATCGGCGCCGATGAGCTCGACCCCGCCCGCCTCAAGTCCCGCGGGGCCCAGATGCTGCGCGACTTCCTCGCCCACGCCGCGTCGTCGACGGCGGCGGCCGAGACCGGGAAGCCCGTGGAGGTGGCGCCGAGCTCACCCGTGCAGTCGGTCGTCATGGCGGAGTTCGCGCGTCGGCTCCGGGCGAGCGGGCTCGTCGTGCACGAGCGTTACGGCTCGTCGGCGGACCCGATCGACCTGGCCGTCGAGGACCCGCAGCGCCGGGGCCGGCTGCTCGTCGCCGTCGAGTCCGATGGGCCGGAGTACGCCTCGATGACGAGCGCCCGCGACCGCGACCGACTGCGGGCCGAGCACCTCGGCCGGCTGGGCTGGAAGCACGTGCGCGTCTGGACCCGTGATGCCTTCCGCGACCCGGCGCGCGACGTCTCGCGCATCCAGGCCCTCGCTGAGGGCGGGGGCTCGTGACCCGTCGCCGGCGCCGGGCGACGAGCTCCCCGCAGCGGGTCGGTTCGGACGCGGGCCTCACGTCGAGCCGGCCCACACCGCCCCGGCCCGCGGACGCGGCCGACGCGGCGAAGGCGGAGGTGGCGGCGGTGCCGTCCCTGCCGGGTCCCGAGGAGGGGAGCGGTGATGGGGCCAAGCGCCGCACGATCGAGCAGACCAAGGACGACACCGACGAGGGCTGGGGCGAGCGCGGCGACGACGACGCCACGGGCCGGTGGCTGCGGGAGAACCGACCGCCGCACTGGTCCTGAGACATGACTCCGGGGCGGGAGGCGGCGGTGCTGCCTCCCGCTTCGTGGCGGTTCCGGTGGTGGTCCGGGTGATGCGTCTCCGTCAGAGGTTCGGACGCGCGCGCAGGCTGTCGCGGATCTCCTTGAGGAGCTCGGTGTTGGGGTCGATGGTCTCGGTCTCGGGCTCGCTCGGGAAGAACCGCTCCTTGGCTGCGGCGTAGGGCTTCACGACGAAGTAGTAGACGACCGCCGCAAGGATGAGGAACGAGATGAGCACGGTGAGGAAGGCGCCGATGGAGATGCCGCCGGGTTTCCAGTCGGAGAAGTCCGGCTGGTCACCGATCTTGCCGATGATGTCCATGAGGACGTTGACCATGGCCTCGACCACCTTGCCGAAGGCGCCGGCGATGACGACGGCGACGGCGAGCTCGACCACGTTGCCCCGCAGGACGAAGTCCTTGAACCCACTCATGGTTTCTGCCTTTCGTGTCGGAGAGATGCCCCCCACGTGTCTCGCGCCGAGGCGCCTGCCACGGTACAAGTCAGGACGTGGCAGGGAGCGGTGCCCCCTGCGTGGCTCGTGCCCGCCTCCCACCAGCCCACTCAGCTGGTGACGACCGCGAGCACGCGTGGTGGGCCACCCTCGGGTCGCTGACCAGCGAAGATCCGGTCGAGTGCCGTCGGCTCGAGTGCGAGCACCAGCCCGGCGCCCATGTCGTCGGCGCCCGGCAACGATCCGGTGAGCGATGTCCGTTCGGGCGTGTCCGTGCCCAGGACGAGTGCGTCGTGGACGAGAGCCAGGCCACCGGTGTCGGCATAGATGGTCACGCGACGCCCGGCCGAGACGAGGTCGAGCGCCCGCTGGTCCGCGACCACGAGCCGGGCCGCGACCGTCCCGGGCGGTGCGCCGTCGGCGGCCGAGCGCGGGACGAGTCGGGTGGTCGACAGCACCTCGCCCGCCGCCACCGGGGAACCCACGCGGCGACCCACGAGCGCTCCGGGTTCGTCGACCGACGCCGGTGGCGGGGAGGCGCCGGGACGGCGTTCGACGCGCAGGTCGCCCGGTTCGAGGACCGCGCCGGCCGCGAGCGGGCGTGCGGCGACGACGACCGGCGTGGTCGGCGGTGGTGGCGGACGCACCACACCGACGAGGAGGAGTGCTGCCACCGCGGCACACGCCCCGGCCGCGGCCCGGCGGAGTACCCGTCGTCGCCAGCGCGCCCGCCGGGACGGTCCGAGGAGGGCCGGGCGACGTGGTGCAGGGAGACGGAACGTGGGCATGCCACGGACGCTAGGCCGGGTCACCGACGGCCTGCGTGGTCGCGTCGGGGACCTGTGGACGGTCGCGGCCGGGACGTGCCCCTGTGGACGATGGGCCCGCGTCGCCACTGGTCGGGGGAAACGGGACTCGCGATCGTGGCACCTGCGGCACTACGGTCGACCAGTGAGCGACGACAGCACGACCGAGGCGCAGGACCACCCCGACCACCCGAACTCGACCGACCAGGCCGAGCAGGCCGAGGCGCAGAAACCCCCCACCGGGTCCGACGAGCCGCAGCAGCCGGCCTTCGCCGACCTCGGTCTCGACGAGCGGGTGGTCAAGGCGCTCAAGGACGTCGGCTACGAGACGCCGTCGCCGATCCAAGCGGCGACGATCCCGGCACTGCTCGAGGGTCGCCACGTCGTCGGCCTCGCCCAGACCGGCACGGGCAAGACGGCGGCCTTCGCGCTGCCGATCCTCAGCCGGCTCGACCTCAGGCAGAAGACGCCGCAGGCCCTCGTCCTCGCGCCCACCCGCGAGCTCGCCCTCCAGGTCTGCGAGGCGTTCGAGAAGTACGCCTCCCGCATGCCCGGCGTCCACGTGCTCCCCGTCTACGGCGGGCAGGGCTACGGCGTCCAGCTGAGCGCCCTGCGCCGCGGCGTCCACATCGTCGTCGGCACGCCCGGCCGCATCATGGACCACCTCGAGAAGGGCACCCTCGACCTCTCCGAGCTGCGCTTCCTCGTCCTCGACGAGGCCGACGAGATGCTCAAGATGGGCTTCGCCGAGGACGTCGAGACGATCCTCGCCGACACCCCCGAGGACAAGCACGTCGCGCTCTTCTCGGCGACGATGCCGTCGCAGATCCGGCGCATCTCGAAGAAGTACCTCACCGACGCCCTCGAGATCACGGTCGAGCGCAAGACGACGACGGCGCCCAACATCACCCAGCGCTACCTCTTCTGCTCCTACCCGCAGAAGATCGACGCCCTGACCCGCATCCTCGAGGTCGAGAACTTCGAGGGGATGATCGTCTTCGTTCGCACCAAGAACGAGACCGAGATGCTCGCCGAGAAGCTCCGGGCGCGTGGCTTCTCCGCCGCCGCCATCAACGGCGACGTCGCCCAGGCCCAGCGCGAGCGCACCGTGGCCCAGCTCAAGGCCGCCAAGCTCGACATCCTCGTCGCGACCGACGTCGCCGCCCGTGGCCTCGACGTCGAGCGGATCAGCCACGTCGTCAACTACGACATCCCCACCGACACCGAGTCCTACGTCCACCGCATCGGCCGCACCGGCCGCGCCGGACGCACCGGTGACGCGATCTCCTTCGTCACGCCACGGGAGAAGTACCTCCTCAAGGCGATCGAGAAGGCCACCAAGACGACTCTCACCGAGATGCAGCTGCCCTCGGTCGAGGACATCAACGCCACCCGCCTCGGCCGCTTCGACGACCGCATCACGACGGCCCTGCAGTCCAGCGACCTCGACGCCTTCCGGGACGTCATCGCGCACTACGTCCGCAACCACGACGTGCCCGAGGGCGACGTGGCCGCCGCCCTCGCCATCGTCCTGCGGGGCGATGAGCCGATGCTCCTCGACCCCGAGCCCGTGCGCCCGCCTCGCCGCGAGCGCGACGACCGTGGCCCGCGCCGTGACGACCGGGGTGAGCGGGGCGGCCGCGCCGAGCGGCCGGACCGTGGTCCGAAGCACGGCACGTCGGGTCCGATGACGAACTACCGGATCGCCGTGGGCCGTCGCCAGCACGTCGAGCCGCGCCAGATCGTCGGTGCCCTCGCCAATGAGGGCGGCCTCGGCCGACAGGACTTCGGGCGGATCGACATCCGCGCCGACCACTCGCTCGTCGAGCTGCCGGCGACCCTGCCGCCGGGCACCTGGGAGAAGCTGCGCGGCACCCGGATCTCGGGTCAGCTCATCGAGCTCCGCGAGGACCGGGGTCGTCCGGGCCGGCCACACGGGGCCGACCGCAAACCGCACCGCAAGGGTCAGCGCGCCGACCGGGAGGAGTGACCCGGCTCGGCCGCGCGAGGAGGCGTCAGGCCGAGGCGGCGGCGCTCGTCGTGCTCGACGGCGATCCCGACGAGGAGCCGGACGAGCTGCTCGAGCCCGAGCCGGAGTCCGACGAAGAGGACGTGCTCGGGGGCGTCGAGCTGCTCGACGAGGAACGCGAGTCGGTGCGGTAGAAGCCGCCGCCCTTGAAGACGACACCGACCGAGTTGAAGACCTTGCGCAGCGACCCTTCGCACTCCGGGCAGACCGAGAGCGAGTCGTCGCTGAAGGACTGGACCGCCTCGAAGCGGTGATCGCAGTCGCGGCACGCGTAGGCATACGTGGGCACGGGGGTTCCTCCCTGGGCAATGCGGGTGAGCGTTCTCAAGGATACGGAACGCGCGGGGATGCTCCGGTATGCCGGCCGCCCACCCGTCGTGGACGGCATACCCACCCGCTTGCGTCCGCAGAGGTGACGACCTGGCCACCACGGTTGCGGACGCAAGCCGGGGTCAGTCGGCGGTCGACCAGCCGGCGAGGCGGCCCTGGCGGCTCACGTCGCGCAGTCGCTTCTCCACGGTCGACCGGAGGGTGGCCGGGGTGACGACGAGGAGCTGGTCGCCGCGCCTCAGCGGCGTCGTCTCCTTGGGCACGAACGAGGACTCGTCGCGCACGACGAGCGCGACGTTGGCTCCCACGGGCAGTCGCAGCTCGTAGACCTGGACGCCGGCGAGGCGCGAGCGCGGCCCGACGGTCACCTCGAGCAGGTGCGCGCCGATGTCGTCGAAGGGCGTGGCCTCGAGAGCGAGGTCGAAGGTGTGGTGGGCACGGTCGAGCCCGAGCCGGTGCGCGACCCACGGCAGGGTCGGTGCCTGGACGAGCGTGAACATGATGACGAGGACGAACACGAGGTTGAAGACCCCGTCGACCCCTGCCGTCCCCGAGGTCACCGGCACGGTCGCGAGGACGACGGGCACGGCGCCGCGCAGGCCGGCCCACGACAGGAAGGCCTGGGTCCGCCACGGGATCCGAAACGGCGTGCACGACGCAAGCACCGACAGCGGCCTGGCGAGGAGCAGGAGGACGAGGCCGAGGACGAGCGCGGTCGGGATCTGGGACGCGAAGCCAGCGGGGTCGGCGAGAAGCCCGAGCATGACGAAGAGACCGATCTGTGCCAGCCAGCCCAGCGCGGTCGCGAACCCCAACACCGACGCCCGGTGCGGCAGTCCGGTGTTGCCGAGGACGAGCGAGGCGAGGTAGCAGGCGATGAACCCCGACGCGTGGACGACGTCGGCGGCGGCGTAGGCGAGCACCGACACGGCCATGACGCCGATGGCGAAGAGCGCCGACGACCCGCCGGCGACCCGAGCCATGAGCCGCCCACCGACCCAGCCGACGGCGAGCCCGACGACGGAGCCGATGACGAGCTCGAGGGTGATGAGGACGACGAGCGACCACCACGACTCGACCCCCGTGCCGGCGGCGGAGCCGGTGGCGAGGGCCGTGACGATGATGACGACCGGGGCGTCGTTGAACCCCGACTCGGCCTCGAGCATGCCGCTCACGTGACGGGGGAGCGGGACCTTGCGCAGGACGGCGAAGACGGCGGCGGCGTCGGTCGAGGCGAGGATGGCGCCGATGAGCAGCGCGCTCGTCCACGTCATGTCGAGGACCAGCCTCGCTGCGCATGCGACGACGGCGATCGAGACGACCGCACCCACGGTCGCGAGCGCGGCGGCGGGTGCCAGCGACGGCCGGATCGACTCCCACTTCGTCGTCACCCCGCCCTCGGTGAGGATGAGGACGAGGGCGGCGTAGCCGAGGACCTGGGTGAGCTCCTCGTCGGAGAAGTCGATGCCGAGACCACGGTTGCCGAGGGCCAGCCCGATGCCGAGGTAGATGAGCAGCGAGGGCAGTCCCGAGCGGGTCGACAGCTTGACCGCGGCGATGGCGACGATGAGGACGGCGGCCCCGACGAGGAGTGCGATCGAGAGCGCGTGGAGGTTGTCCGGCTCGGCGGTGACGACGGTGGAAGGTGCGACGAAGGACGACGTGGCGGCACCCGGCATACCCAACGTCGTGATCACGGCCCGTCCTTGCGAGTGCCTGCGGAGGTCTGTCCTAGTCTCGCAGGGTGAGTCCCCTCCGCGTCGCGCGTCGCGCCCTCCTGGTCCTCGGCGGCATCGTCGTCGTCGCGGCCCTCGTCCTGTCCGTCGTCGGTGTCTCGCTGGTCCGCCGGTCCTTCCCGCAGACCGAGGGCGAGATCAAGGTCCCGGGGCTCGCGGCCCGGGTCGACGTGCTCCGCGACGACCGGGGGATCCCGCAGATCTACGGCGACAGCCTCACCGACATC
The DNA here is from genome assembly GCF_048606415.1 of Knoellia tibetensis. Taxonomy (NCBI): domain Bacteria; kingdom Bacillati; phylum Actinomycetota; class Actinomycetes; order Micrococcales; family Intrasporangiaceae; genus Knoellia; species Knoellia tibetensis. Next base: position 2,354,344 of record NZ_JBMBWF010000001.1, read on the forward strand.
GCCAGGGCGCAGGGGTTCGTCCACGCGCAGGACCGCTTCTTCGAGATGGACCTGCGTCGCCACGTCACGGCCGGACGGCTCTCCGAGCTCGTCGGCGAGGCCGGCCTCGAGACCGACCGGGTCGTGCGCACGATGGGCTGGCGGCGCACCGCCGAGGCCGAGCTGCCGACCCTCGACCCCCAGACGCGCACGACGCTGCAGGCCTATGCCGACGGCGTCAACGCCTACCTGCGCGGCCGCTCGCCGTCGCAGGCCTCGCTCGAGTACGTCGTCCTCGGCACGACCGTCTCCGACTACCGCATCGAGAAGTGGACGCCGGCCGACTCCATCGCGTGGCTCAAGGCGATGGCCTGGGACCTGCGCGGCGACTACGCCAACGAGCTCGCCCGGGCTCGTCTCTCGACCCGCGTCACCGGCGCCCAGATCGCCGACCTCTTCCCGCCCTACGACGTCGCCAACACCCCGATCCTCTCGGCCGACCAGTGGCAGCCGAAGGGGACCGGCGGCCAGGTCTCGTCGAGCGTCCCGGCCGCGCTGCGGTCCGTGGCGACCGGCACCTCCTCGCGCGAGGCCGCCGACGCGCTCGCCACGCCGTCCGCACAGCAGGCGTATGCCGCGGTGGGCCGCGCGCTCGAAGCCATCCCCGCCCTCATGGGTCGCGGCGAGGACATCGGGTCGAACTCGTGGGTCATCGGCCCCGACACGTCGGCGACGGGCAAGCCGCTGCTCGCCAACGACCCGCACCTCTCCCCGGGCATCCCCGGCATCTGGTACCAGGTCGGGCTGCACTGCCGCGAGAAGTCCGAACAGTGCCCGCTCGACGTCGCCGGCTTCTCGTTCTCGGGCGTGCCCGGGGTCGTCATCGGCCACAACGACAAGATCGCGTGGGGCTTCACCAACCTCGACCCCGACGTGAGCGACTTCTACCTCGAGCGGGTCGACGGCGACCGGGTCCAGCGCGGCCGGACGTGGGAGCCCCTGCAGACCCGGCGCGAGGTCATCAAGATCGCCGGTCAGCCCGACGAGACGATCACCGTGCGGTCGACCCGCCACGGCCCGATCATGTCCGACGTCCTGCCCGCGCTCGACGACGCCGGTGAGCGCTCGCCGGTGCCGCAGGTCGAGGGGCAGCCGCCGGCGACCTCGCAGGACTACGCCGTGTCGATGGCGTGGACCGGACTCCAGCCCGGCAAGACCGCCGACGCGATCTTCGCGCTCAACGTCGCGCAGGACTTCACCGAGTTCCGGCAGGCCGCGCAGCTCTTCGCGGTCCCGGCGCAGAACCTCGTCTATGCCGACGTCGACGGCCACATCGGCTACCAGGCGCCCGGCCAGGTCCCGGTGCGCGTCTCGGCGTTCAAGGGCGCCCCACCCGGCTACTGGCCCGCGCCGGGCTGGGACGAGACCTACGACTGGCAGGGCTACGTCCCCTTCGAGTCGATGCCGACCGCCCTCGACCCCGACGAGGGCTTCATCGTCACCGCCAACCAGGCGGTGACGGCGAGCTCGACGCCCTTCCTCACGACCGAGTGGGACTACGGCTACCGCGCCCAGCGCATCCGCGACCGGATCGAGGCGGCGACCAAGGGCGGTCGCACCATCACCGCCGCGACGATGGCCGAGATCCAGATGGACTCGCGCAACCAGTTCGCACCGGTGCTCGTCAAGGCGCTGCTCGCCGTGCCCCTCGCCGGCCCCGACGAGTCCGAGGCCGAGGTCGCCTTCACCCGCGAGGCGCAGGACCTCCTGCGCGACTGGGACTTCACGACTCCCGCCGACGACTCGCGGGCCGGTGCCGCCGCGGCCTACTACAACGCCGTCTGGGCCAACCTGCTCCGGCTGCTCTTCGACGACGAGGTCCCCGAGGACCTCCAGGCCGACGGCAACAGCCGCCACATGGCGGCCGTGACGCGCCTGCTCGAGAACCCCAAGAGCCCGTGGTGGGACAACCGCCAGACCCCGGGGGTCACCGAGAGCCGCGACGAGATCCTGCGGCAGGCCCAGGTCGAGGCCCGCCTCGAGCTGACCCGCAAGATCGGCAAGGACGTCGACGACTGGCGCTGGGGCAAGCTGCACACGCTCGAGCTCACCCACCAGGTCATGGGTGGCGACGGCGTGCCCGGCGTCGTCCGCGCGATCTTCAACCGCGGCGAGTTCGAGATGCCCGGGGGCTCCTCGATCGTCAACGCCAACGGCTGGCGCGCCAACCTCGGCTACGAGACGACATGGGCGCCCTCGATGCGCATGGTCGTCGACGTCGGGTCGTTCGACCGCTCGACGTGGATCAACCAGACCGGCGCGAGCGGTCACGTCTTCAACGGCCACTACGACGACCAGACCGAGGACTGGGTCGCGGGCCTGCAGCAGCCGTGGCCCTTCACCGAGAAGGCCGTCCGCGAGGCGACCGACGAAGAGCTCGCGCTCGTTCCGGGCAGCTGACGCGCGTCAAGCCGCGCCCATCACCTCACGCCCCTCACCTCACGCCCGTCGCCTCACGCCGGTCACCTCAGGCAGGTAGCGGACGTCAGAACCACTCGAGCCCGTCGGCGGTGAGCACGCCGTCGACGGGAAGGTCGTGGTCGTCGCGGGGGAGCGGCTCGGCGGACACCTCCCCCGGGTGGAGGACGACGACGACCTTCGCCGTGCCCGCCCTGCGCGCGAGCGCCCGGTCGTAGCTGCCACCGCCGCGCCCGAGCCGGGTGCCGGTGCGGTCGGCGGCGAGCCCCGGGGCGAGGACGAGACCGGCGGCAGACACCGCGCCGGGACCGGCCGGCATACGGGCGGGGTCGGTCGCGTCGCACCAGTCGAGGTCGTTGTCGGGCAACGTGACCGGCACGAGGACCCGTATGCCGTGTGCCACGAGCGCATCGATGGTCGCCGCGAGCGGTGGCTCGGTCCGCATCGACTCGTAGGCCGCGACGGTGTCGCCGGCGTCGAGCCCGAGGTCGGCCACGAGGGCAAGCACGTGCTCGGCGAGTGTCGTGTCGTCGGCGTCGCGGTCACGTCCGTTGATGTGCTCGCGCCGCCGAGCCAGGAGCCCCGGGCGCAGGGCGGTCTTGTCCTCGGCCGGGGATGTCGACGCCATCGCACCAGTGTGCCGCCGGGCACGGGGCCGCACGAGGGGGCCTCGCTCACCTAGGGTTGCCGCATGGGTGACGACGGACTGCGGGCGGCCACCGACCTCATGCGCGAGCGGGGTGTCGACGAGCGGGCGGTCGGTGCCTTCACCCGCTTCTACGGGCTGCTCGAGGCCGAGGCCACCGGCTACATCCACGAGGACGCGATCGAGCCGCTCGGTGCGGTGCGTTCGCTCGCGGATCTCGACTCCGACCCGGACGAGCTGACGCATGCGCTGGCGCGCTCAGCCGTGCTCAAGCTCAACGGCGGGCTCGGCACGTCGATGGGGGTGCAGGGCCCGAAGACCGCACTCCAGGTGCGCGACGGGCTCACCTTCCTCGACATCATCGCCCGCCAGGTCCTCGCCCTGCGCCGCACCCACGGGGTCGACCTGCCGCTCGTCCTCATGGACTCCTTCCGCACCCAGGAGGAGACCCTCGAGATCCTCGCCCGCCACCCGGACCTCGAGGTCGAGGGCCTGCCGCTGTCCTTCCTGCAGAGCGCCGAGCCCAAGCTGCGTAGCGACGACCTCACGCCGGTCTCGTGGCCCGAGGACCCCGCGCTCGAGTGGTGCCCGCCCGGCCACGGCGACGTCTACATCGCACTGCAGTCGAGCGGGCTGCTCGACACCTTGCGGGACAGGGGGATCCGCTACCTCTTCCTCTCCAACGGCGACAACCTCGGTGCGACCTTCGACCCGCGGATCCCCGCGTGGATGGCTCGCGACGAGGTGCCCTACGTCGCCGAGGTCTGCGAGCGGACGCGCAACGACCGCAAGGGCGGTCACCTCGCGCGGCGCCGCAGCGACGGCCGGATCGTCCTGCGTGACTCGGCGCAGGTGGCCCCGGGGGAGGAGCAGTACTTCGCCGACAACGAGCGCCACGAGTACTTCCACGTCAACAACCTCTGGGTCGACCTCGACGTGCTCGCCGAGGAGCTGAGGCAGCGCGCCGGGGTGCTCGAGCTGCCGATCATCGTCAACCGCAAGACCGTCGACCCCACCCGGAAGGACTCGACGCCGGTCATCCAGATCGAGTCCTCGATGGGCACCGCCGTCGAGGTCTTCGAGGGCTCGCAGGCGCTCTTCGTCCCGCGCGACCGCTTCCGGCCGGTCAAGACGACCAACGAGCTGCTCCTCGTTCGCTCCGACCTCTACGAGCTCGACGACGCCAGCCGCGTCGTCTCGCTCATCGACCACGACGAGCCCTTCGTCGACCTGTCCTCGGACTACAAGTTCATCGAGGACTTCGAGGCGCGCTTCCCCCACGGCGTGCCGTCGATCCGCGAGGCGCACTCTCTCGTCGTCGACGGGGACGTGACCTTCGGGCGCGACGTCGTCTGCGTCGGCGACGTCACGGTCCGGGCGGACTCGCCACGCACCATCGAGGACGGCGCCCGCCTCGAGGGCGACGTGTGAGGACGGTCGAGGAGCACCGCGCCGCGTTGGTCGGGCTCGTCTCGGCACTGCCACCGGTGACGGTGCCGCTCTCGCAGGCGCTCGGGCGGGTCCTCGCCGCCGACGTCGTCGCGGCGGTCGCCCTCCCGGGCTTCGACAACTCCGCCATGGACGGGTATGCCGTCCGCTCGGCCGACGTCAACGGCGCCACTCCCGCGTCGCCAGTCGTTCTCGACGTCGACGGCGACATCGCGGCGGGGGACACCCGCCGCCACGAGCTGCGCCCCGGCGCGACGATGCGGATCATGACCGGCGCGCCGATGCCCGAAGGCGCCGACGCGGTCGTGCCCGTCGAGGAGAGCGACGGCGGCGTCGAGCGGGTCTCGCTCACCCTCGCCGCGGAGACCGGGCGTCACCTGCGGCGCCGTGGTGAGGACGTGCGGGCCGGTGACCCCGTCCTGCGGGCCGGCGTGCGGGTCACGCCCGGCCGGCTGGCGCTCATCGCCGCGGCCAACGTCGCCGAGGTGACGGTCGCCGCGAGGCCTCGCGTCGTGGTGCTCTCCACCGGCGACGAGCTCGTGCCCGTGGGAACCCACCTCGACCACGGCCAGATCGTCGACTCGAACCGGCCGATGCTCGTCGCCCTCGTCGAGGCCGCCGGCGCCGAGGTCGTCGGTGCCACGCACCTCGGCGACGACGCGGAGGCGACAGCCGCGCTCCTCGCCGACGTGCCCGGGGAGCCCGACCTCGTCCTCACGACCGGTGGCGTCTCGATGGGTGCCTACGACACCGTCAAGGAGGTGCTCACGTCCTCGGGTGAGGTCGACTTCACCAAGGTGGCGATGCGTCCCGGAATGCCGCAGGGCGCGGGCGTCGTGGGGCCGCGGCGCACGCCGATCATCACCCTGCCGGGCAACCCGGTGAGCTCGTTCGCCTCCTTCCACGTCTTCGTGCTGCCGGTGCTCCGGGCGCTCGCGGGCCTCGACCCCGAGCCGGCCCTCGTCCCGGCCGTCGCGGCGGCGGGGTGGTCGTCGGTGCCGGGGAAGGTCGAGCTCACCCGGGTCGTCCTCGGCCCCGACGGTGCCCGGCCGTCGGGCGGCCAGGGATCGCACATGCTCGGCGCGCTGGCCGCCGCGACCCACCTCGCCGTCGTCGACGCGGCGACGACCACGATCGAGCCGGGGGACGCCGTCCACCTGCTCCCGCTCGTGGGGCAGGATTGACGGTGTGGCGAGCGACATGGGCGACGGGGCCGGCCGACCGGGGCTGACGCACGTGCGAGCCGACGGGTCGGCGCACATGGTGGACGTGTCGGGCAAGGCCGTCACGGCGCGAGAGGCCAGTGCCCGGGGTCGGGTCCTCCTCTCCGCCGACGCCGTCGCGGCCCTGCGGGACGGGACCGTCCCCAAGGGGGACGCGCTCGCGGTCGCGCGGCTGGCCGGCATACAGGCGGTCAAACGGACGCCCGAGCTCGTGCCCCTCGCACACCCGGTCGCGGTCCACGCCGCCGCGGTCGACCTCCACGTCGCCGACGACGGCGTCGACATCTCCGCCACCGTCCGCACCGCCGACCGCACGGGGATCGAGATGGAGGCGCTCACCGCGGTGAGCGTCGCCGCCCTCGCCCTCGTCGACATGGTCAAGGCGGTCGACAAGCACGCCCGCATCACCGACGTCCGCGTCACGGCGAAGTCGGGTGGCCGCTCCGGCGACTGGGTCGAGCAGTGAGCGCCGACCACGAGGGCGCCGGCCCGGGTGGCCTCTCCGGGCGCCGGGCCGTCGTCGTCACCGCCTCCACCAGGGCCGCGGCCGGGGTCTATCCGGACCGGGGTGGGGCGCTGCTCGTCGAGGCGCTGCGCGGGTGGGGCGCCGGCGTCGACGACGCCACCGTCGTGGCCGACGCCGACGTGCCCGAAGCCCTGTCCGCCGCGCTCGCGACCAGCCCCGACCTCGTCCTCACGACCGGGGGCACCGGCATCAGCCCGACCGACCGGACACCGGAGGCGACCGCGCCGCTGCTCGACCGCGAGGTGCCCGGCGTCGCCGAGGCGATCCGCGCTGCCGGTGTCGCGGCCGGCGTGCCGACCGCGATGCTCTCGCGAGGTCTCGCGGGGGTCGCCGGGCGCACTCTTGTCGTCAACCTGCCCGGCTCGACCGGTGGCGTCCGCGACGCCCTCGCCGTCCTCGAGCCCGTGCTCGGTCACGCGCTGAGCCAGCTCGCCGGGGGCGACCACTGATGCGTTGGCGCCGGACGCGCGAGGAGTGGTCCGTGGTCCTCACCGGCACGACGCCCGGCGGGCTCCCGATCCTGCTGCGGCCGCTGCGGCCGGAGGACGCGGAGGAGTACGTCTCGGTGCGCGGCCGCAACCGGCACTGGCTCTCGCCGTGGGATGCGACCTCTCCGGTGCCGGTGACCGGCTCGCGCACGTTCACCGACGTCGTCGAGTTCTACCAGGAGGAGGCGCTCGCCGGGCGGATGCTGCCGTTCGTCATCGAGGTCGAGGGTGCGCTCGTCGGCCAGGTCAACGTGAGCAACATCGTCCTGGGCTCGTTCCGCTCGTGCACCGTCGGCTACTGGGTGGCCCAGGCCGTGGCCGGCCGCGGCATCGTGCCGACCGCGCTCGCGCTCGCGGCCGACCACGCCTTCGCCGAGCTGGCGCTGCACCGGGTCGAGGTCAACATCCGCCCCGAGAACGCCGCGAGCCTCGCCGTCGTCCGCAAGCTCGGCTTCCGCGACGAGGGACTGCGGCCGCGGATGCTCCACATCGACGGCGACTGGCGCGACCACCGTTCGTTCGCGCTGACGACCGAGGACCTGGGCGGCCGGAGCGTCAGGGACCGTCTGACCCACTCGTCACAACAGTCACTTGGGCGACACACCGTCGAGGGTCCGACTGCCTGAGGTCTCGCCCGCATAACGTCGTGCTCGTGCAGCCGAGCAGCCTCATCTTCCTGGTCATCATCGGGATCTGGGCTGCCTATTTCGTCCAGTACTGGGTCCGTCGTCGCGAGCACCTCGCCACGATCCGGTCGGTCGACGCCTTCTCCGAGACGATGCGGGTCCTCGAGCGTCGTTCTCCCCTGCCGTCCGTCGACACCGGGAGCCAGGCCCCCCGCACGTATGCCGTGAGCCCGGCCCGTGCGATGCGCCCCCAGGTCACCGTCAAGCGGGCCGAGGCGCACACCATGTCGCGGGTCGAGGTGTCGGCTGCTCGTCCGACCGTGTCGTCGGCGTCTGCCGCTTCGCCGACGTCCTCGTCCGCGTCCACCTCCGCGGCGTCGCGCGTCGTCGAGGCCGAGATCGCCCCGATGCACCCGAGCCGGGCAGTGCGCGGGATCTCGCTGCTGGCAGGCCTCCTCGGGACCGTCGTCGTCTCCGTCCTCGCAGTGCTCGGCGTCGTCGTCGCGTGGGCTCCGCTCCTTTCCCTCGCCCTGGCGCTCGGCAGCTTCGCGTGGCTGCGCGCCGGCGTGCAGTCCGAGATCCGCGCCAAGCAGGAGCTGCGTCGCGAGTCACGCCTGCAGGCTCGCCGTGACGCGACGCGGCGCACCACCGTGAGCACCCGGACCACCGAGGCTGCGCCTGCGTCGGCGCCCTCCGCCCGACGCTCCGCTCCGGTCGTCGAGACCGAGGTCCTCGTCAACGCCTCCACCGACGACGCCGGTCCGGTCGACGCCGCGGACGACGTGACCGTCGACGCCGCTCCGTTCGACGTCAGTGCCGAGGTGCCGGCCGAGCTGCAGCCCGTCTCGGCGACCTCGGTCCCCGAGCCCGCCACGCCCGAGCCGGCCGCGCAGACCACCCCGGCCCTGCCCGAGGTCGACGAGGACGACATCCCGCTCACGTGGGACCCGCGCCCGGTGCCCCCGCCGACCTACACGATGAAGGCCCGCGCCCCCGAGCGCCCGCTCCCCGCCGCCCAGGTGGAGCCGGTCGCGGAGGCCGAGGACACGGCATACGACGCACTCCCGGAGCGGCGCATCTCCGGTCTCTGACCGGCCAGCCGGCCACACGACGAAGGCCCGGTCCCCGTGGGGGACCGGGCCCTCGTGTCGGGGCGCTCAGCGCTCGGCGTCGGCCTCCTCGACCTCCTCCTCGAGCGAGTCGGGCACCTCCCGATCATCGAGGAGGTGGTGGCCCACAGCGTTGAAGACGGCGACGAGAGGCACAGCGATGAGTGCGCCGATGATGCCGGCGACGACGACACCGGCCGCGATGCCGAGGATGACCGCGAGCGGGTGGACCCGCACGGCGCGGCCGAGCAGGAACGGCTGGAGGACGTGCGACTCGAGCTGCTGCACGGCGATGACGCCGCCGAGCATGATGAGCGCCTGCACCGGGCCGAGCGCGACGAGGGCGAGCAGGACCGGGACGGCGCCGGAGACGAGCGCGCCGACGACCGGGACGAAGGCGCCGAAGAAGACGAGGATGGCGATGCCGGAGGCGAAGGGCACGCCGAGCACCGCGGCGACGAGACCGATGCCGAGGGCGTCCACGGCCGCGACGAGGATCGTCGCCCGGGTGAAGGCGGACAGCTGGCCCCAGGCGATGACGCCGGACTGGTGGACGCGGTCGCGCGAGGTCCGCGGGAAGAGGCGGACGACCCACGCCCAGATGCGCTCGCCGTCGTACAGGAAGAAGAAGAGCGCGAACATCGCGATGAAGAAGCCGGCGACGAGGTGGGTGACGGTGAGGCCGGCCTGTGCCGCGGTCTCGCCGAGGTTGCCGTTGCTCGAACTCAGCTGTTCGCGCGCCGTGGCGATCCAGTCGTCCACCTGCGTGTCGGTGATGCCGAAGGTGGTGCGGAACCAGCTGCGCACCTCGACGATGCCCTGGCCCACCTGGTCGCTGATGTCGCTGAACTGCGAGGTGAACTGCGACCCCACGAAGCTGAGCATGCCGATGATGAGGGCGAGGGTGCCGAGGACCGTGACGCCGGCTGCTGCGCCGCGCGGGAGGGCGCGGGAGAGGAACCTGACGAGGGGATAGAGCAGGGCGGCGAGCAGCAGCGCCACGACGAGCGGCACCGTGACCTCGGAGAGGTAGGCGAAGAGCCAGAGCGCGCCGAGCACCGCGACCGAGACGACGATCAGCCGCCAGGCCCATTCGCTCGCCGTCCGAACCCCGATCGGCACCTGCCACGCCGCCGGCTGGTGCGCCGGGTCGTCGTCGACGGCGTCCGTCGTCGGGGCGGTCGGCTGGCCGGCCGTCGGGGTCGTCAGGGCCGTCGTCGGGGGCGGGGCGCTGAGGCGCGGGAGGTCCGCCGGGTCGGTCCGGCCGACCCTGGTGGACGGCATACGAAGTCGCATGGTGGTGAGCGTATGCCGCGCCGGTGCCGGTTTCGTCCGGGGCGCTCGCCGGTGTTATCGTGATGCCCGCTCAAGGGGCTGTGGCGCAGTTGGTAGCGCGTCTCGTTCGCAATGAGAAGGCCAGGGGTTCGAATCCCCTCAGCTCCACCACCAGAAGGGCCGGGACCACGAGTCTCGGCCCTTCATCGTTGCCGTGGGCACCCACGTCGCCCGAGGCCTGCGTCGGGGCCCGGACTGCTCGGTCGGCCGCTCGGTCGATCCACCGCCCGGCGGGCTGCGCGCGGTCGGGGGACGACGAGCCTGCGACCCCACGAGTTGGTGGGGCCGCAGGGGTCTCGCCGGCGAGTGGGGCGCGACCCTCGCGGCAGGGGGAGGGTGCGAGGGTCGCGCTCCGACGGACGCTACCGGCGAGCCGTGGACCCCGGGGAGGAAATGCGCGAACTCGTCACGCTGCCCGGGGGATTCCGGCGGTCAGGCGCAACGGCGTCACCCGATGTCGTCCTTGAGGTCGATGAGCCCCACCTGCACGGCTTTGACGGCAGCCTCGGTCCGCGTGGTGGCGCCGAGCTTGTGAACGGCACTGCGGACGTGGTTCTTCACGGTGTTGACGCTGAGGAAGAGCTCGGCCGCGATGACCGCGTTGCTGCGGCCCCGGGCCACCTTGCGGAGCACCTCCATCTCTCGACGGGACAAGCCCCACGGGGCCGTCTCCACCTCGTTGACATCGGTGCCCATCCGGGACATCTCGGCGACGAGCCACGTCGACATCGGCGGCGGGACGACCACGGCGCCGGCGGCCACCTGCCGGATGGCGCCGATGATCTCCGCGATTCTCATCGACTTGAGGAGGTAGCCCGTCGCGCCGGTCCGCAACGCCTCGAAGAGGTGCTCCCGGTTCTCGGAGTCCGTGAGCCGGACGAGCTTGGTGCTCGGTGACGCCTCGACGGCGGCGGAGCACGCCTTGACCGTGCTCTCCCCGGAGAGGGTGATCTCGGTGACGAGCACCTGCGGCCGGTGGTCGAAGGCGGCCCGCACGAGGTCCGCGACGGTGTTCGCCTCAGCGGCCAGCTCGAGGTCGCGCTCGAGGCCGATGGCCACCTCGAGCCCACGGCGGTAGAGCGGCTGGTCGTCGGCGATGACGATGCGGATCACGAGCGTCCCCTCCTCGGGGGCGTCCCCTGCGGACCCGGCGCCTGCGTGATCGTGACAGTCGGACGTGGCACCCGCAGACGAAAAGCACGAGGTTGGCCCGGTGCCTGGTCCGAAAGGACTGGGCCATTCGATATGGCCCCCCTCGAAGCTCCTATGCGGTTCGCGCGGGTGGCACCGTCAAAGGCATGCCCCATCGAACAGATTCCTCCCGGGCCCACCCGGGGAACGTCGTGCTGGACCGGGCCATGGTCGTCGTCCTGTGGCTCGCCTTCGGCTACGGCGTCTTCGGAGCCATCCTCTCGATCTACGTCGCCGACACCCATGGTCGTCCGTCGATGCTCCGGGTCGGCGCCGTCCTCGTCCTGCTCGCGGGAGCCGCGGCCGCGGGACTCGCCCAGACCCAGCAGAGCTCGACCCGCCGCTGACGTCCCGGCCCGCCGCGCCCACGCCGCGGGCCGGAGGCTCCGGTCCGCCCTGCCCGCACTGCCCGCCCGCTCGCATGTGATCGAATGCGCGAGTGGGCGTCGTCGACTCGCTGGACCGCTTCCAGCGCAAGCACCCCGTCGTGGGCTATCCGCTCGCGGTCGTCTACAAGTTCTTCGACGACCAGGCCGGCTACCTCGTGGGGCTCATGGCCTACTACGCCTTCCTCTCCTTCTTCCCGCTGCTGCTCATCTTCACGACGGTGCTCGGCTTCGTGCTGTCGAGCTACCCCGACCTGCAGCAGCGCGTGCTCGACTCGGCCATGTCCGAGATCCCGGTCATGGGAGAGCAGCTCGGACAGCCGAGGTCGCTGCGTGGCAGTGCGACCGGAATCGTCGTCAGCGGCGTCGTCGCGCTCTACGGTGGGCTCGGCGTCGGTCAGGCGTTCCAGTACGCGATGAACACGGTGTGGGGGGTCCCGCGCAACGCGCGTCCCAACCCCTTCCACGCCCGCGGGCGCAGCTTCCTGCTCCTGCTGACGATCCTGCTCTTCGTCATCATCACCACGACGATCACCATCGTCAGCGCCCGTGCGATCAGCACCTACCCTTTGCTCACCCGTGCCGTCGTCACGGTGGCGACGTTCTTGGGGACGGCTCTGGCCTTCGGTCTCGGGATGCGCCGTGCGGTGGCGCTCGAGCTCAGTCTCCGGCAGGTGTCGGTCGGTGCCGTCGGCGCCGCGCTCACCTGGCAGGGACTGCAGACCTACGGTGTGGGTTTCGTGGAGCGGGCGATGAGCTCGACGTCCACGACCAACGGTGTCTTCGGACTCGTCATCGGTCTCTTCGCGTTCTTCCACCTCGCCGCCCTCGGCACGATCCTCTTCGCGGAGGCCGACGTCGTGCGGGCCCGGACGCTCTATCCCCGGGCCCTGCTCACGCCGTTCACCGACGACGTCGACCTCACCGACGGAGACCGCCGCGCCTATGCTCAGCAGGCCCGGATCGGGCGCTTCAAGCAGTACCAGCAGATCGACGTCGACTTCGAGCGCCCGCTCGACCCGCCGGTGCCGGACGACGGGCCGGGCTCGGTCCGGCGCTAGGCGCGCTCGTCCTCCGCACGGATGCCGCGCTGCACCATGTCGAGGGTCGCCAGCACCTCGCGGAGGAACTCCGCCGCAGCAGCGACGACCTCCTGCGTCCGGTCCTCACGCAGGTCGGCGAGGACCTCGGCGAGGACGACGTGGTGGATGTCGACGAGGTCCAGCGGGCTGGTGCCACGGTCGACCGCCGACCTTCCGAGCTCGTAGCCGAGCGTGAGTGCAGCCTCACTGCGCTGCGGGAGGTAGCGCTGGAACGCCACGCGGTAGTCCCTCGTGAGATCCTCGACCTCACCCACCGCTCGGCTCCCTTCGCGTCCCACCCCGTATGCCGGCCAGGTAGGCGAGACCTTCCTCGAGGTCGAGGGCCGTCGTGACGCCGGCCAGTCCCATGCCGAGGCTCACCATCGCGAAGGCGACGTCGGGCTGGATGCCGACGATGACGGTGTGCGCACCACGCAGGCGCGCGATGTCGGCGATGGACCGCAGGGTGTTGGCGGCGAAGCTGTCGATGACGTCGAGAGCCGCGACGTCGATGATGACGCCTCGTGCCCTGTACTGACCGATCTGCTCGACGAGGTCCTGCTGGAAGCGCACCATCTCCGCGTCGTCCAGGGCAGTGTGGACCGACGCGACGAGGATGCCCCCCTGTCGCAGGATCGAGACGAGTGCCGGTCCGGACATCACGAGCCGTCCGTCACCTCCTTGCGCGACACGTGGTAGCCGAGCAGGCGCTCGGCCTCCTCGAGCCCGCCCTGCAGGTCGCCGATGGTGTTCATCTTGCTGAGGTCGACGCCGATCGTGACGAGCGTCTGCGCGATCGTCGGGGAGAGGCCCGTGATGATGACGCTCGCTCCCATGAGTCGGGACGCGTCGACGGTCTGGACGAGGTGGTTCGCCACCGTCTGGTCGACGTCGGGGGCACCGGTGATGTCGATGACGACGACCTTGGCCCGGTGCGTGCGGATGCCACTGAGGAGCTGGACGGTGAGCTGCTTGGCGCGCTCGCTGTCGAGGACCCCGATGATCGGGAGGATGAGCAGCCGTTCGCGCACGGGCAGCACCGGGGTCGACAGCTCGCGGATCGCGTCCTGCTGCTGCCGGATGACACGCTCCCGCTCGTCGACGAAGCTCACCGCGACCGTGTTGGCGATGCGGTTGGCCGCCGGCTCGTAGGCGTCGAGGACGTGGTTGAGCAGGGCGACGTCGCCCTGGTACTTCTCGAAGAGCGAGCGGGCGAGCACGTCGCGCAGCAGGAGCACGATGCCGACGACCTCGTGCGTCTCGACTCCCCGGGGGATGATGCGCTCGGACAGGTCGCGGGCGTAGTGCTGCAGGGCCTCGACGCTGCCGGTCTCGAGGACCTCGACGTAGTTGTCGTAGACCGACGTCGTCTCGGCGGCCATCTCCTGCGGCGTCATGGCCTCGAGGAGGTGCGCGTCGCGGATGCGTCCGACCCACGCGTCTCGCAGGGTCGCGCGATGCTCCCTCAGGTGTGCCACGAGCTGCGGCAGCAGCTGCTGTGCCTCGACGGAGACCTCACTCATGGTCGGCTCGTCCTGTTCGGGGTCGTTCATCTCATGCCTTCCGCTCGAACCACTTGGTCATCGTCACAGTCGTGCCCTGGCCGCGGACCGACTCCAGGGCGAACTCGTCCATCAGCCGCCGCGCGCCGGGGAGCCCCAGGCCGAGGCCGTTGTAGGTGCTGAACCCGTCGCGCAGGGCCTCGTCGACGTCGGGGATGCCGGGCCCGGTGTCGCGAGCGACGACCCGTATGCCGGCCCGTGGGCGTTCGACGAGCTCGATGGTCACCTCACCGTCGCCGGCGAAGCGGACGATGTTGCGAGCCACCTCCGACACGGCCGTGGCGAGCACCGTGAGGTCGGTGCCCGTCACCCCCGCCGCAGCGGCGAGCTCTCTCGCGGCCTGTCGCGCCGCGACGATGTCGGGGTCGCTGCTGATCGGGACGTGCACCTCATCAGCGCGTGGAGCCGTTCGTCCGAGCAGCGGCTCGCTCAGCCGCGCGCAGGTCGGGCACTCGAGGAGGTGACGAGGCGCGTCGAGCTCGCGCTGCCGGCGCCGGTCCGCCGAGGAGAGCGCGAGCAGGACCGGACGGCAGCGGTCGGTGGGCGGCTCGACGCCCTCGAGGACGAGGAGGTACTCGACCCGCAGACGGGCGCGAGTCCGGGCGAGCTGGGCCGCCACCGCGCCGGCCGAGCTGCCGCTCGCCTCGCCCAGCCCCTTCGTGGAGCGACCGCTCACCTCGTGGGCCAGCAGCAGCTCGCGCTCGCGGCCGGAGAGGCGCGAAAGCGCCTCGGTCATCGCCGACCTCTCCTCCGAGGCGACGACGAACTCCTCGCCGTCCTCCGGTTGGCTGGGGTCGTGGACGCGGTGCTGGTTGCGGGAGTCGGTATCGTCGCGACGCCACATCGAGGCCATGACGTTGCGCACGGTGCGGATCGCGTAGGCCTCGAGGGTCCGCGGCTCGACCCGGTCCTGGGCGGCGAGGACCCGGGTCACCGCCTCCTGCACCACGTCCTCGGCGGCGGGGTGGTCGCCCATCTTGGCTCCGACGATGCGCCGAAGCATCGGCAGGAGTGCCTCGACGTCGATGTCATGGCTCCCCTCCGACGGCTCGGGCAACGCCTCGGCTGGGCTCACGCGTGTGACCCTACGCTTCGCGACGTCCCGTCAGGGGCTCTCACCTGCGGTGACGTCATTCGCTCCTTCAGCCGCGAGATGGTCGAGCAGCGGGCTGGCGTCCAGCGGCGGCTCGTAACCGGGCGGGGGAGGGGTCTCCCGCGGCAGTGGCTGCTCGAAGCCGTCGTCGCTGCGGTTCAGGAGGGGCTGGGGCACGTGAGGTCCTGTCCTTGGGGGAGGCGGTGGTCCGGGACGGGTCGCCCACGCGCCGGTGCGCGCCGCTCCTGCCCGCCCACACCTCGAGGTGATGGAGGGCTTGGACGAGGACGAGCACGAGGAGCGGGCTCGTCAGGAAGAGGAGCTTCACGGTGTCGGGCGCGGGCCCCGGTGTCGAAGCTCTGCGGGCACGCCCGCACGTCGGTCCGAGCGCGCACGGCCGAGGGTGAGCTGTGGGTCCACGGCGAAGGCCTCGACCTGCACCTCGAGGCCCATGAGGCTGAGACGGGTCGACCGGACCACCGGCCGGAGGCCGCCATCGCACGGCACGAGGTCCGCCGGCACCGTGGCCCGCCGGCTGTCGATGCCGATGAACGTACCGTCGGGTTCGCGAAGCTCGGCGACGAAGACGCCGGTGACGAAGGCACCCGACGGGACGAGGACGAGTCGCTGCACACGCAGGTGCCCCTCGACGCTCGCGTGGCGCCCGAGCGGCGTGCGGAAGGTACCGGTGAACGGCGCGTCCTCGAAATGGCCGAGCTCGGGAACATCCGAGCGGGGCCTGGGTCGGAAGGCGATCACGGTCATCGCACGCCTCCAGGGGTGGTCGTCTGTGTGGGTGCGGTGGCGCCGGAGGGACGTCCGGCGCCACCGCGGTAGAAGGGTTGCGCTCGGTCCGGTCAGAGACCGAGGCCGGTGAGCAGGCGGTTGAGCAGGGCCGCGATCCCGTTGAGGGCGCCCCCCGGACCATCGAGCAGGCCGGCGACGGCGCAGAGCAGGTTGCCGAGCAGGTTGCCGGCACCCGGGACAGCGGTGATGTCGAGCGAGACCGGGGACAGGTCGATGACGAGACCCAGCAGGTCCAGGTTGAGCGGGCCCAGGTCGAGGTTGAGGATGCTGCACCCGCCGGGGCCAGCGGCGGCGATGTCCTGGATCGGCGCGGTGAAGGTCGTGCCGCCGGTGGGTAGGCCGGTGCCGGTGATCGTTCCGGAGAGCTGCACGACGCCGTTGACGACGCTCGTGGTGAGGTTGCTCAGAGCGCCGGTGAAGGCGCTGCCATCGGGCAGCGTGCCGGTGACGGGCAGGGTGGTGGCGGCCGGCTGGGCGGCAGCCACGGCCTTGGAGGTCGGCGCAGCACTGGCCGCGGCAACTCCGGGGCCGGCGCCGAGGGCACCGACGAGGAGGACCGCGGTCCCGGTTCCGACGAGCTTGGACTTCAACATGACGTTCTCCTTCGTGGGGCGCCTGTGGGCCCCGTGGCGTTGGTTCCGTCCGTGGCGGGGAGGGCGACGTCGCGCCATCTCCCGCTCACACCGATGAAGACGCCACCGCCCCCGAGGCATGACGCGCCCCGGCTTCACCTCCCGGGCCGTGCGTGGCCGAAATGTGGGGGAACGAGCGGGTGAGGGGCTCCGCTCAGGAGGAAAAGTCCGTGCAGTCCCGCGTCATGCGGAGGGGGTCAGCGCGTCCGGGTGCAGAAGCCGCTGCGAGACCGCACGCTCACAGAGCCCGAGGAACGCGCCGAGGGCGATGAGCTCGTCCGGCGTGCGCGGCGCAAAGTCCGTGAGCACGCTCGAACGGACGAGGTATGCCGCGTGCTTGGCTCGCGAGACCGCGACGTTGAGCCGGTGCCGGTCGAGGAGGAACCCGATGCCTCGCGGCACGTCCGCGTGCGCGGAGGCCGCCATGGACACGATGGCGACGGGTGCCTCGCGGCCCTGGAACTTGTCCACCGTTCCTACCGAGACGTCCTCGAAGCCCGCCGCGTCGAGCGCCGAGCGGAGCGTGCCCACCTGGGCGTTGTATGGGGTGATCACGAGGATGTCGCCCTGACCGAGAGGACGCGGGTCCTCGTCCGGCGAGGTCTGCCACGACAGTCCCACGTGGTCGCGGACGATGCCGACGACGACGTCGGCCTCCTCGGGGGACCACTGCGCGCGGTCCCGATGCGCGACGAGGCGCACGTGCAACCCCGGCTCGATGCCCTCGAGGGTTCGCTTGGCCGTGCGATCCTCGTGCGAGAGCAGACGACCCTCGTAGGCCAGCCGCGAGACCGGCTCGGTGAGGGCCGGGTGCATGCGCCACGTCGTCTCGAGGAAGTAGCCGTGGGTGGCGGGCAGGACCCGCTCGTCCTCGCGTTCGGCCCGGATCACCCACCCGAGGGCTGAGTCGTCGACCGGCTCCGGGTGCGTGCCCTGCGAGACCTGCGGCAGCTGCTGCGGGTCGCCGAGGAGCAGCAGCCGGTCGGCGGACTCCGAAACCGCGAGGGTCTTGGCCAAGGAGTACTGGCCGGCCTCGTCGATGACGAGCAGGTCGAGCTGGCCCGGCTGGACCCGCTTGGGGTTGGTGAGGTCCCAGGCCGTGCCGCCGATGACGTAGCCGCCCTCCTGCTCGGCGGTGAACCCCGCGAGGTCGTCGGCCGAGGCGAGGTCGGTCCACGGCGGGTCCACCCGCTCCTTCGTCATCTTCGCCACCTGCTCGGGCGCCACACCGGCCTCGACGACGGCCGCGAGGACGTTCTCGATCGCAGCGTGCGACTGGGCGCAGACACCCACGCGCCACCCATGCTCACGCACGAGGCGGGCGATGACCTGCGAGGCGACGTAGGTCTTCCCGGTGCCCGGCGGGCCCTGGACCGACAGGGCGGACCGGTCGAGGTCGAGCAGGGCGGCCTCGATGGCCCGGACGTGGCGGTCGTCGCCCTCACCGACCGCGGGCAGCGACCCGCCGGACCGGAGGCGGGGCGGACGGCGCAGCAGCACGTCGACGCCGGCGCCCGCGGGCAGGTCGGGCAGTGACGACTGGACGCGGCGGGCGAGGCGCTCGAGCGCGGCGTCGATGTTGGTGGTGCGGACGATGCCGCTCGGCACGAGCGCCACCGGGACGCAGTCGTGCTCGTCGCCCTCCTTCGGCATGAGCTCCTCGAGGGTGAGGACCTGGTGCACGTGCCCGTTGGGGGCGACGACGTCCTCGGCCGCGAGGACGCGCACGGTCGCCGACGACTTCGCGTTGAGGTGGCCGGGCAGGACCTCGACCCCGAGCGGGGGAGGGCAGCCGTAGACCGCCGAGACCTCGGACCCTGGACCGAGGAGGACGCCGCCCATCGGCTCCCCCTTCACGACGATGGTCCGCCGGGGCCGCTGGCGCGGGGTGTCGCGTCGCCACGGCTCGTGCACCTCGCTGCTCTCGACGACGAAAACGCCGGGGTCGGACATCCACTCCGTGACGGGCAGGCGGAGCCGGTCGAAGTGCTTCCACCAGAACGGCTTGTCCTCACGGGCGTGGAAGAGGAGCGTCGCGGCGACCATGGCCACGGTCTGCTGCTCGGGCGTCCGGTCCTGCGGCTTGACGCCGTCGACCGTCGCCCTGAGCAGGCGCTCGAGGTCGAGCAGCGCGAGCCGGGAGTCGCTGGGGACCTGGGTGTCGACATGGGGGAGGGATCCGTCGCCGGTGAGCGGTGCGGCGGTGGCCCCGTTGGCGGAGCCGGAGCTCGCCTCGGTCTCGGCCCGGCGCTCGAGGAGCCAGTTGCGCAGCAACAGCGTCGAGACGCAGTCCTCCTCGTTGTAGTCGGCGATGTCGCGGATCTCGCGGTCGGCCGTGGCGTGGTCGTCCATCTCGGTGGCGAGGACGTAGCGGTGGTAGGCCACGATCGAGTCGTCGCCCTTGGCCACGCCCGCGGTGCGCGAGCCCATGTAGAGCGGCTCGAGCTTCTTGATCGAGTAGGAGCGCTGCGAGACACGGATGGCTGAGCGCACCACGGCATACAGGTCGACGAAGACGCCGTCGCGCAGGAACTGGTCGATGTCGTCCTCGCAGACGCCATGGCGGGCGGCCAGGCGGAGCAGAGCGGACTTCTCGTAGGGGGCGTAGTGGTAGACGTGCAGGTCCGGCCAACGACGCCGGCGCTCGTGGAGGTAGGCGACGAAGTCGACGAGGGCCTGCTTCTCCTGCTCGCGGTCGTGCGCCCAGAACGTGACGAAACGGGGCTTCTCGCCTGCCTCGACGTCGACACCGTCGACCTCGACGAGCCCGAAGAGGTACTCGAGGCCCCAGTCGGTGGAACCGCGTTCGCGCCAGAGGGGGTCGCCCTCGAAGTCGAAGAAGACGTCGCCCTCGCTCGGCGCCGGCATCGACTGGAGCGCCGCCGCCGACACGACCTCGGCGACGACCCGGCCCTGCGGGTCGGCCTCCTGGACGAGCTGGAGCCGCGCCTGCTCGCGCAGGCGCGTGAGGGTGGACTCGCGCACGTCCGGGACCGGCTCGGTGCGGACGGCGAGGTCGTCGATCGTCGACACCCCGGCCTCGAGGAGACGGCGGCGCTGGGGGAGGCGCACGCCCGCCACGAGGAGGACGTCCCGCGCCGCCTCGGCCTCGGCCTCGCAGACCTCGCAGCGTCCGCAGGCGAGCCAGCGGGCATCGCCCCACTCCGCCGCTCCACCGTCGGCCCGGTGCTCGGCGAGCACCTCGTCGAGGCGGGTGCGCCGGGCGGCGTGCACGGGAAGGATGTCGTCGAGCAGGTGGTCGGTGCTCTGGCCGCTGCCGAGGACGAGCCGGGCCACGGGCGCGGTCTCGATGCCCGCGGAACGCAGCTGCGCGGCATACGCGGCGATCTGGAGGAGCGCGGGGACGGAGGCGTGGCGCGCGAGCTTGGTGTCGCAGACGAGCCAGCCCTCGGGCGTGCGCTCGAGGAAGTCGGCGTGACCGACGAGGCCGCCGTCGAAGAACGTGGCCTGGAAGACGACGTCGGTGTCGTCACCGCGCAGGGTGGCGATCGTCGTGTCGTGCGCGTCGGTGAGTGACGCGAGGTCGTAGGCCGGTCGCGGGAACTGACGCACGCGCCCCGGGTGGGCTGCGGAGAGACGAAGCAGCTCCTGCCGCTCGTGGGCGTCGCCGAGCTCCTTGAGCCGCTCGAGCATCGCCTCGTCGGCCGTCTGCGGCCGTGGCGCGCGGTCCAGCGTGACGTCGAGCTCGCGGACGAGGGCGAACTCGCACTGGGAGGCCAGGCGCAGGTCGCTCGGGCTGAGGACGAGCCGCCCGTCGTCACGAAGGAGGAACATGGCTCCACGATAGGGACGGCCACCGACACGTCCTCGGAGGCGCGAGCCATCCGGAGGGAAGCTGGCGGCCACCGGAGGCGAAGGTCTTCTCCGGACCGGCAACCTTCCCTCATGGGGAGCGAAAGGTGGGGCGCGCTCAGATCCAGGAGCGGAACCACATGAGCCGCAGCCAGTTGTCGTAGGGAACGACCTGCGCGGTGTAGATCGGGTAGAACCACGCGAAGAGCCCGATCGTCACGACGAGGTAGGCGCCGACGACGACGGCGCCGAGGCGCCGCCGCTCCCGCGACGCCGACCGCCCACCGAGCACGAGCCCGATGCAGAAGACGAGCCCGAGGACGACCCAAGGCTCGAACGCCACGGTGTAGAACGCGTAGATGGTCCGGTGCTGGTAGAGGAACCACGGCCCGTAGCCGGCGAGCACTCCGGCCAGCACCGCGCCGGCCCGCCAGTCCCGGCGCGCGACCCAGAAGAACGCACACACGAGCAGCGCCACGATGCCGACCCACCACACCGACACGGTGCCGATCGTGTGCACCGCCTGCGAGCACGACTCCACCGTGCACGACCCCTCGCCGGCCTTCGTCCCCTTGTAGAAGAACGACGTCGGACGGGCCTGGACCATCCACCCCCACGGGTTCGACGAGTAGGAGTGCGGCGTCGACAACGTGGTGTTGAACGCCCACATGTCCTGGTGGTACTTCACCCAGTTGCGCAGCACCGCCGGCAGCCAGGTGATCCCCTCGCCGGGGTGGAACGTGTCCCACTGCCGGTGGTAGCCGTTGCTCGAGAGGAACCACCCCGACCACGACACGACATAGGTGACGGCCGAGGTCACGACGAGCTGCACCGCGGCATACGGGCCGTCCTTCAGCACGCCCTCGCGCCACCACGGACGGATCCCGACCGCGCGTCGTGCGCCCATGTCCCAGAAGACCGTCATGAGCCCGAAGACCGCGAGGAAAAACAAGCCCGACCACTTCGTCGAGACGCACAGTCCGAGCGAGAGCCCAGCGAGCCAGCGCCACGGCCGCAGTCCCAGCCACGGCCCGGAGGAGAAGCCGTGTATGCCGGCCCACGCAGAGCGTGGGACCCGCGGCTGGGCGCCGCCCCACGTCGCCAGCCGCTCGCGTGCCTTGTCGCGGTCGACGACGAGCGCGGCGAACCCGGCGAGCGCGAAGAACGACACGACCATGTCGAGGATGCCGGTGCGCGACATCGCGACGTGGGTGCCCTCGACGGCGAGCAGCAGCGACGCGGTGCAGCCGAGCAGCGTGGAGCCGAACATCCGCCTGGCGACGCGACCGATCACGAGGATCGACAGCGTACCGAGCGCAGCGACGGCGAAGCGCCAGCCGAACGAGCTCGTCGGCCCGAAGATCCACTCGCCGGCGCCGATGAGCCACTTGCCCACCGGAGGGTGGACGACCATGTCGCCCTGGTCGCTGAAGACGTTCGTGTTGCCCGCGTTCCAGAGCTTGTCGGCGTCCTCGTTCTTGCCCTGGACGCGCAGCTCGACGCCGTGCTGGATGAGCGACCAGCCCTGCTTGACGTAGTAGGTCTCGTCGAAGACCAGCGAGTGCGGCCGGTCGAGGTGCCAGAACCGGAGGAACCCGCCGACCGCCGCGATGAGCAGCGGCCCGACCCAGCCCCAGAGGGTGTCGGTGGGTCGAGTCCCGAGCAGGCGGGCGCGCAGCTCGTCGGTCCGGGTCACCGGCACATCGTAGGCACCGGCGGCTGTGCGCACCCGTGGGAGGATCGCGACATGACTGCCACCGCGCCCGGGGAGGGTCTGCTCGTCCTGGCAGCCACCCCCATCGGCGACCCGCGCGACGCCGCGCCGCGCCTCGCCGACGAGCTCGCCGCCGCCGACGTCATCGCCGCCGAGGACACCCGCCGGCTGCGCCGCCTCTGCCAGGCGCTCGACGTCAACCCGCCCGGCTCCGTCGTCAGCTACCACGAGCACAACGAGGCGTCGCGGACCGCGGACCTCGTCGAGAGACTTCGCGAGGGCGCTCGCGTCCTCGTCGTCACCGACGCCGGTATGCCGTCCGTCTCCGACCCGGGCTACCGCCTCGTCTCGGCTGCCATCGGCATCGACGTCCGGGTGACGTGCGTTCCGGGACCGTCGGCGGTGCTCATGGCGCTCGCGGTCTCGGGGCTGCCGGTCGACCGGTTCTGCTTCGAGGGGTTCCTGCCGCGCAAGGGCGGCGAGCGCGTGCGGGCCCTGCGGGCGCTCGCTGCCGAGCACCGGACGATGGTCTTCTTCGAGGCGCCGCACCGCATCGCGAAGTCGCTCGCCGACATGGAGGCGGTCTTCGGTGGCGACCGCCGGGCCGCCGTGTGTCGTGAGCTGACGAAGACCTACGAGGAGGTCCGGCGGGGCTCGCTCATCGAGCTCGTCGCGTGGGCCGACGACGGCGTCAAGGGCGAGATCACGGTCGTCGTCGCCGGAGCGGATGTCGCCATCGGTGACCTCGACAGCCAGCTCCTGGGGGTCCTCGACCGGGTGGCCGCGGGGGAGCGGCTCAAGGACGTGTGCGCCGACGTCGCCTCGGCGACGGGCCTGTCAAAGAAGGCGCTCTACGACGCCGCGCTGGCCGCCCAACGCTGACGTCGCTCCGATGTGACCGGTGCGCGAACCAAACCTCCTGAGGCCGTCGAGACAGCACGACATGCCGCGTTCGGTCGGGCCCCCCGGCGGGTCGTGCAATCTCGACTGGAGACCGCCGGCGTGGCTGCTTGGGTCCTGCCGCCCTCAGCGGGGAGGGCAGGTGACACAGGTCCTCGCCGTCGGCCGGGCGTCGAGGCGCGCGGCCGCGATCTCACCGCCGCACCGCTCGCACCTGCCGTAGGTGCCGTCGTCCACCCGGGCCAGCGCGGCGTCGACCTCGTCGAGGTGCGCGCGTGCCTGCTGCGCCAGGGCGTCGACCTGCGAGCGCTCGAAGGCGATCGTCGCGCCTTCGGGGTCGTGCTCGTCGTCCGCGTTGCTGTCGCGCGACGCCTCGACGATCCGGTCGAAGTCGCCCGTGAGCGCAGCCAGCCGGTCGAGGGTCACCCGACGGTCGTCCTCGAGCGCGTCGCGGGTTCCCACCATGTCTCCAGCGTGGCACCCGCCGCCGACAGCGTCAGAAAGGCAGCCGCCACAGGGCAGGCGACCCGCGGCCCGTACGTAGGGGAGCGCCCGACGCGGCCGCCGAGGTCGGTCGGTGCCGACGGCCCTCGTGTCGGCCGCGCTCGTTAGGTTGGAGGACATGCAGACACGAGCACTCGGCACCACGCAGGTCGGCGCGATCGGCCTCGGCCTCATGACCTTCGACCAGACCGGCAGCCAGCCCCGCCAGCAGCTGCTCGACACCGTCACCGCTGCGCTCGACGCGGGGGTGACCCTCTTCGACACCGCTGACGCCTACGGTCCCGGTGACGAGAAGGGAGTCGACGCCCAGGGGGAGAACGAGCGGCTCATCGCCTCGATCCTCGACGAGCTCGGCGTCCGCGACCGGGTCCTGCTCGCGACCAAGGGCGGCCACGTCCGCACCGACGGCGGCGGCTGGGACACCGACAGCTCGCCCGAGCACCTGCACCGCGCCGTCGACGCGAGCCTCCAGCGGCTCGGGGTCGAGCAGCTCGCGCTCTGGCAGCACCACCGCCCCGACCCGAAGGTGCCGTACGACGACGTCATCGGCACCCTCAAGGAGGTCGCGGACGGCGGCAAGGTGGCCGCGGTCGGGCTGTCCAACGCGAACCCCGAGCAGATCCGTGCGGCGCACACCGTCCTCGGTGACGCGCTCGTCAGCGTGCAGAACCAGTTCAGCCCGGCCTTCCGCAGCAGCCGCCCCGAGATCGACGTCTGCGAGGAGCTCGGCCTGGCCTTCCTCCCGTGGAGCCCGCTCGGCGGTCTCGGCGACGCCAAGGACCTCGCCGAGAAGTACCCCGCCTTCGCCGAGGTCGCGCGCGAGCACGGGGTGAGCGCGCAGCAGGTCGCGCTCGCGTGGGAGCTCGCGCAGTCGCCGGTCGTCATCCCCATTCCGGGTGCCAAGCGTCCGCAGTCGGTCACCGACTCCGCGGCCGCCGCCGATCTCGAGCTCACCGACGAGGAGCTGGCCCGGCTCGACGGGTGAACGGAGCGGGAGGTGACCGCGGAGCGAGAGGCGGGCGCGGTCCCGCGGTCTGCGTGAGCCGGCATACCGCTGGGTAACGTGCCAATCTCACACCGGGGTTAGGTCTCCCTGAGCAGGTGCGGTGTCAGGGGGCGGGGTACCTTTCGTCCATGCCCACGACGACGCTCTCCCCGCGCGGGACCACGGCGCGGAGCACGACGATCGCGCTCAAGCTGCTCATGGCAGTGACCGGCCTGGTCTTCGTCGGATACCTCCTGCTCCACATGTACGGAAACCTCAAGGCGCTCTGGGGAGAGGAGGCGTTCAACTCCTACGCGGAGCACCTGCGG
The DNA here is from genome assembly GCF_048606415.1 of Knoellia tibetensis. Taxonomy (NCBI): domain Bacteria; kingdom Bacillati; phylum Actinomycetota; class Actinomycetes; order Micrococcales; family Intrasporangiaceae; genus Knoellia; species Knoellia tibetensis. The sequence continues at coordinate 2,379,201 of NZ_JBMBWF010000001.1, forward strand.
ACCTTCGGTGAGCCGATGCTCCCCTACGGCGGTCTGCTGTGGGTCGTGCGCGTGGTTCTCATCCTCTCGCTCGTCGGCCACGTGTATGCCGCCTACGCCCTCTGGAGCCGGGCGGGCTCGGCGCGTCGCACGAAGTACGCGGCCGTCAAGAGTGCCGCGACCTCGCAGTGGATGCGCTGGGGCGGGACGTTCCTCCTTCTCTTCGTCGTGTGGCACCTTCTGCACTTCACGATCGTCAAGATCTCGCCGAACGCCGACAAGCAGGGCATCGACGTCACGGCCAACCCGTTCAAGCTCGTCGTCGCGAGCTTCGAGGTGTGGTGGATGGTCCTCATCTATGTCGCCGCGATGGTCGCCCTCTTCATGCACCTGCTCCACGGCGTCTATAGCGCGATGCAGACGCTGGGCTGGACCGGGACCCCGAAGGCGCGGGCGCGGGCCCGCACGGCCGGGCTCGTCGTCGCCCTGGTCGTCGTCGTCGGCTTTCTCATCCCGCCGCTGTCCATCGCATTCGGCCTGATCGACTGAAGGTGTCGCTGACCATGTTCTCCAGCTCCAAGCTCGTCCACGGCCTCTACAGCGAGGGTGCGCCCATCGCCGACCACAAGGCGCCCGCCGGCCCCATCGAGCAGAAGTGGACCCGGCGCAAGTTCGAGGCCTCGCTCGTCAACCCGGCCAACCGCCGCAAGATGTCCGTCATCATCGTGGGGACCGGGCTCGCCGGTGGGGCAGCCGCCGCGACCCTCGGTGAGGCCGGCTACCACGTGAAGTCCTTCTGCTTCCAGGACTCCCCGCGCCGCGCACACTCGATCGCCGCGCAGGGCGGCATCAACGCCGCGAAGAACTACAAGGAGGACGGCGACTCCGTCCAGCGCCTCTTCTACGACACGGTCAAGGGCGGCGACTACCGCTCGCGCGAGACCAACGTCTACCGCCTCGCCGAGGTGAGCGCGAACATCATCGACCAGTGCGTCGCGCAGGGCGTCCCCTTCGCCCGCGAGTACGGCGGCCTCCTCGACAACCGCTCCTTCGGTGGCGTCCAGGTGTCGCGCACCTTCTATGCGCGCGGCCAGACGGGGCAGCAGCTCCTCATCGGCGCCTACCAGGCCCTCGAGCGCCAGGTCGCCGCCGGGACGGTGGAGCAGTTCACCCGTCACGAGATGCTCGAGGTCATTCTCGACGGCGAGGGTGCGGACCGCCGCGCACGCGGCATCATCGTGCGGGACCTCGTCTCGGGCGAGATCGAGACCCACCTGGCGGACGCGGTCGTCCTCGCCTCCGGCGGCTACGGCAACGTCTTCTTCCTCTCCACCAACGCGATGGGCTCCAACGTCACCGCGACGTGGCGTGCGCACCGCAAGGGCGCCTACTTCGGCAACCCCTGCTACACGCAGATCCACCCGACGTGCATCCCGGTCTCCGGCGAGCACCAGTCCAAGCTCACGCTCATGTCCGAGTCGCTGCGCAACGACGGCCGCATCTGGGTGCCCAAGAACCGCGAGGACTGCGACAAGGACCCGCGCGAGATCAAGGAGGAGGACCGCGACTACTACCTGGAGCGGATCTACCCCTCGTTCGGCAACCTCGTCCCCCGCGACATCGCCTCGCGCCAGGCCAAGAACGTCTGCGACGAGGGTCGCGGCGTCGGCCCGGTCGTCGGCGACTTCCGCCGCGGCGTCTACCTCGACTTCGCCGACGCCATCTCGCGCCTCGGCGAGGACGCGGTGCGTGCGAAGTACGGCAACCTCTTCGACATGTACGCCCGGATCACGGGCGAGGACCCCTACCAGACGCCGATGCGGATCTACCCCGCCGTGCACTACACGATGGGTGGTCTCTGGGTCGACTACGACCTGCAGTCCTCGATCCCCGGCCTCTTCGTCACCGGTGAGGCGAACTTCTCCGACCACGGAGCCAACCGCCTCGGTGCCTCCGCCCTCATGCAGGGCCTCGCCGACGGCTACTTCGTCCTCCCCAACACGATCCGCGACTACCTCGCCAAGGCGCCGAAGCTCGACCTCACCGAGGAGAGCCCCGCGGTCGTCGAGGCCCGCCGGGCCGTCGAGGAGCGTACGCAGCGCCTCCTCGCCATCAACGGTGAGCGCTCCGTCGACAGCTTCCACCGCGAGCTCGGCAACATCATGTGGGAGTACTGCGGCATGGAGCGGAGCGAGGAGGGCCTGCTCAAGGCCATCGACCTCATCCGCGGCCTGCGTGCCGAGTTCTGGCGCAACGTGCGGGTCCTCGGTGCCGCCGACACGCTCAACCAGTCGCTCGAGAAGGCCGGCCGGGTCGCAGACTTCCTCGAGCTCGGCGAGCTCATGTGCATCGACGCCCTGCACCGCCGGGAGTCCTGCGGTGGCCACTTCCGGGCCGAGAGCCAGACCGAGGACGGCGAGGCCCTGCGCCACGACGACGAGTTCGCCTACGTCGCCGCGTGGGAGTTCTCCCCGTCCGACACCGAGGGCGAGGAGTCGTCCTTCGGCGCCGGCATGGGCGCCCCGGTCCTCCACAAGGAAGACCTCGTGTACGAGTTCATCGAACTGAAGCAGCGGAGCTACAAGTAATGAGTGGCCTCATGAACCTGACCCTCAAGATCTGGCGCCAGTCCGGAGCCGACGACAAGGGGCGGCTCGTCACCTACCAGGTGTCGGACATCAGCCCCGACATGTCCTTCCTCGAGATGCTCGACGTCCTCAACGAGGAGCTCAACGCCAAGGGCGAGGAGCCGATCGCGTTCGACAGCGACTGTCGCGAGGGCATCTGCGGCATGTGCGGCCTCATGATCTCCGGCCACGCCCACGGCCCCGAGCGGACGACGACGTGCCAGTTGCACATGCGCTCGTTCAAGGACGGCGAGACGATCACCGTCGAGCCGTGGCGCGCCGAGGCGTTCCCGGTCGTGCGCGACCTCGTCGTCGACCGTGGTGCGCTCGACCGGATGATCCAGGCCGGCGGCTTCATCTCGGCCAACACCGGCTCGGCCCCGGACGCGCACGCGACCCCGGTCCCCAAGGACAACGCCGACCGCGCCTTCATGGCCGCCGAGTGCATCGGCTGCGGCGCCTGCGTCGCGGCCTGCCCCAACGCCAGCGGCATGCTCTTCCTGGGTGCCAAGGTCACCCACCTCGGCGAGCTGCCGCAGGGTCAGCCCGAGCGCGACGCCCGCGTCGTCTCGATGGTCAACCAGCACGACCACGAGGGCTTCGGCGGCTGCACGAACATCGGCGCCTGCTCGCAGGCCTGCCCCAAGGGCATCCCGCAGGACGTCATCAGCCAGCTCAACCTGGACCTGCGCACCGCGCTCCGGCACGGCCGCTGAGCCCCCGCGCCTCGCCCTGTCGAGGCAGCACGACACGCCGTTCCCGTATGCCGGGTGCGGCGTGTCGTGCTCTCTCGACCTTCGCGTCGAGCCGGGACCGGCCGCCCTGTCGTCCGCTCAGAGCCAGCCGACGTGGTCCTTGAGGAGGGCGTAGCCGACGAAGGCGACGACGTCGAGCACGGTGTGCGCGACGACGAGCGGACCGACCCGCTTCGTCCGGGTGTAGAGCCACCCGAAGACGAGGCCCATGGCGACGTTGCCGACGAACCCGCCGAACCCCTGGTAGAGGTGGTAGGCGCCGCGAATGACGGCCGACAGCACGACGATCCGCCACGTCGACCACCCCGCCTGCGCCCAGCGGGTGAAGAGGTAGCCGACCATGACGACCTCCTCGAGCACCGCGTTCTGGGCGGCGGCGAGGACGAGCACGGGCACCGCCCACCACGTCTCCGCGAGATTCGCGGCGGCGATGGTGGTGTTGAGGTCGAGGGCGCGCGCGACGGCATATAGGGCCAGTCCGGGGAGGCCGATGAGCGCCGCGAGACCGAGTCCGCGCACGAGGTCCCGCGCCGGCTGAGTCGCGTCCCAGCCGATCGCGAAGCGGGCGCGTGCCTCCCCGCGCGAGAGCAGGTGGAGCGCCAGGAGGACGGGCACGAGGGCGAGGCCGATGCCGGCGAGCTGGTGCACGAGGTCGAGCCACGGGCGGTCCGGCGTCACCGACGAGTTCATCGCCGTCGTCTGCGAGCCCAGTGGCTTGCCGGCGGTGAGCTTGCGGGCGAGCGAGAGGGCGCTCCAGACCGCCGACGCGCCGAGCGAGACGCCGAGTACGAGCCAGGTCTCGCTGAGGAGGTCGCGCCGACCGAGCGCGCGCTGTTGGACGAGAGCCTCCATGCAGCGCAGCCTATGCAGCCGACGTGGACGCCCGCTGGAAGGACGGTGTCAGGCCCGTGGGTATGCCGTGTGCGGCCCGACCCGGGTCTCCCTCCGCCTGCGCCAGCGGCGGACCTTGAGCCAGAGCCACACGAGCAGCCACGCGAGCGCGACGAGCGCGACGATGACGAGGACCGGGATGAAGATCGCGACGAGGGAGAGCCCGAGGGAGGCGCCGTCCTCGGCCGTCGAGACGACGGGGGCGCCTGCGCCGAGGGTGCCGGCGTTGATGGCCGGCCGGGCCGCCATCTTGCCCGAGTGCACGAGACCGGAGACGACGATGCCGAGGACGACGCCGACCCACGGGTTGTCGGCCATCCACGTCGACCTGTCGAGGTCCTCGGCCGCCGTCGTCGCGGCGAAGATGAGCCCACCCATGCTCGGGCGGACGAAGGTCTGGATCGCGTCGTTGACGGTGTCGACCGCGGGGATCTTGTCGAGGACGAGCTCGGTGAGCAGGAGGACGGCACCGACCGCGATGGCCCACGGCGACTCGATCCACTCGCAGCCCGAGGGCAGCGTGATGACGTCGCTGAACCGCGCGACGAGGGCGACGATCATGAACGGGATGTAGGCGTTGAGGCCCGCCGCGGCGGACAGCCCCATGCCGGTGAGTGCGGCGAGCATTCGTCGACCTCCTCGTCGTGGGCGCGGCGGTGCCGCGCTGTCGAGGTCATGTCTACTCGATGCCGGAAGGCCACCGGCCCGTCACGCACAAGCCACCCGGGGACGCGAGGGTCGAGGCGGCCGTGAGCACACGGCACCAGAACCCCCGGAACCCAGGAGCTTCCCGATGACCCGGACCATCCCGGTCGTGCAGGCCCTCGCGACGTTGGTCGTCGCCCTCGGCCTCAGCCTCGCGCCCGCGCCGGCCGCCACCGCGGCACCCCGACCCGACGTCGCCAACATCGCCCACCGCGGCTCGTCCGGAGCAGCGCCGGAGAACACGATCGCCGCCGTGCGCCTCGCCCTCGCACAGGGCGCCGACGTCGTGGAGAACGACATCCAGCGCACCAAGGACGGCGAGCTGGTGATCCTGCACGACGCGAGCCTCGCCCGGACGACCGACGTCGAGGAGGTGTTCCCGGGGCGTCCGTCGTACGACGTCGTGCACTTCACGCTGGCCGAGGTCAAGCAGCTCGACGCCGGCTCGTGGTTCGCGCCGCAGTTCGCGGGCGAGCAGGTGCCGACGCTGCGCGAGTGGGTCGAGGCCGTCGGCCACCGCGCGGGCATGCTCATGGAGGCCAAGCTGCCGGAGCGCTACCCCGGGATCGAGCAGGACATCGACAAGGAGCTGCGCGACCTCGGTGAGTTCCAGCGCGCGGTCCGCGCTGGCCGCGTCACGATGCAGTCGTTCAACCACGTGTGGCTGCGGGCCTACGCCGACCTCGCTCCCGACGTGCCGGTCGGACTGCTCTTCGGGACCCGGCCGACCGAGGTCGACCTCACCCTCGCGGCGACCTGGGCCGACCAGGTCAACCCGGCGCTCGGGGTGGTGCAGGAGTCCGACATCGCACGGATCCACGAGCTCGGGCTCGAGGCGCACGTGTGGACGGTCAACGGGGGCGCCGACATGCACCGTGCCATCCGGTGGGGTGTCGACGGCGTCATCACGAACTACCCGCAGGTGCTCGAGGACGTCCTTCGCGGCTGAGCGCCGCTGTCGAGCAGCCCTGTTCGCACGTATGCCGTGTGGTCCCGCCAAGGGGGACCACACGGCATACGTGGTGGGCCCGGGTCAGTCGCCCTTGACGTTGACGACCTGCCGCAGGGTGTGCCGGACCTCGACGAGGTCGACGGCGTCGGCCATCACCTGGTCGATGTCCTTGTAGGCCGCGGGGATCTCGTCGAGGAAGGCGTCGGTGTCCCGGTACTCGATGCCCGCCATCGCCTCCCGGAGCTGCTCCCTCGAGAAGGTCCGCCGCGCCCGGCTCCGCGAGAACTGCCGCCCGGCTCCGTGCGGTGCCGAGTTGAGCGACATGGCGTTGCCGAGGCCGGAGACGACGTAGGACCGGGTGCCCATCGATCCCGGGATGAGCCCGAGCTGGCCCTCCCGCGCCTCGATCGCGCCCTTCCGCGACACCCACAGCTCCTTGCCCCAGTGGGTCTCCCGCTGGGTGAAGTTGTGGTGGCAGTTGACCCGCTGCCGCTCGTCCACCGGCGTTCCGACGAACTCGCCGAGCTGCCGGAGGACCCGGTCCATCATCTCGTCCCGGTTGAGCGCGGCGTAGTGCTGCGCCCATGTGAGCTCCCGGATGTAGGCCCAGAACTCGTCCGTGCCCTCGACGAGGTAGGCGAGGTCCCGGTCGGGCAGGGCGACCCAGTAGCGCTCCATGAGCTGGCGAGCGACCGCGATGTGGTGCTGCGCGATCTTGTTGCCGACGCCCCGGGAACCGGAGTGCAGGAAGGCCCAGACCCGGTCCTCCTCATCGAGGCTCACCTCGATGAAGTGGTTGCCCGACCCGAGCGAGCCGAGCTGCTCCCGCCACCGGCCGGCCCGGTGGTCCGGGTCGAACTCGGCCGCCACGGCCTTGCTCTCGAGGTCGGCGACCCGCGGCTCGGCCGTCGCGACGACCTTCCGGTTCGCGGCGCCCGCCGAGAGCGGCACGGCGCGCTCGATGGCCTCGCGCAGGGGAGCCAGCGACCGGCCGGCGAGGTCCTCCGCGCGGAGCTGGGTCAGGACGGCGACCATCCCGCAGCCGATGTCGACGCCGACCGCGGCCGGGATGACCGACCGGTCGGTGGGGATGACCGAGCCCACCGTGGCGCCGAGGCCGAGGTGGGCGTCCGGCATCAGGGCGACGTGCGGGAAGACGAAGGGCAGCTCGGAGGTGCGCTGCGCCTGCTCCAGGGTCGAGCTCTCGAGGACAGTGGCCCAGTTCAGGAGCCGAGGGGTGATCTGCTTCATCGCGCACCTCCTGGATGCGTATGGGTGGCGCCCGCGCCGGGTGGAGCGGGCCGCCGAGAAGGGTTGCAGGTCCGGCGGTCCGGGGGCGAGCGAATAACCGCGGAGGGGGCGGACGGCATACGAGCGGCGTTCGCGGCACGGAGGGCGCGGAACCCGCTTGCACGCGGCGCCTAGGATTCACGGGTGACCAAGATCCTCAGCGCTGTCGCCTGGCCGTATGCCAACGGTCCGCGCCACCTCGGCCACGTGGCCGGGTTCGGTGTGCCCTCCGACGTCTTCAGCCGCTACATGCGGATGGCCGGGCACGACGTCCTCATGGTGAGCGGCAGTGACGAGCACGGCACCCCGATCCTCGTCCTCGCCGACAAGGAGGGCGTGACGCCGCAGGAGTTCGTCGACCGCAACCACGCGGTCATCGCGAAGGAGCTCGCCGACCTCGGCTGCTCCTACGACCTCTACACCCGCACGACGACCGCCAACCACGAGCACGTCGTGCAGGAGATGTTCAGCCGCTGCCTCGACAACGGCTACTTCGTCGTCCAGCAGCAGCTCGTCGCACTCGAGCCCAGCACCGGCCGCACCCTGCCCGACCGCTACATCGAGGGCACCTGCCCGATCTGCGGCTACGAGGAGGCGCGCGGAGACCAGTGCGACAACTGTGGCAACCAGCTCGAGCCGAGCGACCTCAAGAACCCGCGGAGCAAGGTCACCGGCGCGACGCCGGAGTTCACCGAGACCGACCACTACTTCCTCGACCTGCCGGCGCTCGCCGACGCCCTGCGCTCGTGGCTCGGGGGACGTGAGGCGAGCGGAACGTGGCGTCCCAACGTCATCAAGTTCAGCCTCAACATCCTCGACGACATCCGCCCGCGCGCGATGACCCGCGACATCGACTGGGGCATCCCGCTGCCGGGCGAGCTCGCCGAGCGCTATCCCGGCAAGCGGCTCTACGTCTGGTTCGACGCGGTCATCGGCTACCTCTCCGCGTCGATCGAGTGGGCGCGGCGCATCGGCGACGACGACCGCTGGCGCGAGTGGTGGAACTCCGAGGACGCCCGGTCCTACTACTTCATGGGCAAGGACAACATCACCTTCCACTCGCAGATCTGGCCGGCCGAGCTCCTCGCGTATGCCGGCCGCGGCAGCAAGGGTGGCGAGCCGGGCACCTTCGGGGAGCTCGAGCTGCCGACCGAGGTCGTGAGCAGCGAGTACCTCACGATGGAGGGCAAGCAGTTCTCGACCTCGCGCAACTACGTCATCGGCATCCGCGAGGTGCTCGAGCGCTACGGCCCCGACCCGATCCGCTACTTCATCTGCGCCGCGGGGCCGGAGAACGCCGACAGCAACTTCACCTGGGCCGAGTTCGTGCAGCGCAACAACTCCGAGCTCGTGGCGGGCTGGGGCAACCTCGTCAACCGCACGGGCGCGATGATCGCCAAGAACTTCGGCGAGATCCCGGAGCCCGGCGCCTTGGAGCCCGTCGACGAGGCGGTGCGGGCGGCGACCCTCGCGGCCTTCGACACCGTCGGCGACCTCCTCGCCCGACAGCGGGTCAAGGCGGCCGTCGCCGAGGCGATGCGTGCCGTCGGTGACGTCAACAAGTACGTCTCCGACACCGAGCCGTTCAAGCTCAAGGGCGAGGACCAGCGCGAGCGGCTCGCGACCGTGCTGCACACGCTCATCCAGTGCGTGAGCGACCTCAACACGATCCTGGCGCCCTTCCTCCCGCACGCCTCGAACCGGGTGCACGCCTTCATCGGCGGTGAGGGCGAGTTCACGCCGATGCCGGTGGTCGAGGTGGTCTCCGGCCTCGACGAGGACAGCGACCGGACCTATCCCGTCATCACCGGCGAGTACACCTCGACGCCGCGGTGGGAGTCGCGCCCGGTTCCCGTGGGTGCCCCCATCGCCAAGCCGACGGGCGTCTTCGCCAAGCTCGACGAGTCCGTCGTCGAGGAGGAGCTCGAGCGGCTCCAGCAGTCGTGAGCACCCCGACGCGGTCGGCGGTCCCCGATCTCCCGGACCCGCTGCCGATCGCGGTCGTCGACAACCACACCCACCTCGACATCGAGCGCGAGGGCGTGGCCGTCGACGTCGCCGACCTCGTCGCGAAGGCGAAGGCGGTCGGGGTCGACCGGCTCGTCCAGATCGGGTGCGACCTGCCGGCCGCGCGCCAGACCGTCGTCATGGTGGACACGTATCCCGAGATGCTCGGTGGCGTCGCCCTGCACCCCAACGAGGTGCCCGGTCTCGCCGCGAGCGGCAGTCTCGACACGGCATACGCGGAGATCGAGGAGCTGGCCCGGCACCCGCGGATCCGGGTCGTGGGGGAGACCGGCCTCGACTACTACCGGACGGGGCCCGAGGGGCAGGGCGTGCAGCAGGACAGCTTCCGCTGGCACATCGACCTCGCGAAGCGTCTCGGCAAGGCGCTGCAGATCCACGACCGTGACGCCCACGCCGACGTCATGCGGGTCCTCGAGGAGGAGGGTGCGCCGGATTCGACTGTGCTGCACTGTTTCTCGGGTGACCTGCCAATGGCGCAGCAGTGCGCGGAGCGGGGCTACTACCTGTCGTTCGCCGGGACGGTGACCTTCAAGAACGCGCACGGGCTGCGCGACGCGCTCTCGGTGACGCCGCTCGACCGGCTGCTCGTCGAGACCGACGCGCCCTACCTCACGCCCCACCCCCACCGGGGCGCAGTCAACGCCCCCCACCTCGTGCCGCTCACGGTCCGCGCGATGGCCGCGACGCTCGGTGTCGCCGTGCCGACGCTGTGCGAGGCGTTGTCGGCGAACTCCGAGCGGGTCTACGGCCCCTGGTCCTGAGCGGACCTCGCACGGCGCGAGCCGACGCGGACCACAGGAGCCACAGGAGCCACTTCCGCGACACTCGTGGTGCAGGTCACCGTTATCGAAATTTGACCTTTGCCCCGATTCTCGGGAGGGTGTTCGGGTTGGCCGGAGCTGGGCTCCGGGCGAAGACAGGGGCGAGGACGCCGGATTGAACCCCGTGCGCACCTCGCTCACCTGTTGTCGGGACCCTTCCCCTGTGGGGCCCCGCGCGTCTCCCCTGAGGACGTGTCGCCCCTCCCGGTGTCCGGAGAGTTCGACCCCTGGAGCCCTCTTGATCTCTCGTCCCCTGCGCCTTGCCGCCCAAGGTGCTGCCGCCCTGACCGTCGCCGCCGGATCGTTCGGCGTCGCCCACCTCGACAAGGCAGTGGCCCTCTCTGTCGACGGTTCGTCCTCGTCCCTGCACGTCTTCGGCTCGACCGTCGGGGACGCCCTCGACAAGAAGGGCATCGAGCTCGGTGAGCACGACGAGGTCACCCCCTCGGTCGGCACGCCCATCTCGGACGGGGACAAGATCTCGGTCCGCTACGGCCGCAAGCTCACCGTCACCGTGGACGGCGTCGCCAAGGAGTACTGGACGACGGCCACCACGGTCGACGCCGCCCTGCGCGACCTCGGCATCCGCGCCGGCAGCAACGCCAAGCTCTCGGCGTCGCGCTCGCAGCCGATCGGCCGCCAGGGCCTGTCCCTGACCGTGTCGAACCCCCGCTCCGTGACGATCACGATCGACAAGCGCACCCTGCCGCGCACCACGTCGGCGGCCACCGTCGCGGACGCCCTGCGCGAGGTCGGCGCCACGACCGACGCCGACGACCGCATCTCGCCGGCTCCGACGACCCCGCTCCGCGACGGCCTCGTCATCGCGGTGCAGCGCGTCTCGCAGCAGAAGCTCACGACGACGCAGCGGATCGCGCACGCGACGACGACCAGGAAGGACGCCTCGCTGCTCGAGGGCACCCGCAAGGTGCTCACCAAGGGCAAGGACGGCTCGCGCTCGTTCCAGGTGCTCCGCACCCTCGTCGACGGCAAGCCTGCCGGCGACAAGATCCTCTCGCGCACCGTCACCGCCACCCCGGTGACCGAGGTCGTGGCCGTGGGGACCAAGGAGAAGCCCGCGCCCGCCCCGTCGACGAGCACGACGACCGCCACGCCTGACGCCGGCAACACCTCCGGCGCGGGCATCAACCTCGCGAACGCCGCGATGTGGGACCGCATCGCCGAGTGCGAGTCCGGTGGCAACTGGTCGATCAACACCGGCAACGGCTACTACGGCGGCCTCCAGTTCGACATCCGGACCTGGCTCGGTGCCGGCGGTGGCGACTTCGCCTCCCGCGCCGACCTGGCCTCGCGCGCCGAGCAGATCACCGTCGCCAACCGCGTCTACGCCGACCGCGGCCTCCAGCCGTGGGGCTGCGCGCACGCCGCCTGACGATCGTGTGACCGGTACCCGACCGTGGTCGGGTGCCCACCGCCTGACGTCCGTCGGGCACGCCGCCCGACCGCCGTCGGGCGCACCGACTGAGGCCGGACCCTGTGTGAGAGGGTCCGGCCTCAGCCGTGTCCGGTCCGCGCGAGCGCGTGCACGCCGAGCGGTCCAGCGGCCGTAGGGTGACCACCATGTCGACGTCAGGGCTCCTCGGGGCCGCCCAGATCCGTGAGCTCGCCGCTCGCCTCGGCATCCGGCCCACGAAGACCTGGGGTCAGAACTTCGTCATCGACGCCAACACCGTCCAGCGCATCGTCCGCATCGCCGGTGTCGGTGCCGACGACGTCGTCGTCGAGGTCGGGCCGGGGCTCGGCTCGCTCACCCTGGCCCTGCTGCCGGTGGCTCGCCACGTCACCGTCGTCGAGGTCGACCCGGTGCTCGCCGAGGCGCTCCCCGGGACCGTCGCGACGGTGGCACCCGAGCTCGCCGACCGGCTCGACGTCGTGCACGCCGACGCCCTGCGCGTCGAGGAGCTGCCGGGCGAGGCGCCCACCGCGCTCGTCGCCAACCTGCCCTACAACGTCTCTGTGCCCGTCGTGCTCAGCTTCCTCGAGCGCTTCCCGACGATCGAGCGGATCCTCGTCATGGTCCAGCTCGAGGTGGCCGAGCGGCTCGCCGCCCCGCCCGGCTCGAAGACCTATGGCGTGCCGAGCGTCAAGGCCGCCTGGTATGCCGACGTCGCACTCGCGGGCAACGTGAGCCGCTCCGTCTTCTGGCCCGTCCCCAACGTCGACTCCGGGCTCGTCTCGCTCACTCGTCGCGAGCCGCCGCGCACCGAGGCCACGCGGGAGCAGGTCTTCGCGTGCGTCGACGCCGCGTTCGCACAGCGCCGCAAGACTCTACGTGCCGCGCTCGCCTCGTGGGCCGGCTCGGCGCAGGCCGCCGAGGACGCCCTCGTCGCCGCCGGGATCGACCCCCGCACCCGGGGTGAGCAGCTCGACGTCCATCAGTTCGCGGCCGTCGCGAGCGCGCACGTAGCGAACCGCGCCACCGCCTGAGCCGTCACGCTCGCCCCGGACGAAGCCCGGCCGTCAGTGGCCGAGCAGCGAGAGCAGCCGGCGCTCGGTGTCGTCGGAGAGCCCGCACCTCCGCGGATCGTCCGGTCCTCGACGCTCCTCGTATGCCGCCGCGTCCCGGAGCGTGTCCGTCACCGGTCGGCTGGTCAGGCCCGCGGCACGGGCCGCGGCGCCCGTGTGCGCGCCGAAGCCGCGCCACTCCGGGTCGCTCACCCACAAGGGGAGGCTGTCCTCGCCCATCCACTCCTGCACGCCGTGCTCGGAGAGCCACGTCGCGGCCGCGGTGACGACCGGGCCAGTGTGACCGGCGACCTCGCGGGCGGACGAGAGGAGCCCGCCGAGCGTGTTGGGCTCGCCGACCGCGTCGAAGACGCCCGCGGTGCCGTCCCCGGCGCAGCGCACCAGCCACGCGGCGAGGTCGCGCACGTCGACGAGCGACATGGGCAGGTCCGGGTCGTCCGGCGCGAGCACCGCGCCCCCGGCCCCGACGGGGTGGGCGAAGCGCCACGGCCACCAGCCCGAGCGGCCCGACCAGTCGCCCGGGCCGCCGATGAGGCCGGCGCGCGCGACCAGAGTCCGCTCGGGGCCGAAGCCGTCGAGGACGGCGGCCTCGCACGCCACCTTGGCCTCGCCGTAGGTGCTCATGTCCTCCATGACGTCGCCGTCGAGCGGCGGCAGCAGCGGGACCGACTCGTCGGTCGCGAGACCGGAGTGGACGGCATACACGTTGCCGGTCGAGACGAAGACGAAGCGGTCGGCGACCGGTTCGAGCGCGGCGACGGCCCGCCGCACCTGGCCCGGCTGGCGCGAGACGTCGACGACGGCGTCCCAGCGGGCGCCGTCGAGGACGCCGTCGAGGCCGTCGCCCGCGTCGCGGTCGCCCCGCACCCACGTCACCCCCTCAGGCGCCTCGCCGGCCACGCCGCGGGCGAGGCAGGTGACGACGTGGCAGTCGGCCACCGCACGCTCTGCCACCGCGCGTCCGAGCATCGCCGTTCCACCGAGCACGAGGAGTCGCATGGGGTCCAGTGGACCCCGCCGGTGCGAGTGGCGCCAGCGTGTTCGCGCAGAGCGTGGATGTGGGGGCACCCCGACGCCATGACTAGGGTGGCGGCATGACCTCGGCCCACACGGACCCTGCGCCCGTGACGGTGCGCGTCCCGGCCAAGGTCAACCTCGAGCTGCTCGTCGGCCCGCTGCGCGAGGACGGCTTCCACGCGCTCTCGACGGTCTACCAGGCGGTGAACCTCCACGACGACGTCACCGTCGCGGTCAACGACGAGTGGCGGTGCAGCGTCGTCGGGCCCTACGCCGACCTCGTCCCGACCGGCCAGGGCAACCTCGCGATGCGGGCGGCCCGGCTGCTCGCCGACGAGACGGCCGTCGACGCCGCGGTGCACATCTCGATCAACAAGAGCATCCCCGTCGCCGGCGGCATGGCCGGCGGCTCCGCCGACGCGGCCGCGACCCTCGTCGCGTGCGACCGGCTCTGGGGCCTCGGCCTGTCGACCGAGGAGCTCGAGGAGTATGCCGCCGAGCTGGGTTCGGACGTGCCCTTCCTCATCCGCGGCGGCACGGCGATGGGCAGCGGACGGGGCGAGCGGCTCGCGCCCGTACTCGCGCGGGGCAGCTACCACTGGGTCTTCGCGATCAGCGACATCGGCCTGTCGACGCCCGAGGTCTATGCCGAGTGCGACCGGCTGCGCGACGGTTCGTCGCCCCGCCCCGAGGTGCCCGAGCCCAACTCACAGCTCATGAGCGCGCTGCGCACCGGCGACCCGCACGCCCTCGCGCCGCAGCTCACCAACGACCTCCAGGAGGCGGCTGTCTCGCTGCGTCCCGAGCTCGGCGAGCTGCTCGAGAGCGGCATGGAGTTCGGCGCCCTCGGCGGGATCGTCTCCGGGTCCGGGCCCACCGTGGCCTTCCTCGTCGAGGACGTCGAGGCGGCCATCGACCTCACCGTCGCCCTCACCGCGACCGGTGCCGCCCGCGAGGTCCGCAAGGCCGTCGGCCCGGTGCACGGCGCACACGTCATCCCCGCCCGGGTCGACTAGTGGCCGTCCTCATCTCGGTCGAGCGCGCTGCCCTCGCGCTCGGCACCGCCCAGGTGCTCGACGGCGTCTCGCTCGGCGTCTCCGGCGGCGACCGCATCGGCATCGTCGGGCGCAACGGCGGCGGCAAGACGACCCTCCTGCGCGTCATCGCGGGGGAGCGCGACGTCGACAGCGGCCGCGTCGCCCGGCTCGGCGGAGCCACCGTCGGCGTGCTCACCCAGGACGACTCCCTCGACCCCGCCGCGACGATCCGCGAGGCGGTCCTCGGCGACCGGCCCGAGCACGTCTGGGCCGGGGACGCCCGGGTGCGCGACGTCCTCACCGGCCTGCTCGGCGGCATCGACGCCCCGGCCGTCGGCGGGCTCGACTCGACCGTCGCCGGCAAGTCCGGTGGTGAGCGGCGCCGCCTCGGCCTGGCCAAGCTGCTCGTCGACGACCCGGACGTCCTGCTCCTCGACGAGCCGACGAACCACCTCGACGTCGAGGGCGTCGCCTGGCTCGCCGAGCACCTCGTCCAGCACCGCTCGCGCCCCGACAACGCCCTCGTCGCCATCACCCACGACCGCTGGTTCCTCGACGCCGTCGCCACCCGCACGTGGGAGGTCGTCGACGGCGAGGTCAACGGCTTCGACGGTGGCTACGCGGCCTACGTGCTCGCCAAGGCCGAGCGCGAGCGGATGGCGCGCGTCACCGCGGAGAGGCGCAACAACCTGCTCCGCAAGGAGCTGGCGTGGCTGCGCCGCGGGGCGCCGGCCCGCACGTCCAAGCCGAAGTTCCGCATCGACGCCGCCAACGCCCTCATCGAGGACGTGCCGCCGCTGCGCGACGACGTCGAGCTCATGGCGTTCGCGACGAGCCGGCTCGGCAAGGACGTCATCGACCTGCTCGACGCGTCGGTGGCGGTCGGGGACCGCGTGCTGCTCGACCGGATCACGTGGCACCTCGCACCCGGCGCGCGCATCGGCATCGTCGGCGTCAACGGCTCGGGCAAGTCCACGCTCCTGCGCGCGCTCGCGGGCGAGGTGCCGCTCGCCTCGGGCAAGCGCAAGCAAGGCGTCACGGTGCGCATCGGCCACCTCACGCAGGAGGTGCGCGAGCTCGACCGGCTCGCCGACGCCCGCGTCATCGAGGCCGTCGAGGAGGTCCGCAAGGTCACTGTCCTCGCCGGCAAGGAGGTCACCGCGTCGAGCCTGGCCAAGCGGCTGGGCTTCCCCGGGCCGCGCCAGCAGACGCGCGTGCGCGACCTCTCGGGTGGTGAGCGGCGCCGGCTCCAGGTGCTGCGCATCCTCATGGACGAGCCCAACGTCCTCCTTCTCGACGAGCCCACCAACGACCTCGACATCGAGACGCTCACCGCGCTCGAGGACGTCCTCGACGGCTGGGCCGGCACGCTGCTCGTCGTCTCGCACGACCGCTACCTCCTCGAACGCATCGCCGACGAGCAGGTCGCCCTGCTCGGCGACGGTCGCGTGCGCCAGCTGCCGGGCGGCGTCGAGGAGTACCTCCGCCTCCGCGCGACCGTCACCCCGTCGTATGCCGTGTCGTCACCTGCCGCTTCCGCCGCCGCCTCCGGGGCCGGCGGGGAGTCGCAGGGCGGCGGTGCGGGGACGTCGGGTCAGGCGCCGGCCGCGCCCCAGGGGCCGGTCGCGAGCCCGGCCGAGCAGCGCGAGGCGCGCAAGGTCATGGCCCGGGTCGAGAAGCAGCTCGCCCGCCTCGCTCAGCGGGAGGAGCGGATCCACACGGCGATGGCCGAGCAGGCCGCCGACCACGCTGCCGTGCTCGAGCTCAACGCCGAGCTGCGCGAGGTCGTCGACGAGCGCGAGTCGCTCGAGCTCGAGTGGCTCCAGGCCGCGGACGTCCTCGAACCCTGAGCCACGGCATACGCGACCCTTGCGTCCGCAAGTGTGGGGGCCGGGGCGTCACCCTGCCGGACGCAAGGTCCAGCCCCGACCGTTGCGTCCGCAAGTGTGGGGGCAGGGGCGTCACCTTGCCGGACGCAACGGGGAGTCGGCGGCGGTGCGCTCGAAGGGGGTGAGGAGGACGCGGAGCTGGGCGGCGAGGGCGTCGCGCTCGCCGCTGGGCAGGTCGGCGAGGAGCTCGCGCTCGTGGGTAAGCAGGTCGTCGAGGGCAGCGTCGACGGTCCGCATGCCCGCCGGGGTGAGGCGGACAATGACGCCGCGCCGGTCGCGCGGGTCGGGGTGGCGCTCGACGAAGCCGCGGGCGAGGAGCCGGTCGACGCGGTTCGTCATCGTCCCGCTCGTCACGAGCGTCTGCGCGACGAGCTGTCCGGGGGAGAGCTCGTAGGGACGTCCCGCGCGGCGCAGCGCCGAGAGGACGTCGAACTCCCAGCTGTCGAGACCGTGCTCGCTGAAGGCGGCCCCGCGAGCGAGGTCGAGGCGGCGGGCCAGGCGCGAGACGCGGCTGAGGATCTCGAGCGGCGTCACGTCGAGCTCCGGACGCTCTCGACGCCACGCGGAGACGATACGGTCGACGTCATCCTCGGACATGAGGGCGACTGTACTCCCGTCAAGTATCTTGACATCAAGATAACCTCGGGACAGAGTGGGGAGGAGCGGCCGACCGCGGCCGCCCGGACTGCAGGAGGAGCACGATGCGCACACAGCCGAGCTGGGACCCGGCGGCCTACTCCCGCTTCGGGGAGCAGCGCAGCCGCCCCTTCGCCGACCTCGTCGCGCAGGTGCGCGCCGACGCCCCCGAGCTCGTCGTCGACCTCGGCTGTGGCAACGGGCCCGCCACCCTCACGCTCGGCGAGCTGTGGCCCGAGGCGCGCATCGTCGGCGTCGACGGTGCGGAGTCGATGCTCGAGGCGGCGCGTGCGCTCGACACCGGCGACCGGGTCGAGTGGGTCCAGGCCGACCTCAAGGACTGGGACCCCGCCTCGCTCGGTCAGGCGCCCGACGTCATCATCACGAACTCGACGCTGCAGTGGGTGCCGGGCCACCTCGACCTCCTGCCGACGTGGGTCGAGGCGCTTCGCCCCGGCGGCTGGCTCGCCCTCCAGGTGCCCAACAACTTCGACGCGCCGAGCCACGCGCTCATGCGCGAGACGGCCGCGACCCATGCCCGCGCCAACGAGCTGCTCGCCGCGCTCGACCTGCCCGCCGTCGGCGAGCCCCGGACCTACCTCACCTTCCTCAGCCGGCTCGGCACCACCGTCGACGCGTGGGAGACGGTCTACTCGCACGTGCTCGACCCGGACGAGGAGTCCGACGACCCGGTGCTGGACTGGGTGAGCAGCACCGGCCTGCGGCCGGTCCTCGACATCCTCCCCGAGGGCGAGGAGCGCGACGCCTTCCTCGAGCCGTATGCCGCGGCGCTGCGAGAGGCCTACCCCCGCACCGAGGTCGGCGTCGTCTTCCCCTTCCGCCGCGTCTTCGCGGTCGCCCGGAAGGCCTCGAGCTGATGGCGGTCGTCGGGCTGCACCACGTGCAGCTCGCCTGCCCGGCCGGCACCGAGGACCTGCTCCGCCACTTCTACGGTGTCGTCTGCGGGCTGCCCGAGATCCCGAAGCCGCCGATCCTCGCGGCGCGCGGCGGGGTGTGGTTCGCCGCGGGCGAGCAGGAGCTGCACTGCGGCGTCGAGGAGGGCTTCGTCCCTGCGCGCAAGGCGCACCCGTGCTTCGGCGTCGACGACGTCGCGGTCCTCGCGGCGGCCGTCGCCGGCGCCGGGGGAGAGGTGCGCTGGAACCACGAGGTCCCCGGCGTGCAGCGCTTCCACACCGACGACCCCGTCGGCAACCGCGTCGAGTTCCAGCAGGTGAAGCCACCCAAGCTCGACTTCACCGTCTGACCCGCTCACCTCACGCACTTCTTGCCCCAGGACCACCGGCGTAGGGCCGAGAACGGGGCGCGACGGTGGTGGTGGGGCAATCAGTCGGGGCGGGCGCGTGGTCGGCGCGATCAGGGGTGGGTGATCGTCGGCTTCGACTCGAGGCCGGTGAGGCCGTTCCACGCGAGGTTGACGAGCGCGGCGGCGACGTCGCGCTTCTTCGCCTTGGGGTTCTCGAGCCACCACTGCCCCGTGAGGGCGACCATGCCGACGAGCATCTGGGCATACATCGGCGCTTGCTTGGGGTCGAGCCCGCGGTGCGTGAACTGCGCCGCGAGCAGGTGCTCGACCTGTGAGGCGACGTCGGACATGAGCGACGCGAAGTTGCCCGTCTGCTGTCCCGGAGGCGAGTCACGCACGAGGATCCGGAACCCGTCGGTCGAGCTCTCGATGTAGTCGAGCAGCGCCGTCGCGGCCCGCTCGAGCAGCGCCCGCGACCCGCCCTCGGAGGTCAGGGCGCCCGCGATCGCCCCGAGGAGCGACTGGATCTCCCGGTCGACGACGACGGCGTACAGGCCTTCCTTGCCGCCGAAGTGCTCGTAGACGACCGGCTTCGAGACCCCGGCGACGCTCGCGATCTCCTCGACCGTCGTCGCCTCGTAGCCCCGGTTCGCGAAGAGCTGCCGGCCGATGCCGATGAGCTGCTCACGCCGCTGGGCTCCGGTCATCCGCCCCCGCGGAGTGCGCACCTTGGGCACGGCCTGGTCTCGACTCACTCGCACCATTGTGCCCTGCGGCCCCAGTGGCCGCAGGGCGCACCGCGGTGAGGTGCCCCACGGGTCAACTACCCTGTGCGTCGTATGCCGTGGGCTCGTCCGCGTGCATCGTTCCCCGGTTGGTCTGCCGGCAGGGCCCGCCTGACTTTGAATCAGGACTAGCGACGTAGGTTCGACTCCTACCCGGGGAGCCATACGGCGTGTTCGCGCGTTCGTGCCCCCGGCCCGCTCCCTTCGTGCGACCCTCGCCCCAGGCGGCAGACATCGTGGTCGGCGCAGGGCACCCGTGCCACGACCTCTCGGTCGTCCACTCCGCAGGTCATCGTTCACAGGGGAGCGCGTGATGAAGGTCGGTCGTCGGTTCATGGCAGTGGTGGGCGCGGTCGCAGTGACGACCGCCAGCGGGATCACGGCGTGGGGTGCCTTCGCTGCACCCGGCGACCCGCAGCTGGGGCTTCGCGTCGCGTCGCCGCAGATCCGGGTGGAGCGCGTCGAGGGCGACCCCTTCATCTTCGCCGAGCTCGGCACCTTCGTCGGGGTGACGAAGGCCGCCCTCCAGGTCGAGGCCGTGCCGGGTGCCGACGGCAATGCCGACCTCTGGCTCGTCCGCAAGGAGTCGCGGGGCACGATCGTGCGGGACCGCAGGATCCAGACTCCCGTCCGCGGACCCATGTCGCTCGGGCTGCCGGACTTCCTCGACCTCGAGCTGAGGACCGGCGCGGGCAAGCTCGTCACGCGGCAGACGCTGAGCTTCTGCCCCGGTGGCGCCTGGGGCATGGAGCAGCAGGCGCGGCTCGACGCGACCGGGCCGGCTGAGCCGCAGCTCGCCAGCTCGTGCGGCACCCACCTCACCAAGCACATCGTCTACGGGCTCGACAAGGGCTGGGCGGCCTCGGTCGGCAACGACCTCATCAGCAACTTCGAGGGGGCCGACGGCGACTACACGGTGACGCTGCGGATCACGCCGACCTACGTCCGGCAGTTCGCGATCCCGGCTGCGCAGGCCAAGGCCTCCGTGTCGATGACGGTGACGACGGTGCCCTGCCCCTACGACCCCGAGTGGTGCGCCCCGCCCGAGGGCGGTGCGGGCTCGGCCTCGCTGAGCAGGACGACCTCGAGCGCGGCGCCGCACGCCGGCCACGCGGCCCCCGCCAGTGACCACGCGAAGGGGCATGGTGCGACCAAGCTCGACCCGGTCGTCCGTGCGGCGGCGGCCGACGTCAACTCGCGGTCCGCGCGTGCCGCGACGCTCGAGTCGTCGACCGCGCTGCGGATCGCCTCCGCGAAGGCCAACCCCGAGCGCCGTGACCGCGCGGAGGGTGACCGTGACCGTCGCGCGAACGGCCTGCCCGACATGGTTGCCCTGCCGGCCTTCGACATGCAGGCCGGGACCGACGAGGAGGGCCGTGACCAGCTCGCGTTCGGGGCCAACATCGCCAACCTCGGCTCCGGCCCACTCATCGTCGAGGGTTTCCGCGTCAGCGACGACACGATGCGTGCCACGCAGTTCGAGTACCGCGACGGCGCGCCCGTGCGTTCCTACCCTGCGGGCGAGTTCGAGTGGGACCCGCGTGAGGGGCACCTCCACTGGCACTTCGAGGACATCGCGCAGTACGACCTCGTCGCCGCCGACGGGGCGGTCACCCGCAGCGGCAAGCAGGCGTTCTGCCTCGCACCGACCGACCCGATCGACCTGACGATCCGCGGGGCGGCTCAGCGCGTCGAGACCGACCGGCTGTGGTCGAACTGCGGTGGCCAGTCGGCCCTGTGGATCCGCGAGGTCCTCCCTGCCGGCTGGGGCGACACCTACTACCAGGGTCTGCCGGGCCAGGCGTTCGACATCACCGGCCTGCCGAACGGCACCTACACGGTGCGGGTGACGACGAACTTCCGCAACCGCCTCAAGGAGTCATCGACGAGCAACAACGTCTCGAACGCGCGCGTCCGCCTCGGGGGAACGCCCGGCCAGCGCACGGTCACCGAGCTCGACTGAGCCCCTCGCGCGGTCGTGGCGACGGCTGCGTCAGACGGCGCGCTCGAGGACCGCGGGTGCGGCGAGCACGGGCGAGGACGGCATACGGGCGACTCGTCGGTACAGTGGCGCGGTACGCCGCCACGACCCCTCGGGAGCCCGCCTCGTGACCACTGCCCGGCCCGCCGCAGTCATCATCCTCGCCGCAGGCGAGGGAACCCGGATGAAGTCAGCCACCCCCAAGGTGCTGCACCGGATCGGGGGCCGCAGCCTCGTCGGGCACGCCATCGCGGCGGCCCGCGCCACCGAGCCCGCGCACCTTGCGGTCGTCGTCCGGCACGAGCGCGACCTCGTCGCCGCGCACGTCGCGGACGTCGACGCCGCCGCGACGATCGCCGACCAGGACGAGGTCAAGGGCACCGGCCGCGCCACCGAGTGCGCGCTCGACGTGCTCCCGGGCGACCTCACCGGCACGGTCCTCGTGACCTACGGCGACGTGCCCCTGCTCACCGGCGAGACCCTCGTCGACCTGGTCGCCCGGCACGACGCCTCGGGCAGCGCGGCCACGGTCATCACGGCCCACCTCGACAACCCCCACGGCTACGGCCGCATCGTGCGCGACGCCGACGGCAGCGTCGCCGGGATCGTCGAGCAGAAGGACGCCACCGAGGAGCAGCGTGCGATCACCGAGATCAACTCGGGGATCTATGCCTTCGACGTCACCGTGCTCCGCGAGGCCCTCGGCCGGGTCGGCACCGACAACGCCCAGGGCGAGAAGTACCTCACCGACGTGCTCGCCATCGCCCGCGACGCCGGTCGCCTCGTGAGCGCGCACGTCATCGACGACCTCTGGCAGACCGAGGGCGTCAACGACCGCGTCCAGCTCGCCACCCTCGGCCGCGAGCTCAACCGGCGCAACAACGAGCGCTGGATGCGCGAGGGCGTGACGATCGTCGACCCCGAGACGACGTGGATCGACAGCGACGTGAGCATCGGCCGCGACGCGACGATCCTCCCGGGCACGCAGCTGCTCGGCGCGACGTCGGTCGGTGCCGACGCCCGCATCGGTCCCGACACGACGCTCACCGACACCGAGGTCGGCGACGGCGCCGAGGTCAAGCGCACCGAGGCCACCCTCGCGCAGATCGGTGCGGGTGCCACGGTCGGCCCCTACTCCTACCTGCGGCCAGGCACCGTCCTCGGCGCCAAGGGCAAGATCGGCGGCTTCGTCGAGACCAAGAACGCCCGCATCGGCGACGGCGCGAAGGTCCCGCACCTCACCTACTGCGGTGACGCGACGATCGGCGAGGGCGCCAACATCGGCGCCGGCACGATCTTCGCCAACTACGACGGGGTCGCCAAGCACCACACGACCATCGGCGCGCACTCGTTCGTCGGTTCCGACAGCGTCCTCATCGCGCCGGTCGACATCGCCGACGGCGCCTACGTCGCGGCCGGCAGCGCCCTCACCGGTGACGTCGAGCCCGGACAGATCGCCGTCGCGCGCGGCCGGCAGAAGAACGTGGACGGCTGGGTCGCCCGGGCCCGCGCCGGCACCAAGACCGAGGCGGCGGCGCGCGCGGCCACGGAGGCAGGCACACGGCATACGGCGTTGCCCGGCAACTCCCGCGACGAAGAAGGCGAGGCCTGAGCATGGCCAAGGACGACCGGCCCAAGTCCGCCAACATCCGCAAGAAGCCCAAGAAGCAGCTGATGATCTTCAGCGGCCGCTCCCACCCGGGGCTGGCCCAGGAGGTCGCCGCGCTCATCGGCACTGAGCTCGTCCCGACGAGCGCCTACAACTTCGCCAACGGCGAGATCTATGTGCGCTACGAGGAGTCCGTCCGCGGCTCCGACGCGTTCGTCATCCAGAGCCACAGCGCGCCGCTCAACGACGCGATCATGGAGCACCTCATCATGATCGACGCTCTCAAGCGGGCGAGCGCCAAGCGGATCACGGTCGTCATGCCGTTCTACGGCTACGCCCGCCAGGACAAGAAGCACCGCGGCCGCGAGCCGATCTCGGCCCGCCTCATGGCCGACCTGTTCCACACGGCCGGCGCCGACCGCCTTATCGCCGTCGACCTGCACACCGACCAGGTGCAGGGCTTCTTCGACGGGCCGGTCGACCACCTCATGGCGCAGCCGGTGCTGTCGGACTACGTGTCGGCGAAGTACGGCCACGAGGACCTCGCGGTCGTCTCCCCCGACGCCGGCCGCATCAAGGTCGCCGAGCAGTGGTCCAAGCGCCTCGGCGGCGTGCCGCTGGCGTTCATCCACAAGACGCGCGACATCAACCAGCCCAACCAGGCCGTCGCCAACCGCGTCGTCGGTGAGGTCAGGGGCCGGGTCTGCGTGCTCGTCGACGACATGATCGACACCGGCGGCACGATCACCAAGGCCGCCGACGCCCTCATGGCCGACGGCGCCAAGGACGTCATCATCGCCGCGACGCACGCGATCCTCTCGCCGCCGGCGGCCGAGCGGCTCCGGGACTGCGCGGCGCGCGAGGTCATCGTCACCAACACGCTGCCAATCTCGCCGGACAACGAGTTCGACGGGCTCACCGTCCTCTCGATCGCCCCGCTCATCAGCGCGGCGATCAAGGAGGTCTTCGAGGACGGCTCGGTGACGAGCCTCTTCGGCGGCCGCGCCTGACGCTGCTCCTCTTCGACTGACTGCGACTTCGCAGAGTCGCGAAGTTCGCGAGCCACTCTGCGACGTCGCCATCAGTCGGCGTGCTGACGTGCCCTGTATGCCGCGACGTGGGCCCTGTTGGCGCACGTCCCGTCGCAGTAGCGCCGGCTCCGGTTCTTCGTGAGGTCGATGACGACGTCACCGCAGTCGTCGGCGGCGCAGACCCGCAGGCGCTCGGTCTCGCCCGCGCGGATGAGGTCGATGATCGCCATCGCCGCCTCGACCGCCATGCGGGTGGCGATCGGTGCGTCGTCATCGGTGGCGTGGATGTGCCAGTCGAGGTCGTCGTGCCGGACGACGCGTGGGACCGCGCGGTGCTCGGCGAGCAGCGCGTTGACGCCCTCGACGAGGCCTTCGACGTCACGGGTCCACAGCTCGCGCAGACGCGGGCGCAGCGCGTGCACCTCGTCGAGCTCGGCACGGGTCCGTGGGCGGCCACCGCTCCAGTCCCAGGCATCGAGGTGCGCGTTGAGGGCGGCGACGGTCGGCAGCTCCTCGGAGGGGTCGTCGCCGAAGCCCGCCTCCGTGTTGACCACGGACGCGGCGTACTGGAGCGAGAGCTCTGTGTCATGGGCAAAGATCATCTTGACTCCTGACAGGCGGTGGTCGTAGCGTGTCGATCGTAAGGGGCAATCGTCCATTTTACTCCTGACGAGGTGAGCGCCGTGAACGCCGGCATCCAGACCCGTACCCCTCGCGCGATGCTCGTGGGCTTCCTCCTCGTGCTGCTCGCCTCTGCCACCTTCGGGTCGTCGGGTGCGTTCGCGAAGTCGCTGCTCCAGGCCGGCTGGACACCGGGTGGGGTCGTGACCTGGCGGGTCGGGTTCGCCGCCGTGCTGCTCGTCCCGGTCGCGCTCTGGGTGACCCGGGGCCGCTGGCACCTCCTGCGACGCAACGCCGGCCAGGTCCTCGCCTTCGGCGCGGTGGCCGTCGCCGGGTGCCAGTTCGCCTACTTCAACGCGGTCGAGTCGCTCTCAGTCGCGGTGGCGCTGCTCCTCGAGTACCTCGGCGTCGTCTTCGTCGTCGGCTGGATGTGGGCGGCGCACGGCCGCCGCCCCTCGCGGCTGACGCTCGCCGGCGTCGCGCTCTCGGTCGCCGGGCTCGTGCTCGTGCTCGACGTCTTCTCGGGGGTCGAGATCTCGTGGGCGGGTGTGGTGTGGGGCCTGCTCGCCGCCGTCGGCCTCGCCACCTTCTATGTCACCTCGGGCCACGAGCACGAGGAGTCGCTGCCTCCGCTGGCCCTTGCCGGGTTCGGGCTCGGGCTCGGCGCGGTCCTGCTCGTCATCGCCAGCGCGACCGGGCTCATCGGCTACGGCACCGCCCGGGAGAGCGTCCAGATCGCCGGCGCCACGGTCGCCTGGTGGGTGCCCGTCGCCGAGCTCGCCGTCGTCGCTGCGGCCATCGCCTACGGCGTGGGGGTCATCGGAACGCGCCTCGTCGGCGCGACGATCGCGAGCTTCGTCGGGCTGTCCGAGGTGCTCTTCGCCGTCCTCATCGCCTGGGCCCTGCTCGGCGAGCTGCCCGGACTCGTCCAGCTGGCCGGTGGGCTGCTCATCCTCGGTGGTGTCGTCGCGGTCCGACTGGGGGAGGGTCCGGCCGTCGTGGGCGAGGAGCCGGCGACGGCGGCCGTGCCCGAGCAGCTGCCGAACCCCGTCGGCTGAACCAGCGTCGGCTGAACCGGCGTCCTCGGCGTCCGCCTCGTCCGCGTCAGCCGAGCCGGCACCTCGCTTCGGAGCGGAAGGTCGGGCTTCGCAGCGCCACGGTTCCCTTGCGAACCCCGAGCAACCCACTTCGGGCGGGGAAGTCGAGGCCGGCGGGGAAGCCGGGGGCCGGGGTGGGCGGCATGCGGCCGATTGGCCTGTCGCGGGGCGGGTCGCCTAGACTCTCGGGGTTGCCTCGGCGAGGGACGCCGCACCGGCCAGAGATGTTCGGGCCAGCGAAGTCCGTGATCGACGCGGTGGCCGCAGATCGCCGAAGGGATGATCCGCGGGCCAGCGCGCCTGTCCGTGCCGTGTCCCGCGTCGAGGCCACCGCAGACGCCGAGTTCCCCCCGACGTCACCTGACCGATTCGCCCTTTAGCCCCAGGAGTTCCCCGTGTCCAACGACACCGTCAAGCTGACCGCCGAGGCCCGCACCCAGTTCGGCAAGGGTGCCGCCCGCAAGATCCGTCGCGACCACAAGATCCCCGCCGTCATGTACGGCCACGGCGCGGAGCCGGTGCACATCACCCTCCCGGGCCACGACGCGATGATGGCGCTCAAGAACCCGAACGCCCTCCTCACGATCGTCCTCGACGGCGACGAGCAGATGGCTCTCGCCAAGGACGTCCAGCGCGACCCGATCAAGCCCGTCATCGAGCACGTCGACCTCGTCATCGTCCGCAAGGGCGAGAAGGTCGTCGTCGACGTCCCGGTCCACGTCGAGGGCGAGGCCGGTCCGGAGACCGTCGTCACCGTCGACCACTCGACCCTCCAGGTCGAGGCCGAGGCCACCAACCTCCCCGAGTCGGTCACCGTCTCCGTCGAGGGCCTCGAGGCCGGCACGCAGATCCTCGCCGGCGCCGTCGAGCTGCCCGCGGGCGCGACGCTCGTCACGGACGCCGAGGCCCTCGTCGTCAACATCACCCAGCAGATCTCCGAGGAGGCCCTCGAGGCCGAGCTGGCGGAGGCCGAGGCCGAGGCCGGCATCGAGCACGAGGAGTCCGACGCCGAGACCGCCGAGGGCGCCGAGGGCGCCGCTGCCGAGGGCGAGGCCGCCGAGGGCGACGCGGAGACCTCCGAGAACGCCTGAGCGATCTGCTCCACGCGCGACTGACGCGCATCCCGAACGGGCCCGGTCCACCACGGACCGGGCCCGTTCGCGTGTCCGGGTGCCGCTCGTCCGGAAAAGGCGGGTTGGGACGAGAGGGGGAGCGACGGCATACTCGTCGTCCGTGAGTGAGACGTGGCTGGTCATCGGGCTCGGCAACCCCGGACCGACGTATGCCGGCAACCGGCACAACGTCGGTGCGATGGTCGTCGACGAGCTGGCATCACGCACGGGGAGCGCGCTGCGCGCGCACAAGGCGCGGGCCTCGGCGGCCCAGGTGCGGATCGGCACCGGTCCCGGGGGAGTGCCCGGTCCTTCGGCGGTCATCGCCGTGCCGCACAGCTACATGAACGAGTCGGGGGGGCCGGTCAAGGCGCTGCTCGGCTTCTTCTCGATCGACCCCGACCGCCTCGTCGTCGTCCACGACGAGCTCGACATCCCCGCGGGCGACGTCCGGCTCAAGCTGGGTGGTGGCGAGGGTGGTCACAACGGGCTCCGGTCGATCTCCAAGTCGCTGGGCACGCGCGACTACCTACGCGTGCGTGTCGGCATCGGGCGTCCGCCCGGTCGACAGGACGCCGCCGACTTCGTCCTCAAGGACTTCTCGCCGACCGAGCGCAAGGAGCTGCCCTTCCTCCTCGGCGACGCGGCCGACGCCGTCGAGATGCTCGTGACCCGCGGCCTCCTCGACACCCAGCAGCGCTTCCACGCTCCGATGTGACCATTACGTCCGGGTTGACCCGCGGGCCGTCGCCCGCTGGGCCGTCCGGATGGGGAGCGCATGACCGGACCTGTCCATCTTGGTCCGTTGTGCCGCAACGGCTTCGGGCGTCGCCCTAGCGTCGGGACCCTGGTGGAACAGACCCACCCTTGAAGTCGTCGCGAAAGCGGTGGTGGTGCGAGATGCGGAAGAACGCCTCGTCAGAAGCGGGGAACGTCGAGGTCCGTGTGCTGCTGCCCGGGGCGGGTCTGCGCGACGGCCTGGTCCGACGGCTGAGGGCTGCGTCAGACCTGGCGGGAGCAGAGCACGCAGGTGGCGGCCGCACCCGGATGGCATGGCCTGCCGCCTACCGCGTGCGTCTGCTCCTCGGTGACGTGCTGTGCGCACTCGGGGCCAGTACGGCGGCGGCGGCGATGCGGGTCAGTCGGCAACCGGACCGCTTCGCCGTCGTCGTCCTGCTCACCCCGGTGGCCTGGGTGCTCGCCCTGCACGTCCTCCACGGCTACCAGGGCCGGCACCTCGGTCAGGGGCCGCGAGAGTACCAAGGGGTCGTGTGGGCGGGTGGACTCCTGCTCGGGAGTACGGGACTCGTCGCCTACGTCTTCGCCATGGACCTCGCGCGCGCTCCCGTCTTCCTCATCGTGCTGGCCCTCGTGGCGTCCTCCCTCCTCCTGCGCAAAGGGATGAGGGTGTGGCTCGGGCGTGCCCGTGCCCAGGGGAGGTACCGGCAGCGGACCGTCATCGTGGGGAGCGCGCGGTCGGCCACCGAGCTCATCCGCGAGCTCCGGGAGTCGCCGACGAACGCGTTCGAGATCGTCGGGGCCTGCGTGAGCGGGCTCAAGCACGCGGCACGGGCCGGTGCGACGCTCGACGGCGTGCCGGTGGCCGGCAAGCCGCGCGACGTGACGCTCGTCGTCGACTACCACGACGCCGATCTCGTTGCCGTGAGCGGGCATCCGGGCCTCACGGGCAAGGAGCTCCGCTCGCTCGCCTGGGAGCTCGAGGAGCGGGACGTCGACCTCGTCATCTGCCCGGGCATCTTCGAGGTGGCCGGGCCACGGCTGTCGATCCGCGCCGAGGCAGGCGCCTCCCTGCTCCACCTCGAGCGGCCCGTGCGCACCGGCGCACGGATCCTCGCCAAGCGTGCCCAGGACAAGGCGCTGGCGCTCCTCCTGACCACCCTGGCCCTGCCCTTCCTCCTGCTCGTGGCGCTGGCCATCCGGATCGACAGCCCCGGTCCTGTCCTGTTCCGGCAGAAGCGGATCGGCCAGGGTGGTAGGGAGTTCACGATCTACAAGTTCCGCACGATGGCCGTCGACGCGGAGGCGCGGCTCGAGGCGTTGCGGGCGTCGGGGCACGACGTCAACAGCGTGCTCTTCAAGGACCGCACGGACCCGCGCGTGACGACCGTTGGCCGCTGGCTGCGTCGCTTCTCGGTGGACGAGGTACCCCAGGTGCTCAACGTGCTGCTGGGCGACATGTCGCTCGTCGGCCCGCGTCCGGGGCTGGCCTCCGAGGTGGACCACTACGAGCCGGACGCCATGCGGCGCCTGCGCGTCCGTCCGGGGATGACCGGGCTGTGGCAGGTGAGCGGCCGGTCGACGCTCAGCTGGGAGCAGACGGTGCGCCTCGACCTCTGGTATGTCGACAACTGGTCGCCGATGCTCGACCTCCAGATCCTCGTCCGGACCGCCCGTGCCGTCGTCGGCGGCCGCGGGGCCTTCTGAGCGAGAAGTGGTGGTGCCCGCACGCAGCGAGGGGCAGGGGCGATGCCCCACGATGGGACCATGACCCAAGGTGGCGGTCCTCTCCTCCTCGTCGGAGCCAGTGGGCTCGCGGCCGAGGTCGCCGAGTGCGCTCGACGCCTCGGGCGCGAGGTCGTCGGATGCCTCGACGACGACCCCAGCCGCGTGGGCGAGGTGCTGCCCGGCGGCGTGCCCGTGCTCGGCACGACCGACGGGTTCACGACGTTCGACGTGCTCTCGCAGAGCGGCCCGGTCGAGGTCGTCGTCACCATCGGGCACGGGTCGGTGCGCTGCCGCGTGGTCACGAGGCTTGTCGCGTCCGGGGTGAGCGCCGACCGGTTCGCGACGGTCGTCGACCCGCAGACCATCCTGCCGCCCACCACCGTCGTGGGGCAGGGGACGGTACTGCTCGCCGGCGTGGTCGTCACGGCACCGGTGTCGATCGGGGACCACGTCGTCGTCATGCCACACGTCACCCTGACCCACGACGTCGTCGTCGAGGACTACGCCACGATGGCGTCCGGCGTGGGTCTCGGTGGTGGGGTGCGGGTGCGTTCCGAGGCCTACCTGGGGATGGGCGCCGCTGTGCGACAGGGGCTCACGGTCGGTCACGGCGCGACGCTGGGCATGGGTGCCACCCTGCTGGAGGACCTTCCCGACGGGGAGACGTGGGTCGGCACGCCGGCCCGTCGCCTGCGTGGCCCGAGGACTCCGGTCGGGGCATAGCCACGTAGCCCGATCGAACGGGCCCGGGCCCGTGGCGCCGCGGGGGCGCTCATCCGGGTCGTTCCACTCGTGCCAGACCGGATCTGGGCACTGGGGTCGCCGGACTAGCGCGTCCGGGCCTCGGCCGATGGCCGGACCTGTCCATCTTGCTCCGTTTGGGCGGCGGCCCCATGACCCCCTCCATAGCGTCGGCCCTGGTTGAACCAACTCCACCCGAATCTGCAGGGAACCCAGGTGATGCATGGTGAAACGCAACGACCGCACCGCGGCCCCAAGGACGATGCTCCCTGTCCGACGTGCCGCCCGACAGGTCAGCCCCCGACAGGTCAGCGCCCGACAGGTCAGCGCCCGCCCGAGCGGGGTGTCCCGATGAGGGTCGCCATCTTCGGGCTGGGCTACGTCGGCGCCGTCACCGCAGCAGGCCTCGCCGCACGCGGGCACGACGTCGTCGGGGTGGACGTCGACGCAGGCAAGGTCGCCACCCTCAACGAGGGACGCGCCCCGGTCGTCGAGCCGGGCGTCGACGAGCTCGTCGCCGAGTCGGTCGCCAGCGGCCGCCTCCGTGCCACGACGGACGTCACCGAGGCGATGGACCGCGCCGACCTGTCCCTGGTGTGCGTGGGCACGCCGTCACGGTCGAGAGGCGACACCGACCTCGGCTTCATCACGAGGGTGCTCTCTCAGATACGCGACGCGATGTCGGTGGTGCGGCCACCAGCATCGGGCTTCCACTCCGTCGTCATCCGCTCGACCGTGCCCCCGGGCACCGGCGCGACGGTCGTGGCCCCTGCCTTCGCCGAGGACCTGCTCCCCGCCGGGTGGTCGGTCGGCACGGCGATGTGCCCGGAGTTCCTGCGCGAGGGCAGCGGCATGGACGACTTCTTCGCCCCGCCCATGGTCGTCGTGGGCGCCCAGGACCCGCGGACGCGTGAGCACTGCGAGGAGCTGCTGGGGTTCCTCGGCCTGCCGATCCACCACGTCGACGTCGCCACCGCGGAGTCGCTCAAGTACGCGTGCAACGCCTACCACGCGGTCAAGGTGACCTTCGCCAACGAGATGGGCCGGATCTTCTCGCAGTTCGGCGTCGACTCCCGGACCGTCATGGAGCTCTTCTGCGAGGACCACAAGCTCAACATCTCGACGTCCTACCTCCGGCCCGGCTTCGCCTTCGGCGGCTCGTGCCTCCCCAAGGACCTGCGCGCGCTGCAGAGCATGGCGCGCGCGAACGGCGTCGACCTGCCGCTCGTGAGCTCGACCCTGGTGAGCAACGAGCTCACCGTGCGGTCGCTCGTCGACCGCGTGCTCGAGACCGGGTACCGGCGCGTCGCCATCCTGGGGCTGAGCTTCAAGATGAACACCGACGACCTGCGCGAGAGCCCCAACCTGGAGATCGCCGAGCGCTTTCTCGGCAAGGGCCTCGAGGTCCGGATCTACGACCCGGTCGTCAACCCCGCCAAGCTCGTCGGGGCGAACCGCGAGTACTTCGAGAGCCGTCTCTCGCACGTCAACCGCCTCCTCGCCGGCCACCCCGACGAGGCGCTCGCCGAGGCAGACGTCGTCATCGTCGCGACCTCCGACGCCGCGTGCCTCGCGGCCCTGCGGCGGGCCGCGCCGGCGCTCGTGCTCGACATCAACGGCCGCCTCGGCCACGACGTCGAGAGCATCGCGGGCTACCAGGGGGTGAGCTGGTGAGCGCAGGCACGTCCCGGCCGCGGGTGGCCATCATCGTCCAGAACCTCCCCGTGCCCTTCGACCGCAGGGTGTGGCTCGAGTGCCGCTCCCTCGTCGACGCGGGCTACGACGTCACGGTCGTCTGCCCGCAGGGGGAGGGGACCGGGCGCGAGCAGGAGATCGACGGGGTGCGGATCCTCGCCTACCCGCCCTACGCCCCGGGCGGGAGCGCCCTCGGCTACGTGCTCGAGTACGCGTGGTCGTTCCTCGCGACCGCACGCCTCGTCCTGCGCGCCCGCAGGGACGGGACGTTCGAGGTGCTCCAGGCGTGCAACCCGCCCGACATCTTCTGGCCGATCGCCCGGTGGCTGCGCGGCCGCGACGGGACGCGGTTCGTCTTCGACCACCACGACCTCTGCCCCGAGCTCTATGCGTCGCGCTTCGGCGGCCAGGGCCTGGCCCACCGTGGCCTGCTCCTCCTCGAGCGGCGGACCTTCCGGACCGCGGACCGGGTCACCTCGACGAACGAGTCGTATGCCGCCATCGCCAGGAGGCGGGGCGGCAAGGCTCCCGACCACGTGAGTGTCGTCCGGACCGGTCCCGACCCCGAGAAGCTGCGTCGCGGCGAGCCGCACCCGGAGCTCCGCCGCGGCCGCCCGCACCTCGTCGCCTACCTCGGCGTCATGGGACCACAGGACGGCGTCGACCTCGCCCTCCGGGCCGCCGACCACGTCGTCCATGCGCTCGGTCGCGACGACATCGCCTTCACCTTCATGGGGTCGGGCGACTCGCACGCGGAGCTGGTCCGGCTGCGCGACGAGCTGGGGCTCACCGATGCCGTCGACCTCCCGGGCCGGGTGCCGGACGAGTTCGTGGCGCAGGTCCTCTCGACGGCCGACGTCGGCCTGTCGCCGGACCCGCTCAACCCGCTCAACGACGTGTCGACGATGAACAAGACCATGGAGTACATGGCCTTCGGCCTGCCGGTGCTCGCGTTCGACCTCGCCGAGACCCGGGTGTCGGCGGCGGACGCGGCGCGCTACGTGCGACCCAACGACGTCGAGGAGTACGCCCGCGCCATCGTCGACCTCGTCGACGACCCGACGACACGCACGGAGATGGGCTACAGGG
The DNA here is from genome assembly GCF_048606415.1 of Knoellia tibetensis. NCBI lineage: Bacteria > Bacillati > Actinomycetota > Actinomycetes > Micrococcales > Intrasporangiaceae > Knoellia > Knoellia tibetensis. The sequence goes on from NZ_JBMBWF010000001.1 coordinate 2,411,806, forward strand.
GTCGTCGGAGGGTGGAGGAGCACCTCGCCTGGACGCACCAGCGGCGCGGCTACGTCCGGGTCTTCGACGAGCTCGTGGGTCGGCGGGGAGCCGACGCGCCCTCGTCGCTCGCGGTCGTGGGGGGCTGAGCCATGTGCGGGGTGGCGGGTGCCTACCAGCAGCCGGACGGCAAGGAGCTCGTCTCGGCGATGGTCGACCGCATCAGCCACCGCGGGCCCGACGCCGGCGCGGTCGTCGAGCTCGTGCGCCCGGACACGGCGGTCGTGCTCGGCCACCGGCGGCTCTCGATCATCGACCTCTCCAGCGCGGGCGACCAGCCCTTCGCCAAGTCCGGCCTCGTGCTCACCTACAACGGCGAGCTGTTCAACTACCGCGAGCTTCGCAGCGAGCTGCAGAACCTCGGCACGCGCTTCGCGACGGAGTCGGACACCGAGGTCGTCCTCGAGGCGTGGCGGGCGTGGGGGCCGGGCGCCCTGAGCCGCTTCCGCGGTATGTACGCGTTCGCGATCCTCGACGAGTCGACCGGCCGCCTGACGCTGGCCCGTGACCCGCTGGGCATCAAGCCTCTCTACGTCCTACGCCGAGGGGAGGGCATCCTCTTCGCCTCCGAGCTCAAGGCCATCGTCACCGCGGTCGGGCCGGAGCTCGCCATCGACCCCGCCGCCATGGTGGCGTCGACCCTCTACTACTGGGTGCCCCAGGAGCTGGACGCGGTCGCCGGGGTGCGCCGCCACCCGGCGGGCACCTGGGCGGAGTACTCGCGCAACGGCTCGGTCACACGGGGGACATTCTGGGACACCGCCGCCGAGGCCGCACGGGCGTCCGGGGGAGCCCCTGCCGACGTGCGGCAGGTCGTCGCCGAGTCGGTGCAGGCCCACCTCGTCGCGGACGCCCCCGTGGCCTCCCTGCTCAGCGGCGGCCTGGACTCGAGCATCGTCACGGCGCTCGCCCACCGCAGCGACCCCTCGATCGAGGCCTACACGATCGCCTTCCGACCCGAGGACCAGCGCCTCGAGTCGATGCCCGACGACGCCTTCTGGGCCCGGCGGCTGGCGCGCCACCTCGGGATCCGGCTGCACGAGATCGAGCTCAGCCCCGACGTCGTCGACCTCCTCCCGCGGATGGTCGACATCCTCGACGAGCCGATCGGGGACCCGGCCGCCATCAACACCCTCCTCATGTGCGACGCCGCCCGCGCCTCGGGCGTCAAGGTGCTGCTCTCGGGCATGGGCGCCGACGAGCTCTTCGGCGGCTACCGCAAGCACCTCGCGATGCTCGTGGCGCAGCAGTACCGGCGGGTGCCGCGGCCCGTGCGGGCCGGGGTGCGCCCCGCCGTGGGGGCCCTGCCCGTGGCCGTAGGGGGACGGGGACTGAGGACCGTCCGCTGGGCGCAGCGGTTCCTCACCTTCGCCGAGCTGCCGGAGCAGGAGGCCTTCCGCCGGAGCTACACCCTGCACGAGCCCGACGACCTCGCCGAGCTGCTCGACCCGGAGCTGGCCGGGCACGTCGACACCGTCCTCGACCGGCACCGGGAGGTCTACGAGGACAACGACCTCGACGACCTCGTCGACCGGATGTGCCTCGCGGACACGCGGATGTTCATGCCCGGCCTCAACCTCACCTACACCGACCGCGCGAGCATGGCGGCCTCGACCGAGGTTCGTGTCCCGTTCGTCGACCCGGCCGTCTTCACGGCGGCCTTCTCGCTGCCGGGCACCGAGAAGATCCGCGGCCGGCAGCAGAAGGCGGCGCTCAAGGACGCGGCGAGGGCCTGGCTGCCCGACGACATCATCGACCGGCCGAAGGCGAGCTTCGGGGCGCCGCTGCGGGCCTGGGTCACGAACGACCTGCGGGAGCTCGTCGACGACGTGCTGCTCCGCGGCGACCTCGTTGACAGCGGGTTCCTGCGGCGGGCTCCCTTGCAGCGACTGGTCGACGACCAACGGAGCGGTCGCCGCGACCTCGCCAAGCAGGTGTGGCAGCTGCTCAGCCTCGAGCTCTGGTACCGCAACGCACGTTCCGCAGGGGTGGGATCGGCATGAAGCAGGTGGGGCAGAACTACCGGTCGGGTGAGCTCGCGGTGCTCGAGACACCAGAGCCCGTATGCCGTCCGGGCGGCGTCCTCGTGCGTTCCCACTTCTCGCTCATCTCCACGGGAACCGAGCTCATGAAGGTCACCGAGGCCCGGCTCTCGCTGCTCGGCAAGGCGCGGGCCCGGCCGGACCAGGTGCGCAAGGTGCTCGACTCGATGGCCCAGCAGGGTCCGGTCGCGACCTACAAGAAGGCGATGACCAAGCTCGACAGCTGGACCCCGCTCGGCTACTCGTTGTGCGGAGTCGTCGTCGAGGTCGGCGCGGGCGCGGAGGAGTTCGCGGTCGGCGACCTCGTCGCCGCCGCGGGCAACGAGTTCGCGCTCCACGCGGAGGTCAACTGGGTCCCGCTCAACCTCTGCGTCCCCGTGCCCGAGGGAGTCGCGGCCGAGCACGCCGCGTTCGCCACGGTTGGTGCGATCGCCATGCAGGGCGTGCGTCGCGGCGAGCCGCAGCTCGGTGAGACCGCGTGCGTCATCGGGCTCGGCCTCGTCGGCCAGCTCGTCGTCCGGCTGCTCGTCGCCGCCGGCGTCCGGGTCGTCGGCATCGACACCGTCGAGGAGCGGTGCCGGATGGCGGAGGCGGCCGGCGCGGTCGCCTGCGGGTCCCCGGACGGTGAGGGGACGGCATACGTGGAGCAGGTCCTCAGGACGCTCACCGGTGGGCTGGGCGCCGACCACGTCTTCCTCGCGGCGGGTGGTGCGACCAACGGCCCGGTCGAACTCGCGGCACGGCTCGCGCGTGACCGGGCGCGCGTCGTCGACATCGGCAAGACCCGGCTCGACCTGCCCTGGAACGCCTACTACGAGAAGGAGCTCGACGTCCGGTTCTCGCGCTCCTACGGCCCGGGTCGCTACGACGACCGCTACGAGCTCGACGGCGTCGACTACCCCGCGGGCTACGTCCGGTGGACCGAGCGACGCAACCTCGGGTGCTTCCTCGACCTGCTCGCCGGGGGCACGGTGGACGTGGGCCCGCTCGTCTCGGGGACCCATCCGGTCGACGACGCGGTCGAGGTCTACGAGCAGCTGCGCACCGGCACGCTGCGCGGGGTGGGGTTCCTCCTCGAGTACCCGAAGGTCGGGCCGGTCGAGGCATCGGCGCCGGATGCGCCTCACCGCAACGGTGCTCGCGTGCCGACTGTCGCCCCCAGGCCGGCTCGCGCCACCGGTGGTCGTGTCCGGCTGGGGTTCGTCGGTGCCGGAAGCTATGCCTCGTCGATGCTGCTGCCGCACCTGGCCAGGCACGACGGGGTCACGCTCGGCCCGGTCGCGACGACGAGGTCGCTGTCGGCGGTCAACGCGCGCCGCACCTTCGGGTTCGACACCGTGACCACCGAGGCCGAGGACGTGCTGTGCGACCCGTCGGTCGACGCCGTCTTCGTCGTCACCCGCCACCACTCGCACGCACGCTTCGTCTGCCGTGCGCTCGAGGAGGGCAAGGCGGTCTTCGTCGAGAAGCCGCTCGCGCTCACCCGTGCCGAGGTCGACGACGTCCTCGAGGTCGTCGAGCGCACCGGCAACGACCGGCTCATGGTGGGCTTCAACCGGCGCTTCGCCCCGCTCCTCGTCGACCTGCGCTCGCGCTTCGGTCCGGTCACGTCGCCGGTGGTCGCGCGCTACCTCGTCAACGCCGGTCGTATGCCGTCCGGCAGCTGGTATGCCGACGAGCAGCTCGAGGGGTCGCGCTGGGTCGGGGAGGGCGGTCACTTCGTCGACACGCTCGCCTGGTGGGTCGGTCACCGGCCGGTGGAGGTGAGCGCCCACGCGACCGTGGACGGCGCGGACCTGCACGCGACGCTGCGCTTCGAGGACGGCTCCATCGCGTCGGTGGACTACTGCACCAGCGGAGCCGCCCGGGTGCCGAAGGAGACGCTGGACGTCTCCGGAGCGGGCCGCAACGCCAGGTTCGAGAACTTCACCCGGGCCACGGCATGGACCGGGACCGGACGCGACGTGAAGCGCGCCCTCACCGGGCCGGACAAGGGACAGCGGGCCGAGGTGGCCGCGTTCGTCGAGGCGGTGCGCGGAGGGACCGCGATGCCGATCGGGCTCGACTCGCTCGTCGCGACGACGCGGGCGACGATCGCGGTCGCCGAGAGCCTCGTCTCGGGGACGGCGGTGGCGCCGTGACGAGGTCGGTGACGTGGTACGCCCAGCGCCTCCGCCGGATGTCGGCGGCGGAGGTGACGTCGCGGGTGGGGGACCGCGCCCAGCAGCTGACGTGGACCTCCCGCCGGGTCCGCCCGGGAGAGCCGTTCCCGCCGCCGGCGCGCGTTCTCGCGCTGCGCCCGTTCACGACGACCCTGGCTGCTGGCGCGAGAACCGCGGTGCCGCCGGAGGCCGCGCTGCGCCTCGTCACCGCCGCCGACCGCGTCCTCGAGGGGAACTGGCGGGTCCTTGGCACCTACCGTCGCGACTCGGCCGCCCCTGACTGGTTCCTCGACCCGGTCACCGGCAGGAGGGCCCCGCACGACGCCCTGGCCTTCGGCGTGGACCACCGCAACGAGCAGGTCACCGGCAACGTCAAGTCGGTCTGGGAGCTCTCGCGCCACCACCACCTCACCGTCCTCGCCGGCGCCTGGTGGGTCTCGGGGGAGGACGCCTACGCCGAGGCCGCCGCCGCCCAGCTGCGCTCGTGGTGGGCGACGAACCCGTTCCTGTCCGGGGTCCACTGGACGAGCGGCATCGAGCTGGGCGTGCGCCTCATGAGCTGGGTCTGGGTGCGCCGCCTCCTCGACGACTGGCCCGGAGTCGCCGCGCTCTTCGAGGACGACCCGGTGGCCCTCAACCAGCTGCGGTGGCACCAGGAGTACCTCGCCGCCTTCCGCAGCCACGGATCGTCGGCCAACAACCACCTCGTCGCCGAGGCCGCCGGTCGGCTCGCCGCCGCGTGTGCCTTCCCGTGGTTCGCCGAGAGCGAGGGCTGGCGACGGACGGCGACCCAGCAGCTCGAGCACGCGCTCGCGTCGAACACCTTCCCCAGCGGCGTCAACCGCGAGATGGCCACCGACTACCAGCGCTTCACGACCGAGCTCGGGCTCGTCGCGCTCGTCGAGGCCGACGCCGCCGGCCACCCCCTCTCGTCCTCGACCCGCGAGCTGCTCGAGCGCTCGCTCGACGCCGGGGCCGCGCTCCTCGACGCAGCCGGCAACCCGCCGCGGCAGGGCGACGGTGACGAGGGCCGGGCCCTCGTGCTCGACGACCCGGACGACGAGCCGTGGACGGTGCTCCTCGCCAGCGGTGCCGCTACCCTCGGGCCCGCGTCGTGGTGGCCGCCGGTGAGCAGCGGGGTGACGAGCACGCTGCTCCACGCGCTGTCCCAGGCCGCGGGCTCGTCCGCGGCCACGACCGAGGCCATGACCGAGGCCACGACCGAGCCCACGACGGCGGCGACGACGATCACGGTCCGCGGCGGCACGCGACCCCAGCACTTCGCGGATGCCGGGGTCACCGTCCTGCGCAGTGCCGGTGAGCACGGTGCCGAGCTCTGGTGCCGGTGCGACGGCGGACCGCACGGGTTCCTGTCGATCGCGGCGCACGGCCACGCCGACGCCCTCTCGGTCGAGGTGCGCCACGACGGGGTCGAGCTCCTCGTGGACCCGGGCACGTACTGCTACCACGGCGAGCCGGAGTGGCGGGACTACTTCCGGTCGACCCGGGCGCACAACACCGTCGAGGTCGGCGGTGCCGACCAGTGCGTGCAGTCGGGCCCCTTCATGTGGGCCACGCACGCCGACGCCGTCACCGGCCGGACCGAGCTGCGCATCTCCGGGACCTCCGTGTGGGAGGCGCACCACACGGCATACGCGCGTCTCGACCCGGCCCTGCGGCACGACCGGAGGGTCGAGCTCGACGGCCCGCGGAAGGCGCTCACCGTCACCGACACCGTGACCGGCTCGCGATCACACTCCCTGAAGCTGTCGTGGCACCTCGGCCCCCACGTCCACGCCGAGCTCGGGCCGGACGGCGCCGACCTGTGGTGGACCGGGCGCGACGGACACGACCGCCAGGGACGCCTGCTGCTCCCGGGAGTGCTGGCGTGGACCGCCCACCGGGGCGAGAACGACCCGGTCGTGGGCTGGACCTCGCCGCGCTTCGGCGTGCGGGTGCCCGCAACCTCCCTCGTCGGGGTCGGGACGTGGACCGGGACCCTCGAGCTGCGGACCGAGCTGGTCGTCCACGACGAGCCGGCCGTGCAGTCGAGGACGGCCCGTGAGCGCACCGGGAGGCTCTGGTGAGCGAGCAGTCGGTCGACCTCAGGTCGACGTGGGCCGTCCTCCGGCGACGGGCGGTCGTCCTCGTGCTCGCCGCGGTCCTCGGCGCAGGCGGGGGCGTGGCACTGCTCACCCTCCGCCCGCCGGCGTTCACGAGCACGAGCGTCGTCCTCCTGCCGACGGTCTCGCAGGCGGGATCCGGGCGGCTCGGCGGCTACGACTCCGCGACCCAGGCCCTCATCGTCACGAGCTCCGAGGTGCTGGACCGAGCGGCCGAGCAGCTCAGCCCCCGCCCGTCGGTCGCGGAGGCCGCCGACCGGATCACCGTGGACACGCCGGCCTCCGCCGTTCTGCGGATCACCGCGTCGGGTCCGACAGGCAAGGGAGCCGAGGAGCTCGCGGCCGCGGTGGCGTCATCGCTGGTGGACTACCTCGAGGAGACCCGAGGCAGCCTCCGAGCGGCGCAGCAGGCGCAGCTCCAGGGGCGCCTCGACACTCTCCTCAAGAGCCTCGACTCCGTCAACGCCCAGATCAGGGGGGCCACCACCCGGATCGCGACCAACGGCACGACGACGGCGGCCGGGCTCGCAGACGCTGCGGCCCTCGCCGACCTCACCGCGGTCAAGGCCTCGACCCTGCTCGACGTCGAGGCCCTGCGCAAGCAGCTCGCGGGTGACGATGGCTCGGACTCCTCGTCGCCGGCCGCTGCGAGCGTCATCCAGCCCGCCTCGAAGGGGGAGCGAGAGGGCTATGCCACCGACGTCCTGCTCAACGTGCTCGGGGGTGCGACCGCGCTCACGCTGCTCGCCGCCGCCGTTGTCGTCATGACGAACAAGCGCGACCCCAAGCTGCGCTCGCGCGACGAGCTCGCCGACTCGGTGGGCATCCCCGTCGTCGCCTCTGTCCGGGCTCGTCCGCCACGCTCGGCGGGCGCCTGGCTCGACCTGCTGCGGGGCTACGACCCCGACAGCACCGACGGCTGGGCGCTGCGCAGGCTGCTGCACTCCCTCGTCGCAGACGTGGAGGCGGATCGCGGCGCGCACGGTCCGGTCGTCGTCGTCGTCCTCTCCTTCGGCGATGATGCCGGCGGCCTCACCGTCGGCCCCCAGATCGCGGCGTTCGCCGCGTCGACCGGGCTCGCGGCCGAGCTCGTCGCCATGCAGGAGCACCGGTCCGCGACCCACCTCTGGGCGGCCTGCTCGCACACCCCCCGGCATGACGAGGCACCCCTTCCGCTCGCGGTGAGCACCGCCCAGGGCCGCCCCGGAGCCCACGCAGCGGTCCTCTCGGACGAGGAGGGCGACCCGGAGCAGGTGGCGCTCTCGGTGCGGGTGGTCGTCCTCGACCGCGACCGCCCCGAGCCGGACCCCGCTGTCGTGGACGGTCACGTGGCGCTCTTCGCGGTGAGCTCCGCTGCGGCCACCCGGCGCAACCTCGCCGACGCCGTCGTCGCGGTGGACCGCCTCGGTCTCGACGTCGTCGGTCTCGTCGTGGCCAACCCCGACCCGTTCGACCGCACGACGGGTCGTCTCGTGACCGTCCAGGCTCGCGGACCGCTGGCACGTCCGACGTGGATCACGCCGAGGGGCGGCGCAAGGACGACGAGGAGCGACGCGGCCACGCCAAGGGGCGACACGGCCGCGCCGGGGGGTGGCGCCGCCACGTCGAGCACATCGGCGGCCCGACGCCGCGACAGGCGAAGGAGCCAGCCGTGAACGGGCCGTCGTGGCGCCTCCCCGACGAGGACCCGGACGTCGACTTCAACGACGTCCCACGGCCCCTCGTCGTCACGCTGAGGGACCTGCGTGACGCGCTCACCCGCACGTGGCGCACCTGGGTCGGCGTGACCTGCATCGGCGCCCTCCTCGGCCTCGGGTTGCTCGCACTGGCCCCCCACCCGGCAACGGCGACGACGACGTTGCTCATGGTGCCGTCGAACCCGACGGACGAGTCGGCGATGACGACGGACCAGAGCCTGCTCCTCACGCGGGAGGTCGGGGAGCGTGTCATCCGCGAGCTCGGCCTCACCGAGTCACCGGACGCGCTGCTCGCGAGCGTCACGGCCACCCCGCTGAGCTCCCGCATCATGACCGTGTCGCTCGAGGCACCCGACGAGGCGTCCGCGCTGGCCCGGCTCCGCTCCCTCGTGAGGCACTTCCTCGAGTTCCGGGGCGAGCAGCTGCGGTCGGTGTCGGAAGGTCTCGTCGCGGGCTATGGGAAGCGCATCACGACGCTCCGGGGACGGGTCGCAGCCCTGACCTCCGAATACGAACGCGCCTCGGCGGCACCGGTCGTCGACCAGATCCGGCTCAGCGACATCGTCAACGAGCGCAGCGCGCTCAACACCCAGGTGACCGAGCTGCAGCAGGCGACCGAGGATGCGGTCCTGGCTCCTGAGGCGGCGATCCGGGCCTCGCACGTCATCGACGACCCCGCCGGTGCACCGTTCGGCTACCTCCGGCGGGCCGTCCTCTTCGGTGTCTCTGGCGCCCTTGTCGCGGGCACGCTCGCAGTGGGCACGGTCCTCTTCCTCACCCTCACGAGCGAGCGGCTCCGCCGCCGTCGCGACATCGCCGTGGCCCTCGGGGTGCCGGTCCGCATCAGCGTCGGGGCACCTCCTTCCGGCGGCAGGAGGAGCCGCTGGGCTGCGGCCGTCACGCGCATGGTCACGCGGGTGCTGCGCGGCCGCCCGCAACGGTGGCGCGAGCCCATGCGCGAGCGCCCGCTCGAGGCGCTCGTCCACGGGCTGGCCACGGCGCTGCCCGGGCCGTCGGACCTGCCGGCGACGACCGCGCCCCACGCCCCACCCGCGACGCTCGGGCTCGTGCCGATCGACGGCGTCCGCACCGCAGCCACGGTCCTGCGGACACTCGGACGGCGGCTGGCCGACGGGGGCGCCAGGGTGCTGCTCGTCGACCTCAGCACCTCGGGCGCGCTGGTGAGCGGACGCGTACGCACGGAGGAGGTCGAGACCCACGGGCCAGGCACGGTGACCCTCGTCCGTCCGAAGGGCGACCCCGCCCTGGCCGTCGGCCCCCGGCGGGGGCGCTGGCCGCGACCGGTGGCTGCCGGCGTCGACGACGACGTGACGGGGCCGTGGGCCGAGTCGGACGTCGTCCTGGCGCTCGTCGAGGTCGACCCCGGGCTCGACCTGGGGCTCCTGCCCTCCTGGGTCGAGCGCATCGTCCCTCTCGTCACGGCGGGGCGGGCCGGACGCGAGCTCCTCACGACGGTCGCCGCCCTCCTCGAGGAGTCCGGTGTGGAGCTTCCCTTCGCCCTCATGGAGAGGGCCGACCGCCGCGACTGGATGCTGGGGCACCCCTCCACGGATGTTGGACGGCCGCCGACGGAGCAGCCGAGTGACCCCGCGATCAAGGTGGTGCACTCGCGATGAAGGTCCTCGTCATGCACAGCCGCTACCGCTCGACTGCGCCCAGTGGTGAGAACGCGGTGGTCGACCAGGAGGTCGGCGCACTGCGGGCCCATGGCGTCGACGTGGATCTCTTCCAGCGCTCCAGCGACGACATCGCCGACTGGTCGCTGGCGAGGAAGGCCGGGCTCCCCCTCCGGAGCATCCACGACGCCGGGCTCCGGCGCTCCCTCGTCACGCACCTCCAGCGGAGTCGGCCCGACGTGGTCCACCTCCACAACACCTTCCCCCTGCTGAGTCCCGCCGTGCTCGACGCCTGCGCCGAGGCAGGAGTGCCCGTCGTGGCGACGATCCACAACTACAAGCTCCTCTGCGCCAGTGGCGACTTCTTCCGGAAGGGTGAGCCTTGCCATGCCTGTGCAGGCGGCCGGTGGGCGCCGGCGCTGCGGCACGGCTGCTACCGCGGGTCGGTCGCGGCGACGCTCCCGGTGGCGGCCGGGCTCGGCCTCAACCGGCGCCGGTGGCAGACGCTGGTCTCCGCGTTCATCTTCATCTCCGCCGCGCAGCGCGACCTCATGGCAGGTCTTCAGCTGCCCGACGAGCGCCTCTTCGTGAGGCACCACTTCGTCCCGGGCCCGGCAGCGGGCACCGCGGTTCGTGACCACCGCGTCGCCTACGTGGGCCGGCTCGACGAGGCGAAGGGCCTGCCCCTGCTCCTCGCCGGGTGGTCCGCCTTCCGGGAGATGCGGCCGCACTCGACGCTGCGCCTGCACGTCGCCGGTGGAGGTCCGCTTCAGGGGGCGCTCCAGCAGTGGGCGCAGGGGCGCGACGAGGTCCGGCTGCACGGGCTGCTGAGTCGGCCGGCCGTGAGCGACCTGATTGCAGGGTCCCTGGCCGTCGTGGTGCCGTCGGTGTGGGAGGAGACGTTCGGGCTCGTCGCCGTCGAGGCCATGGCGGCGGGCGTGGCCCCGATCGCCCCCGGCAGGGGCTCGTTCCCCGAGCTGGTGCGGGACGGTGTCGACGGCGTGCTCGTCCCTCCCGGCGACCCTTCGGCGCTGGCATCAGCCTTCTGTGACGTCGACGACGACCCCGCGAGGTGGCGCGCGATGGGGCGGGCGGGACGGGGGTCGTACTCCGAGCACTTCGAGGTCAGGGCTGCGGTGGCCCAGCTCCTGGACATCTACGACTACGCGATCGGGCACGCCGTGGGGGTGGCCGGAGCGGAAGGCTCAGCGGGGGGCCCAGCGGGGGGACGGCGCGGGACAGCGGTCCCGGAACGCCGTCGGCCGGATCACGACCTCGTCGCGGGCGAACCGTCCGCGCGCCCGCCGGCAGGACGGGCGCCTCGCCCGGACAGGAGCATGTCATGAGCACTGGTGAGCATCTCCACGTCGCAGCAGCATCCGGTGAGCTCCGCCGCCGGACCAGGCGCAGTCGTTCGCTCGTCGCGCTCGTCGGCGCCCTGACCCTCGTGCTGGGGCTGACCGTCGGTGCCCCGTCCGCCAGCGCCGCCGACCCGTGCGTCGCTCCGGTCAACGTCATCGCCTGTGAGAACACCAAGGCCGGGGCCGCCCCGACGACCTGGCAGATCAGCGGCGCCGGCTCGACGACCATCCAGGGGTTCGCCACGACCATGAGCGTCAACCCGGGGGAGACCGTCCGGTTCAAGATCAAGACGCCGAGCACGAAGTACCGGATCGACATCCTGCGGCTGGGCTACTACCAGGGCAACGGCGCGCGCCGTGTCGTGTCGGGCCTGCAGCCGTCGGCCACGCTTCCGCAGACCCAGCCGAACTGCCTCAACGACACCGCGGCCACCGGCCTCATCGACTGCGGCAACTGGGCCGTCTCGGCGTCGTGGGCGGTCCCCTCGAACGCCGTGTCGGGCGTCTACATCGCCCACCTCGTCCGGGAGGACGCCACGGGCGCCAGCCACATCCCGTTCGTCGTCAGGAACGACGCCGGGCGCTCGGACATGCTGTTCCAGACCTCGGACCAGACGTGGCAGGCCTACAACACCTACGGCGGCAACAGCCTCTACACGTGCACCGCCAACTGCCCGCCCGGGAACCCGGCCGCCTACAAGGGCGCGGCCAAGGTCTCCTACAACCGCCCGTGGCACTCCGCCGAGGACGACCTCGGACGCAGCTGGCTGATGTATGCCGAGTACCCGATGATCCGGTTCCTCGAGGCCAACGGCTACGACGTCTCCTACACCTCGGGCATGGACGTGAGCACGGCCGCTGGCGGGGCGCTGCTCACGACGCACAAGACCTTCCTCTCCGTCGGTCACGACGAGTACTGGACCGGGTCGCAGCGCAGCAACGTCGAGGCGGCGCGCGACGCGGGGGTCAACCTCGCCTTCTTCAGCGGCAACGAGGTCTTCTGGAAGACGCGGTTCGAGAACGGCATCGACGCCTCCGCCGGGGCGAACCGAACCCTGGTGTCCTACAAGGAGACCCACTACGACGCCTCGGTCGACCCCCAGGGTCCGGCCACCTGGACGGGCACCTGGCAGGACCCGCGGTTCAGCCCTCCCGGTGACGGCGGCCGTCCGCAGAACGCCCTCACCGGACAGCTCTTCGTCGTCAACGCCGGGAGCACGGACATCAAGGTGCCGGCGCAGTTCGCCAAGCTGCGGTTCTGGCGCAACACCGCCGCCGCCAGGCTCACCGGCACCCAGACGCTGACGCTCGCGCCGGGACAGGAGACCCTCGGCTACGAGTGGGACGTCGAACCCGACAACGGCTTCCGGCCCGCCGGCCTCTTCGACCTGTCGTCGACGACGAGCACGACCGCCGAGGCGTTCGTCGACTACGGCTCGACGGTGAAGACGGGGAGCACCGCGACCCACCGGATGTCGCTCTACCGCGCGCCGAGCGGAGCGCTCGTCTTCGGCGCCGGCACGGTGCAGTGGCCGTGGGGTCTCGACGACCCGTCGTCGACCCCGGACACGACGATGCGACAGGCGACCGTCAACCTCTTCGCGGACATGGGAGTCCAGCCGTATGCCGTCCCGTATGCCGGCGTGACCGTCGCCTCCCCGTCCGCCGACTCCACGGCGCCGACCTCGACCATCACGTCCCCGGCGGCCGGCACGACCGTCGGCGACGGCTCGTCGCTCACCATCAGCGGGACGGCCTCCGACACCGGCGGCGTCGTCGCGGGTGTGGAGGTGTCCACCGACGGTGGTGCCACGTGGCACCCGGCGACCGGCACGACGAGCTGGTCCTACTCGTGGGTCGCGCACGGCAGCCCGACGACCACCCTGCGGAGCCGGGCCGTCGACGACTCCGGCAACCTCGAAGCGCCGTCGTCCGGCCGCGCACTCGGCGTCGGGTGCAGCTGCTCGGTCTGGGGAACCGCGTCGTCGCCGGCGACGAGCGACTCCGGCAGCGCGAGCGCGACCGAGGTCGGCATGAAGTTCCGGTCCGACGTCTCGGGCAAGGTCTCGGGTGTCCGGTTCTTCAAGTCCTCGCTCAACACGGGGACGCACATCGGCAACCTGTGGACCGCCTCCGGCACGCGTCTGGCGTCGGTGACGTTCGCCAACGAGACCGCGACCGGCTGGCAGCAGGCGCTCTTCTCGACCCCGGTGGCGATCAACGCGAACACGACCTACGTCGTCTCCTACTTCGCGCCCCGGGGGCACACCGCCAAGGACGACTCCTACTTCTATCCCAACCCGTCACCCCGGCCGGACACCTACAGCCGCGTCGACAGCCCGCCGCTGCACGCCCTGCGCCACACCCAGGGCACCGTGAACGGGCTGGCGCGCAACGCCTCCACGAGCGGCTTCCCGACGTCGAGCCCGAGCGCGGCGAACTACTGGGTCGACGTCATGTTCGACGTCAACACCGGGCCGGCATCCGTCCCCGGGGCCCCGACGGGTGTGAGTGCCACCCCGGGCAACGGCTCCGCCGCCGTGTCGTGGTCGGCGCCGCCGGACGGCGGCAGCGCCCTCACCGGCTACGTCGTCACTCCCTACATCGGCTCCGTGGCCCAGCCGTCGACGACCGTCTCAGGCAGTCCTCCCGACACGAGTGTCGTGGTGTCGGGCCTCACCAACGGCACGACCTACACCTTCCGCGTCGCCGCGACCAACGTCGTCGGGACCGGCGCCGCCTCGGCCGCGTCGAGCGGCGTCGTGCCCGTGCTCATCACCTGCTCGGCGTGCAGCCTGTGGCCCGCGTCGGCGGTCCCCGGCACGCCGGACCAGCAGGACGGACGCGCCCTCGAGCTCGGCGTGAAGTTCAAGGCCGACGTCAACGGCCAGATCCGGGGCGTCCGGTTCTACAAGTCGACGCTCAACACCGGCACCCACGTGGGCAACCTGTGGACGCTCAGCGGCACCAAGCTCGCCACCGTGACCTTCGCCAACGAGACGGCGTCCGGTTGGCAGGAGGCGCTCTTCTCGACGCCCGTCGACATCACGGCGGGGACGGTCTACGTCGTCTCCTACTTCGCGCCTCGCGGACACTACGCGGGCGACTCCGCGTACTTCGCCTCGAACGGCGTGGACTCGGGTCCGCTCCACGCCCCTGCGGACGGCGTCAACGGTGGTCAGGGCGTCTACGCCATCAATGCCACGAGCACCTTCCCGACGAGCTCCTTCGAGTCGGAGAACTACTGGGTCGACGTCGTCTTCTCCACGCTGGCGGCGACCGTGCCCGCGGCGCCCACCAACGTGTCGGCGACGGCAGGCACGGGGTCGGCGACGGTGTCCTGGACGGCACCCTCCGACGGCGACAGCCCCATCACGAGCTACACCGTCACGCCCTACGTCGGCTCCACCGCGCAGACGTCGAGGACGGTCACGGGCAACCCCCCGGCCACGACGACCACGGTCACAGGACTGACCGCCGGCACGGCATACACGTTCCGGGTGACGGCGACGAACGCGGTCGGCACGGGTCCGGCCTCCGCCGCCTCGGCGCCCGTGACGCCGACCGGCGCGGGTGCGCCCGGTGCGCCGACCGGTGTGTCGGCCACGCCGGGTGACACCTCCGTCGTCGTCGCGTGGCAGGCGCCGGCGGACGGCGGCAGCCCGATCACCGGCTACACCGTCACCCCGTGGATCGGCACGACCGCCCAGTCGCCGCGGACGCTCACCGGGACCCCGCCGGCCACGTCGACGACGGTCACCGGCCTGACGAACGGCACCGCCTACACGTTCACGGTGACGGCCACCAACGCCTTGGGCGCCGGCCCGGCGTCGAACGCATCCGAGCCGGTCGTGCCGGCGGCGCCCGACACCGTTCCCGGTGCGCCGACCGGGGTCTCGGCCACCGCTGGTGACGCGACGGCCGTGGTCTCGTGGACCGCGCCGAGCGACGGAGGCGACCCGATCACCTCCTACACGGTCACGCCGTGGGTCGGCACCACGGCCCAGGCGTCGACGACCATCAGCGGCAGCCCGCCCGCGACGACGACGACCGTGAGCGGCCTCACCAACGGCACGGCCTACACGTTCACCGTGAAGGCGACCAACGGCATCGGCACCGGGCCCTCGTCGTCGGCGTCGGCACCCGTGACACCCGCCGTGGGTGGGTGCGCGGCCTGCACGATCTGGCCTGCCACCACCGTTCCCGGCATCCCGGCCCACGACGACGCGAGCTCCGTGGAGCTCGGCGTGAAGTTCAGCTCCGACGTCGACGGGGTCGTCACGGGGATCCGGTTCTACAAGGGCACCGGCAACACCGGCACCCACGTCGGCAACCTGTGGACCGCCACCGGGACGAGGCTCGCCACGGTGACGTTCACCGACGAGACGGGCACTGGCTGGCAGCAGGCATCGTTCTCGACCCCCGTCGCGATCACCGCCGAGACCACCTACGTCGCGTCCTACTTCGCCCCCAACGGCCACTACTCGGGCGACGGCGGCTACTTCACGACCCCCATGGACCGGCCGCCGCTGCATGCGCTGCGCGACGGGTTCGCCGGGGGCAACGGCGTCTACCAGTACGGCTCGGCCAGCGCCTTCCCCTCGAGCAGCTTCAACGCGACCAACTACTGGGTCGACGTCGTCTTCGCGAGCAGCGCGACGGCGGCCACCCCGCCCGAGGCCCCGACCGGGGTCAGCGCCACGGCGGGCGACGGGTCGGCCGAGGTCTCGTGGACCGCGCCCGCGGACGGCGGGAGCCGGATCACCGGCTACACGGTCACGCCCTACGTCGGGGCGACGGCCCAGACGGCGAGGACCGTCACGGGCAATCCGCCGGCCACGACGCTCACCGTCACCGGCCTGACGAACGGGACGGCCTACACGTTCCGCGTCGCCGCCACCAACGCCGTGGGCACCGGCCCCGCCTCTGCGCCGTCGGCAGCCGTCACCCCGTCGTCGGTCCCGACCGCCCCGGGAGCGCCGACCGCGGTCACCGCCACGGCCGGCGACGGGTCGGCCGAGGTCTCGTGGACCGCGCCCGCGAACGGCGGCAGCCCGATCACGGGCTACACGGTCACCCCCTTCGTGGGGGCCACGGCCCAGGCGCCGCGGACGATCACGGGCAGCCCGCCGGCCTCGACGCTCACCGTCACCGGCCTGACGAACGGGACCGCCTACACGTTCCGCGTCGCCGCGACCAACGCGGTGGGCACCGGCCCAGCGTCGACCGCGTCGGCGCCGGTCACCCCGTCTCCCGCGCCCACCGCGCCGGCCGCCCCGACGGGTGTCGTGGCGACCGCCGGGGACGGGTCGGCCCTCGTCTCGTGGACGGCCCCCGCGGACGGCGGCAGCCCGCTCTCGGGCTACACCGTGACTCCCTTCGTGGGGACCACGGCGCAGGCGACCCGGACCGTCACGGGGTCGCCTCCGGCGACGTCGGTGACCGTCACCGGCCTGACGAACGGCACGGCATACACGTTCCGCGTCAGCGCGACGAACGCGGTCGGCACCGGACCGGCCTCGGTCGCCTCGGCAGCGGTGACACCCGTCGCCGGCGGGTGCGCGGCCTGCACGATCTGGCCCTCGACGGTCGTCCCGGCCAACCCGAGCGACTCGGACAGCAGCTCCATCGAGCTCGGGGTGCGCTTCAGCTCCGACGTCGACGGGGTCGTCACCGGCATCCGGTTCTACAAGGGCACCGGCAACACCGGCACCCACGTCGGCAACCTGTGGAGCGACACGGGGACGAGGCTCGCCACGGTGACGTTCACCGACGAGACCGCCACCGGCTGGCAGCAGGCGATGTTCTCGAGCCCGGTGCCGATCACCGCGGAGACGACCTACGTCGCCTCCTACCACGCCCCCAACGGCCGCTACTCGGGCGACGGCGGCTACTTCACGACGTCGATGGACCGGCCGCCGCTGCACGCGCTGCGCGACGGGGCATCCGGCGCCAACGGCATCTACCAGTACGGCGCGACGAGCACCTTCCCGACGAACACGTGGAACGCCACCAACTACTGGGTCGACGTCGTCTTCGCCACCAACTCGGTGGCGTCGGCCACCGCTCCCGAGGCCCCGACCAACGTCGCGGCCACGCCGGGTGACGGGTCCGCATCGGTGTCCTGGACCGCGCCCGCTGACGGTGGCAGCCGGATCACCGCCTACACGGTGACGCCCTACGTCGGGACCGCGGCGCAGACGCCGACCACGATCACCGGCAACCCGCCGGTCACGGGTGTCGCCGTCACCGGGCTGACGAACGGCACGGCATACACCTTCCGGGTGACGGCCACCAACGCGGTGGGCACCGGGCCGAGCTCGGCGCCCTCGGCGCCGGTGACGCCCGCACCGGGCGGGTGCGCCGCGTGCACGATCTGGGCGCCCACGGCCGTCCCGGCGACAGCCAGCGTCTCGGACGCGAGTCCGGTCGAGCTCGGGGTGAAGTTCACCTCCGACATCGGCGGGCGGATCACCGGCATCCGGTTCTACAAGGGCACCGGCAACACCGGCACCCACACCGGCAGCCTCTGGAGCGCCACCGGGACCCGGCTCGCCACGGTCACCTTCAGGAACGAGACGACGACCGGGTGGCAGCAGGCGTCGTTCGCGACCCCGGTGACCATCACCGCCGGCACGACCTACGTCGCCTCCTACCTCGCACCTCGGGGCAGGTATGCCGGTGACGGCGGGTACTTCACGGCGGCGGCGGTCGACCGGCCCCCGCTGCACGCCCTGCGGGACGGGGCCTCGGGAGGCAACGGCGTCTACCGCTACGGCGCCAACGGCGGGTTCCCCTCGAACTCGTTCAACGCAACCAACTACTGGGTCGACGTCGTCTTCGCGAGCGGACAGGCCGGACCGTGACAGAGGAGCAAGCATGAGAAGCGTCAGCGTCGTCATCCCCTGCTACCGCTACGGGCACTACCTCGAGCAGGCGGTCGCGAGCGTGCTCGACGCCCAGCCGGGCGTGGACGTGCGCGTGCTCATCATCGACGACGCGTCGCCGGACGGCAGCGACGAGGTCGCCCTCGACCTCGCCGCCCGCGACCCCCGCATCGAGGCCGTCGTGCACCCGACCAATCACGGGCACATCGCGACCTACAACGAGGGCCTGCTCGGCTGGGCCGACTCGACCTACACCGTGCTCATGTCGGCCGACGACCTGCTCACGCCCGGTGCTCTCGGCCGGGCGGTGGACCTCCTCGAGGCCCACCCGAACGTGGGCTTCGCCTACGGGTATGCCGTCCGGTTCCGCGACGACGAACCCCTCCCGCCCGTGCGGACGCAGGCGAGGGGCTGGAGCGTGTGGCAGGGCTCGGACTGGCTCGAGCGACGGTTCCGGCTGGCGCGCTCGGGGATCTCCTCGCCGGAGGTCGTCGTCCGCACCGAGGTCCAGCGGCGGGCCGGCGGCTACGACGCGAAGCTGCCCCACCTCGCGGACACGCAGATGTGGATGCGGCTCGCCTCGCTGGCCGACGTCGGCTACGTGCGCGGTGTCGACCAGGCCTGGTACAGGCAGCACACCTCCAACATGTCGCTGTCCTTCGACGAGGTCGCCGAGCTCCGCCAGGCCAGGGAGGTCTTCGACAGCATCCTCACCCACCTCGGCGGCGACGTCGATGCCCGGCGCCTCGCGAGGCTCGTGCGGCACAAGCTCGCGTGGGAGGCGCTCTTCGTCGCCACCCGGGCCCACGACGACGGGCGTGCCTCCGACGCGCAGCTCGACGCCCTCGTGGAGTTCGCCCTGGAGTGCTGGCCACAGGCGCGGCGGATGCCGATCCACCACGCACTGCGGCTACGGCGTGCGCTCGGACCGCGGGTCATGTCGGCCCTTGCCCCGGTGGTCCCGCCCGCGCGCGGCGTGCGGTTCCTGGCCGAGAGCCGCGACCGCTACGACTCGCCGTGGGAGGTGGCCGAGGCGCTGGTCCGCCCGGGTCGCCAGTCGGTGAGGTTCGCGTGAGGCGGACACCCCGCGAGCGGGGAACGGACGAGACGCAGACACCGGTCCGCCACAGGGCGGCCGGAAGGACACAAGGGGAAGGAACCGACCATGAGTGACCCGATCGGACTGGCGGTGATCGGCGCGGGGTACTGGGGACCCAACCTCGTGCGCAACGCCATGGCGACACCCACCGTCGACCTCCGGTGGCTCTGCGACCTCGACGTCGATCGCGCGCAGCAGGTCCTCGGCCGCTACTCGACGGTGGGCGCGACGGACTCCTACGACGCCGTGCTCGACGACCCGACGGTGCAGGCAGTGGCCATCGCGACCCCGGCGGCGACGCACTTCACGCTCGCGATGGCGGCGCTCGACGCGGGCAAGCACGTCCTCGTCGAGAAGCCCCTCACGGCCTGCCTCGACGACGGGTGGAAGCTCGTCGAGGCGGCCGAGGACCGCGGGCTCACGCTCATGTGCGACCACACCTACTGCTACACGTCGGCCGTCCAGGAGCTGCGGCGGCTCGTCCACGGTGGCTCGCTCGGCGACGTGCAGTTCGTCGACTCGGTGCGGATCAACCTCGGGCTCGTCCAGCCCGACATCGACGTCCTCTGGGACCTCGCGCCGCACGACCTGTCGATCCTCGACTACCTCCTGCCGCCCGGCGTCACGGTCGAGGCCGTGGCCGCCCAGGGGTCCGACCCGATCAACCACGGGCTCGTGTGCGTCGCCTACCTCACGCTGCGGCTCTCGACGGGGGCGATGGCGCACGTCCACGTCAACTGGCTCAGCCCGGTGAAGATCCGCACGATGGTCATCGGCGGCTCGCAGCGCACCGTCGTCTGGGACGACATGAACCCGAGCCAGCGACTCGCCGTCTACGACCGCGGGGTCGACTGCCTCGCGTCCGAGGCGCTCGGCCCCGACGACCGGCGGCAGGTGCGCATCGCCTACCGGACCGGCGAGATGGTGGCCCCGGCCCTGACGGAGCAGGAGGCGCTGCGCGCGATGATGACCGAGTTCGCCGCCGCGATCACCGAGGGCAGGCCCGCGGCCACCGACGGCCGAGCCGGCCTCCGGGTCATGGGGATCCTCGAGGCGGCCGAGCGCAGCCTCCGCCTCGGTGGTGCCTTCGTCGCCCGTGAGGACGTCGAGCGATGAGCGCGCCTGGAGCGGGCCCGACGACCGCCGCCACGACCTCGCACGGGGTCCCGCTGCGCGACACCGTCTGCCTCGTCACCGGCGGAGCGGGGACCATCGGCTCGACCATCGTCGACCAGCTCGTCGACGCGGGCGCGGCCGAGATCCGGGTCCTCGACAACTTCGTGCGCGGCCGCAAGGAGAACCTCGCGACGGCCCTCGCGTCCGGGCGGGTCGAGGTCGTCGACGGCGACATCCGCGACCGGCGCACGGTCGCCGAGGCCACAGCGGGCGCGGACGTCGTCTTCCACCAGGCCGCGATCCGGATCACGCAGTGCGCGGAGGAGCCGCGGCTCGCGCTCGAGGTGCTCGCCGACGGCACCTTCAACGTCCTTGAGGCGGCGGCCGCCGCAGGTGTCCGCAAGGTCGTCGCGGCCTCGTCCGCCTCGGTCTACGGCCTCGCCACCGAGTTCCCGACGACGGAGCAGCAGCATCCGTGGGACAACGACACCTTCTACGGCGCCGCCAAGGTCTTCAACGAGGGGATGCTGCGCAGCTTCCACACGATGTCGGGGCTGGACTACGTCGCGCTGCGCTACTTCAACGTCTACGGGCCGAGGATGGACGTCCACGGGCTCTACACCGAGGTCCTCATCCGGTGGATGGAGCGAATCGCCGCGGGGCAACCGCCGCTCGTCATGGGCGACGGGAAGCAGACGATGGACTTCGTCTTCACGACCGACATCGCCCGCGCCAACCTGCTCGCCGCCGAGGCCGACGTCACCGACGCGGTCTTCAACATCGGCACGTGCACCGAGACGAGCCTGCTCGAGCTCGCCGAGGCGCTGCTCGAGGTCATGGGCAGCACACAGCACGTCGAGTTCGGCCCCGCCCGCGCGGTCAACGGGGTGACCCGGCGGCTGGCGTCGGTCGAGGCCGCGCGGCGCGACCTGGGCTGGTCGCCCGAGGTCGACCTGCGCACCGGTCTCAGCCGGCTCGTCGACTGGTGGCGCGATGAGAGGGGCCTGCGATGATCCCGGTCATGAGGCCGTGGCTCGGCGAGGAGGAGGCGGAGGCGGCCGCGGGCGTCGTGCGCTCGGGCTGGGTGGCCCAGGGGCCGCGCGTCGCCGAGTTCGAGGACCGCTTCGCCGACCGCGTGGGCGTGCGCAACGGGGTGGCGGTGTCGTCGTGCACGACGGCCCTGCACCTGTCGCTGCACCTGCTCGGCGTCGGACCCGGCGACGAGGTCGTCGTGCCGTCGTTCTCGTTCATCGCGACGGCGAACTGCGTCGTCCACGCCGGCGCGACGCCGGTCTTCGCCGACGTGGAGGCGGAGGACGGCAACATCAGCGAGCGCACCGTCGAGCCCGTCCTCACACCACGCACCACGGCGGTCATCGTCGTCCACCAGGCCGGGGTGCCGGCGGATGTCGGCCCGCTGCGCGAGCTGTGCCGCGACCGCGGGATCGCGCTCGTCGAGGACGCCGCCTGTGCCGTGGGCGCGACGCTCCACGGGCGGCCGGTGGGCTCGGACGCGCTCCTCGCGGCGTGGTCGTTCCACCCGCGCAAGCTGCTCACCACCGGCGAGGGCGGCATGCTCACGACGACCGACCCCGCGCTCGCCGAGCGCGCCCGGCGACTGCGCGAGCACGGCATGGACGTGAGCGCCGCCGCCCGCCACCTCAGCCGCCAGCCCGTCCTCGAGAGCTACGGCGAGGTCGGGTTCAACTACCGGATGACGGACATCCAGGCGGCGATCGGCCTCGTCCAGCTCGGCCGGCTCGACGCGATGGTGCAGCGCCGACGCGAGCTCGCCGCCGGCTACCACGAGCTCCTCGCCGACGTCCCCGGGGTCCGGGCCGTCCACGACCCCGTGCACGGGACGACGAACTACCAGTCCTTCTGGGTCGAGCTCGCCGCGGACTTCCCGCTCTCTCGCAACGAGCTCCTCGGGACGCTCGCCGAGGCGGGTGTCTCCGCCCGGGCCGGGATCATGGCGTCCCACCGTCAACCCGCGTATGCCGGTCACCCCCATGGTGACCTCGGCACCACCGAGCGCCTCACCGACCGGACCCTCATCCTGCCGCTCTTCCACGAGCTCACCGAGGCCGAGCAGGGCACCGTCGTCGACACGGTCCGGCGCGCCGCCGGTCTGAGGGCCGCGTCGTGACAACCGTCGAGCGCCGCCCTGACGCGGCCGTCGGCGTCCCCTTCGTCGACCTGCGGGTGCAGCACTCGGAGGTCGCCGCCGAGGTGCTCGACGGCTTCGCCGAGGTGCTCGGGGCCGGGGACTTCATCGGGGGAGGGGCGGTGTCGGCCTTCGAGGAGGAGTACGCCGCCTTCGCCGGTGTGCGCCACTGCATCGGCGTCGGCAACGGGACCGACGCCCTCGAGATGGGCCTGCGGGCTCTCGGCGTGGGGCACGGCGACGAGGTCGTCGTCCCCGCCGCCACCTTCATCGCGACGGCGGAGGCGGTGCTGCGCACCGGTGCCCGGCCGGTCTTCGCCGACGTCGACGACGACACCCTCCTTCTCGACCCGAGCGACGTCGAACGGGTGGTCACCGACCGCACCCGCGCGGTCGTGCCCGTGGACCTCCATGGCCAGGTCGCACCCTTCGAGAGCCTCCCTGAGTCGCTGTCCGACAGCGGGATCGCGGTCCTCGAGGACGGCGCGCAGTCGCAGGGCGCGACCCGGCACGGTCAGCGGGCCGGGTCCTTCGGCCGCATCGCGGCGACGAGCTTCTACCCCGGCAAGAACCTCGGCGCCTACGGCGACGCCGGTGCTGTCCTCACCGACGACGACGGCCTCGCCGAGCAGGTCCGTCTCCTCGGGGCGCACGGCAGCGCGGTGAAGTACGTCCACACGACCGTCGGCTTCAACTCGAGGCTCGACACCCTCCAGGCCGTCGTCCTGCGGGCCAAGCTGCGACGGCTGCCCGGGTGGAACGTCCTGCGCCGGGAGGCCGCGGCGCGTTACGACAGCCTGCTCGACGGCATACCGGGCCTGCGTCTGCCGGTCACCGCCGCCGGCAACGAGCACGTGTGGCACCTCTACGTCGTCCGCGTCACCGAGGCGGCTCCGGTCGACCGCGACGAGGTGCTGCGACGGCTCCAGTCCGAGGGCATCGGTGCGGGCGTGCACTACCCCGTGCCGGTCCACCTCACGCCGGCCCTGTCGAGGCTCGGCCACCGACCCGGTGACCTGCCGGTGAGCGAGCGCGCCGCGACCCAGATGCTGTCGCTGCCGATGTTCCCCGGGATCACCGAGGAGCAGCAGGCCAGGGTGGCCGAGGGCCTGTCCGCCGCGCTGGGGCCATGAGCGCCGACCCGGCCGAGCGTGCCGAGGCCCATCCGCAGGCGCCGGACGAGGTCGCCTCCGGCGAGGAGGGGCTGGGCCAGCAGGCCGCCGCCGGGGTGGCGTGGCTCGCCGCGCAGAAGTGGGTCGTGCGGGCCTCCGGCTTCGTCACGCTCCTCGTCCTCACGCGCATCCTGTCGCCGCGGGAGTTCGGGGTCGTCGCGGCGGCGATGGCGGTCATCCCGTTCGTCTACCTGCTCGCCGACCTCGGGTTCTCGACCTACCTGCTCCAGGCCCGCGACTCCGACCAGCGCAGCCTGAGCACCGCCCTGTGGGCGTCGGTGGGGGCCGGTGTCCTCCTGTCGGCGGGCCTGTTCGTCGCGGCACCGCTGCTCGCGCGGGCCTTCGCCGTGCCCGAGCTCACGCCGGTGCTCCGCGCCCTCGTCCTCGCGGTGGTCCCCACCGTCCTCGCCGCGGTCCCCCTGGCCCTGCTGCGACGGGCGATGGCCTTCCGGACTGTCGCCCTCCAGGGGCTCGGGGCCGCCCTCCTCGCCCAGGCGGTCGCGGTGGCGGTCGCCGTCCTCGGCGGCGGCGTCTGGGCGCTCGTCGCGCAGGTCGTCGTCGGCCAGTGGGTCATCGCCGTCCTCGCCTGGCGGCGAGCCGGCTGGCGTCCCTCGCTCGTCGTCTCGCTCAGCAAGCTGCGGTCGATGGCCTCCTTCGGGCTGCGCGTCTCGACCGTCGACGTCGTCGCCACCGCGAGGCTGGCGGCGGAGGGGTGGATCGTCACGGTGGCCCTGGGGCCTGCGGCGTTCGGCCTGCTCACCGTCGCGCAGCGTCTCGTCCTCACGGCGCAGGAGCTCACCGCCGCCTCCGCCGTGCCCGTCTCGACCGTCGTCTTCGCCAGGCTCCGCGAGTCACCCGACTGGCTGCGCAACGCGCACCGCAAGGCCCTCAACGTCGGGTATGCCGTCGTGGCACCTCTCATGTGCGCGATCGTCGTCACCGCGCCGGCCCTCGTCCCGATGCTCTTCGGGGAGAAGTGGGCCGACGCCGCCGCTCCGGCGCAGGCCCTCGCGATCGCCGGGATCCTCACCCTCGGTGCGATGGTCGACCACGGCCTCTTCTACGGCCTCGGGCGGCCCGGCGCCTGGCTCGCCTACGCCGTCGTCGTCGACGCCGTCACGGTGGCCACGACGGCCGTCGCCGTGCGGGGTGGGCTCATGGAGGTCGCCGTCGGGTTCGTCGGGGTCGCGCTGCTGGCCACGGTGACCCGGTGGCTGCTCGTGGGCCGTCTGCTCAACGTCGAGGCCTCTGCGGTGGCGCAGCCGTTCGGGCGGGTCCTCGGGCCCGTCGTGGGAGCCGTCGTCGCCGGGTCCGTCATCCTGTGGGCCCTGGGGCCGGACACGCCCGCGGCCGTGCAGGTCCTTGCCGGTGGGTCGGTCGTCGCCGTCGTCTACGTCGTGCTCCTGCGGCTCCTCGCCGCCGGGCCGCTGCGCGACACGGTGGGCGTCGTGCCCGTCCCCGACCGGTTCAAGACGCCCGTGCGCCGGGCGCTGCTCCTCCCGTCCTCCGACCCAGGGTCGGCGCCGTGAGCGTCCTCGCGCGCCCGTGCAGCGTCCGTCGGACCGGGCCCGGCTCGCGGCCCGCCGCCCTAGGGTGGGAGGCGTGACGCTGACGTCCGGTGCGGCCGACTCCCCGAGCGGGGCCACGAGCAACGGCTCGGCTACCGCGCGCGTCGAGGAGAGCGCCGACGTGTCGCCCGAGGCGGTCCTCGGCGCCGGGACCCGGGTGTGGCACCTCGCCCAGGTCCGCGAGCACGCGGTGTTGGGGGAGGACTGCATCGTCGGCCGGGGTGCCTACGTCGGGCCCGGGGTGCGCATGGGCGACCGCTGCAAGCTGCAGAACCACGCCCTCGTCTACGAGCCGGCCGTCCTCGAGGACGGGGTCTTCGTTGGCCCCGCCGTCGTCTTCACCAACGACCACTTCCCGCGGTCCACCGACCCCGAGGGTGTGCTCAAACGGGGCGGCGACTGGGAACAGGTGGCCGTCGTATGCCGTGAGGGCGCCTCGATCGGCGCCCGCGCCGTGTGCGTCGCGCCGGTGACGATCGGGCGGTGGGCCCTCGTGGCAGCCGGCGCCGTCGTGACCCGCGACGTCCCCGACCATGCGCTCGTCGCCGGGGTCCCCGCTCGCCGGATCGGCTGGGTGGGGCGGGCCGGGGTGCCGCTCGTGCGGGACTCCGCACCGGACCTGTGGTCGTGCCCCGAGACGGGGGAGCGCTACCTCGAGCGCGCCGGAGCCCTCGAGCGCCTCCGCTCGTGAACGGCGGTGTCGGCGCGCCGCACTAGTCTGGAGCCGATGCCCACGCTCCACATTCCCTCCCTCAAGCCCGTCGTCGACCAGTTCGCCACGGCGCCCCGGATCTCCTCCCTGCTCGACACCGCGACCGCGCGTGGCACGAGCACGCTCGACGTCTCCGTGAGCGCCGGCGCGCGCCCGACCCTCATCGCCGCGGCGGTCGAGCGCCTGCGCGCCACCGCGCCCGACCGGCTGCCGCTGCTCGTGGTCACGGCGACGAGCCGCGAGGCCGAGGACCTCACGGCGGCACTCGGTTGCGTCCTCGACCCCGACGTCGTCGCCGACTTCCCCTCGTGGGAGACGCTCCCGCACGAGCGGCTCAGCCCCCGCTCCGACACCGTCGGCCGCCGGCTCGCGGTCCTGCGCCGGCTCGCCCACCCGACGACCGTCGACGAGGACGACGCCGCGCACGGACCGCTGTCGGTCGTCGTCGCACCCGTCCGCGCCGTCCTCCAGCCGATCGCCACCGGCCTCGGGGACCTCCAGCCCGTCGCCCTGCGCGCCGGCGAGGAGCACGACCCCGACGAGGTCGTCGAGGGTCTCGTCGCCGCCGCCTACAGCCGCACCGACCTCGTCGAGCGCCGCGGCGAGTTCGCGGTGCGTGGCGGCATCCTCGACGTCTTCCCGCCGACCGAGGAGCACCCCCTCCGCGTCGAGTTCTGGGGCGACACCGTCGAGGAGATCCGCTGGTTCAAGGTGGCCGACCAGCGCTCGCTCGAGGTCGCCGAGCACGGGCTCTGGGCCCCGCCGTGCCGTGAGGTCCTGCTCACCGATGCCGTGCGCGACCGCGCCGCCGCCCTCGCCGAGCAGCTGCCCGGCGCCGCTGACCTCCTCACCAAGCTCGCTGCCGGCATCGCCGTCGAGGGCATGGAGTCGCTCGCCCCGGCCCTCGTCGACGGCATGGAGTCGATGCTCGACAGCTTCCCCACAGGCTCGCCCGTGGTCACCTGCGACCCAGAGCGCGTCCGCACCCGCGCCCACGACCTCGTCGCCACGAGCCAGGAGTTCCTCGAGGCCGGCTGGGCCAACGCCGCCGCCGGCAACGCCGTGCCCATCGACCTCGAGCGCATCCTCGGCTCGGCGTCCTTCTGGACCGTCGCCGACCTGCGCGACCACGCCCGCGAGACCGAGCACCCGTGGTGGGACCTCACCCCGTTCGCCCTCGACACCGAGACTGCCGACACGACCGACGGCGACGTCGCGGAGACGGGCACCGAGGACGCCACGGCATACAGGGGTGACATCGAGGCGGCGGCCGCCGACCTGCGGCGCTGGACCGACGACGCCTGGCGCGTCCTCGTCGCCACCGACGGCCAAGGCTCGGCCAAGCGCATCGTCGAGGTGCTCGGCGAGGCCGAGGTGCCCGCGCGGCTGGACCCGAGCCTCGACGACCTCGAGCCCGGCGTCGTCCACGTGACCACCGCGCAGCTGGGCCGTGGGTTCGTCCACCCGGACGGCCGGCTCGTCGTCCTCACCGAGTCCGACCTCACCGGCACCCCCACGTCCGGTCCGTCGACCAAGGACATGCGGCGCATGCCGTCCCGTCGCCGCAACCAGGTCGACCCGCTGCAGCTCAAGCCGGGCGACTTCGTCGTCCACGAGCAGCACGGTGTGGGCCGGTTCGTCGAGATGATGCAGCGCACCGTCCAGGGGGCGACCCGCGAGTACCTCGTCATCGAGTACGCCGCGTCCAAGCGCGGCCAGCCGGGCGACCGGCTCTTCGTGCCGACCGACCAGCTCGACCAGGTGACCCGCTACGTCGGCGGCGAGCAGCCCACGCTCAACCGAATGGGTGGCTCGGACTGGAAGCAGACCAAGTCCAAGGCCCGCCGCTACGTCAAGCAGATCGCCGCCGAGCTCATCCAGCTCTACTCCGCGCGGATGGCGACGAAGGGGCACGCGTTCGCGCCCGACACCCCGTGGCAGCGCGAGCTCGAGGACGCCTTCGCCTACGTCGAGACCCCCGACCAGTTGAGCTCGATCGACGAGGTCAAGGCCGACATGGAGCGCGAGGTCCCGATGGACCGGCTGCTCGCCGGTGACGTCGGCTACGGCAAGACCGAGATCGCCGTGCGTGCCGCGTTCAAGGCGATCCAGGACGGCAAGCAGGTCGCCGTCCTCGTGCCGACGACGCTGCTCGTCCAGCAGCACCTCCAGACCTTCACCGAGCGCTACGCCCCCTACCCGGTGACGGTCAAGGCGCTGAGCCGGTTCATCTCCAAGAAGGAGTCCGACGCCGTCATCGAGGGGCTGGCCGACGGCACCGTCAACCTCGTCATCGGCACCCACCGCCTGCTCTCCGACTCGGTCAGCTTCAAGGACCTCGGCCTCGTCGTCGTGGACGAGGAGCAGCGCTTCGGCGTCGAGCACAAGGAGCAGCTCAAGTCGCTCCGCACGGCTGTCGACGTGCTCGCGATGTCCGCGACCCCGATCCCGCGCACGCTCGAGATGGCTGTGACCGGCATACGCGAGATGTCAACTCTCGCAACGCCTCCCGAGGAGCGGCACCCCGTCCTCACCTACGTCGGCGCCTACGAGGAGAAGCAGATCACCGCCGCGATCCGGCGCGAGCTGCTGCGCGAGGGGCAGGTCTTCTACATCCACAACAAGGTGTCGACGATCGAGCGGGCGGCCGCCCGCATCCGCGAGCTCGTGCCCGAGGCCCGGGTCGCGGTCGCGCACGGCAAGATGGGCGAGCACAAGCTCGAGCAGGTCGTCGTCGACTTCTGGGAGAAGCGCTTCGACGTCCTCGTCTGCACGACGATCGTCGAGACCGGCCTCGACATCTCCAACGCCAACACCCTCATCGTCGAGCGAGCCGATCGCCTCGGGCTCAGCCAGCTGCACCAGCTGCGCGGCCGCGTCGGGCGTGGTCGCGAGCGGGCCTACTCCTACTTCCTCTACCCACCCGAGGTGCCGCTCACCGAGACCGCGCACGACCGGCTTCAGACGATCGCGAGCCACACCGACCTCGGCGCCGGCATGCAGGTCGCGATGAAGGACCTCGAGATCCGCGGCGCCGGCAACCTCCTCGGCGGGGAGCAGTCCGGGCACATCGCCGGCGTCGGCTTCGACCTCTACGTCCGGCTCGTCGGCGAGGCCGTCGCGAGCTTCAAGGGCGACGTCGAGGAGGAGATCGGCGAGATCAAGATCGAGCTCCCCGTCGACGCCCACCTCCCGCACGACTACGTGCCGGGGGAGCGGCTGCGCCTCGAGGCCTACAGGAAGCTCGCCACCGTCGCCGACGAGTCCGCGCTCGCGGACATCGAGGCCGAGCTCGTCGACCGCTACGGCCAGCCGCCGGAGCCGGTGCGCAACCTCATCGAGGTCGCGCGCCTGCGCACGGTCGCGCGCGCCGCCGGCATCCGCGACATCTCGGTGCAGGGCAACACCGTCCGGTTCGGCCCGGTCGAGTTGCGCGAGAGCCAGGAGCTGCGTCTCCAGCGGCTCTACCCCGGCTCGATCGTCAAGCCGGCGCTCGGCACGGTGCTCGTGCCCAAGCCGATGACGGCGCGCATCGGCGGCCAGCCGCTGCGCAACAAGGACGTGCTCGAGTGGGCGGGTGCGGTCATCCGCAGCGTCGTCATGGACAATGTCGGGACAGCAGCCGCGGTGGCGACCGCCGGGACCAGCACCGGGTCCCGGGCCACCCGTTGACGAAGGGACACCCAGTGAAGGCCGTCAAGGCTCGCAGCACCGCCATCGCCCTCGCGGGCATGCTCGCCCTGTCCGCGTGCTCGGGCTCGACCTCGGCCGAGACCGCCGCGGTCGTCGACGGGCGCGTCATCACCGAGCAGGAGGTGCGCGAGGCGACCTCCCAGATCAACAAGGCGTTCAACCCGCAGCAGCCGCTCACCGCCGCGCAGACGCTCACGCTGCTCATCCGCGCCCCCTACATCAACGAGGCCGCGGCCGCCGCGGGTCGCGCCCAGAGCGAGTCCGCCGCCCGGGCCGCGCTCAAGGACTTCCCCGAGACGCCGGCCGACTCGACGGTCGAGATCCTCCAGGCCGAGGCGAGCCTCCAGCAGGTCGACGACGCCGGCCGCCAGGAGCTGACGAAGAAGTTCGCCGAGGCCGACATGAAGATCAACCCGCGCTACGGCCGCTTCGACCCGCAGCAGGCCGCGCTCGTCACGACGTCGCCCAACTGGCTCGTCCCTGCGCCGGCCGCGTCCGCGCCCGCCCAGCCGGCCCAGTGACGTCGTGGGGCGGCTGAGCCTCCTCGTCACGAGCCCGCGCGTCGCGCCGGGCCTCATGTCCCGCAGTGCCTGGTATGCCGTGGAGTCGGCGTCCGCGCGCCTGTGCCGCGACCTGTCGGAGCCGGTCGTCGAGGCCGTCGCCGAGTCGGGCCTGACGGTCGAGGCGGTCGGTGACGTCATGGAGCCGCCGGCGCTCGCCCGGCTCCTCGTCGACCGCGCGGTCGACACCGACGTCGTGTGGCTCGGCTCGGCCGACGCCGACCCGGGGCTCACCGACGCCATCGCCTCCGAGGTGTCCCGGCTCGAGACGCCGCCCGAGGTCGAGATGGTCGTCGCCTCGTGGGACGTGCCCGGGTCCCGGCTGCTCGACGCCGTCGCCGTCATGGACCGGCTGCGCTCGCCCGGCGGCTGCCCGTGGGATGCCAAGCAGACGCACGAGTCGCTCGCGAAGTACCTCACCGAGGAGGCCGCCGAGACGGTCGAGGCCATCGAGTCGGGTGACCGGCGGCACCTCGCCGAGGAGCTCGGCGACGTGCTGCTCCAGGTGCTCTTCCACGCCCGGGTGGCCGAGGACGCGACCGACGAGGCCGACATCTTCGACATCGACGACGTCGCCGGCGGCCTCGTCGCCAAGCTCGTCCGGCGCCACCCGCACGTCTTCGCCGACGGCGACGCCTCGACGCCCGAAGAGGTCGAGGAGGCGTGGGCCCGCATCAAGGCCGAGGAGAAGGCTGCGAAGTCCAGCGGCTGAGCCGTCCGCGTGGGACCCTTGGCCGTCGCGCCCGAGGAGGACCCGTTGAGCCAGCAGCCGCACCGCCCGCTCCCGCCGGGCCCGCCGCACCCGCCGTACCCCGGCGGGTATGCCGCCCCGTATGCCGTCCCGCCGCCCTACGGGTACGCAAACCCGCCGGCGCACACCCCGCGGTCGTCGGGGTTCAACCCGTGGGCTGCCGGCGCCATCGGTGTCGCCGTCGGGATGCTCCTCTCCTTCCTCGGCATGACCCTGCTGCCGATGCTCGTCTTCGGGCTGGCCTTCGGGGGCTTCGGGGGCTTCGGGACCTTCGAGGAGGGGTTCTCGGGTCCGCCGCCCGGGCGCGTGGTGGTCGCGGCCGACGGCAGCGTGAGTGGTGAGGCGCTCGCCGAGGCCCTCGAGGACGAGAACGACTACTACTACGAGGACGTCTCCTGCCCCTCCACGACCCGGGTGGCCACCGACGTCACGACGATCTGCCGGGCCAACGACGGCGTCGACGACCTGCGCGTCGTCGTCGTCTTCGAGGGTGACGAAGGGCGCTTCCGGACCGCCGACCTCTGGTGACCCGACGGCATACGGGCTGGTCTCAGCTCGAGCAGACCCGCTGGTGGGCGCGGTCCGGCAGGTAGGTGCGCCACTCCACCTCGGTGAGGTCACGACCGGAGGCCCGGCACGCGGCGGCCACCCATGACTCGGGGTCGAGCTGCCACCGGAGCACCGAGCCGTCACTGCTTGCGAAGAGGAGGTGGGAGCCGTCCTTCGAGAAGGCGGGATCGCCCTCACCGGGCACCCCGACCGTGCCGCTGTAGGCGCCGGTGCGACCGTCCCAGTGGCTGAGGCGCCCTTCGTTCGCGCTCGCGACGAGGGACCCGTCGTCGCTCCACGTGGTGAAGAAGTAGCCGACGAGCCCGGCCTGCGCCGGGTCGGGCGGGGAGATCCACGTCATGGTGCCCGCGTCGAGGAGTCCGACACCGTCGGGCCCGCAGTCGACGATCGCGCGGCTCCCGTCGGGGGAGGGATAGATGTTGACGATGGTGTGGCCGAGGTCGGGGATCGGCCGGACGGTCCCGTTCGAGTAGTCGACGACCTTGTCCGGGAGCCACACGGTCTCGTCCCCGGCGGCGACGAAGTTCCACACGTCGTCGGCCTCCGCCTCGCCGTCCTCCTCGTCGTGGACGACGATCGGTTCACGGGTCGGTTCGAGGGTGGCCGAGTCCAGCACGTGGAGACGACCTTCCGTCGTGCCGACGAGCAGCCGCAGCCCGTCGAGGCTGAAGTAGGTGGCTGCTGCGCCCTCCACGGAGGGGGCCGGGACGAACCGTCTCTCGGCGAGCATGCGGCTCGTGGTGGCATCCCACAGGCGCACCCACGGGTCGCCGTAGCTCGTACTGAGGACGGTGCCGTCCGGGTGCCAGCTGAGGTCGTCGTAGCCTCCCTGGGAGCGTTCCGGCGTGACGACCGGGCCCAACGTGCCAGTGGCCACGTCACGCACGCGGAAGGACGCGCCGGCATCCGTGGTGTAGGCGACCCGGCGCAGGTCGGGGGAGAGCGCGAGCCACGAGTCGCGCCACCCGAGGGGTTCGCCCGGCAGCGTGGCGAGGAAGCGCCGAGTGCCCGCGAGGTCCCATCGTTGGATGAGCCCGCCGACGGTCTTGGTGTAGAGCGCGGTCCCGTCCGCGTTGAACGCGGCATCCTCGAGGTCGCCGTCCTGGGAGAGGAGCTCGACCGGCTGGCTCGTGGAGAGGTCCCAGACCACGAGCTGCTCGCCGGTCGACGCGAGCCGGGTCCCGTCCGGTGAGAAGGTCAGCGCCTGGACCGGCGCCTGTCTGGTGAGGCGCGACCGAGGCGTCAGGGTGGCCGTGTCCACGAGGACCACCTCGGGGCCGGCCCCCACGGCGAGGGTCCTTCCGTCCGGGCTCAGCGCCAGGACGTCGTCCAGCTGGCTCGCCCCGAGGTCGGCGGGGCTCAGGGTGCGGCGGGCGCTGCCGTCGGGAAGGTTCGTGACGAGGAGCTGTCCCTTGGCGCCCGGTACGAGGTCCAGCCCGTAGGCGCCCGAGTAGAGGGTGCGTCCGTCCGGGCTGAGGGTCGGGGCGCTGCCGACCCAGCCCAGTCCCAGCTGCGCGACGGGCTTCTGCGGGGAACGAAGATCCCAGACGAAGGTCTGGGTGCGCCCGTCTTCGGGCATGTGGACCAGCGATGCCGCGAACCATCGGCTGGACGGCGAGAAGCCGAGGTACCAGCGCCCGGGGAAGCCCAGGTCGAGGACCTGGTAGCTCGGCGGGATCCCACCGAGCTGGACGGCGGACCTGTCGCCGTTGCGGTCGAGGAGGACGACGGGTAATCGGCCGTCGCCCAGGAGGTCGCCGGCGATCGTGGCCGCATACCCGTCACCGTCGGGTCGGGCGAGCACCGACCCACCCACCGGGACCGGCCCCGCCGGGCTCCTCCTCCGCAGGGTCTGGCCGTCATAGAGCTCGAGCCCGACGCCGTCCGCTGCCATGACGGCGACCTGGTGCGTGGCGATGTTGACGGTGAGGTGGAGGACCCGAGCGGCGCTGCGGGCGTTGCGCACGAGTGCTGGTGCCCGGTCGAGGGTGGCGAGCAGGCTGTTGCGTGTCTCCGTGGAGTCGTCGAGCCTCACCCCGGCAGCGGCGAGGAGAAGCGAGCGGTCCAGCTCGTCGGACCTCAGGGCCTCGGCTCCGAGACGGCGGGCGTCGGCGACGAGGGCCTGGCGGTCGGCTCGTCGGGCGGCGGTCAGGGCCAGGGTGCCGGCGACGACGGCCACGGCCAGCATGGCTGCGACGGCACCCAGCCCGAGCCGCAACCTCCGGTTGAGGCGCCGTTCGCGACGCACCTGCACCTGCGTCGCGCGCTCCTCCTTCTCGGCGAGAGCCGCCGAGGCCTCGAGGAAGTCCTGCTCCTCCGGTGTGAGCGACGGGTGGGCTCGTGCACGCCACTCGGCCGCGCGCGCCTGCCGGGTGCCTCGGTACAGCTCGCTGTCGGGCCGGCCGAGCTCGTCCCAGCTGTCGGCCGCAACGCTGAGGTGGCGCATGATGCGCAGGCCCTCGACGTCCTCGTCGAGCCACGACCGCAGCCGCGGCCACGCCACGGCGAGCGACTCGTGCGCGATCTCGACGGTGTCCCCGTCGCTCGCCAGGAGACGGGCGTCGAGAAGGACCTCGACGAGGCGGGCATGGTCGTCGTCCGCGGTCACCGCCCGTCGTGGAACCCGTGCCGGCACCGGGGCGCCGCCCTCGTCAGGTGCGACGAGGCGCAGCATCAGCTCGCGCAGCAGCGTCCTCTGGCCGGGGTCGAGACCACGGAAGACGTTCTCCGCCGACTGGGCCACGGCCTCGCGGACCCCGCCCGTCGCCGCGTAGCTCGCGACGGTGAGCGTCGACCCCTCCCGGTGCTCCCACGTCTTCCGCAGCACGTGGGAGAGGAGCGGCAGGGCGGCGGGCTCGCCCCCGACCTCCCGCAGGAGGAGGTCGACGAGGCCCGGCTCGAGCCGCAGACCCGCCTGGGCGGCGGGACCCTCGATGGCGCGCCTGAGGTCGTCCTCGGACATGGGTCCGAGGAGCAGGAGACCGGTCTCGACGAGGCGCGCGAACTCCGGGTGCGTGGACAGCTCGCCGAGGCGGTCCGCCCGCATCGAGACGACGAGCAGCCCCCTGCCCGCCTCCGCGAAGTCCACGAGTCGCTCGAAGAAGGCGGTGCGCCCGGGAGCCGTCGGGTCGAGAGCCAGCGCCTCCTCGCACTGGTCCACGACGAGCACGTCGGTCGGGCGGAGGTCGAGCTCTGTGAGCGCGCGGTCCGGACGGGGACCGGGAGTGACGACGTGCACCCGCCGGCCGTCGCGCCGCAGGGCGGCAGCCACCCCAGCACGCGCGAGCGACGACTTGCCGCTGCCCGACGGGCCGATGACGGTGAGGACACCGTGGGTGTCCAGCCGGCGCAGGCACGACGCGATCTCGGCGTCCCGCCCGAAGAACGTGTGCGCGTCGTCGATGTCGTAGGACACCAGCCCCAGGTAGGGACAGGCGACCGGACCGGCGGGCGGTGGGGTCGACGACGCAAGGCCGGGGTCCTGCCGCAGGATCGCCTCCTCGAGGACGGTCAGCTCCTCGCCTGGATCGAGGCCGAGCTCGTTGACGAGCATCTGTCGTGCGCGGTGGAGGGTGTGCAGGGCATCGGCCTGGCGGCCGGCGCGGTACTGCGCGAGGGCGAGCAGCGCCCACCGGTGCTCCCGCATCGGCTGCTCGGCGACGAGCCGCGGGGCCACCGCCAGGACGTCCTCGTGCCGACCGGCTCGCAGGTTCGACTCGGCGTGCAGGTCCTCGGCGTCGCGCCAGAGCTCGAGGAGGCGCTCGGACTCGGCCAGTCCGGGCTCCCAGTCGCGCAGCTCCTCGAAGGGCTCGCCACGCCACAGCTCCTTGGCCCGCCCCATGACGAAGAGCGCCCGGTCCGGCTCGCCGTCGGCGAGGAGCACGCGAGCGCGGCCGAGCAGGTCCTCGAACTGGACGTGGTCCAGGTCGTCCCGGTGCACCCGGAGCCGGTAGCCGTGACCGGCCGTCTGGATCGCCTCGGCCCCGAGCACCTTGCGAAGCCGCACGATGCACCCCTGCACGACCTTGTGCCACGTGTCGGGCAGGTCGTCGCCCCACAGCACCTCGGCGAGGGTGTCCACGCTCACCTCCGTGCCCGGGCGCGAGGTCAGGGCGAGGAGCACCATCCGGTCGCGGGGGCTGAGCGTCGTCCTGCCCTCGTCGACCTGCAGCGATCCCAGCACTGCGATGCGCATGAGTCGAGGGTCTTGCCGCCGACACCGCGGGTCAATAGCCCTGATACCCGCCTGATACCGCGCCGGTGACCACCCGGAACCAGCCCGTGGGACAACGGAGTCCGGACACCCCGTCCACCCCCACCACCGGTCACGAAAGGACCACGTCATGTCGCACACGACCAGCATCCGCCGGGCACTCACCGTCGCCGGAGCCACCGGCATCCTCGCCTTCTCGGTCGCCGGCCCCGCCACTGCCCGCCCCGACCCCGGCAACGGTGCGCAGTCCGAGTGGAGCTGCCAGACCGACTGTTACGAGGGCGGCACGACCCCCACGCGCATCTCGGCGCCGGGCCCCCTCGACGACAACGCGCTCGAGGTCATCCAGCTCGGCGCCGGCGTCCTCGCCGGTCTCACGCTCGCGGGAGCCGGGGCGGCCGTCATCTCACGCCGCAACCACGCTCACGCCGCCCACCCGGCGTGACGGTTCGTCGCACCACCCGCCGAAGGGGCCCGGTCCGCAGGGGACCGAGCCCCTTCCGTATGCCGTCCCCACCAGCGGCGTATGCCGTCCCGCCCGGCCCCGGGTACCGTCCCGCCGCCGTGCGCCCGTCGCCAAGGCGCCCCATGGCCAGAAGGCGGCGGACGGCATACGTGTGCTTGCTTGGAACTACAAGTAGTGCTTAAATGTGCAATATGAGGCTGACACCGCAGGAGCAGGCGATCCTCGCCGAGCTGCGCGTCGACCCGCTGCTCGACGCCGCGGCCCTCGCCGAGCGGCTGGGCACGACGCGCGCGTCCGTGTCTGTTGCCCTGTCCAACCTCACTCGCAAGGGCGCGATCCTCGGCCGGGGCTACCTCGTGCGGAGCGAGGCGGGGGTGGTCGTCGTCGGTGGTGCCGTGATGGACGTCAAGGCGCGGTCGAACGCCGCGCTGGACCGGGCCACCAGCAACCCCGGCCAGGTGACGACGAACCCCGGCGGCGTCGGACGCAACATCGCCGAGAACCTCGCCCGCCTCGGCACCTCGACGCACCTCGTCGCCGCCGTCGGTGCCGACACGTTCGGCGACGAGCTCCTCGCCCACGCGCGGGCCGCGGGCGTCCGGCTCGACCACGTCGTCGTGGGTCCCCGGCCGACCGGCACCTACCTCGCCGTCCTCGACTCCGACGGCGACCTCTCGGTGGCCGTGTCCGACATGAGCGCCACCGACAGCCTCACCGTCGCCGACATCGAGCCGGCCCGCTCGCTCGTGCAGCACTGCGACCTCCTCGTCGTCGACGGCAACATCCCGCTCGACGTCGCGACGTGGCTCTGCTCGGTCGCCGGCGCGAGCGACGTGCCCGTCGTCGTCGAGCCGGTGTCGGTGGTCAAGGCAGGTCGGCTCCGGACGCTCTTCACCCCCGACCGCCCAGTCCTCGCGGTGACGCCCAACATCGCCGAGCTCGCCGCGCTCGTCGACCACGAGGTCGCCGACACCGTGCCGGCGATCACCCGCGCGGCCGCCGAGCTCCACGACCGCGGAGTGACGCACGTCTGGGTCCGCCGGGGAGCGCGCGGAAGCCTCCTCTCGTCGGCACCCCTTTCCAACGACGGGTCCACGGGACGCCCCGTCGTGAGCTCCGACCCGGTCGTCAGCACCGCCGTCGTCGACGTCACCGGCGCCGGCGACTCGATGACCGCCGGCTTCGTCCACGCCCTCCTGCGCGATGACGACCCCGTCGCCGCCGCGGCCTTCGGCCAGGCCACTGCCGCCCTCACGACCGAGTCCGTCCACACCGTCCGCCCCGACCTCACCAGCGCGCTCGTCACCGGGCGCCTCTCGTCACCAGCCACGTCATCCGTCACGTCACAAGGAACCCGATGAGCGCCAGCCCCACCACCCCCCACCCCGCCCTCGCCCTCGCCCCCGAGGTCGCCGA
This sequence comes from Knoellia tibetensis, assembly GCF_048606415.1. Taxonomy (NCBI): domain Bacteria; kingdom Bacillati; phylum Actinomycetota; class Actinomycetes; order Micrococcales; family Intrasporangiaceae; genus Knoellia; species Knoellia tibetensis. The sequence continues at coordinate 2,449,257 of NZ_JBMBWF010000001.1, forward strand.
GGCCCTCGCCGCCGGCCGCCCGGTCGTCGCGCTCGAGTCGACGATCATCAGCCACGGCATGCCCTACCCCCGCAACGTCGGGATGGCCCGTGAGGTCGAGCAGATCGTCCGCGACGGCGGCGCCACGCCCGCGACCATCGCCGTCCTCGAGGGCGTCGCCCGCATCGGCCTGTCCACCGACGAGCTCGAGCTCCTCGCGACCGACGAGAACGTCGTCAAGGTGAGCATCCGCGACCTGCCCCACGTCATGGCGACCAAGGGCCACGGCGCCACGACGGTCGCGAGCACGATGCGCCTCGCCGCGCTGGCCGGCATACGCGTCTTCGTCACGGGCGGTCTCGGTGGCGTGCACCGTGGCGCCGAGGACTCGATGGACGTCTCGGCCGACCTCACCGAGCTCAGCCTCACCGACGTCGCCGTCGTCTCGGCTGGCGTGAAGTCGATCCTCGACATCGGCCGCACCCTCGAGGTCCTCGAGACCCTCGGCGTGCCGGTCGTCACGGTGGGCTCCGACGAGTTCCCGTCGTTCTACTCGCGCTCGTCGGGCTTCTCCTCGCCGATGCGCAGCGACAGCGTCGACGAGCTCGCCGAGATGATGCGGGTCAAGTGGGACCTCGGGCTGCGCGGCGGCATCGCCGTGACCAACCCCGTGCCCGCCGAGGACGAGATGACGCCCGGCGAGATCTCGGCGCTCATCGACCGCGCGGTCGCCGAGTGCGACGAGCGCGGCATCACCGGCAAGGACATCACCCCCTTCCTCCTCGGACGCATCGTCGAGCTCTCCAACGGCCGCAGCCTCGACACCAACATCGCGCTCGTCCGCCACAACGCCCGCCTCGGCGCCGCCCTCGCCGTGGCCTTCGCCACCCCCTGACCCGGGCCCCGGATCTGCGTCGTCGCAGCGAGCGGCGCAGACCGGGGTCGGGGGCGCAGGCATGCGAGCGCCCCCGGTCACGTTCTGTGCCGCTGGTCGCCGGATCCGTCCCACGGGAGCGGGTATGCCGTCATGTGAGTCGGTCGGTCGGGGCACTTGCCGCACGGGCTAGGCTCGGGCCCAGACCTGACCCCCGTCCCCGCACCACCCCAGGAGCAGCAGTGGCCAGCATCGACGCCGTCGGAGCACGCGAGATCCTCGACTCGCGAGGCAACCCCACCGTCGAGGTCGAGGTCGCCCTCGACGACGGCACCATCACCCGCGCGGCGGTGCCCAGCGGCGCCTCCACCGGCGCCTTCGAGGCCGTCGAGCGCCGTGACGGCGACAAGAACCGCTACCTCGGCAAGGGTGTCGAGAAGGCCGTCGACGCCGTCATCGACGAGCTCGGCCCCAAGCTCCTCGGCTTCGAGGCCCACGACCAGCGCCTCATCGACGCCGAGATGCTCGCCATCGACGGGTCCAAGAACAAGGAGAAGGTCGGCGCCAACGCCATCCTCGGTGTGAGCCTCGCCGTCGCGAAGGCCGCCGCTGAGTCGGCCGGCCTCCCGCTCTTCCGCTACCTCGGCGGCCCCAACGCCCGGGTCCTGCCCGTGCCGATGCTCAACATCCTCAACGGTGGCTCCCACGCCGACTCCAACGTCGACATCCAGGAGTTCATGATCGCGCCGATCGGCGCCGAGACCTTCCGCGAGGCCCTGCGCTGGGGCGCCGAGGTCTACCACGCGCTCAAGGCCGTGCTCAAGGAGAAGGGCCTGTCGACCGGGCTCGGCGACGAGGGCGGCTTCGCCCCCAACCTCGAGAGCAACCGTGCCGCGCTCGACCTCATCCTCGAGGCCATCGAGAAGGCCGGCTACACCCCCGGCGAGCAGATCGCCCTCGCGCTCGACGTCGCGGCCAGCGAGTTCTACGACGAGGCCGACGGTGGCAGCTACTCCTTTGAGGGCGGCAAGAAGTCGGCCACCGAGATGGTCGACTACTACGCCGAGCTCGTCGACGCCTACCCGCTCGTCTCCATCGAGGACCCGCTCAACGAGGACGACTGGGACGGCTGGAAGGCCATGACCGACCGCCTCGGCGCCAGGGTCCAGCTCGTGGGCGACGACCTCTTCGTCACCAACCCCGAGCGCCTCGCCCGCGGCATCGAGACCGGCACCGCCAACGCCCTCCTCGTCAAGGTCAACCAGATCGGCTCGCTCACCGAGACCCTCGACGCCGTCGAGATGGCCCAGCGCGCCGGCTTCCGCTGCATGATGAGCCACCGCTCGGGCGAGACCGAGGACACGACGATCGCCGACCTCGCCGTCGCCACCAACTGCGGCCAGATCAAGACCGGCGCCCCGGCCCGCTCCGAGCGCGTCGCCAAGTACAACCAGCTCCTGCGCATCGAGGAGGAGCTCGACGACGCCGCGGAGTATGCCGGCGCCGCCGCCTTCCCGCGCTTCACCGCCGCGACGAAGGCCTGAGGCGGGAGCGCAGCGCATGGCACGCGGGAGCGGTCGCGGACCCGGCTCGTCACCTCGACGGCCGGTGTCCTCACGACCCTCCGCGCGCGCCCGCGCCACCCGCTCCGGCGACAGCGGACGCAAGGTCGCCGAGGCCGCGGCGGCGAGCTGGCGCGGACGCCTCACCAAGGCGCGGGGCAACCGCCGCACCGTGCGCAGGGTGGCGCTCGGCGTCGTCGTCCTCTTCCTCGTCGTCCTCGTCGCGCCGACGCTGCGTGCCTACCTCCAGCAGCGCTCCGACATCGACGCCATGCGCGACAAGGTCAGTCAGCAGCGGCTCACGGTCGAGGAGCTCCAGGCCGAGCAGGCCCGGTGGGAGGACCGGGCCTACGTCGAGCAGCAGGCGCGCACCCGCCTGAAGTTCGTCAAGGTCGGCGAGAAGTCCTACACGGTCATCGACCCCGAGATCAAGGACACGACCGGCTCGATCGCGCACGGCTCGGACTCCTCCGAGCCGTGGTACGACACGGTCTGGGCCTCGATGCAGGCGGCCGACGTCCCGTCCAACCGACGATGAGCGCCACCCCCGACCCGTCCTCGGTCGCCCAGGAGGACCTCGACGCCGTCGAGCGCCAGCTCGGTCGCGTCCCGCGTGGCGTCGTCGAGGTCTCGCACCGTTGCCCCTGCGGCGAGCCCGACGTCCTGCGCACGCTGCCGCGCCTCCCGGACGGCACGCCGTTCCCGACGTCGTTCTATGCCACGTGCCCACGCCTCACCGGTGCGATCAGCACGCTGGAGTCGCAGGGCGTCATGCGCGACATGACCGAGCGCCTCGCCGAGGACGCCGAGCTCGCCGAGCGCTATGCCGCCGCCCACGACGACTACCTCGCGCGTCGTGGCGAGCTCGGACAGGTCGACGAGATCGACGGCATCAGCGCCGGCGGCATGCCCGACCGCGTCAAGTGCCTCCACGTCCTCGTCGCCCACTCGCTCTCCGTCGGCGAGGGCGTCAACCCGCTGGGCGACGAGGCCCTCGCGATGCTCCCCGACTGGTGGGCCACCCACCCGTGCACCGAGCTCGCCGGGGACACCGAGCAGTGACCCGGGTCGGCGCCGTCGACTGCGGCACGAACTCGATCCGCCTCCTCGTCGCCGACGTCGACGAGAGCGGCGCCCTCACCGACGTCGTGCGCCGCACCGAGGTCGTCCGGCTCGGCTACGGCGTCGACCGCACCGGTGTCATCGACGTCGGTGCCATGGAGCGCACGCTGAGGCAGACGAGCGAGTATGCCGTCCAGTGCCGTGAGCACTCCGTCGAACGTGTGCGCTTCGTCGCCACGTCTGCCTCGCGCGATGCGCGCAACGCCTCGGACTTCGTGGCAGGTGTCGAGCAGGCCTTCGCCGCAACAGGATTCGACGTCTCACCCGAGGTCGTGAGCGGTGACGTCGAGGCCGACCTGTCCTTCACCGGAGCCACCGGCGACCTCGTCGCCGGCGGGGTCGCCGGCCCCTACCTCGTCGTCGACCTCGGTGGCGGGTCCACCGAGCTCGTGCGCGGCACCGACCACGTCGAGGCGGCCCGCTCGGTCGACGTCGGCTGCGTCCGCATCTTCGAGCGGCACCTGCGCAGCGACCCGCCCACCGACGCCGAGATCGCCGCGGCGACCCGCGACGTCGCCGCTGCCCTCGACCGCGCCGAGGAGGTCGTCGACCTCGCGGGCATCGCCACCGTCGTCGGACTGGCCGGCAGCATCACGACGGTCACGGCCCACGCACTGCGGCTCACGGCATACGAGCCGGAGCGGATCCACCTCGCCACCCTGTCGCCGGCAGCGCACCGCGAGGCCTCGCAAGGCCTGCTCCACATGACGACGGCGGACCGCGCGGCGCTCGGCTTCATGCACCCCGGTCGCGTCGACGTCATCGGCGCCGGTGCGCTGGTCTGGCACGACGTGCTCGGGCGCGTCCTCGAGCGGTCGCCGGACGCCCAGGTCGTCACCTCCGAGCACGACATCCTCGACGGGATCGCGCTCAGCTGCTCCCGGTGAGGTCCACGTCGGGCGTCGTGTCGGCGGTGTAGGACGCGAACCCGTTCCACAGCACCGCCATGACGACCTCGACGGCCATCTCGAGGGTGATCTCCGGATGGCGCAACCGCCACGCCGCGACCCGTTCGTTGGTCGCGATCATGATCTCGGCCATCGCCTCGCGGTAGGGCAGGGGGTAGGCCGCGATCTGCGGGATGTCGCCGAAGCGGTCGGCGATGTCGCGGGCCTGCGCCTGACGGATCTGCTCGATGTCCTGGCCGGCGACGACCGCGACCGCCGACTCCTGCATGTAGACCTTGAAGCTGCCGCGCCGGCGCTCGAAGAACTCCATGAAGGACCTCACGCCCGCGCGGAAGTAGTCCTCGACGGGGGAGTGCGGCGGGATGGCGTCGAGCGCCTCCTTCGTCGACGTCAGCAGGTCCTCGCGGGCGCGGGCGACGACCTTGACGAGGAGGTTCTCCTTGGAGCCGAAGTGGTCGTAGATGACGGGCTTGGTGATGCCCGCCTTCGCGGCGACGAGCTCCATCGTCGTTTCCTGGTAGCCGTGCTCGGCGAAGACCGCCTCCGCGACGTCGAGGAGCTGGCGCTCGCGCTCCTCGCGCTTCATCCGCGGGGCGCGAGGTGTCCCCTTGGCCGGGCCGCGGCGGCGAGCGGGAGGAGTCGTCGGGCTGTCCGTGGAGGTCATGCGGCGAAACGTCCGATCTGGATGCTGCGTGGGAGTCCTCCGAGCCTACCGAAGGTCACCGGGACGCTCCGCCGGTTCGCGTTCTGGGGACAACGACGCGCGCATCGGTGGTGTGGTTGGCGCACTAATGCGGATTGCGTAGTACTGTGCATCGTGCGCCATCAGGGCGATGGTGCCGGGAAGCAGGGAGGTGGCTGGCGACATGGACGCCACACAGCTCGTCAAGGGGGTGCTCGACCTCGCGGTCCTCGCCGTCGTCGCCCATGAGGACGGCTACGGCTACGACGTCGTGCGCCGGCTTCGTGCCGCCGGCCTCGAGGACGTCGGCGACGCATCGGTCTACGGGACCCTGCGACGGCTCTACAGCGCGGGGGCGCTCACCTCCTACGTCGTGCCGAGCGACGAAGGGCCGCACCGCAAGTACTACGGGATCAACGCGCAGGGCCGCGAGGCCCTCGCCAGCCAGGGCAAGACGTGGGCCGCCTTCGCGCAGACGATGGCCGGCCTCCTCGACGAGGCAGGAGTGAAGGCATGAACGACACCGTGTCGATGGCGACGGGGCCCGCGGCGGCCGAGGTCCGCGACTACGTCGCCCGCGTGCGAGCGGCGCTGGCCGACCTCCCCGTCGAGGACGTCGAGGAGTTCACCACCGGCATGGAGGCGGACCTCGCGGAGCGCCTCGCCGAACCCGAGGAGGGCACGCTGCGAGACCGCCTCGGCGACCCGGAGGCGTATGCCGCAGAGCTGCGTGCCGCCGCCGGCCTGCCTCCACGGGTGGTCGCGGTGGAGCCGAGGACGTCCGCGGGGGAGCGCATCTCGGTCCAGTGGGTTCGGTTCAGCGACCAGGTGCTCAGGGCCGCGCCGTGGCTGAGCGACCTGCGACCGGTGTGGTGGTTCGTCCGCGGCTTCGCGCTCGCCGCCCTTCCCGCGGTCCTCGTCGGCGGCAGCATCGTGGTGCTCGGGGCGTTCGGCGCGGTCGTGTCGGTGACCCTCGGGCTGCTCGCGCGCCACGGCCACCTCACGGGGAGCTGGGTCGGTCCGGTGCGGGTCGTCGGCAACGTCCTAGCCCTGCTGCTCCTGCCCGTCGCGTTGCTGCTGCTCGTCGACACCGGCTCGTCCTCCGAGCCCGCCTACGAGGACGACGCGTCGTTCTCCGGCCCGGGGCTGACCAGCGACGGTGAGCAGGTGACCAACATCTACGCCTACGACGAGACCGGGCGCCGCATCGACACGGTGCGGCTGCTCGACCAGGACGGGCGCCCGCTCGAGGTGAGCGAGGACTTCGCCTACGCGCTCCCCGACAGCCAGGAGCTCGACTCCCTGCGCGACACGCGGACGGGCGAGCTGATGGTCCCGCGCGACGTGTTCCCGCTGCGCTGGGACGACCGCACCGGGTGGGAGGGCATGGGCCTGGGCGAGTGGCAGCCGCCGCTGGCGATCGCGCCCTTGCCCGGTCCGGTCCCGGCCGTCCCGAACGACGGGTCGCCGACCCCAACGCCCACCTCGTCGCCCACCTCGTCGCCCACGCCGTCACCGACGGCACCGCAGACGTCGCCGAGCACAGGGGTCTCGGCGACACCCACCCCGACGCCGAGCGCGTCGCGGTGAGTGCCTGCGTCCGCAGCCCGGCCGCAGGGGTGGCCAGGGTTGCGGACGCAGGCGAGGGGCGAGGCATACAGTGAGCGCGCCCCCGTGGCCCAACTGGCAGAGGCAGGCGACTTAAAATCGCTCCGGGTGCGGGTTCGACTCCCGTCGGGGGCACTCGCAGGCTCGTCCCCCCGTCAGGACCCGCCGTCGGGGGCACTCGCAGGCTCGTCCCCCCGTCAGGACCCGCCGTCGGGGGCACTCGCAGGCTCGTCCCCCCGTCAGGACCCGCCGTCGGGGGCACTCGCAGGCTCGTCCCCCCGTCAGGACCCGCCGTCGGGGGCACTCGCAGGCTCGTCCCCCCGTCAGGACCCGCCGTCGGGGGCACTCGCAGGCTCGTCCCCCCGTCAGGACCCGCCGTCGGGGGCACTTGGGACCCGTCTGCAGCGCCTGGTGTCGGAGATCCGGGTCCTTCGCCCGTTGCATGACCCCGGATCCCCGACACCCCGGCGCGTGGCCCACTCGCGATCGTTGCCCACAGGTGACCGTGCCGCGGGAACCCCACGGGCCTCTGCACGGTTGAATGGTCAGACGACGCCGCGGATCGCCACGGCGCCAGACCAATGGAGGACACGATGGCCAGCAACCCGGCCTTCAACCGACTCGAGAAGGACGCCCAGTCCGGCTACGCCGGGTTCGGGGGCCGTGGGGCCAACCCCGGCAACGTCTCCTACGCGCAGCAGGGCGCCACCGACACGTGGGGCTCCCAGCAGCAGCTCCAGGACATGTACAACTCGCCGTCCGCGGGCCCGGTCGACACCGGCCGCGTGACGATGGACGACGTCATCATGAAGACGTTGGGCCTCTTCGCCCTCGTCCTCGGCTTCGGCGCCGTGGGCTGGTACATCTCGGCCACCAGCCCCGGGCTCGGCTACCTCGTGTGGATGGGCGGCATGATCGGCACGCTCATCCTCGGGCTCGTCATCGCCTTCAAGAAGACGCTCAGCGTGCCGCTCATCGTCACGTACGCCGCAGTCGAGGGGCTCTTCGTCGGCGCCGTCAGCGAGTTCTTCAACTCCTACCCCGGGTGGGAGGGGGTCGTCCCCCAGGCCGTCCTCGCGACGGTGGCCACGTTCGCAGGCATGTTCCTCGCCTACAAGAGCGGGCTCATCAAGGTCACCGCGAAGTTCCGCCGGATCGTCACGATGATGATCTTCGGCTACGTCATCTTCGCCGTCGTCAACTTCATCTTCGCCATGGTGACCGACACGATGTTCGGTTTCGGCGGCAGTGGCGCCCTCGGCATCGGCATCTCGCTCTTCGCCGTCGGTCTGGCCGCCGTCTCGCTCGCGCTCGACTTCGACATGATCGACCGCGCCATCGCCACCGGCGCCCCGCAGAAGTACAGCTGGCTCCTCGCGCACGGTCTCATCGTCACCGTCGTGTGGCTCTACATCGAGTTCCTGCGCCTCTTCGCCCGCATGCGTGAGTGACTCCTCACGACGATGCACCGTCTTCCCGATGACGTGAGCCGGGAGCTCGAGCGCGTGGTCCGTCGGTGGCGTGAGCTGCCCGCGGACCGCGCGCTCGCCGCGTCCGGGGCCGTGCGCGAGGTCGTCCAGGACCTCGCCGACGCCACCGCCGGTGCTCCGGTGCCCGAGCTGGGGCCCGCCGTGCTCATCGACCAGCTGCGTGTGCTCGTGTGGGACGCGGCGTCAGCGGGCGTTCCCGAGCTCGCCGACCGCCTCGCCGACCTCCGGCGCGCTCTTCCCTGACCCGGTCGACGCGGGCTCGGCGTCGTCCGGACGCGGGTTGCGCGCCGACGGTACGGCGTCAGGGCGCCGTCGCAGCAGCACGGCCCAGCGACCGCGCGGACCGCGCGCCTGCCCGCCGACCTCGGTCGGCGCCACCTCGGTGCCGGCGTCCTTGACGGCCTGACCGGCCGCCACCGCCACGGGCCCGACTCCCTCGCCGCGTCGGGCCTCGGGAGCACGGTCGGCCGTGTCGTGGCCCCACACCCCGAGCGCCGCGCAGACCGACGGCAGCAGGGCTGCGGCCGCCCTCGCGTAGCCCGCGGGAGAGGGGTGGAACCTGTCCTCGCTGAACATCTCGCGGGGCGAGGCGGCGAACTCCTTGCCGAGCAGGTCGCCGAGCGAGACGGTGCGACCGCCGGCCTCGACGACCGCGATCGTCTGGGCGGCGGCCAGGTCGCGGCTCCAGCGGCGGGCCAGCAGCCGCAGCGGCTGCGCGAGCGGCTCGATCGTCCCGAGGTCGGGACAGGTCCCGACGACGACCTCGCTGCCGAGGGCGCGGATGCGGCGCACCGTGAGCTCGAGGTGGCGCACGGCCGTCGCCCGGTCGATGCGGTGGGTGACGTCGTTGGCGCCGACCATGATGACGACGACGTCGGGCGTGACCGACTCGAGCCCCTGCGCGAGCTGGCGCTCGAGGTCGCTCGACTCGGCGCCGACGACGGCGCAGTTCGTGAGGTGCACCCGCCGGCCCATGAGGGCGCTCACGCCGCTGGCGACGATCCCACCGACGGTCTCGTGCGGGTGCCGCGCCCCCATGCCCGCCGCGCTCGAGTCCCCGAGCACGAGGATCTCGATCGGCTCACCGGGACCGGCGCCGTAGGTGCCGTCGTCGTCCGGGGACGTGTCGAACGGCCTGCCGACGATGCGGCGGGCGAGCATCGCCTCGCCCTTGATGACGGCGTAGCCCACGGCTCCGAGGGCAGCGCTGGCCGCAGCGAGGCCACCACCCCCGTATGCCGCAGTGGATGCGATCTTGCGTGCTCGCCGTGCGCGTCCCATGACCGTCCGCTCGCCCTCCTTCGACTGTCCGTCAACGCTAACCGACGGGTACGACGCAGGCGGGAGGACCCGGCATACCGGGGCCTGTTCGTCACCGTCCGGCATCGCGGCGCGGGGATGGGAGGATGGGGGCATGAAGTATGCCGAGCACATCGTCGACCTCGTGGGCAACACCCCGCTCGTGAAGCTGAACTCCGTCACCGACGGCATCGCCGCGACGGTCCTGGCCAAGGTCGAGTACATGAACCCCGGCGGCTCCGTGAAGGACCGCATCGCCCTCAAGATGGTCGAGGCCGCGGAGGCCTCCGGCGAGCTCAAGCCCGGCGGCACGATCGTCGAGCCGACGAGCGGCAACACCGGCGTCGGCCTCGCGCTCGTCGCCCAGCGCAAGGGCTACAAGTGCATCTTCGTGTGCCCCGACAAGGTGAGCGAGGACAAGCGCAACGTCCTCAAGGCCTACGGCGCCGAGGTCGTCGTGTGCCCGACCGCCGTCGCCCCCGACCACCCCGACTCCTACTACGAGACCTCCGACCGGCTCGTCCGCGAGACGCCCGGTGCGTGGAAGCCCAACCAGTACGCCAACCAGAACGGCCCCGCGTCGCACTACGAGACGACCGGCCCCGAGATCTGGCGCGACACCGACGGCGAGCTCACCCACTTCGTCGCCGGCGTCGGCACCGGAGGCACGATCACCGGCACCGGCCGCTACCTGCGCGAGCAGAGCGAGGACCGCGAGGGCGGCCGCGTCGAGATCATCGGCGCCGACCCCGAGGGCTCGGTCTACTCCGGCGGCACCGGCCGCCCCTACCTCGTCGAGGGCGTCGGTGAGGACTTCTGGCCGACCGCCTACGACCCCGCGGTCGTCGACCGGATCGTCGCCGTCTCGGACGCCGACTCCTTCGCCATGACCCGTCGCCTCGCCCGTGAGGAGGGCCTGCTCGTCGGCGGTTCCTGCGGCATGGCCGTCGTCGCCGCGCTCGAGGTCGCCAAGGACCTGCCCGCGGAGGCGACCGTCGTCGTCCTCCTGCCGGACTCCGGCCGTGGCTACATGTCGAAGATCTTCAGCGACGACTGGATGAGCTCCTACGGCTTCATGGACTCCGACGTCGACGCGACCGTCGGCACGGTGCTGCGCGCCAAGACCGGCGACCTGCCGGCCCTGGTCCACACGCACCCCAACGAGACGATCCGCGACGCCATCGAGATCCTGCGCGAGTACGGCGTCTCGCAGATGCCCGTCGTCAAGGCCGAGCCGCCCGTCATGACCGGTGAGGTCGCCGGCTCGGTGAGCGAGCGCGAGCTGCTCGAGCTGCTCTTCGTCGGCAAGGCCACGCTCCACGACTCCGTCGAGAAGCACATGGGCAAGGGCCTGCCGCTCGTCGGCGCCGGCGAGCCCGTCGCCACCGCGCGCCACGAGCTCGAGACCAACGACGCCCTCCTCGTCATCGACGACGGCAAGCCGGTCGGCGTCCTCACCCGGGCCGACCTCCTGGGTCACCTCGTCGACTGACGTCACGGCCCAGCCACGTCGCAAGGCGGGGTATGCCGGGAGCGCGAGCACCCGGCATACCCCGCCTTTCGTCTGTCCGCACGCCAAGGAAAGTCTGGTTACCGGTTGCCAAGTTGTGCTTGACAAGTCATAGTGATTTGTCAAGTGACCCCGGCAAGGAGGCCTGACCCATGGCGAGCACCGCGACCGTCCCGACCGGCTCGACGCAGCAGTGGCGCGACCCCAAGCGGCACCTCTGGCTCATCGGGCTCGTCGTCCCCTCGCTCGCCTTCGTGGGCATGGGCGGCTGGATGCTCACCGGGTGGTCGGTGTGGTTCTGGCTCGGCCCGATCGTCGTCCTCGGCATCGTGCCCGCGATCGACCTCTTCGCCGGGCTCGACCGGTCGAACCCGCCCGACGACGTCATCGAGGCGCTCGAGAAGGACCGCTACTACCGGTGGATCACCTACCTCTACCTGCCGATCCAGTACGCCGGGTTCGTGGGCGCCATGTGGGTCGTCTCGGGAGCGAGCCCGTTTGCCCTCGGCCTGTCGGAGAAGGTCGGGCTCGCGGTCTCGATCGGCTGCATCGGCGGCATCGGCATCAACACCGCGCACGAGCTCGGCCACAAGCGGGAGCAGAACGAGCGCTGGCTGAGCAAGGTCGCGCTCGCACAGAGCTTCTACGGGCACTTCTACATCGAGCACAACCGCGGCCACCACGTCCGCGTCGCCACGCCCGAGGACCCCGCGTCGAGCCGGGTGGGTGAGAGCTTCTACGCGTTCTGGCCGCGCACGGTCTGGGGCTCGCTGCGCAGCGCGTGGCGGCTCGAGGCTCGACGGATCGGTCGCCGCAGGCAGCACCCGTTCCGGCTGTCGAACGACGTCCTCAACGCCTGGCTCATGTCGGCCGTGCTGTGGACGGGGCTCGTGCTGTGGCTCGGCGTCGGGATCGTTCCCTTCCTCGTCATCCAGGCGCTCGTCGGCATCTCGCTGCTCGAGGTCGTCAACTACATGGAGCACTACGGGATGCTCCGGCAGAAGGTCGGGGTGGGGGACCGGCGGCGCTACGAGCGCGTCGACCCGTCGCACTCGTGGAACTCCAACAACATCGCGACCAACGTCCTGCTCTACCACCTGCAGCGGCACAGCGACCACCACGCGAACCCGACCCGCCGCTACCAGACCCTGCGCGACTACGAGGAGTCCCCGGTGCTGCCGACCGGGTATGCCGGGATGATCCTCCTCGCGCTCCTCCCGCCGCTCTGGCGTCGGGTCATGGATCCTCGCGTCCTCGCCCACATGGGCGGCGACATGAGCCGGGCCAACATCCAGCCGGGCAGGCGGGCGCGGGTGCTGGCGGCCTACCCGCCTCCGGGTGCGGGTCGCCGAGGGTTTGCGGAGGCCGGCGACCGCGGCGCCTCGGGCACGCCCACCGCGGGCGACGAGGTGCTCGCCGCGAGCTGCCCCGGCTGCGGCTACACCTACGACGTCGTCACGGGCGAGGAGCGCGAGGGCTTCGCGGCCGGCACGTCGTGGGCGCAGATCCCCGACGACTGGTGCTGCCCCGACTGCGGGGTGCGCGAGAAGGTCGACTTCGTCGCGGTGGACCCGCGGGCAGCCTGAGGGAGCGGGCGTGGGCGGCATGATGGGCACCGTGAGCACCCGGCCGACGACCTCGCTGCGCGAGCGCATCATCGAGGCCGCCTCCGAGCTCACCGTCGAGGGCGGGTGGTCGAGCGTGACGATGGGCCGTCTCGCCGAACGCGTGGGGGTGAGCCGCCAGACCGTCTACACCGAGGTGGGCGGCAAGACCGACCTCGCCGAGTCGCTCGTGCTCTGGGAGCTCGGGCACTTCCTCGAGGCCGTCAACACCGGGTTCGACGCCCACCCCGACGACCTCGTCGCGGCTGCGCGCGAGGCGGTCCGGCGGGTCCTGGAACGCGCCGCCGTCAACCCGCTGCTGCGCGCCGCCGTCTCGGCTGGCCAGGGCGCCGACACCGGTCTGCTGCCGCTGCTCACGACCGACTCGGCCTCGCTCTCCGGCGCTGCGGCGGTCGTCCTCGAGCTGCGGCTGGGGGAGTACGACCACGGCATCGACCCGCAGCGCCTCGGTGGTCTCGTCGACACGATCGTGCGCCTCGTCGTCAGCCATGTCATCCGGCCGACGGGCACGCCGGAGGAGTCGGCCGAGCTCGTCGCCTGGATCGTCGGCCGCGTGCTGGAGCCCCGCGCCTGAGGAGTGCTGCGGCCCGCGAGGCTCGTGACCGCCGACCGGATGCGCTGTGAGCGCGGGTCCCATGCTCTGCATGGGCCGGCATACCGGACCGAGAGAAACGCCACAGGCGGAGGCGGTAGGCCTCGCGCGAGGCGTTCCCTACCCTCGAGTAGTGAACGCCTTCCCGCACCTCCTCGAGCCGCTCGACCTCGGTCACCTCACCCTTCCCAACCGGGTCGTCATGGGGTCGATGCACACCGGGCTCGAGGACCGGGCGCGCGACTTCCCCAAGCTCGCGGCCTTCTTCGCCGAGCGGGCGCGCGGGGGAGCGGCGCTCATCGTCACCGGCGGCTTCGCGCCCAACATCGAGGGCACGCTGCTGCCGCTCGCGTCCAAGCTGACGACCCGGCGCGAGGCCCGGCGGCACCGCGTCATCACCGACGCCGTCCACGTCGAGGGCGGCCGGGTCGCGCTCCAGCTGCTCCACGCCGGCCGCTACGCCTACACCCCGTGGTGCGTCGCCCCCTCGGCGATCAAGAGCCCGATCTCGAAGTTCCGTCCCCGTGCGCTGTCGGCACGCGGGGTCGAGCGCACCATCGCCGCGTTCGTCCGCTCCGCCCGGCTCGCCCGCGAGGCCGGCTACGACGGCGTCGAGGTCATGGGGTCCGAGGGCTACCTCATCAACCAGTTCCTCGCCCCGCGGACCAACCACCGCACCGACGAGTGGGGCGGGACGCCGGAGAAGCGCCGCCGGTTCGCCGTCGAGGTCGTGCGCCGCATCCGCGAGGAGGTCGGCCCCGACTTCCTCGTCATCTACCGGATCTCCGCGGTCGACCTCGTCCCCGACGGACAGACGTGGGACGAGGTGGCGGCGCTGGCTCGCGAGGTCGAGGCCGCAGGCGCCTCGGTGCTCAACCTCGGCATCGGCTGGCACGAGGCCCGCGTCCCGACGATCGTCACCTCCGTGCCCCGCGCCGCCTTCGCCTCGTATGCCGGCCGGCTCAAGGCCGAGACGTCGCTGCCGGTCATCGCCACGAACCGGATCAACATGCCCGAGGTCGCCGAGGGCATCCTCGGTGCGGGCGACGCCGATCTCGTCTCGCTGGCCCGGCCCTTCCTCGCCGACCCCGAGTGGGTGCGCAAGGCCGCCGAGTCGCGGGTCGACGAGATCAACACGTGCATCGCCTGCAACCAGGCGTGCCTCGACCACACCTTCCGCAAGCAGCGGGCGACCTGCCTGCTCAACCCGCGGGCCGTCCACGAGACCGAGCTCGTGCTCGGGCCGACGCGATCGGCCAAGCGCGTGGCGGTCGTCGGCGCGGGGCCGGCCGGACTGGCGTGTGCGACGGCGCTGGCCGAGCGCGGGCACTCGGTCGACCTCTTCGAGGCGCGTGACGACATCGGCGGCCAGTTCGCCATCGCTCAGCGCATCCCGGGCAAGGAGGAGTTCTCCGAGTCGATCCGCTACTTCGGGCGCCGGCTCGAGGTGACCGGCGTGCGGGTGCACCTCGGCCGGGCGGTGACGGCGGACGAGCTTCGCGAGGGCGGCTTCGACGAGGTCGTCGTCGCCACCGGTGTGGAGCCGCGGGTTCCCACGATCCCCGGCGTCGGCCACCCGTCGGTCATGACCTATGCCGAGCTCGTGCGCGGAGAGCGAGAGCCGGGTGCCCGGGTCGCGGTCGTGGGCGCGGGCGGGATCGGGGTCGACGTCTCGGAGTTCCTCACGGCCCAGCCGTCGGCAACCCTCGACCTCGACCTGTGGCGTGCCGAGTGGGGTGTGGGCGACCCGGCGGCCTCCCGTGGTGGGCTCGCGACGCCGCGCGTCGAGACGCCGAAGCACGAGGTCGTCCTGCTCCAGCGCAAGGCGAGCGGCATCGGCAAGGGCCTCGGCAAGACGACGGGCTGGGTTCACCGGGCGTCGCTCAAGGCCAAGGGCGTCGAGCAGGTGACCGGAGTGTCCTACGACCTCATCGACGACGACGGGCTGCACGTGTCGTTCGCGCCCGAGGGCGGGGGCGACGGGCCGCGGACCTCGCGGGTCATCGCGGTCGACACCGTGGTGCTGTGCGCCGGACAGGAGTCCGTCCGCACCCTCGCCGACGAGCTCGCCGACAGCGGGCTGCCGGTGCACGTCATCGGTGGCGCCGACGTCGCCGCCGAGCTCGACGCCAAGCGGGCGATCCGCCAGGGCACCGAGCTCGCTGCGCGCATCTGACTGAGCGTCCTGACCGGCCGGTCCCTGATCTCGCCTGTTGCCGCGGGCCCCTGGCGTGGCTGGGACTGGCACGCTGGCACCCATGACCGGATGGTGGTGGGTCGTCGTCGTCCTCGCGGTGCTCGGTGTCGTGCTGCTCGCCACCGGTTTCGCGTCGATGCGTGGGGCGCGTCCGTCGCCCGGCATCCGGGGCGGGTTCGGGGGACCGGCGGGCAGCTCGGACGTCGGCGCCCACCCGGGCTTCGAGGCCCCGGGCCCGACGGACCACTGGAAGGTGGGGGCGCCCCTGCGCATCGCGGGCTTCGCCGCGCTCGCCACGGCTGCGGCGCTCGGCGTCGCGCTCGCGATCGCGCGGGCCTTCTGAGCAACCGCGACCCCACGTCGTCGCGTCACACGGTCCCGCACATCGCGGTCCCGGGGCCGCGATGTGCGGGACCTTCTCGTCAGCTGCCGTCCGTGCGCACCCGGTCGGACTCGAGGACGGCCATGTAGTGCATGTCGACCCACTCGCCGTCGAAGAGCAGCGCGTCGCGCGCCGTCCCCTCGTGGACGAACCCGACCTTCTCGTAGACGTGCCGGGCCCGCGGGTTGAAGGCGTAGACCTCGAGCGAGATCCGGTGCAACCCGAGCGCCCGGAACCCGTGGTCGACGATGAGCCCGGTCGCCTCCGTCCCGAGCCCTCGGCCCCGCCCGGCGGCGCCGACGAGGGTCCGGAACCAGCACGCCCGGTTGCCCTCGTCCCAACCGGCGAGGACGACCTCGCCCACGACGTCGCCGCTCGCGTTGTCGACGACGGCGAGCACGAGGCGGTCGTCGGCGACGGCCCACTCGCCGTAGATCTCGCGCATCCGCTCGATCGGCATCGTCGGCGGGTCGGCTGCCTCCGCGCTCGTGGGGACCGAGCCGGTGAGCCGGGCGACCTCCGGGTCCTCGCGGATGATCCGGTCGATCGCGTCGGCGTCCTCGGCCCGGATGGGGCGCAGGGTCACGAGCTCGCCGACGAGCGTCGGCTTGGCCGAGAAGCCCTCGGTGGATTCAGCGGTCATGGACCGCACTGTGCCACGCGAGGGGCGTCACGGCATACGGGATTTCGCCCGTTGCGACGGCAGGGTCAGGCGGGCGGGGCGATGTCGGTCTGGGCGGGAAGGTTCGCGACACCGATCGGGCAGGTGAGGCCGTTGGGGCCGTGGTTGCAGTAGCCGTTGGGGTTCTTGTGGAGGTACTGCTGGTGGTAGTCCTCCGCGTACCAGAACGTCCCGGCGTCCTCCGCCGACGCGAGCTGGGTCGTGATGTCACCGGCGCCCGCCTTGGTGAGCTCGCCCTGGAAGGCCTCGCGGGTCGCCTTCGCGGCAGCCTCCTGCTCCGGCGTGGTCCAGAAGATCGCCGACCGGTATGCCGTGCCGATGTCGTTGCCCTGACGGTTCGCCGTCGTGGGGTCGTGATTCTCCCAGAACGCCTTGAGCAGCAGCTCGGGCGTCGTCTGCGTCGGGTCGTAGGCGACGAGGACCGACTCGGCGTGGCCGGTGCGGCCGGTGCACGTCTCCTCGTAGGTCGGGTTCGGGGTGAAGCCGCCCATGTAGCCCGCGGCCGTCGTCACGACGCCGGGGAGCTGCCAGAAGATGCGCTCTGCGCCCCAGAAGCAGCCCATCGCGACATAGAGCACCTCGGTGCCGTCCGGCCACGGGCCCTCGAGCGGCGTGCCGAGCACCCCATGCGTCGTGGGCACCGTGAAGGGGCGGCTGTCGCGGCCGGGCAGGGCCTCGGCGGCAGTGGGCATCGTGGTCTTGGCGCGCGATCCGAACATGCGGGCACTCCTCGAGGTGGTGGAGAGGGGTTCGTGGGGTTCAACGTGCTCCGACGGGCATTGTTCCCGGGCGGCCTCCGGGCCGGTGCGACGAGGTTCGGGGGCGCGACGATGGCACGGGCACGACGAGGGCACGGGCACGACGAGGGCCCGCCCTCGCGAGGAGGACGGGCCCGTCGGCGTGCGGCGCGGGTCAGACGCGCGAACGACCACCCGTGAGGGCCTTGACGCCGAAGATGAGCAGGCAGGCTCCGGCGATCGCCGTGATGAACGTCAGGATGAGGCCCGCGCCGTCGGTGTCGACACCCAGCAGGCTGAGCAGCAGCCCACCGAGGAAGGCGCCCACGATGCCGACGATGATGTTGAGCAGGATGCCCTGCTGCTCGTCGGTGTTCATGATCTTGCTGGCGATCCAGCCGGCGAGTCCGCCGATGATGATCCAGCCGATGATTCCCAGGGTTCCGGGCATGTGCGTACCTCCATGTTGGTGCTCCGCGAGTTTCGCAGAACGACCGAGACTAGGTTCGGCGGGCTGCTGGATGGGCCGTAGGGGTGTGAGAACTGCGGGCGTTACCGGAACGTGTCACTGCCCTTCGGTCCCCCGGAACTCGGTGGCCGCGGCGGACTCTGCAGAGGACCATGGGTGCCATGGCAGTCAGGATCGTCCCCGTCACGACCCTCGATCCCGCCCCGGAGGCAGCGGCGCTCGCGGAGCAGTGGAACGACGTGCTCGTGGCCTCGACCGTGGCCACCATGGGCGACGACCACGACGCCTGGTCGCTCGCGTCGCGTCGGGCCCGCGAGTCGTCGACGAGCTGGGACCACCGCTACTTCGCAGCCGTGGATGAGGGCGACCGGCTGGACGGGGGCGACGGGGTCGGCGGGGTCGACGGGGGCGCAGGCCACGGCACCGTCGTCGCCGCGGCGGAGCTCGTCCTGCCCAGGCGGGACAACCTCACCCTTGCGCTCCTGGACCTCGCCGTGCGTCCGGACCATCGTCGCCGCGGCACGGGGACACTCGTCCTCGACCACCTCGTCCGGCTCGCGCAAGAGGCGGGACGGACGACGCTCCTCACCGAGACGGCATACCCGAGCGGGGGGAGCAACCCGGGTGAGGCGTTCCTGCGGACCCACGGGTTCGAGGTCGGTCAGACGATGCAGCGCAACGACCTCGACGTCCGATCGCACCTGCCCGGCGCGGTGGCGCTGCTCGACGGCTACGCCATCGAGACCTCCACCGACGACACCCTCGACGAGTGGCTCGAGGACCGCGCACACCTCTCGAGGCGGATGAGCACCGACGCCCCCGTGGGCGACCTCGACCTCGCGGAGGAGGACTGGGACGCCGACCGCGTCCGGGAGCAGCGGGACGCGACGAGGAGGAGCAACCGTCGCGCGGTCGAGTCGGTGGCCCGCCACCTCGGCACCGGACGGCTCGTCGCCTTCACCCAGCTCCAGGTGCCGGTGGCCGAACCCGTGCTCGCCTACCAGCAGGACACGCTCGTCCTGCGCGAGCACCGCGGTCATGGTCTCGGGCAGGCGCTCAAGAGCGCGAACCTCCGGGCGGCGCGCGAGACCTTCCCCGAGATCGCCACCGTGCGGACGTGGAACGCGCAGGAGAACGGCCCGATGATCGCGGTCAACGAGGCGCTCGGCTACCGGACGACGGCGGTCCAGCGCGAGTGGCAGCGACGGCTCGGCTGAAGGAGCCGGGACCGGCGGCCGACGACGGTCGGGAGCACCCGGCATACGCTGTCCGCATGTCCGACTCGAGCAGCGACCAGACCCTCGGCTTCTCCACGCGCGCCCTGCACGCCGGGCAGGACCCGGACCCGACGACGGGCGCGGTCGTCACCCCGATCTACCAGACGTCGACCTACAAGCAGGACGGCATCGGAGGCTTCCGCAACGGCTACGAGTACAGCCGCTCGGCCAACCCGACCCGCACCGCGCTCGAGACCGGGTTCGCCGCGCTCGAGGGTGGTGAGCGCGGGTTCGCGTTCGCGTCCGGCCTCGCCGCCGAGGACACCGTTCTGCGCGCGCTGCTCAGCCCCGGCGACCACGTCGTCGTCCCGTCCGACGCCTACGGCGGCACCTACCGCCTCTTCAACCGCGTCCTCAAGCACTGGGGTGTCGACCACTCCATCGCCGCCATGGGCGACAACGAGGCCGTGCGCGCCGCGATCCAGCCGGGCAAGACCCGCGTCGTGTGGGTCGAGACACCGACGAACCCGCTCCTCGGCATCGCCGACATCGAGGCGATCGCGGCCATCGCGCACGAGGCCGGCGCGCTGCTCGTCGTCGACAACACCTTCGCCTCGCCCTACCTCCAGCAGCCGCTCTCGCTCGGCGCCGACATCGTCCTGCACTCGACGACGAAGTACTGCGGCGGCCACTCCGACGTCGTCGGCGGCGCAGTCGTCGTCGCGCACGGCGTCAAGGTCCCGTGGTTCGACGGCGAGTCCGCGAGCGACCGGGTCGCCTTCCACCAGAACTCCATGGGCGCCATCGCGGGGCCGTTCGACTCGTGGGTCGTCCAGCGGGGGCTCAAGACCCTCGCGGTCCGCATGGAGCGCCACTGCGACAACGCCGAGAGGGTCGTCGAGTTCCTCCAGGGCCACGACGGCGTCACGGCCGTGCACTACCCGGGCCTGCCCGAGCACCCCGGCCACGAGGTGGCCAAGCGCCAGATGAGGCGCTTCGGCGGCATGGTCGCGTTCCGCGTCAAGGGTGGGGAGGACGTCGCCGTGAAGGTGTGCGCCGAGACCGAGATCTGGACCCTGGGCGAGTCGCTCGGCGGCGTCGAGTCGCTGATCGAGCACCCGGGTCGCATGACGCACGCGTCGGTCGCCGGCACCGAGCTCGAGGTCCCCTCGGACCTCATCCGGCTCTCGGTCGGCATCGAGGACGTCGAGGACCTCATCGCCGACCTCAAGCAGGCGCTCGACCGGCTCACCTGAGCCACCACCGTGTCGCTCGTCCTCTGCGTCGACGTCGGGTCGACGTTCACCAAGGCCGTCCTCGTCGACGTCTCGTCCGGCGCGCTCGTGGGTGCCGCGTCGTCCCCGACGACCGTCGCGACCGATGTCATGGACGGCGTCGATGCCGTATGCCGTGAGCTCGCCACCCACGGACCCGTCGCCGAGACCCTGGTGTGCTCCTCGGCCGGTGGCGGGCTGCGGATCGCGGTCGTCGGCTACGAACGCGAGGTGACGGCCGAGGCCGGGCACCGGGTCGCGCTGTCCGCCGGCGGGCGGGTCGTCCACGTGTCGGCCGGGTCGTTGTCGGGGGAGGGGGTGCGATCGCTGCGCGCGGCCTCGCCCGACTTGGTCCTGCTCGCCGGTGGCACCGACGGCGGCAACGCGGATGTACTGCGGCACAATGCTTCTCGGCTTGCCAGCGCCCGGCTGCGTGCACCCATCGTCGTCGCGGGCAACGCGGAGGTCGCCGACGAGGTCGCGGCCGAGCTCGACCGCACTGGTCGTCGCTTCGTCGTCACGGACAACGTCCTGCCGCGCATCGGGGTCATCGCACCGGACGCTGCGCGAGGCGCGATCCGGGCAGCGTTCCTCGAGCACGTCATCGGGGGCAAGGGGCTGTCGCGTGGGCGCGGCTTCACCGAGCTCGTGCGGGCCGCGACGCCCGACGCCGTCCTGCGCGGCGTCGAGCTGCTCGCCGACGTGCGCGGGGAGGACGTCGTCGTCGTCGACATCGGTGGAGCGACGACCGACGTCTACTCCGTGCTCCGGCCCCAGGGCGAGGACGCCGAGATCGAGCGCGACGTCGCCGGCTCGATGTGGCACGAGCGCACCGTCGAGGCGGACCTCGGCATGCGCTGGAACGCCCTCGGCATCGTCGAGGTCGGACAGCGCGAGCACCTGCCCTTGTCGCCCGAGACGGTCGCGTATGCCGGCCACGTCGCCTCCGAGACCGGCCACCGTGCGTCCACGGAGTCCGAGTGGGAGTTGGAGGGTGACCTGGCGCGGGTGGCCGCGCTCGTCGCGGTGCGCCGGCACGGTCGGCCCCGCGTCGCGGGAGACCGGCCACGACCGCTCGCCGACGTCGGTCTCGTGCTCGGGTCCGGCGGGGTCTTCCGGCACGGTCCGGTGGCTCTCGCCGACGGGGTGCTGTCCGCGGTGACGTCGGACCATGCCGGCGGCTGGACGGTCCCGGCAGCGGCCGCGCGAGGCGTCGACACGGCATACGTGCTCTTCGCGTGCGGGCTGCTCGCGGACGCCCACCCGGAGGCTGCTCGGCAGCTCGCCCGGACGATCGGCTGAGCGGGACCGAGGGCGCTGCGGAACGCGCTGCGCGCCGAGCCGCGTGGCCGGGGTCCACCGTCCGGTGGACCCCGGGTCCGCCGAAAAGCGGTGGGCAGTGTCGGTGGTCACACCTACCCTCGTGGACATGAGTGAAGAATCCGCTCAACCGAGCATCCGACCGATCCTCGACCTCGTCGTCCTCGACTGCCCCGACGCCCTCGAGCTTGCCCGCTTCTATGGGGAGGTGCTCGGCTGGGGCCTCGAGTCCGACTCCGACGCCGAGTGGGCGACCCTCGAGCCGCCCGGCGGTGGCGTCTCGCCAGAGCGGCCCGACGGCCGCACGACCCTCGCCTTCCAGCGCATCGACGACTGGGTGGCACCGACGTGGCCGGGGGGTGAGCACCCGCAGCAGTTCCACCTCGACCTCGCCGTCCCGGTCATCTCCGAGGCGGAGCCGGCCGTGGTCGCCGCGGGAGCCACGGTGCACGAGCACCAGCCGAGCGAGTCCGGCGGCTTCAGGGTCTACCTCGACCCTGCCGGTCACCCCTTCTGCCTCGTGGGGAGGCCGTGATGCGCGAGGTGGTCATCGAGGCCCAGGACCTCGTCAAGAGGTTCGGCGACTTCACCGCCGTCGACGGCGTGAGCTTCGAGGTGCCCAAGGGGTCGATCTTCGGGCTCCTCGGCCCCAACGGCGCGGGCAAGACGACGACGGTCCGCATGATGACGACACTGGCCACGCCGACAAGCGGCTCGGCGCGCGTCGCCGGCCACGACGTAGCGACCGAGCCCGAGGCGGTGCGTGCCTCGATGGGGCTCACCGCGCAGAGCGCCACCGTCGACGAGCTGCTCACCGGTCGCGAGAACCTCCGCCTCATCGGCGACCTCTACGGCCTCGACCGCCGGTTCGTGCGCAAGCGCACCGACGAGCTGCTCGAGCAGTTCTCGCTCAGCGAGGCCGGCGACAAGGTCGTCAAGGAGTACTCCGGGGGCATGCGGCGGCGCATCGACCTCGCGGTGAGCCTCATCGCCCATCCGTCGGTGCTGTTCCTCGACGAGCCGACGACGGGCCTCGACCCGCGCAGCCGCGTCGAGCTCTGGGACGTCCTGCGCGACCTCGTCCGTGACGGCACGACCCTGCTCCTCACGACCCAGTACCTCGACGAGGCCGACCAGCTCGCCGACGACATCGTCGTCATCGACAAGGGCCGGATCATCGCTCAGGGCACGCCGCTCGAGCTCAAGAACCAGTCGGGCGCCGCCAGCCTCGTGGTCACCGTCTCGCGGCACGACCAGGTCCGGCAGGCGGCCGAGCTGCTGAGGGGCGTCGTCGGCGAGGTCCATGTCGACGAGGACGCCCGCAAGCTCACGGCTCCCGGTGGTGACGTCGGCGCCCTGTCCCAGGTGGCCACACGTCTCGACGACGCCTCCATCGACGTCGACGACCTCGGCATGCAGCGGCCGAGCCTCGACGACGTCTTCCTCGCCCTCACCGGCCACAAGGCCGAGGACACCAGCAACCAGGAAGAGGTGTCGGCATGAGCACCGCCACGGACGCCATCGCCATCGACCGGACGACGTCGAAGCCCCAGGGCGCCGGTCGCCTGCGCCAGATCCTCACGCTCGTGCGCCGCAACCTCACGCACATCAAGCGCCAGCCCGAGATGCTCACCGACGTGACCATCCAGCCGATCATGTTCGTGCTGCTCTTCGCCTACGTGTTCGGCGGCTCGATCAACATCCCCGGCGTCGACTACAAGCCGTGGCTGCTGCCCGGGATCATGGCGCAGACGATCGCGTTCAGCGCGTTCATCGTCGCCATCGGGCTCAACACCGACATCGGCAAGGGCATGGTCGACCGGCTCCGGTCGCTGCCGATCCAGCGCTCGTCGATCCTCGTCTCCCGTTCGATCGCGGCGCTCATCCACTCGAGCATCGGTGTCGCCGTCATGTCCGTCACCGGCCTCTTCATCGGGTGGCGGATCAACGAGGGCCTGCTGCGAGGGCTGCTCGCCTACGGGCTGCTGCTCCTGTTCGGGTTCGCGATGATCTGGGTCGGCATCCTCGTCGGGTCGGCGATGCGCTCGGTCGAGGCCGTCAACGGGCTGATGTTCACGACGATCTTCCCGATCACCTTTCTCTCCAACGCCTTCGCGCGCACCGACGTCATGCCGGTGTGGCTGCGGACGATCGCCGAGTGGAACCCGATCAGCTCGCTGGCGCAGGCGATGCGCGACAACTGGGGCATCGCCGGTCTGCCCGTGCGGGCCGACGCCCCGTGGCCGCTGCAGAACCCCGAGCTCGCGACGGTCATCTGGTCGCTCGCCATCACGGCGATCATCGCCCCGCTCGCGCTCCGCGCCTTCAACGCCCGCACCACCGACTGACCCGCGCCCCGACCTTCTCACTGACCTCGACCTGCCCTCGCAGGGCGTGGGACCCGCCGTCTGAAGTGGGGTTCCTCGGACCTCCCAGCACCGCCTCGGTGCGGTGAGGTCCGAGGTTCCGGGGTGAGGTGCGGGTGAGGTTGCGGTTGCGGTTGCGGCCACGGGTTCGGCGGTGTCACCGGGCCATCAGAGCGCGACTAACCTCGGCCTCATGACACCCACATCGTCGTCGGTGACGGTGGCCGAGATCCGTGCCGCCGCTGACCTGCTCTCCACCGTCATCGCTCCGACACCCATGGAGTTCAACCGGGGCCTGTCCCAGCGCGTCGGCGCGGACGTCTTCCTCAAGTGCGAGAACCTCCAGCGGGCCGGGTCGTTCAAGATCCGCGGCGCCTACACGCGCATGTCCAAGCTCACCGACGAGGAGAAGGCCCGCGGCGTCGTCGCCGCCAGCGCCGGCAACCACGCGCAGGGTGTCGCGCTCGCCGGCCAGATGCTCGGCATCGAGGTCAAGGTCTACATGCCGGTGCGCGCGCCCATGCCCAAGGTCCAGGCGACCAAGGCCTACGGCGCGACCATCGAGCAGGTCGGGGAGACCCTCGACGAGTCCCTCGTCCACGCCCGCGCTTGGGCCGAGGAGACCGGGGCCATCCTCATCCACCCGTTCGACCACGACGACATCGTCACCGGGCAGGGCACGTGCGGGCTCGAGATCCTCGAGCAGTGCCCCGACGTCAAGACGATCGTCGTGGGGCTCGGCGGCGGCGGGCTGCTCGCCGGCATCGCTCTCGTCATGCGCGAGCTCCGGCCCGACGTGCGGATCATCGGCGTCCAGGCCGAGCAGGCGGCGGCCTACCCCGGCTCGCTCGCCGCAGGCCACCCCGTCGCCGCGGCCAAGATGCAGACGATGGCCGACGGCATCGCCGTCGGTCTGCCCGGCGACGTGACCTTCCCCGTCGTCCGCGACCTCGTCGACTCCGTCGAGACCGTGAGCGAGGAAGGCATCTCTCGCGCGCTGCTCTTCCTGCTCGAGCGGGCCAAGCTCGTCGTCGAGCCCGCCGGTGCCTCCGCCGCCGGGTGGCTGCTGGAGAACGCCGGCACCGAGCCCATCGAGGGTCCGGTCGTGTGCGTCCTCTCCGGCGGCAACATCGACCCGCTCCTCATGATGCGGATCATCCGCCACGGCATGGTCGCCGCCGGACGCTACCTCCAGTTCTCGGTGCGCGTGCCCGACACCCCGGGGTCGCTCGCCGCGATCCTCGCCGACTGCGCCGGCGCCGACGCCAACATCCTCGAGATCGAGCACATCCGCACCGGGCCGCACATCAACGTCGACGAGGTCGAGATCGCGCTCCGGCTCGAGACCCGCGGACCCGAGCACTGCGAGCGGGTGCTTCAGGCGATGCGCGACAAGGGCTACACGATCGCCCACGAGCCCGAGTTCGCCTGACCGAGTCCACGCGCGGGCGAGGCCCCAACGTCCGGCGAGGTCACGGCATACCCACCACAGTTGCGGACGCAGCGGGTGGCGAGTGTGCAACGTCCGGCGAGGTCACGGCATACCCACCACAACTGCGGACGCAGCGGGTGGCGAGTGTGCAACGTCCGGCGAGGTCACGGCATACCCACCACAGTTGCGGACGCAGCGGGTGGCGAGTGTGCAACGTCCGGCGAGGTCACGGCATACCCACCACAACTGCGGACGCAGCGGGTGGCGAGTGTGCAACGTCCGGCGAGGTCACGGCATACCCACCACAGTTGCGGACGCAGCGGGTGGCGAGTGTGCAACGTCCGGCGAGGTGACGGCATACCCACCACATCTGCGGACGCAACCGCAGGTGAGAGCGCAAGCGAGAGGGCGCCCACCCCGCAACGGGGTGGGCGCCCTCTGGCGTCCGGTGGGGACGGGTCAGCCGGTGTAGGGCTTCGCGTCGAGGATCTTGACCTCGATCTGCTTGCCGTTGGGGGCCTCGTAGGTCACGGTGTCGCCGGCCTTGTGGCCGTTGACCGCCGCGCCGATGGGCGACTGCTCGCTGTAGACCTGCAGGGTGCCGTCCGCGATCTCCCGCGAGCCGAGGAGGAAGGTCTCCTCGTCGCCGAAGATCTCCGCGGTGACGACCATGCCGGGCTCGACGACACCGTCGTCGGGCGGGGTCTCGCCGATGATGGCGTTCTCGAGCAGCTGGGTGAGCTGGCGGATGCGGGCCTCGTTCTTGCCCTGCTCCTCACGCGCAGCGTGGTAGCCACCGTTCTCCTTGAGGTCACCCTCCTCGCGCGCCGCCTCGATCTTGGCGACGATGTCGGCACGACCCGGACCGGAGAGCTGCTCGAGCTCGGCCTTGAGGCGGTCGTACGCCTCCTGGGTCAGGTAGCTCGCCTTGACGACGGTCTCGCTCACAGAAGTTCACTCCTCGGGTGCCCGGAACCGGGGCGACGTGCGCCGCCTGCGTCCGGGGGTGGTGGTCCTACGTGAAAGGGCCCGGGGCTCGAACCTCTGCTTGGTTCGGTGGGCCCCAGACCCGGTGGTGCAAAGAACAAGGATAACAACGCACCCGCCCAAAAGCACGTCGTCTCGGGACGTCGAGCCCGAACCGGAGCCTCAGGGCACGCGCACGCAGGACGCGACGACACCGGTCACCGCGCGGGCGCTCGTGCGCACCGTGACCTCACGGTGCACCGACCGCGCACCCGCGGGCACGTCGTCGGTCGTCGTGCCGACCCGGCCGTGGCGCACGTCCTGCGCCTCGATCGTGCAGCGCACCGCGGCCCCGTCCGGACGGTGCACGTCGTAGTCGAGCTCGAGCACCGAGTCGGAGACGACCCGGTATGCCGTGACGTCGGCACTGAGCGCGTTGGCCGACGCGAGCCCGAACCAGACGACCCCGGCGACCATGACACCCACGCCGAGGATCCCGACGACCCACCAGTGCGCGGTGCCGGGGGCGGGGCGGGGGAGCGGCATGCGGGAGTCCTGGTCCTGTCGACGGGGCTCGCACGGGCGCGTCGGCCGGGTGCGAAGATGGTGGCCGCGTCCATTGTCGCCTGCGCGACTCCCCGAGCCCGAAGGACCCTCGAAGTGTCAGACCGCCTCCGTCTCATGTGCGTCCACGCGCACCCCGACGACGAGTCGAGCAAGGGCGCCGCCGTCATGGCGAAGTACGTCGACGAGGGCCACGAGGTGCTCGTCGTCTCGTGCACCGGCGGCGAGCGCGGCGACATCCTCAACCCCCAGCTCGCCCACGACCCGCACATCCTGCGCGACCTCGCCCAGGTCCGCCGCGACGAGATGCGCCGCGCCCAGGAGATCCTCGGCGTCCAGCACACGTGGCTCGGCTTCGTCGACTCCGGCCTGCCCGAGGGCGACCCGCTGCCACCGCTGCCCGAGGGCTGCTTCGCGCTCGAGCCGCTCGAGGTGACGACCGAGGCCCTCGTGCGCGAGATCCGCCGCTTCCGACCGCACGTGATGACGACCTACGACGAGAACGGCGGCTACCCCCACCCCGACCACATCATGTGCCACGTCGTCTCGATGGCCGCCTTCGAGGCGGCCGGTGACCCCACGGCATACCCGTCGGCGGGGGAGCCGTGGCAGCCGCTCAAGATCTACTACAACCAGACCTTCAGCCGGGGCCGCGTCGTCGCCTTCCACGAGGCGCTCACCGCCCTGGGCGAGGAGAGCCCGTATGCCGCGTGGCTCGAGAACTGGGACCCCGAGCGCGAGCGGACGGTGACGACCCGGATCCGGGCCGAGAAGTGGTTCGACCGGCGCGACGCCGCCCTGCTCGCGCACGCGACGCAGATCGACCCCGACGGCACCTTCTTCAAGGTGTCGCGCGAGGAGCAGGCGCGGGTGTGGCCGTGGGAGGACTACGAGGCCGGCCTGTCCTACGTCCCGATCGTCGAGGGCGAGGACGACCTCTTCGCCGGCCTGCCGACCGACGTCGCCGAGGCCGACGCGATGGCGACCTCGGGCTCGCTCACGATCGCCTACGACGGACGCAAGGAGCGCACCGCATGATCCTCGACCGACTGCTCGTCGCGGCCGCGCCGCTCTCGCCGTCGCCCTCGCCGAGCCCGACGGACGACCTCACGCCGAGCCAGCAGGCGGCGCCGGGGCTGTGGGCCTTCGTCGCGTTCCTCTTCCTCGTCATCGCCCTGTGGCTGCTGATGCGCAACATGAACGCCCGGCTGCGGCGCATGTCCTACAAGCAGAAGGCCGCCGAGCAGGAGGCTGCCGACCGCGTCGCCGGTGATGGGGGTCGCAGCCGGAACGGCGGCCGCAGCGGCGACGGCGTTCGCGGCCGCGAGCAGACCACGGGTCGGCAGGGCCCGCCGGTCGCGGAGTCAGGCCCGGTCGTAGAGGGCGATGGACGCGGCGATGTAGTGGGCGACGAACGCGAGGATCGTTAGCGCGTGGAAGATCTCGTGGAACCCGAACCAGCGCGGTGACGGGTTCGGCCGCTTGATCCCGTAGACGACGGCGCCGAGCGTGTAGAGCACGCCCCCGACGACGACGAGGGTCACCACAGTCGTGCCGGCGTGCTGGAGCAGCGGCCCGAGGAAGAAGACCGCCACGGAGCCGAGTGCGACGTAGACCGGCACGTAGAGCCAGCGGGGTGCGTGGATCCACACGAGGCGGAAGACGACGCCGAGCACGGCTCCGCTCCAGACGATGGCGAGCAGGGTGCGGGCCTGGTCGGAGGGCAGGAGCAGCGCGAACGGCGTGTAGCTGCCCGCGATGATGAGGAAGATGTTGGAGTGGTCGATCCGCTTGAGGGCCGTGCCCCAGCGCGGTGACCACGTGCCTCGGTGGTAGACCGCCGACATCGAGAAGAGCAGGACGGCCGTGACGGTGAAGACCGCCGCCGCGGCGCGCGCCTGCACGGTGTCGCCGAGGACGACGAGCACGAGGCCGCCGATGAAGGCGATCGGCGCCATGGCGAGGTGCAGCCAGCCGCGCAGCTTGGGCTTGACGGCCTCGAGCACGGCGTCGACGCGCTCCTCGAGGGCGTCGAGCGTGCGGGGCTCGCGTGAAGTACTCATGACCGGACCAACGATACCTACGTTTGCGTAGGTTCGGTCCCGCAGCGACGTGCCCTGCGTCTCCTTTGCGCCCGGCGGTACGGTGACCGCATGGCGCTCAGCGATGTCCTCTATGCGGCATACGAGCGTCGTCTGGCCAGGCACCTGGGTCCCGAGAGCGTGCCGCGGCACGTCGGCGTCATGCTCGACGGCAACCGTCGCTGGGCCAAGGCACGGGGCGCCGGGACAAGCGAGGGCCATCAGGCCGGCGCCGACAACATCGCCAACCTCCTCGGCTGGTGCGAGGAGGTCGGCGTCGAGGTCGTCACTCTCTGGCTGCTCTCGACCGACAACTTGGGCCGCGCCGAGTCCGAGCTGCGCCCGCTGCTCGGGATCATCGAGCGGGCAGTCGACGCGCTCGCCGACGCCGGGCGCTGGCGGCTGCACGTGGTCGGTGCCCTCACCCTGCTGCCAGAGGCCACCCGCGAGCGACTCGAGGCCGCGGCGGCACGCACCGCCGACGTCGACGGGATGCTCGTCAACGTCGCCGTGGGCTACGGCGGACGCCGCGAGATCGCCGACGCGGTGCGCTCCCTGCTGCTCGAGCATGCCGACCTCGGCACCTCGATCGAGGAGCTCGCCGAGATCCTCGACGTCGAGCACATCGCCGAGCACCTCTACACCAAGGGCCAGCCGGACCCCGACCTCGTCATCCGCACCTCGGGGGAGCAGCGGCTCGGCGGGTTCCTCCTGTGGCAGAGCGCGCACTCGGAGTTCTACTTCTGCGAGGCCTACTGGCCCGACTTCCGGAAGGTCGACTTCCTGCGTGCGCTGCGGGCCTTCGGGGAGCGGCACCGGCGCTTCGGCACCTGACGCACCTGACGCATCGGCCTCACCCGTCACACCCGTCACGCATCCGCGGAGACGCGCGGGGGAACGCGCGATGAACTCGTCTCGACACGCCGCGAGGGTCCGTATGCCGGGTGGTCGGCGGTCGTAGCGTCACGACTGACGCACCACCCCGGTGCGTTCGGGAGGCCCATCGCATGGAGCACACCACGCTCCGGAGGAGGGACCACTCTCGGCTCCCTGCTCATGGCAGTGGGTCGACCGGGTTCCACACCTTCGAGCCGGCGCACGACGTCAGCGTGCGCGCCTAGGAGCCCTGCCGTGGCCACGACCTCGCCTTCGACCGCTTCCTCCCCGACGACCACCGCCGGGAGTCCCCGGCGCAAGCGCGCGGCCGCCACCGCCACGGTCGCCGAACCGGCGCTGCGGACCTACGTCCTCGACACCTCGGTCCTCCTCTCCGACCCGCGGGCGATCCTGCGCTTCAAGGAGCACGAGGTCGTCCTCCCCGTCGTCGTCGTCACCGAGCTCGAGGCCAAGCGGCACCACCCGGAGCTGGGCTACTTCGCCCGGACCGCGCTCCGCCTGCTCGACGACCTGCGCATCCAGGCGGGCCGGCTCGACGCCCCCGTCGCCGTCGGAGAGGACGGCGGCACCCTGAGGGTCGAGCTCAACCACACGGACCCGTCGTCGCTGCCCGCCGGCTTCCGCCTCGGCGACAACGACACCCGGATCCTCTCGGTCGCCAAGAACCTCTCCAACGAGGGCCGTGCGGTGACCATCGTCAGCAAGGACCTGCCCATGCGGGTCAAGGCGTCCGCCTGCGGCATGGAGGCCGAGGAGTACCGCGCCGAGCTCGCCGTCGACTCCGGCTGGACCGGCATGGCGGAGGTCGAGGTGACGACCGAGGAGATGGACCACCTCTACGAGTACGGCCGCCTCGAGCACCTCGGCGCCGCCGAGATGCCGTGCCACACCGGCCTCAAGCTGCTCTCGCCGCGAGGCAGCGGCCTCGGCCGGGTCGGCGCCGACAAGCAGGTTCGCCTCGTCAAGGGCGACCGCGACGCCTTCGGCCTCCACGGCCGCAGCGCCGAGCAGCGGATCGCGCTCGACATCCTCCTCGACCCCGACATCGGCATCGTCAGCCTCGGCGGCCGCGCCGGCACCGGCAAGTCCGCGCTCGCGCTCTGCGCCGGGCTCGAGGCGGTCATGGAGCGGCGCCAGCAGCGCAAGGTCGTCGTCTTCCGCCCGCTCTACGCCGTCGGCGGCCAGGAGCTCGGCTACCTGCCCGGCTCCGAGCAGGAGAAGATGAACCCGTGGGGCCAGGCGGTCTTCGACACCCTCTCCGCCCTCGTCTCGCGCGAGGTCGTCGAGGAGGTCCTCGACCGCGGGATGCTCGAGGTCCTGCCGCTGACCCACATCCGCGGACGCTCGCTCCACGACGCGTTCGTCATCGTCGACGAGGCGCAGTCGCTCGAGCGCAACGTCCTGCTGACCGTGCTCTCGCGCATCGGCCAGAACTCCAAGGTCGTCATGACCCACGACGTCGCCCAGCGCGACAACCTCCGCGTCGGTCGCCACGACGGTGTCGCCGCGGTCATCGAGAAGCTCAAGGGCCACCCGCTCTTCGCGCACGTCACCCTGACCCGCAGTGAGCGCAGCCCCATCGCCGCGCTCGTCACCGACCTCCTCGAGTCCGAGGACGGGCTCGCCTGAGCGGTCCCGCACCACGCACGACCCCGTATGCCGGCCCACGCACTGCGTGGGCCGGCATACGGGCTTTCGGGGGACCAAGGTCCGGGGCGTGAGTGGAGCACCCCCGGCTCCGTGGTGCCGGAGGCGTCTGAGCACAACGGGCACCCCGTTTTGGTCCTTCGTGGGGTCATCGCGTACGTTGGTCTCGATTTGGTAACGCAGCCCGACTGCTTCGACAGCCGGGCTCTTCTGTGTGATGGAGAGGAAACTTCGAATGAGCAGCCGGTACCGCGGTCGTCACCGCGGGCGCCACGCGCGTCCATCCGAAGCCCCCCTGACCGTCGCCCTTGGCGTCGCCCGCCGCCCGGCCGTGACCGCCGGCCTGGCCCTCGCGCTCGTCGGTACGGGCGCTGTCGGGGTCAACGCCAGCGACGCCGTCGCCGACTCCGAGCCCTTCGCGCTGAGCAATGCGGCCGCGATGCAGGCGGCCCTCTCGGCCCGCGAGAGCACGAGCGACAGCGCCCGCATCTCCCGGGACCGCGCCGGGGTCAACACCCAGCGCGCGGCCGCCAACGCCAAGGCCGAGGCCGCCGCCAAGGCCAAGGCCGCCGCCGACGCTGCCGCCGCCAAGGCGAAGGCCGACGCGCTCGCCAAGGCCCGCGCCGCCGCCGCCCAGAAGGCCGCCCGCGACAAGGCCCGCGCCTCCGCGATCGCCAACGCCCAGCAGGACCCGCGCTCGGCCGCCCGTGCGCTCATGGCCGACCACGGCTGGGGGGACAGCCAGTGGCGCTGCCTCAACCTCCTCTGGGAGGGCGAGAGCTCGTGGGACTACACCGCCGAGAACTCCTCCTCGGGCGCCTACGGCATCCCGCAGAGCCTGCCGGCCCGCAAGATGGCGAAGTTCGGCGCGGACTACCGCACCAACCCGATCACCCAGATCAGGTGGGGCCTCTGGTACATCGACCAGTCCTACGGCTCCCCGTGCAACGCCTGGGACTTCTGGAACGCCCGCTACCCGCACTGGTACTGAGCGGCACCCGCCCAGCACGACGCAGAACGCCGGACCCCGACGGGTCCGGCGTTCTGCGTTCCGTGCCTCGCCTCTCGCAGCGAGGGGTCGGTCAGAGCCGGCGGAGCCGGATGTGGGTGACCGCGTGGTCCGCGCCCTTGGAGAGCACGAGGGTGGCCCGGTCGCGGGTCGGCTCGACGTTGCGCAGGAGGTTGGGCTCGTTGATCCGCTCCCAGATGCCCGACGCGGTCTCGCGCGCCTGCGAGTCGGTGAGCCCGGCGTAGCGGTGGAAGTAGGACTCGGGGTCGGCGAACGCGGTCTCGCGCAGCCGGAGGAAGCGCTCGACGTACCACTCGCGCAGCTGCTCGACGGGGGCGTCGACGTAGACCGAGAAGTCGAAGTAGTCCGAGAGCACCTGGCGCGTGCGCTGGTCCGAGCGCACCGTCGCCGGCTGGAGGACGTTGAGCCCCTCGACGATGAGCACGTCGGGCTGGTCGACGACGATCTCGGCCCCCGGGACGATGTCGTAGGTGAGGTGCGAGTAGACCGGAGCCGGGACGGACGGCATACCGGACTTCACGTCGGCGACGAAACGAAGAAGGGCGCGGCGGTCGTAGGACTCGGGAAAGCCCTTGCGCTGCAGCAGTCCTCGCGCCTCGAGCTCGGCGTTGGGGCGCAGGAAGCCGTCGGTCGTGATGAGGTCGACGCGGGGCGTCTGGGGCCAGCGACGCAGCAGCTCGCGCAGGACGCGCGCCGTCGTCGACTTGCCGACGGCCACCGAGCCGGCGATGCCGATGACGAAGGGCACCTTGGCCGGGCGCTCGCCGAGGAAGTCGGTCGTCACGCGGTGCAGGCCGGCCGTCGCGTTGACGTAGAAGGAGAGCAGGCGGGAGAGCGGGAGGTAGACCTGCTCGACCTCGCGCAGGTCGACCCGGTCGCCCAGGCCGCTGACCCGGGCGACGTCGTCGGGGGTGAGGCTGAGCGGGTGGTTGTCGCGCCTCGCGGCCCAGTCCTCACGGCTGAAGTCGAGGTAGGGGGAGGGCAACGGCGCCGTGGTTCCCGGCATCGCGCCGGGCTCGGCGGGTGTGGCAGACACGCGGGCCATTGTGGCGTAACGCCGACGGTTCGGGGGCGGGGGAGCGAGCCATTACGCTTGCGGCCATGTGTGGAATCGTCGGATACGTCGGCCCGGCCATGGACTCTCGCGCGGAGGGCGTCGTCATGGAGGGCCTCGCCCGCCTCGAGTACCGCGGCTACGACTCGGCCGGCATTGCCCTCGTCACCGAGGACGGCGTCGAGTCGCAGAAGCGGGCCGGCAAGCTCGAGAACCTGCGCGGTGCGCTCGACGCGCAGCCGCTCGCGACCTCGCGCACGGCGATCGGCCACACCCGTTGGGCGACCCACGGCGGCCCGACCGACGGCAACGCCCACCCGCACCGCGGCGGCAGCGACGACAAGCTCGCGCTCATCCACAACGGCATCATCGAGAACTTCCACGCGCTCAAGAAGGGGCTTCTCGCCGAGGGCGTGACCTTCGACAGCGAGACCGACACCGAGGTCGCCGCCAAGCTCGTCGGCCGCGCCTTCGACGAGACCGGTGACCTCACGACCGCGATGCGCCAGGTCGTCGGGCGCCTCGAGGGTGCCTTCACCCTCCTCGCCGTCCACGCCGACCAGCCCGGTGTCGTCGTCGGCGCCCGCCGGAACAGCCCGCTCGTCGTCGGGCTCGGCGAGGGCGAGAACTTCCTCGGCTCCGACGTCGCGGCCTTCATCGGCTACACCCGGCACGCCCTCGAGCTCGGGCAGGACCAGATCGTCACGATCACGCCCGACGGCCACGACGTCATCAACTTCGACGGTTCGCCCGCCGAGGGCAAGGCCTACGAGGTGACGTGGGACGCCGCCGCCGCCGAGAAGGGCGGCTACCCGACCTTCATGGAGAAGGAGATCTTCGACCAGCCGCACGCGGTCGGCGACACCCTCCTCGGCCGCACCGACGAGAGCGGCCGCCTCGTCCTCGACGAGCTGCGCATCAGCGAGGAGCAGCTCAAGAACGTCGACCGCATCACCGTCGTCGCCTGCGGCACCGCCGCCTACGCCGGCATGGTCGCCAAGTACGCCATCGAGCACTGGACCCGGATCCCCGTCGAGGTCTCGCTCGCCCACGAGTTCCGCTACAGCGACCCCATCGTCAACGAGCGCTCACTCGTCGTGAGCATCAGCCAGTCCGGCGAGACGATGGACACGCTCATGGCCGTCAAGCACGCCCGCGAGCTCGGCGCCCTGACGATCTCGGTGTGCAACACGCACGGCTCGACGATCCCGCGCGAGTCCGACGCCGTCCTCTACACACACGCCGGTCCGGAGATCGCGGTCGCGTCGACCAAGGCCTTCCTCGCCCAGATCACCGCCTGCTACGTCCTCGGCCTCTACCTCGCGCAGCTGCGCGGCGGCACCTACGCCGACGACGCCCAGGCCGTGATGAAGGAGCTGCACGAGGTCCCGGCCAAGATCGAGGACCTCCTCGGCACGATGGAGCGGGTCAAGGAGATCGCGCGCTTCATGGCCGACACCCGCTCGGTGCTCTTCCTCGGCCGCAACGTCGGCTTCCCCATCGCGATGGAGGGGGCGCTCAAGCTCAAGGAGCTCGCCTACATCCACGCCGAGGGCTTTGCGGCCGGCGAGCTCAAGCACGGCCCGATCGCGCTCATCGACGCCGGCCAGCCGGTCTTCATCGTCGTGCCCGGTCCCGACACCCCGCACGACCTCCACAAGAAGGTCGTCTCCAACATCCAGGAGATCCGCGCCCGCGGCGCCCGCACCATCGTCATCGCGCAGGAGGGCGACGAGGACGTCGTGCCCTTCGCCGACGAGGTCATCCGCGTGCCCCAGACGTCGCCGCTGCTCCAGCCGCTGCTCACGGTCGTGCCGCTCCAGGTCTTCGCGCTGCACCTCTCCACCGCCAAGGGCCTCGACGTCGACCAGCCGCGCAACCTGGCCAAGTCCGTCACCGTCGAGTGATCGGGTGCCGGTGACGAGCGGGGTGCAGCGGTGATCGTCGGCACCGGGATCGACGTCGTCGACATCCCGCGCTTCGCCGAGACGCTCGAGCGCACGCCCGGGCTGCGGACCCGCCTCTTCACGGAGGCGGAGCGCGGCCTGCCGATGCGCTCGCTCGCCGCCCGCTTCGCCGCCAAGGAGGCGCTCGCCAAGGCTCTCGGCGCACCCGTCGGCCTTGCGTGGACCGACGTCACGGTCCAGCGCGGCGAGGACGGTCGACCGCACATCGTCATGCAGGGCACCGTGCAGGCACGCGCCGACGAGCTCGGCGTGCGCCACATGCACGTGTCGCTGTCGCACGACGCCGGGATCGCCTCGGCCGTCGTCATCGCAGAGAGCTGAGCCACCGTGATCGAGGCGTGGAGTCCCCAGGACGTGTATGCCGCCGAAGCAGCCCTCGAGGAGGAGCTCGCCTCGGGTGAGCTCATGGCGCGAGCGGTCGAAGGGCTCGTCGAGGTCGTCGCGGCGCGCGTCTCGCAGCTCGACGCCGAGACCGTCATCGCCCTCGTCGGCCCCGGCAACAACGGGGCGGACGCCCTGTATGCCGTGGCGCACCTCGCCGAGGCCGGTGTCGCCTGCGCGGCTGCGCTCGACCCGGGCAAGGTCCACGAGGAGGCGCTGGAGGCCGCGCGCGAGGCCGGCGTCGTCCTCGTCTCCGGCGCCGAGGCGCTCGAGGACATCGCCGAGGCCGACATCGTCGTCGACGGCATCCTCGGGCTCGGCGGCCGTCCCGGACTGCCCCGCGAGGCGGGGGACTGGGTCCGTGCCATCTCCGACGACGCCCACGTCATCGCCGTCGACCTTCCGTCGGGGCAGGCCGCCGACGGCAGCGCGTTCGACGCCGACGGGGTGCTCGCCGACGAGACCGTGACCTTCTCGGTCGCCAAGCCGGTCCACCTCCTGCCGCCCACCGAGCAGGCCTGCGGCACCCTCACCGTCGTCGACATCGGGCTCACCTTCGCCTCCGAGCCTGCCATCGTGCGCCTCGGCCACGACGACGTCGCCGACCTCTGGCCGGTGCCCGGGCCCGACGACGACAAGTACTCGCGAGGTGTCCTCGGCGTCATCGCGGGCGGTGAGGACTACTCAGGTGCCGCGGTCCTTGCCGTCACGGCGGCGGTCGAGGCAGGGGCGGGGATGGTGCGCTACGTCGGCACGCCGACGCCCGAAGGGCTGGTCCGTGCCGCCGTGCCCGAGGCCGTCCACGGCGAAGGCCGGGTGCAGGCGTGGGTCGTCGGACCCGGGCTCGACGTCCGGGCCAGCCGTCGGGAGGCGATCGCGCAGCTCGCTGTCGCCCGCCGCGCCCTGGCCGGTGAGGAACCCGTCCTCGTCGACGCCGGCGGTCTCGACCTCGTCGACGACGAGGTCATCGAGGCCCGGCGTGGCCGGCCGACCCTGCTCACCCCGCATGCGGGGGAGCTGGCCCGGCTGCTCACACGTCTCGAGGCCGGCCCGCGATCGCGTTCGCGCAGCGAGGTCGAGCGCGGTTCCGTCGAGGCCGAGCCGGCACGCCACGCGCGTGCCCTCGCCGAGCGCACCGGCATGACCGTTCTCCTCAAGGGCTCGACGACCCTCGTCGTCCCCGCCGACCCGGACGCCCGGGTGCGCTCGCAGGCCGACGCGCCGCCGTGGCTCGGCACCGCCGGCGCGGGTGACGTCCTCTCCGGGCTCGTCGGCACGCTCCTCGCCGCCGGGCTCGACCCCGCCGACGCGGGCGCACTCGGCGCCCTCGTCCACGGCGTCGCCGCCGACCGGGTGGGAGCGGGAGGTCCGGTCCGGGCACTTGCAGTGGCACACGGCATACCGGGCGCCGTGGCGCACCTCCTCGCGCGCCGCTGACGCCACGCGCACCCACCCCTGCGTCTGCGGATGCGGCGGCTAGAGCGACCACTTCCGCAGACGCAGGGTTCGAGGCCTCTCCACCCCGCCTCTTGCGTCTGCGGATGCGGCGGCTGGAGCGACCACTTCCGCAGACGCTGGCGGTGCCCACCTAGACTGGGACGTCCCATGACTTCGTCAGCCGCCCCCGTCCCGACCGTGCCGCCCGAGGGCGTGACGGCGTGGGTGACCGTCGACCTCGACGCGATCCGCGACAACGTGCGCGAGCTCGCCCGTCGGGCCGCAGGAGCCGACGTCATGGCGGTGGTCAAGGCCGACGCCTACGGCCACGGGCTCGTGCACAGCGCTCGCGCTGCCGTCGCCGGTGGTGCCACGTGGCTCGGCGTCGCACAGCTCGCTGAGGCGCTCCAGCTTCGCGCCGCCGGGGTGACGACGCGGGCGCTCACCTGGCTCTATGCCCCCGGGGCCGACTTCGGCGCGGCCATCGACGCCGACCTCGACGTCTCGGTCTCGGCCCCATGGGCGCTCGACGCCGTCGCGGCCGCCGCCCTGGACCGGGGCCGCACAGCCCGCATCCACGTCAAGGTCGACACCGGCCTGGGGCGCAACGGCGCGCTCGGACAGGGCTGGACCGACCTCGTGGCAGCGCTCGGGCCGGTCGTCGCCGAGGGTGCCGTCGAGGTCGTCGGCGTCTGGTCTCACTTCGCCCTCGCCGACGCGCCCCGCCACCCGACCGTGCTCGCCCAGCGCGAGCGGTTCGTGGAGGCCGCCGAGGAGCTCGAGCGGGCCGGCATACGGCCGCAGCTGCGCCACCTCGCGAACTCCGCCGCGACGCTCACGAACCCCGACGCGCACTTCGACCTCGTGCGTCCGGGGCTCGCCGTCTACGGCCTGTCGCCGGTGCCCGACCTCGGTGCGCCGGAGGACTTCGGCCTGCGCGAGGCGATGCGGGTCACCGCGCGGCTCGCGCTCGTCAAGCACGCGCCCGCCGGTCAGGGTGTCTCCTACGGCCACGCCTACACGACGACCGAGGACACCGTGCTCGGGCTCGTGCCGGTCGGCTACGCCGACGGGATCCCGCGCCACGCCGGGTCGCTCGGCCCGGTGCAGGTCGACGGACGCCGCCTCACCGTCGCCGGCCGGGTGTGCATGGACCAGTTCGTGCTCGACCTCGGACCTACGTATGCCGGTGCCGCCGGTGACGAGGTCGTCCTCCTCGGTCGTGGGGCCGACGGCGAGCCGACGGCACAGGACTGGGCTGCCGCGATCGGCACCATCAACTACGAGATCGTCACGAGGATGAGCACCCGGCTGCCCCGGGTGCTCGTTGGGGAAGGAGCCTGATGGCGGGCGTCGGCAAGGCGATCGGTCTCGGTGCGGCGGCTGCGGCTGCTGCCGGGGCGGCTGCGGCAGGGGTTGCGGCCGACCGCGCGGCCGCCGAGCGTCGCCGGCTCAACGAGCTCGACCCCGCCGACGGCTTCGCCCATGTCGCCGACGAGGAGCTCAAGGTCATCGCGACCGACGGCCTCAACCTCCACGTCGAGATCGACACGCCCCGAGACCTCGACCCGGACCTGCCGACCATCGTCATGTCGCACGGGTTCTGCCTCAGCCTGCGCAGCTGGGTGCTCCAGCGCCGCGCGTTCGTCCAGGCCGGTTACCGCGTCGTGCTCTGGGACCAGCGCAGCCACGGCGAGTCCGAGGTCTCCGACCTCGCGGGCTGCACCATCGACCAGCTCGCCCTCGACCTGCGCGCGGTCATCGACGCCACCTGCCCGGAGGGGCCCATCGCCCTCGTCGGGCACTCCATGGGGGGCATGACGACGATGGCCTTCGCGCGCCACAGCCCCGAGCTCGTCCGCGACCGCGTCATGGCGGTGGCGTTCATCGCGACGGCAGCCGGCGGCGAGGGCCTCACCGACCTCGGCATGGGCCCGCTCGTCGGTCGCGCCATCGGCCAGGTCGGTCCCCGGCTGCTCTCGCGGCTCGCGCCCCACCAGCGCTGGCTCGCGCCGGTGCGCCGGTTCGGCCGCAACGTCGAGAGCTCCTTCGTCGACCGCTTCTCCTACGACTCGCCGGTGAGCGAGGGCCTCGTGCGCTTCACCGCCGACCTCATCCTCGCGACCCGGTTCGAGGTCATGGCCGCGTTCATCCCGGCGATCCAGGGCCACGACGAGCTCAACACCCTCACCACGCTCGTCGACAAGGACGTCCTCGTCGTCAACGGCGAGGGCGACCTCCTCACCCCGCCGGCGCACAGCGAGAAGATCGTCGAGCGCCTCCCCGGCTCCGAGCACGTCATCGTCCGCGACGCCGGGCACCTCATCATGCTCGAGCACCCCGAGATCGTCACCGGCCAGATCCTCACGCTGCTGCACCGCGCGGAGGTCGCCGCGGCCGCCGCTGTCGCCGTCGCCGAGAAGCCGCGCGTGCGCCGGACGATCGTCGACATCGCCAAGGGCCGGCGGGTCCGCAAGGCGCGTGAGGGCCGAGACGGGCGTGAGGACCGGGCCGGCCGTGAGGGCCACGCGACCGGCCGCCCGCGCACGAAGGCGTCGTCGTGACGCCCCGGGTCCTCGCGACCGCCGACGACACCCGCGAGTTCGGCCGCAGCCTTGCAGAGTCCCTGCGCGCCGGCGACCTCGTCATCCTCACGGGCGGTCTCGGCGCCGGCAAGACGACCCTCACCCAGGGCCTCGCCGAGGGCCTCGGGGTGCGCGGACCGATCACCTCGCCGACATTCGTCATCGCCCGCGTCCACCCGTCGCTCGTCGACGGCCCGCCGCTCGTCCACGTCGACGCCTACCGGCTCGGCGGGTTCGCCGAGCTCGACGACCTCGACCTCGACGCCGACCTCGAGCAGAGCGTGACGATCGTCGAGTGGGGTCACGGTCTCGCCGAGGACCTCTCCGACGACCGGCTCGAGGTCGTTCTCGAGGCCGACCCCGAGACCGAGCGCCGCACGGTCGCCGTCACGGGTCACGGCAACCGCTGGAAGGATGGTATCCCGTGCTGATCCTCGCCATCGACACCTCGACGTCCGCGATCACCGTCGCGATCCACGACGACGACCGCGTCCGCGCCCAGGCCTCGCACCTCGACCCACGCGCCCACACCGAGTGGGTCGCACCCCTCGTCGAGACGTGCCTCACCGAAGCGTCGGCCACGCCGTCGGACCTCACCGGCATCGTCGTCGGCAACGGCCCGGGACCGTTCACCGGACTGCGGGTCGGCATCGTCACCGGGCTCACCATGGGCCACGCCCTCGGCATCCCCGTCCACGGCATCTGCAGCCTCGACGTCCTCGCCGAGCAGTCGGCGCTGCTCGTCGACGGTGACCTCCTCGTCGCCTCCGACGCCCGGCGCAAGGAGGTCTACTGGGCCCGGTATGCCGTCCGGTCCGGTGCCGTCGAGACCCTCACCGCCCCGGCGGTGGACCGTCCCGCAGACCTGCCCGACGACGTCCGCGCCCTGCCGACCGCGGGTCGCGGACCTGGACTCTTCCCCCAGCTCTTCGCCAACGCGCTGCCCGTCCTCGACGTCGACGCCGCAGTCCTCGCCCGCCTCGCCGTCGAGCGGCTTCGTGACGGGGTGGACATGCCGGTCGAGCCGCTCTACCTCCGCCGGCCCGACGCGTTGACGACCGCCGAGCGGGCGAGCCGGTGACGGCCGTGTCGACGACCGCCGGGACGACGGGAGCGACCGGAGCCACGGTGCGTCCGCTCGCCTGGACCGACATCCCCGACCTCGTCCGGCTCGAGGGCGAGGCCTTCCCCGACGACGCGTGGTCCGAGGCCTCCTGGTGGGGCGAGCTGGCCGGGAGGCCGCGCCGCGACTACCTCGCGGTGGAGCGCGACGGCGAGATCACGGCATACGGGGGCATCGACCACGGCGGACAGGTCGCGGACCTCATGACGATCGCCGTCGCACCCGGCCACCGGGGCAGCGGTGTCGGGGGAGAGCTCCTCACCGATCTCGAGGAGCGCGCGGCTGCCGGCGGCGCGGAGGCCCTCATGCTCGAGGTGCGGGCCGACAACGGGTCCGCACGTGCGCTCTACGACCGTCGCGGCTATGCCGTGCTCACCGTGCGCCGCGGCTACTACCAGCCCGGCAACGTCGACGCCCTCGTCATGCGAAAGATGTTGGGGGAGAGGGGAGCTCAGGCATGAGCGCAGAGCAGCCGCTCGTCCTCGGGATCGAGACGTCCTGCGACGAGACCGGTGTCGGCATCGTGCGGGGCGAGACCCTGCTCGTCGACGCGGTCGCGAGCAGCGTCGACGACCACGCCCGCTTCGGCGGTGTCGTGCCCGAGGTGGCGAGCCGTGCGCACCTCGAGGAGATGGTGCCGACGATCGAGCGGGCCTGCCGCGAGGCGGGGGTCACGCTGCGCGAGCTCGACGCCATCTCGGTGACGTCGGGCCCGGGTCTGGCCGGCTCCCTCATGGTCGGTGTTGCGTCGGCGAAGGCCTTGGCGCTCTCGCTCGGCGTGCCGCTCTACGGCGTCAACCACCTCGCCTCACACGTGGCCGTCGACATCGTCGAGCACGGCCCGCTGCCGGAGCCCACGATGGCGCTGCTCGTCTCCGGGGGACACTCGTCGCTGCTGCTCGTGCCCGACGTCACGAGCGACATCCGCAGCCTCGGCTCGACGATCGACGACGCCGCGGGCGAGGCCTTCGACAAGGTGGCCCGCGTGCTCGGGCTGCCCTTCCCGGGCGGCCCGCACATCGACCGCGCTGCCCGCGACGGCGAGATCAGCATCGACTTCCCACGCGGCCTCACGACCGGTCGCGACATGGAGCGGCACCGCTTCGACTTCTCTTTCTCTGGCCTCAAGACCGCGGTCTCGCGGTGGGTGCAGGCCAAGGAGGCAGCAGGGGAGAGCGTGCCGGTGGCCGACGTCGCCGCGTCGTTCCAGGAGGCCGTCGTCGACGTCCTCACCCGCAAGGCCGTCCTCGCGTGCAAGGAGCAGGGCGCCCAGCACCTCCAGATCGGTGGCGGCGTGGCGGCGAACTCGCGGCTGCGGGCGATGGCGCTGTCCCGGTGCGAGGACGCCGGCATCGAGCTGCGCGTGCCGCGACCCGGCCTGTGCACCGACAACGGCGCGATGGTCGCCGCTCTCGGTGCACAGATGGTGCTCAAGGGCCGGGATGCCTCCGGCCTCGACCTGCCGGCCGACTCGTCGATGCCGGTCACCCAGATCTCGGCCTGAGCGAGTCCCGCGTGGCAGTCGGGTGCCTGCTCAGCGCGAGACGCCCACGGGCTCCCGGACCGGGCTGGTGGCCGACGCCGCGCTGCGAGGCCAGGTCACGGCATACCGAACGATGAGCGCGAGGACAACGAGCTCGAGGACGACGCCGAGGCCGTAGAACCAGAGGTAGTGGCCGCCGGCGATGTTGAAGACCGTGGCCGGGACGTAGACGGCG
Organism: Knoellia tibetensis; assembly: GCF_048606415.1. Classification (NCBI taxonomy): domain Bacteria; kingdom Bacillati; phylum Actinomycetota; class Actinomycetes; order Micrococcales; family Intrasporangiaceae; genus Knoellia; species Knoellia tibetensis. Next base: position 2,492,034 of record NZ_JBMBWF010000001.1, read on the forward strand.
GCGACGACGAGGTTCGTGATGCGGTTCGCCCTCGCGGGCAGCGTCATCGACAGCACGACCATGAAGATCGGGATCGACACGAGGGTCAGGGCCGACGCCGAGAAGGTCTGTGACAGCTCGAACTCGAAGACCTTGTTGTCGAGGATGTCGGTGATGGTGCCGGGGGTGTAGAAGCCGAGGATGTCGACGTAGGCGTAGAGGAACATGAAGCTCGTCCACGCCGCGGCGAGCTTGGCCTTCACCGGCATCGGACGGTCGTCGAGGGTGACGGGTCGTGGTGTGCTCATCGTGGGGCTCCTTGGGTCGGGGAGGAACTGGTGCGTCCACGGTGGCCGGGCCGGGGTGGTGGGCGCCTCAGCCCGAAGGCCGGGGTTCGACGGCCGAAGGGACGGCTGGCGTCTCGTTCTTTCGGTGGAGACGCCGTGGCGGAGCGGTCCCTAGGCTGAGCCCGTGGTCACCGTCCGGCGCTCCGTCTGGCCCGAGCGCTCCCTCTGGCAGGAGCCTCGGCCCGCCGGCGCCGCGCCCGTCGGGCGGCTCGACCGGGTGCTCGTCGGCGTGTTCGCCGTGGCCGCCCTGGTCGAGGGCGTCGCCCGGCCGAACCTGGCCTGGCGCCCCGTGGTGACGGTGCTCGCGTTGGCGCTGGTGCCCACTCTGCTCTGGCGGCGGAGCCGTCCGCTCACAGCCGTGCTGATCGGGTGGGGCGTCGTCGGGCTGCTCTCCGTCGCCCAGCTCGTCACGGGCGTCCGCGACGTCGGGCTCTTCTCGATGATGGCCGTCCTGTTCCTGCTCTTCTCCCTCGTGCGCTGGGGCTCGGGCCGCGAGATCGTCCTGGGGGCGGCGTTCGTGACGGTCGTCGTCGCGCTGGGGATGCTTGTCGGTGCTGCCGGCCGGGCCGACGTCTTCGGCGGCACCGTCCTGCTGCTGCTCGTCGTCGCCCTCGCGGCGGTGTTCCGCTACCGCGCGGACCTCGTTCGACGGCAACTGTCCGAGATCCGCAACGAGGAGCGGGTGGCGCTCGCGCGCGAGCTCCACGACACCGTGGCCCACCACGTCTCGGCGATCGCGGTGCAGGCGCAGGCCGGTCGGGTGGTCGCCGGCACACAGCCGGAGAAGGCCGTCGAGGTGCTGGCCGCGATCGAGTCCGAGGCGTCGCGGACGCTGGCGGAGATGCGGTCCATGGTGCGGGTGCTGCGTGAGGAGGACGCCGTCGACTACGCACCGCAGCCGGGCGTCGCGGACCTTCCGGCCTTGGCGCGGGCCGACGCGATGCCCACCGTCGAGGTCTCCCTGGACGGGTCACTGTCCCAGTTGGCACGTCCCGTGGACGCCGCTCTGTATCGGCTCGCTCAGGAGTCGGTCACCAATGCCGTACGCCACGCCCGGAGCGCGACCCGCGTGGGAATCGACGTATGCCGTGAGGGCGACGCCGTGCGTCTCCGTGTCACCGACGACGGGGAGACCGAGCCCCGGCTCGCCACTCCTGAGCCCGGTTTCGGGCTGCTGGGCATGGCCGAGCGCGCCCAGCTCCTGGGCGGGTCGCTCACCGCGGGGCCGGGGCCGGACGGCGGCTGGGTCGTGGAGGCCGTGCTGCCGGTGGAGGCGGAGGCATGACCATCCGGGTCGTCGTGGCCGACGACCAGGACCTCGTGCGGACGGGGCTGGTGATGATCCTCGGCGCTCAGCCCGGCATCGAGGTGGTCGGGGAGGCGACGGACGGGCTGGCGGCTGTGGAGGTGGCGCAGCGGTTGCGTCCCGACGTCCTCCTCGTCGACATCCGGATGCCCGGGCTCGACGGCGTCGAGGTGACGCGGCGGCTGGCTGGCCCGGACGCGACGGACCCGATGGCCGTCGTCGTCATCACGACCTTCGACCTCGATGAGTACGTGCTCGGCGCCCTGCGAGCCGGCGCCCGCGGGTTCCTGCTCAAGGACGCCGGACCGGAGCTGCTCGTGCAGGCCATCCACGCTGCCGCGAGCGGGGACGCGCTCATCGCCCCCAACGTCACGCGCCGGCTGCTGGCGACGTTCGCCGACCAGTCGCCGACCAGGCCGGTCCAGCCCGTCGAGCCGATCACCGAGCGAGAGGAGGAGGTGCTCGCGCTCGTGGCGAGAGGCCGGACCAACGCAGAGATCGCCTCCGAGCTCTACGTCGGGCTGACCACGGTCAAGACCCACGTCGCGTCGCTGATGACCAAGCTCGGCGCCCGCAACCGCGTCGAGATCGCGATGTGGGCGCACGACACCCGCCGCGTCAAGGCCGACCAGTAGCAAGCGGCGGCAGGACGGGTGACGCTGACAGCTCCGTGCGAGGCGGGTGCTCACGGCTGTCGCGTGGGTTGCGAGCAGGTCTCCAGCAGGGTCTCAGGTGCGGCGTAGTTGAGGGGACCCAGGACGACGACGACGGCGGTGTCCGCGATTGAGCTGCAGTTCCCGTCCTCGAAGTCGCCGCGCTGGAACGCCGCCACAGCTCCCACGAGGAGCCACAGGACGACCAGCGTCGACAGCACAGCCTTCATCCGCTCTGCTCCTCCGTGTTGCTCGTCGACCTCATCGTCTCTGAGACGCCGAGGCGATGGCCCCGGTTCCACCGGACCGCGTTCGACCCCTAGCCATCTGTGGTGCGGCAGCGGGCCGGTCGGCGTTTTGGGCTTCCCGGCTGCGATGATCGGCCGATGGCCCCGGACAGCGAGCCCGAAGACCCGGCGGCGGTCCGTCGCCGCGAGGCCCGGGAGAACGCGGAGTACCACGCAGCGGCAGCAGCACGGGCGGCGCAGGCCGAGGCGCGCAGGACGGCGTCGATGGTGTCGGCGTTCGCCGAGGAGATGAGGTCGGCGGGCGTCGAACCCACCCGGCTACGGGCGCGCCCCTACAGCGGCAGCGGGAGCCTGCGCACCGACGTCGTCGGTTGGTATGTCCGACGGGACCGGAGCGCCGCCGTCGGCACGGACGGCCACTGGTACGTCCTCGTCGTGGCGCCCAGCCTCCGCGCACGGTTGACCGGCGTCCACCTCGAGCCCACCGACGCCCCGCTCCAAGTTGGTGCCGGCGGCCGCGACGGTGACTCCATCGCCCTCGACGTCCTGCTCCAGCTGCGCCTGGACGCCGGCGACGACTTCCCCTCCTGACAGCCGAGCTCCTGAAGGCTTTGCGTCACTGCCGAGGGCGGCGACTGGCGACCTCAACGCGGCATGTCCGGGCATTCGAGCGCGGGCCCGCCGACTGCGGCCCTATGCGAGGCGACTACCGAGGAGGGCGATGAACTCGTCGGCCATGGCCAGTTGGCGCTCGAGCTTTGCGCGACGTTCCGTTGCCTCGTCAAGGATGCTCACGAGTCGCGACCGCGCCGGGGCACCGGTCGACCCGGTTGGGCCTTCGTCCTGGAGAGCCTCGATGTCTCGCATGGCGGCGCTCATCTGCTCCAAGGTGAACCCAAGCGGCTTCATCCGGCGGATCACCATGATCTTCTCGACGTCGGCCTCGGTATAGAGGCGGAAACCGCCGTCGGTTCTCCCTGATGGGCGCAGCAAGCCGACCTCGCCCCAGTGGCGCAGGCTGCGAATGGAGAGGTCGGTGCGCGCGGCGACCTCGCCGATCTGCATCGCCCGGGTTGCTTCCGCTGCTGAGGCCTGTTGTTCGCCGCTCATGAGCGATCTCTCCGTCCCAGATGGATTTCAACTCTCACGCAACGTAAGAGTATGGTGTTTCTCAGACTTCGCTGGCGACGACGCCGGCCGCGCCCCGTGGGCGCACCCACCCTCTCAGCCCGGACGACACCAGCATGCCCATTGGACTCTTGCTGCCGTCCTTCCCGAACGGAGCCACCTGCTTGAGTACCACCCTGTCATCCGCACCCCCGGCCGTCCCCCAGCCCTCGGTACGGAGCGCCCTGCGTTCACCGAAGATGCTGCGCACCGAGGTCCTCGCGGGGCTCCTTGTTGCGCTCGCGCTGATTCCAGAGGCGATCTCGTTTTCGATCATCGCGGGCGTCGACCCCCGCGTCGGCCTCTTCGCGTCGTTCACCATGGCCGTCTCGATCGCCTTCCTCGGTGGGCGCCCCGCCATGATCTCGGCCGCGACCGGAGCCATCGCCCTCGTCATTGCACCCGTGGTTCGCGAGCACGGAATGGACTACTTCATCGCCACGGTCCTGCTTGGTGGGCTGCTGCAGATCGTGCTGGGACTGGTAGGAGTCGCCCGGCTCATGCGCTTCATCCCGCGATCGGTGATGGTCGGCTTCGTCAACGCGCTCGCCATTCTCATCTTCCTGGCGCAGATCCCGCACATGGTCGACGTGCCTACCCTCGTCTACCCCATGATCGCCGTCGGCATCGCCATCATGGTGGCCCTGCCCCGCGTTACCAAAGTCGTCCCGGCGCCCTTGGTCGCCATCGTTGCGCTCACGGCGTTCACCCTCCTGGCCGCACTGACCTTGCCCAACGTCGGCGATGAGGGCGAACTCCCGGACAGCCTCCCGTCCCTGTTCATCCCCAATGTCCCGTTCACCATGGAGACGCTGCGCATCATCGCCCCGTACGCCCTCGCGATGGCACTGGTCGGGCTCTTGGAGTCCCTGCTCACCGCCAAGTTGGTCGATGACATCACTGACACCCACTCCGACAAGACCCGCGAAGCCTGGGGACAGGGTGCCGCCAACGTCATCACCGGCTTCTTCGGCGGCATGGGCGGCTGCGCCATGATCGGCCAGACCATGATCAACGTGAAGGCCTCTGGCGCCCGCACCCGCATCTCCACGTTCCTGGCCGGAGTCTTCCTGCTTATCCTCGTCGTCGGCTTCGGCGACATCGTCGCGCTCATCCCGATGGCGGCCCTCGTCGCGGTCATGATCATGGTCTCGGTTGGCACGTTCGACTGGCACAGCATCCGACCCGCCACCCTCCGTCGCATGCCCAAGTCCGAGACCATCGTCATGGTCTCCACCGTCGTCGTCGTCGTTGCGACCCACAACCTGGCCATCGGTGTCGGCTTCGGCGTGCTCGTCGCCATGGTCCTGTTCGCGCGCAGGGTCGCCCACATGACCGCGACCAACCGCGAGCTCATCGAGAACCCGGACGGAACCGTCACAGCCCGCTACACCGTGACCGGGGAACTGTTCTTCGCCTCGAGCAATGACCTGTACACACAGTTTGAGTACGCCGACGACCCCCAGAGTGTCGTTATCGACCTGTCCCGTTCACACATTTGGGATGCATCGACTGTCGCCTCGCTCGACGCGATCACCACCAAATACGCCCGCAAGGGAAAGGCGGTCGAGATCGTAGGCCTCAACGAGTCCAGCGCCCTCCGACACGATCGCCTCACCGGAACACTCCCGTCTCACTGACACCCGGCACGGCATCCGCTCATCGGCTACTTGTTTCATTGACGGCATGACCGGTATCTGACGAGGCTCGGTCTAGGCGTCCGGGGTTGTCGCTCTCAATTCGGCTGCTCACCTCGGTGTGGCTCTCATTTGGCCTGCGCATCCCCGGACGTCGCCAGAGCGGGAGAGGCTCAAGAGGGGGTTTGCCCCAAGCTCGAAGTAGCGTTGCCCTCCCGACTCGACAACCCCATCAGGTTCGAGTTCGGAGGACACCATGGACACGACACAGCGAGTCGTCATCGGGATGGACCCGCACAAACGCTCGGTCACGATCGAAGTCATGACAAAGGACGAATCCATCGTCGGGACCGGCCGGTTCGCTACCGACCGCGACGGTCATCCCGCGATGCGCCGATACGTTCAGGCGTGGCCGCACCGGGTCTGGGCGATTGAAGGATGCCAAGGCATCGGCCGGCACGTGGCCAATCGGCTCCTGGCCGAAGGCGAGCAGGTCGTAGACGTCCCACCCAAACTGTCTGCACGGGCGCGCGTGTTCGCCACGGGGCAAGGCCGCAAGACCGACGCCACCGACGCGCACTCGCTCGCGCTGGTCGGCACCCGGATGAGCGGCCTGCGTCCTGTGGTCGACGACGAGGAGCTGGCGGTGCTGCGGATCCTGGTCGACCGGCGACGATCATTGGGCGAGGAGCACACCCGCAAGATGTCGCAGGTCCACCACCTGCTGCTCGAGCTGATCCCCGGCGGCGCGAAGAAGGACCTGTCCGCCGCCCAGGCCAAGAAGCTGCTCGCCACCGTCCGCCCCCGCGATGCCGCCGGCAAGACCCGGCGCCGGGTCGCGGCCGAGCTGGTCGCCGACCTCGAGCGGATCTATCAGCGCAAGAAGGCCGCGAACAAGGAGCTGATCGCGCTGGTCGCCGCGACCGGCACCACCCTGATGGACCTGAACGGGATCGGTCCTTCCGGAGCCGCCCGGCTGCTTGTCGAGGTCGGTGACATCACGAGGTTCCCGGACAAGAACCACTTCGGGTCCTGGACCGGCACGGCACCCATCGACGCCTCCTCCGGCGACAACGTCCGTCACCGGCTGTCCAGAGGAGGCAACCGTCAGATCAACCGGGTGCTGCACATCATGGCCACCGTCCAGCTGCGCAACCCCACCGAGGGCCGCGACTACTTCGACCGCAGCAAAGCCCGCGGCAAGACCTCGAACGAGTCCATGCGGCTGCTCAAACGACGCCTGTCCGACATCGTGTACCGGACCATGGTCAACGACACCGCCCGACACATGGCGACGGGCCCGGGAGGGCAACGGGGCAACGACTCTGACTCCAGCGCGGCCGGCTTACAGCCCCACACCAACTCTTCGGACAAGCCACTTCCCGGACCCGCCACCACCGATCCTAGAACCCCACTCCCAGCCGCCTCTTGACACAGAGGGGAGCCATGAGCGGATGCTTTGCTGCGGATTTGAGCAGCAACAGCAACGCTCACGTCCCTGACCTGACCCCGCAGCCGTGTCAGCCGCCGCAGCTGATGAGGCCCATCCGCTCCTTGAGGGCGACGACGCGCAGCACGGACGTCTCAAGCAGCGTCGCGAACTCCTCGTCCTCCCGCGCCTTCGCCGACAGCGCCTCGATCATCCCCGGCACCGACTCGGGGTCGCCGGTGAGCAGGATGTCGCCCCCGGCCTCGATGTAGCGAGTGGCCCTCTCCGCAGCCGGGATCGAGCGAACCGCCTTGGCGTTGATGTCGTCGGTGATGACGACACCCTCGTAGCCCAGGCGACCACGGAGCAGGTCGGTGAGGATCGGCTTGCTGAACATCGCCTGCGTCTTCGTCGAGTCCAGCCCCGGGTAGCGCGCCGACGACACCATGACGAGCCCGGCGCCCGCCTTGACCCCCGCCGTGAACGGCGCGAGGAACGGGTCGGACGGCGTTGCAACGGAATCCGTGATGCCGGTCGTGTTGAAGTCGGTGTTCTTCTGCACTCGGCCGAGTCCCGGGAAGTGCTTGACCGTGCCCATGACGCCTCCCTCGATCATGCCCTTGAGGAACGCCGTCGAGGCCTTGGTCACCGTCGCCGGGTCCGAGCCGTACTGACGCGCGTACTTGCCGATCGGCTCGTTCGCACGCCCGATGTCGGCGGGCACGGTGTCGGTCACCGGAGCGAGGTTGACGTTGATGCCGACCGCCTTGAGCTCCCCGGCCCACCCCTTCGCGGCGGCCGTGAGCTCGCTCGACGACATCTGCGCCTGAACCTTGGCCGACGGCACCTTCGTGAAGCCCGCGCCCCTGAGCTGGCGGACCTCCCCACCCTCCTGGTCGGCGGCGAGAAGCAGCGGTATGCCGGCCGTCGCGGCGTCCGTGGCCTGGTCCTGGAGGTGCGCGCTCGTCTCTTTGACCCTGGCCGCGCCGTCCCAGCCGCCGAGGTATATGACGTTGCCCACGTGCTGCTCGGCGATGAGGTCGTCGAGGGCCGTGCGGGACGCGGCGGTGTCGAACGCGACCATGAGGAGCTGCCCGATGGCCTGCTCCTCGCTGAGCGAGTCCGCCTTCTGGCGCACGCACGCGCTGACGTCGATCGCCGCACCGCTCTCCGAGGAGGACGGCGTCGCACTCGACGACGGCGTCGCCGACCGCGAAGTCGTCGACGACGCGCTCCCACCCGTCGGGGACGCGCTCTCGGACGGGGTCGACCCACCTCCGCAGGCCGCCGTGAGGGCGCCCATGAGGGCGAGGGCGGCAGCAGCGGCGAGGCGGGGGCGGGGCGCGGTCGTGGAGCGGGAGGTCACGCACCGACGCTAACCGACACACGGCATACCCTCTGAACCATGTCGCTGCCCGTGCTCCTCGACGTCGACACCGGTGTCGACGACGCCTGTGCCCTCCTGCTCGCCGCCCTGCATCCCGGGATCGACCTGCAGGCCGTGACCTGCGTGGGCGGCAACGCACCTTTGCCCGACGTCGTCCGCAACACCCTCACCGTGCTCGAGGTGTGCGGGCGGCAGGACGTGCCGGTCGGCGCCGGTGCCTCGCACCCGCTCCTCGAGCGTCCCGTCGACGCGCGCCACGTGCACGGTGACGACGGCATGGCCGACCTCGGCTGGGCCGCCCCGTCGACCGAGCCCGACCCACGGCACGCCGTCGACCTCCTGCGGCAGGTCGTCGACGAGGCGCACGACCAGGGCACGCCGCTCACGGTCGTGCCGCTCGCGCCGATGACGAACATCGCTCTGCTCGCTCGCATGTATCCCGAGTCCTTCGCCCGCATCGGGCGCATCGTCTTCATGGGTGGCGGCGCCATGGTGAGCAACGCGACGGCGGCGGCCGAGTTCAACGTCTTCCACGACCCCGAGGCGACCGCCGTCGTCCTCGACGCGACGGCCGACCACGGTGTGCCGGTGACGATGTACGGCCTTGACGTCTTCTACGAGCCGCGCATCACGCTCGCCCAGTGCGACGAGCTGGCCGCCCTCGACGAGCGGGGTCCCGCCTCCCTCGCCGCCGGCCTCATGCGCTTCATGAGCCGCCGCTTCGAGACCGACAGCGCGACGATCGGCGACGCTGGCGCGGTCGCGGTCCTCCTCGACCCCGACGCCGTGAAGACCAAGAGGCTCCCGGTGCGGGTCGAGCTCTCGGGCACGTGGACCCGCGGCCGCACGATCGTCGACACCCGCGACTGGTCCGGCGACATGGACCACGACCCCCACGGCCTCGCCGAGGCGCAGGTCGACGTCGCCCTCGAGATCGACGGCCCACGCGTCGCGGCACTCTGGCTCGACACCGTGTCGAAGGCGTCGCGCTGATGGGCCGGGTCATGGTGCTCGGCTCGCTCAACGTCGACCTCGTCACCCGCGTCGAGCGGCACCCGCGGCCCGGCGAGACACTGCTCGGCGAGGGGCTCGAGCAGCTCGCCGGCGGCAAGGGCGCCAACCAGGCGGTGGCCGCGGCTCGCGCCGGGGCACAGGTCGCCATGGTCGGGTGCGTGGGCGACGACGCCGGCGGCGCGGCCTACGTCGAGCGGCTGCGCGGCCACGGCGTCGACGTCTCCTGCATGCGCGTCGTCGAGGGCGAGGCCAGCGGCCACGCCCTCATCGCGGTCGACGACCGGGGCGAGAACACGATCATCGTCATTCCGGGCGCCAACGCGCGCCTCGACGACACCGAGGTCGATGCGGTCGACGACCTCGGTCCCGGCGACGTCCTCCTCGTCCAGCTCGAGGTGCCGCTGCCGGTCGTCTGCGCGGCCGTCCGCCGCGCGTCGCACCGCGGTGCCCGCGTCGTCGTCAACACCGCCCCGTATGCCGCCCTCCCGGACGACGTCGTCGCCCTCGCCGACCCGGTGGTCGCCAACGAGCACGAGATGGTCGCGCTCGCGGAGTCGGGCGCGGTGGCGAGCTCGCTGCTCGTCACCTTCGGCGCCAACGGCGCCTCGTGGGACGGCGAGACGGTGCCGGCCCACTCCGTCGCAGCCGAGGACGTCGTCGACACCACAGGTGCTGGGGATGCGTTCTGTGGGGCGCTCGCCGCTGCCCTTGCGGAGGGGTCCGACCGAGCCGAAGCGCTCGACCGGGCGCTCGCAGCCGGCGCGGCAGCGGTCCGCCACGCGGGTGCGCAGCCCGACCCGCACCTCTGACGGACGCTCAGCCGGCAGACGTCAGGCGGGGGAGACGACGAGCGCGACCGGCGATCCGCCGACGCGGGTGAGCACGACCGTCGCCTGCTCGCCGTCGCCGGCCTTGGCGCCGATCTTGAGGTCGCGCCGCAGCTGTTCGTCGTCGAGGCGGACGCCGCGCTTCTTGATCGTGAGGCCGGTGACGCCGTTGGTGCGAAGCCAGGAACGCAGGGTCTTGACGGTGAAGGGCATCGCCTCGTGGAGGGCATACCGACGCGTGTAGGGGAGTGAGACGTCGCGAGAGGCGAGGACATAGCCGGTGCCCTCGTCCGACTCCGCACCACCGGTCGCGCGGGTGACGGCACCGACGAGACCGGCGCGGATGACCGCCTTGTCGACGTCGTGGAGCCACGCGCCGACGTCGTCGAGGGAGCCGGCGAGCCGGGGCACGGGCTCGGCCATCGACTCGTCGACGACAACAGGCGCGGCGTCGGGTCCCATGACGCGGGCCGTGCGGCCGCGGCGCAGGACGAGCGGACCCCACCAGACGGCGCACTCGACGACGTCGCCGGCCCACGAGGTCCACTGGGCCTCGGTCCCGGCGGGGATCGCGGCGTGGTCGAAGCCGGGGCTCAGCTTGACCCCGGTGGCGGGCACGGCGGCGGCGACCTCTTGCACGAAGGCCCACGACGGCGAGATGTCGTCGAGGCGGAAGGTGCGCCTCGTGCGACCGTTGACGTCGGCGACTCCGCGGGTCCGGCGGGCCGGGTCGAGCCACGCACCGACGCGGTTGCGCCCGGGGTCCATGCCGAACTGCACGTCCTCCGCCCGGCCGAGGCGGGCCCGCGAGTCGGGCCACGGCCGGAGGTTGGCGTCGGCCACGGCCGCGGTGACCGGGTCTGAGTCGACGCCACGCACGGTGACGCCGAGCGAGGAGAGGGTCACCGAGTCCGCGCCGATGCCGCAGCCGAGGTCGTGGACGGTCGCGAGGCTGGCGCGGCTGAAGCGGTGCGCGTGCGCGACGGCCACCTCGAGGCGCGTGGCCTGCTCGAGGCCGTCGGGCGTGAAGAGCATGTCGGCGGCGAACTCGCCGAACTTTGCGGTCGCGCGGGCCCGGAGTCGCTGCTGCGTGAGGGCTGCGGCCGCGAGCTCAGGGGCGTGACCAGCGCTGCGCAGCCGGTTCTGGAGGGTGAGCACGGACGAGTCGGTGTAGGGAGGAAGGGACCTCAGCAGCTCCTGCCCCTCGGGGGCCGCCAGGGCCCTCACCACGCTCACGTCCACTGGCCAACCTTCTCACCTCCCGGCCGGTGCTCGCGCCACCACCCGGCCTCGTGAGGACTCCCGGACGGCTCCGTGTCGGAGCCGCGACGGAGCCGCGACGGAGCCGCGACGGAGCCGCGACGGCTGGGTGCCGCCCGTCAGCTCGCGAGGGTCATCGAGAACCACCGCTCGCCAAGCAGGACGGACGAGCTGTGGGCTCCCGAGCCGTTGCCGAGGAAGGCGAGCAGGCGGCCGGAGCCGTCGCGGGCGACGAGGTCGGGCAGGCGGTCGCCGTTGACGTCGCCCATGCCCGTCAGGGACGTCGTTGAGCCCCAGCCCTGTCCGATGGCGCGGGAGCCCAGGAAGGCACCCGACGACGAGAAGCGGATCAGGGTGAGGGTGCCCGCGTTCGTGATGCCGAGGAGGTCGTTGCCGCCGTCGCGGTCGTAGTCGCCGACGGCCTCGAGCTCGCGGTAGCCCTGCCACCCGCCGCCGAGGCTCGCGCGGGAGCTGAACGCGCCGGTGCCGTTCGAGCGGTAGAGCCACAACGTGCCGGCGCTGTCGCGGGCGAGCAGGTCCGGGGTCCGGTTGCCGTCGAGGTCGCCGGGAGCGACGACCAGGTTGAAGACCTGCCACCCGCGGCTGAGGAGCACGCTCGAGGCGATCCTGCCGGCGCCGTCGCCGCGGTGGAGCATGAGGTCGCCGGAGGTCGTGCGGGTCATGAGGTCGGGGTAGCCGTCACCGGAGAAGTCACCGGGGGCGAGGATCTCGGCGCTCGCGGGGAAGCTCGTCGCCACCACGGTGCGGGGGAAGAAGCCGCCGCGGCCCGTCGACGGGTAGTTCCACAGGGTGCCCGAGGCGTCGCGGGCGAGGAGGTCGGAGAAGCCGTTGACCGTGAAGTCGGTGCCGACCGACGAGCCCACGGGAGCGAACCACGTCGAGCGGAGCCCGAGCGCCCCACGGAAGGTCTCCGCGCCGACGGTCACCGAGCCCGAGGTGCCGGTGAGCGTCACCGAGGTGGCACGCCCGCCGAACCAGGTGCCCTTGCCGTCGCGCTTGACCGACATCGAGCGGAAGGTGCCGATGGCGGGCCACTGCGCCTTGAGGGTGCTCGCGCGCACGTTCGACGTCGACCACGCGGTGGGCGCGCCCTTGGCGAGGCCGTCCCACGGGTCCGGCTTGGCGACCTGGTAGGCCAGCGACGAGCCGGTGATCTGCCCACCGTTCGTCGAGCCGAACTCGGTCATCGCCACGCTCGTGCCGTAGCGGAGCACCTGCCCGCTCGTGGCCGCGACGGCGGTGTTGCTCGTCGTCGTGGGCGGGTAGGCGGTCGTGAGGCCGGGGTAGACCTGGCACGTCGTCGTGTCGCAGATGTCGCTGCTGTAGGTGCTGCCGAGCCGCGCCGCGGCATACGAGCGCGCGGCCACGGACTGGGCCTTGAGCGCCTCGACGTGCCACGAGCCGGGCATCTCCGCAGGGACCACGGCCTGGAGGTAGCGGTCGAGCGCGAGATGGTTGACCGTCGCGACCTGGCCCACGCCGGGCCGGTTGTCGATCGTGGCGCGCAGGCCACCGGCATACCGGCGGTCACCGCTCGGGGTGACGAGGGTGAGGACCGAGCTCGCCAGGGAGCCGTCACCGACGAACATGAGGCCCGGCGCCGTCGCGAACCCGCTGCACGACGTCGGGAAGGCCCACCAGCCCGCGGTGCCGGTCGTGTTGGTCCAGTAGCCCTGGACCTGCCACTGGCCGTTGCTGCGCAGGACCCGCCAGGACGTCGCGTCCGCGCGGTTGAGCGCCGCGGTGCAGGTGCCGTCGGTGAGGGTGAGGCCGGTCTCGGCGCGCACGGCGGTTGTCCGGCCGAGCATCTCGGTGAGGCGCACGCGCAGCGTCGGGTTGCCGATCTGGCCGACCGTCGTGTTCGGGTAGTAGAAGGCGAGGATCTCCGCGACCGTGCGCCCCTGCTGGGCCGCGCCGAGGGCACCCCACTGCGACATCCCGCGTCCGTGTCCGAAGCCGCGCCCCGCGAGCGGCACCGCCGGGTCGGCGCTCGTCGACGGCTCCGGCAGGGTCGTCGGCGTCGAGCGCTGGGCGTTCACCGTGATCGGGGTCCGGGAGGTCGAGCCCCCTCCGGGGCCGGCGAACGCGGGGGAGGCCGAGGTGGTCGAGACGAGCAGTGCCGTGAAACCGGCGACGACGAGGTGCGTGGGGCGCATGGTCACCAGAGTGACGTATGACTAGTTCTCTTGTCACCGCTTCCAGACATATGGCGTCGTGGTCGTGACCTTGAGCAGCCCCGAGCGCTCGAGGATCGGGCGGGAGAACTCGGTCGAGTCGCTGTTGATCCACCGCTTGCCGTGGGCGATCGCCGAACGGGCCCGCGCCGCCGTGAGTGCCCGGTAGATCCCGCGGCCCCGCATGTCGGCACGCGTGGCGCCGCCCCACACCCCGGCGAACTCGGTGCCCTCGACCGGTTCGAGCCGACCCGTGCTGACGATCTCGCTGTCTGCCTCGGCCACCCACAGCTCGACGGAGTCGCCGGAACGCATGCGGTCGAGCAGCTCCTCGGTCATGGCCTGGACCGTCTCGTCGTCGTCGCCGAAGATCTCGCCGGCGACCTGCATCATGCGGCGCACGTCCGCCTCGTCGTGGACCTGGCGCACCGCGACGCCCTCGGGCAGGTCGACGTCGAGCGCCAGCAGCCCGGCGTCGCCGATCATCACCGACTCGGGCTCCTCGGGCACGAAGCCGGCGGCCACGAGCGCCTCGTGGAGCCCGGGTGCGTGGTCGTGCCCCCGCGTCTTCCACTCGACCTGGCGGATGGCCCGCTGCGCCCGGTAGTGCTCGAGCGCTCCCTCGACGAGTGCGCGCACCGACTCGGTCGTCGCGGGGCCCTCCTCGGTGGCCAGCGTCGAGTAGGTGATGAAGCCACGGGTCGTCCCGAACGTCGCGAGGAGGAGCGGCCCCAGAGGGGTCACGCTCGACGCGGGGTAGACCTCGCCGTCGCGGCGGAGCTGCGCGTCGTAGGCGGCGAGGAGGGTGGCGGGATCGGGTGTGTCCATGCCCGAACCCTCGCGCTCGCGATGGCGCCGCCGCAACCGCCTTTCGCCACGGCGTCTGCCCTGCGCGAACACGGCCACCAGTTCTGGCACTCGAGTTGACCGAGTGCCAGCGCAGACCTAGATTTGGTGCATTGGCACTCGCCCTCGGTGAGTGCCAGCGCACGGCGGACCGACTCGACCCCCGCGACGGCGAAGCGGACCACCATGCCGGCAGCGCACGAACTGCATTTGTCCACCTTCGACTCATCCCAAAGGGGAGGTCACACAGTGTCGGTTTCCATCAAGCCGCTCGAGGACCGCATCGTCATCAAGTCGCTCGAGGCCGAGCAGACCACGGCGTCCGGTCTCGTCATCCCGGACACCGCGAAGGAGAAGCCCCAGGAGGGCGAGGTCCTCGCGGTCGGCCCCGGTCGCATCGACGACAACGGCAACCGCGTCCCGCTCGACGTCACCGTCGGCGACCGCGTCATCTACAGCAAGTACGGCGGCACCGAGGTCAAGCACGGCGGCCAGGAGTACCTCATCCTGAGCGCCCGCGACATCCTCGCCGTCGTTGGCTGAGTGAGCCCGCGGCTCACCACCTGAACCACCACGTATGCCGTGGGCTCACCTCCCACGGTGCGCCCACGGCATACGCGCATCACCACCACGGCACCGCGGCGGCACGCCTGCTGCCCTGACGGACCACTGACTACCGAAGGACATCCATGGCCAAGGAACTGGAGTTCAACGACTCCGCCCGCAAGGCGCTCGAGCGGGGCGTCGACGCCCTCGCCAACGCGGTCAAGGTGACGCTCGGCCCCAAGGGCCGAAACGTCGTCATCGACAAGAAGTGGGGCGCCCCCACGATCACGAACGACGGCGTCACGATCGCCCGCGAGGTCGAGCTCGAGGACGCCTACGAGAACCTCGGCGCCCAGCTCGCCAAGGAGGTCGCGACCAAGACCAACGACGTCGCCGGTGACGGCACGACGACCGCGACCGTCCTCGCCCAGGCGATGGTCCGCGAGGGCCTGCGCAACGTCACCGCGGGCGCTGCCCCGGCCGGCCTCAAGCGCGGCATGGACAAGGCTGTCGAGGCCGTCTCCGAGCGTCTCCTCGAGACCGCCCGCGACGTCGACGGGAAGGACGAGATCGCCTCCGTCGCCTCGCTGTCCGCACAGGACAAGGAGATCGGCGCGACGATCGCCGACGCGTTCGACAAGGTCGGCAAGGACGGCGTCATCACCGTCGAGGAGTCCTCGACCGCGGCCACCGAGCTCGAGTTCACCGAGGGCATGCAGTTCGACAAGGGCTACATCTCCCCGTACTTCATCAGCGACGCCGAGCGCATGGAGGCCGTCCTCGAGGATGCCTACGTCCTCATCAACCAGGGCAAGATCTCGGCCATCGCCGACGTCCTCCCGGTCCTCGAGAAGGTCGTCCAGGCCGGCAAGCCGCTCGTCATCATCGCCGAGGACGTCGACGGCGAGGCGCTGTCGACGCTCGTCGTCAACAAGATCCGCGGCACCTTCAACGTCGTCGCCGTCAAGGCGCCCGGCTTCGGTGACCGCCGCAAGGCGATGCTCCAGGACATGGCCGTCCTCACCGGTGGCCAGGTCATCGCCGAGGAGGTCGGGCTCAAGCTCGACCAGGCCGACCTCACTGTGCTCGGCCAGGCCCGCCGCGTCGTCGTGACGAAGGACAACACGACGATCATCGACGGTGCCGGCGACGCGACCGAGGTCGAGGGCCGGGTCAACCAGATCAAGGCCGAGATCGAGCGCACCGACTCCGACTGGGACCGCGAGAAGCTCCAGGAGCGCCTCGCCAAGCTCGCCGGTGGCGTCTGCGTCATCAAGGTCGGTGCCCACACCGAGGTCGAGCTCAAGGAGAAGAAGCACCGCATCGAGGACGCCATCTCGGCGACCCGCGCGGCCATCGAGGAGGGCATCGTCGCCGGTGGCGGCTCGGCCCTCATCCAGGCCGTCAAGGTCATCGACGGCCTCGGCCTCGAGGGTGACGAGAAGGTCGGCGCCACGATCGTGCAGAAGGCCGCGGCCGAGCCGCTGCGCTGGATCGCCGAGAACGCGGGCCTCCAGGGCTACGTCGCCGTCGCCAAGGTCTCCGAGCTCGAGGCCGGGCAGGGCCTCAACGCCGCCACGGGCGAGTACGAGGACCTCGTCAAGGCCGGCGTCATCGACCCGGTCAAGGTGACCCGCTCCGCCCTGCGCAACGCCGCCTCGATCGCGTCGATGGTCCTCACCACCGACACCCTCGTCGTCGAGAAGAAGGAGGAGGAGCCTGCCGGCGGCGGTCACAGCCACGGCGGACACGGCCACTCGCACTGAGGCCGAGCCTCCCGCACCACCGCGTGTGCCGCGTGCTCCCGTACAGGGGGAGCACGCGGCATACGCGTCTTCGCACCTCCGGCAGGAACGCGTATGCCGCGTGCCTCCCTCCGGGGACGCACGCGGCATACGCGTTTCTCATCTGCTCCGGTGTCGGGGATCCGGGGCTTGGCCCCGCGGGCTTGGGCCCGGATCCCCGACACCTGAGTGGCCGGTCGTCAGGTGACCGTGACGGTCACCGTGGCCAGGGTGTCGCTGCGGCTGTCGCCGACGAGCACCCGCACCTGGTAGGTCCCGGCCGTGGCCCACGTGTGGGAGCCGCTCAGGGTGGCGGTCCCGTCGGCCGCGACGGTGACGACACCGTCGGTCGTGGCGCTGCCGTCACCCCACGCGATGCGGGCGGTGTAGCCACTCCCGGCGGGGACGCCGCCCGAGACCGTCCCGAGCGTCACGGTCGACGCCGTGCCGGCCTTGGCGGTCGCACCGGTCGCCGGGGCGACCGTAAGCGGCGTGCCGTTGTCGGCGACGGAGAACACGTGGATCCGACCGGCGGTGCGCGGGTCCCCCGTCTGCGTCGGCAGGGTCACCGACTTCACCGTCTTGCCGGCGGGGATCGTCAGCGGCGCGGTCGCGAACAGCTTGAGGTGGCAGCCGTCCGTGCCCGTGCCGTTGAGCCGGGAGGTCATCTCGACCGCGATGGTGTTGCCGAACTTCGCCGAGCCGCACCAGTCTCCGTACTGGATCTTGTATGCCGTGCTCGTCCCGTCCGTGAACGTCACCGTCCCGGTCGTGTCCTGGTCCTTCTGCGTCGCCGTGCCGATGAGGCTCAGCTTCGTCGCGCCCGGGGCCAGCGTCACGGGGAGGGTCTGGCCCGCACCCGTGGCGTTGTCCTTCTCACCGGCCGGGATCGCCGGCATCGAGAACCGCAGGTCGGAGCCCGGGACCGTGAGGAGCCGGCCGGGGGACGCGCCCGCCTCGGCGAGGGCCTGTCGCGAGACGCCGGCCTGGTCGGCGTCGCAAGGGACCTCCTGGCCCGGGTCCCCGATGCACACGAGGTCGAACCCGGAGGCGTAGGACGGCACGACGGCCTGGTGGATCGTCACCCCGCCCTTGCCGCTCGCGCTGCCCTTGGCGTCCTTGACCGTCACGACGGTCTCGTAGTAGCCGGGCTCGGCGTAGGTGTGCTCGCCGCGCACGGAGTAGGATCCGAGCTCGCCGGCGGTGATCGTGCCGGTCGAGGTCTTGCCGTCACCCCACGCGATGGTGGCGGTGTAGGAGTCCGCGCTCGTGCCCTTGCCACCGGAGAAGGTGGCGACGGTGCCGCCGACGGACTGTCCCTCGACGGCCTCGAGCTCGGTCGACGGGCTCACCTTGATGCCGGTGTTCTCCGCGTGCGAGCCGTCGGTGAGGAACTCGACCTCCGACAGGGTCGGCGTCCCGTTGCTCGCCGTGACGACGAGACGGTATGCCGTGTAGGTCCCCGGCGCGGCGACCTTGAACGGGCGCGTCTGCGTCCGCCAGGCGAAGGTCTGGTTGCTCCGGGTGTCGATGACCTCCCAGTTGCCGTTGCGCTGGCCCTCGACCCTCCACGCGGTGGGCTCGCCGGCGGCGGCCCCGTTGGTGAGGGTGTAGAAGGTGGCGCGCTGGCCGATGCCCGAGAGGGCGTAGGTGACGGTGGGCGTCGCCGAGGCGAAGGTCGTCGACGTCGTCGAGCTGTTGTCGAAGAGCGCCGCCGTGTTGGCCGCACCCGGTGCCGTCGCCGTGCCGCGACCCGAACCCGTGGCGTCACGCAGGGGAGCCGGCATGGCGTCCCCCTTGGTGAGCGACGGGGGAGCGGCGTTCGGCTTGCTGCCGTAGTCGGACGGCGTGGAGCCCATGGCGAAGTCGATCGTCGTCGCGCCCGCGAGCTTGCTGTGCGGGATCGAGACGTTCTTGTGGCCCTCACCGTTGATGGTGACCTTCTGGATGTAGATGTTCTCGTCCGAGTTGTTCGGCGCGTTGACGACGAGGTCGCCCTGCGTGCGGTGGACGGTCATCTTCGTGAACTTCGGCGACCCGACGGCCCACTCGGCCGAGCCGACCTGGAGCGGGTAGATGCCGAGCGAGGAGAGGGTGTTCCAGGCCGACTGCTCGCCGTTGTCCTCGTCGCCGGGGTAGCCCTGGCCGATCTCGCTGCCGACGTAGAGGCGGCGCAGGATCTCGCGCACCTTCTCGGCCGTGCGGTACTGCTTGCCCGTGTAGTTGTACATGTATGGGATGTGGTGCGAGACCTGGTTGCTCATCCCGAACATGCCCATCCGGACGTCACGCGCCTCGATGATCTCGTGGATGATGCCGCCGTAGCTGCCCGGCTTGGTGCCGGTCTCGGGGGTCGTGAAGAAGGTGTCGAGCTTCTTGGCCATCGCCTCGCGACCGCCGAGGAGGTTGGCCAGGCCGTTGCCGTCCTGCGGCGCGTGGAACGCGAAGTTCCAGCCGTTGGTCTCGGTGTAGCCGTTGCCCCAGACCTCGGGGTCGAAGTTCGGCGCGAACTCACCGTTGGCCTGGCGGACCCGGAGGAACCCGGTCTTGGGGTCGAAGTGGTTGACGTAGTCGGTGGCCCGCTTGAGGAAGTACTCGGACTCCTCCTGGAGCGTCGCCTTGCGCGCCGCCGGGACCGAGGGGTCGGTCGCGAGCTTGGCGGCCTGGTTGCCGATGCCGAAGTCGTTGACCATGCCCTCGAGACCCCACGACACGCTCTCGTGGGTGCTCTCCGGCGTGAAGCCGAGGAAGATCGACGACGCGAGCCCCTTGCGGCCGACGCCCGAGGACGGCGGCAGCACGGTGGCGTTCTTGAGCCCGGCCTCGTAGGTGCCCAGCTTGTCGGGCAGGGCCACGCCCTTGACGAACGCGTCCGCGAAGGAGACGTCGGAGCTCGTGCCCGTCATGAGGTCGGCGTAGCCCGGGGAGGACCAGCGGGCGACCCAGCCGCCGTCGCGGTACTGCTGGACGAAGCCGTCGGCGATCTCGGCCGCGATCTCCGGGTAGAGGAGGGAGTAGGCCGGCCACACGGTCCGGTAGGTGTCCCAGAACCCGTTGTTGACGTAGATCTTGCCGTCCTTGATGGCGGCGTTCGTCGTCGTCGCCGTGGCGCTGCCGGACTTCGCCGACACCGGGCTGGCGTACTGGTAGCGCGGCGCCGAGGCGGTGCCGGTGTTCTCGAACTGGCTGTTCGGGTAGAGGTTGAGGCGGTAGAGGTTCGAGTAGAGCGTGCGGATCTCGGAGTCGCTGGCGCCCTCGACCTCCACGACGTTGAGCCGCTTGTCCCACATCGCCTTGGCCGCGCCCTGGACGTCGTTGAACGTGCGTCCCGCGAGCTCGAGGCCGTGGTTGGCCTTGGCCTGGTCGAGCGAGATGAACGACGTGGCGATGCGGAGCTCGACGTCGCGGTCGGTGCTCGTGTCGAACGTCGCGTAGCGCGTGCCGGTGTGGCCGGACGGCGCGGTGCCGGTGGCCTTGGCGACGCGGTCGAACACGCCGTAGACGAACATCCGGCTGCGTCCGACGGACAGGCCGCTGCCGTTGTCGACCCAGCCGGTCATCGTGCCGGTCGCGGGGTCGACCGTGAAGGAGCCGTTGTTGTCGACGGTGTCGACGACGAGGCTGCCCGTGGGTGCGGTCTGCGGGAAGGTGAAGCGCCAGACGCCACCGTGGTCGGCCGGGGCCGTCTCGGCGATGATCCCGCCGTCGAGGTGCACTCGGTAGTGGTCCGGGCGTGCGACCTCGTCCTTGTGGTCGAAGGCCAGGGCCCGGCCGCTCGCGCTGCCGGTGGGCACCCCCTGCGTGATCGAGGGCATGACCGACATCTGGTTGCGGTCACCCATCCACGGCGAGGGCTCGTGCGAGATGCCCAGGCCCTGCAGGGTCGGGCGGTTCTGCGCGTTGTTGCCCGCCTGGTAGTCGTACTGCCACGTCTGCGAGTTCGCGTTGGTCACGGGCGTGAAGAACGTGAAGCCGTTGGGGACGGCGCTGATCGGCAGGTTGTTGCCGCGCGAGAACGACCCGGAGGAGTTGGTCCCGCGACGGATGTCGACGGCATACGTCGGGCTCGACCGGTCGATCGTGGCCGGTGCCGGGTCGATCGTCACGTCGTCGACGAAGCCGCCGAACCGGGTGTCCTTGGTCGGGTTCGCGGTGTTGTCGTAGCCGAGGAGGATCGCGTCGATCGTCTTGCCCGCGGCCTTGGGTCCGAGGTCGACCTCGACCGAGTTCCACTGGTTGGCATAGAGGATCTTGCCCACGCCCTGGCCGTTGGGCGAGGCCGGCGTGGCGTGAATGTCGGTGGCGCCGAGGCTCGACAGGAACGTCCCGTCGGTGAAGCGCAGGTCGACCGCCGTGTAGGTCGACGGGTAGCTGAGGTCGCCCGAGATCATGTCCGGGAAGATCTTGTAGCTGAGCCGCGAGCGGTCACCGACGGGCACGTCCACGTCGAAGAGGCGGTTCCACGCGAAGCCGCGTCCGGCGGCGGTGTGCGAGCCGCCGTAGCGCAGCGACTTCACGCCGGTCCAGCCGACGAGCGACTTGATGTTGAAGCCGGCGCGCGGACCGGAGCCCACGGTCGAGACCATCGGTGAGGCCACGGGCTGGCTGGTGTCGACGTCGCCGAACAGCCCCCAGTCGGCGAGCTGCACGATCGGGCCGCCGTTGTTGGCGGTGACGTCGAGCCGGTAGTAGGTGTAGTCGCCCGGCGTCGTCACCGTGAAGGTCTGCTTCTGCCCACGCGAGGCGAAGGCCAGACCGGTGCGGCGGTCGACGTCGGTCCACGTCGTGCCGTCGGTGGAGCCGCGGAGCGTGACGTCCTTGGGGTCGCGCTCGGGTGCGTCGTTGCCGGAGGTGAGCGACCACGTCAGTGCTCGCTTGGGCGCGGACAGCTGGTAGCGGACCCACCCGGTCGTGGCGAAGGCCAGCCACTTGGTGTCCGGGTTGGAGTCGGTGAGGTTGGACGCCACCTCTCCCGGCGGGTTCTCGGCGCTCGCGGTGATGCCGGTGACCGAGCCGAGCAGGCTGCCGTCGGCGGCGACGCCACCGGTGACGTTCTGCTGGCGCGGACCCGTCTGGTCGACCTCGACGGTCGAGGCGAGCGGCTGGGGCTGGCCGTCCTCGAAGGACGTCGACCACGCGACGCCCTCGGGTGCGGCGGCGGCCTGGTCGGCCGTCGGTGGTGGGGCAGCCACGGCCCCCGCGGCGGTCGCGGTGCCGACGGCGAGGGCCAGGGCCCCGGCTGTCAGCCCTCGTGGGATGGCGTTCGTCAGGCGCATGTTTCCTCCGGGCTCGTCGCCCACGCAGGGTCGGTCACCCTTGACCGACGTCCACACGACCCTCTCCGTATGCCGTGCTCCCCGCAATGCCAGATCCCACCTTTGTCCGGTGAGGACAGTCGATCGGACAGAGAGCGGTTCCGCACGCGCGGCGCGCCCGGTCCACGTTGCCACGGCGCACGACTTTTGGTGTGATCGACCTCGTGACAGCGTTGTCAGGTAAGCGGACATCGGCGAGACCGACGATGGCGGACGTCGCGGCCGAGGCCCACGTCTCCGTGAAGACGGTCTCGCGCGTCGTCAACCGTGAGCCGGGGGTGCGACGTGACACCGAGCTGCGCGTCCGCGGCGTCATCGACCGCATCGGCTTCATGCGTCATGACGGCGCCCGCATCCTGCGCCAGGGACGCACCCAGACCATCGCCCTCGTCGTCGAGGACCTCGCCAACCCCTTCTACTCGCAGATCGGCGCCGCCGTCGAGCGCGAGGCCCGGATCCGCCAGCACCAGCTCATCACCGCCTCCGCGGAGGGGTCCCCGACCCGTGAGCGGGTCGTCCTCGAGGGGCTCATCAACCGCCGCGTGGACGGCCTCGTCGTCGTGCCCGCGGGGGAGCGGCCCGCCACCGACCCGACCGTCTCGGCGAGCGGCACCCCGATCGTCTACGTCGACCGCCCGGTGCGCGGCGAGCCGTGCGACACCGTCATCAGCGACAACCCCGGCGGTGTGCGCAGCGCCGTCGAGCACCTCGTCGCCAACGGCCACCGCCGCATCGCCTTCCTCGGCGACGACGCCGAGTTCTGGACCGCGCGCCAGCGGCGCGAGGCCTTCGTCACGATCCACGACGCCCTCGGCCTGCCGGGTGACACCCGCATCGCCATGGGGCCGCACACGATCGAGTCGCTCGGCGCCCGCTTCGAGGCGTGGTCGCGCGAGCGCACGCCGATCACCGCCGTCATCACGGGCAACAACCGGGTGACCCTCGCCGCACTCCACGCGATGCGTCAGGTCGGCGTGGAGCTCGGCCTCGTCGGCTACGACGACTTCGAGCTCGCGGACCTCATCGTCCCCTCGGTCACCGTCGTCCACCAGGACCCCGCCTCGATCGGGCAGCGTGCCGTGCTCCAGCTCTTCGCGCGGCTCGTCGGCGACGAGTCTCCGGCCCAGACGGTGGTCATGCCCACCCGACTCCTCGTGAGGGAGTCCGGCCGGCTCCCCGCATCCATCCGAGCACGGAAGGCTCTCCCATGACCGACACCTCGACGAGCGCGGCCACCGCCTCGTCACCGACGCCCGACGCGAGCACACCGGTGACGCCACCCGCGGCCGCCGCCGGCCCCGCCGCGTCCTCGGCCGCCACCGCGGCGCTCGCCCTCAACACCCCCCGTCGCTTCTACCGCGGCGGCGAGCGCATCCTTGCCTTCCGGGGCCTCGACGTCCCCGCCGACTTCGACGGCTACCGCCCCGAGGACTGGGTGGGCTCCACTGCCCGGCTCTTCGCCGAGGGCGGTGGGGGAGTGACGACCCTCGACGGCGGCACCGAGCTGCCCGACGCCCTCGCCGCCGACGCCGAGGGCTGGTTCGGCGAGGCCCACGTCGCGCGCTTCGGCGGCGACCCCAACCTGCTCACCAAGCTCCTCGACAGCGGCGAGCGGCTCCCCGTGCACTCGCACCCGAGCCGCGAGTTCGCCACCACCCACCTCGACTGCGACCACGGCAAGACCGAGGCGTGGATCGTCCTCGTCGCCGAGCCCGGCGCGACGGTGTGGGTGGGCTTCCGCGACCAGCTCTCCGACGACGACCTCGCCGCCCTCGTCGACGCCCAGGACGGGCGGCTCCTCGCCGCGCTCAACCCGATCGAGGTCACTGCCGGTGACGCCGTCCTCGTGCCCGCAGGTCAGCCGCACGCCATCGGCGAGGGCGTGCTCATCCTCGAGCTCCAGGAGCCGACCGACTTCTCGGTCATGCTCGAGCACGAGCGCTTCGGGCTCGAGCTCGACCACGCCTTCCTCGGTCTCGACCGGCCGCTTGCCCTCCGCAGCGTCGACCACGGCCCCGTCGACGAGGAGCGGCTTGCGTCGTTGCGCCGCCGCTGGAGCGACGTCGAGGGATCCGGGCCCGCACTGCCCGACGAGGCCAGCCCCTACTTCTGCGCCGAGGTCGTGCGGCCGGTGAGCGGCGACGTCACGGTCGACGCGGCATACGCCGCGACGGTCGTCGTCAGCGGGTCCGGCACCCTGACGACGAGCCAGGGGACGCGTGAGGTGGCCGCCGGCGACGTGCTCCTCGTGCCGCACAGCGCTGGCGACGTCACGGTGACCGGCGACGTGACGCTCATCCGCTGCATGCCGCCGAAGGTGGACGGCTAGGCACCGGCGGGGTACGAGCGGGTCAGGCCTCCGAGACGACGGCGAAGGTCTCGCCGGCGTAGGACACCGTGTCCCCGGGGCGCACCTGGCGGCCGCGCCGGGTGTCGACCTCGCCGTTCACCTCGACCTCGCCCGCCTCGATGACCGCACGGGCGTCGGCGCCGTCCTCGACGACCGAGGCGAACTTGAGGAGCTGGCCCAGGCGGATGCTCTCGCCGGCGATGGGGATCTCGGTGGTGCTCACGTGGCAAGGATAGGCGGGCGCGCAGGTGGCCTAGGGTGCGAGGCATGCGCATCCTGGGTGTCCTCGGCGGGATGAGCTGGACGAGCACGGAGAGCTACTACCGGATGCTCAACCGCGGGGTCGCGGAGCGGCTCGGAGGGCTGCACTCCGCGCGGCTGCTCGTGCACAGCGTCGACTTCGCGCCCGTGGCGCATGCCCAGCACGACGGCGACTGGGACGCGACCCTCGCCACCCTCACCGACGCGGCTCAGGGCCTCGAGCGCGGCGGGGCGGAGGCGTTGCTCCTCGCTACCAACACGATGCACAAGGTGGCCGGCGAGCTGGAGCGAGACTGCGGGATCCCGCTGCTCCACATCGCCGACGCCACCGCCGACGTCATCGTCGCGGACGGTCTGGACCGGGTCGGCCTGCTCGCCACGGCCTTCACGATGGAGCAGGACTTCTACACCGGTCGGCTCAAGGACCGGGGGCTCGACGTCCTCGTGCCCGACGAGAGGCAGCGCGCCGACGTGCACCGGATCATCTACGACGAGCTCTGCCTCGACGTCGTGCGCGACGAGTCGCGCGAGACCTACCGCGGTGTCATCGCCTCGCTCGTCGAGCGCGGGGCACAGGCCGTCATCCTCGGGTGCACCGAGATCTCGCTGCTCGTCACCGCGGAGGACAGCCACGTCCCGCTCTACGACACGACGGCAATCCACGCCGCCGCCGGCGTGGACTTCCTGCTCTCCTGACGCCTCCCGAGACGCACCGAGGCCCCGTCCGCACGGACGGGGCCTCGGGCTCGGGCTGCACGAGTGGCTGGGACATCACACCCTGATCCGTCCCAGCCACCCGGCCCGTGTGCCGGATGGTTGGGAGTGTCCCTGGTCACTCCCAGCCACCCGGCGGTTCGATCACTCGCGGCGAGGGCGGTCAGCTCGCGAGCTCACGTTGGTTGAGGATGCGGATCCGCTCGTCCTCGGTCATGCCGCCCCAGACCCCGTAGGGCTCGCGCGAGGCGAGGGCGTGCTCGCGGCACCGGCGCAGCACCGGGCACGAGTCGCACACCGCCTTGGCGCGGTCGTCACGGCTGCGGCGCTGGTTGCCGCGCTCGCCTTCGGGGTGGAAGAAGACCTCGGGGCTCACCTGACGGCAGTGACCTTCGAACTGCCACTCCCAGACATCGAGAGTCGGCTTGGGAAGTCGTGCGATGTCAGTCATGTCCCCTCCTGTCCATCGTTGCCACCGAGTCGGCGACCTGGTCGTCTCCGCACCCCTCGTGGGCAGTGTCAGGCTAGGAAGTAGTCGGCAAGACGAGGGTCTGGCCCAAGTAAGAATTTGGCAAAGTCCGCCACCCGGACGTGACTTCACGGGTCAGTCGTCGCCAACCCGGTGCGCGGTCAGGGCCAGCCCACGGCCCCGTGCCCGCCCTCCGGCGCGGGTTCGGTGCCTCGGCGACCCTGCCCTAGACTTGGTGGATGAGCCTTGGTGTCGACCGCCCCACCCACCTCGAGGCCGAGCCCGCCGTTCCGGCGCCGGCGCCCACCCCCTCCCCGTCGCCCTCGGTGACCGCCCCCGCGGAGGCCGCGCAGCCTGCACTCCCGGCGCCGTTCGCCCAGCTGGGCCTCACGTACGACGACGTGCTGCTCCAGCCCGGCGAGACCGACGTCATCCCGAGCGAGGTCGACACGACCTCACGCCTCACCCGCGAGATCAGCCTGCGCGTCCCGCTCGTCTCGGCCGCCATGGACACGGTCACCGAGGCCCGCATGGCGATCGCGATGGCCCGCCAGGGCGGCATCGGCATCCTGCACCGCAACCTCTCGATCGAGGACCAGGCCTACCAGGTCGACCTCGTCAAGCGGACCCAGACCGGCCGCATCTCCAACCCCGTGACGATCGGGCCCGACGCCACCCTCGAGGAGCTCGACGAGCGCTGCGGGCGCTACCGCGTCTCGGGCCTCCCGGTCGTCGACCCGGAGATGCACCTCCTCGGCATCGTCACCAACCGCGACCTGCGGTTCACGCCGGTCGCCGAGTGGGCCACCACGCTCGTGCGCGACGTCATGACCCACCAGCCGCTCATCACCGGCTCCGAGCACATCGCCTCCGAGGAGGCGACGAGCCTGCTCCGCCAGCACAAGCGCGAGCGGCTGCCCCTCGTCGACGAGCAGGGCCGTCTCACCGGCCTCATCACGGTCAAGGACTTCGTCAAGTCCGAGCAGTACCCCCACGCGAGCAAGGACGCCTCGGGCCGACTGCTCGTCGGTGCCGCGATCGGCTACTTCGGCGACGCCTGGGAGCGCGCCACCACGCTCGTCGACGCCGGCGTCGACGTCCTCGTCCCCGACGTGGCCAACGGTCACGCCCGCCTCATGCTCGACATGATCCGCCGTCTCAAGAGCGACCCCGCGACCCGCCACGTGCAGGTCCTCGCCGGCAACGTCGCCACCCGAGAGGGCGCGCAGGCGCTCGTCGACGCGGGCGCCGACGGCGTCAAGGTCGGTGTCGGTCCCGGCTCGATCTGCACCACCCGCGTGGTCGCCGGCGTCGGTGTCCCGCAGGTCACCGCGATCTACGAGGCGTCGCTCGCGTGCCGCCCGGCGGGGGTCCCGATCGTGGGCGACGGCGGCCTCCAGCACTCCGGTGACATCGCCAAGGCCCTCGTCGCCGGCGCCGACACGGTCATGATCGGCTCGCTCTTCGGCGGCTGCGAGGAGTCCCCCGGCGAGCTCGTCTTCGTCGGCGGCAAGCAGTTCAAGGTCTACCGCGGCATGGGCTCGCTCGGCGCCATGGCCTCGCGCGGCAAGAAGTCCTACTCGAAGGACCGCTACTTCCAGGCCGACGTCGTCAGCGACGACGAGCTCGTGCCCGAGGGCATCGAGGGCCGGGTGCCGTTCCGCGGGCCGCTCGGAGCCGTCGTCCACCAGCTCACCGGTGGACTGCACCAGTCGATGTTCTATGTCGGCGCGCGCACGGTGCCCGAGCTCAAGGAGCGCGGCCGCTTCGTGCGCATCACGACGGCGGGTCTCAAGGAGAGCCACCCGCACGACATCGCCGGCATCGTCGAGGCGCCGAACTACTCCTCGCGCTGAGCTGCGTGCGTCACACTGGTGCGACCAGTGGACGCAGGGAGGGTGCGATGACCGACAGCCAGAAGGACCTCGAGCAGCGGGTCCACGTCGACCTCCCCCGCGTCCTGCCCGAGCAGATGGTGGTCTCGGTCGAGACGACGCTCCCGCCCGACCCCACGGGCGGTCACGACGTCGACACGGAGTTCATGATCCGCCACTTCGGCTGAGCGGACCCGCGCCGCGACCCCTCAGGTGAGACGGTCGCGCCACGAGGCGAGGGCGACGCCACCGTCGCCGGTACGGTCCACCGACATCGCTGCGAGCATCGCGTGCCCGATCGCCCGCGTCACGCAGTCGGCCGCGGCGGCCTGCACCCGCACGAGGTCGAGCTCGCCGGGCGTCTCTCCGTCACCGGTCGCGAGGGCGAAGACCGCATCCCCGTCGTATGCCGTGTGCACCGGCGAGAGCGCCCGCGCCAGTCCGTCGTGGCTCACCTCGGCGAGCTTGCGGCACTGCACCTTGGTGAGCGGGGCGTCGGTGACGACGACCGCGAGGGTGGTGGCCGTGCCCGCGCGCAGCTCATCCATGGCCGCGGCCTGTTCCTCCCACCAGGCCCGGACGGAGGTCGGGTCGGGTGCAGGCACGTCGGCGAACTCGTCCTCGAGACCGGAGCGGACGGCATACAGGCTCCCGTCGGGAGCGCAGGGTGAGCCCATCGCGTTGACGACGACGAGCGCGCCCACGGTGACGCCGTCGACGACGGCGCTCGCCGTGCCGACGCCGCCGCGCAGACCACCGGACCGTGCGCCGGTCGCGGCACCGACCGCGCCCTGCTCGACGGCGCCGTCGGTGGCCTCCCGCCAGGCCCGGGCACCGTCGTCCGCGGTGGGCGTGTGCTCGAAGACGCCGCCGCGGCCGAGGTCGAAGACGACCGCCGCGGGGACGATCGGGACCACCTGCGAGGGTTCGCCGACCGGCCAGCCCAGCCCGGCGGCATACGCCTCCTTCATCACGCCGTCGGCGGTCGCGAGGCCGAAGGCGCTGCCGCCCGAGAGGACGACGGCGTCGACGCGGTCGACGGAGCAGGTGGGTGCGAGGAGGTCGGTCTCGCGCGTGCCGGGGGCACCGCCCCGCACGTCGACGGCGCCGACCGTCCCCTCGGGTGGCACGACGACCGTGACGCCGGTGAGCCAGCCGGGTTCGTCGCGGGTGACCTGCCCGACCCTCAGCCCGGCGACGTCGGTGATGGCGTTGAGCGGTCCGGGGCGGGGTGCGTCCATGGCCCCAGCATGCCGAAGGGCCGCCCCACCCTGATGGTGGACCGGCCCTTCGACGAGACGCCGTGGCGTCAGTGCAGGACGACCGGAGGAGCGACCTCCGAGGCGTCGTCCTCGTCGAGCAGGTGGCTCTCCTCGTGCTTGCGCGGCAGGAAGGCCGCGGAGACGAGGGTGAACGAGACCATGATGGCGGCGACGAGGAAGGTGTTGCCGAAGACCTCGCCCATCGCGTTCTGGACCGCGCTCTGCAGGGCGGCCTGACCGGCCGCCACGTCGTTGCCGAAGCGGCCGAGGATCTCGCCGACGAGCGGGAACTGCTGGAGCAGCGACGGGTCGTTCGGGTTGGCCTTGGACGCCTCACCGAAGGCCGTGGCCTGCGAGACGAGCGCGTCGTTCTTGAGGCCGTTGGTGAGGACGACCGAGATGATCGCGACACCGATCGAGCTGGCGACCTGCTGGGTGATGTTGAGCAGGGTCGAGCCGCGGGCCACCTGGTGCGCCGTGAGCGTCCGGAGCGCCGAGGTCATGAGCGGCATCATCGTCGCGCCCATGCCGAGACCCATGACGAAGAGCACGGGGATGAGGTAGCCCCAGTAGGACGTGTCGCCGTCGACCTGGGTGAGGGCGAACATGCCTCCGGTGATGATGGCGAGGCCGACCGGGACGATGCGGCCGACGGGGAACTTGTCGGCGAGCGCGCCGGCGATCGGCATCGTGAGCATGGCGCCGATGCCCTGCGGGGCGACGAGCAGACCCGCGTCGAGCGCGCCCTCACCGCGGACCGTCTGGAGGTAGGTCGGCACGAGGAGCAGGCCGCCGAAGAACGCCCCGGCGAAGATGAACATCGTCACGACCGACCACGTGAGGTTGCGGTTCTTGAACAGGCGCAGGTCGAGCAGCGGGTGCTCGGGCTTGAAGCTGTAGAAGACGAACGCGATGATCAGCGCGGTGCCCAGGCCGGCGAAGCCGATGACCTTGGGCGCGAAGAAGGACCCCTCGTCCGGGATCGAGGAGATGCCGTAGAGGAACGCGGCGAGACCGGGGCTCATGAGGAGCATGCCGACGAAGTCGAAGGACTCGCTGGGCTCGGGGGCGTCCTTGGGCAGGGCCCACCAGGCGTAGGCGAGGGCGCCGAGGCCGAGCGGCAGGTTGATGAGGAAGATCCAGTGCCACGACACCGTGTCGATGAGCCAGCCGCCGAGGATGGGGCCACCGATGGGGCCAAGCAGCATCGGGATGCCGAGGATCGCCATGAGGCGGCCCATTCTCGCCGGACCCGCGGCCTTCGTCATGATCGTCATGCCGAGCGGCATGAGCAGACCGCCACCGAGGCCCTGGATGACGCGGAAGAGGATGAGCAGGTTGATGCTCGTCGCCGCGGCGCAGAGGACGGAGCCGATGGTGAAGAGGCCGAGCGCGAGCATGTAGAGGCGCTTGGTGCCGAAGCGGTCGGCGGCCCACCCGGTCAGCGGGATGACGGTGGCGAGGGCCAGCGTGTAGGCGGTGACGGTCCAGGCGACCGTGGAGTACGGCAGCGGGTCGTCGACGCCGGTGAACGTCGTCTGCAGCTCCGGCAGCGCGACGTTGACGACCGTGATGTCGAGGATCGACATGATGGCGCCGAGGACGACGACACCCGCGATCTTGAGGACGGCACCATCGATCTTGTCGGGGTACTCGGTGTGGGCAGGGCTTGACACAGGCGTGTCTCCTCGGGAGGAAAAGGCATAAGGGGTGTGGGTCGGCTCCATTGCCGGCGTGCGGGATCAGCCGCACCCGTCATTGTGCTCCCCGCCCAACCTCCGACGCCAATCTGATATTCCCGCGCGAGGGCGGCCCCCGTTCCCGGGGGGACGGCCCCCGTCCGCAGGTGCGGACGGGGGCCGTCGAGGTGTTGCGGGGCCTGGCTAGCCCGGTGATCAGCGGTTGTCGACCGCGGTGACGCTCACGTCGACGTCGGCACCCGTGTAGAGCTGGGTGATGGCGTAGACCGTCCCCGGCGGGATGACCGCGGACTCGTCCGCCGCCGACGACGCCGCCGAGCCGGTGGGCTGGCAGGCGCTGTCGACGAAGTAGAGGTCGAGGTCGTGCCCGAGGGTGTCGTCGGCCGCGCTCGTGCCCTTGACCGACACCGAGTGCAGGCCGTCGGAGAACCCGGCGGGGAACTTCGTCACCCACGCGTCGGCGCCCTGGCTGGCCGGCGGGAAGGTGCACGCGGTCGTCATCTCGGTACCGGTGACGCCGTAGACGTTGGCGAGACCGGTCGGGTCACCCGCGGCCGGGTTCGGCGCCGTGATCGTGCCCGAGTCGGTGTAGGTCGGGTCGGGGGTGACGCTGCCGTTCTCGACGACGGCGCCGCTGCCGAAGACCTGCACCTCGGCGACCTGCGCCTGCTTCGCCGTGTCGCCCTGGACCGAGTCGACGAAGAACCGCATGTGGCTGGCCCTGACCGGCTTGGTGAGCGGGAACGTCACGTAGTTGAGGTCGGACGACGTGGGACGCGGCGCCTGGTAGCCGAACGACCCGGTGCGCGCGGTCGTCCACGTCACCCCGTCGGTCGACGTCTGGACCGTGAAGCCCTTGAGCGCCGCGAAGCGCGAGGCGTTCGTCGCCTTAAAGGCGCTGACCCGCACACTGCTCACGGTCGCCGGGGCGGCCAGCTTCACCGTGACGCGCTGGTCCGGACCGGCGTTGTATGCCGTCGCGCCCTCCTTCGTGGCCCACACCGAGGCGGCCGTGTCGTCGAGCGCGAACTTGGCGGGGGCGCCGTCGTCCTGGCTCGACACGTCGACGACGGTCGCGCCCGCGGCGGTCGAGGCGAGGTTCGGCGCGAGCCGGATCGTCTTGGCAGTGTTGCGCCCGGCCGAGACCGAGAACCCGTCGATCGTCTGCGTGCCGAATCCCGGTGCCTGGATCGTCAGCGGGTAGGCGCCGGCGACCGCCTTGATGCTCGCGCCACCGGTCGAGCCGGTGCGCACGAGCGGGCTCACGCGGGCCTCGTAGACGCCGAGGATGACCTTGGCGCCCGGGACCGGCTTGCCCGTCGTCGCGTTGAGCACCGTGAGGGCGACCGTGCCGTTGCGTGCCGCCGCCGGGGAGTCGAACGCGGGCTGCGGGTCGGTGTCGTCGCCGCCCTGCGAGACCGCGCTCGTGCCGGCGCCGCGCTTGGCGAACACCGACCAGATGAGCTCGGTGTTGTCGCCGTTGTTGCGGTCGAGGTCGGCCGTGAGGATGCCGTCGCGGGCGTCGAGGAAGCTCGGGTCGGGAGCGGTGAGCGGCATGCCGTCGGTGACGAGGCGGGCCGCGATCTCACCACCCTTGGCGAGCCCGTGCTTGGCGACGAGGGCCCGGTGCAGGTCCCAGAGCGTCGCGGTCCAGATCTCGCCGTCGGCGTGGACCTCGGGTCCGGTGAGGTCGTAGCCCAGGTCGCCGAACGTCGTCGGGTTGACGTTGTAGTCGTAGTTGCGGATGCCCCGCTTCTCGTTGCCGGTCGCGTAGGCGCCGACGACGGCGCGGGTGGGCTCGAGGCCGGTCACCTGTGCGTGGTTGAGCGCGTACCAGTCGCCCCAGCCCTCACCCATCGAACCGGCCTGGTGCGAGCCGAGCGCGCCGCCACCGGCGACGTAGCGGTTGGACAGGCCGTGGCTGTACTCGTGCTGGATGACGCTCATGTCGAACGAGCCGTCGCGGTGCAGTCCCTCGAACGCGTCGTCGATCGGCTCCCAGAGGAACATGCCGCTCCACGGCGGTATGCCGTCGTCGAGCGTGAGCATGTAGGCGTTGTCGCGCCCGGTGTAGGTCGGGGACCCGCCCGAGGCGGCACCGGCCTGGACGAGGCCACGGATGGCGTCTCCACCGACGCCGCCCTTGTCGCCGTTGTCGACCTGGAAGTTGCCGCCGGTCTCGGTGAACCCGAGGCGGTAGTAGTCGTCGTGGATCCGGTTGTGGTGGTGGAAGAGGTTCGTCGCCGCCGGGTCGAGGTCCTCGGCGTAGGACGGCGGCACGGTGGCGCCCTTGGACTTCTGCCACGCGTCCGTGAAGTCGTAGTTGAAGCGACCGTCGGGGGCGACGGGGCGCGGGGCGTTGTCGACCGGCCCGATGAAGTTCGACCAGTTGGCGTAGGCGTCGGCGTTGTTGCCGAAGGTCGTCACGCCGGTCCCGGCGACACCGGTCGGGTCGACCCAGCCCTTGGGCGACTCGGGCTTGGCGCCGAAGGACTGCACGCGCGGGGTGCCGCCCTTGGCGGCGCCGGGGTAGTTGTCGTAGACGGTGCCCTCGGGGTCACCCTCGAACTGGACGACGCTGGCGCGGTAGAGGACCTTGCCGGTCGTGCCGTCGACGACGACCTCCCAGGCCTCGGTCGGGCTCTTGATGAAGTAGGCCTTGTAGGCCGCGACCGGCCCGTTGCGGGTGCCGAAGACACCCTTCTTCACGTAGGACGGGCCACCGAAGGGGCCCTTGGCGAAGGTCGTGTAGCCGGCCTGGCTGCCGTCGGCCTTCGGCGTGAAGACCGTCGAGGGCGCGAGCTGCTTCGTCACGGCGAGCAGGGCGCCGGCCTCACCGAGCACCCACGCCGAGGTGAGGGTCGAGCCGGGAGTCGGGTCACCGGCATACGAGAGGATCCTGCCGTCCTTGGTCACGGCGACGTTGAGGCGGCCGCCGCGGACGGAGGCGACGCCGGCCGTCGTCTGGACGAAGTTCACGGTGTGGGTGCCGGTTCCGGGCAGGGTGTGGTCGCGCACGAGGGCGAGGCCGTCGACCTGCGCGGTCGTGAGGCCGAAGGCGGCGGCGTGCTCGCGCAGCCAGCCACGGGCGACGTCGACCGCGGAGCCCCCGCGGGCAGCGGTGAGCGGGGCGGGTCCGCGCAGCGAGCGCAGCGTGCCGAAGCGCGGGTCCCACGTGGCGCGGGCGCTGGGGCCGGACGCCGAGAGCAGGGCCGACGTGGCCTTGCTCGTCGCGGTGCTCGGCACGACGGGCTTGGTGATGGCGCGGGTGTCGAGGGTCCTGGTGAGGGCGTCGACGGCGTCGGTGAGCGTCGTCGGCAGGGGGGTGCTCGCTGGGGTGGACGCCGATGCGGCGCTGGTCGCGAGTGCCGTCGTGAGGCAGATCGCGAGGATCCCGGTGGCGAGGGCAGGGGGTCGTGCCATGGGGGGTCTTCCCTTTCTCGGGGCGCCGGTAGGGGGTGCGCCCCCGAGGGGGTGCCCGGCGCTGGACAGTCGCCAGTGTTCTGGTTACTGCCGGAAATCAGGATCGTATCGTGATGGTCATCACAAATGTGGCTCACGGTTAGGCTTCGGCTGTGAACGAGATCGAGATCGGACGTGGCAAGCGGGCCAGGCGCGCGTACTCCTTCGACGACATCGCCGTGGTGCCCTCGCGCCGCACGCGCGACCCCGAGGAGGTCTCCGTGGGGTGGCAGATCGACGCCTACCACTTCGACCTCCCGGTCATCGGCGCCCCGATGGACTCCGTGATGTCGCCCGAGACGGCGATCGCGTTCGGCAAGCACGGCGGCCTGCCCGTCCTCGACCTCGAGGGCCTGTGGACCCGCTACGAGGACCCGGCTCCGCTCCTCGCGGAGATCGCCACGCTCGAGCCGGCGCTCGCGACGGCCCGCATGCAGGAGATCTACCGCGCCGACATCGTCCCCGAGCTCATCGTCGAGCGGCTGCGCACGATCCGCGACGCGGGCGTCACCGTCGCCGGCGCGCTCACGCCGCAGCGCACCCAGCAGCTCTGGAAGACCGTCGTCGACGCCGGTGTCGACCTCTTCGTCATCCGTGGCACGACGGTCTCGGCCGAGCACGTGTCGGGCCGCGCCGAGCCGCTCAACCTCAAGCGCTTCATCTACGAGCTCGACGTGCCCGTCATCGTCGGCGGCGCCGCGTCCTACTCGGCCGCCCTCCACCTCATGCGTACCGGCGCGGCCGGCGTGCTCGTCGGCTTCGGCGGGGGAGCGGCGCACACGACCCGCCGCACGCTCGGCATCCACGCGCCGATGGCGTCCGCGATCGCCGACGTCGCCGCCGCCCGCCGCGACTACCTCGACGAGAGCGGCGGCCGCTACGTCCACGTCATCGCCGACGGCGGTGTCGGGACGAGTGGCGACATCGTCAAGGCGGTCGCCTGTGGCGCGGACGCCGTCATGCTCGGAGCGGCGCTCGCGCGCACGACCGAAGCGCCCGGCCGCGGGTTCCACTGGGGCCCGGAGGCGCACCACCCCGAGCTGCCGCGTGGCGAGCGGGTCGAGGTCGGCGCGGTCGCCTCGCTCGAGGAGGTCCTCTTCGGCCCGAGCAAGGTCGCGGACGGCACCACCAACCTCGTCGGCGCGCTGCGTCGCGCGATGGCGACGACCGGCTACACCGAGCTCAAGGACTTCCAGCGGGTCGAGGTCGTCGTCGCGCCCTACGAGGGCGGCTGACACATCCCGAGTGAGGCGGGAGTCTCACTCACTACCGTTCTCGGCTGACGGTGACGTCGTTAGCCTCAGGTCATGGCCGACGTCATCGCAGACCCGGAGCTCGACCCCACCGCCACGTATGCCGTGGACCCGAGCCGAGCGCGCCGGCTCGCCTCGCGCGTCGTCGCCAGTCCCGGCGCCGAGCAGCACGTGA
Organism: Knoellia tibetensis; assembly: GCF_048606415.1. NCBI lineage: Bacteria > Bacillati > Actinomycetota > Actinomycetes > Micrococcales > Intrasporangiaceae > Knoellia > Knoellia tibetensis. The sequence continues at coordinate 2,527,494 of NZ_JBMBWF010000001.1, forward strand.
GCTCGACCCCGATGACGGGCGCACCGCTCGCCTCGCTGCCGGTGTCGACCCCGCAGGACGTCGCGGTCGCCGTCGCCACCGCGCGGACCGCCCAGCGAGCGTGGGAGCGCACGCCCCTGTCGCACCGCGCGGGGATCCTTCTCCGGTTCCACGACCTCGTCCTCGGCCGTCAGGTCGAGCTCCTCGACCTCATCCAGCTCGAGAGCGGCAAGACCAGGCACGATGCGTTCTCCGAGATCGCCGACACCGCCAACACCGCTCGGCACTACGCCCGGAGGGCTGCGTCCTACCTGCGTGACCAGCACCCGATGGGTGTCTTCCCGGTGCTCACCCAGACCGTCGTGAGCCACCTCCCCAAGGGCGTCGTCGGCATCGTCTCGCCGTGGAACTTCCCGCTCATCCTCGCCATCACCGACGCCCTGCCGGCGCTCATGGCGGGCAACGCCGTCGTCCTGCGGCCGGACCAGCAGACCTCCTTGACGGCACTCGCCGCGCACGCGCTCCTCGTCGAGGCGGGTCTGCCCGAGGGTGTGCTCCAGGTGGTCCTCGGCCCGGGCTCCTCGACCGGCCAGGCGGTCGTCGACCAGACCGACTACGTCTGCTACACCGGCTCCACCCCGACCGGACGCACGGTCGGCGTCGCGGCGGCCCAGCGACTCGTCGGCTTCAGCCTCGAGCTCGGAGGCAAGAACTCGATGTACGTCGCAGCCGACGCCGACGTGCCCAGGGCGGTCGCGGGGGCCCTGCGCGCGTGCTTCAGCGGCAGTGGGCAGGTCTGCATCAGCGCCGAGCGCCTCCTCGTGCACCGCGAGGTCCACGCCGAGTTCGTCACGTCGTTCGTCGAGGCGGTCGAGGCGCTGCGGCTCGGCACCGAGCTCGAGTACGGCCCCGAGATGGGTTCGCTCGTCAGCCAGTCACAGCTCGACACCGTCACCCGCCACGTCGAGGATGCCCGCGCCAAGGGCGCCGTCGTCCTCACCGGTGGCCGCCGCCGGCCCGACGTCGGGCCGTTCGTGTACGCCCCGACCGTGCTCACCGGTGTCACGCCCGACATGGAGTGCCGTGACGGCGAGACCTTCGGCCCGCTCGTCTCCGTCTACGAGGTGGGCTCCGACGAGGAGGCCATCGCACTCGCCAACGACACCGAGTACGGCCTCAACGCCTCGGTGTGGAGCCGCGACGTGCGCCGAGCCCGTCGCATCGCCTCGCGCATCCGGACCGGGACGGTCAACGTCAACGACGCCTACATCCCGGCCTGGGCCAGCACCGGCGCACCGATGGGTGGCATGAAGGCCTCGGGCATCGGGCGACGCCACGGCCGCGAGGGCATCCTCAAGTACACCGAGAGCCAGAACGTCACGGCGCAGCACCTCGCCGGCCCGATGGCGGGGTTGCCCGGTGTCTCGCAGGAGACCTACACCAAGGGGCTCACCCTTGCCCTGCGCGCGTTCAAGACGCTGGGACTGCGGTGAGCCGCAACGGATCCGACCCTGGTCACGCCACCCGCACGCCGGAGACCGACGTCGATGTGGTCGTCATCGGGACCGGTTTCGGCGGGTCGGTGGCCGCGCTGCGCCTGGCCGAGAAGGGCTACTCGGTCCTCATGCTCGAGGCCGGGCGACGCTTCGAGGACGAGGACTTCGCGAAGACCTCGTGGGACGTGCGCAACTACCTCTGGGCGCCGCAGCTCGGCTGCTTCGGGGTGCAGCGGATCCACAAGCTTCCCGACGTCATGATCCTCGCGGGGGCGGGCGTCGGCGGTGGGTCGCTCAACTACGCCAACACGCTCTACGTCCCGCCGGAGGCGTTCTTCCGCGACCAGCAGTGGGGCCACATCACCGACTGGTCGGCAGAGCTGGCACCGCACTACGAGACCGCGTCGGCGATGCTCGGCGTCGTCGAGAACCCGTGCGAGGGGCCGGTCGAGCAGATCTGGCGCGACGTCGCCGGCGACATGGGCGTGCCCGAGACCTTCCGCAAGACGCCCGTCGGCGTCTTCTTCGGGGAGCCCGGGGTCGAGGTCGACGACCCCTACTTCGGCGGTGCCGGACCGCGCCGCACCGGCTGCACCCAGTGCGGCAACTGCATGGTCGGCTGCCGTCACGGCGCCAAGAACACCCTGCGCAAGAACTACCTCCACCTCGCCGAGGGCCTCGGCGTCGTCATCGAGCCGATGCGGACCGTGAGGCGGCTGGGAGTCGTGCCGGGCACGGGCGGCGAGGGGACGGCATACGGGCAGGAGGTCTATCGGGTCCTCCACGAACGCACGGGACCGACGCACGGCCGGGACGAGCAGGTCGTCACGGCCCGGCACGTCGTCGTCGCCGCGGGGACGTGGGGGACCCAGACCCTGCTCCACGCCATGCGCGACGAGGGCGAGCTGCCTCGGATCTCCGACCGGCTCGGGCACCTCACCCGCACCAACAGCGAGGCCCTGCTCGGGGCGCTGACGGAGCATGCCGTGCCCGAGGCTGGGCTGTCGGAGGGCATCGCGATCACCGCGTCCTTCCACCCCGACGAGGACACGCACGTCGAGAACGTTCGCTACGGCCGCGGGTCCAACGCGATGGGGCTGCTCACGACTCTCATGGTGCCGGGTGACACGGGCCGGTCGCGGCCGGTCGAGTTCCTGCGGATGCTGCTGCGCGATCCGCAGGTGCTGCTCCGGCAGTTCCCGATGACACGCCGGTTCAGCGAGCGCACCATCATCGGCCTCGTCATGCAGTCCCGCGACAACTCGCTGCGGGTCTCGGGTCGGCGCGGCTTCCTCGGCCGTCGCCGGCTCACCTCGCAACAGGGGCACGGTGAGCCCAACCCGACGTTCATCAAGGCCGGGCACGACTCGATGACCGCCATGGCCAAGCGGCTCGCGGACGCGACGGGCGAGTACACCGTCGCCGGCGGCACGTGGGGCGAGGTCTTCGACGTGCCGCTCACCGCCCACTTCCTCGGCGGGGTGGCCATCGGTGAGAGCCCGACGAGCGGTGTCATCGACCCCTACCACCGCGTGTGGGGGCACCCCGGCATCTCCGTCGTCGACGGGTCGGCCGTTTCGGCCAACCTCGGCGTCAACCCGTCACTCACGATCACGGCGCAGGCCGAGCGCGCGATGTCGTTGTGGCCCAACCGTGGTGAGCTCGATGCCCGTCCCGGGCAGGGCGCCGACTACGAGCGGCTCGAGGCCGTGCCCGCCCGCAACCCCGCGGTGCGCGAGGTGCGGGCGGTCGAAAGCGCCGGGGTCGGGGTCGACCTCGGTATGCCGGCCTTCCGGATTGCCGCCCAAGGCGTTGTGGTTGGTACTTCCGGGCGATCCTCGGCTCGGCTATGACTGCTCGAAGATAACCGCGTCCCCTCCGCCGCTGTCCGTGTCGCCCTGAACCCCGACCGCCACGCACCCCAATGGCGCGGGGCATGAAACGGCCCAAGCGATGGCGTCTCGTGGATCTGATCCCAAGATCGAGGGAAGGCTCGCGGAGTTGATGGCCCCTGTTGGTGGAAGCGACATCGCGATGGGGCTGCTCTCTCGGACTCCGACCGCGGTGCAGTGCTGGTTCTCCGCGCACGAGATGGACACCAGTTGCCCTGGTCCGACAGGCGTGCCCGAGGTCTCACGCACTGACCAAAGTCCGCTCCGGTAAGACTCGGCAAGAGGTCGACGCCCAGTACTCGAGGTGTAAACGCCGACAGCATCACACTGATTGGCGGCTTGGCATTCGATATCGAAAAGGTTGAGTTGGAAAGGGGTGTCACCCACATCGGCGGACACTGCGTCTGCAGGCACCGGTGGGCGCAGACTTTTCAGTGTTGACCCTACGACGGTGCCAACCGAAATCGCTTCGTGGTCCAGCGAGTCCACGTAACTACCCGTAAAGGCACACTGTCCGGCGTCCCAGCAGGAGACAGCGCCAAGGTGGTACCCGTACTTCGACTCCGAGGGGCTGAAGGCCTTCATTGCAGCCGCTCCAGAGGTGGAGAGCCTGACAATAAGGCCGATGGGGTCGGCTTCATTGGGCCAATAGTGGCCGACCGCCACGCATCCGCGCGCTTCCCAGCAGGAAAGGTCGCTGATGAACGCGGGGTCCTCCATGGACAAGTCCGCATCCGCGGGTAGAGGCACGGGAACCGAGGACCAGGACCCGTTTGCATAGGTCGCGAAGACGACGCCACCGGCCGCGTGGCAGGTGCCTACGGCTGGACAGGAGACGCTATGGACACCCCACCCCGGATACGTCAGCGACCAGGTCCCGTTTTGGAGCACGAGCGCTTGGGGAGTGAGTTCGTATTGGCCAGCTTGGTCGTACCCGCTGTAGATCGCCGCGCAGAAGGACTCCGACGCGCAATCGAGATCGGCGCTGCCGAAAGAGGTCAGCCGTGAAGACCCGAAGCCTTTAGTGGTCCAGATCCCACCCAGACGCGTGGCTACCAGAGCGTGCCCATCGCCGACGTTGTCCGAGTAATTACCGACTGCGTAGCAGACATCGACCGTCGGGCAGTCGACATCGTCCAGGCGCATCGTGTTGACCTGAGCCCCAGCGGGTGCCGTGAGCCCGCTGGCGATCCAGCCAAACCCCGGGCTGGCGCCCTCGAGGTAGTAGCCGGCGATGTCGCCCAGGAGGTGGATGGTGCTGGTGGAGCCGTTGCGCAGGG